>JADJTM010000003.1 GCA_016711205.1 Micropruina sp. | reverse complement strand
CTTGCCTCTGACCTTGGTCCTGGTGCGCAAAAGACTAACCGATACGGTCAGCGAAACCCCACGAGGCACCGCCTTCATCCGCCTCCACGCACATCGTCTGGCACCCATGATGGGAACATCACTGCTAGCCTATGGGACCGTCTGGGCCCCGGTGTTCATACTCTCAGCCACGAGTGCACTGTCGGAAGTCTCGTACTATTCCATCGCCGCACGCCTAGCCAGCATGATTGCCATCATACCAACAATACAGATCTCCTATCTCGCCCCGGAGTTCGCCAGACGCTTCTACACAGGGGACCTTCGCGGACTAAACTCGCTTGCGGGTCGCTCAACGCTCTTCGTCGCTGCTGCCACAATCGTGCCGCTGCTCATCCTACTCTCTCTTTCATACCAGGTCGTCCACTTCCTATTTGGAGATAGTTTCCTCGCTGCAACGCCCATTGTCATTATCCTTTGCTGCGCCAGCTTCGTGGTGCTGCTATTCGGACAGGTCAACCAGCTCATGCTCCTATGCGAGCTCGAGAAGACTGCGCTGCTACTCACACTCTCGGCGATGGCAGCATGGACAACCATTGGTATCTGGGCGGGTGCACACAGCGGAGCAGTTGGCATCGCATGGATTGCCGCTGGAATTAACGTTGCCTACGCAGGCAGCGGAGCCTTTGCTCTCCGACAACTGAGAGGAATCCGGTCCTATGTCGGCAGAATCGGGACGGCGTGAACCCGATCCCGACCGAAGCTCAGCCCACAGGGAACCGACATCAGCGGACGGACCCGCTACCGGACGGCAGCCGAGTCCGGGGGATGGACTACTCCAATCCGAGCGACAAGAGCAAGACAGATCCATGCCGCGGGTGCGGTAGCCCATACTCCTGTGAGGTACGCGGGCGAACTGGCCGCAAGGAAGACTCCGATCACCTCGCTTCTGAGCACCTGAGGCGCAGACCTCGTGCCTAGCCAAAGACACGAAACAAGAACCGCGATGAACAGCAAGACACCGACTACACCCAACCCGACCCCAATATCGAGAAGAACATTATGTGCAGCAATTCCATATCCGCTCACATGCCCGAAACTGCCCACACCGAAGCCTACAAGGGGCCTTAGCGCCCAAATCGTCCGGGCGGCGTCCCATAGCGGGATTCGACCGGACCAGTCTCCCGTCGCTCGACCACCAGCCTCGAACTGTAGCGAGCTCTGATCTCCGATGCCCGAGAGCGCTAGAGCCGCTGCAGTCACCACGGCAAGGGTGGGGATAGCAAGGGATCTAAGGCCGAACAGGCGTCGAAGGACTATCCACGCGGCCGCGAACACCGTTCCAAGTAGCGCACCGCGGGTTTGCGAAGTTTGAATTCCTATAAGCACCCCGACAGCCGCCACGGCCATCAGAATCGTTGCGACAGCGGATCCCTTCCGTCTTGAGTCCCAAAGAAGCACAAGCAGCGCCCACCCGGCCGCTAGCGCATAAGCAACGTAGTTGATATTCACATCGCCGAAGATCGTCGTGAGACGCACGGCGCCCTGAATGTCGAGGCGGGCCTGTTCAATAAGCAGACGAATAGAGGCTGAAAATGCACCTACGAGATATCCGATAGCGATAACGCGGAGCTGATTCGCCGTCTGAACTACTTGCAGAACCGCGATAAACATCATCCCCATCGCAATCCACAAGAGAACCGAGTCGAGTGCACGCGGGTTCACCGACCAGGCACTGGACGCCGCTATCCAAATCAGAAGCGCCATCATCCACAGCACGGCCGGGGTCACCTTGAATGCAGCCAAGTCGCCAAAAAGGAAAACTGTGGCTGCTGCTGCAACCCCGAGGATTGTAGCCAACGACGGATCAAATGTGGACAGGCCCGCAATGATGGCCACTATATACGTTCGCGGGCCCGCTAAAGCTCTGGCGCCTTCCGAGCTAACGGTCGCTATCAACGCCTAATTCTCCGAGGTAGGGTGCCGACAGCCACTGGGCGCGCTCGGACTCGTGCGCTCCACTCTCATGCGGCGCCGCGCCCGCGCGGTCGGACAAGTCCAGGGGGGCCCAGCCGCGCCACCTGTCTCGAACTCGTCCTCCTAGTTCCGCTCGTTGAGCACGGCTAGCGTTGGCCAGCAGCCAGCCTCCAACGGGAGCAAGAGTCCACGCTTGTGGTTGGAGCGGGCACTGGCTCGCGCTCACCTCAGACACTCGCGCGATCATGCCAGCCTCCGAAACAAGCGACGATATCCAACGGCACAACTATCCTACTATCCGCTCGCACGCTTCCACCACGCGCCGCACACTGAACCGCGATTCGAAGAGTTCAAGTGCCGCACACGACATCAGTCTCAGTTCCCGCGAACCGAGACGCCTTCGCAGCCCTCGCAGAGCTTCCGCCAGGGCCAAGGCATCGCCCGCCGGAACCGCGACCCCAGCCCCATGCCTAGCAACGAACTCTCCAGCATCCGATGAAGATTCGACGCAAACAACCACGGGGAGCCCCAGGCTACAGTATTCCACGATCTTTGATGGAAATGACGGGGGGGAGATCCCGGGAACTGTGATCGCGACACCCACATGAGCCCGGCGGGCCAGCGACCGGTAAGCCTCTCTTTCAAGCGCCCCATAAAAGCGGACGTTCACCAATCCTCGATCGTGCGCACTTCTCGCCAGGATCGACCGCTGCGGGCCGTCGCCAGCAATCCAAAACTGTATCTCGTCCTTCTCATCGATAAGTAGCTCCGCGGCATTCAGAAGAGTGTCGATGCCACGACCCCTAGTAATCTGGCCGCCAAATATCACCCTGAGTGGAGGCAAATCCGGGGCCATCGAGGCGACCGGCTTGGATGAGGACCATGGCGGAATTTGGATCGTCGCAGGCACAGAGCCCCTGTGGTATCGACGGAAGAACTGAAGGTTCGCTGGCGACATTAATGCAACGGTATCCGCTCCACTAATGGCAGACCGCTCATGCAACTTTAGGGCGCGGCCGAGCCAACTGAAGCCAGTACGTCCAATCTCGAGTTGATGAATGGGGAAGAAGTCCCAAAGAAAGAGAAGTGTGTGCGAAGTCGCCCCCGCCCTGCGGAGCCGCCATGGCAGCCACCAACTTAGTAATGCCGGGGAGGTAAATATGCAGAGGTCATAATGCCTTTGCCTCGCCCACCTGAAGGCACAAACGTGTAGTCCGACTGCGACGGCGATGTGGCTTCTAACCCGCTTAAGAGGACCTCGTGGTCGGCGCGCAATGCCCGCGCTAAACACCGTGATGCCTAGTCCGTGAGATTGCTGTTCGCCGCGGGGTCGCGGGTCCTTCGAGTCGAATACGACCACCTCGACGGAATGGCCGACATCTGCAAGTGCTTCAGCGAGATCGTCCATCAGCCATGGCTGACGCGACGGTCCTGCGAAGCCACCGGTCATGATCAGAACCCGCATAGAGCGCCTCCAGTAGGAACGGGTGACCCCGATTCAGTCGAGCGGATCATTGTCGCCGCCACATCCAGTCCGACATCACTAGGCCCCACATCCGCTCACGCAATCCTCATTCAGTGGAACGCATCGAGTCGAGGCTGCCGAGTGGCACGAATCCCACGAGCAGAACGTAGTCACGAAGCCGGCACAGCGCAACTCAGCACAGACTCGATGCGGTCGACGGCATGCTCTACTGACATTTCGGAATCATAAAGGCGACGAGCCGACTCAGCCATCCTGCTTCGCGCTTGGTCGTCGATTTCCGCCGCCTTCAGGATCGCTCCCGCTAGAGCGTCCGGATCACCCGGCGCGGCAGTTAGGCCGACACCATGCTGCTCTATCAGGTTGGCTAGATCGCCGGCGACATTTGAGATGACTGGTCGCCCATTCGCAAGCGCGACCTGGAACTTCGACGGGATCGTCATCCGGAATACCGGGAGATCCTTTAGCGTGATGATGTGAAAGTGGGCAGCAAGAGAGAACTGCCCAATGAATTTAGGATCCACTCGGCCGTGAAAGTGCACCGTATCCAGGGCCAGCTCGCTCCGCAATCGACGTAGCCGACCTTCCGCGACGCCGTCGCCAAATATGTCTAGTCTTATTGGTCGCCCCTTTAGAAGCACGAAGGCCCTCAACAATGTATCGATGTCTTGCATCTCACCTAAATTGCCTGCATACATCAAGCGAAGGTCTCCGTCGGATGGTTGTGAGGCCACGGCCTCCGCGTTCAATCGGGGAACAGGCACCTTCGATTTGACCGTTGGCGTAACCGGCGGCGCCCAGTTGTACACCGCATGAGTGTGTTCCGCCTGCGCTCCGCGAGCGACTAGTGTGTCGGCCATGGTTGGAGCTATTCCAATGACCCCCGACGCATTACGATAGGTGGCGCGCAGCCACCCACGCAGGGCGAAGTCGAGAACCGTTCCCGAATTTGCTCCGACCATGCCGGAGCCAGCGATTGATTCCGGCCAGAGGTCCTGAACATGGAGGACATACGGAATACCCTTGAATAGGCGCAGTAGTTGCGCGGGAATGGCGGCGGTCATCTGGGTGGCATATACGTATGCTACATCCACATTCTTGAAACAGCATATTTCACGCGCGGCGTTGACGCCGAATGAAAGATAGTTGGCCATCCGTCGGATCGGGTTAACCCCGTGGTAGATGTGGCTCCGCACCCTGACCACGCGATGACCATATTCCGCATTTTGGTAAGTCCGGGACTGCACCCATTCGGCGTAGAGTTCGCCAGACGGATAGCTTGGAAAAGCGGTCAGAACTTGAACGTCATGGCCTCGGTCGCGCAACTCGTCGGCCAAGGACGAGACTATTCGCGCAGGTTCGGGCCTGAAATACTGGGTCACCACGAGGACTCTCATGCGTATTCCGCTACTCTCGGGAGGGTTCTCTCAGCACAACTCACCCGCGGGCTGGGCCGACAATGAGTACGCGTATAAAGAGATGGGAGTGCGTGGGCCCTCGCAAGAATCGTCAGCATCAAGTCGAGCCACCGATCCAGTTCCAGAGACCACCCGTGTGCCAGAAGACGGTCCTCGGGGGGAGTCGCCCCCGCCCGACCCGCCTCCAGGATGGCAGCAAAGGCCTTGCCTGTATAGGTCCCATCGAGGGGCAGGCCATGTTCCCACCCAAACCGAACGGCATCCACCGTTCGCTCATCCTGGCGCGCGTACCCCCCTGCGCGGAAGCCATCATCGAAACAGATGCTGGCTTGGTCTGCTCCTGCCCATCGGGCCGCCTCCTCGACGGCGATAGAACCATGACCTCGATCGCGAGCGACAGAGATCCCGACTATCTTGGGGGGGCTGGCTGATCTGGCGGCCGCTGCGATGAGCCCCCCTTGCGTGGCACCAGTACCTGAAGCAACGTACACGCTGTTCGGATGGATCTCCCGTAATACACTCAACCCGGCATCCCGGTAAGCGATAGCCCCGGCGCGTGAATGACAGCCACCAGGAATGACAACAGGCACACCACCGCGATCGCGTTCGTGACTCGCTGCAGCCGATAGGGTCTCGGCGATGCCCGTCGGCCGGACGACTTGGTAAGTGGCGCCCAACGCACGCAGCATCTCCAACGCCCGACCACCTTCAGCACACGCTCCGTGCAAGACTAGGTGCGACCGAACTCCGTGAAGCGCGGCGAACCAAGCGGCCGTTCGGCAGTGATTCGAGTCGATCCCGCCGTTGCTAATCACCAGGGTCGTCGAGTGGGGCATGATCCTGAATTCTGCTGCCAGCTTACGAACCTTGTTTCCTGCCAGGGGGAACGGAAGCAAGTCGTCCCGTACGACAAACAGCTCCGTTCCCAGCGCGCTTCCCAACTTGTCCCACCGCTGGACGATAGGAGTCAGGTCAATCTCCATCCTGCCCGTCCCATCTGATCTCCATCCGCAACCGATCGTCGGGCAAGGCGGCGTCGACCTCCCTGAAGCCGAGGCTGGAAAACAACCGGATCGAGCGATAATTCGCTCGGAAGATCTCTGCGCCTGCTCCGGGGGCCTCATTGCGCGCACGCATGAGTTTAATCAGCAGTGCCAGGGCAACACTACCAATCCGTTGACCATGGCGATCAGGGTCTACCGCAATGTAGACTTCGGGCAGGTCGTGCGACAAATCAGACTTGTAGCCGACCAGAGCAACAAGGTCTCCGGTGTCGATTCGATAGACTGCGAGGTCTCGCCGTTCTGGATTTTGTCGGGCGCCACTTAGCCAGGCGCGAGTGGACTCCACGGTGATCCCAGAACTGAGTTTCATAGTTGCATTGACGCGCGGGTCGGTGAACCAACGCACCCTCGCTTCTACATCCTTTGACTCAAATCGTCGGAGTCTATATCCTCCGTCCTGAGGGTAGCTTCGCGCCACACTGAGGGGTTCACCATCCACCCAGGGGTTTGATACTGTGTCCGACTTGCTTAGGACTTGGACGGCGGTTTGAATAAGGATCCCGATATCCTCCCTGAGGGTTCCGGCATCACTGTAGTGGGCGTCTGCTGCTAGCCGCGCATCCCACCCGAGGTTATTCCTCCCGCTCACTTGCGACGCGCCCGTTATGCCCGGCCGTACGCAGTGACGCGCACGTTCGGATTCGGTGTAAAACGGGAGGTACTCAGGCAGCAGCGGCCGTGGGCCTACCAACGACATGTCCCCCCGCAGCACGTTCAGAAGCTGAGGCAGCTCATCGAGGCTTGACCTCCTCAATAGGCGACCAAAGGGCGTGAGCCGCCGCTCATTCACCAACAGCTGGCCACTAGGATCCCGCGCTGGCAACATACTTCGGAACTTGAGCAGCTGGAACGGCTGCTCGTGCAGACCAATGCGTTCCTGACGGAACAGAACCGGCGATCCGAGCTTGATCCGGACGACGACTGCAGTTCCGAGAGCCAGCGGCGCCAGGACGGGAGAGAACAGCACGACCAACCCTGTATCAATCAGCCGTTTTGCGAGCAGCCTTCGTTCACGTGACCTCACTGGACTACAACCGCTTCGACATACTTCCCCGAAACGACACCCGGGGTTGCGACCAGCCACTCGTCGGAAGGCTGCCGACCATGCGCCCACGCAACATACGCGGCCGGCACATGAGCTCCCGCCAGATGCGAAAACGGATAACCCCCTCCAAATCGAGGGTTGACATCTATTACGTAGCTATTTCCATCGGCATCGACGATGACATCAATATCCATCGATCCTCGGTGAGGAAGCTCTCTCGCAATGCGTCGAGCCAACGCTCGAAAGGCTGACCCGTCCACTGACTCAGCACGATCAGTCTCGCCACCACGCATGGCAATTTTCCGCCGAGCAAGCACACTCACGAACTCCCCATTCAAGTCACTAATCACGTCCAAGCCAAACTCGGTGCCTTTGACCTCTTCCTGAACGATCACGAGGTCAGCTGGTGTAAACTCACTCTGAAGGTGAGCGTGCACACCATAACGATTGGTAACCTGGTCGCTTGCCGCGAGTATGGTATCCGCCAGTTCATCTGCATTCGTGAAGTTCAGACCCCGAGACGCACTTCCGAACCGTCCCTTCGTGATGAAGCGACCAGTCTTCGATTGCCTGATGATCATTTCCGGAAATCTGCCGGTGTGCGTGGCAGGTGAGCCGATTCCCGCAAGCTGCAGTGTACGATTCATAAGAACCTTGTCATCTACGACCCGTTGCGTCGCCGCGGGCAGTCGCACGAGGCAGGACCAGCTATCCTCGCTCGACAACTCAGACCATCTCGCAAGCTCGAAGTCATTGACACTGACTGCAAGGTCCACGTGCATCTCGCGCAGGGAGTCGCCGAGCCACTGTTCATAACGGGGATCATCGACGCGGGGGGCCGGCATGAATGCGTCCGCGAACGACCTCGCCGGAGCAAGCGGATCGGAGTCAGCAGCAACCACCTGTCCATCAACGCCATTTAGGAGCAGAGCTTCCTTGAACCAGCGGACAAGGTACGGGCGGCGGCCTACTGACGAGAGGAGTATGTTCACCTGCGCTCGCCCCACAAGAATCCTCGCACGACAGCGAGAGCCCGTTCTCGCCGTCGATCAGACAACGCTGATCCGCTGGGTAGGGTTAAGCCCGTCTCAAACAGACGCTGCGAGGTCCCGTCGATGCGCCTCCTTGCCCCGGCGAAGACCGGCTGTAAGTGCATGGGTTTCCACAGTGGGCGGCTTTCGACGTTCTCCGCCGTAAGCGCGCTGGTTAGGTCAGCGGTGCTCCAACCGGCCGTCTTCTCATCGACCAGGATCGCAGTGAGCCAACAATTGTCTTCGTGGTCCTCCGGGGTGCCGAAAACCGACACACCTGGCACGTCGCCGAAGAGTTCCTGGTACCGGATGCGCATCGCCCGGCGCCGCTCAATCATGGCGTCCAGGCGGGTGAGCTGCGCTCGTCCGAGCGCTGCCAGCAGGTTCGACATCCGATAGTTGTAGCCGATGTCGGTGTGTTCGTAGTGGGTCACCGGTTGGCGAGCCTGGGTGGCGAGGTAGCGCACGTGCTTGGCGAACTCCTCGTCGTCGGTGAGCACCGCTCCCCCACCTGACGTGGTCATTACCTTGTTGCCGTTGAATGACACTACGGCCGCGACGCCGAACGATGCCGCCGTCCTTCCGCCGCGTTTCGCACCGAGTGACTCCGCGGCGTCACTCAGCACGGGGATGCCTCGGGCTGCGGCGATCACATCGATCCGGTCATGGTCGGCCACCTTGCCCAGCAGATCCACGGGCAGGATCGCAGCTGGCGTGGTGCCTTGCGCGGCGAGGTCGTCCAGCGCCTCCACCAACAGGTCGGGATTCATGTTGCCTGACGAGTCGGAATCCACGAAGTATGGCTCGGCGCCGGTGTAGACGATCGCGTTCGCAGTAGCGGCGAAGGTCATGGTTGAAGTGATCACCACGTCGCCTGGCCCGACGCCCAGAGTTAGCAGGCCTAGATGCAGCGCGGCGGTGCCTGATGAGAGCGCTACGCAGTGCTTGCGTCCGCAATACTCAGCGAGTTCGCGCTCGAAGGCGTCCACCTCGGGACCCAGGGGGGCGATCCACCCTGAGCGGACGGCTGCGATGAGGTAGCGCTCCTCCAACTCCCCGACGTCCGGAGGGGAGAGGTAGACACGCTCCGGCATCATCAGCGACTGCTCCGGGCGAACTTGTGTTCGAGCGCGGCCTCGGTTTCCCACACTTCCTCCGTGCGCACATCGCCACCGCCCGAGGCCACGCCGGGCATATGGCCACACGGGATCAGGCAGCGCCACGTGCGGACTTCGTGCCCGCCCGCGATTGCCGATCCAACCGCGTGCGCCTCCTGCCGTCCACGGCCTGATGAGGACCTGCAAGAGCCTACGATCACGCCGACGTCCCACCTGCCACCAACCGGACGTCGGCGGGCCGACCCCGACGACTGAGGTCATGGCCATTTACCAAGGACAGTGTCCGAGACGCTCTCGGCATCCCCGCGAGATTCCTGATCTCGTCCGGGTTCAGAGCTGGCACTTGTACTCGCGAGATCAGCGGGTGCCTCGTAGGAATGGACTCCTCCGCCTCGCTGAACAACACCTCGTGCATCTTCTCTCCGCGTCGCAATCCGGTGTAGACGATATCGATGCGTTCTCCAGACTCTCTGATCATCCGTCTCGCGACATCCACGATCCGCACCGGCTTCCCCATGTCGAGGACCAGGACCGCGGCAGGATCCCCGATAGAGCCGGCCTGGATCACCAGCTGGCATGCCTCAGGGATGGTCATGAAGAACCGAGTGATCTCCGGGTCCACGACAGTCACAGGACCACCTCGTCTGATCTGGGCGCGGAAGGTGTGCAGCACTGAGCCGCGCGAGCCCAGCACGTTGCCGAACCGAACCGAGAGATAGCGGCGGTCGCCGCCCTTCGCGAACCACGAGGTGAGCTGCTCAGCTCTGCGCTTGGTGCTGCCGAGCACGCTGGTGGCGTCGGCGGCCTTGTCGGTGGAAATATTGATGAAGCAGGTCACGCCGACCTCAACGGCGCACTCCAGCACATTGAGCGTGCCCAGCACATTCGTCTTCCACCCCTCGTCGGGATACCTCTCGAGCATCGGAAGGTGCTTCAACGCCGCCGCGTGGAACACCACGTCGGGCCGGTGGGTCTCGAAGATTCGCATCAGCGCGTCCCGATCCCGAATGTCGCAGAGAGCCATGTCCGCCGAGTCGAGCAGCGCCGTACCGTAGATCGACAGCTGAACCGCATGCAAGCCGGACTCATCGCGATCGAGGCAGATGAGTTCCTGGGCCCGAACTGATGAACCTGGCGAGCGATCTCCGATCCGATCGATCCGCCGGCCCCCGGTGACGAGAACGACCTTGCCGCGAAGGTAACCGGCGATCGCACCGGAGATCGGTTTCGATCGGGTCTCGTCCCAGCATGTCCATCACGTCGAACTCGCGCAGCGGGTTCAGCTGCACACGCCCGCCAACGATGTCCCGCAGCGGCGGCAGCACGAATAGCTTCAGTTGAGCCTGCTCCAACTCGTCGGAGAGGTCCTTCAGGAACGCGGATGGCGCTGACGGGATGGCCAGAATCACGGTCCGGACGTCCAACCTGTCCGCCAGCGCGATCAGCGTCGACCGGTCGCCGATCACCCGGCCGAAGTCGAAACGGAGGTGACGCTTCGACCGATCGTCATCAACGAGCCCCACCACGTGATATGGCGCGTCGGGATCGGAGAAGATCAAGTGACCCAGTTGGCGTCCGGCGTTGCCAGCACCATAAATGAGGACACCCTCCCGGGATGCTGGTCGTTGCAACCGCACGGAGCGGACCACGATGGCACGGGCAGCGATGCGAACGGCTCCCATCAGTGCGAGTGCGCCGAGCGGCACGGTGATCACAACACCCCGCGGCAGATCGCGCGACAACAGGAGCGACAGCAGGCCAACAACGATGCCGACTATCGCCACCACTCGCGCCGCTAGCGTCGCCTCGGAGAAGCTCCCGATACGCCCAACGCCGCGGTATAGACGCATTCCCAGACCCACTGCAATCTGCAGGATTGCGGCCAGCGCCGCGTACCAGAGCACGCCCGACCACTGAGCGGGGCTCAGGCCGAAGTCGTAGCGCCCGACCAAGAGCACCAGAGTGGCAAGCAGCCAGCTGGACACATCAAGGGCGGCCAGTACGCGCTGCGCGGTTGCCGACTCGAGAAAGCGCATCAGACTGCCTCGCTCCAGCCTGGACCAGTCAGGCGGTCGCGGCTTCGCGCCACGATGTGCATGGGGGCCTGTCGCTTGACCCGACCGATCTCCATTGTCCGGGCGACTTCGGGCCATGGGCAGAGTTCGGCACGAGGCCGAGCGGCATCCGTAGACGTGCGATTGGGGGTCTTCGCACTTGACATTTGCGATTCCTCCGGGGGATGAGGTGTGCTGACGCCAGCTTCGCATATCACCAAGTGAGGAGCCAAATCGTGCAAATCAGAGCCCTCTACCCCCGCATGAGCGCGCCGAGGACCGCTGCCCACCGCCGCCTCTATATGTTCAGCGGTGAAGCGACCCCGCCTGCAAGAATGCCCATTGGCAGCCGCATTGTAGAGAGAGACGAGCCATGCTTCCCCAACGACGGGCCGCGCAGTACGTCGGCCTCATCCTGCTCGCCCTACTGGCGACCGGGCTCAGCATCACCGCGTTGCTGCAGAGCCGTCCCGTGGCCCCGGCCAGGGCGGTTCCTGCTCCGGCTGGCACGCTGACGAGCCTGCCGACACCCAGCCTGAGCGCCGCGTCGACTCCGCCCGAGGCACCCACGGAGTCCCCGTCCGCTACTTCGAGCACCAAGCTGACCAGCGTGGTGATCGTGGGCGACGCAACGTCCCTCGGTACAGGATCGGACAGCTGGGTCGAGAGGACGACTCGAGCACTGAATTGGCAAGTCACGAACCTCTCGGCGCCCGGAATGGGCTTCGCGAAAGTCGCGAGCCGCTGCCCTCAGCGCTGCACCACCTTCAGGGGCATCGTGCCGGCGATCGCCGACGTGAAGCCTGACATCGTGGTCATCTTCGGGAGCATGGCCGACGGTGACAATCCCATCGGGCCAGACAGTCGCGAATTCTTTACCGCGCTCCGCAAAGCCCTGCCCAAGACCAAGATCGTGGCGCTCTCGCCGGTCATGACGAAGCAGGGTCAACTCGGCTGGATCAGGCTGCACCGCAACAACATCAAGGGGGCTGTGGCGGCCGTGGACGGGCGCTTCATCGATCTCGAGCTGCCGGCGTTTCGCGCCGGCGGGCTCAGCGCCAAAGGTCAGGAACAGGTTGCCAAGAGGGTCGTGTCGGCGCTGGGATAACGACCCTAATGTCACGTTCAGGTTGAGATTCAGCCGAGTGGAGTAGCTCACCCCGATTGTGGAGTCGGATCACGGCTCAGTGTGTCGCACAGTGCCCAGGGCCCGGCTCCGCTGATGCGGAACCGGGCCCTCTGTTGACTACTCGTCTCGATGACCTCAGCTGGTCAGCCGTTGGCCAGCGCCGACTGGGCCGCCGCGAGCCGGGCGATCGGCACCCGGAACGGCGAGCAGGACACGTAGTCTAGGCCGACCCGCTGGCAGAAGTCGATCGATGAGGGATCGCCGCCGTGCTCGCCACAGATGCCGAGCTTGATGTCGGGACGGGCCTGCCGGCCGAGCTTGACGGCGGTCTCGACGAGTTTGCCGACACCGTTTTGGTCGAGGCGGGCGAACGGGTCGTTCTCGTAGATCTTCTTCTCGTAGTAGGCATCCAGGAACTTCCCGGCGTCGTCACGGCTGAAACCGAACGTCATCTGGGTGAGGTCGTTGGTGCCGAAGGAGAAGAACTGCGCCTCGGTCGCGATCTCGTCGGCGGTCAAAGCGGCCCGCGGGATCTCGATCATGGTGCCGACCAGGTAGGTCAGGTCGACGCCGGCCTCGGCGATGATCGCGTCGGCGGTGTCGGTGACGATCTTCTTGACGTAGGCCAACTCCTTGACCTCGCCGACCAGCGGGATCATGATCTCGGGGACCAGGTTCCACTCCGGGTGCTTCTTCTGGACGTTGATCGCCGCCTCGATGATGGCCCGGGTCTGCATGGCGCCGATCTCGGGGTAGGTGACGTCCAGGCGGCAGCCACGGTGTCCCATCATCGGGTTGAACTCGTGCAGCGAGTCGATGACGGCCTCCAAGTCGGCCGTCTCCATGTTCATCTGCCGGGCCAAAGCGACGACGTCGGAATGCTCGTGCGGCAAGAACTCGTGCAGCGGCGGGTCGAGCAACCGGATCGTGACCGGGTAGCCCTCCATCGCCTCATAGATGCCCTCGAAGTCGCCACGCTGCATCGGCAACAGCTTGGCCAGCGCCGCCTCACGCTGCTCGACGGTCTTCGAGACGATCATCTCCCGGATCGCCGAGATCCGGTCGGGCTCGAAGAACATGTGCTCGGTGCGGCACAAACCGATACCCTCGGCGCCGAACTCACGGGCCTGCTTGGCGTCCAACGGCGTATCGGCGTTGGTCCGCACCTTCATCGTGCGGACGGCGTCGGCCCACTCCATGATCCGGCCGAAGTAGCCGCCGATCTCGGCCGGGACCGTCTTGATCGCCTCCCCGTACACGTTGCCGGTGGAACCGTCCAACGAGATCCAGTCGCCCTCGTTGTAGGTCGTGCCGCCCAGGCTGAAGCTCTTGGCACCGAAGGTGATCTCACCCAGACCCGACACACAACACGTACCCATGCCGCGCGCCACCACGGCCGCGTGCGAGGTCATACCGCCGCGGGCGGTCAGGATGCCCTTGGCGTAGTGCATGCCCTCGATGTCCTCGGGCGTGGTCTCCAGCCGGACCAGCACGACGTCCTCGCCGCGCTGGCCGCGCTTGGCGGCCTCCTCGGAGGTGAACACGACCTGGCCGCAGGCGGCACCGGGAGAGGCCGGCAGGCCCTTGCCGATCGGGGTGGCGCCCTTGAGGTCGTCGGCGTCGAACTGCGGATGCAGCAAGGCGTCGATCTGCTTCGGATCGATCATCGACACGGCCTTCGTGGTGTCGATCATGCCCTCGTCGACCAGGTCGCAAGCGATCTTGAAGGCGGCGGCCGCGGTGCGCTTGCCGTTACGGGTCTGGAGCATGAAGAGCTTGCCCTCTTCAATGGTGAACTCCATGTCCTGCATGTCCCGGTAATGGTTCTCCAGCCGGGTGACGATCTCCTGGAACTCGTCGTACAGCCCCGGGTTCTGGACCTTGAGCTGGTCGATCGTCAGCGGCGTCCGGATGCCGGCCACGACGTCCTCGCCCTGGGCGTTCATCAGGAACTCGCCGTACAGGCCGGGGTCGCCGGTGGCCGGGTTGCGGGAGAACGCCACACCGGTGCCGGACGTGTCGCCCAGGTTGCCGAACACCATCGACTGGATGTTGACCGCGGTCCCCCAGTCGGAGGGAATGTCGTTGAGCCGCCGGTAGTAGACCGCACGCGGGTTGTCCCACGACCGGAAAACCGCCTTGATGGCGCCGAACAGCTGCTCGATCGGGTCGGAGGGGAACTCGGAGCCGATCTTGCTCTTGTACTCCTCCTTGAACTCCCCGGCCAGCTGCTTCAGATCATCGGCATCCAACTCCAAGTCGTTGCTGACTCCCTTGCGCTCCTTCATCTCATCGATGAGCTCCTCGAAGTAGGCCTTGCCCACCTCCATCACCACATCGGAGTACATCTGGATGAAGCGCCGGTACGAGTCGTAGACGAAACGAGGGTTCCCGGTCTTCCGGGCGAACGCCTCCACCACCGTCTCGTTGAGACCCAGATTCAAGATGGTGTCCATCATGCCCGGCATGGACGCCCGCGAACCCGAGCGCACCGACACCAGCAACGGGTTGTCCGGATCGCCGAACTTCTTGCCACTGATCTCCTCGAGCTTGCCGATGTACTCGACGATCTGCTCACGGATGTCGTCGCCGATCTGCTCGCCATCGGCGTAGTAACGGGTGCAGGCCTCGGTGGTGATCGTGAAACCCTCCGGCACAGGCATACCCAGCCCGGTCATCTCGGCGAGATTGGCTCCCTTGCCGCCGAGCAGGTTACGCATCGAACCGTCGGCCTCGCTGAACTCGTAGACATACTTGGTGGTCATCGTGTGATGAATCTCCTTTGGATGCTCCATTGCATGGACGCCCTCACGGCGAGCCACGGCCGGTTCCGGACGGAGCGGGGTCCAGTGACCGGTCGGCTGGTCCAACCGTATCGACTCGGGCTACCCGTTGGGTACCGCGCCGGGGATCGTATGCAGGTGATTGACCAGATGAGCGGGTGAGTGCTCGGAGCGACCAGGTCATCCGGCTCCCCAACCAGGTCCCCCGACCCCTACCCCCGTCGTCCGACCCTCCACTCCCCGTCGTCGACTCCCCGACCCCCGTCAGCCGATCTCGACCCCGGCGAACGTCCAGATCCGGGACCCGGATCGACGTTGCGCGGGGTAGCGCTCATTGCGCGGGTCCGGACGCGCGCAATGAGCCCGAACCCGCGCAACGTCTTGTCGCCGGCCGGGGCCTTCCGGACGAGAGGCCTGGCGCTCGAGTCGTCGGGAACCCATCAGGGGTGATTACCTGACCTCATGGACGACGCACCGGACGCCCGGCTCGACCCGGTCACCGAGTTGCTCCTGAGCGAGGCCGGCGAGATCGCCGAGCCGATCGGCGTCCTGGACGATGTGGACGGCGCGCTCTGCCGCACGCTCGCGGACCGGGGCTACACCGCACGGGTTTGGTGCGACGAGGTCCGCGCCGAGCGGGCGGTTCCCCAGCCGTGGCGGCGTCCGACCCCGCAGCAGGCGGTGGCCGGCGTCCGGACGGTGCTGTGGCGCCTCCCCCGGGCGTTGGGAGCCGTGGACGAGTATGCGCAGGCGATCGCGGAACATGCCGATCCGGCGGTGCGCATGATCGCGGGAGAGCGCGACAAACACCTGTCGCGGTCGATGAACGAAGCGCTGGCAAGGCATTTCACCTCCGTGCACGCCAGCCTTGGGCACCGCAAGGCGCGTGCCCTGATCGCCTCCGGGCCGATCGCGTCCCCAGCGTCCTGGCCCCGGACGGCGCGCCTCGAGGCGTTCGAACTGGACGTCGTGGCGCACGGAGCGACCTTCAACACCAACCGCCTCGACCGCGGGACGGCGTTGCTGGCGAGCTGCTTCGACCGTCTGCCGGCGGCGTCCACGGCGATCGACCTGGGTTGCGGCAGCGGCATCCTGGCGGCGCTGCTCGCGCGACGAGGCATGCGGGTGAGCGCAGTCGATGTCGCGTGGAGCGCCTGCGACGCGGCCGGGCTGACGGCGTCCGCCAACGGCGTTGAGGTCGACGTCCAGCGCCGCGACGGGCTGGCCGGGTGGCCACAGCAGGTCGACCTGGTGGTGACCAACCCGCCGTTCCACGTCCGCGCCGCGAAGGACACGTCCCCCACTCGGGGACTGTTCACCCAGGTGGGCGACGTCCTGACCGACGGCGGAGAGCTGTGGTGCGTCTATAACGCTCATCTGCCCTATTTGCCCTGGCTACGGCGGGCTATCGGTCCCACGGAGATCCTGGCTCGCGATCGCGCGTATGTGGTGACGAGATCGGTTCACTGACGTCGTCGACCCAGGCAACCCAGTGACCCAAGCGACAAGCGGTCGCGCCTCGAGTTGGTCAGCGACCCGCGCTCTCAGATCAGCGGACGCCACGTTCGGACGTCGCCGTGGGCGCTTCCCGCGCGACACGCTCGTAACCCTCATCGGTGATGAGGCCGGAGACGAGTGCATCCTCGAATCGAGCCCAGCCGACGACACCACAATGACGAGTGGGATGTCCGCGATGACGCGTGAGTCACCAGCGGCGGCCCGTAGGGTCGAAGCGTGGCCCACCGAAGCAGCGTCTGGGTTCCCAACCAGCACGGGGCTTGGGCGATGTTGGCGGTTCCGCTGATCACCGGGGCCGCGCTGCGCACGCCCCCGGGCGCGCTCCGGTCCCTGCTCGTCAGCAGCTGCTTCGTGGCCGGGTACTTCGGGTTCTACGCGGCGTCCCAGTGGTTGAAGAGCCCGCCGCGCCGGCGCGGGCGCCACCTGCCGCCGCTGCTCACCTACACGTCCGCCTCCGCCGCACTCGGCCTCCTCGCTCTCCACCTCACGGGCCCGGCGCTGCTCGGCTGGATCCCGGTGTTCGCACCGCTCCTCGTCCCGGCGCTGTGGCTGGCCCGACAGCGCAACGAACGAGCCCTGCTCGGCGGCGCCCTCACCACGGCCGCAGCCTGTTCCATGACGCTCGTGCTCAGCCACGACTCCCCCGCCGCCGTACTCGCCGACTGGCCGGCCGCCCGCAGCGCCACCCTCACTAGCCTCGCCCTGTTCGGCTACTTCTTCGGCACCGTGCTGCACGTCAAGAGCCTGATCCGTGAGCGCGGCAACTCCCGGATCGCGACCGCCTCCCTGCTCTGGCACCTGGTCTGGGCGGTCGCAACTCTCCCGCTGTGGGGTCTGACGACCTCGTGGGCGTGGACGGCGCTGTTCGGCCTGGCCACCGTCCGCACGACCCTGTTGTTCCGGGCGGCGCGCACGAGGCCGGTTCGCCCGGCCGTGATCGGGTTGATCGAGGTGGGTCTGAGCCTGCTGGTGTTGGTGTGCGCGCTCTCCACTGGTGCGCCGGATTGACACCCCTTGCCAGACCGCCGACGATGACTGCGGAGAAGCAAGCGGAAAGGGACGGCGTGCACGCGTTCAGTCTGAAGAACTGCGAGCTGGGCGTCGCCACCGCAGCCACCCAGATCGAGGGCGGCCAGGCCCGCACCAACTGGCATCGCTGGGCCGAAGAACCAGGACGGATCAAGGACGGCTCCACCCCCGCCCGCGCCTGCGACCACTGGAACCGGGTACCCGAGGACATCGAGCTGCTGAAAGCGCTCAACGTCCAGCACTACCGGATGGGCCTGGAGTGGGCCCGGGTCGAGCCCAGCCCCGGCGAGTTCGACCCCGCGGCCATCGACCACTACCGCGACGAGCTCGGACGCCTCCGCGACGCCGGCATCAAACCGCTGGTTACCCTGCACCACTTCAACAACCCGGTCTGGTTCGAGGACGCCGGCGCCTTCCTGAACCCCGACGGCACCAAGGTCTTCCAGCAGTACACCCAACGCATGGTGTCGGCGCTCGGTGACCTGGTCGACGAGTGGATCACCATCAACGAGCCGAACATCTACGCCACCCACGCCTACTACTTCGGGGTGTGGCCGCCGGGCGTCCGCTCTCTGAAGACGCTCACCCGCGTCTACACCAACCTCGCCGCGGCCCACATCGACGCCTACCGGCTGATCCACGAACTGCAACCGGACGCCCGGGTCGGCGTCGCGCAGCACCTACGGGTCTTCCGTCCCCGGATCGCCTGGCACCCCGGACACTGGGCGTCCGCCCAGATGATGGAATGGCTGTTCCAGCGGGTGATCACCAAGGCCATGTGCAAGGGCCGCTTCCTGGCCCCGTTGTCACAGCCGCCCGGCATCTATCCCGGCCACTACTACGACTTCCACGGCATCAACTACTACTCGCGCAGCACCGTCAGCCGGTTGGACGACGGGGTCGGCGCCGACGTCCCGATCAACGACCTGGGCTGGGAGATCTACCCCCAGGGCCTGATCGAGGTAGCCACCTGGCTGCACGAGTCCCATCCCGGACCGCTCTACGTCACCGAGAACGGCACCGCCAACTCCAACGACGGCTTCCGCAGCCGATTCATCCACGAACACCTCGCCGAGATCGCCAACTCCGACCTCCCGATCGAGCGCTACTACCACTGGTCGTTCATGGACAACTGGGAATGGCTCGAGGGCGAATCCGCCCGCTTCGGGCTGATCAGCGTCGACTACGAAACCCAAGAAACGGACCATGCACGAATCCGGCCGGTTCTTCGCCGAGATCGCCACCAACCACGGCGTCACCGAGGACATGTACCAGCGGTACGTCGCCCACCAGATCTACTCGCGCAACACCCCGCCACACTGAGCCGGGACGGCGTGGGTCAGCCCTTGTAGCTGTCCATCCGGCCGCTGACCAGCGCGTCGCCGAGACGGGCGATTCCGGCCTTGTCGGGCTTCACGTAGCTGGCGCCGGCGGAGGATCGCCCGAAGCCGGCTACCGGGGCCTGGAGCTGTGCGATGTCCTGGCCCGAGGTGAGCTGCAGCTCCTGCACCAGCGCCAGGATGCGCTCGTTGGTCAGCGTGTCGTCCACCGTCACGGACTTCGACAACCGCTTCACCACCGCCAGGAACCGCCCGGGGTTGGTCAGCGTCTGGCCGCTCGCCACCTTGTCGAAGATGGCCTTCATCACCAGCCGCTGCCGCTCGGCCCGGTCGAAATCGCCCCGCGGCAGGTTGTACCGCTGCTGCACGTACGCCAGCGCGGACGCCCCGGTCAGCTTGATTTCGCCCCGCCGGAAGTTGAACCCCAGATTCGACGACGGGATCGTGTTGAACACCGTCACCCCGCCGAGGTCGTCCACCAAGCGGAAGAAGCCGTCGAAGTCGGTCAACGCGACGTGGTCGATCTGGATGCCCAGCAGCTTCTCCACCGTCCGCACCGCCAACGGCGCGCCGCCGAACGCGTACGCCGCATTGATCTTGTTCTTCCCGTGCCCAGGAATCGGCACCCACAGATCGCGCGGCAGTGAGATCAGGTACAGCTTGGCCCGGCTCGGATCGGAATGCACCAGCATCGTCACGTCGGAGCGCCCGCGATCACTCCCCCGCTTATCGATGCCCAGCAACAGGAAGTTGACCGGCTGCGCCACCAGCTTCTCCGGCGACACCGTGGGCCGGTCGACCGGCAACAATCCCGGCTCGCGTCTCACCGTGTTGAGCGTCTGCACGCCGTAGGACGCCAGCGAGCCCACACCGATCGTGAGCACCCCCACCAGCACGCCCAATACGACCAACCAGCGCCGCAACGCACGCCGCGACCGGCGCGGCTCCGGTGGTGCATCCTCATCTTGGCTGAACAGATCGTCGACGACGACATCCGATTCGTCCTGCATGTCATACTCCCGAGGCCCGATCCGTCCCCCCCGAGGCGGTCGGCCGGGGCCAGTGTAGCGACCCCCGGCCAGTTACGTCAGCCGGACGGCGGCTACTCGGCCGTTCCGGCTGTTACTCAGCAGTCCCCGGCCGACGTGTGGTCGCCGCTCGATCCGATCGAACCGACGCCGGCAACGCTCGCCGCGGGGCACCCCGATCCGGCGATCCGGCGACCCGGAGCCGCACCGAGGACGCGAACACCGGCGACACGGCCGGCTCTCCCTCGGGCAGCGCGGACCACTCCTCGTCGAGCGCTCCGGCCGAAGCCGGGCCCTCGGGACCGTAGAGTTCGACATCGGCGGCGGCCACCACCCGGCTGCGCCACACACCGCCGCTCCTGGGACCCGTTCCACCGATGCTGCAGGCGCTCCGCCCGCGCAGCACCACGTGCAGCCTGCCGTCGGCGAGTTCCTCCGCGACCGCGAAATCATCCACCTGCCGCCCACCGCCCGGCACCAGCAGACGGATCACCTCCGCGGCGTCGGCGTCGGGGCTCGCGAGCAGTTCCGCCAACTCGGTCGCCAGGAAGTCCGCGGCTCCCAGGTCGGCCAGCACCGCGACCCGGGTGCCCCAGGCGGCTGTCGCCGCCCGGCCCGGCACGCACCGAATCTCTATGATCGGCCCCTTTCGATCCGCATCCCAGGGTTGGCGGACGCTTTGTCGGGCACCATCATGCCCAACACCGATCCTCTGCCGCGATAGCGGGTCCAACCAACCGAAACCGGCCGGGGCGAACGCCTGGGACACCGGGCCCCGCGGGATGATCGGAACAAACGCCGACATCCCAGTTGGCGAGCCCGAGTTGAGACTGAGCCGTGCAATGCGTATCGTGACCGGAGGGGTTTGACGTGACGGGAGGGTTACGTCGCCCATCTCTAGTAACTTCGGGGGGAGTTCATTATGCGTGTATCGCATGCCCACATCTATTGCCGGGGTACGGCATGAAGGCCGTCCTGCTCGCCGGCGGGCTGGGAACCCGGCTGAGCGAGGCGACCGGCACACGTCCCAAACCGATGGTCGAGATCGGCAACCGTCCGATTCTTTGGCACATCATGAACATCTACGCCGCACACGGGATCAACGAGTTCGTGGTGTGCGCCGGCTACAAGGGCGAGGTCATCAGCCAATGGTTCTCCGAGTACTCCACTCGGTTCGCCGACATCACTTTCGACCTCTCCACGGGTGAACAGATCGTCCACCGCCGGGAGGCTCTGCCCTGGCGCGTGACGGTGGTGGACACCGGAGAGTCCACGATGACCGGCGGCCGGTTGCGCCGGGTCCGGGAGTTCCTCGACGGCGACACGTTCTGCTTCACGTACGGCGACGGCGTCAGCGATGTGGACATCACCGGCTCGCTGGCCTTCCACCGAACCCAGGGCCGGCACGCGACCATGACCGTGGTCCAGCCTCCCGGCCGGTTCGGCGCCATTTCGCTGGACTCCGGGGAGACCACGATCAACCACTTCAAGGAAAAGCCGAACGGCGATGGCGCCTGGGTCAACGGCGGCTTCTTCGTCCTCGAGCCGGAGGTGCTCGACTACATCGACGCCGACGAAACCGTGTGGGAACAGCACCCGCTGCAACAACTCGCCGCCGATGGCCAGCTCAACGCCTGGAAGCATCCCGGCTTCTGGCACCCGATGGACACCCTGCACGACCGCAACAAACTGGAAGAACTGTGGCGCGGCGGCAACGCGCCCTGGAAGGTGTGGAACTGATGAAGATTCTCGTGACCGGCACCGACGGCTACCTCGGCTGTCTGCTCGCCCCGACGCTCGTGGCCGAGGGCCACGAGGTGGTCGGCGTCGATACCGGCTTCTACCGCAACGGCTGGCTGTACGACGGCCTGGGCAGCATTCCCCAGACCATCTCCAAGGACATGCGACTGCTCACCGAGGACGATTTCGAGGGCGTCGACGCGGTCGTCGCCATGGCCGAGCTGAGCAACGACCCGACCGGTGACCTGGTCGGTGAGATCACCTACGACATCAACCACGGCGGTTCGGTGCACGTCGCCAAGACCGCCAAGGCTGCCGGCGTCGAGCGCTTCGTCTACATGAGCAGCTGCTCGGTGTATGGCGTCGCCGAGGGCATCGTGGACGAGAACAGCCCGATCAACCCGCAGACCGCCTACGCCAAGTGCAAGGCCCTCACCGAGGCCGACCTGTGGCAGTTGGCCGACGACGACTTCCACCCGGTGGCGCTGCGGAACGCGACCGCGTTCGGCGCCTCGCCGCGGCAGCGGTTCGACATCGTGCTGAACAACCTGGCCGGCCTGGCCTGGGTCGAGAAGGTGATCGCGATGAATTCCGACGGCACCCCGTGGCGTCCCATGGTGCACGCCCTGGACATCGCCAAGGCGATCCGGACGGTGCTCGACGCGCCTCTCGACAAGGTGCATTCGACCTACTACAACGTGGGTTCGTTCGACAACAACTACACCGTGCGCGAGATCGCCGAAACGGTCGCCGACGAGTTCCCGGGCTGCCAGCTGTCGTTCGGCCCGCCCAGCGCCGACAACCGCTCGTACAAGGTCGCCTTCGACCGGATCGAGGACGCCCTCGGCTTCACCTGCGACTGGAACCTGGCGATGGGCGCCAAGCAGCTGCACGCCGTGTTCGAGACCATCCCGCTCGACGCCGAGACCTTCTACGGTCGCGGCCACACCCGGCTCAAGCAGATCGAGCACCTGCTGAACACCGGCCAGATCGACAAGGAACTGTTCTGGAAGCAGGTGGCGACGGTATGAAGTTCACCCCTACCGCGGTCGAGGGCTGTTTCATCGTCGACCTGCAACTGCACTCCGACGATCGCGGCTTCTTCGCCCGCTCGTACTGCACCGACGAGTTCGCCGCCCAGGGCATCGACTTCACGATCGTCCAGGCCAACACGTCGTTCAACCACGCCGCCGGCACGATGCGCGGCATGCACCGCCAGATCGCCCCGGCCGCCGAGGGCAAGCTGGTGCGCTGCACCGCCGGTGCGATCACCGACTGCTGCCTCGACCTGCGCGAGGACAGCCCCACCTACGGCGCCTCGGTCATGGTCGAACTGACCGCCGAGAACCACCGGGCCCTGTGGGTCCCGCCGTACTGCGGCCACGGGTACCTGACCCACGCCGACGGCACCGAGGTGACCTACCTGGTCTCGGGCAAGTATTCGCCCGAGCACGAGCGCGGCCAGCGCTGGAACGACCCGGCCTTCGGACTGGAGTGGCCCGCCGAGGTCGCGGTCGTCTCCGACAAGGACGCCTCGTGGCCCGACTGGGACGGGAAGCCGCTGCGATGATCATCACCGACACCCTGCTGCAGCAGCGCCGGCGCGACGGCCGGCCGGTGCGGGTGGGTGTGGTCGGCCCCGGGTTCATGGCCCGGGGCATGATGAACCACCTCCACAACACCGTGCCCGGCATGGAGATCGCGGCCGTCTTCGCCCGCACTCCCGCCAAGGCGCACGGCGCCCTCGAGTACGCCGGCTACGACGCCGCCGAGGTGACCGACACCGGCAATGCGTCCGGCATCGACACCGCGGTGGCGGCCGGCAAGGTCGCCGTCACCGACGACTTCACCGCGCTCACCGCCGCCGACTCCGTCGACGTGGTGGTGGACGCCACCGGTTCGGTCGAGTTCGGCGCACACCTGGCGCTCTCGGCGATCGCCAACGGCAAGCACCTGGTGCTGATGAACGCCGAGGTGGACGCCACCCTGGGCACCGTGCTGGCCAGCCGGGCCCAGGCGGCCGGCGTGGTCTACACCGGCATGGACGGCGACCAGCCGGGCGTGCAGATGAACCTGATCCGGTTCGTCCGGGGCCTCGGCCTGCGACCGATGGTCGCCGGCAACATCAAGGGCCTGCAGGACCGGTTCCGCAACCCCACCACGCAGGAGGGCTTCGCCAAGCAGTGGGGTCAGGACGTGCACATGGTGACCAGCTTCGCCGACGGCACCAAGGTGTCGGTCGAGCAGGCCCTGGTGGCCAACGCCGCCGACCTCTCGGTACACCGGCGGGGTTGCCTCGGCCGCGAGTTCGAGGGCCACGTCGACGACCTGACCATGCAGTACGACATCGACGAGCTGCGTGAGTTGGGCGGCGCGGTCGACTACGTGGTGAAGACCCGCCCGGGTCCCGGCGTCTACGTGCTCGCCGAGCACGACGACCCCAAGCAGCACCACTACCTGAACCTGTACAAGCTCGGCACGGGCCCGCTGTACAGCTTCTACGTGCCCTACCACCTGTGCCACTTCGAGGTGCCGTCCACGATCGCCCGCGCCGCCCTGCTGGGCGACGCCACGATCGCGCCGCTGCTCGACGGCAAGGGCACCCGGGTCGAGGTCGTGACGCTGGCCAAGAAGCCGCTCGAGGCGGGCGAGACGCTGGACGCCAAGGGTGGCTACTGCTACTACGGCGAGTGCGAGAAGGGTGAGGTGCAGCGCGCCGAGCGCCTGCTCCCGGTCGGCCTGGCCGAGGGCTGCGTGCTGAGGCGCGACATCGCCGTGGACGAGGTCATCGGCATCGACGACGTCATCTTCCCGGAGGGCCGGCTGGCCGACCGGCTGCGCGCCGAGCAGGACGCGATGGCGCCGCAGCTCGAAGGAGCGCGCGCATGAGCACGAAGGTCCACGACTTCTGCGTGGTCGGCGGCGGCATCGTCGGGCTGGCGACGGCCCTGACGCTGCTGCAGCGCCGGCCGGGCTCGTCCGTGGTCGTGATCGAGAAGGAGCATGACGTCGCCGCCCACCAGACCGGGCACAACAGCGGTGTCATCCATGCCGGCATCTACTACCAGCCCGGCAGCCGCAAGGCCCTGTTCTGCAAGCAGGGTTCGGAGTGGACCCGGCGGTTCTGCGACGACCACGGCATCGGCTACCGCAACACCGGCAAGCTGATCGTCGCCACCGACGACCTCGAGGTCGAGCGGATGCGGGCGCTGCACGAGCGGGCACTGATCAACGAGCTGGACGTCGAGCTGATCGACGCGGCCGAGCTGCGCCGGCGCGAGCCGGCGATCACCGGCAAGGGCGCGATCTTCCTGCGTTCCACCGGCATCGTCGACTACCGCGCGGTGTGCCGCACGATGGCGCAGGAGGTCGCCGCCCACGGCGGCGAGGTCCGGCTGGCCACCCCGGTGGTGGGCATCGCCGAGACCGCTTCCCGGGTCGAGATCGACGTCCAGAACGGCGGCGTGCGTGAGCGCGTGCTGGCCGACCGGCTGGTGGTCTGCGGCGGCATCCAGGCCGACCGGCTGGCCGCCCTGGCCGGGCTCGAACCCGACTTCCGGATGGTCCCGTTCCGCGGGGAGTACTACCGGCTGCGGCCGGAGCTCAACTCGATCGTGAACACCCTGATCTACCCGGTGCCCGATCCCTCGCTGCCGTTCCTCGGGGTGCACCTCACCCTGATGATGGATGGCGGCGTCACGATCGGCCCGAACGCAGTGCTGGGCTTCGCCCGTGAGGGTTACCCGAAGCTGTCCGTGAACGCCGCCGACCTGAAGGACATGGTGCGCTTCGGCGGGTTCTGGAAGCTGGCCCGCAAGCAGCTCCGCACCGGCATCACCGAGCAGTGGGACTCGCTGTACCGGCCCGGCTACCTCAAGCGGGTGCAGAAGTACTGCCCGCAGCTGAAGGTGTCGGACTTCCGTCCTGAGGAGGCCGGCATCCGCGCTCAGGCGGTGCGCGCCGACGGTTCGATGATCGAGGACTTCCACTTCCTCACCACCGACCGGATGCTGCACGTCGCCAACGCTCCGTCGCCGGCGGCCACCTCCGCCATGCCGATCGCTGGGTACGTCGCCGACCAGATCCTGGGTGCCGAGGCGAAAGCCTGACGCCCCGGGCCGGCTCACTGTCCGGCACGTTACAGCATCGGCGAGCGCCGACACACGCACCATAGGAGGATCCATGCGCAAGGCGAAGGATCTGGCCACGAAGCTGGGCGGCAACCTCTTCGACCAGATGCTGTCGGCGCTCAGCAACGTGGTGCTGTCGATCCTGGTGGCGCGGTCGGTGGATGCCGAGGGCTTCGGCTCGTTCGCGATCGGCTTCCTGATCTACGGTATGGCGGTCGCGGCGCTGAAGTCGATCGTGGGCCAACCCCTCCAGATCAAGTTCGCCGCCGCCCCGACCGAGGAGCTGCGCAACCGGATGGCGCAGGGCGCCGGCACGACTCTGGCGATCGCGCTCGTCATGGGTCTGGGTGTGGCGGTGGGCAGCCAGGGCACCGGAGCGACCACCAGCGAGGCACTGATCGCGCTGGCCGTATGGCTGCCCGGGCTCCTGGTGCAGGACTTCTGCCGAATGGCCTTCTTCGCGGCTGGACGGCCCTGGCTGGCCGCCCTGATCGACGGCATCTGGGCGATCGTCCAGTTCGGGCTGCTCGCCCTGTTGCTGCTCAACGACCAGGAATCCCTGACGTTCCTGATCGGTGCTTGGGGCATCGGAGCGACCATCTCGGGTTTGGCAGGGCTCGCCCTGCTGAGGGTTCCGCTCCGCGTGAGCAAGACCTTCGCTTGGCTTCGCGAACAGGCAACGCTCAGCCGCTACCTACTGGCCGAGTACGTCCTGGGGCTCGGCGCGGTGCAGGTCGGCATCCTGTTGATCGCCGCGATCACCAGTGCTTCCGATGTCGGCGCGATCCGCGCGGCCCAAGTGCTGCTCGGGCCGCTGGGGATCGTAGCCACCGCGGCGTTCCAGTTCACCGTCCCCGAGATTGCCCGCCGGATCGATTGGCCGCCCAGACGCCTGCAGTTCTTCGCCGCCGCGGTGTCCGGCGGACTGCTTCTCCTGCACTTGGTGTACGTGATCGCGTTGCTCGTGATGCCCCCGGAATGGGGAGCCGCGCTATTCGGCGACTCGTGGCAGGGCGCCGCTCTCGTGCTGCTGCCGATGTGCATCAGCGCCTGCTTCTCATGCGTCGCCAACGGGCCGGCCGGGGTACTGTACGGCCTCGGTTGGGCGCGCGAGAC
This sequence comes from Micropruina sp., assembly GCA_016711205.1. Taxonomy (GTDB): domain Bacteria; phylum Actinomycetota; class Actinomycetes; order Propionibacteriales; family Propionibacteriaceae; genus Micropruina. The sequence continues at coordinate 572,691 of JADJTM010000003.1, read as the reverse complement.
GTTCCGTATCAATCTGTTCAAAGGACCGCTCATCCTGGTCGTATTGTTGGGAGCGACCTGGCTCTGGGGCGTGATCGGATCAGCGTGGGCGTTCGCCGCTATCGAGGCGATCATCCTGCCGTTCTGGATCGCGACCGTCATCCGCGCCAGCCAGCACCCACGCCACCCCGAGGCGATCCTGCAAACCTGACGAGAGCACTTTCCTCTATCGGAGGTGATCCACATGGCACCCGCTCCCACCGTGCATCTGGTATTGAGGTCATACGGAGGCGAGAACCTCAAGCGCCGCCCCTCCTACTACAGCAAACTGCTCGCCTTGACGTCCTTCGTCCGGGCCGCCTCGCGCCTGCCCGACGCCGAGGTGATCTTTCTCAACGACGGTCCGGTGCCCCCGCTGCATCTGGAGCTGATGGAACGCTTCGGCCGAGTAGAGACCATCCCCGGCGCGCCAGTCGGCATGCGGGCCTCGTATTGGCGGGCGGTTACGCTGCCGGCCCGGCATCCGGAATGGTCCGATTCCGACCTACTGTCGCTGAACCCTGATCCACCGTCGGTGATTCGTGGTGTGGGCGTGGCGTAGGTCGAGGTGACCCTTGTGAGTAGGGAAGATGGTGATTGCTGATGTCGCCGTCTGCCGTACTGAAGGGTCACCTCGTAAGTGAAAGCTTCTCACATGATCCGGCCGGTGTTCGATGACCCGAACCTGGTCTGTGCCGCTGGTCTGGCGCCGGTGTTGTTGTTGGCCGAGTCGGCCGGCTTCTATGACCTGCTGGATGACCGGTTGAGTGTCGGGTCGCCGAACGCAACCCTCAAGGCGACCGGCGTGGTCGCCGGGATGCTGAGCGGCGCGGACAGCATCGATGACCTGGACGGGTTGCGGCACGGCGGTATGGAGCGGTTGTTCAGCGGGGTGCGGGCACCGTCCACGTTGGGCACGTTCCTACGGTCGTTCACCCATGGGCATGTGCAGCAACTCGATGCGGTGAACTCGCAGTTGTTGGCGGGGTTGGCCGCTCGGGTGCCGCAGCTGCTCGCGGGCACCGGTAACGCTGGGGGGTTGGCGTTCATCGATGTTGATGACACGATCCGTGAGGTTCACGGGTATGCCAAGCAGGCGGCCGGTTACGGCTATACCGGGGTGTCGGGTTTGAACATCCAACTGGCGACCCTGTCGTCGCCGTTGGTGGCTCCGGTGATCGCGCGGGCACGGCTACGCCGAGGCAGCACAGGATCGGCGACGGGTGCGGGACGGCTGCTGGCCCAAGCATTGGCCACGGCCCGCTCCGCCGGGGCGAGCGGCCGGATTCTGTGCCGGGCCGATTCGGCCTACTACGGGTGGGCGTTCGTCGGGGCCGCGCTGCGCGGCCGGGCATGGTTCTCGGTGACCGCCCGGATGACCCCGGCCGTCACCGCAGCAATCGCCGGCATCCCGGCTGATGCCTGGCAGCCGATCAGATACCCGCGCGCGGTCTGGGACGAGGCCGAGCAGTGCTGGATCTCCGAAGCGGAGGTCGCCGAGGCCACGTTTGTCGCGTTCACCGGTCGCCGCAAAGCCGAACATGTCCCCTGCCGGCTGATCGTGCGCCGGGTCAAACGACTCCAACCGCCCGCAGCCTCCGATGGCAGCCAACAAGGTGAGTTGTTCGCTGTCCACCGGCATCACGCGTTCATCACCAACAGCGGCTTCGACATCGTCGAGGCCGACCAGTTGCACCGCGGTCACGCGATCATCGAGCAAGTGATCGCCGAACTCAAGGACGGACCGTTGGCGCACCTGCCGTCCGGGAAATACGCCGCGAACGCCGCCTGGGTCGCTCTGGCCACGATCGGGTTCAACATCGCCCGCGCCGCCGCCACCGCTGCCGGGCTCGCCAAGGCACGCTGGGCAACCCTGCGCCGCACCCTCATCAACATCGCCGGCCGGGTCGCCGCCACCGGCCGTCGGCTCGTCCTGCACCTACCCACCGACTGGCCGTGGAGACCCGGCTGGGAAGCGCTCTGGGCTGCCGCGACCAACCCTCCCCAGCAGCTCGCCGCATCCTGACCAACCAGCCCCGACCAGGCGCAACCCGAGGACCCCGAGTGGAAAAGCCGGACAGACCGGCGAACCCGCCACGCCCACCACCGAGAACCTCATACCCAGCCCGAAACGAGCTACCCCTGGAAACACCACCGGTGGATCAGGGCTGAACGAGGACGACTACCTGTTCCGTCCCGACGCCTTCACCAAGCTGGCGGCGGCTGCCGATGAGTTGCCCGAGGCGAGCTACTTCTCCGTCTACGGGACCCGGCCCGACTACAACGAGCCCACCGTCCGGCAGGCGTATTCGCTGCCGCACGACTGGCATCCCGTCCCCGATCATGAAACCACCAGGGGCACCTGGTTCAACCAGCCGGGGATCACGAGCACGTTCATTGGACGGGTGGGGGCTTTTCGTCAGGACCGCTGGGTCTTCCGGCACTGCATGTACCCGTTCCGCAAGCGCTTCCTGGATCATGAGACCTGCCTCATCTATCAGGGCGTCATTCCCTACCGGGGCTGGGATCTCCTGACCGGCCTGCCCGGGGATTTCCGGCCGGGCGTCCGCGGCGTCGTCCGGACGGCATTCCTGGTCCCCTTCCGCGTGGCCCTCGACGCCCACGCCCTGCTCCGGCACGACCGGCACCTGCTCTTCTGCCTGAGCCCGAACGAGGCCACCCACATGGATCTGCCGGTGATTTCGCCCGATCATGACTGGTTGGAAGAGGCCACTACCATGGCGGCGTGGGCCGAGAACCGCGGGTTGTCCCGGGTCGCGGAGGAGCTCTCCGAGTCACTGGCCCACCGAAGAGGAGCGACGCCGTGACCGAGGAGGAGACGCCGCCCGACGGCGTCCGGCCGGACCCAGTCAAGCGCCGACGCGGGCCGATCGCCCTGATCGTGGCCGTGTTGCTGGTGGGTGCCGTGACCTGGTTCGCGATCAGCCGGCTGACCGGAGGCGGCCCGGACGCCACCCTCAACGGCGGCGCTCCGAGCGTCAGCCCGATCCCGCCGCCGGAGCCACGCTCCACCAAACCGCAGGGACTGGAGCGGGCGCGGGAGTTGCTCGGCGAGCCACGGTCCGGCGAGGCCTGGCTGTCGGGCATCTGGGCCGGAGGCGATACCGCCACCGGCGAACGCGTCGAGCGGTTCGGACAGTGGCGAGACAAGCCCGTCGACGCCATCACCATGTACCCGGCCACAGACACCTGGGAGACGATCCGGGGCTCGAACTGGCACATCGAGACCTTCGGAACCTCACCCGCGATCCTCTCCTACGGACTTCCGCTCCTGCCGGTGAGTTCCGGGGACACGTTGGCCGACGTGGCCGCCGGAAAGCAGGACGAGGTGTTTCGGCAGATTGCTACGCTCCTGCTGCAGAACGGACGCGGCAACACGATCATCCGGATCGGCTGGGAGGCGAACGGCGCCTGGTTCCCCTGGAACGCCACCGTCGAGACCGCGGAGGACTACAAGGCCGCGTTCCGCCGCGTGGTGGGCGTGATGAAGGCGCAGGCCCCCGATCTGGTCTTCGACTTCGACATCGGCTGCGGCGTGAAGCTGCGCGGTCAAACGGACCGGCTGGATGCCCTGACGAAGCTCTACCCGGGCGATGACGTGGTGGACCTGGTCGGTTGTGACACCTACGACTGGCACCACACCAAGACGACCGACGACAAGAGCTGGTCGGCCACCCAGCGCCCGACCGACTCACCCGGCATCGCGGACGTGGCCCAGTTCGCCCGGGACAGGGGCAAGGGTCTCAGCTACCCGGAGTGGGGAATCGCCAGCCCGGCCGAGGGCGGCGCCGGCGACAACCCGTACTTCATCGGAAAGATGCGCGCGTTCTTCGAGGCCAACGCCGACATTCTCGTGCTCGAGTCCTACTTCAGCGAGCCCACCACGAGCCTGGCCAACAGCATCTGGGAGCCGGATCAGAATCCGCGCTCGTCGGCGGAGTACGCCCGGCTCTGGTGAGCCTCATCGGCCGCGTCGGGCCATCGCCGCGTTGTGCAGCAACATGCGCAGCTGACGCCCGCCACCGACCACCGCCAATCGCGCGAGCGTGCGCCGCGAGCCGACCGCGAGCGTGAACTGGTCGTGCCTCAGCAGGCGCTCGCTCCAACGCAACTTGGCGAGGTTCGGCCCCGGCGACATGTTGACCCAGCGCAGTCCGGCCTCACAGGCGGCCCGGAAGGCGCGCTCCTGCAGATGGGTGACCGGGCCGAGCTCCCACGTCTCCGGATCGAAACCCGAGGAGTGGACGTAGAGCGTGCCCGGTGCGTACAGCACGAGCTGCGCGGCCACCTCGCGACCACCCAGCCACAGCTCCCAGATGGCCGCCCGACCGTCCGCTCCAAGCTGCGGAAGGAGCTCGCGAAAGAAGTGTCGGCGCTCGGGTTGGGCGAACGCGTCATGGTGCTGCGCCTTCCCCTCACGCTTCGCACGGGAACCGTGGAGGTCGAAGAAGCGGTTCACGACGTCGGCGTCGAGATCGGCGCCACGGCAGACCACCTCGAACGGCAGGTCCTGTTTCGCCAATCGGTTGCGCGAGCGGCGCAAGCTCTCCTTCACGTTCCGTTTCAGTCCGGCAACCGTGTCCGGCCAGGTGGCTGCCAGGGGGACGATCACCGAGGCCTGGGCGTCCACGTGAAGCCAGGAGGACGCCGTCCGTTCGCCGAGCGTGAGCCACTCGGGTTCGAACCAGCCTTGACCGTCGGCGATGGCCAGGTCGAACACGTCGGCATCGGCGAGCGCCGATCCGGGCGTAGCGTACTCGCGGACCAAGGCCCCCAGGATCTGGCGGGCCTGCCCTCCCGCCGCGAGCACCTGGGGCAACTCCAACAGCGCCGAACCCTGACCCGCGCCCACCAGACGCAGGCGGCGGGCTACTCCGACCGGCCCGACGCGATCCGGGTCGATCCACAACGGGGCGACCCCGACCAGGTCCCCGGCGTCCGACCGGACGAAACACAGCCGGCGACGATTTGGATCCGGCACGAAGTGGCGGTACCAGGTGACCACCCAGGAGGGCGCGCAGAATGGGTTCGCCGGGCTCTCCTGCGCGTCGTATAGATCACGCCAGGAACCGTCACGAGCAGCGTCTTCGATGGTCAGATGGTCCAGGTACATGGGGGTGTGCTCCCTTCGACACAACCACCCTAGGACATGACGTCTTGAACCGTCCCCGCACGGCCCGCGTTCTCCACTGCACGGTCAAGATGGCACTGGACGTGCAGATGGCCCCTGAATGTGGTTAACTCGTTTCCAGCGTCTTTCCGGGGGGTTGGACGCTGTGGCGATCCGGGGGGATCGCCTCGGGGAGGAGTACAACACTCGCGAACTCGTGCGTCTGCACGTCATTCGATAATCCATCATCCGGCGGAGAGCTTTCGCATATCCATCGGCGATGTCTGGATCATCGGGGCCGGCACTGGCGCACGAGTGGCCCGCACCATTTCATATCGGGGGGATACCGAAGTGGCGCTCTTGGAAGAGCTCAACACATCATCGACGCGTCGTGGGCTCGGCACAGCCGGCCCCGTCGACGACCAGCCGCTGCACACAAAGCGCCGGCAGCCTCACACCACGACAGACAAGCACTGGTGGTCGCCGCTCCTGCGTGACGGCACGAGACCGCTGTTCATCGCCAGCGATGTCTGCGCGCTAGTGGTAGCCGCACTCCTAAGTCCGTCGAGACCGCTGCTGGCCGCGCTCTACGGTCTCACCGTGCTGATGGCGGCCGCCGCCGCGGGACTGTATCGGTCCCAGCTGAACCAGTCCACGCTGGACGACCTGCCGCGGCTGTTGCGGATCTGGCTCGTGTCCACCGCTCTGATGGTGCTGAGCGCCCAACTCCTGCTGCATGAGTTCGTCGGCGTCTGGCTGGCGGCCTGGGCCCTGGTCCTGCTGGTCGCCCTCCGGCTCGTCGCCACCCTGGTGGTGCGTTTGCTGCGCGGCACCGGGCTGATCGCCCACGCCACCATCATCGTGGGTGCGGATGCGACCGGGCGCATGATCGCGCGGAAGATCGCCGAGAACCCGCAGTGCGGCCTCAAGACCATCGGCTTCCTCGACGACGAGCGAGTGTCGCCTTCGGACCTGCCCATGCTGGGTGGTCCGAAGGACCTCGATCAGGCCTTGCTCGACCACCAGCCGCGCGCCCTGATCGTCGCCCAGAGCCACCTGACCGAAGAGCAGCTGATCGCCATGATCCGGGCGTGCCATCGGCACTACTGCGAGGTGTTCGTGCTCCCGCGGTTGTACGAGGTCAGCAACGTCGGCGAGGACACCGACTTGCTGGCCGGCATGCCGCTGATCAGACTCCCGCGTCGGGCCTACCGCACCTGGAGCTGGGCCGCGAAGCGCGCCCTGGACATGCTGTTGTCGGCGTTCGCGTTGGTGGTCCTCTCACCTCTCATGGCGTTGATCGCTCTGGCAGTCCGCCTGGAGGGCGGCAAGGGGATCATCTTCCGCCAGGAGCGGGTGAGCGTCGACGGCCAGCGGTTCCAGGTGCTCAAGTTCCGTTCGATGCGCCCGGTCGACGAGCGTGAGTCGCAGACCCAGTGGAACATCTCGAGCGACGACCGCGTCGGCCCGGTGGGCAGGTTCATCAGGGCGACCTCCCTCGACGAACTACCACAGCTGTGGAACATCCTGAGGGGCGACATGAGCATCGTCGGGCCACGCCCCGAGCGCCCCTTCTATGTAGCGAAGTTCGCCCAGACCTACGGCGGCTACGACATGCGCCATCGGGTTCCCTGCGGGCTCACCGGCTGGGCGCAGGTGCATGGCCTACGCGGGGACACGTCCATCTCCGAGCGGGCCCAGTTCGACAACTTCTACATCGAGAACTGGTCACTCTGGCTCGACGTGAAGATCATCCTGATGACCTTCACCTCGGTGTTCAGCAAGCCGGGCTCATGAGCGGGCGCACGACGATGCACCGTCACGATGTCCGCACCTCAACGGCGCCGTTGTCGAGGGATCCCGGATCCAGCCGGGGCCCGGCGCCCCCGCAGCCCGGTCTGCGTCGGCTGATCGGAGCCGACCTGGACGCGATGTGCGAAGGACTGCGGGTCACCGGCCCGCGGCTGCTCGCCCGCATCGCGCTCCACGTCCGCTGGCGCGCGGTGATCTACTGGCGGCTGGCCCAGGCATGGATGCACAGCCCGCTCACCCGGCCCGTGGCTCTGGCACTGACCAGCCGGATCCTGTCCATCTGCGGTGCCGAGCTGCAGCCCGCCGCCCGCATCGGTCCCGGGCTGGTGCTCAAGCACACCACGGGTCTGGTGGTCGGCGGCGGGGTGATGGCAGGCCGCCGACTGACGCTGCACCAGAACGTCACCCTTGGCGATCGGGTGCCCTATGGCGGCCAGCCCCGTTTGGGCGACGATGTCACCATCGGTGCCGGAGCCTGCGTGCTCGGCCCGATCCTGATCGGCGATCGGGTGACCGTCGCCGCCAACTCAGTCGTGCTGAGCGATGTGCCCAGCGACTGTGTGGTGGCCGGCGCCCCGGCGAAGATCGTCCGCCGGACGGACGGTCCCACGAAGGGTGCGGCGACATCCGCCCACCCGTCTTCACGTCTCTGAACTTTCTTGTGAGGTATCACAGCCATGTCCAACACTCTTGACACGCCGCCGTCCATTGGACGACTCACCCTTGCACGCGCCAAACAGTCCCTCATTCGCTGGTACCTCGTGCCCGTATCCCTCGGCGTTCTGGGTGCGTTGATCGGTGGGACCGTCGCATCGATAACCCTCAGACCAACCGCTGAGGCGTTGGTCAGTCTCAGCAGCCAGCAACTCGACGCCAACAGCATGGCGCGGGCCTCTGAGACCATGGTCCAGCAAATGCGCACGGAGGCGGTGTTCGCCGAGGCCAGCCGCTCCCTGGGCGAGGACGGCGACCCGCAGCAACTGCGCACCCGCACCCGGATCGCGGCCGTTCCGTCCACGATGGTGATCGCGGTCCAGGTTGTGGCCGGCGCGAACGACGAGGCCGGTCAGGCGGTCGCCGAGGCCGAGGCCATCGTGACCGCCGTCCAGACCATTGAGGACAATGCGCGCGCCGCCGAGCTGGAGCGCGTGACGTCGTCCGTCCGCAAATTGATGACCTCCAAGGACTCCAAGGTCGGCAACGCACAGGCCGAGCAGACCCGCGTCATCCGGCTCGGCGGTGCCCTTGCCGACAGCCAGGCCTCGGTGGCCACCATGGCCAAGCAGCTGACAGTTGTCCAGCCCGCCCGGATGATGCCGAGCACGGTCAGTCCGCTGACCCTGGCGTTCGCCTCCGGCCTCGGCGGCGCCCTGCTCGGTGGCGGCGTCGCGCTCATGCTGGGTTCCCGCCGCGGGGGTGTCCGTTCGATCGACGAGCTGTCGAGCATCCACCCGAACCTCGCGGTGGTGGCGCCGTCGGCGTTGCCCGAGGTTCTCGCCGTCGAGGGCAACCAGATCTCCACCATCATAGTGAGCGGCACCGCCGCCACCCGTCACCGCCTCCAGGCACTGTGCGATCAGATCGCCGTCATGCTGTTCTCGGACCCGCGCCAGAGCCAGGATCTGAACCTGCTCGTCGCACCGCTCAATGAGGCGGTCGTACGCCGGGTGGCCAGCGACCCGTCGGTGATCGTCGTGATCGGGGTGGACGCCTCCACGCTACGGCTCGAGGATGTGGGCAAGTGGCTCGACCGGCTGCCCAGCCGCGCCTACCTGACTGAACTCCCGGGGCCGGCGTGAGCCTGACCGCCGCTGTCGACGCACCTCGGCGTCAGGCACGTTGGGTCGTCGTCGCGTTCCTAGGGATCTTCCTGTTCCAGCGATTCGCAGTGCCCGGCCTGCCGATCTCGATGACGGTGCCTCTGCTGCTCCTGTGGGCCTGCCTGGCGCTGTTTCGCGGGGTCGTCGAACTGGACGCCCGGCGTACCGTGATCTGGTTGCTGGCGGCCGGTGTGTCCGGACTGCTGATGGTGCCGCAATCCGCCTTGGTGCTGTTCCCGCTGATCAGCGTCAACAGTTGGCTGCTCTGGATGGTCACCTGGCTACCCATGGTGTTCCGGTTCACCGATCGCTCTCCGCAAGCCTACGACACCACGCTCCGTGGGGTCGCCTGGGCCGGCCTGGGGCTCGCGGGTCTGTCGATCGTGTTCACGCTGAGCCAGGTGCTCGGCATTCGGTACCGGGACATCTTCGCCGAGGTGGTGCCGGACGCCCTGCAGTTGCAGGGGTTCGTGATCACCTACCCGATCGCCTGGGAATCACCGATCTACAAGTCGAACGCCTGGCTGGCTCTGGAGCCGTCGTTCCTGTCGTTCATGCTGGGTGTGGCGATGGTGAGCGCGCTGATCTCGCTCCGGCATCCGTTGTTGGTGATCGGGATCGGCCTGGGCCTGCTGTGCACCACCGCCGGATCGGGCATGGCCGTGGCGGGCGTCTACCTGATCGCCGCGCTGCTGTCCGGACGAGGGCGCGCACTGACCCGTTACCTCATCGTGGCCATCCCGCTGGCGGTGATCGGGGCGCTCACCGCGCTCGGCGACTCCGTCCTGGATCGGCTGACCGAAGCCGGAGACGCACGCTCGTCCACCGCGCTGCGGATGATCGAGCCGTACACGTACCTGGTGCCGCAGTGGCTCTCGGATCCGGTCCGGATGCTGGTGGGCGGCGGCCCCGGCTCATCACAGCGAGTGGTGGACGACGTCGGCGTGCTGGGCCTACTAGTGCCGACGCCGGCCAAGATGCTGTACGACTACGGCCTGATCGGTGGTCTGCTGATGCTGGCCATGATCCTCGTGGTCTACCTGCGTTCGCCCGCACCCGAGCTTGCGGTGGCGCTGGCCGTCTCAATGCTCACCCTCCAGGGTGCGGCACAGCCCTTGGTCGCGATGTCGCTGCTGATGATCAGCCTGTTCGCGCCCGTGGCGCGCGCTAGCGTCGAGCCGGATCCGGTCGCTGCGCCCGCCGTCGTACTCCGTCAGGAGCGACCATCAGAGCGGCTCACCGCGCGCCAGCCGGTGGGCGGTCCATGAGGTCCGCCATGGTCGCCAGGCTGGCGCGGACGTCCAGAATCCTGGTTGCGGTGGCCAGGCCCGAAGCGCCCAGCCGCTCCGCGTCACCGGGTGAGGCGAGCAGGTGATTGACCTGCTCGGCGAAGTTTGCCGGATCGTCGGCGACGCGCAGATCGACCCCGGGAGTGAGGCCCACACCCGCCTGGCCCTTGCTGGTGCTCACGACGGGGATTCCCACCGAGAGGTACTCGACGAGCTTGATGTTGACCCCCGACCCGGACACGGTCGGATTCACCGCAACGGACGCCGCGCGCAGGTAGTCGCGTGGGTCGGGGACATCGGGATGCAGTTCGGCGCCCGGCGTGCGGGCGACCAGTTCGTGGACCCGTTGCGACGGCGACCGGCCAACGATCTGCCAGCGGACACCGGGGTGCGCGGCCCGCACCAACGGCCAGACATGGTCCGCGAACCACTCGATGGCATCGTGGTTCGTCCCGACGTGCAGCGCACCGACGAACACCACGACCGGTTCGGCTGGGCGCCGCCACGTCGGCCCGGTCCAGGTGGCTCGCGGCCCCAGGGCGAACGTGGGCACGTGGGCGACCGGGACTGCCGAGCGACCGGCGCGGGTCTTGGCATCCGTGGCGGAAATGTCGCCGATCCCCCGCAGCCAGCGGGAGTGTTCCAGGGAGGCGTCGTAACGGTCGATGCGGGCGGCCTCGACGCCGACCACCCACGACTTGGGCGGCTTCAACGACCCGGCGAGCGCCCGATGATAGGGGCCCTCCAGGTTATGCTGGCGCAGCACCGCCGGAAGACCGAGCCCTTCGGCCAGAGCGTGCGCGATGGCGATCGACTTGAAGGCGAAAGCCACCACCCCGTCAGCGTCGGGAACCTGCATCCCGATGCGGGCGACCAAGTCATGCGGCACCGGCCGAGACGCCACCACATAGGGCGTGTTCAGCCGAATCGCTGCCTGCACCGATCGACGCCGCGGGGTGAGAAAAGCGGCGCGGGGGCGATCAGCTCCCGGATCAGATCGAGGTCGTCCGTGCGCCCCAGCTTGGCCGGATCGGCGTCGGTCGGAACCACCAGGCCAGCCAGCCAGCCGGCATCCACCAATGACTCGACGAATCCGAGGTGCTCCCGTTCCCCGCCATCCTGCGCGGGCATGAAGGGCGCACCGGCAACTACTATCCAGCGACGAGACATGGCGATCATCGTAATCGCCAGGAAGGACTTCCGATGAAATCAGGCATCTCCGTGCTGATGCCCGCACTCAACGAGGAAAAGACGATCGCCCGGACGATCGAACGTGTGTTAAGCCAGCAGGACGTCGAGATCGAACTGCTGGTGATCCACGGCCAGTCGGTCGACCGCACCGGTGAGATCCTCGATGAGATCGCCGCCAGTGACCCCCGGGTCAAGGTGATCCCCAACCCGCGCAACCTGATCCCGATCGCGCTGAACCTCGGCCTGAACGCTGCCAGCCACGAGTTCGTCGCCCGGATCGACGCACACTCGGAGGTCTCGCCCGACTACCTGCGCCGCGGTGTGGCCTGGCTGCGCCGGAATGACCGGCTGGCGTCGGTGGGCGGTTGCCGCAAGGGGATCGCGTTCACCCCTGTCGGACGGGCGATCGCCCTCACCCTCTCGAGTCCGGCGGCGATCGGGGATTCGATCAACCATTTCGCCACCGAGCCGCAGCTCACCGACCATGCGTCCTTCGGCGTCACGCGGGCGGCAGCGGCGCGTGCGATCGGCGGCTGGGACGAATCGCTCCTGGTGAACGAGGATGTCGACTTCGATCACCGACTGATCCGCGCGGGTCACCTGATCGGCTTCGACCCGGCGATGGTGATCGGCTGGCATGTACAGGAGACGCTCCCCCGCCTGTTCCGGCAGTACCGCCGCTACGGCCGCGGCAAGGGCCAGATGATCCGGAAGAACGGCGCCGGCGCGATCCGGTTGCGGCACCTGGTGCCTCCGGCGTTCGTCGCGGGCGGCGGGCTGTTGCTGGTCGCCGGGCTCTTACGGCCGGCGATGTGGCTGTTCCTGACCCCATACGGAGCGCTGGTTGCGCTCGCCAGCCTAAAGGCCTGGCGCATGCGCGATCAGGACGCCGAGACCGCCGTCGCGGCACTCCCGGCATCATTCGTGGCGGTGCATACCGGGTGGGGCCTGGGAATGCTCGAGGCGCTGGTGCTCAACCGGCAGCCCTACCTGGCCAGCGGCAGCTCGCGGCTTAGGACGGTTGCGCCGAGCCGGTGACCTCGGCCAGCCGCCGGGCGGCCACCTCCTGGCCACCCACGTAGGCGGTCATCGTGACCGTTCCGGCGATGAACGCCCACTGTTGCGCGGCGACGTCGCGTCGCCCGCGGAGTGCGGCGGCCAATCCACGGACCAGTGCGCCTAGCACCATCAGCCCCCGCATCGGCCACGCCCTGGAGCGGTGGTAGCGGGTCAGATAGCCGGCGAAGGACGCCCCGCGCAGCCGCAGCATCTCCAGCGATGGGGCGCCCGAACTGCCCGACCCGTGCCGCACCAGGACGTCCTCCCGCAGCACCGTCCGGAGGCCGGCCAGCCGGGCGCTGCGGCCGAAGCTGACGTCCTCGGCATACACGTAGAACGACTCGTCGAATCCGCCGAGTTCGCGGAACCGGTCGGCGCGCGTCGCCAGGCAGGCGCCGGTGGTCCAATCGACGGCGGAATGCTCCCCAGGGGTGGGGAATGCGAACAAGCCAGCTTTGCGGAACACCCATCCGAGTCCGAGCGCATGCACGGTCAGCCTCCGGAGGGAAGGCTCCCAGCCTCCGACGCCGGCCTCGATGGAGCCGTCATGACCCGTCATGGTGGCCGCGTGGGAGGCGGCGCTATCGTCGGAGGCCACCCCGACCACCAGCGCCTCGAGGTGCGTCGCCGTCGGGCGGCAATCAGGATTGACGAAGACGAGGAAGTCCTTGGTCGATGAGAAGGCTCCCAGGTTGGCCGCCCGGCCGAATCCCTGGCCGCCACCGTCGACGTACCGCACGTTGGAGTGGGCCGCGCTGAGTTCGGCCAGCCCGTCCACGTTGCCGGCGTTGTCCACCACGACGATGCTCAGGTCGGACGGCCAGCCCGCGATCAACTCCTCCACGTGCGACCTGCTGCGATAGGAGACCAAAACGACCTCCGTGCGCGCCAGAGGTGAACGGTCGGATAAGGGGGTGGACATGAAACCTCTTGACGATCGGGGCGTGGGCGGTGCGGTGGGACCGACCGCAACACTCTACCCGGGTCGGCCGACCGCGCGGGCTCCTGAGCCCTGGCGGGCGCCCCCCCCCCCCCCCGGCCGGGCCCCCCCCGGGGGGGGGGGCCCCGCCCCCCCCCGGCCGCGGGCCCCCGCCGGCACGTCTCCGCTACCCCGCGGCCGGCGACCGGCTCGGGGTCGCGGCATCCGCACAAGCAGCCGCTCCGGTACGGACTGCGGCACCCGATGCCCAGGGGAGCTTGTTCTTGAGCTTCATGGCAGGTTTCTCGATCAGCCACCAACTCATGGCTGCGAGGGGAAGTACGACCAAGACGCAACTCACGATGTACCAGCCGATGCCCCAGGCCGGAACCCCGTGGATGGCGAGCGCCATCTGCACGGGCCAGGCGAAGATGTAGACGCCGTAGGACAGATCGTTGGTCGATCCGATCCTGTGCAACCTGCGTGGCGCCCGTCCGGCCGCCCAGAGAATCAGGTAGCACAGCGCCACGTAGCCGATCGTGCGCAAGCCCCCCACCAGCGCCGTCGTCACAACGGTCACCGCGCACAACGCGGCGATCCAGCCGGCGAACGGCAGCCGGTCACGGAACAGGGCAACCGTCGCGCCGGTCAGGAAGACGGAGCCCAGCCGCGCAAGCTCAACCACGGTGAAGCTGGTCACCGAGATGAACAAGGTCACCACCGAGACGCTGTAGAAGGCTGCGGCGAGAGCGGGAACGACCCAGCGGCGCCGCTCGGACAGCAGTCCCACGACCGCCAAGCCACCGACGATCAGGTAACAGACGGCCTCGAAGAAGAGCGTCCACAGACTGCCATTGAGCACACCTTGACCGATCGGAGCCTCGGCGAACACGCCGTGGATGGTGAACTGTCGCATCATCAGGAGTGCGTTCGCGCCGACGAACGACCCGGGTCCCTCGGGTTCGTCAAAGTACCCGGTGAGGCTGCCCTGACCGCGCCCATAGTACAGCGGACCGACGACGAGCGCGGTGAAGAGCAACACGAACCAGAACGCCGGCATGATCCGTAGGAACCGGCGCCACAGGTAGGCGATCAGGGGCGTCCGGCGAGCGCTCAGGGTGATCAGGTAGCCGCTGACGGCGAAGAACCCGACGACGGCGAGATCCCCCAGTTCGGCCTGGCCGCGAGTCCAGCCACCCATCGGGTCCGGTCCCCAGCCGCCCACCGGAAAGGCGTGACTGACGATCACCAGCACGGCAAGCACGAGGCGAAGCAGCCCGAAGGCGTTGCTTCGGCCTGCCAAGCCCTGTGCGAACGTCTGGGTCGTCCGCGAATTGCCCGATGACGGTGTCTTGCCACGTGACATCTTCTATTCCCCCGGCCAGAATCTTACGTGACGTGAGCTTCCATCCCTAACGTTACGTCAGATTTGTTCCGGAAGATCGCGGGTCCGTGCGGGCCGGGGGCGCGGGGGTTAGGCTGCAGCGTGCGAACACCGCCGGAGATGCCGCTGCCGCTGGCCGAGTTGGCTCGTCTGGACGCCGCTGCGACCATGCGGATCGGCGAGATCGCGGCCCGGTTGGGGCTGAGTCATCGCAGCATCCGCCACTACGAGGACGAGGGCCTGATCACTCCGGCCCGCACTCCCGGCGGGTTTCGTCTCTACTCGATGCGCGACCTGCAACGGTTCCTGTTCATCATGTCGATGCGCCCCCTCGGCTTCTCGCTCGACGAGATCAGCCGGTTCCTCACGGCAGCCGATCACTCGCTGGATGACGACCCCGCGCGACGTCGGGCCGCGCTCGAGGTCCTCGACGGGTTCACCGAGATCGTCGAGGAACGCTGGGTAGCGCTCAAACAGCAGTTGGAGATCGCCGATCGGTTCCGGGCGTACCTGAACCAGGAGGTCGCGACAGCCTCCGCAGACCACGCCGGCCAGGGCGTCCGGCCGGAGTAGCAGGCTGCCTCACTGGCCACATTTGCGGTGCGCCCGGCGGCTGAACGGTCCGGCCCACGGAGTCGGCCGGGATGCGCGCGATGTGGCAACTCGGGCCAGCCCTGATACTCTCGACGGCATCCGGATGCATGGGGGGACCACCGGGGTATGCCGGTGCCGGGGCGCTGGTTCTGCTAACAGCCCTGATCGAAAGGTCTCCCGGTGTCACGCACTGCCAAGACGCTCACTCGCGTCGTGATCTCCCTCCTGTGTCTTCTGGTCGTCGCCGGCAGCAGTCTCGCCGCGCCGACCGTCGCTTCGGCCGGACCGGAACTTGCCGTCGCCGTCACACAGTCGGAGGATCGCGCGACCGTCACCTGGGTGTCGGCGACCAACCCTCCCGACGGCTGGGTCGTCGGACGAGACGGCAAGGACTCGGGCGGCTACGGACCGTGGTCGGCCACGGTGCCGTCCAACCTCCGGTCGTGGACGTTCAATCACCTGGTCAGAGGCGCCCGGTACACACTCACGGTCAAGTCCTCGGTCGGCGCCGGCAGTGTCACGATCGTTCTCGGCACTCCGCAGCCTGCACCCACTGCCCCGGCTCCGACGCTCCCGCCGGTGCCGACGCAGCCGACGTCACCACCCGCCAGTGCCAACCCGTCGTCGTCGATCTCGTCGCCGCCCCCGATCGCCAACGCGCCGACCGCCACCGGCTGGCTGTCAGGTGTCGCCACCCGAGAACACGGGAACGGACCGAATCCGGCCAAGTACTTCGGTGACTGGCGGGGCCGCCAAGTCCAGATCGGCCAGACCTGGCCGCACACCCCCGACGTATGGGGCATCAACCCCGCGGTACACAACTCATGGGCCGGCTTCAACGGCCCGATGAGCCTGTCGTTCAGCCCGGGGCCGGACTGGAAGGGAGTGCGGGGATGGCGTTCCTATGCGGCCGTCGCCCGCGGCGACATGGACGCCTGGTGGCGCGCCGCCGCACAGAACACCCGGCGACTGCGCGCCGGCAAGGGCGCCACCTATGTCTCGCCGTTCTATGAGTACAACGGCGACTGGATGGCTTGGAGCGTTACGCGCACAGCGCAAGGCTACACCGACTTCCGCAACGCCTGGGCCCGCGTGGCGGCGATCTGGCGGCAGGAGTTCCCCGAGGTTGAACTCGTGCTCCCCGCAGCCTGCTCGCGCGACGTCCCCGATGCCATGATGCCGGCCCCCGACACCTACGACCTCATCGGCTGCACCATCTACAACGCGTGGCCGTGGCGCGAGGACGGCGCACCGACCATGCGCCTGCTCGAGGCCGCACGGCAGCGCGCGTTGGCCGTCGGGAAGCCGATCGCCATCACCGAGTGGGCGAACTCCGCCAACCCGTGGACCGCCGGCGGTGGCGGCGACGCCCCCGGCTTCATCAGCGCCATGTACGACTGGATGCGCAAGAACGCCGGCACCGGGGCGGGCCAGTTGGTCTTCGAGACGTTCTTCAACATCGACGGATACGCGCTCGACCACATCCTGCTGCGCGACAACGGTGCCGGTGGTGCAATCAGAGGTTCCCAGTCCCGGACGGCCGCCCGATACCGGGAGCTCTGGAGCAGGTGATACCCCGGTGGCGGCTGCAGGGGCGTAGGTGAGCGCCGCCCGACGAGCCGAGGAGCTCACCGGAACCGGAGTCACGGTCGATCTGCAGCCGACGAATCCCCGGGCAGCCCCACGTCCTCACGCTCGGCAACCGTGAACACGGTCGCAGTCGTGCCGGTGGTCGAGACGCTGATGTGGAAGGTCAGGCCTTCGGTGTGCGAGTCGGCCAGCCTCCCCGAGAAGGACACCGAGAAGCCGCCCGCCCGCGACGAGCGCACCTCGATCAGCCGCCACGGGACGCCCTCGCGCGCATCCCCGCCGAGTGCTTTCCAGGCCGCCTCCTTGGCGGCGAAGCGGACGGCCAGTCTGTGGGGCGAGGTGCGGCCCCGCGAGTCGCGGCACTCATCCACCTCCGGCGAGGTGAACCACCGTCGGACGAAGCGGTCCCCGCCGGTCGCGACCAGTCGTTCGATTCGTCCGATGTCGGTGACGTCGATCCCGATTCCACACAGGGACAAGGGATCCGGCTCTCGATCAGGCGGACGCGGCAGCGAACTTCTTGAGCAGGGCGGCGGCCACCAGCGATGAGCCGGTGGGATTGAGGTGCGCGCCGTCGTCGCTGTAGCCGGGGTAGAGGGTGGTCAGGGACGCACCGTCGGGTGCGGTTGACTCGACCGCGGCGAGGTCGAAGATCTGGTCCGCCGGGTAGGTGGCCCGCACGAGCGCGTTGTAGCGGTTACGCGCCACATTGTCGTCTCGACCGATGACCGCCTTGATGTGGTCCTTGAGTCCGTCCGGCCCGACCCGCAGGGGGACCGTGGAATGCAGGAACTTCACGTTGGGGAAGTCCTTCTGCAATGCGTCCAAGGTGGACTTGTAGAGGCCGAAGATCTCCTCGACATTGGTGCGCCAGGTGATGTCGACATAGCAGAACTTGAGCATGGCCACGTCGACGTCGCTGGCCATGCCGGCGCGAAGTCCCTTGTCAAAGGTCGCGAGCTTCCACCTGGGGTGACCGTTGTCCCCGACCTTCACATCGACTATGCCCCCGGTGGGGGCAGCGACGCTCTGATCGCGCTCGGCGCTGACGACGTTCGGCTGAGGTAGGCCCTTCGCGGTGTACAGAGCCTTGACGCCGCCCATGATGTTCTGGCCCACGGACATGTGACTGAAGTAGACGGTGACGGCCGCGGCCTTGGTCAACTCGTCCGCAGTGATGGTCGATGCCGCGACGTCGGGCGCCCACTCGGACTTGAACTTCGGATCCCAGTAGACGGCGGCCACGCCGATCAGAACCGCTCCCGCGGCAGCCATCGCAGCGAAGGTGCGCGCAAGTCGTCGTGATTTCATGACGGATACCCCCCTAGACCCGTTCGACAGGTCATTCTAGCTGGCCCTCAGGCCTGCTCCAACTGCTTTCGCAGGGCCCGCTTCGACACCTTGCCCGATGCGTTCAGCGGAAAGGCGTCCAGCACATGAACCGTCTTTGGCACGGCGTGTTTGGGGAGCAACTGGCTGAGCCGGGCCCGGGCTGTGTCTGCCTCGAGCTGATGGCCCGGCGCCAGGGTCACGGCGAGCGCGATGGCCTCGCCGGCCTCATCGTCCGGCAGGCCCACCGCGGCAGCTTCGGTGACGCCGGGGAGTCGCAGCGCGGCCGCCTCGACCTGGGGCGAGGACACCCGATGCCCCCAGGACTTGATGAAGTCTCCGGAGCGTCCGACGATGTAGACGAAGCCCTCGTCGTCCACCGTCGCCAGGTCACCGGTCCGCAACGCGCCCCCGGTGAACTTGGCCGCGGTGCCGTCCGGATCCTTGTAGTAGCCCGGGGAGATGTTCGCTCCACGTGCGACGATCTCGCCGACCTGCCCAACCGAGACCGGCTGGCCCGCTTCGTCGATCACCTGAAGATCCACGCCGGGAATCCCCCGGCCGACGCTGCCCAGTTTCTTGGCCAGGAGTTCGGGCGGCAGGTAGGACAGCCTGGCGGTCGCCTCGGTCTGCCCGTACATGACGAAGAAGAGACTGTCGGGCTGCGCGGCCACTACTTGCTGGATCATCTCGGGGGCCAGTCGGCCACCCGCCTGCTGGACCAAGCGCAGTGAAGCCAGCTTGCGATGCGGATAGCTGCTGGCCCGCATGAGTAGTTGAAAGGTCGAAGGCACGCCGGCAAAGCCGGTGCAGCCCTCTCGCTCGATCAGGTCGACCGCGGTCTGCGGGAACGCGAAGGTGTTGCAGAGCACGATCGAAGCCCCCACCGCGAGGTGCGTGTGCAGCAGCGACGCGCCGTAGCAGTAGTGCAGCGGCAGGATGACCAGCATCCGATCGGATCGATCCAGCCCCAGGTAACTCACGATCGAGCGGGTGTTCGCCAGCAGATTGGCGTGCGTGAGACGAACCGCCTTCGGCTCCGACGTGGTGCCCGAGGTCAGGATCATCGCCGCGTCCGCACCCGGCTCGACGACGCGCGCCGGGCGAACCTCGCCAGCGTCTTCTCGCAGGTCAGCCTGCGTGATCACCGGACGCGCGCCGAAGGCGTCCCCGACCCGGCGAACCAAGCGTTGGTCGATCATCACCGCGACGCAGTCCGTCCACTCCGCCTGGGCGCTCAGTTCCTCGGCCGAGAGCTTGTCCGAGAGTGGCACCACCACGCCCACCTTCAGGACAGCGAGGTAGGCAGCGACCCAGAAAAAGGAGTTGGGCCCCAAGACCGCTATCCGCGCTCCGACCTCAAGGCCCAGTCCGTCCAGCCGGAGCACCAGTCGCTGAACGGCCTCGCGCAACTCCAGGTAGGTGTAGCGGCCGGCGGCATCGACGACCGCGATGTCCTCGTCCAGCCCGGCGGCGAGCAGAAAGTCCGCAAACCCACCCGGGGCGTCCGTGTCTGTCGGCATGTCCACTCCTTACCGCCGGCCACGATGTCGGCGGTCCGCCCGAGGTCCTCTCTGGCGCGCGAGCCGACCGCTCATACTATAATGAGTCCGCCCGGCGCCGACCGGCGCTGGCCAATCACTATGGGGGCATCGTGGAGTCGCAGGTAACCGATGAACTGAAAGAGTTCATTACGTCGATGTTCTTGTTCGGCGACGAAGCCCGGCTCCCCGAAGAGACGGACTCGTTGCTCGAGACCGGCGTCCTCGACTCGACCGGAGTGCTCGAGCTCATCGAATTCCTCGAGGAACGGTATGGCTTCTCCGTGGATGACACAGAGACCGTGCCGGACAACCTCGGAAGTATCGCTGGGCTCACCCAATATGTACTGCGAAAGACGGGCGAGACTGCGGGCGCCGCATGAACGATGCCTTCATCGCCCAACTCGTTGCGGAGTGGAACGCCGCGCGAACACGAGGTGGGGACGAGGCACTGGAGGCGGTTTGCACGGCCATATTCCTGGAGGACGTCTTCGATCTGACTTTGACCGATGAACAGCTTCAGCCGGCTTTTCTGACCGAAACGTCTGCTCTCCAAACCGCGTTACAGTTGCAGGGTCGTGACTGATGTGCGGCATCTGCGGGATTGTAGCCACAGGCGATCAGCCAGCGGTGTCGGACGTGACGGCGATGATCGGCGCGATCAGTCACCGAGGCCCGGACGGTAGCGGCTACCTACGCGACCACCATGCAGTCCTCGGTCATGCCCGCCTTGCGATCATCGACACGGCCGGTGGCGCGCAGCCGCTCTGCAACGAGGACGGCACCGTCTGGGTCGTGTTCAACGGTGAGATCTTCAACTACGTCGAGTTGCGCCACCAGCTGCGCGACCGCGGGCACGTCTTCCGGACGGCCAGCGACACCGAGGTCATCGTGCACGCGTGGGAGGAGTGGGGAGAGGGCGCTTTCACGCGATTCAATGGGCAATGGGCCATCGCGTTGTGGGAGCGGAACAATCAGCGTCTGATCCTCTCCCGAGATCGAGTGGGGATCTGCCCGCTCTATTACCGGCACACCAGCGGACACCTAGCTTTTGCTTCGGAGATCAAGGCCCTTTTTGCCGAAGCGGCGTCGCCTCGTCCGTCCTTTGATCCCGCTGGGCTCGATCAAGTCCTCACCTACTGGTCGGCCATTGCCCCTAGGACAGTATTTTCGGGCATTGAACAACTTCCTCCAGGGAACTACGCGGTCTTCGATCGTGACGGCCTTAGATGCGAACCCTACTGGCAGATCGAGTTCCCGGATCGAGGCAGAGAAGCAAACCAGGATCTCGAATCGAATGCCGCCGAACTGCGTAACAAGCTCATCCAGGCCACCCGACTCCGCTTCGAACGCAGCGACGTTTCGGTGGGGGCCTACCTGTCCGGCGGCCTGGATTCATCGGTCACCACGGCGGCGATCAGGAATTTCACCGACTCACCGCTCGCGACGTTCTCTATCAGGTTTGCGGACGCCGAATTCGATGAAGGTACCTTTCAGCACCGGATGGCGGCGGCACTCGGAACGGAGCACCATGAGATCGTCATCTCGGCCTCCGATGTTGCCGGCGTCTTCCCCGAGGTTGTTCGGCACGCCGAGTCACCGCTGCTCCGGGCCGCACCGGCCCCTCTGTTCCTGCTGGCCGGGCTCGCCCGTGAGAGCGGCTTCAAGGTGGTCGTCACCGGCGAAGGGGCGGACGAGGTTCTCGGGGGCTACGACATCTATCGCGAGGCCCGGGTCCGCGCCTTTATCGCAAAGGACCCGGACTCCCCGGTCCGCGCTCGCGCTGTCGAACTGCTGTATCCATGGATGGCCCGCAACCCCGGCAAGGCGCCCGCCTTCGCCCGCGACTTCTTCTCACAGGACCTCGATCCGGCCGACCCCGCCATGTCCCATCGGCCGCGCTGGAATTCCACGTCGGCGCTGAAGTCGATGCTCAGCTCAGCGATTCGGGACCAGGCCCGGGACTCGACGGACGGCGCCGCAGTCTCGCTACCGAGCGGCAGCGACGCCTGGGACCCGCTGAGCCGAGCCCAGTGGCTGGAAATGACCACCCTGCTGGCCGGGTACATCCTCGCCTCCCAGGGCGACCGGATGATCCTCGGGAACTCGGTCGAAGGCCGCTTCCCCTTCCTCGATCCTGATGTCGTCGACTTCGCGAACAACCTGCCCGCGCGGCACAAGTTGTTCGGCCTGGATGAGAAGTTCATCCTCAAGTACGCCTTCGCGGATCTGGTGCCGGAAGAGATCCGCAACCGGCACAAGCAGCCGTACCGGGCACCGGACGCGGCGAGCTTCTTCAGCGCAGAGCCGCCCGGGTGGGTAGCTGAAGCGCTTGCGCCCGAGCAGGTGATGGCCTGCGGCGTCTTCGACGCCCGCCAGGTTGCCGGGCTGACGGCCAAGGCTCGACTACGACGCGGACGCTTCGGCAACACCGACAACATGCGCATGCTTGCGGTACTGTCCACCCAATTGCTATATCAACAGTTCATCGCCCCTTCTCAGATTGCTGTCGAGCGACCGGCGGACCCCCTGCTCGTCATCGATCTGGTCGATTCAGAAAGAGAGCAGGATGTCCCAGCCAGCTACGTTCGGTCCTGACACCTTGACCATTGACCTCGCCGCTGAGGCCGACAGGATTACTCAGAGAATTCGCGAGTATTTGACGACCGCCCGCAGGCGCGGCGCGGTGGTGGCTCTCTCCGGAGGAATCGACTCCAGCGTGACGGCGGCCCTGTGCGTACGCGCTCTGGGCAAGAGCCGGG
The DNA here is from genome assembly GCA_016711205.1 of Micropruina sp. GTDB lineage: Bacteria > Actinomycetota > Actinomycetes > Propionibacteriales > Propionibacteriaceae > Micropruina. Next base: position 550,252 of record JADJTM010000003.1, on the reverse strand, counting down.
GGTTCGGACTTCACATGCCTGAGCAGGACTCGTCTCCCGAAACGATCAACTTGAGTCGGTCCGTGTCGGATTTCCTCGGCATCGACTCCGTGCTGGAGGAGATCTCCGCCATCCTCGAAGCGGCCGGATGCTACCGGCGGCGGGACGACGCGATTCGCACGGTCGAACCCGCCTATGGGCCGGGCTGGAAGTCGAAGATCGTTCTGCCTAGCGTCACGAACTCCGATGCCTTGCGCATCTATTCGATCGTCATCGAGGCGCCGGACGGCACGCAGACCCGGCATCGGCTGCCGACGGAGGCGTACCTGGGCATCGTCGCCGCGACCAACTTCAAACAGCGGGCCCGGAAGATGCTCGAGTACTACCACGCTGACCGGCTGAACTACGTGACGACGGGGACGCCGAACCGCCTCGAGTACGACCAGGGCTTCTTCGTCAAGAACGGTGATGGCTCGGCCGACATCAAGCCGATCGCCCACCTCTACAAATCGCAGGTCTACGGCATGGCAGAGTATCTGGGCGTGCCCGAGTCGATTAGGACGCGTCCACCGACCACGGACACGTACTCGTTGCCGCAGTCACAGGAAGAGTTCTATTTTTCGCTTCCCTACCGCGAGATGGACTTGTGCTTGTACGGCAAGAACAACGGCGTCCCCCGCGAGGACATCGCCGGCGCCGTGGGTCTGACCGTCGAACAGGTTGACCGCGTGTTCCGCGACATCGACCAGAAGCGGATGACCACCCGATACCTCCACCTCCCCCCGGTACTCGTCGAAGCTCCGCTCGAGCCGTGATGACGTCCACCCCTGACCCGAGGACTCAACGCAGTAAAGGCTCGGTCCCGCACGTTCTGATCATTGTTCAGAACCTTCCGGTGCCACTTGACCGCAGGGTGTGGCTTGAGTGCCAGGCGTTGGTCCGACGCGGCTACCGGGTGAGTGTGATCTGCCCGAAGGGCCCCGGCGATCCGGCCCGCGAGCAGCTTGAGGGAGTCGAGATCTACAAATACCGGCCGGCGCCGGAGGCTGCCGGTCTCCTGGGGTTCGCCTGGGAGTTCGCCTACAGCTGGGTCCGGACGGCCTGGCTTTCTCTGCAGGTGTGGCGGAGAACGCAGTTCGACATCATTCAGGCGTGCAATCCACCGGACACCTACTGGCTCCTCGCCCGGCTGTGGCGTCCGCGAGGCGTCGAGTTTGTATTCGACCATCACGACTTGAACCCTGAACTGTTCCTATCCAGATTCGGCCAGCCGGCGGGCTTGCTGCGGCGTCTGGAGTATCGGGGGCTGCTCTGGTTGGAGCGAATGACGTTCCGAACCGCCGACCGGGTGATCTCGACCAACGACTCCTACCGAGCGATAGCGATCGAGCGCGGCCAGGTGGATCCTCGACATGTGACCGTGGTTCGTAGCGGCCCGGACACCGCACAGATGCGTCCCATCTACCCAGCCGATCCACGACCCAGCGGCACCATCAATCTCGTCTACATCGGAATTATGGGACCGCAGGACGGGGTTGATCAGGTGTTGCTGCTGATGGACGAGCTGGTGCACCGGCGCGGACGGCAGGATGTCACAGCAACACTCCTTGGTTTCGGCGACTGCCTGGCTGCGTTGCGCGTCCAGTGCACGCAACTCGGCCTGGATGGGAAGGTTTCTTTCACCGGGCGAGTCGACAGGAATCAGGTGTCCGAGTATCTCAGTCGGGCCGACATCGGCTTGGGACCCGATCTCGGCACGCCCCTTAACGACCTGTCCACAATGAACAAGACCATGGAGTACATGTCCTTCGGCCTACCCACGATTTCCTTTGATCTCACCGAGACGCGCGTATCGGGCGGTGACTGCGGGCTCTATGTGGACTCCGGCGATATAACGGCGTTCGCGGACGCCGTGGAGCACCTGATCGAGAACCCCACGTTGCGCGCCGAGCTCGGTCGCAGGGCCAGGGCCAGGGCCGTCGCCGAGCTTGACTGGAGGCCACAGGCCGAGGCCTACGTCGGCGTGTTCGACGGACTCGCAGCCTTCAACAAGCCCCTCACCGCCGTCCCGCCGGCAGAGAACACACTCTCGGACCAGCTCGGCCGCCGTCGAGTCGATCTTGAGGACATTGACGAGTTCACCCGGTACTTGATCGAGCGCAGCGCGCCGTAGTAGCCCGCGCCGGCCGTCTTAGGGTCAAGCACCGCTCCCGGCTAGGGAAGTCCCACCACCCTGCCGGGCGTTCGCGGCGCGGCGGGCCGGCCATTGCAGGCGCTCGCCGTCCCCTCCCCCGCAGCAGGCCGCCGCCGGCAGCGGTTCCCAGTGGCGACGTCGCTGATCGCACCCACGCCCGCCGCCAAGCGGGGTGGCGGCGCCTGACTCACCCGCGGCTCTGGAAACCGCGGCCTCGCATTGTACGATCGACGAGTAGCCGGCCGAGGCGGTCGCATCTCCACTTTCGCGCTTTCGAACAACGGACAGGGGGAGGCGATGGCCAAAAGTCGGCGCGCCAGCGCCACAGCCGAGTCGCCGCCGCCGATCAGCTCCGGGGCTCACGCAAGTGGTACACTGACCCCGCTCGCTCAAGCGGGGCGACAGAATATAGTACGCTTCGGGAGAACTTGACGTGACGACATTGCCAATTATGCGAGCGAGCACAGTTCGCTCCAGCGGATTCGGCTTCTTTCCCGGTCATCTACTAGGGCCGGATGCTGCTCGCCACGCCGTGGTTTCCCGACTACGTGCGCGCGCGGTCCGAGAGATCTAGGGCGGCATTCAGCATCATGGAAATCCCAGCATATCTCCGGATCCTATGGAATTATAAGTGGCTGCTCCTCGTTGGGATGATCATCGCGGCAGGCACCGGAATCCTCGCCGGCTTTACCGTCGGCCCAGATGGGCTCACCAGCAAGTCGATCAGATCCTACGCCGCAACGACGACGCTGTTGGTCACCAGCGCGAATGACACGAACTACCAGGTCGAAGTTCCTGCCCGCCCGATTCCTGAGGGATTCACGGCGCCACAGTCCATCGACCTCAGCAACACCGCGGTCATCTACGCCTATCTGATATCCGGCTCCAATCTACAATCAACGGTGGTCGAACGCGTCCGGGGCATGGATCGCGAGGTGGAGTCCATTTCCGCCCTGCGACGCACCACTCAGCCGGGCGGCAACGAGCGCTTTCCTGGCAACCTTCGGCTTCCGTTGCTCGATGTCACCGCGGTGTCAACGAGCCCCGAGCGCGCCGAGTTGCTGGCCAGCGTCACGGTCGATGTGTTTCTTGAGCACGTCAAGGCCGAGCAAGACAAGCGGAAGCTAAAGAATGCGGACCGCGTTCAGATCTATGTGACCAACGTCGGTCCGGCAATCATGCTTGAAGGTAGCAACCCTTATACGCCTGTCGTGTTCACTGCCGGGGGCATCTTCCTAGGATTCATCATCCTGGCATTCTCGCTCCATGGCTGGAGAACCGCTCGACGCGCGTCGGCGTCCGCTCAGCGAGCCATACCGCCGGCAGAGGACGAGTCCGATTCACCTCGTCAAGACGAGCACGCAACATGAGCATTGGTCGTGACTAGGAAGCCGCAGCCCGCCGCGCGAGAGGCCCCACCGCGCTCGTACGGCCTTCCCATTGCTTACGGCGTCTTTGTTGTCCTGGTCGTAGCGGTCAGCCCGACGCTCGACCTCCCCGCGGCACCGATCGCCGGATTGCTCGCGCTGGCCACGATCGTCTACGCTCTCCGTAAACGGATCTACTCATGGCGTTTCCTTCTCTTTTCCGTTCTCGCCATGATCATGTTTGTGCCCGCGCGCGCCTACTCGTTACCGGTTCCTCTCCCGTTCCAGCTGGAGCCGTACCGCGTGCTCTGGATCATCGGACTGGGTGTGGTTCTGTGGGCGGTCTTCGTCCGCGGCTCACTCAGATGGCGCCAGACGATGATCGGTCCGGGTCTGCTCTTCTACTTGTTCACGATTCTGGTGTCCTTCGCATTCAACGCGTCGGAGCTCACTCGCAAGGGCCTTATCAATGGCGCCGTCGGCGGCATTGTTACCTTTCTCATGCTCCTGGTTCCACTAGTGATCGTCCGACAACTTCTGGACTCGGAATCTATCGTGAAGCGAGTTCTCGTGTTCCTCACGTGGTCCGCCGCAACGGTATCCCTCTTCGCGCTCTTCGAGTACGCAACCAGGATAAACGTCTTCCGCACATATGCGTATTTCCTGCCGTTGCACCTGCTTCGCGACGAACTGGAGGCAACCACAACGATCGGAGCATTCCGCGCCTTTGGTTCGGCACAGCACCCCATCGCGCTGGTTGTGATGCTCGCCACTCTTATTCCAGCCGCGATCTGGCTCGCCAACTGGTCAGACTGGCCGAAGAATCCCATCAATCGGAGAATCTTCTACGGAGTCATCACCCTGATCCTGTTCGCGGGAATGATGTCTGCGATCTCTCGCACCGCCGTTGTGGTGCTCGCAAGCATGTTCGCGGTCGTTCTACTGTTGCGACCGCGGGTAGCGAGCCTGCTAGCGGTGCTGTCCATTCCACCCCTGATCCTTGTCGCCCTGGTCAGGCCGAACGTGTTCAACACGGTCTTTCTTTCCTTTCTCGATCTGGACAATCTGGTCGCGTCGCAGTACACCTCGCCCGGCTGGGCCGGGCAAGGCCGGCTTGCAGACATCGGGCCCGCCCTGGAGATCGTGGCCCAGCAGCCCTTCTTCGGCAGCGCGCTGGGCAGCAGAATCGTGGTCGGCGAGAACGCCAACTCTTTCATTCTCGACAATCAGTGGCTTGCGATCCTGATGGAGCTGGGGATCCTGGGTGTGGTTGGCCTGGCCATCTTCATACTGACGCCGGCAGTTCTGCTCATCAAGCATGCACACACCCCCGGCGTGCCCGCCAGCCATCGGGACCTCGCCATAGCAGTTGCGACTGCGACCATCGGCTACGCCGTGGCGATGTACTTCTTCGATGCCTTCTCCTTCATTCAGTCCTTCCTGGTTCTCAGCATGCTTTGGGCCGTGGGCGGGTGGCTCCTCACAGACGCGGCCCGCGAGGGTGAGTGGGTGGCCACTCGAGGAGTCGGGGCAGCACTGTGACTCCCCTGGTCAGCGTGATCATCCCGGCACATAATGAGTCCGCGGTGCTCGGCCGTCTGCTCCACGAACTTGCGCAGCCGCCCCTGCGGGACTCGATGGAGATCATCGTCGTCGCGAACGGATGCACCGACGACACTGCCCGGGTCGCTGGGTCCGTCCACGACTCCATCAGGGTTCTCGATATAGCGGAGGGGTCGAAGACCGCCGCATTGAACGCTGGAGACCGTCACGCAACGGTCTTTCCCCGTGTGTATGTCGATGCGGATGTCCTAATAGCTCAGGAAGCCGTCCTCGAGCTCGCGGCGACACTTTCGCAACCGGGCGCGTTCATCGCGTCGCCGCGCCTCATCGTCGAGACTGCCGGTGCCAGCTGGGCGGTCAAGCAGCATTATCGGCTGTGGGAGCTAACTCACTATCGCCGCACGGCACATATCGGCTCCGGTGTCTACGCACTGTCCCGGGCGGGTCGCGAACGCTTCGCTGACTGGCCACCGGTTATTGCCGACGACCGGTTTGTGCAGCTCCTCTTCTCGATTCAGGAACGACGTACGCTCAGCGAGTCGGTCTTTGTCGTGCACAGTCCACGAACGCTGAGGGCGCAGCTGCGCCGGGCTGTGCGGATAGCTCGCGGGAATCGCGAACTAGCCGAAATGAGCGCCTCGTCGAGTGACTCGGGTAGCCTGCCCGGTTCGAGCGCCTTGTTGCACCTGCTCACCCAGGTAGCAGGCAAGCCGTCGCTATGGCCCGGATTCGTCATCTATGCTGTGACAAACCTGACCGCACGCATCTGGGCGGAGGTTGAGATCCGGACCCACCGACCTCGGATCTGGCACCGTGACGATACGACGAGGACGGCGGATGACTGATTCGTTGGCACATAAGTCTTCGAGAGGTGTCCTCGTCACTCTCGGAGGTTTCCTTTCTCGTAGTGTCGTTCAGTTTGGCTCGGTGGTCATCCTCTCCCGTCTCCTCGCACCGGAAGACTTCGGTCTGCTGGCCATGATCATGGCGATTGTCGGCGTCGTCGATCTGATTAGGGACTTCGGTTTGACGGGTGCCATCCTGCAGCGCAAGGAGGTGTCCGAACGCGACTGGAGTGGCCTGATGTGGCTTTCCACCGGCGTCGGGCTCCTGCTCACCTTGATAGTGGCGGGATGTGCGCCCCTGATCGCTGCCCTCTACGACGAGCCACGACTGATCATCCTCACCCTCGTCGTTTCGCCGACCCTCCTGATCAACGGGCTGCTCGCGCCCGTGCACGCTCGGATTCAGCGAGATCTGCGCTTCGCCACCCTCGCCAGCATCGAGGCGCTCTCCACCTTGTGCGGAGTCGTCCTTGCCATCATCGCCGCGTTCCTCGGTTGGGGAGTCTGGTCTCTCATCGTCCAGGCCGGGGCCGCGCAGCTTTATCGGATGATTGCTCTGTGGGTGGCCGCGCCGCCGAAGTTCGGGAGGCCACAGGTGTCTCGCGAAGTGTTCCAGATGGTACGCGTCGGAGGCGATCTGCTGGGGATGCAGGTTCTGAATTATGCGTCGCGCAACGCCGACAACGTACTGATCGGCAACCAGCTCGGTCCAGCGGCTCTCGGCCAGTACACGCGAGCCTATTCACTTTTCATGCTGCCGATGCAGCAGCTCAACGCAACTCTGGGACGGGTTGCTGCGCCCGTGCTCAGCCAACTCCAGGACGATCATGAGCGCTACCGGCAGTACATCCGCGCCGCGTCCAGGGTAATCGGCTACGTAACCGTGCCAATTTATGCGATTATTGCCTCTGTTGCTGGTCCGCTAATCAGCGTCGTGCTCGGTGACGGTTGGGAACAGGCCGGAGTCCTGCTGAGCATCCTGTCGATTGCTGGTGTCGCCCAGGCCATGGGGAACATGCAGGGATGGCTTTTCCTGACTCTTGGCAGAACCCGTATTCAGTTCATACTGTTCGGGGTGACCCGGCCGGTTATAATCGGCGGTTTCGCTTTCGGCCTGTGGTGGGGCGGCGTTAACGGCTTGGCCCTCGTCTACGGCCTGCTGAGTCTGATCTTGTTGATCCCCGGCTATCACTACGCCATAAAAGGCACACACGTGACCTGGAGTGACATCCTTCTTCCCATGCTCAGACCGTCCTTGGTTGCGCCGATCTGTTTTGCGGTCTCCTGGATCGTGGTCGGGGCGGTCGCACCCTGGGGGGCACTTGCCCAGCTCCTTCTGGGCGGAGTCTGCGGACTGCTCCCGCTCCTCGCTTCCATCGTTGTTCCCGCCTCTCGTCGGGACCTGCGAGCCATACTTGACTACTTGAAGAAGGCTCGAAAACAACCGCGTAAAGCTGATTCGTCGAGTCCGGAGGCCAATAAATGAAGAAATTCTTGCGCAGAGCTGTAGCCCCGATCCTCGCTTCCTGGTTGCTGTTGGCCGGCTGCACCCCCAATCAGGTGACCCCCAGCGAGTCGCCTTCCCTACCCACGGAGTCGCCCAGGAAGGTCACCATCTCACTTCGTTCGCTGGAGACGATCGCCGTGATTGGCGACTCGGTGTCCGTCGGGGTGAGCGCGTGCGATAGCACCAGTCCGTGTCGGGAAGCTTCGTGGGCAGGCGGCTCGGACGCCAAGGTCAACTCGGTTGCGTCGCGCATCGCGAAGCTCGCCGGTCGCACGCCCAGGATCATCTATGCGGCCCGGCCCGGCGCCGACGTGGCGTCGGCCTCGAACGAGGTGCGGCGCGGACTGGCCGATTCGAAGACGCCTCGGCCGCAACTGACGCTCGTGCTGCTGGGGGCCAACGATGCTTGCGCCTCGACCTCGGCGGACATGACATCGGGAGCGGAGTTCGGCGAGAGCTATCGCCGGCTGCTGGACGATCTCTTCAAGGGTGCCCCTGGCGCCCTCACTCTGGCCATGTCCGTTCCGAACATTGAACAACTCTGGAAGCTGAATCATGAGGATCCTTCGGCGATGCGGGCCTGGTCCAGATTCTGGGGGTGCAACAACCTGCTACGGGGCGGCAGTTCGGCAGATCGCTCGTCGATCGTCAATCGCGTCACTGAGTACAATCAGATTATTGCGCGGGAGTGCACGGCCGCCCGCAGGTGTGTGTACGACGGCGGCGCACTGAACCGGCACACGTTCCGCACGTCGGAAATATCCGGGATTGACTTCTTCCATCCTTCGAAGGACGGCCAGCGCGCTATCGCGGAGATCGCCTGGTCGGCACTGAAGAACAGTATCGCCGCATGAATGGTGACGGCCTGTCCTGCCTCGTGGTCAGCTACAACACGCGCGACGACACGATCGCGCTCATAGCGTCGGTGCTGACCCAAGCCGAGTCCGCCCAAGTGGTGGTTGTCGACAATGGGTCGGCAGACGGCAGCGTCGAAGCCCTCCGCGAGAGCTTCCCGCAGATCACCGTCATTGCCGCTGGTAGCAATCTCGGCTTCGCACGTGCGGTCAACGTGGGCGTCGAGGCGGCCTCCGGCCGGTTCGTACTGCTTCTCAATCCGGACATGGTCGCGTTGCCGGGATCCATCGACGCCGTGCTGCGTTTCGCCGAGGACCATCCGGAGTACTCGATCTACGGGGGCCGGACTGTCCGACGCAATGGCGATCTCGAACCCAGCTCCTGCTGGGCCGCGCCGACGCTGTGGTCGCTTTTCATGTTCGCCACGATGTTATCGACCGTTTTCAAGGGATCGCGCCTGTTCGATCCGGAGTCGATGGGCGATTGGCGGCGGGACACCGTACGGGAGGTCGAGATTGTGACCGGCTGCCTGCTGCTCATACGGAAGTCCGTCTTCGAGGCTGTCGGCGGAATGGACGAGGACTATTTCTTGTACGGCGAGGACGCGGATTTTTGCATGCGCGTCAGAAGAAATGGTGGACGGTGCGTCATCGTTCCCGATGCGGTCATGATCCACGATGTTGGTGGCTCTTCGGCAAAGACCGGCACGAAGACGTGCATGGTCCTGGCCGGCAAGGTCACCCTGCTGGCCAAGTCGTGGTCTCCGGCGCGGGCGACGCTCGGCAGACTGTTCCTGCTCGCCGGCGTCTTGGTCCGGGCGACCCTGGAACGCCTGATGAAGCGGAACGGATTGTGGACGACGGCATGGCACCGGCGCGCGGACTGGCGGCGTGGGTATCCCCACGCGCGCCAGACGCTCTTCGGTCTCCCCGTGGATGGCTGAGCCCCCCGACGGGCACTCGGTTGCTGAGTCCTGGGTGGCGCCCCGCGCGCCGGGTGCCGGGGCGGACTACGTCCAGATTCGGCGCAGGTAGGCGTCGCTGGGCACCGGCGCGAGGTTGGTCAGCTGCGCTGCAGTCATGTTGACCAGATCGGATCGGTAGATCCACTGACCGGTCCGCGCCGGATTCCCGGTGACGGCCCGAGCGTGCGAGGTGTAGCTGTCCTGCACCCGGTTCCATCGGGTGACGTGCATGGAACCCAGCACGTAGGACCCGTTGATCGCACTGAGTTGCCCGTCTTCGCCGCCACCATTGATGGCCTGCCCTCCATTACCCGAACCTCCAGCAAGCATCGGGAATCGAGTTTGCATGGCCATCGACTGCGACATCACGATGCTGTGGTCGAGCGTGAGGAAGTTGGTGCCGCGCCTTGGGTCGCTGGGGAAGGAGCCGCCGATCTGAAGTGCACAGTTGTTGCTTCCGAAGAAGACCGAGTCGCGGATGGTGAGCCCCCTGTAGAAGCCCCCGCCGAACATCTGGAATGTGTCCAGATGAGCGCTGGAACCGTTGGGCCGGAATATCGGTGCCGAATAGCAACCCTCCCAGACGCAGTCAGTCAAGGTGGACCCGGGGCCGGCAGAGTAGCTAAACGCGTCCTCTGGATTCACCCGGCTGTTAGGCATCACCAGTTCGTACCCGTCGCAGCCCGACACGACACCGGACGATGAGTAGATGCGCATTCCATAGTTCAGCTTGCAGTGAGCCCAGGTGGTTCGAGTACAATCGACCATTCGGATGTTGTGAGCAATGAACCGTGCGAAGGTGACGCCCTCGACCCGGCGCATACGCACTGTTCCGGTCATCGTGACCGTGCCGTAGCCAGGTTCGGGGGTGATCAGGACGTTTCGCGACCACGTCGCGGAACCCACATTGGACAGCATGTCCCGCGCCGCGTCCGCCGGCAGCGTTCCGGCCCCCACGAGGATGATCACGCCGCGGGCCGCCTGGGCTGCGGTGACGCTGGCGATCGCGCTTCGGATGGCTGCCCAGTTACAGGCGACGCGAAGGGTGACGGCGTGGCCCGTGCGAGGAGTGTGAGCGGGCCAGTGGGTGCCGTTCGGCCCGTAGGAACGAACGGGCGCACCGGGTATGGCGGCCAGTGTGTAGGCTCTGGCGGCGGTCGGGCTCAAAGGGAGCAGGGCGGACCCGAGCCCGAGGGCAGCAGTTGACAGGAGCATGCGACGTCGATCGAGCAAGAGAGTAAACCTTCCGAGACTAAGTTTTGTCTGAGAGTATCCTAAGAAATCCTTCGTCGCATCTCAGTCTTGCCGTGGGCAGCGCCGGGCTGCGGTCGCCAGTGCCCAGCCGGGTCCCCAGACGCCGGCTCCAAGCGGCCCTGGTCACGGACGCGCCCGGGTGCAGGATGCCCGGCGCCTTCACTCCCCTGGCCGGCAAACGACCCCGGCTATGCTGGGTGCGCGTTCTGATGGCGAGGGGGATCAGCGAAGTGACCGTGGTCAGCCGGCGAGGATTGTTTCGATGGGCCGGGGTGATGCCGGTGCTGGCCGCCTCGGCGTGCGCTCCACCCACTTCGCCTACAACGTCACCCCCGGCAACCGGCCCGGCGATCCAGACTCCGGGATCCACGGCACCCAGGTCCTCCAAGGAGCCTCCCGACAGCAGCAAGCAACTCGGACCGAATGGACGGCACTGGCCGGCTCGCACCCTCCGCCCGGGCGCCGCAGCTCACACGGTGCAGGTTGCCTGCACCTGGGAGGCGATTGCGAAGGCGCTCCAGGACGTAACCCCCCGCCAGGCCGCCGCAGGATTCGAGATCCAGGTGGCAGCAGGCACACTGCCGCAGTCCGATCAGCGCGACACCCTCAGTGAGCTTGGTCACCTTGACTGGAAACGTAACGTCCTCGTCGTGCCTCGTGACGGCTGGGGCTCGGTCACCATGTCGGGAGAAGCCCGCCTTCGCAGGCTGCACCGCGTCACCTTCGCCCGTTTCAATGGCGACTTCGTCGCGCTCACGGACTGCTCGGGCAGCAACTGGGCGCAGTCCAAGCTCGCTCATGGCTTGCGCATCTACGCGCAGGAGCTGGATGTGCGCGACTGCAATGTCTACGAGGCGGTGGTGGAGAGGGCAGATATCGGCGACCAGGATCCCTTCGTCTACGCGGCCAATGGCTCGGGTTCGCTCGGCGAGTGCCTCTGGGAGGGCTGCTACAGCGCACCGGTGTACCGGCGCCTGGGCTCACGCGCCCATCTCGACACCTTCCAGATGTTCGGCAGGGCGCCCTATCGCGGGCTGACCCTCCGCGACACCGTGCTCTTCGGCAGCCACAACGCCGCCCTTCAACTCGGTGGGACCGTGCCGGGCGACCCCGGTCTGGGCACCCCGTTCCTCACCCTGGAGAACACCCTGCTGACTTCGCAGCGGGTCGCGGCCGCGACCCGCTATCCGATGCCGGCGGGCGCGGAAGCTCCGACGCTCGACCAAGCCATCAATGGAGCAGGCGAGCCGCACCAACTCCACGCGTCCGATTCGTTGGTCGCCGGCACGATGTACACCACGAAATGGGGAGAGGTGGAGAACAGCTATGTCTCCTCCGAACGCAGCACCCAGACCAACACCGCGCAATCGGGGAGCTGGACCTTTCGTGCGGACCTGGCCGACATGACAGCGGACGACCTCGACCAGCTGGCGCCCAGGCCGTCCGACAGCTACCTGGCTCAGGTCTGGCGCTAAACCACACCACTGGAACGACCGAGTCCTCGGCTCCGAAGCCCTCCGCGCAACTCGTCACGCCGGATGAGCAGCCGGTGGTGAAGTCTCCTGCCCTAGGTCTAGAATCCCGACTAGCGTCCGCCGTTGCGCCGACGCGTCAGAGACAGAACGGGGAACAGTGGTGTCGAACCGCAGGACCACCGCGTTGAAGCCACCATCGGTAAACAAGTATCTGGTTGATTTATACGGCAGCAGCCGGGCGTCCGTTCGGAGACTTATCGTCAAGTTCATTCTTGAAACCGAGGGGGGAGAATTCCTGTCGCTTTCGCTGCGGCAGATATTCAGCAGGCATCACGGCGTCGACATCGGCCTCTATACCCACGGCGGCTGCTTCCGGCCCTATCAATTCGGCCGAGAGACCACTATCGGCCGCTTCACTTCGATCGCCGTGACCGCCTTTGCAGCGACCGACAACCACCCGATGCACTACAAGTCGATGCATGGGTATTTTTTCAATCCCAAGCTGGGCCTCGTGGACGACGCTTGGCCGCACAGTCCTCTGACCATCGGGAATGACGTGTGGCTGGGCCACAACTCAATTATCATGCCCAGCGTCGATTCGGTCGGAGACGGCGCAGTCATCGCGGCCGGTGCGGTGGTCAACAAGGACGTTCCACCCTACGCTGTCGTCGTCGGTAACCCCGGTCGGATTGTGCGTTATCGTTTTGATCAGGACACCATTTCACGATTGCTCGAGGAGCGATGGTGGGATGCGGATCTCTCCGCCATCCGGCTGCGGGTGGACGAATTCGTACGGGATCCGTCGCACCATGAGTAGGGAGCATCCTCAGTCGTCCGGAACTCCGCGGTTGTCCATCCTCTACAGCTTTCCCGGGATCTTCGGGTCCCCCGGCGTCGGCTGGACCGCATGGAATCAGGTGAACGAACTCGTCGAGTCCGGTCATGACGTTCATCTGATCACCACCAGCGTGGCGAAGCCGGTAGCCGGACTGGCATCGCTGAGGACGACCCTGACACTCGCGGGTCGCCGTGTTCCGCACCGCCTCCTGGGACACCTGCGGTCCTACTCCTGGCACGATTGGCAGACGTCCCATCACGTTGGACGGCTCTCCCCCGATGTCATTCACGTCTGGCCCGGATCCGGGCTGCGTACCATGACCGCCGCGGAGGTCGCGGGCGTACCCGTGGTCCGTGAGTGCCCGAACACCCACACGGAGCAGGCCTACGAGGTGGTCGGACGAGAGTACGCGGCGCTCGGCCTGACGCCGTCGCCGGGCGGGTCGCACACACGCGACGAACGCCGGCTAGCCATCGAAAGGAAGGAGTGGGACCGGGCCACGGGACTGCTCGTTCCATCGGCGCCGGTCGCAGAGTCCTTCCTTGCTCGGGGTATTCCGGCGGATCGCCTGCTCCGCCACCGTTACGGCTCCACCATCCAGCGAACGCCCCGGCGAAGCGCGTCGGACCGTCCTTTCACTGCCGTGTTCCTGGGACGCTGCGAACCTCGCAAAGGCTTGCATTATGCCCTGCGGGCCTGGCGCTCTGCAATGTCCGATATCGACGGGCGCTTTCTAATCTACGGTACTTTCGACCCGGAGTATCGCGCTGCCCTGTCGGAGGATCTGGAGCAGCCCGGGGTCGAACTGCGCGGATTCACCGACGATCCTCTGTCGGCTCTGGAGGATGGCGACGTCCTACTCCTGCCCACGGTGGAGGAAGGCAGCGCGCTGGTCACCTACGAGGCGCAAGCCATGGGATGCGTTCCACTTGTTTCAACAGCGGCCGGAGCCCTCCTGGAGAACGACGTTCACGGCCTTCTCCACGAGCCCGGCGACGTGAATGCCCTGGCTTCCCAGATTCACCGCCTCGCGACTGATCCCGCTGAACTCGCCAGGCTTCGTGAGGCGGGAATCGCGCGCGCGGATCTTAGCTGGCGCGCGGCCAGCGATGCGCTCGTGGCGGCGTACCGGAAAGTATTGGCTAGTCCCGCCGAGTCGCAACCACTGACCCCGGACAGCATCTCTGTTGCGATCTGTACGCGCGACCGTCCCGAAAGCCTCCGGGTGGCCCTGCAGTCCATTCGCGAGAACTGCGAACCGCTCATGGAAGTAATTGTCGTCGACTCCGGTTCGACCACGCCCGAACCCGAGGCGGTGGCGTTGGCTGCAGGCGCGCGGTACGTGCGTAGCGATATTCCGGGTCTCTCTATTGCCCGTAACCTCGCCCTGCATACCTCGGATCGGCCAATCATTGTCTACACCGACGATGATTGCTGCGCGACCCCGGGATGGTCCGAGGTCCTACTCCGGCACTTCGCGCGGCCAGAGGTCGACGTCGTCACCGGATACATGCGTCATCATGGGCACGAGAGTGTCGAAACCTCGACGAGCGTTTACACCCGGACCGCGGAGGGTCTGGACGCCGGCCACGGCGCCATCATGGCGTTCCGCCGTGAGCGCACGATCCGGCTGGGCGGCTTCGATCCGACCCTCGGAGCCGGCCGGAGACTCGCAGGCGCCGAGGATCTGGATATGTTCTGCCGGCATCTGGCGGCCGGCGGCCACATCGTTCACGATCCGTCCTGCTCCGTCGTACATATCAATACCCGCGAAGGCGAGGACTACGCGAAGCTTCTCCTGGGATATGGACTTGGCCTCGGCGCGCTCGCAAACAAGTGGGTGCGGCTGGCTCCCAACACTGGCCGGCAGATTGCCTCCATTGTCCTTCGCCGGGCAGTTCGTCAGGTGGTACGGCCCGGGACGCTTGACAAGCGGCGAGGTCGTCGAGCGCTGCTACGAGGAATTCTCTCCGGGTGGGCCTCCGCCGCCCGGATGCGCCTCGTCGGCCCGATCTTCCTGGATGCCAGGCCGCCCAAACCTGTCGTGCTCGCGCGGGCGGACGATCTCGCATGAGCGGGACCGTCTCGGCCCGCCTCATGGGCACCCTGGACGAGAAGTTCATCTCGAGCGCCGAGGCGCTCGCGACAATGGTGAACCACGCCACCTTCCTGCTGGACGGACGCGGCCTGCGGCGGACCGACGGATCGCTTGACGAGGAGGCGATCTCGGGCCGGATCGAGCGGCTGAGCTGGCGGTTCCCCCCGATGCGCCAGCGCCTGATGCCGTCACCCCTGGGGATAACGACCCCCGCCTGGGTTCCCGTGACGCAGCTTCGCGCGTCCACTCACGTCCGCTTTCTGGCCAGAGATGACGATGCGGATGAGGCATATGCGCTCAGCGGCCTCGGGCTGCCACCGCTGGATCTGACGGAGCCGCCCTGGGACATCACGGTTCTGGACCTCGGCCCGGAACGCATTGCGCTCGTCGTGCGCATCCATCACGTGATGGGCGACGGCATCCTGCTCGCGCGGCTGCTGACCGCACTGACCGACCCTAGCCCGGACGCCGGACCGCCGCTGCGAGAGGCGACGGTCGAAGCCGGCCTCGGCCGGCCACCGCGAAACGGCCCGGATCTGCTGCTCCATGCCTTCTCCAGCTGGTGGCAGGAGCAATCCTCGGCATCGGCAGCGTGGCGAGAGTACTGGCGTAAACCTTTCCAAAGGAGGATCCGCCGCTGGGCGGGGCGGTTGCGTCGCCGACTCGGACGCGGCGGGCAGGCACCGACCTTGACCGCAGGCAGCTCGGCCGCAACGGTGGCGTACGTGTCGGGAGAGTTCGGCACTCTGAAGGCGAACGCAGCCACCCTCGCAGGCAGCGTCAACGACCTGATCGTGGCCGCGACACTGGCGGCCGCGAGTGAGTTCAACCCCAATCGAACCGACGTGGCCATCCTGGTGCCGTACTCGCGGCGGCGTCCGCCTGATGCCCGGAATCACGTGTCGATGGCCCGCGTAAGTGCGCCCCGCGGTTCGAGTATGAAGGACTTTATTCCACTATCCGCCCGTACGCTGCGGCTGGCTATCCTGGGAAAGCTCCCACCGGAATCGCCTGACGACGTGCGCGCATCCGGATATGCCACGATCGTTCCGTGGCAGCAGGAGACACGGTACTTCGGCCCCGCCCGCGTCCTATCGCTGATCGGCTGGCCGACAGTGGATGCGGGCGATCAGCTCGGATGTCTCGCCACGACCTATGACGGCGAAGTGATGATCGCGATGCGGTCGCGGACGGCCGCGGATATTGTAGCCCTGCAAACCCATCTGCAAAAGATAGTCACTGCTGAGCCCGGTCTCGAAGGTCCGTAGCGGAAGAGTCAAGGAGAGTGCATTGTGAATAGCCGGCTGATCGGGTTCTTGAGATCTATAGCGGATCCCAGAGTGTACTTTCAGGCGCTCAAACTCGCTCACTTCTCCAACTATGCGCACGCAGATCAGGTGAGAAAGCTGCAGCTAGGGCCGGGGGTCAGCTTCGCCCCCAACGTCTCGTTCCGCAACGCGGAGCGCATCAGCATCGGCGAGGGGAGCCACATCGGCGAGCACTCGATCATCTGGGCGGGCAACAGCACCGGGCGGATCGTCCTCGGCGCCAAGGCTCTGCTGGCTCCGCATGTCACTCTAACCGCCTCTAACTACGGCATTCAGCGCAACGGCGTACCGATCATGGACCAGGAGAAGGATGAGGGGGACATCATCGTGGGATCCGATGTGTGGCTCGGCGCAAACGTGATAGTGTTGCGCGGGGTTACCATCGGAGACGGCGCCGTGGTGGGGGCTGGGGCTGTCGTGACGAGGGATCTACCTGATTATTGCATCGCCGCAGGGGTGCCGGCACGCGTGATCGGGCACAGACCGCCGCATCTCGAAGATGTAGCCCTCTAGGGGAAGCAATATTGACATCATTTTCGGGGGGTATATCGATGTCAAAGTCACAGCCGGCCATGCGTTCGCGATTAAATATTCGCGGTTGTCTCATCTTCTTGATCTTCGTATCCTTAACAGCATTTCCCGGCGCGCACTCGTCGAGCAGCGCCGCCGAGACTTCGCCGGCTGGGTCATACACGGTCGCTTTCAGCTCCGCCGAGAGCATGAACTCTGCACTGAAGGCCTTGGCGATCGAGCCGGAGGAGCGGTACGCCAGCGTCGTGCGTGGGTTCACCGCCAGACTTTCGGCAAGTCAGGTCGCTCAGTTGAAAGCGAACCGCAACGTCCGCGGAGTGACTCCGGTTCGATCAGTGGTAGCCAACGCGCAGGTGACTCCCAAGCAGGTATTGACCCTGGCCGCAGATCAAGCGCCGGTCTCCTCCGGCGACGGCGTGACCAACTGGACGGGGCCGTCCGTGGCCGTCATCGACTCCGGTGGCACCGGACATGTCGATTTCAATCTGGCTAGCACCTACGATTGCACGGGCACGGGAGATGCGCGCGATCGCGATGGCCATGGCACCGTGGTGATGGGCGCACTCGGCGCTTATGATAATACTATTGGCTTGACCGGAATCGCACCGGGCGTGCCGATCCACTCGGTTCGAGTGCTCGACGAGAATCTGAACGGCGACACGTCGACCATCATGTGTGGCCTGAACTGGGTGGCAGCCAACGCTGCCGCAAACAACATCAAGGTCGTGAACCTGAGCCTTGGAATGGCCGGGCAGGATGACCAGAACTGCGGCTACACGAACGGGGACGTCCTCCATCAGGCAGTCTGCAATCTGACCAGCGCAGGCATCGTTGTGGTTGCCTCCGCCGGGAATAACGCCCGCGACCTGTCGAGCTATGTTCCGGGCGCATACGACGAGGTTCTGACCGCCACCAACATGGCAGACTATGACGGGGTGCCTGGGGCTTGGGCACCGCACCGTGCAACGACAGTTCTGCCCGGAACACACCAGATGACCGGTATGCCTCGACCAGCAACTTCGCGGTGTCGGCAGCCGATCAATCGCACGTCGTCGCGGCACCCGGGGTCTGCCCGTACTCGACCAAGATGCTCAACCGCTACGACTACATCGCCTCTGGGACGAGCATGGCCGCGGCCATGGTGTCCGGCGTCGTCTTGGATTGCTTCGCCTACGGGCCCTGCCCGGGACAGTCCGTGCCTCAGATCATCGGCACGATCCAGGCGCAAGGGCAGTCTGCCGCCGCGGCCGGCCGGACGTTCATCGGCGACCCGCAGCATCCCGTTTCCGGTCGCTACTACGGCTATCTTGCGTCGACCCTGCCGGCCGGCACGACGCCGACACCCACCCCGACGCCGACACCTACGCCGACGCCCACCCCGACGCCGACACCTTGCCGACGCCGACGCCCACCCCGACGCCGACGCCAACGCCCACCCCGACGCCAACGCCCACCCCGACGCCAACGGCGACACCGGATACCCAAGCCCCCGTCGTCGTGCTTGAGTCGCCCGTGGCGGGGAGCACCATTACCGGGACTATGACGGTCGTGGCGCAGGTGTCCGACAATGTGGGGGTGACCTGGGTCAGGTTGTACGCCGGCAGTTCGCAGATCGCGACTCTCACCCAGGGCTCTGGCAACACCTGGACAGCGAGTGTTAACACGGCTACATATGCGAACGGTCAGTACGCGATCTCGGTGCGCGCCCGGGATGCGGCAGGCAACGAGGGTCGCAGCGCCAGCGTGTCGGTCCGTTTGGCCAACTGATATTCTCCTGTGGAGTCCCATCACCTGGCGCTCCACAGGAGAGCCAGCTGGGCCGACAGACCCGGCAAGGTAAGGTAAATGACCCCAGAAGACTATCTTTTCACCTTCTCTTTCGAGACCTACGCGGATGCCGCGGTCCGCGGGATGATGCGGCCACCAGATCGCATCATGACGACCCTACTTAACCATTCATCCGTGCGTAGGCTCGTTGTTGCGGATCCGCCGCGCTGGTTGCCACGGGTCCTGATGTCTCCAATTTTGGATCGCGGCTACAGATTCCCGAAAACAGCCAAGGCGACTCACCATCGGGCTATTCGGCTGCGCCGCAGCGATCCGCGAGGAATTGACGACGTCGAACGCGACTTCGGGCACTATGAGAAATCACTACAGCGCGCGGCGTCCCGGCGCGGGCTGGAACATCCTCATGTGATAACGACTCATCCCTTCGTGGCCGGCTTCGGCGATTTCAAATGGGCCTCGGATGTCACCTACTTCGGCCGGGACGATTGGCTGAGCACGCCGGCGCACCGACCTCTTTGGCCAGCGCTTTCCGAGGCCTACGCGCGCATCGCGAATCGTGAACGCACCGTCGTCGCGGTGTCTCAGCAGATCGTGGATCGCATTTCGCCCAAGGGGCCGAGCCTGGTGCTTCCGAATGGCGTTGAGACTGCTGAGTGGCTGGGCCCGCAGCCTGCAGAACCGGATTGGCTGGCCAGTATTCCGCATCCACGAGCGTTGTACGTCGGGACGCTCGATGAACGCCTGGACATCGAAGGCATCGCTGTCCTCACGGCCGCGGTTCCAGACCTGCACATCGTTCTGGTCGGGCCGGCGCCGGACGGGGACTATACCGCGCCCATCCGGAGTCTGCCCAATGTCCATACCCACCCACATGTGGATCGGGCGGAGATCGTAGCGACACTCCGAAATGCCGACATTTGCCTTCTGGCGCACCGACGTACCCCGTTGACCGAGGCAATGAGCCCCCTCAAGGTCTACGAGTATCTCGCGGCAGGCTGCCCCGTGCTGGCCACCGACCTCCCGCCCGTCCGGGCCATCAGCGATCGCATCCTGCTGCGCGAGACGGTGGCCGAGTTCCCCGATCTCGTACCCAGCGCGCTCGAACTCGGACGCTGGAGTGAGGACGATCGAGTCTCTTTCGTCGAAAAGAACTCGTGGGCCGGCCGACATCAACAAATGCTCGAATTCTCCAGGCGAGGTTAGGCACAGCACCTCGCCGAGCGACTCTACCGATCGAGAAGCGAGCCCAAATAGTGACCGTAGCCCGACTTCGACAGGGCTGCGGCCCGCGCAGCCAGCGCCTCATCGGATAGGAAGCCCTGCCGCCATCCTGCCTCCTCCGGGCAGCCGACCTGGAGGCCTTGCCGGGCCTGGATCGTGCGGACGAAGTTGCTGGCATCGTTCAGCGAGTCGAACGTTCCGGTGTCCAGCCAGGCTGTGCCGCGGGGCAGGATCGAGACCTGCAGTCGGCGGTCCTCCAGGTACACCCGGTTGACGTCGGTGATCTCGTACTCCCCTCGGGCCGAGGGGGCGAGGTCGCGGGCTATCGCGACCACGTCGCTGTCGTAGAAGTACAGCCCGGGTACCGCATAGTGCGATTTGGGGTGTTCGGGCTTCTCTTCGATCGACACCGCCAGGCCGCTGGCGTCCAGTTCGACCACGCCGTACGCGGTCGGATTGGCGACCCAGTAGCCGAAGATCACCGCGCCGTCGATATCGGTGAACCGCTGTAGTTGGGTACCCAGGCCCTGCCCGTAGAAGATGTTGTCGCCCAGCACCAGGCAGCACGCTTCGCCGTCCAGGAAGTCGGCGCCGATGGTGAAGGCCTGAGCCAGACCTTTCGGTTCGGGCTGCACCGCGTAGCTGATCGAGATGCCGAACTGCGAGCCGTCGCCGAGTAGCCGCTGGAAGGCCGACTGCTCGTGCGGGGTGTTGATCACCAGCACCTCGGAGATGCCGGCGAAGATCAGCGTCGACAGCGGGTAGTAGATCATCGGCTTGTCGTAGACCGGCACCAGCTGCTTGCTGCTGCCCAGGGTGATCGGATGAAGCCGGGTGCCCGAGCCGCCCGCCAGAATGATGCCGCGCATGGCTGGAATCCTGCCATGAACCGGCTGGGCCGCGAACGCGCGGATGCGAGCCAATAGGATGCCCCTCATGTCGTCGCTTCTCGTCACCGGCGGAGCCGGATTCATCGGCTGCAATTTCGTCAGGCATGTCCTCGACCACACCGATCACACCGTGACCGTGCTGGACGCCCTCACCTACGCCGGCAACACCGCGTCGCTGTCCGGCCTGCCGACCAGTCGCTTCCGTCTCGAGGTCGGTTCGATCTGCGACGCCGCCCTGGTGGACCGGCTGGTCGCCGGCCACGACATCACCGTGCATTTCGCCGCCGAGTCGCACAACGACAACTCGCTCAACGACCCGTCGCCGTTCATCCAGACCAACCTGGTCGGCACCTACGAGCTGCTGCAGGCCGTCCGCCGCCACGACAAGCGCTACCACCACATCTCCACCGACGAGGTGTACGGCGACCTCGAACTCGACGATCCGGCCAAGTTCACCGAGAACACGCCCTACAACCCGTCCAGCCCGTACAGCTCCAGCAAGGCCGGCTCCGACCTGCTGGTG
The DNA here is from genome assembly GCA_016711205.1 of Micropruina sp. Taxonomy (GTDB): domain Bacteria; phylum Actinomycetota; class Actinomycetes; order Propionibacteriales; family Propionibacteriaceae; genus Micropruina. The sequence goes on along the minus strand of JADJTM010000003.1, from coordinate 529,032 downwards.
CGCGCCTGGGTGCGCAGCTTCGGCGTCCGGGCCACGATCAGCAACTGCTCCAACAACTACGGCCCCTACCAGCACGTGGAGAAGTTCATCCCGCGGCAGATCACCAACGTGATCGACGGCATCCGGCCCAAGCTGTACGGCGCCGGTGAGAACGTGCGCGACTGGATCCATGTCGACGACCACAACGCCGCCGTCCTCGACATCATCGACCGCGGCGTGATCGGCGAGACCTACCTGATCGGCGCCGACGGCGAGCTCAACAACAAGACCGTGATCGAGCTGCTCCTCGAGTTGATGGGAGAGGCGCCGGACGCCTACGACCACGTCAACGACCGGCCGGGCCACGATCTGCGCTACGCGATCGACGCCACCCGGCTGCGCACCGAACTCGGCTGGACGCCGCGCTTCCCCGACTTCCGCTCCGGCCTGGCCGACACCATCGACTGGTACCGCGCCAACGAGGCCTGGTGGCGTCCGATGAAGGCGGCGACCGAAGCCAAGTACGCGAAGACGGGACAGTGATGGCCGCCCTCACCGTGCACCACACCGACATCTCGGGCCTGCTGGTCTTCGACCTGCCCCTGCACGGCGACGCCCGAGGCTGGTTCAAGGAGAACTGGCAGCGCGCCAAGATGCTCGAACTCGGCCTGCCCGACTTCGGCCCTGTGCAGAACAACATGTCGTTCAACGCCACGGCCGGCAGCACCCGCGGCCTGCACGCCGAGCCCTGGGACAAACTGATCTCCCTGGCTCACGGACGCATCTTCGGGGCGTGGGTCGACCTGCGTCCGGGCCCCGGTTTCGGCCGCTCGTTCACTCTCGACATGGGCCCCGACAAGGCGGTTTTCGTGCCACGCGGGGTGGCGAACGGATACCAGGCGCTCGAAGCCGACACCGTCTACTCCTACCTGGTCAACGAACACTGGAGCCCGGACGCCCGCGACTCCTACACCTACCTGAACCTGGCCGACGAGACGGTGGCGATCGGCTGGCCGATCCCGCTCGATCGGGCCGAGATCTCGGACGCCGACCGCGCCCACCCTCGGCTTGACGAGGTCACCCCGATGGCACCCAAACGCACCGTCATCGTCGGGGCCAAGGGGCAACTCGGACGGGCCCTCACCGCCCTGTTGCCGCACGCCCTGGGCCTCGATCTGCCCGAGTTCGACCTGCGGGAGCCCGCCTCGCTGGCATCGGTTCCGTGGGGTCAGGTCGGCACCATCATCAACGCCGCCGCCTACACCGCGGTCGATGCCGCCGAGACCGACGAAGGTCGACGCGCCTGCTGGGACGTCAACGTGACCTGCCTGAGTCGCCTCGTCGAGGTGGCCCGTGCCCACCGAATTCCGCTCGTCCACGTCTCAACCGACTACGTGTTCGACGGCACCGCGGAGGTCCACACCGAGAATGAGGCATTCAGTCCACTCGGCGTGTACGGCCAGACCAAGGCCGCGGGTGATGCCCTGGTGGCGACGCTCTCTCGCCACTGGATCGTCCGGACGTCGTGGGTGATCGGCGACGGCAACAACTTCGTCCGCACGATGGCGTCCCTGGCCGACAAGGGGGTCAAGCCGAGTGTGGTCGGCGATCAGTACGGGCGGCTCACCTTCACCACCGACCTGGCGGCCGGCATCGTGCACCTGATCACGACCGACGCACCGGGCGGCACGTACAACCTGACCAACACCGGCCCCACGCAGAGTTGGGCGGACATCGCCAAGCGGGTCTTCGAGCTGCGTGGACGCTCCGCCGACGACGTCACCGAGGTCACCACCGCGGAGTACTTCGCAGGCAAGCAGATGGCGCCGCGTCCGGTACACAGCACCCTGCAGCTCGCCCAGCTCGCCAACGCGGGCTTCGAACCCGCCAGCGCGGACGAGCGGCTGCAGGAGTACCTGGCCAGCTGAGGAAACACTGATCCATCGTTGGTCGAGCATCGATCAGCGGGAGCCGACCCTGATCGTCCCGGCCAGCCGCCGGATCTCAGCCAGCCCGCCCCGTCCCTCACGACCGAGCAGCTTCGCTACCGTGAAGGGCATGGACGCCACCGCAGCTCTGGCAGGCATCGGGGTTCGAGTACCCGACGTTCTGCTGCCGACCTCCGACCTGCACGCGTGGGCGGTGGTGGCCTGCGATCAGTTCACCAGCCAGCCCGACTACTGGCAGCAGGTCGAGGCGACCGTGGGCGAGGCACCGTCCGCGCTGCGGTTGACCTTTCCCGAGGTGTACCTAGACGAACCCGACCCGGAGCGCCGCATCGCCGCGATCAACGCCACGATGAGCGACTACCTGAACGACGGCCTCTTCGCGGAGCACCCCGACACGATGGTGCTGGTGCGCCGAGAGACCCGGCACGGGGTCGTCCGCTGGGGCCTGATGGTGGCGCTCGACCTGGAGCACTACTCGTGGGACCCGGACGCGCGCACGCTGATCCGCGCCACGGAGGGCACCATTCTCGACCGCCTACCCCCGCGGGTCGCGATCCGGCGCAACGCACCGCTCGAACTGCCGCACATCATGGTGCTGATCAGTGACGCGGATCGTGCCGTGATCGAACCACTGATCGACGCCACCGAGCGGCTCACCCAGCTCTACGACACCACGCTGATGCTGGACGGCGGACGAGTGACCGGGTGGGCGATCGACTCCCCCGACGACGTGGATGCGGTGGCCGGCGGCCTGCTCCGGCTGCACCAGGGGCTCGATCCGGCCAATCCCCTGCTGTTCGCGATGGGCGATGGCAACCACAGCTTCGCCACGGCGAAGAGCATCTGGAACGACGTGCGCGAGAGCCTGACCGAAGAGCAGAGAACGAACCATCAGGCCCGCTACTGCATGGTCGAAATCGAGAACATCTACGACGAGGGGCTCGAATTCGAACCGATTCACCGGGTTCTCTTCGCAACGGATCGCGCAGCCTTCGAGACCGAACTCGACGCCCACTGCCGCTCTTTCGAACGCACCGCGGCGGTCACCATCGATGAGGTGCTGCGAGCCATCGAAGAGCCCGGACGGCAGGCGTTCGGTTATGTCGACGCGCAGGGCCCTGCGATCTATCGGCTGGACGAGCCTGTCGCCAGCATCGCCGCCGGCACCCTGCAGCGCGTGATCGATTCCTTGAGCGAGAGGGGCGCCGCAACCGTGGACTACATCCACGGGGCAGACGTCACCGAGGAATTGGGACGCGCCCCCGGCAACATCGGTCTGCTGCTGCCTCAGGTGGCGAAAGACACGTTTTTCGCCTCGATCGTGGCGGACGGTGCACTACCGCGAAAGACGTTCTCCTTGGGCGAGGCGCAAGACAAGCGGTACTACTTGGAGGCGCGAAAAATTCGGCGATGACCGCCGGCGCTCACGAACCGTGCGGGTTGGTTCATCCGACCCACCGGAAGGTTCTGAACATCCGGCGGGCTGAGTTGTCGGGCACGTCCGCAGCCTGAGCGGGTTCGTCGCGCCGGCCGAAGAGCACACCGCCTACGCAGTTCTACCCCGCGGCTGCGGACGTCCGACAGGCGAGTCGACGTTGCCGGGACTGCGACCGTTGTGCCAGAATCTGCATCGTGAGCTCCGGGGGGCGCTCACGCGCGAGTTCGGGGGATCTCGCGGAACGTTCTCGGGGGGGAACCACTTCATGACGACGCTCGATGTGCGTGTGCGCGCTGCTCGGCTTCAGTTCAACCACACTCTTCTGCAACGCCTTCAGCGCAGCACTGTTGCTCGCCAGACCATCCTGGCGCTCGGCGACGCGATGGTGCTCGTGGTCGCAGTTCTGGCGGCATACTCGGGCCGCTTCGGTCTGGACAGCCTGATGCTCGACACCCATCACGAGGTGCCGCTGTGGCTCGCCTACGGCATGCCCGGCCTCTGGATCCTGATGATCGCGGTGTTCGGCGGCTACTCGCTGCCCCACCTGCAGACCGGCATGGTCGAGTACCAGCGGATCACCCTGGCCTCCGGAACCACCGCCGGCGCACTCGGCATTGCCTTCTTCTTGAGCAAGTACGACCTGTCGCGCGGCTTCTTCATTCTGCTGTTCCTGCTCGCAGTGCCGGCGCTGTTGACGCTGCGTCTAGGACGGCGTCGCACCATGAAGCGCCTACGCACCAAGGGCATGTTCCAGGCACCCGTGCTGGTCGCCGGGTCACCCAAGCACATCGACGAGGTGGTGCAGGTGCTGCGCCGCGAGAAGTGGCTGGGCTACCAGGTGATCGGTGCCGTGACCCCGGCTGACATCGAAGAGACCGATTGCGGCCTGCCGGTGTTGGGCAAGGTCTGCCAGGTGGTCGATCTGGTCCGCGAGACCGACGTGCACACGGTGATCTTCGCCGAAGGCTCGTTCCCCGACAGCCAGCACTTCAAGCGCATGGCGTGGGAGCTCGAAGAGCACGACACCCAGATGATGGTGGTGCCCGCTCTGACCGACATCAGCTCGGAGCGGCTCACCGCCCGTCCGGTGGCCGGGCTGCCGTTGGTGCAGGTCGATCGTCCGCAGGCGATGGAGGCCGCGCGCTGGATCAAGCGCACCTTCGACATTCTGGGCTCGTCGCTGTTCCTGCTGTTCGCCTCCCCGATCCTGCTGGCCGTCGCGATTGCGATCAAACTGGAGGACGGCGGTTCGATCTTCTTCAAGCAGGTCCGGGTTGGACGGCGCGGCGACGAGTTCGAGTGCTTCAAGATCCGTTCGATGGTGGTGGACGCCGAGGCTCGCAAGGCCGAACTTGAGGCGATGAACGAGGGCAACGGAGTGTTGTTCAAGATGGCCCGCGATCCGCGGATCACCCGCGTCGGCCAGTTCATCCGCCGTTTCTCGATCGACGAGGTGCCCCAGTTCTGGAACGTGCTGCGGGGCGACATGAGCCTGGTCGGGCCTCGTCCGGCCCTGCCTCGTGAGGTCGAGCTGTACTCGCGCGACGCGGTTCGCCGGCTCGACGTGCGCCCCGGTCTGACCGGCCTGTGGCAGGTGTCGGGGCGTTCCGACCTGAGCTGGGACGACACCGTCCGGCTCGACGTGTACTACGTCGACAACTGGTCGGTGATGCAGGACCTGTCCATCATGATGCGCACCGCCGGGGCCGTGCTCGGCTCACGGGGCGCATACTGAACCCATGAACTGAGAGCCATCCCCCCGGCTCTCACCCGGCACTGCGGGATCGTTACGGCGGTCCCGCAGTGTCTTGACCAGACCAGGCCGCCCGATCACGGACGCCCCCGCGTTACGACATCGCGCGGCCTTGCAGGAGCCTTACCCGCGGCTTCTCACCCAGCGCTGCGGATCCGCTACCCAACGGATCCGCAGTGCTGTTCCGTTCCGCGAATCTGCTCTGTTCCGCGACGCACCGAACCCCTTGTGGCAGACCTGTCCCTTGCTCGGTGATGCACCGTAGGCTCCATTTTCATGAGTCAACTCAGTAGCGAGCAACCCCTGCCGGGCATCGAAGCCCACCCGGGATCCGGTCACTACGGCGTCTTCGACCACGGCGCGCAGGTGTGGGCGTGGCAGCCGGACGGCGCCGCACACCCGGTGCTGTGGCTCAGTTCGGCCAGCGCGTTCGAACCCGGTAAGCCGATCCGCGGCGGCATCCCGATCTGCTTCCCGTGGTTCGGTCCCGGTCTCAACCACGATCGGACGCCGCCGCACGGCTTCGTCCGCACGGTGTCGTGGGCGCGGGCGAAGGTGCACGAAACCCACCATGCCCTGCACGTCGACTACGAGATCGACCAGAGGGTCACGGGTGACCAGCGGTTCTTCCCCGCTCCGTATCAGGCGCGGCTCAGCGTCACGTTTGCGGCCAGCCATCTCGAGGTGTCGCTGCGGGTCGAAAACCACGACGACGAGCCCTTCACCTTCGAGGAGGCGCTGCACACCTACCTGGCCGTCAGCGACGTGCGCAGCGTCACCATCGACGGTCTGGACGGTGCCCGCTACCTCGACAAGGTGGCCGGCGACGAACTCTTCGACAACGAGCAGAGCGGGCCGCTGGCGCTCACCGGCCCCACCGACCGCGTCTACATGCACAGCGAGGAGGTGAGCGTGGACGATCCCGGCTTTCAGCGGCGACTCGTGCTCAGCACGTCCGGATCAGCCAACATGGTGGTGTGGAATCCCTGGGCGGAAGCTGCTGCAAGCATTGCCGACATCGGCGAGGGTGAGTGGACCGGCTTCGTCTGCGTCGAGGCGGCCAACGCGTATGCCGACGCGGTCACGCTGCTGCCCGGCGAACATTGGACGATGACGCAACGCATCGCGGTGGGGTCCTGAGCGACTGAGCCCGCATCCGGTGATCGAGCCTGTCGGATCCGGCCGGGCGCCTCAGCGCAGGACCCGGGGAACCCCTCGGTGATCGAGCCTGTCGAGATCGGCCGGGCGTCATTCCAGCTCTGGGCCGACCAGCCGTCCCGATGCGGCGCCAGGGGTTTCGACGAGCGCGACCAGCCGAGTCCCTACCCGAACACCCGCTCGTAGAAGGCCAGTTCGGCCTCCAGTGCGCGCTCGATGGTCTCTGCCCGGCGGAAGCCGTGGCCCTCGCCCTCGAACACGATCAATTCCGCCTCGAGGCCCTTGGCCCGGACGGCGTCGGCCATCAACCGCGCCTGGTTGAGCGGCACCACGGCATCATCCTCGCCCTGCAAAATCAGCATCGAGCAGTTGAGAGCGTCCACGTGGTGGATCGGCGAGCGCTCCGCGTACACCTCGGACGCCGCCGGCCAGGGCCCGACGAGACCGTCGAGGTAGCGCGACTCGAACTTGTGCGTGTCGGTCGCCAGGGCGGCCAGGTCGCCGATGCCGTAGCGGCTGCAGCCGGCCGCGAACACGGTGGACGTGGTCAGCGCCCGCAGCGTCGTAAACCCGCCGGCGCTGCCGCCGCGGATCACCATGCGGTCACCGTCCACCCGTCCGGCATCGGCAAGGGATCGCGCGCCGGCGATGCAGTCGGCCACGTCGAGCACTCCCCACTGCCCCCGCAGCCGGTCGGTGTACGCCCGCCCGTAGCCGCTGCTGCCCGAGTAGTTGACGTCGAGCACGGCGAAGCCCCGGGTCGTCCAGAACTGAATGCCGAGGTCGAAGCCGCTGGAGGAGAACGCGGTCGGCCCGCCGTGACTGATCACGATCAACGGCGGACGTGCGGAGGCCCCGTCGGTCGAGGTCGAGGCCCCGTCCGCGGCGTTCGCATCCGTGGTTTCGACAGGCTCAACCGGCGGACGGACCTCGGCCACGCCAGGCTCAACCAGCGGATTGGTCGGCTCGTAGAACCAGCCGTGCACCTCGCCCGCCTCTCCCGGCCAGGTCACCGGCTGGGCGTGGCTCACCCACTCGGGCGCCAGCACCCGGGGCGCTGCAGCGCGCACCGCCCGCCGATGTGCGGGGCGCAGTTCGATGATCTCGGTCGGTACGTCCGCGAACTGGGCCAGCAGCACGATCCGGTCTCCGCACGCGTCCAGGCTGTCGCAGTCGACCACCTCGGTCGTCAGCCCGAGGTACTCCCCCGCCCGCACGAGCATCGGTTGGCTGCGGCCGTCGATGCGCGGGCGGATCACCACGTCGCCGGCACCGGTGAGTGCGTACGGACGCCGTCCGAACACCCAGAACGGCTCCACCAGATCGGCGCCCAGTGCGGTCAGTGGGCGTGGGTCTCGACAAGCACGACCAGCGGATGGGTTCCGACCAGTGGATGGGTATCGACCGGTGGATGGGTCCCGACCAACGAATGGGTCCCGACCGGCGGATGGATCTCGCGCTGCCTCGTCTTCGGATGAATCTCGACCACCATCGGCGTAGAGCTCCCAGAACCCCGACCGGTCCGAACAGAACAGCAACTCCTCACCGCGCCACAGCGGGTGCACCGCAGATTCCTCCGCACCGCCCGCCACAACTTCCACCCCCGAGACCGCCAGGCTCTCGGCGTCCAGCTGCCCGGTCAGCACGAAGCACGAATCCCACGGCATCGACGGGTGGTTCCACTGCATCCAGGCCAGCCGTCCCCCATCGCTCAACGCGGGACAGGCGTAGAAGTCGGCGCCGCGGGCCAGCATCGCGCCACCATCGTCGTTGGGCCCGTTCAATCGCAGCGCCACCAGGGTGTTCACCGCCTCGCCGGCGGCTGAATGATCCTCCCGCACGGCGAGCACCAGCCCCAACGACGGCACCACGCGCAGGTCGGCGAATCGCCAGCCCCGTCCGGCCGGGGTCAGCTCAGTGAAGACGTCCGGCTCCGTGCCGTCCACCCGCAGCAACTGGCCCGACGGATCCGAGCTCATCACGACCACCCCGTCGCGGGCGTCCCAGGCTCCGCCGCCGTATTCATGCACCCGGGTGCGCACGCTCAACCCGGGCGCCACCTCGGCCACGACACCGGCGCGCTCACGCATCAGCGCGACCCGTCCCTGCTCGGCCGGACGCGCCTCCAGCCAGTGCAGGTCGTCGCCGTCGTAGCGCGGTTCGGCCAGCCGCACGCCGGCCACGGCCAACTGCCGCGCCGTCAGCGGCGATTGCCAGGCATGAAATCCGTCGTTCCCCATACCCGCCACCGTAGCCAGCACTACGATTTCAGGAGCAACAACACATCTACTATGCTGTGTAGTAGTCATTCGTCGAGCAAGGGGTGCCGATGTCCCGCGTCCAGAACAAGAAGCTGCGCAAGAAGATCACCACGGCTGCCGAAGCCGCGAAGCTGATCAAGCCCGGCCACAACGTGGGCATGAGCGGGTTCACCGGTGCCGGCTACCCCAAAGAGATCCCGGGAGCTCTCGCCGCCGAGATCAAGGCCGCCCACGAACGGGGCGAAGAGTTTCAGATCGGCCTGCTCACCGGTGCCTCCACTGCCCCCGAACTGGACGGCGTGCTGGCCGACGTCGACGGCATCAGCTTCAGGACTCCCTACCAGTCCGACCCGATCATGCGCCGCAAGATCAACGAGGGCATCAGCGAGTACGCCGACATTCACCTGTCGCACCTGGCCCCGATGATCTGGGCGGGCTCGATGGGCAAGCTCAACACCGCCGTCGTCGAGGTGACCGCCGTCAAAGAGGACGGGCTGCTGGTGCCGTCCTCGTCCGTCGGCAACAACAAGACCTTTCTCGACCAGGCCGACCAGATCATTCTCGAGGTGAACACCTGGCAATCGGCCGAACTCGAAGGCATGCACGACATCTACTACGGCACCCGGCTGCCACCGGAGCGCCAGCCCGTCATGCTGACCCACACCGGTGACCGCATCGGCCAGCGCAACTACAAGATCGACCTCGACAAGGTCGTGGCAGTGATCGAGACCGACGCTCCCGACCGCAACACGCCCTTCAAGCCGGCCGACGAAGACTCCAAGAAGATGGCCGGCTACTTCTTGGAGTTCCTCACCCACGAGGTGAAGCAGAAGCGGCTGCCGAAGGATCTGCTGCCGCTCCAGTCGGGTGTGGGCAACGTCGCCAACGCGGTGCTGGCCGGCCTCGCCGAGGGGCCGTTCGAGTACCTGACCAGCTACACCGAGGTGATTCAGGACGGCATGGTCGACCTGATCGACTCCGGCAAGATGGTCGTCGCCTCGGCGACCGCGTTCTCGCTGTCGCCCGAGTACGCCCACCGCATGAACGAAGAGGCCCGGCACTACCGCGACAAGATCGTGCTGCGGCCGCAAGAGATCTCGAACCACCCCGAGATGATCCGGCGGCTCGGCGTGATCGCCTGCAACGGCATGATCGAGGCCGACATCTACGGCAACGTGAACTCGACCCACATCATGGGCTCGAAGATGCAGAACGGCATCGGCGGCTCGGCCGACTTCACCCGCAACTCCTTCATCTCGGCGTTCGTGACGCCGTCCATCGCCAAGGGCGGCGCGATCAGCTGCATCGTGCCGATGGTGAGCCACCACGACCACACCGAGCACGACGTGCAGGTTCTTATCACCGAACAGGGCCTGGCCGACCTGCGGGGCAAGTCGCCCAAGCAGCGGGCCAAGCTGATCATCGCCAACTGTGCGCACCCGACGTACCGTCCGATGTTGGAGGAGTACTTCGAGCACGCCCAGAAGGTGGCCAACGGCCTGCAGACCCCGCACGATCTGCGGCTGTCGCTGAGCTGGCACCAGCGGTTCCTGGAGACCGGCACGATGCAGCCGGCCTGAACCTCGGGCCCTCCGGGTCGGCCGACCAACGACGTCCGGACGCCGTAGGGCCCTGCCGAATCAGTTCTGCCCTTTCGTCGACGGGAGGGCAGAACTGATTAGGCAGGGCTTTGGGCGGCACGGCGTCCGGGGACGCGTGCGCGTGGCACCGCGTCCGGGGTGTCGGCTTGCGACCGCCGGTCAGCGCTCGGGAGCGGTCCGACTCTCTGAACCGGCGTCGGCGCCGACCGCGGAGTGCTCGGCCGGCACGATGATGCCGTTCAGGAAGTCACCCAGGCAGCCGACCACGTCGACGGTGTCGCGATCGAGCAGCCACTGCGCCTGGATGCCGTCCCAGAGGGCGACCAGGGACGCCGCCGCACGGTCCACGTCGACACCGGGTCGGAGCCGTCCCCGGGCCTCCAACTCACGCAACCGCCGGGCATAGGACGCGCGCAACCTGGAGAACCGGTCGACGAAATAGTCGCGGGCCGGGTACCCCTCGGTGACCGCCTCGCCGCACAGCACGGTGTAGAGCTCGATCAGCCCGGGAATGGTCTGGTTGTGCATCGCCTGTGCAAGCACCACCTCGACCAGTCCCTGCGGGGCCTCGCTGGGCTGCGGCTTGGCGACCGCGTCCCGCTGCTCGAGGACCGCGATCAGCAGGGCCCGCTTGCTCGGGAAGTAATGCAGGATGCTGGTATGACCCAGACCCACCCGGTCGGCCACCTCCTGCAACGACCCACCCTGGTAGCCGCGGGCGGCGAACACATCGAACGCGGCCTCGATGATCTGCCGCCTCCGTTGCGCCGACTTCCCATAAGGCCCCCGCTTGCGGTCTTGTGTCTTCATCGAGCGAAACAGTACCGGCCGCGTCCACTCCTCGGTTGAATTTCGAGCAACTACTCGATTTTTGTGCTAGCGTCCAGCCCAGCCTGGGCAGCAGCCTCGGCTACCCCTCACAACGATGTGGAGGCACATGCGAACCCTCACGCGACGCCGAGCCCTAGGCCTCGGCCTGGGCACCGTGGCCGCGGGCATACTGGGCGGATGCGCGACACCGGGCACGACCTCGGTGAACAGTTTGCCGGTCATCCCCGCGAAGGCCCCTGGCGAGAAGGTCACCCTCACCTATTGGGCGTGGCTGAAAGACCTGCAGAAGGTCGCCGACATCTGGAACGCACAGCACCCCGACATCCAGGTGAACACGGTCTGGATCCCCGGCGGCAACAGCGGCGGCTACCAGAAGATGTACTCGGCACTTGCAGCCGGCGGCGGACCCGACCTGGCCCAGATCGAGATGCGATCGATCCCCGAGTTCATCCTGGTCAACGGCCTGGTCGACCTCTCCCGTTACGGCGCGAACGATCACGCCCAGCAATTCGACCCCACCCTGTGGAGCCAGGTCAGCTTCACCGGCGGCGTGTTCGGCGTACCGCAGGACTCCGGCCCGATGGGGTTCTACTACCAGACCGAGTTGCTCGACAAGGTCGGCGCGAAGCCGCCGGCCAGCTGGGACGAATGGCGCGCGGTCGCCACCGAGCTGCGCAGGGTCGACAGCTACCTGGAATGCTTCTCGCTCTCGGACGCCAGCTACTTCTCCTCGCTGGCCATCCAGGCTGGCGCCGAGTGGCTCAAGCCCACCAACGACGGCTGGGTGATCAACATGACCGACGACGCCACCATGAAGGTCGCCCGGTTCTTCGACAAGGTGATCGACGACGGCCTGGTCACCACCGAGATCTCGCCGTTCTCGCCGGCCTGGTTCGCGGCCTGCGGCAAGGGCGGGATCGCCGCCCTCACCGGCGCCAGCTGGGCGGACGCCCTGATCGAGGGCGTGGCCGGCGGCAAGGGCCGCTGGCGGGTCGCGCCGATGCCACGGTGGGACAGCGGCTTCGGCTCGAGCTACTGGGGCGGGTCGACCACCGCGGTGCTGTCCAGCAGCCGTCATCCGAAGGAGGCGCTTGAGTTCGCCATCTGGCTGAACAGCTCACAGCAAGGCATCGACGGACTGATCGAGAACAGCGGCATCGGCTGGTCGGCCAACCCCGGCTACATCGGCAGCGCCCGGCAGCAGGCGTCCGAGTTCTTCAGCGGCCGGGACTACAACCAGGAGATCTTCGTCCCCGCAGCCAAGCAGCAGAACGCGAACTGGAGCTGGTGGCCGATCACCCAACAGTCCTTCAACATCCTCGCCGACGGTTTCCGCCGCAAGGCCACCGGCGGGACCTTGGTGGACGCCGTCGCGACCGCCGAGAAGAACATCCTGACCGCCTTCACCAACAAAGGCCTGAGCATCCGGAAGGGATCGGCATGAGCTCCACGCAGCCGCATGCCCGCAAACTGAACGCCGCGACCCGACGCGCCCCATGGATCCTCCTCGCCCCGTTCCTGGCGCTGTTCACCCTTACCTTCGTCCTGCCCATCCTGACCGCGGTCGGTTCCAGTTTCACTAAGGTCAGCCGCCGCGGACTCTTCGGCGAAGCGGGTGTCACCAGCGGTTTCGCGGGTTTCGCCAACTACGCCCAGGCAATCGGCGACGGCAACTTCATCGCCTCCATCGGACGCATGCTGCTTTTCGGCATCATCCAGGTACCGGTGATGATCGTGTTGGCGACCATCCTGGCATTACTGCTCGAATCGGCATCGGCGAAATGGCCCGGCCTGTTCCGCGCCGCCTACTTCATGCCGTACGGCGTCCCGGGCGTGATCGCCACCATCCTTTGGTCGTTCCTCTACGTGCCGGGACTCAGCCCGATCGTCGATGTGGCCGGCTGGGTGGGCCTCGACCTCGACTTCCTCGGCGCGTCCAGCGTGCTGTGGTCGATCGCCAACATCGTGACCTGGAGCTACGCCGGCTACAACATGCTGATCATCGTGGCGCAGCTGAAGGCGATCCCGAACGAGCTCTACGAAGCGGCCCGGGTGGACGGCGCCTCGTCGTTCCAGATCGCCTGGCGCATCCAGATCCCGCTGATCGTCCCGGCCCTGATGCTCACCACGGTGTTCTCTATAATCGGCACGCTGCAGCTCTTCGCCGAACCCCAGGTGCTGAGCAAGGTCGCTCCGGCGATCGACAGCCAGTTCACCCCCAACCTCTCCGCCTTCACCACGGCCTTCGCCTACAACGACTACAACGTCGCCGCCGCGCAGGCGGTGCTCATCGCGGTGGTCGCGTTCGTGCTCTCGTTCGTCTTCCTCCGCTTCACCAACCGGGAGGACTCGTGAGCACCACCACCGTTTCGAAGCCGGCCCGGACGGCCGGATCCAACGATCACTCCAACCGCTCCGCGGGGCGCTCCGCGGGCATGACCATCGTGGTCACCGGTCTGCTCGTGATCGTCGCGTTGTACTTCATCGTGCCCGTTTACTGGGTTCTGGTGGCCGCGTCCAAGACCAGCGAGGACCTGTTCTCAACGTTCGGGTTCTGGTTCGCCCCGAACTTCGCGCTATGGGAGAACCTGACCCAGGTCGTCACCTATGACAACGGCATCTTCGTGCGTTGGTTCCTCAACTCGGTCCTGTATGCCGGAGTGGGGTCGTTGATCGCCACCTATCTGGCGGCGGCCGGCGGGTACGCCCTGGCCAAGTACAAGTTCAAGGGCAGCAACCTGATCTTCGGCATCATCCTGGGCGGTGTTCTGGTACCGGGCACCGCCACCGCGTTGCCGCTGTTCCTGCTGTTCAGCCAGCTGGGTATGGCCAACACCTACTGGAGCGTGCTGATCCCGTCGCTGGTCTCACCGTTCGGGCTGTTCCTTTGTCGGATCTACGCCGACGCGACCGTGGACGACGCACTGCTCGAGGCCGCTCGCCTGGACGGCGCCAGTGAGCTGCGGATCTTCCACACCATCGGGCTCAACATCCTCACCCCGGCCCTGGTGACCGTCTTCCTCTTCCAGCTCATCGGCATCTGGAACAACTACTTCCTGCCGCTGGTGATGCTGGCAGACTCCCAGCTGTATCCGATCACGCTCGGCCTGAACAACTGGCTGAGCCAGGTCGATCGGTTGCCCGAGTTCTACGAGCTGACCACCGGCGGCGTCCTGCTTTCGACCATCCCGCTGGTCATCGCGATGGTTGTCCTGCAGCGCTTCTGGCGCGGCGGGCTCACGGAAGGAGCGGTCAAGTAGCCGCCCACTATCTGCTCGATCGGGGCCCTGGGTCCGGTACCCGGGCCCCGCCCGTTCCCGGCTGGACAGCGACGCGCCGGAACTGTCGTTGAACGGGGACTGGCGGTTCCGGCTGCTGCCCGGCGCCCCCGGTGGCGCCGTCGCGGTGCTGCCGGACGGCGGAGCACCCGACGCGATCGCCGAGGACGGCTTCGACGACTCCGGCTGGAACGAGCTCCCCGTCCCGTCCCATTGGGTGCTGCACGGTGGCGGACGCTACGGGCGTCCGATCTACACCAATGTGCAGTTCCCGTTCCCGATCGAACCCCGTTCGTGCCGGACGACAACCCGACCGGCGACCACCGCCGGCGCTTCGCGTTGCCCGCGGACTTCGCCGGCGCGGCGTCGGTGCTGCTGCGCTTCGACGGGGTCGAGTCGCGCTACCGGGTCTGGCTGAACGGGGTCGAGATCGGCATCGGGTCGGGCAGCCGGTTGGCGCAGGAGTTCGACGTGACCCATGCCGTCCGCCCCGGCGAGAACCTGCTGGTGGTGCGCGTGCACCAGTGGTCGGCGGCCAGCTACCTGGAGGACCAGGACCAGTGGTGGCTGCCGGGCATCTTCCGCGACGTGACGCTGCTCGCCCGCCCCGCGGGCGCCCTGGACGACGTCTGGCTGCGCACCGATTACCACGCCGGACGGGGCTCGATCCGTCCCGAGATCGTGGCCGCCGACGACGCCTACCCGATGACCCTGCGGGTGCCCGAGCTGGGCGTCGAGGTGACCTGGCATTCGGCGTCCGAGGTGTCGGGTATCGACGCCGGCCCGGTGCAGCCCTGGTCGGCGGAGCTGCCGCGGCTCTACGACGCCACGGTCGCCTCCACCGGTGAGACCGTGCGGCTGCGGCTCGGCTTCCGCACCGTCGAGATCGCCGGCGACCGGCTGCTGGTCAACGGCGAACGGCTGGTCTTCCACGGAATGAACCGGCACGAGACGCACCCCGATCGCGGCCGGGTCTTCGACGAGGACTGGGCCCGTGCCGACCTGCTGCTGATGAAGCGGTTCAACGTGAACGCGATCCGCACCAGCCACTATCCCCGCATCCGCGGCTGCTCGACCTGGCCGACGAGCTCGGCCTCTGGGTGATCCTGGAGTGCGACCTGGAGACCCACGGCTTCGAGCCGGGTGGCTGGCGGGACAATCCGAGCGACGACCCGGCCTGGCGGGAGGCGATGCTCGACCGCATCGAACGCACCGTCGAGCGGGACAAGAACCATCCGTCGATCGTGCTGTGGTCGCTGGGCAACGAGTCAGGAACCGGGCAGAATCTGGCCGCGATGGCGTCCTGGGTGCATGGCCGCGACCCCGGCCGGCCGGTGCACTACGAGGGCGATTACGCCGGCGCGTACACCGACGTGTACTCGCGGATGTACTCCCCGGTTCCCGAGACGGCGTCGATCGGCCGCGACGACTCCGGCGCGCTGCTGCTCGGCTGTTCGGCGTCCGAATCGGCGCGACAGCGCTCCAAGCCGTTCCTGCTCTGCGAGTACGCCCACGCGATGGGCAACGGCCCGGGCGCGCTCGACCAGTACGAAGAACTGGTCGAGCGGTATCCGCGGCTGCACGGCGGCTTCGTCTGGGAATGGCGCGACCACGGCCTGCGGACACGCACCGCCGACCGCATCGAGTTCTTCGGCTACGGCGGCGACTTCGGCGAGGTGGTGCACGACGGCAACTTCGTGATGGACGGCATGGTGCTCTCCGACGGAACCCCCACCCCCTCGCTGCACGAGTTCGCCCAGGTCGCCGCGCCGTTCGCGATCGAGGTCGCCGACATGCTCACGATCCGCAGCCGGCGGCACAGCGCCGACTCGGCGGACGTGGTGTTCGCCTGGTCGGCCGAGGCCGACGGCGAGCCGCTGGCCTCCGGCGAGTTGGACGTGCCCCCGCTGGAACCCGGCGCATCGGTGGCCGTGGCGCGTCCGACGCTGCCCGAACTGCCCGACGGCGCAGGCGAGCTGTGGCTGAACGTGACGGCGCGGCTGGTCGCACCGACCGCGTGGGCGCCGGCCGGCCACCCGCTGGCGACGGCCCAGGGCCTGATCGCCCGGGCGCCGGATGCCCCGGCCCTGCGATGGTCGCCGGCACCGCGCGACCCGGCCACCGGCGGGCTCGGGTCGGGGCTGCCGGACATCCTCGGGCCCGCCCGGTTCGAGGCCGGACGGCTCGTCGAGCTGGCCGGCGAACCGGTCCGTGGACCGCGATTGGCGTTGTGGCGGGCCCCTACCGACAACGACCGCGGCACCGCGTTCGGCAGCTACCAGGACGCCGACCCCACCCTGCCGCCATGGCGCGCCACGCCAGCCCCACCCTGGGACGCCCGCTGGCGTGCGGCCGGCCTGGACCGGATGGTCCCGCGGGTGGTCTCCGGCGTCCGGGTCGGCGAGCTGGCTGCGGGTCCGCACCCGGTGGGCGGCGGCGAACTCACGTCTCGCCGTGGTCTGCGACGAGCACTGGTGGCTCGACGAGCGCGGCCTGGCGCTGGTCGTCGAGTTGGAGCCCAGCACCGGGTGGGACCTGATCTGGCCGCGGCTCGGCGTCCGCTTCGACCTGCCGACCGGCGTCGACGGTGCCTCCTGGTTCGGGACGGGTCCGCTGGAGTCATATCCGGACAGCCTCCGGGCCGCCCGGGTGGGCCGCTTCAGCGCGGCGCTCAACGAGTTGACCGTCGGGTACGCACGTCCCCAGGAGAAGCGGGCACCGCAGCGACCTGCGCTCGCTGACCGTGCGCCGATCCGGGGCCGACTGGCTGCGCATCGACACCGGTCCGGACGCCGCGGGCCGGCTTCCCGGCTTCACGCTCACGCCGCACACCGCCGAGGAGGTCGACCGCGCCGCGCATCCCCACGAGCTGCCGCCGTCGAGCGCCACCCGGCTGTATCTGGACGCGGCTCAGAACGGTCTCGGCTCGCGGGCCTGCGGTCCCGACGTGTGGCCGGCGCAGGCGCTTGCCCCCCGGGCGGCGTCCCTTCGGCTCCGGTTCGCCCCCGGCTGACGCCGATCGCCTGGCCGCGCGGCGCGGCGTCCGTTACAGGCCGAGCAGTGCCGTCAGCTCGCCGACGTCGTGCACGACCGCGGTGGGTTCGACCGCCCGTAGTTCGTCGGCGCTCGCCGCTCCCCAGGTGACCCCGATGCTCCGGACGCCGGCCGCCCGGGCCGCCTGCATATCGACGATGGCGTCCCCGACGTAGACGGCGTCCGCGCCGTCCGCACCCATCTGGTTCAGGGCATGCAGCAGCGGCTCCGGCGACGGCTTGTGGGAGGCGGTGTCCTCCTCGGTGACCAACAGCGGGATCTGCCCGGTCAGGCCGACGCACTCCAGGCTGACCAGCGCCGAGTGATGTCGTTTCGAGGTGACCACCCCGAATGCTCGACCGGACGCCCGCAGTGCCTCGATCAGGGCACCGACCCCGTCGAACTGCCGGACATAGGCGTGGTGGTTGGCCAGGTTCCACTCCAGGTAACGTGCGGTCAACTCGTCGGCCACCTCGGGCGCCAGTGTGGTGAACGTCTCGGTCAGCGACCGCCCGATCCACTCCTTGCACTGCGCGAGCGTCGGTTCCCAGCCCAGCGCCTGCGACACCGTGCGCTTGAAGGTCGCGACGATCAGCGGGACGGTGTCGGCAAGCGTGCCGTCGAGGTCGAACAGAACGGTCTTCGGCGCCACGAAATTCACCGGGTCAGCCTAATCTGCCCGGCGGGCGTCCCGTGTTCACCACCCTCGCGGGACGTTGCTCAGCCCTGGGTTCGTTGCATAGGTTCATACCTGAGCAAGGACGCCGAACCTGAGCAACGTGGGACGGCGGCCACCGCGGGCCGGCTTCGATGGGACCGGCCGGTGGCTGGTCGGGCCGCGACGGGACCCCCCGCGTCCGCCGGCAGGTGAGAGAGGAAGCGCATGACGGACTCCCCCGCGAAGCCACGCGGGCGCCGGCCGGGCCGCGCCGATACCCGCGGCACCATCTGCCGCGCCGCGCTCACCCTGTTCTCGACGATCGGCTACGACAAGGTGTCGCTGCGCGCCATCGCGCGCGAGGCCGACGTCGACCCGGCACTGATCCACCACTACTTCTCCAGCAAGTCCGACCTGTTCGCCCAGACCGTGCTCGACCTTCCGCTCGAAGCCGGCCAGGTGGTGAGCGACGTGCTGAACGGCCCGCGCGAACAGATCGGCGAGCGGGCCGTGGCCGCCTTTCTGGCCGCCTACGACAGCCCCGAGAGCGGCCGCGACCGGTTCACCGCCATGCTCCGCTCCGCGGTGGCGGCCGACATCGTGCAGCGGCCGCTCAGCGAGTTCATGTCGAAAGAGGTGTTCGGCCCGATCGCCGAGCAGCTCGGTCATCGTGACTATCGCCTGCGGGCCCAGCTCGCGGTGAGCCTCGTGCTGGGCATGGCGCTCAGCCGCTACATCCTCAGATTGCAGGCGCTCGAGGCGGCGTCCGACCGCGACCTGGTGCGTGGCCTGGGCCGGGCGATGCAAGAGATTCTCGTCGAGAGCTGGTGATTCGCCGGCTCGGTAGGCTGGTCGCGGATTCAGGAGGACGATGAGCTGGCCAGCACCAACCGGTGACCCGATCCGCCCCCAACGGGACGGAGCGCAGCCGACCCCTGGGCAGGCGCCCGGCGACCAGCCGTCCGCAACGACCCCGCCGCCGCCGACCTGGGCGCAGGTTCAGCCGGGCGCCGGCTACCCGCCCCCGACCGTGCCCCTGCCGACTCAGCCGCTGCCCACCCAGCCGCTGCCCACCACGCCCATGCCGGCGCCGCTGACCCCGCCCGCCGAACAGCCGACCGGGGCCGTCGCGACCGCGGCGGGTCCGGGGCACATCGACACGCTCAGCGCTCCGGCCGTTACCCCGCCCGGGTTGGCCAAGTTGAGCGAGAAGACCGGCCAACCCGTGCGGCCGTGGACGATCTGGGCCTCGGCGGTGCTGATGTTCGGCGGCGCGATCACCGTCACCGTGGGCCTGCTGCTCGCCATGTGGGTGATGGCCTCGCCCTGGGTCGAGGTGGCCGACGGCTGGACCAAAGACGACAAGTTCAACGAGGCCACCTGGCTGACCGCGCAGTTCCCGTCCGAGCCCGCCGGCGGCTGGCGGGTGTTCTTCGCGATCGTCTGTTGCGTAATCGCGGTGGCCGTGGCCGGCACCGCAGCGGTGATCGGCTACTACGCGTTCGCCGGCTACGGCTGGACGCGCATCGGCGGGCTGGTCGCGCTCGGGGTGTCGCTGCTGTCGCTGTTGCTCACCCCGATCGCGGCCGTCACGATCGGCTTCGTTGCACTCGGGGCCGCGGCGCTGTGGCTGCCGGCGACAAGGCCGTTCTTCGCCCGCTGGCAGGCCGTGCGGCACCCACAGACGGCCTACTCGCAGCCGATACAGAACGTCTTCTACGGCCCGCTGCCGCGCTATCGCTGAACCGTCCTTCGGCAATGGTTACCCTGCAGCAACGGTTGCTGTAGAGCAAGCGAATGACGTTACCGCTTGCCGACGAGGTGTTCGACGCCCTGGGCGACCACACCAGGCGTCAGTTGTTGCGCGCGATCGGCGACGAGCCCGTTGCCGTAGGGGTGCTCGCCGAGCGCGTGGCCGTCGGCCGGCCGGCGGTGAGCAAGCACCTGAAGGTGCTGCAGGGCGCCGGGTTGGTATGCCACCACAGCGTGGGCACCCGCAACCTGTACGCGCTCGCACCCGAGGGTTACGCGGTGGCGCAGCGCTGGTTCGCCGACACCTGGACGGCCGCGCTGACCGCCTTCGCCCGGCATCTCGAGCAGCAGAAATGACGCCGCTGCACCGGCAGATCGTGGTCGCCGCCACGGCAGGGCGCGCCTTCGCCGTGTTCACCACCGAGATCGGCCTGTGGTGGCCCCTGGAGCGCTTCAGCGTGGGCGGGGCCGGGTCATCCGTCGAGTTCAAGAATGGACGGCTGGTAGAGACCGCGGCCGACGGCGACACCCACGAGTGGGGCGAGGTCACGGCCTGTACCGCAACGGCTGGCCGTTGGTGATGGCGCGGCTCGGCGATGCGATCGGCACCGAGCCGGCCGCACCCACCGCGGCGGCGTGGTTCGCCCTGCTGCACACCTCGAATCCAACCCCTGAGCTCTCGGTCTTCGCCGATGACCGCTTCGCCGGGCACGTGGCCTTTCTGCAGTGGCTCGACGGCCGTGGCTGGCTCGTGGCGGCCGGTCCGCTTGGCGATCAGGACGGTGCCGGGCTCACGGTGGCGCGGGTGCCGGGTGACAAGGTCGGCGAGTTGGTCGAGGCCGCCCACCAACAGGACGCGAGCGTCGCTGAGGGCCTGTTCGACGTGCTGGTGAGACCCTGGCAGGTCAGGTTCGCCACCCCGCACAGTCGGTGAACCGTAATCGGAACCGTCCCCAACACCCACCACAGCCGGGGTCGTGAACGATAATCGGAACCGTCCCCACTACCCACCAGAAGCCTCGAACGCGCCTCAGCTCGGCCCGTTCAGCGGCGCGGCAACGCGATTTGGTGGGTAGTGGGGACGGTTCCGATTACCCGCCACATGACCTCACGAGCATCGGTTGGTGGAGTCGAGAGCGTGGCTGAGTAGTGAGAGCGGGCGACGGGAATCGAACCCGCATTCTCAGCTTGGGAAGCTGATGTTCTGCCATTGAACTACGCCCGCGAGGCGCGCTGACCGCCGTCAGTCTAGCGGGCGCGTCGTGGCCGCCGCACAACGGCTCAGGGTGTCCCCCGTCTGTGCCCTGGAGACTCCTCGCCCGGGTGCCCATCGTCGCCGCACGGGGCTAGCGTCAGTGCCATGAGTTACGCCGAACCGACAGACGTCGGGCCCGCCTACGGCGGCGACCTGGCCGTGAACGCGAGCGACAAGACCAAGGTGCTCACCCTGCTCGACGCCGCCCTGGCCGAAGGCCGCATCACCCCGGCCGAGCATGCCGAGCGCACGCAGGCCGCCAATCAGGCCCAGACCTTCGACGATCTGGTGCCGCTCACCCGTGACCTCGTGGTGGTGCCCGGCCCGGCCGCGACCCCGACCTGGTCGTCCGCACCGGTCGGCCCCGACACCGGCCCCGAGATGATCGTCGCCATCTTTAGCGGCGCCGCTCGCAAAGGCGTGTGGCAGCCGCGGCGCAATCTCAGCGTGCTGACCCTGTTCGGCGGGGCTGAACTCGACCTCACCCAGGCCGTCTTCACCGACAACGTGTGCGAGATCAACGTGTTCTGCCTGTTCGGCGGCATCATGATCACGGTGCCCGACGGCACCACGGTGCGCAACGAGTGCATGGCAGTCTTCGGTGGCTCCGAGACCAAGACCATGCCTCCCACGCCCGGCGCGCCCACCGTGATCGTCAAGGGCTTCATCGGGTTCGGCGGGGTCGAGGTGCGCGGCCTCAGCAAGAAGCAACGCAAGCGCCGCGACTGCGGCAGCTGAGCCGTCCCAGATGGACGCCCCCGCCCCGCTCGGCCGTGCGGGGTCGGCCCGTACGCTGAACGACATGGACGACCTGTTCGCGCCGCCGGCTGTCGGCTGGCGGCGCATCTCGCCCGCCTACGCCATGGTGCTGCGCGCACGCATGCTGATCGGTACCGCCCTTGTGATCGGCGTGGTGGCCACCGTGTTGTGGCATGCCGTCGACCCCCGCTGGGCGGGTGCCCTGATCGCCCTGGGCGTCGGCTACGCAGGGTGGCAGTGGTTCAGGCTCGGGCGTTGGGTGCGGGCCTGGGGCTACCTCGAACGTGACGACGACCTGTACCTCAGCCATGGGCTCTGGTCGCGTGAGCTGATCGTCATTCCCTACGGCCGCATGCAGGCGGTGAAGGTCGAGAGCGGCCCGTTGACCCGCGCGCTCGGCCTGGCCAACGTCGAACTGGTCACGGCCAGCCTGCAATCGGGTGGCCGGGTGCCGGGACTGCCGCAACGTGACGCCGAAGCGCTGCGCGACCGGCTGATCGCCATCGGCATCGGCGATCAGGACGGCCTGTGAGCATTCCGCCGGGCTCGTTCTCAGGGCCGGTGCAGCCGCAGACAATCGGCAGCGGTGAGCCGGGCCCTGCCGAGAACCGCGACGATCGGGCCTGGCCGCACGCGGGGTCGTCCAACGTACCGGTGGGCACAGAGTCGGTCCGCGCGCTGGTCGAGAAGCCCCACCCGCTCACCCCGCTGGTGCGGGCCTGGGTGCTGGTGCTGGCCGTGGCCTGGACGATCGGCCGCGACCTGCTGGGTCGGCCCGAGGGGCTGCGCCTGCCGCCGCTGACCTGGGTGACCGGTGGTGTCGGCGCGGTACTGGTGACGCTGCTGGTGGCGGCCTACCTCGACTGGCGGGCCACCGCGTTCGTGGTCGATCACGGCGAGCTACGACTCGAGCGGGGCGTGTTCACCAAGTCGTCCGAACGCATCAGGTTCGACCGCATTCAGTCGGTCGACATCACCGAACCGTTCGCCGCGCGCTTGCTGGGGCTCGCCGAGGTGACCATCGACGTGGGCGCCGAGGGCGGTCATCGCATGCGGTACCTGTCACGGGCGCGGGCCGCCGCCATGCGCGACTACCTGCTGGCCCGGGCCCACGGAGTACGGCCGGCCGAGGTCACTCGGCAGAGCACCACCGGTGTGCTGGACGATCTGGCCGCCGGCGACGAGGTGCTGGTGCGCGTACCGTCGCAACGCCTGGTGGTGGGCGCCCTGCTCTCGCACGAGTTTCTACTGTTGACGGTGCCGGTGGGGCTCACGATCGCCACGGTGATCGCCCTCGATCCGCGCGGTTCGAACGCCGCATTGAGCAATCCGTGGCTGCTGCTCGGGGCTGCTCTGCCGGCGCTGGGCGGCTTGTGGAGCTTCGTCATGCGGCGGGTGATCGGCCAGTGGCACTACGCGTTCGTGCGCAGCGGCCCCGGGCTCAAGATCACCCGCGGCCTGACCAGCCTGAGCAGCCAGTCGGTGCCCCGCCACCGCATTCAGTCGTTGCGCATCGCCCAGCCGCTGTGGTGGCGTCGGCTCGGCTATTACCGCGTCGACATGTCGGTGCTCGGTAACCACGGGCTCACCACCGACGAAGACCAGGCCGGGCGCACGAGCATTGTGCTGCCCATCGGTACCCGAGCAGAGGTCGACCTGGTGCTGAACACCATCTGGCCCGGCCTCAACCTCGACGGCATCGCCATCGAACAAAGCCCCGAGCGGGCTCGCTGGGTGCAGCCGCTGGCCCAGGGCTGGGTCGGCTGGGGTTCGGACGGCTCGGTGCTGGTCACCCGCATGGGCTGGCTGACCCGCACCCAACACGTCGTGCCGCACGCGCGGGTTCAGTCGGTGGCGCTGCAGCAGGGGCCGTTGTTGCGCCGGCTGCGGCTGGCCTCGGTCGCCGTGCACACCACCCAGGCCCTCGCCGTCAACGCGGCGCTACACCTGGACGCCTACACCGCCCGCGCACTGCTGTTCGCGGAGTCTCGGCGCGCTAGGGACGTGCGGCTCGACGCATTGTTCGACAGCGCCGCTTGAGGGCAACGCGCTGCCTGCACCTGAGATCCCGGCGTCCGCCGGGATGACGAGAAAGGCGTCCACCGTCATCCCGGGCTTGCCCCGGGATCTCAGGACGCCACCACAGCGACGCCGCTGGGCTGACGCTGCGCCTCAGCCGTGTGCGCGGCGGGCGCTCCACGCGCTGGCGACCATCTCGTCGACGGTGTGCCGCATATGCCAGTCGAGGTCGGCGGCCGCCGCGGTGCCGTCCGCGACGATTCGGGCAGGATCACCCGCACGACGCGGACCCACGTCGGGCGTGAAGTCGACACCGGTGACGCGGCGCATGGCGTCCATGATCTGCAGCACGCTGAGCCCTTCCCCGCTGCCCAGGTTGTAGGCGGGCAGCAGTTCGCGACCGGCCTCGAGCGCCTGGGCGGCCGCCACGTGCGAGATCGCGAGGTCGCCCACGTGCACGTAGTCGCGTACGCACGAGCCGTCGGGCGTGGCGTAGTCGGTGCCGTTCACCTGCGGCGTCCGGCCCTCGATCAGCGCCTCGATGACGATCGGAAACAGGTTGTGCGGACTGATGTCGTACACCTCGTCGGTGGCCGAGCCGACCACGTTGAAGTAGCGCAGGGCGACGCTCGAGAACTCGGGCCAGGCCCGTGCCACGTCACTCATCAGCCACTCGCCCACCAGCTTGCTCTCGCCGTAGGGCGATTCGGGGTGGGTCGGGGAGTCTTCGGTGACCAGTTCGGTGGACGGCGTGCCGTACACCGCCGCGCTGGAGCTGAACACCAGCTTGTTCACGCCGGCCCGGTGCATGGCGTCGAGCACCTTCACCATGCCCGTGACGTTCTGGGTGTAGGTGTGCAGCGGCCGCTTGACCGACACGCCCGCGTACTTGAAGCCGGCGACGTGCACCACGCCGGTGCAGTTGAACCGATCGAGGGTGTCGGTGAGCAGGTCGACGTCGAGAATGTCGCCCTGCACCAAGGTGACCTCGGGCGGCACGAAGGCCGCCCGTCCGGTCGACAGATCGTCGACCACCACGGGCGTGATGCCCACGGAACTGAACGCGCGCACCACGTGCGCGCCGATGTAGCCGGCGCCGCCGGTGACCAACCAGGTACTCACGCCCCCAGTCTGTCGGCAGCCACGGCCGCCCGCCACTCGCAACACCGGTGAGCCTGAACCTCTGCGCAGTTCCTGCCCGCAGCGTGCCACGTCAACGGCCGCTGAGTCACAGGAGCCGGGCGAAGCAGCCGTCCGTGACGCAGGCCAACACGAGCGCCACGGGGCGACGGGCCACTAATGTGTGCGCCATGACACGCAACGTCGCGCTCGGCATCGACATCGGCGGATCAGGCATCAAAGGCGCCCTGGTCGACCTCGACGCGGGCGACTTCGCCTCTGATCGCCTGCGCATCGAGACACCGCAGGAGTCGACTCCGGCCAATGTGGCCGCAGTGGTCGGCGAGATCGTGACCAACTTCGCCGACGAACTCGGCGACGGCCCCATCGGGCTGACCATTCCGGCGATCGTGCAGCACGGGGTGACGTTGTCGGCGGCGAACATTCACCCGTCGTGGGTGAACTGCCCCGCGCAGCAGATCTTCGCCGACGCGCTCGGCCGCGACGTGGTTCTGGTCAACGACGCCGACGCCGCCGGCGTGGCCGAGGTGAAGTTCGGCGCGGCCCGCGGCAACCCCGGGCTGGTGATCGTCACCACGCTGGGCACCGGCATCGGGTCGGCGATCATCTACCGCGGGGTGCTGGTGCCCAACTCAGAACTCGGTCATCTCGAGATCGACGGCTACGACGCCGAGAAGCGGGCGGCCGCCAGCATTCGCACCAAAGAGGGGCTGAGCTGGGACGAGTACGTGCCCCGGTTGCAGCGCTACTACGAGACCGTGGAGTTCCTGTTCTCGCCCGACCTGCTGGTGGTCGGCGGCGGCGTGAGCAAGAAGGCAGACAAGTTCTTGCCCAAGCTGAAACTGCGCACCCCCATCGTGCCCGCCGAACTGCAGAACCGCGCCGGCATCATCGGCGCCGCGGTGCTGGCGGTCGACGAGAGCGGCCACTGACCGCCTTCACGTCATCCCGATCGCCTTCACGTCATCCCGATCGCCCTCACGTCACCCCGATCGCCCTCACGTCATCCCGATCGCCCTGACGTCATCCCGATCGCCTTCACGTCATCGCGGCGAACGCCGGGATCTCCTGACTCGACCAGCAGAAATCCTGAGTGTCGAGCGGTGGTCTCAGCGGTCCTCTGAAGCGCGACGGCCGACGGATGTTTGGGAACGGTTCCCAACTACCGCCAGGCGGGTGCTTGGTGGGGAGATCCCGGCGTTCGCCGGGATGACGGGGGACGGTCGCGATGACGAGCGCAGATCCCGGCGTTCGCCGGGATGATGGGGGACGGTCGCGATGACCAGCGCAGATCCCGGCGTTCGCCGGGATGACGAGAGGGTCGAGACTGCGGTGCCGGCGGATCTGGGGCGCTCACTATGCTGACCCGGTGAGCACGACAACGCAGTCAACGCTGGCCGACGTGACGGCCTCGGACGCCACGCTGCGCCGCTTTCTGCACGGCCTGCCGGGCGTCGATCAGGTCGGCGCCGACCAGCGCGCGGCTGGTCTCGGCAGCCGCTCGATCAAGACCAGCAGCAAGAAATGGGCGCTCGACCTGGCGATCTCGATGGTCGACCTGACCACGCTCGAAGGCATGGACACCCCCGGCAAGGTGCGCGCCCTGTGCAGCAAGGCGATGCGTCCCGACCCGGCCGACCCGTCATGCCCACACACCGCCGCCGTGTGCGTCTACGGCGACATGGTGGGCATCGCCAAGCAGGCCCTGCAGGGCTCCCCCGTGCACGTCGCCTCCGTTGCCACGGCGTTTCCGAGCGGACGTGCCTCGCGCACCGTCCGCCTCGAAGACACTGCCGAGGCCGCATCCGCCGGCGCCGACGAGATCGACATGGTGATCGACCGGGGCGCCTTTCTGGCCGGACGCTACCTGCAGGTGTTCGACGACATCGTCGCGGTCAAGCAGGCCTGCGGCGCCGTCCACCTCAAGGTGATCTTCGAGACCGGCGAGCTGCAGACCTACGACAACGTGCGCCGGGCGTCCTGGCTGGCGATGCTGGCCGGCGCGCACTTCATCAAGACCTCGACCGGCAAGATCCAGCCGGCCGCCACCCTGCCGGTGACCATGGTGATGGTCGAGGCCGTCCGCGACTTCCGCGCCGCCACCGGACGCCAGGTCGGCGTCAAGCCGGCCGGCGGCATCCGCTCGTCCAAGGACGCGATCACGTACCTGGTCATGGTCAACGAGACCGCCGGACCCGACTGGCTGACCCCGGACTGGTTCCGGTTCGGTGCGTCCAGCCTGCTCAACGACCTGTTGATGCAGCGCACCAAGATGGCCACCGGACGGTACTCCGGCGCCGACTACTTCACCCTCGACTGAGCCAGGGGAACTGATCAGATGACCACTTTCGAGTACGCCCCGGCGCCCGAGTCGCGCGCGATCGTCAACATCTTGCCCAGCTACGGGCTGTTCGTCGACGGCGAGTTCGTCGACGGCCACGGCGAGGGGTTCAAGACCATCAACCCGGCCACCGAAGAGGTGCTGGCCGAGATCAGCGAAGCCACCGAGGCCGACGTCGACCTGGCCGTCCACGCCGCCCGCAAGGCGTTTCGCAGTTGGTCGCGCATCAGCGGCGCCGAGCGCGGCAAGTTCCTGTTTCGCATTGCACGCATCATCGCCGAACGCTCGCGCGAACTGGCGGTGCTCGAGTCGATCGACAACGGCAAGCCGATCAGAGAGTCGCGCGACGTCGACGTGCCCACGGTGGCGGCGCACTTCTTCTACTACGCCGGCTGGGCAGACAAGCTTGACCACGCGGGTTTCGGGCCCAACCCCAAACCGCTGGGCGTGGCCGGCCAGGTGATTCCGTGGAACTTTCCCCTGCTGATGCTGGCCTGGAAGATCGCCCCGGCGCTCGCCTGCGGCAACACCGTGGTGCTGAAACCCGCCGAGACCACGCCGCTGACCGCGCTGCTGTTCGCCGAGATCTGCCAGCAGGCCGACCTGCCGCCCGGCGTGGTGAACATCGTCACCGGCGCCGGGGCGACCGGACGCGCACTCGTGGCCCACGAGGGAGTCGACAAGGTCGCTTTCACCGGCTCGACCGAGGTGGGCAAGGCGATCGCCCGCGAGGTGGCCGGGTCGGCCAAGAAGGTCACCCTCGAACTGGGCGGCAAGGCGGCCAACATCGTGTTCGACGACGCCCCGCTCGACCAGGCCGTCGAGGGCGTCGTCAACGGCATCTTCTTCAACCAGGGCCACGTCTGTTGCGCCGGCTCGCGGCTGCTGGTGCAGGAGTCGGTGGCCGACGAGGTGCTGGCCAAGCTGAAGGCTCGCATGAGCACCCTGCGGGTCGGCGATCCGCTCGACAAGAACACCGACATCGGCGCGATCAACTCCGCCGAGCAGTTGGCCAAGATCCGCGCCTTGTCCGACATCGGCGAGGCCGAGGGCGCCGGCCGATGGTCGCCCGCCTGCGAGCTGCCCGAGCGCGGCTTCTGGTTCGCGCCGACGATCTTCACCGGGGTGTCGCAAGCCCACCGAATCGCTCGCGAAGAGATCTTCGGGCCGGTGCTGTCGGTGCTCACCTTCCGCACCCCGAAGGAAGCCGTCGAGAAGGCGAACAACACCCCGTTCGGCCTGTCGGCCGGGGTATGGACCGAAAAGGGCTCCCGCATCCTGTGGATGGCCTCGCAACTGCGCGCCGGCGTGGTGTGGAGCAACACGTTCAACCGGTTCGACCCGGCCAGCCCGTTCGGCGGCTACAAAGAGTCGGGCTACGGCCGCGAAGGCGGCCGGCACGGGCTGGAAGGGTACCTGCAGTGAGCCGCACCGACGTCCGCAAGACCTACAAGCTGTACATCGGCGGCGCGTTCCCGCGCTCGGAGTCGGGCCGCACGTACCTGGTCGAGACCGCGGACGGCACGACCGCCAACGCGTCCAAGGCCTCCCGAAAGGACGCCCGCGACGCGGTGGGTGCCGCCCGCAAGGCGTTCGGCGGCTGGTCGGGCCGCACCGCCTACAACCGCGGCCAGGTGGTCTACCGCGTCGCCGAGGTGCTGGAGTCGCGGCGGGCCCAGTTCGAGGCCGAGCTGGTTGGGGCCGGTTCAGCTGCCGCCCAGGCCGGCGTCGAGGTGGATGCCGCCGTTGACCGGTTGGTCTGGTACGCGGGCTGGACCGACAAGATCGCCCAGGTGCACGGCTCGGCGAATCCCGTAGCCGGACCCTACTTCAACCACTCAGCACCTGAGCCGGCCGGGGTCGTCGCGGTGGTCGCGCCCGCCTCCCCCCTGCTCGGGCTGGTGTCGGTGGTGGCGCCGCTGATCGCGGTCGGCAACACCTGCGTGGTGATCGCGTCGCAGCCGGCCCCGCTGGTCGCGATCGCCTTCGCCGAGGTGCTGGCCACCTCGGACGTGCCCGGCGGGGTGGTCAACATCCTGACCGGCGACGCCGCCGAGATCGCGCCGTGGCTGGCCTCGCACATGGACGTCAACGGGCTCGACCTGACCGGAGTCGACGACGCCGACCTGGCTCGCGACCTGGAGGTGGCGGCCGCGGACAACCTGAAGCGCATCCGACGGGCCGGGGTGGAAGACCTGGCCGCGAGCCCGGCCCTCGACCGCATGACGACGTTTCTGGAGACCAAGACCGTCTGGCACCCGATGGGGCTGTGAGCGGTGACCAACGTAGTTTGAGTCGGTTGCGCTTGGCGATACCCCTGGAGTCTTTCTCGGCCAGCAACGTGACCATCGTTTTCCTATCGGATGGGTTTGGCACCGACTGCTGGAGCAAACCCACCCGCTCTTGTACCCGTCCGTCGAAGCGGGCTCAAGCGCCACCGCCGCACCCGATCAGGGTTCGGCGACCACGGTCCGAAGCCGCTCCAGTGAGGCCAGCAGGCCCGCCGCGTCGGTGTTCGG
Source organism: Micropruina sp. (assembly GCA_016711205.1). Lineage (GTDB taxonomy): Bacteria > Actinomycetota > Actinomycetes > Propionibacteriales > Propionibacteriaceae > Micropruina. The sequence continues at coordinate 499,308 of JADJTM010000003.1, read as the reverse complement.
CACCTCGTAGGCCTCGACGTTCGCCTGCGGAGCGTCCGTCCAGTCGTAGGTGAGCCGCACCAGCGTGCCGTCGATCGTGGGCGTCAGGTCGTAGCGCCAGGTCCAGCCCAGCGGCGGCTCACCGACCACGGCGGTGGCCCAGGCGATCGCTTGACCGGTTTCGCAGATCACCACGTGGTTGTCGGTCTGATAACGGGTGACGGTGCTGCCGTCGTCGTACTGCATGCGCATCGTGAAGACCTGCCCGACCGTCGCGATCCGGCCGGCGGTCACCGGCCCGACGACCGATTCGGAGGCATCGATCGACGGATGCCGGGCCGGGTCTGTAAGCACGTCCCAGACGGCGGCGGGCTCGGCGGGTACGAGCAACTCAGCCGAGTACTTGGTGGTCATCGGGTCAGCGTAACGGTCCACGAGCAGCAGCCCGGCCGACGCAGCCGTCCAAGCGTCCTGCCTCGCCCAGGTGACCTCATACCGATGGCACCCCCGTTCCGACCACGATGGTGCCGGACCTGGTGAGCCCGCCTTGACCCACTTGACCCGGAAGTCCGACCTGCTGAGCCTGACCCACCGATGCCTCCCGAGCGGCACCGGCCGGGGTCGCCAGGGCAGCCGTCCGCGTCAACGTCTGTTCCGCATCACCCGGCACCGTTACGCTCGCTGGAAATGAGCAGTCAATTCCAGATCACCCTCGCCGAAGCCCGCGATCCCCTGGTCCTCGCCATCGACGTCGGCTCGACCGCCTCGCGGGCGGCGCTCTTCGACAGCGCCGGCCGTCCGATCCGCGGCCGGGTCAAAGTGCCGCACAGCTTCATCGTTGCCGACGACGGCACGTCCGAGATCGACGCCGACCAGATCGCCGAGGAGATCGCCGGGCTGCTGGACGAGCTGAGCGCCGACCCCGCGCTGACCGGACGCATCCGCGGCGTCGCGCTCGACACCTTCGCCTCCTCGCTGGTCGCCATCGACGCCGACCACCGGGCGCTGACCCCCTGCTACACCTACGCCGACGGACGCTGCGCCGCCGAGGCGGAAGAGCTGCGCCGGGAGCTGGACGAGGCGCAGGTGCAGCAGCGCACCGGCACCCGGATTCACACCAGCTATCTGGCGCCGCGCCTGCGCTGGCTGGCCCGCACCCGTCCGGAAGTGTTCGCCGCCGCTGCGCGGTTCGTGTCGCTGGGCGAATACGTCCAGCTGCGACTGCTCGGACACACCGCCGCCGGCACCCCGGCGGCGGCCTGGTCGGGCCTGCTCAACCGGCACACCGGCGACTGGGACGTCGAGTTGCTGGCCGCGGCAGGCATCCACGCGGCGCGACTGTCGCCCGTCCAGGATCCGGGTGTGCCCCTGCCGCCACCCGGGCCGCACGCCGTCGACCGCTGGCCGGCGCTGGCCGATGCCGACTGGTTCCCCAGCATCGGCGACGGCCTGGGCAACAACCTGGGCACCGGGGCACGGGACGCGTCCGTCATGGGACTGGGGGCGGCCACCTCCGGAGCGGTGCGGCTGGTGGTGCCGGGCCAGCCCGAGCAGCTGCCGAGCGGGCTGTGGTGCTATCGGATCGATTCCTCCCGAAGCCTGCTGGGTGGGGCGCTCACCGACGTCGGACGGCTGTTCGGCTGGCTGGCCGGCGGCATCGCGGCAGGCCTGGCCGCCGACGAGCAGGACGAAGTGCTCCGGCGCGATCCCAGCCCGGGAACGCCGGCCGTGGTGCCGTTCCTGACCGGCGAACGCAGCACCGGCTGGGCCGCCCGGGCGCGGCTCGTGATGGCCGGCGTCACCGCGGCCCACACGCCGGGCGACCTGGTGCGAGGGGCCGCCGAGGGCCTGGCGATCGGCTACCTGCGGGTGGTCGAGCAGTTGCGCGAGGTGGCGCCGGACGTCTCTCGGGTCGTCGCCTCCGGCAGCGTCACCGCGTCGTACCCGGCGTTCCTGCAGGTGTTGGCGGATGCGCTGGGCGTTCCGGTCGAGCACGTCGAGCTGAAGCGGTCGACGCTGGTGGGCACCGCCCTGATCGCCCTCGACACGGTGGCACCCGGCGTCGAGCGTGCCGTCCCACCGGTGACCGCGACGTACGAACCGCGCGCCGCGTTCGCCGATCACTACGCGACCCTCCGGGCGCGGTTCGAGGAGCTGTACCCCCTGTCGATCGGTTGACCGGATCCACTCGGCGACCCATGCAGCCGGGGCGATGATCTGACCGGCCGGCATCGGGGCCGGGTACTGGCAGGTGACCGGCTGGCCGACGGAGTGCACGTCCAGCCCTCGTTGGTCACCCGCAGCGTGTAGCCCACCTCGGTGCCGATCAGCGGCTCCCCGAGCGCCGGGGAACAACCATGGACGAGAGCACCCGGGCGAGATGAGAGACAGTCCTCACATGCGATCGGGCGCCACGATCCCCAGCAGGTAGAGCCCCTTGGCGAGGACCGTGCGGGTGGCGGCGCAGAGCGCGAGCCGGGACGTCCGCACCTCACCCTCGCTCTTCAGCACCGGGCACTGCTCGTAGAACGTGCTCAAGGCGGTGGCGGTGTCGTACAGGTAGGTGCACAGCTTGTGCGGCTGCAGCGTCTCGGATACCTCCGCGACCACCTCACCGAACCGGGACAGTTGCAGCGCCAAGGCCTGCTCGGCAGGTTCGTCCAGCACGGTGACGGCGTCCGCACGCCAGCCTTCGGCCTCGGCCTTGCGCAGAATGCCGCACACCCGCGCGTGCGCGTACTGCAGGTACGGGCCGGTGTTGCCGGTGGTCGCGGTCATCCGCTCGGCGTCGAACACGTAGTCCTTGTGCAGCGACGTGGACAGGTCGGCGTACTTGACCGCCGCCATCGCGATGGCGGGAGCGGCCACCTCCTCGGCCAGGTCGAGCAGGGTGTCGAGGGTGACGGTCTTGCCGTCGCGGGTCTTGAACATCTTGCCGTCCGGGCCGAGCACCGAACCGAAGCCGACGTGTTCGAGCACCCCGTCGTCGGGCACCCAGCCGGCCATCCGCGCCACCGTGAACACTTGGGCGAAATGGTGCGCCTGCGGCGAGCCGACCACGTAGATCAGCCGCTGGGCGTGCAGTTCGTCGAACCGGTACCGGACGGCGGCCAGGTCGGTCGCGGCGTAGCCGAACCCACCGTCGGACTTGCGGACGATCAGCGGCGCCTCGTCCCCGGGCACGAACACCACCAGGGCGCCGTCGTCCACCACCGCGATGCCGGACGACTGCAGGTCGTCGGCCACGGCGGCCAGCAGGTCGTTGTAGATCGACTCGCCGGCCAGGTCGTCATCGGTGAGCAGCACGCCGAGCCGGGCATACGCACGGTTGAACCCGGCCTTTGAGACCTCGATCAGGGAGTGCCAGATCGCCCGGGTCTGCTCATCACCGCCCTGCAGGGTGACCACCCGGCGGCGGGCGGCGTCGGCGAAGTCGTCGTCGTCGCGAAAGTGCTCCTGAGCCCGCCGGTAGAGCGCGACGGAGGCGTCCAGATCGAGCGCGTCGGCGTCGATGCCCTCGAACAGGATCTGCTCGACCAGCATGCCGAACTGGGTGCCCCAGTCGCCGATGTGGTTCTGGGCGATCACGGTGTGGCCCTGAGCGCGCAGCACCCGGGCGAAGCAGTCGCCGATGATGGTGGAGCGCAGGTTGCCCACGTGCATCGGCTTGGCCACGTTGGGTGCCGAGTAGTCGATCACCACCCGGGTGGGCTCGGCGGCCTGCCCGATCACGTCGTCCGGGCGCTGCAGAATGCCGGTGACCACGCCGGCCAGGGTGGCGGACCGCAACCGGATGTTGATGAACCCGGGGCCCGCGATCTCGAGCGGCTCACAGAGGTCGGCGACGTCGACCCGGTCGACGATGCGTTGCGCGATCTCGCGGGGCGGCCTGCCCTCGGCCTTCGCCAGCCGCAGCGCCACGCTGGACTGGAAATGCCCGAACTGGGGCTTGGTGGCCGGACGCAGTTCGGGGTCCACCCCGGTGACGGCTTGGAAGCGTTCGGTCAGCAGCACGGGCAGAGAGAGCACGATCGGTATCTTCCCACGCCGCTATCGAGATCCCGGCCTTCGCCGGGATGACGAAACGGCACCAACGTCATCCCGGCGGACGCCGGGATCTCCGTCCGGCCACACGCAACACCGCCCGCCCAACCGGCACCACCGCCATCCCGGCGGACGCCGCAATGACCAAAAGGGCACCAGAGATCGACCCGACCCCCTGCCCACGACCCCCCCATCGCCCGCACCCCCCCCCCAAAAGCCCCGGGTGGCAGAAGTACCCCCTGCCGCAGCAGCGTCCGGCGTTGACAGGATCGGTACCTGATCTGGAGGATCCATGCTCACCTCGGAACTGTTCGCCGGCGACGACCTGCTCGAGCGCATTGCCGCGGACGGGCCCGAACGCATTTCCCGCTTCCTCAATGACACCGACCCCGCCGTCGGCAAGGTGCAGCAGGCGCTGCTGCTCTGGAATCCCGCCATCCTCCCCTTTCATGGTGCGGACGGCACCTACGGATCGGAAACGGCCGCGGCGGTCGTCCAGTTCAAGACGCTGGAACTGCAGGTGCCACCGGACCAGCTGTTCGACGATGTCGGGCCGCGGACCGTCCGGCGGCTGGACGAGATCGCCAAGGCGGCCGAACCGCCACCGGAACCACCCCAGGAACAGGGCTTCGTACGGCAGGACGTCTACCAGCTGCAGCCACCCGGCGCCCCGGTGCACCCGATCCTCGCCGCCTACGCGGTGGCCGTGCGCGAGTTGAAGCGGGACGCCGGTCCGCCGCACCGCACCTGGGCCCACCACACCCAGGTGCACGGCATGAACCCCGACCCCGGGGACGGCCTGCGCAACCAGTGCCAGCACTTCTGCTGGTACTTCCTGCCGTGGCACCGCATGTACCTGCACGCGTTCGAGGCGATCTGCCGGGCGATCATCGTCGAATCCCCCGACGTGGACGACGACACCAAGGCCACCTGGGCCCTGCCCTACTGGGACTACGACCGCGACGACACCCGCGAACTGCCGCCCGCGTTCCGCGAGCCGGCGCTGGACGGCGCGCCGAACCCGTTGTTCGAGCCGGCCCGCGACCTGGGCATCAACTCCCCAGTGCAGTTCCGCGGCGAGCCCGCACCCCGGCTCGCGCGCCTGGTTCCCGAACAGACCACGGCGCAGGGCTGGTTCCTCAGCACGCCGTACTCCAACCCGTTCGACCCGGCCTTCGCCGGCACCGAGACCGGGTTCAATCACGCCAGCGCACCGAACGCCGTTCCCGGACCCCTCGAAATCACGCCGCACGGCTCCGTCCACGTCTTCGTCGGGGGCCGATTCGGCAAGATGAGCGACTTCAACCAGGCCGCCGGCGACCCGATCTTCTGGCTGCACCACGCCAACCTCGACCGGCTGTGGGAGGTCTGGCGCGGCAGCACCGGGCTGGGGCTCGATCCGTCCGGCAGCCGGTTCATCGACCGCACCTTCGACTTTCTGGACGCCTCCGGGCAGCGCATCCAGCCGTCCTGCGGCAGCGTGCTCAACCTGGCCAACCTGGGTTACAGCTACGCCGACACCTCGATTCCCGCCTCGGCCGGCGCAGGAGGACCGATGGACGACCCGAACCGCGGCCCGCAGCCACCACGCGAACGGCGCCGTCCGCCGCGGCGGGTGGGTGCCGCCGACGAACCCGTTCGCTTGCAGGGGGACGCCGCCACGGTCGAGTTCGCCACCGACACACCGCAGACCCGCGGCAACGAACGGTTCCTGGTCTCGGTCGAGCACATCAGCGCGGACGACCTGCCCAACGCCGAATGGGGCGTGTACCTGCAGCCGACCTCGGGCGAGCCGGTGCTGATCGGCACCCTGCCACTGTTCGGCCTGCGCGAATCGCGGCGAACCGACGCCGAGCACGAGCTCAGCTACCAGTTCGACATCACCGAGCTGGTGAACCGGCTGGACGCCGAGGGCCGCTGGGATCCCGACCGGTTCCGCGCCACCCTCGCCCCGGTGAACGCGGTGCCCGAAGACGCCGAGCCCGACCCGGACGTCGTGATCGGCACGATCGCACTGCTGATCCAGTGACCACCCGGCTCGGCGACGAGCGTCCCGCAGGCGTCGCTACCCGCAGGCCCGGCCGGGGCGGGGGGCCGTCCACCGATCGAATACCGGCCGGTGGCGCGCTGCCCCTTCGGCAGTGGGCACGCGATCACCCGGAGTGGCTGACGCTACTGATCGCGGCGGCGAGCTGGTGCTGGTTCGCCTGGCTGTTGGCCGGCCCGGTCGGAGTGCCTGAGGGTCATCATCACGGAGCCGCGTCCGAGCATCCGATGGCGTACCAGGATCACCTGCTCACCTGGGTGGTGATGGTGCCGTCCATGATGCTGCCCACCACGGTGCCGCACGTGCGCTACGTGGGTTTCGGCACCCGGGCCGGCCGGGTGCAGCGCTCGATCCTGCTGTTCGTGCTGGGCTACCTGACCAGCTGGCTGGTGCCCGGCCTGCTGCTGGCCGCGGTGCCGCTGCCCGCCTCCGCGAGCGTTCTGGCCGTCTCAGCGCTGGCCGCCGGCGCCTGGGAGATGACCCCGGTCAAGCGCCGGGCACTGCTGCGGTGCTGCCGCACCTGGCCGGTTCGCTACGCCGGGCCCGCTGCGGACGCGTCCGCGGTCGAGTACGGCATGCGACACGCCCTCGGCTGCATGGTCATCTCAGGCCCGGCGATGGCCGTGCTGATGCTGGCCGGCCACCCCTGGTGGGCGGTTGTGGCGCTCGCCGTGGTGATGGCGGCCCAGAAGCTGCTCACCCGGCCGCAGCGCTGGCGCGCGCTGGTCGCTCTGGCCTGGCTGGCCGCGGGCCTCGCCGCAGCCGGCGTCGCTGCTTTCGGCTGACCGAGCACGCAGCGTGTGCCGAGCTATTCGACACGCCCTAGGCTCGACCCGACAGACGAACCGATCGAGGAGCATCGTGACCATTCCGACCATCACCTTGAACGATCAGCACACCATTCCGCAGTTCGGCCTCGGCGTGTTTCTCATGCCGCCGCCCGAGACCAGGCAGCTGGTGCGCACCGCGCTCGAGTTGGGCTACCGGCACATCGACACCGCTGCCATCTACGGCAACGAGGAGGGGGTCGGCCGGGCGATCACCGAATCGGGCATCCCGCGCGAGGAGCTGTTCGTCACCACCAAGCTCTGGAACAACCGGCAGACCGATGCCCCCGCCGCCCTGCACGAATCGCTCGACAAACTCGGCCTCGACCACGTGGACCTGTACCTGATCCACTGGCCGACGCCGAGGTATGACACCTACGTGGGGGCGTGGCAGTCCTTGGAGCAGCTGCAAGCCGAGGGCCTCACCCGGTCGATCGGGGTGTCGAACTTTCACCAGGAGCATCTGGCGCGGGTGATCGCCGAGGGCTCCGTCGTGCCCGCCGTCAACCAGATCGAGGTGCATCCCACCCTGCCGCAGTTCGAGCTCGTCCGGTTCAGCAACGACCTGGGCATCGCGGTCGAAGCGTGGTCGCCGCTGGGCCGCAGCGCCGATCTGGACGCGGCTGAGGTCGTCCAGATCGCCACCGCCCTGGCCCGGACACCGGCGCAGGTGATTCTTCGCTGGCACATTCAACGCGGGTTGATCGTGTTTCCGAAGGCGTCGTCGCGCGAGCGGTTGGCCGAGAACATCGACATCTTCGACTTCGAGTTGGACGATGCCGCGATGCTCGCTCTGAACGGCATGGCCAGTGGACGCCGGGTGGGTCCCGACCCGGAGCGCTTCAACCGGCACTGAGCGGAAATCGGGGACGGTTCCTAGTTCCTGCTCACTGACGTGTCAGTGAGCAGGAAGTAGGAACCGTCCCCGATTTCCGATCAGCCGCGCAGGGCTTCGTCCACGCTACGTTCGCGCGGGCCCAGCGTCGGCTGGCGCTGGCTGAGTACGTCCCAGACCATTTTGAGGTTGGCACCCAGCTCACGGAGCGCGCCGTAGGACCACTGCTCGCTGTTCGTCTTCACCGTTTCGTCGCCGACGCCCCACGCCTCGATGCCGATCGCCCGACAGATGGCCAGCGCCCGCGGCAGGTGGAACGTCTGGCTGACCACGATCGCCTTGGACACCCCGAAGATCTGCCTGGCCCGCACGCAGGAGTCGTAGGTGTCGAAGCCCGCGTAGTCGCCCACCACCTTTTTGGCCGGAATGCCGCGTTGGATCAGGTAGTCACGCATGCCGTCGGTCTCGTTGTAGTGCCGGCTGGCACTGTCGCCGGAGACCAGGATCACCTTCACCTTCTCGGCGATGAACAGCTCGTAGGCCACGTCGAGCCGGGCGCGCAGGTAGCGGGACGGTTGCCCGTCCGCATACACCTCGGCCCCCAACACCAGGGCCACCGGCTGGGCCGGCACGTCGTCCACGCTCAGCATGCGATCGTCGCTGACCGCCTTCACGTACCAGGCGGGCCCCACCACGACCGCGGTACCGAGCAGGGCGCCGACCACCGCGAGCCGGAGGAAGATCCGGCCGACCACCCATCCGCGTCGTCGCGCCATGAGCCGATGGTAGGCATCGCCCCACCGGTTCGGACGTAGCCGCGCGGGCGAAGCCGATGATGGATCCCTGAGCGACGACGGCAGCCATGCCCACCTCAACGAACGAGCCCGTGGCGCTGCCGTTGCGCACCGAGGCCGACCGGCACGAACCTGCCCCTAGACTGCGCTGGGTGAGCAGCTCCCCCGCCACGGAGGTCGTTGCCGGCGTTCGCGACGAGCCCCTGAACCAGGCCGGCCTAACGGCCCTCGTCGACGACGACCGGGCCGGCGCGATCGTCACCTTCACCGGGGTGGTACGCAACCATGACTCCGGCCGTGCGGTCGAAAGCATCGAGTACGTCGGCCACCCCAGCGCCGAGGCCGTCATCGCCGAGGTGGCGCACGAGTTCGTGACCCGCGAAGGCGTGCACGCGATCGCGGTCGAACACCGGGTCGGCACCCTGGTCGTCGGCGATCTGGCCCTGGTGGCGGCGGTGTCGGCGTCGCATCGCAGCCAGGCCTTCAGCGCCTGCTCCGACCTGGTCGATCGAATCAAGCAGCGGCTGCCGATCTGGAAGCGGCAGGTGTTCAGCGACGGCACCGCCGAGTGGTCGAACTGCCCCTGACCCGATGTCGCTGCGGGGCGTTCCGAAATCACCCGTAGGAGTTGCGGACCCCTCGCCTTGATGCCGTTGGCGAGATGCCGACGAGTGTCAGGATTTCAGAAACCCGCGGCGCCACCCCCAGGCGCTGAGCGCGCGGTGAGGCCGTACCGGTGAGGTCGTCCCGGACCGCCGTAGGCTAGGGCGGTGCGACGCTTCGCGATCATTCTGGGCGGCGGCCGATCCTCCCGCATGGGCAGGCACAAGCGGGCCCTGCTGCTCGAGGGCCGGTCGATGCTGGGCCGCGCGGTCGACGCCTGCACCGGTCGCGCGGCGGTGATCGCGGTCACCCCCGAACTGCCCGACGACGTGCGCGATGATCGGGTGCTGCGCACCTACGAGGACCCGCCTTTCGGTGGACCGGTCGCCGGCATCGCTGCCGGCCTCGCGGCCCTGCCTCCCGCGCAGCCGGACGACGAGGTGCTGCTGCTGGCCTGCGACCTCGCCACCCCGGCCGAGGTGGTGGCCACGCTGGACGCCGCTCCGCTCGGCCCCGACGGCGTGTGCCTGGTGGACGAGGCCGGCTACCCGCAGTACCTCGCCGCCCGCTACCGGCGCGACGCAGTGGAAGCAGCCACGACCGGCCAGGAGGCCCGCAACCGCTCCGTCAAGGCGACGATGGCCACACTCGCTCTGCATCACGTTCCAGGCCCCGGTCTGAGCGTCGACCTCGACACCCCGGACGATGCCGCCGCTGCGGGCGTGCAACTGCTCTAGCCGGAGTCGCGCCACCAGGAGGCGAGCCCACGTCAGGTGACGCATTACGGACGGTCGAGGTGCCCGCGCACGGCCGCCAGATACCACCGACGCACTACGCAATTCTCCCCCTCGCTGTGCAGCCGCTGTGCACACAGACTGACAGGCGGTGCCGCACTCCTTAGGAGGTTCGCATGTCCGGACCGATCGATCCGCTGCCCGGCCGTACGTCCAAGCGTGTGAAACCTCGTCCGCACATCGAGCGCGCACACCCGGCGGCCGAACGTCCACAACAGCTGGACGCCGAGGCGATCCGGCTCTCACCTGCACTGGACGAGCGGGTCAAGGTCGGCCGCAAGCGCAAGCGCGCCGGTGAACCTCGGCTCGACCGGCCGGTCGACATTCCGGTCGACATTCCGGTCGACATTCCGGTCGACATCCCGGTCGATCCGGCCGCCGAACGTCCCAGGGAGCCGCGCCTGCAACGCCGCGGTGGGATCGAGCTGGGCCAACGCGTGCAGCTCGAGATCGATCCACGCGTTCCACCGATTCTGCTCGACCCGCACATCGAATGGGCGCACCGGGTGCCGCGTCTGCCGCAGGGGCAGTCCCAGGTGCCGCCCGCCCCCGAAGCGAACCCCGATCACTTCTTCGAGGTGATCCGTTCGGCCGACCTGGTCTCGCTGATCGTGAGCTCGGCCGGCCTCGATCTGGCCGATGGCGTGCTCACCGCACCGGCGGACGGACCGGGCGGCCTGCTGATCTTCACCCTGCCGTTTCAGCATCTGGGCGAACAGGCCACCTACGAGGGCCAGGCGCCGGTGCCGAACGAGGTCGACCCGGGCAAGAAGCCGCTGCCGTCTCCCGCCGGCACCGACCCCGAACCGTCCATTCCCACCGGCGGCATACCGGCGCGGGCCAGCCGGGTGGTCGTGCAGATTCCCGCAGGCGCCACGATCACGGTCAGCACCAGCGGCTTTCTGGACGCCCTCGCGATGCACACAATGGCCGTGCATCCGCTCGCCACCCCGGGTGCACCGCACCGCATCACGTCCTTCGATCCGCAGCTGGTGCAGGTGCTCGAACACGCCGGCATCATTCAACGCATCGCCGTGCACGGCGCTGTCGATCCCCCGTTCATCGAGCTGCACCCCGCCGGCTCCACCGCCGGCATCTCCCAGCGCGCGAAGGCGCTCGCCCAGCTGCGGGCCACCCTCGCCGCACCCGACCTGCGCACCTCGATCAGCGAGCTGGTCACCGACTGGCGCGTTCCGTCCAAGCGCATTCCGCCGATCTTCCGCAACCCCGAAAAGCTGAGCCGTCCGCCAGGGCTGAGCGAGACCGCGATCGAGGCGCCGTTCCGGCTGGTCATCTCACCCTCGGCGCAGAGCGGCTGGACGCACGCCGCCCAGCCGGTGCCGGACGCGTCCGGTACCGCCGTCGAGCTCTGGCACACGCGCCTGGGTCACCGTCAGGACGGCACCGTCACCGAGGCCACCCAGTCGATCCGGGCGGTGTGGGCCCGTGACCGGGAGCGCTTCGACGACTGGGCCACCACCGAGTTCGGCCACGACAACGTGCCGCTGCGCATGTCGCTGGATTCGAAGGACCGGCACATGCTGGTGCGCCAGACCAGCGAGACCTGGGCCCGGGAGCGAGTCAAGATCACCGACCCCACCCCCGTGGACGCCGACCGCCTCTACCTGTCGAGCCTGGGCGCCTGGCTCGATCTGCACGGCGGCTGGGAGACGATGCCATGGTCGCAGCACGGGCTCGCGTCCATCCTGTCGTGGGACCACGAGGCTCCGATGGGACGCGACCAGTACGTGCGGGTCGCCTACCCCGGCTACCTGTTCCCCTTCGGCCACCGGGCCACCCTGGTCAAGGTCACCGAACGCAAGATCAAGAGCAAGGCCAACCCGAAGGCGGCCCTGTACCAGCGCAAGTTCCTGGTCGTCGGCGAGCCGGTCAAGACCTACTCCGCGCTCGACAACCCGTTCAAGCGGGTCGAGATCGCGCCCACCATCACGCCCACGCTCTCGCCCGATCCGGGTGCCGCGCAGGACACCTTCTTCGTGCCCTTCGTCGGCGGCGCACCCTTCGTGTTCGTGCTGCACTGCACCGATGCGGACGACCGCGAGGTCAAGCTGCCCACCCCGCTGGTCTGGGTCGCCGAGCATTTCAAGCCGCCCTTCCCCGCCGCCCAGGACCCCGTCGCGGCCTTCGCGAACCTGGGCGCGATCAACGGGCTGGGCCAGAACATCTCGTTCGCCCCGTCCGAGCCGGGGGGATCCGACAGCGCCGTGCCCACCGTGGCCCTGACCTTCACCGGCACCCCGCAGCTCGGCACGTCCGTGCCGCGGCTGGTCACCGCCCTCAGCACCATTCCGGCTGTCGAACGCATGAAGCCCACCGGGCCGCAGGAGTTCCGCTACGCCAAAGCCTGGCTCGACCACGGCTTCGGCGCCGGCAACGAGGGCCAGGTGTGGGCCGAACTCACCGCCCCCACCAAGCTCGGCTTCGGGGCGGGTGGCGCCTCCAGCGGCGGTTCGGGCGGCTTCATCGCGCCGTCCCTGCCGATCGCCGCACTGTCGCGCAAGCAGGGCCCGGTCGGCGACCCGGCCGGGGTCGCGGCCGGCGACTTCGACCCGGTCGCGTTCCTCGGAGCGGCGCTGCCGAAGCTGTTCGGCTTCGTCTCGCTGATCGACATTCTGGACGCGGTCGGCATCGACCTGCGCGACGCACCGTCCCTGATCACCGAATCGCTGGCCAAGGTCGAGTCGCTGATGAGCGACCTGAAGAAGCTCAAGCAGGCCGTCAACGAAGCGGCCGACCAGGCCCAGGCGGGTCTGACCCAGGCTCAGCAGACCGCGAACGACCTGATCGCGCAGGGCCGCGCCGCACTGGCCAACGAGGTGCTGGCGAAGGCCAACGACGCCGCGACCACGGCGACCAACCTGGTCGGCGGCGTGGTCGGGGCCGCGGACGGGGTGCTGCAGGCGATCATCGACGCCCCCGGCGACCTGGCCAACGCTCCCGGCAATCTGGCCACCGCGCTGAACAATCTGGCCGCCGCGCTGAACGACGTCGAAGCGGCCGCCGCGAAGCTGACCCCGCTGGCCGCCAACCAGCTGCTCGGCCTGACGAAGCTGCTGCGTGAGGCGGCCGGCGACGCCGAGATGGTGCAGTCGGTGATCGACTTCGTGCAGGGCATCGCCACCGCGGTGGCCGACGCCCGGTTCTCGTTCAAGTGGCAGCCCAAGCTGAAGTCGCTGATGGTGGCCGGCGAGCCGCTGCTCGAACTGCCCGAACGCGGCCTCACCCTGGCCGTCGAGGGTCAGGCGGGCCAAAACCCCAAGGTCGACATTCTCGCCGAGCTGCGCGGCTTCGCACTGATCCTGCCGCCCGGCGAACCGATGATGAAGCTGCCGTTCGACCATCTGATGTTCAAGGCCGGCAGCGCCGGCAAGGCCGAGGTGGACGCGTCCGTCGGCAACATCGAGTTCGTCGGCATTCTCAGCTTCGTCGAACGCATCAAGCAACTGATCCCGCTGGACGGGTTCAGCGACCCCCCCTACGTCGACGTCAAACCGGACGGGGTGACGGCCGGCTTCAGCCTGGAACTGCCCAACCTGGCCATCGGCGTGTTCAGCCTGTCGAACATGGCCCTGTCGGCGGACGTGCGGGTGCCGTTCCTGGGCGACGTGGTCTCGGTCGGCTTCGGCTTCTGCACCCGGGAGCGTCCGTTCAACCTGGCCGTGCTGTGCCTGGGCGGCGGCGGCTGGTTCGCCATCCGGCTGTCTCCGCGCGGTCTCGAGGTGCTCGAACTCGGCCTCGAAGCCGGCGCCTACCTGTCCATCAACCTGGGGGTGGCCTCCGGGTCGGTGTCGATGGCGATCGGCATCTACCTGCGCATGGAGGCCGACAAGGGCTCGCTCACGGCCTACTTCCGGCTGCGCGGCGAGGTCAGCGTGCTGGGCCTGATCAGCGCCTCCATCGAGTTGTACCTGTCGCTCACCTACGACTTTCCCAGCGGCAAGCTCACCGGCACGGCCACCATCACCGTCAAGGTCAAGGTGCTCTGCTTCAGCAAGTCGGTCTCGATCACCTGCCAGCGCTCGTTCGCGGGCAGCAACGGCGACCCGACCTTCGCCGAGGTGATGGGCGTGCAGCCCGACTTCACCTCACCCCTGTGGACCGACTACTGCCTCGCCTTCGCGGAGGAATGACCCATGCGTGAGCAATTCACCGTCGTCGCCCTGCCCTACTCGTGCAGCCCGGACGATCCGTTCCACGTCTCGTTGTTCGTCTCGCCCGACATCGAGGTGGACGATCCGCGCGACACCCTCGCGGTCACCGAGCTCTTCCAGCACTGGACGAAGGCCCTTGCCGAAGCGCGGTTCATGCTGGAGGACCAGAACGGTGAGCTGGGCTGCGAGCCGCTGCTGGAGGCGATCGAGGACGGGCTGTGGGAGGAGGTGTTTCCCCCGGAGACCCCGGTGAACTCCTACACCCCTCCGGAGTGGACGCAACGTCCGTGGCGCACCTTCCACCCCGGTGCCACCACCGGCATCGCCCGCATGGTCAATCTGATGGCCACCATGGTCAACGGCGTCGAGGCGCCCACCGTGCAGCAGCTGCCCTGGTACGGTCCCGACATCTTCGGAACGCTGAGCGGCGACGGCGAGGGCCGGCAACGGTTCAACCCGCTCGACCTGGTCGGACGCTTCGAGACCGGCCTGACCGAAGCGCTGGACGCCGCCACCCGCGAGCGGGTGCCGCTGGCCGAGTTCCGCGACCCACGGGAGTACTTCGCCAACGGCGCGGTGCCCGACAATCTGCTGGGTGGCACCGCGCTGGCCGCCTCCATGCTGGAGTTGCACCGCGCCCGCCGGTTCTACTCCCACCCCGAAGAGGAGACGGCCTACCAGCGCCGGCCCGATCCCGACAACCCCGGCCCACCGCCGCCCGAGAAGCAGATTCCCGACTTCCACTCCCGGGTGTCGCTCGTCAACGATCACGGGCCGCTGCAGCGCAAGCTGGGGCTGGTGGTCGACGTGCGCTCCGACCCCGATCGGCTGGCGAGCAGCGAATGGCTGCTGGGCCGCATTCTGATCCCGAACCGTGAGGACGCCACCAAGGTGGTTCGGGTCGCCACCCGCAGCGTCGGACGGGCGCTGGTCAGCCGGGCCGAGAACGAGTCGCAGTGGATCAACGGACGCCTGCCGGTCGGCAACGCGGACTCGTTCGACCTGCTCGATCTCGACCCGGACGGTGCGGCGCTCAAGACCGAGCAGTACCTGTCGAGCTACCCGCGCACCGTCGCTGCGGCGCTGCAGGGTGCCCCCGCCAACGCCGCTCCTCCGGCGCTGCGCACCACCGGGTTCACCGTGGCCCGCAAGAACAACGGGGCCACCACCGCCGGCGCGATGGGCCGACAGACCTCGGTGCTGGACGGGGTGCGCAACCAGCCACCCATGCAGCCCGCACCCGATACCCCGCTGCTCACCACCGAGGACGTGATGCAGGGCGTCCGGGTCGAGGTGCACGACGATCACACCGGCCTCTGGCGGTCCCTGCATCAGGTGCACGTGAAGGCCGACGTGGTCGGCGGGCGCTCGCTCGAGTTCGACGACGTCGCCTTTCTGCAGGAATCGGCGCCCACCCATGCGGGCAAGCAGACGTCACCGATCCACGTCCACGAGGCGGTGTTCGGCTGGGACGGGTGGAGTCTGTCCGCAGCCCGTCCGGCACTGCCGGTGGTCAACGAGGGCGGCGTCGAACGAGTCGTCACCGATCCGCAACCGCCCGCCGACCCGTCCACACCGGTGCTGATCGAGCGGGCCGCGGCGCCGGGCACGCTGCCCCGGCTGCGGTTCGGACGGCGCTACAGCTTTCGGGTCTGGGGTGTCGACCTGGCCTGCAACTCGCGGCCGCACCGGTTCGGCAAGCCCGCGGACGAGCAGCGGCCGCCGGATGAAGAGGGGCAACCGCCCGCCGAGGGCCAGCCCGAGGCTGAGCAGGTCGTGGCGGTGCAGACCGTCGACCTGGCTGCCCTGCGCAGCTTCCGCGCCGGCGCGCTGAGCCGGGTGCGGGATCGTCCGATCGAGGCAGAGGTCGCGGTGCAGGCGATGGAGGCCGGCCAGGACGGGGCCGGCCTGCGGCTCGCCGAGGTGATGCCGCAGATCGTCGGACGGCTGCAGGTCAAGCGCGGCGAGGTGACCGAGCAGGCGCCGTCCGCGCTGGCGCAGGTGCGCAGCGCACTGGCCAGCGGACTGGCCGACGACGACCTGGCACCCAGCGCGACGGCGGTGCTGAACCCGGCGGTGATCCGCTCCGGGCTGGGCCTGGACCGGGACGTGCTGGCCGGCCCGATCGGCACCGCCGAGGCCGTGGCGGTCTCGGCCGAGCTGCCGTTCGTGCGTTGGCAGCCGGTGCCGCCGCCGGCGATCGTGCCGCGCCGACTGTTCACCGAGGGCGAGTCGAACCAGGTGCTGGTGATCCGCTCATGGGTGAGCCAGGATCCCGCATCGCTGGTGGTGACTTCGGGCACCGCGGCCGAGTACGCGGCGTCCACCCCGGGCCGAGAGGCCACCTGTGAACGGCAGTTGGTGCCACCCAAGACCAGCCAGCTCGAGGCCGAGCAGCACGGGGCCTTCGACGCCGCGATCGCGTCGCCGGACGCTTCGGCCCGCGACCTGTGGCTGCACGCCGCGATCCGCGAGTCGGGCACCCTGTTCGACCTGGACGTGCCCCGGCTGGACGATCCCTCGATCCGTGAGCCGCAGAACGGCATCGCGCTGGTCAACGGCCCCGGCGCGTCGCCGGGTGAGTTGAAGACCCTGCCGCTGCCGCCCGGGGAGGCGCCGGCGTCCGGTCAGTACGTGGTGCACGACACCGACCTGGTGCACACCCCGTACCTGCCGGACGTGCTGGCCCGCGGCCTCGGCTTCGTGTTTCCCGACGCCGGTGCCGAGTGGTCGATCGTGCCGCCGTTCGGCGTGGAGGGCTTCACCGCGCGCTACCCGGGCGCACTGCCCACCGCCGACGAGCCGTCCGCCTGGCCGGCGATCGACGGCTACCGGCTGGTGCTCGACGGTGCCGACGAGCTGAACGGACGGGTCGAGCCGCACCTGATCACGCTCTCGCTGCCGCACGGCACCGCGCTGCGCGCCAGGGTGTCGTCGTCGTTCACCCTGGACGACCTGGACCTGCTGGGTGTCTGGCTGCAACTGCCGGTGGCCATCCGGCAACTGCCCGGCGTCGCGCAGGCGGCCGCCAACGGCTGGCTGTGGCCGCTGACGCCCCCGTCGGCACTGACCCTCGTGCACGCCGTCCCGCGTCCGATCGCGGCGCCGGAACCGATCGGGTTCCGCATCTACCGGGCACAGAACGCCACCAACGTGATGCTGCTCGGCGGGGTCGAGTTGCACGGACCCAGCACCGATTCGCTGATCGTCGACGCCCGGTGGGACGAGGTGCTGGACGACCTGTCGAACCCCCAGTGGCACACGCTGCCGAATCAACGCCAGGTGGCGGCGCAGACCGCCATCGAGCCGTGGGAGGACATCGCGGTGCTGGCCGGCGGGCACCCCGACCACACCT
The DNA here is from genome assembly GCA_016711205.1 of Micropruina sp. Classification (GTDB taxonomy): domain Bacteria; phylum Actinomycetota; class Actinomycetes; order Propionibacteriales; family Propionibacteriaceae; genus Micropruina. The sequence continues at coordinate 481,858 of JADJTM010000003.1, read as the reverse complement.
ACAACGATCAGGTGGTCGGTCACGTGCGTTCGCATCGGGCCGTCCACGAGTTCGGCGACACCCGGCACCGGCTGGTGCACTACCGGCTGCGGGCGACCACCCGGTTCCGCGAGTACTTCGCGCCGGACGAACTCGCGCCGATGGCGCCGTCCGAGGATCCGGCGCTGCCGGTCGACGACGGACGAAGCACGGTCAGCGCTGAGATCACGCTGCACGTGCCGAACACCTCGCTGCCGGCGCCGCCGATGGTGCATTCGGTGATCCCGCTGTTCCGCTGGGAGGACGGCACCGAGCCCGACCAACCGCTGGCGCGGCGGCGCACCCGGCGCTCGGGCGTGCGGGTGTACCTGGAGCGGCCGTGGTTCACCACCGGTGCCGACGAGCAGGTTGGCGTGGTGCTGGCGATGGGTGCCCGTCCGGAGACCACGTTCACCAGCCAGTGGGGCGGCGACCCGTTCTGGGCCGGCAGCGATGTGGCCGACCGGGAGGCGGTGCAGGTCACCGACCTGCTCGGCGCGATCGGGCTGGACGACTACGACTCGATCGCCGGACCGTCCGGAAAGCCGGAGCTGCTGCCGTCGGCTGAGGATCCGAACGTGAAAGTGATGGTGGTTCCGTACCGGCCGCAGTACAACGAGGAACGTCGCAAGTGGTTCGTCGACATCGGCTTCCCGGCGCGGTTCTGGCCGTTCGTGCAGCTGGCGCTGGTCCGGTACCAGCCGTGGAGCGTGGACGGGCGGCACATCAGCAAGCCGGTGCGGTGCGACTTCGTGCAGATCGTGCCCGAACGCACGGCGGCGGTGAGCCGCACCAGCGAGGGTCGGGTGCGGGTGCTGGTCTCCGGCCCGGTCGGCTATCACGACGGCGACGTCGGGGCGGCCGGTGGCCGCGCGGTCAGCATGGTGGGCCTGTCGGCGGCCGCGAGGGCGTTGGCCGGGGTGGCCGCGGTGGGCGCCAACCGGGTGCTGCGGGCCAAGCTGCAGACCCGGGACGCGGGCGCGACCAGCGACCTGGCCTGGACGACGATCACCCAGACCGACCTGACCGTGCGGGGGTATGCCGGCTCGCTGGCGAACCTGGTCTGGACCGGCGAACTGGACGTGCCGGAGGGCCTGCCGTTCGCCCGTCCGACCACGCCGGGAACGCACCGCGTCCGGATCGAGGAGTGGGAGACCTTCGCCGGCGACCCGTCCGATCTGGGCAACCCGCACAGCGACCCGACCAGGGAGAACCGGTTGATCTACGCGGACGAGTTCGAGTTGGGCAGCGTGGGCTGAGCAGGAATCGGGGACGGTTCCGCATTCCTGCTCACCCGGACGCGGTGCAGGAATGGGCTGAGCAGGAATCGGGGACGGTTCCGCATTCCTGCTCACCCGGGTCAGTGTGCGATCCGATCAGCCGATCGGATCGTGCGGCACGATCGCCTGCGGATCGGGCTCTGAATGCGTGGTCACCCAGAACCGGGCCGTCACCAGCACCCCGAGCAGCAGTAACGCCGCGGTCAGCACGAACGGCAGCCGCCGGTCCATGGACGACAGCCAGCCCGAGATCCAGCCGAACGGCGCCGTGGCCAGCATCACGCACGTGCGCTGGATCGCCATCACCCGGGACCGCTCGTCGCGGTCGACGTGCAGCGCCACCAGCGATTCCGACAGCATGAACAGGATGCCGGCGCCGAACGCGTCCAGCAGCAGGCAGACACCGAGCAACGCGTAGGTGGACGCCTGCGCGGTCCCGGCCGGCGCCGGGATCAGCACCAGCAGAACCTGGCCGGCCAGGTAGGCGACGAATCCCCACAGCGTCGGACGCCGCAGGTGCTTGGCGTGGGTGAGCCATGGAATGACGGTGAACAGGAACAGCACCGACAGCAGCGAGCGGGCCATCGGAAAGAACGGCAGCAGGGGGTCCGGCACGGCGAGCCGCTGATTGATCACGACCTGCCAGAAGGTGCCGTTGACCAGGGCGACCGCGCTGACCAGGGCGGAAAGGACCAGCGAGAAGATGGTGCCCCGCGAACGCAGGATCAGCCCGAGCACGCCACGGTATTCCCGCAGCAGCCGCCAGATGCTGACGCCTCGGGTCTGCGCCAGGCGCTGCCGTCCGGTCTGGGTCTCGGTGGACCACCGGTACAGGATCACGATCTTGAGCGACATGATCACGAAGGCGTTCACATAGAGAATCCGGACGGCCGGCACCAGGCCCAGCTGGGCGACCAGCACGGCCGCGATCGGCGCGAACAGCGCGGAGAAGTCCGAGGCCACCTTGACCAGCGAATACACCTTGGTCAGCTCGCCTCGCGGCACGTCCTCGACCAGCAGGCAGTCCCAGGAGTTCTGCGTCACCTGCCAGGCTCCGTTGATCACCGAGGCGACCAGGAAGTACCAGAAATTCTGCGCCACCGCCCAGATCAGGCACGGGATCGCCCAGGCGACGATGTCGAAGAAGGCTGTGGTCGCCCGCCGTCCGAGCTTGTCGGTGATCACCCCGCTGAGCAGCCCGAACACCGTCTGCGAGAGCATCGAGATGGTGGCCAGCAGGCCGATCTGTTGGTCGTGCACGCCGAGCGCCAGCATGAACACCGACGCGTAGGGCAACACCAGCGCCATCGAGATGCCCCACATGGGCTCGGTGTAGACGCAGGCCCGTCCGTTGCCCCGCAGCCCGAGCAGGCTGACGATCATGGGGTTGCGGACGCGCGGCACCCGGCCAGTCAATCAGCCTCGCCGGGCTGCTGGCGCCGCTTCTGATCGACCAGTCGACGCCAGCCGCCCGCCCGGTTGTTGGCGATCACCGCACGAAAGAGCGCGACCAGCGCGTCGTCGTCCAGCTCGTCCCCCTCGAACAGCTGGACGCAGCGCGCCGTGGCGTTGCCGTGACCCTGGTTGACCAGTCCGGACGGGTCGGGCGCGATCGGGTCGTAGATGAACACGTTGAGGTGGTTTCTGGTGCCCAACAGCGCCGCCACGTTGCCCTGCAGCACGAAATGGGGCAGCCGAGTGCGCTTGATGGTCTCTTCGATCGCCGGGTCGGCATCGTGCAGCAACTCCCGGACGCGCTGCGCGACCTGCCGCTGCCAGGGCGGCAGGGAGTTCAGGTAGTCGTCCACGCGCGGATCCCGGCTGGTCATCCCACCAGTCTGAGGGCCGGTCGGGGCGGACGTGCAGCGTGGCCGGCTCGCGAGATTACGTCCGATTCGGGACCCGTCCGAGGCAGGGACGCGGGTGAGCAGGAATGAGGAACCGTCCCCCATTACCGTTCACAGGGCTGAAGCGGGTGAGCAGGAATGAGGAACCGTCCCCCATTACCGTTCACAGGGCTGAAGCGGGTGAGCAGGAATGAGGAACCGTCCCCAATACCGGTCAGATCCGGGTGCGCATGCCCTGCTCCATGCGGGCCACATGCATGGTCAGGTACGTCACTTCGTCGGACGACACGGGCTGCTGCAGCCGAAGCTCCAACAGTGACTTGATGCGCAGCGCCAGCTGCTGGGCACCCAGATTGCCGGCGGCGACCAGCACCGCCACCTCGGGCACGCCGCCGTCCAGCTGCTTGCCGGCCTGCGCCCGCGCGAAGAAGTACCGCAGGTGGGTGGCGAACCGGGCCGCGTCGATCGAGTCGGGGTCGAACTCGTCGCCGTACGCCTGCTGCACGGTGTCGAAGATCTGCCGGATCAGCTTCGACTGCACGAACGTCTGCTCCATGCTCGGGCTGCCCGTCACCGCATGGAACAGGTGCATCGCCAGTGCGATCGCCTCGCCCTGCGGCAGCGGGACGTCCAGCTGGCGGTTCAGCTTCACCAGCAACGCCTCGGCCACCTCGAGCTCGACCGGATGCAGATGCGCCACCTCGACGCGCATCGGGTACTCCATCACCTCGCCGCGGGCGACCCGTTCGATCGCCTGATGGACGTGGTCGGCCACCGCCACCACCGCCAGCGGCGGCAGCAGTGACCCGAGTTCGCGCATCGCCTCGGAGAACAGCGTCTCGACCAGCGCCAGCCGCTCCGGCGGAATGTCGGCCAGCACCTGCGCCACCGAATCGGGGTTGTCGGCGGGCACGAACCGCCGCACGATCAGCGCCGGATCGACGGGGTCGCCGGGACGGGCCTGGTACCCCACGCCCCGTCCCGTGACCACCACCTCGCGGCCGAGTTCGTCGGCGGTGAGCACGACGTTGTTGTTGAACACCTTCAGCACCTGCATCGCACCCACTCCGGACTCACCTCGTTTCACATGTCGATTCAGACGTCACAACCACGGACCAATCGCTGGTCGAGCGTGTCGAGACCTTCGGGCCAGGGTTCGACATGCTCGACCAGCGGATGCTCAGATCACACCGTCAGCGTCGCACCGTTGCTGGCGATCAGGTCGCGGTACCAGCCGAACGACTTCTTGCGGTACCGGGTCAGGGTGCCGCTTCCGTCGTCGTTGCGGTCGACGTAGATGAACCCGTACCGCTTCGACAGTTGCGCCGTGGACGCGCTGACCACGTCGATCGGCCCCCACCAGGTGTAGCCCAGCAGGTTCACGCCGTCGGCGATCGCCTCGCGCACCTGCACCAGGTGATCGTTGAGGTAGTCGATCCGATAGTCGTCCTCGACGGTCGTGACGCCGTCCACCTCGACCAGTTGATCCTTGGCGCCCAGCCCGTTCTCGACGATGAACAGCGGCTTGCCCCAGCGGTCCCAGAACTGGTTCAGGACGATCCGCAGCCCGACCGGGTCGATCTGCCAACCCCACTCCGACGCCGGCAGGGTCGGGTTGCGAATGCCGCCCATGATGTTGCCTTCACCGATCTCGCCGCCCTCGGCCGCCTGGCAGACGCTCATGTAATAGCTGAACGACACGAAATCGACGGTGTTCTTCAGCGTCTCGCGGTCGGAATCGGTGATGTCGAGCACGATGCCCGCATCACGCAGCGTCCGCTGGAAGTAGCCGGGGTACTCGCCGCGCACGTGCACGTCGCTGAACGCGAGGTTCTCGTGGTCGGCGTCCATCACAGCCAGTACGTCGGCCGGGTTCGGCGTCAGGGGATAGGTCGGCATGGCGATCACCATGCACCCCACCTTGATGTCGGGATTGATCTCGTGCGCGATCCTCGTCGCCGACGCCGACGCCACCAGTTCGTGGTGAATGGCCTGGTACAGGTCGGCCTTGCTGAGCTGGTCCTTCGGCGTCCAGATGCCGCCCGACATCAGCGGCGCGTGCAGCACCGAGTTGATCTCGTTGAAGGTCAGCCAGTACTTCACCCGATCACCGAACCGCTCGAACAGCACCCGTGCGTAACGCTCGTAGAAGCCGATCAGCCGGCGATCGACCCAGCCGTCGTAGGTCCTGGCCAGGTGCAGCGGAGTCTCGTAGTGGCTGATCGTGACCAGCGGCTCGATGCCGTGCTTCTCCAGCTCGTCGAGCAGCCGGTCGTAGAACGCCAGGCCCGCCTCGTTCGGCGTCTCTTCGTCACCCTTGGGAAAGATGCGGCTCCAGGCGATCGAGAACCGGTACACCTTGAAGCCCATCTCGGCGAACAGCGCGATGTCTTCGGCGAAGCGGTGGTAGTGGTCGATGCCCTCCAACTTGAGGTTCTCGGGCGTCGGCTCCTCCGTCGGCGGGGCGACGATGCCCTTCGGCATCACGTCCTGGATCGACGGGCCCTTGCCGTCGGCGTCGTAGCCGCCCTCGAGCTGGTTGGCGGCGGTGGCGCCACCCCACAGAAAGCCGTCGGGAAATGTGGTGGTCATGACAGTGATTCTCCTATCTTCCGGTGCATTCAGTGGGTGACGACGAGCGCGGTGTCGGCGTGGCTGACCGCGGACGGATCGACCGGCAGCACCTCGGTCTGCGCGGCACTGTTGGTGATCAGTACCACGGTGGTGGTGGAGTAGCCGGCGGCCTTGATGGCGGCCAGGTCGACCTCGGCGAGCACGTCACCGGCGGTGACGGTGTCGCCTTGGCTGACCTTGGGGGTGAAGCCCTCGCCCTTCAGGTTCACCGTGTCGATGCCGACGTGCACGAGCACCTCGACCCCGTCCGCGGTGCGAATGCCGTAGGCGTGTCCCGAATCCATGGTGACGATGACGGTGCCGCTGACCGGCGCATACACGGTTCCGGACGTCGGGACGACGCCCACGCCGGTGCCCATGGCCCCGCTGCTGAACACCGGGTCGGGCACGTCGCTCAGGGCGACCAGTGCACCGTCCATGGGGGAGAGCACGAGCACCTCGGTGCCGGCGACCGCGACGACCGTTGCGGCCGGAGTCGCGCCTGCCACATCAGCGTCCTTGACGCCCCAGAACAGGGTGAGGAAGAAGGCCAGGCCGACGGAGATGGCGACGCCGATGAACAGCAGCGGCAGGTTGGGAGTGGCGAGATAGGCGGGAATGCCGATCAGCGACGGGAAGACGAACGCGGTGGTGCCGGCGCCGGCGATGCCGGCGAAGATGCCGCCGATGGCGCCGCCCGCGATGCCGAAGTAGAACGGCAGCTTGCGGGGCAGGTTGACGCCGTAGATGGCGGGCTCGGTGATGCCGGCCAGCCAGCCCGACAGTGCCGACGGTCCGGCGAGCTTCTTGGTTTCGGCGTCCTTGGTGCGGATCGCGACGGCGGTGGTGGCCGCGGCCTGGGCGAGCACGGCGCCGAGCAGCGGGCCGGTCAGGATCGAGTAGCCGTCGGCGAGCTGCAGAACGATGATCGGCACCAGGCCCCAGTGCAGGCCGAACAGCACGAACACCTGCCACAAACCGCCCATCACGGCGCCGGCCAGCCAGGGGGCCACCTCGAACAGCCAGGTCACGCCGTTGGCGAGGCCGTTGGCGGCGATGGTGGTGAGCGGGCCGACGGTGAGCAGAATAAGCGGAACCATGATCAGCAGCACGAGCAGCGGCGTCATGAAGTTGCGAATGGCGCCGGGCAGCCGTTGCAGCAGCTTTTCCAGGTGGCTTTGTACCCAAACACCCACGATGATCGGAATCACCGAGCTGGTGTAGTTCATGACCACCAGCGGAATGCCGAAGAAGGTCAGCGGATCCGTTCCGGAGGCGAGCGCCACGATGCTCGGGTAGACCAGCGCACCGGCGATGGCCATCGAGGTGAACTGGTTGGCCTTGAACCGCTTGGCCGCCGAGATCGACAGCAGCACGGGCAGGAAGTAGATCAGCGAGTCGGACGCGGCGTTGAGCACCACGTACTCGGTGGTCTCGGAACTGAGCCAGCCGAAGGTGACGAACATGCTCAGGAAGGCCTTGAACAGGCCGGCACCGGCCAGCGGCCACAGGATCGGGTGGAAGATCGAGCTGACCAGGTCGATGAAGCGGTCGAGCAGGTTCTTGCCGGAGTTGTCGGACGGCTCGTCGGTCGCGCCGGCGCCCTCGAGACGTTCGGTGATCTCGGCGTGCACCAGCGGCACGTCGTTGCCGATGACCACCTGGTACTGGCCGCCGGCCTGAACCACGGTGAGCACACCGTCCAGACCCTTGATCACATCGGTCCGGGCAATGGAGTCGTCGCGCAGTTCCATGCGCAGCCGGGTGGCGCAGTGTCGCGCCGATTTGATGTTCCCCACGCCACCGACAGCGTCGACGATATCGTCGCCCAGGGCCTTGAAGTTCACCGCCATTTCAATCCTCCTCGATCGCATCAGGGCAACAAAAAAAGCCCGAGGCATGTATTACGCCTCAGGCTTTGCGTCCGGATGGACTAACAACCCTGGTGATGACTTTCGTCTTCGTGGAGAAAACTACAGCGGGTAGTTGCCGGCGCGCAACTCGCGGGTGCCGGGCCGAGGCGGGAGACGGGCCGGCCCGGCGAGTTCGAATGCGGCGGTGGCTGGGTGTTATGGCTGGTCTCCACCTTGATCAGCGGGCGTCCATCCAGTGAGACGGCGCAGAGGCAAGCGCGGCCTCGCGGGCCTGGCCCGCTCGGGTGCGAGAGCTCTTCGGACGAACGTCCGTCCGGTCAGTTGAGGGCGAACCGAAGCGGCTGCCCGGCCAGGAAGCGGGCGATGTCGGCCGCGCAGAGTTCGGCCGCCAACTGGGCGGAATCGCGACCCGCACCGGCCAGGTGGGGGGTGATGGTCAGCCGCTTCGTGCGCAGCAGTCGATGCCCGGGCGGCAGCGGCTCGACCGGGAACACGTCCGCCGCGGCCGCGGAAAGGTGCCCTGCGTCGAGCGCGTCACACAGCGCGTCGTAGTCGAGGATCGGCCCGCGCGCGCAGTTGACCACGATCGCTCCCTCGGGCAGCAGCGCGAGCTGGTCGGCACCGATCATGCCGCGGGTTTCGGCACTGAGCCGCGGGTGCAACGTCAGGATGGACGAGCGGCGCAACAGCTCGTCCAGGTCGTCCAGGCGCTCCATGTTCGGCATCTGCTCGGCCGGCACGTAGGGGTCGTAGACCAGCACGTGCGCACCCATCGCGTGCATGATCGCAGCCACCCGCGAGCCGACCGCTCCGTGGCCGATCAGGCCCACGGTCGAACCGCGGACGCTGGGCGCGACGTTCTCGTAGGCGTAGTAGTCGCCACGCCATTGACCGGCCGTCAGCTCGTTGTGGGTGTCGACGATCTGCCGCACCGCGGCCAGGATCATCGCCACGCTGTGTTCGGCGGTGGCGGTGGCGTTGCGTCCGGGCGCGTTGGAGACCTTCACCCCGTGCGCGGTGGCCGCGGGCAGGTTGATGTTGACCGGACCCCCGCGTCCGACGGTGATCAGCTTGAGCGTGGGCGCCGTGGCGGCGATCACCTTCTCGGTGAACGGGGAGGCGTGCACCATGGCGATCTCGCAGCCCTGCAGCGCGCGGATCAGGGTGTCCTCGTCGCCCTCGGCCTCGTCGACCTCGGCGACCCGGACGAAGGGTGCCACCGGCCACTGCCCCTTGATCACCGTGGTCTCGGCACCCGGCACATGCCGCTCGAGCGCCTCCAGCAGAATCTCGGGCAGGATGAACCGATCCCCTGCCACCAACACCTTTGTCACAACGTCCACTCCTTCGTGTCAATGGTTCGAGCTTGTCGAAGTTCGGCGGTCTCGACAAGCTCTCCGTCATCCCGGCGAACGCCCCCGTCATCCCGGCGAACGCCGGGATCTCGCCCTCGACCAGCGCCCTTCGCCATCCAGGCGAAGTCCCGGATCTGTCACCGGCGGACGTGGCGGCCCGAGATCCCGGCGTTCGCCGGGATGACGGGCCGGTGGGGATGACGGCACGCTCGACAGCGCCCCCGGCCAACCCCGCCAACGCCGGATCTCCACCCTCCACTAGCGCGTCGACGAGATCCCGGCGTTCGCCGGGATGACGGGGCCGGTGGTGATGACGGGGTCGGTGGGGATGACGGGCCGGTGGGGACGCTCGACAAGCTCTCCGTCATCCCGGCGAAGGCCGGGATCTCCCCCCTCGACGGGCGGCCCAGGTCAGCTCAATCCCAGACGTCGGCATCCCAGCCGCCACGGAAGCGGGCACTGAGGTACTCCCCCACCACAGCACTGCCCAGATCGGCCAGGTCGGGGCTCACCACCCGTCCGGCCGAACGCGTGGCCAACTGTTGCAGGAAGCGCGCCAGGCCCGGGTCGTCGCCCAGCCGGAAGAACGTCGGGTTGATGCCCATCCGGGCCAGCTTGTCGAGTTCGGTCACGGTCAGCCCGATCGTCTCCGCGCCCGGCGGGTAATCGAAGAGCGCCTGCCCGCCGGGCGTCAGGTGCGCGGTCGGCTCACCGTCGGTGACGACCAGCAGCACCGGTTGCATGGTGGGGTGCTGCCGGAAGAACCGGCCCGCCAGCAGCAGTCCGTGGTGCAGGTTGGTGCCCTGCTCGCGCACCGGGGGCAGCGCCGTCAGTTCGCCGATGTCGCGGGACTGGGCCCACCGTCCGAATGTCACCAGCTGCAGCCGATCGCCGCGGAACCGGCTGCTGACCAGGTGATGCAGTGCCAGCGCCGTCCGCTTCATCGGCACCCAGCGCCCCTCGGCCGCCATCGAGTACGAGGTGTCCACGAGCAGCACCACCGCCGAGCTGGTGCGGGCCTCGGTTTCGCTGACCGCCACGTCGCGGACGTCCAGCCGCACGCCCGTCGCCGGGTCGCCGCCTTCGCTCGCCGTACGGATGATCGCGTTGGTCAGCGAGCCGGTCACGTCCCAGGGTTCGGAGTCGCCGAACTCCCACGGACGGGTCGCGCCGGTCGGTTCGCCCGCCGCACCGGCCACCCGGGTGTCCCGGTTGCCCTGCCGTCCGGACAGTTGCCGGGCGGCCTCCGAGAGGAGGGCCTTGCCGAGCCGGCGCATCGCCTGCGGCGACAAGCGAAGGTCGCCGGACGCGTCCCGGCGCAGCAGGCCGCCCTCCCGCAGCGCCTTCTCCAACTCGGCCAGCGTCCGGGCGCTGACCGCTGCGTCCGGGCCGAGTTGCCGGGCCAGGGCGTCCAGGTCGAGGTCGTCCATCCTCGCCCCGCCGTAGTTCTGGCCCAGCTGATCGGCCAACTGGTCGAGTTCGGCCAGATCCTGCAGCACCCCGGTGCCGTCGCCCAGACCCAGGCCCTCGTCGCCGTCGAACTGCTCGCCGCCGGACCAGTCCAGCCCCGGACGCAGCGACTGCAGGTTGCCGTCCAGCCGGTCGAGTTGCGCCATCAGTGCGGCCGAGCCGAACGCCTGGGCCGAGAGCTGCATCAACTCGGCGCGCTGCTCCGGCGTCATCGATCGGAGCATCCGTTGCGCGGCCGCTGAGCGCTGAGCCAGGGCGTCGATCAACTCGTCGACGTTGCGCGGCTTCTCGGGGAACATGTCGCCGTGCTTGGCCATGAAGTCGTCGAAGTCGGCCTGGGTGTCCTCGCCGCGACGATGCGCATCAAGCAGCTCGTTGAGGTCGTCGAGCATGGCGTTGATCGCCGCACGGTCCTCGTCGGTCGCGCTCTGCAGGGCCTGCTTCATGCCGGCGAAACGCTGGTCGAGCAACTCGCGTCCGAGCAGGTCCTTGATCTGTTCGTAGGCCTGCTGGGCCTCGGATGATGCCCAGTCGTAGTCGCTCAGCTCGCTGACCGCGGCGGCGGTGGACGGCGACAGGTTGTCCAGCCGCAGCTCACGGAAGGCGCGGTCGTCATCGCTCATCATCGCGTCGCGCAGCAGTTGTTTGCGTTCGGCGTCGACGGCCTGATCGAGCAGCTGCTTGACCTGCTGCATGGTGCCGTCCATGCGGTAACGGCTGAGCAGGTCCTTGCGGCGGGCATTGATCCGGCGGGCCAGGTCGTCCAGGCCTTCGCGGCCCTGGGCTCCTCGGCGCAGGTACTCGCGCAGCGCTCGATCGGGGCTGTAGCCCGCCATCACGTCGTTGCCGATCTGCTCCAGCGCCTCGCTCAGATCGACCGGTGCGGCCAGCGGATCGGGGCCGCCGGTGTAGCGGCCGTACCGTGAGGATCGTCGCCCGGGCATCGTTCGTCCTAGCCGTAGATGGTTTCCGCGCCGTCGGACTCCTTGGCGATGCGCCGCGCCAAATAGAGCCCTTCGAGGGCGAGTTCGATCGCACTGGCCCGGCGTCCGGGGGTGTCGGCCTCGAACCGCTCCGCGATCTGGTCGTACACCTCGCCGGCCGGCGGCAGTCCGTCCAGAAACTCGGCGGCGGTCACCTGTTCACCGGTGGTGACGGTGGTGTGCCCGTCCAGCGCGTCGACCAACGGCCCCAGATCGATGCCGCGAAAGTGGGCCCGGGCGGTTTCGGCGGTGGCGGTGCGCAGCAGGTGGGCCAGGATGGCGTCCTCGCGGCCCTCTTCGCCGGCTTCGAACTCGATCTTGCCGCCGAGCACGTCGACTGCCGATTCGAGATCGACGAGCCGGGCGACCGCCTCGGCCTCACCACGGACGGTCGAGCGGTGCAGCGCCGCGGCGGCGACCGTTTCGGCGCCGGCGATCGCGAACCGGGCGGACACCCCGGAACGCTGGTTGATCGCGGGCGACTCGCGCAGCGCCCGGGTGTAGCGGCCCAGGATCTCGAGCAGGACGTCCGGAATCTCGGCGACCAGACGCGCCTCCTGACGGATCACCGCCACCTCGTCGTCGAGTTCGAGCGGGTAGTGGGTGCGGATCTCGGCGCCGAAGCGGTCCTTGAGAGGGGTGATGATGCGGCCGCGGTTGGTGTAGTCCTCGGGGTTGGCCGAGGCCATCACGAGCACGTCCAGCGGCAGCCGCAGCACGTAGCCGCGAATCTGAATGTCGCGCTCCTCCATCACATTCAGCATCGCCACCTGAATGCGCTCGGCCAGGTCGGGCAGCTCGTTGATCGCGACAATGCCGCGGTGACTACGGGGAATGAGGCCGAAGTGGATCGTCTCGGGGTCGCCCAGGCGGCGTCCTTCGGCCACCCGGATCGGGTCGACGTCGCCGATCAGGTCGGCCACGGACGTGTCTGGCGTGGCCAGCTTCTCGGCGTACCGCTCCGAGCGGTGCCGCCACGCGACGGGCAGTTCGCCGGCGAGTTCGGCGGCCCGGCGCTTCGACTCGGCGGTGATCGGGTCGTAGGGGTGCTCGCCGAGTTCGGACCCGTCGATCACCGGCGTCCACTCATCGAGCAGGCCCTCCAGGGTGCGCAGCAGGCGGGTCTTGCCCTGCCCGCGCTCGCCCAGCAGCACGACATCATGGCCGGCGATCAGGGCGCGTTCGAGTTGCGGCAGCACGGTGCGGTCGAAGCCGTGCAGGCCGGGCCAGGGGTTGTCACCCTTGGCCAGGGCGGCGAGCAGGTTGCTGCGAATCTCGTCGCGCAGGTGCTTGTGCTCATGCCCGCTGGCACGCAGCTCGGCGAGGGTGCTGATGGTGGGGCGGTCGGTCACGACCTCACGCTAACCCCGCACGCAAGGATCGTCCCTCATCTCATCGGGTGCACCCCCGGCTGTGGCACCCGCTCCGGAACAACGTGAGGGGTCCGTCTTCGTGGTCGGGGACGGATCCGCACGCTGTTCAGGAGCGCCTCGGAATCGCACCCCGACCGGTGGAATGCGCCCCGCAGCGCCGGGGGTACGCTCGACCCCGTGCCGTCCCCCAAGACGCTGCGGGTACTGCTGATTCGTCACGGGCAGACCCCCACCACCGGCCAGATCCTGCCCGGCCGCGCCCCTGGGCTGCACCTGTCCGAGCAGGGGCACGCCCAGGCCGAGGCGGTCGCGCAGCGGCTCACCGGCGTGAAACTGGGCGGCCTGTACGTCTCACCGCTGGAGCGGGCCCGCGAGACCGCCGCGCCGACCGAGGCGGCGTCCGGGCTGACCGCGACGATCGAACCGGCGCTCCTCGAATGTGACTTCGGCGACTGGACGGGTGAACGGCTGAGCGCGCTCGCCAAGCTCAAACAGTGGCGCATCGTGCAGTCGGCCCCGTCGACCTTCCGGTTTCCGGGCGGCGAGAGCTTCGTCGAACTGCAGACCCGCATGATCGGCCTGCTGGAACGGCTGCGGCAGGCGCATCCGAGCGCCGTCGTGGCCTGCTTCTCGCACGCCGATCCGATCAAGGCCCTGCTGACCCATGCGATGGGCGCCCACCTCGACCACTTCCAGCGCGTCGACGTCGGCACCGGATCGATCTCGGTGATCGACTGGCCGGCCGGCGCCGCACCGATCGTCCGTGCGGTGAACTCGACCCACGGGCCGTTGCCGTGAGCGTTCCCGACGACGTGCCCCGCACACCGGACGGCCCGATCGACCCGGCCGCCCGCGAGGCGCTGCTCGAAACCGGCGAGGTCGCCATCGTCGGACGGGTCGTGGACAGCAGCAACGCCACCTTCGTGGTCGAGGTCACCCGTGGCGACGACTACGCGTGGGCGATCTACAAACCCGAGTCGGGCGAGCGTCCGCTGTGGGACTTCGGACCGGGCCTCTACAAGCGCGAACGCGCGGCCTACCTGTTGAGCGAGTGGCTCGGCTGGGGGTTGGTGCCGCCCACCGTGGTGCGTGCGGACGCACCCTTGGGCGTGGGATCGCTGCAGTGGTTCATCGACTTCGACCCTGCCGCGCACTACTTCACCCTGGTCAGGCACGAGCCCGACACCCACGACGCCTTGCGCCGGATGGCCGTGTTCGACGTGGTCAGCAACAACACCGACCGCAAGGGCGGGCACGTCCTGCGCGACGCCGAGGGCGGGGTGTGGGGCATCGATCACGGGCTGTGCTTCGCCGCTGAGTTCAAGCTGCGCACGGTGATCTGGGATTTCGCCGGCGACACCGTGCCGCAGGACCTGCTGACCGACCTGGCACCGCTGGCCGATCAGGTGCCGGACGAGCTGGCCGACCTGCTGGACGAGCGCGAGAAGCGGGCCTTGCGGCGGCGCGTCCGGCGGCTGCTCGACACTCGGATGATGCCGATCGACACCACCGGGCATGCCTATCCCTGGCCGCTGGTGTGAGGTCCCGCCCACAGCTGTCCGAGAATCGCACGGCAGCGGGAGCGCCACGCCACCGCATCGGCGTGGCGGCTCGGCTGAGGTGCGATTCTCGGACGCGATCCAGGCGTAGGTAGGCCCCCTTCGTAGCAGCTGGTCACCACCACGCCCTTGCGCCTCAGTCATTGCGTTGTAATGTTGTAATCACGTCAAGGAGGTAATGATGGGTGCACGCAACTTCGGCAGACCGGGTGGCTGGCAGCAGGCGGACGTCCCGCCCGCCACTGACGCGTACGACTGGTTCAAGGGGCGGCTGCCCGACGACTGGTTCCTGGACCTGGCGGTGACCGTCGACCGCGAGGAGATCACGGTGATCGGCACACTGCCTGACGAGGGCGTCGAGCCCGCGATGGCGGACGGCCGCATCGCCCGATTCCGCGAGGACACCCGGGAACGCCGGATCGGCATCGCGCTCGAGGCCGAGGCGCGGTACGTCCGCAAGGTGTCGTGGGGCGTCCGGCTAGGCGAGACGCAGGCGATGTTCACCCACGTCTCGGTGCCGGTGATGACGCGGCTCAAGCAGCCGGAACGGCAGGTGCTCGACACCCTGGTGGACGCAGGTGTGGCGCGCTCGCGCTCCGAGGCGTTGGCCTGGGCGGTGAAGATCGTCGGCCAGCACACCGAGAGCTGGCTGGCCGAACTGCGCACGGCGATGGAAGAGGTCGACAAGCTGCGCGCCAAGGGCCCCGCGCTCTGATCTGACCGCTCAGTCGGAGGACGGCGACGGCGGGTATCGCTCGTCGAAGGTCCGGGAGCAGGAATCGGGGACGGTTCCTACTTCCTGCTCACCTCCCTCAGACCCGTGAGCGGGAATCGGGGACGGTTCCTACTTCCTGCTCACCTCCCTCAGACCCGCGAGCGGGAATCGGGGACGGTTCCTACTTCCTGCTCACCTCTCCTAGACCCGATCTCCGTCAGCAGGACTTGGGGGCCTGAGCAGGAATCGGGGACGGTTCCTACTTCCTGCTCACCTCCCTCAGACCCCTGAGCACGACTTGGGGCCTGAGCAGGAAGTAGGAACCGTCCCCTATTCCTGCTCACCCTCGGGGCGACGCGACACTATCCCCCGGCGAACGGGGGCAGCACGTCCACTTGGGCGTTCCGGCCGACATATTCGGTGCGCTGATGCGCGGGCTGGCCGTCGATCAGCACCGTCGAGACGGCCAGCACCTTGGCCAGCCGTTCGCGCTCGGCACCCAGTTGCTCGACCAGCTCGGCGACCGTCACCTCGAAGTCGGCGTCAATGATCTCTTCGGTCACACCGGCCGCCTCGGCAGCCCCGGCGAAGTAACGGATTCTCATGGTCACCCTCCGATGGCACTCATGGTTCGCGCAGGCTGCACGAAGCCCGGTTCGCCAATGCCGTGCGCCGCGGCCTTGCGGCTCTGCGCCCCCGCCCAGAGCTGGGCGAGTTCATCATCGGACGCTCCGCCCCGCAGCGCGGCACGCAGATCGGTCTCGGTGCGCGAGAACAGGCAGGTGCGCAGTTGGCCGTCCGCGGTGATGCGGGTGCGGTCGCAGGCCCCGCAGAACGGCGCGGTGACCGACGGGATGACGCCGAGCAGACCGCCCGGCTGAGTGGCGTCCGGAGCGACCTGCCACAGCTCGGCCGGCGCGGCACCCCTCGGTTCGGCGGCCGTCGACAGCGTGTACCGCTGCGCCAGCAGCGTCAGGATCTCGGCCTGGGTGACCATTGTGGAGCGGTCCCATGCGTGCTGGGGGCCCAACGGCATGTGCTCGATGTAGCGCAGCTGGTAGCCACGCTCCAGGCAGAACTGCGCCAGCGGCACCACGTCCGCCTCGTTGCGACCGCGCATGATCACAGCGTTCACCTTGACCGGTAGCAGTCCGGCCGCCTCGGACGCGGCCAGCCCGGCCAGCACCGCATCCAGCCGATCACGGCGCGCCAGCGCGGCGTAGCGTTCGCGATCGAGCGAGTCGAGCGAGATGTTCACCCGGTTCAAACCGGCTTCGGCAAGGGCGTTCACCCGCTTGTCGAGGCCGATGCCGTTGGTGGTCAGCGACAACTCGGGGCTACCGCCGGTGCGGGTGCGCAGCTGTGCGGCGCCGGCCACGATCTGTTCGAGCGAGCGGCGCAGCAGCGGTTCGCCGCCGGTGAAGCGAACCTTCGTGATGCCCAGCTGCTGCACGGCGATGTCGAGCACCCGAAGAATCTCGGCGTCGGTCAGCACCTCGTCGGTCGGGAACCATTGCAGGCCCTCGGCGGGCATGCAGTAGGTGCAGCGCAGGTTGCAGCGATCGGTCAGCGAGACGCGCAGGTCGGTGGCGACGCGGCCGTGCGCGTCGGCCAGCCGCAGCGGAACGCGCACCGGAGCCGTCATGTCCGACAGATTACGCGACCGGCGGGACGGGGGCGGTGCTCAGCCAGGGTCTTGCCCGGTCCGCCTGCGGAGGATCGGCTCGGCTGCCATCATGTGCGAGTGACCGCCCCCGCCGCCGATCACGCCGATCGCCTGGGACCCACCAGGCGGCGGGTGCTGGCGCACCTGCAGAGCGAGGCCGATCCGGTACGGATCGAAAGCCTGGCGGACGCGCTGGGACTGCACCGCAACACCGTCCGGTTTCATCTGGACGCGTTGCAGCAACAGGGCCTGGTGCGACGGGTCATTGAACGTCAGGGTCGAAAGGGACGCCCCCGCGCGCTGTTCACCGCCGCCCCCACCGTGCCGCCCGTCTCGGCCGCGGCCCACCACGGCCTGGTGCTCGCCCTGCTGGCCCGCGTGCAGGCCGACGCGAGCCCGGATCGTCCGCTCGCCGAAGAGATCGGTGAGAGTTGGGGTAGCTCGATGGTGGCGCCGGGCCAGCGCACCACGGCCGAGGACCTGGTCGGCGTCGTCAACGGGCTGGGCCTGACCTCGCGCCTGACGCAGCAGTCGGACGGCCTGCAGCTGCAGATCGTGCGCTGCCCGTTCCGCGAGTTCACCGCCGGCGGTGACCGGACGGTGTGCCGCATTCACCTCGGCCTGATGCGGGGTTACCTGGCGGCCGGCGGCGCGGACCTCACCGTCATCGACCTCGAACCGTGGGTGACACCCGAGTCGTGCCGAGCGCGGCTGGGGCCGCCGGACGTTCCCGGCCCGGATCGCGCAGAGCGTGCAGCCGAGCCGAACGAAGGATCCCTCGTCGGGGGCGGCCCGGCCGAAACCGCCGGACCGCCCGACGCGCTCAGCTGACGCGCTCAGCTGACGGCCCGGATCCAGGATCAGCCCGGCTCAGTGCGCGGCGATGCAGAACTGGTTACCGTCCGGATCGGCCAGTGTGATCCAGCGCATCGAGCCTTCGCTACGGTCGCCGACCAGCGAGGCGCCCGCCGCGAGCAGTGCCTGGGCGGTCTCGTCCAGGTCGCCGTCCGCGGTCAGGTCCAGATGGATGCGGTTCTTGCCGGGCGTCGGGTCGTCCACCTTCTGAAAGCTCATGATGCCGCCGGGATGCCTGGTCACCACGAACCAGCCGTCGTTCTCTTCAGTGACCTCGCCGCCGAGCCGTTCGGCCCACCAACGCGCCAGCGGGATCGGATCCGAGGTGTCGACAGTGATCATGCCGATGGTGAGTGCCATGGCAGCCAGCCTATGCCAGGGCGAGCGGAGATCGTCCAGCTCAGATGCCGATGTCCTCCAGCATGTCGGTGACCAGCGCGGCGATCGGTGAGCGCTCCGAACGGGTCAACGTGACGTGGGCGAAGAGCGGGTGCCCCTTCAGCTTCTCGACCACCGCCACCACGCCGTCGTGGCGGCCCACCCGCAGGTTGTCGCGCTGGGCAACGTCGTGGGTGAGCACCACCCGCGAGTTCTGGCCGATCCGGGACAGCACCGTGAGCAGCACGTTGCGCTCCAGGGACTGGGCCTCGTCCACGATCACGAACGCGTCGTGCAGGGAACGTCCGCGAATGTGGGTGAGCGGCATCACCTCGAGCATGTCGCGGGCCAGCACCTCGTCGATCACGTTGCGGTTGGTGATCGAGCCCAGGGTGTCGAACACGGCCTGCCCCCACGGCGACATCTTCTCGCCCTCGGTGCCCGGCAGGAACCCGAGTTCCTGGCCCCCCACCGCGTACAAGGGACGGAACACGATCACTTTGGCGTGCTGCTGGCGCTCGAGCACCGCCTCAAGCCCGGCACACAACGCCAGCGCCGACTTGCCGGTGCCGGCCCGGCCGCCCAGCGACACGATGCCGATCGCCGGGTCGAGCAGCAGGTCGAGGGCGACGCGCTGTTCGGCGGAGCGGCCGTGGATGCCGAAGCAGTCCCGGTCGCTGCGGACGAGCTTGACGCTGCCGTCGGGCTGCACCCGGCCCAGTGCGGACGATCCGGAGCCGTGCAGCACCACGCCGCTGTGACAGGGCAGGTCGACGGCCTCGGGAACGATCGCGGAGCCGTCGGCGTACAGCGCATCGATGCTGGACGGCGCCACCGAGACCTCGGCCATGCCCGTCCAGCCCGAATCGGCCGGCAGCTCGTGCAGGTACTCCTCGGCCAGCAGCCCGACCGCGGACGCCTTGACCCTCAGCGGGACGTCCTTGCTGACCAGCACCACTTGGCGGCCCTCGGCGGAGTAGTTGAGCGCGACGGCCAGAATGCGCGAGTCGTTGTCGCCGAGCCTGAAGCCGGCGGGCAGCAGGGACTGGTCGGAATGGTTCAGCTCCACGTGCAGGGTGCCGCCGACTTGATTGACGCCCAGCGGCAGGTCGAGGCGGCCGTTGGCGACGCGCAGTTCGTCCAGATAGCGCAGGGCGGTGCGGGCGAAGTAGCCGAGTTCGGGATGGTCGCGCTTGGCTTCGAGTTCGGTGATCACCACGATGGGCACGATCACCTCGTGCTCGTCGAAGTTGCGCAGTGCATGTGGATCACTGAGCAGCACGGAGGTGTCGATCACGTAGGTGCGTACGTCAGTGGTGCTCTCGCTGCGGGTGAGTGTGCGAGGCGTGCTGGCTGTTGTGGGCACGAGCGCTCCTGTTCTCGAGGCCGCCGCACGCTGCACCCGCGCCGGCCGATCTGGTGGTCAGCCGGGAAGGTGAGGGCCGGGTGCAGGCCCGCGGGTTCGACCGGTGACGGTCAAACAACGCATCGTTGCCTCCTGGACGACCGCGGTGAGGTGGCCGTACTGGCACGCTAGCTCAGCCGACGGGCCGATCCAGGTAGGGCGGGCGCTGCATGGTCGCGTGTCATCAGAAGTTCATCCGTCCAACCGTTCCCGGACGGGAATGGGGACGGTTCCTTTCCCCGTCGCTGCGCCTGAGCGGAACGTTGCCGCGGTTGGGTGAGCAGGAAATGGGGACGGTTCCTCATTCCTGCTCATCCGACCTTGGGTCCTCGGCGAGCAGGCAGTGGGGCCGGGTTCTTTTCCCGTCGCCGGACGCCGCCGGACGCCGCCGGACGGGAATGGGGACGGTTCCTTTCCCCGTCGCTGCGGCTGAGCGGATCTCGCCACGGTTGCGCGCCCCTGCCCACGATCGTGAGTGACAGACAAAGGAACCGTCCCCATTCTGAGTCGGATTCCTGCTCAACCGGTGTGAGCAGGAACTAGGAACCGTCCCCGATTCCTGCTCACCCGCCGTGTGAGCAGGAATGAGGAAC
The DNA here is from genome assembly GCA_016711205.1 of Micropruina sp. Taxonomy (GTDB): domain Bacteria; phylum Actinomycetota; class Actinomycetes; order Propionibacteriales; family Propionibacteriaceae; genus Micropruina. The sequence goes on along the minus strand of JADJTM010000003.1, from coordinate 461,874 downwards.
CGTCCCCCATTCCCGGTCGCGGCCCCTGCCAGGCGTCCGCGCCCTTGCCTAGACTGCGGGCCATGACGCTTCCGGATCACCTGGTCCTGCCCACCACGCCGTTGGCCGCGTCCGAGTCGCAGGTCCGCGGGCCGGACTACCGGATCACCGTGCTCAGCAGTGCGCTGTTCCGACTGGAGTTCTCGGGCCAGGGCGAGTTCGAGGACCGGGCCACCCAGACCGTGATCAACCGCGACTTCGAGCCGGTCGAGTTCACCGTGCACCGCACCAAGCACGGCATCGAGATCGTCACCGACACCGTGCACCTCAGCTACGACGAGTTGCCGTTCAGCCCCGGTGGGCTGTATGCCCACCTGGTCGGCGGCTCCGGCCATCGGCGCACCTGGCGCTACGGCGAGCGGCAGCAGCTGTGGGGTGGCGGCGACGCCAACCTGGGCGGCACCGCCCGTACCCTCGACGAGGTCGACGGCCCCACCGACCTCGAGGACGGGGTGCTCAGCTTTCTCGGCTCGGCGATGCTGGACGACTCCACCACCATGGCCCTGGACGCCGACGGCTGGGTCGGCGCCCGCACCCCGGGCACCACCGACGTCTACCTGTTCGCCCACGGCGACGCCTACCAGCAGGCCCTGGACGACTTTCACCGGCTCACCGGACCCCAGCCGCTGCTGCCCCGCTGGAGCTTCGGCAACTGGTGGAGCCGCTATCACCCCTACACCGACACCGAATACCGCGCGCTGATGGAGCGGTTCGACGCCGAGAGCGTCCCGTTCAGCGTGGCGGTGCTCGACATGGACTGGCACCTGGTCGACGTGCCGGCCCGGTTCGGCACCGGCTGGACGGGCTACACCTGGAACCGGGAGCTTTTTCCCGACCCGCCGGCCCTGCTGTCCTGGCTGCACGACCAGGGCCTCAAGGTGGCGCTCAACGTGCACCCGGCGGACGGCGTCCGGGCGTTCGAAGAGCCGTACCGGCGCATCGCGGAGGCGCTGGGCGTCGATCCGCGGACCGAGCAGCCGGTCGACTTCGACATCGCCGACCAGGGCTTTCTGCGCGCCTACCTGGAGCAGGTGCACCACCCACTGGAGGACGACGGAGTCGACTTCTGGTGGCTGGATTGGCAGCAGGGCACGCACACCTCCATCTCGGGGCTCGACCCGTTGTGGCTGCTCAACCACTTCCACTTTCTCGACAGCGCACGTCGCGGCGCGCGTCCGATCACGTTCTCGCGCTACGCCGGGCCTGGCTCGCATCGCTACCCGGTCGGCTTCTCGGGCGACAGCATCACCTCGTGGGAGAGCCTGAACTTTCAGCCCCGGTTCACCGCGACGGCCGCCAACATCGGGTTCGGCTGGTGGAGCCACGACATCGGCGGTCACATGTTCGGCCACCGCGACAACGAACTGGCCACCCGCTGGTACCAGTTGGGCACGTTCTCGCCGATCAACCGGCTGCACTCGTCCCTGAGTGCGTTTCAGGGCAAGGAGCCGTGGGCCTACCCCGCCGAGCACGCTGCGGTGATGGCGGACTTTCTGCGGCTGCGGCACCGCCTGATGCCCTACCTGTACACCATGAACGAGCGGGCGCACCGCACCAACCGGTCGTTGTGCCGTCCGCTGTATCACGTCGATCAGCAGGCCGACCTGCTCGCCCAGCGCGGCTACAGCTCGCCGAACACGTTCCTGTTCGGCTCACAGTTGCTGGTCGCTCCGATCACCTCGCCGGCCGACCGGGTCACCGGGCTGGCGGCCGTGACCACCTGGCTGCCCGAGGGTGACTGGGTCGACTTCTTCACCGACGTCACCTACACCGGCGGACGCACGGTGCACCTGCACCGGCCGTTGGCCGGCTACCCGGTGCTCGCCCGGCCGGGAGCCGTGGTGCCGTTGACGGCCCCCGACCAGTACGGCGTCGGCAACCCGGACGCCCTCGAGGTGCACGTCTTCGCCGGTGCCGCCGGATCGTTCACCCTGTACGAGGACGACGACGCGGCCGATCCGCGCAGCGTCCGGACCCAGCTGGAGTGGGACGACGCCGCCGGCGTGTTCATGGTGGCGGCGGCGCAGGGTGCGCTGGAAGTGGTGCCCGAGTTCCGGTCGTGGACGGTCGTGCTACACGGCGTCGGGTCTGCCGAGGTCGATAGCGGGGTCGCCACCCGCGAGGGCGGACGGCTGCGGGTCGAGCTGGGTGCGGTGGAGACCGGGGTGGGGGCGAGCGTCCGGCTGAGCGAGCGCGAGGCCCCGTCGCAACCGACGGTGCGCGAGCGGCTGTTCGGGGTGCTGCACGAAGCGCAGTGCGAGTACCTGACCAAGGAACGCGCCTGGGCGGCCATCGGTGCCCCTGGTGACCCGATGGCGATGCTGCGCCGCCTGGACGGCCTGGACCTGCCCGAGGCCCTGCGTGCGGCCCTGTACGAGTTGCTGCTGGCGGACGAGTCGTCCACGTAGGAGGGCCCGGTCGTCGACGGCGTCACCGGCCGAACCGACGCTCCCTCTGGGCGTACGAGCGCAGGGCGCGAATGAAGTCGACCTTGCGAAAGTCGGGCCACAGCGCCTCGTGAAAGTAGAACTCGCTGTGCGCCGACTGCCAGATCAGAAAGCCCGAGAGCCGCTGCTCACCCGAGGTGCGAATCACCAGGTCGGGGTCCGGCTGGCCGGCGGTGTACAGATGCGAGGCGATCTGGTCGATGTCGATGGTCTGCGCCAACTCGGCCAGGCTGGTGCCCTTGGCCGCCTCGGCGGCCAGCAGCGAGCGGAAGGCGTCCCGTAGTTCGTGCCGGCCGCCGTAGCTGATTGCCACGTTCACGTGCATGCCGCCCCGGCCCTCGGTGGACGCCGACGCCTCGCGCAGCCGCGCCGCCATGGCGTCCGGAAGCAGGTCGAGGTCGCCGACGATCTGCACCCGCCACGGACCGTCCGCAGCAAGTTCGACCACCAGATCCTCGATCACCTGCAGCAGTGGGGCGAACTCGTTGTCGTCGGAGCGGTCGAGGTTGTCGGTGGAGAGCACCCAGACGGTGACGGTCGGAATGCCGACCTCGTCGCACCAGCTGACGAACTCCTTGAGCTTGTCGGCGCCGGCGTCGTAGCCGACCGCCACCGGTTCGTCGGGGGCGTTGCGGCGAGCCCAGCGCCGGTTGCCGTCGGCCATCACCGCGACGTGCTGCGGCAACCGATCCGGCGACAGGTCGGCGAGCAGCCGCTTCTCGTACGCGCGGTAGGCCAACCCGGTCGGGTCGAGCGCGGTGAGTACCCGGGCAACGCGAGTGACCCACTCCATGCGCGCCACCCTACCGTTGCGCACGCGATCAGCGGGGGGCCAGGTTGCGCAGCGGCTGCCCCGCCAGCAGGCGCTGCAGGTTGTCGGTGATGAACTCTCGGGTGTGCAGCGGACGTCCGCCGGCATTGTGCGGGGTGACGATCACGTGCGGCGCGTCCCACAACGGCGAATCGGACGGCAGCGGCTCGGTCTGGAACACGTCCAGCCCGGCACCGCCGAGGGTGCCCTCGTGCAGGGCCGCGGCCAGGGCGCGCTCGTCGATGGCGTTGCCGCGTCCGACGTTGACCACCCACGCGTAGGCGGGCAGCAGGGCCAACCGGCGGGCGTCCAGCAGGTTGTCGGTCTCGGGGCTCTTGGGCAGCACCAGCACGAGCACATCGGTCTGCGGCAGCACCTCGTCCACGTCGGCGCTGGCCCGGACCGGGAACCCGCCCCGCTCCCCCGCGCTGCGGGCGATGCCGGTCACCCGGGCGCCGAACGCGGCGAACCGGGCGGCCACCGTCTGCCCGATCGAACCGAAGCCCCAGATGGTCACCCGGGCGTCGATCAACGTGGTGAGGGTGACGCCGTCATGCAGCGGACGGAACCCGCTCAGCTCTTCGGCCCAGCGGTGATCGGCCTGCGCGGCCAGACTCTCGGGAAGCTGGCGCAACCCGGCCAGCGCGAGCGCCACGGTGTGCTCGGCCACCGTCTCGTCGTGAAAGCCGCGTCCGGTGGTCACCTGCACCTCGGGCCCGAAGCCTGCCGCGAGCACCGGGTCGGGTCCGGCGGTCAGCGTCTGGATCCAGCGCAGCTTCGGCGCGCCGACCAGCTGGTCGATGATCGGCGAGGCGAACCCCACACCACGGCAGCGTCCGCGACCAAGTGCTCGGCGGTGAGGTTCTGCTCGGGGTCGTAGGCGAGCACCTCGACCCCGTCCGTCGGGTCGAGTGCGAAGGGGGCATCGGTGGGCACGATCAGCAGCATGGGCCCACCCTGTCACGTCCGGGCGTCCGTTTGAGCGTGCTCGATGGACGCGGGCTCAGCGCAGGGTGACGATCGCGATGGCGACGAAGTGACAAATCGCCGCGACGATGGTGCAGGCGTGAAAGATCTCGTGGTAGCCGAAATAGCGCGGGGACGGGTCGGGCTTCTTCAGCGCGTACACCACCGCGCCCGCACTGTAGATCAGGCCGCCGAGGGTGACCAGCGCGAACACCGGCACGCTGGCGTTGGCCCAGAACTCGCCGACCCAACCGAGCGCGGCCCAGCCCATCAGCAGATACAGGGCGGTGTGCAGCCAGCGCGGGGAGTGGATCCAGACCAGGTTGAAGAACACGCCCGCGATCGCGGTCGGCCAGATGATCCACAGCAGCATGGCCGCGCTGCCCGGGCTCAGCAGCATCAGCGCGAGCGGGGTGTACGAGGCGGCGATGAACACGAAGATGTTCGCGTGATCGAGCCGGCGCAACACCAGCCCGGTGCGCTCGCCCCAGTTGCCCCGGTGGTAGGCGGCGCTGACCCCGAACAGTTCGACGGCGGCGAACAGCCAGACCGCGCCACCGATGCGTCCGTTCGCGGTGGGTGCCAGCACGATCAGGACGATGCCGGCGATCAGCGCGATGGGGGTCATGGCCAGGTGCAACCAGCCCCGCATCAGGGGCTTGGGCACGGGAACCTGAGTGCGGTCCATGGCACGTCCTAGGGTGGTGTTCACTCAAGTTACGGTACCGTAGGTAGGCGGCCCGCGCCAACTCCACGCGTGCTGAAATGCGTTCCTTGCCCGACACTGCAGCCGGACGACAACTCGCACGGGGCGCCACGGTGTTAGCGTCCTAGGACCATCGCCCGAGGAGGTCCGATGACCATCGAGAGCCCACCTACCCGGCAGTTGGACCAGGCCCATGCGCTGACGACGACCGATGTGCTGGCCGCGCTGGCGGCCGGGCCGGAGGGCCTGACCGGTGCCGAGGCCGAGCGCCGGCTGCAGCGCTACGGTCCCAACCGCATCGAGGCCGCCGCCCGCGAGCACCCGGTGAAGAGGTTCCTGCGGCACTTCGACGACGTGCTGATCTACATTCTGCTCGCGGCCGCCGCGCTCAAGGCGGCGATGGGCGAGTGGATCGACTTCTGGGTGATCCTGGCGGTGGCGGTGATCAACGCGGTGATCGGCTTCGTGCAGGGGGGACGGGCCGAGCAGGCGCTGGCCGGCATTCGCGCCATGCTGTCGGCCGAAGCGCAGGTGCGGCGCGACGGGCAGTGGATCTCGGTGCCGGCGCAGGATCTGGTGCCCGGCGACCGGGTGCGGGTCTCGGCCGGCTCCAAGGTGCCGGCCGACCTGCGGCTGCTCGATGCGACCAACCTGCGGGTCGAGGAGGCGGCGCTGACCGGCGAGGCGGTGCCGTCCGACAAGAGCACCGCCCCCGTCGAGGCGACCGCGGGCATCGGCGACCGCTCGTCCATGCTGTTCTCGTCGTCGCTGGTCTCGGCCGGCCAAGGGGTCGGCGTCGTCACGGCGACCGGTACGCAGGCAGAGATCGGCCGGATCACCGCCATGCTCAGCGAGATCGACGCGTTCGACACCCCGCTGACCAGGCAGATCGGCGCGTTCGGCAAGCAGCTGTCGCTGGTGATCGCCGCCATGGCCGTGATCATGGTGCTGATCGGCAAGCTGGTGCACAGCATGCCGGCGAACGAACTGATCTCGGCGACGATCGGCTTCGCGGTCGCAGCGATTCCCGAGGGCCTGCCCGCGCTGGTGACGATCACGCTGGCGCTGGGCGTGCAGCAGATGGCCAAACGCAACGCGATCATCCGCCAGTTGCCGGCGGTCGAGACGCTGGGCTCGGTCACCCGCATCTGCTCCGACAAGACCGGCACCCTGACCACGAACGAGATGACCGTGCGCACGTTGGTGACCCCGCTGGGCGAGTACGAGGTGAGCGGCCTGGGCTACAACCCGGCGGGTGGCATCGAGCTGAACGGCGCCCCGGCCACCATTCACACGCGCGGCGATCTCAAGGCGGTCATCGGCGTGATGAGCGTGGTCAACGATGCCGAGGTGACGCGGGTCGACGGGCACTGGACGTTGGTCGGCGAGCCCACCGAAGGCGCCCTGCGCACCCTGGGCATGAAGGCCGGCTACGACCCGTCCGAGTACCCGCGAACGGCGGTGCTGCCCTTCGATTCCGAGCACAAGTACATGGCCACCGCCAACACCACGCCCGAGGGCCACGACGTGCTGATGGTCAAGGGAGCGCCCGACCGCCTGCTGGATCGCGCCACCCGGCAGCTCGCCGCCGGCGGCGGCATCGAACCGCTGGATCGCGCCTGGTGGGACGACCGGGTGGACGAGCTGAGCGCGCAGGGCCTGCGGGTGCTGGCCGCCGCCAGCCGGCCCGGCGGCGCGGCGGGCGTCGACCACGACGACCTGGTCGAGCTGGTGATGCTGGGCGTGACCGGAATCGTCGACCCGCCGCGCCCGGAGGCGATCCGCGCGATCGCCACCTGCCACGCGGCCGGCATCAAGGTGACGATGATCACCGGCGACCACGTGGGCACCGCCACCGCGATCAGCCGCGAGATGGGCATCTTCGACGAAGCGACCGAGGCGGCGATGACCGGTGCCGAACTCGAAGCCGCAACGGATGCCGAACTGCGCACCATCGTCAACCGCACCGAGACCTTCGCCCGCACCAGCCCCGAACACAAGCTGCGCCTCGTCAAGGCGCTGCAGGCCAACGGCGAGATCGTGGCCATGACCGGCGACGGGGTCAACGATGCACCCGCCCTCAAGCGTGCCGACGTCGGCGTGGCGATGGGCATCAAGGGCACCGAGGCGACCAAGGAGGCCGCCGACATCGTGCTGGCCGACGACAACTTCGCCACCATCGAATACGCGGTCGAAGAGGGCCGGCGGATTAACGACAACCTGAACAAGTCCGTGCTGTTCCTGCTGCCCACCAACGGCGCCCAGTCGCTGGTGGTGCTGGTGGCGGTGCTGTTCGGGTGGGCGATGCCGCTGGAGCCGGTGCAGATCCTGTGGGTCAACATGATCACGGCGCTCACCCTGTCGCTGGCGCTGGCCTACGAACCGGCCGAGGACGACATCATGCGGCGACCGCCCCGTCCGCCGGGCACACCGTTGGTCGGCGCGCGCTACCTGCCGCGGCTGGCGCTCGCTTCCGCACTGATCGCCGCCGCGACGCTGGTCACGTTCCTGATCGCCACGCGCCTGGGCGTGCCGACGCCGGTGGCCCAGACCTGGGCGGTGAACACGCTCGCGCTGGGGCAGGCGGCCTACCTGTTCAACTCCCGGTTCCTGCGCGAATCGAGCCTGCGCCGCGAGGCCCTGGGCGGCAACCCGGTGGCCTGGACGGTGGTCGGCGTGATGGTCGCCCTGCAGATCGCCTTCACCTATCTGCCGGCGCTGAACAACTGGTTCGGCTCTTCAGCCGTGGGGGTGCTCGGGTGGCTGGTGCCGCTCGGCTTCGCCCTGCTGATCTTCGTGGCGACGGAGGGCATCAAGGCGCTGGTGCGCCGCACTGAGTTGGGCGGTTGAGCCGCGCTCCCGGCCAGTCGTGGACGGGGAGGTGGCATCGGATCTCGTCCGGAACCTTGCAAGGTTGATCGATAAAGTGTAACGTTCACTTTATCGATCAACCTGTCGGGTGACGAGACGGAAGGAACTCACCATGGGCAACCCAGCGGTGACCATGAAGACGCTGGCCCAGCAGCTGGGGGTTTCGGTGACGACCGTCTCGAACGCCTACAGCAAGCCCGATCGGCTCTCCGAGGAACTCCGGGAGCAGGTCTTCGCCACGGCCAAAGAGCTGGGTTACTGCGGGCCGAGCGCCGCGGGCCGCGCTCTTCGCTCGGGCAAGACCGGCATCTGCGGGTTCCTGTTCGGCGGCCCGTTGTCAGCCGCCTTCTCCGACCCGTACAGCGTGCTGTTCCTGGCCGGCCTCAGTGAGGCGATGGAGAGCTACGAATCATCGGTGCTGCTGCTGCGCGCCGACGCCGGTGACGACGATTTGCTGGGCCGCGCCCCGGTGGACGCCGTGGTCAGCGGATCCCCGACCGCCGCCCACCCGGGCCTGCAGCGGCTGGCGGGCCGCGGGGTCCGGGTGGTCGGCACGATGCAGTCCGACGATGCCGACTGGGTCGCGATCGACGACCGCGAGGCCGGACGGCTGGTCGGCCTTCACCTGGCCCGGTTGGGGCACCGGCGGGTGACCTTGCTGGTCCCGGGCGCTGAGTCCGGGCCGGAGCCCCGCGAGACCGACCTGGGTCCGGACGGGCTGCTGCCCCCCGGCTTCCCCGGTCTGGGCTGCGGCTTCGCCGAGGCCAGAATCCTGGGCCTGCGCGAGACCATGCCCGATGCGGACGTCCGGGTCGTCAGCGCCGGCCACAACGGCAAGCAGTCCGGACGCTCCGCCGGGGCCTACGTGCTGGACGACCAGCTGCGGCCGTCCGCGATTGTTGCCCTGAGCGACGTGCTGGCCCTCGGGGTGTGGGAGGCCGTCCAGCAACGCGGCCTCACCCCCGGCCGGGACGTGTCCATCGCCGGGTTCGACGACCTGCCCGATGCGGGGTTCGTCGGCCTGACCTCGGTGCACCAACCGATCACCGAGAAGGGCCGGATCGCCGGCCACCTGGCGATGGATCCCAGCTACCCGAAGCGGCAGGTGCTGCTGCCTATCGAACTGAAGGTGCGGGCCAGCACCGGCCCCGCCCCCCTCACCACACGCTGAAAGGAAGCGCGATGACCTCCACCTTTGTCACCCTGATCCAGTCTGCCGAACTCGGCACCCATGACGTGAAGCCGGTACTCGATCCACGCTTCGCGCCCACAGTGCGCGCGTCGCTGCGCGAGCTGAGCGCTCGCCTGCTGCGGGCCCACGCGCGCGGCAGTCTCAAGCTGGCCGGACGTCTGGATCCCGCCTGTGCCTGAACCCAAGCTCGACCAGCGGAGATCCCGGCATTCGCCGGGATGACGGGCGGCGGAGACGCTCGACCAGCGGAGATCCCGGCGTTCGCCGGGATGACGGCGGCGAAGAGTGTCGAAACGCTTCACCAGCGGTGGTCGTCATCTCGGCGAAGGCCTTTCGTCATCCCGGCGAACGCCGGGATCTCACCCACGCCGAAGCCAACGCAACTGTTGAGCAGAGCGGCACCCAGGTCCCGACACACTCGACCAGCGAGATCCCGGCATTCGCCGGGATGACGGGCGGCCAAGGGTCTCGAACCGCTCCACCAGCGGTGGTCGTCATGCCGGCGAACGCTTTCCGTCATCCCGGCGAACGCCGGGATCTCACCCACGCCGAAGCCAACGCACCTGTTGAGCGCAGCGGCAGCCACGTCTCGACACACTCGACCAGCGAGATCCCGGCATTCGCCGGGATGACGGGCGGCGAAAGGTCTCCACCAGCGAGATCCCGGCATTCGCCGCGATGACGGCGGCGAAGAGTCTCGAACCGCTCCACCAGCGGTGGTCGTCATGCCGGCGAACGCTTTTCGTCATCCTGGCGATCGCCGGGATCTCACCCACGCCGAAGCCAACGCACCTGTTGAGCGGAGCGGCAGGTCTCGACCAGCGGTCAGCGGCGCTGCCACAAGGCGGACCGCAGCTGCTTCGGCTCGGTGGCCGGGGCGAAGCAGACCGTGCCCCGGCACACGAAGGCGGTGTCGCCGCCCCGGGCCGTCCGATCGTCGAAGTGATGCGCGAAACCACTCGTTCCGGACGGTCCGCACACGATCGCCGTGCCCGCCGGGGCCATCCGCCACGCGGCCGTGGCCAGCTCCGGCAGGGCGAAGCTGCCGCCTGAGGGCGGCGTCGCGGTGTCGCCACCGGTCCCGGTTGCACCACCCGTCGAGGCGGGTCCGGCCTTCGCGGTGACGATCACCGCGACGGCCGGGGTGAGCCGGTTGCGCGCCTGATCCTCGATCAGCAGGTCGGCCAGCGCCCAGCCGGCGAACCGGGGGGCTGCCTCGACCATGCCGTGCAGGGTGCGCGCCGCCGCATCCGCGCGGGCCGCGAAGTCGGGTCGATCGGCCAGCAGCGCCACCAACCGCAGGGCCGCCACCACACAGGCGGTGCCGGACGGCGTGGGGTTGTCCGAGGTGTCCCTGGCCCGGGCGAACGGACGCGCCCCGTCCGTCAGCGGCGCGTCGAAGAGGCCGCCGTCGCCGGCGTCGAAGGTGGTCACCGCCGTCTCCAGCAGGGTCACCGCTCGCTCCAGCCAGATCGCCCGTCCGGTCGCCCCCGCCAGCCGGGCCAGGCCCAGTGCGAGCGCGCCGTGGTCGTCGGCCATGGCGGGGGCGTCGCCGGCCATCCCGTCGATGCCCACCCGGCGCAGCGCACCGTCCACCCACAGCCCCCAGGTGGCCTGCGCCGCCCGCTCGGCCAGCGCCAACCACTCCGGCTCGCCGAACACCATCGCGGCGTTCACCAGCGAATCGATGGCGAACCCGTTCCAGCCGGCGACCAGCTTGTCGTCGCGGGCCGGTACGAATCGTGAGGCTCGCACCGTGCGCAACCGGGCGAGCACCCCGTCCAGCCGTGACCAGTCGGGCGTTCCCCGCAGCTGCAGCGTCGACAAGCCGTGTTCGAAGGTGCCGGCGGCCGTGACGTGGAACACCTGGGCGGCCCAGTCGGCGTCCGATTGGCCGAGCGCATCGGCGAGCAGTTCGGGCGACCACACGTAGAAGATGCCCTCGTGCACCGCGCCGCCGATGTCGGCGGAATCGGCGTCCAGGCTGGCGGCGAAGCCACCGCCGTCCAACTGCAGGTCGTCGGCCAGGAAGCGGACGATGCCCCGCACCGCCCGCTCGAACAGCACCCGCAGGCCATGGTCGTGATCGGCGGTACGGCACCAGGCCCGGGTGTAGCTGCCGAGCAGCAGGGCGTTGTCGTACAGCATCTTCTCGAAATGCGGCACCACCCAGCCGGCATCGACGCTGTAGCGGTGAAAACCGCCCCCCAAAGCATCGTGGATGCCGCCACGCAGCATCGCCTCCAGGCTGCGCTGGGCGGCGTCCACGCTGGACGGCTCGCCGGTCACCAGCAACGCGTCGAACAGCCCCGGGGTGGGGAACTTGGGTGCGCGGCCGAAGCCGCCGTGCACCGGGTCGAAGTCGGCGCTGACCCGCTGCAGCACCGCCGCCAAATCCACCGACGCGGGCGCGGGCAGGGCCCCGAACTCGTCCGCGACGTGGGCGACGATGCTCGCCGCGCTGCTCAGCACCTCATCACGCCGGGCCGTCCAGGCCTGCGCCAGTGTGGTCACCACCTGGGTGAACGACGGCTGGCCACCGACAGCTGTCGGCGGGTAGTAGGTGCCGGCGAAGAACGGGTCGCCGTCCGGAGTCAGGAACACGGTCATCGGCCAGCCGCCACGACCGGTCATGGCCTGCGTGGTCTTCATGTAAACAGCGTCAACATCGGGCCGTTCCTCGCGGTCCACCTTGATCGCAACGAAGTGATCATTGACCAGGGCAGCGACCTCGGAATCCTCGAACGACTCGTGCGCCATCACGTGGCACCAGTGGCAGGCGGCATAGCCAACCGACAACAGAATCGGCACGTCGCGGCGCCGGGCCTCGGCGAAGGCGTCCGGCGACCAGGGCCACCAGTCGATCGGGTTCTGCGCGTGTTGCCGCAGGTAGGGGCTGATGGACTCGGCGAGCCGGTTGCTCACCGCTGGTCCGCGTCGTCCGGCGATTGGCTGTCGCTCGGGGGCACCGAGATCTTGCCGATCTCATGACGCATGCTGCGATACAGCAGGTACATCAACCCGCCGATCACGAACACCATCAGCAGGGGGAACCAGCTCGCATCGGCTAGATCGAATAGGACCATGTGTCGAGGGTAACCGGGGTTCGGGTGTCGATGCCCGCGAACAGGTCGTCCTCGGGCAGGTTGACGGCCACCATCGACTTGACCAGTTGGTAGTCCTCGGTGGGCCAGCCCGCCTGCTGAATGCCCATCGGCACGGCGAACCAGAAGCCGTCGGGATCGATCTGGCTGGCGTGCGCACGCAGCGCGTGGTCGCGCAGCGGAAAGTACTCCGCGCATGGCACGAAGGTGGTCAGCCGGTGCGTCACGTCGTCGCGTTCCCAGTTCTGCAACCACTCGCGGTAGGGGCTCTCCATGCCGTGGGCATGCATCAGCTCGTCCAGCTTCGCCAGCCGTCCGCGGTGAAAGTTCATGTGGTAGTACACCTTGAGCACCTGCCACGCCGGCCCGTGCTCCGGCCACGCGGACGGGTCCGCGGCCCCTTCGACGGCGGCCATTGACACCCGGTGGCACATGATGTGGTCGGGGTGGGGGTAGCCGCCGTTCTCGTCGTACGTGGTGAGCACGTGCGGCCGGAACTCGCGGATCACCTTCACCAGCGCACCCGCAGCCTGGGCGGGATCCATCAGTCCGAAGCAGCCCTCGGGCAGCGGCGGTAACGGATCGCCTTCGGGCAAGCCCGAGTCCACGTAGCCCAGCCAGGTCTGCTCGATGCCCAGGATGGTCTTGGCGCGGGCCATCTCGTCGGTGCGCAGGGCCGAGATGCGTGCCCAGTTCTCGGGGGTGTCCATGCGCGGGTTCAGGATCGAACCGCGCTCACCCCCGGTACACGTCGCCACCAGCACCTGGGCGCCCTGCGCCACGTACTTGGCCGTGGTCGCTGCCCCTTTGGACGACTCGTCGTCGGGATGGGCATGCACGTGCAGCAGCCGCAGCGGCTCGCCCGCGGCGTCCACCCGCATGGCGGTGGTCGTAGACATGGGGGCCATTGTGGCCCATCGGTCCGGTGCCATCGCGACGACTTCCAGTGACCGGACGGGCACAATAGGTCGGTGAGCATCACCGAGGCCGACCGCGAACGCATCCGCCGGCGCTATCCCCGGCAGGGGCTGCATCCGGCGGTGATGACAGTGCTGGGCATCGTGGTGCTCGCCATGATCGGCTACGTGGTGTGGGTGGCCGCGCACAAGGCGAATCCCCCGGTGACCGGGCGCATCGACACCTTCGCCGTGGTCTCCGACAACGAGATGAAGGCCACCCTGACCGTCGATCGTCCGGATCCGTCCCTCGCGGTCAAGTGCTTCCTGATCGTGCAGGCGGTCAGCTACGACCGGGTCGGCGAACGGTGGGTCGAGGTGCCGGCCGGAACTGAGCGGCTGACCACCGTCGGTGTCAGCCTGCGCACGTTCAAGCGCGGAACCGCCATCACCGTGGAATCGTGCACGCCAGCCTCCTGAGGCCCCGTGAAGATTGTTGCTAGGCTCGCTCGATGGCTGAAGAGCTGATTGAGACCATCTGGCTGACCCAGGAGGCGTACGACGCGGCGACCGCCGAGCTCGAGCACCTCAAGAGCACCGGACGCGCCGAGGTGACCGCGAAGATTGCGCGCGCCCGCGACGAGGGTGACCTGAGCGAGAACGCCGGCTACCACGCGGCACGCGACGAACAGGGACAGCAGGAGTTGCGCATCCGGCAGTTGGAGGTGACGCTGCGCAACGCCCAGGTCGGCGAGGCGCCCGAGGGGACGTGGACCAGGTCGCCCCCGGCTGCCGGGTGACCATCGCCTACGACGACGACCCGGACGACACCGACACCTTTCTGCTCGGCTCGCGCGAGCTGATGGCACTCGCCGACAGCACCGAGATCGAGGTTTTCTCGCCCCAGTCGCCGCTGGGCCAGGCGATCACCGGCGCCAAGGTCGGTCAGCACGTCAGCTACCGGGCGCCCAACGGCCGCCCGATCCAGGTCACCATCCTCGAGGTACAGCCCTACCGCAGCTGATCAGCGACCCGCTGGTCGAGCCTGTCGAAACTCTCGTCGACGCGCTGGGTACGCGTGTCGAGACCCCTTGTCAGATCGGGTCTCGCCGCACCCGGCCAGCGATGATCGGCAACCTCAGGGCAGCTGGGCCAGCAGGGCGGCCGCCTTCTCGGGCGACAACGTGCCGGCCGAGACCTGGGCGAGCACCTGCGCGCGGGCGTCCGAAGGTGAGGCCACGGAAGGCTCCCCCGCCGGCGTCTCGTCCCCCGCCAGCCCGAGCTTGACCAACAGATCGGTGAACCTGGCCCGCGCGGTCGGATAAGAGACCCCGAGGTGCTTCTCGACCTCACGGAGGTTGCCGCGTGAACTCAGGAACACCGTGAGCAGCTCGAGCTCCTTGGCGTCCAGCGCGCAGAAGTCGCAGCGGGCGAAGTGCCCCGACAGCTCCGTGCCGCAACCCGGGCAGCCGAGCCGGCTGGTCACCAGCTCGCTGCCGCAGACCGGGCAGTCCACAGGTGGGCGATGGCCCTCGCTCATCGCAGGTCGGCCTTGATCGTGGCCCAGCCCATCACCACGCCCACGTCGAGCCGGGCGGCACCGCTGCCCAGCACCACCTCGTCCACGTTGTCGTTGTCGGCGCCGGCCCAGCTCACCTTGCCCAGCTGGACGTCGGTGCGCACCGTGACGCTGGACCGGTCGCCCAGCGTGATGTCGAGCGACCCCGACTCGCAGCGGATGCGGGACCGTCCGGTCGCCAGGTCGCCGCGGATGGTGGCCGACCCGGCCTGGACGAGCACGTCGTTGGCCTCGGCGATGCGGTCGAGGGTGGCGCCGCCCGCGGTGACCCGCACCTTGCCCAGGAAGGGCACACCCTCGGTGGTGAGCGCGCCGGCGGTCACCTCGGCGTCGACCGCGATGGTCGGGTTGACCCGTACCAGCAGCTCTTTGCCCAGGCCGATCGCCCGCAGGTCGTCGAAGCTGCGCGGCGGCCGCAGCATGAAGCCGTCCAGACTCGGACCGATGTCGCCGTCGCTGGTCACCTCGAGCACTGAGCCGGTGCGGCGCAGCACGTGCGGACCGTCCACCGAGGCGGTGGCGACGGTGCTGTCGCCGACGATGCGCACCCGCCGTCCGACCGCCCGGACGCTGACCCGGTCGACACCCTTGGCACCGGTCGCGCGGCGTGGGCTGGGTGGCACCTCTTCGACGAACGGCGGCTGGTTGAACACGCCCGCGGCATGCTGCCCCGGGCTGTGGGTGTCGCCGGCGATCTCGTCGTCGCTGGGTTCGCTGGTCTGCTCGGCGGCCGCCTTCAGGGCGTCGATGCGCCGTGCGGCCTCGGAGGCGTCGATGCGCCCCGCGGCGAGGTCTTCGAGGATCGGGGTGAGGTCCGGTTCAGTAGCCATGCATCAAATGTAAACGCGACTTTACAGAATAGAAAGGCTTGCGGCCTCAGTTTTCTGATTTGATTGCGGACGCCTCGGGTCGGCCCCGCAGCGACCGGATGAAGGCCACGAAGAACGCCAGCACCGGAATGGCCACCAGCGCCCCGACGATGCCGCCGACCTGCGCGCCCACGACGATGCCGATCAGCACCCCGAGCGGATGCACCGAGGCCGCCTTGCCCAGCAGCAACGGCTGCAGGAAGTGCGACTCCACCCACATCACCACAACCGTTCCGCCGGCCATGATGAGCGCGGCCACCCAGCCGTGGGTGATCAGCGCCAGCGACGTGGCCACGGTGCCGGCGATGATCGCACCGACCACCGGAATGAAGCAGACGATGAAGGTCAGGGCGAACAGCGCCAGGGCCATCGGCACTCCGATCACCGCGGCGATGATCGAGACGCCGGCAGCGTCCACGGCCGAGACGATGACCTGCGCCCGCATGTAGCTGACCAGGGACGCCCAGCCGCGCTCGGCGGCCTTGTGGGTGGGCTGTTGATAGCGCTCGGGCAGCAGCCGCGCGGACGCGCGCCACAGCTGCTGGCCCTCGGCGAGAAAGAAGAACGTCGCGATCAGGGCGATCGCCACGCCCGCGAAGAAGTGGCCAACGGACGCGCCCACCCTGGCTGCGTAGGCGGCCAGCACGGCGCGCGAATCGGTGATCCACTGGGTGAGCGACTGCATCCACTGATCGATCTGGCTCTGGTCGATGCCCAGCGGTCCGTCGGCGACCCACTGCATCAACTGGTTGAAGCCGGCCACTGACTGCTGGACCAACTCCGGAGCCTGTTTGGCGGCCGTGGCTCCGATACCCCACCCGATGCCGGCGATGATCAACAGCATGGCCAGCAGGCACGCCCCCGCCGCCAGCAGCGGGTGCCAGTTCCAGGTCTTCAGCTGATGGGCCAGCGGACAGAGCAGCGCCGTGAGCAGAAAGGCGATGCCCAACGGCACGGTGACGCCCGAGAACTCCCCGAGCAGCCAGCCCACCCCCCAAATCAGGGCGGCGAACAGCAGCAGCCGCCACGCCCAGCCGGCAGCGGTTCGGACGCCCTGCGGGACCTCATGCTCCGCATCGGGTTCGACAACGGGCAGTACCACGACGGACGAATCCTGGGCCTCGGGCGGCGTTGACGCATGTCGCGGGGATCTGCGAAACAGGCTGAAGGGCACGCGCTCGTCCTTTCGTGGGGGTCTCGCCCACCCTACTGTGAACATCGGACAGACCCATCCGAAGCTCCGTCCGCAACGAACACCGGGTAGATAGGAGGCGCCATGCCCAGCGACAGCCTCACCCGAATCCGTCTGCGCGGCCGGCTTCAGGCCGCGGCCGCCGGCGTGCTGGCCGTGCTGGCCGGCCTCGCCGCCGGCCACCTGGTCGCCGCCCTCACCGGGCCGGACTCCTCCCCCGCCCTGGCGGTGGGCAGCCGGGTGATCGACCTCACCCCCACCCCGGTCAAGGAGTGGGCGGTGGCCAGCCTCGGCACCTGGGACAAGCCGCTGCTGATCGGCGGTGTGGTGGCCATCACCCTGGGCCTCGGCGCACTGGTGGGGCTGCTCGCCGTGCGGCGACGGCTCATCATCTGGGTCGGGCCGCTGGTGCTCACGGTGATCGCCGCCGTCGCGGCGACGCTGGGCCCGGCGGCGGGGCCGTTCGCCGTCGTCCCGGCGCTGGTCACCGGGGCGGTCGGCACGCTGGTGCTGTGGTGGTTCGTGGGCCGGGCCACCGTCCGTCCGGACGAACCCGGCGCCCCCTACGCGCTGCCCCGGCGCGCCTTTCTGACCGGTAGCGCCGTCGTGGGCGCATCGAGCGCGGTGGCGCTGGTGGCCGGGCAGTACCTGACCACGGTGCGGCAGCGTCCGGCAACGGTGGTCCTGCCCCGGCCGGCCGAGACGCTCGCCCCGCTGCCGGCCGGCTTGGACGTGGAGGGCATCGCACCCTGGGTGACCCCCAACCAGGACTTCTACCGGGTCGACACCAGCCTGATCGTGCCCAGCGTGGACGTCGCCGACTGGCGGCTCAGCGTCGACGGCATGGTCGATCGTCCGTTCATCATCACCTGGGACGAGTTGCTGGCGTTGCCGATGATCGAACGCGACGTGACGCTCAATTGCGTCAGCAACGAGGTCGGCGGTCCCTACATCGGCGGTGCACGCTGGCTGGGCGTGCGGGTGCGCGACGTCCTGGCCCGTGCGGGCGTGCAGGCCGGAGCCGACCAGGTGCTGAGCCGGTCCGTCGACGGGTTCACCCTGAGTACGCCCGTCCAGGCGCTGACCGACGGGCGGGACGCCCTGATCGCGATCGGCATGAACGGGCGACCGCTGCCGGCCGAGCACGGGTTTCCGGCGCGGCTGATCACCCCCGGGCTCTACGGGTACGTGGGCGCGACGAAGTGGCTGACTCAGCTCACGCTGACCACGTACGAAGCCAAGCAGGCGTACTGGACGGAGCGGGGCTGGGCCGAGCGGGGCCCGGTCAAGCCGTCCAGCCGGATCGACACCCCACGCTCGTTCGCGCGGTTGCAGCCCGGCCGGGTGATGATCGCGGGCGAGGCGTGGGCGCAGAACATCGGCGTCATGAGGGTGCAGGTGCGCATCGACGGCGGCCCCTGGCAGAACACCGACCTCGGCCCGGACGCCGGCATCCAGTACTGGCGGCAGTGGAGGTACGCCTGGGCCGCCACGTCCGGCCAGCACAACCTGGAATGCCGGGTGATCGACGACTCGGGCGCGAACCAGTCCGAGGTGCGCGCCACCCCCTTCCCGGACGGGTCGTCCGGCCTGCAGAGCGTCGTGGTCACGGTCGACTGATCGGCTCGGATACGGTTCCGACGGGTAATGGGGACGGTTCCTTAACCCGTCGACCGACGGAGACCTCGGCAGGTATTGGGGACGGTTCCTTTACCCGTCGGCTGACGGAGACCACGACGGGAAATGGGGACGGTTCCTTCACCCGTCGGCCAACCAAGACCCGTTCCCAACCGCCTCCGTCATCGACCAATCCGCCCCGGCTGCCGCTCCGAACACCTTCTGTCAGAGGTACACCACCGCCGGAGTCCCGGCAGAAGGAGACACCACCATGCGCACCTCGATCAAGCTTCTCGGAGCCTCCGCCGCACTGCTGATGCCGTTGGCGGCCTGCAGCGGCACCGCGGCCATGCCCAGCACCTCGGCGCCGATGGCCTCGTCCGCCGCGCCGATGACGTCGGCATCATCCATGCCGTCGGCGTCCGCCTCGGCCATGGCGCAGTTCGGTCCGGCCTGCGCGAGCGTGCCGAGCAGCGGTGACGGTTCCTTCGAAGGGATGGCCAAGGACCCGGTGGCCACCGCGGCGAGCAACAACCCGGCCCTGTCCACGCTGGTCACGGCCGTGAAGAAGGCGGGCCTGGTCGACACCCTGAACAACGCCGCCGACATCACCGTGTTCGCGCCCACCAACGACGCGTTCGCGAAGCTGCCCAAGAAGGATCTCGAGGCGGCCCTCAACGACAAGGCCACCCTGACCAAAATCCTGACCAACCATGTGGTTGCCGGACGCCTGGCGCCCGACCAGCTGGGCGGCAAGCACGCCACCCTGGCCAAGACCTCGCTCACCGTCACCGGCTCGGGTGAGGACTTCATGGTCGGCGACGCGTCGGTGGTCTGCGGCAACGTCCAGACCGCGAATGCCACGGTCTACATCATCGACAGCGTGCTGCTGCCGTCGATGTGACCTGACCCGTGGCCGGGGGGCCACGCCGGGGGGAGGGGCGTGGCGTCACACTCGATCGGGTGAGACGCCACGCCCAATCCATGGAATTCGGCGAGAGACCACCCATACTGATCGCTGTGGAGGAGGTGGATCCGGTAGCCACGACTACCCGCGCCGACCCGGTCGCCGACGCCCTGACCGGGTGCGCGTCCGGCGACCAATCCGCCATGGCGACCCTCTACGACCTCACCTCGACCAAGGTCTACGGCCTGGCGCTCCGGGTGCTGCGCAATCCGGCCCATGCCGAAGAGGTCGCCCAAGAGAGCTACCTGGACGCCTGGCAGCGCAGCGCCGGGTTCGATGCGACCCGGGGCAGTGGCCTGGCCTGGTTGTTGACCATCACCCATCGTCGGGCGGTCGATCGGGTACGGGCGGCGCAAGCCGCCAGCCGCCGCGACACCACCTACGGTCTGGAAGACCTCGCCACCACCCCGGCCGACCCGGCAGACATCGCGATCGCCTCGGTGGAAGCGGCGCGGGTGCGCGGCGCGCTGCACGATCTGACCCAGCTGCAGCGCGAGGCCGTCGAGTTGGCCTACTTCGGCGGCCGCACCCACCGTGAGGTCGCGGACGCGCTGGACGTGCCGCTGGGCACGGTGAAGACTCGGATCAGGGATGGCCTGACCCGGCTGAGATCAGCATTGGGGGGTGACTGATCGTGACTGACGATGCACACGAGCTGATCGGCGCCTACGCGCTGGACGCCCTGGACGCCGACGAACGCGCCACGTTCGAACAGCATCTGGCGGGCTGCGCGCAGTGCCGAACCGAACTGGATGGCCTGCGCGAGAGCCTGGTCGGGCTCACCGCCGGCTACGAGGCCGAGCCGCCGAACTCCTTGCGCGACGCCGTGCTGGCCGCGGTCGCGGAGGCTCCGGCACCGCGGGCCGAGCCCGACCCTGCGGTGGTGCCGGCGCCGTCCCCCATCGCCGACGGCGACCCGGTCGCTGGGGTGGTGACTCCGGTCGCTCCGGTGATCGAGCTGCCGCAGCGCTCCGCCGGCCGATCCGGACGCACCCGCTGGCAGCTCTTGGTGGCCGCGGCCGTTGCCCTGATCGCCGTGATCGGCATCGCGGTGTGGCAACCGTGGGTGGCGCGCAGCGTCAGCGTCGCCGATGTGCTCAACGCCCCGGACGCCGCCCGCGCCACGCTCACCGACCAGGGCATGAACGTCACCCTCGTCCGCTCCAACCGGCTCGGTCGGGCCGTGCTGATCACGCAGAACCTGCCGCCGGCTCCCAGCGGAAAGGTGCGGCAGGCCTGGATCAAGCATCCGGGCGACCACTTCATGTCCGGCGGGCTGATGCCGGCGGGATCGGACGTGACGATGCTGCTCGAGGGTGATGCGCGCGACGCCACCGGTGCCGGGATCAGCGTCGAACCGGCCGGGGGATCGCAACAGCCCACCATCGACGACGTGATCGCCCTGGTCGGTTTCTAGACTCGTCCCGGATTCCCGACGGGGTCGTACGGTGACCCGGAAGGACGCCGCGAGGTGCCGTCCGGTAGTCGCCGCGTGGTGACTCAATGGGGCGACGCGCCACTAGGTTGGCCCGGTGAGGTTGTCGTTGCGGACGTCGTTGCCGCGCACGGTGGTGATGCTCGCGGTCTCCGCCTTCTTCGTCGCGGTCGGCTTCGGGGTGATGATTCCCGTGCTGCCGCTGTTCGCGGCCTCGTTCGGCGTGACCAACTTTCTGATCGGCCTGGTGGTGTCGGCGTTCGCCGGCATGCGGCTGGCGATGAGCCCGTTCGTGCGCCGGATCAGCGACCGCATCGGGCACCGTCGCACGATCGGAGTCGGCATGTGGATCGTCGGCGTCTCGTCCGCCCTCTGCGGCTTCGCCGGCAGCTACACCGAACTGCTGCTCTGGCGCGCCGTCGGGGGCCTGGGCTCGGCGATGTTCACCATCTCGGCGACCGCCCTGCTGCTGGCCAGCGTCGGGCCCGAATTGCGCGGCCGGGCCAGCGGCCTATATCAGGGCGGCTTTCTGCTCGGCGGCATGACCGGTCCCGCCATCGGTGGGCTGCTCGCCAGCATCTCGCTGACCGCGCCCTTCTTCTTCTACTCCGGCACCCTGGTGATCGCCGGCACCATCGCCTTCACCCAGTTGCACGACCCGCCCGGCATGGCCGAAGCGGCCGCCGCGCCGCCCACCCGTCCGCTGCGGGACGTCCTGCGCGACGTCCGCTACCAGGCCGCGTGCCTGCTCGGATTCGGCACCGGCTGGCAGTCGTTCGGGGTGCGCTCGGCGCTGGTACCGATCCTGATCGTCACCTACCTCGGCCAGCCGCCGTCCTGGACGGGCATCGCCTTCGCGATCGCAGCGGTCGCCCAGACCCTGGCGCTGCAGCCGGCGGGCCGGGCAACCGACCTGATCGGACGCCGCCCGGTGATGATCGCCGGAGGTGTGCTGGCGGCGGCGTCCACGCTGGCCACGCCATTCGCGCCGAACCTGCTCGTGCTGGTGCTGCTGCTGTGCGTGTACGGGGTGGCGTCGGCCGCGCTGGGCACCGCACCGACCGCGGCGCTGGGCGATGCCGCCAAGGACGCCGGCAGCCAGCCGGTGGCGATCTTCTCGATGATCGGCGACAGCGGGGCCATTCTCGGCCCGCTCGCCGCCGGCCTGCTGGCCGACCACCTCGGCATGGGGGCCGCCTTCGCCTCCGGAGCCGCCATTCTGATGGCCGGCGCCGTCTGGGCGTCGTTCATTCCCGCCCGGCTCGACCGCCACGAAGCGCAGGAGGCGCGATGACCCGCCGACCGCTGCCCGAGCTGATCGCGCCCGACTGGGCCGACGCGCTGGAACCCGTGGCCGATCGGGTCGCGGCGATGGGTGACTTTCTGCGCGCCGAGCTCGCCGCCGGGCGAGGCTACTTTCCCGCGGGCCCCAATGTGCTGCGGGCGTTCACCCGCCCGTTGGCCGACGTGCGGGTGCTGATCGTCGGGCAGGATCCCTATCCGTCCCCCGGGCACGCCGTCGGGTTGTCGTTCTCGGTCGCACCGGACGTCCGTCCGCTGCCGCGCTCCCTGGTGAACATCTACGCCGAGCTGAGCGCCGACCTGGGCGTTCCCCCGGCGGCGCACGGCGACCTGACCGGCTGGTTCGAGCAGGGCGTGCTGCTGCTCAACCGGGTGCTTACGGTGCGTCCGGGTGCTGCGGGATCGCACCGCGGCAAGGGCTGGGAAGAGGTCACGCAGCGGGCGATCGAGGCGTTGGTCGCCCGCGGGGGCCCGTTGGTCGCCATCCTGTGGGGGCGCGACGCCCAAGGCCTCACGCCGATGCTGGCGGACGTACCGGTGATCGCGTCGGCGCACCCCTCGCCGCTGTCGGCGCGCTCGGGCTTCTTCGGCAGTCGTCCCTTCAGCCGGACGAACGCCGCACTCGAGCTCCAGGGCGCCGCCCCGATCGACTGGACGCTGCCCGACCGGTAATGGGGACGGTTCCTTTCCCCGTCACCCCGACCGAAACCCCGCTGCCCGACCGGTAATGGGGACGGTTCCTTTCCCCGTCACCCCGACCTAAACCCCTCTGCCCGACCGGTAATGGGGACGGTTCCTTTCCCCGTCACCCCGGCCGACGCTCCTAGCCAAACGGTGTTTGGCGGGTCATCGGTGAACGGGAATGGAACCGTCCCCATTACCTGCCGGACCATCGCAACCTGAGAGTTGCTTGAGACCAAGGTCTCGACCCCTCTGGAAGCTGGGTCGGCGTTGTGTCAGGGTGGCCGCAACGTTTCCCCCCTTGGAGTACCTGATGACGCGTCCCCACCGACTGCTGCTCGTTGCCCTCACCACCTGTGCCCTGCTCGGCCCGGCAGCCGCCTCCTCCCCCGCGCAGGCCGGCCCGATCACCCTGCCCGCCAAGGCGACCGACGCCGCCCTGAAAGCCAAGCTGGCCTCGGTGCTCAATACCTCACGGGTGACGAAGGCGTCCGTGGGCGTCGTGGTCGCGGACTCCGCCTCCGGCACGGAGCTGTACGGACGCTCCGCCACCACCGCGCTGAAACCGGCCTCGAACATGAAGCTGGTCACCGCCGCGGCGGCGCTCGACCTGCTCGGACCCACCAGCACGTTCAGCACGGCCGTCTACTCCCCGGCCGCTGCGGTGGACGGTGCCGTCAGCACGCTCTACCTGCGCGGCCACGGCGACCCCACACTGCGCGAGTCCGACCTGAACTCGCTGGCGGTCCAAGTCAAGAACGCGGGTGTGACGAAGGTCGGCCGGGTGATCGGCGATGGCAGCTTCTTCGACGGCGACCGTTACAACAACTACTGGGATCCGGTCGACTACAACAACGCCTATGCTGCCCAGGTCTCGGGGCTGACCCTGTCGCCGTCGTCCGGCTACGCGGTCGGCACTGTCCAGGTCACCTACCAACCGGGCTCCGGCAAGGGCAAGAAGGCGAAGCTGGGGTTGGTCCCGGCACGTGCGGCGGGCTACGTCACGCTGGTCAACAAGACCACCACCACCTCGGCGGGCACGGGTGCGTCGATCAGCGTGCGCCGAAAGAGCGGCACGAACACGATCACCGTGTCGGGACGGGTCGCGCTCAAGCGCAGCCTGGTGAAACGAACTGTCACGATCAGCGACCCCGCCCGCTACGCGGCCCACGTCTTCACCCGAGTGCTGCGCGCTAACGGTGTGACGGTCACCGGCTCGCCCGGCACCGGCGGCACGCCGACCAGCAGGGTGCAGTTGGCCTCCGACTCGTCGGTACCGCTGAGCAGCATCGTCAAGCTGCTGATGAAGCCGTCCAACAACGGCATGACCGAGCATCTGATGAAGACCCTCGGCCGGGTCAACGACAAGGCGGGCACCTGGAAGGCGGGTGCGTCCGCCGTCCGCAACTGGCTGGCCACGACGCAGTCGGTGCCGGGCAACGTCATTCTGGTGGACGGGTCCGGGCTCGCCCGCCGCAACCGGCTGACCGCCCGGGTACTGGTGCGGATGCTGCAGTACGCACAGACCCGGCCCTGGTTCGCCACCTTCTACGATGCCCTGCCGGTCGCCGGCAACGCCGATCCGGCCATCGGTGGCACGCTGGCCACCCGCATGATCGGCACCGCCGCACAGAACAACCTGCGGGCCAAGACCGGCACCCTGCGCGGCGTGACGGCGCTGAGCGGCTACGTCACCGACCGAAGCGGACGGCGCTACACCTTCTCGATGCTCGGCACCTATCCGTACTATTCCCCGCGGATCGTCTTCGACAAGGTGGGCGCCACCCTGGCCGGTTGGCGCAGCTAGCTAGTACCGCCACCTCATGTTCGCCTTGGCGAGCTGTGTCCGGACGGATGCCTCGCGAGGCCGACGAGGAAGACATTCCGGGTCGTCTGGTGACCGAGTAGAACGCAGCCAGGCGCGTCCGGGCGTCGCACACCGGGCACTGGGCAGGTTTGCCGGGTCACGCCGCCGAGCCGGCCAGCAGACAGTGTGAATCCGACCCCCGTCTGCGGTGGTCATATTCACACTCTGTTCCAGCCGGCAGGCGACCCCGAAATCCACCTGGACGATCGGTCAGCAGAGGCCGCGGAATGCAGAGCGAGTCCGCCGGGTTGACTCAGCAGGAGGCAATCATGCTGTTCACCAAACCGACCATGGTCGACCCGCGGGTGGCGTTGCGCGGCCGCGAGACGCCGGTGCTCACCCAGCCGTTCTTTCACCGGGTCTTCGGTCACCGCATCGACCGGGTACCGGCGGGCGCCGAGGTGGCGGTGCTCGGGCTGGGCTGCTTCTGGGGTGCCGAGAAGCTGTACTGGACCACCCCTGGCGTGCTCAACACCTCGGTGGGCTACGCCGGCGGCTATACGCCGAACCCCACCTACGAGGAGGCCTGCTCGGGACGCACCGGGCACGCCGAAGTGGTCAAGGTGGTCTACGACCCCGAGCAGTTGTCGTACGAGGACGTGCTGCGCATCTTCTTCGAGAACCACGACCCGACCCAGGGCTTCCGCCAGGGCAACGACCGTGGCACCCAGTACCGCTCGGCGATCTACACCCTGAACGATGACCAAGCGCGACGGGCGCGGGCCGTCCGTGAGGCGTTCGCACCCGAGTTCGCCAGCGCCGGCTACGGCACGATCACCACCGAGATCGCCCCGCTGCCCGCGTACTTCGAGGCCGAGGCCTACCACCAGCAGTACCTGGCCGAGAACCCCTTCGGCTACTGCCCGGTGCACTCAACCGGCGTCACCTGCAGCCCGCCGAGCTGACCGGCGGAGTCTGATTGTCGGCGGTGAGCATCCGCCGGGGTGCGGGGTGAGCGCGCCCGCCCGCCCGTCGCGACGCAGGATCAGGCCCGCCGATCAGCCGCCGCCGGCCTGATGCTGGCGCGACACCCCGTCGCCGCCGTCTCGGCGCAGGTCCGGCGGTGCTCACGCACAGCTGCATGCCGCCGTTGCGGATGTACGAACTATCCTGACCGCCATGATCGATGCCGACCTCGCCACCCGCCTGCACAGCGCGGGACTGCCCTGGCATCCGGCCAGCGGCGACCGGTTCACCATTCCCAGCGGCGACTTCGCCGGGGAGGTGTTCGTGGTGGCCGAGATGACCATCGAGGTGCAGGACGTGCCCGGCGGCAACTCCGTCTTCAAGTTCAACGGCACCACGGAATGGGCGCTCGACTCCGTGGACGCCCGGCGCGTGCTCTGGCTGCCCCGCGAGGACCAGTTGCGTGACCAGCTCGGCGACGCCTTCGTCAGCCTCGACGCGGTCACCGGCGGCTTCGCCGTCACGTTGACCGACGGGTCGCGGCACCTCGACATCGATGCCGAACGGGCCTACGCCCGCGCGGCCCTGCACCAGCTGGGTGCCTGATGGGCGTGCTGATCGAGCACCGGTTCCGAGGCCCGAACACCTCCGGCAACGGCGGCTACAGCGCCGGCGTGGCGGCCGCCGCGCTCGGCCTGCCCCTGGGGCCCGCCGAGGTCAGCCTGTGGCAGCCGCCGCCGCTCGATCAGGAGCTGAGCACCCGCTCCGACCCCGACGGCCTGGCGATTCTGGACGGCGACCAGCTCGTCGCCACCGCTCGTCCGGGGCTGGTGGACCTCGCCGTGCCCGAGCCGGTCGGCCTGGCCGAGGCCACCGACGCGTCACAGCGCTGCCCCTGGCTGATCGACCACCCGTACCCGCAGTGCTTCGTCTGCGGCACCGCCCGGACCGACGGGCTGCGCATATTCCCCGGCCCGGTGGCGGGCCGGCGGCTGGCCGCCGCTCCCTGGGTGCCGGACGCGAGCGTCGCCGACGGCCCGCTGGTGCACCCCGCGGTGGTGTGGGCGAGCATCGACTGCCCGTCCCTTTTCGGCTACGGGTGCTTCGAGCGGTGGGACGCCCTGATGCTGCTGGGCCGGTTCGCAGCACAGGTGCACCGCGTGCCGATGGTGGGCGAGCCGTGCGTGGTCAGCGGCTGGGCACTGGGGCGGGACGGCCGCAAGCACGACACCGCCGCCGCGCTGCACACCGCCGATGGCGAGTTGCTGGCACTCAGCCGCGCGCTCTGGATCACGCTCAAGGAATGACCCGGCCGGCCGAAACCGGCGGGTCGAAGCCGGCAGCCGAGCCCCTCTGGCCGTAGCCAGCGGACCGAAACCTGGGGCCGAAGCCTGATGCCGGCCGCGCCGGTGGGTCGCAACGCTCGACATTGGGCTGGTTCAGTCAGCTCTCACCTGCGCGGGCAGTGGCGACCGAGGCGGCCACCAGCTCGCGCAGCACGCCCAGGTCGACTCCCTGCAGCGTGCGCAGGTTGAGGCAGGACTTGCCGATCGAGTGCGGTCCGAGACGCTCGAGCAGTTCGCCGTGCTGCTCATAACCGTCGTTCAGATAGAGCACCGTGGCCGCCTTGCGAGCCGCGAATCCGGCCAGCATCCAGGTGTACTCACGACCGTCGTGGTAGTGCCGGGTGCACGAGCCGAACCCGATGATGGCGCTGCCCCACATCACCGGCGGCTCTCCGGTCACCTCGGCCAGCAGATCGCAGACCTGCTGCGCGTCCGCTCGGCGCTTCGGGTCGCTCACCCCGGCAAGGTGATCAGCCACCGCCTGGGTACCCGGCTCGGTTTTCATCGGCCTCTCCTGTCGTCGTGCCGATCACGATCGGTCACCGGACGTTTCGCAACGTTCACCGTAACCCAGGCCGGGGGTCGCGGCCCAGGCCCGTCCGCCACCCCGTAACGCCCAAGGCGCCGCGAACAACCCCATTAGGGTGTCGGCATGACCCACCCCACCCCCTCAGCCCGCGCAGCCTGGCACAACCAGCAGGTGATCGACCGCTTTCTCGACGAGGCCCGGGTCTGGGCAGTCGTCGGATTGTCCGGCGACCCCAGCCGCACCGCCTACGCCATCGCCGACCTGCTGCAGAGCCGCGGCAAGCAGATCGTCCCGATCCATCCGGACGCCCCTGTCGTGCTCGGCCAGCAGGGCTACCGCACCCTCGCCGACGTGCCGTTCGACATCGACGTGGTGGACGTCTTCCGCCGCTCCGAGATGGCCGGCCAGTTCGTCGACGAGGCGTTGGCGGTTGGCGCGCAGGGCGTCTGGTTTCAGCTCGGCGTGATCGACCACGATGCGTTCGAGCGGGCCGAAGCCGCCGGACTGCCGATGGTGATGGACACCTGTCCGGCCATCGAGTGGCGGCTGCGGGCGAGCTGACTCGGCCGGACCCTTCGAGCTCAGCCGATCGACACCCGCTCCCGAGCCGGCGTCACCGCCGCGATCGGCGCGGGATCGAGGCCGAACACGAAGCTGCGCTGCACCTGGTACCCGGCCACGAACAACGTCACCTCGACGATCACCTTGGCCACCGCCAGCGCGAGGCCGACCGACGTCAGCCAGGCCAGCAGCCCGTAGTTGGCCACCAGCAGCACCGCCACCAGCAGGTAGTAGCGCACCAGCGTGCCGCGCAGCGGACGGCGCGAGTCGAACACCATCCGGCGATTGGTGATGAAGTTGACCGCCGAACTGAGCCCGCGGGCGCCGATCACGGCCAGCAGCAGGTTGTCGGTCAGCGCGTTCAGCACCAACAGGGCGACGAAGTCGATGGCGAACGCGGCCAGGGACGACGCCGAGAACGCCAGCAGGGGCAGGTAGATGCGGGCCGAGTCGACCAGCGGCCGAAAGTGGGACGACGCGTTGCCGGCCAGATAGATGGTGGCGATCGGCACCTCGTCGAACGTCCAGCCGGCGCGTCGGGCCTGCAGCAGCAGGTTCAGCTCGTACTCGAACCGGTCGCCGGACACCGTGCCCAGCCACGGCAGCGCCGCCGCCGGGTAGCCACGCAGGCCGGTCTGGGTGTCACTGACCGACACCCCGCTGGCTGCGCGGAACGCCCACCGGGTGATCGCGTTGCCGATCCGGCTGCGGGCCGGCACCCGTCCGCTGAAGGCCCGCACGCCGAGCACCATGCAGCCCGGACGGACCGCCCGTCCGACCCGCAGCACATCGACCACCGCATGCTGTCCGTCGGAGTCGGCACAGACCACGTCCTGGCCGGGGTAATGCCGGGCGAGGTGAGCGAAGCCGTGCTTGAGCGCCGCACCCTTGCCGCGGTTGCCGGCGTAGCCGATCACGTCGGCGCCCAGCCGGACGGCGTCCGAGAACAGCGGCGCATAGAGCGGGCCGCTGCCGTCGTCGACCACCACCACGCCGATCTCGGGTGCCTCGCGGGCCAGGTCGCGCAGCAGGTCGAGCAACGAGCGGGTGGGCTCGTAGGCCGGTATCAGCACGATCATCGCTCAGCCCGCCACGTAGAGAATGTCGGACGTGCCGCGCTCCTGGCCCTTGCCGAGCGGGTTGTTGACCAGCGCCCCGTTGAACACCATCGCGGACGAGCCGCCGCCGTCCAGGTTGTAGGCCACCTGGGCGCCCCGGTCGACGAACACTTGGGCCAGTTCAGGCAGGGTCATGCCGCGGCTGTAGCCGGAGCTGCGGCCGTCCACCACGATCCAGAGAAAGTGGCCGGCAGCGATCATGCCGACGGCCGTGCGTGGCTGGTTGCCCTGAATCGAGTGGTTGCCGAAGTTGGTGTCGATCTCGATGGAGTCGATGCCGTCGATCACGCTACCCCCGTCGATCAGCCCGGGACCGAACGACAGGGTGTTCCACACCCCGTCCGCAATCAACTGCTCGGCGTTCGTCGCGGTCTCGTCGTAGAGCCGCGTGGCACCGTCGCGGTACAGGGCCAGGCCCTGCCGCGCACCCTGGTCGCGGTAGGCGACGCCGTTGCGCACCACGATGCCGGTATCGCGAAACCCGTAGTAGTCGCCGTTGATCGCGAGCACCGCGTTCTTACCCTGCGCGATCACGGACGGGTCGGCGATGATGTTGGTGCCGAACGTGTCCTTCGCGAACGCCGAGCGGATCATCGTCGCATCGGTGGTGGCGATGTCGGCCACGAAGTAGGTGATCGCGTCGCTACCCGACCCGGTGCTGACCTTCTCGATGCTCAGCTGCGTGGTGGTGCTGGTGTAGCCGTTGTCGGTGCTGGTGCCGGTCGGTGCGGCCGTCGCGGTCTCGGTGACGCTGCCCTCGGCGTGCTCGACGAGGTAGCGATCGGCCGCCCAGGCCGCGGTGCCGCCCAGGCCGACGAGTCCGGCGGTGCCGCCGAGGAACAGCCGCCGGGACACCTTGCTGGTCAGTAGAGAGTCACCCATGCCTCAGTTGTACGAAGGCGACCTGTGCGGGCTCTGTGCCGTCCCTGCGGTGGCGCTGGGCATGTTCAACTCCGCACCCCGGCGACCTGTCCATGCCCGCTGCGCGGCGAAGGTTGGCGGCCGCGGCATTACTCTGGACGCCATGTGTCGCAACATTCGTCCCCTGAACAACTTCGAGCCGCCGGCCACCAACGACGAGGTGCACGCGGCGGCGTTGCAGTTCGTGCGCAAGGTCTCGGGCATGAACAAGCCGTCCAAGGCGAACGAGCAGTACTTCAACGAGGCCGTCGATGAGATCGCGCACCTCACTCGGCATCTGCTCGAGCATCTGACCACCTCCGCCCCGCCGAAGAACCGCGAGGACGAGGCGGCCAAGGCGCGGTCCCGCTCGGCTGCGCGCTTCGCCAGCTGAGCGCCAGGTGACCGGGCAGGCCTGACGCGACTGACTCTGCTGCCCTTGGACGCACTGCGCTGCCTTTGTGCGGGCAGCACAGTGGCACGGAAGGCAGCAGAGCCGCTGCCTGCGGGTGGGTTCAGAGGTGGCCCAGCTCAAACGCGGACGGGGCCGCACCACCGGTGGGCCCCATCGGACGCGTTGACTTCAGTGCAGGTCGACGTCAGCCCTCGTTGACGAGGCGGTCGAGCGCATCCTCCCAGTGCTGGGCGATCGCCGCGGTGTTCCAGCCATCCGGAATGTGCTCGTGCCGGATCTCAACCACGGTGGCGTCCTCACCTTGCTTCACCAGGTGCAGGTCGACCAGCGACTTGGGGGCATCGTCGTCGGCATGCCAGCTGAATCTGATCTGTTCCAGCGGGTGATAGCTGCGCACGACCCCGAAGGTGCCGTTGGACGAATGCCAGCTGTCGCCCTTGTCGCCCAGTACGCCGCCCTCGCCCAACAGGGCCTCAGAGCCGGCGGGGGTGGCGATCAGGCGCCACACTTCCTTGACTGGTTGGGACACCGATCGCTGCACGACGACGGTGTCCTTGGACTCTGCGAGCGTGTCGCCCGCCATCTGATCTGTCATTGAAACCTCGATCCGACTCGGTCCGAACCCGGTCAACAGCGACCGGTGGCACCACCATACCCGGGTCGACCGGGGTGCGCGCGGCGTGTCGCTGCACCGGTCTCGGCGGCCGACCCGTTACAAAGGAACCACGACCGGACCGCGTATGAGGTGGTCCGGTCAGGTCTCTCCCGCACCGCCGACGCAGCCTCCGAGACGCCTCCGAGACGCCTCCGAGACGCCGCCGTGAAGCCGCCGAGACGCCGCGGTTGTGAGCGGAACCGCATGGACGCCTTGCGCGATCGTCCCGATTCGTATGACGAGTGTGACAGGTGGGACAGCAGCGACCGTTGGTGCAGATGGAAAGCCGGCGTCCCCCAGTCCTTCCAGATTCGTAGCAAGATCTTCGCAATTGCTATTGCGCGGCGCCCGGAGGAGGAGTAAAAATACTTCTACGCCGTACCCGACGAACCAGAAGTCGCAAGACCGAAGGACTCGTCATCAGTGGTCCGGCTCACCGGATGGAGATCGAGGTCCATTGCACGTGGAGCAATCTACGAGCGTCCCGCAAGACGAGCGGACAAGACCAACGAACCGACCGGAGTTCGGAGGTCGTCTTAACCCGAACGAACAGGGGCCTGACCAACTCATACTTGGTCAGGCCCCGCCTTCGTTGTTGGCCCGCCCATGCTGTTGGCCCGCCTTCGTTGTAGGGCCGCCTTCGTTGTTGGCCCGCCCATAATGTTGGCCCGCCTTCATTGCTGGGCCCGCCTCCGTTGCCGGCCCGCCCAGGCTGTTGGCCACGCCTTTCTTTCTTACCCTCCGCCTTCGCGGTGAGCGTCCATTTCGGGTTCATCCGGACGAAGCCGCGGGCTGGCCCGGTAGGCCGACACCGACGGTTCACCCTCCAGCCAGAACCGCCACGGACGTCGGGCGGCCACCGACACACCCACGCGCGGTCCGCGAGCGACCGTGCCGCGCGCACCGTCCGGCACGCTCAGGGCGAGCCCCGGCTCACCCAGCCGGCGGCCGGAGTCGGCGAGGGTGAGCCCCAGCACCTGCCCCAGGCAACCGGGACCCCGCGCCAGCCGGGCGTCCGGAACCCCTGGGCGGCGGCGCCGGGCCAGCTCCAGTCCGTCCACCACGTGACCCGCGCGCAACAGCACCGCCGCCCCGCTGCCGGCCGGTCCGCAGACCAGGTTGGCGCAGATGTGAATGCCGTAGGAGCGGTAGCAGTACAGGGTGCCGGGCGGCTCGAACAGGTGTCGGGTGTGCGGCCGCCAACCTCGAAAGGCGTGCGCGGCCGGGTCGTCGGCACCCGCATAGGCCTCCACCTCGGTCAGTCGCAGCGTGACGCCGTCCAGCTGCAGGTGCACGCCGAGCAGCGCGGGAGCAACAGTCATGACGTCGAAGGACAGGTCCACCCGCCCCAGTCTGCCGCCTGCGTCGGGATGCTGTCCGGGGCCGGCTCCACGGGGTCGGCTGTGGTCCGCCCGTCCTTCCACAGCCGACCAGAGAGGCGTGCCGGATGATCACCCGATTCGAGCTGGACGCCCCGGCGCCGACACCCGCGACGCCGCCCAACGGTGAATGAACCGGACGAGGGGCACCAGTGCCGCGGCCATCAACGTGTGCCCTGGCGGGGCGGTGTCCGGGCGGATGTCTCGCCAGGCCGTCGACGAAGGCCACCGGGTCGTCTGTTGCCTGAGTAGAACGGCCAGGGGCCGTCCGGGCGTCGCGCAGCGGCCAAAGGTGGGTGGCCGGGGTACTACTCTCGCAGGATGCGCACTCCTGCCCTGGTCGTGGCGGTCGCCGCGGTCGGCCTGCTCGTGGGATGCGTCCAGCCTGCCCAGCCCACACCCACCCCCACGCCGACCGTCAGCGAGGTCACGGTCGACCTGACCGCGCCCGGGCAGGCCCGCTCCATGGTGCGCAGGCTGATCGCCAAGGCCGGCACGCCCCAACTGATCCAGGTCGAAATCACCCAGCAGTGGGCGGCCATCACCGTGGTGAAGAACGAGCAGCCCGAAACCTGGGCGTGGCGCGACAACACGGTCAAGCAGGTCGACAGCGATGTCGCCTATGTGCAGCAGCGGGTGTTCTCGATCGACGACTTCAACATCAGCGATGTCGGCGCGCTGTTTCGCGCCGCGTCCGGCATTTCGGGCTCCGAGAGCAGCCAAGAGCTGCAGATCGTCGACTCATCAGCCGGCGACCTGTTCATGAGCGTGTCGACCAACCCCGAGTCGCGGACGGTCTTCTTCTATCCCAGCGGAGCACTGCTACCCACTCTCGACTTCAACACCGAGGGCGGCATCCGCGCGGGCCTGGACGATGTGATCGGATCGCGAAGCACGGCGCTGGCGATCGGCGTGCAGTCGACTCTGGGCGCCTGGCTGGACCTGACCGGCAGCGACACCACGACGATCCGACGGCTGCGCACGGCCACCGTTCCGGTCACCATCAACGAACGCTCCGGACGTCCCGACCTACCGCCGTTCAGCGTGTCGCGACTGCGGGCCGAGGCGATCTGGCAGGTGCTCAGCCAGGCGCGTCAGCGGGGCGACTTCGACGCGAGCACTCGCTGGCAGGTCACGGTGGACGACCGAGCCCGGCTCGGGGGGCCCAGAATGTACTTCACCATCGGCAACGACTCCTTCGTCACCGACCTGACCGGCCACGAGATCAACCCCTGACGGGCAGGCAGCTCACGCCGTGGAGTTCACGGCGACGCGAACAGGATCAGGAACCGTTTTCGATTCGCGGTCAGTTGGTGAACGTGTTGCACTGGCTGGGATCACCGCTGTTGAAGCCGGTGGCCAGCCAGTTCTGTCGCTGGGCGGCCGAGCCGTGGGTCCACGACTCGCGGTCGACCCGTCCGGTGGAGGCCTGCTGAATGCGGTCGTCGCCGACGGCGCGGGCGGCGTCCGCCGCGGCCAGCACGTCGTCCTTGGTGATGGCGGCGATCGGCGAGTTCGGATCCTTGGACGCGTTCGCCAGCCAGACGCCGGCGTAGCAGTCGGCCTGTAGCTCCAGCCTGACCTGCGGCGAGTTTGCGCCGGACTGGTTGCCCGCCGACTGCACCTGCCCCAGCACCCCGGTGAGGTTCGAGATGTGGTGCCCGTACTCGTGCGCGATCACGTACGCCTCGGCAGCGTCCCCGCCCTGGGCGCCCAGTTGCCCTGTGAGCTGGTCGAAGAAGCCGGTGTCGAGGTACACGATGTGATCGTTCGGGCAGTAGAACGGCCCGACGGCCGAGGTGGCCGTGCCGCAGGCGGTGCTGACCTGGCCGGTGAAGATGTGCGTGGTGGTCTTCTCGTAGCCCTGCATCGACTTGACCCAGTAGTTCTGGATCGAGTTGGTGTAGGCGACGTACCGGCAGTCGCGATTGGACTGGATGTCGGCACCGGTCTTGCATTCGGCGTACTGGTCCGTGTTCTGCTGCGGCCCCGCTGCGGTGCCGCCGACCAGCGAACCGGGATCGAACCCGAAGAACATTGCCAGCACGACGATGATCAAACCACCGATGCCTCCGACGGCCATCTTGCCGCCTGCGCCGCCACTCGATGTGCTGGTGACCTGTGAGGTGTCAAGGTTCGCTGAATCCCGGTACTGCACCGCATCCTCCATTGCATGAGATGTGATCAGAGTGTAGTGGGTCCGTTGAGCGCCGTGACATGACCCGGGGGGTCGGTTTGGCACGCTTCGACCCCTCGGTCATCATGGGCAGATGCAGATCGTCGGAGTCGTGGTCGCGGGAGGGTCGAGTGTGTTCGTCCGCCCGCTCGCGCACGGCGCCGATCCGCACCGGCTGGCCTGGGAACTCGGCTACCGAATCGTCCGGCCACTGTCGGCCACCGGGTTGGGGGACGACCTCACGTTCACCGTGCAGGTGTCGGCGCATGGACGCACGGTGTCCGAGCGCGGACTGCAGCGGCGGCGCGCGCTCAACCCCGACCTCACCGAGGCCGAGATCAGCGCACCCCTGGTGCGCCAGCGGCTCGCCGCCTACGCGATCGTGCTCAGTGAGCAGGGCGTACTGGCCACCGAGTTCTCCGAACGCACGGCGGTGCCCGGCTCGTGGGGCCTGCCCGGCGGGGGCATCGACCACGGTGAGAACCCGAGTCAGGCGGTGATCCGTGAGGCGATCGAAGAGACCGGGCAGCACATCGAGATAGCCCATCTGCTCGACATTCAGACCGACCACTGGATCGGGCGCTCCCCTGCCGGCCTGATCGAGGACTTTCACGCCGTGCGCATCATCTACGCCGCCACCTGCCCGAACCCGACCGAACCGGTGGTGAACGACGTGGGCGGCACGACGGCGTCCACCCGGTGGGTGCCGCTGCACCAGTGGCAGCGCATGCACTGGGCGGCCGGCACCCGCGCCCTGCTCGACCGGCACCTGGTGCGCCTGGCGCTTCAGTTGGGGTACCGGCGACGGTGGGCGGCGGGCTGAGGCGTCGGGAGCTGCGGCGGGCCATCCGACAGGGAATGGGGACGGTTCCTTTGCCGTCCGGTTTCGGGGTCGGTTGCTGGCGACGCCCGTCGTCAGCGGACATTTTCGGCCGTCCGACAGGGAATGGGGACGGTTCCTTTATCGTCCGGTTTCGGGGGTCGGTAGCTGGCGAAGCGCGCTGTCAGCGGACTATTCTTCGGCCGTCCGACAGGGAATGGGGACGGTTCCTTTATCGTCCGGTTTCGGGGTCGGCTGCTGGCGAAGCGCGCTGTCAGCGGACGATTCTTCGGCCGCCCGACGGGGAAGGGAACCGTCCCCAATACCAGTCGCAATCCTCGATACCCACCCGTCACCTCGTCCGGGTGAACGGGAAAGGAACCGTCCCCGATTACCCGTCGCACATGCGAAACGCCGCAGACCCGGGGGCCTGCGGCGTTTGCGTGAAGGATGGCTCAGTTGGAACGGAAGTACGACAGCAGTCGCAGCATCTCGATGTAGAGCCACACCAGGGTGACGGTGAGCCCGAAGGCGGCACGCCACGACTCCGATTCGGGCGCCCGCATCGCGATGCCCTGCTCGATGTAGTCGAAGTCCATGATCAGGTTGAACACCGCCAACCCGACGCCCACGGCCGAGATCAGCAGCAGCAACGCCATGTTGCCGTGGCCGAACAAGAAGTTGACGCCGAACAGCGACATGACGAAGTTGACCAGCAGCACGCCGGCGTAGGCCATCGTGCCGATCATCACCATCTTGCGGAACTTGCTGGTGACCTTGATGCGGAAGAACTTGTACGCACCGAGCGTGGCGGCGGCGGCCACGACCGTGGCCATCACGGCGGCCGGGACGATGCCGCTCCAGAGCGACTCGTACAGCTTGCTCACCGCACCGATGAACACGCCCTCGATGGCGGCGTACACCAGCACCATGCCCGGGTTGATCACCCGGCGGGCCGCGACGATCATCACGGTGGCGAAGCCGACCAGTGCGCTGATGATCATGCCTGCCATCAGGAACCGGGCCGGCATGAACATGAAGGTCAGCGCGGCGGTGGCGATGACGGTGCCGAGCGTGATCGCCGACTTGGTGATCACGTCGTCGATGGTCATGACGCCGCGGGTGGCCTGAGTCGGATCCTGCTGGTTGTACGGATTGGGGTACTGACCGGGTTGGCCATAGCCGGGCTGCTGGAAGCCGCCCGGGTTGGGCTGCTGCTGGTAGCCGTAGGGCTGCTGCTGGAAGCCGCCTTGACCGGGCTGCTGTTGCGGCGTGAAAGCGTCCGGCCTCGACAGAACGGGGTTGGAGCTGCGCATGTGTTGTCTTCCTCCTTGTGGATGCTCGTCCATAGTAGAGAACGCGGTAAAGACTGGGAACCTTCCCCCGTCCCGCTCAGGGGCAGTTCCGGGTGGCGGTAACGCTCAGGTCGCTGCACGGATGCTTCGCTGCGCCGCTTGTCGCCACGCCGCTTTGTCGCTGCGCCGCATATTCAATGATGAACCGGGTCCGGCGTGCCCCCGGCGGGGCTCGAACCCGCACTGGGGCGGGTTTAAGCCGCCTGCCTCTGCCGGTTGGGCTACGGGGGCACGTCGCGGTTGAGTCTACGGCGCCGGACTGTGCAGCAGGCGCAACGCGATGCCGTCCAGAATGTCGGACTCGCTGATCGTCAGGTCGACCGGCATGCGCGCGCCGACCCGGTCGGCGATCAGGGCGCCGGCGCAGATCACGTCCGCGCGCTTGGGGTGCATGGACGGCAGCGCCCGCACCTGCTCGACGGTCGAAGTGAGCAGGCTCTGGGTCAGGTCGTGCAACTCGGCCCGGGTCATGGCGGAGCCGTGCACCTTGACCCGGTCGTAGGCGGGCAGGCGCTGGTGCAGGGCCGACAGCGAGGTGGCGGTGCCGCCGACGCCGATCCAGGTGGCGACGGCGGCGAAGTCGATGCCGGCCCCGTCCAACAGGGTGTCGATGTGTGCGGCGGCCGCGGCGACCTGGTCGGCAGTCGGCGGATCGGAGGCCAGGAAGCGCTCCCGGACCCGGACGCTGCCGATGTCGAGCGAGAGCCCGTGCTCGACCTGTGGGATCACTCCCGCCGGCGCCGACGATCAACTCGGTTGAGCCGCCGCCGATGTCCATCACCAGAGCGGGGGTGGCGACGTGCGGCAGTGCGGTCAGCGCACCGAGGAACGAGAGCCCGGCCTCCTCGTCGCCGCTGATGATCTCGGGGTCGACACCCAGGCGGGCCCGGGCGCCGGCGAAGAACTCGGCACGGTTGGACGCGTCCCGCGCCGCCGACGTGGCGACCAGCCGCACCCGGTCGACACCGAGGCCGGCGATCACCCCGGCGTACTCGGCGAAGGCGTCGAGGGTGCGGGCCAGTGCGTCGGGATGGAAACGTCCGGTGGCGTCCACGCCCTGGCCCAGCCGGGTCAGGATCAGCCGGCGGTCGAGGTCGACCAGGCGCCCGCCGTCCCCGATTTCGGCGACCAGCAGCCGCACCGAGTTGGTTCCGCAGTCGATCGCCGCGACCTTCACTTCGCCCCCAGACATGCACCGAACGGGAAATCTCGTAACAGCTGGACGGCCTCGTCGCCCAGCGGGTTGACCCCGGGGCCGACGGCCAGGGAATGCGCGACCAGCACGTGCAGGCACTTGACCCGAGTTGGCATGCCCCCCGCGCTGACGGAATCGATCTCGGGCACCACGCCCAACGTGCGCCGGTCGGCCAGGTACGCCTCGTGCGCCCAGCGGTAGTGGGCGGCGAGCTCGGCGTCCTCGGCCAGCCGGGCCGTCATCTGCGCCATCACCGTTTGGGATTCCAAGGTGGACGCCCCCGCAACAGCGAGCGGGCAGGTCAGGTAGTACACGGTCGGAAAGGGAGTGCCGTCCGGCAATCGCGGTGCGGTGACCACCACTCCGGGGCTACCGTCAGCGCAACGCCAGGCCACCCGCACCACGCCGCGCGGGGTGCGTCCGAGCTGCTCTTCGATCGACGCGAGGTCGGCCGGATCGATCGCGGACGAGGTGGACACCGCTTCATTCTGCCCCGGTGGACCGGGTGTGTCGAAGTGGGAGCGAGGCCGGTTCGTCCGGCAGCGGAACCGAAGCGGGCAGGAATTGGGGACGGTTCCTATTCCTGCTCACCGCGAAGCTGGTGATCGATGCTGAGCAGGAATTGGGGACGGTTCCTATTCCTGCTCACCGCGAAGCTGGTGATCGATGCTGAGCAGGAATCAGGAACCGTCCCCAGATCCTGCTCACGGCCCCGCTGGTGATCGTTGCTGAGCAGGAATCAGGAACCGTCCCCAGATCCTGCTCACGGCGGGACGAGCGAGGCTCAGCCGCCCACGCCGCGTTCGGGGCTGTCGGCTGTCTCAACCGAACCCCAGAGCCGGTCGAACCACATTTCGGAATGCTCACCGGGCGGAAGCTCGGCCGTGGAGTCGAGCACGACGCCGGTGCCCAGCGGCTTGCCGTCCGGACCGATCACCTTGAAGCCGGTCTCGCCGGGCAACAGCCAACCGAGCCGGTCGCGGGCCTGGGCCTTGACGAACGCGGGGTCGTTCCAGCGGCTCAGTTCGTCTTCGAGTTGACTGATCTGCTCGGTGCGCTCGGCGATCTGCTGCTGAGCCTGCCCGAGGTCGTGCTGCTGGTCGAGGTAGATGCGCAGCGAGTTGGCGTACGACAGGGCCAGGACCACCAGCACGCTGAGCACGGCGAGCGCGCGGCGGGTCAGGCCCAGCCGGGTCGGCAGCAACGTGCGCGGTGACGTGGCGCCGGTCGGGTTGGCACCACCGGTACCGGACGCGCTGACCGCCAATTTGGGCGTGGACGCGCGCGCGCCGGCCCGGGAACGTGTAGTACGTCCCGGGCCGGCGGGCGATGTACGCGGTGGTCGCCTGTCGCGAGCCATCAGACCTGATCTCTCATCAGGTCCAGCGTACGGTCAGTTGGCGGTGAACCTCGGGAAGGCGGCCGCTCCGGCGTAGCGTGCCGCGTCGTCCAGATCTTCTTCGATGCGCAGGAGCTGGTTGTACTTCGCGACCCGCTCGGTACGCGCCGGGGCACCCGACTTGATCTGGCCACAACCCAGGGCGACGGCCAGATCGGCGATCGTGGTGTCTTCGGTTTCACCGGAACGGTGGCTCATCATGGTCGAGTAGCCGGCCCGGTGGGCGAGGGTGACCGCGTCGATGGTCTCGGTGAGCGACCCGATCTGGTTCACCTTGACGAGCAGCGAGTTGGCCGTCTTGGAGTCGATGCCGCGCTTGAGCCGCTCGACGTTGGTGACGAACAGGTCGTCGCCGACCAGCTGCACCTTCTCGCCCAACGCGTCGGTCATCTTCTTCCAGCCGTCCCAGTCCTCCTCGTTCAGCGGGTCCTCGATGGAGACCATCGGGTACTTCGCCACCATGTCGACGTAGTAGGCCACCATCTCGTCGGTGGTCTTCGACTGTCCCTCGAAGGTGTACGTGCCGTCTTCGTTGTAGAACTCGGACGCCGCTACGTCCAGCGCCAGCGCGACCTCTTTGCCCGCGGTGTAGCCGGCGTTACCGATGGCCTCGACGATCAGGTCGAGGGCTTCGGCGTTGCTGGCCAGGTTGGGGGCGAAACCGCCCTCGTCGCCCAGACCGGTGGCCAGCCCTCGGCCCTTGAGCACGGCCTTGAGCGCGTGGTAGACAGCGGCGCCCATCTCGACGGCTTCGGCGAAGGTGGCGGCGCCGATCGGGGCGATCATGAACTCCTGGATGTCGACGTTGGAGTCGGCGTGCGACCCGCCGTTGAGGATGTTCATCATGGGCACCGGCAGCAGGTTGGCGGTGGGGCCGCCCAGGTACTTGTAGAGCGGCAGGCCGGCCGACTCGGCGGCGGCGTGCGCGACGGCGAGCGAGACGCCGAGGATGGCGTTGGCGCCGAGCTTCGACTTGTTGGGGGTGCCGTCCAGTTCGATCATGGCCTGATCGATGGCGCGCTGGGCGTCGGCCTCGAACACGTTGGTGATCTCGGCGGACAGCTGCTGCTGCACGTTCTCGACGGCCTTGAGCACGCCCTTGCCGCCGTAGCGGCCCTTGTCATCGTCCCGCAGCTCGGCCGCCTCGAAGGCGCCGGTGGAGGCGCCGGACGGAACCGCGGCCCGGCCCTGCGAGCCGTCGTCGAGGATCACCTCTACCTCAACAGTGGGGTTTCCGCGGGAATCGAGGATCTCGCGGGCGTCAACGAATTCGATGGTTGCCACGATGTAGTGCCTTTCGGTGGTGGAAACGTCGGTTCTCACCCTAGCGGTCGCAGCCCGCAGCGGAATGCCGATCGGCGGATCGTTCTTGAGCCCGGATCCACCGATGGGCGCCGTTGCGAGCGGCACCAGACGGGTGGCCTGGGCAGCCGGTCCGCGCGAGGGCAAACCGGGTCGTCTGTTGAGCGTGGCCGGCGCAGCCAGGCCGCCCGGATGGGGTCGCGCAGTAGGCGCAGATCGGTGGATCCGGGCTTAGGCTGGTTGCGGCGCATCCTTTGCCTGTGTGGCTTCGGCTGCGAGGATGCGCTCCTCGATCCGGCGGACGGCCTCGCGGGTCGCCTGTTCGGCGTCGATGCCCTGCGCGTGGGCCTCTGCAACCAGGGCCAGGGTGCGGGTGCCGATGTCGTCGCTGCGCTCGTCCAGCGGAACGTCGGCACCGTGACGCTCGGTGCGCGCGATCACCTTGTTCGCCCTGGTCAGCGCCGACATGCGGGCGGGGATGCCGTCCAGTGCCGAGGAGCGTCCCTTCTCGGTTCGTTTGCGCTGCTCCCAGGAGGTCAGCAGGTCATCCGGCACCGCAGCGTCCGCGAACACGTAGGGGTGCCGGGCGATCAGCTTGTCGGCGATCCCGCGGGCGACGTCGTCGATGTCGAACCGGCTCTGCTCGGCCGCGATCTCGGCGTGGAAGACCACCTGCAGCAGCAGGTCACCGAGCTCTTCGACCAGCGCCGGATCCGAGTCGTGCTCGATCGCCTCGACCACTTCGAGGGTCTCTTCGACGAGATAACCGACCAGCGAGCGATGGGTCTGCTCGGCGTCCCAGGGGCACTGCGCACGCAGGACGTGCATCACGTCGATCAGGCGCTGTACCTCTGCAGAGGTCATCGTGCGGCTCAGGCCGGGGCGGTGGCGCTGGGCGTCGCCCACGGCTGGGACAGCTGCCCGCCGGCCTGGTTCACGGCGGCGGATTCGACCGACCACGAGCCGAAGCGCGGGTTGACCTCGACCGACGACTGCTTGACCGCGGTCAGAAACGCTGCTTCGCCCACCTTGGTGATCACGATCGTGGAGTCGACCACGTCGGTGACGAAGCCGGCCGCCCCAGGGATCTCGGCGTACGAGGCCAGGCCGGCGTTGGCTGCCAGCACGGCGGTGCGGGGCTCGCCGGTGAGCTGAATGTTCTGCTGGGCGGCGAGGGTGCGCGCGATCTCGCCGCGGATGGCGTAGCTGAGCACGGTGGCGTTGGGCTCGGCGAGCTGCCCGTCGCCGACCCCGATCGCTTGCACCGGGCCCTCGACGCGAGCGACTGCGATCGGCACGCCGTTGACGGTGGCGGCCACGTTGCCACCGGGGTTCGTGCAGCCGGTGAGAGCCACCAGGGCTGCCACCACGGTGGCCAGCAACCAACGCA
Source organism: Micropruina sp. (assembly GCA_016711205.1). Taxonomy (GTDB): domain Bacteria; phylum Actinomycetota; class Actinomycetes; order Propionibacteriales; family Propionibacteriaceae; genus Micropruina. The sequence continues at coordinate 419,887 of JADJTM010000003.1, read as the reverse complement.
TGCGCTTCATTCGTGCTCCTCCGAGACGTTCCGCAGTGATCCTAACCGGTGCGCGATGGCGGTGCTGGGCCGCGCTCACAACGGACCGCGGGATCGCCCGGGCAGGTCCGGGGTGCCGAGGCCGCGTGTCGGGACCAGGTCAGTTGGCGACGGAGATCCCGGCATTCGCTGGGATGACGGGTTGACGAACAGACCGGGAACCCGAGATCCCGGCGTTCGCCGGGATGACGGGACCCCGGCATTGCGATGCCTTTCGTCATCCCGGGCTTGCCCCGGGATCTCGGCCGCACCCCCCGCGCAGGAGATCCCGGCATTCGCCGGGATGACGGTCGACCAGGACAGCGACGACCCGAACCGGGACGAGATCCCGGCATTCGCCGGGATGACGGGACGACCAGGACAGCGACGACCCGACCGGGACGAGATCCCGGCATTCGCCGGGATGACGGGACGACCAGGACAGCGACGACCCGACCGGGACGAGATCCCGGCATTCGCCGGGATGACGGGACGACCAGGACAGCGACGACCCGACCGGGACGAGATCCCGGCATTCGCCGGGATGACGGGGCGAGCAGGACGCCGGCATTCGCCGGGATGACCAAGGGTGTCGGAGGGGTCAGAAGATGTCGGTCAGCACCGTGGTCGCCCAAGCAAGCAGGGGCAGATCGACGATCGGCTGCCCGGTGATCGGACGAGTCGTCGGGCGCGGGATCAGCACCTGGCCGGCGGTCTTGCGCACCTGCGCGCCCGGGTAAAGCCGGTTCAGCCGCAACAGCCTGGAGTCGGGCAGGTCGGCCGGTGAGAACCGCACCGACGTGCCGGCCATGATGATCTCGGTGAGTCCCTTGGCCCTGGCCAGCAGCCGGAATCTGGCCACCGCCAACAGCGCCTCCGCCGGCTCGGGCAGCGGGCCGTACCGGTCACGCAACTCATCGCGGACGGCGTCGATGCCCGCCTCGTCCGTCACCTGCGCCAGCCTCTTGTACATCTCGAGCCGGAGCCGTTCCGATTCGACGTAGTCGACCGGCAGATGCGCTTCGACGGGCAGTTCGATCTTCATCTCGGGCTCGGGTTCGCTGCTGTCGCCCCTGAAGTCGGCGACGGCTTCGCCGACCAGCCGGATGTACAGGTCGAAGCCGACCTCGGCGATGTGCCCGGACTGTTCGCCACCGAGCAGGTTGCCGGCGCCGCGGATCTCGAGGTCCTTCATCGCGATCGCCATGCCGGCACCGAGATCGGTGTGCGCGGCCATCGTGGCCAGCCGGTCGTGTGCGGTCTCGGTGAGCGGCTTGTCTGGCGGGTACAGCAGGTAGGCGTATCCGCGCTCGCGGCTGCGTCCGACCCGTCCGCGCAGCTGGTGCAACTGCGACAGACCGAGCAGGTCGGCACGTTCGATCAGCAGGGTGTTGGCGGTGCTGATGTCGAGCCCGGCCTCGATGATCGTGGTGCAGACCAGCACGTCGGTGCGCCGCTCCCAGAAGTCGACCATCACCTGTTCGAGGGTGTGTTCGTTCATCTGGCCGTGCGCCACCGCGACCCGCGCCTCGGGCACCAGTTCGGCCAGCCGCTTGGCGGTCTTCTCGATCGAGTTGACCCGGTTGTGAATGTAGAAGACCTGGCCCTCACGAGCCAGCTCGCGCCGGATCGCGGCCCGCACCTGCGCCTCGTCCGAAGGGCCGGCGAAGGTGAGCACCGGGTGACGTTCCTCGGGCGGGGTGGCGATCACGCTCATCTCGCGAATGCCGGTGATCGCCATCTCGAGCGTGCGCGGGATGGGCGTGGCGCTCATCGACAGCACGTCGACGTTGAGCCGCAGCTTCTTCAGCGCCTCTTTGTGCTCGACGCCGAATCGCTGCTCCTCGTCCACGACCACCAGGCCGAGATCCTTGAACTGCACCTCGCCCCCGAGCAATCGATGGGTGCCGACCACGACGTCGACGGTGCCGTCGGCGATGCCGTCCTTGGTCTTCGTCGATTCGGCCGGGCTCTGAAAACGGCTGAGCGGTGCGACCGTGACCGGAAAGCCCGCATAGCGGTCGGCGAAGGTGGCGTGGTGCTGCTGCACGAGCAGGGTCGTGGGCACCAGCACGGCGACCTGCTTGCCGTCCATCACCGCCTTGAACGCGGCCCGGACGGCGATCTCGGTCTTGCCGTAGCCGACATCGCCGCAGATCAGCCGGTCCATCGGGATCACCTGCTGCATGTCGGCCTTCACCTCGGTGATGGCGGCCAGCTGGTCGGGGGTCTCGACGTAGGTGAAGGCGTCCTCGAGTTCGCGCTGCCACACGGTGTCGGGGCCGAACGCGTAACCCTTGGTGGCCTGCCGGGCCGCGTACAGCTTGATCAGCTCGGCGGCGATCTCGCGGACGGCCTTGCGGGCGCGCGATTTGCGCTTGTTCCAGTCGGCGCCACCCATTTTGTCCAGCGTCGGGCTTTCGCCGCCGACGTAGCGGGTGATCAGGTGCAGCTGATCCATCGGCACGAACAACCGGTCGCCCGGCTGGCCGCGCCGCGACGGTGCGTACTCGACCACCAGATATTCGCGGGTGGCGCCCTGGACGGTGCGCTGCACCATCTCGATGTAGCGGCCGACCCCGTGGGTTTCGTGCACAATCGGGTCGCCGGCAGCGAGTTCGAGCGGGTCGATGGTGTTCTTGCGCCGGGCCGGCATCTTGCGAGCGGACTTGTCCACCTCGCGCTGGCCGGCCAGGTCGGCCGCGGTGTACAGGGTGAGCGCGACCGTGGGCAGCGTGAAGCCGTGCCGCAGTTCGGCGACGGTGACGGTGACGATGCCGGCCTCGGGCGCTTCGGGCAGGTCGAGTGCACCCCGGGCCGGCACGCCGGCCTCGGTGAGCACCTCGCCCATGCGGGTGGCCAGGCCCGGGCTGTCGGCGACCAGCACGACCCGCGCGCCGGCGGTCACGCTGCCCCGCACGGCCGCCACCCCCGCCTCGGCGTCGCCGCGGAACACCTCCCCCTCGCGGGCCTCGATGGTGCGCGACTCGACGCCGACCAGGTCGGTTTCGCCGATGCCGAGGTCGACCGGATCGTCCCAGTCGTCGATGGTGGCTTCGGGTGCATCCGGGAGGGCGGCCCACGGCGACAGCGACCACCAGCCCTGGCCGCGTTCCAAGGCGCGGTGCCGGACGTCCGCCAGCTCGCGATACGCGCCGGCGGCCAGGTCGATGGGTGCCTTGCCCCCAGCTGCGGCGGCCGCCCACGACGCCTGCAGAAACTCCTGGCTGGTCTGGACGAGTTCGTGCGCCCGGGCGCGCACCCGGTCGGGGTCGCTGACCAGCACCAGGGTGTTCGCGGGCACCACGTCGACCAGCAGTTCGAGGCCATCGACCAGGGCCGCCGACAGGGCCTCCATGCCGTCCACCGCGTGCCCTTGCGCGATGCGCTCCAGCATCTCGGACAAGTTGCCCGGACTGCTGCTGGTCTGTTCGGCCAGGTCGGCGGCACGGGCCTTCACCTCGTCGGTGATCAACAGTTCACGGCAGGGTGACGCGGTCACCTCGGCCAGCGGATCCCCGAACGAACGCTGGTCGGCGACGGCGAACGAGCGGATCTCGTCCACCTCGTCGCCGAAGAAGTCGACCCGGACCGGATGCTCTTCGGTGGGCGGGAACACGTCGAGAATGCCGCCCCGGACGGCGAACTCTCCTCGCCTCTCGACCAGGTCAACCCGGGTGTAGGCGGCGTTCACCAGGGCGTGGGCCAGCTCGCCCAGATCGTGCTCAGCTCCGGTGCGCAGGGTGACCGGCAGCAGGTGGCCCAGCCCCTTGACCTGCGGCTGCAGAGCCGAGCGGACCGGCGCGACGATCACCGCGGGCGGGGGCAGTTCATCGTTGCCGACCAGCCGGCGCAGCACCTGCAGCCGCCGTCCGACGGTGTCGGAGCGGGGGCTGAGACGTTCGTGCGGCAGCGTCTCCCACGAAGGGTAGTAGGCGACCTTCTCCTCGCCCAGCAGCGAAGCGAGCGCGGCGGTGGCGGCCTCGGCCTCACGGTAGGTGGAGGTGATCAACAGCACCGGACGCCCCGATCCCGAGGCGAGCGCGGCGACCAGCAGCGGACGCAACGCCTCGGGAGCGGTCAGGTCGAGGGCGCGCAGACGTGCCCGCCGGGCATCGTCGATGGACGCTGCGATGGTGGGGTCGGCGCCGACGAGTTCAACCAGTCCCGACAAAGTCACCGGGCAACCCTAGCGGTGAGCACCAACCGTTCCGGACGGCGGGTCTGGACCCAAAGGCGCTCGCCTAACTACTTGCCGCTCACGAAGCTCCCCCGCTGTCAACCTGGGGGTGAGACAGTTCGCGAGTGGGAGGGCAGGGCGTGGGTCAGATCAGTGTGGAGCCGGGGATGTCGGCTGGGGGGCATCGACGCTTTCGTTGGAGTTTCGGGTGGAGTTCTTGCGCGCGTGGGATGGGTGCGTTGAGCGGGGTGCGAAGACGCGGCTATTGCGGGAGTACGGACTGGATCGGAACACCGTCTATGCGTGGGTGCGGGCGCGGGATAACGGCGAGCTGGAGCAGTCTCAGCAGCGGGTGGCGAGCCGCTCGGATGTGGGTCAGATGCGTGCCGAGTTGGCTCGATTGCGGGCCGAGAATGAAACGCTGCGGCGCAAGACCGCTCAGGCCGAAGCGGCAACCGAGATCCTGGGAAAAGCGTTCGAGCTCTTGGAGGGATCACGACGAGCTCGGAACCGGATTCGCAGATCCCGCCGGCGTTGATGTCCGCGACCGAGTACGCGTCATGGCTGAAGCGGCTCAAGTTGTCCTGACCGACGCGGTCTCAGCGCTGTCAACGACGGCGGGCTGGACGATTAGCCGAGCCTGTCGTGTCACTGGCCTGCCACGCGCCTCTTTCTATCGGTTGACCAGGGTTATTGTCACGATCGGCGGGTGCCGGAGCCGGTGCCGCATCGTGACCGGCACCAGCCGGCGGCCCTGGCCGAGGCCGAGCGGGCCCAAGTGATCGAGTCGCTGGTGGCGGATGAATACGCCGAGCTGTCGGTCGTGCAAACCTATTGGCGCAGTTTCGATGCCGGGCAGGTGAGCTGTTCGCAAGCCACGTTCTACCGGATCGCCCGATCCGAGAACCTGGTCGGGGATCGCCGCCGGCAACGGAGCCAAGGCAGCGGATCACGCCGGAAACGGCCCGCTCCGACCGCGCAGGCGTTCCGACCGAACCAACTGTGGTCCTGGGACGCGACCGAGTTGTGCGGCGGCCCAGAAGGCCTCGAGTGTTACCAGTTGATGCTGATCCTCGACGTCTACTCTCGCTTCCCGACCGGCTGGCTGATCGAACCCACTACCACCAGCCACGCCGCCAAAAGGCTCTTCCGGCGCGCGTTCCAGCAACACGGCCACGTGGATGTCGTCCATGCCGATAACGGCTCCGCGATGCGCTCAGCCGACCTGGCCGGCGTCTTCAACGACCACCACGTCACCGGATCGTTCTCCCGTCCGCGCGTCAGCAACGACAACCCGTTTTCCGAATCCATGTTTAAAACCATCAAATACGACATCGACCACCCACCCCGGTTCGATGACATCGACCACGCCCGCGCCTGGACACAAGCTTTCCTCGATCGATACGCCAACCACCACAGACACTCCGGCATCGGCTACTACACCCCGGCTGCCGTCTACCACGGCACCGTCGCCACCGACCAAGCCCGACGGCAAGCACAACTCGACGCCTACCACGCCGCACACCCCAACCGCTTCCGACAAGCACCCCGAGCCCCCACCGTCGGACCCACCGGCATCAACACTCGCGAACTGTCCACACCAGGTTGACAACTTCGGAGCTTGGCGAGCGGCAAGTAGTTAGGCGAGCGAGTAGGGCGATAGCGGCCTAATGTCAGGAACCATGAATGCACTCCCGACCTTCGAGCACGTGGACGCCGACTTCGTCACCGAACGCCTCGCCGTGGGCGGTGGCCTGGCGGACGATCCGCGTCGTGCCCGACGGCAGATTGATGAACTCGTCGCCCGCGGCATCACCCACATCGCCGATCTGCGTTACGAGTGGTCGGACGCTGAACTCGTCGCCCAATACGCTCCACAGATCAGCTACCTGCACCATCCCGTCGAAGACATGGGTCAGACGATTCCCGGCGAGTACTTCCAGACCCTGATCGATTGGACGGAGGCCGCACTGGCTCATCCGCGGACGAAACTGTTGGTGCATTGTCATGCCGGGGTCAACCGGGGTCCGTCGGGGGCCTTCGCGGTTCTACTGGCCCAGGGTTGGGAGGTTGCGCCTGCTCTGGACGCCATCCGTGCTGTCCGTCCGATCGCTTGGATCGACTACGCCGACGATGCGGTCGAATGGCACTTGTCGGCGGCCGATCCGGCGGACCGGGCCGCTGCCCACGACGCCGTCACCCAGTGGCGATGGCGCAATCAGCTGCCCTTCAATGAGGTGATTCGGCAGACCCGTCCGGACTGAGCGCGGTCGGAGCGAACCCTCCCAGACCGGCATGCCTTGCATGCTCGTGCACCTCGATCGCCTCACCCGGCAACCTCGCGCTCGACCTGCACCAACGCGGGGAGCATCCGCGCCGAGGCTGCAGCCTCGTGCGACGGGCTGTTGGCGGGGTGACGAGGGGCCGGGTGTCGCCGAAGCGCCGGTTTATGGTGCTTATGAATTCCCTGACCGGGGTCTGGCGAGCACCGGGCGCGGTTTCGCCACTTTGTGGTGGTTATGAATACCCGGCGGGGGTATCCATATCAACCATATAGTCGCGGTGGCGGCGAGGGCGAGATGTACCCGTCGTCATATCAACCACAACTGCGCGAACCCACAGGCCCGCCACAAGCGGGCCCGCGCACGTCTGGCCCATCGCCGCCTCGATGAGTGAAGTCGCGGATCGTGAGACCAGGGGCCGGCGTTCTGGACTCTAGTGTTCCGCCTCGGGTTCGGGCTTCCCCGTCAGCACCCGGTGTGCGCGGGCCATCAGCACGGGTGGGAGGCGACGCTTTTCGACGGCGAACTGCAGATACTCCCGGGCGCCCTGCCGCACCGCTGATTCCGGGTGCTCCCACACCATCGCCTTGACCAGTCCCTGATCGCGCAGGTGGTGCCACGAATCGCAGCTGCCGTGGCCGCTGGCCTGATGAGGAGGGGGCACGTGATCGGCGGGTGATGCTTCGGCGCAATCGAACGCCCGGGTGGACACGCACGTCGCGCAGGCCAGCCGTCCGTTGGCATCGGCATGCTGCCGCAACCACTCGTCGTCCAGCACATACACCAGCCGTCGCGCGCCCACGGTTTGGCCGCACAGACAGCATTCGAGCCGCCAGGTCACGGCGCGGTCCGACGTACTACATCGGTCTTCGCGTGCGGGCGCGCACTCACATGAGAGAAGACACGAGATGCGAAGTCACCGAGTTGGTGGGGGGTCACAGAGATCCGTCCTGAGTAGGCCGGAGCCGGCATCTGTTCAGCCGCTGCGACACCTCAGTTTCGCACACGTGCGCCGCCGCGACCGTCGGCGTCAGGAGTTGAACATGTTCTGCGCCGGTTCGAGGCCGCGCAGAATCAGTGTTTCGACCGCGTCGGCGCTGCGCCCGATCTCGAGCTGCACGTCGGTGCGCATCGCCGCCGGAAAGGCGGTGAGCACGAAGTCCGAGGGTGCCTGGCGGCCGGGGGGTCGTCCGATGCCGAAGCGGACTCGGTAGAAGTCGCCGGTGCCGAGCACCGAGCGGATCGACTTGAGGCCGTTGTGGCCGTTGTCTCCGCCGCCGAACTTGAGCCGCAACTGCCCGAAATCGAGGTCGAGTTCGTCATGCACGACGAGCACACCGGACGGGTCGACCCCGTAGTAGGCACATGCTTTGCCCACCGCCGCGCCCGAATCATTCATGAAGGTGCGCGGTTTGAGCAGGACGATGCGGTGAGCGTCCGTGCCGACCGTGCCCATGCCCAGCGCGGTCAGCCGGGTCTCGCTCACCTCGGCGCGCATGCCTTTGGGTGCGGCGAAGGCGGCGCGTGCCCGCCGCGCCAGCTCGTCGGCGACCATGAAGCCGACGTTGTGCCGGTGAGATGCGTAGGTCGGGCCCGGATTTCCGAGCCCGACCACCAGCCATGCAGCCATGGGCGCTGCTTACTCGCTCTCGCCTTCGGCCTCGACCGGCTCGGCAGTGCTCGCGGCCTGGTCCTCGTCGGTGGCCCCGGCCACGGCGGCGTCCAGCTCGGCGTCGATCTGCTCCTGGGACTTGGCCGCGGCCACGCTCAGGATCAGGTCGTCGGGCGCGCCGGGGAAGGCGGCACCCTCGGGCAGGTTCAGGTCCTTGGCGGCGATCGAGTCGCCGACACCGAGACCCGTGACGTCGATGTCGACGGCGACCGGAATGTTCGTGGCCTCGACCTCGAGCGCGATGGTCTGCTGATCCATCACGATCACCCGGTCGGGACGATCGTCCGCGCCGATCACGTTGAGCCGCACCTCGACGGTGACCTTCTCGCCGTGCCGCACGATCACCAGATCGACGTGCTCGAGGTTGCCCCTGATCGGGTTGCGCTGCACCTGCTTGGGAAGTGCCAGCTGTGGGGTGTCGCCGTCGACGCTGATCGACAGCAGCGCGTTCGCGACACGCAGGGCCAGCAGGGTCTCGTGGCCCGGCAGCGACACGTGCTGGGGGTCGGTGCCGTGGCCGTACAGCACGGCGGGAACCAGGCCGTCGCGACGCGTGCGGCGGGCGGCGCCCTTACCGAACTCGGTTCGGGCAACTGCAGAAATCTTGACTTCAGCCATGAGTGGCTACCTCTTCTCTACCTCGTCTGCAACTCGAATCTCGGACGAGGGAGGGCACGCGGATCGCGCACACCTAGTCGATCACGGGCCCGGGGCCCCTCGCCGAGGCAACCCCGATAATCTACCGTGCTCGCCGAGTCGGCACGAAATCGTCGCCGGGTTCTGGACGCCCCATGCCGCATGGTGGACGGCTGGACGCGTTCCGGCGGCTTCGACCCGGACGCTCAGCCGAGGGACACCCGTCCATCCTGGACGCTCACCGGCAGCGGGTCGGTGATTCCGCCGACGAAGGTGCCGTCCGGGCCCGCGTGGCGAAACGCCAGGAACACCGGTTCGCCCGATCGTGTGGTCACGAAGCGCCCGACATACAGGTCACTGCCCGTGATGAGCTGCGCCCCGGCCAGGTCGTACGGACCGAGCGCCGACTCGGCCGGCGCCAGCCACACACCCCCCGAGGTACCGGTCGCCCGGTGCGCTGTCGACAGGTAGCCGGCCAGGCAGTTGAACAGCAGGTAGTCGCGTCCCCCGAGCCGGACGAGGTCGAAGACCTCCATCTGCCCGAACCCCTGACCGGGCTGCGACAAGGGCGGTTGCATCGTCCACGTGAACAGGTCCGGGGACGTCGCGTGGCCCACCACCCCCCGGTCGTCGGGCGCACCATGGTTGGCCCGAGCGGTGATCAGCAGATGCCAGCCGTCCCCCGACGGGTCGGCGAACACGAACGGGTCGCGGAACGCCTCGTCGTGCCAGTGCCCGTCGCTGAGCAGCTCATACCAGCGCGGGTCGGCCCGCAGAATCGGGCCCGGCGCCTTCGTCCACTCGTACAGGTCGGACGAGGTCGCGCAGCAGATGGTCTGCACGTTCGACCCGTTCGGGGCCGCGGTGGCCCCGGTGTAGATCAGGTACCACAGCCCGTCCGGACCCCGGGTGATCGAGCCGGTCCAGGTGGCCAGGTCGTCGGCGGCCGGGGCGTCGCTGCGCACCAGGGCGTCGGTGACCCGCGTCCAGTTGGTCAGGTCACTCGACACCGCGTGCCCCACGGACGCGCGGTAGTGCCGGGCGTCCGGGTTCTGCAACGCCCGTGACGCGTAGAGGAAGAACAGGTGGTACCGCTCCGAGTCGTCCACGACCCAGAAGTCCCACACGTAGGCCTCAGGTAGGTCGAACACCGCGCTCAGCCCTTGACGCCGGAGCTGGCGATGCTGTTGATGAAGGCGCGCTGGAAGGCGATGAATAGGGCGAGGACGGGGACGGTGATCATGGAGGCGTAGGCCATGATCTGGCCCCAGGCGGTGCCGCCGGCGCCGGTCATCTGCTTGAAGTAGTCCATGCCGACCATGGCGGGTCGGATGGCTTCGGATTGGGTGACCATGAGCGGCCACAAGTAGCTGTTCCAGGCGGGCAGGAAGGTGAGGATCGCGACCGTGGCGATGGCGGGGCCGGACAGTGGCATGACGATGCTGCGGTAGATGCGGAACCAGCCGGCGCCGTCGACTTTGGCGGCTTCGTCCAGCTCTTTCGGAATCGAATCGAAGTATTGGTAGAAGAGATAGATCGAGAAGGCGTTGGCGATGAACGGGATGATCTGTACTTCGTAGGTGTCGAGCCAGCCGACCGATCCGTCGAAGTAGGGCAGTTGGTTGACCCACCACAGCAGCGGGAGTGCCATGGTTTCGAAGGGCACGATGAGGGTGGCGAGGATCACGCCGAGCACGATCTTTTGGCCCTTGAACTGCATGCGGGACAGGGCGAAGGCGGCCATCGAGTTGACGATCAGGCCAAACACGACAGTGACTATCGAGATGAGTGCCGAGTTGAGCAGAAAGGTCGCGAACGGTACCCGTTCGAAGACGCCGGCGTAGTTGTCCAGGGACAGCTGGCCGATCGGCAGGAAGGCGTTGATCGAGCCCAGGTCGCCGAAGATGGCGCTGTCGGGCTTGAAGCTGTTGACGATCAGGAACACCAGCGGTAGCCCGAAGACCAGGCAGAGCACGATGCGCAGCAGCATCACCAGGGCAGGAAGCCAGGGCTTCTTGCGCTCTCCAGCGATGTGCAGTTCGGGCGCGTCGGTGGTCGCCACGTGGGAGAGGGTGGTGCTCATCGTTGGAGGTCCTTGTCTCGGGTGAGGTAACGCTGGACGAGTGAGACTGCGAGTACGAGCACGAAGAAGACCAGCGACATGGCCGAGGCGTACCCGGTCTGCTGCTGTTGGAAGCCGGTCCGCACGGCCAGGAACACCAGGGTCGAGGTCGAGTCGAGCGGGCCGCCCTGGGTCATCACGTTGATCTGGGTGAACAGTGAGAAGGCGGCGATGGTGATGGTGATCAGAATGAAGGTGCGGGTCTGTTTCAGCCCGGGCCAGGTGACGTGGGCGAACTGCTGCCAGCCGTTCGCCCCGTCCAGGGACGCAGCCTCGTACAGGTCGGCCGAGATGGTTTGCAGGCCAGAAAGCCAGATCACCATGTGGAAGCCCATGGCTTGCCAGGCCGACATCAAAATGATCGCGAACAGGGCTGTGTTGGGGTCGCCCAGCCAGTCGGGGCCGGCGATGCCGATCTTGGCGAGCAGGGCGTTGATCAGGCCGTCCTGTTGATACATGAACAGCCACAGCATCGACACCACCACCATCGAGGTGACCACCGGCAGGAAGTAGACGGTGCGAAAGAAGTTCGTGCCGCGCACCTTGGCATTGACCAGCACCGCCAATCCGAGCGCGCACGCCGACTGCACCGGCACAATCACCAGGGCGAACACGATGGTGTTCTGCAGCGAATGCCAAAACACGTTGCTGCCGAACAGCCGGGTGAAGTTGTTCAACCCGATGAACTTGGCCGGCGTGGGTGAGATCAGCCGGGCATCGGTGAACGCCAGGCTCAAGGTGAGGATGATCGGCACGATCAGGAACACCAGCATCAAGATGCCGGCCGGGGCGAGCATCGCCCACCCGGTGACGGCAGCCTTGCCGGAGGTGGAGCGGCGCTTGCGGGAGGGGGGCTCCGCAGCGATCTTCTGGCCGCTGGCGGACTCGGCGGCGACGGCAATCGACATCGACATGCTCCTTCAGAGATTCAGGGGAGAGCGGCGCCCGGGAGGGGCTGATGCCTCCTCCCGAGCGTCGGCTCAAAGGGGTGCTGGACGGAGCTCACTCGCGTCCCACTGGACCAAGCTCACTCGCGTCCCACTGGACGGAACTCACTCCCGTCCTACTGGACGGGCGGCTGAGGTTCGCGCCCGGGTTCGACGTCAGCTGTTGTACTGCTGTTGGTTGGCGTCGATGTTGCTGACGGCCTGATCGAGCGTCGTCTTGGGGTCGGCACCGTTCAGGATGTCCTTGGCGGCCTTCTCGAACTCGGTCGCGATGAACGGGTAGCCGGGGGTCTCGGGCCGCATCACGGTGAACTTCTTCGAGTACTGCCGGAAGATGTCGTTCTCACCGCCGGGGGCGAACGCCGGCACCAGGGCGGCGGCGGCGTCGGTGGCCGGAATGTTGTTGGTGTCCTGGGCGACCTTCGCGACGTACTTGTCGGCCGCAGCGAACTTCAGATACTCGGCGGCACCGGCGGGATCACCACAGTTGGTGGAAGCGCCCCACGTCCACGAGCCGCCACCCACCTTGGCGCCGTTACCGAAATCGACCGGCGGGGCGAAGATCACATCGTCGAACTTCTTGCGGGTCGGGACCGCGGTCCACGAACCGTTCCACAGGAATGCGGTCTTGCCGTTCATGAAGTCCTGGGAGGGATCCGAGCTGCCCTTCTTGGCCATGTTGCCGTCCTTGGCCATCGAGGCGAACCAGTTCGCCCACGCGATCGCCTGGTCACCGTTCAACGCGCCTTGGGCCGACTTGTAGTCGGTGCGGTTGATCAGGTCGCCGCCGAAGGACTGCAGTTGCGGCGAGAACCCGTAGGGCCACCACTCACCGGTCCAGCCGGTACCCATGTCAGCCGGGTACTTGAAATCGCCCGAGTCCTTGACCTTCTTCATCGCGGCCCCGAACTCGTCGGCGGTCCACGGCTGGTCGATGGTGGGGGTGCGGATGCCGTACTTCTTCAGGATCGAGGCCCGGGTGACCCAGACCAGTGACACGTCGTAGTAGCCGTAGGCGTAGGTCTTGCCGTTGTACTTGGCGACGGTGGACGGCAGGAACTTGCCCAACGTGTCGTCCATGCCCTCGATCGGGGCCAGGTAGCCGGCCCAGGCCCAGTTGGCCACGTTCGGCTGATCGATGTCGAGAATGCACGGCAGCTTCTTAGCCGCCGCAGCCGCCGTTACCGACTGGTTGTAGGACTCCTGCGGAAACGCCTGCAGCTTCACCTGGTACTTGGCCTGGCTGGCGTTGAAATCGGTCACCACCGACGTGATGGCTGCCAGCTCTTCTTTGTTGCCGGCGTTGTGGGTCCACATCGACAACTCGACCGGGCCACTGGCCCCCGCGGTGGAGTTGCTGGTGGCTTGGCTGCCACCGCCCTTGCTGCAGGCGGCGACGGAGATCGACAGTGCGGCGGCGAGACCCAGCACACCGAGCTTCTTCAGTGAGATCACGGGAGGTTCCTCCAAAGAGGTCAGGGGTTCAGCGACGAACCCTGTTGGTCTGCTAAATCCATTTAGCTGTTGGAACCGTAACACGCGGCTTTCCGTGCGTCAACAGCTAAATGGTTTTCATCAGGAGATACGCTGGACGCGCAGAGGGTGCGGGGGGCGTCGTCCCCAATCGCACGACGTGGCGAAAGTGAGCTGACGACATGGCCGAGAAGCGGGTAACCCTGGCGGACGTGGCCGCCCGGGCCGGGGTCTCCCCCACCGCGGTGAGCCTGGTGCTCAACGACAAGCCCGGCGTCCGGCTCTCTGCCGACGCGGTGCAGCGCATCCGTGCCGCCGCCGAGCAACTGGACTACCGGCCGAACCCCGCGGCCCGCAGCCTGCGTATCGGAAAGACCCAGACGGTGGCGTTCCTCTCCGACGACGTGACCGTCACCCGGTATGCGTCCGCGATGATCCGCGGCCTGCTCGACGTGGCCGAGCAGTACCAGCACACGGTGCTGATCGCCGAGACCGGCAGCAATCCGCGACGGGTCAAGGAGGCGCTGCGGGCCATGCTTGATCGTCAGCCGGATGCGATCGTGTTCGGTCTGATGGGCGCCAAGATGATCGACGTGCCACGCATCCCGGCCGACGTGCCCGTGGTGTTGATCAACTCCACCAGCCCCAAGGGCCACCCCAGCGTGCTGCCAGCCGAGTTCGAGGCCGGCCGCACCGTGGCCCACACACTGCTTGAGGCGGGCCATCGCGACATCGCCATCATGGGGTATGCACCCGAGCAGGCCGCCCAGCCGCGGCTGTCGGTGACCATCGGCGAGCGCTATGCGGGCATCTTCAGTGCCCTGAGTGATTACGGCGTCGTCCCGAGCTGGTTGTACGACAGCTTCGTGTGGGAGCCGCAGGTGGGCTACCTGGCGATGCAGCAACTACTGGCGTCCGGGCAACGTCCAACCGGCCTGATCTGCCTCAACGACCGGTTGGCCTTCGGCGCTTACCAGGCCATGACCGAGCAGGGCTTGAAGGTGCCAGACGACATCTCGGTGGTGTCGTTCGACGACGAGGTGATCGCGTCGTACCTGCGTCCGGGGCTGACCACGGCTGCGATCCCGTATGAAGAGATGGGCCGTCGCGCGATGGAGATGCTGCTCAGCGACCCCGAACCGGAGCACCTGCTGGTGCCCATGCCACTGCGGGTGCGGCAGTCGGTCAGGCCGGTGTGACGGGTAATGGGTGCCCGGTTCCTTTCCCCGTCACTCAGAAGCCGTTTCGCCGGTGTGACGGGCAATGGGGACGGTTCCTTTCCCCGTCGCTCAGAAGCCGTTTCGTCGATGAAGGGCCTCGTCCAGGCCTGCGGGGACCGACAGGTATTGGGGACGGTTCCTTTCCCCGTCGCACCGAGCCCATCGAACTGATGCTCCGGCGGCGCGGCACGGGCTCGCGTCCGTCTCCCGATTGCGACGGGGAAAGGAACCGTCCCCAAACCTGTCGGCACAGGCTCGCGTCCGCCTCCCGATTGTGACGGAGAAAAGAACCGTCCCCATTACCGGTCGGCACGGGCTCGCGTCCGCCTCCCGATTGCGACGGAGAAAGGAACCGTCCCCATTACCGGTCGGCAGAGATCCCGGACGGACAGGGTTGCCAGCGGTCTACTCGACGCCGAACAGCGAGGTGACCGATCCGTCCACGAAGACCTCCTGGATCGCCTTGGCCAGCAGGGGGGCGATCGAGAGCACGGTGAGCTTGGGAATCACCAGGTCCTCGCGGATCGGCAGCGTGTTGGTGACGATCACTTCTTCGAACGCCGACGCGTTGAGCCGCTGCGCCGCCGGACCCGACAGGATCGGATGGGTGGCGGCGGCGATCACCGCGGACGCCCCGTGCTCGCGCAGGGCGGCGGCCGCCTGACAGATCGTGCCGGCGGTGTCGATCATGTCGTCGACCAGCAGGCAGACCCGGCCCTGCACGTCGCCGACCACCTCGCCGACCGCCACCTCGTTGGCCTTGTTCGGGTCGCGCCGCTTGTGAATGATCGCCAGCGGCAGACCGAGCCGGTCGGACCAGTTGTCGGCCAGCTTCACCCGGCCGGCGTCGGGTGAGACCACCGTCATGTTCTTGGACGGGTACTTCGACGCCACATAGTCGGCCAGCACCGGAATGCTGAACAGGTGGTCGACCGGGCCGTCGAAGAAGCCCTGGATCTGCGAGGCGTGCAGGTCGACGACATCAGCCGGTCGGCGCCCGCGGTCTTGTACAGGTCGGCGACCAGCCGGGCCGAGATCGGTTCGCGTCCGGCGTGCTTCTTGTCCTGGCGGCCGTAGGGGTAGAACGGCGAGACCACGGTGATGCGCTTCGCGGAGGCCCGCTTGAGCGCGTCGAGCATGATCAACTGCTCCATCAACCACTCGTTCACCGGCGCCGGGTGGCTCTGGATCACGAAGGCGTCCGCACCGCGCACCGACTCTTCGAACCGCACGTAGATCTCGGAGTTGGCGTAGGTGACCTGACGGGTCGGAATGAGGTCGACGCCGAGCAGTTCGGCGACCTCTTCGGCCAGTTCGGGAAAGGCCCTTCCGGTGCACACCATCAGGTGCTTTTCGGTTGGGCGTTTGATTCCGCTCACTGGCTGTCCTCCTGGGACTCGATCGATTCTGCGTTCGCGACTCGAAGCGCCGCCTCGGCCGCCGCGGCCGTCGTGGTGCCGGCACGCTTACGCGCCACCCAGCCCCCGATGTTGCGCTGCGCTGCGCGGGCCACCGCGAGCTCGCCGGGCCCGACCGGGGCGGTGACGGTGGAGCCGGCGGCCACGTAGGCACCGTCCGCCACCTCGACCGGCGCAACCAGCACCGTGTCGCTGCCGATGAAGCTGGCCTTGCCGATGGTGGTGTGCGACTTGGTCACCCCGTCGTAGTTGGCGAAGATCGTGCCGGCGCCGATGTTGGCGCCCGCACCCACCGTGGCGTCGCCGCAGTAGGTCAGGTGCGGCACCTTGGCGCCGTCGCCGATGTCGGCGTTCTTGCACTCGACGAACGCGCCGATCTTGCCTTTGACGCCCAATCGGGTGCCCGGGCGAAGGTACGAGAACGGACCGACCTGCGCGTTCGGCCCGATCACGGCCAAGGTGGCGTGGCTGCGGACGACGTGCGCCCCCTCGTCCACCTCGACGTCGACGAGCGTGGTGTCGGGACCGATCACGGCTCCGCCGGCGATGGACGTGGCGCCCTCGAGCGAGGTGCCGGGCAGCAGCGTGACGTCGGGCGCCAGGTCGACCGAGTCGTGCACCCAGGTGGTGGCGGGGTCGATCACGGTCACGCCCTCCGCCATCCAGCGGAACAGGATGCGGCGGTTCAGTTCGGCGTTCAGCGCGGCGAGCTGAATGCGGTCGTTCACGCCTTCGGCCTGCATCGAGTCGGCGAGCACACTGCCACCGACGCGGCGGCCGAGGCTGCGGGCGAAGCCGATCACGTCGGTCAGGTACAACTCGCCCTGGGCGTTGGCGTCCGACAGGTTCGCGATGCCGGCCTGCAGCACCGGCGCGTCGAACACATAGATGCCGGCGTTGATCTCGGTGATCGCCTGCTCGGCCGGTGTGGCGTCCCGCTGCTCGACGATGCGGACGACCTCGCCCCCCTCGCGCACGACCCGTCCGTAACCGGTGGGATCGGGCGCGATGGTGGTGAGCACCGTGACCGCGTTGCCTTCGCCGCGGTGAACCTCGACCAGGCCGCGCAGCGTCTCGCCGGTGAGCAACGGCACGTCACCGCTGGTGACCACCACCTGGCCGGTCAGCTGGTCGAGCCCGGCCAGACCCGAGCGGACGGCGTCGCCGGTGCCCCGCAACTGTTCCTGCACGGCGGTGAGCACCTGCGGGGCGATCTCGGCGAGATGAGCTTCGACCTGCTCGCGCTGGTGCCCGACCACGACCACCAGATGCTCCGGCTCGAGGGCGCCGGCGGCGTCGACGGCGTAGCTGAGCATGGATCGTCCGGCCAGCGGGTGCAGCACTTTGGCGGTGGCCGACTTCATGCGCGTGCCAGCGCCCGCCGCCATGATGACGACCGCAGCGACCCGGCCTTGGTCGGTTGTGGACACGAGTACTCCCAGCTGTAGCGGCCACCGGGCCTGCGGACGCGCGCGCGAGCGCCGCCCCAAGCTCTCGGCCATCAGCCTAATGGACCGCAACGGCTCGCTCGTCACTGATTGAGCACTCTGGCGCTCACGTGCCTGCCCGCGGTGACACGTGGACGGCCTGCGCTCCCCGGGTAGGAGTCGAACCTACTGCGCTAATCCTGATTCAAAGTCAGGCGGGCCCTACCGAAAGACCAACCGGGGATCGTGCGCTCCCACCCTACGGGGCCCGCGCGAGGCTCGCATCTCACGGTTTGGCCAGCGGACGCGCAGGCGTCAGACTGGTCCGATGGCGAACCCCACAGCCGCTGCTGCCGGACGTGCCCGGCGCGTCCGCGTCCGGATGACCCGGGCCGAGCGGCGCGAGCAGTTGATCGACGTGGCGCGCAGCCTGTTCGCCGAGCGGGGGCCGGACGGCACCTCGGTCGAGGAGATCGCCGCGCACGCCGGTGTCAGCAAGCCGGTGGTCTACGAGCATTTCGGCGGCAAGGAGGGGCTGTACGCCGTCGTGGTGGACCGCGAGGTGCGGCGACTGCACGACGCGATCCGGGCCGCGCTCACCACGCCGCGGGCCGGCGCCCGGCGGCTGATCGTACTCGGCACGCTGGCCCTGCTGGACTACATCGACGCCAATTCGGACGGCTTCGCGATCATCTCGCGCGGATCGTCCGCCACCTCGGCCGAAGGCTCGTTCGCCACGATTTTGTCCGATGTCGCGAACCGCACCGAAGACCTGCTGGCCGCCGAGTTCACCAAGTCGCAGTTCGACCCCGCCCTCGCGCCGATGTACGCGCAGATGCTGGTGGGGCTGGTCGCTCTGACCGGGCAGTGGTGGCTGGACCATCGCGAGAACGGTCTCGACAAGGACGTCGTCGCGGCCCACGTGGTCAACCTGGCCTGGAACGGCATGCGGCACCTCGAGATCGACCCGATGCTGAAACGGCCGGGCCCGGTGGTGGTCGTGCCCGCCGCGTCGTCCAGCGCGGACTGACCCAACCCGGGCACCTCGATAGGGTGCCACTCGTGCCTACCGCCCTTTCTGCGCGCACAGCCGCGCCCGCCGTCGTCAACCTGTTCGCCTACAACGGCCTGGTGATCGGCACCTGGGCGGCCTCGCTGGCGGCGCTGCGCGAGCGGTTGGGCCTGGACGCGGCCGGCATCGCCGTGATGCTGGTGGCCGCCGGGGTGGCGGCGATCACCGGCATGCAGATCGGTGGACGGCTGGCCGACCGGCACGGCGCCCGCCGGGTGGTGCTGGCCTGCCTGCCGCTGTTGATCGTCGGGCTGCTGATCGCCGGCTTCGCCACCCACTACGCGGCGCTGTTCGTCGCCGCCCTGCTGCTGGGACTCGGCAACGGCGGCATCGACGTCGCGATGAACGCGATCGGCGTGCAGGTCGAGGCCGCCCGTCCCAAGCCGATCATGAGCTTCTTCCACGGCATGTGGTCGGTGGGCAACTTCGCCGGCGCCGCGCTCGTCCTGGTGGCGTCGTTCACCCTGCCCGCCGTGCCCGTCCAGGCGGCCGTGATCGCCGCCACGCTCGTCGGGGTCGCAGCCTGCGTGATCGGGTTCCGGATCACCCCCGAGACCGAGGTCGTCGACCATCAGGACGCGTCGGGAGTGAAGACGCCGATCCCCCGCTGGGCGTACCTGCTGGGCCTGATGGCGATCGCGTTCGGCCTCGGCGAGGGCACCGCGATGGACTGGTCGGGTCAGCACGTCACCGAGGTGGCCCTGATCCCCCCTGCCCAGGGCTCGCTCGCGGTCACCGTGGTCGCCTTTTTCATGGTCGCGATCCGGCTGCTGGGCGACGGCCTGGTGGCCCGGTTCGGACGCCGGGCAGTGGTGCGGTTCGGCGGCGTGTGCGCATCGTTGGGCTACCTGATCACCGCGATCGCGACGCCGTTGCCGGTGCTGCTGGTGGGCTGGGCGATGGTCGGCTTCGGCATCGGCATGATCGCGCCCCAGGTGTACGCGGTCGCGGGGCACGCAGCCGGCGGACGGGGTCTCGCCGTCGTGGTCACCTTCGGGTACGCGACCTTCTTGTGCGGGCCGGCGGTGATCGGCTTTCTGGCCAACCACTTCGGCCTGCAGCACACCATGTTCGTGCCCGCGGTGCTGTTGGCGGCACTGCCGTTCCTGGCCTCGGCGATGCCGCGCGAGGAGCGTCCGGATCCGATCAGTTGATCAGCCGGGCGCCCGGCACCGGGCCGGTGACCCGGCGGATCGCCCGGCACATGCCTTCGCTGGACAACCGCACCGACAGGTCGACCGCAGCCGCCTCGTTGACGGCGAGAAAGGCACACGTGGGGCCTGCCCCGGACACGATGGCGCCCAGGGCGCCCAACTCGCGTCCGGTCTGCAGAATGCGCAGCAGCCCTGGACGCAGCGTCGCCGCGGCCGGCTCCAGGTCGTTGATGAGTGCGGCGCCCAGCCCTGGGGCGTCACCGGCCACCAGCGCGTTCATCACGTCGGTGGGCATCGCCAGTTCGTCGGGGGCGTCGGGGGTCAGTTCGTCGAAGCGTCGGAACACCTCGGGGGTGGAAAGCTCGTCCTCGCTGAGCGCCAGCACCCAGTGATAGCTGCCTCGGCTCAGCACCGGCATGAGTTCATCGCCCCGCCCGGTGCCCAGTGCGGTGCCGCCCATCAGCTGAAACGGAACGTCGGCCCCGAGCATGGCGCCAAGGGTGCGCAGCTCGTCGGGGGTGGTGTCCAGATCCCACAGCACCGAGCAGGCCAGCAGCGCACCGGCCGCGTCCGCCGAGCCGCCGGCCATGCCCCCGGCTACGGGGATCGTCTTGCGAATGGTGATATCGGCGCCCAGCCGCCCGGGCCCGTAGTGCTCGGCCAGCAGCCGCGCCGCCCGCACCGCCAGGTTGGTCTCATCGGTGGGCACCAGGTCGGCCTGCTCACCCTGCACGCTGACGCTGAACCGGCCCGGCGCCGCCCAGCGCACGGCGATCTCGTCGAACAGCGACACCGACTGAAAGACCGTCGCCAGCGGGTGATAGCCGCTCGGGCGCACGCCACCGACCCGGAGAGCCAGGTTGATCTTGCCGGAAGCCCGAACTCGGACCCAGTCCGGCTCGGGGACAAGGGGTGACGCCACGCGGCGAGGCTATCCGATACGCGAAACGCTGCATACCGCAGCGGTCGAGGTGGGTCGGACGGCCAGCTCCGTGAATGCGTGGAGGATTGGGCTTCGATGTCGAAGCCCAATCCTCCACACTTTGTGACGGGCGCGGCTCACGACGGACGCACCTGCGCCAACCGAGCGAAATCGGTGACGCTGAGCACCTCACCCCGGGCCGTCGGATCGATTCCGGCGGACTGCAACGCCTCCGACGCCTGCGCGGAGGACCCGTAGACGCCCGCCAACGCCGAGCGCAGCATCTTGCGCCGTTGCGCGAAGGCCGCATCGATCAGGGCGAACACCTGCTGCCTGGACGCCGAGGTGACCGGCTGATCGCGTCGCTGCAAGGCCACCAACCCCGAATCGACGTTGGGCACCGGCCAGAACACCGCCGGCGGAACCGAGCCGACCCGCCGCGCGCTGCAGTACCAGGCCAGCTTCACCGACGGAACGCCGTACACCTTGCTGCCGGGCCCCGCCACCAGCCGGTCCGCCACCTCGGACTGCACCATCACCAGGCCGTGCCGAAGTGCCGGAAACGTGGCCAGTACGTGCAGCAGCACCGGCACGCTCACGTTGTAGGGCAGGTTGGCCACCACGGCGCTCGGCTGCGGATCGGGCAGGTCGCTCATCCGCAGCGCGTCCGCCTCGATCACGTTCAGCCGAGCAGCGGCGTCCGGCAGCCGCTCGCCGACGGTGCGCGCCAGCCGAGCCGCCAGCCGGTCGTCGATCTCGATCGCGTGCACCGCCGCGACGGCCTCGAGCAGCCCGAGGGTGAGCGAGCCCAGCCCGGGGCCGATCTCGAGCACCACGTCGTCCGGCGACAGTTGCGCGGCGGCCACGATGCGTCGCACCGTGTTGGGGTCGTGGACGAAGTTCTGCCCGCGTTGCTTGGTCGGCCGCAGGTCGAGCTCGGCGGCCAGTTCGCGGATCGTGCGCGGGTCGAGCAGGCCCTCAGCCATCGATCCCCCAGGGCCCGAACAATGCGGACGCGTTGTCGTCCAGCAACCGGCAGAACGCCGCCAGGTCGACGCCGCGCCGAGCCGCCAGGAAGCGGACCGTGTGCGGCATCAGATAGGACGCGTTCGGCTTGCCCCGCAACGGCACCGGGGTCAGGTACGGCGCGTCGGTCTCGACCAGCAGCCGGTCGTCCGGGGTGAGGTCGAAAGCCTCCCGCAACGCCTCGTTCGGCCGGAAGGTGACCGTGCCGGGAAACGACAGCCAGGCGCCGCGGTCGAGGCACTGCCGCGCGAACCCGGCGTCGCCCGAGAAGCAGTGCATCATGAACCGTTGCGGCACCCCCTCGGCATCGAGCACGTCGAGAATGTCGGCGTGCGCGTCGCGGTCGTGAATGACGACCGCCAGGTCGTGCTCGCGGGCCCACGAAAGATGCGCGGCGAAGGACTGCCGCTGCAGGCGTTTGCCCTCGTCATCGCGTGTTCGGTAGTAGTCGAGCCCCGTTTCACCGATGCCCCGGACGGCCTCGCTGCCGCCGATCAGCGCCTCCAGCGCGGCCAGTTCACGGCCCAGTCCGGCACCGGCCCGGGCCGCGTCGTTGGGATGCAGCGCCACGCACGCGATCACTTGGGGATGCTGCTGGGCGATCTCGATGGCGCCGCGCGAACTGGCCACGTCGCAGCCCACCTCGACCAGGCGATGGACGCCCACCGCATCCGCCCGCGCGATCGCTTCGGCCACGCTCAGGCCGGAGAACTCCGCCGTGCTGAGCAGGTGGGTGTGGGCGTCGGTCGTGGGCGCGGGCAGTGCCGCGGGAGCCTCGGGCAGGGGGCGGCTCACCGGCTCGTCCCATCCTTCAGGTTCGCCCGCTCATTCGGATTATCCGGCCCCTTCACGTTCTCCCGCTCCTTCAGGGCTGCCTCGTACAGTTCCCGGCGCGAGACCCCGTGCACGGCGGCCAGCTCGGCGACCGCCTCCGAGAGTCGCTGCCCGTTTCCCACGGCCTGCTGCACGGCTGCGAGCGCGTCCGCCTGGCTGCCACTCGCTCGGGCGCCCTCGATCACCAGCGTCAACTCGCCGCGCACCTCGCCCGAGGCCCACGCGACCAGCTCGCCGAGGGTGCCCCGCCGGACCTCTTCGTAGGTCTTGGTCAGCTCTCGGCAGGCCACCGCTCGGCGATCGGCGCCGAACGCGTCCGCCGCGTCGGCCAGAAAGGACGCCACTCGGTGCGGAGCCTCGAAGAACACCATCGTGCGCTGCTCGGACGCCAACCCCGCCAGCCGGGTACGACGCTCACCGCCCTTGCGCGGTAGAAAACCCTCGAAGCAGAACCGGTCGGTGGGCAGGCCCGAGACCGCGAGCGCCGTCAGCACCGCGGACGGCCCCGGCACGGCGGTCACCCGGATGCCCGCCTCGGCGGCTGCCGCCACCAGCCGGTAGCCGGGGTCCGAGACTGCGGGCATGCCCGCGTCCGAGACCACGACCACGCGGCGTCCGGCCTGCAGGTGTTCGAGCAGCGGCGCCACCCGCGCACCCTCGTTGCCGTCGAAGAACGACACCACGGACGCGGCCGGCGCGATGCCGAGCCGGCGGCACAGTTCCCGGAAGCGTCGGGTGTCTTCGGCCGCGACCACGTCCGCCCCGGTCAGGGCGCTCAGCAGGGCCGGCGAGGCGTCCTCGGCGTGCCCGATGGGTGTGCCGGCCAGCACCAGCACCCCGGGCTCGTCCATGCGCCTACCTTTCCACATCACCCCCGGGGGGCGGTGGTCGCTCAAGCGGCGCCCTAAGATGAGCCGGTGAACGAAGCCAGCGGGGTGTCGACCGCCGAGCAGACGCCCGTCGCTGCCCACGGCGCGTCGAGCGACCAACCGCAGATCGCTCCGGAGGTCGCCGAGGTCGAGCAGCCGCGCGCCGAACGCGACGGCTGGACAGCACCGTCCACCCGCACCAGCCGCTGGCAGCCGCCCGCCGTCCGCGACGACCTGAGCACGGTGGAACGACTGCGCGACGGACGCCTCAGCGACGCCGCCGCCGGCTGGTTCACCACGCTGACGATCACGTTGCTGGCGTTTCTGATCCGGCTGCACAATCTGGGCTACCCCAACCAGTTGATCTTCGATGAGACCTACTACGCCAAGGACGCCTGGTCGCTGCTGCAGTTCGGCTACGAACGCAACTGGCCCGACAACGCCAACGATCAGATCATCGCCGGCACCCCCAACGTGTACTCGAGCACCGCCGAGTTCGTGGTGCACCCGCCGCTGGGCAAGTGGCTGATCGCGATCGGCGAGCAGTGGTTCGGCATGAACGCGTTCGGCTGGCGGTTCATGGCCTGCGTGTTCGGGGCGTTGCTGGTGTTCGCCACCATCCGGCTCGCTCGCCGGCTCTCGCGCTCGACCCTGATCGGCGGCATCGCCGGCCTGCTGCTCACGCTGGACGGCCTGGCGTTCGTGATGAGCCGCACCGCTCTGCTCGATGTCTTTCAGGCGGTCTTCCTGGTCGCTGCGGTGGCCTGCTGCGTGACCGACCGCGACTGGTACCGCGAACGCTTGGCCGGACTGTTGGAGCAGCGCGGCCGGCACGACCTGCACGGCGAGTTCGGCCCGGTGGTGTGGCTGCGGCCATGGCGGCTGGCGGCGGGGGTGATGTTCGGCGCGGCGCTGGCCTGCAAGTGGAACTCGGTCTTCGTGCTTGCCGTGTTCGGCGTGGTCAGCGTGTTGTGGGACGTGGGCGCCCGCAAGCTGGCCGGCGCCAACTGGCGCTCGTGGCTGGCGGTGCTGGTGGACGGCATACCGGCCTTCGTCCGCATGGTCGTGGTGGCGGTGGCGGTGTATGTCAGCACCTGGATTCCGTGGCTGCTGAGCTCCGGCGGCTACAACCGCGACTGGGGGCTGAAGAATCCTGATCACCCGTGGGTGAAGGCGTTCGGCGAGGGTTTCGCCTCGTTGCTGTTCTTCCACAAGGAGATCTACGAGTTTCACACCGGCGACTACATCAACAACGCCACCCATCCCTACGACGCGCACCCGGCCGGGTGGCTGGCGATGCTGCGTCCGACGGGGTTCGCGGCGACCAACGACATCGCCCCCGGAACCGACGGCTGCGTGGGACCCGAGAACTGCATCCGGGTGATCTCGGCAATGGGCACCCCGGTGTTGTGGTGGATGGCGGCGGTCGCCCTGGTGGTGTGCGTGGTGTGGTGGATCGGTGGCCGCGACTGGCGCTTCGGGGTGCCGGTGCTGGGCGCTTTGGCCAGCTACCTGCCGTGGTTCAACTACGCCGATCGTCCGCTGTTCTTCTTCTACGCGATCACCATCGTGCCGTTCACCGTGATCGGCCTGGCGATGGTGCTGGGTTTGATCCTGGGTCCGGCCCACAGTCCTGGACGACGTCGCGGCGCGATCATCGTCGGCGTTGCGGTCGCCCTGGTGGCGGCTAACTTCGCCTACATCTACCCGGTGCTGACCAACGAACTGCTCCCCTACTCCCAGTGGCTCTCGCGGATGTGGTTGCGGTCCTGGATCTGAGCGCCCTCCCTGACGCTGAGATCTGATCCGCCCACGACCCGGTGAACGGAAGTCCCGCCACTTTCGCCGTAGAAGGCGAAAGTGACGGGAATTCCGTCCAGTGGCTCTGGGGAGCGGCAGCACTCGCCCCGGCGAGCGGCTGGACGGCGTCAGCTACGCCCTGCTCGCGACCGCATGGCAGGACGGCGGGCCGGGTGCCGTCTCATTGGATTCGTCCGCAACGAGCCTGTCACAGCTGCGGCATAAGGTGCATCCGGACTGAAGACGAGAGGGATCTGCCATGCCGCTGTGGACCTTGCACGGAGACGGAAAGCTGAAACCGGGCGAGGTGGTGGCCCCTGACGAACGGTTGTCGTGGGGCAAGACCGTCGGGCTGGGCGCGCAGCACGTGGTCGCCATGTTCGGCGCCACCTTCGTGTTCCCCTTGCTGATGGGCCTGAACCCGCAACTGGCCGTGATGATGTCGGGCGTCGCCACCTTGATCTTTCTGCTGGTGGTCCAGGGCCGGGTGCCGAGCTACCTCGGCTCGTCCGCCTCGTTCGTGGGGGTGGCCACCGCGATCTACGGCGCGGGTGGCAATCCGGCCGACGTCACCGGGGCCATGCTCTGGGTCGGCGTGCTGCTGTTCATCGCCGGCATCATCATTCACTTCGCCGGCTCGCGAGTGATCCACCGGGCGCTGCCGCCCGTGGTCACCGGCGCCGTGGTGATGCTGATCGGCTTCAACCTGGCCCCCGTCGTGGCCGGTACGTACTGGCCGCAGGATCAGTGGATCGCCCTGTTCGTGATGCTCGTGGTGGTCGTGCTGAGCGTCGGCGTCAAAGGCTTCATCGGCCGGATCGCCATCTTCTTGAGCCTGGTGATCGGGTACGTGATCAGTTGGCTGGCTGATCTGGTGACGGGTCCGATCACGTCGTACAGCCCGTCCGCGGGTGAGGTGACCACCCATCTGCGGGTCGACTGGTCGGGTGTCGGCAGCGCCGACTGGATCGGGTTCCCGCCGCTGACCGACCTGGCCAACTGGCAGATGCACGCCGCAACCAACGTGGTCGGTATTCACCTGCCGCAGTTCAACGTGGCGTTCGCCCTGATCGCCATGCCGGTGGTGATCGCGCTGATCGCCGAGAACACCGGTCACGTCAAGGCGGTGGCCGAGATGACCGGCGCCAACCTCGACCAGGACATGGGCCGCGCCATCGCGGCGGACGGCATCGGGTCGGTGGTCGCCACCGCGGTCGGCGCCGGACCGACCACCACCTACGCCGAGAACATCGGGGTGATGGCGGCGACCCGGGTCTACTCGACGGCGGCCTACGTGGTCGCAGCGCTGGTGGCGATCCTGTTCGGCTTCTCGCCCAAGTTCGGCGCCATCGTGTCGGCCACCCCGGGCGGGGTGCTGGGCGGCATCACCGTGGTGCTCTACGGCATGATCGGTCTGCTCGGCGCCAAGATCTGGAAAGAGAACAATGTCGACTTCGGCAATCCGGTCAACCTGGTGCCGGTGGCCGCGGGCATCATCATCGGCATCGGTGACGTGTCCCTGAAGTTCAGCGACCAGTTCGTGCTCAGCGGCATCGCGCTCGGCACCATCGTCACCGTCGCGGTCTACCACCTGGCGCATGCGCTGGCCCCCACCGAGTTGCGCGACGCGGCCGGCGGCACCGTGCTGATCGTGGACGAACCCGGCATCTGGACCGACGAGGACGAGGGGCCGGCCGGTCGCTGACCGACTCCGGCAGGTAATGGGGACGGTTCCATTCCCCGTCGGTTGGCTGATGCCCACTCCGGCAGGTAATGGGGACGGTTCCAATCCCCGTCGGTTGGCTGATGCCCACTCCGGCAGGTAATGGGGACGGTTCCAATCCCCGTCGGTTGACAGATGCCCACTCCGGCAAGTCGCGACGAGCAATGGGGTTCGGGTTCCATTCCCCGCCACGTCGAACTGATGCGCGAGGCCGCCGGGTTAAGCTGCCCCGCGTGCCCCGGCTGAACCTCACCCCCGCCGTCCGGTCGGGGTTGTCGATCTCGGCCGCCGTGGGCCTCTACGGCATCTCGATCGGGGCGCTCGGCGTGGCCGCCGGACTCAGCGTGGCCCAGACCTGCGCCCTGAGCCTGCTGATGTTCACCGGCGGCTCGCAGTTCGCCTTTGTCGGGGTGATCGCCGGCGGCGGCACGGGTGCCAGCGCGCTGGCGGCGGCCACTCTGCTGGGGCTGCGCAACGGCGTGTACGCGATGCAGCTGGAGGCGATGCTTCGTCCGAGCGCGCGGCTGAAACCGGTGTTCGCCCACTTCACCATCGACGAGTCGATGGCGAACGCCACCGCGCAATCCGAGCCTGACGAGCAGAAACGGGGCTTCTGGACGGCCGGCCTCGGCATCTATCTGGCCTGGAACACCTTCACCCTGGTCGGCGCACTGGCCGGCGACGCGATGGGCGACCCCGCACGCTGGGGGCTGGACGGGGCCGCGTCCGCCGCCTTCCTGGGGCTGCTGTGGCCGCGCTTGCACGGTCGCGACCCGATCGCCATCGCGGTGGTCTGCGCGGCCGCGACGATCCTGTTCATACCGCTCACACCGCCCGGTATTCCGATCATCATCGCCGCCGCGGTGGCCGCCGGCGTGTGGGCCGTTCAGCAGCGGACGGCCACGCAATGACGATGTGGGGTTGGGTGCTGTTCGCCTGCGCGGCGGCGTACGCGTTGAAGCTGTCGGGCTACCTGCTGCCGCGTTCGGTCCTCGACCAGCCGTTCGTCCCGTCGCTGGCTGGCGCGCTGACGGTGGGGCTGCTCTCGTCCTTGGTGGTCAGCAACACGGTGTCGAAAGGTCAAGCCGTGGTGCTCGACTCGCGGCTGTTCGGGCTGGCCGCCGCTGCGCTGGCGCTGAAGGTCAAGGCGCCCTACATCGTGGTGGTCCTGGTCGGCGGACTGGCGACGGCGGCCGGACGCTGGGCCGGGCTGCCCTGACCCTCGGTGGGGAGGTCTCGACCCGCTCGACCACCGATCGGCCCGGCGCGGAGATCCCGGCATCCGCCGGGATGACGGCACGACGGGTCAGTCTCCACGCGGAGATCCCGGCATCCCCCCGGGATGACGGCACGGAGATCCCGGCATCCCCCGGGATGACGGCACGACGGGACGGATTCGACGCGGAGATCCCGGCGTCCGCCGGGATGACGGGGTCCGGCTGGTCGGCGTCGGCTACAGCGGGTGAGATCCCGGCTCTGACGACGACACGTGCGATAGCCCGGCGCGGAGATCCCGGCGTCCGCCGGGATGACGGCACGAGCGAATGAGTTCGACAGCGGCACAGACGCAACTGTGAAGCGGAGTGGGGGTGGACCCCGTCAGGGCGTGGTCGGGCGTTTGCGAACTGATCGGCGTTAGCCGATCAGTTCGCAAGGGCGGGACGGGGTCCACCCCCGCTCCGCGGCAACGAACGCAACCAGGGGTGCGCGCAGAGATCCCGGCGTTCGCCGGGATGACGACGGGACGATCTCAACCAGCCGACGTCAGTCGTCCAGCATCGCCGAACCCAGCCACTGGGCCGGCACGCCCAACCCCTCGACCAGTGCGATCGCCCGCGGACGCAGCTCGCGGCACAGCTGGTTGATCTGCTTGCGCAGGGCCTTGGCCCGGGCGTCCGACATGCGGTTGTGGGCCAGGAACCAGCCCGCGTCCGCTTCGAGGCTGGTCAGCGCGAACAGCGTGCAGAGCTCCTGCAGGGTCTGCTTGGCGTCGGCGTCCGTGCAGGCGTCGATGCCGGCGATGAACGCGTCCAGCACCACGCGCTCCATGTGCACGCGGGCCACGAACAGCACGTGGTCCTGCATGGCGTTGATCGCGTCGAACGAGTCGCGGTCGGCGGCACGCATGCGCCGGGCCAGCGAATCGATGCTGTGCCGCTCGCGCTCTTCGAACATCCAGGCGTGCCAGCCACGGTCGTAGAACGCGGCCGCATCGCCTTTGCGCCGGGCCGTCGTGACCAGTCGCTCGGCCAGCAGCCCGGCGCCCGTGCGTTCGATCACCGAGCTGCCGACCAGACGGGCGGACGCCTGCACCATGCCGAGCCGATCCAGGCCGCCCCAGACCTCGCGGTAGTTGGTCAGCACCCCCTTGGCGACCAGCTGCAGCAGCACGGTGTTGTCGCCCTCGAAGGTGGCGAACACGTCGGTGTCGGCGCGCAGCTGGGTGAGCCGGTTCTCGCTCATGTACCCGGCGCCGCCGCAGGCTTCACGGCACAGCTGAATGGATGCGTTGGCGAACTCGGTGTTGAACACCTTCAGCCCGGCGGCCAGCGTTTCGAGCGCGCGCTGCTCGTTGGGTGCGTGCCCGGGGTTGGCGGCCACCCGTCCAAAGGTGTCGATCAGCTCGTTCTGCGCGAAGCCCAGCGCGTAGGCCCGCGCGATCGCGGGCAGCAGTTTGCGCTGATGGGCCAGATAGTCGAGCAGCGGCGTTTCGGCGTCGGTGCCCGGGTGCCGGAACTGGGTGCGCCGCTCGGCGTAGCGGGTCGCGATCGACAGTGCGCGCCGGGTGGCCACCGCGGCACCGCCGCCGATGCAGATCCGGCCGCGGACGAGCGCGCCCAGCATGGTGAAGAACCGCCGGTTCGGGTTCTCGATGGACGAGCGGTAGTGGCCCTGCTCGTCCACCGAACCGAAGCGGTCGAGCAGCAGGTCGCGCGGCACCCGCACCGAATCGAAGCTGATCCAGCCGTTGTCGACGCCCAGCAGCCCGCCCTTGTGCCCGTGGTCGCCGATCGTCACCCCGGGCTGCACCGTACCGCTCTCATCGCGGATCGGCACCAGAATGCAGTGGACGCCATGCTGGTGGCCGTCGACGATCAGCTGGCCGAACACCGCCGCCAGGTGACCGTGCGCGGCGGCGTTACCGATGTAGGTCTTGGCCGACGACTCCTTCGGCGAGTGCACGACGAACTCATCGCCGTCCGGGTCGTAAGTGATCGTGGTTTCCAGGGACGCCACGTCGCTGCCGTGTCCGAGTTCGGTCATCGCGAAGCAGCCCAGCACGGTCAGGTCGAGGGCGCCGTCCAGGAACCGCTGCTGCTGGGACTCGTTGCCCAGCCCGGCGATCGCCCCACCGAACAGCCCGTGCTGCACGCCGGACTTGATCGCCACCGACAGGTCACCGTACGAGATGATCTCGAAGTCGACCAGCGACTGGATCAGGGTGTCTCGATCGGCGCTCTCCGCAGGCTGGATCGAGTGCCCCATACCCGTCCGGGCAATGGTTTTCAGCCGCTGCAGCGTCCATTCGCGGGCGTCGGTGAGCCCCATCGCCGGGTCCCGATGCATGCCCTCGGACGGCCACAGCGCCCGTCCGGCGGCCCGGCGCTCGTGGTAGGCGCCCTCGAACGCGGCGTTCAGCGCGGTGCCCAGCGGCGCCTCGTCCGCGCGCTGCTCCTGGACGACGCTGTCGGCGGTCATGGTGCTCATCGGTGCTCCTCCGTGCTGGTCGAGATGAGTTGTCTGGTGGGGCGCTCAGGGTGCTCGAAGGCCGGCCCGAGCAGGTCGGCAAGGTCGTTGGCGACGTCTTCGGCCGAGCGGGGCATGCCGGCCCGGATCCACTGGTCGGTGGCCGCCCGGACGCAGCCCACCAGCGCATGGCCCCAGGTGTCGGCGCGCGCCCGCTGGTAGCCGGCGGCGCGCAGAATGTCGGCGATCCGGTCGCCGATGCGCATGGTCAGGCCGGTGACCGGGTCGTCGCCGAGGTCGCCGTCCACCAGTGGCCGCGACATCACGAACCGGTAGATCTCGGGGTCGCGCTGCACCAGCCGCAGGTAGCTGTGCGCCAGATCGCGCACGAGCACCGACAGGTCGTCGGTGCGCTCCCAGCCCACCGAAACGTGCAGGTCGTCCAGAATGAACTGCGCCGTCTTCTCGACCACCGCCCGGTAGAGGCCCGGCCGGTCGCCGAAGTGGCGATAGAACACCGGCTTGGACGTGCCCGCCTCGGCGGCGATCTCGTCCACGCTGACGGTGGCGCCATGGCGCCGGATCGCGCGCAACGTCGAATCCACCAGCTCTTTACGTCGAAGCCGGCGGTGCTCGACCCAGCGGGTGTCGCGGCCGTCCAGATGCGTTTCCACGGTTCCCACAGTACCCGGTACTAGACGTACCTGTTACGGTGAGTACCGAGCAAAATAGCGAAGGAGCATCGATGGCTGCACTGCGCAACGCCGTGATCGTGGGCGGCAACCGCGTTCCGTTCGGACGTATCGGCGGGGCCTACCGCTCCGCCACCAACCTCGACCTGCTGACCGCCGCGATCGACGGCCTGGCGGGTCGGTTCGGGCTGGCCGGCGAGCGCATCGGCGAGGTCGGGGCGGGCGCGGTGCTCAAGCACAGCCGCGACTTCAACCTGACCCGCGAGGCCGTGCTGTCGTCCGCATTGTCGGCGACCACGCCCGCCTACGACGTGCAGCAGGCGTGCGCGACCAGCCTCACCGCGGCCGTCCAGCTGAGCAGCCGCATCCGGGTCGGCCAGCTCGACGTCGCGATCGCCGGCGGGGTCGACTCCGCGTCCGATTCGCCGATCGCGGTGAACGACCGGCTGCGCAGGAAGCTGCTGCGGCTCAACGCCGCCAAGACACCGTTCGATCGAGTGAAGACGCTGGCGAGCGTGCGTCCGTCCGACCTGACGCCCGAAGTGCCCCAGGCCGCCGAGCGCCGCACCGGGCTCAACATGGGCCAGCACCAGGCGCTGACCACGCTGCAGTGGGGCATCACCCGTGAGGCGCAGGACGAACTCGCGGCCGCCAGCCACCACAACCTCGCCCGGGCCTGGGCCGACGGCTTCTTCGACGACCTGGTCACCCCGTATCTGGGGCAGAGCATCGACCAGTCCCTGCGGCCTGACACTTCGATCGAAAAGCTGGCCGCGCTGCGTCCGGTGTTCGGCGACGGCGTGGACGCCTCCATGACGGCCGGCAACTCCACGCCGCTGTCCGACGGCGCGGCCGTGGTGCTGCTCGCGGACGAGGAGTGGGCGCGGCAGCGCAGCCTGCCCGTGCTCGCGCGCATCGTCGATGCCGAGACCGCCGCCGTCGACTATCTGCTGGGCGACGAAGGGCTGCTGATGGCGCCCGCCCACGCGACGGGCCGGCTGCTGACCCGCAACCAGCTCGCGCTGCAGGACTTCGACCTGTACGAGATCCACGAGGCGTTCGCGTCGACCGTGTTGTGCACGCTGGCTGCCTGGGAGTCCGACGAGTACTGCCGGGACACGCTCGGTCTCGGGGGTGCGCTGGGTTCGATCGACCGCTCCAAGCTGAACGTGAACGGGTCATCGCTGGCGGCGGGGCATCCCTTCGCCGCGACCGGGGCCCGCATTCTCGCCACACTGGCCAAGCTGCTGGCCGAGCGGGGCAGCGGTTCACGCGGGTTGTTGTCGGTGTGCGCCGCGGGCGGCCAGGGTGTGGTGGCGATCGTGGAGGCGGTCTGATGAACCTCGATTCGTTGCTTTCGGCGGCGCTCACGTCACCGCTCGGCACGAAGGCGTTGGCGGCGGCTGGATTCCCTGAAGCCACGCCGTTGCGGCGCGGGGCGGCGCTGCCGTCCGGACCGCTGGTGCTCGGGGTGGCCGGCGGGGGCACGCTGGTGAGCGAGGCGTTGGCCGCGATCTGCCTGAGCGCGCAAACCGCGCTGATCGACGGCCCCCAGACCCGCACGAAGGACGAGAAGGGTCGCGACCGCCCGCCCGCCTACCCCGCCAAGATCGGCGCGATCCTGGTGGACGCCTCCCGGCTCGCCGGGGTGGACGGGTTGGAGCAGGTGCGGGCGGTGCTGCGGCCGGCGATGCGGGCATTGGAGCCCTCCGGACGGGTGATCTTCGTGGCCGGCAACCCGGCGACGGCCACCGACGTCGAGGGTGCAGCGGTGCGGCAGGCACTGGACGGCATCATGCGCAGCGTCGGCAAGGAGCTGCGGGCCGGGGCGACCAGCAATCTGGTTCAGCTCGCCGATTCGACGACGTCGCAGCAGTTGGGCGAGGTGCTGCAGTTTCTACTCTCGGGCCGCTCGGCCTACGTCAACGGTCAGCCGCTGGTGCTGGCCGACGTGGCGACCGAGCCGGCCACGTCCGCGCGCATCGTGGTGGTGACCGGGGCCGCGCGCGGCATCGGTGCGGCGATCGCCCGGCGGTTCGCGGCAGCCGGTGACCGGGTGGTGGTGATCGATGTTCCGGCAGCCGGCGAGGCCCTGGCCGGGGTGGCCAACGAGTTGCGCGGCACGGCACTGCAACTCGACATCACGGTGCCGGACGCCGGGCGCCGGATCGCCGAGCACGTCGCGTCGCGCTACGGGGCCGAGGCGAAAATCGGCGCCCTCGTGCACTGCGCCGGCATTCTGCGCGACAGGATGCTGGCCAACCTGGACGAGGCGCGCTGGGGTTCGGTGCTGCAGGTGAACCTGGCGGCGCAGTTGCGGATCAACGACGTGCTGCTCGACGCCGAACTGCCGGGCGGCATCGCCGACGGCGCCCGGATCGTCGCGATCGCCTCGACCAGCGGCTGGGCCGGCAACAAGGGGCAGACGAACTACGCGGCGTCCAAGGCGGGAGTGATGGGGTTGGTGCGGGCGCTGGCGCCGCGGGTGGCCGAGCGCGGCATCGTGGTGAACGGGGTGGCACCAGGGTTCATCGAGACGGACATGACCGCGTCCATTCCGGTGATCGACCGTGAGATCTTCAGGCGCAGCTCCAGCCTGCTACAGGGCGGCAGGCCGGTGGACGTCGCCGAGGCCATCGTGTTTCTGGCCGACCCTCGCACGCCGATCAACGGCGAGGTGCTGCGGGTCTGCGGCCAGCTGATCGTAGGTCGCTGATGGTCGAGGTGCTCGAACTGACGGCGATGCCGACAGCGTTGCGGCTGTACGCGAAGGCCCTGGCCCCAGGGCGTCGACCGCACGTCAAGGCGGGTCTGCCGGAGCGCGAGATCCGGCTGATCGGGCACCGCAGCACGGTGGGCGAGGTGTCCGCGTACGACCAGGTGTGCGGGTTCGTGCTCACCGATCGGTTGCCGGCGACCTGGCTGCACGTGCTGACCTTCCCGCTGCAGTTGACCCTGATGACGGCGCCCGGCTTTCCGCTCGGGCTGGCCGGCCTGGTTCACGTGAGCAACTCGATGGTGCAGCATCGTCCCGCCTTGGTCGGTGAGGCACTGGACCTGTCGGTGCGGGCCGAGAACCTGCGGCCGCACCGGCGCGGGGTGCTCGTCGACCTGGTCGGCGAGGCCAGGGTGGCCGGCGAGCCGGTCTGGCAGGGCCGTTCGGTGTACCTGAACCGGCAGCAGACGCTGGCCGGCGCACCCGCGGGGGGCGAAACGAGCCGGTCGCGCGGGCCGCTCGCAGCGGGCTCTGGAAAGCAAGGCGGATCAGGCTTCGATGTCGAAGCCCAATCCTCCTCACTTTCGTCGACCGTCGAGCCGTCTTCGACCCCAGCAGGCTCTCCAACCGGACCGGACACGGCGACCCTGCACACAGCCGGCTGGTGGCGCCTGCCCGCCGACCTGGGCCGCCGGTATGCGGCGGTCTCGGGCGACGTCAACCCGATTCACCTCAGCGCGGTGGCGGCGAGGGCTTTGGGGTTTCCGCGCACCATCGCTCACGGCATGTGCACCCACGCCCGGGTGTTGGCCTCACTTCAGGCGCGGCTGCCCGACGCCTACGAGGTGTCGGTGGACTTTCTCAAGCCCGTACTGCTGCCCTCAACCGTGCGGTTCGCCGCCGCAGCGCAACCGCACGGCCACCGCGCACAGCTCACCAACCGCACCGGCGACAAGGTGTTCCTGACCCTCAGCCTGACCGGCTGACCGCCCGCCGGCCGAGCCCTCGTCATCCCGCCACTCGAGTCCCCGTCATCCCGGCGGACGCCGGGATCTCCCCAGCCGAGTCCCTCGTCATCCCGAGCCCGGCTCCTGGCCATCCCGAGACCCAACCCCTCGCGATCCCGGCACTCCAGTCCCTCATCAACCCGCCACTCCAGCGCTTCGTCATCCCGCCACTCCAGCGCCTCGTCATCCCGGCGAACGCCGAGATCTCCCGCCGGTCGAGTCTGTCGATGCCAGTCCCGATCAGCGACGCAGCCGGCGCAGCGCGACCTCGGCCAGCAGGGCCGCGCAGTCGGCGAGCACGTCGTCGTCGAACAGTGCCCGAGGCGAATGGTTGGACGCCGCGGTGGCCCAGTCGTGGCCCGGGGAGGCCGACACGAAGATGAACGCGCTCGGCACCTGCTGGGCGACCAGGCTGAAGTCCTCGGCGCCGGCCTCGGGGAACGGCTGCTCGACGTAGCGATCGGCGCCGAACAGGTCCACCACCGCCTCGACCACCCGCGCGTACTCGGTCTCGTCGTTCACGGTCACCGGGTAGCCGGTCACGTACTCGACGTCGGCGCTCATGCCGTGCGCCTGCGCGATGCCCTGGGCCAGCCGAGTGATCCGCTCGCCGATCACCTGGTGATTCGCCGTCGAGAAGGTGCGCACCGTGGCGTCCAGCCGGGCGTCGTCGGGAATGATGTTGTCCTTGCTGCCGGCGGCGATCCTGCCGACGGTCACCACCACGGGGTCGAAGGCGTCGAACTGCCGCGTCACCATGGTCTGCAGGGCGATCGCGATCTCACAGGCCACCGGCACCGGGTCCAGGGCGTGATGCGGTTGCGAGCCGTGCCCACCCCGTCCACGCACGGTGATGTAGCACTGGTCGGCAGCCGCCATCAACACCCCCGGACGCCCCGACCACACGCCGAGCGGGTGCTCCGACGACACCACGTGCAGCGCGTAGGCGGCATCGGCCCGACGGCCCGCGGCGTCCAGCACACCCTCAGCGATCATCGGACCCGCGCCACCGGGGCCCTCCTCCCCCGGCTGGAACATGAACACCACATCGCCGGGCAACTGATCGCGCAGTTCGTGCAGGATCTTCACCGCCCCGACCAGGCCGGCCACGTGCATATCGTGGCCGCACGCGTGCATGGTGCCGGTGGTGGCGGCGAACTCCTGCCCGGTCGCCTCGACCACCGGCAGCCCGTCCATGTCGCCCCGCAGCAGCACCACCGGACGGGGCTCGCTGCTCGCGGCTCGTCCGTGCAACACGGCGACCACACTGGTCAGCGCGTCGCCCGTGCTGATCTCGAGGTCCAGCCCCTCCAGGGCGGCCAGAATGCGGGCCTGGGTACGCGGATTGTCGTTGCCGAGCTCGGGGTCGGCATGGATCTGACGCCGCAGCGCCTGCAGTTCGGGGTGCAGGCGAGCGGCGATGGCGGTGGACGAGGCGTCGGTGGCGGTCACGTCGCCAGCCTAGGGACATTGTCGGCGCGCCACAGGCCACCCGGTGACCGCCGCGCTGGTGCGTCGGCTTCGGATCACTGGCTGGATGGCGACGGCCGATCTCGTGCTGGAATCATTGCGAGGACGCATCACTAGTCGCGCAACGCCCGCCCCAGCGCGTCCAGCTTGGCCTCGATGGCGCCCAGCCGCGCCTCGGCCTCGCCGGGCAGCACGGCCCCCGCACCCGAAACCGCCGACGTCGCGACCGGCCCGCGGCCGCGGGTGAACTTCCACCAGCCGACGGCCACCGTGATCGCGAGCGCCGCGGCAACCACCAGCAGTCGAGGCCACTGATTGTCGGCCGAGATGCCCATGCCGACGGCGTAGATCATCGTGAACAGGCCGCCCAGCAAGGCTCCGTTAGCGAGCACCGGCCCGGTCTCGGCGATGGCCAGCGACAGCAGCATCACCAGCGTGGCGCAGACCAGCAGCACGATGGAGGTGATCAGCCGCCACTGCGCATAGTCGGAAGTAGGGCCGGTGACGTACCTGGGTTCGGGGTAGAACGTGTTGACGCCGATGCCGACGAAGGCGGTCACCACCAATCCCAGAAAGACGCTGAAGATCACCTGCAGCACCGACTGGCTCAGATCACGTTGCGCACTCATGTCGTCAAGCGTGCCACCACACAGTCAACGAACAACTTCTCCGCGCCGGGCGCCAGGTCGAGAAAGTAGCTGGGCTCGAACAACTCCAGTTCCATCAGCACCGGACGGTCCTGCGCGTCGCGCGCGATGTCGACCCGGGCGTACAGCAGCGGATACACCTGTGCCAGCCCGCGGTCGGTGAAGATGCGTTCGACCGTGGCAAGGGCCTGCCGGGCCAGCTCGCGTTCGTCGGCGGGAGCCTGCGCCGGCACGATCGACTCCTCGTACTCGTCACCACGCAGCCCACCGCCCAGGGCCAGCAGCGGCCCTTTGCCGATCGCGTGCACGAACGTGTCGCCGAAGTAGATCAGCGCGCGCTCCCCCACCTGGGCAACCGATTCGATCGCCGGCTGGATCATCACCATCTTGCCGCTGGCCAGAATGTGCTCGGCCAGCGCGACGGCGCCCGGATCGTCCGGTTCGAACAGGCCGGTGTCCGCGGACGCCGCCGACACGTTCGGCTTGATCACCACCCGGCCGGACGTGCTGGCGAGCGCCCGCCGCACCTCGTCCGGGGCATGGCAGTACGTGGTGGGGCAGGCCCGGACGCCGCGGGCCGTCAGTTCGCCGAGGTAGCGCTTGTCCATGTTCCAGCGGATCACCTCGGGCGGGTTCATCACCCGGGTCACCGCCTCGACCCGGGCCAGCCAGTCCAGAAACTCGTCGTGCCGGCTCGCGTAGTCCCAGGGGGACTTGATCACCACGAGGTCGCACGCGGCGTAGTCGGCGGATGCGTCCAGCCAGTCGATGGCCAGGCAGGTGACGCCGCGCCGCGCCAGTTCGTCGCCGATGATTGTGATCTCGCGATCGGCGTCCACGGGGCTGGTCAGAGCGTACTGCGAGGTGATCAGGGCAACCGTCGGCATGCGCCCATCCAACCGCAGCTGACGGTGATCGTCCGCGTCACCGTCCAGGCCTGGGACGAAACCGTGCCCGAGGCCGCATGATGGTCGCGTGAGCACCCATCCGAGCGAGCCGTCGGACGACCTGGCCGCCGTCGTGCGCTGGCAGGCCGCCGGCGGCGAAGTGGCGGTTCTCACCTGGGGACCGCCGGTGGTGGTGTCGTTGTGCACCTGCGACGGCGGTCAGGAGATGCAGCGGCTCACCTCGAGCGCACCCGATCTGCTGGCCCACCTGCAGCCGCGGTAGTCGGCCCTACGCTTCGGCCCGACACCGCCCGAGGTGGGCCGCACGCTCTGTCTCGATCCGGTGACGATCGCGGCGGTCACGCTGTAATTCCTTGTCACTGCGCAAAGCTGCCGCTACTGTGCGGCCATGCCAGAGCCCCTTGTCGCGATGCAGAACGTCAACAAGCACTTCGGCGATCTGCATGTGCTCAAGAACATCAATCTCTCGATCGACAAGGGCGAGGTCGTTGTTCTGATCGGCCCGTCGGGGTCGGGTAAATCCACGCTGTGCCGCACCATCAATCGCCTGGAGACTTTCGAGACCGGCACCATCACCATCGACGGCCGCACGTTGCCCGACGAAGGCAAGGAACTGGCGAACCTGCGCGCCGATGTGGGCATGGTCTTCCAGTCGTTCAACCTGTTCGCGCACAAGACGATTCTCGAGAACATCACCCTGGGCCCGATCAAGGTGCGCAAGACACCGAAGGCAGAGGCCGAGAAGAAGGCGATGGAACTGCTCAAGCGGGTGGGCGTCGAGGCGCAGGCGCAGAAGTACCCTGCGCAACTCTCCGGCGGCCAGCAGCAGCGGGTCGCGATCGCCCGCTCACTGGCGATGAACCCGAAGGTGATGCTGTTCGACGAGCCGACCTCGGCGCTCGACCCCGAGATGGTCAACGAGGTGCTCGACGTCATGGTCGGGCTGGCCAAGGACGGCATGACCATGATCGTGGTCACCCACGAGATGGGGTTCGCCCGCAAGGCGGCCGACCGGGTGGTGTTTCTGTCCGACGGCGAAATCGTCGAATCGAACACTCCGAACGAGTTCTTCTCCAACCCCACGTCGACCCGGGCGAAGGATTTTCTGTCCAAGATCCTCACCCACTGAACGTCCGAAGTAGCGAACCAAGAATCCCTGACTGAAACCGAAGAGAACCGACCAGCAAGGAGAACACTGCAATGTCATTCAAAAAGATCGGCGCAATCGTCGCCGCCGCGGCGCTTGCGTTGTCACTGTCCGCCTGCGGTGGCGGCAGCAGCACCAACCTGCAGGCCCTCAAGATCGGCATCAAGTTCGACCAGCCCGGCCTCGGCCTGAACGAGGGCGGCAAGTTCACCGGCTTCGACGTGGACGTCGCCACCTACATCGCCGGCAAGCTCGGCACCACCGCCGAGAAGATCACCTTCATCCAGGCCCCGTCCGCTCAGCGCGAGACGCTGATCGACACCGGCCAGGTCGACCTGGTGGTCGCCACCTACTCGATCACCGACGCCCGCAAAGAGAAGGTGAGCTTCGCGGGGCCCTACTTCATCGCGGGCCAGGACCTGCTGATCCGCGCCGACGACACCTCCATCACCGGCCCGGACGCGCTGGCTGGCAAGACGTTGTGTTCGGTGACCGGCTCCACGTCCGCTCAGAAGGTGAAGGAGAAGTACCCCGACGTGCAGCTTCGCGAGTTCGGCACCTATTCCGAATGCGTGGGCGCGCTGCTCGCCAAGGGTGTGGACGCCCTCACTACGGATGACACGATCCTTGCCGGCTACGCCGCGCAGGCTGCCAACGTCGGCAAGCTCAAGGTGGTCGGTCAGCCGTTCAGCACCGAGAACTATGGCGTCGGACTGAAGAAGGGCAACCTCGAGCTGTGCAACAAGGTGACCGACGCGATCAAGGCGATGATCTCGGACGGCTCCTGGCAGAAGTTCGTGGACGCCAACCTCGGTCCGGCTGGCTACAAGCCGGGCGAGGGCAACCCGCCCACCCCGGCCGCCTGCTCCTGACCCATGCGCTGGAGGGTGTCGTTCTTCACCGAAACGGCACCCTTCAGCTTCGTTCGAGAGGGGTAACGCATGGGTGAGATCCTCGCCCGTTACGACTTCGTCGGCGCCTTCTGGCTGACGATCCAGTTGTCGTTCTGGAGTGCCCTGGGCGCCCTGATGATCGGCACCGTGCTGGCCGTGCTGCGGGTGTCGCCGGTGCCGGTGCTGCGGCTGCTCGGCACCGCGTACGTCAACCTGATCCGCAACACCCCGCTCACTCTTCTGATGGTCTCGTCGATTCTGGGCTTGTCTCTGATTCTGGGTCTTCGGCTCAGCAACGACGTCAAGACGGATGCCTTTCTGTGGGCGATCGTGATGCTCAGCGTGTACCACGCGGCGTTCGTGTGCGAGGCGCTGCGCAGCGGTGTCAACACGATCCCCGCCGGCCAGGCCGAGGCTGCACGGGCGATCGGGCTCACCTTCAACCAGTCGCTCACCGAGGTGCTGCTGCCGCAAGCTTTCCGCGGCTCGATCGCCCCGCTCGGATCGACCTTGATCGCCCTGATCAAGAACTCCACCGTTGCGTCGGTGATCGGCGTGTCCGAGGCTGCTGGCCTGATGGCGACGATCGTCGAGAACGAGACCGGCGGAGTGCCTGTCTTCTTCGTGTTCGCCCTCGGTTTCGTGGTGCTCACGCTGCCGTTGGGCGTCCTGTTCACCAGCCTGTCGCGCAGGCTGGCGGTGAAGCGATGAGTGCCCAGAACGTGCTCTTCGACGCCCCCGGTCCCAAGGCCCGGCTGCGGCACAACATTCTGACCGTCGTCGGTGCCTTGCTGATCCTGGGCATCCTCTATCTGGTGCTCGCGAAGCTGGGCCAG
Organism: Micropruina sp.; assembly: GCA_016711205.1. GTDB lineage: Bacteria > Actinomycetota > Actinomycetes > Propionibacteriales > Propionibacteriaceae > Micropruina. The sequence goes on along the minus strand of JADJTM010000003.1, from coordinate 379,089 downwards.
GCGGGTCAGCTGGACGCCGCCAAGTGGACACCCTTCCTGACCGCGTCCGCCTGGACGGCCTACCTGATCCCGGGCCTGATCGGCACGCTGTCGGCCGCCGCCATCTCGGTCGTCCTGGCCGGCATCTTCGGTCTCATCTTCGGCATCGGACGGCTTGCGACCCAGCGCTGGATCCGGATCGTCTGCGGCATCGTGGTCGAGTTCTTCCGAGCCGTGCCGGTGCTGCTGATGATGTACTTCGCGTTCACCATCTACTCGCGCAACGGCGTCTTTCTGGCGACGATCAACCCGCTGATGGCCGTCGTCACCGCCCTCACGCTCTACAACGGTTCGGTGATCGCCGAGCTGGTGCGCTCGGGCGTCCACGCGTTGCCGAAAGGGCAGTCCGAGGCCGGGCTTTCGGTCGGGCTGACGCCGCAGCAGACGCTGCTGTCGATCCAGCTGCCGCAAGCCCTGGTGGCCATGCTGCCGGCGTTGATGGGCCAGCTCGTGGTGGTCATCAAGGACTCCGCGCTGGGCTACGGCATCACCTACATGGAGTTGCTGACCTGGTCGAAGACCCTCGGATCGGCCTACGCGAACACCGTCCCCGCCTACATCGTGGCCGCCGTGTTGTTCATTCTGCTGAACTACGCGATGACCAAGCTGGCCGGTGCCGTCGAGCAGCGGTTGCGCAAGCGTCCGATCACCGCCGGACCATTGACGAACACGATGCCGAACATCGTGCAGGGCAGCGCCGAACCCGGTGGCCCGATCGACTACCTGATCGAGCCGAGTCATGACGCACCGCCCAGAGACTGACTCGCGAAGGGGCCAACGTGAGCAGTAATCGGGGACGGTTCCGCATTCCTGCTCACCGAGCTGAGCGGTAATCGGGGACGGTTCCTCATTCCTGCTCACCCGGGCGGCCCTGCTCACCCGGGTGAGCGGCAATCTGGGACGGTTCCTCATTCCTGCTCACCGGGCAGTCCTGCTCGGCAGTTCGCAGGCAGGGCGGACGAGTCTGAGCAGGAATGCGGAACCGTCCCCGATTACCGATCACGGCGCCGCGTCCACTGAGCAGGAATGCGGAACCGTCCCCGATTACCGATCACGGCCCTCGTCCACACCAACCTCACCTCTGCGGTTTGACACCACCACCAGTCTAAATGAGAATGATTGTCATGAAGATCTCGCGAGCGGTGCTGGCCGTCCTGGCATCCCTCGGATTGCTGGGCCTGGCCGGTTGTAGCTCCGTCGCGCCAGCATCGTCCGAGTCGGGGCAGCTGAGCGTGACCGCCGCCTTCTACCCGTTCCAGTTCGTCGCCGAACGCGTGGGTGGTGGACGGGTCGGCGTAACCAACCTCACCCCGCCCGGATCGGAGCCGCACGACCTGGAGCTGTCGCCCAAACAGGTGGCGAACCTGGGCGAGGTTGATCTGGTGATCTATCAGCAGGGTTTTCAGCCCAGCGTGGACGCAGCGGTGCAGACGGTGCCACCCCGGCGTTTCGTCGACACCGCCAGCTTTCTGACCCTGCGGGCCCTCGCCGAGGGCGACTCCCCCGACGGGGGGGACGACCACGAGCAAGGAGCGCTCGACCCGCACACCTGGCTGGATCCGAACAACATGATCGCCATCACCGAACAGGTGCGGGACGCGCTGAGCGCCGCCGACCCTGCATCGGCCACGGCCTTCGCCGACAACGCCAAAGCCCTGATCGCCGACCTCACCAGCCTGGACGCCGAGTACACCAAAGGCCTGGCCGGTTGCCGGCGCACTGTGTTCATCACCTCGCACGAAGCCTTCGGCTACCTTGCCGATCGCTACGGCCTGCGGCAGGTCGGCATCCGCGGCATCGAACCCGACACCGAACCGACCGCGGCGCGGATCGCCGAGGTGCAGACGATCGCCCGCGAGAACCAGGTGACCACGATCTTCTTCGAGACCCTGGTGTCGCCCACCGTCGCCGAATCGGTGGCCGGCGACCTGGGGCTGGTCACCGACGTGCTCGATCCACTCGAAGGCATCACCGACCAATCGCGCGGCTCGGACTACCTCGAGGTGATGCGCTCCAACCTGGCGGCGCTGCAGAAGGCGAACGGCTGCTGATGACCTCGACCGATTCTCCGCCCGCCGTCACCCTCGCCGACGTCGACGTGGTGCTGTCCGGGGTGCCGATCGTCCGGCACGCCGGCTTCACCATCGAGCCGGGCCAGACGGTCGCGATCACCGGCAACAACGGCTCCGGCAAGACCACGCTGATGCGGGCGGTCCTGGGGCTGGTGCCGCACCGGGGCTCGATTCGGCTGTTCGGCACCGAGGTGCAGCACTTTCACCACTGGCGACGCATCGGGTACGTGCCACAGCGCAGCAGCATCATGGTGCAGCAGGCAACCGCCCGCGAGGTGGTGGCAACCGGACGACTGGGGCTGCGTCGTCCCTTGTGGCCGGCGAGTTCGTCCGACCGATCGGCGGTCGCCGCGGCGCTGGGCGAGGTGGGCATGAGCGACCGGGCCGGGGCACCGTTCGTCCGGCTGTCGGGAGGGCAGCAGCAGCGGGTGCTGATCGCCCGGGCACTGGCCGGCGAGGCCGACCTGATGGTGTGGGACGAGCCGCTGGCCGGCGTCGACCAGCACACCCAGAACGTGCTGGCCGAGGTGGTCGCCGCACTGCGCCGGCAGGGCCGCACGGTGCTGATGGTGCTGCACGAACCCGGCCCGCTGGAGCCGCTGATCGATCGGGCGATCACCCTCGCCGATGGACGGGTGGTGGCCGACGGCCCGTTCCAGAGTGCCGGCGGTGGTCATGAGGTGCACGAACTGCCCCACAGCCACTCCCACCGCACCGGCCTGGAGGTGGTCTGACATGGATTGGCTCATGTTGGAGTTCATGCAGCGGGCCCTGCTGGCCGCAGTGATCACCGGCCTGACCGCACCGGCCATCGGCACCTACCTGGTGCAGCGACGGCTCAGCCTGCTCGGCGACGGCCTGGGACACCTGGCGGTCGCCGGTGTCGGCCTGGCCTTTCTGACCGGCACCGCTCCCCTGCCGCTGGCCGTGGTGGTGTGTGTCCTGGGTGCGGTCGGCATCGAGTTGCTGCGCGAACTGGGCCGCACCAGCGGTGACGTCGGGCTGGCGATCCTGTTCTACGGCGGCCTGTCCGGCGGCCTGCTGTTGGCCAGCCTGGCCGGACAGGGCACCGGCACCCTGTCCGCGTACCTCTTCGGCTCCCTGCTCACCATCACCGCGACCGAGTTGTGGATCGTCGGCGGCCTGGGCGCGATCGTCCTGTTGGTGTGTCTTGGGCTGCTGCCACAACTGTTCGCGGTCAGCGCGGACGAACCGTTCGCGCGCACGATCGGGCTGCCCGTCCGGTTCTACAACGTGCTCGTGGTCGCGCTGGCCGCGATCACCGTGACGGTGTCGATGCGCACCGTCGGGTTGCTGCTGGTCAGCGCACTGATGGTGGTGCCGGTGGCCACCGCCAACCATCTGGTGATCGGCTTCCGTCGCTCGATGCTGGTGGCGATGGGGCTCGGGGTGCTGGCCGCCGTCAGCGGCACGGTCGGTTCGTACGAGTTCGACACCGCGCCGGGTGCGCTCATCGTGGTGATCGGCATCGGATTGTTCGCGCTCAGTTGGCCGGTCTCGCTGCTGCTGGCCCGGCGGCGGGCACCGTCCGTCGAACTGGTGGACGACCAGCCGCCCCTGGCCCACGAGGTGACCGAGGCACATCCGCACCAGCACGCAGCGGGCTGCGGGCACGTGGCGGTGACCCACGGCGGTCACGTCGACTACATTCACGACGGGCACCGGCACGCCGCCCACGAGGGTCACTATGACGAGCACTGAGCGGACGCCGCGCAACACCCGCCAGCGCGCCGAGGTGCGGGACGCCGTCGCCGCCAACCCCGCCTTCGCGACCAGCCAGACCATTCACGACCGGCTGCGCCACGAGGGCTCGAAGGTGGGCCTCGCCACGGTGTACCGCACCCTGCAGGCGATGGCGGCCAGCGGCGAACTGGACACCATCCGCACCCCGGACGGCCAGATCGCCTACCGCACCTGCACCCCGGGGCACCACCATCACCTGGTCTGCCGAAGCTGTGGACGCACCGTCGAGATCGACCTGCCCGGCCTGGAGGCGACCACGCGCCGGATCGCCGGCGAGTACGGCTTCGCCGAGATCGACCACGAGGTGGAGTTCTTCGGCACCTGTTCGTCCTGCGCCTGAGATATCGCGGACGGTCCTCGAACGCTCACGTGCGCGTCGTGGGGCGCGTCGGGGGCCGAACGGACGAGGGCAGTGGGCACTGGGCGACTGGCGACTGGCGACCGTGGATCCCTCGCCGCTCGCCCACTCGATGATCCCGCCCTCAGCCGATCGCTTGCGCCTTCCACCAGGCCAGCTGGTCGGCCTGCAAGCTGCGGTACGCCTGGTAACGCTCCTCCAGCACAGACACCCCGTCCGGGTTCGGCGCCACCGTGCGCGTCGGCGATCCCATCACGGACGCTGCCTCGTCCAGATCGGCGAACGCGCCGGCACCCACCGCCGCCACCATCGCCGTGCCGAGGGCACCACCTTCACTGACGTCGGCAATGGTGATCTCGCGATTGATCGCATCGGCGAACAGCTGTGGCCAGATGCCTGACCGGGTCACACCGCCGACCACCAGCACCTGGTCGACGTCGAAGCCGGCGAGCAGTCCGTCCACATGCTGCCGATGGTTGAACGCGATGCCGTCATAGATGCCGCGCAGCAGGTCGCCGCGCTCGTGCCAGGCCCGAATGCCCGCGAATCCGGCGGACGCGTCCTGCCCCAGCGGGTTTCCGTACAGGTAGGGAAAGAACGTGACCGCACCGGCATCCGGCTTCACCTGGGCGATCTCGTGGTCGATGAATGCGTAGGGGTCGGTGCCGGCCCGGCGGGCGGCGTCCACGTCGGCACGGCACAGTGTGTTGACGAACCACTCCAGGTTGGACGAACTGGCCGGCGAGACCGCCATGTTCAGCCACATGCCTTTGCGCACGAACGATCGAGCCAACCAGTCGGTGCTCACGTTGACCGTGTCGCTGATCACCTCGTTGATGCTCCACGTGCCGGCGAGCACCACCAACTGCCCGGCCCGGACGCCGCCCGAACCGATCGCGCCGGCGTCCACGTCGTGCATGCCGGCCACGAACGGGACGCCCTCGGGGAAGCCGGTGTGCTTGTGGGCGAGGAAGCTGATCGGCCCGGCCACGTCCGCCGGCGCCTGAATCGGGGGCAGCAGGTGGGCGAAATCGCTCAGCCCGTACAGTTCCAGCGCCTCGGGATCGTAGCCCCTGCGTGTGCACGTTGGTGAACGCGGTGCTTGCCTCGGTGAGGTCGGTGCCGATGGTGTCGGTGAACCGAGCCCGCAGAAAGTCCTTCGCGAAGCAGAACCAGCGCGCATTCGCGACCGTCTCGGGCTCGTGCTCGACCAGCCACTTCAACACTGCACCGGACGAGGCCGGAAACACGCCCTGCCCGGTGACCCGCATCAGGTCGTCACCCTTGGTGCGGTTCAGCTCCTCTGCGGTGCCGATGGCCCGCGAGTCGAGCGACAGAATGCCCGGACGCACCGGGTCGAGATTGTCGTCGAGCAGCCAGCCGCCGTCGCCGTGGGCGCTGACGCCCACGCCGATCACCCGGTGACCGTCCGCATTCAGCTGAGCGTTCAGGTCACGGCACAGCGAGCCGACCGCGTCCCAGAACTGGTGCCCGTCGCGCTCGACCCAGCGCGGCTTCGGCAGGTCCTGCGGGGACGGCGCGGTGGCGCTGGCAACCTGCCCACCGGTCAGGTCGAACGCGACGGCCTTCAGGCCGGTCAGCCCGACATCAATTCCGACGACGACGTCCTTGGCGCTCATGATGACTGCCTTCCGGGGGGTTGGAATCGGGTGATGTAGCGGTGGTAGTTCTCGATCTCGGACTGCGTGCGGGCCTCGCTCCAGCCGAGCAGTTCGGCGCAGACCGCGGCGATCGCCGACAGGCCGGCCACGCCGAGATCGTCCTCGACGCCGGTCATCACCCGGCGCGCCACCACGTCCGAGAGCCGGTGGGCGTTCTCTTCGGTGACCGCCCAGACCACCTCGCCGCGGGTCAGTCCGAACGCCTCGTCCAGCACCTGACGGTTCTCATCCGAGGCGGTGATCAGCGCCGCCAGCGGCACCGCGCGGGTGCCGTACTGGCTGACCAACCGGGCGATCAGGCGCTCGTCCAGGCCGGTTCCGCGCAACTGGTCACGCAACTCGCCCAGGTTCGGCTGGCCGCCACCGGGCAGCGGCAGCTTGCGGGTGACGCTGGTGCGGCGTCGTCCGAGCCGCTTGGCGAGCAGGTCGCCGACCTCTTCGCCGACCTGACGGAACGTGGTCAGCTTGCCGCCGATCAGGGTGAACAGGCCGTCGTAGCGAGGTGCGTGGCTGCGCAGCTCGTGCCGCCGGGTGATGTCGCCGGTCTCGCCGTCCGCCTGATACGGCAGCGGACGTACCCCGGTGTAGGCGTACTTGACGTCGGCCATGGTCAGGTTCGCCGATGGAATCACCCGGTTGGTCTCGGTCAAGATGTAGTCGTACTCGTCCTGGCTGGCGGACACCGTGTCGAGGTCGCCCTCGAAGCGAATGTCGGTGCTGCCCAGCAGGTAGCGCCCCTTCCACGGAATCACCAGCAACGGACGACTGTCGCTCACCGCCTCGTAGTAGAAGGCGTCCTTGGGTGCGCCGGGGAACGGGTCGACGACCAGGTGGGTGCCCTTGGTGCCGCCGTTCATGCGCGGCAGCTGCACATTGTCGAAGATCTGGTCGATCCACGGTCCGCCGGCATTGATCACCACGGTGGTCGGCACCTCGTACTCGGCATCGTCCAGTTCGTCGCGGATCGTGACCGACACCACCCGAGCGTCGCTGATGCCGAGCTTCACCGCTCTGGTGTGGGTGAGGACCACCGCTCCGGCACTCTCGGCGGCCAGCGCGATCTCGACGCAGAGCCGTTCGGGGTAGACGGCCTGTCCGTCGGAGAACACGGCCCCACCTTCGAGTCCGTCGGTGCTGAGGCCGGGCTCTCGGGCGATCAGCGCATCCCGGCCGTGCAGTTGAAAGTGCTGCAGGGACTTGTCGAAGCTGAGCACGTCGTAGGCGACCATGCCCAGTCGGAGCACGTTCTTCGAATGCGTGTTGCGAGCGTAGAACGGAATGATGAACCGCAGTTCGCGCACCAGGTGCGGTGCGCTGCGCAGTAGCCATTCGCGTTCGTGCAGCGACTCGCGCACCAGCGGCACGTCGTACTTCTCCAGGTACTTCAGACCGCCGTGGATCATCTTGGACGACCACGACGACGTGCCCGAACCGACGTCGCCCTTGTCGACCACCAGAATGCGCAGGCCGCGCAGGGCGGCGTCCCAGGCCATGCCGAGGCCGTTCACGCCGGCACCGACGATCACGGCGTCGAACCCGGCTCGGGTGGCCTGCAGGTCATTGCGACGCCGCTGGGCCGGCTCGAAGCTTTCGGGGTGGGTCATCATGCTCCTCGTCGTTGAGAAATGCTGTGCCGAAGCCGGATGCCCCGAACTCGGCACCGATCGCGATCAGGGGTGGGCGCCGAATCGGACGCGCCCCAGCCGCGTCAGGCGACCCGGTACAGGCAGCGCGCCAGTGCGTCGATGTCCTTCTCGATGGCGGCCTGCGCCACCACGGTGAGGTCCGAGAACACGTAGGTTCCGGGCTTCTCGGTGAGCAGCGCGCGTGCGGCCTCGAGGGCGGCCTTGTCGGCGTAGGTGTAGTAGTTGATCTTGCGGACGCCCTGGTCGATGGACGCCCGGTACTCCTCGCAGCTCAGCCCCGAACCGCCGTGCATCACCACCGGCACGCCGCCCGCCTCGCGCAGCCGGCCGATCAGCTCGTAGTTGATCTTGGGCTCGGCCTTGTACAAGCCGTGCACGGTGCCGAACGAGCACGCCAGCGCCGTGACGCCGGTGGCGCGGACGAACGCGGCGGCGTCCTCGGGATGGGTGTACAGCGTCTCGTCGGCGGTGCCGCTGGACTCCACGCCGTCCTCGCGTCCGGGCATGATGCCCAGCTCGCCCTCGACGCCGAAGCCGCGTCCAGTCGCCAACTCGACCACGGCCCGGGTCTGCGCGACGTTCTCGTCGTACGGCAACCGGGAGCCGTCGAACATGGCCGAGTTGAAGCCGACAGCGAACCCCCGCTCCACATACTCGTAGGTTTCGCCGTGGTCGACGTGCACCACGATCGGGGCGCTCGATCGGCGCGCCAGCTCAACCATCACCGGGCCGATGTCTTCGATGGCATTGACCGGCTCGTGCACCTGCGCATGTTGCACGACCATGGGCACGTTGTAGCGTTCTGCCACCTTCAGCGTGCCGAGCAGCAACTCCAGGGTCGGGGTGTTGATCGCCGCGATCCCCCAGTTGTTCTGTTCGGCGTAGTCGAGCGCCTCGCGCAACCCGATCAGCATGGTCAATCCTCTCGTTGCCAGTGCGACCGAGCCGGCGACGCTGCCGACCCGGCGCCTTCGACTCTAGGGGATTCCCACATCATGGGTCGGCCGTTCGTGGATTTGTCTCGACATGCACATACAAGTTGGCGCCCGGCCATCGGCGCCGCCCCGACCCGCCACGACCCGCCAGGCCGGCCAGGCCGGCCACCCGGCGTTTGCCCGAATCCCCCGCGCGTCCTGACGGGCCCCGTTAGGCTCGATTGGTCCGACACGAAAGGATGAGTTCTCGCATGGCTCACGGCCACCCGACCAGCATCGGCTCCGTCAAACCCGTCAACTGGGCCTACCAGCGGGCGCCGATGATCGTCTACTGGGAACTCACCAACGCGTGCGGCCTGGCCTGCAAGCACTGCCGCGCCACCGCGATGCCCGACCCGGCGCCGGGTGAACTGACCACGGCCGAAGCGATCGCCCTGCTCGACGACATCACCGGCTTCGGCACCCCGCTGCCGCACCTGGTGATGACCGGCGGCGACCCGCTGATGCGTCCCGACCTGCGCGAACTCATCGCGGCGGCCAACGCTCGCGGCATCGGGGTGTCGCTGGCCCCGGCCGTGACTCCACTGCTCACCCAGGAGCGCATGCACGAGTTCGCCGAGGACGGCATCCAGGCCATCTCGCTGAGCCTGGACGGCTCGTGCCCCGAGCTGCACGACGGCCTGCGCGGCGTCGAGGGCACCTTCGATGCCACCATGGTTGCGCTGGACCAGGCCGCCGAGGCCGGGCTGGCGGTGCAGGTGAACACGCTCGTGACGGCCACCACCGCCGACGACCTGCCCGCCATCTACGAGCTGCTCAAGTCCCACACGCTGATGCAGTGGAGCCTGTTCTTTCTGATCTCCATCGGACGTGGCGCCGAACTCACCGAGCTCAGCCCGGGCGCCGCCGAGAAGGTGCTGCTGTGGGCCCAGAGCACGGCCCGCACCGCACCGTGGCGGATCAAGACCACCGAGGCCATGCACTACCGCCGGCTCGGGGCGACCGCCCTGACCCGCCAGGGCATGGACCGTAAACAGATCGAGCAGCACCCGATCTCGCGCTCCTTCGGCATTCGCGACGGCAACGGCATCGTGTTCGTCAGCCACCAGGGCGACGTCACCCCGTCCGGCTTCCTGCCGTTGGTGGTGGGCAACGTGAAGAGGGCCAGCCTGGTCGAGTTGTATCGCAGCGAGCCGACCATGCTCGCCCTGCGCGATCCCGACCAGTTCAAGGGCCGCTGCGGTTCCTGCGAGTTCCACGACTGGTGCGGCGGCTCGCGGGCACGTGCCTTTGCCTGGACGGGGGATCCGCTCGAATCCGACCCGCTGTGCCCCTACCAGCCCCGCGAACAGGCCGTCGGAGCCCACTGAACCCTCCACTGCACGAGCTTGTCGAGACCTTCCACCGGATGGTGGCGGATCGTCCGGCGCCCTATGGTCGTGGGGTGACAGGTAGTGACAGGACGTTGCGCATCGACCTGAACAGCGACCTCGGCGAAGGCTCCGTAGCCTCGGCCCTGGACGATGACGCGGCGATGCTGCAGCTGGTCTCGAGCGCGAACATCGCGTGCGGTTTTCATGCCGGCGATCCGCGGGGCATTCGCTCCACCCTCGAACTGGCGGTCGCGAACGGCGTGGTGGTCGGCGCGCACGTCAGCTATCGCGACCTGGCCGGCTTCGGACGCCGTGACCTGGACGTCGCCCCCGCCGAGCTGACCGCCGAGACCATCTATCAACTCGGGGCCATGCAGGCGCTGGCCGCGAGCGTCGGCACCCGGGTCGATTACGTCAAGCCGCACGGCGCCCTGTACAACCGCATCGTGCACGACGAGCAGCAGGCCGCAGCGGTGGTGCGCGCGGTGGTGGCGGTCGATCCGTCGCTGGTGCTGCTGGGACTGCCGGGCGCGGTGGTGCTCGAGCTCGCCGCCGCAGCCGGGATACGCACCGTAACCGAGGCCTTCGCCGACCGCGCCTACACCCCCACCGGACGACTGGTGCCGCGCAGCCAACCCGGCGCGGTGCTGCACGATCCGGACCGGATCGCCGATCGGGTGCTGCGCCTGGTCCACACCGGACTCATTGAGGCCATCGACGGTAGCCAGGTGGCAGTCAGCGCCGATTCGATCTGCGTGCACGGTGACACCCCGGACGCGGTGTCGCTCGCGCGGGCCGTCCGCGACCGACTGATTGGGGCCGGTGTATCGATCGGCCCCTTCACGCCCGGAGCCTGACCGATGAGCGAGGTCGCCCGCCGCCTGCTGCCGGCCGGCGACCGCGCGCTGCTCGTCGAGTTGCCCGACCTGGACGCGGCGCTCGGCTTCTTCGACGCCGTCCGTGCGGCTGAGTTGCCGGGGGTCGTCGAGGCCGTTCCGGCAGCCCGGACGGTGCTGGTGCGCTACCACCCGCTGCTGACCGATTTCGCAGAACTGGCCGCCCGGCTCGCCGCACTGACCGTGACGCGCGGAGGCTTCGTCGAGGGGTCGGAGGTGACGATCGGCGTCCACTACGACGGTGAAGACCTGGCCGAGGTGGCCGCCCTGCTGGGAGTGGACGAGCGCGCGGTGATCGCGGCGCACACGTCCGGGCACTACCGGGTGGCGTTCGGCGGGTTCGCGCCGGGCTTCGCCTACCTGAGCGGCGGCGACCCGCTGCTCAACGTGCCGCGCCGCCAGTCTCCGCGCACCCGCATTCCGGCCGGCGCGGTGGCGTTGGCGGGCACGTTCTCGGCGGTCTATCCGCGCGAGAGCCCGGGTGGCTGGCAGCTGATCGGCCGCACCGCCGAGGCGATGTGGAACCTCGACCGCGAGCCGCCCGCGCTGCTTCAGCCAGGCGATCACGTCCGGTTCGTCGAGGTGGGTCGGCATACAGGTCCGGCCGAACCGCTTCCAGCGCACGCCACGGTCGACACGCTGGGTCCGTCGCCCGCGCTTGAAATCCTGAGCCTCGGCGCACAGGCGCTGCTGCAGGACGAGGGCCGTCCGGGGCTCGCCGGCCTGGGGGTCCCGGCCTCGGGCGCGCTCGACCGGCTCGCCCTGCACCAGGCCAACCGCCTGGTGGGCAATCCGTCCGATGCGGCGGTGATCGAGTTCGCGTGGGGCGGCACGGTGCGCGCCGTCGGCGACGTCGTGGTCGCGGTGAGCGGCGAACGAGCCGATGTGCACAGGGTGCATCGCGACGATCGACGCACGCCGGTCGCTGACCCCGCTGCCGTGTTGCTGCGGGACGGCGAATCGCTGGCTTTCCGCACCGTGCGCGGCTCGCGCTGCTATCTGGCGATCCGGGGCGGCTTCCAGGTGTCCACGGTGCTGGGCAGCCGGTCGAGCGACGTGCTGTCCGGCATCGGACCCGCACCTCTGATCGCGGGCATCCACCTGCCCACCGGTTCGGGTGCCGGCCTGCCGGCCGTGGGTGACGCGGAACCGTGGCCGGACCGGCTCTCCGGCGACGAGGTACACCTGCCCGTGCTGCTCGGACCGCGCGACGACTGGTTCGTCGACGAGGCGATCCGCGTGCTGTTCGGCCAGCCGTGGGAGGTGACCGAGCAGTCGAACCGGGTCGGCCTGCGGCTGCGGGGCGACCAACCGCTTGACCGCCGCAGCCGCGACGAACTGCCTAGTGAAGGCCTTGTCACCGGTGCCGTCCAGGTGCCCGCCAGCGGTCAGCCGGTGCTCTTTCTCGCCGATCATCCGGTGACTGGCGGGTATCCGGTGATCGCGGTCGTGCACTCGTCCGCGCTTGATGTCGCGGGTCAGCTGGCTCCCGGCATGACGGTCCGCTTCGCCCCGGCATAGGCCCCCTGACCCCGGCCAGCCCCACCCACCACCGAGAGCGGGCGACCACCGCCAGAAGCGAGGAGGATTGGGCTTCGATGTCGAAGCCCAATCCTCCACAGTCTCCCCGCAGCCGGGGGACGGATGAGGTGCACCCCTGCGCCTGGCAAGCGTCCACGGCAGCGCCCAAGTAGATCGGACCGGCAGCCAGAGTCGCGCCATCAAAGAGCCGTGCGTGAACCTTCCTCCTTGGTCTTCGATGGGTGAGAAGCCAGCAAGGAGTGTGTGGATCTGACCACCCCAGACGGGGGTCAAACTCGCTCTGTCTTTGCGAGTCGCCTGCTAGCGTCGCGGGGTGACCAGGTTGATCCATCTCAACGGCCCGCCCGGCATCGGCAAGTCGACGCTGGCGGCGATGTATGCCGACCGACATCCGGGCACCCTCAATCTCGACATCGACACCCTGCACCACCTGATCGGCGGCTGGCGCGACTCTGAGGGACGGTTCCACGACCACCTGCGGCCGTTGGCGCGTGCGATGGCCGGGGCGCACCTGGCGCGCGGGAACGACGTGGTGCTGCCTCAGTACATCAGTGACTCTGAACAACTCGCCGGCTTCGAGAGCATTGCCAGTCAGTACGGGGCGGACTTCCTCGAGGTGGTGCTGCTGGACGACCGGGCTGCGGCGATTGCTCGGTTCAACGCCCGTCCGAGGGACACCGAGTGGCACCGGCACAATCAGGCCCTCGTGGCCGACCTGGGAGGCGATGAGTTCCTGGGCATGATGTACGACCGGCTGCTCAATCTGCTGGACTCCCGGCCAGACGCGCACCTGATCGAAAGCCGCCCGGGTGCGATCGACGACACCCTCGACGCCCTCGAAACCGCACTCGGGCGATGATGGAACCGGCTGTGCGCCTGCCTAGTACCCGGGTTCGAATTTCGTCCCACGAAGGTCTCGATATTCGTCACTGACAGTGACACAATTGAGTCAGCGAATCTGCCCAAAGGGGGGCAATCATGTTCGTTCGACGTGCCAGCCGTGCCTTCATCGCAGGCGTCCTGATCGCAGCCAGCTTCTTTCTCGCTCCACCCCCGACCGCGTCCGCAGCCTGGTGCTCGGGCACCACCTATCAAGACTTCGACGACGACGACCGTGCCGATCTCGTCGTGGCCCGAACGATGCCCACCGGCACGCACGGCGTGGTCGACATCAGAATGTCGAGCGGCACCACCCAGACGATCAGCGCGGACGACCTGGGGTACACCTCCGCCGCCAACGACCAGTTCGGCGCTTCGGTCGACATCTCGAACATCGATGAACTCGACAACTGTCCCGACCTGCTGATCGGTGCCCCCGGCTCAGCCGGCGGCGGGGCCGTCTATCTGGTGCGCGGCAACGGCAACGGCATCGACGCCACCACCGCGATCCGACTCCCCGCCCCCATCGCGGACGCGCGCTTCGGCACCACCGTCAGCGCCACCGACCTCTCGCTGACCCGAGTCAAGCTGCTGGTCGGCGCCCCTGGTCTGGACGTGGGTTCGGCCACCGACGCCGGCGGCGTGATGGTCTGGCAACTCAGCCAGGGCGAGCCCACCGGCTCCCCGGCCACCTTCACCTATGCCGACTTCGGTGCGACACCTGCCACAGGTGACCATCTCGGCGCCGTGATGGACGTGGTGAGCTGGACGGTCACCCTCGGGGTTCCCGACCGCAACATCGGAGCGGCCATCAATGCCGGCGAGGTTGTCACCTTCTCGTTCGTCGACGAACCGAACGTGCTGCAGGTCGCCGACTGGACGCGCGCCAATCAGAACAGCCCCGGTGCGCCGGGCGTCGCCGAGGCTTACGACCGGTTCGGCGCCAGCGTCGACGCGGCTGGCGCGATCTTCCTGGTCGGGGTGCCCGGCGAGGACGTCGGCGAGCGTAAGGACGTGGGCGCCGTGGCCCACTTCGTCGAACTCGGCAACCACACCACCGGCAACTGGGTCAGCTGGACGCAGGACAGCTCCGGCGTTCCGGGTGCCAACGAGGCCGGTGACCGGTTCGGCGCCGCCGTCCACCTCGCCTGGATCGAGGTGCTGCTCGACGGCGACCCTTACCCTCTGCAGGTGTTCGTGGTCGGGGCGCCCGGCGAAGACATCGGCAGCGTGCGAGACGCCGGCGCGATCACCGTGCTCGCTCCGGGAGTGAAGCCTGCGTTCGGCCTCAGCCAGGGGTCGGGGCTGCCGGGCAAGGCGGAGCGGGGTGACCAGGTCGGCGCAGCGTTCGGAGATCTGCCCGGAGAGTACCGGGGCCCCTACTACGGCGGGGACGGCATCGTCGTCGGCGCGCCCGGTGAGGACGTCGGCACCACCGTCGACACCGGCTTGGTGATGTACGCCCGCGGAATCCTGCCCAAGGGAAAGTTCAGCTGGGGCACCGCCGCCAACCTCGGTACGCACATCGCCGGCGCCCGCTACGGCTGGACGCTGCCCACGATGTCCTGAGGGCGAAGCGTGAGGCGGACGATCACGGCTAGGTGACTACCCTCCGGACTCACCCGCTGAGCCTGCCTACCCAGCCTGGATCTGTTCCTAAACGCATTCCCGGTCATCACCGTCAGCGCGGGACAAGCGAAGGCCTTCGCCTCCCCAGCCGAGGTGTAGCTACTTCGTCTTGTAGTCGACGCGAAGCGCTTGTGTAGAGCCGGCTCCATCCACGTCTACACAAGCTCCCATCGAGGGCGGCCCTCGACCCGGCGCTTGTGGTTTCGCGATCGCCACTTGGCAGTGTGACCCTCACGCGCATGGCACCCAAGGTGAGCCGCACACCCGTGGCTGACAAGCACGAACGCCCGATCCGATCGCACCCGAGTCGCAACCGGGTGCGACACGGGTGCGACACGACACCACGGTGTTCGATTCCCGAGTGTCTGCCGGACATCAGGAAACCGGCTCTGACAAGCCGGTTTAGTGGTGGAGCTAAGGGGATTCGAACCCCTGACCTTCTCATTGCGAAGGACTGCCGGTGGATGTAGGCCGCCTTGTCACGGCGTGCAAGATGTGCGTCGTCGGGCTTGCTGCGCTCAACATTGTCCGTCGGGGGTGCGCACGGGGCACGTGGGTCGAGTGGGAGGTCGGGTAGCGAAGCCCCGCGCTACCTGGAACTGCCTGAGTACCATCCACTCATGGGAGGCGCCGCCATGAACTTGCCCGTTCGACCCAATCGATGCGCGGCACTGACCCAGACAGGGAGCCGCTGCCGACGGTCAGGGAGTCCATATTGCTATCAGCATCAGGACACAGCGGGAGAAGATCATCCGGCGGTCGCTCAAGAGTTCGTGGCCAAGAGCGCTGCCGGGGTCGGGGTCAGCTGGCCGGCCA
This sequence comes from Micropruina sp., assembly GCA_016711205.1. Taxonomy (GTDB): domain Bacteria; phylum Actinomycetota; class Actinomycetes; order Propionibacteriales; family Propionibacteriaceae; genus Micropruina. The sequence goes on along the minus strand of JADJTM010000003.1, from coordinate 363,458 downwards.
TAAATGACGCCGCTCTGGCGGCGATGGCGAAGAGCACTGCCAACCTCAACTGGCCGGCCATAAATGACGCCGCCCTGGCGGCGATGGCGAAGAGCACTGCCAACCTCAACTGGCCGGCCATAAATGACGCCGCCCTGGCGTCCATCGCCAAGAGCACTGCCAACCTCAACTGGCCGGCCATAAATGACGCCGCCCTGGCGTCCATCGCCAAGAGCACTGCCAACCTCAACTGGCCGGCCATAAATGACGCCGCCCTGGCGTCCATCGCCAAGAGCACTGCCAACCTCAACTGGCCGGCCATCAGCGAGACCGCCCTGGCCTCCATCGCCAAGAGCACTGCCAACCTCAACTGGCCGGCCATAAATGACGCCGCCCTGGCCTCCATCGCCAAGAGCACTGCCAACCTCAACTGGCCGGCCATCAGCGAGACCGCCCTGGCCTCCATCGCCAAGAGCACTGCCAACCTCAACTGGCCGGCCATCAGCGAGACCGCCCTGGCCTCCATCGCCAAGAGCACTGCCAACCTCAACTGGCCGGCCATCAGCGAGACCGCCCTGGCCTCCATCGCCAAGAGCACTGCCAACCTCAACGTCGTACTCGCTTTTGAAGCTCTTGAGGCCACGTGGGCAGCGGATGACCAACCACTCCATTCATCCGTAGCTCCGGCTGATTTCGTGGGAAGCGCCGTTCTTGTGGCCGCAACCGCGGGTGTCGAACTCCGCGCTTCAGACAACAAGGAATGGTTTGGCGATGTAGCAGGCGCAACCATGGTGGTTTTGGCCTTCTGGGCCGTGTACTGCACTTCCCCGCAACTTCAAGACGCGCTTGGATTCCTAGACTTTCCTTTGAGCATTGCCCCGTATGTCCTGACTTTGATTAGGCGCCAGCGTGCCGCGGAAGCGGGCGATGAGCGCTAGCGCAGCTTCGCCATCGACGGGATGATCCCGCTGTCGCATGGCAATGGTCCAAGGTTGGGGGGGTGAGTACCTGCCCCCACGGTAGTCCAAGCAGACTCGTTGGCGGCGATAACGGCGCTCCGAGCCGGCGGATCGCGGGTGAACAGGTAGCCTTGCCTGAGAGCGAAAGGCGCTGATGACTGGCTACAAAGCGGTTCCTGCGTATGAGCGGCCGCCCATCGAAGAGGCGATAGTGCAGCTACGACTAGCCGAACCCGTCCCATGGACCGTAGCTACCCCAGGGCTGGCCTTCGCGGCCATCGAGTCGACGTATCCAACGAGCCCAGAACAACAGCAAGAGCTTAGTGCCACTGTGGGCGCGGAGGGCACGAGCGGTACGGGTGTGAAAATCCAACAGGGTGCAACCCGCTTTCTATTCAAGGACAATCAGTTTCGGCGCTTTGCGATCTTGAGCGATCGTATTATCGCTGCTGGTGTGCGTGCTCCGTACACGAGTTGGAATGAGCTGCGCGAGCGCGTCGTTGATCTCGCTGCGCGCACATCTCGTATTTACGGTGATTCTCCGCGTTTCTCCGGGGTGTCAATCCGATATATTAATCGAGTGATTCTGCCTGAAGGTCCGGTGGACACAGACGAGTACTTCACCACACCCGTAGTCACCGCTGGCGGCGGCAACAAGCCTTTTCGTTCATTCATGTCACAGGTCGAGACAGTCCTCGATGAAGGTCGGACATGTCGAGTCGTCTTCGCGTCACTTGAGCCTGACGAGCGGCCAGGAAATCACTTCTTGCTCGACCTCGACTTTGGGCAGCAGCTACAACGGGCTAGCCTGAAACAGGCACTTGCGCAGGCGGATGAGTTGAAAAACGAGGAAAATCGCGAGTTCGAAGACAAGATCACAGACTCCGCACGAAGGCTTTTCGTAGATGGCTAAGACGGAACTCTCGACAGCGCCGAGCTCGTTAGCACTGCTTTCAGGCTTGGTCGTGGGAATTGGCGGCCTTGCGGGGGTCGTTCAGGCTGGCTACGCTCCCGTGCATTACGTCTCTGTGACCGGTCGCACAACAGCCAGCAGTCAGGCCGGTTCGGCCGGGGATGCTGACCGTATTCTGGAAAGGCTTCGACACGAGCCGGCGCGTCAGCCCACTCCGGTTGATGTGGCCGACGAAGTTTGGGCGCACGATGTCGCGGACATAAACGTAGACCTTCTTCTCACCGGGCCATCAATTCGGCCCAACGTGCGCGTGGCCACGGATCAGGAAATCTTGGATCTGTATCGACCAAGCGAGGATTCATGGTCGAGCGTCTGAGTGCTCCCATTTGGCTCAATAGATCGCCCTCAAATTTGAGTCAAGGGGACTTGATCAGAAACTATTCGGTTCCGATCCCTACGAAGCAAGGGGCTGACTGGGAATTGATCCTGGCTCCTCTTGATCTTGTTGTCCTAACCCAGTCGTGCGACATTGAGAAGAAGGTGCAAACGCATCTGCTTGTCGCGGTCGCCCTTCCCTACTCACGCCTGGCCGCACAGCACCAGCAGTTGAATCAGGAGGCATACCGCACCAATCTTGTTCGTGGGCAATCGATTGCTGATTTCCTCCTCCCGCCACTTCCTGGCGCTCACGACGACTGGACTCTAGTCAATTTTCGACGTCTCTTTAGTATCCCCAAGGAAGATGCTCGGGCGTGTGATCGACTCGAGTTGCTGAGTCCATATCGCGAAGCGTTGGCGCAGGCATTCGGTCGCTTCATGATGCGGGTTGGCCTTCCTCAAGGAATCCAGGACTGTGAGCCGCTCCTTCCTCGTCGCGCTTAAGGAAGCGAGGACCGGCCCGCAGCGAGCGCTAGCGAGCGAGGACACGGACCGCAGCGCCGCGGCGAAGCCGCGCCTTGATCTTGAAGAGCCAGATTCACCAGCGAAACAGGTCACCGGCGGCCGCTAGCCTGACGCATGTGAGCGAGCATGACGGTGGCGCGCAGGACGAGGCCGAGTCTGGACGTTGGGTCACGTATGGAGAGCGTGCGCTGTACGAGAGTCCTTGGGTTCGGCTGATGAAGGTTGATGTGCAGCCTCCTGGCGGAGAGCGTTTCGAGCATCACGTGGTCCGGTTGCAACGTGTGGCCCTGGTCGCCCTGGTCAACGACGCCGATGAGGTACTGCTGCTGTGGAAACACCGGTTCGTCACTGATGAGTGGGGCTGGGAGCTTCCTGGTGGAATTGTCGATCCGGACGAAGACGCGTCAGCAGCTGCGGTTCGTGAAGCTCGGGAGGAGACGGGGTGGGAACCACAGTCGACCGAGTTCCTGTTGTCGTTTCAGCCGGCTATAGGCATGGTCGATAGCCCCCACGAAGTATTCATGAGTCGCGACGCTATTCAGGTCAGCACCACAACGGATTCTGAGGAGACAGGGATTCGGCGTTGGACCCCGTTGAGCGAGGTCCTCGCGATGGCGTCCAGCGGACAAATACTCGGTGCCGGTTCACTCGTGACCTTGCTGTACTTGCTCGCGCGGAGTTAGGCGGCCCTCAGCTCGGCTAGGCGACGGCGCTGCCGCCGCGATCCGCTCGTCCTGACAAGCTCGAGCGCGACGATTTGCTCCCGGGCGGCGTCGGTGCTGTGTCCAAGCAACGCGTGGCACCTGGCTAGGTCCGTGTGAAGGCTGCCCCTAGCCCTAATGAAGTCCGATGGCATGGTGTCCGCCGCCTGTCCGAGAATGTCGAGTGCATCTCGCTCTCCCAACAGGCTGAGCGCGTGTCCGGCCCATCGCTGCAGGTGCGTTCGAGTGAGCGTGATGAAAGGGAGCGACGGCTCGGGTCGATCATCCGCGGGAAGCTCGTCGAAAGCTCGACGCAGCGAGTCACGGCATGCAGCACCGTAGCCAGCGGCTGCGGCTGTCTCAGCGGTGGCGGCGCTCAGCCAGGCCGAGAACAACGGAGTGACCTTCCCATCCGCCTGCCGTCGAGTTACTCGCATCAGAGAATAGGCCTCCGCGAAGCGTCCGAGGTCAATCAGCGTCACAGCCTGACCAGAGCGGGCGTGAGCGGTCAGTTGGGCGTCCTCGGCCATGGTCGCGTAGCGCTCGGCATCTTCATAGCGAGCAAATGCCACGCCAGGGTGGCCAAGATCGAGTAGCTGCCATGCGATGAGGGAATCGGCGTCCGCGAGTAGTGAGGCGAGCCGAAGCCGGACGTCCAACGGTCCCCCCGCCCGCAGACTCGCACGCAATCCCATGGAATAGGTGTTCAGCTGAGGATTCGTCATTAATGCGCAGCCCAAGCGATCAGAGCGACGGATCGCGTCGAGGATCTCGGCTTGACTTTCCAACTGCGGCATCGTCAGAGGCTGTACTGAAAACTCGGCCTCGTCATCCCCATCGGGGCCGGTGAGTTCGATGCCGAGCACCGTTTGCAATAGCTGTCGGTGGTCACCAGCCGGTTGGACGTGACCGTTCTCCCATCGCGAGAGGGCGACACGAAGTGACGCAGTGTTCATCAATGCCACGCCGTGAGCGTTTGCAGCACGGACGAGCTCAGAGATCAGTCGAGCTTGCGACCAGCCACGGGCGGCTCGCGCCGCTCGAATCGGGTTGTGCGTCATCGGTGACCTCCAGATGCATGCCGCCCCATCCGTTGCAAAGAATGATGCCCTACCGGACTGACATTCGACAGGAAGTGCCTCGTAGCAGCCCGTAGCAGTGCCGGGCTACGAGGTGCCACCTTCCGAACGCGTTCGTCGGGCCGTTCGCTGGTTGCATCGGAAGTTTCCGAGCCAGGGCCTAACGAAAGGTGCAGATCATGGGCGTTCAGGGACCGTTCCCGGTGAGGTTCGAGGATGTTTTCCCTCACGGGGTGGGGATTGTGGGTGCCGTAGCTCCGTTGGTGGATTTCGATGCGTCGTCACGGGAGAACCGGGTGCAAGCGCGGGACAAGGACTCCGGGCTGCCGGTGTGGGTGGTGGACGTCATGGATTTCGACGCCGACGCACGGGAGCGGACGTTCAAGGTGAAGATTTCGGCGGCGGTGCAGCCGGTCCCTCCGGCGCAGGTGGACGGTGTGCCGGTGCGTCCCGCACGGCTGGAAGGTCTGTTGGTGACGCCGTATCTGAAGGAGGTCGGTAACGGGCGCGCCCGGATCGCCTACTCGCTGCGGGCAACTGGCCTGGCCGACGTTGACCGCCGCGACGGCAAAGCGGCTTGATCGTGACCAGGGCCTCCCTGGCGGTTCGGCGGGAAGCCGCCTGGTGGGTGGGCGGCTTCGGTCGGCTGCTACGCCGGCACCCTGCCGCGGTGCTGGGCCTGGTCGGCGTCGGGCTTGTCTATTGGCCGTCCGGCTTGGAGTTGGCACCGCTGTGGAGCGTCCTGGCCGTCCTGTTCGGCTTGGCACTCTGGTGCCGGCTGGGGCCAATGTCGTTCGGCCGATTGGTGGCTGATCCCTTGCGGCGGGGCCGGATTCGGCGACGACTGCGCCGGGTGTGGCCCGCCTTGATGGAGGCGTCAGGCCTGGTCCGCACCGACCGCACCACCGGGGAGGTTCGTCGGATCATCCCCGGTCTGGGCCGGCCCCGCTGGGATCGACAAGGGAATCTCACCGCAACGGTTGGCCTTGTGGCCGGCCAAACGGTGGCCGATCTGGAGGCGGTGACCGACCGGCTCAGGACTGCGGTCGATGCCCGCGCGTTACGGGTGTTGCCCAATGAGCGGCGGACGGGGTGCCGGCTGCAGTGGTCCTATCGCGACAGCTTGGCCGGCCTGGTCGACTTTGTCGGGCCGAACCCTCTTTCTTCCAGCTGTCCGATCGAGTCTGTGCTCGTCGGCAAGGCCGAATCAGGTGATCCGTTCCGGCTAGATCTGCGGGTGTCGACCCTCACGGTTGGCGTGACCGGCGCAGGCAAGGCGTCGGTGATGTGGAACGTCATCCTCGGCCAGGCGCCCAACATTCACTCCGGCCTGGTGGAGTTGCACGGCGCCGACCTGAAGGGCTCAATGGAGCTCTCTATGGGTGCGGCACTATTCACCCGTCTGGCCCGCACCTCAGCACAAGCAGCGGTCATGCTCGAGGATGCCGCGGCCGCCTGCGAAGCACGCGCCAGCAGGCTGGCCGGTGTCGTGCGGCAGCACCAACCCACAACAGCCGATCCATTGGTGATCGTGCTGATCGACGAGCTGGCGGTGCTCGTCGCCTACGAGACAGATCGCGAGCTGCTACGGCGGATCGACGGAGCGCTTCGCAGGATTCTCGCAGTCGGCCGCGCCGTCGGCCTCTACGTCTTCGCCTTCGTGCAGGATCCGCGCAAGGAGACCATCGGCATGCGACACATGTTCCCCCAGAAGATCACGTTGCGGCTGGATGAAGCGGCCGAAGTGGACATGGTGCTCGGTGAAGGTGCCCGCCGCCGCGGTGCCGAAGCCCACCACATCGACCGCTCGACCCCTGGTGTCGGGTTTGCCGTCGCTGAGGACGGCGAGGTCGTGCGGTTCCGCGCCGCATACGTAACCGACGCCTTGATCCGGCTGATCGCGAGCTCGCATTCCGCACCGCGACAGGTGCCAATCGTCGTCCCGACGCCGGCCGAGAAGCCGCAGCGCCAGAGCCGTGGCCGAGTCCGTGGGCAGGAGGAAGCAGCATGACGTTCGAGGAAGTGGATGGATTGCTGCGGTTCCGGCAGGCACGTGCCCAGCAACTCCGAGGGGTGGCGTGATGCTCACCACAGTCAGTCGGATTACCGCGGTCATGGCGAAGGAGTTGGCAGAAGCCGAAGGTGTGTGCGCGCGGCCGTTGCTGCGACGCGTCACGGATCGCGACACTGGCAAGGTGTCCCGGGTGGCGCTGGCGTGCGGCTCGACCCGAGAAGCGGTATGCCCAGCCTGCGCTGGCAAGGCCCGCCGACTGCGGATGCAGCAGTGCGCCGAGGGCTGGCATCGCGCCGACGAACCCGAAGCGGCAGTCGACCCCGGGCATGCCAGCGTTACCAGCGACGAGCCTGAGACTCCTGATACCGCTGGTATCAACGAGGGCCGGCGTATCCGGTCGACCAGGCGCCGCCAGGACATGCCTGACCTGCCGCACGTCCCGATGAGCAACCGGACGGTCGGGGTCGTGTTCAGCGGTAAGGACGGCAGGGAGCATCGGCCTTCCATGTTCGTCACCCTGACCTTGCCCTCGTATGGCGCGATCCAAGACGGAGCACCGACGAGCCCTGCCAGCTACAACTACCGCCGGGCCGCGTTGGACGCCATTCTGTTCCCGCGGCTGCTCGATCAGTTCTGGAAGACGCTGCGCCGCGCAGCCGGGTTCGATGTGCAGTACTTCTCCGCGGTGGAACCGCAGCGCCGGCTCGCTCCGCATCTGCACGCTGCGATCCGGGGCGCTATTCCGCGCAAGGTGCTGCGCCAAGTGGCGGCCGCCACCTATCTGCAGGTGTGGTGGCCAGCCTTCGACCAGGCGGTGTACACCGACAAGCTGCCGCGGTGGACCGGCACCGACTACGCCGACCCGATGACCGGTGAAGTGCTGCCTTCCTGGGACGAAGCGCTGGACGCCATCGACAACACTCCCGATGCGCGGCCGGCGCACGTGATGCGGTTCGGTGCCCAGATCGACATTCAAGGCATCGTGCGCGGCCAGCCTGACGCAGAGAGGGCCATCCGCTACCTGACCAAATACATCACTAAGGACGTCGCAGCCACTCACGACGACGACCAGGACCACCGACACCAGTCGCACGTCGACCGGCTGCACCGCGAACTGCGGTACCTACCCTGCTCCGAACGCTGCGCCAACTGGCTGCGCTACGGCATCCAGCCTCACCACGCCGGCCCCGGCTTGGCACCCGGCTTCTGCGCCGGCAAGGCACACCGGCGTGAACACCTCGGCCTGGGCGGCCGCCGCGTGCTGGTGTCGCGCAAATGGTCCTCCAAGACGCTCGCCAGGCATCGCGCCGACCGGGCAGAGGTGGTCAGAGCCGCCCTTGAGTCGGCCGGCATCATCGCCCCCGAAACCGAACGACTGGCCGCGGGCGTGCCGGCCGCCGATGGGCATGCACGATTCATCTGGGAACCGATCGAGGGCGACCACTCCACCTACGCCGAAGTCGTGATGCTCGCTGTTGCGGAGCGGCGACGTTGGCGCACCGAATACGAAACAGCCCGAGACATTCAGCAAAGCCGTTCAGCAGTGCCCCCATGACCGCAGACTGCTTCGCCCTCCCCGACTAACTGCCCCCTGTGGGTCAGGGCTGACCGGTCCAGGGTGAGCGGAGCGAATCACGCAGTGACACGAAGTGCCCTTGACGGGGCAGACCTGACCCACCCACCCCTTCCCAACGTCGGGGAGGGCGAAGCACTCAGGCCTAGGAGGATCCGCAATGACTATTGATGAGGCGTCCTTGCCGACACTGTTGACGTCGGCCGAGGTCGCGGCGTGGCTCAAGGTGAACCGTTCGACGTTGAGTCGCTGGAGAACGGACGGGGTCGGGCCGCGGGTGACGTGGTTGTCCGGCTCGATCCCGCGCTATCAGCGGGATCACGTAATCGCGTGGCTCCGCAAGGTTGCGTCGTGACCGTCCGCAAGGAGCCGTCCGGACGGTGGCGTGCCGTGCTGAAGTCGGGCCGCAGCTATGTCGCGGGCCGGACGTTCGACACTCGGCGTGAGGCATCGGCCTGGCTGGCGAGGGAGCGTGCCGCTTTGGCCGGCGGGGTTGATCCTCGGGTGGGCCGGGCAACGGTGGAGAGACTGTTGCCGCAGTGGCTAGATGAGCGGCGAGCGTCGGTGTCGGCCAAGACATTGATTGCAGACAAGGCCGTGGTTCGGCTCACGCCGACGTCGCTGCTGCGAATGGCGGTCAACCGGGTGACCGATCGTGAGATCGTGCGGGCGCTTGTTGCGTTAAAACGGGATGGTCTCGCGGAGTCTTCGGTGAAGCGCTATCGGGCGTCCCTGTCGACCTTCTTCGCTTGGGCCGTTCGTGAGCGCTTGATCCTGGGGAATCCGGTGACCGGGACCCGGGTTCCCCGCGATAGCCGCCCGCGGGTAGAGATGTACCCGTTCAGCGAGGCGGAGTTGGACGCCTTCATCGAGCGGGTGGCAGCCCACAGTCAGCACCTCTCAGATGTTCTGCTGGTCGACGCCTGGACGGGGCTGCGCTGGTCCGAGCTACGCGCTATTCGCGTTCGTGACTTCGTCGAGCTGCCGATGCCGATGCTGGTCGTCCAGGTCGCCGAGCCGGAAGGGGTCGACGTCAAGGCGCCGAAGTCTGGGCGAGCTCGTCGGGTGCCGGTGGCCGATCGAGTGCTGCCGCTGGTTCGTGCAATGGCGGCCGGCAAGGCTGGTGGCGACCGGCTGTTCGTTTCCGAATCTGGCCATCAGCTGCACGCCAGCGCGTTGAAGCGGACGACCCACTGGGCCTCCACGGCCGATGGGCGGCGGATCCACGATCTGCGCCATACGGCTGCGTGTCTGTGGCTGGCGAAGGGTGTCGATCCGGTGACGGTTCAGGCTTGGATGGGGCACGCGTCGATCGCTACGACGAACCTGTATCTGCATCACCTGGGTACGAGTGCTGATCTGGCCGGATTGGGGCGTTTGAATGCTGCGGGGCACACCGGGGGTACGCACACGGAGGCGACGGCCGATGTGAGGGGGTCGAAGAGCGATGAATCGGCGTGAATGCCCTTGTCAGAGCGCTAGCCGGGTGGTGGAGCTAAGGGGATTCGAACCCCTGACCTTCTCATTGCGAACGAGACGCGCTACCAACTGCGCCATAGCCCCAGGTGCCTCAACAGCCCAATAAGCCTAGCATCCGGGCGGCGCGCGCACGAAACCCCCGCAGGGTCACCGCTCAAGCACACCACAGCGCGGAACCACCGGAACCGACCCGATCAGCGAGTTCGGCACTCAGGCCAGCGGGAACACCAGCCGGGTCACGGCGGCGTTGGGGTCGACGTCGGGCTCGCTGTCGTAGAACTCGAACATGGAGTCGGTGAGTTCGACGTCCTGCTGCTCCAGCCACCCCATCAACTCGGTGTAGCTTTCCGAAAGCTTGTCGTATGGGCCGACATGGGTGCCGATCACCGCCCGGGTGGCCGGACGCTGCTTCGCGTTCATTCCCGGGACCTCGACCAGGTGGTCGACCCCGAAACCGATCTCGACGTCCACGGTGTCGGTCGGCACGCTGAAGTACTCGGAGTAGGCAGGTCCGACCACGGCCGCACCGGCTTGGCCGGCAGCGGCGGCCACCGCCTCGAAGGTGGGGCCGAAGACCGTGGACAGTTCGGCCATCGGTACGGTCCTGCGGACGCCGAGGCTCACCCAGGAGTCGACGTTCTCGATATGCGGATCCACTCCGGTCATGGCTGCCTCCTTGCGACCTTGCCTGTTTCTCACGCTAGTCCCTCAGGCGGGTCGCGGAGGCCTCACTCTCCCGCTGCGCGTCGCTCGTCGCTCTCGGATTCGTCCGGACGCTGCACCGGCAGCGGATCGGCGGTCACCGGCACGGCGCTGGAGGTTGCCAGTGGTGCAGACAGGTCGATGGTTCGTACGGTGCGCGGCGCCAGCGGCTTCGACACATACGTGGGGGCGACGATCGGGATCGGATCCCACAGCGAGCCGGCGGTCGTCACGGGTGCCGTCAGTTCGACCGACTCCTCGGCCGTGTCGTCGTTCGCGGTGAGCACCGCGATCGCCACCGTGTGCTCGTCGCTGGCCTCACGCAGGTGTCGGGCGCGTTCGTCCAGATCGCGACGCATGACCCGCACGCTGAACCGCGCCACCACCAGGAAAAGCACGAGCAGCCCGGCCGGAATGATCGGCGCCCACCACAGCAGATAGCCCAGTGCGGTCGGCACGCTCACCGCGAGCACCACCAGCGTCAGGACGAGCAACACCCGCCGGCGCCGACCTGCGGCCAGCCGGTCGACCTGGCCCAGTTCGTACAGCGCGGCGCGCCGGGTCAACGGCGTGGACACCGTCGCTGTTCCGGCCTCGGCCACATCGAGCGACGCGCCCTTGCGGACGATGGTCACCGTTGCCGAAAACGGGGCGGCGGGATCGATTTCGTCGGTGACCGGGTCACCGTGGCGTTTGAGGAAGTAGGGCACCAGATACAGCAGCCACGCTGCGGCGATCACGCCGAAGATCACACCCGTCAAGCCCACGCGGCTACGCTACGGGCCCCCGTCACCCAGCCGTCGCAGGCCCCGCGGAGTGTCGGCTGATCAGGCCGAATACCGGATCCACCGGTCTTCGCCTACTGCGCGGACGCGTCCGAGGGTCCGGGCCCATGCTCCAGCCGGTGCAGCAGCCCGGGACCTACCTCGTCGGCGTGCAGGGCGAACATCTCGTGGTCGCGCCAGTCGCCGTTCACGTGCATGTAGCGGTGCCGGGAGCCCTCGTAGCGAAAGCCGAGCTTCTCGACCACGCGCAGACTGCGCACGTTCTCGGGCCGGATCGCGACTTCCAGCCGATGCAGCCGCAGGGTGAAGAAGCAGTGGTCCGCGGCCAGCGCCAGGGCGGTCGGAATGATGCCGTGGCCCGCCCAGCGCTCATCTACCCAATACCCAGCCTGCGCCCAACTGGCCGAGCCGTAGGTGATGCCTGAAATCGTCAGTTGGCCCGCCAGCACTGCACGTTGCCGCTCCCCCGGCCGGTAGTCCACGGCGAACGGCAGCATGGTGCCCATCCGGGCCCGGCGATTGAACTGCCGCACCATGCCGGCAAAGGTCAGCGGTGCCTCGATCGATTCCGGTGGCCGAGTCGAATCCCACGGGCCGGTCCAGGCCGCGTTGCGCTGCCGGATCTCGTTCCAGGCCCGCCGGTCCTGCAGTCGCCACGGGCGCAGCAGCACCGGCCCGTGACGCAACTCGACGGGCCAGCGTGCCACTGTGCTCATCTGCGGCTCATGCCGCCGGCGGCGTCAACACCCACACCTCGACATCGGCATTGGCCGGGACCAGATACGTTCCAGGTGGCAACACGATCAGCGCGTCGGCGCGGGCCACGTCGTAGGCGAGTTCGGAACCCGGCACCCCGGCCGGCTCGACACCCCGTGCCGACACGATCGCCGGGATCAACTCGGTGGCCCCTTCGTGGCCGTGCAACGCCACCCGGGCCGGCAATTTGCGGCTGGCCGGACGCTCGTCCGGCTCGCCCTGCAGCTTGCGCAGCGCCGGCCGCACGAATGCCTGATAGCCCACGAAGGCGGACGACGCCCCGCCCGGCACCACTATCACCGGCGTGCGGTCGTCGCCGATACGGCCGAAGGCTTGCCTGCCACCCGGGTTGATCCGCACCCGCTGGACGGTGACCTCGCCCAAGTCGGCGAGCACCTCGGGGACGGCCCCGTCCAAGCCCCCGACGATGACCACCAGATCGGCCCTGATCAGCTGGTCGGCCAGCGCCTCGGCGATCACCCGCGGATCATCGGCGTAGGTGCCGGCCGGGAACACGCGGGCACCGTCCGCCCTTGCCGCAGCGGAGATCATGGACGTGGTCGCGTCGTAGCGGTGCGCCCGCGAGGCGAGCGGCAGGCCCGGCGGCACCAGGTCCGAGCCGACGGTGAGCACCACCACGCGGGGCGGCTGGCGCACCAGCACCTTGTCGTGACCCACCTCGGCCAGCAACCCGATCGCGCCGGCGTCCAACAGACGTCCCTGCGCGAGCAACAGGGTGCCGTCGGCGACGTCCGAGCCGGCCGGCCGCAGGTTCTGCCCCTTGGCGACGGCGGCGCGCACCTCGACCTCGGTCTCACCGCCGTCGGTCAGCTCCAGCGGCACGACGGCGTCCGCGCCCTCGGGCAGCGGTGCGCCGACGGCGACGCGGACCGTCGTGCTGTCGAGCAGTGGGGCGCCGCGGTACACGGGCGAGTCGAGGGTATCGAGAACCGGCAGGCGCACCGGTTCGTCGAGGGTGGCCGAGGCGACATCGGCGGAGTGCACGGCGTAACCCTCCACCAGGGCGCTGGTGAACGTCGGCAGGTCGATGTCGGCCACGATGTTTTCGCACAACCGCCGTCCGAACGCCTCCAGCACACCCAGACCGATGGGTTGCTGCGGCTCGATCGAGTCGAGCAGGGCGTCGCGATACTCATCGACGCCGATCGGTTCCGGCTCCTGCTCGTGGGTGTCGTCGACGATCACATCGTCGAGCTGTTCGCTGTCGGGCCGCGACCGCTTCTTCCGTCCGAATAGCGCCATGGCTCTTACCATAGGACAATGCCCGAGACCCGCCGTCCGAACCCTCCGGCGCGGGCGTCCGACGATGCCGGGGTGCGGGCCGGGAAGGCCGAACTGAGGGCGGCCATCAGGGGGGCCAGGCGTAGTCCCGAGCCGGCAGGGGCGCGTCGAGCCCGCACGCAGCAGGCGCTGACCCTCTCGCTCCCCCACGAGGTGATCGCGCTGTACGGGTCGGTGCGCAACGAACCCGACACCTGGTCGCTGATCGATGCGCTGGCGGGGGCCGGGCGCACCCTGCTGTTGCCCGTGCTCGGACGGCGCGAGGACGGCACCGTGCGCCGCCACCCCGACTGGGCCCCCTTCGCCGGACGGGACGCGCTCCGCGCCGGCTACGCGGGCATCGCCGAACCCACCACCCCGCCACTCGGCGCGGACGCGCTGGCCGAAGCGTCGCTGATCTGGTGCGCAGCACTGGCCGCCACCCCGGCCGGCGACCGGCTGGGCACCGGCGGCGGTTGGTACGACCGGGCTCTGGCCCATGCCGCATCGCAGGCGGTGCGCGGGGTGTTGCTGCGTGACGATGAGGTGCTCGACCGCCTGCCGGTCGAATCGTTCGACCGGCGCATCGACCTGATCGTCACGCCCGTGCGCACCCTGCGGACGGTGCGCGCCCCGGAATAGCCACCCGATGCGGGGCGTTGAGGGTGGGACCGCTAGAATGCGGCGGTCGACAGCCGCCGTTGCACCCTGGAAGTAGCCGATGCCCACCTATCAGTACCGTTGCCTGGACTGTGCGAACGAGCACGAAGCCGTGCAGAAGTTCACCGAAGACGCGCTGACCGACTGCCCTGAGTGCGACGGCACGTTGCGCAAGGTGTACAGCGCCGTCGGCGTGGTGTTCAAGGGGTCCGGCTTCTACGCCACCGACAACCGTTCCAAGGGTTCGGCCAAGGCGATTGCCGGGTCGGACGCGAAGAACGGCGGCAGCGAGGCCGGTCCGGCCGCCACCAAGGGGGCAGGCGAGAAGTCCGCGAGCGGTGACAGGTCCGGCGGTGAGAAGTCTGCTGGCGGTAGCGGCAAGGCTGCTGCCAGTTCCACGGCGGGTTCACCTGCGGCCTGAACACGCTTCGGTGAAGCCGCTGCCGAGGCGAACGCCGGCGCCGGTTTTCGCGAAGTCCCGGCGACTTTGAACACTCAGGGTGAACCGGGCGCTTACTGAGTACATGAAGGCATCGCTCGGCCGACTGCGCCGAATCCTGCGCACGCGGCGCCGATTGCTGGCAGCACTGCTCGCCGGTCTGGCCGCATGGGCCGGGCTCACCGCCCTGCGTCCCGCACCACCCACCACCGAGCCGGCGCTCGTTGCGGCCCGCGCGATCACGGGCGGTGCGATCATCCAGCCGGCTGATGTGGTGGTGCGTGACGTGCCTGAAGACGCACTCCCCGACGACTTCCTGACCGGCATCGACCAGGCGGTGGGTAAGCCCGCCACCCTGCCGTTGCCGAGCGGCGCCGTCCTGATTCCGGCCAGCGTGATCAGCCGCGACTCGTTGGCATCCCCGGGCATGGCCGTACTGCCGGTCGTCCTCACCGATACCGCCGCGGGGCTGATCGAGGTGGGTGACCGGATCGACCTGATCGGGTCCGACGGCGACCACACGGCCACCGTCGCGTCCGGCGCCCGGGTGGTCGCTGTGCTGGACGCCGACGCGAACGGCTCGGCCCTGTCATCGACGCGCTCGAGCGGTCCCACAGTCCTGGTCGAACTGCGCCCGGACGCTCTGGTCACGGTCGCGGCCGCTCAGGGGCCCCTTGGCTTCGGGTTCCGATAGCGGTGGGCACCAGCGCAGCAGCCGCGCACATCGGGTGGGCGGCGGCGCAGGCCCGTCGGGTAGGCGGCGGGCCCGTCGGGTGGGAGGGACCATGCACACATTGGTGGCCGGCACCGCGGGGTGGCTGGCAACGCACGCACGTCGGACGGCCACGCGAGGCACTGTCCACGACGAGGACACCGCTCTCGGACACACCACCGGCGTGGCTAGACTTGCTGCTCGGCACAGCCCACCACCGCCCCGATCCTGAGGGCGGCTGTGTCAGGAGGAGATCAAGACATGATCAAGGGATTCAAGGACTTTCTGCTGCGCGGCAACCTGATCGACATCGCCGTTGCTTTCGTGATCGGCGGCGCCTTCGCCTCGGTCACCACCGCCTTCACCAAGGTGGTCGTCGAGATTCTGGCCAAGCTCGGCGGCGCTCCGAACTTCGACGAATGGCACCCGCTCGGCCTGGTGTCGGTCGGCCCGTTCCTGACCGCGCTGGTCGCGTTCGCCATCATGGCCTTCGTGGTGTACTTCGGCATCGTCCTGCCGTACGAGAGGGTCAAGGCGTTGGGCACCAAGGCGGACACCGAAACCGAAGCCGGCGCGCCGACCACCGAAGAGTTGCTCATCGAGATCCGCGACCTGCTCAAGCAGCAGCAGGGCTGATTCGCTCAGGCAGGTGCGCCGACCTTGTGGTCCCGGCGCGCCCGCCACACGCACGCCCGCCAAGCCCGCCCTCGGTCTCGACACGCTCGACCAGCGGCTCGATCAGCGGCTTCAACTGCCGTGATGTGGCGGCACGTCCTGCATCAGGCGGCGCTCATCAGCATTCAGCGCTCGCGGTTGCGCCGGTGCCGACTCATCGCCGAACAACTCCAGCCGTACTTGTGCCTGCTGCACCGCTGCCAGCAATCGTGCGCTGCCGATCCGCAGCCGCAGGTCGTCCGGCACCGGATGCGGCCACACACCTCCGCCGGCAGTGACGGCTCGAGCGTGGCCCGCAATAGCGGCCCGGTCCCAGCCGGCCTCTACGAGCAGGGCGTGCACGTCACCGCCGCCGCCCTCCCTACGCTGGCCGGTCAGCGCCCAGACCAGCGCCTCGGCCAGCTCGGCGTCGCTCACGCCCGGTCTTCCACACCGGCCACGCTGGGATGGCCGAGATCCTCGAAGACCGTATCGCCCACGGCGATGACGGGACGATCGAACGTCCAGTCCCCGTGCACGACGAACGAGGTCGCCTGCCGCAGCGACGGCGGCTGACTCACCCGCGCCTCGAAGTCGTCGATCAGCTTGTAGAAGCGTCCGTCGAGATCGACCTGCGGAACGTCCGCGACGGTCTGCGTGAGCCGGCTGTCGGGGCCGAGATCGAACACGTCCGAGCGCAACAGCAGCAGCTCGTTCGTCGTCTTGACCGGCTGGAACCGGGATCGCGGCACCGCGATGGCCGTGGCGCCCCTGAACACCTCGATCGCCGCGCCCATGGCCGTCTCGAGCTGGATCACCTTGGGCGAGGACGCATCGGACGGATCGACGTTCTTCACGTTGTAGATCAACGGCAGGCCGAGCACCGCCCCGCGCTGCTGCAACGCCGTCTTCAGCTGCTCCAGGTCGATCCACAGGTTGTTGGTGTGAAAGTAGGGGTGCCGGAACTCGTCGGTGAAGTGGTCCATGTCTTCGGCCGGTGTCTGCGCGGTGTCTCGAAGGATCAGTTGGCCGTCCGACTTTCGCAGCGCCAGATGGCCGCCCTTGCGATCGTTCACCGTACGGGGGCAGATCTCCGCGGCATAGGGGGCACCGGACGAGGCGAACCAACCGGCCAGCTCGGCATCGGGAGCAGCGCCCAGGTTGTCACCGTTGGAGATGCTCGCGTACTTCATTCCCGCGGCCAGCAGGGCGTCGAGCAGTCCCGATCCGACCAGGGCGGTGTAGACGTCACCGTGTCCGGGCGGGCACCACTCCAGGGTGGGATCGGCGGGCCAGTCGACCGGCTCGAAGGTGTCGGCCGTGATCTTGGGTTCGGCATTCTGCAGAAAGTCCACCGGCAACCCAGCGACCGGCAGGTCGGGATATTTCGCAAGGTGCGCGAGGGTGTCCTGCCTGGTGCGGAACGAGTTCATGAACAGCAGCGGCAGCGGGGCGTCGTAGGTCGCGCGCGCGGCCGTGATCTGCTGCACGATCAGATCGATGAAGGTGAGCCCGTCGCGAACCGGCAGCAACGTCTTGGCCTGGTCGAGGCCCATGGACGTACCCAGGCCCCCGTTCAGCTTGATGATCACGGTGCGGGCGATCGCGTCACGCGCGGTCTGCTCGTCGATCACCACGTCAGAGAGTTGCGGCGGATCGGTCAGTGGGTCGATGCTCGCCTCGGGAATCATGCCGGTCACCCCGGCGGCCGCCTCGGCGTAGTAGTGCGAGAAGACTTCGATGGCCGCTTCGTTGGCACCGGCCGCGCGCATCTTGGCGACGGAGGCAACGAGTCCTTGATCACTCATGATATTAGTCTAAAGGACTAATCGCGCTACGGGAAGCCCGACAGGTGAACTGACCGCGAACGTATGCGGACATGACGAGAGCGACGCCTATCGAAGGGCCAAAGCCGTCTACCCACCCCCAGGAGACATCAACGAGCTGGCGTCGCTCTCTGAGAAGAGCTTAGACGATAGACCCGCGAAAAGCACGTCCGTTTGATCACCCTTTTGCGCATCGACAACTTTTCAACCATCGTCGACGGCAGTTCGGCCCCAGGCGCCGCTGTGGCGGCGCATCCGTGCGACACAAGCGCTGCAAGCATCCCCTGCCACGCAGCCCTATGCTGGTCCTCGGCCTGATCAATTTCGGGCCCCATAGCTCAGGGGATAGAGCAGAGGTTTCCTAAACCTTGTGTCGCAAGTTCGAATCTTGCTGGGGCCGCCCGGACACAGAGGTGGTCCCTGCCCGGGGGGATGGGGCAGGGACCACCTCCATTATAGGGGCGCCGCGTCTGGCTTGTCACCCGCGCGGGTGACACGGCGCGCCACGGTCAGGCGCCAGCGCCACTCTGGGTGGACGCTGCTTGTTCCTTCAATTTCTCGATGTCGAGAGCTTTGACCGCCTTGACCAGTTCGTCGAACTGCGGACCGCTCATGGCGCCCGCTTCGCGGTACACCAGGTAGCCACCGCGGAAGGCCATGAGCGTCGGGATCGACTGAATGCCCAGCCCGCCGGCCAGTTGACGCTGGTCTTCGGTGTCGACCTTGCCGAACACCACGTCGGGGTGCTGCTCGGACGCCTGGTCGAACACCGGCGCGAAACGCTTGCAGGGGCCGCACCACTCAGCCCAGAAGTCGACGATGACCGTGTCGTTGGCCTGGATCGCTTCGGTGAAGGACTGCTGGTCGAAAGCTTGGGTCGCCATAGGTAGTTTCCTCTCAGGTTCTCCGGCTTCAACGCCGCCGTCTGAGGGACTATTCCGCCAGCGCTGTTTCGATGTCGGCGCCGATGTCGCGGATCAGCGTTCCGGGTCCGACGGTACGTCCGGCGACCGCGCTGATCAGTGCCGACATGCCGGGCAACGCCTCGTCCGGCTCCGGTGCGCCCCCGCCGGCGATGGCCAGCGGGTTGCTGCCGTCGGCCCAGGGTGCCGAGACGCGTTGCCAGGTGCGCAGCCACGCCTGCGAGATCTCGGCGGTCGACGGCACGCCGAAGAAGTGGCCCACCGGGGCGTGGTGCCGCAGCCCCACCACGGGTGAGTCCCGGTACAGCAGCGCGAGTCGCACCCGGGCGTCCAGATCGCGCCGCTCGGCCAGGGTGCCACGCACCGCCCAGCTGCACGGCGCCGGGCACGTGGTGGCCACGTCGGGGCGTGCGCCCACGCCGATCGTCTGGTGATTCATCGCACACACGGCCAGGGCAGCACCCTGCCGGGAATGGAAGCGATCGAGGTAGGCAGTGAAGCCGGCCACGTCACCGTCCGCGGCGTGCAGGGAGCGTTTGGCCGTGGCCCGCATCGCCGAGTTGTGCGGACATGACCGATCGTCGCTGCCCCAGCGCTCTCCCACCCGCTGCGCCATGTACAGCGGGTCCCCGGCATGGCCGAGCGTCGACTCCCACGCCAGTTGTGGCAGGTACTCGCCGATCAGGTGCGCCGTCACCACGACCTGCAGCGGCTCGTGCCGCAGCGCCCGCAGTTCGAGCACCTCGAGCATCAACCGGTACAGCGGAATCAGCGAGGCCAGCGCACCCCGCTGCGGCGATCGCGGCTCCAGCGGAAAGCAGGCCAGGCCGAGTTCCTCGGCCCAGTGCCGCTGCGGAAACTCGCGGCTGATCGTCCAGTAGTCCTCGGCGTCCAGGTCGAGCACCCGTTTGGCGCACACGGCGAGCCGCCAGGCCCGTTCGCGCGCCGGCGTTCCGTGTCCTGCGCGCAGCTCCGCATCAAGCAGCGCCGCCAGGGCGTCATACCAGTGGCCCAGCAGCAGCGGTTGGGCGTCAAGCAGCACGGGCGTCGCTGGCCACGAACAGATGGTCGGCCACCTGCGCCTCGAAGCGGCCCTCATCACGACCCTCGGCGCGCAACAGCAGCGCGTGTCCGTCGCGGGTGGCCTGCAGGGACGCACCGGGCGTCACTCCCGCCGCGTCGAACATGGCCAGCAGCTGTCGATCGGTCTGCAGGTACTCACTGAGCCGACGCACCGTCACCGCCGCAACCGGATGCTCAGCCAGCACCTCCGACAGGGGAACGGCGCCGTCCAGGAACGCCTCGGGTGCTGGTGCAGCACCCAGCTCGGCCAGGGCCGGAATCGGGTTGCCGTAGGGCGATTCGACCGGATGATGCAGCAGGTGGACGAGCCGGCGCTCCACGTCGGTCGAGATCACATGCTCCCAGCGGCAGGCCTCTTCGTGAGCGTGCACCCAGTCGAGCCCGATCACGTCGATGAGCAGCCGCTCGGCGAGCCGGTGCCGACGCATCACCCGGGTGGCGAGCTTCAGGCCGGCCGGGCTCAACCGCAACTGCCGGTCGGCATCAACGCTGAGCAGGCCGTCACGCTCCATCCGGGCGACGGTCTGTGACACTGTCGGGCCACTTTGCTTGAGCCGCTCGGCGATGCGTGCACGCAGCGGCGGCACACCCTCTTCGCCCAGCTCGTAGATGGTACGGAGGTACATCTCCGTCGTATCGATGAGGTCGCTCACGGGGCCCTCCTCCAGTTGTGCAGTCAGATTAGGCCATTGGACCACCCCGGGCGGCAGACTGCCCAAACCGCGGGGCGCCCGCCGCACCGTGGTGACGAACGCGACCGCCGTGGACGCTGCGGCCGCGGTCGGTACGCTGCGCTCATGGAGCAGGCGCACCGGCTGCTGATCCCGCCTCAGCGCCTACCCCGCTGGGTGGACGGGTTCGCCCTGCGTCACGGCCCGCCTTCGATCGACGTGCGGCCCACGCAGCTGACGCTGACCGCCGCCAACGGCGCCGAGGCCGTCCTCGAACTGATCTGGGGCCCGCTGCCCGGGCTAGACCCGCTGGCCGAACTGTTCGAGCAGGTGGCTCGTCCGCGCCGGCTGGCAGCCCTGCTCGTTCGCAAGAGCGCGCACGCGGTGGGCGTGTTCGAGGGCAACGACCTGGTTGCCCATCGCCTCGGACGACACTACGTACAGGGGCGCACCAAGGCCGGTGGCTGGTCCCAGCAGCGTTACGCACGGCGTCGCGAACACCAGGCCGAACGCGCCTACGCCAAGGCTGCGGACGCGGCGCAGGAGGTGCTGCTGCCGCAGCTTGGGGCGCTGGACGGGTTGGTCCTCGGCGGCGATGCGCGGGCGCTGCGCGAGGTGCTGGACGTTGCCGCGCTGGCCCCGCTGGCCGCCCTCGCCGAGCGTTTGCACCGTCCGACGCTGGCTGTGCCCGACCCGAACCTTCAGGTGTTGCGCGACGTGCTGCCGCGGTTCGTGGCGGTGCCGATCAGCGTCAACGACATGGCCCGCACGAACTCAACGCTTGCGCAGCACGACGACCAGGCCGGCCAGGAGCGATAGCCCTGCCGCGCCTGCGATGGCGATCCAGGTGCCGTTTTGAGCCGGAGTCGGATCGGTGCCGTCGTCGTCGGGTTCGTCAGAGGCGTCCACGTCGGTTTCCGACTCGCTGGCCGAGGGGTTGGGCGAGGCTTCGGCGCTACCGGACGGGCTCGGTGACGCGGTGGTGGCCTGCGGCGTCGGCGCTGCGGCGGTGGAGCTGCTGGGTAGGGCGAACCCCAGCGCGAAGACGAGCAGGGCGCCGACCACGACAGCGACCCGGCCCAGTTTCGTCGATGCCGACATCACGCTCCTTCCGGCGACCCGACGAAGCCTAGCCCTCTGGGTGGCGCCCCTTCGTCTGACGCGCCCGCGCCGGGCCGGGTAGCCGGACGGTACAGTGCCGCCCCAGGGGTCGCGCGCCGCTCAGCGTGCGTAGAAGGCCCCGACCAGGGCGATCAGCACCAGGGCGATCAGCACCCCGGAAACTATCAACCGGCGCGATCGTGGGTTCACCAAGCCAATGTATGTCTAGGGGTCTGCTGAACAAGGCTGTTCCGAGCGAGGACGTGCTGGGCGGGATGAGCTGGAAGGCCACATCCAGGGCCTGTAGTGGGCCTACCGGCCCAAGATGTGGCCGCAGCAGATCGCCCGCCGAGTGCGCCGCAGCCGGGACATGATTGTTCAGCAGGCTCCCAGGGCAGGCGTCGGCAGGTACGTTGTGCACATGGGCGAGTTGCGGCTCTACGCGATCGGTGTCGACGAGGTGCGCGACGTGTTCTGCGCTTCCCCGGCGCTCGAGCATCAGTTTCGCAGCATCGCCGCCGAGGCTTTCCCGGCCCACACCACCCCCAAGCAGCCGGGCATGCTGGGCAAGCTGGGCCCGCTGTTCCGCCGACCACCCGAGGCGGTGATCGTGCAGCCGGACACCCCGGTCGAGGCCGATGTGGCCGATCTGCTGGCCGGACGCTACGTGCGTCCCGAACGGCAGCCCGCCGCCTGGCGCCTGCTGCAGGCCTACCTCGACGCGCGGGCGTGGAGCACACACCGCATCGAGCTCGACGTGCAGCGGTTCAACGATCTGGAGTTCGACCTGGCCAGGGCAGGGGTTCATCCTCAGTTCGGCCTGGGCAAGCTGGTCAACAACGAGCTGAGCCTGCCGCTGCAGACCTACCGCGGTCTGGCCACCGGGTGCACCAAGCACAGTCAGGCCTTGCAGGCGGCCTCGGCCTGGCGTAACGCCCTGAACCACCTGGCCCCCGAGAACCGCGCCATCGCCGAACCGTACGCGGCCTGGCTGGCCCAGTTTCACCACTACGCCAATGCCGCACCGCAGCAGGGACGTCCGCTGCCCGACCTGGTCGTGATCTACCGGGCGTAGGGGCCGGTGGCGGCCCGCTGCCGTACCGCTCTCCCCGCTAGCCCAGCAGCCCCAGCAGCGCGCCCTGCGCGAAGTAGACCACGAACAACCCGGCGACCAGGTAGATCAGCCAGTGCACGTCACGGGACTTGCCGAGCACCAGCTTGATCAGCGCGTAGGCGATGAATCCCGCGCCGATGCCGGCGGTGATCGAGTAGGTGAACGGCATCAGCGCCATGGTGAAGAACGCCGGAATGCCCTGTTCGGGGTCTTCCCAATCGATGTGCACCACCTGCGACATCATCAGGAAGCCGACGAACACCAGGGCCGGCGCCGCCGCCTCGGAGGGCACCATGTCGACCAGCGGCGCCAGAAAGATGCTGAGCAGGAACCCGGCACCGGTGACCAGGGAGGCGACGCCCGTCCGAGCGCCCTCACCGACACCCGCTGCCGATTCGATGTACGCGGTGTTGGACGACACCGAGCCGGCACCGCCGGCAATGGCGGCGATCGAGTCGACCAGCAGAATCTCCTGGGTGCGCGGCGGGTTGCCGTCGTCCTGCAGCAGATCGCCTTCGGCGCCGACCGCGACGATGGTGCCCATGGTGTCGAAGAAGTCGCTCAACAGCAGCGAGAACACCAGCAGCAGCAGACCGAGCACCACCGCGGGGCCGCCGGCGAAGGCGCCGAACAGGTCCACCCGGCCGAGCAGCATGAAGTTGGGCGTCTGGAACTCGCCCAGCGTGGGCACGTTCAGCATCCAGCCGGTCGGGTTGTCGTCGGTCTTGCCGCCGAGGTGCAGCACGCTCTCGATGATGGCCGCCAGCACGGTGCCGGCCAGGATGGCGATCAGAATCGCGCCCTTGACCTTGCGGACGAACAGCGAGACCAGCAACAGGAGCACCAGGATGAACAGAAAGATCGGCCAGCCCTGCAGCGAACCGAAGATGCCCAGCTGAACGATCGGGTTGCCGGTACGCACCACGCCGGCGTCGACCAGGCCGATGAACGCGATGAACAGGCCGATACCGACCGAGATGGCCGAGCGCAACGTTCTGGGCACCGCATTGAAGATCGCCCGGCGAAACCCGGTGAGCACCAGAACGGTGATCGCCACGCCCTCCCACACCACCAGCCCCATGGCCTGCGGCCAGGTCAGTTGCGGCGCGATCGTGTAGGCCACGACGGCGTTGAGGCCCAGGCCGGTGGCCAGGGCGATCGGGAACCGCGCGTAGGCACCCATCAGAATCGTCATCAGTCCGGCGATCAGCGCCGTCGCCACCGCCACCGCGGCGATGGCGGCGCCCTTGTCGGCGTCGGTGGCCGTGCCGATCGGCACGCCGGTGATGAGGTTGCCCGCCTTGTCGGGGGTGGTGCCGATGATCAACGGGTTCAACACGATGATGTAGGCCATCGTGAAGAAGGTGACCAGGCCGCCGCGCACTTCGCGGGCCAGGGTCGAACCGCGTTTGGTGATCTCGAAGTACGAGTCCATGCCGGACGGGGCCGGGGCGGCCGCACGGGCCGCCTTCGGAGAGGGGTTGACCATGGCCCACAGGCTATGGGCGATGCCCGCGCACCTAGAGTGATGTCCGTGAGCCAAGATGACGAAGACCGCCGCCTGCCGACTCTGCAGGCACCGGTCAAGGCCCTCGATCCGCACGGGCTGCAGATCGTCGGCCTGGGCACCGTCGTGTTCGTGATCGGCACCCTGATCTGCTGGTGGCAACTGCCCGCCCTGCAGGGCATCGGCAAGGGCTGGTGGCTTTCGACCGCGCTGCTCGGCACCGGCATCGGCGTGCTGTCGCTGGCGGTACTGCTGGTGCTGCGGCGACGCCGGCTGCGGTGATCGGGCCGCGGGGCGTGGTCCCGGGGGCTGCTAGAAGCGCTGCCGCTCAGCGCTCGTCACGGGGTTGCCACTGCACGCCGGTGGGGCCGACGTAGATCTGTCGTGGCCGGTAGATGCGCGACTTCTCGTCGTCGTTGATCTCTTTCCAGTTGGCGATCCAGCCCGGCATGCGACCGATCGCGAACATCACGGTGAACATCTCCAGCGGAATGCCGATGGCCCGCAGCAGAATGCCGGAGTAGAAGTCGACGTTGGGGTACAGCTTGCGCTCGATGAAGTAGTCGTCCTCGAGCGCGGCCGCCTCCAGTTCGAGGGCGATGTCGAGCAGCGGGTCGGTTTTGTCGAGCTGAGCCAGCACCTCGTCCACCGACTTCTTCAGGATCTTGCTGCGCGGGTCGAAGTTCTTGTAGACCCGGTGGCCGAAGCCCATCAGCTTCACGCCCTCGTCCTTGTTCTTCACCTTGCGGACGAACTCGGCGACCGGCATACCGGAGTCGTTGATCTGCTGCAGCATCTGCACCGCCGCCACGTTCGCGCCACCGTGCAGCGGCCCCCACAGGGCGCAGACGCCCGCCGCGCAACTCGCGAAGAGGTTCGCCTTGGACGAGCCCACCATGCGCACCGTCGAGGTCGAGCAGTTCTGCTCGTGGTCGGCATGCAGCATCAGGAACAGGTTGAGCGCGGCCGTCACTTCGGGGGTCGCCTCGAACTGGCGGTAGGGCACCGAGAACATCATGTGCAGAAAGTTCTCGGCGTACTTCAGGTCGTAGCGCGGATAGACCAGCGGTTCGCCGATGGACGCTTTGTACGACGCTGCTGCGATGGTGCGCACCTTCGACATCAACACGGCCGTGGCGCGCTCCATGTCGGCATCGTCCTCGATCTGGGTGACACCGGCATCGTGCGCGCTGAGGGTGTTGATCATCGCCGAGAGAATCGCCATCGGCGGCGCGGACTGCGGAAACGCGTTGAAGTGCTTGCGCATCACCTCGTCGATCATCGCCGAATCAGACAGCAGGGTTGAGAACCGGTCGCGCTGCTCGACCGTCGGCAGGGTGCCGAAGATCACCAGCCACGCGGTCTCGACGAACGACGAGCGGCCGGCGAGCTCTTCGATCGGAATGCCCCGGTAGCGCAGAATGCCGGCGTCTCCGTCGATGAAGGTGACGGCGGAGCGGCAGGAGCCGGTGTTGCCATAGCCGTCGTCGAGGGTGATGTAGCCGGTGGTGTCGCGCAGCTTCGAGATGTCGATCGCACGCTCGCCCTCGGTGCCGACGTAGGTGGGCAGCTCGTAAACGGTGCCGTCGAGTTCAAGCCTGGCAACTCCGGACATCTGGTTTCTCCTCGTCGAGTGGGACCGCTGGGACACGATAACGGGTGAGCGACCCCTCGCACGTCAGAAGAGACCGAAGTCGACCGTCACTGTGTCCCACATCGGTGGGGCCGCCGATTCGCTGCGGGACGGCTCGGTCACGTCCGAGTGCGCTCCGCAGCCGTGATCGCGGCTGACCACGTGAGCGTCACTGGGCGTGTACTCGTTGGAACAGACACCGAATACGCGGCCCATCGGTGCGGCGAGCGTGACGAAGTAGGCGCAGGTTTCGCACAACGCGGGCGCCTGTGCGGTCATCGGGTTGTCCGGGCCGCCGGGGCCCGCGATCCAACGCTCCGCGGCATCGTCTCGGCCATGGGGCGACAGCACCCGTTCGCGACCAAGACCCAGTTCGGCCACGACCGCGCGGGTGGCCGCCCATTCGGCCGGGTCGGTGTTCGGCGGCACCTCGGTGACCACGAAACCCGGCTCGACGCGCGGGTCGTTGTCGGGGGTCGGCATCAGCACCCCCGGCGACAGGTCGCCAGGACCGACACGTTCGGCCCACGGCACCCAGCGCGGCGCGAGCAACGACTGCGGACCGGGCAGCAGGGTCACCTCGCTGACCGTGACCACCCTCGCCCTGGACGCGCGCGCGACCGTCACCTGCCATGACCACCCCGGATAGCCCGGATGCGGACAGGCGAACAGGTGCGTCGCGACCCTGAGGTCCTCGGCCACCACCCCCTGGTGTTCGCCGACGCCCAGCACCCCGGCGCGGGCGACCGCAGCGGCGTGCGCGAGCTCGACCGCTTCGAGACACACGCGATCCACCGCTCCGGCTACCGGCATGCTCAGAGCTCCAGTTCGTCGGCGACCGCACGCAGCACCGCGGCCACCTTGCCCGAGGTCTTCGGGTCGGCGTAGCGGCCCCGCCGGTAACCGTTGCCGATTCCGTCCAGCATCTTGATCAGGTCCTCGACGATGACGGCCATCGCATCGGGCGACTTGCGGGACGCCTTCGACAGGGACGGCGGCGCCTCGAGCAGATGGATGCTCAGCGCCTGCTCGCCGCGCTTGCCGTCCACCACCCCGAACTCGACCTTCTGGCCGCGCTTGAGGCTGGTCACGCCCTCGGGCAACGCCGAGGCGCGGACGAACACGTCGTCGCCGCCCTCGTCCTTGGAGAGGAAGCCGAAGCCCTTCTCCGCGTCGTAGTAACGCACCTTGCCAGTAGGCATGACCAACTCCTGTTCGAACCTGCTCGCGGACACGCCTGACGACGGCGTCGTAGGACCGCGTCAGCCAGCGTATCGAAGCATTGCCTCCGGGGCATCCGAACGGGTCCCGCCGAGTGCTCGGTGACTACTATGAGCGCATGGCGAACTGGACGGACGGGCCCGAGTACGCGCCCGTGGAACGCCCGGCCGCCTTCGAGACCCCCGCGGCGCAGCCCTTGGCGGTGCCCCCCGTGGCGCCCAACCCGGCGGCCGGCGCACCGCTCGCGCAGCCGGATTGGCAGCCGCCCCAGACCCCGGGCGTGCCGCTGGAGGCGCTGGCGCCCCAGGCCGGACTGACCGCCCGCGACCCGCGCGCCGCCTTCACCACGGTCAGTTCGCTGGCCACCGCCAACTCGGCCTGGCAATCCGCCCACTCCACCACCGGCACCCTCACCCAGCCCGCCTGGACGCCGACCCAGCCGCTCACCACGTCCGCGCCGGTGTCGGCTCCCACCGGTTTCTCCGGGTCCACCGGCCCGGTTCCGGCGCCGTCGGCGTCCGCTGCCTGGCCGGCCCCCACCGGTGCGCCGGCGGTCGCCGGCACTCCACCGCGCGGACTCAGCTTTCCGCCGCCCCAGCAACCGCCGTCCACGTTCCCCCAGCCGGGCACGCCGGATTGGTTCGCCCCGCCCACGCAGGGTCGTTGGCGGCCACCCGACCAGAGCGTCACGGTGGGGCAGATGTGGCGGGCCGCGACGCCCGGGGTGATGATTCCGCTGATCATCGGCGCACTCATCAACCCGCTGTCCCTGGTGCTGCTGGGGGCGGCAGCCCTGCTCGCCTCGCGCGTGCGGTACCGCTTGCCGCAGGTGCGCCGGGTCTTCGCCTGGGGGTTCGGCTTCTTGGCCGCGGTCGGCGTACTGAGCCTGTACAACTCCGACTTCGAACTGGAGACCACCTGGTCGGTGCTGTCCGGCTGGGCGCAGGTGCTGTGCTGGATCATGCCGATCGTGGTGCTGCTTCAGGTCGGCGCGGGCATCCGCGCCCACGAACCTCCGAGCCGGCCGTAGTGACCACGGCCAGCGATGCGGCCCGCAGCGAAATGAGTCGAGCATGAGCGATTCCTCGGGCTTCGGCCAGGCCAGCCCCGGCCAACCCGACTTCGACGGCCCCCCAGGTGATTCGCAGTCGCAATCCAACCTCGCCGGCTGGACGCACGTGGCCGGCCCGCAGGGTTCCGAGGCTGCGGGGCAGCCGAATCCGGCGCCTCAGGGCCATCCACCGCAGCAGAACTACCCACCGCCCCAGAGCTACCCTGAGCAGGGTTACGGTCAGACACCGCCGGCCGGGGCACCGCACCAGCTCGGCCAGCAGTCGCCGCAACCGCCGTGGCAGCAAACCGTCGGATCGCAGGCCCCCTGGCAGGCCGGTTCTCCCTACCAGCCGACCGCGAACCAGCCGACCACTCCCCTGCCGAGCACTCCCCTGCCGAGCACTCCCCTGCCGAGCGGCTACCCGCCGCCGCAGCAGCCACCGCGCCGCGCCGGTCGTCCGGTCCGCGGATACCTGCTCGCCGCAGCGGTCATCGTGGCGTTGATCGTGGGCCTGCTGGGCTGGCAGTTCCTGTCGCCGCAGCTGTCCGGTCAACCGACGGTCAGCGCAACGGCGAGCGCTCCGCCCTCCGTCGCGGCCAGCCCGGCCGGCACCCCGCAACCCACCGTCGTGCGCACCAGCCCCGCCACGCAGCCCACCAGCAGCGCACCGGTGATCGGCGGCGGGGTCGGTCAGCCGGTCGAGTTCACCACCACCGGCGGCAGCGGAACGGTCAGTGTGACGGGTGCGGCCTGGGCCGACAACGGCATTCTCGAGCCGGACGAGAACTCGGCCTATCTGATCCTGAATGTGACGTTCGAGGGCGTCTCCGGCGCGATCAGCACCGGCCCCTTCTTCACCTCGGTCACCGACGCCGACGACCAGACCCACATGATGACCATCGGCGCCTCGCTCGACCAGCAGCTCGGCATGCGCACGCTCCGGCCGGGTGAACAGAACTCGGGTCAGGTGGCCTTCGAGCTGCCCCGGGGACCGGTCACGTTCACCGTCCGGAACGAGCTGCTCGAATCGGTGGCGACGATCGACATTCCCGGCTGATGAGCGAGCCGTTCCGCACCCGCACGTTCGTCGCCGTGGCGCCGCACTTGCGTCCGGTGCGCACGCGGGCCGCCGTCCGGGTGGTGGTGACCGACGGAACCAGCGTGCTGATGCTGGGTGATACCGATCCGGGGGTGGCCGGATCACGGTGGTGGATGACCCCCGGCGGCGGCATCGACCCCGGCGAGCAGCCGCTGCAGGCCGCTGTGCGCGAACTGGCCGAAGAGACCGGACGGGTGGTGGCCCCCGACGAGCTGGCCGGACCGGTGCTGCGACGGCTGGTGATCCACGGGTACAGCGATCAGGTGCTGGCCCAGACCGAACTGTTCTATCTGCTGCGGGTGCAGGCGGGGTTCGAGCTGGACGTTTCGGGCTTCACCGCTGAGGAGAAGGTCACCATCAAGGCCTGGGACTGGCTGCCGATCGACGCTCTGGACGACCTGAGCGATCCGGTGTGGCCGCTCGACCTGGCCGACCTGATCGAGCTTGCCGGGCGCGCGTACGAGTGGCCCCGCGATGCGGGGGTGGTCGAGGAGTCCACCGTGAACGCCGGTGAGCTCGGTGACCGGATCGCCCTAGACTGGCCCGGTTTCGCTCAACCCTGAAAGCGCGGTGATCCCGTTGCCCGCCGCACCGAACGAACACCGGCTGCTCGAACGGTTCCTTTGGCTGTCCCTGGCGACCGCAGTGGCGACCGTGACCCTGAAGGTGATCGCGGCCATGATCACCAACTCGGTGGGCCTGTGGTCCGACGCGCTGGAATCGACGGTCAACCTGCTCGCCGCCGGGGTGGCCCTGTGGGCGCTGCGGGTCTCGGCCCGGCCCGCCGACCACAATCATGATTTCGGCCACGGCAAGGCCGAATACCTTTCCGCGGCGGTCGAGGGCACGTTGATCATCGTCGCGGCGGCGGCCATCATGGCGGGGGCGGTGCAGCGGCTGCTCAACCCGGTTCCGCTTGAGAGCATCGGCCTGGGCATGGTGCTGGCCACCATCGCGTCCGTGTTCAACCTGATCACCGGCCTGGTGCTGATCAGGGCCGGCGTGCGCTACCGCTCCATCACGCTCGAGGCGGACGGACGGCACCTGATGACCGACGTCTGGACCTCGGTCGGGGTGCTGATCGGCATCGCGGTGGTCGGACTGACCCGCGTGTACTGGCTCGACCCGGTGATCGCGTTCGCCGTGGGCGTGAACATCATCTTCACCGGCTACGGGCTGGTGCGACGCTCGGTGGTCGGCCTGCTGGACGCCACCCTTCCCCCGGACGAGGTGGCCCTGATCGAACAGGCGCTGGCCCCCCTCACCGACGACCCGCGCGTCCGGGTCACCGACCTGCGCACCCGCGAATCCGGACGGCAGCGCTTCGTGCAGGCCACCCTGACGGTGCCGGGTGAGTGGACGGTGCGGCGCAGCCACGATCTGGCCGACCGGGTCGAGGCCGAGGTGGGGCAGGTGTTGCCCGGCACGGTCACCTTCGTGCATGTGGAACCGGCGGACTAGCCGACGCGTGGCTGCTCGGCATCACCGGCCGGGCGTAGCGGCGCGGCGAACCCGCCGGAAGCCATCGACCCGGTCAGTTCGGCGAGTCGATCGAGCGTCGGCTGGTCGGTGGGACGGCTGACCTGAGCGATGGCGCCAGCAGCGCGTGCCACCGTGGCGGCGGCTTCGGCCCCACCGGAGAGGGCAGCCTTGGCGATCGCGGTCAGGTCGAGTAGCGGATCCGTCCCCTCGAGCTCCACGACCGTGTCCTTGTCGGCCAGCACGATGATCTTGCCGTTCTTCACCGGGACGATTTCCACGTGCAGCACCCCGTCCTTGTAGGTGATGATCTGCTCGAACTGGTGGGAGGCCCTCCACCATTCGACGAAGTCGAGCACGGCGGCGGCCGCCAGCACGGCCCCGAGAATCACCGGCACGAACGGGAACACCTGCGCGCCGGGCGGTGGGTTCTGGACGGTGACTTCGGCGCCGCGACTCTCCAGCTGTGCGGCCGCGGCACGGTAGCTGTCGAGGTCTTCGGCGACTGCGTAGTCGAAGGTGATGGTGAGGTGAGTCATGGTGTCTTCCTTTCGTGGGTGTGGACCGGGCCTGGCCGGACGCCGGTGACGTCCGGCCGAGTGCGCTGTCCTGTTCTGGACGGTTCAGGCGCCCCCGGGTGAGTTGGTGTCGTAGGTCCAGGTGGAGGTGTAGGCGGGCCTGGTCCGGATCTGCCAGGCATTGATCTGCTGACCGGTGTTACCGCTCGGTAGGTTGACCGAGTACTGGGTGTTCTGGCAGTAGCTGCCGTCGTGGATCCACCCACCCCACACACCGGCGCGCTGGACCCGGTACTGGAGCACGACGCAGTAGCCGTCGTTCGGGTTGTGCAGGGTGAGCTGAGCGAAGCCGTCGTTGTGGTTGCGCCAGTACGTGGTGCCCGTGACGCCGCTGCCTTGGTACATCGTGTTGACGGCGTCGGTATCGATGATGGCGTGGGCCGGCGTGGCGGCCGCCAACCCGCCGGCGAGGACGGCGATCGAGGCCGCGGCGACCTTGATCGTGGTGGAGATGCTCATGGTGCTGAATCCCTTCCGGGCCTCCCGGTGAGGCCTCGAGATGAGCCTGCAGCGTGGCTGTTAAAGACGGGTTAGCAGGGTCTACTCTCGGCGCTGAGGGGGAGGGGGACACCCATGGACGGCTCGGCGTGCGCTGTCCGCGTGCTGCTGTTGGGGCCGCCGAAGATCCTCACCGCCTCGAGCAGCGTGCCGGTCGCCGGGCCGCTGCAAGTGGCGCTGCTGTCCTTGCTTTCCGTGCACCCCGGACGTGTGCTGGCGACGGCGGAGCTGATCGGGCGGCTGTGGCCCTCGGGGGCGCCGCCGAGCGCCGCCACCGCGCTGCGCGTCCATGTGACCCGGCTGCGCTCAACACTGTCCGACCCGCGATGTCTTCCGTTCACCGGTCGCGGCTACACCTTGGACCGAGACCTGGTAGACACCGACGCGGAGGTCTTCGAGACGCTCACCACCGGGCTGGCCGGCGCCACCGCAGACGATCGGCTGGCCAGGTGCGATGAAGCTCTGGCGCTGTGGCGCGGCAGGCCGTTCGAGGCCCTGGACGACGACGAGTTGAGCAGCGCCGCCCAGCGCCTCGAGCAGCTGCGCCTCGCCGCTCAGGATTCGCGCGGCCAGGCGCTGCTCGATCTGGATCGACACGTGCAGGCAACTCCCGACCTGATGGCCCTGGTCCGGGCCGAGCCGTTGCGGGAGCAGCGCACCGCTGCGTTGATGCTGGCGCACTACCGATCCGGCAGGCAGGCGGACGCGCTGGCCGCCTACCGAGAGCTGCGCGACCGGCTCGACGACGAGCTGGGCGTCGGGCCCGGCGAGGAGACCCGGCGACTCGAGCTGCGCATTCTGCGGCAGGACCCCGCCCTTGGCGTCGCCCCGTCAGCGCTGCCGTCGAAACCCGATGCACGTCCACCCCGGACGGTGCGTGGACTGTCAGTGCCACCCGAGGCCCTGACCGCCATCGCCGAGGTGCGGCTTGAACAGCTGGACAACGACGCCCGGACGCTGGCGCAGCTGGTCGCGGTGATTGCCGACCCGGTTCCCCTCGACAAGCTGAGCGGCGCGCTCACACTGCCCCGATCCGTCCTGGACCGGCTGGTCGCGGAGGTCAGCCGGGCCGGTCTGGTGGACCGCTCGGTGGCCGACCAGGTGGCCTACCGAAGGCCCGAACTGGGCGATGCCGTGGTGGCTGCACTGCCCGCGGCGCTGCTTCGCCAACTGCACGGCACGGCAGCTCGGGTGCTCGCCTGGGACACCGACGACGGGGCTGATCTGGTGCGCGCGGCATGGCATCTGGTTGCATCCGGATCCGTCGGCCAGGGGCGCCGATGGTTCCTGCTGCATCGTGCGCTGGAGCTTTCCGCCCGGCTCGGCAGTGACGACGTGGTCGAAACGCTCGCCACGGCAGCGCTGGACGCCGGGCCAGATGCCGGCCAGACGATCGACCTGCGGATCGCACTGGCTCGCAGTCTGGCGGCGCAGGGACGTCCGACCGAGGCATCGCGAGTGTGGCAGCTGGCCCTGGCCGACGCGCGGGCCACCGGTGACCCGACCCGGTTCGCCCTGGCGGTGCTGGGCCGCAACTGGATGCGCCGGAGCGTCGACGGGTCGGCCGAACTGTGCGCCCTGCTCGGCGAGGCGCTGGACGACCTGGGACCGCGACGCAGCGCCGTCCGGGTGGCAGTGCAGGGCGCGCTGATGCTGGAGGCGGTGCTGATCGGCAGGCCTGGCGTGCTGCTGGCGAACGATCTCGAGGGCCTGGAGGCGGACGCTGCCGCGATCGGCGACCCGGAGTCCCTCGCCACGGCGCTCAACGCGCGCCACGTTCTGCTGCGCGGCACGGCGGAACTCACCGCGCGCCGACAGTGGGCGTCCCGGCTGTCACAGGCGGTGAGCGCCATCGCCGACCCGTGGTGGCGGGCCCGCGCGGTGGTCGCCCGCATCTTCGACGCCTATGTCGCTGCCGACTTCGACGAGGTCGAGGGCCTGTGCGCGGTGCTGAAGCGCGAGGCTCAGGACGCGACGTCACACCGCATGCTGTGGCATCACCATCTGACGTTGGCGTCGGTGTATCGCGACCGGGGCAACCTCGCCGAGTGCGACCACTGGGCCGAGGAGGCCGTGCTGCATGGAGCGGCCCGCGGCATCGGCGACGCCCAGCAGGCCATGACTCTTCATCGGCTGCTGATGGCCTTTCACACCGGCGGGGTGGCTCGGTTCGGTCCGGCGATCGACGCGTTTCTGACGGCCCATCCCGACGAGCTGATCGCTCGCGGTCTCAGCGCTCTTGCGCATGCTCATGCGGGGGACGATGAGCGGGCGGCGGCGGTCACCAGGGGCGCCCTGGCCCAGCTCGACGCCGCAGCGGCCGACGAGGCGGTCGGAATGACGCTCGGCCTACTGGCGGAGGCGACGACGTCCGAGCCGGAACTGGCCGGGGAGGTCCGGCTGCGGCTGGAGCCCTACACGGGCCAGTTCCTGGTGTTCGGCCAGGTCAGCGGCACCTTCGGGCCGGCCGACCGTTGTCTGGCGGTCGCGGCTCGCACGATGGGCGACCACGCCGCGTCGCTGCGCTGGCTGGACGCCGCCCAAGCCCAGTGCGAAGCGGCCGGCGCCGGCCCGTGGGCTGCCGAGTGCGCAGCGCTCAGGAGGCCGGTGGCCCCGGCATGACCAGCATGGCCGCAGGGCGAAGCGAGGGAGAGCGGTAGAAGTCGCCCGGAGTCACCCGATCGGCCTGAACGCCACTCACGTCGAGTGATCGAGCGGCCAACCCAGAATCGAGCGCCGCATTGTGCGCACGGCGTTCGTCCAGCAGCCGTTGTTCCGCTGCGAGCTCGTCGGCTGGCCACGGCGAGCCGTCGGAGAGCTGGGCCAGAGGCGCGAGCAGCGGGCTCGTAATCTCGGGAGCCACACCGCTGAGGTTCAGCAGCAGGTACACGAACTCGGAGCAGGTGAGTCCGTACTGGTCCTTGCCCACCCTGCCCCCGGTGAGCTTGCACGCCAGCATGAGCGCCGAGTGCAAAATCCTCAGGGCGTCATCGGTCATTCCCGGTCTGGACTCGCCGCCGTCTTTGAGATTCTGCTCGTAGCTGCGCCGCATCGCGGCCGGGGCCAACCAGAACAGGTCCATCTCGGCGAACGTGTAGGTGGCCTTGGTGAAGGTCAGCAGCGCCTGGTCGAGAGCGGCGCCTACCGAAGGGTCGAGACCAGTCATCCGCATGGCCTGGACGGCACGGGTCCGCGGGCTGTGCGCGAGGTAGTCGCGCAGGTCGAAGGTCCACACGGTCGTCGGCCTGGGGTGGTTCTTCGTGCTTCGACCGGCATCGACCAGGCGATCGCCGGTGAGCACCACGGCGCAATGGTTCGCGGGGGCGTTGTCGGCGAACTGGATCAGGTTGGACACCCAGATCAGCGTGTCGAACAGCAGGATGTCGCCCGGTTTCAGCGCCCGCACGAAAGCGTCCGAATCGGTGGTCACCAGGACGTCGGCGGCGGGTTGCTGGGTCATGGCCGAACACCTCTTCTTCGAGTCGATCAGGGGTCCTGCCTGGGAGCGGGTACCGGCGACGAGCATGCCAGTTAACTCCGCTTTAGCGCCAGGCCGACAGGCTTCGTCACAGCCCGATCGGGGGCAACAGACAACGGGAGGATCTGATGAAGGATCGGTTGGCGAGTACGGGACGTGGGACGCTCCGCACAATCCGGGCAGGTGTGGCGCTCGGCGGCGCCGCGCTGCTGCTGCTCACGGCATGCTCCAGCGCAACCACCGGAGCGGTGGCGGGAGCAGGGACGGTGCCGGCCACCGCGCCCGCATCGGCATCGTCCAGCAGCCCGGCAGCGAACGCGGGGGAACCGCAGACCGAGTGGAAGGACTCGATCTGCGCTCTGCCCGAGTTCGCGGCGCTGCTCAAGGCGGAGAAGCTCAAGTCGCCCTCGATGAGCTCCTTGTACTTCACCGGAGCCAGCGAGAATCAGCCCGCGTTGCAGTGGTGCACCATCGATCTCTGGCGGATCGGCACCACCCTGCTGCCGTTCGACACCAAGCAGTTCAAGGCGGCACGACGCGAAGCTGTCGGGCCCGAGTCGGTCGGTGTCGGAGACGAAGGGTTCACCTTCTATGCCGGACGATCCGGCATCTCGCGGATCGGCGAAGTCGGGGTGTACGCGTCAGTGCCCTTTGTCGGGGCGGCGAAGGGCTACGAGGACACGCTGCTGAAGTTCCTGAAGACCGCAGTGGCGAACGTCCAGAACGGGCCGCCGCCGAGCCTCACTGCCGGCGGTGGCATCTGCGCCCCCGGCCTGGGGGCGGCCACGGATGCGTTGGGTTCCGCGCCGAAGATCCAACGTGGATACAGCAACCCCGTCGTGACGCACTGCCTGTGGAGCAACGAGACGGACTCCGCCCTGGCCACATTCCGGCTGTCGGAGAAGGCGATAGACCAGGACGAGGAGGATACCCAACCCGTGTCCGGGCTCGGCGCGCAAGCCGCCTGGCTCGAGTACTCCGACACGTTGGTGGTGCAGGTGGACGACGGGCACGCCGCATACATCCAGATAGGGAAGCCGGACAAGGACGCCGCCATCGCCATCTACCGGGCCATGGAGCAGACCCTCAAGGACAGCGTCAGTTAGCACTCGCCACTTTGTTGTTGATATGGCTGGGCCGGCTGATAGCCGGGAAGGCAGCCCCCACTTTGTGGTTGATATGAATACCCCCCGGGGGTGTTGATACCAACCATAAGGTGGCGGTAGCTAATTACCGGGGGGCCCACCCGGTCTCAGGCCGGCGATAACCACCAGAACCCGGCGATCGCCGGTGCGATCGCCGGTAGGACGCCCGCTCCGGGCGCAGCGAAAGCCCGGGTGCCTAGCGCAGGCGATGCCGGCGGCCGGTCAGCCCAGCGGCTCGTTGATCCGCCCCGGTGCGAACTCCTGATCCACCACCTGCTGCACCAGGCCGATCAGGGCGGCGCCGTCGTCGATGGTTCCCAGTTCCATGGTCAGGTGCCGGGTGGCCCGCGGCAGCGAGAGTCGGTACAGGGACTCTCGGATGCCCGCGATCAGAGGTCCGGACGACAGCGCCCCGCCGATCACCATCACACCGGGGTTGAACAGGCACACCACGCTGGCCAGCACTTCACCCAGGGCCCGTCCGGCCTGTTGGGTCAGCGCGGCGGCCCGGGGATCGCCCTGCTGCAGCAGCCGCTCGACGTCCCGGCCCGACTCGGCCGCGATTCCCAGCGCGCGCAGATCGCGGGCCACCGCGCGTCCGCTGGCGATCGTGGCCAGGCACCCGTGCGCGCCACACTGGCACAGCGTCTCCTGAGCCCGCGGATCGGCGACCCGGATGTGCCCGATGTCGCCCGACCCCCCGTCCACCCCGTGGTAGATCCGGCCGTCGATGACCAGGCCGACGCCGATGCCGGTGGACACCTTGACCAGACACAGCGCGGTCGAGGTGGGAAAGCTGACCGCATGCTCACCGAGCGCCTCGGCGTCGGCGTCATTGGACACCACGACCGGCACCGGCAGCAGGCTGTGCAGGTGGCGCGCCGAGCTGAACGCGGAAGTGCTCGACGCGGAGGTGGCGTCGAGCCCGCGTCGGGGGCCGATTCTTCGAGGTTTGCTGCGGCTGCTGGAGTTGCGCGCCACCCGTGCGGAGTTCTCGCCCTTCGCAGCGCAACGGGTGGAACGCCTGGCACCGCAGGTGTTCGTCGTGCGGCGAGGCAGCGGCCAGGGTCTGCTGTGCCTGACCAACCTGACCACCGAGCGGGTGGACCTGCCCGGGGTGTCGGGCCACGATCTGATCAGCGGTGAACGCTACGACCAAGTGATGATGGAGCCGTACGGCCGGCTGTGGCTCGAGAACTGCCCGCCGCAGTGACGCTGGTCTAGCGCCTCGTCATCGGGCAGCCCCTCGGCATCCCGGCTGTCTCCCGTCATCCCGGCGAATGCCGGGATCTCCCTGCCAGTCCTGTTGGCTGCGCCGGCTGCCTCCCGTCACCCGGCATCGCGGCTGCTCCCCGTCACCCCGGCGAACGCCGGGATGACGACTCGCGATCAGCGGCGGCGCCTCTCGTGCCTCGTTCCGCTGGTCTCACAGCTTGTCGAGACCCGTCGAGCGGCCGAGACCCAGCTCAGCCGCCCTGGGCGTGCCTGACCTCGGTGTCGATCAGCCGGCGCCAGGCACCGACCAGTTCGGGGTCGACGTAGGCCTTGTACGACCGCTGCGGGCGGGCCGGCGCGCCGATGTGAAAGGCGCGCACGCCGGCGCGGGTCAGCCAGGGCACGTGATCGGGGTGCAGTCCCCCACCCGCCATGATCACTCCGGCCTGCCACGGGTCGGCCTTGGCTCGGGCGAGCACGTCGTCCAGGCCGTACTCGAGACCGCGTGCCGAGCCGGCCGTGAGCACCTGATCGAGTCGCGGCAGCCGGTGCAGCATCGCCCAGGCCCGGTCGGGGTCGAGGCACGAGTCGATCGCGCGGTGGAACGTCCAGGGCCAGTCGCCGTCGCCGGTCAGCTCGGTGACGACCTGCGGGTCGACCTCACCCAGCCCGTTGAGAAAGCCGAGCACCAGGCCGTCCGCGCCCGCTTCGAGGTAGCTCGCGATCAGCCCACGCAGCCGGACGGCCTCACCGCCGTCGGTGCCGAAACCGGGCCGAAGCCGCACCATCACCCGCAGTTGCACGGACGTGGCGGCACGCACCTTCTCGACCAGCGCGGGCTCGGGCGACATGCCGCCGTCCTCGAGGGTTCCGCACAGCTCGACCCGGTCGGCGCCACCTGCTTCGGCACGTTCGGCATCGGCCGCGTGCAACACGATCACTTCGAGCAGCCCGCTCATTCCCCCATCATGGGCGATTGCCCTTGTCGCCGAGCGTGAGACACGCGGACCGCACGATGCGCCGATCGGGCGGCCCGCTGCTCGAGCTCGTCGAGATCCGCTGTTTCGAGGCGCTCGGCCCGCGGTGGGCAACTCAGCCAGCGGTGGCTGAGCCGGGGGTCGACCCCGCCTCGGCCGGTCGATAGGCGGCGGAGTGCACCCCGCCCCGCGGTAGCCGCAGGCTCGCCAGCAACATGGCGACGGCCGTGACGGCGACGGCGACGAACACCCACGTTGAGGCGCGGACGATGGTGGCGTAGTCGTGTTCGCCCTTGCCGGAGGCGATCACGTTGGTGGCGATCGCGCCGAAGACCGCGACGCCGATGGCGCTACCGGCCGAGCGGGCGAACACGTTGATGCCGGTGACCACGCCGCGCTCGTCCCAGTTCACCGAGGCCTGCGCGGCGATCAGGCACGGGGCGGCCGTCCAGCCCAGGCCGAAGCCGAGGACGAACGAGACGCCACCGACCGTCCATGGGTTCGGGTAGGGGCCGCTCAAGGCCAGGCCGAGACTGCCGGCGAGCGCGACGACGCACCCGATCAGCACCGTGGTGCGATACCCGAACCTCAGGTACATGCGTCCCGCCCGCCAGGCCGCCAACGGCCAGCCCAGTGTCAGCGCCGCGACAGCCACGCCCGAGACCAGGGGTACCACGCCGAGCGCATTCTGCAGGTACATGGGCACGAAGCTGGTCACACCGATCAGCAGTGCCCCGACGCCCAACGAAATCAGAGTCGTGGTGGCGATCAGTGGGCGCCGCAGGATGCCGAGATCGAGCACCGGTTCGGGCACCCGGCGCTCGGCCTGAACGAAGGATGCCAGCGCGGCGAAGCCGACACCGAGGCTGGACAGGCTCTGCCACGAGGTCCACGACCACGCGTTGCCGCCCTCCAGCAGGGCGAGAATGACGGCGGTCAGGCCCAGGGTCAGCAGCGTCGCACCCAGGTAGTCGATGGTGTGACGCTTACGTTCCACGCGCTCGTGGTAGAAGCGCAGCAGCGCCCAGCCGGCCAGCAGACACAGAGGGATGTTGACCAGAAAGATCCAGCGCCACGAGGTGAACTGGCTGAACAGACCGCCCAGACCGGGACCAACCACCGAGGCGACCGCCCAGACGCTGGCGATGTAGCCCTGAACCAGGGCCCGTTCGGCGACGCTGTAGATGTCGCCGACGATGGTCATGGCCATCGGTGCGGCCGCACCGGCCCCCAGGCCCTGCACCACCCGGAAGACGATCAGCGACGTCATGTTCCAGGCCAGCCCGGCCAGCACCGACCCCAACAGGAAGAGCCCGACGCCGAGCAGGATGATCGGTTTGCGTCCGATCATGTCGGCCAGCTTGCTGTAGATCGGCACCGAGACGGCCTGGGCGAGCAGGTACACCGAGAACAGCCAAGGAAACTGGTCGAACTGCCCCAGTTCTTTGACCACCGACGGCACCGCGGTGGCCAGAATCGTGGCGTCGATCGCGATCAGGCCGGTGGTCAGCATCAACGCCATCAGCACCTTGCCCCGGGCGCCGCGGAAGCCGACGCGGCCCTGGATCTCGGCACCGGCGCTCTGATCATCGCCGCTGCCGGCCGCTGCCCCGTCGGTCTGGTCGCCACCGGTGCCGGCCGTTGCCCCGTCCGCGTTCACTTGGTCATCCTTGCAGTCACCCCTCTACCAGCCCCGATCACCGGCCAGGTATTCCCTGCCCGCTCGGCTAACTCTTTGCCGCTCGTGAAGCTTCGCGAGCGGCAAGTAGTTAGGCGAGCGCCAGCATGGCGGACGGCACGAGGGGCCGGACGCCGAAGCGTCCGACCCCTCGTGGAGCGTTGCGGGTGGGAACTCAGAAGTCCATGCCACCCATGCCGCCGTCGCCGCCGGCCGGCATGGCCGGAGTCTTCTCCGGCTTGTCGGCGATGACCGCTTCGGTGGTCAGGAACAGCGCCGCGATCGAGGCTGCGTTCTGCAGCGCCGAACGGGTCACCTTGGCCGGGTCGATGATGCCGGCAGCGAGCATGTCGACGTACTCGCCCGTGGCGGCATCGAGGCCCTGGCCCGCCGGCAGGTGCGCCACCTTCTCGGCGACCACACCGCCCTCGAGCCCGGCGTTGGCCGCGATCTGCTT
Source organism: Micropruina sp. (assembly GCA_016711205.1). Classification (GTDB taxonomy): domain Bacteria; phylum Actinomycetota; class Actinomycetes; order Propionibacteriales; family Propionibacteriaceae; genus Micropruina. The sequence continues at coordinate 323,132 of JADJTM010000003.1, read as the reverse complement.
CAGCGGAGCGGAGCACGCGCCGAGCACGATCTGGGCACCGACGGCCTCGTCACCGGTCAGCTGGGACAGGTCGACCTGCTTGGCGGCCTGCAGCAGCGCCACCCCACCACCGGAGACGATGCCCTCTTCGACAGCCGCCTTCGCGTTGCGCACGGCGTCCTCGATGCGGTGCTTGCGCTCCTTCAGCTCGACCTCGGTGGCCGCGCCGACCTTGATCACCGCAACACCGCCGGCCAGCTTGGCCAGCCGCTCCTGCAGCTTCTCGCGGTCGTAGTCGGAGTCGGAGTTCTCGATCTCTTTGCGGATCTGCGAGACCCGGCCAGCGATCTGCTCGGAGTCACCGGCGCCTTCGATGATCGTTGTCTCGTCCTTGGTGACCAGCACGGATCGTGCCCGGCCCAGCAGTTCGAGGGTGACGGCGTCCAGCTTGAGGCCGACCTCTTCGGAGATCACCTGGCCGCCGGTCAGGATCGCGATGTCGGTGAGCATGGCCTTGCGGCGATCACCGAAGCCGGGTGCCTTGACCGCGACGGACTTGAAGGTGCCGCGGATCTTGTTGACGATCAGGCCGGCGAGGGCCTCGCCGTCGACGTCCTCGGCGATGACCAGCAGCGGCTTGCCCGACTGCATGACCTTCTCGAGCACGGGCAGCAGGTCCTTCAGCGAGGAGATCTTGCTGTTCACGATCAGCACGTAGGCGTCGTCCAGGACGGCCTCCATGCGCTCGGGGTCGGTGACGAAGTAGGGCGAGATGTAGCCCTTGTCGAAGCGCATGCCCTCGGTGAGCTCGAGGTCGAGCCCGAAGGTGTTCGACTCCTCGACCGTGATCACGCCCTCTTTGCCGACCTTGTCCATCGCCTCGGCGATGATCTCGCCGACGGTGGGATCAGCGGCCGAGATGGACGCGGTCGCAGCGATCTGCTCCTTGGTCTCGACGTCGTGGGCCTGGGCGGCCAACTGGTCGACGATCGCGGAGACGGCCTTCTCGATGCCCTTCTTCAGGCTCATCGGGTTGGCGCCGGCGGTGACGTTGCGCAGGCCCTCGCGGACCATCGCCTGGGCCAGCACGGTGGCGGTGGTGGTGCCGTCGCCGGCGACGTCGTCGGTCTTCTTGGCGACCTCTTTGACCAGCTCGGCGCCGATCTTCTCGTAGGGGTCTTCCAGCTCGATCTCTTTGGCGATGGAGACGCCGTCGTTGGTGATGGTGGGGGCGCCCCACTTCTTTTCCAGCACGACATTGCGGCCCTTGGGGCCGAGCGTCACCTTGACTGCGTCGGCGAGGACATTCATGCCCCGCTCGAGGCCGCGGCGGGCCTCGACGTTGAATTGGATCAGTTTTGCCATCGGTACAGGCAATCCTTCTGCATCGGTGGGACGGGGCCCACGGGTAGTCAGGTCAGGTGGTCAGAGTCGATGCCCGCGACGGACGGCCGAGAGGCCTCACCGGTCTGACCGGATAGCACTCTCATGGTGAGAGTGCTAACTCCATGTTTAGCACTCGACCCTGGCGAGTGCAAACGAATCGGGCCCCGGATCGCCCACGCCGACCGGGTGCCCGCCATGGTTTTCGCGCAGGGTGGCGGTGGCTGGTCAGTCGGGTCACACTTGCGCCATGGAGTCGCCGACCCTGAGCCGCGCTCACCGCATCCGCCGGTTGGGCAACCTGTTGAACCTGTCCTCGCCGCTGGGCCTGGCCATCGCCAGGCTCGGCGGCGCTCGGTTCAGCAGCGGACCCTACGGGTTGAGCCTCGCCGAAGGCTTCCGGCTGCGGTTCCCCCCTGCCGGCGCCTTCGCGGTGGGCAACGTGATCATCACCCGGCACACCATCGGCGCGGTGAGCCGCCACCACCCTGACGTGCTGCGGCACGAGAGCGCCCACGCCTGGCAGTACTTCTGGTGCGGTGGGCTACCGTTTCTGCCGCTGTACGCGCTGGCCGCCGGGTGGTCGTGGCTGCGCACCGGCGACCCGGCGTCCAGGAATCTCTTCGAGCGGACGGCGGGCCTGGTGCGCGGCGGGTACCACGAGGCGCCGGTGACGAATGCGGGCGTGCGACGGTTGGCGGGAGGGCTTCAGACCCTGATCGAGAAGCCCAGTCGCTTGGCGGAACGCTCACGCTGACGAGTGGCGCGCTGGCGGCGCAGGCGCTTGACCAGCAGCGGATCGTGGGCGAGGGCCTCAGGACTGTCGATCAGGTCGTTGAGCATCTGGTAGTACCGGGGCGCGGACAGCCCGAACCGTTCACGGATCTCGGTCTCTTTGGTGCCGGCGAACGCCCACCACTGCTTCTCGAACTCGAGCAGGGCTGCATCGCGCTCGCTGAGCGCGGGTACCGGACGTGCCGCGGGATCGGACATGAGCCCATCCTAGTTGAAATCACAGCGTTGTCATTCGTCCGCTCCGGGGTCTGATCGGGTCGCCCCTCCGGCGAGCGAGGGGGCTAGAGTGAACGCTGCGACGTCGCACCGGGGCGCCGTGCGCCTCCTCGAAGGACGGACGATGCAGCCACTCAGCGGTACCGTGCAGCGGTACGACTGGGGCACACACCACGCCATTCCCGGCATTCTGGGGCGTCCGGCCGACGGCCGTCCGGTGGCCGAGTACTGGCTCGGAGCGCACAGTTCGTCCCCTTCGATGGTGGATTCGGGCACCCTGGTCGGCTACATCGGGGCCGCGCCTTCCGTGCTGGGCGCACGCAGCCGCGCCGCGTTCGGCGAGCAGTTGCCGTTTCTGATCAAGCTGCTGTCGGCGCGGCACGCCCTGTCGATTCAGGCCCACCCGTCCCGCGAGCAGGCGATCGAGGGGTTCGCGCGCGAGTCGCGCGCCGGCACACCGCTGGACGCCCCCGAGCGCACCTACAAAGACAGTTGGCCCAAGCCCGAGATCCTGATCGCCCTGGACGAGTTCCACAGCCTGGCCGGGTTCCGTGATCCGCGCGAGACCGTCGAGCTGTTCACGGCGCTCGGCGTCGCGGCGCAACTGGAATCCGTGATCGGCCCGTTGACCGAGCGCAAGGGTTCCGCGGCGATGGCCGAGGTCTTTCTCGACGTGCTCAGCCTGGACGACACCCGCCGGCACCTGGTCGACGAAACCGTCGCGGCCGCCATGCACCACCGCTACGACGACGGCGCGGTCGGCGAGTTCGCGCGCACCGCACTCGAACTGGACGCGGTGTTCCCGGCCGATCCCGGCATTCTGGCGGCGCTGCTGATGAACCGGCTGGTGCTGCACCCGGGCGAGGGGTTGTTCGTGCCGGCGGGCATGATGCACGCCCATCTGCACGGCACGGGTGTCGAGGTGATGGCGAACTCCGACAACGTGATCCGCGGCGGCCTCACCAACAAGCACATCGACGTGCACGAACTCGTGACCGTGGTCGACTTCAACCCGTGGCTGCCCGAGGTGCTGCACCCCCGGCGTACCCGCACCGGCGTGCTCAAGTACCAAACCCCGTGCAGCGAGTTCGAAGCCTGGCGCATGCTGGTCGACAACGGCACCGGCCCGGTCCGGGTGCCTGGACGGGGCTCGGCACGCATCCTGTTCGCCATCGACGGCGCCTGCGTGCTCGACAACGGCGAGTCGACCCTGCAACTCCCGCGTGGACGGGCGGCGTTCCTGTCCGCGGACGAGTTCGACGTGTTCGCCACCGGTACCGCCGAGGTGTACGGGGCGTCGTCCGGTATTCGCTGACCGGCCCACGCAGATCTGAGGCATCGAACGGCTGTGCCGTCGACCTGCCGGGTACGGCACAATGGTGCTCGGTCGGCGCGTCCGTCCGGTGCCTCCGTAGCTCAGTTGGTAGAGCGCCCGCCTTGTAAGCGGATGGTCGCGGGTTCGATTCCTGTCGGAGGCTCGTGACTGCACAATCCCCAGCGGGCCAGAGCCAGTGGGCTCAGATCATCGCCCGCGATCCCGGCCATTCCCAGCGCTACATCGACCGCTTCGCGATGATGGCCGCGCAGGGTCACGACCTCGTCGGCGAGGCCCGGCTGATTGATGCCATGATGCCGCGCGGAGCGACGGTTCTCGACGCCGGCTGTGGCCCCGGACGGCACTGCGGCTACCTGCACCAGGCTGGGCACCGGGTCGTGGGCGTCGACCTGGATCCGGCGCTGATCGCCGAGGCCGAGCGTGCCGAACCCGGCCCTGACTACGTGGTGGGCGACCTTGCCGGGTTCGAACTGCCGGCCGGCGTACCGAAGCGGTTCGACGCGATTCTGTGCGCCGGCAACGTGCTCGGCTTCGCGCACCCGCTCACCCGGCGTCCGATTCTGGCCGGCTTCCGCGACCGGCTGACACCCGAGGGACGCGCGGTGGTCGGCTTCGGCGCCGGCCGCGGCTACGCGTTCGACGACTTCTTCGCCGACGTGGCGGCGGTGGGCCTGACCCGGGAGCAGACGTTCTCGACCTGGGACCTGCGCCCGTTCGGTCCGGCCGCGAACTTCGTGGTCGCGGTGTTGGTCTGTTGATCGTCTAGTGGCGTGTCGCTCACGTGGCTTGCCGTTTGGCGGTGTCTGGGTGCGTGCATCGCAAGTCCGACGAGGGAGGCATACCGGGTTGTCTGTTGACCGAGGAGAACGCAGCGAGGCGCCGTCCGGGCGTCGCGCAGCGGGCAGAGGTTGGTGGCCGCGGTACTAGAAACCTGGCGACACAGCGGCCGATGGTGCGCCGCCCGGCGCGAGGTAGCTCTAGGGTCGAAGAATCCCCCCGACTTCAGGAGCCCGTCGTGACCAGCACCCCCGACCCGTCCACCGCCCCCGCCGCCCCCAGGCCCCACGCCGATTCCGGGCCCCGTCCGCAACCGCCCGCGGGCATCGTTCCGCAGCCGGCGCCCCCCGTTTTCGCTGCCGCCCCTAGCGAGCGGCCGTTCCGACGGGGGTTCGGTCTCGGCGCCGGTGCCGGGCTGGGCCTGGGCGGCATGCTGCTGGTACTCAGCGTGATCGGCTCGATCATCTCCGCCCTGGTCTTCGGCGCTCTGACCTCTGTCGCGGCGCAGAGCAGCACGCCTCGAATCGCCGCCTTGGAGACGGTCTGGGGCGCCGACACCGCCCCGGCCGCGCAGACCGTTCTCGCCATTCCGATCGTCGGCGTGATCCAGGCCGAGTCCGAGGACGGCTTCGCGCTGACCGCGTCCACCTACGGCTACGAGATCGCCCGCACCCTCGACGGCCTCAAGGCCGAGGATGCGGCCGGCGTCGCGCTGCTGATGGACACCCCTGGTGGCACGATCAACGGATCCCGGGCGATCGCCGACGCCGTCGAGCGGTACCAGAGCCGCACCGGCAAGAAGGTGGCGGCGTTCGTCATGGGCCTGTCCGCCTCCGGTGGCATGTATGCGATGGCCGGCGCGGACCGGATCATCGCCGACCACGGCAGCCTGATCGGCAGCATCGGTGTCATCTTCGGCCCCTTCGTGCGTTACCGGGACGTCGTCGCCACGTCGGGAAACCTGCTCGAGTCCGGGGTCACGACCACCGGGGGCATCACCCAGGAGTACCTCACGCAGGGCAAGGGCAAGGACTTCGGCGACCCCTTCCGGGACATGTCCGCCGAGGAGCGGCGCATCATGACCGCCGGCATGGCCAACGAGTACGCGGCGTTCGTGTCGTGGGTGTCGAAGGCCCGCGGAATACCCGAGCAGACCATCCGTGACGACATCGGCGCCTACATCTACGACGGCAACACGGCCATCGCCAAGAAGCTGATCGACGCCCAACTGGGCCCGGACGAGGCTTTTCGCGACATCGCCCAGCTCATGGGCCTGGACCCGAACACCGCCCGGCTGGCGAAGCGCCGTGCCCCGAGCGCGTGGGAGGAATGGCTGGGTGCGTCCGCGCGGCTGTACGGCTACCAGCGGCAGGTGCAGGACGCTCCGCGGGCCACCAGCGTGATCTGCCAGGGCGCACCCCAGCCCCTGCTGTGGCACGGCACGGTCGCGGGGGTCTGCGGATAGCTGGGATCCGCCCAGCATGACGTCAGCCGCGGCAGCGGGTGACTTCATGTCAAGGATCCGAGCGGGCGAGGATCCGCCCAGCATGACGTCAGCCGCGGCAGCGGGTGACTTCATATAGCGCGATGCTCGCCGCCACCGAGGCGTTCAGCGATTCGACGTCCGAGCCGATCGGGATCGACACCAGCACGTCGCAGTTGTCGCGGACCAGCCGCGACAGCCCCTCCCCTTCAGAGCCGACCACCAGCAGCACGGGGCCGTCCACACCGGGAATGCCGCCGACGTCCAGGTCGGCCTCACCAGCCAACCCCGCCACCACGAATCCAGCGTCCGCGTACTGTTTGAGGGTGCGGTTGAGGTTCGTCACCCGCGCCACCGGAAGCCGGGCCGCCGCACCGGCGGAGGTCTTCCAGGTCGCCGCGGTCACCTGCGCGGAACGCCGCTCCGGAATGATCACACCGGCCGCCCCGAACGCGGCCGCCGAACGGATGATGGCCCCAAGGTTGCGCGGGTCGGTGATCTGGTCGCAGGCGATCACCAGCGCCGGGTCGGGAGCGTCCAGAGCCTCGGCGAGCAGATCGTCCGGATGCGCGTACTCGTACGGCGGCAACTGCAGCGCAACCCCCTGATGCACCCCCCCGTTGGTCAGCTTGTCGAGCTCGGCGCGGGTGGCGGCGAGCAGCGAAATGCCGTGATCGGCGGCGTACTTGAGAATGTCGCGCAGCCGATCGTCGCGTTCGACCCCGTCCGCCACGTAGGCGCGCTTGACCGGCAGCCCGGCCTGCAGCGCCTCGAGCACCGGGTTGCGGCCGAACACCCAGTCGTCGCCCGCGCGGGGCGTGTCGCGGCGTGGCTTGCCGCCACCCCGTCCAGCCCCGGACGAGGACTTGTTGGCATCGTTCGGCCCACGCTTGCGGTACGCCTTGTGGTAAGGACGGTCCTCGGCCTTCGGCGTGGGCCCCTTGCCCTCGAGGCCGCGCCGCACGCGACCCCCCGAGCCCGCGGTGTTGCCGCTGCCGATGCCCTTGCCGCGCTTGCGGACGGCGCCCTGGCGGGACGAGTTTCCGGGCATCAGGCCTCCAAGCTCCAACGTGGACCGTTCGGGGTGTCCTCGACCTTGAGGCCAAGGGTGGCCAGCGTGTCACGGATCGCGTCGGCTGCGGGCCAATCCTTGCGAGCGCGTGCCTGCGCACGCTGCTGCAGCAACGCGCCGACCAGGCCGTCGACGACGGGGGTGAGGTCGTCGGCGGTGGAGGCGTCCGCCCATTCCGGCGCCGCCGGGTCGAGCCCGAACACCTGCACCATCTGCAGCACGCTGACGTATGCGCGGCGAGCGGCTTCGACGTCGCCGGCTTCGATCGCCAGGTTGCCCTCTTTGACGACGCGGAACACCACAGCCAGCGCAGTCGGCGTGCCCAGATCGTCGTTCATGGCCGCAGTGAAGTCGGTGGCCAGCGACACCTCGGGCGGGGGTCCGCCAGTCGGCAGCAGGTGGGCGGCACGGTCCAGAAAGCTGTCGATCCGGGCCAGTTGCGCGGCCGCCTCGGCCAGTGCGCCCTCGCTGAGTTCGATGGACGAGCGGTAGTGCGGCCCCGCCAACCACAGCCGGACGGCGCGTCCCCCGTGTTTCGCCACGGCCGCGGCGACGTCCGCGGTGTTGCCGAGCGACTTCGACATCTTCTCGCCGGCCAGGGTGACCCAGGCGTTGTGCATCCAGTAGCGGGCGAAGCCGCGGCCGGCGGCGCGGGACTGGGCCAGCTCGTTCTCGTGGTGGGGGAAGCGCAGGTCGAGGCCGCCGCCGTGAATGTCGAAGGTGTCGCCCAGGTACTTGCCGGCCATCGCCGAGCACTCGATGTGCCAACCGGGCCGGCCCTGACCCCACGGGCTCGGCCACGAAGCGGTGGACGGCTCCCCCGGCTTGTGCCCCTTCCACAGGGCGAAGTCGCGCGGGTCGCGCTTACCGCGCAGATCGGCCCCTTCGTCCGGCTCCATGTCGGCGACGCGCTGAGCGGTCAGGGCCCCGTACTCGGGCCAGGACTGCACGTCGAAGTAGACGTCGCCCGAGCCGTCCCCGGCCGGGTAGGCGTGGCCCCGCTCGACCAGCGAGGCGATCAGCTCGAGCATCTCGGGAATGTGGCCGGTGGCGCGTGGCTCGTAGGTCGCGGACGGGACGCCGAGGGCTCGGTAGGCGGCGTTGAAGGCGTTCTCGAACAGGAACCCGTGCGCCCACCACGAACGCTGCGCCGCCTCGGCCTTGGCCAGGATCTTGTCGTCGATGTCGGTCACGTTGGTGATCAGGGTGACCTCGTACCCGCTGTGCTGCAGCCAGCGCCGCAGCACGTCGAAGTTGACCCGGCTGCGCATGTGCCCCAGATGCGGCGCGGACTGCACGGTCGGCCCGCACACGTAGATCGTCGCCCGGCCCGGCTGAAGCGGCTGGAACTCGACGATCTCGCGGTGGAGGCTGTCGTACAGGTGAAAACTCACCGGCCGAGTGTATCGGGGTGCACCCCGGGCAGGCGCCGCGCCCGCCACCGCGTGAGCTCGCGGCGCTGGCTCACCCGCCGGCGCTGCCTCACCCGCCGGCGCGCCGCAACGCCGCGATATCGAGCATCCCCGTGGGCTCGGGCACCTCGGCGGCGTCCACCTCCCAGGGGTCGTCCGGCATCGCGCCCTCTTCGTCGGCGAAACCCTGGGACGGGTCGAAAGGGTTGGCCAGCTGCCGGCTGCCCTCGGCCAGCGGACGGCTGTTCATCGCCTCGTCGGGCAGGCCCTCCAGCACGTCGCGGATGTAGCCGTCGGCGGCGTCCAGCATCGGCACCTCGCGGTTCTCGCGCTGGGAGGCGTACCAGCGGTAGTCGAGCACCTCGTGAAAGATCTGCGCCGCATCGCGCTTGCCGCGCAGGTGGGCCGGCACAGCGGTGACCACCGGCTCGAAGCTCTGGGTCAGCCACTGATGCGCGACCAGCGACTCGTCCAGCTGTTGCTGGTTGGTGCGGAAGCGGAAGGTGTCGAGGTCGTTGAGCAGCCGGCGGGCCTGGTTCTCTTCGACGTCGAGGCCGGTCAGCCGCATCAGCCGGCGGGTGTGGTGCCCGGCGTCCACCACCTTGGGTTGAATGCGCACCGTCGAGCCGTCCGGCGACGTGGTGATGTCGAGTTCGGCGACGTCGAAGCCCAGCGCGTTCAGCCGGCGGACGCGGCTCTCGATACGGTCCAGCTCGGTGCCGGAAAACTCTTCGACACCGGTGAGTTCGGCCCACAGATCGCGGTAACGGGCGCTGATCGTGTCGACCAGAGTGAGTGGGTCGAGCGACTCGTCGAGCAACTGGCCCGCCTCGAGATCGCTGAACTCGCCGAACAGGTTCGTCACGGCGATCATCAGGTCGTGCTCGCGCTGCCCGCGGGTGAGCACGTCGTGCAGTTCGGCGGTTTCGGCGTCGACCAGGTACGCGGCGAACTCGCCGGCGTCGCGCCGGAACAGGATGTTGGACAGCGACACGTCCAGCCACAGGAAGCCGATCAGGTGCAGCCGGGCCAGCAGCACCACCATCGCGTCCAGCAGCCGGTTCACCGTGTCGGGCCGGACGCTCTGGCTGAACAGTGACCGGTACGGCAGCGAAAAGTCGAGGTGCCGGGTGACCAGTACCGGATCGAGCGGCTGCCCGCCCATGCCCCGCCGATCGGTGATCACCGCCAACGGTTCGACCGCCGGGGTGTTCTCGCGGGCGAGCTCTTGCAGCATGCGGTACTCGTGGACGGCCGCGGCCTCGATCACCTCTTTGGCCGCGTACACGTCGTTGCCGACCTTGATGAACCGGACGACGTGGCGCGAGATGCCGCGCGGAAGCGCCACCAGGTAGTCGGTGGGCCACTCGGTCAGCGGCAGTTCCCAGGGCAGCGGAATGAGCCTGGAATCCGGCTTCGCCGACAGAATGCGGGGCATGGGCACAGTGTGCCAGCAGACGACGACAAAGCAGCTACCCGCCGGACGGCATGCGGCGGGGGCCGACGTCTGCCGGCTCAGGCGGCGGCGGACTCGTTCGCTGCGGTCCGGACCAGGCTGGACACCAGCGCCTTGATTTCGGCGCGCACCCCGGGCGTCACCGCACCGTCGGCATCGAACGAGGCGACGAACGGCGCATTCAAAGCCTCGCGCGGATCGGCGCCGGCGATCCTCAACGCCACGCTGACCTGTTCGAGCACCCGCGCTCCGGCCTCCGCCCTGAAGGCGGAGGTCAGTACCGCCACCGGCTTACCGACGATCGCGGCGCTGCCGCGGGGTCGCGAGGCGGTGTCGATCGCGTTCTTCACCTCGGCCGTCAGCGCGCCGTTGTAGGCGGGGCTGGCCACGAGGATCGCATCGGCGCCGGCAACGGCGAAGCGGAATGCCTCGACGCTCTCACCCAACATGCCCGACTCGTCGCGATCGGCATCGTAGAAGGGCAGGGTGGTGAGGTCGAAGCGGGTGACTTCGGTGCCCGCGGGCAGCGCCGCGACAGTGGCGTCTGCGAGCAGGGCGTTGAAGGAGCCGCGACGGACGCTGCCCACGAGTACGAGAACGTTCATGTCATCTCCAGATAGTCAAGTTATTGACCAATACTTCCGGCACGCGTGCCGACAGTCAAGTTGTTGACTAAACAGCTAGGATGGCGTCATGACCAGCAGTGAGGAGGCGCAGGAGGCCTGCAACGATGCAGCCGCCGACTCCTGCGCAGCTGCTGAATCCTGCGCCGACGACACTGCGGGGGCACGGGTGCCGCTGCCGCGCCTGCTCGCCGAAGCCGAGGCGGCCTTCGCGGCCGAGTTCGACAAACGGATGCGTCGGGGCGAGTTCGCCACCTTGTCGTTGGCCCACTCACGCAACGTGCTGCGCCATCTCGGCGACGGGCCACTCCGAGCGCGCGACATCGTCGGTGATTGCGGGGTGTCGAAGCAAGCGCTCAGCCAGCAGATCGCGCACCTGGAACAGGGTGGCTACGTCGCCATCGAGCCCGACCCGGCGGACGCGCGAGCGCGACTGGTCACGCTGACGGAAAAGGGGGCCCGGGCCCAGCAGATCATCCGGCGGCTGTTCATCGACATCGAGAACGACTGGGCGGCCGAGTTCGGCGCGGACGACCTCGCCACCGTGCGCCGGGTGCTCGTCGCTCTGCTCACTCGCGGACGCACCCGCGCCGGTTCACCTGGATCTCATTCTGAAATCCTGGCACCCACGCACCTCTCACCCCGCGACACCCCGGCATGCTGACTCACTCTCACGGGTGATCTCAGAACTCGCGCGGCGCGCGTTGAACGCCCAGGTCATCCCCGGACGCACCTGCGCCCCACCCCGGACGCACCAGTGCCCCGGGCATACGCCCGGGGCACTGGATGCTGTTCGGTTCTGCGGTGACGATCAGGACAGGCGCTCGCCGGTCTTGTTGCTGAACACGTGCAGCTTGTGGCCCTCGCCCGCGACGAAGCGGACGGTGGTGCCACGCTCGGGCGGAGTGCGGCCCGAGAGCCGCGCCACGATCTGCGGGGCGGACAGCTTCTCGTCGTCGCTCAGGCCGGCCAGGGTGCCGTAGGTGTAGGCGTCGGCACCGAGTTCTTCGACGACCGCCACATCGACCGCGATGCCGTGATCGGACAGCTCGAAGTCTTCGGGACGAATGCCGACGGTGATGGTGTCGTCACCCTTGGCCTTGGCCTTGGCCAGGATGTCGCGCGCGACGGGCACGGTCCAGTCGCCGACGACGACGCCGTTCTCGTTGATGTTGCCACTGATCAGATTCATCGCGGGCGAGCCGATGAAGCCGGCGACGAAGATGTTCTCCGGCTTGTCGTACAGGGTCAGCGGGCTGTCGCACTGCTGCAGGATGCCGTCCTTCATCACCGCGACCCGGTCGCCCATGGTCATGGCCTCGACCTGGTCGTGGGTCACGTACACGGTGGTCACACCGAGCCGGGTCTGTAGAGCGGCGATCTGGGTGCGGGTCGAGACGCGCAGCTTGGCGTCCAGGTTCGACAGCGGCTCGTCCATCAGGAACACCTGCGGCTGCCGGACGATCGCGCGACCCATGGCGACGCGCTGGCGCTGGCCACCGGAGAGGGCCTTGGGCTTGCGGCTGAGGAAGCTTTCGAGGCCCAGCAGGTGGGCGGCTTCGAGGACGCGGGTGTCCCGTTCGGCCTTCGGCACGCCGGCCATCTTCAGGGCGAAGCCCATGTTGTCGCCGACGGTCATGTGCGGGTACAGCGCGTAGTTCTGGAACACCATCGCGATGTCGCGGTCCTTGGGCGGGAGCTCGGTCACGTTGCGCTCGCCGATGTAGATCGAGCCGGCGTTGACCTCTTCGAGGCCGGCCAGCATGCGCAACGAGGTGGACTTGCCACAACCCGAGGGGCCGACCAGAACCATGAACTCTCCGTCGCCGATCTCGAGGTTGAGCTTGTCAACCGCGGGATGATCAGCACCGGGATAGACGCGAGTTGCGTCCTTGAAACTAACTGTGGCCATGCCAACAATCCTTTCCACGGGCAGGTACGTGCCCGACGATCCGTAGTGGAAGCACGCCGCGTGATCACGCGACCGGACCATGTTCCCACGAGAACACGGTTTCTCTCAATCGAAACAACGCAATAGCGGACGCGTTCTTGTGCGCGGACGTGGTTTGGGCCACCATGTGCGCGCTCCGCTCAGGGTGGGGTGATCGGATGCTGCCGGCACCGCCCGGGTAGGCTCCCCATGGTGACGACGACCCCGGGTGACGAGCAGCACCCGTCCGCGCAGCAACCCATGGACGGGCGGCAGCGCGCGGACGGGCCGGCTGCCGCGTCCGAACCCACCCGGGAGTGGTGGGAAGAACCGGGCCTGCCGTGGAAGCACAAGCCGACCCGGTCGGACATCGCCTGCCTGTCGTGGATGGGTGTCGCCTCGGTGTACGGGCTGATCCTGCTGCCGCTGCGGCCGGTCATGCTGGGCCTGGCTCCGCACCTGCTGGGCTCGCTGGGCTACCGCACCGGTCTGGTGATGACGGGAGCGTTGGGCTCGATCGGCGACCCGTGGTGGCCGTTGGTGATGGTGCTCGGCAGCCTGATGGCGATGAAGTTCGACTGGATCTACTGGTGGGCCGGCAAGCTGTGGGGGCACGGCCTGATCGAGGTCTGGTCAGGACGGTCCGAGCGGGCCCGGCGGCGCAACCAGCGGGCCATCGCATTCACCCATCGGTTCGAGTCGCTGGCGATCTTCGTCACCTTCCTGCCCATTCCGATGCCGGCCGCGGTGGTCTACGCGGCGCTCGGGGCGGCCGGCACCAGGCTCAGCAAGTTCCTCATCGTCAGCTTCATCTCATCGCTGATCAGTTCGGGCCTCTACCTCTACCTCGGCTGGACGATCGGCGAACCGGCGGTCGATCTGATCAACCAGTACGGCCAGGTGCTCTGGTACGTGTCGATCGCGATCCTGGTGAGCATGCTGGCCGCCGCCTGGTGGAAGGCTCGCCGGCCCAAGTCGGACGAACCCCAGGTGCCGGGGCCGGCCATCTGATCGCCGGGGCGGACCGCCGATGGGTTGGGACGCGGAACCGCCTCACGTCCGAACTATCAGGTCCGCCCGCTCGCGGGTGCCGTCCGCGGCGAACAGCGCCCGCTCCTGCGCGGCCCAGCGCTCCCAGTGCGGACGAAATGACTCCCCGTCCCGTTCGATGCCGCGCGCCATCCGCAGCGCGGCGTCCGCCTCGACCCAGATCCGCACCGCGATGAAGGCAGCGGCCGGGTGCACCGTCGAACCGCAGCCCTCGATGACGAGCACCGGAAGCAGGGGCACCCGGACCGCCTCGGCCCAGCGCGAGCAATCCCAGTCCCACCTGCGGTAGCGGCCGGGGCGACCCGCCGCGATCGGACGCAGCACCTGCTCGGTCACAAGAGCGGCCGCCTGCGCCAGCCCGTCCCACCCGGGAAAGAGATCGTCCATGTGCACCACGGGCGCAGCAAGGTTCGTCGCGACCGCGGCGGCCAGCGTGGTCTTGCCCGAACCGCTCGGCCCGTCGACGCCGATCACCACGGTCGCGCCGCAGCGGGGCTCGGCCGCAGCGGCCAGCGCCAGCACCCGTTCGATCGTCGCGTCGGACGGACCCTCTGTCTCGCGCACGCTGATCTCCCTCGCCGAAGCTGCCACGCCAACCATGCCACCGGCGGGCGGTTCCGACCCTGCGACGGCCCGCGCCCCGATGGTCGAGGATCCGGCGGAATTGAGCGGATCGGGCGCATCGCCCGGGGGGCGGTTCTCGATAGAGTTGCCGGGTCGCTCGACCACAGGAGAACCAGTGACCGATCTCGCCACCAGCGCCTCGTCCATCTACAGCCAGATTCTCGACGTGATCGGCGGTGTCGAGCCGCGCATCGCCGAGGCCACCCGCTCCGAACTCGCCGACCAGCGCGCCTCGCTCAAGCTGATCGCCAGCGAGAACTACGCGTCGCTACCGGTGCTGATGACGATGGGTACCTGGCTGTCGGACAAGTACGCCGAGGGCACCATCGGGCACCGCTTCTACGCCGGCTGCCGCAACGTCGACACCGTCGAGTCGGTCGCCGCCGAGCACGCCCGCGAGCTGTTCGGGGCCGAGTACGCCTACGTGCAGCCGCACTCCGGCATCGACGCCAACCTGGTCGCCTACTGGTCGATCCTCGCCCACCGGGTGGAATCGCCGGCACTGGAACGGCTGGGCGCCAAGAACGTCAACGAGCTGTCCGAGGCCGACTGGGAGACGCTTCGCAAGAGCTTCGCCGAGCAGCGCGTGATGGGCATGAGCCTGGACGTCGGCGGCCACCTGACGCACGGCTTCCGGCCCAACATCTCGGGCAAGATGTTCCACCAGCGCAGCTACGGCACCGACGCAAAGACGCAGCTGATCGACTACGACAAGCTGTTGGCGGACGCGCGCGAGTTCAAGCCGCTGATTCTGGTCGCCGGATACTCCGCGTACCCCCGCCGGGTGAACTTCGCGAAGATGCGCGAGATCGCGGACGAGGTGGGCGCCACCCTGTTCGTCGACATGGCGCACTTCGCCGGCCTGGTGGCGGGCAAGGTGTTCACCGGCGAAGAGAATCCGGTGCCCTACGCGCACGTGGTGGCCTCCACCACGCACAAGTCGCTGCGCGGCCCGCGGGGCGGGTTCGTGCTGGCGACCGCCGAGTATGCGCCGAGCGTCGACCGCGGCTGCCCGATGGTGCTCGGCGGACCGCTGTCGCACATCATGGCCGCCAAGGCGGTGGCTTTCGCCGAGGCCCGCACGGACGCCTTCCGCGGTTACGCGCAGTCGGTGGCAGACAACGCCAAGGTGCTGGCCGACGGCCTGTTGAAGCGGGGCGCGAGCCTGGTCACCGGGGGTACCGACAATCACCTGGTGCTGATCCACACCAGCACGTTCGGCGTCACCGGACGCCAGGCCGAGTCGGCACTGCTCGACTCGGGCATCGTCACCAACCGCAACTCGGTCCCGAACGATCCCAACGGCGCGTGGTACACCACCGGGGTGCGCATCGGCACTCCGGCGTTGACCTCACGCGGCTTCGGTGCGGACGAGTTCGACAAGGTCGCCGAACTGATCGTCGACGTCCTGTCGAACACCACCCCGACCCTGACCGCCGCAGGGGCCCCCGGCAAGGCCAAATACACTCTCGCGGACGGGGTCGCCGAGCGCACGAAGGCGGCGGCGTCCGAGTTGCTGGACGCCAACCCGCTCTACCCGGGCCTGGTGGTCTGACCCGCCAGCGAGCTGCCCGACGGGTAATGGGGACGGTTCCTTTCCCGGTCACCGGCGACGCACCCCGGCGAGACCGACCGGGAATGGGGACGGTTCCTTTCCCGGTCACCGGCGACGCACCCGTCCAAGACCGGCCGGGAATGGGGACGGTTCCTTTCCCGGTCACCGGCGACGCACCCGTCCAAGACCGGCCGAAACCGGCCGAAACCGGCCGAGACCGAACGATGCTGAGAATGACCTGAAAGAGGAACCGTCCCCACTTTCAGCTCAGCGGGCGAACAGCTTGCCCTGGATCGTGGTGATCAACCGGTTCAGCGAGTCGGGCAGATCGGCGAGGTGCCAGTCTTCGGGCGCGTGGTACCAGTCCAGGTCGGCGGAGTCGGCATCGGCGTCGCCGTCGGCGGCCACCACCGCCTGCAGCCAGCGCTCGGATCCACCCAGCACCACCGCGTACGGCAGCACCTCGGACAGCTCGTGCAGTTCGCGTCCCTTGGGCATCTGATCGGTCGGGTGGCCCAGCAGTTGGGCGCGCAACAGGCCGAGGCCGTTGAGCAGCGCCACCCCCTTGCTGCTGCGCGCAGGCATCTCCTGACCCGCAAAGATCACCAGCAGCGACACCGCGATCAACGCCAGCCCGAGTAGCCCGAACCGGGTGAACGTGGCCAGCACGATGGTGGCGAGCACCGCGAGCGCGAAGAACACCAGGCCACCGCGGAACCACGAGTTGCGGGTCTGGTCCGGACGCCGCTCGAACCAGCCCAGCTGCACGACGTCGTCATACAGCTCGTTCTGCACTGTGCCGATCACGGCGCCCACCGCCTCGGGAAGGTCCGAGACCGTGACCGTTCTTCCGCTTTCGGGAGCGACCGCGTCCAGCAGCGTCTTCTCGTAGGGTCGCAACTCGTCGCCGCCGGCGAGCCTGGTCAGCGTCCACTCCCCCGCGGCATAGGTGGAGGATCGGGGCAGTTCGGTGAAGCGCAGGTGCCCGCGCACCGCCAGGTCGAGCAGGCTGGCGGTCACGTCGACGGGGTCGACTCGCTCATCCACCAGCGTGCCGACCTGGCCGGGACGGACGCCGTCCAGCACCCGGAACTCGGCCTCACCCTCACCCACGGGGTGGAAGTCGGCCACCAACGTCTGCTCGGCGCCGGCGGCGTCGCGGCCGATCCGGCGGTGCAGCAGCCAGAACCCGAGCGCGCCGAGCGCCAGCGCCCCCAGCGCCAGGCCGAGCGGCAGGGGCTCGACCGAGAACGCGCGTTCGAAGGTCCACCGCTCGCGGATCTGCTCGTTCACGCTGACGGTGCCGGCCGGAAACCGGATGATCACCTCGACCACCTCACCGGCCCCCCGTGGACCGTCGTTGAAGGTGGGATCGGGGTAGTCATGCGTGCCGCCGCCCCAGAAGGTGCACACACCCGGCGAAACCGGCGGGCCGGCGTTGCACTGAACCAGCGCGATCGTGGTCGGAACGGTGAGGACGGCGGTGAACTGCTTCACCGGCAGGCTGAGGCCCTGCAGCAGCCGCCAGTTGACGGTGGTCTCGCCGGTGGCCTCTTTGATCGCTGCTCCGGTCACCACATAGCTCAGCACGATCGGCGACGTCACGCCCTGGGTGGGCATGGTGACCACAGTCTGAGCGGCCTCGTTGGCGATGGTGGCATTCAGCGGCTGGCCGCCGGCGGTCACCTTGATGTCCTGCAACGTGTACACGTACTCGCGATCGCCCATCACCTCGCGGGTGGTGGCGAACTTCTGCACCAGCGTGGCCGGCGCCGCCCCGTCGAAGGTGATGGTCGCGTTGACCACCAAGGCCCCGTCGGTGCCGATCGAACCTTCGACGGCGTAGGTGTCGACCGACTCGGCGGCAAAGGCCTTCACGGCTGAGGGTCCGAGCAGCGCCACAGCCAGCACCAGCAGGCCGGCGAGCAGTCGGGCAACCAGGGCGGTATGCGGTCTCGTCACGATCAAACCCCTCGAAATCGAGCAACACCAAGGCGCGGCGCGCAGCACGAAGCTATCGCATACCGGGGTGCGCTGAGAGTCATCAAGCCCCGAATTACTGTCACCGGCCGAGGCCCGGAAAGCCACCCTGCCGACTACAGTATTTTGCGTGACCCAGCATTATCCGCCGCAGCAGGGCTACCCCCAGCAGTGGGGCCAGCCGCAGGGGTGGCCGGCGCCCCAACAGCAAGCCGGCTGGAACCAGCCGCAGCAGTCGTTCGGGCAACCGACCTGGCCGCAGCAGTCCGGCGGCTTCCAGCAGCAGTCGCCCTACGGGTACCCGACCCAGCCGGGCGGTTTTCAGCAGCAGCCCGGCGGCTTCCAGCAGCCGGGTCAGATCAGCCCGCAGCAGCCCAAGCGGCGCAGTCCGCTGGGCCGAATGCTGGTGCTGCTGGTGATGGTCGCCGGTCTGCTCCTGGCCGGCGTGGTGGTGGCGAACCTGCTGAACGGCGGGGCTGCGGGCACGTCATCCTCGTCCGATCCCCAACAGACCTGGACGCCGCCGCCGCCCGACATGAGCCCGCCGGGACTGCCCACGCCGCAGACCTACTCGGAGGCGACCGAGTGGATGCAGAACAACCCCTTCTACGACCAGTCGATCACCATTCCGACCAACTGCAGCCAGCTTCAGCCGGCGGACGCGCTGGCCGCCTCCGAGTCCGAGTTGAACCAGCACCTGCTCAACCTGACCTCGTGCCTGCTGCAGGTGTGGAAGGTGCCCGTCGAGGCCGCCGGGTTCGAGATGCCCCGTCCTCCTGCCACGGTGTACAGCCAGCCCATCCAGACCGCGTGCGGCAAGCTCGACAGCGTCAACGCGTCCTACTGCGGCGCCGACCAGCGCATCTACTACGCCAAGCCGTTGCCCAAGATCTTCCCGAAGAACCTGCAGGCCCAGAAGTTCCTGATGGAGATGGTGCTCGGGCACGAGTTCGGGCATGCCATTCAGGCGCGCACCGGCATCTCGATCTCGAGCAGCGCGTGGGAGCAGCGGGCCTCGACCAAGGCCGCCGCGAACGTGTTCTCGCGCCGGCTCGAGGTGCAGGCCGACTGCTTCGCAGGCATGTGGATCCAGTCGGTCGGCGAGTCGCAGGGACTTTCGTCCGCCGACCTGGACGGACTGCGCACCATCGCCGAAAACCTCGGCGACGACATGCTCTCGGGTGAGCAGAACATCGATTCGGGCCACGGGCTCGGCGCGACGCGGCAACGCTGGTTCGAGACCGGCCTGAGCGGCAGCGACAAGACGCTGCAGTGCAACACCTACACGGTGCCGGACAGCCAGGTGCGCTGACTGCTTGCGCTGCTGCGTGACGTTGGGGACGGTTCCGTCCCCCACTGACGCCGGCTCCCGCGCAACCCCGGCCTCCGCCGGACTGACGGCTGACGACCGGCGGCGCGCCCCGTGGCGCTGGCCAATCCGCCATGCGGAGCGGTTTCGTTGGTCAGCCGAGCGGGTGGTGGTGCAGGGGTCGTCCGACCTCGGTGAAGCCCAGGCGCGCGTACACGCCGCGTCCGGACGGGGTGGCCGACAGGGTCGCGGGCCGGCCGGGAGCCACCGCGATCGCCGCCTGCGTCAGCGCGGAGCCGATGCCTCGCCCGCGCTGGGCCGGCATCACCGCGACAGCGCCCACGTTGTTCACCCGCGGCGTCACCACCGACAGCGCAGTGCCCACTCCGTCGCCGTCGATCTCGGCGATCAGCAGCGTCAGTCCGGGTAGGTGCTGGCTGCCGGCCGGATGCAGTTCGCCGGAGCGGGCGGGAAGTGCACCGTCCGCTGCCAGAAAGGCGAGGTATTCGAACCAGGCGATGTCGTCGTCGGTGAGCGCCGGACGAATCCGCAACCCCGGCACGTCTCCAGCCCCCTCGGCCGTTCCCGGCTCGCGGATCATCCAGTACCCGGTCACCGCGGCCTCCCGCCCCGGCAAGATCAGCCGCGCGAAGCTGTCGCAGACGATGCCCGGCACGTCCGCCGGTACCTCGGCGTCGTCCCGAAGCGTCACCGCCCCCAGCAGAAACTGGTGCGGCACGCCTCCGAGCGACCGCGCCAGCCCGTCGCGTTCGCCCCACTCGGCGTGCAACGACGCATACGCGAGCGCATGCCAGGCCGCCTCACCGTGAGCGCAGAGTTCGATCGCCCCGCTCTGGCCGGCGTGGCTCACGCCGGCACGATCAGCGCGGTCGCGATCGCGGCGATCCCCTCGCCGCGGCCGGTCATGCCCAGGCCGTCCGTGGTCTTGCCCGACACCGACACCGGGCAACCGAGCGTCGCACTGAGCAGCGCCTCCGATTCGTCCCGCCGCGGCAGCAGTCTCGGCCGGTTGCCGATCACCTGGACGGCCACGTTGCCGAGTTCGAAGCCCGCGGCGCGCACCAGCTCGGCGATCTCGGCGAGCAGGCGCACCCCGGACGCCCCCGCCCACTCCGGACGGTCGGTGCCCACAGCGCCGCCGAGATCGCCCAGCCCGGCCGCCGAGAGCAGTGCGTCGCAGATCGCGTGGCAGGCCACGTCGCCGTCGGAATGCCCGGCCAGCCCGCTGCGCTCGTCCGGAAAGTGCAGTCCGGCCACCCACATCGGCACGCCTTCGGCCAGCGCATGGACGTCGCTGCCGATGCCGACCCGGGGCAGGCTCACGGCTCGCTCCGGATCACCGGTGCAGGGTCGGCCGGCTTCACCACCCAGGCGAAGGGACGATGCCGCAGCACCCGGCGGAACGAATGCCGGCCCAGGCCCTTACGCAGCTTCAAAAAGGCGTGGGCCAGGTCGAGATCGGTGGCGGAGGTGATCTTCAACGCCGTCATCGCACCCCGGACGATGACCACCTGATGACCGGCGGCCTCGCAGACCGACAGGTCGTCGGTGCAGTCGATGCCTTGCTCGGCGCAGTAGTCGTGGCTGGCGCTCAGCACTGCCAGGTCGAAGCCCTGCGGGGTCTGGATGGCTCGCAGCCGGTCGCGATCGACGATGGTCAGCCGTCCGTGTTCGTCCTCGGCCCGGATCGAGTCCGAGACCGGGATCGCCGGCGCCACCGCAACGGCGCCCTCGCTGACCCTGCGAATGACGCGGTCGACCACTGTGGCCGGCACCAGCGGACGCACCGCGTCGTGCACCAGCACCACCCGTGAGTCCGCGAGGTGCGGATCGCGCAGGATCGCCGTCAGCCCCCGACGAACGGACGCCTGCCGCGTCTCGTCGCCCTCGACCAGCGTCACCGGAATCGGCGAGGCGGCCAGCGCGGGCTGGAAATGGTGCTCGCCGTTGCGCGGGATGACCACGATCGCGTGTGTACAGCCGCCGGCCGCCATCGCTTCCACCGACATTGCGACGACGGCCTTCCCCGCGAGCGTCGCCACCGGTTTGGGTATCGGTCCACCGAAGCGGACACCGCGTCCGGCGGCGACGATGACGGCAGGGACTGGCTCAGGCACAACCGGCAGCTTAACGATTCGCGGCGTTCGGCACAGCGCCGACGGCGCAGAGTGCCGCGGACGGCCGGCGAAGAGTGCCGCGGCTGCTGAGACGCGGGTCAGGACTGCGTCGGAGATCCCGGCGTTCGCCGGGATGACGGGGGCCGGCATTGCGCTTCCTTTGGTCATCCCGGGCTAGCCCCGGGATCTCGCCCGCCGGCATAGCACTTCCCTTCGTCATCCCGGGCTTGCCCCGGGATCTCGCCCGCAACCGCAGCGCTGGTCGTGGGTGGAGATCCCGGCGTTCGCCGGGATGACAGGACCGCCGGGATGACGGGGGCCGGCTTGCGTGGCCTTACGTCATCCCGGGCTTGCCCCGGGATCTCGCCCGCACCCGCAGCCCTGGTCGTGGGTCGGAGATCCCGGCGTTCGCCGGGATGACAGGAGCGCCGGGATGACGGGGGCCGGCTTGCGCTGCCCTTCGTCATCCCGGGCTTGCCCCGGGATCTGGCCCGCCGACATAGCACTTCCCTTCGTCATCCCGGGCTTGCCCCGGATCTCGCCCGCAACCGCGCTGGTCGGGGATGGAGATCCCGGCGTTCGCCGGGATGACAAGACCGCCGGGATGACGGGGGCCGGCGTTGCGCTTCCTTTCGTCATCCCGGGCTTGCCCCGGGATCTCGCCCGCAACCGCAGCGCTGGTCTCAAGTGGAGATCCCGGCGTTCGCCGGGATGACGGGCCGCTCCAGGACGCCGGGCACTCCGGGAACACGGCTCCCAGAAACCAAGGCCTCCTCAGCCGTGGCCGCTGCGTTGCAGCACGGCCTGGGCGAGCGGCAGGTCAACCACCAGGACGTCGAGCACGCCGGTTCGCAGCCCGCCCAGCACGCCCCGCGCTTTCTCGTGCCCCGCCGCCAGGCCCACCACGCAGGGGACCTTGCGCAGATCGTCCAGGCTGAGCCCGATCACGCGCTCGGACGTGGGCGGGCCCAGTTCGACCCCCTCGTCGTCGAAGAAGCGCCCCGAGATATCGCCGGCGGGTCGCTGCGCCAGGAAGGTGGCGAGCTCGACCTCGCTGAGCCTCATGTCCTCGACGATGGTGACCGACGAGCGGACGCCGAAGGTGCCGACCCCCACGAACGCGTGATCGACCTCAGCGGCCCGATCGAGCGCCGATCGGATGCTCGATTCGGACGTGATCGCCGCCTTGGTGAGTGGCGATTCCACCACCGCCGGAGCGATCAGCCGGCTGGGCTCCACACCGCAGCGGCGAGCCAGCGCCTGCACGAGTGTGCCGCCGGCGGAGGCCGTGTCGAGGCCGGGGTTGCCACCGGCGATGGGCCGCACCTCCAGCGACGGCACCACCCGGTGCGGCACCTCGGCGACGAACGCCTCCAGCGTGGTACCCCAGCTCAGGCCCACGTGTCGCATGGCGCTCAGCCGCTCACCGAAGAGGTCGGCGGCCAGCCGTCCGACCAGCCGCAACGAGCCGGTCTCACCCGACGACGTGCCGACGCGCACCTCGCTCAGCCCGAACATCTCCGCGAGTTGCTGCTCGAGCTCGTGCACCCGCTGGACGGGTGAGCGGGGGTCGAAGATGCGTACCTCGACGATGCCCTGGTCGCGGGCCGCTGCCAGCGCCCTCGACACGGTGGCACCCGAGATGCCCATGGTGCGCGCCACTTCGCCCTGCGAGAGCCCCTCCTCGTAGTAGAGGCGGGCGGCCCTGATCAGGGTGTCGATCGATCGGCTGGCGGCCATTCCGCCTCCTTCCGGATGATGCGCGGGCGCCGCGGATGCGCCGTGCCCGCACCTCCATCATGCCGGGCGCGGCCAGGTGCGATCAGCCGTTGACGGGCAGCGATCCCTTGGCCAGCAGGGAATCCTGCAGGCGGCGCATGGCGACGATCGGACGGGTCTCGTCCAACTCGATGTCGGCGTAGCTGACGGTCGCCCCGGCGGCCACGTCACGCACCAGCGTGCAGCCGGCGATCAGGCCGATCGGCACCGCGTCCGCAGCCTTCGCGTCGGCCGCCGGCACCGTGAAGCCGTGCACGTGATGGCCGCCGATGCCCTCCAGCCGGGTGCCCGCTGCAAGATCGGACTTGGCCACCGAGGTGACCTCGGAGGTCCAGCCGATCGGGTGGAAGGTGGAGCGTCCGTCGATGATCGCCTCGCCGATCGACAGGTTCGCCTCGATCGAGGCCAGGTGATAGGGCCGGTACAGCGCGTAGAAGGGGCCCTTGCCGAGCTTGAGGTAGTCGAGTTCGTGGGTGACCACGTCGTTGGTCGACTTGGCGATCACGAACACGCCCGGCGCCACGTTGCCGGTGACGTACTCGACGAAGGGGCCCTCGCTGCTCATCACCCCACCGGCCTGCTCGGACAGCAGCTTGGTGGCGAGTTCGTCCACCGAGCAGGCGATGCCGTGCATGCCGGGCACGTCGACCGGGTATCCGGTCGCGTTCGAGAGCGCGCACATTTCGAGCTGGGTCTTGCTGCCGTCGGTGAACGAGCACAGCATCTTGGGGTTCATGCCCTTGGCCTTGGCCTCGTCCGCCACGTCGGTGGGGGTGTCGGTGGGCCGCATCGGGTTGTTCTTGCCCTTGCCGGCCACCACCACCTGCAGGCCGATGTCCTCGGCGTATTCGATCAGCTTCAGGCACTCCGGCGGCTCGTCACCGCGGCAGACCGCATAGATCGGGCCGCCGGGCTTGTTGCCCATGCCGGCCAGCAGCAGCCCGACGGTGATGTCGGCCTCGACGGTCATCAACAGGGTGTGCTTGCCGGCCAGCAGGCCGGCGTAGGCGATCTCGGCGGCCACGTCCGGAACGCCGGACACCTCGACGATGACGTCCAGCGGCAGCTTGGTCAGGGCGAGCCCGTCGCTCAACGCGACGGAATCGCCGGTCTCGATGGCGGCGGCGGCGGCGGTCAGGTCGTCGGTGCTGGTGACGTGCTCGACGCCGGCCCCGGCCAGGGCCTGCTCGGCGCGCGCGATGTCGATGTCGGCGACCGCCGACATGACCAGGCCGGGCACCCGGTTGATCTGGGCGACCAGACCGGAGCCCATCTGACCGGCGCCGACCACGCCCACGCGAACCGGACGTCCGGTCGCCTGCTCGCGGGCGAGCAAGCGTTGGCTGTAACTCATCGTTGTACCTTTCTTCTGGCCGTGCCCGCGGGCGTCGGCGGGGTGAGAACTCTCTCGCTGACCCGGGCGCGGGTGGCCTTGAGTTGGGTCAGGGCCATGTCGATGGCTTTGCGGGTGTGTTTGTCGCCGGCCCGCTCGGGGAGGGTGGCGATCGGGCCGAGCAGGTCGGGTGCGTCCTTGGCGGTGGCGAAGATGGTCGATCCGCGCAGCGTGCTGGCCGCCACCACCTGGTCGGCGGCGTCGTCGACGACCAGCATCACGATCGTGCCCTTGAGCTTGCCCAGGCCGCGTCCGGTGACCAGCAGCCGACCGCTGCCGTGATACTTCTGCACCATCTCGTTGACCGAGCGCGCGTAGCGCGCCTGCTGCCACAGGCCGAGCAACAGCGACACCACCAGGGCACCGCCGAGAATGGCCGCGAACTCCCACCCCATGGCTCACTCCCCCTGGATGACGATGGGCGACCCGACGGTCGGGTGCGGACGCGCCTGCCCGGTGGCCTTGACGGCGCCCGGCAGCAGCGGCTGCTCGGGGCTGTTGACGTAGATCACGGCGTGGCCGAGATCGGTGAGGTTGAGGTTGGCCCGTTCGCCGACCTCGTCCAGGGTGAGGATCACCCCACCGAGCTCGATGGTGTCACCGACGCGGATCTCGCGGGCGGCGGCCTGCCGGGTGTGGTGGACGATGCTCACCTCGCCCAGCGCGTCCGGCACCGGATCGCCGAACAGGATGAACACCCCGCCGTCGAACATCTCGTCGGTGAACTCACCGATCCGGTCGATGGTGGCGGACCACAGTTCGTTTGCCATTGGGAATCAGTCCTTGTCTGCTGGACGGGATGGTGGGTGGAGTACCGCTGGTCGAGCCTGTCGAGACCCGTTGGTCGAGCCCTCCGCTGGTCGGGCTGTCGGGACCTTGTCCCGGCGGGCCCGACCAGCGATCGGGTCTCAGATCGCGAACGACGCCAGGTAGGCGATGATGACCGCGACCGGTGAGGTGATGAGGCGGCTGAACAGCACCGCCGGCACACCGACGGAGACGGTTTCGGGCTCCGCCTCGCCGAGCGACAGCCCGACCGGGACGAAGTCACAGCCGACCTGGCCATTGATGGCGAACAGGGTGGGCAGCGCGTACTGCACCGGAAGTGCTCCCGCTGCGATCTGCTGGCCCATCAGCACGCCGACGACCTGAGCGATCGCGGCACCCGGGCCCAGAATCGGCGACAACACCGGGATGGCGGTGATGACGCCGAGCAGAATCAGCCCGAACGGGTTGCTGACCAGCGGGGTGACGCCGTTGGCGATCCAGGTGCTGATTCCGGTGTAGGTGACCATGCCGATCAGCAGCGACACGTACGCCATGAACGGGATGATCGTGTTCAGCACCAGCTTCATCGCCTGCCGGCCCGAGGAGAGCAGGGTGTTGATGAAGTAGCCGATCGCCTCGCCGAAGCTCACCACGAGACCGGTGAACCCGCCCGCCTGCTTGGCCGCGACCTTGGCCTCGGCCTTCTGGGCCTCGTACCGGGCGCGGTCGGCGTCGAGCGCGTCCACCTGCGCGGAGACGGGCGGGGCAGCCAAGGTGGCTTCCCCCGCCAGGCTGACCTCGTTGGGGCTCACCGCCGAGACGAAGATGTCTTCGGTGATGAACTGGGCCAGCGGACCGCCGGGCTCGCCGGGGTAGATGTCCACGGTGGGGATGCGCTTGCGGGGGTAGACCCCGATGCGCGCGGTACCGCCGCAGTTGATCACGGCGCAGAGCACCCGGTCGTCGGCGACGTGGTTGGTGAAGCCGTCCACGGCCTCGGCGCCCGACAGCTCGGCGATCTTGGCGGCGACGGGGTGGATGCCGCCGCTGGTCACCGACAGCACGACGTTCTTCTCGTCCGTGGGAGTGAGGGTGAGGCCGGCGCCCCAGCCCCCGCGTCCCTTACGAATCGAGATGGTCTGGTAGGTCGAGGTCGTCTCGCTCATTCGTGGCCCCCTTGGAAGTGGCCCGACGCGTAGGCGGCGTCGAACTCTGCGAATCGGGCCTCGTGGCCGCCACGCTTGATCAGCAGCTTGGTGATGTACTCGGTGACGACGCCACGGATCAGAATGACCACGATGCCGACGATGAAGTACAACGCGGCCAGCCGGGCGTAGGCGCCGGGATTGATGGCCAGCACACCGGCCGAGACGCCGGTCCAGACGAAGATCTCGCCCGCATTCGCATGCGGGAAGAACGCGGTGACCGGGTGCACGAACGACACTGCCGCGTCGTAGAAGGCCGGCTTCTGCTTCTCGGGCAGGAACCGCCCGAACGAGTAGCACATCGGGTTGGTCAGCATGATCACGGCGATGATCGGCATGATCGTGTACCGGGTGATCTGGTATTTGCCCGCCCATTGGACGGCGCGGGTGACCCGCTCCTCACCGATCCATGTGGTGATCGCATACATTGCGGTCAACAGCACGATCAGCAGGGGCAGAATGCCGGTGACCAGTCCACTGAAGCTCTCGGCCGCCGCATTGAACAGGCCGATGAAGTTCGTGGCTATCCATTCAATGACATTCATGTGATCCGCCTCCTTTCCATTCAGTCAATGCACCGAAGTGCTGGGCGCGGGGTCGGTCCCCGATGCCCGGTTGTGCGGCGGACGGGCGACTCGCCCGTGCCGCTCTTGGCTTCGCGGAGACGTCCGCGAAGCAAGACTGTGTGCACGCCCCCGGCGGCCGTCCGGCTGGTCACGTCGCCAGCCATTCACGCACCGCGGTCTCGAAGGTGCCGGGGTCGTCATGGTTGACCAGCGTCCGGACCGCCTGCGCGTCGCCCAGCCGGTCGAGCACCTGCTGCAGTCCGCCCACCTGGCCGGCCGGGTCGCTCACGCAGAGCAGCACGACCAGCCGCACCGCAAGGCGCTCTGCCGACCCACCCATCAGGCCGAACTCGACCGGTTCGGCCAGGCTGGCCACCGCCAGTCCCGGCTGCAGAACGTGGGCGGGGTCGGTGTGCGGAATGGCCACCGGAACCGGGGTCGGCAGTGCGGTCGGGTAGGCGTTCTCGCGGGCCAGCACGGCCGCCGGCAGGGACGGCAGGGCGAATCCCGCCTCGACCACGCGCCCGGCCAGGGTAGAGAGCACCTGGTCGCGGTCACCGGTGACATGGTGCAGCGCGCAGCCGTCCAGCAGCTGCAGCGCGGCGCCGGTCATGGTCGGATGGATGGACACGGGTCGCTCACTCGACCGTCGCGACGTCCGTGGCGGCCACCACGCGCGGGGTGGCGCTACCGGTGCTCCGGCCGATCAACACTCGCTTCATCGCGAACTCCTTCAATGCCTAGCCGAGCAGTAGGAACGGGTCGTCGAGAATCTCTTGCATGGTGGCGAGCGCCCGGGCGGCGTCCGCCCCGTCGGCCACCCGGTGATCGACGGTCAGACCGGCCTCACAGACCGTCCGAGCCCGGATGGCCGCATCGGCGTCGAAGACCGGACGCACCTCGACCGTGCCCAGCGACAGCGCGGTCGCCTGGGGCGGGGTCAGCAGGGCGTTGAACCGCTGTACGCCGAACGACCCGAGGTTCGACACCGTGCCGGTGCCGCCCCCCATCGTGCTCGGGTCGGCCTTGCCGGCCTTCACCGCGGCCGCGAGATCCCTGATGGCGTCGTTGAGTGCGCGAATCCCCAGGTTCTGCGGATCGCGCAACACCGGCGCCAGCAGGCCGGCCGAGGTGTCGATGGCCAGCGCCACCCCGACGTGGGGGTTGGTGCGGACGCCGTCGCCGGCCCAGCTGCCGTTGAGCGAGGGGTACTCGCGCAACATCAGGGCATAGGCGCGCAGCAGGATGGTGTTCCAGCTGACGCCCTTGAGTGATGCGGTGCGGGCCGCCGCCAGTCGGGTCAGGTCGAACGCGCGCCACACGGTGAACTGCGGGATCGCCGCGGTGGCTTCGAGCACCCGGGCGGTCGCGACCCGGATGCGCCGCGACTTGGCATCGCCGAGCAGCTCTCCCTCGGTGGTCGAGCGTGTCGAAACCCGGGCCTCGACAGGCTCGACTGACGCGGGCTCGACCGACGCCGCCTCGATCGCCGCCCGGACGTCCCGAGCCCGGATCGTCCGGTACGGACCGCTCGGCGCGACCGACGCCAGGTCGATCCCCGCCTCCGCGGCCAGCGTGCGAGCCAACGGAACCGCTCGCGGACGCTCGTTCGGCCCCTCGCCTTCGGACGCCGCCGGCTCGGGCAGTGCGTCTGGCGTGGGCGCGGAAGGTGCGTCACCCGGCTGCACGCCCGACGGTTCGGCGACGGGCTCGGCCGGGGACGGGGCGGGGAACAGGTCGCCCAGCAGGTCGTCCTTCTCGGTCTCGATCCAGGCGATCGGCTCGCCGACCGGAACCTGCTCACCCGGCTGGGCGAGAATCTCGATCAGGGTGCCGTCGCAGTTCGACTCCACGTCCATGTCGACCTTGTCGGTGGTCACCACCACCACGGCGTCGCCGTCGGTGACCGGGCCGCCGACCTCGACCAGCCACTCCTCGACGGTGCCGAACTCCATCGTCATCGACATCTTCGGCATCAACAGCGGAACGCGGGGCATGCTCACCACTCCCTGACCAGCGCGGTGGCCTCGCGGACGATGTCCTCGACCTGGGGCACGCTGGCGCGCTCGAGCTTGGGGCTGTAGGGAATCGGGGTGTCCAGGCCGCAGAGCCGGCGGATCGGTGCCTGCAGGTCGCCGAACACCTCGGACTCGGCGATGGTGGCGGCCACCTCGGCCATGAAGCCGGCGAACTTCGGCGCCTCCTGGACCAGCAGCACCCGGCCGGTGCGCGACACCGACTCGAGGATCAGCGGCACGTCCAGCGGCTTGATCGTGCGCGGGTCGATCACCTCGACGCTGATGCCGTCGGCGGCCAGCTGCTCGGCGGCCTCGACCGAGCGCTGCACCTCGACGGAGGTGGCGACGATGGTAAGATCGGTGCCGGCCCGCTCGATCCGACCCTCGCCGAGGCGAGCGGCCGGGAACTCGTCCGGCACCTCGAAGCTCTGCTTGTAGAGCAACTTGTGTTCGAGCACCAGGACGGGGTTGGGATCCTCCAGGGCGGCCAGTAGCAGCGAACCCGCGTCCGTGGCGTTGGACGGCATCACCACCTTGAGGCCCGGGACGTGCGCGAACCAGGCCTCGAGCGACTGGCTGTGCTGCGCGGCGGCACCGGTGCCGGAGCCGCCGGGGGCGCGGATCACCAGCGGCACGTTGGCCTGCCCGCCGACCATGAAGTGCAGCTTGGCGGCCTGGTTGACCACCTGGTCCATCGCCTGGCAGAGAAAGTCACTGAACTGGATCTCGATGATCGGCTTCATGCCGGTCAGGGCGGCGCCGACGCCCATGCCGACGATGCCGAGTTCAGAGATCGTGCTGTCGCGCACCCGGTCGGTGCCGAAGCGCTGGTACAGGTCGTTGCTGACGCCGAAGGCACCGCCGTACACGCCGACGTCCTCGCCCATCAGGAACACGCGCTCGTCGTTGGTCATCGCGATCGCCATGGCTTCGCGGACGGCCTCGGCGTACGTCATCGTGCGGCTCATGCCCGGGCCCCCAGCTCGCGGGCGTCCACCGGAGAGGGTGCGTAGATGCCCTGCATCATGGCTTCGACCGTGGGCTCCTCGCCCTGGGTGCCGAACCGGACGGCCTCGCGGATCTCGGTGCGCACCTCGTCCTGCACCGCGTTGAGCTGCTCATGGGTGAACTCGCCGCGCTCGAGCAGCACGTCGGCGTAGGCGGCGATCGGGTCGTCCGCGCGCCACTGGGCGATCTCTTCGCGGGTGCGGTAGAGGTTCTTGTCCGACTTGGAGTGGCCCCGCCAGCGGTAGGTGAGCGCCTCGATGAAGGTGGGACCGTCGCCGGCCCTGGCCCGCTGGACGGCGCGGACGACCGCCTCGTGTACGGCCTCGACGTCGTTGCCGTCGACGGTTTCGCCGGGAATGCCGAAGCCGGCGGCCTTGGCGCTCATGTGCTCGACCTTGAAGGCCTTCTCGCTCGACATCGACATGCCGTACTTGTTGTTTTCGCAGATGAACACCACCGGCAGCGACCACATGGACGCCAGCGTCAGCGCCTCGTGCCACGCGCCCTCGCCCACGGCGCCGTCGCCGTGGAAGCACAGGCAGACCTGGTCGGTGCCGCGCAGCTGGTTGCTCAGCGCCGCGCCGGCGGCGATCGGCGGCCCGCCGGCCACGATGCCGTTGGCGCCCAGATTGCCGGTGGCCACGTCCGCGATGTGCATGGAGCCCCCGCGGCCGCGGCAGTAGCCGTTGTCGCGCGCCAGCAGTTCGGCCATCGAGCGGCCCAGATCGGCGCCCTTGGCGATGCAGTGCCCGTGACCGCGGTGGGTCGAGGTGATCTGGTCGCCCTCTTTGAGCGCCGCGCAAGCACCGGTGGGCACCGCCTCCTGGCCGATCGAGAGATGCATCGTGCCGTGCATCATGCCCCGTCCGTACAGGTCCTCGACTGCCTCTTCGAAGAGGCGGATCCGCCACATCGTGCGATACGCGTCCATTGCGTCCATGGCCGGAACACTAGAGACTCGCGCTGCGATGTGCAAGTATCTGCGCACTGTGAATATTCTTGCACTTGGGAGGGGTGTCGAGGTGCGAGGGTCCGCACCGGGGAGCCCGGAGTGCCGACCGGGAATGGGGACGGTTCCTTTCCCCGTCGCCAGCAGCACTCATCCGTACCGACGGGTATTGGGGACGGTTCCTTTCCCCGTCGGCATCGGCGACGCCCGCTTACAGCGATGGGCTGGGTCTCTGAAGTACCGACGGGTATTGGGGACGGTTCCTTTCCCCGTCGCCAGCAGCACTCATCCGTACCGACGGGTATTGGGGACGGTTCCTTTCCCCGTCGCCAGCAGCACTCATCCGTACCGACGGGTATTGGGGACGGTTCCTTTCCCCGTCGGCGACGCCCGTCCACCGCGAAGGGCTGGGTCTGAAGCGCTTGGGGATCGGTAACTTCGGGACTGCGGGACGTCACTCCCGACAGGGAAAGGTGCCCGTCCCCAGTACCTGTCGGGACAGGGCAACTCCCGACAGGGAAAGGTGCCCGTCCCCAATACCCGTCGGGACAGGCACGCCCGACGGGGAAAGGAACCGTCCCCAATACCCGTCGGGACAGGCACACCCGACGGGGAAAGGAACCGTCCCCAATACCTGTCGAACGCGCAAACCGCCCGCCGCGCGGGTGCGCGACGGGCGGTTTCGGTTGAGTCAACTCAGGAGGCGAGCACCTCGTCGAGCAGAACCTCGGCGCGGGTCTCTTCGACCTTCTCGGCCAGCGCCAGTTCGGAGACCAGAATCTGCCGAGCCTTCGCCAGCATGCGCTTCTCGCCGGCCGACAGGCCGCGTTCACGCTCGCGCCGCCACAGATCACGGACGACCTCGGCCACCTTGAGCACGTTGCCGGAGTGCAACTTCTCGAGGTTGGCCTTGTAACGCCGCGACCAGTTGGTCGGCTCTTCGGTGTGCGGCGCCCGCAGCACGTCGAACACTCGCTTGAGACCCTCGGCGTCGACCACGTTGCGGACGCCGATCTCATCGAGGTTCTGTGCTGGGACCCGGACCACCAGATCGTTCTGGCCGACGATGCGCAGAACGAGATAGAGCTTGTCCTCGCCTTTGACCGTACGGGTTTCAATGTCTTCGATGACGGCCGCCCCATGATTTGGGTAGACCACCGTCTCACCGACTTCAAAAGTCATCTTGTGCAGACCCCTTTCCCAGTCACCCATAGTAGCACGTGGGGGGCGGCTAATCGAAACGTTCGTCCTAGCCAGAGCCACTTTGGGGGGTTGACAAACCTCCGGTGGGCATGCGGGGCCGGCCGAACAGCACGCCGCCCGAACCGTGAAGATGGCTCTGACAACACCAAATGTCCACCCTTGACGATGTGGCATCGGCCTTCGTTCACCGGGGGCGAACGCGACCGAGCCCGCCGGAGGTCACTCCGGCGGGCTCGGTACGAGGCAGCGATCAGGCGATGGCCGCGACCTGCTTGGCCGGCCAGAACTGCTTCATCGCGATCACGGCGGCGGCGGCCACCAGGGTGCCGGCGATCAGCGCGATCAGGAAGCCGAACGCATTGCTCATCAGCGGCACGACTATCAGACCGCCGTGCGGCGCCCGCGAACCGACGCCCAGAGCCATCGACAAGGCACCGGTGACGGCACCGCCGGCCATCATCGAGGGGATCACCCGCAGCGGATCGGCGGCGGCGAAGGGAATCGCGCCTTCGGAGATGAACGACGCGCCGAGCAGCCAGGCCGCGCGGCCGTTCTCGAGCTCGACCTCGCTGAACAGCTGCTTGCGGACGGTGGTGGCCAGGGCCAGCGCCAGGGGCGGCACCATGCCGGCGGCCATCACGGCGGCCATGATCTGGAACGACGCGGTGTTCTGTGCGGCCAGGCCGGCGGTGGCGAACAGGTAGGCCGCCTTGTTGACCGGTCCACCCAGGTCGAAGCACATCATCAGGCCCAGGACGATGCCGAGCAGCGCACCCGCACCGCTCGCGGCCATGCCGTTGAGTCCGTTGGTCAGGCCCTCGGTGATCGCGGCCAGCGGCCTGCCGAGGAACAGGTACATGATCAGGCCGACGACAGCCGTGACGACGAGCGGAATGATCACCACCGGCATCAGACCGGCGAGCCAGCGCGGCACGTTGAAGTCCGACATCCACATGGCGCACACGCCGGCGAGTAGACCGGTGACCAGTGCACCCAGGAAGCCGGCGCCCAGCGAGCCGGCGATGACGCCGCCGACGAACCCGGGGGCGATGCCCGGACGACCGGCGAGACCGTAGGCGATGTAGCCGGACAGTGCCGGCAGCAGGAAGCCGAAGGCGGCACCGCCGATGGCGAACAGCAGCGCGCCGATGTAGTTCATGAAGCCGGCGTTCCAGCCGGCGGCCTGGATCAGGGCGCCGATGGTGTCGCCGTCACCACCCGCGGCCTGGGCGGTGGCACAGGCGGCGGGGTCGAGCCAGGTCAGTTCGGCACACTGGCGCGCACCGTTGTAGCCCGGCGCGAGCGCCACGTCGAAGCCGGCCATCGCGAAGCCGAGCGCGATCAGCAGACCGCCGGCCGCGACGAACGGGATCATGTAGGACACACCGGTCATCAGCGCCTGCTGGATGCGCTTGCCGACGCTGAGCTGGCTGCCGCCCACTGCTGCGGCCGCGGACGATGCGTCGCCGGCCACCTTGCGGGCATTGGGATCGGTGGTCGCGGCGATGGCCTCCGCGATCATCTTGGCCGGCTCGTTGATGGCCCGCTTGACGCCGGACTCGATCACCGGAAGGCCGGCGAAGCGCTCCTTGTCGCGCACCCCGACGTCGGTGGCGAAGATCGCCGCAGAGGCGCGGGCGATGATCGACGGGTCGATCGGGGTGACCTTGCCGGAGCCCTGCGGCTCCACGTAGAGCTCGACGCCGGCGGCCTTGGCGGCCTGCTCGAGGCCGTCCGCGGCCATGAAGGTGTGGGCGATGCCGGTGGGGCAGGCGGTGACCGCCACCATCACCTTCTTGCCCTCGGCGACCGCCGGGGTGGCTGCCGCCACCGCGGCATCGGCCCGCTCTTCCTTCTGGATGGCGTTGTTGACCAGGGTGACGATCTCTTCGGGCGTGCTGGCGTTGCGCAGCCCGTCGGTGAACTCGGAGCGCATCAGGTTGCGTGCCAGTTCGGCCAGCAGGGCCAGGTGGGCATCGTCGGAGCCGTCGGAGGCGGCGATCAGGAAGGCGATGTCGGCGGGGCCGTCGAAGGCTCCGAAGTCGACCGGCGGCTTGAGCCGGGCGAACGCCAGCGAGTTGGTGGTCACCGCCGCGGAACGGCAGTGCGGAATGGCGATGCCGCCACCGAGACCGGTGGCCGCCTTCTCTTCGCGAGCGAGGGCGTCGGCCTCGAGACCGGACGCCTCGGCGCGGCCGGCCTTGGCGACCAGTTCCGCGAGATTGTGGATCACGTCGTTCTTGGTCGGCCCAAGATCGACGTCGAGCACAACCAGATCAGCTGTGATCAGGTCCTGCGACATGGGTAGGTCCTTTCGTGGTTCTGACGATCAGCCGAGGTCGGTGACGACGACGGCGGCGGTGTTGAGGTGATCGGGCCTGGGCAGAGCGCTTCCGGCCATGGATGCTGCGGCGGAGCCGTACGCCACTGCGGTTCGAAGACGGTCGGGGGCGGCTTCTCCCCCGCAGTCGGCCAGCACGTAGCCGGCCACCGATGAGTCGCCCGCACCGACGGTGCTGCGCGGGACGATGGGTGGAGGGCTGGCGTGCCAGGCCCCCTCAGCTGTGACGAGCACGGCACCGGACGCACCGAGGGTGCCCATCACCGCGGCGACGCCCCGTTCGACCAGGCTGCGGGACGCCGCAATCGCTGCGCTCGGATCGCCGGCCTTTGCTGCCGCCTCGAGCTCTTCGGCGTCAGCCCCGGTGAGCTGTGCGAGCTCGTCCGAGTTGGGCTTGAGCAGGTCGGGTGCGGCCTCGGGGAAGTTGTCGACCAGGGCGAGCAGCGGCTCGTCCGAGGTGTCGACGGCCACCTTGACGCCCAACGGACGCAGCCGGCGCACCAGGGTGGCGTAGAAGTCGGCCGGGACGCCGGGGGGCAGCGAGCCGGAGAGCACGACCCACTCGGCACCCTGGGCCTCGGACACCACCAGGCCGGCGAGTTGTTCGACGAGTTCGTCGTCGAGAAGCGGGCCCGGTTCGTTGAGCTTGGTGGTGGTGCCGTCGGGTTCGGTCAGGGTCAAGTTCATCCGGACGCCTTCGGCCACCGGGACGGTGCGGTAGTCCACCCCGAGCTGGCGCAGCGCGGCCAGGATGGGATCGGCGTCGGGGGCCGGCAGCACGGCCCGCACCGGATGGCCGGCGTAGTGAATCGCCCGGGCGACGTTGACCCCCTTGCCGCCCGGCTCGACGGTGACCCCGGTGACCCGCTGCACCTGGCCACGCGCCAAGGGCGCCTCCAGTGTGGCCGTGCGGTCGAGGCTGGGATTCGCTGTGAGGGTGATGATCATGCGACGACTACCTCCAATCCTGCATTGATTAGCTGGTGCCGGTCCGCCTCGGGCAGACCCGAATCGGTGATCAGCACATCGATTTCGTTCAGCGCGGCGAAGCTGATCAACAGCGTCGCACCCACCTTGGACGAGTCGGCCAGAACGACCTTGCGGCGCGCCGAGCGAACCATCGCACGTTTGACGGCGGCCTCGTCCGGATCCGGGGTGGAGAGGCCGTGTTGGACGGTGATGCCGTTGGCCCCGAGGAACGCCACGTCGCAGTGCAGCCGGCCCAGCGCCTCGACGGTTTCGCCACCGACGGTGGCCTGGGTCAGGCCGCGAACGCGGCCACCGAGCAGGTGGACGGGGCCACCCTGCAGCTGTGCGAGCTGCGAGGCGATCGGTACGGAGTTGGTGACCACCGTCTGCTGCTGGGTGCCGGCCAGGGCGGTGGCGAAGCGGGCGGTGGTGGTGCCGGAGTCGATCAGCACGGTGGAGCCGGTGCCGCTGGGCAGGAACTGGAGCGCGGCCTGGCCGATGCGGCCCTTCTGCACCGAGAAGGCGGGTTCGCGCTCAGACACCGCGGTCTCGACCAGACGGACGTTCTCGGCGGGCACCGCGCCGCCGTGCACCCGGCGCAGGATGCCGCGCCGGTCGAGCACGTCCAGATCGCGGCGGATGGTCTCGGTGGTCACGTCGAAGCGATCGGCCAGTGCAGTGACCGCGACCCGGTCGTACCTCATCGCCAGATTGACGATCGTGCGTTGGCGTTCTTCGGCATACATGACCGGCGGTACTCCCGTCCCTCGTTGGATTGTGTTGATCTTTGCCTGTTCACGTTGGATTGTCAACACCTTGCTCCGATTGCCAACTGAACCAACATTCATGAGTCTGGGAGAGGCACAGGAGCGGACGTTCCGCCGGCACCTGAGCGTCGCGAACACGCGAGCGATGGAGGGCGGGTCGATCCCCAGCACGGACGGCGCCGCGACCGTTGGCGCGCAGCACCCCAAACCCGGACGCAATTCGTTAGGCTGACCCCCACGATCCGGGCGACCCGAGGAGATCCCACATGGCCGGCATGCTGCGCCGCTTCTGCGTCACCTTGTGCGTTCCGCTTGCGCTGGCGCTGACCGGCTGTGTCGCGGAGTTCCAGACGTTGCAGCCCTACACCCCTGGTGAGGGGGTCAACCAGCAGCTGGGTCAGGTCAAGGTGCGCAACCTGATGGTGGTCGCCGACACCTCGGGTCAGGGTGTGATCAGCGCGTCCGTGATCACCTATGAGGACGACACGCTCACCGCGGTGGCCGGCACCCCGCAGAAGTCGGACGGCACGGCCGGCAGCCCGCTGGTGGTGACCAGCACCGGCCTGCCGCTGGCGATGCCCGTCAACACGCTGATCCTGCTGACCAACGCGCCGGTGCGGGTGGCGGTCACCTCCCCCGACCTGGTGCCGGGCATGCTGGCCGAGATCACGTTGAGCTTTGCCAAGGCGGGCGAGGTCAAGGCGCTCGCCCCGGTGGTGTCGTCGTCCGAGCCGGAGTACGCGGGCATCACCGTCGGAAGCTGACCGGACCTTCGTCATCCCGGCGCCGTGATCTCCGCGCCGAACCCCCGCTGGTCGATCTTGTCGAGACCCCGCGCGCTGGGTCGGTGGCGCTGATTGAGCTTGTCGAGATCTGGCAGTGGTCTCGACCAGCGGTGAGGCTCAGCCGCTGCTCGAGATCCCGGCGTTCGCCGGGATGACGGAATCAGCGACCGTGGAAGTGAAGGTGGCGGAGGGGGCTCGACCAACGGGACGTCCTCAGGCCTCGAACTTGTAGCCCAGCCCGCGCACGGTGACCAGCAGTTGCGGTTCGGCCGGGTCGGTCTCGACCTTGGCCCGCAGCCGTTTGACGTGCACGTCGAGGGTCTTGGTGTCGCCCACGTAGTCGGCGCCCCAGATGCGGTCGATCAGCTGGCCGCGGGTCATCACCCGGCCGGCGTTGCGCAACAGGATCTCGAGCAGCTCGAACTCCTTCAGCGCCAGCTTCACCGGTTCGCCACGAACCCAGACCTCGTGCCGCTCGACGTCCATGCGCACGTCGTCGACCTCGAGCACGTCCGGCTCGAGCTCGAAGTCCTGGCCGCGGCGCAGCACGGCCCGGATGCGGGCCACCAGCTCGCGGTGGCTGAAGGGCTTGGTGACGTAGTCGTCGGCGCCCAGTTCGAGCCCCACCACCTTGTCGATCTCGTCGTCGCGGGCGGTGACCATGATCACCGGAACCGAGCTGCGGGCCCGCAGCCTGCGGCACACCTCGGTGCCGGGCAGTCCGGGCATCATCAGGTCGAGCAGCACGATGTCGGCACCGCCACGCTCGAACTCGGCCAGACCGATGGTGCCGTCGGCGGCCTCGACCACGTCGAAACCCTCTTTGCGAAGCAGGTAGCCGACCGTCTCGCGGTAGGCGTCCTCGTCCTCGATAAGTAGAACCCTGGTCATGCGGCCGTCCCTTCGGCGTGGTGATCTGGTAGGTGGGCGGGCAACCGCAGCGTGAAGGTGGACCCTTGGCCCAACCGGCTCCACAGCGTGACGGTACCGCCATGCGCGGACGCGATGTGCTTGACGATCGACAGTCCTAGGCCGGTGCCGCCGTTGGCGCGGCTGCGTCCGTAGTCGACCCGGAAGAAGCGCTCGAACACCCGCGGCTGGTCGGCCTCGGCGATGCCGATGCCGTTGTCCGAAACCGCGATCTCGACCCAGTCGCCGGTGGCGTCGTGCGTCATGCGGGTGGTGACCGCCACCCGGGCGCCGGCGTCCGAATAGGCGATCGCGTTCTGGATCAGGTTGCGCAGCGCAGCCTCGATGTGGCGCCGGTCACCACGGATCACAGCCTCGGACGAGCGCTGGTGCGCGAGCGTGACCCTACGGTTCTCGGCCTGGGCCCGGGCCTGGTCGAACAGCTCGTCGATCACCGCGTCCACCTCGATCGGCACCGCGGCCAGCAGTGGATCGGTGGACTGCAGCCGCGACAGCGCGATGATCTGCGAGATCAGCTCGTTGAGCCGCGCGGTCTCGGTGGTCATCCGGCCGGCGAAGTGCCGCACCGCGGCCGGATCGTCCGACGACTCGGTGATGGCCTCGGCCAGCAGCGAGATGGCGCCGATCGGGGTCTTCAGCTCGTGGGTGATGTTGGCGACGAAGTCGCGCCTGGTCTCGTCGACCCGCAGCGCCTCGGAGCGGTCGTCCGCAACCAGCAGCACCAGGCCGTCGCCCAGCGGCGCCACTCGGACGGCGAGCCGCCGGGCCGGCAGCCCCAGGCCGGTGGGCACGTCGATGTTGAGCGCTTCGGGCTCTTCGTCGCGGCGCGCTTCACGGACCAGTTCGAGCACCTCGGGGTGGACGACGCGGCTGCCCCGCACCACCCCGGACGATGCCGCGCTCTGGGATTGCGCCAACAGCTCGTCGTGCGGTCCGAAGATCGCCGCCGCTCCACGGAGGTGTTCGACCACGGTGCGCAGCTGGGGTGGCAGCAGGGGCGGCGGCTCGGCCGCGACCGCAGCCTGCTGCCGGGCACGCAGCAACGTCACCACCAGGACGGTGATCAGAACGCCCAGAACGACACCCAGGGCGCCGGCGACGAGCGGGCTCACGCCTGGATTGTAGGACGTTGACCCGGGGCAGGAATGACCGGGTGACGGTAACCCGCGGCAGAGTTCATTGACTGTTCACCTCAGCTTTGCCGGGCGCGACCTCGACGGCATCGACCCGGCATAGGGTGGACGAGCCCGCACCCCCGGCAACACTGATCGTACGAAAGAGGACAGTATGCGTGAGACCTACCGCGAGGACCTGAACGGCGTGGTGACGGATCTGGTGGGCATGACCGAGCGGGTCCGCACGGCCGTCCGGCTGAGCACCCAGGCGTTGCTGGGCGCAGACCTCGCGATCGCCGAACAGGTGATCAGCGAGGACGCACTGCTCGATGCCCAGCACGACGACCTCGAGAACCGCTGCTTCGTGCTGCTGGCCCGGCAGGCACCGGTTGCCGGCGAGCTGCGCACCATCGTGGCCGCGAT
Organism: Micropruina sp.; assembly: GCA_016711205.1. Taxonomy (GTDB): domain Bacteria; phylum Actinomycetota; class Actinomycetes; order Propionibacteriales; family Propionibacteriaceae; genus Micropruina. The sequence goes on along the minus strand of JADJTM010000003.1, from coordinate 283,795 downwards.
GCGCATGGTGGCCGACCTGGCGCGCATGGGCGACCTGGCCTGTCACGTCGCCAAGATCGCCCGGCTGCGGTACCCCGAGAAGGCCGTGCCCGAGGGCCTGGTGCCCAACTTCGAACTGATGGCACGGGTGGCCGAAGAGATGGTCGCCACCGCCGGACGCGCCCTGCACGACCGCAACGCGCACGACGCGGCCAAGCTGGCCGACAGCGACGAAGAGATGGACGAGCTGCGCAAGAGCCAGTTCCGCATTCTGCTCGGCGCCGAATGGCCGTACTCGGTGGAGTCCGCGGTCGATGTGGCCCTGCTGGGCCGCTACTACGAACGCATCGCCGACCACGCGGTGATCATGGCCGGCCGGGTGATCTACTTCGTCACCGGCACCCATCCGGCCGGGGACAACTGGACCTACGCCTGATCGTCCGAGCCGGTCCGCAGCCGTATCCGGGCCGAGCGCGGGACGCCGGGGTTACTTCTTCTTGCCCTGGTTCTTGACCGCCTCGATGGCCGCGGCGGCAGCCGCCGGATCGAGGTAGCGGCCGCCCTTGGTGACCGGCAGCAGGTCGTCGTCCAACTCGTAGTACAGCGGAATGCCGGTGGGAATGTTGAGGCCCGCGATGTCGGCGTCCGAGATGGCGTCCAGATGCTTGACCAGGGCGCGCAGCGAGTTGCCGTGTGCGGTCACCAGCACGGTGTTGCCGGCGCGCAGGTCGGGCACGATCGCGTCGTACCAGTACGGCAGCATGCGGACCACCACGTCTTTGAGGCACTCGGTCTTGGGCCGTGCGTCGGTGGGCAGAAACGCGTAGCGGGGGTCGTCGAACTGGGTGTTGGCGTTGTCGTCCGCGATCGGGGGCGGCGGGGTGTCGTAGCTGCGGCGCCAGAGCATGAACTTCTCTTCGCCGTACTGCTCGAGGGTCTCGGCCTTGTTCTTGCCCTGCAGGTCGCCGTAATGGCGCTCGTTGAGCCGCCAGTGCCGGCGGACGGGGATCCAGTGCCGGTCGCAGACGTCCAGGGCCAGGTTGGCGGTGTGAATCGCGCGACGCAGCACCGAGGTGTGCAGCACGTCGGGCAGCAGATCGGCCTCGATCAGCAGCTCACCGCCGCGCTTGGCCTCGCCGACGCCCTTCTCGTTGATGTCGACATCCACCCAGCCCGTGAACAGGTTCAGGGCATTCCACTCGCTCTCACCGTGGCGGAGCAGGATCAGGTTCGCACTCATGGGGCTGAGCCTAGTGGTCGGCGCCCCGGTGGGTAGGGACGGACGCGAATCCGCTCAACCAGCAGACGGGCGTCCGGCGCCGTGCTGATCGCACGCCGTCAAAGCGCACCACCCACGCCCGAACGACCGTCCCGGGCCGGCGGATTTCACCCGGTGGCACCGATGGCGAGAGAGCACCGTCCCCCTCGCCCGCCAACGCGTCGTCCTTCGCCCCCGGCTGGCAGAATCGGGCCATGAGCGAACGAGCGGCAGTGGTCACCGGAGCCAGCAGCGGTATCGGCGCGGCGACGGCGAAAGCCCTGGCCGCGGCGGGGTACACGGTGATCTGCGCGGCCCGCCGGGCTGAGCGCATCCAGGCCCTGGCCCACCAGATCGGCGGCCGCGCCGTCACCTGTGACGTGACCGACGACGCGGACGTGGCGCGCCTGGCCGAGCAGGTCGGCGGCACCCTGGACCTGCTGGTGAACAACGCCGGCGGGGCGGTCGGCCAGAACCCGGTGGCGCAGGCCGAGATCGACGCCTGGCAGAGCATGTACGACGTCAACGTGCTGGGCGCCGCCCGGGTGACCAGGGCGCTGCTTCCGGCGCTGATCGCGGGCGAGGGCACCGTGGTGTTCGTCACCTCCACGGCCGCCGAGGCCGCCTACGAGGGGGGTGCCGGCTACTGCGGGGTGAAGTCCGCCGAGCGGGCACTGGCCGGCTCACTGCGGCTGGAGGTGTTCGACCAGCCGGTGCGGGTGTGCGAGATCTCACCGGGCATGGTGCACACCGAGGAGTTCTCGCTGACCCGGTTCGGCGGCGACCGGGCCAGGGCGGACGCCGTGTATGCCGGCGTGCCCCACCCCCTGGTGGCCGATGACATCGCCGACGCCATCTGCTGGATGGCCACCCGTCCGGCGCACGTGAACGTGGACCGTCTGGTGATCCGTCCGCGGGCTCAGGCCGCCAACCACAAGGTGCACCGGGTCGACGAGTGAGGGCCTGGCGCGTCATCGCGGCGCTGGTGGCTCTGCTGAGTCTGGCGGCGACGGCGCATGTCACGCACGCCTTTCTGCAGCCGGTTTCGGGGCCCGAGCGGGTGGCGGCGCAGGTACGGTGGCTCAACCGGGCCATCGCCGAGGGTGCGCCGGCGCGCATGCAGACGCTCTTCCCCGAAGGGGCCTTCTTCACCCACGTGCTGACCGGCCTGGCAGCCGCGTCCGTCGGTGACCGGGCGAGCGTCGATGCGGAGCTGCAGGCCAGCGGTTCGGCCGCGATCAAGGACGGTTTCGGCACCATCGATGTCCTGGAGGGCGGCACCTTCTACCGTGGCTGGCGGCTGCTGCTGTGGGCCGAGCAGGTGCGGCTGAGCGGTACCGGACGGGCTGAACTCGCCGGCGAGGCCGCCCAGGTCGGGGCCGCGCTCACGGCCAGTCCGATCGGTGTGCCGCCGTCCTATCCCGACGGGCACTGGCCCTGCGATGCGGTGGTGGCGATGGCGGCGGTCGTCCGGGCCGGTGAGGTGTCGGGTGCACCGGTGGACGCCGCCACGCTCGCCGGCTGGCGCACCAGCCTGGACGCACTGCGCGACCCCGGGACCGGGTTGCTGGCGCACCGGGTCCGCGCCGACGGCAGCATCGCCGAGGGCGCGCGGGGCAGCTCGCAGGCGATCGTGCAATCCTTCTGGCCCGACCTGGACCCCGACGGCGCCGCGCAGCAGTGGCAGCTGTTCACCCGCACGTTCGTGGTGCGCCGGTTCGGCCTGGTCGGCGTACGCGAATACCCGATCGGAAACGCCTCGGTCGGCGACGTCGACTCGGGCCCGCTGATCGCGGGAGTCTCGGCGTCGGCGTCCGCGGTGGGTCTGGCCGCGGCCCGGCGCAACGGCGACGCAGCCCTGGCCGCCACACTTGATCGCGAGGCGGAGTACCTCGGCCTGCCGCTGGAATGGTCCGGGGAGCGCAGGTTCGCCTTCGGCCTGGTGCCGGTCGGCGACGCGTTCGTCGCCTGGGCGCGCGGGGTGCCGCTGCGCACCGCGACCGGCCCCACCCCGCCCACGCCGGACGCCCTGTGGTGGGCCCACGCCGTGCTGCTGTCGCTGCCGGGACTACTGGCCGGCTGGTGGCTGACCCGCTCGCTGAACCGCAACCGCAGCCGAAACCGCGCTGCGCGCGGCCAGGTCAGTCCTTGGGCAGGCGAAAGTTGAAGAACGCCTTGCCGAACGACCACACGGCCAGCAGGCCCAGGGCGGCGATCACCAGGCCGCCGGGCGGGCCGGCGCGGTTATCGGTGACCATCCACCCGGCGTTGGCGAGCAGAATGCCCACGGTGAGCGCCGCCACGGCGACGGCGAACCATGCCCACTGGGGTTTCGGCATACTGCCTCCTGAGTTGGACGATGCCGCTCAGGCTAGCTCGATCAGCGCCTCTCCACCGGCGACGGAGTCACGCTCCTTGACCAGGATCCGCCCGACCTTGCCGGCGTGCGGCGCGGTGATCTCGGTTTCCATCTTCATGGCTTCGAGCACCAGCAGCACCTGGCCTTCGGTGATCTCGTCGCCCTCGGCGACCAGAATGCGCGCGACCGCACCCGACAGGGGTGCAACCACCGCGTTCGCGGACGCCGCCTTCACCGACGCCGTGGTGGGTGCCGGTGAGGCGCCCCCGCCGCCGCCGATGATGACCGCTCCCAGGGTGGGACGCTCCTCTTCTTCGACTTCGACTTCGATGTCATAGGCGATGCCGTTGACAGTGACCTTCAGTTTCATGGCTGTTCCTCAGGCTTTGCGCAGGTGCAGGGGGTCGTGGGCGTGCTGCCGACGGCGGGTGCCGCTCTGCCAGATGGCGGACGTGGTGAAGTGGGCCTGGCGCCGCTTGGCCCGGAACCCCAGGTAGGCGGCGACGGCGGCCGCGATGGCCACCATCGTCTCCTCTGGAACATCGGCGTTCAGCAGCCGCAGTTGCTTGATCTCGACCTCCATGGCGCTGACCTTGCTGGTCAGCGCCTTGACCATCTCGAGCAGTTCGGCGTTCTGGTCGCTCATTGCATCTCCGATCAGGTCGGGCCGAGGCCGTGCTTCTTGGCCGGCCGCAGCTGGCGCTTCGCAACCAGCAACTCCAGCGCCATGGCCACCTTGCGACGGGTGTCGCCCGGGTCGATCACGTCGTCCACCAAACCGCGGGACGCCGCCACGAACGGGGTGGAGAACGTGTCGCGGTACTCCTCGACCAGTTCGGCGCGGCGGGCGACCGGATCGTCCGCGGCGTCGATCTCGCGCTTGAACACCACCGACGCGGCACCTTCGGCACCCATCACGGCGATCTCGGCGGTCGGCCAGGCGAACACCTGATCGGCGCCCAGATCCTTGGCCGACATCGCGATGTACGCGCCGCCGTAGGCCTTGCGCAGCACCACGGTGATCTTCGGTACCGTCGCCGCCGCATAGGCGTACAGCATCTTGGCGCCGTGCCGGATGATGCCGCCGTGCTCCTGTGCCACACCGGGCAGGAAGCCCGGCACGTCCACCAGGGTGAGGATCGGAATGTTGAACGCGTTGCAGAACCGGACGAACTGGCTGCCCTTGTCGGAGGCGTTGATGTCGAGCACGCCGGCCATCACGTTGGGCTGGTTCGCAACGATGCCCACCGACTTGCCGTTGATGCGTCCGAACCCGACCACGATGTTCTTGGCGTACCCGGCCTGCACCTCGAGGAAGTCAGCGTGATCGATGATCTTGCCGATCACCTCGCGCACGTCGTAGCCCTTGGTGCCTTCGGCGGGAACCACGTCGTGCAGCGTCGGGTCGTACTCGACGTACGGGTCGGGGTCGACGATCGGCGGATCCTCGGTGTTGTTCTGCGGCAGGAAGCTGAGCAGCTTCTTGGCGATCAGGATGGCCTGCTCGTCGTCGTCGGCCACGAAGTGGTTGACGCCGGAGACCGCCATGTGGGTGTCCGCGCCGCCCAGGCCGTCCTGGGTGACCTTCTCGCCGGTGACCTGCTCGATCACGTTCGGCCCGGTGATGAACATGTGGGCCTTGCGGGTCTGGATGACGAAGTCGGTCAGCGCCGGGCTGTAGGCCGCGCCACCGGCGCAGGGGCCGGCGATGATCGAGATCTGCGGCACCGCGCCCGAGAGCAGCACGTTGGCGAAGAACACCTGGCTGTAGCCCGACAGCGAGTCGATGCCCTCTTGGACGCGCGCGCCGCCGGAGTCGTTGATGAAGACGAACGGGGTGCCGCACTTGAGCGCGGACTCCATCATCTCGACGACCTTTCGGCTGTGCGTCTCGCCCGCGGAGCCACCGGCGACGGTGAAGTCCTGGCTGGCGATGTGCACCGGACGGCCCAGCACGGCACCGGTACCGGTGACCACGCCGTCGGCGGGCATGTCGGCCTTGTCCATGCCGAACGTCACGGTGCGGTTGCGCCGGAACAGCCCGATCTCTTGAAAGCTGTCCGGGTCGATCAGGGCCTCGATACGCTCACGGGCGGTCATCTTGCCCGCGGCGTGCTGCTTGGCGACGCGCTTCTCGCCGCCGCCGGCCCGGGTGGTGAGCCGCTTCTCGAGCAGTTCGTCGACCCGATGCTTCATGTCTCTCGCTTTGGCCATGCCTGTCACGCCCTCTCAACGGTCACGCTGTGGTCGCGTCCGCCCATGCTGACCTTGTACTTGATCGGCCCGGTGACCGCCTTACCCGAGTCGGATTTCGCCTCCGACTCGGCCTTCACCTGCGCCTCGGTCTTGCCGACGTTCGTCGGGCCGTCCGCGCGGGCGCTGAAGAAGGTGGGAGCGACGCCGGGGAACATCGCGTAGGTGAGCACGTCCTCGTCGGTGCCGTCGAATCCGTCCAGCTTCGCCGCCTCGGCCGACAGGTTGTCCCATTCGGGCGTCAACAGGTCGGCCGGACGAACCGTGATCGGCTCTTTCTTGGCCTGCGCCTGGGCGATGGCCACCACCTCGGGGTTGCGCTCGCCGATGCATTCGCCGTAGTAGCCGAGCATCAGGTCGGCGAACTCACCGGTCATCACCTTGTATTTGCCCATCAGCACGTTGAACACCGCCTGGGTGCCGACGATCTGGCTGGACGGGGTGACCAGCGGCGGATGGCCCGCATCGGCCTTGACCCGCGGCACCTCTTCCATCACCAGCTTGATCTTGTCGCCGGCGCCCTGTGCCTTGAGCTGGCTCTCCATGTTGCTGAGCATGCCGCCGGGGATCTGGCTCGAGAAGATGTCGGTGTCGACCAGCGTGGCCGATTCGAACGCCGCGTACTTGGGACGGATCTTGGCGAAGTGATCGCGGATGCGGATCAGCCGCTCGGGGTCGAGCTCTGTGCTGTACTGCGTGCCCTCGAGCATCGCGACCAGCGACTCGGTGGGGTTGTGGCCCGGGCCGAGCGACATCGAGCTGATCGCGGTGTCGACCACGTCGGCACCGGCCTCGATGGCCTTCATCAGGGTGACCAGGGTGACGCCCGTGGTGGCGTGGCAGTGCACGTTGACCTGGGTGTCTTCGCCGTAGGTCTCTTTGATGCCGCGAATGATGTCGTAGGCCGGCTGCGGCTGCAGCAGGGCCGCCATGTCTTTCAGGGCCAACGACTGGGCGCCCATGTCGAGCAGTTGGCCGGCGAGCTTCACATAGCCCTCGACGGTGTGCAGCGGCGAAATGGTGTAGCAGATGGTGCCCTGGGCATGCTTGCCGGTGTCATCCACGGCCTGCATGGCGACCGCCATGTTGCGCGGGTCGTTCAGGGCGTCGAAGACGCGGAACACGTCCATGCCGTTGACGGCCGACTTGTCCACGAACCGGCGCACCACATCGTCCTCGTAGTGCCGATAACCGAGCAGGTTCTGGCCGCGCAGCAGCATCTGCAGGCGCGAGTTGGGCATCAGCTCACGGAAGGTTCGGAGCCTGGCCCAGGGATCCTCGTTGAGGAACCGGATACAGCTGTCGTAGGTGGCGCCGCCCCAGCACTCGACGCTCCAGTAACCGGCGGCGTCGATGTCTGCGCAGGCGTCCACCATGTCTTCGAGCGCCATGCGGGTCGCCATCAGACTCTGATGGGCATCCCGAAGAGCGACCTCGGTCACACCAATGGTTCGCTGACTCATGGGGCAATCTTGTCACCATAACTACTACTTGGTGTCGTAGATCTTGAGAATCCTGCGCCCTGGTACTCAGAATCTTGCGGAACGGACGCCGGCGAAGCAGGTGCCGAGGGCCGGCGGCACCGGATTCTGAGGCAGGGGTGGATACCCGGGTCAGCACTCGGTCACGTTGACCGCGAGCCCGCCACGAGAGGTCTCCTTGTACTTGGTGAGCATGTCGGCACCGGTGTCGCGCATCGTCTTGATCACCGTGTCGAGCGCGACGATGTGCGTGGTGCCGTCGAAATGCATGGCGGTGCGGGCCGCGGCCATCGCCTTGACGGCAGCGATCGCGTTGCGCTCGATGCAGGGCACCTGGACGAGGCCGGCGACCGGATCGCAGGTCAACCCCAGGTTGTGCTCCATACCGATCTCGGCGGCGTTCTCGACCTGCAGCGGGGTACCGCCCATCACCGCCGCCAGCCCGGCGGCCGCCATCGCGCACGCCGAGCCGACCTCGCCCTGGCAGCCCACCTCGGCCCCCGAGATGGACGCGGTGGTCTTGATGATCACGCCGATCGCGGTGGCGGTGAGCAGAAAGGTGACCACGCCCTCGTCCGTTGCACCGGGCATGTGCCGCCGGTAGTAGTGCAGCACGGCCGGGATCACCCCGGCGGCACCGTTGGTCGGGGCGGTGACCACCCGTCCGCCGGCGGCGTTTTCTTCATTGACCGCCAGCGCGTAGGCGGTGATCCAGTCCATGCCGGTGAGTTCGTCCGCCGGCCCGGCCAACAACCGCTGGTGCAGCACCGGTGCCCGACGCAACACGCCGAGCCCGCCGGGCAGCGTGCCGCCGGTACGGAACCCGTTGTCGACGCACTCTTCCATGACGCGCCAGATCGCCAGCACGCCGTCGGTCACGGCGCCGGCCGGACGATGCACGGTCTCGTTGGCCAGCACCAGCTCTGCCATCGACAGCCCGGACGCCGCGCAGTGCTCGAGCAGTTCGGCGCCGGTCGCGTAGGGGTAGGGCTCAGCGACCCCGGTCGAGGACGCGGGGGCGGCCAGGTCGGCGGCGTCGACCACGAAACCGCCGCCGATCGAGAACAACACCCGATCGACGATGCGTTCGCGCTCGCGGGTGTAGCAGCGAACCCGCATGCCGTTGGGGTGCTGGGGCAACGCCTTGCGGCGGTGCAGAATGAGGTCGCGGTTGGGCCGGAAGCGGATCGGATGCCGGCCCAGCAGGGCGACGCGGTGCTCGGCCAGCACCCGGTCGACCTCTGGTTGGACCCCGGCCGGATCAACGGTTTCGGGCTGGTGGCCGAGCAGGCCGAGCAGCACCGCACGATCGCTGTGGTGGCCCAGTCCGGTCGATCCCAGGGAGCCGTAGAGGTCGACCCGCACCCGCCAGACCTCGTTCAGCCGGCCGTCCGTCTCAAGATCGGCGACGACCCGCCGGGCGGCGCGCATCGGGCCGGTCGTGTGCGACGACGACGGCCCGATGCCGATGCTGAACAGATCGAAGAAGCTGAGCGCCACACCTCACTGTAGAACCCTCGTCGAGGCCTGCAGGATGGTGTGAATCCGACCCCCGTCATTCGGGCTCGACCCGGGTCGCGATCGGCTAACGCCACTTGTCATTGTGGCGAGCGCGACCGTCATCCCGGCGAACGCACCGGTCATCCCGGCGAACGCACCGGTCATCCCGGCGAACGCACCGGTCATCCCGGCGAACGCACCGGTCATCCCGGCGAACGCACCGGTCATCCCGGCGAACGCCGGGATCTCACCCCAATCGAAAGCGGAACGGGCGGTGTCGCCCAGCTCGTCGGAAACCACGTCCCGACAGACTCGACCACCGGCGCGCAGATCCCGGCATCCGCCGGGATGACGGAAAGCGGGTCCCGAAAGCTCGACCAGCGAAAAGCGCACGCCGTCTTTCCGGCGAAAGCACCCGTCATCCCGGCATACGCCGGGAAGCCACGCCCATCGAATCGGAACGGGGTGCACCATGCTCCTCGGAACCAGGTCGCGACAAGCTCGACCAGCCGCGCGCACAGATCCCGGCATCCGCCGGGATGACAGAAACGGGCTCGACCAGCGGTCAGCCCTGCTCCTTGCGGATGTTCGGCATGCGCTTGCGGAACTCCTCCTCGAACAACTGCTTGACCGCCGCGGAGTCGATCACGCCCTCCACCGTGGTGGGCAGTTTGCCGGCCGCAGCCCGCTCGCACACCGACAACCAGGCCTGGCCGATGGCCAGCGTGAACCCGGACGCCACCGAGGCGTTGATCACGCCGCCGGCGATGCTGCCGGCGCCCGGAATGAACTTGAGCAGGTTGGCGGCGGCGGTTCGTCCCAGCGTGGTCGCGACCGAGGTGGACGCGACGGCCAGCAGAGCCGCCCGGTCGAACGGCAACCGGTACAGATGCGCGATGCGGCCCATCATGCCCAGCTGCATCGGCACCAGCAGTGCCGCCGATGAGAACGGGATCGGCACCGCCGCAGCACCCGCGGCCGCGGCTACGGTCGCGTTGATGTGTCGTTGCGCGGCCTTGTGCTTCGCCTCCAGATCGATGGTTTGCGCGGCGGCGAGGGCTCCGTGGACCGCGTCAGGAACAACGTGAAAGGTGGCCCGTAACACGTCCATCAAGCCGTAGGGCGGCTGACCGGTGAACTGGTCCCTCATCGCGTAGGTCATGAACGGGCGTCCGCCGACGATCGGCAGGTTCTTGGCCTCGACCTGGCGGGCCAGCTCGATGGCGTCGGGATGGTACTGGCCGTCGCGCATCGGCACCTGGGTGAACACCACCAGCACCGGAATTCCGAGATCGTGCAGGGTGCGGATGAACGTGCCCTCCACCTCTTCGAAGCGGCGATCCATGCCGCGCACGCAGTACCAGGCCACGTGGATCTGTTCGTTGACCGGCTTGCTGCGCATCTGCTTCACATACTTGGTGACCTCTTTGAGCAGCTCGCCGTCGTCGCGTCCGATCTCGATGCCGCGGGTGTCGACCAGGCCGAGCGTGCCGCGGTTGTCGAGGTAGAGGTGGGTGTCGAGGGTGACCGGGTCACCGATGCCGGTGGCCGCGACCGGCTCACCGAAGATGGCGTTGATCAGCGTGGACTTGCCCACGCCGGTCTTGCCGAAGATGGCGAGGTTGAAGCGGCCGATCTGGGCGGCCTGCTTCTCGAACTCGGTGCGGAAGGCGTCGGTGAACCACTGTGTCACCTGGCCAAGGGTAGGGGGCGGGGTGCGTCCGGACGAGGTCGCCGACCCGCAGGGTGCCCCGATTTCACCCCTGGTGATTGGCGCCCGGGCGGACGTCCGGATCGGCACATGCCTGCACGGACGGGCGGGCCGCGCTTTGGTCCTCGCCCATCGCGGGGTCGCGACCTGCTCGATCGACGGCGACACGGCTGCTGCGACCCGCCGCCCTCGACCCACGGGATATCTCTCCGCGAGACGGGTGTCCGCCCCGGTTGTCACGTATTAGCTTGTGACGACCCCGTTATCGACGACGAAAACCCCGGAGGAACCGATGAACCTGTTCCGCACAAAGTCGATCGAGCAGTCGATCGCCGACACCGACGAGCCGGAATACCAGCTCAAGAAGTCACTGACCGCACTCGACCTGACCGTATTCGGGGTGGGCGTGGTGATCGGCGCCGGCATCTTCACCCTGACCGGACGCGTCGCGCACCAGATGACCGGTCCGGCCATCGTGCTCAGCTTCATCGTGGCGGCGGTGTGCTGCGCGCTGGCCGCGATGTGTTACGCCGAGTTCGCGTCCACGGTGCCGGTCTCGGGCTCGGCCTACACCTTCAGCTACGCCTCGCTGGGTGAACTCTTCGCCTGGATCATCGGCTGGGACCTGATCCTGGAGATGTTCCTCGGTGCCAGCGTGGTGGCGCAGGGGTGGAGCGCCTATCTCGGCGTGCTGATGGAGAAACTGGGGTTGCCGATCCCGTCCGCCATCGGCTACGGCGGCGTGATCGACCTGCCTGCCGTGCTGCTGATCGTGGCGCTGGGCGTGCTGATCACCATCGGCATCAAGGAATCCATGCGGGTCAACCTGGTGCTGGTCGGCGTGAAGCTGTTCATCGTGCTGTTCGTGATCGTGGCCGGAATCATGTTCATCAACCCGGCCAACTACACGCCGTTCATTCCCGAAGCGGCCCCGTCCGAGGCAGTCGGCGGCTTCTCGTGGACGCAGCCGCTGCTGCAGTGGGTGACCGGTTCGGCACCGATGGCGTTCGGCTGGAGCGGCGTGTTCGCCGGCGCCGCGCTGGTGTTCTTCGCCTACATCGGCTTCGACGTGGTGGCCACCACCGCCGAAGAGGCCAAAAACCCGCAGAAGGACCTGCCGGTCGGCATCATCGCTTCGCTGAGCATCTGCACCGTCCTGTACTGCGCGGTGGCCGTCGTGGTCACCGGCATGGTGAACTACGCCGACATCGACCCCAAAGCGGCGTTGGCCAGCGCGTTCGTGTACCACGGTCAGACCTGGATGGCCACGCTGATCTCGGCCGGAGCCGTGGCCGGCCTGACCACGGTGGTCCTGACGTTGATGATCGGCGCGACCCGCATCATCTTCGCCATGTCGCGCGACAACCTGCTGCCGATCAGCATCGCCAAGGTGCATCCCAAGTACCGCACCCCGTGGAAGATCTCGATCATCGTGACGGCGGTGTGCGCGGTGACCGCCGGGGTGACCCCGATCGGCGTGCTCGAAGAGATGGTGAACATCGGCACGCTGACGGCGTTCATCATGGTGTCGATCGCCGTGGTGGTGCTGCGCAAGCAGCGTCCGGACCTGCCGCGGGCGTTCAAGGTGCCGTGGTCGCCGGTGCTGCCGATCCTGTCGGCGATCATCTGCTTCTACCTCACCCTCAACCTCTCGATCGAGACCTGGGCCCGGTTCCTGATCTGGCTGGCCATCGGCATCGCGATCTACTTCGCCTACGGCTACCGCAACTCGCGCCTGGTCACCGGCAAGCCGTTGCCGCACGACATCGAAGAGGCGATGGCGCAGGGGCATGTGCCCCGGCCCGACGAGCGCCCGTGAGCCGTGGCGGCACGGACGGGCCGTCCGCGCCGGTTGAGTGCCTCCGGTGACCCTGTTCGGTCCGCTGCTGGCCCTCGCTTCGGCCCTCACCTGGGGTGTTGCCGACTTCGCCGGCGGAATGCTGAGCCGGCGGTTGCCGTCCGCTGCGGTGGTGGGGGTGTCGCAGGCATGCTCGCTGGTGATGCTGCTGGTGCTGCTGCCCTGGCTGCCGCCCGCGTCGTCGTGGGGTGGCTGCCTTGGGCGATCGTGGCGGGGCTGGCCGGCTCGCTCGCCCTGGTCTGCTTCTACCGCGCGCTCGCTTTCGGCACGGTCGGCGTGGTGTCACCGATCAGCGCGCTCGGTACATCCGTGCCGGTGGTCGCGGGGCTCATCGCGGGTGAGCAGCCGCGTGCCCTGCAGACGGCCGGCATCGTGGTGGCGCTGGCCGGGGCGGTGCTGGCCAGCGGTCCCGAACTGCGCGGCGAGGAGCCGGTGAAGGCGAAGGCGATCTGGTACGCGCTGGCCGCAGCGGGCGGCTTCGGGGTGACCATGCTGGCCATCGCCCGCGGCTCGGCGTACTCGCCGATGATGACCATGGTCGGCATGCGGACGGCAAGCGTGGTGGCGTTCGGCATCGCGGCGCTGGTGCTGCACAGCCTGGGCGGCGTGCGGCCGCGCGACCTGCCCGCTCTGTCTTTGTTGGGGTTGGCCGATGTGAGCGCCAACACGCTGCTGGGATTCGCCAGCACCATGGGGTTGCTCTCAATCACCGTGGTGCTCTCGGCGCTCTACCCGGTGGTGACGGTCGCCCTGGCGGCGGTGATTCTGCACGAACGCATGAAGCCCGTGCAGATCGCGGGCGTGGCGCTGGCCTTCGCCGGCGTCGCGCTGATCGCGGGAGGGTGAGCCCCCGCCCCGGCGCTTGTCGAGATCCGGCGTGAGGGTTGCGGCACGCTCAACCAGGGAGTGAGTGTCGTACTGTTCACCCGCTCGTGCGTCTGTTCACCCGCTCGTCCGGACGGCTCACCTCCAGGTGCGGATCTGAGCGATCCGCTGCTCCACCTGCTCGGTGGTCGCCTGAGCGAGCGGTGGGCCACCGCACTGGCGGCGCAGGTCGGCGTGCACATGGCTGTGCGGCACTCCGTGACTTCGGGCGTGCTGCGCGACCAGCGCGTTGAGTTCCTTGCGCCGGGCGGCCAGGGCCCGGTGCAGCGACACCTCCGGGGTGATCTTCTCCCGCTTCTCGGAGCGGTCGTGCCGGCTGACCAGACGACGCTGTCGCTCGCGCAGCAGGTGCGTGATCTGGTCGGTCTCCAATAGGCCGGGCAGACCCAGGTAGTCGGCCTCGTCGTCCGAGGTGGGCAGCGCGTGCATGCCGAACTGCTGGGACTCGAACAGCACGTGGTCGAACGTCGCCTCCGAAGTGAGCGCCTCGAACGTGCCCTCAAGTTCGTCTGCGGTGTTCTCGGTGCGGTTCGCCGCATCGAGCAGGGCGTCGCTCTCGTCCCACAACTCCTGCGCGGACGGCGCTCCGAGCACGTGATCGCGCTGGCGCTCCAAGGCGGACGCATGGGCCAGCACGATCGGCACCGTGGGCAGAAACACCGTGGCCACCTCACCGCGGCGCCGGGCGCGCACGAAGCGTCCGACGGCTTGGGCGAAGAACAGCGGCGTGGAGGTCGCCGTGGCATAGACACCGACCGCCAGGCGCGGTACGTCCACCCCCTCGGAGACCATGCGGACGGCGACCATCCAGCGGGAATCGTCCGCGGCGAAGGCTGCGATGCGCTTGCTCGAACCGGGGTCGTCGCTCATTACGAGCGTCGGTTTCGCACCTGTCAGCGAGCCGAGCACCTTGGCGTACGCGCGGGCGTGGGTCTGGTTGGAGGCGATCACCAGCGCCCCGGCGTCCGGCACGTGGCGGCGCACCTCGGTCAGCCGTCGGTCGGCGGCGGCCAGGACGGCCGCGATCCACTCCCCCGACGGGTCGAGCGCGGTGCGCCAGGCGTGCGCGGTGACGTCCTTGGTCGAGGCCTCGCCGAGGTTGGCGGCCAGCGTCTCGCCCGCCTTGGTACGCCAGCGCATCGGACCGCCGTAGTTCATGAACACGACCGGACGTACCACATGGTCGCGCAGGGCCTCGGCGTAGCCGTAGGTGTAGTCGGCCCGCGACACCCTGCCGCCGCCGGGCAGCTCGTCGTAGGTGACGAAAGGGATCGGGTTGGAGTCGCTGCGAAACGGGGTCCCGGTCAGCGCCAACCGTCTTTTGGCAAGGCGAAATGCCTCGCGGATCGCCTCGCCCCAGCTGAGCGCATCACCGGCGTGATGCACCTCGTCCAGAATCACCAGGGTGGGTTCGCGGGCCACCATGGCCTCGTAGCTGAGCATCGCCGCGGCGACGCCCGCGTAGGTGAGGGCGACCCCGTCGTACTGACGGGAACGGCCGCGGCGAGGGCCGAGGCCGGGGTCGAGTTGAATGCCGACCTTCGCGGCGGCGTCCGCCCACTGAACCTTGAGGTGCTCGGTCGGGGCCACCACGATCAGCTTGCGGACGGTGCGCGCATGCAGCAACTCGGCCGCGATGCGCAGGGCGAACGTGGTCTTGCCGGCGCCGGGCGTGGCGACGGCGAGAAAGTCGGTGGGGGCGGCGTCCAGGTACTGCTGCACGGCCCGCGCCTGCCAAGCGCGCAGCAGCGCCGAGGTACCCCAGGGCGCGCGCTGGGGAAAGGCCGGGGACAGCCGCTCGAACGCGGACTGACTCATCGGCGCGCGTCGGGATGGGTGGCGCGGGCAGGGGTGGGAGGCATAGGTAGGGGACCTTAGCCATGTGGGGTCGGGGCGGGGCAAGCCGACAGGCCGGACGGGGGTCGGGAGGCTCGGTGATCAGGAATCGGGGACGGTTCCTGATTCCTGCTCACCTCGCTCACCGACCGTCCGCCTCGAGTTACCCGCTGACGACCGTCCCCCGACCCCTCGTCCCCGTTGCTGGCTCGAGAGCCGTGAGCAGGAATGCGGAACCGTCCCCTATTCCCGCTCACTCGCAAGGCCGGCTCGAGAGCCGTGAGCAGGAATGCGGAACCGTCCCCTATTCCCGCTCACTCGCGTGGCTGGTGCACACTGGGGCATGGCCCGCACCGTGACGCTGCCCCATCCGCACCTGATCTGGCTGCGCAGCGCCGCCACCCTGCTGATCAGCGCCGTCATCGGACAGGCCGGTTTCGCGGCGGCCGCCATCGGACGTGACAAGAGCTACTTCCTCTTTCATGCCATCGGGGCGGGGGTCACGCTCACGCTGGGCATCGCCTGCGCGATCTGCTACACGGTGCTGCGGCGCACCGCCGGGCCGGTGCTGCTCTGGCTCGCCTGGGCGACCGCGGCAGCGATCATCGTCCAATTCGTGCTGGGCAAGCTCGAGATCGCCGACGCACACATCTTTCTGGGCGTGCTGATCGCGATGCTGGCCACGGCGCTGACGTCATGGACGTACCGCCACCCCGCGCCGGCCGAGTGAGCTCAGCGGAGTCACTCGCCCGAGCGTTCGGCGGGGTCTGGACAAGCTCGACCAACGGACCGGGTCTCGACAAGCTCGACCAGCGGTAAGCCGGACGCCGCGCGGGCCGTAGAATCGTCAGGTTGTCCGATCCGAGGAGCCCGCATGCCCGTCCGCGCCGACCTGCGCAATGTCGCGATCATCGCCCACGTCGACCACGGCAAGACCACGCTGGTGGACGCCATGCTGTGGCAGTCCGGCGCCTTCCGCGCGAATCAGGACGTGGAGAAGCGCGTGATGGACTCGATGGACCTGGAGCGCGAGAAGGGCATCACGATCCTGGCCAAGAACACCGCCGTCGACCACGTGCTGACCGATGGATCCTCGGTCACGATCAACATCATCGACACCCCCGGGCACGCCGACTTCGGCGGCGAGGTCGAGCGGGGCATCGAAATGGTGGACGGGGTGCTGCTGCTGGTCGACGCCTCCGAAGGCCCCCTGCCACAGACCCGGTTCGTGCTGCGCAAGGCGCTCGCCAAGCACCTGCCGATCATCGTGGTGATCAACAAGGTCGACCGCACCGACGCCCGGATCAGCGAGGTCACCGACGAGGTCTACGAGCTGTTCCTGGACCTGCTCGACGACGACGAGGCGCACAAGCTCGACTTTCCCGTCGTCTACTGCGCCGCCAAGGCCGGACGCGCCTCGCTCACCCAGCCCGCGGACGGCGACATGCCCGATTCGGAGAACCTCGAACCCCTGTTCACCGTGATCATGGAGGCCATCCCGGCCCCCGAATACACCGACGGCGCCCCGCTGCAGGCCCACGTCACCAACTTGGACGCCTCCCCCTACCTGGGCCGGCTGGCGCTCGTCCGGGTGATCAACGGCACCCTGAAGCGCGGCCAGAACGTTGCGTGGTGCCGGGCCGACGGCAGCGTCCAGACGGTGAAGCTGTCCGAGCTGCTGATGACCCACGCCCTGGAGCGGCTGCCCGCCGAATCGGCAGGTCCAGGCGACATCGCCGCCATCGCAGGTATTCCCGACATCATGATCGGCGAGACCCTCTCCGACCCCGAGAACCCGGTGCCGCTGCCACTGATCCATGTGGACGAGCCGTCGATCTCGATGACCATCGGCATCAACACCGCTCCCCTGGCCGGACGCTCCGGCAACAAGCTGACCGCTCGGCTGCTGAAGGGGCGACTGGACGCCGAGCTGGTCGGCAACGTGTCGATCCGGGTGCTGCCGACGGAGCGTCCCGATACCTGGGAGGTGCAGGGGCGTGGCGAGCTGCAGTTGGCGGTGCTGGTCGAGATGATGCGCCGCGAAGGCTTCGAGCTGACCGTCGGCAAGCCGCAGGTACTGACCAGGGTCGTGGACGGCAAGGTGCATGAGCCGTTCGAACGGCTGACCGTCGACATTCCCGAAGAGCACGTCGGCACCGTGGCCCAGCTGATGGGCACCCGCCGCTCGCGGATGGAGCAGATGATCAACCACGGCACCGGCTGGGTGCGCATGGAGTACGCCATTCCGGCGCGCGGGCTGATCGGGTTCCGCACCGAGTTTCTCACCCAGACCCGCGGCACCGGCATCATGCACCACGTGTTCGAGGGCTACGAGCCGTGGGCCGGCGAGATCGTCACCCGCTCAACCGGCTCGCTGGTTGCCGACCGGACGGGCGCGGTCACGTCCTATGCACTGTTCAACCTGCAGGAGCGCGGGGTGCTGTTCGTGTCGCCGACCGAAGAGGTCTACGAGGGCATGATCGTCGGCGAGAACCCGCGCAACGAAGACATGGACGTCAACCCCACCAAAGAGAAGAAGCTCACCAACGTGCGCTCGTCCACGGGTGAGGAACTGGAGCGGCTGATCCCCCCGCGGCTGCATTCCCTCGAACAGGCGCTCGAGTTCTGCCGCGAGGACGAATGTCTCGAGGTGACGCCGTCACACGTGCGGCTACGCAAGACGGTGCTGCCCGGCCATGAGCGGGCCAAGGTGCGCAGCCGGGCCAAGAAGAGCTGACCCGGCCGGTCGCGGTCATCGCCTCGGCCGAAAGATCGGCCGCACCCCGCCCTCGCACCGAGACCTCATCGGCCACGCGATGCCCGCACCCAGGCACCGCTGAGCGGCAACCCAACCTAGAGACGCACCACTAGGCTGTCCGCCATGGCTCCACTCTTCCCGCACGGCGTCCGCTCCGAGGTGGGCAGGCTGCGCACCGTCATGCTGCACCGGCCCGGCAACGAACTGCGCCGGCTCACCCCACGCAACAACGACGCCCTGCTGTTCGACGGGCTGCCCTGGGTCGACCGCGCGCAGGCCGAGCACGACGCCTTCGCGGACGTGCTGCGCGCCCGCGGCGTCGAGGTGTTGTACCTCAGCGAGATGCTGATCGCCACCCTCGCCGACCCGGACGCCCGGCAGGCTGCGATCGACCACACCATGACCGACCTGCGGCTGGGCGACACGCTGCGGCGCTACCTGAGCGACCTGCTCGCTGATCAGGGCCCGGACGAGCTGGCCGAGATTCTGATGGCGGGCCTGCGCAACGACGAGGTGTCGCAGGACACCGGCAGCCTGGTGGCGGCGCTGCATGCCCCCGACGATTTTCTGATCGACCCGCTGCCCAACCTGCTGTTCACCCGCGACTCGAGCGTGTGGGTGGGTGACCGAGCGACCGTCACCGCGCTGGCCATGCCGGCCCGGCGACGCGAGACCCAGCTGACGGAACTGATCTACCAGTTCCATCCGCGCTTCGCGGCGACGGAGCGCATTCACGGCTGGGACAAGGAACTTCTCGAAGGCGGCGATGTGCTCGCTCTGGCCGAGGGCGTGTTGGCGGTCGGGGTCGGGGAACGCACCCGTCCGGCCGGCGCGGAGCGGCTGGCCCGCACGGCGTTCGACGAGGGGTTGGCGCACACGGTGCTGGCCGTGCCGATCGACCAGGACCGCGCCACCATGCACCTGGACACCATCTGCACCATGGTCGACGCCGATGCGGTGGTGATGTACCCCAACGTCGCTCATCGGCTCACCGCCGTCACGATCAAACCCGACGAGGACGGCGATCTGGTGATCGAACCCCCGGAACCGTTCGTCGAGGCGGCGGCCCGGGCGATGGGCATCGATCAGTTGCGGCTGATCGACACCGGCCTCGACCCGGTCACCGCCGAGCGCGAGCAGTGGGACGACGGCAACAACACCCTGGCCATCGAACCGCGGGTGGCGATCGCCTACGAGCGCAACGTCGAGACCAACGAACGGCTCGCCGCTGCGGGTATCGAGGTGATCGCCATCGCCGGGTCGGAGTTGGGGTCCGGACGGGGCGGCCCACGCTGCATGTCGTGCCCGATCAGCCGCGACGCCCTCTGAGCGCCACTTTGTGGTTGATATGAATACGCGGCGAGGGGCCTGGGCGGCAATCTCGATCGATCCGCCACTTTGTGGTTGATATGGATACCCCCACGGGGTATCCATACCAACCATAACTGCGCGAGTGCCTCAGGACTGCCGGCCATAACAGCCACAAAGTGGCACGCGAGATTCCGGCGTTCGCCGGAATGACGAAGCCCTGCACCTGTCGAATCCCGCACTGTCATCCCGGCGAACGCCGGGATCTCGAACCCCCGCCAACCTGTCAGCCGACCCGGCGCAGCCAGCCGTGAGCGTCGGGAACCCGTCCGTACTGCACGTCGAGCAGGTGTGCCCGAATGGCCAGGCTGAGTGATCCTGGGGCACCGCCACCGACCGTGAAACGCTGATCCGCACCGTTCACCCCCGGCGCCGCGAAACCGACCACCGGGGTGACCACCGCCGCGGTGCCGCAGGCGAACACCTCGGTGATCGCACCGGTCAGGATGCCCTCGAAGACCTCGTCGATGGCGATGTGTCGCTGCACCGGACGCAGCCCGTGCTCGGGCGCAAGCGTCAGGATCGAGTCGCGGGTGACACCGTCCAGAATCGTTCCGGTCAGCTCGGGGGTGATCAGGTCACCAGAGGCGGTGACGAACATGATGTTCATCGTGCCGCACTCCTCCACCCAGCGGTGCTCGGCGCCGTCCAGCCAGATCACCTGCTGGCAACCGTGTTCGGCGGCCTCGCCGGCGGCGAGCAGGCTGGCGGCGTAGTTGCCGCCGCACTTGGCAGCCCCGGTGCCGCCCCGGGCCGCCCGGGTGAAGTTGGGGGTCGCCCACAGGGTGACCGGATCGGGGTAGTACGGCCCGACCGGCGATGCGATCACGCAGAACGTGTATTCGTTGGCGGCCCGCACGCCGATCAGGGTCTCGCTGGCGATCTCGAACGGACGCAGGTACAGGCTCTGTTCACCCTCCGGCGACGGCACCCAGTCCCGATCGAGGTCGACCAAGCCGGTGACGGCGGCCACGAAGTCGGCCTCGTCCAGTGGGGCCATCGCCAGCCTCTTCGCCGACTGCGCGAACCGCGCGGCGTTCTTCTCGGGACGGAACAGGGCCACGCCCCCGTCCGGCTGCCGGTAGGCCTTCATGCCCTCGAAGATCTCCTGCCCGTAGTGGAAGGTCGCCGCCCCCGGGTGCAACTCGAACGGACGGCGAGCGACCACCTGCCGGTCGTGCCAGCCCTTGTCAGGGGTCCAGGTGGCCAACGCCATGTGATCGGTGAAGTTCGCCCCGAACACCGGCTTCGCCACGATCGCTGCCCGCTCATCGGCGGGTGTCGGGTGGTCGGTGCTGGTCAGGACGAAGGTGCTCATCCCCGCAGGCTAGTGGTGCGGCCACCAACCTTGGCCCGGTGCGCGACGTCCGGACGGCGCCGCAACGTGGCAACGGCCGGACGCCCGATCACGTCATCGATCACTCAGTGGGCGCCACGATGCGGCTCGTGGACAGCGGCGGCACCGCCCGAACCCGTCACCCGAACCACGCATCGGGCCTGACCACAAGTGGCAAGAGTGCCACCTGCCGCAACGAGAACTGTCCGGCCCATGATGCGCGTCGGCGCTTCGGCGTCCTACGCTGCGTATCAAAGCGCGCCGCGCGCACCTCTTCGCTCAGAGAGGAGTCGCCGATGGACCCCGTGCTCGTGCTCGATGCAGCCATGACCCTCGCCGCCGCCCGCTCCGCGCTGGCGATGGCCCCGCCATGGCAGCTGGTGGTGGTCCGCCGGCGCGATCCGCGCGCAACGGGTGCCACGCTCTGGTACCCGTTGGCCGCCGACGATGTGCAGCGCGTGCTGGGCGCCGGCCTCGACCCGGCGATGCCGCTGGGCGTCTCACTCGATCTGCACGAACACGGGGCGTCCCAGGTTCGCCAACTCGACCATCCAGACGTCACCGGCGGCTTCTGGACCGGCCTGGTCGTGGACGGCTCGCGCCCCGTCGGCTGGATGACGGCCGATCCGCACACCAACCGCGGCCCCGATCGTGGCATCGACTTCGGCCCGGGTGCCGGCTTCGCCCCGCCACCGCCGCCCGCCGAACCGGACTCCGCACCCCAATCCGGTGCCGAACCCACCGATCCCACAGCTGGCGCCGGCACCGACGGCGCCACCCCCGATGCCGCAGCGGCCTCGGTGCCCGCCTACCCCCGTGTGGACGTGCCCGAAACCGTCGGCTCCGGCGCCACCTTCGACGTGGTGGTCGGCTTGTCGAAAGAGGCCCAACCGGGCGTCCAGGGCGCCGTGATGAACATCGCTGCCACCCGCCGTCCGCTGACCTTGCAGATCAAGGCCGAGAACTTCACCGTGCCCGGCGTGCGGTTCGAGTTGCCCTTCGACCCGGCCGACGTGGCGGGCTCCACCGTCACGATCCCGGTCACCGCGCCCACCGTGCAGCAGGACTGGCGCGGTCGCATCGAGATCGAGTACAGCCAGGACGGGCTGCTGGTCGGCACCGCCTGGCGCGAGCTGGTGGTCAGCCCGCAGGCGCCCGCCAACGCGGCCCCGTCCACGTCCGGCGGCGAGGTCGCGGTCGAACTCGACCGCAGCGTGCCGATCGATCTGACGGTGTCGATCAGCCGGGGCGAAGCCGACGGCACCTTCTTGTGGACGTTCACCACGCCGCACCCGGTCACCCTGCCCGACGAGCAGGTGATCACCCACCTCGACGAGGACACCGCCGAGACCTTCGCGCTGAAGAAGGTGCGCGAGATGGCCCGGGTGGACGGCTCGGACGCCGCCGAACTGAAGGTCAACGGGGTCGCCCGCGAGGTGGCGGCGGTGATGCCGCTGTGGTTCTGGAAGGTGCTGGCCCCGGTCTGGCGCATCGCCAAGGACGCCGGCCGGCTGCCCACCCTGCTGCTGGTCTCGCAGGAGTCGCTGGTTCCGTGGGAGCTGGCCACCACCGATTCGGACTACATCGTCGACCGCGACCTGGTCGACGCCGCGGCCCCGCAGCTGCTCGGCACCCAGCTGATCATCGGACGCTGGCGCCCGGCCGGCCCCGAGACGCCGTCCGGTCTGCGCCGTCCGAGCACCACCCCGGCCGAATCCATCACGGTGGGCGGCGTCGCGGTGGTCGTGGGCGAGTTCGGGCCGGGTTCGGGCATGCGGCCGCTGAAGATGGCGGTCGAGGAGGGCCAGGAACTCACCAAGGCCTATCAACCGTCGTTCTGGGTGAAGGGCACCCTGAGCGACGTGGCGTCGCTGCTCAAGGGCACCTACACCGACCGCGGCCAACCGATCAGTGCCCAGGTGCTGCACGTCGCTTCGCACGGCGAGGTCGACCCCGATTCGCCGATCAACACCGGGCTGATCCTGTCGGATTCGGCCGTGCGCATCGATGAGTCGATCGTGATCGGCTCGGACTTCACCCGCAGCGCCGCGCCGCTGGTCTTTCTGAACTGCTGCCAGCTGGCCACCGAGACCGGCGGCTCACTGGTCGAGGGCGGGCTGGCTGCGGCGTTTCTGCAGGCCGGCGCGCGGGCGTTCATCGCCCCGCTGTGGTCGGTGGACGACACCATCGCCAAGCAGATCGCGCTCAGCTTCTACCTCGACGCCTTCAGCCAAGGGCTTCCGGTGGGCGAGGTGATGCGCAGGCTGCGCGCCCGGTTCACCACCGACTTCCCCAAGCACGACCAGACCACTCCCCTGGCCTACGCCTACTACGGACACCCGGGACTGACACTCACCAGGCAGGAGACGCACTGATGGCCACCCTCGACGGCACCGGACGGCAGGTCAACCTCGGCCAGGGCATCGCCCTGCGGGCACCCGGCCTGCGCGGCAGTGCCGAGGCGCACAACGTCGGGCCGGGCTCGGACACCCGCGCCCCGGAGGTCGACGGCTCCGGGCCGGCCCTGGACGAGGCCCTGACCCGCGAGGGCTTCCTGCGCCTGCGGGTGATCACCCTGGACGTGGCCCCGGCGCCGCTGGCCCCCGGCAGCGACATCCGGGCACCGATCAGCGATGTCGAAGGCATGGAGGTGAGCGTGCCCGACCTGGGCGACGACGTCGCCCAGGTGCTGCTGGCGGTGGACGAGAACGGTGTGGTCAGCTGGAACTTCCCGGTGGACACCGCCGACCAGCTGGCACCGACGACCAGGGGAACGGGCGCGTCCGTACGTTTCATCGTGCCCGCGTTCGCCGCCGAGCCGAGCCCTGACGACACCGGCACCAACCGTGGTGTGTTCGGGCTGATCGGACGCAAGGTGCTCGAGCTGGTAGCGCTGCCGCTGGCCGAGCTGGTGGTGCCGCCGCTGGCCGGGGCCGCCGCCCGGCTGTGGGAGTCGAAGTCGCGGATCGCCCGCGCCCGCAGCTTCACCCCGGCCAACTACACCAGCCCCGACGTGCCCAGCCTGGACGAGGCCGAGTGGCGGCGGCTGGCCTCCGGCCGCAGCTTGTGGTTCGTGCACGGCACCTTCGTCAACACCCCGAGCGCGTTCCGGGCGCTGCCGCCGGATGTGCTGGCCTCGCTCAGCGACGCCTACGGCGGCCGGGTGGCGGCGATCGACCACCACACCCTCGGCCTGTCGCCGATCGAGAACGCCGACCTGGTGCGCGAGCTGGTGCCCGAAGGGCTCGACCTCGAGGTCGACATCGTCTGCCACAGCCGCGGCGGGCTGGTCAGCCGGGCGTTGGCCGGGCAGGGCACCGACGCGGTGTTCGACGTGCGCCGCATCGTCCATGTGGCCAGCGCCAACCACGGCACCGCGCTGGCCACCCCGTCCAACCTGGTGCCGTTGCTCGACCGGATCACCACCATCGTCAACCTGATGCCGGACGGCCCCGCGGCCGTGGTCGAGGCGACCCTGACCTCGGTGCTGGTGGTGGTCAAGATCATCGCCAAATACGGCCTGGTCGGCATTCCGGGCCTGGCCGCGATGGACAGCGCCGGCGACTTTCTGGGCACGTTCAACGGCACCGAACTGCCGGCCGAGCAGTACGCGGTCGCGGCCGACTTCAGCCCGTCCGGGGGGTGGCGGGCGATGGCGGTCAAGAAGGTCGAGAACGTGGTGATGGATCGGGTGTTCGGCACCGCAGCCAACGACCTGGTGGTGCCCACCGCCGGCGTGTACGAGGGTGAGGATGCGATGGCAATACCGGAGCACCGGCGGCTGGTGCTGCCCCGCGAGCGTGGCGTCTACCACGGCAGCTTCTTCGGGCAGCCGGACGTCGCGGCGCAGATCGCCGGCTGGCTGACCGGATAGGGCACTGGCCCACGGGGAGCGGAGGGGTGATGGCGGCGCTCGACTATCTGGACTTCGACCTGGAGGTCGAAGCCGGCGCGACGCCTGACGTCTACAAGGTGTCGGTGCTGGCTTCGCCGCGCGGCGAGGCGTCCGGGCAGATGACCTTTCCCTTCAACGCCGACGCACTCGAGAACGTGATCCTGAAGCTGGGCCGCACCCGCTCGGGCGTCCGGGCGATCGGGTCGCCCACCCAGGATCTGGCGCAGAAGTTCGGCAGCAGCCTGTACGACGCGCTGTTCGCCGGCGAGGTGGGCACCTGCTTCCGGCGCAGCCTCGACGAGGCGGACGCGCAGCGCAAGGGCCTGCGCATCCGGCTGCGGCTGGAGGGCGCCCCGCAGCTGGCCGAGGTGCCCTGGGAGTACCTCTACCCGGCCGGGCTGCGCCACTTTCTGGTGCTGTCGACGCGCACGCCGGTCGTCCGCTACCTGGAATTGCCGCAACGGGTGCCGCCCCTGCAGGTCACGCCGCCGCTGCAGGTGCTGGTGGTGGTGTCGGCGCCGACGAACCTGGCCACGCTCAACGTCGACGCCGAGGTGCAGCGCATCCGCGGCGCGCTCGCCTCGCTCGAACGTGCGGGCCAGGTGCGGGTGACGGTGATTCCGGCGGCTGCTGCGGACGGTACGACATCGCACGCCAACCTGATGGAGGTGCGCCGGGCGCTGCGCTCAGGCGGCTTTCACGTGCTGCACTTCATCGGCCACGGCGGCTTCATGGACGCCACCGGCGAGGGCATGCTCGCCTTCGAGGACGAGAACCACCTCGCCCACATGGTGTCGGGCACCACGCTGGCCACCACGATCAGCGGTTTCGATTCGTTGCGGCTGGTGCTGCTGAACGCCTGCGAGGGGGCGCGGCAGTCCCCCGCCGATCCGCTCGGCGGCGTGGCGCAGAGCCTGGTCAAGCTGGGCAATGTGCCGGCGGTGGTCGCCATGCAGTTCGAGATCACCGACGATGCGGCCACGGTGTTCTCCAGCGAGTTCTACGCGGCGATTGCGGACGGCTACCCGATCGACGCCGCCCTGGCCGAGGCCCGGGTGGCGGTGTTCAGCGACAACAACGATGTCGAGTGGGGCACCCCGGTGCTGTACCTGCGGGCCAGCGACGGCCGGATCTTCGACGTCGCCGGCGGCGGCCAGCACGTGCCGGCGACCCATACGGGAGCGGCCACGGCGCCGGCGGGCGAGGTGGCTGGACGGGTGGTGCCGGTGGTGGTGCCGGTGATGGTGCCGCCCTGGCCGGGTGGGGGCGGGGCCGGTGAGGGCAGCGCGTCGGTGGGCACTTCGTCGGCGCCGGGCTCGTCCGCACCACCGGTTGCGCCCTCCGGAGGCGGGACTGGCGGTGGCGGTGGCGGCACGGGCGGATCGGGTGGATCGGGGGGCCGACCGCCGTCCGGGCCGGTTCCGCCGGGCGGAACGGGGGCAGGATCGTCGGGTGCAGGATCGTCGGGGCTGGGATCGCCGGGTCTGCCGGCGTTGGAGCCGAAACGATCCGGCACGGGGCTTCGTTGGGCGATTCTGGCGGCGGTGGCGGCTGTCGTGGCGCTGGCGGTCGTGATCTGGCCGATGGTGTTTCCCGCAGTGCCGGTCGTGGTGGAGTCGCCGACCCCGACGGGCACGCTCAGCGTCAGCCCGGCGCCGACCCTGCCCACCACGCCGACGCCGACGGTGACCAAAACGACGTTGCCGCCGGTGCGTGATGTAGGCACCCTCACAGCGGTCCGGGCGGCCACACCGCTCACCATCGACGGCAGCACCGACGATTGGCAGTGGCAACTGGTGGCGCGCGCCGACCAGCGGATCGCGGGATCGTCCACCGCGACCGGCGACATCTACCTGATGTGGGACGACCAGGCGCTCTACCTGCTGGCCCAGGTCACGGATCCGACCCCGTTGCCGCCGGACGCGACCCAGCCCAGCAAGGTCTATCGCGGCGATTCGGTGATTCTCGAACTCGGCCCTGACAAGCGCCGGCTCACACCGGCCGACCTTGCGCGACCCGTTGACGCCTACTACATGTTCGGGCTGCCGGTCGACGGAACCCCGGTGATCGGAATACTCGGACCCAACGCCAAGGGCACCTCATTCGAATCGCCGCGCGACTCGCGCACCCTGGACGCGGCGATCGGCGTCACCCGCACCGGATACGTGCTGGAGGCGAGGATCCCGTGGGCGACCACACAGCTGAACGGCGTGGCTGCCGGAGCGGTGTTCGCCGCCAACGTGCAAGTGTCGGAGCGCAAGGCCGACAGCCTCAGCAACCTCGGCATGATGAGCACCAACCCGCAACGGACTGCCGAGCTCCGCGCCCACCCGGCGTACTGGCAGGGCCTGGAACTGCAGGCGTGATCGTCGTCGCCGCGCAGCGGACGTCCGCGGCACATCCCGGGCGACCGTCATCCGGCCAACCGGCCACCCGTCATCCCGGCGAAGGCCGGGATCTCGACGCAGACCCCGCAGCACGACGGCCAACCAGCCATCCGTCACCCTGGCCAGCCCGTCACCCTGGCCAACCCGTCATCCCGGCGAACGCCGGGATCTCGACGCAACCCCGCAGCACGACGGCCAACCAGCCATCCGTCACCCTGAGCAACCCGTCATCCCGGCCAACCCGTCATCCCGGCGAACGCCGGGATCTCGACACACCCCCGCAGCACGACGGCCAACCAGCCATCCGTCACCCTGGCCAACCCGTCATCCCGGCGAAGGCCGGGATCTCGACGCAACCCGCAGAATCACGGGCGAACCGGCCAACCGTCACCCTGGCGGACTCGCCAACCCGTCATCCCGGCGAACGCCGGGATCTCGACGCAACACCGCAGCCCGACGACGAAACCTGCCGACACCAGTGACGAAGCGGGCGGTCGGGGAAGTTGGTCAAGTACTCGATCGGACGTGGCTCGACCCCTACAGTGTGCGCATGGCGCTGCCCGTCCTGACCGCTGACGAGCAACGCATCCTCGGTAGCCTGCTCGAGAAGCAGCGCACCGTGCCGGGCAGCTATCCGCTCAGCCTCAACTCCCTGCGTCTGGCCTGCAACCAGACGTCCAGCCGCGACCCGGTCACCGACCTGGACGACGCCGCGATCGAGAACGCCGCCCGCGAGTTGAAGGGCCGCGGGCTCGTCCGGGTGGTGTGGGCCGGCAAGGGGTCGCGGGCGTTGAAGTACCACCAACTGTTGGACGAGGCGCTCAGCCTGCAGCCCGACGAGCGGGCGTTGATCACCGTGCTGTTGCTGCGCGGGCCCCAGTCCCCGGGTGAACTCAAGACCCGCACCGAGCGGTTGCATCCGTTCGACGACCGCACCGCGGTCGAGCAGGTGCTGCAGCGCATGATGGCTTTGCCCGAGCCCCTGGTGCGTGAGTTGCCGCGGCGGGCCGGCCAGCAGGATCACCGCTGGGCGCACCTGCTCGGCCCGGTGCCTGAACCGGAGGGAGCCGAGGGGGCCCCGACGGTGGACCGTGAAGTGGTACTGGCCCAGGGTGCGGCTGCGCGGGACCAGCAGGTGCGCGACACCTACGACGCCGTCGCCGAGGCGTACTTCGCGACACTGGGCGACGAGTTGGTGAACAAGCCGTTCGACGTGTGGCTGCTGGAACGCCTGGCCGACCTGGCCGGTTCGAACCCGATCGTGGACGTCGGTTGCGGCCCCGGCCACCTCACCGCGTTCCTGGCCGACACCGGCGCCCAGGTGAGCGGCGTGGACCTGTCACCGGCGATGATCGAAGTGGCCCGCCGCGAGTTTCCTGACCTGGACTTCACGGTCGGCAGCCTGTTCACTCTGCTTCGTCCGCGCGCGGCCGCGGGCTGGGGCGCCATCGTGGCTTGGTACTCGCTGGTGCACCTGGCGGGCTCGGAACTGGCACCCGCGGTTGCTGCGCTGGCCCGCACGCTGGCGCCCGGCGGGGTGCTGGCGGTCGCCGTCCATGTCGGCGACGAGGTTCGGCACGTGACCGAGATCGTCGGCGAACCGGTGGCCCTCGACTTCGTGTTGCACGATCAGGCGGAAGTGCTCGCGGCCTTCACTGCAGCGGGCTTGATCGAAGTGGAGTGGTACCTCCGTGGCCCCGTGGCCACGGAAGCGCCGACCGAGCGGCTGTACGTGCTGGGCTTCCAGGCGGATTGACGATCGGCGACGGTTCCCTTGCTCACCCGGGCGCGCTGGGCCCTGAGCCGTTCACGTTCTTCCACTCACCCTGCAGTTGATCACCGTTCGGACGCTGCTCCAGCCCGCCTGGGCCGCGCAACTGTAGTTCGGGGTGGCCACCGCTTTCTCCGGTGGCCTGCTGGGGGGCCGTTCGGAGCACCGTTGTCAGCATCGGTGCGCGCTCGCGGGCTGCGTGCCTGATCTCGTGACATAACACGACAACAAGCACTGATGGCGAAACCGTGTGCCGCTGCTGAGATCGGTGCACCCACCCGGCATTCCCGGATGGATGAGATCCCGGATCAAGTCCGGGATGACGGGGCCCTCCTCGAGACGACGGGCGCCCTCTTCGCAACGATCACATCCCGGCGCCCCAACTCGCCACGCCGGCTCAGCTCTCAGCCGAGCAGCGATTCCAGCGTCGCCATCTCACTCATCACCGCTGCCGCCCCTCGCAGGATCGGGATGGCCAGCGCCGCACCGGTACCCTCGCCGAGCGCTAGGTC
The DNA here is from genome assembly GCA_016711205.1 of Micropruina sp. GTDB lineage: Bacteria > Actinomycetota > Actinomycetes > Propionibacteriales > Propionibacteriaceae > Micropruina. The sequence goes on along the minus strand of JADJTM010000003.1, from coordinate 254,648 downwards.
GAGATCGAGCACCGGCTTCAGCCCGAGCACCTGCAAACCCACCGCGATGCCCGGCTCGGCGCCCGCGTGCGCCGCGATCAGGTACCCCGACGCCGCCGGCGCCAGTGCCACCGCCGCCAAACCGGCCGCGACACCCGTCACACCGTCGAGCAGTACGGGGATGCGCAGCCGGGCGGCCCCCAGCACCAGCCCGGCCAGGACGGCCTGCTCCACCCCGCCGAAGGCGGCCAACACGCCGAGCGGATCGGCCGCGTCCGGACGGTGCAGCGCCAGCCCCCGCGCGATCACGGACGCCTTCACCGCCACCATTTCGGGGGGCGAGTCGGCGCCCCGTCCGGCAACGACCTCCGCCGAAGCGCCGGTGAAGGAGGCGATCAAGGCCGCCGCCGCGGTGGTGTTGCCGATGCCCACCTCGCCGGTGGCCAGGCAGCGAACTCCCTCGTCAAACGCCAGTTCCGCCTGTCGAATGCCCAACTCGAGGGCCGCGATCACCTCGTCGGCACCCAGCGCCGCACCCACCGTGAAGTCGCCGCTGCCGCGCCGGATGACCTCGGCCGGCACTCCCGGCACCTCGGCGGCGAGCCCGGCGTCCAGCATGCGCACCTGCACCCCCGCCGAGGCCGCGAGCACGCTCACCCCGGCCACCCCCTGCACCACGGTGCCTGCCAACACCCCCGACAGCGCGGCGGGCCACCGGGTCACGCCCTGGTCGACCACCCCGTGGTCGCCGCCCACCACCACGATCCGCGCCGGGTCGGGCAGCGGCGGCGGGCACGCTCCCGCGATCGCGGCGAGTTGCACCCCGAAGGTCTCCAGCCGGCCCAGCGCGTTCGGTGGCTTGGCCAGCCCCGCCTGCAGCTGCAAAGCCTCCAGCCGCACGGATTCGTCGATTGCCACGATTCCAGCGACGGTGTCGTTCAGGTTCATCTGCGATTCACTCCTGGGCGTACGTGCAGGCCGACCTCGGGGTCGACAATGAGTTCTTGGGTTGCGTCGATTCCGTCGACCACCAGCGGCAACTCCGGGGGCACCCCGCGCTTGATCAGCGCCAATGCGATGGGTCCCAGTTCGTGATGCCGGGCTGACGATCCGACCCGGCCCACGCTACGGCCGTCCACCACGATCTCGCTGCCGATTCGTGGAAGTGCCTCGACGGACCCGTCCAGATGCAGCCGGGTGAGCCGGCGCGGTGGCCGGCCCAGGTTGTACACCCGGGCCACCGTCTCCTGCCCCGGGTAGCACCCCTTCTGCAGATGCACCGCCGAGCCCAGCGCCAGCCCGTCCGGATTGGCCAGCTCGTTGGGAATGGTCTTCTCGTCGGTGTCGACGAAGATGCGCGGCTGGCCGTCCTCGATGCGCAGCGCGTCGGCCGCCCAGGTACCGGCCCGCTCGTCGCCCAGTGCCTCGTCCAGCTCGTCCCGAGGGCTGATGCCAGGCCCCTCGAAGCTGATCAGCATGGCGTGGGTGGCGCTGCGCTCGGCGATCTCGACCCGCGCCGCGAACTGCATACGCCGGAGCCAAGCCAGCAATGCCTGATCGTGGCCGGGTTCGGTGGCGGCCCACAGCGTGTCGCCGTCGTCCACTCCGCCGAACACGTGCCCGATGTGACCGTTGGCGTCCAGGATGTAGGCGGTGAACCACTGACCGGACGGCAGGTCGTCCAGTTTCTGCGACACGATGTTGTTCAGCCAGGTCAGCCGATCGGGGCCACTCACGCTGAACGTGGGTCGGTGTGACAGGTCCACCGTCGCCTCGCCGCGGGTCAGCAGCCGTTGCTCGCGCATCGGGTCGCCGTAGTGCCACACCGCCCCGGTGTCGGGGCCCGTTTCGTGCCGGACGGCGTTCATGCGCGCTGAAGCGTCGCCCACACGTACGGACGAAGCGGTTCGGTGTCGGTGGCGCGGTCGAAGGAGTACATCAGCTTGCCCTCGACTGTGCCGTACAGCCTGCGCCCGGCGGTGTAGGCGACCGCGGCGTCCGGGGTGCGGACCACCGCATCGGTGACCAGGTCGAGCCGGCCGGGCTGCAGCTTGCCGTACCAGGCCTCCGCGTACCCGTCCGCCGAACACATCACCACGTCGACCGTGCCGTCGGCCAGCGGACGCCAGAACCCCGTCTCCATGAACAACGGACGAGTGGGGCGCCCGTCGTCGTCCACCTCGAACGCCTGCGCCAGATAGTGCAGGTACTCGCCGCCGTTCTCGGCGAAGTCGACCTGCTGGGCGAACTTCAGCTTCTCTTCCCCGGGCCACTCGCGGTACCCGGTGCCCTCCCAGCGCCCGCGCAGCCAGGCCAGGCCGACCAGTGCGGGGTTGAGATCGGACGGAATCTCGAACGTCATCAGTCACTCCTGCGCTTCTCGGTGAAGATCCGGACGACCACGATGAGCGCCGCGATCAGCACGCCCGCTGCTGCGACGATCAGGGCGATCGTGCCCCCGGTCATCAGCGTTATCGTCGAAGCGGTCACCGGGGTGAGTCTAGTGAGGCAACTCACCAACCGGGCCACAGCGACCCTTGCCGCGCGTGCCGACCCCCGCGCACCCTGTCCAGTCCGGCGCCCTGCAACATCCCCCGGTGCACGGACCCCTCTCACCTTCCAGCCATCCAACGGCGCCGGCCGGTCATCCCCGTGCGTTCACGCTTACGCGCCGCTCAGAGGAGTCCGCGCACCCGGATCGGACGCCGACGGCCTGCATCGCCATGTTCTGGTGGATATCACGCGCCGGGGCACCCAGATTCGGCACCGCCGCGCGTCGCCGCCACTTTATGGTTGATATAGATACCCGCGGGGGGTATTCATATCAACCACAAAGTCGCGAGCCTCGTGCGGGGTGCTGGTTACCGCATCAATAACCACCAAAAACTCGCGGCCGTGGTCACCAGTCGTCTCTGAGGCAACGGAGAACACCCCAGATGCGTGCTGGGCCAGGGTCCGCCGATCTGCGGCTACTGCGCGACCCCATCCGGGCGTCCTGGCTGCGCCGGCCATGCTCAGCAGACGCCCGCGAGCTAGTCTCGACGCCCATGAGAGCACTCGTGCAGCGGGTCGCGTCCGCGTCGGTGAGCGTCGCGGACGAAACCGTCGGCAGCATCCAGGGGCCCGGCCTGCTGGTGCTGGTCGGGGTAACCCACTCCGACACCCCGGCCACCGCGGACAACCTGGCCGACAAGGTGTGGCACCTGCGCGTGCTCGACGGCGAGCGCAGCTGCGCCGAGCTGGCCGCTCCCCTGCTGGTGGTCAGCCAGTTCACCCTCTACGCCGACACCCGCAAGGGCCGCCGTCCATCGTGGAGCGCGGCTGCCCCGGGACCGGTCAGCGAGCCATTGGTGGACACCTTCGTGCATGCACTGCGCAACCGCGGAGCGCACGTGCAGACCGGGCGCTTCGGCGCCACCATGGCCGTGGCCCTGGTCAATGACGGCCCGATGACCGTGCTGCTGGAAGTGTGACGCGGGCGTGCGGTCCCAAATCCTCGGCGTTCACTATCCTGTACCCGATCGGACGGGGGTGGCATGGCAGCACTGCTGGTGGTGAGCAACGAACTCACCGAGGGTGTACGCCCGGAGGCGATCCTGCCCGCCGTCGCCCTGCTGTCGCACGAACTGCGCAGCGCGCCGGCCGACACCAGCGCACTCACCGAGTCGGCCAAGGCTGACGTGGTCGTCATCGACGGCCGCACCCAGCTCGCCAACGCCCGGATGATCTGCCAGTTGTTCGTCTCGTCCGGCATCACGTTGCCGCTGCTGCTGGTGGTCACCGAGGGTGGCCTGGCGGCGATCAGCGGCGATTGGGGCATCGCCGACCTTATTCTGGACGGTGCCGGGCCGGCCGAGTTCGACGCCCGGATCAGGCTGATGCTGAGCACCAACCCGAGCGACGGGCTGATCCAGGGCGGCGGCATCCTGATCGACGAGGCCGCCTACTCCGCCCGCCTCGGCGAGCTGCCCCTCGACCTCACCTACACCGAGTTCGAACTGCTGAAGTACCTGGTCATGCACCCCGGCCGGGTCTTCAGCCGCGAGCACCTGCTGGCCGACGTCTGGGGCTACGACTACTTCGGCGGCACCCGCACCGTCGACGTGCACATTCGCCGCCTGCGCGCCAAGCTCGGCCCGGAACACGAGGCGCTGATCGGCACCGTCCGCAACGTCGGCTACCGCTTCTCGCCCTGAGCCCCGATAAGAGCGGTGGCCGCTCCACTAGCCTGAGGGCATGCTCAGCCCCGAGGCGGTCGGTCAGGTTCGCGCGCTGGCGGCGAGGGCCGAGGCCGCCGACGGTGAGCGGCCGCTCAACGAGGACGCCCTGCTGGCGCTCGGCGCGGACGACCCCGCGGTCGACCATCAGTTGCGGCATGACGGCGATGAGTTGATCGGCTACGCCCAGCACAACCGCCGGCACGGCTCCGGCCAGATGTTGGTGCACCCCGCGCACCGCCGCCGGGGTGTCGGCACCGAGTTGCTGCGGTCCCTGGACGGCGCGCCGGTCTGGGCGTTCGGTGACCTCGAGCCTGCGCATCACTTCGCGGCAGCGAACCACCTGATCGAGCAGCGGCGCCTGCTGATCATGCAGCGTCGGCTCGATCCGCCCACCGAGCTGAACGATCCGGACATCCGGCCCTTCGACCTCACCACCGACGCCGACCAGCTGCTCGACCTGAACGCTCTCGCCTTCGACTGGCACCCCGAGCAGCGCCACTTCAACCGCGCCGACCTGACCGCCCGGATGGCCGAGAGCTGGTACGACCCGGACGGTTTTCTGGTCGCCACCGATGCCGTGGGACTGGCCGGCTTCCACTGGACCAAACGCCATCCGGACGGCCACGGCGAGGTCTACATCCTGGCCACCCACCCCCGCGCGCAGGGCACCGGGCTGGGCCGCCGGCTGCTCGCGGCCGGGTTGAACCACCTGGCGGCGCGCGGAGCGCCCACCGTGCAGCTGTACGTTGAAGCCGCCAACGTTCGCGCGGTAGAACTGTACGACCGGGCGGGCTTCGCGGTGGTGCACAGCGACGTTCTCCACGGTCCGCCCACCCAGACTTCACAGGAGTCGCAATGACCGCCGATCCCGTCCCCGCAAGCACCATCGACCTGCCCGCCGACCGTTACTCCGATCGCGAGCTCAGCTGGTTGTCGTTCAACCGCCGGGTGCTCGACCTGGCCCGGGACGCCGACCGGGTGCCCCTGCTGGAGCGGGCCCGGTTCCTGGCCATCTTCACCTCGAACCTCGACGAGTTCTTCATGGTTCGGGTGGCCGGGCTGAAGCGCCGCATCGCCGCGGGGGTGGCGGTGCCGTCCGCCTCGGGCATCCTGCCGCGGGACCTGCACGACCAGATCATGGTCCGCTCGCGCGAGCTCGTCACCGAGCAGGCACGCATCTTCGCCGACGACGTCCGTCCGGCACTGGCCGCGCACGGCATCGAGGTGCTGCGCTGGGACGAGCTCACCGACGCCGAGAAACAGACCATGACCACGCTGTTCGAGGAGCGCATCTTTCCGGTGCTGACGCCGCTGGCGGTCGACCCCTCGCACCCGTTCCCCTACATCTCGGGCCTCTCCAACAACCTCGCGGTGCTGCTGAAGAACCCGACCACCGGCGCCCGGCAGTTCGCCCGGGTGAAGGTGCCCACCCTGCTGAGCCGGTTCCTGCAACTGGGCGAGGGCCGCTTCACCGCCATCGAGGACGTCATCGCCCAGCACCTCGACCGGTTGTTCTCGGGCATGCAGGTGCTGGAGCATTCCACGTTCCGGGTCACCCGCAACGAAGACCTCGAGGTCGAGGAGGACGACGCCGAGAACCTGCTGTACGCACTGGAGCAGGAGTTGCTGCGCCGCAAGATCGGCCGGCCCCCCGTCCGCCTCGAGGTCGAGAGCGACATCGATGAGGTGATGCTCGACCTGCTGGTCAACGAACTCGACATCTCCGACAAGGAGGTCTTCAAGCTGCCCGCGCCGCTCGACCTGCGCGGCCTGTTCTCGCTGGCCGACCTCGACCGCGAGTCGTTGAAGTACCCCGCGTTCCTGCCCCGCACCCATCCCGAGCTGGCCGAGGTCGAAACCGCCAAGCCGGCCGACATGTTCGCCGCCCTCAAGCAGCGGGACGTGCTGCTGCACCACCCGTACGACTCGTTCGCCACCTCGGTGCAGCGATTCGTCGAGCAGGCCGCCGCCGACCCGACGGTGCTCGCCATCAAGCAGACGCTGTACCGCACCTCGGGTGACTCGCCCATCGTGGACGCGCTGATCGACGCCGCCCAGGCCGGCAAGCAGGTGCTCGCGCTGGTCGAGATCAAGGCGCGCTTCGACGAGCAGGCCAACATCGCGTGGGCCCGCAAGCTCGAACGCGCCGGCTGCCACGTGGTGTACGGGCTGATCGGGCTGAAGACCCACTGCAAGCTCTCGCTGGTGGTGCGTGACGAGCCGGACGGGCTGCGCCGCTACTGCCACATCGGCACCGGCAACTACAACCCCAAGACCGCCCGCATGTACGAGGACGTCGGCCTGCTGACCGCCAACCCGGTGGTCACCGACGACGTCGCGCGGCTGTTCAACCATCTGTCCGGCATGGGTCAGGAGACCCACTACAAGCGGCTGCTGGTGGCGCCGCACGGCATTCGCCGCGGCCTGATCGAGTTCATCGACGACGAGATCGAGCACCGGCGCGCGGGCCGCCCCGCCGGCATCCGCATCAAGGTCAACTCGATCGTGGACGAGGCGGTGATCGACGCCCTGTACCGGGCCTCGCAGGCCGATGTGCCGGTCGACCTGTGGGTGCGCGGCATCTGCACCGTCAAGCCCGGCGTGCCGGGCCTGAGCGAGAACATCCGGGTCCGTTCGATCCTCGGCCGCTTCCTCGAGCACAGCCGCATGTTCTGGTTCGCCAACGACGGCCAGCCCCGGGTCGGGCTGGGCTCCGCCGACCTGATGCACCGCAACCTGGACCGGCGGGTCGAGGTGCTGGTGTCGCTGACCAACCCCCGGCACATCGCGCAGATCGAGGAGTGGTTCGACCTGGCGTTCGACGAGGGCACCGCGTCGTGGGGGCTCGACCCGAACGGCTGGACGCAACGCACCGCCGATGCCGAGGGCGAGCCGCTGCTGGATAGCCAGGAGCACCTGATCCACCTGGTGAGCAGGCGTCCCGACCCCCGGGTCGTGTGATGGCGGGTCCGCGAATCGTCGAGGCGGCCGGCGCGATCGTGTTGCGCCGGGCGAAGGGACGGCAGGTGCAGGTGCTGCTGATCCATCGTCCGAGCTACCACGACTGGTCGCTTCCCAAGGGCAAGCTCGACCCCGATGAGTACCTGGCGGCTGCGGCCGTCCGCGAAACCCGCGAAGAGACCGAGGTGCGCATTCGGCTGGTGCATCCGGTCGACCGCATCGAGTACCCGATCCCGACCGGAACCAAGCGGGTCGCCTACTGGCTCGGCGCCGAGATCGAGCAGAAACGGTTCAAGCCGAACTCCGAGGTCGACAAGCGCATCTGGCTGACCGTGCCGTCCGCGCTCAAGCGCATGACCTACGCCGATGAGCGGCACCTGCTCGAGCAGGCCGTCAAGCTGCCGCAGACCACACCCCTGCTGATCGTGCGGCACGGCAAGGCGATGGATCGCAAGCACTGGTCGGGCAAGGACCAGTTGCGCCAGCTGAGCAGCCGGGGCCGCAAGCAGAGCCAGCAACTGGTGCCGCTGCTGGACGCCTACGGGGTGCGCGACCTGGCCTCGTCCACCTCGGTGCGCTGCACCAGCACGCTGGCGCCGTACGCCAAGAGCAAGCGGCTGGACGTCAAGGGCTGGGCCACGCTGTCGGAGGAGCAGGCCAAGGGTAACCCGGACGCCGTCCGCAAGCTGATGAAGCGGCTGATCAAAGAGACGGCGAGCAGCGGTGTGCCGCGGGCGATCTGCGGTCATCGTCCGGTGCTGCCGCTGATGCTGGAGGCCTTGGGCGTGCCGAGCCGTCCGATGTCGCCCGGGGCGGTGCTGGTGGCCCACCTCTCGGCCGCCGGCGACACGGTGTGCGTCGAATGGCACAAGCCGCGGGTCTGAGCCGCGAACCCGCCGATCATCCGCCCCGACCACCTGCCCCCAGCCGCCGCCGACGGCGTCCGGCAAGCGACTCACCGCGACGGTGATGCTGAGTTCACCCGCTGTTCATTCAAGGCATCCCATTGCGTCGATTCGTCTCCCTACCGTGCGAAGCGGAGCGTGACGCTCCACCCGTTCGTGAAAGGAAAGAAGTGAAGATCTCTTCGATCGGTGCGCCGGTGGCTCTGTTCGCCGCAGCTGCGCTGACCCTGTCCGCCTGTGCGGCCAATGAGACCGCCAACCCCGGTACCGGCGCCTCCGGCACCGCCGCTGCCAGCACCCTGGCCGGCAAGGGCGCCTCGTCCATGTCGGCGGCGCAGCAGAAGTGGATCGCCGACTACCAGGCCGCCCACTCCGGAGTCACCATCAACTACTCCCCGGACGGCTCCGGCGCGGGCCGCGAGGCGTTCATCTCCGGGGCCGTGCAGTACGCCGGCTCGGACCGTCCGTTCAAGGACGAAGAACTCGGCAAGGACAAGTTCGGCGAGTGCACCGCCGAATCGAATGCGCTCAACCTGCCGATCTACGTGTCGCCGATCGCCGTCATCTTCAACGTGGACGGCGTCGAAGAGCTCAAGCTCGACCCCGACACCCTGGCCGGTATTTTCGCCGGCACGATCACCAAGTGGAACGATCCCAAGATCGCCGCCACCAACGACGGCGTGACACTGCCTGATGCCAGCATCACCGCCGTGCACCGCTCGGACGACTCGGGCACCACCAACAACTTCACCGACTACCTGAACCAGGCCGCGCCGAAGGTGTGGACGGAGGCCGCCTCCGACACCTTCCCCACCGCGTTCGGCGGTGAGGCAGCCAAGGGCACCTCCGCGGTCGTGGACGCTGTCACCACCGGCAAGAACACGATCGGCTACGCGGACGCGTCCGCCGCCAAGGACCTGGGTCACGCCCAGCTCAAGGTGGGCGAGCAGTGGCTCAGCCCGACCGCCGAGGCCGCCGCCAAGATCGTGGACGACTCCGAGGTGCTGCCGGGCCGCGCCGAGCACGACCTGGCGCTCAAGCTGAACCGCGTCTCCAAGGACGCCTACCCGGCCGTGCTGGTCAGCTACGCCCTGGTCTGCGAGATCTACAAGGACGCCAACGACGCCGCACTGGTCAAGGGCTTCATCGGCTACGCCGCCTCGGCCGAAGGCCAGAAGGCCGCCGCCGAAGCCGCCGGTTCGGCTCCGTTGAGCAGCACCATGTCCGCCAAGGTCGCGGCCGCGATCGATTCGATCAAGTGAGCCGCGCAGCGCCCGTCCGGTAGCCCCGGACGGGCGCTGACGGGTCCTCCCCGGTATCGTTCCCCACCAGATTCGAGCGAAAGATGACATCCGTGACGCAGTCGACCCGGGAGGTGACCCCCACTCCGACCCCCGAGCATCCCGTCAACAAGGCGCGTGAACGCATCGGCGACCGCGTTTTCAGCGGCCTGGCCACCGGCTCCGGCGTTACCATCCTGTTGATTCTGGCGATGGTCGCCGGCTTCCTGCTGGTGCAGGCGTTCCCGGCCCTGGCCACGTCGCCGGCCGAGCTGGAGGCGAAGGGCTACGGCCAGTTCTGGTCGTGGATCCTGCCGTTCGCGTGGGGCACCGTGTATGCCTCGTTCTGGGCGCTGCTGATGGCGGTCCCGGTGGCGATCGGCATCGCGCTGTTCATCTCGCACTACGCGCCGCGCCGGCTGGCCTCCAGCCTGGGCTACGTGATCGACCTGCTGGCCGCCGTACCGTCGGTGGTCTTCGGCCTGTGGGGCTCGATGGTGCTGGCGCCGGCCGTCCAGCCGCTGTACCTGTGGCTGAACACCTACCTGGGCTGGATCCCGTTCTTCTCGGGCCAGCCCTCCGGCACCGGACGCACCCTGCTGACCGCGTCGATCGTGCTCGCGGTGATGATCCTGCCGATCATCACCTCACTGTCGCGCGAGGTGTTTCTGCAGACCCCAGTGCTGCATCAGGAGGCCGCGCTCGCCCTGGGCGCCACCCGCTGGGAAATGATCAAGATGGCGGTGCTGCCGTTCGGCCGGGCCGGCATCGTCAGCTCGGTGATGCTGGGCCTGGGCCGGGCGCTGGGTGAGACGATGGCCGTGGCCATGGTGCTCTCGGGCGCTCCGGTGATCACGCTGGAGATTCTCACCTCGCAGAACCCCAACACGATCGCCGCCGTGATCGCCCAGAACTTCCCCGAGGCGTACGGGCTGAAGACCAACCAGCTGATCGCGGGCGGCCTGACGCTGTTCGTGATCACGCTCGTGGTCAACAGCATCGCCCGGCTGATCGTCAGCCGCTACAAGGAATTCTCGGGGGCCAACTGATGACCGCGCTCAGCACCACCACCGACAAGGTCAACCCGCTCACCGCCGGCCAGTTGCCGGCGTACGTCACCTGGGCTGCGCTGGCCGGCGCACTGATCGTCGGCGGCCTGCTCGACACCACCCTGCTCTCTGGCTTCGACCCGGGCACCACCGCCTTCGCCGCCGCGGTCATCTACCTGCCGGTGATCTATCTGCTGTCGCGGGCCGTCGAAGGACGCCGCCGCGCTGCCGACCGCCTGGCCACCAACCTGGTCGCCGGCGCCTTTCTGCTGGCCCTGCTGCCGCTGATCTCGCTGCTGTGGGAGACGCTTTCGACCGGTCTGCCCCGCTTCGACGCGAAGTTCTTCAGCTGGTCGATGCGCAACGTGATCGGTGCCGGCGGCGGCGCCATCCACGCCCTGTACGGCACGCTGATCGTGACCGGCATCGCCACCCTGATCTCGGTGCCGATCGGCCTGATGACCGCCATCTACCTGGTCGAGTACGGCCGTGGCGCGCTGGCCCGCGGCATCACCTTCTTCGTGGACGTGATGACCGGCATCCCCTCCATCGTCGCGGGCCTGTTCGCCTACGCGCTGATGGCGATCGTGTTCGGACCGGGCACCATCAACGGCCTGGCCGGCTCGCTGGCACTGTCGGTGCTGATGATTCCGATCGTGGTGCGGGCCACTGAGGAGTTGCTGCGTATCGTGCCCAACGAGCTGCGCGAGGCGTCCTACGCCCTGGGTGTGCCGAAGTGGCGCACGATCATCTCGGTGGTGCTGCCCACGTCCATCTCGGGCATCGTGTCGGGCGTGATCCTGGCGATCGCCCGCATCATCGGCGAAACCGCGCCGCTGATGATCGCCGCCGGCTTCACCAACTCGATCAACACCAACCCGTTCGCCAACCCGATGATGACCCTCCCGGTCTACGTCTACGACCAGTACGCACACCCCGGCGTGCAGCGCGAGTTCTACACCGAGCGCGCCTGGGCCGGTGCGCTCACCCTGATCGTGCTGGTCATGGTGCTCAACCTGATCGGTCGTTTCATCGCCCAACGCTTCGCCCCGAAAACCGGGCGCTGACCAAACAGAAGGACATCATGTCGAAACGAATCGAGGTCAACGACCTCAACTGCTTCTACGGCAAGTTCAAAGCCGTTGAGGACGTCAGCATGACCATTCAGCCGCGTTCGGTGACCGCGTTCATCGGACCGTCCGGCTGTGGCAAGTCGACCTTCCTGCGCACGCTGAACCGTATGCACGAGGTGATTCCCGGCGCGTACGTCGAGGGCGAGGTGCTGATCGACGGCAACAACCTGTACGGCCCCGGCGTCGACCCGGTCAACGTGCGGCGACAGGTGGGCATGGTGTTCCAGCGGCCCAACCCGTTCCCGACGATGTCGATCAAGGACAACGTGCTGGCCGGGTACCGGTTGAACAAGGAGCGCATGAAGAACTCCGAGGCCGAGGCGCTCCTGGAGAAGTCGCTGCGCAGTGCCAACCTGTGGGAGGAGGTCAAGAACCGACTCGACAAGCCCGGTTCCGGCCTCTCCGGCGGCCAGCAGCAGCGGCTGTGCATCGCCCGCGCCATCGCCATGCAGCCCGAGGTGCTGCTGATGGACGAGCCGTGCTCGGCACTCGACCCGATCTCGACCCTGGCGGTGGAGGATCTGGTGCAGGAACTCAAAGAGACCTACACGATCGTGATCGTCACCCACAACATGCAGCAGGCCGCCCGGGTGTCGGACGAGACCGCCTTTTTCAACATCGCCGGCACCGGTGCCCCGGGCAAGCTGATCGAGATGAGCAGCACGGAGAAGATCTTCTCCACCCCCGACATCAAGGCCACCGAGGATTACATCACCGGTCGCTTCGGCTGAGCAGGAATCGGGGACGGTTCCGCATTCCTGCTCACTTCGCCGGGCGCGACCCTCGTCCCAGCCAGCCTGAGCAAGAATCGGGGACGGTTCCGCATTCCTGCTCACTTCCCCGGGCGCCACCCTCGTCCCAGCCAGGCTGAGCAAGAATCGGGGACGGTTCCGCATTCCTGCTCACTTCCCCGGGCGCCACCCTCGTCCCAGCCAGCCTGAGCAAGGATCGGGGACGGTTCCGCCTTCCTGTGTCGTCCAGCATCCCCTGGTGAGCAGGAATGAGGAACCGTCCCCGATTCCTGCTCACATTCTTGTGTCGTCCAGCATCCCTTGGTGATCGGGAATGAGGAACCGTCCCCGATTCCTGCTCACGATCCCCTCGGTGAGCAGGAATGCGGAACCGTCCCCGATTCCTGCTCATTGTTTGCTTCGGCTTCGGGGTGGGATCCCGGCATTCGCCGGCATGACGATCATCACTGCTTGTCGAGACCGCACCACCGTCGGCTGATCGGCCCGGGCCGCATGCACCCGGACGACTCGGACGGCCCGGTTACACTCGTCGCGTGAGCAGCGCAGGATGGTATCCGGATCCGGGTGGCCAGCAGGGCATGTACCGGTACTGGACGGGCTCGTCGTGGTCCGCGGCGATCACGAACAACCCGATGCAGGCTCCCCCGAGCGACGGGATCGGGGCACCGCCCCGTCCGGCCGGCCAGCAGGCCTGGGGACCGACCCCGCAGCAGAGCCGCCGGCAGACCGGCTGGTGGCTCGCCGTGGGTGCCGTGGTGGTCGTGCTCGCGGTGCTCGCCTACTTCGCGATCCGCAACCTCGGCGGCCTGCTGGGCGGCGACCCGTCCGCAGGCTCCAACCCCACCCAGAACGTGTGCCCCAAAGAGGTCGCCACCACGGTCTCTCCGGCTGCTGCCCCCAACGATGGACGGGTGCACGGCGGGGCCCTCTCATACCCTCGCCTGGGCAACCCCTGGAGTGCCCCCACGGTCGAGACCCGGGTGCCGTTCGGGCGTGACGTGCTGACCCAGACGGTGATGATCCAGGAGAGCTACAAACCGACCGGCAGTTGGGTGGCGTCGGTGCTGGTCGGTGAGCTGATCGCCGGCGACGGGTTCTTCAGCCCGCAGCAGGGCTCAGAGATCGTGGTCAAGTGCAGCATGGGCGTGTTCTACGACGATGCCGAGGTGGTGCGCGACGACAAGGTGAACAAGGCGACCACGGTCGACGGCAAGGACGCCTGGCTGGTCGAGACCCACCTGTCGTTCGACATTCCGAACCTCAACACCAAGGGCGAGCTGGCGATCATTCTGATCGTGGCGACCAGGGCAGATTCGTCCAGCATTTTCTACGCCTCGATTCCCGACAACGCCGACCCGCAGCTGCTGAGCGATGCTCGCGCAGCGATGGCCGACCTGCGCGTCGAGAGCTGACCGCAGCGCCCTAGCCGCAGGGCAGCAGCCCCTGCTCGATCTTCATCGTCAGCACCCGCTGCGCCGCCCGCTGCACCTGGGTGCGCACCGACGGGCTGGTTTTTGCCGCCGCCACGATGCCGTTCACGAACTCGTCCGCAAGGGCCGGGGCGACGGTGATCGCGACATCGCCACCTGCTTTCACGAACCGGATCGCCCGCTGGCCGGCCGGCACGGCCGCCATCGACCTGGCTGCGCCGAGATCGTCCGAGATCACCACACCCTTGAAACCGACGCCGCGGATCAGGCCGATGACCGAACGCGAGAACACCGCAGGCTGGGCCGGATCGATCTTCGTGTAGGTGACGGTCGAGACCATGACGCTGGGCACCTGCGCGTCGATGGCGCCCTCGAACGGCTGCAGATAGGGGTCGTCGCGGGTGGTCACGGCGTCTTTCACACCCGCGGTGAAGTCGGTGTTGCCGACCACCCGTCCGATGCCGGGGAAATGCTTCGCGGACGTGGCCACGCCCGCGGCCCGCATGCCGCGCACGAAGGCCGTCACCTTGCCCGTCACCGTCGCCGGATTGGAGCCGTACCCCCGGCGCAGCGCACCGATCGGTGCATTGCGGCTGATCATGCCGGCCGGCACCACGTCGGCGACCGGCGCCAGCGTCCAGTGCACGCCGGCGGTGGACAGCTGCTGGCCCCAACGGGTGGCGCGCGACTGCAGGGTGGCGTTGCTCCAACTGGCTTGCACCCGCGCCGAGGGAATCGTGTCGAAGCCGGGGCCCTTGAGCCGCTGCACAGTTCCGCCCTCCTGGTCGGCCGCCACCAGCAGCGGGATCTTCTGCCCCTTCCACGCCAGTCGCGCCGTGACCTTCTTCACCCCGGAGACCCCGCTGGTGCGGGTGCCCATCAGGATCACCGAACCGATCTGCTGGGTGCGCAACACCCTGAGTTCGGACGGTCCGGCGTCGGTGATGCCGACCATCACCAGTTGGCCCGCGCGCTGGGTGAGCGACATGGCCTCGACCAGCTTCGCCGCGCACTGGACGGGGGTGGGGACCGTCGCGGACGCCGAAGGACCCCCCGAACCGGTGGTCGTTTCCGGGGCCGAACCCGTGGCCGATGCGGACGCCGACCGGCTGGGTGTTCCGTCGGTCGCGCCACCCGTGGCATCCGGACGCGGCGGGCTGGTGGTGGCAGGTGCACCTGTGCATCCGACCGCCAGGGTGGCGAGCGCGACGGCCGCGCTGATCACGGCCAGGGAGCACCTCACAGGTCGAGGGCGAGCAGCGCGTTCTCGACCACCTCGGTGAGCGACGGGTGAATCCAGTACTGACCGCGGGCCATGCTCTTCACGTCCAGATCGAAGCTCATCGCCTGGATCAGCGGCTGGATCAGCGAGGTGGCCTCGGGCCCGATGATGTGGGCCCCCAGCAGCTTCTTGGTGCGTGGATCCGCGATCAGCTTGACGAAGTGGGTGTCGTCCTCCATGGCCCAGCCGTAGGCGACGGTGCCGTAGTCCTGGCGGACGGTGACGTAGCGGCGTCCGGCCTGCTCGGCCTGCTGTTCGGTGAGGCCGACCGAGGCGATCTGCGGGTCGCTGAAGACCGCGTGCGGAACGAACCGGTGATCGGCGGCCATCATGCGCCGGGGGTGCAGCAGGTTGTACTGCACCACTCGCGCCTCGTGGTTGGCCAGGTGCTTGAGCTGATTGGCCGACGACACATCCCCTAGCGCAAAGATGCCCTTGACCACGGTTTGCTGGCGCTCATCGACGACCACCCGGCCGTCTTCGTGCGTGGTGACCCCGGTGGCCGGCAGGTTGAGCAGGTCGCTGTTCGGCACCCGTCCCATCGCGATCAGCACGTGCTCGGTTTCGAAGTCGTAGTGGATGCCGTCGGGGTCGACGCTTTCGACGATCACCGTGTCGCGTTCGGTGTAGTCGATGCCGATCACGCGCTGCTTCAGCCGCACGTTGACCCGTTTGGCCAGCTCTTCGGTGAACGCGGCGGCGATGTCGGCGTCCTCTTTGCGCAGCAGCACGTCCGAGCGCTGCAGCAGGGTCACCTGGGTGCCGAAACCGGCGAAGATGTGCGCGAACTCCGCGGCGACGACGCCGCCGCCGATGATCACCAGCGAGTGCGGCAACTCCGGCGGCCGCATGATGTCGTCGGAGGTGTGTAGGCGTTCAGCAACGCGCGGATCGTCCATGCCCTTGAGCACCGGCACGTAGGGACGTGAGCCCGCCGCCAGCACGAACCGTTCGGCGGTGATCGTCTCGTCGCCGACCAGCAACTGCTTGGGGCCGGTGAACGAGGCCGCCTCGCGGTACAGGGTGACGTTGGCGTTGCTGCGCCGCCACTGCTCGCCCTCCGCACTGATGGGGTCGATACGGCCGAAGATGCGGTCACGGATGGCGGGCCAGTCGACCTGCACCTCGCCGATGGTGACCCCGACCCGGGCCGCATGTTCGGGCGAGGACGCCAGGTCGGCCGGGTAGACGTACATCTTGGTCGGTATGCAGCCGACGTTCAGGCAGGTGCCGCCGAAGCGTTCGCCCTTGTCGACCAGAGCGACCTGCTGGTCGTTGAACTGATCGTCGATGATGCTGTTGCCCGAGCCCGAGCCGATCACGCAGAGGTCGAAATGCCGCATGGGCCGATTGTGTCACCCCGGTGTGACGCGCGGGTGAATGGGCCCGGCAGCCGGCGTCGAGCCCGACCGGACGATGCCTGGGCCGCGTCCGCGGGTAACCGACGACCGATTCGCCCGGCAGTTCTCGTCACCTCATGGCGGGGAGTGAGCCATGGGCCGATCAGGGCAGGAGTTGGTAGGGACGCCGGCCGGCCACGCGGACCGCTGGAGTTCGTCCTCCGGCCGCGGTGACTCGGGCGGGCGGCCGACACTACTCTCAGTGCGTCGACACCCCTGAAGTTGGAGCCGTTATGAAAGCGAAGGCACGGGCGAGGAAGCCCGCGATGCTGCTTGCTGCTGCAGCCCTGCTGACGGGAACCCTGCCCATGGCAGCCGGTTGTTCGGGCCAGACGTCCCCCTACCCCAGTGCTCCAGCCGGCCCTACGCTGCCCTCGCCAGCAGCCACGATGGCCAGCGCGGCGAGCCCCGGAGCGCGCTGTCCCGCGCTCAGCGTTCCGGCCGATCCGACGGTGGCCTGCGCCGAACTCCAAGGCGGTGTCGAGACGTACTCCGACCAGGCCCCACGCAGCGTCACCGATGCCGACTACTACGTGATCGGCGAATGCGTGGGTAGCGGCGACCTCGACGAACTGCCGTACACCGTGAAGGTGGACGACCGGCTGGTGACCAGCGGCTCAATAACGTGTCGAAGCGGCGTGATCACCAGGAACAGCGCGTTCGGTGGCCTCAGTGGCACCCACCGGGTGAGCGTCCGGTTTGCGGACGGCATCGGGGCGAACGCCACGGGGCATGCGCAGGTGACCACTGGCTGAGCGACGGGCAGGCACCCGCACCGCACACCCACTCGCTCAAGCAGTAGGACGATCCCGTAGCTCGCGGCGCAGAATCTTGCCCGAGGTCGACTTGGGGATCACGTCGATGAACTCGACCGCCCGCACCTTCTCGTGGGCTGCGACCCGCTCGGCGACGTACTGCATCACCGCCTCGGCCGTCAGGTCGGAGTCGGGCCGGCGCACCACGAACGCCTTGGGAAACTCCATGCCGTCCTCGTCCAGTGCAGCGACCACCGCCGCATCTGCGATCTCGGGGTGTTGCAGCAGCACCGCTTCGAGCACCGCCGGCGGCACCTGGTAGCCGCGGTACTTGATCAGCTCCTTGACCCGGTCGACGATGCGGTAGATGCCGGCGGAATCCACCGTGGCCAAGTCACCGGTGTGCAGCCAGCCGTCGCTGTCGATGGTGGCCGCCGTGGCCTCGGCGTTGTTCAGGTAGCCGGTCATCACCTGCGGACCTCGGATCAGCAGTTCCCCGGGCTGACTCGGCCCGGACTCGGGCACCGGCACATCCTGACCCTCGCTGTCGATCACCCGGGCCTGCGTGCCCGGCACCGGGCGTCCGATCGATGACCGGTCGATGGACGCGTCGCGCCAGTCGATCACATGGGTGACCGGCGAGGTCTCGGTCAGTCCGTAGCCCTGCGCCACCACGCAACCGAGACGGTCGGCGACCGCCTGCGCCAACGCCCCGCTCAGCGGTGCCGCGCCCGAGAAGACCACCTTGACCGCGGAGGTGTCCACGCCGTCGACGGCCGGATGCTTCGCCAGCGCCACGGCGATCGGCGGCGCGATGAAGACCCAACTGGTGCGGTGCTGCTCGATGATGCGCAGAAACTCGGCCAGGTCGAAGCGCGGCATGGTGACCAGCCGAGCCCGCTGTTGCAGGGCGTAGTTGAGCAGCACGGTCATGCCGTAGATGTGAAAGAACGGCAGCACGGCCAGCACCACATCGTCAGCCGTGACCCCGACCTGCTCGCACTGCATCACGTTCGCCACCAGGTTGCGGTGGGTGAGCATGACGCCCTTGGGATAGCCGGTGGTGCCCGAGCTGTACGGCAGCACCGCGAGCCGGGCGGCCGGGTCGATGCTCAGCTCGGGGGCCGGCTGCCCGGCGCCGAGCACGTCGGCCAGGGACGGGTGGCCCTCGACCCCGTCGAGCACCACCACGCGTTCGGCGGCCAGCCCCAACTCCGCGACGGCCTGCTGCGCGTTGGGCAGCAGCACCGACACGGTGACCAGGGCGACGGCGGCGGCGTCGCGCAGCTGATTGGTGATCTCGCTGGGCGCATACAGCGAGTTGATCGTGGACGCCGTCGCCCCGGCCCGCAGAATGCCGTGAAAGGCGATCGCGAAACCCGGCCCGTTGGGCGCCAGCATACCGACCACGTCACCCGAAGCGACGCCCTGGGCGGCCAGCCAGCCGGCGAAGGCGTCCACCCGGTCGCGCAGGTCGCCGAAGGTCAGTTCGGCGCCGGTACTGCCGTCGATGATCGCGACGCGACCGGCGTCCTGCGGGGTGAGGGTGGCGAACAGGGTGTCGTACACCGTGGTGTCCGGCACGGTCAGGGGCTGGACGGACGGCGATTGGGCGTTCTCGGCGGCGGAACCGGTCATCAGGGTCTCCATTGACGGTGCGGACAGGGTGGCGCAAGGGTAGCCAGCCCGACGCCCGACCCGCCATGCCACTTTTTGGTCGTTATGCTCGCCCGTTGGCGCACCCATCGGCGCCCGACTCCGATTCCGCCACTTTGTGGTTGATATCAATACCCCTGGGGGGTATTCATATCAACCATAACTCGGCGCCCCGGCCACCGGCCCCGAGAGACGCCACTGATAAGCACCAAAAAGTGGCGTGAACTCGCAAACGCACTCCGGCGCCTCAGATGCCCGCGTAGCTGTGCAGGCCTGAGACCAGCAGGTTGATGCCGACGAAGTTGAACCAGAAGCAGACCAGGCCGACGATCGCCACGACGGCCGCCCGCTTGCCACGCCAGCCGGCGGTGGCTCGGGCGTGCAGGTAACCGGCATAGACGACCCAGGTGACCAGTGACCACGTCTCCTTGGGGTCCCAGCCCCAGAATCGACCCCAGGCGTACTCGGCCCACACCGCGCCGGCGGCGATGGCGAAGGTCCACAGCGGGAAAGCGAAGGCGTGAAACTTATAGGCCAGCTCGTCGATGCGCTGCGGCGAGGGCAGCTTGGCCAGGTAGCCGCGCACCTTCCCACGGCGCACCGCGCGGGTCTTCATCAGATACAGGATCGACAGCAACCCGCCCACGTTGAACGCAGCACCGGCGACGGCGGCGGCCACGATGTGAATGATGAACCACACCGAATGCAGGGCCGGCACCAGCGGCGCCACGGCGACGTAGAGCACGGTCACGGCGAGACCCTGGCCGATCACCACCAGCAGCGTCACCGGCAGGCCCAGCCAGCGCACGCCGCGAAAGGCGAGCACCAAATAGATGGTCACCACGAACAGCAGCGCGGCGGTGACGAACTCGTACATGTTGCCCCACGGAAACCGCTCCGCCGCGATGCCCCGCGTCACCACGCCGGCCAGGTGCACACCCCAGGCGATCACGGTGAGCCCGAGCCCCATCCGGCCGAACAGGTCGACCCGCAGCCGGGCCTTGGCGTCCCGCGCCTCGGACGATGCCGCGCCCGCTGTCGAGTCGCCAGCTGTCTCGACCACCGGCAGTCCGCCGCCCAGGGTCGTGCCGTCACTGCCGACCAGCACGCCGGCGGGCGCGTCCACCGGTTCGAGGCGGCGGGCGGCCGCCCACTCGGCCGCGAACGCGGCGAGCGCGAAAAGGTAGACCACCACGGAGGTCACCATCGCCAGGTTCGACCAGTAGGCCGCCATCAGCACTTCCCTTCGTCTTCGGCCGCACGCTGTGCTGCGTGGTCGGCGTCCGTCGCCGGCCCCGCCGAGGCTGTAGCCGGCGGGTTCGAGCCTGCGCCCGCGGTGGGTGCGGGCGCAAGCCCCAGTCCGTCCGCGATCAGGACGAGTTCGTCGTCCAGCCCGCCGCGCCCCTCGGTGCGATCGAGCCCGGCCACCTCGACCCGGTCGCCGCTCACCTTCACCCACACCCGCCGGGGCCGGACGAACAGCGACAGGCACAACCCCGCCACCGCCACCAGCACCGAGCCGAACACCAGCCACAGCCCGGGCGTGCTGCTGACCTGCAGGCTGACCCAGCGCTTCCAGTCGTGAAAGGCGATCGAGCCGCCGCCGGGCAGGTCGAACCCCTCACCGGGCGCCAGGGTGAACCGCAGCGGCTTGCCGTCCACGGTGAACTGGGTGAGGCCGGTGGTGTCGAGCGAATAGACGTTCTCGGGCGCCCCGGTGGCCTGCTTGGGCGGGCCGGACCAGGCGTTGAGCAGCAACAGCGGGTTCAATGCGTCCGGAAAGACGGAGGCGCCGCCGTTCTCGGTGTCGACCGCGGTCGGCAGGAACAGCGCCTCGAACGCCAGCCGCTCCGGACGGGCGTACGGCGCCTTCACCACCCCGACGCTGAGAAAGTTGCCGTCCTGGGGCAGCAGGATCACCGGGCCTTCGAAGGCGACGTCACCGCCCGCGTCCGTGACCGTCACGTCGACGGCGTAGCCGTGTCCGACCAGATGGACGGTGCTGTCCCCCACGACCAGCGGATGGTTCACCTCGAGCGTCTGCTGCGAGCTCACGCCGTCCACTGTGGTGGTGGTGTTGGCCCGGAACACCCGCGCGGCGCCGCGCTGCACGGGGCCGGTCTCGAACTTGGCCTCGAACGAGTCGAGCGTCACGGTGAACGGCACCAACTGCCCGGCCCGGAACGCGCCGCCGGAGGTGAAGTCGTCGAACTGGGTCAGGGTGTTGCTGAACGACTGACCCTCGACCACCGCGACCGAGCCCTTGTAGCCGAACAGTGCGCCCCAGGCGATGCCGCAGAGCAGAAAGACCAGCGACACGTGGAACACCAGGTTGCCCAGTTCGCGCACATAGCCCCGCTCGGCGCTCACCGAATCGGGCAGCCGGCGAACCCGGAATCGCCGCGTGCGCAGCAAGTGCTCCGCCCGGTCGAGCACCTCTGGCGTGGACGCGCCGCTGAAGGCCAGGTGGGCGGGCAGCCGGCCCAGATTGCGCGGGGTGCGCGGCGGCTGGGCACGCAGGCCACGCAGGTACACCCCGACGCGCGGAATGATGCAGCCGACCAGCGACACGAACAGCAGCAGATAGATCGCCGCGAACCACGGCGACGCGTACACGTCGAACATGCCGATCGCGTTGTAGAAGCCACCGAGTTGGGGATTGGCGGTGATGAACTCGCGCACCCGCACCGGCGAGGTCGGACGCTGCGGCAACAGCGAGCCGGGAATCGCGGCCAGTGCCAGGGCGAACAGCAGCACCAGCGCGGTGCGCATCGAGGTGAGCTGGGTCCAGAGCCAGCGCAGCGTCTCGGACGCGCGCAGGGTGCCGCTGCGGCGCGTCCGCGACGTGCCACTCTTCGCGGCGCTCGCGCCCCCCGTGCCGCCGGACGGGGCCTCTGCGGCCGCAGCCTCGGCCGTAGCTTCGGAGGCGCCATCGGGCCCGAACGCAGCCTCGGCCTCGGGTTGCTCGAAGGGGTCCAGCAGGTGCTTGTCGGCGGGCATCAGATCACCGTTCCGAACGAGGCCGCCCACTGCCGCAGCCAGGCCATCAGGGCGTCCCACCAGCCGGTCAGCAGCAACACGCCGACGACGATCATCATCAGCCCGCCGGTCACCTGCAGTACGCGATGGTGCCGCCGGACGAACTCGAGTGCGCCGCTGAACCGGTCCAGGGCCAGGCCGGCGAGCAGGAACGGCAGCCCGAGCCCCAGCGCGTAGCAGAACGCCAACAGCGCTCCGCGCAGGGCGGTGGCCTCGTTGAGCGCGAGGGTGAGCACCACCTGCAGGGCAGGGCCGATGCAGGGCGTCCAGCCGAGGGCGAACACCAGCCCCAGCAGCGGCGCGGCGGCCAAGCCGACCCGGGGCCGCAGGTTGAGCCGCACGGTGCGGCTCGCGAACGGCACCCAGCCGGCGAACACCAGCCCCAACGCGATCGCCAGCACGCCGCCGATCACGTTGAGCGCGCTGCGGTACTGCATCAGCGTGGTACCCAGCGAGCCGAACAGCGCACCCCCCGACACGAACACCACCGCGAAGCCCAGCACGAACAGCGAGGTGCCGGCCAGCACCCGTCCACGGCTCTCGCCAGCCTGCAGCTGAGCGGCGCTCAGCCCGCTGGCGTAGCTGAGGTAGCCGGGCAGCAGCGGCAGCACGCACGGCGAGAAGAACGACACCAACCCGGCGAGCAGCGCGACCGGAACGGCCAGCAGCATCGAGCCGCCGACGGCGTCCCGGGCCCAGTCACCGATCTCCAGCAGGATCATCAGCGACCGGCCGCCACGTCGTCGATCAGGCCGACCAGCGTGGCCTCGGTGGTCTCACCCAGCACCCGGGCGGCGATGCGTCCCTGCGTGTCGACGATCACCGTGCTGGGTATGGCGCTCAGCGGCAGCTTGCCGGCGAACAGCAGCACCAGCTCGCCGGCCGGGTCGTACAGGTTTGGGTAGGTGACGCCGAACTCGCGGACGAACGCCTGCGCCTGCGGCTTGCCGATGTCGCGCGAGTTGATCCCCACGAACTGCGCGGACGTGGCGGTGCGTGCGGCCGCCTTCACCAGCGCCGGCGCCTCCTTGATGCACGGCTGGCACCACGAGCCCCAGACGTTGTAGACCAGCACCTTGCCGTTCACCGAGGCGCTGCTCCACGGCTCGCCCTCCAGCGTGGTGCCGCTGATCTCAGGTGCCGGTACCCGCTGCCCGACCGGCACCGTCGTGATGGTGCCGTCGCCGCTGACGAAGCCCCCGGCGGCGGACGTGCCGCCGGTGCAGCCGGTCAGCACCAGCAGCACGACGGTGGCGAGCGCAAGGGCGAGTCGGCGCATCACGATCCGGGACGGAACAGCACCTTGGACGTTTTCGGCGGCACCAGGTCGGCGGCCGGTTCGGCGTAGTCGACGGCGGCGATGCGTCCGTCGATCAGGGTGAACGAGGTGACGCTGGCCAGCCGGCATTCGCGCTTGCGCGGGTCGTGCACCAGCGAACGGCCCTCGGCGGCCAGCCGCGAGATCCAGATCGGCAGCTCGTGCATCACGATCAGGGCCTGGCCGTCGTCGCCGGCCGCCTGCGCGGCATCATCGATGGCCAGCCGTACCCGGGCCACGATCGAGGTGTACGGCTCGCCCCACGACGGGATCAGCGGGTTGCGCAGCTGCCACAGGTTCTTCGGCAGCAGCAGCTTCTCGTTGTAGGTGCCGAAGTTGGTGCCCTCGAAGTAGTTGGCGGCCTCGATCACCCGCTCGTCGGTGACCACCTCCAGGTGGGGGTGCCGCGCCGAGATCGGGGCCATGGTTTCGCGCGCGCGTTGCAGCGGCGAGCAGCGCAGGTGGGTCAGCGGCACGTCGGCGAAGTGCTCACCCAGCCGCTGCGCCATGGCCCGGCCCACATCGCTGAGCCCGTAGCCGGGAAGCCGCCCGTACAGGATGCCGTCGGGGTTGTGCACCTTGCCGTGGCGCACCAGATGAACAACGGATCGCATGGGTCGGTTCGGCCTTTCGAAGTGCTCGGGCCTCAACAATACGGGACGGCTCGCGCGCCGCTGATTTGCGGGGCGGCGGCAGCGCGAACACGCCGGAACCGGTGATCGCGTAGGTGGCGGTGATGCGGGTCCGGTTGGCACCGTAGGGCAGCAGGTCGAGCCGCAGCACGGCGGTGACGCCCTGCCAGGTGCCCCGTTCGATCCACACCCGCGGACGTTCGTAGCCGGTCACCTTGAGCACGGGCCGTGCCCCGACGGCGGTGAGGTCGGTCCAGGTGGTGCCGAGGTCTCCCGTGCCCTGCACGTCCGCCACGTCCTTCAGGCTGGCCTGCCATTCCGGACGCCGGCGGGGGTCGCTCAGATAGTCGAACAGCGGCTCGGCGGGCAGCGGAGCATCCAGCAGAATGCGGCGACTCATCGGTGCCTCAGCCGGTCAGCGCGGCACGCAACTGCCGCTCGTCCAGAAACCAGATGGCGAACCGCCGAGCGTCCACGAAGGTGACCGGCACGTGGTCGGTGTGCTCGGCCAGCCCGGGGTCGGTGTCGACGTTGGCGGTCGCCCACTCGGCGCCCACCTCGGTGCACACGCGTGCCGCGATGGCCACGGCGTCGTCACACAGGTGGCAGCCGTCGCGGACGACGACCAGCACCCGGGGGCCGGGCATCGGGCCGGTGGATTACTTGCCGGCGCGACGACGCTGGATGCGCGTGCGCTTCAGAAGCTTGCGGTGCTTCTTCTTCGCCATCCGCTTGCGACGCTTCTTGATGACCGAACCCACGCTATGACCTCTCGATGTCGACCCACAGCGGGCCGGATAACTCTTCGTTGCGGTGCGGGGCAGTGCCCCGAGGAGTGACCGGGTGACCCAGCCAACCCCGAGAGCTTACCGAGTGCGTCGGCAGATGAGCGAATTGCGTGTGATGACGGGACGATGCCGCTGGCGCGTGCGGTCAGCCCGCGTCGTAGAAGGACTGCTGCAGGTAGGTGTTGACCGCCTGCTCGGGCACCCGGAAGTTGCGGCCGAACCGCACGGCTTCGAGTTCGCCGGCGTGGATCAGTCGGTAGACCGACATTCGCGATACCCGCAGCATGCCCGCCACCTCGGTCACCTTCAGGAACTTGATCGCCGACAACGGCACAGGCTGGTTCACAGCGTCGTTCATCAGTGCTCTTTCACAAATCTGTCCGCACGGCGCCGATCCCCCCGACCGGCGCTGAGTGTCGGCCACCCTACCCCCACCGTGAGCCGATCGCAGCCCTCTTGCGAAAGCCGCGGTGCGGACGTGCCTAGGCTCAGGTGGCAGGACCGGCCAGTGCCCGGCTGCGGTCGCGGGCGGCCTCCATGGCGGTGATGAAGGCGGCCTTGACCCGGTGGTCCTCCAACTGCCGCAGCGCCGCGGCGGTGGTGCCGCCGGGCGAGGTGACCTGCTCGCGGAGCACCGTCGGATGCTGCCCCGACTCGATCAACAGCTTCGCCGAGCCGAACATGGTCTGGTTGACCAGCAGGGTGGCGATGTCGCGCGGCAGCCCCAGCATCACCCCGGCGTCGATCATCGCCTCGACGACGAAGAACAGGTAGGCCGGGCCGGAGCCCGAGATCGCCGTGACTGCGTCCTGGTAGCTCTCGGGCACCGTGATCGCCTTGCCCAGCGCGCTCATCAGCTGCAGGGCATGCTCGACGTCGTCGGCGGACGCGCTCGAACCCGCGGATACCGCGGCCATGCCCTCGCCGACCAGGGCCGGCGTGTTCGGCATCACCCGGACGACGGCGGTGCCCTCGGGCAGGTGGCTCTCGAGCTGCGCGGTGGTGACGCCGGCGCACAGCGAGACCAGCAGCGTGTGCGGCCGCAGCGCCGGGGAGATCTCGGGCAGCACCGCGCTCACGTCCTGCGGCTTGACCACCAGGATCACCGTGTCGGCCTCGGCCACCGCCTCGGCGTTGCGACCCGTGGTGTGGATACCGTGTGCGGCGGTCATCTCGGAGCGGCGGAAGTCGCGCCGATCGGCCACCACGATGTCGGCGGCGGACCAGTCGGCGCGCAGCAGACCGCTGACCAGGGCTTCGCCCATCACGCCGGCACCGATCACGGCAAGGCGCGTCATCGCTTGCCCGCCAGCAGTTCGGCGACCTGGACGGCGTTGAGCGCGGCACCCTTGCGCAGGTTGTCGCTGCTGAGGAACAGGACGATGCCCCGTCCGTCCGGCACCGACTGATCGGTGCGGATGCGTCCGACGTAGGACGCGTCGCGGCCGGCGGCCAGCCGCGGCGTGGGCACGTCGGCCAGCGCCACCCCGGGAGCGGTGGCGAGAATGCCGCGAGCGCGGTGCGGGCTGAGCTCTTCGGCGAACTCGGCATGCACCACCAGCGAGTGGCCGGTGAACACCGGAACCCGCACACACGTGCCCGCCACCGCCAGGTTCGGCAGGTGCAGGATCCGCCGTGACTCGTTGCGCAGCTTCTGCTCCTCGTCGGTCTCGCCGGTGCCGTCGTCCACCACCGAACCGGCGACCGGAATCACGTTGAAGGCGATCGGCGCCAGGTAGGGGGCGGGGTCGGTGACCTCGTCGATGCGTCCGTCCAGGGCCAGGGCGGAGGCATCTCGGGTGTCCTGGGACTGGGCCAGCAGCGCGTTGATGCCCTTGACGCCCGAGCCCGAGACGGCCTGATAGGTAGCCACGATCAGCCGCTGCAGGCCGGCCGCGTCGTGCAGCGGCTTGAGCACCGGCATCGCGGCCATGGTGGTGCAGTTGGGGTTGGCGATGATGCCCTTGGGCGGGTTCTCGGCGTCTTCGGGGTTGACCTCGCTGACCACCAGCGGCACCTCGGGGTCTCTGCGCCACGCACTGGAGTTGTCGACCACCAGCGCACCGGCCGCGGCCACCTTGGGCGCGTACTCGCGCGACATGGTGGCACCGGCCGACATCAGGGCGATGTCGAGGCCGGCGAAGTCGGCGGTGGCGGTGTCTTCGACGGTGATCTGCTCGCCCTTGAACGGCACCTGCCGGCCGGCCGAGCGGGGCGAGGAGAAGAACCGGATCGAGTCGACCGGAAAATCGCGCTCGACCAACAGCGAACGCATCACATTGCCCACCGTGCCAGTGGCACCGAAAACTCCCACACGCATGGGGGTCAGCCTATCGGTGCCGGACGGACGTGCGGCTCGTCCGCTTTCGCTCGCGCTCGCCCAACTATTTGCCGCTCGCGAAGCTCCCCGCTGTCAACCTGGGGGTGAGACAGTTCGCGAGTGGGAGGGCAGGGCGTGGGTCAGATCAGTGTGGAGCCGGGGATGTCGGCTGGGGGGCATCGACGCTTTTCGTTGGAGTTTCGGGTGGAGTTCTTGCGCGCGTGGGATGGGTGCGTTGAGCGGGGTGCGAAGACGCGGCTATTGCGGGAGTACGGACTGGATCGGAACACCGTCTATGCGTGGGTGCGGGCGCGGGATAACGGCGAGCTGGAGCAGTCTCAGCAGCGGGTGGCGAGCCGCTCGGATGTGGGTCGATGCGTGCCGAGTTGGCTCGATTGCGGGCCGAGAATGAAACGCTGCGGCGCAAGACCGCTCAGGCCGAAGCGGCAACCGAGATCCTGGGAAAAGCGTTCGAGCTCTTGGAGGGGATCACGACGAGCTCGGAACCGGATTCGCAGATCCCGCCGGCGTTGATGTCCGCGACCGAGTACGCGTCATGGCTGAAGCGGCTCAAGTTGTCCTGACCGACGCGGTCTCAGCGCTGTCAACGACGGCGGGCTGGACGATTAGCCGAGCCTGTCGTGTCACTGGCCTGCCACGCGCCTCTTTCTATCGGTTGACCAGGGGTTATTGTCACGATCGGCGGGTGCCGGAGCCGGTGCCGCATCGTGACCGGCACCAGCCGGCGGCCCTGGCCGAGGCCGAGCGGGCCCAAGTGATCGAGTCGCTGGTGGCGGATGAATACGCCGAGCTGTCGGTCGTGCAAACCTATTGGCGCAGTTTCGATGCCGGGCAGGTGAGCTGTTCGCAAGCCACGTTCTACCGGATCGCCCGATCCGAGAACCTGGTCGGGGATCGCCGCCGGCAACGGAGCCAAGGCAGCGGATCACGCCGGAAACGGCCCGCTCCGACCGCGCAGGCGTTCCGACCGAACCAACTGTGGTCCTGGGACGCGACCGAGTTGTGCGGCGGCCCAGAAGGCCTCGAGTGTTACCAGTTGATGCTGATCCTCGACGTCTCTCTCGCTTCCCGACCGGCTGGCTGATCGAACCCACTACCACCAGCCACGCCGCCAAAAGGCCTTCCGGCGCGCGTTCCAGCAACACGGCCACGTGGATGTCGTCCATGCCGATAACGGCTCCGCGATGCGCTCAGCCGACCTGGCCGGCGTCTTCAACGACCACCACGTCACCGGATCGTTCTCCCGTCCGCGCGTCGCAACGACACCCGTTTTCCGAATCCATGTTTAAAACCATCAAATACGACATCGACCACCCACCCCGGTTCGATGACATCGACCACGCCCGCGCCTGGACACAAGCTTTCCTCGATCGATACGCCAACCACCACAGACACTCCGGCATCGGCTACTACCCCGGCTGCCGTCTACCACGGCACCGTCGCCACCGACCAAGCCCGACGGCAAGCACAACTCGACGCCTACCACGCCGCACACCCCAACCGCTTCCGACAAGCACCCCGAGCCCCCACCGTCGGACCCACCGGCATCAACACTCGCGAACTGTCCACACCAGGTTGACAACTTCGGAGCTTGGCGAGCGGCAAATAGTTAGACGAGCGCCACCACCGAACCATGGGCGCTGCGCTGGGCACGGCGAGGAACCGCACCCACACCACCGGTCAGAGCCAGTCGAGGTACGGGGCCAGCAGTGCGTAGCCGACGAAGGCGACCAGGTCGAGGATGATGTGCGCCACCACCAGCGGAGCCACCCGCTTCCAGCGCAGGTACAACAGGCCGAACACCAGGCCCATCACCAGGTTGCCGACGAAACCGCCGAAGCCCTGGTACAGGTGGTAGGCACCGCGAATGACGGCGCTGCCGATCAGCACCGCGGCCACCGACCAGCCCTGTTGGGCCATCCGGGTGAACCAGTAGCCGACGATCACCACCTCTTCGAGCACGCCGTTCATCACCGCGAGCCCGACCAGCACCGGCACCGTCCACCAGTTCTCGGCCAGATTCGCCGGCTGCACGTTGGTGTTCAGCCCCCACGCCCGTGCTGCGAAATACAACGCCAGGCCCGGAATGCCGATCGCCGCCGCGACGAGGAACCCTCGGCCGAGGTCGCGCCAGGGCTGGGTGAGGTCGAAACCGATCCGCACGCGGTCGCCGGTCAGTCGCAGCAGATACAGCGCTAACAACGCCGGGACCAGGGGAAACACGATTGCGGCCAGCTGGTAGCTGAGATCCAACCAGGGACGATCAGGGGTGACCGAGGTGTTGATCGTCGTGGTCTGCTGCCCCAACGGCTCGGGGCGGCTGAGCTTCTCGGCGATCGACAGGATCGAGTAGACCGCTGACTGGCCGAGCGAAACGCCGAGCACCAGCAGCACCTCCCAACCCGGCCGGCGCAGCGCGGGCTGCGAGGCGGCAGGGGCGTCGCTCACCGCGGTTCGCTGACCGCGGCCAGGTGGGTGCGCGCGAACTCCAACGCCTGCGCCAGCGCCGCCTCACGACCCGCGCGGTCGAGGTCGTTGGTGTTCACCTCGAGCACCACGTGCCCCGAGTACCCCCGTCGAGTGAGCTCGGCCAACACCTGGTCGGCCTGCTGGTTGCCCTGGCCGGGTAGCAGGTGCTCGTCCTTGGCCGAACCGTTGCCGTCGGTGAGGTGGACGTGCGCCAGCCGGTCGTCCCAGCGTCGGAGCAGTTCGAGCGAGTCCTGCCGTGCGGTCGCTGCGTGCGAAAGGTCGAGGGTGAGATGGTCGTAGTCGAGATCGGACGGGTCCCAGCTCGGCTTGTACGCCTTGAAGTCGCCGCCGCCCGGCGCCCGCCACGGAAACATGTTCTCGACCGCGATGGTCACCCCGGTTCTGCGGACGATCTCGCGCACCCCCTGCACAAAGCCGGTCGCGTAGCTGCGCTGCCAGCGGAACGGCGGGTGCACCACCACGATGTCCGCGCCCAACTGGGTGGCGGCCTGCGTGGCCCGCTCGAGCTTGGCCCACGGGTCGGTGCCCCACACCCGCTGCGTGATCAGCAGGCAGGGTGCGTGCACCGCAAGCACCGGCATCTGGTGGTAGTCGCGCAATCGCTGCACCGCGTCGACGTCGGCCGCGAGCGGGTCGATGCCGACCATCACCTCGATGCCGTCATAGCCCAACAGGCTGGCCACCTCGAAGCCCGCGGACGTGCTTTCGGGGTAGACCGACGAGGTGGACAGCGCCACTTTGACGCCGCTGGAGGAGCCATTCACGCCCGTAATGATAGGCGGCGGGCGCGCCTCAGCCCTCGATTTCGCTTCCGGGCCGCTGTCCCCACAGAATGGGGTCATGCATGTCGATCATCTGACATTCGCGGCAGGTCCAGACGGCCTCAAAGCCGAGGTGGAACGCCTGGGCGACCTGCTCGGCGCCAAGTTCCGCGACGGTGGATTCCATCCCCGCTTCGGCACCCGCAACAACATTCTTCCGCTGGCCGATGACCGCTACCTCGAGGTGGTCGAGGTGCTGGAGCACCCCGCGGCCGAGAAAGCGCCGTTCGGGCAAGCCGTCCGGGCTCGTTCCGAGATGGGCGGCGGCTGGCTGGGCTGGGTCGTCTCGGTGCCGGACCTGGCGCCGTACGAGACACGGCTGGGCCGCGAGGCCGTCCGCGGGTCCCGGCACTTTCCGGACGGACGGCTGCTGGAATGGGACCAGATCGGCGTCAAGGGCCTGATGTCCGACCCGCAGCTGCCCTATTTCATCCGCTGGACAAGCGATGAGTCGGTGCTGCCACGGGCCCTGCCCGGCGACCTGCAGCTCGCCGAGCTCGAGATCGCCGGCAACGAGGAACGGCTCGAGGACTGGATCGGCGCCGAGGTCGACGGCAACTTCGACGGCGTGAACATCCGCTTCACCGCACCCAACGGCCAGCCCGGCATCGACGCCGCCACGTTCCACACCCCCCGCGGCCCCGTCCGCATTTAGCTGCCGCTGGTCGAAGTTCGTCCAGACCCGCCCAGCCCTCGCCGGTCGAGTCCGTCGAGACCCCGCGCCCCTCGCCGGGACCCCCCGCGCCGGCCAAGCCTGCCGGACCACCACGTCATCCCGGCGAACGCCGGGATCTCCCCCGCGCCTCTTGATCGCTGCGTTGGTTGTCGCGGAGCGCACTCGTTGGTCACGCTTGTCGAGACGCGTCCGCTCGTCGAAGTCGGACACCACCGCAGGGCTCCAGCTGCCCGAGACGCAGCCCGGCCGGCTCAGCCGCTGAGTACGTGGACGCCGTCATGGAGGTGGCAGGCGACATCAGCGCCCCAGCCGGGGTCACTGGCTCGTGGACGTGCCTCCCGCGCTGATGCGCCGCGCAAGGTAGGAGGCGAGCAGGCTGACTGCAAGGACCACCACGCTCATTCCGACCACGAGGGGCAGCGACCCGCTGATGCCGGTCAGCCGTGAGAGGCCGTGCAAAGGGGCAGTACCGAGAAACAACGCCGCCCCGCCCAACACGCTGAGGCCCCCACTCACCGTCGACGCGGGCCCGGCCGTCACGAGCAACCACCCACCCACAGCGAGCACGACCACCGCCGTCCAGAACATCACCGGGAATCGCCAGACCTGGGCCTGCTCGCGCTGCGTCAAGCCCAACCAGACGCCGTGGACCGGCCAAGCGACCAGCGCCACCAGCGTCCCCATCAGGCCCACCGTCGAGGCCAGAGACCCCATCAGCCACGCTTCAGCGTTGAGGAACCCCGCGCAGATGAAGAGGGCAACCAGAGCAACCCCGACGACGATCCCCCACCGACGGCTGGTCATGAGAGCGCGGTGGTAACCCGCGTCAGGCGCGCCCCGGACTTCGGCGTCACAGCGGTGCCAGCCATCGAAGCCGGCGCAACTCGTGCTCGCGTGCGTGATCTGGTCATTCGCACCTTCCGCTCACCCGGAATCCGGGGACTGCCCTTGCCTGAGGGGGTCGCAGGCTGGGGTCGAGGCCTGGGTCCAAACTAGGGGACTTCCGGCGCCGCCGGGAACGAACCGGCGAAGCCACGGGAGGAACCGGCCCGGGCGACCTGCGCAGCCTTGAACCCGACGTTGACGGCTCCGCAGGTAGCGACACCGGTCGTCGACGGGCAGGGCGCTGCCAGGCCAAGCAGCCACTGCTTCTCCCTCGTCCACCTCGCTCAGCTTGCGCAGCGATCAGCGCGACTGCACCGCCGTCATCGAGCGAGCACTTCGCGGTCTCGCCTCTGTCACCTCAGGGTGGAGCTCACTCGCTGCTCGAGCTTGTCGAGACCCCGCGGACCCGGATCTCGACGACTCGCCCGACGCAGACCCAACTGTGAAGCGGAGTGGGGTGCACCCCGTCTGGGCGTGGTCGGGCGTCGGGCAACTCAGCGGCGGAGCTTGCGGAGCCGCTGAGGCTGCCCGGGGCGGGACGGGGTGCACCCCCACTCCGCGGCAACGGATGCAACCAGCGGTGTGCGGCAGAGATCCCGGCGTTCGCCGGGATGACGACGTCCGCTGGGAAGACGGGGCCCGCCGGGATGACGACGTCCGCTGGGAAGACGGGGCCCGCCGGGATGACGACGTCCGCTGGGAAGACGGGGCCCGCCGGGGTGGCGATGCGCGGTGAGATCCCGGCATTCGCCGGGATGACGAGGGGGCCAGGATGACGAGGGCCCGCCGGGATGACGACGTCCGCTGGGAAGACGGGCCCGCCGGGACGACGATGCGCGGTGAGATCCCGGCATTCGCCGGGATGACGAGGGCCACCCGGATGACGGCGCGGATGGTGCCTCTGGACCGGCGGATCCAGAACTGTCGGAGGCGGCCCCTAGCCTGCGGTGCATGGCCAAGACCGCTGTCAGTCACCGCTGTTCCGAATGCGGGTGGACGAGCGCCCGCTGGTTGGGGCGCTGCAACCAATGCCAAGCCTGGGGTTCGATGGCCCCGCATGCCCCCACCGGCCCCGCGACCGCCGTCCGATCGGCACCGACCAGCGCGGCGCGTCCGATCGGTGACGTGCCGCTGCACGAGGCGGCATCCACCTCCACCGGCGTCGGCGAACTCGACCGGGTGCTGGGCGGCGGCATCGTGGCCGGCGCGGTCGTGCTGCTGGCCGGTGAGCCCGGCGTCGGCAAGTCCACCCTGCTGCTCGACGTGGCGGCGCGCTGGGCAGCCGGTGGCCGGCGCACACTGTACGTCTCGGCCGAAGAGTCCGCGGCCCAGGTGCGGCTGCGCGCCACCCGCACCGACGCTCTGCGCGACACCCTCTACCTGGCAGCCGAGACCGACCTGGGCGCGGTGCTGGCGCACATCGACCAACTCGATCCCACCCTGCTGGTGCTCGACTCGGTGCAGGCCGTCACCGTCTCGGGCGCCGACGGCGTGCCGGGCGGCGTCGCCCAGGTTCGCGAGGTAACCAACGCGCTGGTCCGGGTGGCCAAGCAGCGCCGGCTGCCGGTGCTGCTGGTCGGTCACGTCACCAAGGACGGCACGGTGGCCGGCCCCCGGTTGCTGGAACACCTGGTCGATGTGGTGTTGTCGTTCGAAGGTGACCGGCACAGCGGCCTGCGGCTGGTCCGGGCCAGCAAGAACCGGTTCGGCCCGGCTGATGAGGTGGGTTGCTTCGAGATGACCGAAACGGGCATCCGCGAGGTGGCCGACCCCAGTCACCTGTTCACCTCCGCGCGCGCCGAGCCGGTGCCGGGCACAGCCCTCACTGTCACGCAAGAGGGCCGCCGTCCCCTGCTCAGCGAGGTGCAGGCCCTGGTGGCGCCCTCGGCGGCGCAGACGCCGCGGCGGGTCACCCACGGGCTCGAAGGCGGACGGGTGTCGGTGATCCTCGCGGTGCTCGAACGCAAGGCGCGGGTGCGGCTGTACAACAAGGAGGTCTACGTCTCCACCGTCGGTGGCGCCCGGGTGATCGATCCGGCCGCCGATCTCTCGGTCGCGCTCGCCGTCGCCTCCGCGGCCGCCGAACACGCGTACCACCGCCCGCTGGTCGCGTTGGGCGAGGTGGGCCTGTCGGGCGAGGTGCGCCGCGTTGGCGGCATCGAGCGCCGGGTGGCCGAGGCGGCCCGGCTGGGTTTCGGCCTGGCTTTGGTGCCGCCGGGCAGCAACATCAGCCTGCGCGGCATGCGTGCCGTCGAGGTGGGCACGGTGGCGGCGGCGGTCGACCTGCTGCAGCTTCGTCCGGCCAAGCGACGCGACCCCGACGGTCCGCACCTGCGGCTCGCCGAAGGGTAGGGCCTGCTCAGGCTGCACGATCCGGCCACCAGGCTGGCTGTCCCACCGCGACCGTGGTGCGGCTCCGGCGACCCGGGTGCACGCACCGTGGCGCCGTCCGGGCGAGGCGAAGCGGGCAGAGGCGTAGGCCCGGGGCAGTAAACTGCGACTGTCCTGCCATCGAATCGACGAGGTCACCCCGTGAGCGCTCCCTCCAGCCGGCTCACCCGCGCCCTCGCCCTGATCGCGCCCGGCACCGAGGTGCGTGACGGCCTCGACCGCATCGTGCACGGCCGCACCGGCGCCCTGGTCACCCTCGGCAACAACGCCCGGCTGCAGTCGCTGGCCACCGGCGGGTTCGCCATCGACGTCGAGTTCACCGGCACGGCCCTGCGTGAACTGGCCAAGATGGACGGCGCGATCATTCTCAACGACGCCCTCGACCGCATCATGTTCGCCGGGGTGCACCTGATGCCCGACGCAGCGGTGGTCACCACCGAAACCGGCACCCGGCACCGCACCGCCGATCGGGTGTCCCGGCAGACCGGCATACCCACGGTCACCGTGTCGGCGTCCATGTCGACCATCTCGCTGTTCGTCGACGAGCAGCGCTGGGTGGTGCAGCGCCCGGAGCAGTTGCTGGCCAGGGCCAACCAGGCGCTGGCCACCCTCGTCCGATATTCGGATGGCCTGACCGAGGCCACCGCGCGGCTGTCGGCCGCCGAGGTGCAGGACGCGGCGACCGTCCGCGACATCGCGCTGGTCGCCCAGCGGCTCGAGATGGTGCGCCGGCTACGCCTGGAGGTGACCGGTTACGCGGTCGAACTCGGCACCGAGGGGCGATTGGTGCGGCTGCAGCTGCAGGAACTCGTCTCCGGCCTGGACGACCTGCTGGCCCACCTGCAGCGCGACTATGCCGGCGATTCCACAGCGCCGCAGCTGGCCCGGCTGGGCACCCTCGACACCGACGACCTGGCCCACCCCGGGCTGATCGCGCAGGGCTGCGGACTGGGCGATGATCTGTCGCGACGGCTGTCGCCCCGCGGACACCGTCAACTGGCGCAGATCGGCCGGTTGTCGCCCGCGGTGGCCGACTCGCTGGTGGCGCACTTCGGCACCCTGCAGGGCCTGTTCGGTGCCACCACGACCGACCTGCTCGCGGTCGACGGCGTCGACTACTCGATCGCCCGGACGGTCCGCGAGGGCCTGGTGCGGCTGGCGGAATCCGCCTACGCCGAACGGCTGGACTAGTTCGGCAGGATCTGGCCGCAGCAGATCCCCGGGCCGGCGCGCCGCAGCCGTGACTCGATCGTTCAGCGTGCTCCGCAGGCGTTCTACTTGGCGATGGTGAAGGTGAACCGGCCGGTCGACGTGTCGCGGTACAGGGCCGTTGCGACATAGGTTCCGGCCCCCAGCAGACTCTTGGCCTGCTTGCAGCCGTCCGCCGACCGGTGCAGCCCCCAGTTGACCTTGAACTCGACCGTGCCGCCGGCCTTGAGGGTCTGCTGCTTTACCTCGGGCAGCCACTCTGCACAGTGCCCGGTGCTCCAGATCAGGTCGGCGCCGGAGGCCACCCGCAACCTGAAGGTGTCCTTGTTGATCTGCATCACGCACGGCATCGCGGTGTTGTTCTCGACGGTCACGCTGAACACCTGCTTGGCGTCGGCCTTGACGCTCTTGAAGCCCTCGACGCTCAACTGCACCCCGATCGGATCGCACACCGTCGGCGCGGTCGAGGTCGGTGTGGCACCGCCCTCGCTGGCAGTAGCGGTCGGCGATGGGACGGGCGCGCTCTGCGTGCCGATCGCGGTCGGCGTGGCGGTGCCGGCCGGTGTGGCCGTCGTCGGCTGATTCTTCGGCACGAAGGCCCACACCAGTAGGCCGATGATGACCACGGCGGCCAACGCGACGAGGCCGCGCCGGACCCAGTAAACCGAAGGCGGTTGCGGACCCTTGCCTGTCAGCACTTCGCTCATGCCGCAAGGGTAGGCAGTGCCGGCACCGCGCGCGGCGCACCACGCCGGACGGCCGCGCAGCCCGCATCCACCGATGGGCGCCGTAGCGAGCGGCACCAGACGCTGGGCCCTACAGTGGGGTGGATCGCGACCGGCTGGTGAACAGCATCGTCGCCTGGTACGCCGCTCATGCGCGCGACCTGCCGTGGCGGCGTCCGGGCACCTCTCCGTGGGCGATCATGATCAGCGAGTTCATGCTGCAGCAGACACCCGTCCAGCGCGTGCTGGCCCCCTGGCAGCAGTGGGTCGATCGCTGGCCCGTGCCCGCTGCCCTGGCCGCGGAGCCGGCGGGCGAGGCCGTCCGGGCGTGGGGACGACTGGGCTACCCGCGCAGGGCCCAGCGGCTGCACGCCGCAGCCACCGCGATCACCCTCGATCACGGGGGCGTGGTGCCGCGCGATCCGGCGGCGCTGCGGATGCTGCCAGGAGTCGGCGACTACACCGCCGCCGCCGTGGCCAGCTTCGCGTTCGGCGCCCGACAGGTGGTGCTCGACGTCAACGTGCGGCGTGTGCTCGCCCGGCTGGAGGGCGGCACCGACACCCCGGCCGGCTCACCGACGGTGGTGGAGCGGCGGCGGGGCGAGGCGTGGTTGCCCGATCAGGGCGCCGCGCAGTGGTCGGTCGCGGCGATGGGGTTGGGCGCCCAGGTGTGCCGGGCCGCGACGCCGTCCTGTGGGTCATGCCCGGTGCGACCCGACTGTCGCTGGTTCGCTGCTGGACGTCCGGCCGGGCCGGCCCGGCGCCGGCAGGTGTACGCCGGCACCGATCGCGCGGCCCGCGGCCACGTGTTGGCACACCTGCGCGCACTGCCTGCCGACGGCGTCGCCGCCGAGCACCAGTTGATCGACGGTTGGCCCGACCCCGATCAGGCCCAGCGGGCGCTGCGCTCACTGCTGCACGATGCCCTTGTGCACGCGGCCGGCGACGGCTTCCGGCTCTGACGGACGGGGTGCGAGCCCGGCGGCCCTATCCTGGAAGCTTCAGGAGGCGTTGAATGAGCAATCAGCAGTATTCACCGTGGGCCGGCGGCGACGGTTCCGGCGAGCCTGCGCCCCAACCGTCCGCAAGCCCGGCCGATCAGCGTCCGCCCACCCTCGGCCTGCCCGGCGATCCGCCGGCCTACACCAACCCGGTGCTCGGCGAGCCCCGTCCGGCCGAGCCCAGCGGGTGGTCCGAACCGCAGACGTTCGACGCGCTGCAACCCGCTCCCCCGGCCGCCCCGGTCCAGTTCGGCCGGCGCGTGCCCTACGGCTACGCGGCCCCGCCGCCACCGGAGCATCCCAACGCGACCCTGGTGCTGATCCTGGGCATCGTCGGGCTGTTCACCAACTTCGTTTTCATGCCGTTCATCAGCCCGATCGCCTGGTATCTGGGCGCCAAGGCCCGGCGCGAGATGGCAGCCCGGCCCGGGGCGTACAGCGACAGCGGCAAGCTGACCGCTGGGTTCGTGCTCGGCATCATCGGCTCGCTGATCGCACTGCTGGTGGTCAGCTCGTTCGTGCTGCTGATCATTATCGCCGTCAACGCCCCCCGCTGACCCGCCTGGTGCCCCCGGCACCACGACACCCCCGCAGCCTGCGCTGCGGGGGTGTCGTGCGGCGCCTCAGTTGGTCAGTTCGGCGGGCACGTCAGGCATCTGAGCCTTGGGCACTCCGTTGAAGCTGAACGCCAACTCCGAGCCCTCGGGCGCCACATCGACCACGACGATCTCGCCGGGGTGAATGTCGGCGAAGAGGATCTTCTCGGCGAGGATGTCTTCGATGTCGCGCTGGATCGCCCGGCGCAACGGCCGCGCACCCAGCACGGGATCGTAGCCACGCTTGGCGATCAGCGCCTTGGCCGCGTGCGTGAGCTCGATGCCCATGTCCTTGTCGCGCAGCCGATTCTCGATCTCGGCGACCATCAGGTCGACGATGTGCTCGATGTCGCCCTGCGACAACTGGTGGAAAACGACGATCTCGTCGACGCGGTTGAGAAACTCGGGACGGAAATGCTGCTTCAACTCGTCCGACACCTTCGCCTTCATCTTCTCGTAGGTGCCCACGCTGTCGGCGGACTGGCTGAACCCCAGGTTGATGGACTTGGAAATGTCGCGGGTACCCAGGTTCGTGGTCATCACGATCACGGTGTTCTTGAAGTCCACCACGCGCCCCTGCGCGTCGGTCAGCCGACCCTCGTCCAGAATCTGCAACAGCGAGTTGAAGATATCGGGGTGGGCCTTCTCGATCTCGTCGAAAAGCACCACGCTGAACGGCTTGCGGCGCACCTTTTCGGTGAGCTGGCCACCCTCTTCGTAGCCGACGTATCCGGGGGGCGAACCGAACATGCGCGACGCCGTGTGCTTCTCGGAGTATTCGCTCATGTCGAGGGTGATCAGGGCGTCCTCGTCGCCGAACAGGAACTCGGTGAGAGCCTTGGTGAGTTCGGTCTTGCCGACACCGGAGGGCCCGGCGAAGATGAACGAACCGGAGGGCCGCTTGGGGTCTTTCAGGCCCGCGCGGGTACGCCGGATCGAGCGCGACAGCGCCTTGACCGCATCGTGCTGGCCGATGTAGCGCTTGCCGATCTCTTCTTCCATCTTGAGCAGCCGGGACGACTCCTCTTCGGTCAGCTTGAACACCGGAATGCCGGTGGCCGAGCTCAGCACCTCGGCGATCTCTTCCTCGCCGACCTCGGCCGGCACATCGGAGTCGCCCACCTTCCACGCCTCTTCCTTCTCGGACCGGGCGATCAGCAGCTTGCGCTCGTCGTCACGCAGCCGTGCGGCGCGCTCGAAGTCCTGCGCGTCGATGGCCGCCTCCTTCTCGAGCCGCACCTTGGCGATGCGCTCGTCGAACTCGCGCAGGTCGGGCGGCGCGGTCATGCGACGGATGCGCAGCCGGGCACCCGCCTCGTCGATCAGGTCGATCGCCTTGTCGGGCAGGAACCGGTCGGAGATGTAGCGATCGGCCAGCTGGGCCGCTGCGGTCAGCGCCGTGTCGGTGATGGTGATGCGGTGGTGCGCCTCGTAGCGGTCACGCAGGCCGCGCAGAATGTCGATCGTCAAGGCGATGGACGGCTCGGCGACCTGGATCGGCTGGAACCTGCGCTCGAGCGCGGCGTCCTTCTCGATGTACTTGCGGTACTCATCGAGCGTGGTCGCGCCGATCGTCTGCAGCTCGCCGCGGGCCAGCATCGGTTTGAGAATGGACGCCGCGTCGATCGCACCCTCGGCGGCGCCCGCGCCGACCAGCGTGTGGATCTCGTCGATGAACA
Source organism: Micropruina sp. (assembly GCA_016711205.1). Taxonomy (GTDB): domain Bacteria; phylum Actinomycetota; class Actinomycetes; order Propionibacteriales; family Propionibacteriaceae; genus Micropruina. The sequence goes on along the minus strand of JADJTM010000003.1, from coordinate 215,255 downwards.
GCACCACGTCGCCGCGGGTCTTGATCTCTTTGAGCACCTTCTTCAGGCGCTCCTCGAAGTCGCCGCGGTACCGCGAGCCGGCCACCAGCGCACCCAGGTCGAGGGTGTAGATGGCCTTGTCGCGTAGGGTTTCGGGCACGTCGCCACGGACGATCGCCTGGGACAGGCCCTCGACCACGGCGGTCTTGCCGACACCCGGCTCGCCGATCAGCACCGGGTTGTTCTTGGTGCGCCGCGACAGCACCGTCATCACCCGCTCGATCTCCTTCTCGCGGCCGATCACCGGGTCGAGCTTGTTCTCGCGGGCAGCCTGGGTCAGGTTGCGGCCGAACTGGTCGAGGATGGACGAACCCTGCTGCTGCTGCGGGCTCTCGGGCGCGCCGGCCGTGGCGGCCTCCTTGCCCTGAAAGCCGCTGAGCAACTGCAGAACCTGGTTGCGCACCCGGTTGAGGTCGGCGCCCAGCTTGATCAGCACCTGGGCCGCAACACCCTCGCCCTCACGGATCAGGCCGAGCAGAATGTGCTCGGTGCCGATGTAGGGGTGGTTGATCTGCAGCGCCTCGCGCATCGAGAGCTCGAGCACCTTCTTGGCCCGCGGCGTGAACGGGATGTGCCCGGTGGGAGCCTGCTGGCCCTGACCGATGATTTCTTCGACCTGTTCGCGGACGGCCTCCAGCGAAATGCCCAGCGCCTCCAGCGCCTTGGCGGCCACGCCCTCACCCTCATGGATCAGGCCGAGCAGAATGTGCTCGGTGCCGATGTAGTTGTGATTCAGCATGCGGGCCTCGTCCTGCGCCAGGACGATGACCCGTCGTGCACGGTCGGTGAACCGGTCGAACATGTTCCGCACTCCTCACTCCGGCCTACGCCGGGTGGCGCTCCGGCTGGGTCGGCCGACCCGGCCCGGGCACCATCAGTCTATTCAACTCGCGCGCGGTGGGTTCTGTTCCGGCTTCGCCCACGGCGAACGGCCCCGGGTTTCCGGGGCCGTTGGCTGTGATTTCACATCAGCTGTGCGTGAATCGGCTCAGCTGTGCGCGCGGTCGTACGCCTCGCGCACCTCGGCCGGGACGCGTCCGCGGGCCGAGACCTTGTGGCCGTTCTCGGCCGCCCACACCCGGATCTCGCCGGCCGAGCTAACGCCGGCTCGACGCCGGGCGGTTGCCTTGCGACGACCGCCGACCCGCCGGGCCGACGCCACGTAGGGCGCCAGCAGATCGCGCAACCTCTGTGCGTTGCTTTCTGACAGATCGATCTCGTAGCTGACCGAATCGATACCGAAGACAATGGTCTCGGCGGCTTCGCTGCTGTCGAGATCATCCTCAAGACGATAGACGATGCGCTGCGCCATATGGCTACCTCCCACGTTGATTGATTTCGGCACTGTGAGCTGTTCCCCCGTTCAGCCTCATAGCGAGGCTACCCTATCGCCAAACAAATGCAACGCAAAACGACTGTGCGCAAGTGCGTGAATGGCGGCTCTTTTGGGTGAGCAGTATGCGGCGAGCGGCTGCGCATGGCTACCACCTGCGCAAACAGCGATTGGCGCCGGAAAGGGTGTTACGCCGAACGTTGCACACCCACCGCTTGCGCATTGTGGATCAGTTCGGTGGCCAGCGCCCATGGCGCAGTGGAGTTCGCACCCGCTGACAACTCGTGCACGGTCGCGGGGGGATTCAGCACCGCCTGCAGTTCGAGTTCGACCCGCAATGCCTCGTGGTTGCCGCGCAGGGTGGACAGCTGTTGCTGCAGCTGGCACGAGCGTGCGCCGGCGGCGGCGAGTTGGTCGCGCAGGTCGGCCATCCGGACGCTGAGCAGGCGGACGACCGCGCGCTGCCGGGCCCGTTCGGCGTGCAGCTGCTCGGCGTGGCGCATCGCCTGGCCCAGCTCGGCGGCCATCTGCAGACGCTCGGCGTTGCGGGACTCGCGCCATGCGAGCAGGCACACCAGCACCGTGCCGGCCACCAGGGCCGCGAGCGCGACGCCACGGCTGATCCGGTCACCGAACACGAAGGTGACGGACGCCGCGCAACCCACCAGCGCGAGCACCGTCCACGAGGCGATGCGCCCGAGCGACAGCGGGCGAGCACGACCGGATCGAGACGTCACGAGCGCAGCCTAACCGGGGCGGTGCGCGCCTCCGGGCTGACTGGTGGGCGCGTCGTCCGAATCGTTCTCGGGCGGCACCTGGCAGGCTCGCTCCAGCGCCCAGCCGGCCACGGCGAGCCCGATGCTGAGCACCGTGACGGCGCCGGCCACCAGCACTCGTTCGCGGGGCAGGGTGGCGTCCACATTGGGCAGCTGGCGCAGCACCAGCACGGCATAGCCGGAGGCCAGTGCGGTGCCGCCGAGCAGGGCCGCCTTGCCGGCCAGCACCAGGCCGACCGCGCGGGTCGGTTCGATCGGTTGCTGCGTCTGGACGGTGCGGTGCGTCCAGCGTGCGGCGAGCCAGGTGATCAGCGCCAGCACGGCCACCACCACGGCAGCCAGCACCGGCACGGTGGGCAGCACCCACCCGAGGTTGTCGGCGATCGACAGCACGATCCAGGTGAGGCCCCCGCCGACAACCGCGGCGACTGCCAGCGCCGTTGGTCCGGTGGGCCGCACCGTGGGGCCGGGCTGGGGCATCACGTCTCGATCGTCAGATCGGGCCGGCGCCGGATGACCGACAGGTCCAGCCGTGCCACCAGGTCGGCGACCGGGCCATGCTCGGGCAGCGTGGCAGCGGGGTCGATGTCGAGCCACGGCACCAGCACGAACGCCCGCTCCGCGGCGCGTGGGTGCGGCAGGGTGAGCAGCGGGGTGTTCTTGATGCGCTCGCCCACCACGATCAGGTCCACATCGAGGGTGCGGGGGCCGCCCGGCACCTCGCGGGTGCGGCGATGCGCGTTCTCGATCGCCTGGGCCCGTTCGAGCAGCACCAGCGAGGCCAGCGTGGTGTCGGCGCGCACCACGGCGTTGAGGAACAGTGGCTGGTCCGGCACCGGGCCGACCGGGTCGGTCTCGTACACCGGCGACACCTCGACGATGCTGAGGTTGGGCGTGATGCGCAGCGAGTCGACGGCGGCCTGCAGGTAGCCGAGCCGATCACCCAGGTTGGAGCCGATCGAGAACACCACCGGCCTGATCGGCACCATGCCGGCGAGGGTGTCGACGTCGAAGTCGAGGTACGCGTTGGGGTGCGGGTCGGTTGCGCTCATTCCGGGCGGCTCCTGCGGATCGTGACGGCCACATCGCTCAGCTGGACGGGCATCGGGGCATCGGGCTTGTGCACGGTCACCTCGACCGCCCCGACCAGCGAATGGTGCAGGCAGGTGGCGGCAATCCGTTCGGCGAGGGTTTCGATCAGATTGACCGGGTCACGGGTGACGGCGGCCTCGATCTCGCGCGAGAGCTCGGCGTAGTCGACGGTGCTGGCCAACTCGTCGGACTGCTGCCGTGGCATCAGCTCGCAGGTGACATCGACGACGAAGGTCTGGGGCCGGGTCCGTTCGAACTCGTGAACGCCGTGGATCGCGCTGAACCGCAGACCGGTCAGCCGCACCCGATCGGGAACAATTGCTGCCATGCACTCACCTCCGCAGCGACCCTACTGCACGGTGCGGACGGCCTCCTGGCCCAGCCGCTGGACGACTGCCGAGGCGTCCCGGTGCGCCCGGACGGAGTGCGTGCGTACCGCCCAGACCCCTTGCCGAGCCAGCAGCGTGGTGAGCGCGACGGTGGCATCGTCACGCTCTCCGGGCGGACGTCCGGTCATCAGTTCGCCCAGAAAGCGCTTGCGTGAGGCGCCGACGAGCAGGGGCTGGCCGAGGCTCTGGAGTGCGTCCAAGTGGGCCAGCAGCGTCCAGTTGTGCGCAGCGGTCTTGGCGAAGCCCAGGCCGGGGTCCAGCACCAGGTTCTCGCCGGCGATCCCGGCTGCCAGTGCGGCATCGCGGCGGGCGGCCAACTCGGCGCGGACCTCGGCGACCACGTCGGCATAGACCGCGAGGTTCTGCATGCGATCGGACTGCCCGCGCCAGTGCATGGCGATGTAGCCGACGCCGCGCTCGGCGACCGCGTGCAGCATGGCGGGGTCGTCGAGGCCGCCCGAAACGTCATTGACGATCACCGCTCCGGCATCGACCGCGGCGTTCGCCACGGGGGCGCGCATGGTGTCGACGCTGACCACCGCACCGGCCGCGGCGAGTGCCCGGATCACGGGCAACACCCGGGCCAGCTCGTCGTCGAGGCTGACCCGCAGCGCACCGGGCCGGGTCGACTCGCCGCCGACGTCGACGATGTCGGCACCCTGCTCGAGCAGCAGGCAGCCGTGCGCGATCGCTGCCTGGGGGTCGAGGTACGCGCCCCCGTCCGAGAAGGAATCGGGGGTGGTGTTCACGATGCCCATCACCAGCGTGCGCCCACGATTGAGAAGCTGCCGCACGGCTGCAGCCTAGTAGAGCGTCGCTTTTGAAGCTGTGGGTATAGGTGACGGAGTTTGGTGCGGGCGTCGCTGGTGGTGAACTGCCAGTCGACTTGGCGTTGGTCGGCGTTGGTGGCGGCTTGCCAGGCGGCGAGTTCGGTGTTGAGTGGTTCGAGGTCGTCGATGCGCCGGTCGAGGCATTGTCTGGTCAGCCGGGACAGCTCGATCTCGGCGATGTTGAGCCAGGAGCCGTGCTTGGGGGTGTAGTGGATCTCCAGCCGCTGGGCGAGGGCACGGGCTTTGGTCGGTTCGAACGCTTCGTACAGCGAGCCGAGGGTGTGGGTGTTCAGGTTGTCCATGACGAGCACCACGCGCGGCGCGTCGGGGTAGTCGACGCTGAGTAGCTGGTCGATCTCGTGGGCCCAGTCGATCCGGGTCCGTTGCCGGCGGGCGTCGACCCGGCGCCGGCCGGCCAACGGCTCGACCCACACGAAGATCGAGCAGGTTCCGTGACGGACGTACTCGGAGTCCTGCTTCAGGTCGTTCCGGGCCGGGCGGGATCGGGTCGCGGGCGTGGCCCAGGAGTTGGTAGGGCTTCTCGTCCATGCACACCACAGGCACGGCTGGATCGAAGGGTCGGTGCTAGACCTCCAGCACGTCCTCCATGCGGGCCACAAACTCGCCGTTGGCGTGCGGCGGGATCGTCCAGCACTTCTTCAGATGAGGACGAAGCCCCCCTTCTTGAGGACCCTCCCGATCGTGGAGTGGTCCAGCGGCGGGATCCCGTCGGTGAGCAGCACGTGTTTCTCAAGCAGCCGCAACGACCACCGGTCAAACCCTTCCGGGGGCTTGGTGCACGCCAGAGCGATCACCCGCGCCTCGACGTCCCCGGTCACCTTCGGCTCGATCGGCGGGCGGGTCCGCTTGCGGCGTCCGATCACCTCCTCGACCCGGCCCGACACCTCCGTGAACCGTTTCGCGACCAGATACACCGTGCCCTCCGAAACCCCGGCCCGCTCGGCGATCACCCGACGATCCGACGCCGGAGCGACGCTCTCGTCCAACTCCAGCAGGATCCTCGCCCGGGCGATCATCCGAGCCGGATGGGCCCCCCGCGACACCACCCCGGTCAGATCCCGCCGGTCACCGGCACTCAGCGTGACCACATGTTCCTTCGGCCTTGGCATTACAGCCACCTCCCGATCAAGGATCACCGGGAACAGCCAACCAGCAATACCAACCAGATTAGACGCGACACGCTACTAGTGGCGCGGCGCCCGAGTCACTCACCGTTTCGCGGCGGCCTGAGCACGGACCTCGCGGCGTTCTCTTCGGTCCAGAGACGACCCGGTATCCCTCCCTCGTCGGCTATCGCGGCGCACGTGTGACCGACGCCCACTGCCAATCAGGTGAGACGGATGAGCCTCGTCGCGCTGACGCGACTTTGTGGTGGATATGACGGACGAATTCCGGGGTGTGGCTCGGGATCGCGCCCTACCGCCACTTTGTGGTGGTTATGTATACCCCCCGGGGGTGTTCATAACCACCATAAAGTCGCGGGCTTCTCTCACTGGGCTTGCCGGCCCGCTGATATCCACAACAAAGTGGCGGCCGCTCTGGGTGGCGATCAGTCGAACTGCCGGGCGACCCGTTCGACGACCACGTTCGGCGACACCATGATCTCCTTCGCCTGCCACCGCACCATTCGGTAACCGAGATCCCGCAGGGCCTGCTCGCGCTCCTTCTCACGCACGTAGGCCTGCGCGTCGGCGTACTTGACCGCGCCGTCGCACTCACCGATGAGGTTGTGCTCGGGCCAGTAGAAGTCCGGGAATGCGTCACCGATCGGCGTCTGGAGTTTCGCCTGGCACTGCGGTGCGGGCAGTGCGGCCAGGTGAAAATGACCTGCGGACATCGACTCGGGCGCCGACTCACGGCGGGGATCGCACAGCTCGATGGCGGCCGACAACCCGGCCGCGCGCCGACTCAGGTTCGCGTGCTCGAACAGTTGTCGCACCGCTGCGGCCAGCCTCGGGTTGGCATAGTCCCGGCGGCGGGGGGCGGCGACCATGGCCGCGCACAGCAGCCGAGCCGCACCATCCAGAATCACCAGGGCGTCGGGCAGCGACCGCAACAGCGCGAGGTCGACGGCGGTGCGAGCCAGGGTGGTGATCGGGCGTCCGTCGCCGTCGCGGGTCACCAGCGCCCCGGGCAGCGGGGCGATGCGATGCACGCAGCGCGATGCCCGGGAGCGCACCGAGTCACCGGGCGGAACGGTGAGGCTCACGGGGCCGGCATGCCACTCCACGAAGCCCGGGTGCGGCAGACCCCATGACGCCGCCGCCGACTCGTGGCTCAGCACCGCGGTGTGATGTACCTCAAGCTCCGCCGCGGCGAGTAGCAGGTGCTGGTCGCGAGCGTCGTCGGGCCACACGTCGGCATCGACGAACACCCCTCGCCTGAGGCGCTTCAGGCGACCGGAGTTGAGCGCGGTGCGGATCATCTGAGCGGTCATCCCCGAGGCCAGCAGCCCCTGGCGGGTGGTCGGCCGCTTGGGCAGCAGGCACGGCTTTGGCGTTCGCATCCACCCAGAATGATGGTGCCACGGAGACCGACCGGGCCCGCAGGCGGCCTGCGCGGCGAATCTGTGGATAACCTGCCGACATTTGCCATGGGAAGCAGCACGCGGTGCAGCAGCCGCCGGGATGTCGCGCACAGACGATGAGCCGTTGCTCATTGTGCGGCGAGGAGTTGCGGGCCACGGTCGTAAGAGTCCCGGGGAGTGGTGGGCTTTGAGGTCATCTCGATGCCGACCGGTCAGCCCTGGTTGAGGGCGACGGGTTCATTGTTGCTGGGTTTGCCGATTTTGGCCATGGATTCTTCGGAGAGGTAGCGGCGCTCATCGGTGGCCCATTCGTCGTGGGTGTCGGCCAGGACGGCGCCGACGAGTCGGATGACGGCGGCTTCGTTGGGAAAGATGCCGACCACGCGGGCGCGGCGTTTGATTTCTTGTTGAGCCGCTCGAGCGGGTTGGTGGACCAGATCTTGCGCCAGTGCTCGCGGGGGAAGACCGCGAAGGCGAGCACTTCGGCTTTCGCTTGATCCATCAGGTCACCGATCTTGGGGTAGCGGCCGGCGAGCTCGCCGGTGACCTTGTCCCATTGGTTGCTCATCGAGGGCAGGTCGGGTTGAGCGAAGATGGTGCGGAACACCGCGGCGACCATTTCGGCCTCGCCCTTGGCGACGTGGGCGAGCACGTTGCGGATGAAGTGCACCCGGCAGCGTTGATGGCTGCTGCCCTGCAGGCCGCGGGCGATGGCAGCGACCAGGCCTGCGTGCTGGTCGGAGATGACCAGCCTCACCCGGCCAGGCCGCGCTTCTTCAACGAGGTGAGGAAGCCGCGCCAGAACACTTCGTCTTCGCTGTCACCGACGTCGACGCCGGGGAGCTCGCGGCGGCGCTGAGCAGTGACGCCGGTGGCGACCACGACCGCTTGACACCACCATCGCCTGCTCGGTCCGCACATGCAGATAGGTGGCGTCCAGATAGACGTAAGGGAACCTGACATGGTCGAGTCGGCGGGGCGGAACGCACCGACGGTCTCGTCCAGCCGGCGCAGATGCGTGACACCTCCGACTTGGAGATGCCGGTGCCGCCCAGGGCAACCACCAGATCATCGACGCTGCGGGGAAACGCCGTGCACGTAGGCCTCCATCACCACCGCATACAGGGCCTGATCAATCCTGCGTCGCGGCGACAAGATGCTCGGAAGAACGAGCCGCTGCGCAGTTTCGGCACCGCCAACTGGATGTCGCCGGCATGGGTGGTGAGCAGCCGGGTCGTGACCCGTTGCGCTCAGTGGTGCGGGTCTCGGTGCGTTCATACCGGCCGGCACCGATCACGCTGCTTGCTTCGGTATCGATCAGGTCCTGCATCGCGACCCGACACACTCGCGGATGAAATCGGTGCCCTCCCGGAGCGGAACACCTCCATCAGCTCGGACAAGGCAGAATCAGACAAGGCCATCGGTGAGCTCTCCTTCGATGAGTACTTGGCGGTACACATCGAGAATCTCGCCGATGGCCCCCTCACTCAGGACGCCGCGCCGTCACCCAAACCCCACCACTCCCCGGGGCTCTGTCCCACGGTCGACCTCGTCGTTCACGCTGGGCGATGGTTCACTCAGCTGGGCGATGGTTCACTCAGCTGGGCGATGGTCGCCCACGCTGGGCGATGGTCGTTCACGCCAAGCGATGATTCGACCAGCCAACGATGACTCGAGCAGTCGACGGGGACCGCGCAGATCCAAGCATGGGCAGGCGCCCCCTGGCTACACACGCTTCGCCGGGTTGTGGTCGTTATGAACCGCGCCGGACATCAATGGCACCCGGTCGGTGCCAACCCGCCACTTTGTTGTTGATATGAACACCCCCAGGGGGTATTCATATCAACCACAAAGTCGCGACCTCGTTGGGAGTGCCCAGATCCGCCGCTCATATCAACCATAAAGTGGCGCTCTGGGGAAATCAGCCGATGATCAGGCTCATCGCCTCGGCCCGGGTGGCGGGATTGCGCAGGGCCCCACGAACTGCCGAGGTGACGGTCTTCGAGCCGGGCTTGCGGACCCCGCGCATGGTCATGCACAGGTGCTCGCACTCGATCACCACAATGACCCCGCGTGGCTTCAGGTGCTCCACCAGCGCGTCGGCGACCTGAGTGGTCAGTCGTTCCTGAACCTGGGGGCGCTTGGCGAACACGTCCACCAGGCGGGCCAGTTTGCTCAAGCCGGTGATCCGGCCCTCGGCCGCCGGTATGTAGCCGACGTGCGCCACCCCGGTGAACGGCACCAGGTGATGCTCACAGATGCTCCAGACCTCGATGTCCTTGACCAGCACCAACTCGTCATGGGCGATGTCGAAGGTGATGGCCAGCACGTCGGCGGCCGTCTGGTCGATGCCGACGAACATCTCGGCGTACGCCCGGGCCACCCGCATCGGGGTGTCGCGCAACCCCTCGCGATCGGGGTCATCACCGATCGCGGCCAGCAGTTCGCGGACTGCGGCGGCGACGCGCGGTTGATCCACCGCCACGTCAGTGGCCCTGCCGCGGCCCCCAGCCGCCCTCGGGCTGCTGGGGGGGCGTGCCGCCGTGCTGACCCGGTTGCCCGGACACGTAGGGTCCCTGTGCGTACGGCGCCTGCCACGGTTGCTGACCGGGCTGGCCGTACGGCGGTTGCAGCTGCGGGCCGGACGGGCCGACGTCGTGCGGCGGCATCGGGCCGCCGGCACCGGGACCGGTGGGCACCGGCACCTGGATCTTGCCGTTGGGCCCGAGCAGCGGCGGACCGTAGCTCGGGTCGGGCTTGGGTGCGGGCGGCGGCGGGTCGACCGGCGGAACGCTGGAGGGCACGCGGGTGTCGGAGCCGGTCCACGCCGGCCGCTTCGGGTGCCGCTGCAGCTTCTCGAAGACCTTGGCCACCTGCTCCTTGTCGAGGGTCTCCTTCTCGAACAGCTGACGGACCAGTTCGTCGAGCACGTCGCGGTTCAGCACCAGGCAGTCGAAGGCCTCCTGGTGGGCGGTGTTGATCAGCCGTGCCACCTCTTCGTCGATGGCCGCGGCGATGGCGTCGGAGTAGTCGCGGTGCCCGCTGCCCATGCCCGCCTGCATGCCGAGGAACGGCTCTTCTGAGTCGTTGCCCAGCTTGACGGCGCCCAGCCGCTCGGTCATGCCGTACTTGGTGACCATCGCCCGGGCGACACTGGTGGCCTTCTCGATGTCGTTGGCCGCGCCGGTGGTGGGGTCGTGGAAGACCAGCTCTTCGGAGGCGCGTCCACCCATCATGTAGGCGAGCTGGTCGAGCAGCTCGCCGCGGGTCTTGGAGTACTTGTCGTCATCGGGCATCACCATCGTGTAACCCAGAGCCCGGCCGCGCGGCAGGATCGTCACCTTCTGCACCGGATCGGTGCCCGGCATGGCGGCGGCGACCAGCGCGTGCCCACCCTCGTGGTAGGCGGTGATCAGCAGTTCGCGCTCGTTCATGATGCGGCTGCGTTTCTGGGGTCCGGCGATCACCCGGTCGATGGCCTCGTCCAGGTCGAGCTTGGTGATGTAGCGCTGGTTCTGCCGCGCGCACAGCAGGGCGGCTTCGTTGAGCACGTTCGCCAGATCGGCGCCGGTGAAGCCCGGGGGTGCGCTTGGCGACGGGTTCGAGGTGGGCATCGGGCGCCATCGGCTTGTTCACGGCGTGCACCCGCAGGATCTGCAGCCGCCCCTTCATGTCGGGCGCCTCGACGGGAATCTGCCGGTCGAAGCGGCCGGGCCGCAGCAGGGCCGGGTCGAGCACGTCCGGACGGTTGGTGGCCGCGATCAGCACCACGCCGCCGCGCACGTCGAAGCCGTCCATCTCGACCAGCAGCTGGTTGAGGGTCTGCTCGCGTTCGTCGTGACCGCCGCCCATGCCGGCGCCGCGGTGGCGTCCGACGGCGTCGATCTCGTCGATGAAGACGATCGCGGGCGCCGCCTCTTTCGCCTGCTCGAACAGGTCACGGACGCGGCTGGCGCCCACACCCACGAACATCTCGACGAAGTCGGAGCCCGAGATGGAGAAGAACGGCACGCCGGCCTCGCCGGCCACGGCCCGGGCCAGCAGGGTCTTGCCGGTGCCGGGCGGGCCGTACAGCAGCACGCCCTTGGGGATCTTGGCGCCGACCGCCTGGAACTTGGCCGGCTCGGAGAGGAACTCGCGGATCTCTTGCAGTTCTTCGATGGCCTCTTCACAACCGGCGACGTCGGCGAAGGTGGTGCGTGGGGTGTCTTTGGTGGCCAGCTTGGCCTTGGACTTGCCGAAGCCCATCACCCGGTTGCCGCCGCCCTGCATCTGATTCATCAGGAAGAAGAAGATCAAGCCGATCACGATGAATGGCAGGATGCTGAAGATCAGCGTGGTCCAGATGCCCTGTTGCGGCACCTCGCCCCGCCAGCTGTCGAGGGTGCCGGCAGCCACCCGCTGGTTCAGCCGCTCGATGATCTGCTGGCTCTGGGTGCCGATCCATTTGGCCTGGAGCTTGTTGTCGGTGGCGGCCTTGGTCTCGACCCGGATGGTCTGCTCGCCGTCGACCAGCACGACCTCTTTCAGCGGGGTGTCGCCGTTGATCAGCGCAACCACCTCGGAGGTGGGCTTCTGCTGAAACCCGTTGGCGTTACCGACGTAGTCGATCAGCAGCGCAATTCCGAGGAACGCCAGGATGATCCACAGGATCGGACCCCGAAACAGTCGTTGAGCCTTCATTACCCACCTTTGCTGAGCGCGGCACCGCCGCCGACCACCAAGAATAGACGGGTGCCGAGCGGTAGGGCGCCGGACGACTGCGGTAACGGTCGTCCGTTGACCGACGAGACCGCGGCGAGGCGCCGTCCGGCATGCGCACGGGCAGACGGCTGGCGGCCGGGGCGCCTAGGAGTGCGTCACGAATACACGTGCGGCGACAGGGTGCCGATGTCACGCAGATTGCGGTACCGGCCGGCGTAGTCGAGCCCGTAACCGACCACGAACTCGTTGGGGAGGTCGTAGCCGACGTACTTGACCTCTACCGGGCTGCGCAATGCCTCCGGCTTGCGGAACATCGCCATCACCTCGATGCTCGCCGGATTGCGCGATTTCAGGTTCTGGATCAGGTACGCGAGGGTCAGTCCGGTGTCGACGATGTCTTCGACGACCAGCACGTGCCGCCCGTCCAGATCGGTGTTGAGGTCTTTCAGAATGCGCACCACGCCGGAGCTCTGGGTGCCGGATCCGTAGGACGAGATCGCCATCCAGTCCATCTCGCAGTGCCGGGCAAGGGTGCGTGAAAGGTCGGCCATCACCATGATCGCGCCGTTCAGCACCCCGACCAGCAGCAGGTCGCGGCCGGCGTAGTCGGCCTCGATCTCGGCGGCGAGTTCGGCCAGCCGCGCCTGGATCTGATCGGAGGTGTACAGCACGTCGGAAAGGTCGGACCTGATGTCACTGGCGTCCACGAATGGTCACCATAGTCGAACCCGGACGCCAGGACCGTCGCTGAGATCAGTCCGCCGGATGCTGGACGGCGCGCAGTTCGCCCTCGCTGCGTCGCACCCGCAGCCCGGGTACCTCGACCCATTTCTGCCCGTGCCAGTCGGTGACCAGGGCTGCGACCGCCAGCACGTGGGCGCGGGTGAGCTCGCCGGCCCCGTGCGCGCGCAGCCACAGCCGCAGCACCCGGTGTCGCAGCGCGGCGGGCAGCCCGCTCACTCCGGTCACGCTCAGCCGGCCAGACTCCTCGCGCGAGGCGGCGAGGGCGTTCAGGGCGAGGGCGTCCAACGCGTCGGCGTCGTCGCGAGCGAGGTCGGCGGTGCGGGCGAGCGCCTCGGCGACGCCCGGCCCGAGTTCTGACTCGAGCACCGGCAACACCGCGCCGCGCACCCGCACCCGGCTGAACCGCGATTCGGCGTTGTGCGGGTCGTCCCACCAGGTGAGGTTCTGCTCAAGGCAGCTCTGCCGGGTGATCGCCCGGCGCAGCCCCAGCAGGGGTCGGACGAAGCTGTCCCGCGCGACGGGCATGCCGGCCAGCGAGCGCAGACCCGAACCACGCGCCAGGCCGAGCAGCACCGTCTCGGCCTGGTCGTCGAGGGTGTGGCCCAGGTAACAGCGCTCGCCGGGCGCGAGGGCATCGTCCAGGGCCCGGTAGCGCGCCTCGCGGGCAGCGGCCTCGGGACCCTCGCCGGTGGGCTGGACGCTGACGGCGACCACCTGGGCGGGCAGGCCGAGCGTGCCCAGCCGCTCTGCGACCTGAGCGCTGTGTGCTGCCGAACCCGGTTGCAGGCCGTGGTCGACCACGACGGCCCGGACGCGGCAGCCGGCGCGCTCGGCCAGCACCCTGGCCGCCAGCGCGAGAGCCAGCGAGTCGGCGCCCCCCGAGCAGGCCACCATCAGGTCGTCGCGATCGTGCGCGGCCTGGACCGCCTGCAGCACGGCCAGGCCCGCCGCACCCAACGCCCGCCGCGCCATCAGCCGACCGGCACGCTCACCCGCCGCAGCCAGCCGAGCGGGTCGTGCAGTTCGCTGAGCGTGGGCAACGAAGCGGGCGCGGTGAACGCCTGGTTCAGGGTGGCGATGCCGGCCTCGTCCAGCACCGCGCGGCAGAAGCTCGCGCCGTGCAGGTACTGCTCGCGCTTGGCCCGCAGGCCGAGCAGCCGCGAGATCACCTGCACCAGGCCGGCCGCGTCCCGGCGGGCCTCCATCCGGGCGCGCAGCACGTCGACCTGCGGCACCAGGCCGGGCGCGGCACGGTCCATCATCACGTCGGCGTGTCCTTCGAGCAGCGACATCACGGCGGTGATGCGGTCGAGGGTGCTCTGCTGCGCGGGTGACAGCAGTCCGGCGAAGGGACGCGGCCTCGGTGCGCTGGGACGGGGGGCGCCGTGGTCCGACTCGTCGAACATGGTGCGCATGAGGCCCAACAGGTGTTGCGGAAGCCAGCCGGCCGCCGCGAACTGGGCGCGGTGGGTCTGTTCGTGCAGCACCACCCACTGCCGGAAACTGAGGGGATCGACGCCCATCGCGCGCTCGGCGGCCACGATGTTGGGCGCCACCAGCAGCAGCCGCGGCGTGGCCGAGTAGGGGTCGTACTGACCGAGCAGTCGAGTGGCGACGAAGGCGAAGGCCGCACCGAGCTGCGCGCCCGCCAGCCGGCCGGCGACCTTCTCGCCCAGCGACGAGGGGGGTTGCTGACCGACCGCCGCGAGCATCGTCCGGCTCATGTCGGTTGCCGCGTCGATCCAGCTGTCGCGGCCGACCACCAGCACCTCGGACGGGGTGCGTGCGGGCAACTCCGAAGCCTGCGCGATCGCATCGACCGCCCGCACCGCGGCCTGCCGCAGGTCGGCGACGACGGCGTCCGCCTCGGCGCTGGTCACGTCAAGGCCGGGGGTAGCCAGAAAGCGGCCGGTGGCGGCTGCGACCTGCCAGTCGACGCAGGGAACCGCGCTCATGGCTCGCAGTCTAGGCCGGCAACCGGTAGACGGTGACGTGCGAGCCGGACGCGGCGGTGAAGGGCGTGCCGGAGAAATCCGCGTGACGCGATTCACGGACGAACCCGGCCAACCGGGCCATCAGATCGAGTTCCGCCGGCCAGACGTACCGCTGCGGCGTGCGGCCGAGGGTGGCCTCGGGACCGTCCCCGAAGCGGAAGTGGTACGACACCAACTGCTGCTCGACCGGTTCGTAGGTGTCAAGACCGATGTAGCCGGGCTGCGCGGTGAACACGCTGGCATCGCGCCCGCGGGTCGGATCAGGCACGAACAGTTCGATCAGGAACCGTCCGCCCGGTCGCAGGTGCGCCGCGGCGTTGCGAAAACACTCGACCTGGGCGTCCTGGGTGAGCAGGTTGCCGATCGTGTTGAACACCAGATAGACCAACGAGTACGCGCCCGGGGCACGCACGGTCGCCATGTCGCCGAGCAGCACCGGCAGCTCGTCCTGGGTCAGCTTGGTGCGCAGCTGGGCCACCATGTCGGGCGACAGCTCGATTCCGGTCACGTCCACGCCGCGTCGCCGCAGTGGCACCGCCACCCGCCCGGTGCCGACGGCGAACTCGAGCACCCGTCCGCCCTCGGCAAGCTCGACCAGCCGGTCGAGGGTGGGCACGAGCACCTCGTCGGCGAACATGTCGGCACCGAGGATGTCGTAGTCGGCGGCCACCTCGGCGGTCCAGAAATCGTTCGAATGCACCCCAACACCCTGACCGGGGGTGAGCCGTCGCGCAAGCGGGTCGTCTGTTGAGCGTCGCGGGAGCAGCCAGGGCACCCGGATGAAGTCGCGCAGTAGGCGCAGATCGGTGGATCAGGGTTCAGCAGCCGCAGGAGGCCCAGCCTGCGGTGGTGCGGTCCATCCAGTTGCGCACCTCGAGCGGACGCGCCACGCCGTTGGCCACGATCGCGAACACCAGCGGGGCACCGTCCGCAGTGATCAGGTAGCCGGCCAGCGCGCTCACGTCACGCAGGCTGCCGGTCTTGGCCCGGACGACCCCGCGTCCGGAGCGCTCGGACTTGTCGTCGAAACGGTCGTAGAGGGTGCCCGACACGCCCGCCACCGGAAGGCCGAGCAGCAGGCTGCGGAGCCGGTCCTCGACCAGCACCAGCTTCATCGTGCGGGCCAACGCCCCTGGCGACACCCGGTTGTTGCGGCTCAGCCCGCTGTTGTCGTCGAGCACCATTCCCGCGCTCCACACCCCCAGCTTCTTCAGGCTGGCCCGGCTGGCCGCCTCGGCTCCGCTGAAGCCGCCCCCGCGACGCTGCGCCAGGCCGACGTGCCGGGCGAGCGTCTCGGCGGCCACGTTGTCGCTGTAGCGCAGAGTGTGCTCGATCAGCTGATCGACCGGCGCCGATTGCATCGCGGCCAGCACCTGGTCGTCGGCCGCGACCGCTCTGGGCTTGGTGCTGGTCACCGTGATGCCCGCCTTCTTCAACCGCTTGGCGAACGCCTTCGCGGCTGCAGCGGCCGGGTTCTTCTCGGCCTCACCGGTGTCGGCCCGAAAGCCGGAGCCGACGGTCAGGGCGGTGATCGGCGACACCGAGTAGCGGTAGTTGTCGGTCCAGTGCCGCTGCCACGAAGCACCCGAGAACAGCGTCGCGTCGTAGCCGAGCGCCACCTTCGTCACGCCCTGCTTCTTCAGCGCGGACGCGGTGGTGGCGGCGAGTTGCTGCAGCGAGGCGCGTCCGGTGGTGCGGGCGTCCTGCAACAGCGGATCACCGCCGCCGCGCAGCACCACCACGCCCTTGCTCGGGCTGACCACGGACGTGCTGAAGGTGCGGTCGCCGCCGAGGGCGTCCAGGGCCACCAGGCAGGTGAGCAGCTTCATCGTGGACGCCGGCATCAGTGCGCGGTCGGACCGTTTGACCAGCACCTTGCCGGTGGCGGGGTCGATCAGCACCAGTCCGGGGGGTGCCGCCGCCCCCTTGCCCAGTGCGGGTACCCGGGCCGCCAGCGCCTTCGCCGCCGGGGCCGCGGTGGCTTCGAGATCATCCAGCGGCAGGCCGGCGGCCGGTGCGGTCTCGGGCGCACGCCAAGCCGCCGGTGCGGAGGCCGTGTACGTGATGCTGCCGGACGGAAGCACCGCGGCCCGCCACTGCGGCACCGCCAGCAGCACCCCGGCGGCAATCACCACCACCGCCAGCAGCACCAGCACCAGGTTGCGCCCCAGCCGGGCCGCCCTGCCCGCACGGCGAGTCAGCGCGCGCCTGGGCATGTTGCCTGCGGCGTGGTTGACGATAGGCTCAAAAATGGCATCCGAGCCATCATGACAGCCTTTGAAAGGGGACCTGCACGTGGCCGACTACACGCGCCCCAAAATCCAGCCGAGCTTGCACTTCGACGTCACCATCGAGATTCCCAAGGGCACCAAGAACAAGTACGAGATGGACCATCACACCGGGCGCATACGGCTCGACCGCACCCTGTTCACCTCGACGCAGTACCCCAACGACTACGGCTTCATCGAAGGCACCCTCGGTCAGGACGGCGATCCGCTCGATGCCATGGTGCTCATTCCCGAAGCCACCTTCCCGGGCGCTCTGGTCGAGTGCCGGGCGATCGGCATGTTCCGGATGACCGACGAGATGGGTGGCGACGACAAGGTGCTGTGCATCCCGGTGGCCGATCAGCGCCAGGACTATCTGACCGAACTCAAGGACCTGCCGCAGCTCACCCTGCTCGAGATCGAGCACTTCTTCGCCGTCTACAAGGACCTCGAACCCGGCAAATCGGTCGAAGGCGCCGTCTGGGTCGGCCGCACCGAGGCCGAGAAAGAGATCTTCGAGAGCTGGCGGCGCGCCTCGGGCAGCGACTTCGAGAACGAATTCACCCGCACCGAGTGAGAACCCTGCACCTGCTGCGCCACGCCGAGGCCCAATGGCAATCGCCCGGGCCCGACGGCGACCGCGTCCGTCCGCTCAGTTCGCGGGGCGTGCAGCAGGCGCGAGGGGTGGGCGCATTTCTGCGCGACGCCGGGGTCGACCTGATTCTGGCCTCGTCCGCCACTCGCGCCAGGCAGACCGCCGAGGCGTTGGGGTTGGGCCTGCCGGTGATCGCCCGCGATGAGATCTACAACGCCGGAGCGCAGCAGATACTCCTGCAACTCAGGTCGGTGCCTGAGGGCTGCAACTGCGTGGTGGTGGTGGGCCATGCCCCTGGCATTCCGGCGCTGGCGCACCTGCTTGCGGACGAGTCGTCCGTACCGGCCGCCCGGGCCGTGATCGCCTACCGCTACCCGCCGGCCACGCTCGCGACGCTGGGCGTGCACGGATCGTGGGCCAAACTGCGCACCGCGAGGCTGGCCGGCGCCCGCATCGCCCCCTGACCGGGCTTCGTCCGGTCAGGCCACCCGGCGCACGTAGATCGTGGCATCGCCGTTGTCGCATTCGATCCACGACTTGATGCTGCACACGTAGGTGACGTTCTTGCTGGTCTGCGGATCGGTGATGGTCACCCGGAACGTGTCGGGCAGATCGGTGCCGAGCGTGCGCACCGCCGTGAACACCCGCTGTGCGAGCGTGCAGTTGGTCTTGTTGTTGCGCGCGAGTTCGGGGGTGCAGACGGTGGCGTTGCGGGGCACCACGGTGCTGAGCGCGGTGGGCGAGGCGGACGCGGTGGCCGACTGACGGGGCAGCGCCGGGCCGGTTGCGACCGTCTGCGCGATCAGGCCGGCCAGGCTGACCACCGCCGCCACCACACAGACGGCGAGTCCGACCAGAGCGGCGGTGTTCTTGCCCCTGCTGTGGCTGGCGTAGATCGGGGTGAATCTGGTGGTCGCGTCCGGATCCCACTCGGGGCTGGACGGTGACGACGGGTCCTGCCCGCTCGATGCCGGCGGCGTCGCTGTCGGTGGCGCCGACTCACTCGCCTGCGCCTCGTCGGGGGTGAACGACCCAGAGTCGACGTGCGCTGTGTCAAACGGTGCTGTGTCGACGTGCGCTGTGTCGAACGGTGCTGTGCCGAAGGGTGCTGCGTCGAAGGCCGTGTCGGATGCTGCTGTGGAGGCCGCGCCGATCGTCGCGTAGTTGGAGGCACCGGAACGTCCGGCGAGCGCCGTTCTGCTCAGATGACCGGCGGAGACCCGTTGCGGCACCGGCCGGCCGCAGCGGGAGCAGCTTTGCGCCGGCTCGACGAGCCGTTGGCCGCAGGCCTCGCAGACAAGCAATGTCGTTCCGATCAGGGGCAGATGGTGTCGCGCATCGATTCTGGCACAGGCTGGGAAACCGTCCGGACGGTTCCTGTGGCTGGCGGGGGTTAACCTTCGGGAATGCGCCTGGCGACCTGGAACGTCAACTCGGTGAAACAGCGAGTGCCACGGCTGCTGCCGTGGCTCGACCAGCGGCGCCCCGATGTGGTGTGCCTGCAAGAGACCAAGCTCACCGACGACGCGTTCGCCGAGCTGCTCGGCAGCGCGCTGGCCGAGCGTGGCTACGAGTTCGCCAGCAACGGCCAGTCGCAGTGGAACGGCGTTGCGCTGCTCTCGCGGGTGGGGTTGCACGATGTCGAGCGTGGGTTCGCCGCCATGCCCGGCTTTCCCGACCCCGAGGCGCGCGCCATCAGCGCCACCTGTGGGGGGCTGCGCGTGCACAGCCTCTATGTGCCCAACGGGCGGGTCCCCGACTCCGAGCACTATCACTACAAGCTGGCGTGGCTGTCGGCGCTGCGCGACAGCGTGGCGTCCGGGCCGATGCCGGTCGCGTTGTGCGGCGACCTGAACATCGCCCCGGCCGACGCCGACGTGTTCGACCCGGTGGCCTACGTCGGGCAGACCCACGTGACGGGCCCGGAGCGGGCGGCGCTGCAGTCGCTGACCGGGCTGGGGCTGCACGATGTGGTGCGCGAGCGCTGGCCGCACGAGCGGGTGTTCAGCTACTGGGACTACCGGGCCGGCATGTTCCACCAGGATCTCGGCATGCGGATCGATCTGGTGCTGGCCGATGCGGCCACGTCGGCGCGGGTGGCTGCGGCGTTCGTCGACCGGCAGGCCCGCAAGGGCACCGGGCCCAGCGATCACGCGCCGGTCATCGTCGATCTCGACGAGGCCCCCGACGGCGACATCGGGCCGGTGGTGCCGCCGCCCTCCGCCCCGCGCACGCCGCGGCGTGGCGCCAAGAAGCTGCCGCAGTCGTCGTGAGCGTTCCTCGTCCCGAGGCGCCGGCACTGCTGCCGCACCCGTTGACGGGGGTGCCGTACCCCTCCCCGGTTCCGCCAGGCACCGGCTGGCCGGACGATCCGGCCACGCCGGTCACCCCGGTGGCGGCCGAGGCCGGCCAGGTGGTGTCGCTCGCCGGCTCGTCAGGCGACCTGGCCACGCTGGATGCCCGGGTGTCGGTCTGCCGGGCCTGCCCCCGGTTGGTGTCCTGGCGCGAGCACGTCGCAGCCCAGCGCAGGGCGTCGTTCGCCGACCAGCCGTACTGGGGACGTCCGGCACCCTCGTTCGGCGACCCGCGCGCCGCGGTGCTGATCGTCGGGCTCGCACCGGCCGCGCACGGCGCCAACCGCACCGGACGGGTGTTCACCGGCGACCGGTCGGGCGATTGGTTGTTCGCCGCCCTGCACCGCGCGGGCTACGCCAACCAGCCGACGTCGGTCCATGCCGGCGACGGGTTGCGGCTGGGCGGCATTCGCATCGTCGCCGCGGTGCGCTGCGCTCCCCCCGACAACAAGCCGCTGCCGAGCGAGCGGGCCGCATGCGCGCCGTGGCTCGATCGCGACCTGCAGCTGGCCCTCGGCGGGCTGCGCTCGATTCTGGCGCTGGGCTCGATCGCCTGGGACGCCACGCTGGCCGCTGCTCGCCGGCTGGGCTGGACGGTGCCCCGTCCCAAACCTCGCTTCGGTCACGGGTCCGAGGCCGTGCTGCAGGCGGACGGCCGTGCCGTGCGGCTGGTCGGCAGCTACCACGTGAGCCAGCAGAACACCTTCACCGGACGCTTGACCGAGACGATGCTCGACGAGGTGATCGGCCGGCTGTGAGTGGCCGGCTGTGAGCAACGTGAGAACTGTCGGTGGCCGGCGACAGACTGTTCGCATGATCGATCACTACGGCATCAACGTGGCCGACCTGGCCGCCTCGACCCGCTTCTACGACACCGTGCTGGGCGTGCTCGGCTTCACCCGGCAGATGGACTTCGGCGAGGCCATCGGGTACGGCACCGAGGGGCATCCCGATTTCTGGGTCAGTTCGGCGGCCAGCGGCCCGTCCAATCGCGAATCGCACCTGGCCTTCAGCGCGCCCGACCGTGCCGCGGTCGAGTCATTCTTCGCCGCCGCCCGCTCCACCGGTGCCGAGGTGCTGCACGCACCCCGCGAGTGGCCGGAGTACCACCAGGGCTACTACGCGGCGTTCGTCCGCGATCCCGACGGTAACAACGTGGAGGCGGTCGCGCATCACTGAGGGGAACCGTTGATCGAGCCGGTCGAGCTCCAACGACCGCGCTCGATGTGGTCGCCCAGCGCGACGCCGGGGGTCAGCGCTGCGGAGCGTCCATCGTCGGGCGGTCCTCGAAGCGGCGCACGAACACCGGCTGCTGCGCCGTCGACGCGGCCTGGTCGAACCGGTAGCCGTGCTCGGCGAACCGGCGGATCGCGCGCGGCGTGCGCACCCGTTCGCGCACCAGCCATGAGGCCATCGCCCCACGGGCTCGCTTGGCGTAGAACGACACCACGCTGCGGGCACCGCGCGCGTTGGTGTCCTCGAAGCGCGGGGCGACCACCGGGTGGGCGAAGGCGTCCACGTGCACCGAGCGGGCGTACTCGTCCGAGGCCAGGTTGATCAGCACCGGCGCGCCGGGCGACTCGCGCAGGTCGGCCGCGAGCAGCTCGGTGATCCGCTCACCCCAGAACTGGTACAGGTTGCTGCCCCGCTCGGTCGCGATCGGCAGACCCATTTCGAGCCGATAGGGCTGCATCAGGTCGAGCGGACGCAGCACGCCGTACAGCCCCGACAGAATGCGCACGGTCTTCTGTGCCTCGGTGTAGTCGCGGGCGTTCCACAGCCGGCGCACGGCCATGCCCTGGTAGACGTCGCCGGCGAAGGCAAGCACGGCCGCCCGGGCGTTGCGCATCGTGAACGGCGGGGCGAAGTCGGCGTAGCGCTGGGCGTTGAGGGCGGCCAGCTCGTCCGAAATGTGCATCAGGCCGGCGATCTCGGAGGCGGATTTGCCGCGCATCACCTCGATCAGCCGCTGCGACTCCGCCAGCAGGCGCGGTTCGGTGTGCTTGCGGGTGGGCAGCGGTGACTCGAAGTCGAGCGACTTCGCGGGCGAGAGCAGAACCAGCACCCAGGCAGGTTATCGCGGCCGCGTTCGTACGCACGGACGGCGGTCGGGCCGTTCGCCGGGTTGGGCCAGCGGCCGGGCTATCCGGCGGCCAAGCTGATGTCGACCAGAATCTCGCTGGCCAGCTGTTCGAGGTCGGCCTGCAGGGCGGCGAGATCGTGACCGGGCGCGAGCGGGGCGGTGATGTGCGCCTCGAACAGCAGTCCGCCGGCCATCGGCGCCTCGCGGGTCTCGGTGAGCAGTCGCTCGATGCTGACGCCGTGCCGTGCCAGCACGGCCGACACGTCGCGAACGATGCCGGGGTGGTCGTTGCCGATCAGGTCGACCTGCACCTGACTACCGGTTCTGGCCGAAGAAGCCGGGCTGCCGGGATGGATCGCCACCTCGAGCAGCCCGGCCAACGGCTGCAGGGCTGCGGCGAGTTCGTCCGCTCGTTCGTCGGGCACGCTGACCACCACGATGCCGGCGAACTTGCCGGCCAGTTCGGCGAGTTGGCTGCGCTCCCAGTTGCCGCCGTGCGCGGTGACCGCTTCGGCGAGGGCGTTGACGAGTCCGGCGCGGTCGTCACCGATCACGGTGAGCACAAGGGTGGCCATGCCGTGGATCGTAGTGGACGGGTCTCGACAAGCTCGACCAACGGAATATTGTGCGGGCTGAGATCCCGGCGTTCCCCGGGATGACGGGAGGGATCGCCGGGACGACGGGGAGTGATTGGGGTCTCGACAAGCTCGACCAACGGGGTCGTCATCCCGGCGAACGCCGGGATCTCACTGCGTCAAAGTGAACGCAACTGTGAAGCGGAGCGGGGCACCCGTCAGGGTCGGTCGGGCGTTTGCGAACTGATCGGCGGAGCCTGCGGAGCCGATCAGGCTCGCAAGGGCGGGACGGTGCACCCCGCTCCGCGGCAACCCAGGTCTCGACAAGCTCGCCAACGGGGACCGGCGCGGAGATCCCGGCGTTCGCCGGGATGACGGGGGCCGGGATGACGGGGGTGGTCAGGCGCCGTACGCCTCGATGGTGTCGATGATCTCGGGACGCAGCCGTGCCGGGCTGATCACCCGGTCGACCGAACCGACCTCGACCGCCCGGTGAATGTTGTGCACCCCGTCGAACTCGGCCGCCACTTCGCTGATCTTCTCGGCCCGGACGGCCGCCCGCACGTCCGCCAGTTCGGCCTGCAGCCGCGCGCGCTCCCGTGGGCCGGCCGAGCGCAGCTGCTCGTCCAACCCGGCCACCCGGACGTCCGCCGCGGTGCGCTTGCCGACCTCGCCGGCGAACACCACCGCCGCGGCCGGAGCCCCGCCGATCACCGAGGCGAACGAGCCCTCCAGCGCCAACACCGTCATGTTCTCGTTGAGCGTCTTGCTGAACACCACGAACGCACCGCCGTGGTAGCGCGAGATCACCACGAACACGATCGGACCGTCGAAGTTGACCACCGCCCGTCCGATCTCGGCGCCGTACTCCAGCTGCAGGTTGCGCATCGATTCGGGTGAGCCGTCGAAGCCGGACAGGTTCGCCAGCACCACCAGCGGGCGGTTGCCGGAGGCCGCGTTGATCGCCCGGGCCACCTTCTTGCTCGATCGCGGGAACAGCGTGCCTGCGGTGTAGGTGTCGGGGCCGTCGGTGGGCGGGAAGCCGGCGCGCGGCACCGGCGTGGACTCGATGCCGATCAGGCACACCGAATGGCCGCCGATCCGGACATCCTGCACCACGGCGGTGTCGGCGTCCGCCATGCCGGCCCAGCGCTCCAGCCGCGGGGCGTCCGCGTCGGCGACCGCCGCCATCACGGTGCGAATGTCGAACGGCTTCTTGCGGTCGGGGTTGGCGGTGAAGATCTCGCCGACGGTGGCGAACTCGCCGCCGTGGGGGTGCGGCGAGATGTCGCGATCGGACGCGTCGGTGGTCGGCGCACGCCGCGGCCCGGCCTCGCCCGGCATCACATAGGTGTAGGCGTAGTGCGCCATCAGGATGCGGAACGCACCGGGCAGGTCGGGCGCCCAGTACTGCGCCTGGCCGTTCGGCCCCATCACCCGGTCGTAGCCACCGATGCCGAAGTTGTCCTCGGCCGAGACGCCGCCGGAGAAGTCCAGCGACTGCTTGCCGGTGAGCACCATCGCCGAATCGGGCGTCATCACCAGAATGCCCTTGGTGTGCATCAGCATGGTGGCCTCGGCGTTCCAGTACGGCTGCGCGCCCACGTTGATGCCGGCGACCACCACGTTGATCTCGCCACCGTGCTGGGTGAACTCGATGATGCGGCGCAGCGCCGCACCCACCCAGTCCATGTTCTCAGTGCCGGAATCCATCGAGATGCGGGCACCCGAACTGAGCGTGAACCACTCCACCGGAATGTGCATGCGCTCGGCCAGATCGAGCGCGGCGATGATCCGGCGGCATTCGGGCTCGGCCACCGCACCCAGGCCACGGGTCGGGTCGCCGGACAACGCCACCCGGGTCAGACCCTCCGGGTACAGCTGCGTGGGGGTGGTGACCAGCGCGCAGATGATGCCGGCACTGTTCAGCCCCGGCTCGCGGTGCACCGGCGCCAGGTGGCCGGCCTCGTCCAGATCGAGTTCGGTGATCGTGCCGCCGGGACCGGCCAGCACCTCGCTGATCTCGTAGGGGTAGACCAGGCCGCGGCGGCGGGCGCGCAGCACCCGGGCGGCGTAGTCGTCCAGCGGCTTCAAAGGCTCGGACGGGGGCGGCTCGATCGCCGTGGTGATTCCCGAGCCCGGACGGTAGTAGAACCGGATCGCCAGCGGGATCACCCCGGTGCCGGGGCGGTCGAAGCGGCCCTGCGCCAGCACCTCCTCGATGCCGGCCCCCTCGCCGAGCGGGGTGATCTTGGCCTGCAGCGCCGCGATGTCCTTGTGATCGAGGTCGATCACCGGCCACACGTGCACCCAGACGTGGTTCATGTCGAGCCGGTTGCCCTCGGCACCCCGCGCGGCCCGGGTGCGCCGGATCGCCTCGAGGCAGTTCTCGACGGCCCGTTCGGCGTGCGGCAGGCCGAGCAGGCGTCCGTTCTCGTCACGAACGGGCGAGAGTTGACGCACCTGCGCCATCGCCACCAGCCGCCGGTCGGCGGCGTTCGACCTGGCCACGCAGTCGAACAGCAGCACGTCCTCGGGGGCCGGCAGCCGGGTGACGTCGAAGTCGCGCAGCCGCCACAGGTCCAGCCGCCGGGCCACCATCGGGTGGACGCCGCGGATCCGGGCGTCCTCGGCCAGCTCGCCCGCCGTCGTCCAGCGGTAGCTCAGGTAACGCGGGTCGGAGCCGGGGTCGCAGACCGCCACCACGATCCGCCGCACGCTGGGCCCCAACGACCACTGCCCGAGCAGTCCCGCCACCACCGTGCCGGAGTCGTCCTGCTCGGGGGCGTCCGGCCACGACAGGTACAGCTCGAGCACCGCGTCCTCGGCCTCGGAGCCCTCGCCGAGCAGCCGGGACACCACAGCGCTGATCGGGCCGGCACCGTCCATCTCGTCGATGCGTCCGAGCGTGGAGATCACCCGGGTCGGACGGCTCTCGAGCCGGTAGTCGCCGGCGGCGGCGGCCCGTCCGTCGATGGTGAGGCCGCGCAGATCGTGCAGGCCGTAGTCGTCGTAGTGCTTGTGGATCAGCACTTCGAGCATCGGCTCCTCGGCGGGGACTTCCCGAGCCAGCCGCTCAGCGAGGAAACCGACCGTCGGCTCGGGGATCGAGGCCAGAGCGGCGATCCGCTGCTCGCGGTCGGTCGCCTGCGGATCGGCCGCCAGCGCCGCCACCTCGTCGCGGACGCCGGCGAGCACCTGGTTGCGTTCGGCGTCCACCTGCGGCTGGTCGAACCAGCGGAAGCGGATGCTGCGGGCCAGGTCACCGACCACCGGGAAACGTCGCTGGGTGGCTCTGACCAGGCGTTCCAGTTCAGCCCGGGCCTGCGTGGCGACCTCGGCATCAGGTGCCGGCTCGGTGATCCAGCGCTCCAGCAGCGAGGTGATCACCAACAGATCGGCGGCGAACCGCTGCTGCGCCAGAAAGACCCGGAACACCGCCTGCTCCAGTTGCGGCGTGCGGGTGAGGTCGTCCACCCAGTAATGGCCCAACACCTTGGCGAGCCGGCCGGTGAACTGGGCGGGCAGGCCGGCCCGGTCGACGTCGAGGCTCTGCAGGTAGCGGTGGAAGTGCTCCCGGTCGCTGTGCACCCGCAACTCGGTGCTGACGTCCTCGCCGGCCGGACGGTTGCGGCTGAGTTCGGCCACGTCGGCGAACAGCGCGATCAGCGGGATCTCGCCGGCCAGCGCGTCGACTCCGGCGGCCTGAAGGTCGGCCCGGGCGGCCAGGTAGTCGGCCAGCGGACGGTGCTGCGGGTCGGTGTCGAAGCCCATGATGAGCGCCGACAGGTCGGCTTGCAGGCGCTGGGTTCGCTCGGCGGGGTCGGTGATCGAGTCGCAGTGCGGCAGGTCGAGACCCGGGCCGGTGGCGGTGGCGGCGAGCTCGACGGGGGCGTCGGTGTCGTTGCTGGGTTCGAGCCGCATGAGAGGCGCCATCGTCTCGACCTGGCTACCGGTCATCACCAGCAATTCCTTGATCCGGCAGGCGAAGGGGGCGACCAGCACGGTCTCCATCTTCATCGACTCCAGCACCAGCACCGGCGCCCCGGCGGCGACCTGGTCGCCGACCGCCGCCGGCGTGGCCACCACCAACGCGGGCGCCGGGGACCGCAGCACGCCGCCCTCGTCGCGGCTGACCCGATGGGTGACGCCGTTGACCTCGATCAGATGGACGGGGCCGTGCGTCGCCGTCACCAGCCGGAACCGCTCACAGCCCACCTCGAGCCGGCTGTGAAAGGCGTCCAGGCGCTCAACGGACGCCTCCACCTCGCTCGACTCGGCGCCCTGCGCGACCCGGACGCGGTACCGCTGCGGCCCGATCCGGAAAGCGGTGACCTGGTAGGTGACGCCGCGCAGCTTCAGGTCGACGGCCCGTCCGACCGCGTGCTGCACCTGCGGGCGTCCGCCGTAGGAGGTTTCGAGCAGCCGGGCGATCTCGACCGCCTCGGCGTCGTCGTAGGCCTGGATCGCGGCCGCGACCAGCGCGATGCCCGAATGCTGGTCGCTGACCAGCCGGCCCTCGCCGCGCACCCGATCGATCCAGCCGGTGTCGGCCCACTCGACCCCCTCGCCGCCGATCACCTCGGGTTGGCCGAGCAGGTCGAGCACGAAGCTCTTGTTGGTGGCACCGCCCTCGATCACCACGGTGGTTTCGCCCATGGCGCGCCGCAACCGGCCCAAGGCCTCGGTGCGGTCGCGTCCGAAAGCGATGATCTTGGCGATCATCGAGTCGAAGTCGGCCGGAATCTGGTCGCCCTCGGCCACCCCCGTGTCGACCCGGATGCCGGGCCCCGCGGGCAGGTCGAGCCGGGTGATCCGTCCGGGGGCGGGGGCGAAGTCGCGGTCGGGATCCTCGGCGTTGAGCCGGGCCTCGACGGCGTGGCCGAACTCGGCCGGACGCTCGGTGAGACGATCGCCGGCGGCGACCCGCAGCTGTGCCTTGACCAGGTCGAAATCGTTGGTCACCTCGGTGATCGGATGCTCGACCTGCAGCCGGGTGTTCACCTCGAGGAACGCGAAGGCTCGGCTCTGCGGGTGGTACAGGAACTCGACGGTGCCGGCGCCGCGGTAGTCGACGGCCAGGGCGAGCCGCTCGGCCGCCGCCTTCAACTCATCGGTCTGCGCGGCATCGAGCAGCGGTGAGGCGGACTCCTCGATCACCTTCTGATTGCGGCGCTGCACCGAGCAATCCCGGACGCCGAGCGCCCACGCGGTGCCCTGCCCGTCGGTGATGACCTGCACCTCGACGTGCCGGGCGCCGGTGACCAGCCGCTCGAGGAACACCACGCCCGAGCCGAAGGCGCGCTCGGCCTCGTCGCGAGTGCGCTGGTAGGCGTCGATCAGCTCGTCCGGTCCCTCGACCTTGCGGATGCCGCGCCCGCCGCCGCCGGCGGTGGCCTTGAGCATCAGCGGGTAGCCGATCTGTTCGGCGGCCGCGAGGGCGCTGTCGAGGTCGTCCAGGCCGCCCCGCGACCAGGGGGCGACCGGCACGCCGACCTCTTCGGCGATCAGCTTGCTGCCGATCTTGTCGCCCAGCTTGCGCATGGCGTCGCCCGAGGGACCGATGAAGGCGATGCCGAGGGAGTCCATCAGATCGGCGAACCCGGCGTCCTCGGCGACGAAACCCCAGCCGACCCAGACCGCGTCGGCGCGGGCCTTGGTCAGCACGTCGGCGAGCAGGTCGTGGTTCAGGTAGGGACGAGCGGCGGCCGGGCCGAGCGGGTAGGCCTCATCGGCCTCGCGCGCGAACATGGCGGTGCGCTCGGCGTCGGTGTACAGGGCGACCACCGTGATGGGTTCGGCATCGGGATGTTCGGCGTTGAGGTCGCGGACGGCGTGGATCAGCCTCATGGCCGCCTCGCCGCGGTTGACGATCGCGATGCGCTTGAACACCCGGGTGCCTCCTTATGCCTGCCCCGCTGCCGCCGAGCGGACTACGCCTGCGGCCGGTGGGCAGCCGTGGCTACGCAATCTTCCACGTCTGCCCAGGTATGGCGAGACGACCCGAGCGGCAAGCGCAGATTGGCCGCCGTCGGCACGGCGGCGCTGTAGAGAAGGGCCAAACCGCGCAGCGCAGGTTTGGCGACTCTCCACAAGCCGCGTCCGGGCTTCACTCCGAGGGGGTTCAGCCCGCAAGACTCACAGACCGTGCTGCTTGCGCAGCGCCTTCGCCTCTTTGGACGGTCCGCGCGAGCCCCACCAGTCGCCGGCCTGCCACCGTGCCGTGGCGAGCGCATCGAGGGCGTCCAGATAGTCGGGCAGGTAGGTGTCGGGATCGGCCTCGTACCGCTTCTGCAGCGCCTCGACCAGCGTTTCGGTGGCCTCGCGGACCTCGCGGCGGCCGCCGGACGCCTCCAGGTTCGCCCGCGCCTGCTCCAGCGAATCACCCGCTGCGGACTGCTCAACAGGCTCGGACTCAGCGGCAACCTCGGCTGCGGCGGCTGCGGCGAGCTCCGCTTCGTGACGCTCTGCCTCCACGCGTTCGGCCTCGGAACGTTCCGCTTCGAGCCGCTCAGCCTTCACGCGTTCGGCCTCGGCACGTTCGGCTTCCAGACGGTCGGCCTCGACACGCTGCGCTTCCTGCCGTTCGGCCTCTTGGAGCTCGGCCTGCCGACGCTCCTGCTCGAGCCGTTCGGCGGCTGCGCGTGCGCGGTCTGCCTCCGCGCGCTCCGCCCCCAACCGGTCGTGCTCTGCCTGAGCTGCAGCCACCCGTTCGGCCTCAAGACGCTCGGCCTCAAGACGCTCACGCTCGGCCTGTGCCGCCGCAGCCTCTGACGCGGCACGCTCGGTGGCGAGCCGAGCCTGCTCGATCTGCTCAGCCTCGATGCGTTCGCGTTCGCGTTCGCGCTCGTGCTCGGCTGCAGCCTCGGCATCGCGCGCCGCAATCTCCTCCTCGGCGGCGACTCGGTCGAGTTCCGCCTGGGCAACGGCGGCTCGCTCAAGCTCAGCTTCCTCGGCCACGAGCCGCTGCCGCTCAGCATCCGCTCGGCGGGCCTCAGCCTGCGCCTCAGCCTCAGCCGCCGCCTCGTCTGCCAAACCCGCCTCGTCCGCGATCTGCTCCGCCTCGATCTCGGCCTGTGCCACCGCCTCGTCCTGCGCCAGCCCGGCTTCGACCGCGATCAGCTCCGCCTGCTCCACCGCGTCGTCCGCGATGAACACGGCACGCTCGTCGGCGTCGCCCACCGCCTCTGCGGCGTGGTCGACCACCTGCTGCGCCTCATCGAGGGCCTCCGACGCGGCCAACTCGCGTTCCAGCGCGGCCAACTCGGCTGCCTCGGCGGCCTCCAACGCGGCCACCTCCACGGCTATCCGCTCCAACTCGTCGCGCTCGGCCTGCTCTTGCGCGGCGATCCGCTCCAGTTCTTCGCGCTCGGCGCGTTCCTGGTCGGTCTCGTCGCTCACCCGCGCCCGCAACGCGGCCTCGCGCTCGGCCGCCTCGCGCTGAGCCTGGCGTTCGTGCTCGGCGATCCGCTCAGCACGACGGCGCTGCTTCTCCTCGCGTTCGGCGTCGGCGGCGGCGCGTGCATCCGCTTCGGCCGCTCGTGCCGCCTCGGCCTGTGCGGCGGCCCGCCGCTGCTGCTCGGCCAGCTGCTGCGCGGACTGCTCTTCGGCCCTTCGCGCCGCGATGGTCGCCTGCTGCGCGCGGCGGGCAAGCTCCGCGTCGACCTCGGTGCGGAGCCGCTGCTCGACTTCGTCCGCCGGGCCGCGTTGGGCCGCCAACCGGCCGGACGCTTCGCCCGCCGCCCCGCTCTCCACCCCGAACGCCTCGGCCGCGGGCAGGGACGTCCACGACAACTGGGCGCCGAGAGCGGCCCGTTGCCTCGGCGCCGGATGCTCCTGGTCCGACTCACCCGCGAAGGACGAGGCCAGCTCGGCCACATCATCGGCCTCGGCCGCGCGACCGGCGGAGCGCAGATCGTCCGCCAGGTCGCTGAGGGCGGTGACGAGCAGGGGTTGCGCATCGGCGCGGCGCACGGCCAGCCCACCAAGCAGGTCGACCAACCGGCGGCGCAGCGTGAGCGCCAGGCCGGGGGCACCGATCAGCTGCACCCGGTCGGCCGCGTCGCTGTAGACGCCGAAGAGGGGTTCGCTCAGCCGGTCGAGCATTGCCGCGGGCACGGCCGCCGGCTGCTGCAGCAACTCCAAGGCTTCGGCGTCGTAGCGTTCCAGCGCCCGCAGTGCGTACTCCACGGACGGCTGCGGCCATCCGGCCGCCCACCGTGCGTCGGCGACCACCCGGTCGATGTCGACCGACAGCCAGCCCGTGAGTTCTCCGGTGACGGACGCCGCCGCGTCCGCGCGCGCATTCGCCGTTGTCAACTCCCCTTGCGCCATCGCGACCCGGGCCCAGGTGAGCAGCGCCCAGCCGCGCGTGGAGGCGCTCAGGTCGGCGTCCAGCTCCAACCGGCTCAGCTGGTCGCGCAGGCCGAGGGCGGCGGCGAGCGTCTGCCCGGCCCCCTCCGGCAGCCCGGCCGCGGACTGGATCGCCGCCAGGTGCACCAGTGCGGTGATCGAGCGGACGGCGTCCGCACGCGGGGTGTACGGGCCGACCGGACCGTGAGCAGCGAGCACCTTGGCGCTGAGCACCACCGCCTCCTGCGCGGACGGTGCCGCCTCGGCCCAGGCGTGGCCGGCGAGCCGGTGCGCGGTGAGCTCGACCAGGGCGTCCGCCACGCCGCCGAGCCGCGCGGGGTCGCCGCCGGCCCAGTCGCGCAGCCGCTGCACCTCGGAGGTGAGCCGGCGGGTGCGTTGGGCGAAGGTGTCAGCGGGCTGGTTCATGGGCTCCTCGGGTCGCGGGACCCGCCGTGCGCAACGACGGGCATCGCAATTGCACCACGCCGGATCAACTGGCCCGACGCTGCACGCCTGGCGGACGATCCTCGCCACGAGTTGTCTCGGCTTCGCGCGATCGGCACACCCTGCCATCCGGGCGACCTGGCGTCCGGCCACCCGTTCGACGAACGCATACCCGCAGCCTCCTTCATGGGTCACCGACCGCCTGTCCAGGCTCTCACCCGGCCGCAGAAGGTAACGGTTGAGTCACGATTCGGCCATCGCGACCCCCCTGGACCGCGAGCGCGCCCCCTGCCCGGAACGGACGGGGCTGAGCTCCATTGATTGTTCCTCAGCAGCTACGTAGCCTCACTCCTGGGCGCCGCCCTTCGCGCCCCCACACTTGCTAGAAAGGTTGGCGCATCTTGCTACGCCGCAAAATCCTGATCGTTGCGGGCGCACTCGCCCTGACGGCCCCCACCCTGGCTTATGCCGACACCGGCGTCGACAGGTTCGACGAAGCACCGTCCAAAGCCAAGATCGACACCACGTTCGTGCCGGCATCCCTCGACCAGAGCACGAAGGTCACCGTCATGGTCGAGCTGAGCGGCGATCCGGTCGCTGTGGTCGAGGCGACCACCGACGGGCAGCTTTCGGACGCGCGCCGCAGCCAGATCCGTTCCGGGCTGAAGAAGTCCCAGGACCGGGTCAAGTCCGAGATTCAGGATCGCGGCGGCAAGGTGCTGTCGCAGATGCAGTCCGCCTACAACGGCATGCGGGTCACCCTGCCCCGCAAGCAGGT
The DNA here is from genome assembly GCA_016711205.1 of Micropruina sp. Lineage (GTDB taxonomy): Bacteria > Actinomycetota > Actinomycetes > Propionibacteriales > Propionibacteriaceae > Micropruina. The sequence continues at coordinate 183,358 of JADJTM010000003.1, read as the reverse complement.
GTCGGCCGTGTCGCAGCTGGACGGCGTCGTGTCGGTCACCGCTGCCCCCGTACACACCATCGACAACGCGGTCAGCGTGCCGTTCCTCGGGGTGCCGAAGGTGTGGCAGAACACCAAGTACCTGGGTGAGGGCGTCAAGGTGGCGATCATCGACACCGGCATCGACTACACCCACGCCGGCTTCGGTGGTAAAGGCACGGTCGAGGCGTTCGAAGACGCCCAGCAGAACGCCGCCAAGGAGGCAGACCCAGAATGGTTCGGTCCGAACGCCCCGCGGGTCAAGGGCGGCCATGACTTCGTCGGCGACGACTACAACGCCGACCCCAACGCCGACCCGGAAGGCGACTTTCCGTACCAGCCGGTGCCGCATCCGGACGCCAATCCCCTCGACTGCCAAGGCCACGGCAGCCACGTTGCAGGAACCGCGGGTGGCAGCGGCGTCAACGAGGACGGCAGCACCTTTGCCGGTCCGTACAACAGCACCACCGCGTCCAAGACCTTCAAGGTCGGCCCCGGTGTCGCACCCAAGGTGGACCTGTACGCGCTCAAGGTGTTCGGCTGTGAAGGTTCCACCGACGTGGTCACCGAGGCCATCGACTGGGCCGTCAAGCACAACATGAACGTGATCAACATGTCGCTGGGTTCCTCGTACGGCACCGTGGGCGACGCCGACTCGATCGCCGCTCAGAACGCGACGGCCGCCGGCGTGGTGGTCGTGGCCTCCGCCGGCAACAGCGGCCCCAACCCCTACCTCACCGGTTCGCCGGCCACCGGACGCGGTGTGATCAGCGTGGCGGCCGTCGACTCGACCAAGAGCTTCGCCGGCGCGAAGTTGACCTTCGACGGCAAGACGATGGACGCCATCAACGCCAACGGCGCCGCGCTGCCGACCGGCTCACACCCGATTGTGTATCTCAAGGACGATTCGGCCACCGGCCGCAACGAAGCGCTCGGCTGTGTGCCCGACGACTACACCGCGAACGGGATAAGCGCAGGCTCGGGACAGGTCGGCGTGGCACAGCGAGGAACCTGTGCACGGGTCCGCAAGGCCGCCGCCGGTCAGCAGGCCGGGGCTGCCGCCGTGATCATGGTGAACAGCGATGACAGCTACCCGCCTTACGAAGGCCAGATCACCAACATTCCCGCCGAGGACCCGCCCCTGGAGCTTCCGGCGGAGGATTACTCGGTGACCATTCCCTTCCTCGGCGTGCGTCAGTCCGACGGCGCGGCACTCCAGGCCGCTGACGGCAAGGCTCTGACGCTGGCCGCCGCAACGCTGACGAACCCCGGCTTCAAGGGGTACGCCTCCTTCAGCTCCGGCGGCCCGCGCAACGGTGACAGCGGCTTGAAGCCGTCAGTGTCGGCACCGGGCGTGAGCATCAGCTCTGTCGCCGTCGGCACCGGAACGGGAGCCGAGGTAATGTCGGGCACCTCGATGGCGGCTCCGCACGTGGCCGGCGTGGCGGCACTTGCCCGTCAGGCGCACAAGAAGTGGAACGCGCAGCAGATCAGCACCGCGCTGGTCACCACGGCCGATGCGAACAAGGTGACGGGCTACCGGCTGACCCTGGGCGGCGGGCTGGTCGACACCTTGCAGGTCGTGAACACCTCTGTCTTCGCCTATGGCGACTCGTACCGGACGAAGGCCGGCACGATCACCGAGGGCACGCTCAGCTACGGCTTCAGCGAGCCCAGCGGCACCTACACGGGCGTCAAGAAGCTGACCCTGGTCAACAAGGGCAGCAAGAAGGCGATCTTCGTGCTCAGCAACGAGAAGACCGGCCAGAGCCGTCCGGCAACGGTCACCTTCAGCAGGCGGGTCGTGGTGGTCAAGGCCAACAGCAGCGCCACCGTCAAGGTGACCCTGAAGGCCAAGGGCTCGTCGGTCGGCAGCTCTATCGCCGATCCTGAGGACCAGTTCGGCTTCTACGAGGTCTCCGGCAACGTCAAGATCGCCACCGACGGCAAGGGCACGCTGCGGGTTCCGTACCTGTTGGTGCCGCGCGCCCAGGCGAAGGTGACGGCGAGCCAGAAGTCGGTCAAGTCCACGGCGATCGTGACCGGCGAGAAGACCGTAGAGGGCGTGACCACGTCCCCGTCGGCCGCTCCGTCGGCGACGGCCAGCACCACCCCGTCCACCAAGCCGACGGACGGACCGAGCACGACGCCGCCCCCGGCGACCCGGTTCGCGGACGTCAAGCTGACCAACACCAAGGGTGCGCTGACGGCCACGACGGACTTCTACACCTGGGGCCTCTACGACCGCAAGGACGTCCGGAAGGGCACCGGGTTCGACCTGCGGGCAGCCGGCGTGCAGTCGTTCGACACGGACGATGGCGATCAGTTCTTGGTGTTCGCGGTGAACAACTGGACCCGCTGGTCGAACGCGGCGACGCTCGAGTTCGACGTCAGCATCGACCTGAACGGCGACGAGCAGGTGGACTTCGTGCTGTTCAGCGCCGACTCCGGCCTGGTACGTGCGCAAAGCCCGGACGGCGAGACCGAGGTGTTCCTCTACAGCGTGGCGGACAACGCCACGTACGCGTCCGGCTTCCTGGCCCAGTCGCCGACCGACAGCAGCACCATTCTGCTGCCGGTCTACGCCAGCCAGTTGGGCCTCAGCGCCGAGTCGGGTGCGTTCGACTACACGGTGGCCAGCTATTCGGTGATCGATTCGTCGTTGTCGGACGAGTTCTACAACAAGGCGAACTACGACCCGTTCAACCCGGCGATCAGCAACGGGCATTCCGCTGACGTCCGGGTGAACCGCAGCGCGACCGTGCAACTGACGGTGAACTCGGCTCAGGTCAACGCCCAGAAGCCGCTGGGCACGATGGTGGTCGTACTGGACAACAAGTCCGGTGAGAACGAGGCTCTGTTGCTCAACAAGCCCTGATCGCTGACACTGTCCGACGCCCCCGGGTTCGCCCGGGGGCGTCGGCTCGTCTGAGGGTGTTACGCGGGTGCTACAGGCGTCAGCGCGTGGTCGAGGCCGACTTCGGGGAGGGGTTCTGACACAGATGCGGCCGGTCGCTGGTGCCGAATCGGTAGTCGTAGGTGCGTCCGGCCGCTTCGACGATCACCCGCATGCCGTTCACCTGTGCCTGCGTGTACTGGACGCCGGGCGAGGGGCACCCCAAGGAGCCGTCGTTGAAGGTGACGCTCTCGGCGCTGACCACCTGAAGCTGCGTGACATCGACGCCACGCGCGACCAGACTGGCGCGGATCGCGGCGAGCCGTGTCTCGGACAGCGCGACCGGCGATCCGGACGGCACCGCGTTCGTCGGTAGCGGCGAGGTGGTCTGAAACCGGCTCGCGGGCGAGCCCGGAGTGGGGGTTCCGGAAGGGGTGCCGCTGGGCGCCGGAGTAGCACAAGCGCCCAGCAACAAGACGGCGGCAAGAAGTCCGAGGCGGCGCATGCGGCCAGTCTAGATCGCGGTGCGCAGGGCCCCATGAACGCACGTCGACCGGTTGTGCCAGCAGCCGGGCGCCGCCTGAGCATTGCTCCGAGTGCCGGGATCTCGCCGGCCGAGATCCCGGGGCAAGCCCGGGATGACGACCCGGGTGCGGCCACAAGCAGACCCAATCCACGACACCCGTCATCCCGGCGAACGCCGGGATCTCCCCGTCGAGACCCACGCCGCTGGCCGAGATCCCGGGGCAAGCCCGGGATGACGAGGGAACCCTGGTGGTCATCGCTCCGAGGGCCGGGATCTCGCCGGTCGAGACCCACGCCGCTGGCCGAGATCCCGGGGCAAGCCCGGGATGACGAGGGAACCCTGGTGGTCATCGCTCCGAGGGCCGGGATCTCGCCGGTCGAGACCCACGGGGCAAGCCCTGTGGTCATCCCGGCGAACGCCGGGATCTCCCCCTATCGCGGGGTTCTGGTTATTATCACCGGCCCTGACACCCGATGGGCGACCCGGCACGCGGCGACCGCCACTTTATGGTTGATACCAATACCCCCGCCGGGTATCCATACCAACCATAAAGTGGCGAAACCGCTTCGGGCTCGCAGCCGGCTCAACCAAATCAACAACAAAGTGGCGCGTGGCGCCCGATCCCGACCAGAAGCCGACGGAACAGACGGCGCGGCTACCCACCCAGCTCAGTCCCCCGCGCGCAGATAGCGTTCCAGCACAGAGACCGAGTTGCGACCATCAGGGTCGTAGACCGCGACCGCCAGATCGCCGTGCAGCACCACCGTCCACAACCTTCCGTCACCCGCGGCCAGCACCTTGGCGCCCGGCAGGTCGTCCAGGGCCTTCAGCGGTCCTCGCTGCACCGCTGCTCGCATCGTCGCCCGCACCGCCTTCACCTCCGCGGCGGTGATGCCGTCGGCCAACTCCGGGTGTTCCACCTCGGTGAACAGGTTGGGTTGCCTACTGGCCCCCCGCCCCACGGACGCCACGGCGCTGGCCAGGGCGAACGGTGAGAGCCGCAACGAACCGCCGGCGGTGTCGCAGAGGAACACCGGCACCCCGATGTCGGCATCACCGGTCAGTCCGAGAGCAGCGACAGCGGCCGCCAGCCCGTCCGGACGAGTGCGGGCCAACTCGGTAACCGGTGCGAAGGTGGCGGGGTAGATGCGCTGGCTGGTCGCGGTGCTGGTACCGGGCGAGCTGGCCAACGCCAGCACGGCACCGTCCGATGGTCGCACGGCGACGATCGCGCGCCGTCCAGACGATCCGATCAACGCCTCGGCCCGGTGCTGGGCCTGCTCGTCCAGCGTGATCCGCAGCGCGCTGCCCGGCACTGCGGCCACCCGGACGAGCTCACGCGCCAGTTCGGAATGCTCGTCCGGATACGCCTGTACGACGAAGCCGGTCACCCCCATCAGCTCGGCGTTGCGGGCCTTCTGCAGCCCGCCCAGGCCGACCAGATCGCCCTCGCGAATGCCGCCGCCCGAGGCGTTGATGATGTCGCCGGTGGCTTCGCCCACACTGCCCAGCAGGCTTCGGGCGAACGTGCGTGAAATGGCCAGCGGACGCACCGCGTCGAGCACCCGCACGCCCGGGACCGCGCGGGCCTTCGCCAACGCCGTCCACTCGTCATTGCCGACGGCGCGCACCACCGCCGCCTCGACGAACGCCTTGGGCCCGTAGCCGGCGACCTTGGCCGCGTAGGTCTCGGGGTCGATGCCCACTGCCTTCGCGAGTGCCGTGGCGGAGGTTTGCTGCTGATCGGCGGCCACCAGGGTCTTGTCGAGCCCGATTCGCTTGGCGTCCTGGTTCCAGACCAGCCGCGCGTCGTCGGCGCCGATGATCTCGCCCCGCACCGGTGCCAGCCGGACGGCCCGCAGCCGGTCGCCGTTCTCGAGTCCGGACGCGATCAGGTCGCGGTTCCACACCGCCGTCCAGCCGTCGGCGCCTCGAGCGAGTTGCACGTAGCCGTCTTGCACCCACGCCGGTTTGCCCTCATGGATCGTCCAGACGGCGCGCCAGCGGGCAGTGCCGCGCTGCTGCTGTTCGCTCAACTGCACGTCCTCGACCGTGATCACCGGACGCAGCGTGCCCATGCCGCGCAGGGTGGCGGTCAGATCCTCGACGTCGGACGGCCCCGCGGTGGCGCCGAACGCACCGTCGGTGAGCGAGCGCTGCAGCAGCGCGACGGCTGCCCGATCGGCGGCAGCCCTGGCCGGAGCGGTCTGGTCGGTGACGGCGCGCCAGGCGACGAAGCCGCCGCCGAGCGCCAGCGCGAGCACCAGGCCGCAGACCAGCCATCCGACACGTCCTCGCCGGGTGCGGGCCGGCCCGGGGTGGGCCGAGCTCGACGCCCGTTCGCTCATGCGTCGATGCTAGCGAGCGCGATCGCCCTCCGGCGCGGGACCCGTGCTCTGGCGTATCACCAGATCGACCGGCAGCAGCACATCTGCAAGCTCCGCCGCACCGGCTGGCTTGCGTGGACCACCCCCGTCGCTCGCAGCGGTTCCGGCCAGCAGTTGCCGCACCAGGTGCGCGGCCGCGCGGCCCTTGGCGTCCACGTCCTGGCGCACCGTGGTGAGCCCGAGCCCGGCGGCCACCGGATGATCGTCGAAGCCGATCACCGAGAGCTGCGACGGTACGTCCAGCCCCAGCTCGGACGCCGCCGCGAAAGTCTGGGCCGCCACCAGATCCGTCACGCAGAGCACGGCGGTGGGTGCCACCGGCGCAGCAGGTCGGCGATGGTCGCGCGATTGTCGCCGAACGCCTGGACGAACCCCACCACGGGCTTCACCGCACCCAACCCGGTCAGCCAACCCGCGACCCGCTCGTCCAGCGGCAGGTCGACCTGTAGCCGGTCGCCGGCCTGGGCGAGCAGCAGGACCCGGCGATGCCCGAGCGTGATCAGCAGTTCGGCGGCCGCCCGCGCCCCGCCCCGGTCGTCGATCGAGACCCGGGGCCCGTCCGGCCATGGCATGTCGACGCCCACCATGGGCACCCCGCGACCGCGCAGCCACTGCAGGGCCTCGGAGTGCGGCGGCGACGAGTAGGCGACGGCGGCGTCCATCGCCACGTCGTGGGCGGGCACGTTGGGCGGCAGCAGCGTCAGCGCCGGGCCCTGCGCGCGCAGCTCGTCGGCGAGCGCGCCCAGGAAGCCGGCGGTCACCGGGTCGGACAGCGCCAGCCGCAGCGACTGCGTCCAGAGCACGCCGATCGTGCCGGACGTGCCGGTGGCCAGCGAGCGAGCCGACGGATCAGGACCGCGATAGCCCACCTCTGCGGCGACGGCCAGAATGCGGTCGCGCAGGTCGGACGACAGCTGGTCGGGGCGCGAGAACGCGTTCGAGACCGTCATGCGGCTGACCCCGACCCGGTCGGCGATCGACTGCAGCGTTGGCCGCGACATGCGTCCTCCTTCGGACTTGTGGAGAGCGTGGGAACAGACTATCTTTACCGGTACAGACTATACCGGTAAAGGAGTTCGATGGACGGGCGCAACGCAGGCAACGACTGGTGGCGGCACGCGGTGGTCTACCAGATCTATCCGCGCAGCTTCGCCGACGCCGACGGTGACGGGGTGGGCGATGTGGCGGGCATCCGCAGCAAGCTGCCCTACCTGGCGGCGCTCGGCATCGACGCGATCTGGATCAGCCCCTGGTACCCCTCGCCGATGAAGGACGCCGGCTACGACGTCAGCGACTACCGCGACATCGAGCCGGTGTTCGGCACCCTGGCCGAGGCGGACGCGATGGTGGCCGAGGCGCATGCGCTCGGCATCAAGGTGATCATCGACATCGTGCCGAACCACACCAGCGACCAGCACGTGCTGTTCCAGCAGGCGCTGGCCGGCGGGCGCGGCTCGTCCGATCGGGACCTGTTCATCTTTCGCGAGGGTCGTGGCGCCCAGGGCGAGCAGCCCCCCAACGACTGGCAGAGCACGTTCGGCGGGCCCGCCTGGACCCGGGTCGCGGACGGTCAGTGGTACCTGCACCTGTTCACCCCCGAGCAGCCGGACGTGAACTGGCGCAACGCCGCCGTCAAGGCCGAGTTCGAGCAGACCCTGCGGTTCTGGTTCGACCGGGGCATCGACGGCTTCCGCATCGACGTCGCGCACGGGCTGGAGAAGGACTGGGCGCTGCCCGACCTCAACGGCCTGGAGTTCCCGCTCGAAGCCGACGCCGAACACGACCATCCGCACTGGGATCAGCCGTCGGTGCACAACATCTTTCGCGAATGGCGCCGGATCGCCGACGAGTACACCCCGTCCCGGGCGTACTGCGGCGAGATCTGGGTCGGCCGGGCGCACCGCCTGGCTGCCTACCTTCGCGCGGACGAACTGCACACGGCGTTCAACTTCGACTTTTTGATGGCGCCCTGGTTGCCGGCCAAGCTGCGCGCGGTGATCGACTCCACGATCGCCTCGCACGCAGCCGTCGGCGCACCGCCCACCTGGGTGCTCGGCAACCACGACGTCAGCCGGCCGGTGTCCCGCTACGCCCGCGAGCAGGAGGCGCTGGAGCCGATGGCCCGTAACCTGGTGCACCTGCAGCACCTGCCCGCCGACTTCGACCTCGGACGCCGCCGCGCCCGCGCCGCCGCGCTGCTGATGTTCGGGCTGCCGGGCAGCTCGTACGTGTACGAGGGCGAAGAGCTGGGCCTGCCCGAGGCCGAGGACATTCCGGCCGAGGCGCTGCAGGACCCCGTCTGGACCATGTCCGGACACACCGACAAGGGCCGCGACGGCTGCCGGGTGCCGTTGCCCTGGACCAGCGACGGCCACTCCTTCGGGTTCTCGCCCGAGGGCGGCGCCGAGCCGTGGCTGCCGCAGCCGGACGAGTGGGCCGAGCTGGCCGCCGACGTGCAGGACGGCCGGGCGGGATCCACGCTCGAGCTGTACCGGGCCGCGCTGAAGTTGCGGCACCAGCTGCCGCAACTGGGTGACGGGGTGCTCGAATGGCTCGAGGCGCCCGCGAGCGTGCTGGCGTACGAGCGTGCGGGCGTCGACGGTGCACCGAGCCTGCAGAGCTGGACGAACTTCGGCTCCGATCCGATCGCGCTGCCCGCAGGTGAGGTGCTGCTGGCCTCCGGCGACCTGCTCGAGGGCACGTTGCCGACCGACACCACGGTGTGGGTGCGCGTCTGATCGGTTCATCGAGCCCGCGCCGCTGATCGAGGTTCGTCGAGATCAAGGTCTCGACGAGCTCGTCCAGCAGGGGTGGGTCTCGTCGACGGCGGACGGGGATCGACCGGCGCGTCGGGCGGCATCGCACCACGCCAGAATCGCTTGTATCAGGACGGGTGTGCCCTGCTCCTAGTCGTTGAAGTCGCTGATCACGAGGGTGCTGGGGGAACGAATCGGCGTTGCGACTACGGGGGGAACACAAGGTGCGCGACGCACCGGCAGGGCCGGCCCATTCGGGGGGAGGGGTCGGCGGGCCGGGCGTCGCGCACTGGTGTGTGTGCCGGCCGACACCGCTCGGGTGACGCGCACCACGCCGTCCACACCTACTGCTCGCCCAACTATTTGGCGCTCGCTGAGTTCCACGAGCCCCAAATAGTTGGGCGAGCGCCAACGTGGAGGGCGCGCCAACAGGGGCGGCTCAGTGCGTGATCGCCTTCTCGGCACCCGCACCGGTCAGCGAGCGCACCTCCATCTCGGCCTGCTTGGCGGCGTCGAACTCCGAGCTGGTGACCGTGCCCAGCCAGCCCAGAAAGAAGCCGAGCGGCACCGAGATGAGCGCCGGGTTGGTGAGCGGGAACCACGCGAAGTTCACCGCGGGGAACATGGACGTCTTCAGGCCCGACACCACCGGTGAGAAGGCGATCAGGCCCACGGCCGAGACCAGGCCGCCGTAGATCGACCACACCGAGCCGCGGGTGTTGAACCGCTTCCAGTACAGCGAATACAGAATGGACGGCAGGTTGGCGCTGGCCGCGATCGCGAACGCCAGCGACACCAGGAACGCGATGTTCTGGCCGTTCGCCGCGATGCCGCCGATGATCGAGATCACCCCGATCACCACCGCGGTGGTACGCGCCACCCGCACCTCTTTCTCGGGGGAGGCCTTACCGTCCTTCAGCACGGAGTTGTAGATGTCGTGCGCGAAGGACGCCGCCGCCGTGATGGTCAGCCCGGCCACCACCGCCAGAATCGTCGCGAACGCGACGCCCGCGATGACGCCGAGCAGAATCTCGCCGCCCAGGTGAAAAGCGAGCGCCGGCGCAGCCGAGTTCACGCCGCCGGGAGCGGCCAGAATGGCCTCCTTGCCCACGAAGACCGCGGCGCCGTAGCCGAGAATCAGGGTGAACAGGTAGAAGGCGCCGATCAACCCGATCGCCCACGACACCGACCTACGCGCCTCCTTGGCGGTCGGCACGGTGTAGAAGCGCATCAGCACGTGCGGCAGGCCGGCGGCACCGAAGATCAGCGCGACCGAGAGCGACACGAAGCTCAGCGGGTCCTTGCCGTACTGCAGCATCGGCTGCATGATCCGGACGCCGTCCGGGCTGGTTTTGACCGCCTCGCCGAGCAGCGCCGACAGGTTGAAGCCGAAGTGGAACATCACCATCACACAGATCAGGCCGGCACCAGAATCAGCAGCACCGCTTTGATGATCTGCACCCAGGTCGTGCCCTTCATGCCGCCGACCAGCACGTAGACGATCATCAGCACGCCGACCAGGGCGATCACGAAGCCCTGCTGGGTTCGGTCGGTGATGCCCATCAGCAGCGCCACCAGACCGCCGGCGCCGGCCATCTGGGCGAGCAGGTAGAAGAAGGACACCGCCAGCGTCGAGGTGGCCGCCGCGGTGCGAACCGGACGCTGCTGCATGCGAAAGCTCAGCACGTCCGCCATCGTGTACTTGCCGGTGTTGCGCAGCGGTTCGGCGACCAGCAGCAGCGCAACCAGCCAGGCAACGAGAAAGCCGATCGAGTACAGCAGGCCGTCGTAGCCGTACACGGCGACCGCGCCGGCGATGCCCAGGAAGGAAGCCGCCGACAGGTAGTCGCCGGCGATCGCAATGCCGTTCTGGCGTCCGTCGAAGGACCGTCCGCCGGCGTAGAAGTCGGTGGCCGATTTGCCGCTGCGAGTGGCGACTCGCACCACGATGAACAGCGTGATCAGCACGAACACGCCGAAGATGGCCATGTTCAGGATCGGGTTACCCAGCTGCATGGGAAGCACCGCCCTCCAGGTCGTCGCGAAGTTGCGCCGCGAGCGGGTCGAGATGGCGGTTGGCGTGCCGCACATACAGCCAGGTGATCAAGAAGGTGGTGGCGAACTGGGCCAGGCCCATCGCCATGCCCACGTTGATGTAGCCGATGAACGGCATCGTCATGAAGCCGTGCGCATACGTGGACAGCAGCACATAGAGGAAGTACCAGAACACGAAGACGGCGGTCATCGGAAACGCGAACCGGCGAAAGGTTGTGCGCAACTGTGCGAAATCCTCGGACTGGTGCACGCGCTCGAACTCGGCCTGCGCGATGTGCTTGGTCGGACCGTCGACGTCGGTCAGTTCGGGCAGCGGGTTGTGATGCGGCGGGAGGTGCCGCTCGGGGTCGTCGGGATAGGGGGGCTCGTTGCTTGAGCTCACGGTGGCTCTCCTAGGGGTCGGACGCGGCGCGCCATTGCGGGGAGCTTAAGCAACGAGTCAGCGGCAACCGATCCGGCGCGCGGAGGAAATCCACAGATCAGGAAAAACCGCGCGCGAAGGGCGACCCACTCCACAACCCCTCGGCAACTCCTTCGCCACCTGCAGATCGTAGCTCGGCCGGGTTGCCCGGGACGTCCATGCGGTCACCGCCGGGCGCTCGGCCGGGTGGCTGCGTGGGTCACACCGGGCAAGTCACACCTCGTGGTTGAGGCGGACCTCCGCCACGCTCACGCCGAGCGCCAGTTCCAGCGCCACCAGCGGTGCCACCAGCTCGTGGTCCTCCAGGTCGCGGGTGCCCGCGAAGAGGGTCACCTCAACGGAGCGCGTGCGCCCGCTGCCCTGCATGCGCCAGTGGCCGCGCAGGCGCTCGTCCAGCAGCACCGGCGCCAGCAGCATGCCGTTCTGCTGCTTCCACAGCACCTGGTAGTGGGCGGGGTCGACGAAGCGTCGCCGTCCGGCCGGGTCGAAGGCGCAGAACAGCGCGTCGAACTCGGGCAGCAGATGGACGCCGGCCAGTCTCGCCGGCGGCGGAGCGTCCGGGAGGTCGTGGTAGAGCCGCCCGTCGGGGCCGGGCTCGGCGCTCAGGTCGAGCCTGGCCAGGGCGGCGTCGACCCGGGTCAGCCCCAGTCCCGACCACCAGGCCAGGTCGTGCCGGCTCAACGGCCCGGCGGCGGCGAGTTGGTGCCGGAACAGGGCGTCGAGGGCCTCGTCCGGGGCGGCAAGCGCAGCGGTGCGCCGGTTGTCGTCGCCGAGCACCGCGGCAGCCGTTCGGTATTCGGGGGCTCCCTGACCCGACCAGTCCCCCTGCACCGGACGCCGCAGCAGCCCGCCGTGCCCGAAGGCGAAGTAACGTCCGGACGTACCCGCGAACGCCGGCGCCGCTGCCGGATCGTGCGCGGCGAGCCAGCCCAGCAGGTGCTCGGCGAGCTCGGCCGGTGTGCGCCAGCCGTTGCGGGCGAAGTCCTCGATCGACGCCCAGATCTGCTCCAGGGTCGTCTCGGACGGCTTGAGCGTGCGCGACCACAGCGCCCGCTGCCCCAGCCTGGTGGCCACCTCCAGCAGCGGGTGCAGCGCCGCGGAGCTGGTGTGCACCGTGCCACGCAGGGTGCTGCCGCGCACGATGGCGGACGACTCGTAGGCGGCGCTCAGCTGCGCACGGGTCACCCCCGGTAACCGGGCGGCCATCCCGATGAACACCGAGCGGGCCGTCTGCGACTGGATCGGCCCCACCGCAGCAAGCAGGCCGGCCACGTCGCCCGGCTCGACCTCGGCCGGAAACTGGCGCGCCAGCGTGCCGGCGGCCAGGTCGCTCCAGCTCATCATGGGGGGCAGCCTAAGCTAAGCCCGGATCCGGGCTAAGGTGCGACGGCGAGCGCACTTTGTCGCGCGAGCACCTCGAGGGCGCTGATGGTCACCCAACGACTCGGCTCCCCGACGACCTCTATGGGCGCGGAGAACTTGGGGTTGAACGACTCCTGCAGGATCCAGCGGCCGCTCTTGTCGCGCCGGCTCTCCAGCAGCTCGAAGGCATCGTCCATCCGGGGATCGCTGAAACCCAGCCGAGTCAGTAGCAGCAGGATCTCCAGCACATCGGTCTGGTACATCCGCGGAAAGCCAAAGCGCCGCCAACCGGGCTTTGAGTCCCTGGACAGGTCGTGACTGCGCTTGTGCACGTGATGCTTCAGCAACCACTCCGCGCCCTCGCCGAGGATTCGATCCACCGCGGCAGAATGCCCGAACCCCAGCTCCGCCAGGCCCTTCAGGGCCTTCACGATGCCCATCGAGCACGTGTGCCGACCCCAGCACATTTCCAGGCGGTCGTAGGGCCACCCCGTTGGGGCGGTGCCCTCTGCGTCGTCGAAACGCTGGTAGGTGGTGATCCAATCGACTGCTTGCTGCACCCGCGGGTCGTCGCCGTAGCCCAGCCTGATCAGGGCGAACACCATGTTGCCCGTCAGGCAAGGGATCACCATCGAAGCCAGGCCGCCGTCCTCGCGCTTGGCCCGCGTGGTGCTGAACCCACCGGACGCCCGATGCTGGCCGTCGTTGAGGATTGCGGCAACCGCGCGGCGGACGCGGTCGTCGCGGCCGTCGGCTCCCAGTTCGGCCAGGATGATCAGGTTCCACACCGTCCCGGAGTACTTCGCCGTATAGAACCGATCGCGCCCTCCCCAATGACCGTCGGGGTCCTGGGAGTTGAGAATCGCCGGGATCGTGCCCTCCGTCATCAGCCGGCTGGACAGCACTCGGCATTGCGGAGAATCCATCGGCTCACCGAGAAGCCGGGTGCGTACCGCACGTTGCACCGCCGGCTCGCCGTCGAGCAGCCAGGACATCACATCCACGCTTTCAGCCTAGCGAAACGCTGATTCCGGTCGCCGGTCTGCGACTGGATCGACTCCACGGCAGCAAGCAGGCCGGCGAGGTCACCCGGCTCGACGTCGGCCGGAAACTGGCGCGCCAGCGTGCCGGCGGCCAGGTCGCTCCAGTGCCGCCCCGCGGAGGCTGGCGCGGCCGGCCCGCTCCTGCGGACGCCGTCAGAAAACCGCACGCCCTGTGCGGCGACCCGCCGACCTGCGGGCGTGTCCCTGTCGCTGGCGTGCGATTCTCTGACCAACGTCTGTTGAGAGCCCGATCGTGCCCGCGCCGGGAGTGCGACCACTAGACTCTGCGCCACCGCCAGCCCGAAGGAGTGCCATGAAAATCGCGGTCCCCAGCGAAGTGAAGAATCGTGAATACCGGGTGGCGATCACCCCGGTGGGTGTGAACGAACTGGTCCGCCGCGGGCACGAGGTGCTCGTGCAGTCCGGGGCCGGTATGGGGTCGTCCATCAGCGATGAGGAGTTCGCCGCGCAGGGTGCGACGATCCTGCCCGACGCCGACGCCACCTGGGCCGCGGGTGAGATGGTGATGAAGGTCAAGGAGCCGATCGAGTCCGAGTACGGCTACCTGCGCGACGACCTGCTGCTGTTCACCTACCTGCACCTGGCCGCGGACCGTCCGCTGACCGAGCACCTGCTCACCTCGGGCACCACCGCGCTGGCATACGAAACGGTGCAGTTGCCCAACGGCATGCTGCCGCTGCTGTACCCGATGTCTGAGGTGGCGGGTTGTCTCGCGCCCCAGGTGGGCGCACATTCGATGATGAAGGCGCAGGGCGGACGCGGGGTGCTGATGGGCGCGGTCGGCGGCGTACCGAACGCCAAGGTGGTGGTGCTGGGTGGCGGCGTGGCCGGCCAGAACGCGGCCAACATCGCCCTGGGCATGGGTGCCAACGTGACGATTCTCGACACCGACCTCGAGAAGCTGCGGATGACCTTCTGGCGCTACGACAACCGCATTCAGGGCATCGTGTCGACCGCGCTGAGCGTGCGCGAGCAGGTGCTGGCCGCCGACCTGGTGATCGGCACCGTGCTGATTCCGGGCGCCAAGGCGCCCAAGTTGGTCACCAACGACATGGTGGCCGCGATGAAGCCCGGCTCGGTGCTGGTCGACGTCGCGATCGACCAGGGCGGCTGCTTCGAGGACTCGCGTCCCACCACGCACGACGACCCGACGTTCACCGTGCACGAGTCGATCTTCTACTGCGTGGCCAACATGCCCGGCGCGGTGCCGAACACCTCCACCTGGGGGCTCACCAACGCCACGCTCCCCTACGCGGTGCAGCTCGCCGACAAGGGTTGGCGGCAGGCGTGCGATGCGTCGCCGGCGCTGGCGCTGGGGTTGAACACGGTCGGTGGCGCAGTCACCTACAAGGGCGTCTCGGACGCGTTCGGCGACCTGCCGCAGGCATCCGTGCGCAGTGTGCTGGACTGAGTCCTGCGACCGGTCGAACGGGTCCGTTGGTTCAGGGGTCCGGCGGACCCTCGCGCGCGCCCGCTAGGGTTGGACAAACCTTGAACGGGGGTGGGCATGGATCACTATCAGTACCTGCTGCTGATGGCCGCCTGCCTGCTGCTCACCCTGCCTCTGGAACTGGTGCTCGGCGCCCGGGTGTACGCGCGCTGGCGGTTGATGCTGCTGGCGCTGCTGCCCACCGTGATCATCTTCTCGATCTGGGACGTGGTGGGCATCGTACGGCTGCACTGGACCTACAACCCGGCCTACATCAGCGGCGTCCACTTCGGCGTGATGCCCCTGGAAGAGCTGGTCTTCTTCATCGTGATCCCGATCTGCGGCCTGCTCACCTATGAGGCCGTCGGCACCGTGCTGCGCCGGCTGCAGCAACGACGCGACGGCGTCCGAGGCGGCGACGATGGGTGAATACACGCTGTTCACGATCGTCGCGGTGCTCGGCGTGCTGGCCCTGGAGTTCTTCTGGCTGCGCACCGGCATGCTACGCACCGCGCAGTACTGGCTCGCGATGGCGCTGGTGTTCTTCTTTCAGATCTGGGTGGACGGCTGGCTGACCAAGCTGTCGGACCCGATCGTGATCTACTACCCCGACCAGCACAGCGGCATCCGATTTCCGTTCGACATTCCCATCGAGGACTTCGGGTTCGGCTTCGCCATGGTCACACTGACCCTGCTGGTCTGGCACCGGCTGACCCGCAAGGAGACCCAATGAGCGTCGAAGTCACCCCCCGCACCGCGGACGTCACGCCCGACCGGGCCCCCCGAACCCCCGAGGGCACGCCGGTCGCCCGTCCGGACGACCCGCCGCGCGAGACGCCCATCACCCCCGCGAGCGCCGACGTCACGCGTGAGTTCGACGCCGGAGCGCCCCGGTACGACCTGCTGGTCGGCCTGAACCCCGGGTACCACCAGCACCTGCGCGCGGCCGCCGCCGCGCTGGCCGACCGTGTGCCGGCCCCTCGCAGATTGCTCGATCTGGGCTGCGGCTCGGGGGCGTCCACGAAGGCGCTGCTGAGCGTGTTCGGCGATGGGGTCGAGATTCGGGGCGTGGACGCGTCCGCGGGCATGTTGGCGCAGGCCCGGGGCAAGACCTGGCCGCCCGGGGTGTCGTTCACCCAGGGCCGGGCCGGCGCACTGGACGACCTGCTCGCCGAACCCGTCGACGGCATGCTGGCCGCCTACCTGTTTCGCAACGTGCCCGAAGCCGACCGCGACGCGGCACTCGCCGACGCATGGGCGGCGTTGCGTCCCGGTGGTGCGCTGGTGGTGGTGGAGTACTCGGTGGCCGGCGACGCGCGGGCGGGGAGAATCTGGCGCGCGATCTGCGAGGCGGTGATCCTGCCGTTGGCCACGGTGACCGGCGGCAACCACGGCCTCTACCGCTACCTGGAGCGCAGCGTGCTCGATTTCGACACCGTGCCGCGGTTCGCCGCCCGGCTCGGCGGGGCGGGTTTCGTCGATGTCGAGAGCCGCACCGTCACCGGTTGGCAGCGCGGCATTCTGCACGTGATTCGGGCGACCAGGCCACTGGACGAACCCGCCCCGACCCGCAATGGCTCCCGGCGCAACCGAAGGGGTCGGCGGTGAAGCCCGCCCGCCGGCTGCCCGGACGCGACCGGCACGCCGTCCGGCACCCGGGGCAGGGCGGCGCAGCACGGCTCACGCAACCCCGGCACGTGGTGGTGGTCGGCGGCGGCATCGCCGGGCTGGCCGCGGCCACGGTGCTGGCCGAGCGCGGCGTCCGCGTGACGTTGCTGGAGGCACATCAGCAACTCGGCGGACGGGTGCGCGCCTGGCCCCTGCCCGAGGGGCGCACCATGAGCCGCGGCTTTCATGCGTTCTTTCGGCAGTACTACAACCTGCGCGGGCTGCTGCGCCGCGCCGATCCGTCCCTGGACCGGCTGGTGCCGATCAACGATTACCCGCTCACCCGGCCGGACGGGGTGACCGACTCGTTCACGTCGCTGCCGCGCACGCCGCCGTGGAGCATCATCGGGTTCGTGCTGGCCAGCCCCACCTTCCGGCTGCGCGATCTCACCAGGGTCGACGTCTCCAGCGCCCTGGAACTGCTGCGGGTGCGGTTTCCGGGATCGTACGCGCACTATGACGGCGAGTCGGCGGCCGGTTTTCTCGACCGGCTGCGGTTTCCGGCGGCGGCGCGCGACCTGGCACTGGAGGTGTTCGCCCGCAGCTTCTTCGCCGACCCGCGCGAGTTCTCGGCCGGCGAGTTGGTGGCCATGTTCCACACGTACTTCCTCGGCTCGGCCGAGGGCCTGCTGTTCGACGTGCCCGACGACGACTACGACACCGCGCTCTGGGCGCCGCTGGGTCGCCACCTTGCCGGGCTCGGGGTGGACGTGCGCACCGGCGTCCGGGTCGAGGGGCTCGACCCCCCGAGGTCCGTCGTGATCGTGGACGGCGCCGAGTTGGCCGCGGACGGCGTCGTGCTGGCCACCGATCCTGCCCCGGCCCGCCGCCTGATCGCGGGCCTGGGCAGTGGTAGCGACGACAATGCCGACCCCAGCGCAGACGAGAGCGGCACCGACCCCGTCGGCCAGTGGACGCAGCGGGTTGCGAACACCCGCAACGCTCCCCCGTTCGCGGTGCTGCGCCTGTGGCTCGACCGCCCGGTCAGCGCGGAGCGTCCGGCCTTCGTGGGCACCAGCGGGTACGGCCCGCTCGACAACATCTCGGTGCTCGACCGGTTCGAGGCCGGCGCGGCCCGGTGGGCGGCGGCCTCCGGCGGGTCGGTGGTGGAGCTGCACGGCTACGCCCTCTACGACCCGAGTGACATCGAACAGCGGCTGCTCGCCGAGCTGCATCGCGCCTGGCCCGAGACCGCGGCCGCCACCATCGTGACCAGCGAGTTCCTGATCGAGGACGACTGCGGCCTGATCGCCCTGGCGCCGTGGGCGGAGCGTCCCGGCGTGCACACTCCCTGGCCGAGCCTGACCCTGGCCGGCGACTGGGTGCGCTGCGACCTGCCGGTGGCGTTGATGGAGCGGGCCGCCAGCACCGGCATGCTGGCCGCGAACGCCCTGCTCGCCCAGTGGGGCGTCGCCGGCGAAGACGTCTGGTCGGTGCCGATGGCGGGCCTGCTGGGCGCCTTTCCCACCCCCGCGAAGCCCTCTGCCACCAAGGAGCACTGATGGACGCCGATGTGATCGTGATCGGAGCCGGGCTCGCCGGGCTGCGCGCCGCGCGGGTGCTGACGGCGGCGGGACGCTCCGTGGTGGTGGTCGAGGCGTCGGACCACCTCGGCGGCCGGGTCCATACCGACGAGGTGGACGGCTATCTGCTCGACCGCGGCTTCCAACTCGTGAACCCGGCCTATGCCGAGTTACGCGACGCGGTGCAGGTCGCCGAGCTGCAGGTGCGGCAGTTCCAGCGCGGCGTGGCGGTGCGCGATGACGAGGGTCTGACGCTGCTCGCCGACCCCGTGCGGCACCCACTGCTGGCGGTGCGGGCGGCCGGCGGACGCTACCTGCGCCCGGGGCAACTGAACGGGGCCCTGGCGTGGCTGCGCGCCTCGGACACCCGGGCGGACGACCGCACGCTGGCCGCGTCCTTCGACCGGGCGGGGTTCACCGGCCCGCTGCGTGCGGTCGCGGATCAGTTCCTGGCCGGGGTGCTCGCCGATCGCACGGGTGGCACGTCCGCCGCCTTCGTCCGCTCGCTGGTCGGATGGTTTTTACGCGCTACACCGGGGCTTCCGGCGGACGGCATGCGTGCCCTGCCCCGGCTGCTGGCGCACGGGCTGGAGATCCGTCTCGAATCCCGCGTCGACGAGGTGAAACGCACGCCGGACGGGGTGCGGGTGGCCCTCGCGGACGGAACCGAGCCGCCGGCTCGGGCCGTGGTGGTGGCGGTCGATCCGGCGACTCTGGGCATGCTGACCTCGCTGCCGCCGGTGCCGATGCGCGGCCTGGTCACCTGGTGGTTCGGCACGCCGGTGGCCCCTTCGCAGCTGCCGCTGCTGTTCGTGGACGCCGAAGCGCGCGGTCCGCTGGTGAACACCGCGGTGGTATCGAACGTGGCTGCGGGCTATGCGCCACCCGGGCAGCACCTGGTGCAGTGCTCGGCGGTGTTGGACGGCGAGACGCCGTCCGAGGCCGAGGTGCGCGCCCACGCCGGCGCGATCTACGACAGCCCCACCGACGATTGGCGGCTGCTGAGCGTGCACGAGGTGCCGCACAGTCTGCCGGTGATGTCACCGGGGCTGCAGCGCCCACCGTCCGATCTGGGTGGCGGGGTGTTCGTGGCGGGCGATCATGCCGAGGGAGCGTCCATTCAGGGCGCACTGCTCTCGGGACGGCGCACCGCCGAGGCGGTGCTGGCGTCCCTGCGGTAGGAGCAGCGGTGTGGACGCGGTGCCAGGCCGGGCCGCATCCGGCGGCGTCGTTGTGGGGTGGTGTTGCGCCGGTCCGTCCACGCGCAAGGAACCCTTCATCGCGCAACGACGTCCGGGGGCAGGTGGGCAACCGGCCGACCTGAACCGGTCGGGCTCCGGGGGTGACCAACGCAACGTTGAAGCGGAGCGGGGGTGGACCCCGTCAGGGCGTGGTCGGGCGTTTGCGAACTGATCGGCGCTAGCCGATCAGGCTCGCAAGAGCGGGACGGGGTCCACCCCCGCTCCGCGGCAACCAACGCAACCAAGAGTGACGGGACGCCGGGACGACGGGTCTCGACCGGCTCGACCCAACGGCTACACGTCGGTGCGCGAGAAGTTCTGGAAGCTCCGGCTCGCCGTGGGACCCCGCTGGCCCTGGTAGTGCGACCCGTACACCGGCGATCCGTACGGGTTCTCGGACGGGCTGGACAGCTGAAAGAAGGCGAGCTGGCCGATCTTCATGCCCGGCCACAGCATGATCGGCAGCGTGGCGACGTTCGACAGCTCCAAGGTCACGTGGCCGCTGAAACCCGGGTCGACGAAGCCCGCGGTGGCATGGGTGAGCAGCCCCAGGCGTCCGAGGCTCGACTTGCCCTCGACCCGGGCGGCCAGGTCGTCGGGCAGGGTGATCGTCTCGTAGGTGCTGCCCAGCACGAACTCGCCGGGGTGCAACACGAACGCCTCGGACGATTCCACCTCGACCAGCCGGGTCAGCTCGGACTGGTCGGCGGCCGGGTCGATCACCGGGTACTTGTGGTTGTCGAACAGGCGAAAGAACTTGTCGAGCCGCACGTCGACGCTGCTGGGCTGGATCATCGCCGGATCCCACGGCTCGAACCGAACCCGCCCGGCGTCGATCTGGGCGCGAATGTCGCGATCGGATAGCAGCACGCAGCGAGGTTATCGCGCTGAGGCCATCAGCCGGGCGACGGTCGCGGCCTTGGTGACCCGCGACACCCGACGACGTTCGCTGAACACGTCGTAGTCGGCGGCCTCGATCTCGTCCAGAATCTGCGCGTACAGGCCGTGCGCCGCCGCCACACAGCGCGCGGCCGCCGGCGGCAGCAACTCGATGCCCGGCCGGGCCGCCTCGTACAGCTCCCGATTCCGGACGATCTGCGCCGCCAGGAACGCGCGCCACTGCGGCGTGACGCGGCGCAGCCACGGGTCGGCGCCGAACGCGGCCAGCTCGTCGGCCGGCAGGTAGACCCGGCCCCGGCCGAGGTCCTCGCCCACGTCCCGGATGAAGTTGGTCAGCTGGAACGCCAGCCCCAGCGACCGGGCCGGCTCGAAGGCCGCCTGCGAGCGCGGTTCGAGCACCGGCACCATCAACTCGCCGATCACCGCCGCCGAGCCCTCCATGTAGCCGTCGCGCAGGTCGGGCCACGACGCCCAGGACGTGCGGGTCAGGTCGAGCGCCATCGCGCCGAAAAAGCGGTCGAAGCAGTGCCTGGGAATGCGCCGCCGCACCACCACCTCGGACGCGGCCGCCAGCACCGAATCGTCGGTGGGTGCGCCGTCCCAGGCGGCGTAGAAGGCGTCGCGGTAGGCGTACAGGTCACGGGTGGCCAGGGCCACCTCGGGCTGCTCGTCGACTAGGTCGTCGGCCACCCGGCACACCGCATAGATCGCGGCCACGTCACGGGCCTGGCGGCGCGGCAGCAGCAGCGTGCCCCACCAGTACGTCGTGCCGTGCCGGCGCAGCAGCTGGGTCTCGCGGCTCACCGCAGCACCCCGCGGCTCACCGCAGCACCCCGCGGCTCACCGCAGCACCCCTGCGGCTCACCGCAGCACCTCGCCCACCCGCTCGGCCGCCAGCTTGCCCGAGATCAGCACCATCGGAATGCCCACCCCCGGCGTCGTGCCCGAGCCCGCGAACACCAGCCCGGGCGCTTCCTTTCGCACGTTGGACGGGCGGAACGGCCCCGTCTGGGTGAACGTGTGGGCCAGCGCGAACGGCGTGCCGGCGGCCATGCCCTGATCGAGCCAGTCCTGCGGCGTCACCAACAACTCGCTGAGCACCTCGGACGGGTACCCGGCGCCGGCCACGAACCCGGCCAGCCGTTCGCGCATCGCCACGCGGGCCGAGTGCGTCCAGTCGAGTTCGCCATCGGCGAGGTTGGGGGTCGGCTCGAGCACGTACATCGTCTGGGTGCCGGCGGGGGCCGCCGCCGGGTCGTCCAGGCTGGGCCGGCAGACGAAGCGGGACGGATCCTGCATCAGCGTGCCGCGCACCATCAGGTCGTCGAAGGCGCCCTGCCACTGCTGCCCGAAGTGAATCGTGTGGTGCACAGCGTCCGGCTCGGGCTCGCCCTGCACGCCCGCGTGCCAGACCACGCACGAGGGCGAGTAGCGGGGACGCCGGCGCAGCAGCCGGGGCGGGTCCAGGTCGAGCAGGCTGTCGTAGGCCACCGGCAGGTCGACGGTGACCACCACCGCATCCGCGCTGATCGCCGAACCGTCGGCCAGCCGGACTCCGGTGACGGCCCCGTCCGGACGACGCAGCACCCGCTCGACCGGCGTGCTGCAGCGCACCTCGCCGCCGGCCAGCGTGACCGCCTGGGCCATCGCCGGGCCGATCGCCCGCATGCCGCCCTCGGGAAACCACACGCCCTCGATCGAGTCCATGTAGGTGATCACCGCATACAGCGCCAGGGCCTGGGCCGGCGGCAGCCCGGCATACATCGCCTGGAACGAGAACATGCGGTGCAGCCGTTCGTCGCGGAACCGTTTCTCGATGGACGGTCCGAGCCGGCCGAACCCGCCCAACTGCAGCAGCCGGGCCGCCGATCCGGGGTGCCGCAACAGGTCCAGCGGCGAGTTGAAGTTGGCGTCGATGAAGTGCGACAGCTCGGCGGCGTACAGCGCCTTGAGCCAGGCCACGAAGGCGTCGAAGGCCTTGGCGTCCGCGGCGCCGCAGTGGGTGGCGATCTCGTCGCGCATCGCCTCGTGGCCGTGCCGCACATGCAACACCGACCCGTCGGCGAACCGGGCCCGGTAGGCCGGGTCGAGACGGTGCAGGGTGAGCAGGTCGTCGAGGTTGCTGCCGGCCGCCCGGATGGCGTCGGCGAGCAGCCCCCGCATGGTGAGCACCACCGGGCCGCTGTCGAAGGTGAACCCGTCCTGTTCGATGGCCCCGGCCCGTCCCCCCGGACGATCCGCCGCCTCCAGCACCGTCACCCGGTAGCCGCTGCCCACCAGGTGACAGGCCGCGGACAATCCGGCGAGGCCGGCGCCGACCACGACAACATGCCTCATGCACGCCGCCAGGCGATCGTGCCGGCCAGGTCGAGCAGGCCCGCGATGCCCTCGGGTCGCAGGCCGCTGCCCGCCAGCACCGTGCGCGCCGACCGCACCTCGTCACCGATCAGGCACTCGACCCGCTGCTCGACGCCGGCCCGCTGCAGGGCTGCGAGCGCCTCGTCCACCCGCCCGTCGGGGTGCTGCAGCAGGGCGGCGTCCGGCCCGGTCAGGGTCTCGCTGGCCAGCGCCAGGATCACCGTGGCCTTGCCGCTGCGCAGGTCGTCACCGGCGGGTTTGCCGGTCACCGCCGGGTCACCCCACAAACCGAGCAGGTCGTCGCGCAGCGCGAACGCGCGGCCGACATGGTCACCGAAGGCCTCCAGCAGCGCAAGCTGTTCGGCATCGGCCCCGGCCGCCATCGCCCCCAGCTGCAGCGGGCGCGACACCGAATACGACCCCGACTTGAGCCGCGCGATGCGTTCGGCGTGTTCGCGGTCGCGGCGGCCGGCGGCTGCGCCGGTCAGGTCGGCCCGCTGGCCGGCGATCAGTTCCAGGCACAGCTCGTGCCAGGTGGTGCGCAGGTCGTCGGGCAACTCGTCGGCCAGCCGGGCCGCGCGGGCGTGGGCCAGGTCGCCGAGCAGAATGGCGAGGTTGCGTCCGAACGTGTCGGGGTCGCCGTCGGCGCTGGCGGCGCGGTGCCAGCCGGCCGCCTGCACATGCGCGGACGGGGCACCGCGGCGCGACGCGGATTCGTCCATCACGTCGTCGTGCACCAGGGCGAACAGGTGCAGCAGTTCCAGGGCGGCGGTGGCCCGCACCAGCGTGTCGTAGCCGGCGCCCGGACGTCCGCCGCACGCCACGTAGGCCCAGTGGCCCAGCCGCGGCCGGAACCGCTTGCCGCCAAGGGCGGCCAGCTGACCGAGCCAGGTGGGCAGATCCTCGGCCAGCACCTCGACATCGGGCACCCACGAACTCCACTGCTGCCGCAGGCTGCTGAGCTCGCCGGCGACCAGCGCATCGACCGCGGCGACGGTGGCGACCTCGTCCGGGACCGGCGCGACCAGGTCGTCCAGCCGATCGACCAGCGGCGTGCCGTCGTCGGTCACCAGCGCGGCCACCTGCGGCACCTGCAGCACCGCCCAGGGGCTGAAGGCCTGCGGCGTCGCCCGCACGGAACGGACCAGATCGGGCCACGCCACCCAGGCGTGCTCGGCGACCTCGGACGGATCGGGCCGAAGATCGGCGGCGCAGACCCGTCCGACCCAGACCGGGCACAGCTCGTTCTCGACCACGCCGCTGGCATCGACCGCCCGGTAGCGGAACTCGGGCAGCACCAGGGTCAGGCCCTCGATGCTCAGCCCCAGCTCTTCGTCCACCCGCCGTCGGACGGCCTCCTGCTGACTCTCCTCGGGCAGCGGATGACCGCAGCACGAGTTCGTCCAGACCCCGGGCCAGGTGCGCTTGTGCAGTGCGCGGCGGGTGAGCAGCAGCCGGCCGGCCTCGTCGAAGAGGTAGCTGGAGAAGGCCAGATGCAGCGGTGTCGCGTCGGTGTGCACGTCGAGCCGAGGCGCGAAGCCGATCGAGTTGCCCTGCTCGTCGAGCAGGACGACGGCGTCACCTGATGCAAGGCGATGAAGCACGCTGCCATCCTCTTTTCACGTTATTTTTGTTCAAGCTTTGTGCAAGGTTAGCCGGTGAGTACCATTCCGCCAGAGGCACCGGAGAGGCAAGCGTGTACACGATCAAGCAGGTTGCGCAACTGACCGGGGTCACGTCGGCCACCCTGCGCGCCTGGGAACGCCGTTACCCGCTGCCCGCACCGCACCGCTCGTCCGGTGGCTACCGACTCTACGACGACGCCGCCGTGGCCAGGTTGCGGCTGATGCAACGGCTGGTCAGAGCCGGCTGGGCGCCGCGCAACGCCGCCGCCCTGGCCCTGGACGGGGCGCACGAGGGCGTCGAGCTACCCGAACCCCACGAGTTCGTGCTGGCGGTCGGGTCGGGGCTGCCGCCGAGCCGGCGCGAGGCGGTGCTGACGGCGCTGTTCCACAGCCGTCCCCTGCCCGCGCTGATCGAGGACTGGTTGATGCCGATGCTGTGCGAGCTGGGCACGGCCTGGCGGGCGGGCTCGGTGACGGTCTGGCAGGAGCACGCGGTGGCCAACTCCGTGCTGCGCCAGTTGCACGTGGCCTTCGAAGCCCTGCCCAGCGCCACCGGCCCGCTCGTGCTCACCGGCATTCCGGACGGTAGCCACCACGAGGTCGGCCTGGCCGCCTTCGACGTGCTGGCCAAGCGCTCGGGCCTCGAAATGGTCTACCTGGGCCCCGACCTGCCCTCCGAGGCCTGGGTGGACGCGGCCGCCGCACACCGCCCGGCGGCGGTGGTGATCGCGGTGCCGACGGTGGCCGACGTCCCTGCCGCGCGGCGCACGCTCAGCGCCCTGGCCGCGATGCCGCAACCCCCGCTGCTGGCGGTGGGCGGCGGCCAGCAGGACGCCGTCGCCGACCTGGCCCGTCCGCTGGGCCACTCGCTGCTGCAGGGCGTCGACCACCTGAGCGCCCTGCTGGCCCCGTCCTCCCCCTAGGGACGGCACCGCTACAGTGGGCACCATTCCCAGCCAGGAGGTCACCATGCCGGAAGCCAGCGACCCCAACGCCGACACCAAGGCCGCCTTCAAGGCAGCGCTCGACCGAAAGAACGAGGCGTCCCATCAGGCCGGCGCCGACCACACCGATGCCGAGCGGGGCAGCGCCAAGAACACCCATGCCCAGGGCGGCAAGCGGCAGTTCCGGCGCAAGTCGGGCGGCTGAGTCCGGCGACGGACCGCAGCCCCCGGTCACGCCGGAGCGCTGAGCCGGCGGCCTCAGCCATCCCGGTAGCCGCCGGGATGGCTCCGCTTGATCACAAGTCGCTTCGGTTGAGAGAAGTCGATGCGCTCAGAAGTCGCGCCGGTGGGTCGGACGGCCCATCCGGTTCCACAGGTACCCCGCGGCCAGCAGGGCGGCGATACCCGTGGCCATGGCGCCGACCAGCAGCGTCCAGGCCGGACCCCAGGCGTCGCCGACCCAGCCGATCAGCGGTGCGCCGAGCGGGGTTCCGCCGGTGAAGATCGCCATGTAGAGGCTCATCACCCGCCCCCGCACCGCCGGTTCGGTGGTCAACTGCACCGTGGTGTTGGCCGCGGTCATCACGGTCAGCGAGGCGAAGCCGACCGGTATCAGCAGCACGGCATAGAGCCAGTACCAGGGCGCCAGCGCGAGCAGGACGGTGAACACCGCGAACGCGGCCAGCGCGCCCACCAGCAGCCGCATCCTGGGTCGGCGCCGCCGGGCGGCCAGCAGCGCCGCGGCCAGGGTGCCCGCCGCCATCGCCGTTCCCAATAGGCCGTAGCCCTCGGGCCCGACGCCGAAGACCCGGGTCGCCATCAGTGCGTTGGTGATCTGGAAGTTCAGCCCGAACGTGCCCAGCATGAACATGCAGAACAGGATCAGCTGCAGGTCCGGACGGTTCCGCACGTACGCCAGCCCTTCGCGGATCGCCCCCCTGCCGCGCCGGACGGGGGCCGGCCTCAGTTCGTCCGCGTTCATCCAGAACAGTCCGAGCAGCACGGCGACGAAGCTGAGCGTGTTGATGGCGAACACCGGCCAGATGCCCCAGGCGGCGATCATCAGCCCCGCGATCGCCGGGCCGAGCAGCCTGGCGCCGTTGAAGGACGCACTGTTCAACCCGACCGCGTTGCCGACCAGGTGCTCGGGCACCACCTCGCTGACGAACGCCTGCCGGGCGGGGGCGTCGAAACCCCACAGCACTCCGGCGATGGTGGCGCTCAGGTACACGTGCCACAGCTGCACCGCTCCGGTGGCCACCAGCGCGGTGAGCACGGCGAACACCAGGCCGGTGCCGGCCTGCGCGACCATCATGATGCGTCGCTTGCCGAACCGGTCGGCGACGGCACCGGCCAGCGGCGAGATCACCACGCCGGGGGCGAACTGCAGCGCGGTGACGTAGCCGAGCGCGGTGGCTGAGTTGTCGGTCAGTTGGGTGAGCACCAGCCAGTCCTGCGCCACCCGAGCCATCCAGGTGCCCACGTTCGAGGTCATCGACCCGAGAAACAGCAGCCGGTAGTTGTGCACGCTCAGGGAGGCGAACGTGCGCAGCGGTTCGTGGGCGGCAGCCTGTTCGTCGGTCTCACTCATCGCCGCGGCCTGCACTCATCACCCACATCGTAGGACGGCCGCCCGTCCCGGCGATGCCATGGCGCACTCTCACAGCCCGGATCCAGAATGGCGGAGTGAGATGCGTTCTCCGCATCGGTACACGTTGTCACTGTCGGTGCACGCTTTCGTGTTATAACGCGACAACATGTACCGGACCCGACAGCGTGCACGTTTGCGGAGATCGCGATTCTTGGCTCAGCGATGAGGTCTTGACAACCTACAACCCGTTGGTTGTAGGTTGGCCGCGTGATCGAGACGGACGAGGATCGGGCGGACGCGCTCTTCCACGCCCTGGCCGACCGCACCCGGCGCGACATTCTGCGGCTGGTGCTGGCCGGTGAACACTCGGTCAGCGCGCTGGCGAAGCACTACGACATGAGCTTCGCCGGCGTGCAGAAACACGTCGCCGTGCTCGAGCGGGCTGGCCTGCTGACCAAGCGTCGGCAGGGCCGCGAGGCTCTGGCCAGCGGCGACGTGCAGGTGTTGCGTTCGGCGAACACCTTGCTGAGTGAGCTGGAGAACGTGTGGCGCGGTCGGATCGCCCGCATCGATGCCCTACTCGATCAGACCATGTGGTCCGACCAGGCCATGCAGCCCGACCAGACCATGCAGCCCGACCAGACCATGCAGTCCGACCACAACCGTCCGCACGACCACAACCGTCCGCCCGACCCAACCAAGGAGTGACCCATGCCCGTCGTCGATGTGATCAAGAACCTGGATGCCGCGTCCCTCACGCTCGTGGCCGACTTCGCCGCACCCGTGGATCGGGTCTGGCAGATCTACGCCGATCCGCGCCAACTGGAGCAGATCTGGGGGCCGCCGGAGTACCCCGCCACCTTCGTCCATCACGCGTTGGTGCCCGGCGGCCGGGTGACCTACTACATGACCGGTCCGCAGGGCGACCGCGTCTTCGGCTACTGGCAGGTGGCCGAAGTGGTCGCACCCGATCACTTCACCTTCCTGGACGGCTTCGCCGACGCCGAGTTCGAGCCCAACACCGACCTGCCGGTGTCGCACAACAGCTACCGCTTCGAAGAGCACGAGGGCGGCACCCGGGCCACCTACGTGAGCACGTTCGCCAACGCCGACGACCTGCAGGTGGTGCTCGACATGGGCGTGGTCGAGGGCGCCACGGCAGCGACCAATCAGATCGACGGGCTGCTGGCGGTGGCCTGATCGCCCTCGCGGGGGTAGCAGCGGCTCGGCACTGTCTGGCTAGGCTGACCGAAGCGGGCGGAGCGACCGTCCGCGCAGACCGAAGGAGCAACTGCATGGCTACGCAGAGCAAGGCGCAGGCGCACTGGGAGGGCAGCCTGACCGAGGGTGCCGGAAGCGTCGACCTGGTCACCTCCGGCTTGGGTCACTTCGACCTCAAGTGGGCCAAGCGGGCCGAGGCGGCCGCGGGGGCGACGAACCCCGAGGAGTTGATCGCCGCGGCACATGCGTCGTGTTACTCGATGGCCCTGTCGCACGCCCTGGCCGGCAACGGCACGCCCGCGGAGTCCATCGACACCACGGCGGTCGTCGGCTTTCAGCCCGGCGAGGGCATCACCGGCAGCGACCTGACCGTCAAGGCCAAGGTGCCCGGCCTGACCGAGGATGAGTTCCTGAAGTTCGCAGAAGAGGCCAAGACGGGCTGCCCGGTCTCGGCGGCACTGACCGGCATTCCGATCAGCCTGGACGCCCAGTTCGTCAGCTGATCGCACCGTCCGCGCGGTCGCACACCTGATTGGCGTGTCTCCCCTTGGGTGGGTGTCGGGTCATGGCGCTGGGCCGGCCAGAAGAGAGTGTGAGTCTGACCCCCGTCTGTGGGGCTCAGACTCACACTCTCTTTCAGTCCCACAGCTGACCCCTGGTGCCTGGGCGCCCTCGGCCTCCGGTGCGGGTCGATTCGGCGCCGGCGCCATGAGGCGATCATCATCCGCGGCGCAACCCTTGGGGGCTCGCGTGGCACACACCACCGCCGTGGCGGCGGCTGCGCCACAATGACCCCATGACGATTCTGCCCGGCGCCGAGCCGATCAGCATGGACGGCGGCGAGGTCGGTGTGCTGCTGTGCCACGGGTACCCGAGCACGCCGCAGTCGATGCGGGGCTGGGCCGAGCACCTGGCCGCCGCCGGCCACACCGTCCGGGTGCCGTTGCTGCCCGGCATGGGCACGCACTGGAAGGATCTGAACGCCACCGAGTGGCAGGACTGGTACGGCGAGATCGAGCGCGCCCACACCGAACTCGCCGCGCGCTGCTCGACCGTGTTCGCCGGCGGGCTGTCGATGGGCGGCCTGCTGGCCACCAAACTGGCGCAGGAGAAGCCGGACCTGGCAGGCGTGGTACTGGTGAACCCGATCTTTGCCCACAACAGTCCAGCGCTCAGGGTGTTGCCGTGGCTGCGGCATCTGGTGCCGTCACTGGGCGGCATCGCCGGCGACATCAGGAAGCCCGATGTGGTCGAACTCGCCTACGACTGCAACCCGCTGCAGGCCATGTACAGCCAAACCAAGCTGTGGCGCATCGTGGTCGAGGACCTGCCCCAGCTACGGCTGCCGGTGCTGCTGCTCACCTCGGTGGAAGACCATGTCGTGCCCCCGCTCTCGTGGCGGACGTTCCTCAACCGGGTCGGCTCCACGGACGTGACGCACGTGGTGCTCGAGAACTCCTACCACGTCGCGACGCTCGACAACGACGCCGAACTCATCTTCGACGAGTCCGTCGCGTTCATCCGCCGGGTGACGGGCCAGGCCTGACAGCGCAGGAATCAGCGAGGGTCGAGGTCGACCACACCGTCGACAACGCCCTGGCTACGGGCGAAGCAGCCGCGGTCCGAGCGACCGCGGCTGCTCCGTCCGGTGCAGTGCTATCGCTCGTTCTCGGCGACGACCGGATCGTCCGCGGGGTCGCTGACCGGCGGAATCGGCTCGACCGGCGCACCGTCCCCGGACGTCGGGACGTCGGCATCGTCACCGGCGGCGGTGGTGTCTGCCCCGGTCGCGTCGATCACCTCGGTGCCCTGAATGGTCACCACACCGGGCTCGTCCGGGCTGTCCGCGCTGGGCGCTGACGGCGACGACGCGGAGTCGTTCGATCCGGGCTCTCCCCGCAGGCCTCCGGCGGGCGGAATGGGTGGCTGGCTCTGGCTGCTCATGGGTGCCTCCTTTGGCGCGATTGCCCTGATTGTCACCCCGGAGCCGGGTGCCAGCACACCCCTTTGAGGGTGAGGCGGCGCCCAGCTCAGAGTTCGATCAGCTGTACGTCGAGCACGCTCGGGTGCGCGCCGATGGCCGCGAGCGTGTCGGCAACCACCGTGCCCTCGACGTCGATTCGCGCCACGGCGGCCTCGCCGCCCTCGAACACCACGTTCTCCATCTCTTGCACGTTGAGGCCCGCGGTGCTGATCGCGTCCAGGGCGGCGGCCAGCACACCGGGCCGGTCGAGGTGGCGGATCACCAGCGTGGACGTGGCCGGCGTCGCCCGGGCCAGGTTCACCACGTTGGGCACCGTGCCCGTCTCTGCGAACACCCGGACGATGCGCACCGCCTCGTCCGCGATCGCGCGTTGCGCCTGATCGGTGGACGCCCCGATGTGATGGGTGCCGTAGACACCGGGCAGGTCGACGATGGCCGGATGGAACTCGCCGGATCCGCTGCCCGGCTCGTTCGCGAACACGTCCAGCCCGGCCCGAATGCCCTTGGCCCGGACGGCCTCAGCCAGCGCGGCCTCGTCGATCACCTCGCCGCGTGAGGTGTTGATGAAGAAGGCACCTTCAGGCAGCGCGGCGAAGAAGTCGGCGCCCAGCAGTCCGCGGGTCTCGGCGTTCAGCGCCAGGTGCACGCTGACCACGTCGGCGGCGCGGGCCACGTCCAGCACCGAATCGAGCCGGGTGATGCCCAGCTCGGCGGCCCGCTCGTCGGTCAGGCTGCGGCTCCAGGCCACCACCGGCATGCCGAACGCCTGCGCCCGCGACACCATCGCCGAGCCGATGCCGCCCAGGCCGATCAGGCCCAGGGTGCGTCCGTACAGGCCCTTCGCCTTGCCGTACTCGCTCTTGTTCCACACCCCGGCGCGCAGGTCGGCGACGTTGTCGGCGATCCGCCGGTCGAGGGAGGAGATCAGCGCGAAGGCCAGTTCGGCGACCGCGACCGAGTTCTTGCCGGGGCAGTTGGAGACATAGATGCCCCGCCTGGACGCCGCCGCCACGTCGATCGTGTTGTAGCCGGCGCCGGCCCGTACCACGAGCTTCAGCGGCCCGGCCGCCAGCACGGCCTCAGGCACCTTGGTGCTGCGCACGATCAGCACCTCGGGTGCCGCCTCCGCGACCCGGGCGACCAGCGCCTCGTCCTTCAACGCCGGCTCGTGGACGACCTCGCATCCGCTGGCTCGCAGGGCGTCCAGACCGGACGATTCGAAGCTGTCGGCAACAAGTACGCGCATGCCAGCAACCTAGCCTTTCGGGCGGGGGCGCGTCCCGCAGATTGTCTTCTCGGCCAGGGGAACCCGCCGATCGCTTAACATGCACTAAGACACCCCCGAAGAAGGACCGTTGGACAAGAAGGCAATTGACGCCACGTCCCGCAAGCTGCGCGAGCTGCTGCTTGACGAGCGATACGCGGAGCGCTGGCAGGCCCATGTCGCGCGACGGCAGTCCCATGCCCTGCACCAGAGCGGTATCTGTCAGGTGATCGCCGGTTACCTGATCGACAACGACCTGCAGCCCCCCGACGGCGAAGAGCTGGCCCGCAAGCTCAAGGATCGGGTGTACCGGGCCCTCGGCGGGCAGTCGCTCAGCCTCGGCACCCTGCGCTGGTTCATCGAGGCCTTCGAGATGTCACCCGCCGACACCGCCACCCTGCTGCGGTTGGCGGGCACCAGGGCGTCCGACAGCACCGTGATCGGTGGGTCAGTGGTGCGGCGCGGCACTCTGCCGGAGCGGCACCATCACACCGTCTCGCTGCACGAGTGGCACCGGGTCGGCCCCGACGGGCTGCCCGAGTCGCACCGCACCGTGCACGTGATCCGCGCCAACGGCCGGCTGGAGCGCTACCCCTACATCTTCGACACGGACGCGGCGAGCGTGCGTGTGGTGCAGGGCGGGCGGGCCGGCCAGCCGTACGCGCTCGACAACGGGCTCTATGCGGTGGACATCGTGCTCACCCGGCCGCTGTACCCGGGCGAAACCGCGTCCATGGAGTGCGAAACAACGTTCTGGTACCGCACGCCACCGCCGCCGGAGTTCCGCCGGGCGAGCATCGGCCGGATCGAGAACCTCGACCTGCGGGTGCAGTTCCACCACCTTCGGCTGCCCGCGCAGGTGTGGTGGAGCGAATGGCCCGCCCTGGACGAGCCCCCGACGGTCTCCGAGCCGGTCGCCCTCGATGCCGAGAAGAGCGTGCACCGCTACCTCGACGCCGTCGAGAACACCGTGGTGGGCTTTCGCTGGACCATCGCGCAGCGACGCAACCGGTCGAATGCGGCAGTCGCCGCGCGGCTGGGCCCGTGAGGCCGGTGCGCAGACTCAGCCGGTGATCAGACTGGCCAGCAACATGAAGGCCGCAACGGTGGTGGCCACCGCGAGGGCGACGATGCGCACCAGGGACTGACCGGGGGCGGGTAGCACACTCATACCCCAATTAGCGCCCCGGAACATCGATTGGTTGCGGCGCAACGCGGGCTTTTCTCACCAGTTGACCGACTCTTATCCGTACTGCCAGCCAACCGTCATCCGTACTGCCAGCAACCGTCATCCGTACTGTCAGCAACCGTCATCCGTACTGCCAGCCAACCGTCATCCCGGCGAACGCCGATCCGTCTCTGGGCCAACGTCATCCCTACTACCAGCCAACCGTCATCCCGGCGAACGCCGGGATCTCAAGGTTGCGGAGCAACGCGGGGATTTCTCACCAGTTGGCCCAGGTATGACCGAGGGTGTGGGTGAGATCCCGGCGTTCGCCGGGATGACGGTTGGCTCGCGGTGGGGCCGGTCAGCCGCACCCGATGGTGAGTCGATTCAGAGCCAATGCCCGCGCAGCAACCGATCCAGTTCGACCGGGGGAAAGTCCTTGGCGAGATCGCTGCCCGGATTGAGCAGCACGTACAACTGGTTACTCGCCGCCCACTCGAACAGGGGCCGGACGCGTTCGGGCTGCACCTGCCAGTCGGCGACGGGCAGCATCAGCGTGGCCGTGAAAAGGCCGTAGCGCGCGGGGTGGCTGAACACGCACACCCCGGCGATGCCGGCCGGCGACAGCACCAACGGCTGAAAGCCGTGCGGCTCGCGTCGCACGAGCGTGCCCACCACCTCACCGATCAGCTGCTTGACGAACGCCGTGTAGGCCCGGCCGTCGGTCGGACGGCGTTGCGCATGCGCCAACAGCCACTCCAGCTGCGTCTGCGGTTCGGCCTGCATGCTCAGCGCCCGCCCAGCGCTGTGTCGGGCCGGTCCTGCAACGCGACCTGGATGCGCTCCAGGTAGTTGGCGGGCATGTCGGGCAGGGCGTCGACGGCGAAGAAGCGCGCGTCGGTCGCCTCCCCGTCGCCCGGACGGGGCTCGCCGGCGATCCAGCGGCACAGAAAGGTGTGGTCGATGTACTGGGTGACGTCGCCGTTGGCATAGCTGACGGGCTCCGTGACGTTCAGCCAGGCCAGCCGCTGCACCTGCACCTCGACGCAGGCCTCTTCGGCGGCCTCGCGGACGGCGGTCACGTGCGGATCCTCCCCCGGGTCGACGATGCCGGCGATCGGCGACCAGTTGCCGTCGTCCGAGCGTTTCACCAGCAGCACCTCGTCGCCGCCGGGGCCGGGACGCACGATCACCGCGGTCGCCCCCGACAGCCAGAGCATGTCGTGGCCCACCTTCGCGCGCAGGGCCAGGACGAAGTCGGGTGTCGGCACCCGCCCAGCCTATCGACCGCACCGCAGGCCGGCCGCACACCGTCAGCGGGCGTCACTAGGCTGTAGCGATGGAACACCGACTTCTGGGCGAGAGCGGCCTGGCCGTCTCGCGGCTGTGCCTGGGCACCATGACCTTCGGCGCCGAGACCGACCGCGCCGGCTCGTTCGCGCAGCTGGACGCATTCGTCGAGGCCGGCGGCACCTTCATCGACACCGCCGACGTGTACTCCCGGGGTGCCTCCGAGCAGCTCGTCGGCGACTGGCTGGGCGAACGCGCGGACGTCCGCGACCGGTTGGTGCTGGCCACCAAGGCCCGGTTTCCGATGAGCGACTCACCCAACGGCGCGGGGCTGTCGCGCCGGCACCTGCACGATGCCCTGAACGCCAGCCTGGGCCGGCTCGGGGGCGAGTCGATCGACCTGTACCAGTTGCACGCGTGGGATCCGCTGACGCCGATCGATGAGTACCTGCGGTTCATCGACGACGCCGTCCGCGCCGGCAAGGTGCACTACTTCGGGCTGTCCAACTTTCTCGGCTGGCAGCTGACCGCGGTGGCCGAGCGGGCCTCGTCCGGGGGCTGGACGGTGCCGGTGTCGTTGCAGCCGCAGTACAACCTGCTCACCCGCAGCATCGAGCTCGAGATCGTCCCCGCCTGCGCTCAGTACGGGCTCGGCCTGATGCCGTGGAGCCCGCTGGCCGGCGGCTGGCTGACCGGCAAGTACCGCCGCAACGCCGCACCCACCGGCAGCAGCCGGCTGGGCGAGAACCCCGCGCGCGGCATGGAGGCCTACGACCGCCGCAACACCGAGGCGACCTGGCGGGTGCTCGACGTGCTGCGACAGGTCGCCGAGCAGTCCGGGTTGACCATGGCGCAGGCCGCGCTGGCCTGGGTCGCGGATCGTCCGCAGGTGACCGCGCCGATCGTCGGCGCCCGCACGGTCGAGCAGCTGCAGGGCTCGCTCGCCATCGCCGAGGTGCACCTGGACGAGGCCGCCGCCCGCCTGCTCACCGACGCCTCCGCTCCCGAGCTGCCCGACTACCCCTACGGCGAGTTGGGCATCGACCAGCGCAGCCGCACGCTGGCCTGAGGCCGCCGATGAGCCAGCCACCGTCGTTCCAGCCGCCCGCGCAACCCCCGTGGGGACAGCAGCCGCCCGTGCAGGTCTGCTACCGGCACCCCGAGCGGGCCACGCTGATCGGGTGCCAGCGCTGCCGTCGTCCGATCTGCCCCGAATGCATGGTCGAGGCGCACGTCGGCGTGCAGTGCCCCGAATGCGTCCGTGAGGGAGCCAGGGCCACCCGCAGCGCCGAGGGACCGTACGGCGGCACCCGTTCGGCCAACCCTCGGCTGACCTCGCTGGTGCTGATCGGCGTCAACGTGGGCGTGTTTCTGCTGATCGTGCTGACCGGCGGCGGTTTGGGCCGCTGGGCCAACCGGTTGGCCATCACGCCGCTGGGTCAATGCCTGGTCGACGACAGCACCGGGCGCTACTACCCCGGCCTGGGCCAGGCCGCCTGCGACGCCGTCCAGGGCGCGTACTGGGCCGACGGCGTGGCCACCGGCGCCTGGTGGCAGCTGATCACCAGCGCCTTCGCCCACGCCGAACTGCTGCACGTGGCCACCAACCTGCTGACGCTCTACTTTCTGGGCCCGCCGCTGGAACAGGTGCTCGGCCGCGCCCGCTTTCTGGCCGTCTACTTCGTCAGCGCGCTGGCCGGGTCGGCGGCGGTGCTGTGGCTGGCCGCTCCGGACAGCTCGGCACTGGGTGCGTCCGGAGCGATCTTCGGCCTGCTCGGGGCCCTGCTGCTGATCGCCCGCAAGTCCGGCGGCAACTATCAGCAGATCGCCATGTGGCTGGGCATCAACGTGGTGATCACCGTGCTCGGCGGCGCCTACATCTCGTGGCAGGGCCATCTGGGCGGCCTGATCGGCGGGTTGGCGGTCGCGGCCGTGCTGGTGCTGACGCCGCGCGAACAGCGGGCCCGCTGGCAGTGGCCGGGGGTGATCGCCGTCACGTTGCTGCTGCTGGTGCTGATCGCCGTGCGGGTGGTGATGCTGCGGTGAGCGTGAGTGCCGCCGTGAGCATCGACGCGCTCGCGGACCTGCTGCGCTCCCGGCGCTGGACGGCGCTGACCGGGGCCGGTATCAGCACCGACTCGGGCATTCCCGACTATCGGGGCGCCGACGCCCGACCGGCCAGCCCGATCCAGTACGACGACTTCCTGCGCTTCGAGACCGTGCGACGCCGCTACTGGGCGCGCTCGCTGCTCGGCTTTCGCAGTTTCGGGGCGGCTCGGCCCAACGCCGGGCACCGGGCCCTGGCCGCGCTGGCGCAGCGGGGTCTGGCCACCGTGATCACCCAGAACGTGGACGGGCTGCATCAGGCCGCCGGCAGCGCGTCCGTGATCGACCTGCACGGCCGGATCGACCGGGTCCGCTGTTTGGCCTGCGGCGAGCTGTCGCCGCGAAGCCGGCTGCAGCGGCGGCTGGAGCACGCCAACCCTGGCCTGGAGGGCGAGGTGGCGGCCGGACGCGCCGAGCTGGACGATGCGCGGCTGCGTCCGGACGGCGACGCGGTCGTCGAGCGGTGGAGCGACTTCGTGGTGCTGCACTGCGAACGCTGCGGCGGCCTGCTCAAGCCCGACGTGGTGTTCTTCGGCGAGTCGGTTCCACCGGCCCGGGTCGCCCAGGCCTACGCCGCCGTCGACGCCGCGGAGGTTCTGCTGGTGGCCGGATCCTCCCTGACCGTGATGTCGGGGCTGCGGTTCGTCCGGCACGCCGCGAAGAACGGCACGCCGGTCGCGATCGTGAATCGCGGCGCCACCCGCGGCGACGAGTCGGCGACGGTGCGGCTGGACGCCGGAACGTCCGAAACGCTGAGCGCTCTGGCTGCCAAGCTGTGAAGCTGGTCACGGTTTCTGTCGCAGGGAGAAACGTGGCCTACAGTGGGTCCGCATCGGTCGGCCTATCGGGAGGAGGGCCGTGAGCAAGACATCGGCGCACGCACCCTCACGATCCAATCTGGTCGTGGGCCTGGCGAGCGGTATCGGTTTGTTGGTCACGGGCGCGGGACTCGTACTGCGGCGTCCTCGGCTGTTTCTGCTCGGCCTGATCCCGCCGCTGATCACCAGCCTGCTGTTCGTCGGCCTGTTCGTCACGGCCAGCTGGCTGTCGCAGGGCGTCGCCGTGTGGGCCACGCCGTTCGCGGAAGGCTGGACGGGCGCTGAGGCGCTCCGCGGCCTGGTCGCGCTGCTGATCGTCGTCACCAGCGGCCTGCTGCTGGTGCTGTTGTTCACCGTCACCACACTCGCCCTCGGCGCCCCGCTGTACGACCGCATCTCCGAGCAGATCGACGCCCACGCGGGCAGCTTCGACCGCTCGCCCGACGACGGGCCGCTGCGGGCGCTCTGGTCGACGCTCACCCAGTTGGCCAAGGTGGTGGCGATCACGGTTCCGGTGGGCGCGGCACTGGTGCTGATCGGGCTGATTCCGGTGGTCGGCGGCGTGCTGTCGGCGATCGGTGCGGCCCTGTTCGGTGGATGGATGATCACCCTCGAACTGGTCGGCTCCGCGGCCGGACGACGGGGGTTGCGCACCCTGGGCCAGCGCCACCAACTGCTGCGCCGCAACCCGTGGCTGATCCTGGGTTTCGGGGTGCCCACCTTCTTGCTGGTGTCGATTCCGGCGCTGGCGCTGCTGGTGTTTCCGATCGCCACGGCATCCAGCACCCTGCTGACGCGCCGGTTGCACGCTCTGAGCCCGGCCTGAGTGCTGCGCGTCGACACAGGCACGGCCCTTGACGCAATGGTCGGTAATGACCGACCATACGGTTATGGCAGACCATTCTTCGGACGCGGTGCGCATCCCCGACTACGACCTGGCCGACTCGATCGACCTGACCGAGGCCGCGCAGTACCGGGCCCTGTTCGAACCGACCCGGGCGGAACTGTGTTCGCTGCTGCTCGAGCGGGCGGCGACCACGTCCGAACTGGCTCAGGTGTTGGGAAAGCCCAAGGGCACCATCGGTCATCACCTCAAGGTGCTTGCCGAGGCGGGGCTGGTGACCGTGGTGCGCACCAAGCGGGTGCGGGCGCTCGAGGCCAAGTACTACGGACGAACCGCCCGGGTGTTCTTCTACAACCGTGAACACGAGGCGGTCGGTCACGACGAGCGGGTGCTCATCGGTGCGATCGACGGGGTGCGCGCCGCCCTGAACCGGGACGCCTTCGTGAACGCCAACCAGCGCTTCGCCCGCATTCCGCGCGAGCGTCTGCAGGAGTGGAACGAGCGCCTGCACCAGCTGCTGTTCGACTTCGCCGCCGAACCGCCCCAAGGCGAGACCACCTACGCGCTGGTCTTCGCGCTGTACGCCACGGATCGTCCGCCGCTGCCCGATATCGATGCCGAGGACGGGGACAAGGACGGGCGCGTCGCACAGCGCGAAGCGAACGACGGCGCGTGAGCGCGTCCGGGCGGCCGCTGGGGGCCAACTATCGCAAGCTGTTCGCAGCTGCGACGGCCACCAACCTGGGCGATGGCCTGATGACCGTCGCACTGGTCTGGCTGGCTTCGGCGATCACCCGCGACGCCCTGCTGATCGCACTGGTGGGCGTGGCCGGACGGCTGCCGTGGCTGCTGTTCAGCCTGCCCGCGGGCGTGATCAGCGACCGGTTCGACCGCCGCAAGCTGGTGGCCTGGATGGATCTGTGCCGCCTGGTCGTGGTGGCGGCGCTCGGCCTGGTGGTGCTGCGCTACCAGGCCGAGTTGCCGACCCCGGCGCAACTGGCGGCCGGAGCCGACGAGCCCGCCAGCGGGCCGCTGCTGGTGGCGGCGCTCTGCATCGCCTCGCTGCTGCTGGGGTGTGCCGAGGTGCTGCGCGACAACACGGCCCAGTCGCTGATGCCGTCCCTGGTCGAGCGCGATCGGCTGGAACAGGCCAACGGACGCATGTGGGCGGCCGAGACCACCATGAACAGCTTCGTCGGTCCGCCGCTGGGCGGTGTGCTGGTCGCGGTGGGGCTGGCGCTGCCGTTTCTGGTCAACGCGGGCCTGCTGGCGGTCAGCGCCGCCATGGTGTTCGCCCTGGTCGGCACGTTCAGCGCCCGCGAGGCCGACGACGCCCCGTCCGGACGGATCGACTGGCGGGTCGAGATCGCCGAGGGCTTCGGGTGGCTGTGGCGCAACCGGCTGATCCGCACCCTGGCGATACTGCTGGGCCTGCTCAACCTGCTCAGCAACCTGGCCTTCGTCACCTTGGTGCTGTTCGTGCAGGAGGTGCTCGGGCTGTACGAGGGCTGGCAGTTCGGCCTGGTCACCACCGGCTTCGCCGCGGGCGCCGTGATCGGCTCGCTGACCGCCGAGCGGATCACCGCCAGGCTCTCGCCCGGCACGGCGCTGCTGGTGTCGATAGTCGGCATGGGGGTGTCGATGTTGATCATGGGGCTGGTTCCGGTTGCGGTGGTGTTCTGGCTGTGCGGCGTGGCCGAGGGCGTGTTCGTGGTCTTGTGGAACGTGATCACCGTGTCGCTGCGGCAGCGCCTGGTGCCCGACCGGCTGCTGGGCCGGGTCAACTCCGTGTACCGGTTCTTCGGCTGGGGCACGATCGCGATCGGCACCCTGCTCGGCGGCCTGCTGGTCAGCCTGGGCGAGACGACGATGAGCCGGGACTGGGCGCTGCGGGCCGTCTTTCTGCTGGCCGGGGTCGGCCACCTGGCCCTGATCGGCTACGCGCGGGCATGCACGAGCACCGCGCAGATCCGCGCAGCAGAGGCGGACGCCGAGGGGGATCGTCCGGCCCCCTGACGTCGGCCGCCCACGTTGGCGCTCGCCTAACTACTTGCCGCTCGCGAAGCTCCCCCGCTGTCAACCTGGGGGTGAGACAGTTCGCGAGTGGGAGGGCAGGGCGTGGGTCAGATCAGTGTGGAGCCGGGGATGTCGGCTGGGGGGCATCGACGCTTTTCGTTGGAGTTTCGGGTGGAGTTCTTGCGCGCGTGGGATGGGTGCGTTGAGCGGGGTGCGAAGACGCGGCTATTGCGGGAGTACGGACTGGATCGGAACACCGTCTATGCGTGGGTGCGGGCGCGGGATAACGGCGAGCTGGAGCAGTCTCAGCAGCGGGTGGCGAGCCGCTCGGATGTGGGTCAGATGCGTGCCGAGTTGGCTCGATTGCGGGCCGAGAATGAAACGCTGCGGCGCAAGACCGCTCAGGCCGAAGCGGCAACCGAGATCCTGGGAAAAGCGTTCGAGCTCTTGGAGGATCACGACGAGCTCGGAACCGGATTCGCAGATCCCGCCGGCGTTGATGTCCGCGACCGAGTACGCGTCATGGCTGAAGCGGCTCAAGTTGTCCTGACCGACGCGGTCTCAGCGCTGTCAACGACGGCGGGCTGGACGATTAGCCGAGCCTGTCGTGTCACTGGCCTGCCACGCGCCTCTTTCTATCGGTTGACCAGGGGTTATTGTCACGATCGGCGGGTGCCGGAGCCGGTGCCGCATCGTGACCGGCACCAGCCGGCGGCCCTGGCCGAGGCCGAGCGGGCCCAAGTGATCGAGTCGCTGGTGGCGGATGAATACGCCGAGCTGTCGGTCGTGCAAACCTATTGGCGCAGTTTCGATGCCGGGCAGGTGAGCTGTTCGCAAGCCACGTTCTACCGGATCGCCCGATCCGAGAACCTGGTCGGGGATCGCCGCCGGCAACGGAGCCAAGGCAGCGGATCACGCCGGAAACGGCCCGCTCCGACCGCGCAGGCGTTCCGACCGAACCAACTGTGGTCCTGGGACGCGACCGAGTTGTGCGGCGGCCCAGAAGGCCTCGAGTGTTACCAGTTGATGCTGATCCTCGACGTCTACTCTCGCTTCCCGACCGGCTGGCTGATCGAACCCACTACCACCAGCCACGCCGCCAAAAGGCTCTTCCGGCGCGCGTTCCAGCAACACGGCCACGTGGATGTCGTCCATGCCGATAACGGCTCCGCGATGCGCTCAGCCGACCTGGCCGGCGTCTTCAACGACCACCACGTCACCGGATCGTTCTCCCGTCCGCGCGTCAGCAACGACAACCCGTTTTCCGAATCCATGTTTAAAACCATCAAATACGACATCGACCACCCACCCCGGTTCGATGACATCGACCACGCCCGCGCCTGGACACAAGCTTTCCTCGATCGATACGCCAACCACCACAGACACTCCGGCATCGGCTACTACACCCCGGCTGCCGTCTACCACGGCACCGTCGCCACCGACCAAGCCCGACGGCAAGCACAACTCGACGCCTACCACGCCGCACACCCCAACCGCTTCCGACAAGCACCCCGAGCCCCCACCGTCGGACCCACCGGCATCAACACTCGCGAACTGTCCACACCAGGTTGACAACTTCGGAGCTCCACGAGCGGCAAATAGTTAGGCGAGCGCCACCCGAGGAACCCCCGTCAACCGACCGCGCTGCGGGCGGCGACGAACGCGGCGACGCAGGCTTCGACATCGGCCGAGCTGTGCGCCGCCGACAGCTGCACCCGGATGCGCGCCCGTCCGCGCGGCACCACGGGAAAGCTGAACGCGATCACATAGACGCCGTCGCGCAGCATGTGGTCGGCGATCTGGCCGGCCCGGCGGGCACCGTCCTCGCCCGGGAACATCACCGGCACGATCGGGTGGCTGCCGGGTAGCAGGTCGAAGCCCTCGGCCGTCATCAGCTCGCGGAACAGCACCGCGTTGGCGGCCAGCCGCTCACGGGCGTCCGCCGAGCCGGCGACCAGTTCGAGCGCCTTGAGCGACCCCGCCACCACGCTGGGCGCCACCGAGTTGCTGAACAGGTACGGACGGGAGCGCTGCCGCAGCAACTGCACGATCTCGGCGTGGGCGGCCACGTACCCTCCGGACGCCCCACCCAACGCCTTGCCCAGCGTGCCGCTGACAATGTCGACCCGGTCGCGGACGCCGAACAGCTCGGGGGTGCCGCCGCCGCCCGCACCGACGAACCCGACGGCGTGCGAATCGTCCACGAACACCAGGGCGTCGTAGCGCTCGGCCAGGTCGCAGATGCCCGGCAGGGGGGCGTAGTTGCCGTCCATCGAGAACACCCCGTCGGTGACGATCACCCGATGCCGGGCGCCGGACGCCGCCCCCAGTTGCGCCTCGAGGTCGGCGAGGTCGGCGTTGCGGTAGCGGTACCGGGCGGCCTTGCTCAGCCGAACGCCGTCGATGATCGAGGCGTGGTTGAGCTCGTCGCTGATGATCGCGTCGTCGGCACCGAACAGGGTCTCGAACACTCCCCCGTTGGCGTCGAAGCACGACGAGTACAGAATCGCGTCGTCGGTGCCGAGAAACGCCGCCAGCGCCCGCTCCAGGTCGCGGTGCTGGCTCTGGGTGCCACAGATGAACCGCACCGAGGCCATGCCGAAGCCCCACTCGTCCAGTCCGGCGCGGGCGGCCGCGACCACCTCCGGATGGTCCGCCAGGCCGAGGTAGTTGTTGGCGCAGAAGTTGAGCGCCGGACCGTCCGGGGTGGCGATGTGGGCCGCCTGCGGCGTGCTCAGCTCGCGTTCGTTCTTGTACAGGCCGGCTGCCCGGATCTCGTCCAGGGCGCGGGTCAGGTCGTCGCGCAGTGATCCATACACGCCAGCGACGCTAGCGCACCTCGCGTCGGGTGAAGCTCCACAATGCGGACGCCACCGCGATCGTCAGCAGGCAGCCCAGGTACAGCGACGCCTGGCCCAGACCGATCTGGACGAGCCGCTCCACCTCTTCGCCGGACCGTCCCCGTTCCAGGTAGGTGGTCTCGAAGTGCCCGTTGGTGAAGGCATAGAGGTTGTTGTCGGGCATCACCTGCAGCAGCCACGGCGCGACGCCGACGAGCAGGGTGATGATGCCGGCCATCCACTGGGCCACGGTGACGCCGAGCAGGGTGGCGAGCGGCGCGATCGTGCTGCCGAACAGCGTCGCCAGGCAGTACCCCAGCAGGCCGGACGCCGCCGTCACCACCAGGCCCCGCCCGACGATGCCCCACTCGTCCCCGGCACCATGCAGGCCGGCCGTACCCAGCCAACTCCAGGCGTAGATGAGCATGCCCACCTGGGTCAGGCCCTGCACCAGCACGCTCAGCAGGGCCGAGCCGAGCACCACCACGACCGCCTTGCTGGCGAACACCTGCACCCGGCGCGGCACGTAGGTGAGCCAGGTGGCCAGGCTGCCGGACTTGAACTCGGCCCCCATGAACGACGCCGCCACCACCAGTGCGGCGAGGGCGCCGATCAGGGTCGCCGACTGGGCGCCGGTGCCGACCAGCATCGCGTAGGTGGGCGGCTCGGCGACGAAGTCGGATCGTTGCGGCATCCAGGCGCAATCCTCGACCGGCTGGCCGGCGTCGATGCAGTTCTTGACCTCCTGCTCGGCCTGCTGCTGCGCCTCGGCGTAGTCGCGCTCGGCCTGCGCGATCTGGGCCGGGGTCTGCGGCTGGTAGGCCTGGCTCGAGCCGAGCAGCACCAGCAGTGCCATGGCCACGGCGCCCAGCAGCATCGCCCACCAGAGCCGGCGGCTGAACCAGCGGTTGAGTTCGGCCTTCAGCAGCCTGCTCACGCCGCACCGCCACGGTTCTCGGGCGCCCACTGCTCGGACGTTCCCGGCCCCGAGGTCCCCTGCCCGGACGTTCCCGGCGCGGGCGTTCCCTGCCCGGGCGCTCCCGGTCCGGCCGGCCGTCCACCGGGCCCGGTCGGGGGCTCGAACAGGGTGTGTCCGGCCGGCTGCTGACCGGGTTCGGTGAGTTGCAGGTAGAGCTGTTCCAGGTTGCGTCGCTGCACGCTCAACTCGCTGACCCACAGCCCACGCACACCGAGCAGCCGCGCGACTTCGGCCGGGTGCACCGCGGCCTCGGCTCGGGTGATCAGCAGGGCTGCGGCGTCCGGTTGAACGGTCAGCCCGGCTTCGGTCAGCACCCGCGCTGCCGCCGCGGCGTCGCCGACCACGACGCGCACCGGGTCGGCGGCACCGGCCAGCAGGGTACCGACCGGCCCCTCGGCCAGGGTGCGTCCGCGGGCGATGATCGTGACGGTGTCGGCGATCTGCTGCACCTCGGCCAGAATGTGGCTCGAGACGAGCACGGTGCGTCCGGAATCGGCGAGCGCCCGCATGGTGCTGCGAAACTCGTGGATGCCCTGCGGGTCGAGGCCGTTGGTGGGTTCGTCGAAGATCAGCAGATCGGGGTTCTTCAACAGGGTGGCCGCCACCGCGAGCCGCTGCTTCATGCCGAGGGAGTAGGTGCGGAAGGCGCTGGTCGCCCGCGGCCCGAGGCCGACCTGCTCCAACACCTCACCCACCCGGTTGATCGGCACCCCGATGCCCTGAGCGAGCAGCGCGAGGTTCTTGCGACCCGTGAAGTTCTCGAAGAACCGCGGCTGTTCGACGATGGCGCCGACCCGGTCGATCACCTGCGGCAGCCGCTGCGGCACCGGTTCGCCGAACAGCTCCATGGTGCCGGCCTCGGCGCGCAGCAGGCCCAGCAGCATGCGGATCGTGGTGGTCTTGCCCGAGCCGTTGGGC
Source organism: Micropruina sp. (assembly GCA_016711205.1). GTDB lineage: Bacteria > Actinomycetota > Actinomycetes > Propionibacteriales > Propionibacteriaceae > Micropruina. Next base: position 139,146 of record JADJTM010000003.1, on the reverse strand, counting down.
CCGAGAAACCCGTGGACGCCGCCCTTCGGCACCGTCATGGTCAGGTTGTCGACGGCTGCGATCGCGCGGTAGGTCTTGCGCAGGCCGGTGACACGGACGGCGAGCGCCGCATCGTGGGGGTGGTCGGTCATGCAGTGACGGTAGCGCGGCTAGGGAAACGGACGTGGCACGCGCCGAGTTCGCTGCCCAGTGCTCGCGAGATCCCGGCGTCCGCCGGGATGACGAAGACGAGCAGGAACGCCGAGATCCCGGCCTCCGCCGGGATGACGGGGAGGACCCGCGATGACAGGGACGACCCGGAACGCCGAGATCCCGGCGTCCGCCGGGATGACAGGGACGACCCGCGATGACAGGGACGACCCGGAACGCCGAGATCCCGGCGTCCGCCGGGATGACAGGGACGACCCGGGATGACGGGGACGACCCGGGATGACAGGGACGACCCGGGATGACGGGGACGACCCCGACCGCCGCTCGGCAGCACTACTGCCGGGTTGTCCCACGACTTTCTCCGTGTAACGCGTCAGTGGTGCGCGAAGCGTCCAGTCGTAACTGGATCGCGATGGACGCCCCCTACGTCCAGTCGAGGATCACCTTGCCGCATTGGCCCGAGCGGGCCACGTCGAACGCGTCCTGCCACTGCTCGGCCGGGAACCGGTGGGTGATCACCGAACGCACCGCGTCGGCCAGCGTGGGTGAGGTCGAGAGCATCGAGGTCATCAGGTACCAGGTCTCGAACATCTCGCGGCCGTAGATGCCCTTGATCGTCAACATGTGGGTGATCACCTTGCCCCAGTCGATCGGGTAGGGGCTCTTCGGCAGCCCCAGCATGGCGACCTTGCCGCCGTGGTTCATGTTGTCGATCAGCTCGGCCACCGCCTGCGGCGAGCCGGACATCTCCAGCGCCACGTCGAACCCCTCGCGCATACCGAGCGCGCGCTGCGCGTCCGCGATGCGGGTGGTGCCCACGTTGACCACCACGTCCGCCCCCGCCGACTTGGCCAGGTCGAGCCGAAAGTCGGCCATGTCGGTGACCACCACGTGCCGGGCGCCGGCGTGCCGGGCGATCGCCGCGGCCATCACCCCGATCGGGCCCGCGCCGGTGATCAGCACGTCCTCGCCGACCAGCGGCCACTGCAGCGTGGTGTGGGTGGCGTTGCCGAGCGGGTCGAAGATCGCCCCCAGCTCGGGATCGACCCAGGAGGGGTGCTTCCACACGTTCTCGACCGGCACCACCACGAAGTCGGCGAAGGCTCCGTCGGTGTTGACCCCCAAGCCGACGGTGCGGATGCACTGGTGGCGGCGCCCGGCCCGGCAGTTGCGGCAGTAGCCGCACACGATGTGACCCTCGGCCGAGCAGGGGTCACCGGGCTGCAGTTCCTTGACCTCGGCGCCCACTTCGACGATCTCGCCGAAGAACTCGTGCCCGATGGTCTGCGGCGCGTGCACCTGAGTGGCCGCCCACTCGTCCCACTGCTGCAGGTGCAGGTCGGTGCCGCACAGCCCGGCCCGCAGCACCCGGATCTTCACGTCCCACGGGCCGCACACCGGCTCGGGTCGATCGACCAGTTGCAGTCCCGGCCCCGCCGTCAGTTTCGCCAGCGCCCGCACCGGTGCCCCCTTCGTCCAGGGCGAGGCTACTCGGACGTGCCCCCCAGCGTCGTCGGGCCGCGCGCAGCGGACCGCTGAGGGCGTCCACAACGGTAGCCTTCGCGGCATGCCGTACGCGCTGCCGCCGGGCTCCGATCCGACCACCACCGGGGTGCGCCTGCAGGTCGACACGCCACGGCTGTTCAGCCTGGTGACGCCGTTCTGGTACGCGCCCGATCGTCCGCTGCCCCCCGCCCTGGACGCCGCCCTGCCCGCCACCCCGGCCGACGCCCCGGACGGCGACCAGCGCTGGCTGGCGATCACCAGCGCCGACACCGACCTGGCCAGCGTGCCGGGCATGCTGTGGGGACTGCTCGCCAGCTACGGACGCCACACGCTGGCGGTGCTGGTGCACGACCGGCTCTGCGCCGAGGCCGACAAGGCCACAGCGAGCCGGCGGTTCGTCGCCCGATCCGCGGCGGACGAGGTGTTTCACCGGGCCCTGCGCGACCCGGATCGTCCGGACTTTCAGGCGCCGTGGTTCCGGTCACTGGTGCTGTGGAGCGGGGTCTCGCTGGACCGCTACTGGCGGCTGAACCGGGCCGGTTTCGCGGTGCTGATCGCGGCGATCCTGGGTGCGTGGCTCGCGGCCCTTTGGCTGTTGCAGAGCCTTCCCGGCCCCGGCCAGCCCGTCGCCGCGATCGTCCTGCTGGTGACGGGACTGGCCCTGCTGGGGGTGGCCGGGGTGGCGGACGTCCGGCTGAAGTCGGCGGGCCGGGCCAGCGACCGGTGGATCGTCCGGGCGCTGGTGACCCTGGTGGTGCTGGTGCTGCTGGCGGCGCTGTGGTCGTCCACTCCCTGGACGCTGCCGTTCGGCCTGAGCGTGCCCGGCTGGTTGGGTGCCCTGGGGCTGGTGGTCTTCGTGGCCGGCTCGGTGGCCCTGGCCTTCTCACCCGTGCGCCGGGACGCGGTGCTGCCGCTGCTCACCGCGACCGTGGGACCCTGGGTCGTTCTGGTCGGCCTGGTCACGCTGGTGGCGTTGTACGTGCTGTGGATTCCGGACGCCTTCGCGCGCGGGTCGGGCGGTCCGATCAACACCTTGGACGTGGTGGCGCCGTCGGAGCCACCCCCGCCGATGCCACGCGACCAGGGCTGATCAGCCGTTCGTGCCGGGACGACGCCGATCGGTGAGGAAGCTGCGATCGATCACCGATGGCTCGGCGGCGGCATCGTCGAACACCCCGTCGAGATCGGTCGGACGTACGGAATCGGGGGTGTTGTCCCAGGCGTGCACGTTGAGCGTGCGGTTGGGATTGATCAGGGCATCGCGACTGAACACCTCACGGGCCGGCACCTCGATCTCGGGGTGGTCGTCGGTGGTGCACAGCGGGGCCAGCGGGCGGCGGGCCGAGCGCCGCTTGGCGATGATCTGCTGCACGGCGAAGCCGACAGCCAGCACGGCGACCGCGGCGAGCGAAGCGAGAATCAACCACACGGGATTCATCCAGCTCCTCTCACGACCGCGTGCGTGCCGATGCAGATCAAGGTAACCCCATCACGCCGCCCTGCATAGATGATCGCACCGGGAACCTCGCCAGTGCGTGCATTGCTGGCGAATGGGGGCCAGCCGCACCGACGCTTTCGTATCGGTTCACAGCTCGCGGTAGCGGCCCCGCACGTAGGCCACCGGCGCCGCAAGCTCGTCGATCTCGACGTGCTCGATCACACCTCGCACCAGCATCGACCAGCCCGCTTCGACCGGCGCGGTCAGCAGCCGGGCGCCCAGCCAGCCGGGTGCGGTGGCGAGCACCGGACCCCACTGCGTGTCGCGCCAACGCCCCATCCGGAACGGACCGCCGGGCGCCGGCGCCAGCCCGGCCATCGCGTCCGACAGTTGCCGGTCGTCGAACGTGAGCAGGCTGACCGCCCAGCGTTCCGTTTCGCCAATCGCATCGAACAGGTCGGACGCCGGGTCGATCAGGCCGATGATCTCACCGGGCTCACCGTCGGCCACCACCAGGGACGACACGGTCAGACCCACCGGCCCCGCACCCGCGCTCGTCGCCCAGATCGTCGCGGGCGCGGGCAATCGGCCGCGGAACCGGCGCACCGGGCGCCGTTGCGACCCGTCGCCCGCGAAGGGATGCGTGTCGTGGATGGTCACCCGGCCCAGTGTGTCAGGCGACCACGGGCGGTTGGCCGCTCGGGCCAACTCACTCGCTGCCGGGTGCGGTCCCCGTGGTCGTGGCCGGCGTCGGCTCGGTCTCGGACGCGCTGGGCGTCGCGGTCGCGGTCGGCGTCGCCGTCTCGGTGGGAGTGGGCGTGGGCGTCGCCGTGGGAGTGGACGTGGCGGACGGGGTCGCGCTGGCGGGCGCGGACGCGCTGGCGCTGGCCGAGGGCGTCGGCGTGGCCGACGAACGGCGGTTGCTCACCTGGCCGATCGTGGTGCCGTCGTTGCCGCCCAGGGACTGCCCGCTGGTGAACTCCCAGCCGGTGATCAGACCCATGGCCACCACAAAGGTGACCGCGGCGGTGGCGACCATACCGCCCACGACTGCCCAGGGGCTGCTCCAGCCGGACCGCTTGGCCGACCGGGCCGAGCCGGTCGAGCCGGTCGAGCGGCTGGGGCCCGCCGGGCGACCCTTGGCGTCCGTCGTGTCGTGCACCGGCACGGCGGTGGTCTGAGCGGAACTCTCGCGCGCACCCTCGTCCGGGACGTACAACACCTCGGTGTCGCCCTCGGCGTCGCGCAGCACGATCTTCTTCACGCCGTCGCGGGTGTGCTCCAGCCCCCTGGTGTAGAAAGCGCCGGCAACGGCGGCGAGCACGCTCGCCACGGCCGCGCCCACCAGGGTGCCGGCCACGCCCAGCTGCGCGCCAACGGCAGCGGACGTCACCGCGGCCAGTGCGCCGCCCGCGATCTGGGGCAGCTGCAACAGCTTGGCCTGCTCAGCAGTCTCGGTCTTGGTCTTGTCAGCAGTCTGGGTCTTGTCGGTCTTCTCGGCGATATCTGTCTTCGTCACGTGTCACTCATATGCTTGCGGGGTTTACAACCTCAAACACCCAGAGTAGTCACCATGACCAATATTCCCAACTCGGGCGTCCCGCAGACTGAGAGCTTCTTCGACAAGGTCGGCGGGCACGCCACCTTCGACGCTCTCGTGCACCGCTTCTACGTCGGGGTCGCGGCTGATCCGCCGTTGCGGGCCCTGTACCCGGAGCAGGATCTCGGCCCGGCGGCCGACCGGCTGCGGATGTTTCTGGAGCAGTACTTCGGGGGCCCGAAGACCTACTCCGAGCAGCGCGGCCACCCGCGGCTGCGCTTGCGGCACGGGCCCTATGCGGTCACCCCGACCCAGCGCGACCGGTGGCTGCACCACATGCTGGGCGCCCTCGACTCCCTGCACCTCGACCCTGAGGACGACGAGGCGATGCGCGACTACCTGACCCGCGCGGCGTCCTTCATGGTGAACAGCTTCGACGAGTAGGGGTCAGTAGGCCCTCGAACCCAAAGTGAGTTTGGGCACCGTCTGAGGTGCCGAAACTCACATCATCGGTGGAGGGGCCGTCAACGCTTCAGCGGGGCGTAGACCCCGGCCCGGTCGGCGACGATGCGGGCGATCTCGCGGGCGGCGTCCGGCTTGGCGACCCGACGGCTCGCCTGCGCCGCCCGCTTGAGTGCCGCCGGATCGTTCACCCAGCTCGCGACGGCCTGCACCACCTGGTGCGGACGGGGCGCCCACACCCCCGCCTGCTTCTTCACCACGTACTGGACGTTGCCGTCCTCCTGCCCGGGCAGGCGCGAGTACAGCACCAGCGGCAGCCCGGCGATGAACCCCTCGCTGATGGTGCCCGGCCCGGCCTTGGTGACCAGCATGTCGGAGGCCGCCATGAACTCGGGCATCTGTTTGGTGAACCCGTAGATGTGGTGCGGCATCTGCCAGGGCAGGTCGCGCAGCCGCTGCTGCAACCCCTCGTTGCGGCCGCAGATGGCCACCAGGGTGGCGTTGAGCTTGGCCTCGTTGATGGCCTTGACGACCGCCTCCATCGGCCCCAACCCGTCGCCGCCGCCGACCACCAGAATCACCGGCAGGTCGCGCCGCCAGCCCTGCCGGACGCGGAACGCCATCGGGTCGGACGTGGGCACCCGGAACCGCTCGGCGGTCGGCAGCCCGACCACCCGCACGTTGCCGGCCGGAATGCCGTACTCGATCGCCACCTCGCGGGCCTCGTCCGTCGGCACCACCACCAGGTCGGCGCGCCGGTCGAACCAGAACGCGTGGGTGGTGACCATGTCGGTGACCACCGTCATGAAGGGTGTGGGGTGCTTCTTCATCGTGCGCAGCATCGCCGTGTTCACCAGCGGATGCACCGACACGATGATGTCGGACGGGTTCTCGCGGTACAGCCGGCGGATCGCCCGCGCCACGTACGGGAACAGCATCCGGATCACGGCCCGTGAGCGTCGCTTGCCGTCGGTGGTGCGGTACGAGATCGCCCAGGTCTCGGGAAACTTGGTCATCGGCGGGTAGATCTCGGGTGCGTACCGCAGCGGTGCGGGCAGGTAGTCGCGAAAGACGTCCACCATCTTGCAGTCGAAGGTGTCGGGAAACTCCAGCCCGAGCGCCTCGATCATCGCCAGGGTGGCGGAGCGGTGGCCGCCGCCGGTGTCGGAGAACAGGAACAGCACCCGCTTGCGAGCGGAGGAATCGGCCTGCATGAAGCTCCTCAAGAGGTGGCGCCGCGGTAACTCGACTCAGGCACGATATCGCGACGCGACCCCACACCCGTGCGGGTGGGGGGTCGTTTCGCCGAACGGACGGGACGCTCGAGAGGCGTCGGGGACGGTTCCGTCACCCTTCACGGCCGTCGGGACGGTCGTCACAGGCTTCATCGACGGTGAGCCACGACCGGTGTCAGAACAGACCGCCCCCGCCCAACCCTGCCGAATGGTGGCCCTCGCCGAGGATCGGGGTCCGACCGTCGCCGTCCTTGTCGGGAAGCCCTTCGTGCCGTGCCGCATATGCGTCGTCCTCGGCGCCGGTGTCGACGTGGGTGGGGTCGAGCACCCGGCGCAGGAACGTGCGGGTGCGTTCGTGCTGCGGGTTGCCGATCACCGCATCGGGCGGACCCTCCTCGACGATCACGCCGCCGTCCATGAAGATCACCCGGTCGGCCACCTCACGGGCGAACGCCATCTCGTGGGTGACCACCATCATGGTCATGCCCGACTTGGCGAGCTGGCGCATCACCGAGAGCACATCGCCGACCAACTCGGGGTCGAGCGCCGAGGTCGGCTCGTCGAACAGCATCAACTCGGGATCCATCGACAGCGCGCGGGCGATCGCCACCCGCTGCTGCTGGCCGCCGGACAGCTGCGCGGGGTAGGCGTCGCCCCGGTCACCGAGCCCGACCATGGTCAGATTCTTGAGTGCGTTCGTCTCGGCTGTGGCCTTGTCCCGCTTCAGCACGTTGATCGGCGCGACGGTGCAGTTCTGCAGCGCGGTCAGGTGCGGAAACAGGTTGAACTGCTGAAAGACCATGCCCATCTTGGTGCGCAACTCGTCCGCGAAGGCGTCGGGGTCGGTGATCTCCTGGTTGAGGATGAAGATGCGTCCCGAGGTGGGCAGCTCGAGCAGGTTGACACAACGCAGCAGGGTGGATTTGCCCGAGCCGGACGGACCGATCACGCACACCACCTCGCCGCGGCGGATGATCGTCGAAATGCCCTTGAGCACCTCGATCTGGCCGAAGCTCTTGTGCAGGTCGTAGATCTGAATTTCGTCTTCGCGCAGGCCGGTAGGAACTGTCGGCGCCACGGTGCTCACCGGGCCTTTCTCGCTTGGGCTTCCATGCGCCGCACCAGGAAGGTGAGCGGCAGGGTGATCACCAGGTAGGTCAGGCCGGCGATCACCAGGGGGGTCAGGTTGGCATAGGTGGTGGCCAGTTCGCGTCCGTACTTGGTCAGTTCGTACGCTTCGCCGGTCAACCCCAGCACGAAGACCAGGGACGAATCCTTGGTCAGCAGAATCAGCTCGTTGGTCAGCGGCGGCAGCACGATGCGGAAAGCCTGCGGCAGCACGATCTTCTGGGTCGCCATGCCCAACGGCATGCCCATCGACCGGGCCGCCTCCAACTGCCCCTTGGGCACCGCCTGGATGCCGGCGCGAATGGTCTCGGCCATGTACGCCGCAGCCACCAGTCCGAGAGCGACCCACACCGTGCCGTACGGGTCGAGCGGGATCGACAGGCCGGGAAAGGCCAGCGGCAGCAGGCCGAAGGCCATGAACACGATGATCGCCGGCACCCCGCGGAAGAACTCGATGTAGACGGTGGCCAGCACCCGGTTGACCGCGACGCTCGACAACCGCATCAGCGCCAGCACGGTGCCCAGCAGCAGGCCGACGATGAAGGCGCCGATGGTGTAGATCAGGGTGTTCAGCAGGGCCCGGGCCAGCCCTGGGCCGATGGTCTTGATGATCACGTCGGGCCGGAAGAAGACGCTGACGAGCTGGCGTCCGTCGGCGAACAGCACGGCCAGCAGGACGAACACTCCGAGGAGGGCATACTGGACGATTCTGAAGCGCTGCGCTCGCTTGCGCGGTGACAGTCGCTTCTTCGCCGCAGGGGCGTCGGCTGTGGTTGCGGTCACGGATGTGTCTCCTGCCTAGTCGGATGGACCGCGGGGCCGCCCGCGTCGGATCGGTGACGCGGGCGGCCGAGGCGGGTCAGGCTTTCGGCTCGGAGCCGAACCACTTCTTGTAGATCTCGTTGTAGGTGCCGTCCTTCTTGGACGTGGCCAGCACCTCATTGATCACGCCGATCATGGCCGTGTTGCCCTTCTGGGCCAGGAAGCCGTACTGCTCGCCGGTGTCGAATTCCTTGACCACCTTGGTGGTGGGATTGGTCTTCGCGTAGTCGAACACCACGCCGTTGTCGTTGATGCCGGCCTGAACGGTGCCGGCCAGGACGGCAGCGAGTTGCGACGGCATGTCTTCGAACACCTTGATGGTGTAGCCGTTGGCTTCCTTGTTCTTTTCGGCGTAGATCTGGCCCGTGGTGTCGGTCTGCACGGCGATCGTCTTGCCCTTGAGGCTGGCCAGATCGGTGAAGCTCGAATCGGCCTTCACGATCAGCGCCTGGGTCGCTTCGAAGTACGGGTCAGAGAAGTCCACGGCCTGCTTGCGGGCGTCGGTGATGGTCACCGCTCCAGCGGCGGCGTCGCACTTCTTGGCGGCGAATACCGCGCCCGAGGTGATCTGGTCGAACGCGATGTCGACGATCTCTTGGGTGGCACTGAGCTTCTTGGCGACCAGGTCCATCAGGTCGACGTCGAAGCCGACGACCTTGCCCGCCTCGTCCTTGAACTGGAACGGCTTGTACGACAGGTGGGTGCAGACCAGCAGGGTGCCGGGCTTGATCAGGCTGACTGCCGCGGCACCGCTCGCGGTGCCGGCGGGTGCCGCGGTGGTCGGTGTGGAGTAGTTGGCGCAGGCGGCGAGCATGCTGAGGCTGAGGGCCGCGACGCCGGCCAGGGCCGCGCGCAAGGGCTTGAAGCGAATCACGATTTCTCCTCGGTTGTGCGGAAAGCTGCCCGCATACTGTCGCAGCTTTGTTACGGCAGCAATGCGGAACGCCGATTGATACCCCCTTGTGACCTGGCTGAGCGCGCGACGGGGCGTCCAATGCCGGTGAAGGGGCGTGAACGCAGGCGCACAGCTGGTGCGCGCTGCCGCAGCGCTACCGGCCGCGGCGCGGGTGTCGATGGCGCCGCAGGAGGGCGCGCGCGGTGGCCCACCCGTGGCGGTTGCTGGCCGGTGGCACAGTGCGCGGACAGCGCGAAAGCCCGCCGCGTGGGCGGACGATTGATGGGTCGAGAGACCGACTCGGGTCGCCGCTGGGCGGCTCTACGCTCGAGCCCCCCCGGCGAGCCAGCAGGAACAACGGACGTATCGGCGGCCCCCCGACCGCCGATCGTCTTTGTTGGCTGTGCCCGAATCGGCCCCCGACTGGAGCCAAGGCGGGCGGGTGGTCAGTACACCCGGCGGTGCACGGCGGCACCGCTGCTGGAGTGGCCGGCCAGCGACCCACGCACGGCGGTGGAGCGAACGGTTGAGGTCTGCCGAATCGGCTCGGCCTGAACCTGTTGAAGTGTGCCGGCGAGAATGGCTGCGCGCACGGCGATCGGATCGTTGCTGAACATGTTTCCCCCCTGGATGACTGTCACCCACTAGGAAAGCACGAGCCATGCATCCGGACTAGGCAGAATTGCGTAATCCACCAAAAACGTTGCCGGAGCGTGACCTCTGTTGCGTGCTGGACGGGTCGCGATCCCGCACAGCACGCCACGGTGAAGCGACCAGCAGCCGGTCAGCGCACCTGCTGGACGTCCTCGCCGGCGGCCTGTTGCTGCGGCGCGGACGAAGCCTGTGTGGTCTCGTCCACTTCCTCCACCAGCTGCATCTCGTGCTCCAACCGGGCTTCGAGATCGACCTTGTGCGCCCGCACCCGTGACCACACCACGCCGCCCATGGCGATCAGCGCCGCCACCGTGCCGATCGCGATGCGCAGCACCGGGTTGGCCCCCTCGCCCACCGACAGCGCCACCACGGCGGGGGCGATCAGCAGCGCGACCAGGTTCATCACCTTGATCAGCGGGTTGATGGCGGGGCCGGCGGTGTCCTTGAACGGGTCACCGACCGTGTCGCCGATCACCGTGGCCTCGTGCGCGGGGGAATGCTTGCCGCCGTAGCGTCCGTCTTCGACGAGTTTCTTGGCGTTGTCCCAGGCGCCGCCGGAGTTGGCCAGGAACACCGCCATCAGCACCCCGGCCACGATCGCACCGCCCAGGAAGCCGGCCAGCGGACCGACCCCGAGGCCGAAGCCGACGGCGATCGGCGCGAAGGCGGCCAGCAACCCCGGTGTGGTGAGTTCGCGCAGCGAGTCGCGGGTGCAGATGTCGACCACCCGGCCGTACTCGGGACGGGTCTCGCCGGTCATGATGCCGGGGTTCTCGGCGAACTGGCGGCGCACCTCGAACACGATGGCGCCGGCTGCCCGGGTGACGGCGTCGATGGCCAGGCCGGAGAACAGAAAGACGGTTGACGCCCCCAGGATCACCCCGACCAGGGTGATCGGCGAGACGATCTCGTAGGTCAGCATCGACTGGACGATCGCGCTACCGCCCAGGTTCGTGAGCTGGCCGAGCGCGTGGTTGACGGCATCGGTGTACGAGCCGAACAGCGCGGTCGCGGCCAGCACAGCGGTGGCGATCGCGATGCCTTTGGTGATCGCCTTGGTGGTGTTGCCGTCGGCGTCCAGGGCGGTCAGGATCGCCTCGCCGGCCTCGTCCACGTCATGGCTCATCACGGCGATGCCCTGAGCGTTGTCGCTGACCGGGCCGAAGGTGTCCATCGCCACGATGACGCCCACGGTGGTGAGCAGTCCGCAGCCGGCCAGGGCGATCATGAAAAGCGACAGGATCATCGAGCCGCCCGAGATCAGGAACACACCGCAGATCGCGGCGGCGATGATGCCGGCGGTGTACACGGCCGACTCGAAGCCGATCCCGATGCCGGAGAGGACGACGGTGGCCGGGCCGGTCAGCGAGGTGCGTGCCACGTGCATGGTCGGTGCGGAGTCGGTGCCGGTGAAGTAGCCGGTCAGCCACAGGATCACGCCGGCCAGCACGATGCCGATCACCACCGATGACGCCGCCATCAGGCGCGGGTCGCCGGGCAGCCCGGCAACGGCCTCGGGCACGCCCGGGATCGCCGCGAAGCTGCCGGGCAGGTACACGAACGCGGCCACCACCGACAGCACGGCACCGGCCGCTGCCGAGCTGTAGAAGCCGCGGTTGATCGCGGTCAGGCCCGACTCACTGCCCCGGATACGGGTGGTCGCGATGCCCAATACCGCGGTCAGCGCCCCGAGCGCCGGAACGATCAACGGAAAGACCAGACCGAGCTCGCCCATCGCGGCCTTGCCGAGAATCAGGGCCGCCACCAGGGTGACCGCGTACGACTCGAACAGGTCGGCGGCCATGCCGGCGCAGTCGCCCACGTTGTCGCCGACGTTGTCGGCGATGGTGGCGGCGTTGCGCGGGTCGTCCTCGGGAATGGAGTGCTCCACCTTGCCGACCAGGTCAGCCCCGACGTCCGCGGCCTTGGTGAAGATGCCGCCACCGACCCGCATGAACATGGCCAGCAGTGCCGCGCCGAAACCGAAACCCTCCAGCACGGACGGGGCCTGGTCGCGATAGATCAGCACCACGACGGCGGCGGCGAGCAGGCCGAGACCGACCACGCTCATGCCGACCACGCCACCGGTGTTGAAAGCGATCTTGGCGCCCTGGGCGCGTCCGTCGGGTCGCATGGCCGCGGCGGCGACGCGCACATTGGCCCGCACCGCCAGCCACATGCCCAGGTAGCCGATGGAGGCTGAGAAACCGGCGCCGACAAGGAAGAACAGCGACCTGCCCACCGTGATCGACAGGTCCCCCGGCAGCAGGAAGAGCAGCCCGAAAGCGATAGCGGCGAAGACTGCCAGCGTGCGGAACTGGCGGTTGAGGTAGGCCGACGCACCCTCTTGCACAGCGCGCGCGATCTCTTGCATGCGGACGGTGCCCTCGTCCTGCGCCAGCACCTTGCGGCGCAGGTAGAGCGCGTACACCAGGCTGATCGCGGCGATCCCGGCGATCGACCACACGATGGCCAGGCTCCTGTCGCCCAAGCTCAGCATGAATCCTCCTCGCCCGCGCTTGTGACCGGGCTCGTTTCGTTGGGGCTCCCCCCGGTGAGGAGGATTGGGGGAGTCTATGGGTGAACCGAGGGGCTTGCACCCCCGATCGGCCGTAGCAACGACTATGTGAGCACGTTCAGTACGAAATCGGCGGGCATTGGTGGATCGGAACCGGGTCGGCATTCACCGCGAACCGCGACTCGTCCCGCACCGCGACGCCTCCGCCGAACGATGTGCCGCCGTCACGTTGACCACCAGAGCGGTGCGCGCTCGTTCCGGGTCTAGGTATCGAGAATCACTGCGAGGATGCTGCGGAGCTGACGCAGGACGACGGGACCGACGTTTCCGATGCGCCGCTGCACCCTGGCCGTGGCGACCGAACGACTGTGCTGGCACTGCGCGGCGCAGGCTGCGCTCAAACCGTTCAGCTCGTCGGGCTCGATCAGGATCTCTGTGCCGCTGTCGCGGATCGTGCGGGTGAGCGGCACGACCTGAATGACGTTCGGGTCGCCCCGCAGGATGCGCTCTGCCGACACGACGACAGCCGGGCGCCGCAGCCCCGCCTCCGAGCCGCTCGGTGCACCCAGATCCAGCTGGACGACGTCACCCTGCGTCAGCATCGAGCCACTCGATCTCGTCTGCACGCAACGGCGTGGCGAGGTCGGCTCCGATGGTCTCCTGCTGCAGCAGCCGCGCGGCGCGTTCGACTGTCTCGACCATGCTCTGGCCACGGTGCGCCGCCAACCGATTGAGAACGTCACGGGTGGTTCGGCTGACGCGGATCGTGGTGGTGTCGGACATGGCACCCAGGATACCCGTGTAGACCATTTGATCTACAGTGGACCGGGGAAGGTGGTCGTTGCCGCTGCTGGGCCGGCCGACGCTCAGGCGTTCAGCGCTTCGCGCAACAGCGTCGCGTACGCGGCCGCCTCGCCCTCGGCGTAGGAGGTCCGGGGCCAGAAGAAGCCGCGCAGTCCGTCCCCTTTGCTGCGCGGCACCACGTGCACGTGCAGGTGCGGCACCGACTGGCTGACCACATTGTTGATCGCCACGAAGGTGCCTTGCGCACCCACCGCGGGCAGCATGGCGGCGGCGAGCCGCCGGCAGGCACCGATCAGCGGCAGCACGAGTTCGTCCGGCAGGTCGAGCAGCGTGTCCACGTGCCGGATCGGACACACCAGCACGTGGCCCTTGAACACCGGCCGGTGATCGAGAAACGCGATCACCTCCGACGTCCGCAGCACCACCTCGGCCGCCACTCGTCCCTCGATGATGGCGCAGGCGATGTCGTGCTCGGGCATGCGGCGATTCTGCCATCGCCACCCCGTCCACCCGCGACAGGTACTGCTGCCCTGCTGTCACCCGCGCGGTGACTGGCCCGCACGGCTCGACGACCGGCAGACTGGCACCGCACACTCGGGGTGCCCTGAAGACAACGGGGGGATCTTCATGACACGGGATCTGATCATCGCGACCTCACGCGCGCTCACGGTGGCCGACCTGTCCGCCGCGATGGCCGCCGTCCATCAGGGGCGGCCCTGGACGGTGACCGACATCGGTGACCGCTGGCGGATCAGCCACTGCGACCAGCTGTTGATGGAGGCGGCACCGTCCGTGCCGATGCCGGACGGAGCGGGATGGCAGACCCGGTTCGAGGTCGCTCCCGAGCAGGATCTCGGCCTGGGCACCGAGATCGTCCGGGCAGCGGCCTGGCAGGCCGGCGGCGACGGCACCGTCGGCGCTTGACCCGTGCCCTTGTGGGGGTCGGTCCCACCCGCGACGATGGGGGGATGGGAGAGATCAGGGCGATCGATGCAACCGAGGTCGACGAGGTGCTCGATCTGATCACCGCGCAGCAGGCCGATCCGTCGACCGGCACCTGCTACGTGGGTACCCAGCGCGAGGATCTGCGGCTCGAACTGGAGGATCTGGGCGCGGCCTGGCCCGACTCGGTGCTGGTCGCGGTCGATGCCGGACGCATGGTCGGCGTCACCTCGCCGACACCGACACCGAGCTGGGCCGCAGCTGGATCTTCGGGCCGTGGGTGGCCGAAGGTTGGGACACCTGGGCCCGTCCGCTGCTCGAGGCGGCGGTCGCGACCTGTCCGCCCGGGATCGTCGCGCACGAGATCGGCTCGGACGTCGCCAACGTGCGCATGGCGGCGCTGGCCGACCAGCTGGGCTGGGCGGCGTCCGTTCCCAATCATGTGTTCGTCGTGGCCGCCGACGCGTTGACCGACTGGCCGGCGGACGATCCGCGCGTGCGGCTGCCCCGCGCCGACGACTTCGCCGCCATCGATCCACTGCACAATGCCGAGTTTCCCGACACCTATTTGGCGACCCGGCAGATGCTGGCGGACGGCATCGCGGGCGATCGCATCGTCGCGGTCAGCGAGCGCGACGACGGAGGCTTTCTCGGCTATGCCTCAGGCCGGGTTCAGCCGGACGGTGCCGGCTACCTCGACTTCATCGCGATCGATCCCGCGGCGCGTGGTGCCGGGGCGGGGCTGGGCCTGCTGGTCACGATCAGCCGCCGAATCATCGCCGCCGCGCCGCAGCACGACGTCAACCTGACCGTGCAGCACCACCGGGATGCCGCGATCGCCCTGTACCGAAAGCTCGGTTTCGTGCTGGAGACCACGATCGTCGGCTACTCCTCGCCCAGGCTCGACCGGACGTAGCCCCAGCCCCCACCACAGCACACCGCCCGTCGCGACGGCCATCGTCAGCAGCAGGCCGGCGCTGCCGACGGCACCGATCAGCCACGGCGCCACCAGCGCGCCCAGCATCGCCGACCCGACCAGGGCGGCGTCCGCCACCCCCAGCGCCAGCGCGACGTACCGGACGGGTGCGCCCTTCTGCAGCATCCGGGTGGTGCGGCATTCCACCATGGTCAACCCCGCACCGAGCACGGCCAGCGGCAGCAGCGCCAGCGTCCAACTGGGGGAGGCGGCCACCGCGAGAAGCGGCAGCACGACCGCCACCTGCGCGGCCAGCGGCTGGCTGAGCCGGCGCAGCAGCAGGATCAGCCCGGGAGCGGCCAGCGAGGCGAACCCGAGGACGGCCGTCGCCAGGCCGAACTCGGTGACGCCGGCACCCCAGGACGTCTCGGCGAGGCTGAGCAGGCTCACCCCGAGCGCCCCGATGACGGCGTTCAGGGCCATCACTGTCAGCACCGCCCGGCGCACCAGCGGCACGGCCAGCACCTCGCGCAGGCCGCCGGCCAGGCCAACGCGGCTGGGCGAGGCCGTCTGGTCGGCGAGCCGACGGGGCAGGGCCAGCAGCGCCGCGGCCATCAACAGGACCGACGCGCTGGCCGTCACGGCCGGCCCGAATACCAGCAGCAGCCCCCGACCGCGGGGCCGACGACGAAGCCGCTGATTTCCCAGGTGACCAGGGCGTCGGTGGCCCGGTCGGGATCGTCGGCAACCTGCGGCACCAGCGCGGCGAGGCTGGGGAATGCGGGCACACCGGCGGCGACGGTCGCGGTGGCCGCCGCCAACGCCCACCACGGCAGCCCGGCGACGAAGAGCACCGCCACCGCTGCGAGCAGCAGCAACCGCAGCAGGGTCACCGTCCGGACGGTGCGAAAGCGGCCGAAGCGGTCGCCGATGCCACCGAGAAACGCCGACAACAGCACGCAGGGCGCGAACCTGGCCGCGCCCGCCAGACCGAGCAGCGACGGATCGTCCGTGGTCTGCCAGATCGTGGCCAGCAGGGCCGGCCAGGGCAGCCCGACCGCGATGCCCGCCAGCGCGTGGGAGGCGATCAGCCGTCGCATGGCAGCCCTCCGGTGAGTTCGGTGCCCAGTGACCCGACGCCGTCGAGCGCGCGGCGTTCGCCGTCGTGCCGGTCGGTGCCCGGCTGCATCAGGAGCGTCATCGGGGGGCCTTTCGTCGCCTCGATGAGCACGCCGCCCCGGCGCTGATACGGGCTGGAGCTGTCCATGGGTACACCTACGTAGCCGTGCTGGGGACCGCGCTGCCTGCCGGGCGCTCGCCTAACTATTTGCCGCTCGCGGGAGCTTCGCGAGCCCCAAATAGTTGGGCGAGCGCAATCGTCCGACCGGCCTCGACGCCGCCACTATCACTAGGCTGAGCCAGATGACCGAGTCGCTTCGCATCGCCTTCGTTTCGATGCACACGTCCCCCGCCGACCTGCCCGGCTCCGGCGATGCCGGCGGCATGAACGTGGTCGAGTACCACCAGGCGTTCGCGCTGGCGCGACTGGGGCATCAGATCGACCTGATCACCCGCCGCAGCGACCCCACCCAGCCGGACGTCGTCGAGCTGTCGGACGCCGTCCGGCTGCTGCATCTGCCGGCCGGCCCGCCCGCCAAGCTGGCCAAGAGCCTGATCGACGCGCACATCGACGAGTTCTCGGCCGGGCTGGCCCGGTTGGCGCCCTACGACGTGCTGCACTCGCACCACTGGATGTCGGGGGTCGCCGCGCTGCCCGTGGCCCGGACGTGGGGCGTGCCGCACGTGCAGAGCTTTCACTCGGTGGCCGCGTTGCCAGGCTCGGCGCTTTCGGAGGGCGAACCGCCCGAATCGCCGGCCAGGGTGCCCGGCGAGCGCCTGGTCGCCACCGAATCCGACGCCGTGATCGCGATCAGTGCCGCCGAGGCGCGCACCGTCGTCGAACGTTGCGGAGCCGACCCCGCCCGGGTGGTGATCGTGCCCCCGGGTGTGGACCGCACCCTGTTCCACGCGGACCAGTCGCCCGACGCCGGCAGCGACGCCGCGCCGTCCGGAAATCCGCACGGCTACCTGCTCTACGCCGCCCGGCTGCAGCCGTTGAAAGGCCCGGACCTGGCCATCGGGGCGCTCGCGGAGGTGCCGGTCGAGCTACGTCCGGATCTGTTGATCGCCGGGGACGTGTCCGCCGACTTCGCCGCCTACGAGGCCGACCTGCATGCGCTGGTCGAGGCGCACGAACTGACCGGTGCGGTGCACTTCATCGGCCCGCAGCCACGCGAACGGCTGGCGGGCTTGATGCGCGGCGCCCGCATCGTGCTGGTGCCGTCGCATTCGGAAACCTTCGGGCTGATCGCGCTGGAGGCCGAATCGTGCGGCACCCCGGTGATCGCGTCGGCCGCCGGCGGGCTGCGCGAGGCCGTGGTGCACGGTGAGACCGGCCAGTTGATGGATTCGCGTCAGGCCGAGGACTGGGGCACCGCCATCACCCGGCTGCTGGCCAAGCCGCGGCTGCTGGCCCGGATGGGGGTGGTCGCGCAGATCCACGCCCGCCGGTTCAACTGGACCTGGACGGCGCTGCTGCTCGAGTCGCACTACCGGGCGTTGCTGTGACCGGCGTGTTCGAGGGCGTCCGCCGGGTGGTGTTCGCGCACGCCCACCCCGACGATGAGACCCTCGCCACCGGGGCTCTGATTCAGCACCTGACCAGGCACGATGTCGCGGTCGCGGTGGTCACCGCCACCCGGGGCGAGCGGGGCGGGGTGGTGCCGGGCCC
Source organism: Micropruina sp. (assembly GCA_016711205.1). GTDB lineage: Bacteria > Actinomycetota > Actinomycetes > Propionibacteriales > Propionibacteriaceae > Micropruina. The sequence goes on along the minus strand of JADJTM010000003.1, from coordinate 121,345 downwards.
CCTCGAAGCGCTGGCCGGCACGCCCGAGCTGGACGTCCATCGCGTGGGCGAGCTGACCGCCGCCCTGCGTGCGCTCGGTGCCGAGGGACCCTTCTTCCTGGGCGATCCCCCGGCCCGCGCCACCGGCTTGGCGCCGCGCCGCTACACCGACTCGGGCATGCGCTGGGTGACCCCGAGCGTCGCCGGTCCGGGCGACGACGCCGGCCCGGACGCGTTCACCTCCGCCCCGCCGGACGAAGCCGCCGCCGACCTGGCCAGCTTTCTCACCTGGTGGCGGGCCGACCTGGTGATCAGTTACGAGAGCGACGGCGGCTACGGCCACCCCGACCACGTGCACATGCACCACGTCGCGCGTCGGGCCGCCGAGCGCGTCCCGCTGCCGTTCGCCGAGGTGGTGTCGATCCCCCGCGACGGCACCGCACCGCCCCAGCACGGCGTCGAGTGGTTCGATCTCACCGACCGCTACGACCAGCTGCTGCCCGCCCTGCTCGCCCACGCGTCCCAGTTCACCGTGACCGGACGCGACGCCGTTCATTCCGGCGGCCAGCGCGAGCCCCTGCAGCTGCGCACCGGCGTGCGGCTGAAGGCCTGAGGTGCCGACGGCGACCGAGCGCTCCGCACTCCCCCCGCACTGGATCCTGCTCACCATTCTGGCCGGCCTCGGCATGGTCGGACCGTTCTCGATCGACACCATGTTTCCGGCGTTCGCCCAGATGGCCGTCGACCTGGACACCACCCCGCTGGCGCTCCAACAGCTGATCAGCGTCTACCTGCTGTCGTTCGCGATGATGAGCCTGTTTCACGGCCCGGTGTCGGACGCGGTGGGCCGCAAGCCGGTGGCTCTGATCGGCGTCGCACTGTTCGTGCTCGCGTCCCTGGCCTGCGCCCTGGCGCCCACCCTGGCCTGGCTGCTGGTCGGACGTGCCCTGCAGGGCCTCAGCGCGGGCGCCGGCCAGATCATCAGCCGGGCCATGGTGCGCGACGTATTCGCCGGCGATCGCGCGCAGCAGGTGATGTCGCAGATCGCGATGATCTTCGGCCTGGCCCCCGCGCTGGCGCCGATCGTCGGCGGCTGGCTGCTGGCCCACGGGGACTGGCGGCTGGTCTTCTGGTTCCTGACCGGGCTGGGCATCGTGCTGCTGGTGCTGGTCGGGCTGTTCCTGCCCGAAACCCATCCCGAACAGGACCGGACGCCGTTGCGCGTCCGTCCGCTGTTCGGCTCGCTCTGGTCAGTGTGGAGCGACCCCGACGGACGCCGCCTCGCCCTCACCGCCATGGTCAACTTCGCCGGCATGTTTCTCTACATCAGCTCGGCGCCGATGTTCGTGGTGACCCTGCTGGGCAAGGGCGAACAAGACTTCTGGGTGCTGTTCGTGCCGCTGATCTCGGGCATGGTGATCGGGTCGTGGGCATCCGGACGCCTCGCCGGCCGGCTCAGCGGACGCCGGCTGGCCACCATCGGCTACTGGATCAGCCTGCTCGGCGGAGCCGCCAACCTCGCGTTGATGCTGGTACCGGCCGCCCGCACCCTGCCCTGGGCGGTGCTGCTGCTGCCGGTCTACACCTTCGGCGTGGCCCTCGCCTTTCCGATCCTGACCCTCGCGATGCTCGACCTGTTTCCTGAGAAGCGGGGCGCGGCAGCGTCGGTGCAGAGCTTCGTCGGGCTGGTCAGCAACGCGCTGATCGCCGGGGTGCTGGCGCCACTGGTGGCGTTCTCGCTGCCCGCACTCGCCGCGACCGCCCTGCTGCTGACGCTGATCGGCTACCTGCTGTGGCGCCGGCATCTCAGCGTGACGGCCCTTGAGCCGCAGGTGCCGCCCGATCCGCAGAACTACGAGCCGATGGACGAGCTCTGAGCCCCGACTTGCGGGGCGCCTCGTCAACGGGCTGCTACAGGTGCCGGAGTTCGTCCAGACTCAGCTCCCCCAGACCGACGCTGCCGAGCGTGCGCGCCTGCTCGGCCCTGAAGTCGCGCTCGAGAATGCTGGAGGTCAGGGTGATGATCGCGTCCATCACGGGGGTGGCCACGCCGACGTGCCGGCCGAGGTCGCTGAGAAAGACCAGGCCGAAGCCCACGTCCTCGACGAGGTAGCGGTGATCGAGGGCGGTCTGGGCGAGAATGCCGCGAAAACCGGGGGCATGCACGTACCCCTCGACGTAGCTGGCCTCGGTCATGTAGCCCTGCCGTACGCCGATCTCGGGGTCGGGCAGCACCTGCAGGCCGAGCTTCGCGGCGATCGCGAGCCGCTCGTCGTCCACGGCCTTGATCAAACCGCCACTGGCCGGCGTCACCCCGTCCTCGTAGAACAGGAAGTCGCCGGGCGACTCGATGCGCGAGGCGTTGAGCAGGGTGGTGGCCGGATGGATCACCGGATTGCCGTTCTGCAGCGAGGTCTGCAGAATGCTGCCGCCCGCCTCGACGCCCGGGTACACCTGCGCCAGCGCCGACGTCAGCTGTTCGGTGCCGATGCCCGGCAGGGCCGCGACGAAGAAGCCGCCCTGCAGCTTGTTGTACATGGTGATCTCTGCCGGGCCGGTGATCCGGACCCCGTAGGGCAGGGTGCTGGTCTCGCCGATCACGGGTGATTCGGTGTGCCGCTCCAGGCCGAGCGCGTTCTTGAACACCACCGCACCCAGGCATGAACTGGGGCAGACCACATAGAGCTGATCGTGCGACAGGTGCGGCTTGACGGCCCGTGCGTAGGGTTCGGTGCTGTAGGCGGGTCCGACGGCCAGCACCAACTCCGCCCCCGCGAGAGTCTTCTCGATGTCGTGGCCGGCGTAGGCGACCGGGCCGAAACCCTTCTCGCTGCCGAAGCAGGTGACACCGCCCTGCTCAGCAACCGGCTCCACATGCTGGCCGAACTCCGGCGATGACCACAGCGACACCTCGTGACCATGGATGCCCCAGTCCCAGGCCGCCGCGACGCCGCCGTTGCCTGCCCCGAGTACCGCTACCTTCATCGCTACCGCCTCTTCGCCTGGGATTTGGTGCGTCCTGTCTAGCGGTCCGCGGTGGTTCAGCACAAGATGGGACGACGTCGCAGCCGGACGCCTACGCGCGCTCGGCCCGCTTCGCCACCAGGGCGATCAACTCCCGGCTGCACCCCAGCGCCCCCGCCAGCGCGCCGTAGCTCCACCGCGCCGGATCCTCTGCCCGCAATCGCCGGATCAGTGCGTCCCGATCGGTCCGCTGCCGGGCCGCCAGCTTGCGGCCTGGTTAGGCTGCCGCTTGAGGAGGTTCGGAATGGCTGCTGACGACAACGTGATTCAATTCCCGGGCGGGGGTGCCACGGCGCAGAACCGGCCGCCGCTGTTGGGGTTCGACCCGTTCGCCCGTGACCAGCCCACCCTGCTGCCCCGCCGGCCCGAGCGCGTCCGCTTCACCGTGCATATCGACCTGGACGACGCCCTCCCCCCGATCTGGCGGAAGCTGCAGCTGGCCGGCGACCTGCGGCTCAACCAGCTGCACGACATTCTGCAGGTCGCCATGGGCTGGACCGACAGCCATCTGCATCACTTCGTGATGGGACCGGGTCCGCTCGATCGCCGCATCGCACCATTCGTCACTCCGTTCGCCGAAGTGGAGGGCGACGAGGGCATTCACGAAGCGGACGTCCGGCTCGACGAGGTGGTCAGCAAGCCAGATGACCGGCTGTACTACGAGTACGACTTCGGCGACGGCTGGGAGCCCACCATCCTGGTCGAGAAGGTGGAACAGTGGAACGAGGGTGACCCGCTGGCGACCTGTCTGGCCGGCCAGCGCGCATGCCCTCCCGAGGACGTGGGCGGCGTCGGCGGCTACGGCGAACTGCTGGACATCATCGCCGGACACACCGAGACCATGGAGCCTGAGTATGTCGAGCAGGTGCTCAACTGGTTGCCCGAGGGCTACGACCCGGACGCGTTCTCGGTCGACGAGGTCAACGACCTGCTCGAGGTGCCCGAGTTGCCACCGCTGACCGACTGGCACCCGGCGATCGAGGGGCTGTTTCAGCGCGTGTACGGGCCGGCGCTGGCCGAGCTGACCAGGCTGGTCGCCCGCGCCGCTGAGGGCTCGGCACCCTCCGAGGCCGAGGTGGGGGCGCTCGCCCGCCGCTACCAGTTCCTGTTGCGGACGGTTGGGACGGGTATCACGCTCACCGCAGCCGGATACCTGCCTCCGAAAACCGTCGACCTGCTCTACCGAGAACTCGATATGGACGACGGGTGGATCGGCAAGGGCAACCGTGAGGACATGACGGCGCCGGTGCTGAATCTGCGGACGTCCGCGACGACCCTGGGACTGCTGCGCAAGTCGCGGGGCAAGCTCACCGTCACCGCCGCCGGCACCAAGGTCGTCGACGATCCGGCCGGCCTGCTGCGCCACATCGCCGCCCGAGTTCCGCTGGGCAAGCCGCACGAGAAGGATGCGGGACTGATCGCCCTACTGATCATGGCGGCCGGGGACAACCCCTACCACGAGAGCGAATTCGCCGGTCGGATCATGTTCGGCCTGGGTTGGCGGATTCATGGTGACGAGTACGGGCGGGCCGCGTACCAATGGGCACACTCCACGATCGACGTCATCCGGTCGCTGGGCGGGTGGCTGGGGAAGCAGCAGCACACGCGGGCGGCGCAGGCGCTGCTGCGCCGTCCCTGAGCAGCCCCACCGCAGCCGGCACAACCGTCATCCCCGGTCCGCCCGGCCCGAGATCCTGGCATTCGCCGGGATGACGGATGGGTTCGGCGGCGCAATCGTCATCCCGACGGAACCGTCATCCCGGCGAACGCCGGGATCTCAGCCGGACGCCCGCTGCCGATCCTGACGGTTGGTTCACACTGCTGCATGGCGAACTGTTGACCCGTCCCTGAGAGGTTCTCGACGCCGCCGCATCCACGGTGGGAAGGTTGGCCCATGCAGGGCATCCGACTGAGCACCGTCACTCTGGGCGCGCATGACGCGGAGTCGTTGGCGCGGTTCTACGCCCGGCTGCTGGGCTGGGAACTGGGGCCGGTCGATGACGAGACCTGGGTGGCCGTCCGCAACCCGGACGGTGGGGTGGGCATCGCCTGCCAACTCGAAGAGACCCACGTACCCCCGGTCTGGCCGCAGAATGCGGACGAGCAGCAGATGCAGGTGCATCTGGAGATTCAGGTGGACGACCTGCAGTCCGGGCTGCGGCACGCCCTGCACTGCGGGGCCCGGATGGCGCCTTATCAGCCCCAGTCGGACGTCCGGGTCTGCCTCGATCCGGCCGGCCACCCGTTCTGCCTGTGGATCGAGACCTGAGCGGCCGAACCACCCACCATCTCGGGCCACCGCTGAGCGCGAACGGGGAGTCCGGGTTGCAGCAAGGGACCCGACGTCACTCTGTGGTGGTGCCGGCCGGTTTCGTACCCGGCTGGACGAACCGCCACTTTGTGGTTGATATCAATACCCCCAGGGAGTATCCATAACAAGCTCGGCGCCTCGTCAGGAGCGGACCAGTTTCTTCCCGAATCGTCGCCCATAACCACCAGAAGGTCGCGTCCGACCTGCAGATCTGATGCAGCCGGCGCCGACGCCCGGGTTTGAGCCTGGAATCGACGACCTCGGCTCGCCTGCACCGCCCTCGGAGCCGAACCCCGCCTGATTCCTGACGGATCCGCGGCTCAACCCCCGATCAGTGGCCCTGCACCGCCAACTTGGCGCCGAAACCGACCAGGGTGACGCCGGCGATGCGGTCGATCACGCGCAACGCCCGGGCGTTGGCCAGCCAGCGGCGGGCGTACGACGCCCCCGCGATGATCAGCGCGAACCACACCACGGCCAGCAGGTCATGCACCCCGGCCAGCAGCAGGCCCATGCCCAGCGGTGAGGCACCGGCCGGTATGAACTGCGGAATCGTGGCCAGGTAGAAGGCGCCGATCTTGGGATTGAGCAGGTTCGTCCAGACCCCGGTCAAGAAGCCGTGCCATCTGGACGCCGGGGCGTCCGTCGTGTCGCCGTCCACGCTCAGCGCGTGGGCCCGGAAGCTCTTCACGATCAGCATCACGCCCAGATAGACCAGGTAGACCGCCCCGCCGAGCGTCACCAGCCGGTAGGCCACCTCGGACGCCGCCAGCAGCGCAGCCGCCCCGACCGCCGCCGCAGCACCCCAGATCAGCGCGCCGGTGCCGATGCCGAGCGCGGTGGCGAACGCATAGCCACCACCGCGGACCAGCGCCGAGCGCAGCACCAGCGTGGTGTCGAGCCCGGGTATCACGGTGAGCACGGCCGCGACCGCGGCGAAACCGAGCAAAGCCTGAGTGAAAGTCACGGAGGCTATGCCGTCACGTCCGCGACCGGGGCGCCGGTCAGCCGGATCAGGTCGTCCGGGGTGAGCCGGAACACCGCATGCGGGTGGCCCGCGGCGGCCCAGATCTCGTCGAAGCGGAACAGCTCGGTGTCGATCAGCTCGACGCCGGGACGCGCATGCGCGACCGGCGACACCCCACCGATCGAGAAGCCGGTCGACTCCTTGACGAATGCCGCATCGGCGCGGGTCAGCTCGCCGACCTTGAAGGCCACCTTGGTCTCGTCCACCCGTCGGTCGCCGGAGGTCATCACCAGCACCGCCGCATCGTCGCTGCGCCGCCGGAAGATGATGCTCTTGACGATCTGGCCCAACTCGACTCCGAGCGCGTCGGCGGCGTCCTGGGCGGTGCGCGCCGAGTCGGCGAGCATCACCGGCGGATGCGGGTGACCCAGTTCGGCCAGCTTGGCGGAAACGCGTTGCGCACCCTCGGGCAGGACGGTCGGCTGATCATCGCGTTGCATGCCCCCATCCTGCCCCGATGATCCAACGATCAGCGGGGGTCTCGCCCGGGCGGCGCGAGCCCCCCCCCCCCCCCCCCCCCCCCCGGGGCGGGGGTTCCCCGTCAGCTCACTCGAAGACCGGCAACATCCAGCTCAGCACCGGCGTGGACTGCAGCCCGACCAGCAGGCACAGCACCGCCAGCATGCCGAGGCTCCACCACAGCACCTTGCGCAGAATGTCCGACTCGCGTCCGAGCAGGCCGACCGCCGTCGCTGCGATGGTCAGGTTCTGCGGGCTGATCATCTTGCCGACCACGCCACCGGAGGTGTTGGCGGCCACCAGCAGGGTCGGATCGATCCCGGCCTTGACGCCGGCGGTTTGCTGCAGGGTGGCGAACAGCGCGTTGGCCGAGGTGTCCGAACCGGTCACCGCGGTGCCGATCCAGCCCAGGATCGGCGAGAAGAACGCGAACGCCGCACCAGTGCCGGCGATCCAGGTGCCGATCGTGATGGTCTGGCCAGACAGGTTCATCACATACGCCAGTGCGAGCACCGAGGCGACGGTCAGAATCGAGTAGCGCAGCTTGTACAGGGTCTTCCAGAGTTCGTTGAGCACCTTGCCCGCCGACACCTGGTACACGATGGCGACGATCACCAGCGAGATCAACAGGGACGTGCCGGGCGAACTCAGCCACTGGAAGTTGTAGATCGTCGAACCGCTGGGTTGTCCGGACGCGGTCAGAATGTGCCCGTCCAGGCCGGGCCACTTGATCTTGATGTCGGTGGAGGCCATCCAGACCTTGACCGGCTCGATCAGCTTGGTGACCGAGAACACCGCGATCACCAGCAGGTACGGGAACAGGGCCATGAAGATCCGGCTGCCGTTGAGGTGCGTGTGGTCGACGTCGTCATGCAGTTCGGGCAGCGCGGCGCGCTCCTTGTCGGTCATGCCCGCGAGTTCGGCGTCCCGGTCGGCGTGCAGGGTGGCCAGCGCTTCGGCGGCACCCTCGGGCTTCCAGAACCGCATGAACACCACGGCGACGGCCAGGCCCACCAGCGAGGCGATGATGTCGGTCAGTTCGACCGAGAGCCAGGTGGCCGAGACCCACTGGGCGATGGCGAAGGCGAGGCCCGTGGCCAGGGCGACCGGCCACAACTGCTTGAAGCCGCGCTTGCCGTCGGCGAGGTAGACCAGGATCAGCGGGACGAAGGCGGCCAGCAGCGGGGTCTGATGCCCGACGTAGGCGCCGATCTGCTGGTAGGGGATCTTGGTCAGGTTGCCGGCGGTGATGATCGGGATGGCGATGGCGCCGAACGCCACCGGCGCGGTGTTGGCGACCAGCACCACGATCGCGGCGCGCAGCGCTGAGAAGCCGATGGCCATCAGCATCACGCCGGTGATGGCGACGGGGGCGCCGAACCCGGCGAGGGCCTCGAGCAGGCCGCCGAAGCAGAAGGCGATCAGCATGGCCTGCACCCGCGGATCGTCGCTGACCAGGGCGAACACACCGCGTAGGTCCTCGAAGCGCCCGCTGACCACGGTGATCTGATACAGCGCGATGGCGGTGAACACGATCCACATGATCGGGAAGATGCCGAACACCGCACCCTGGGTGGCCGACAGCAAGGCCAGGGTGAACGGCATCTGCCACGCGAAGACCGCCACGATGATGGCGACCGCGACGGCGGTGAGCCCGGCCCAGTGCGCCTTCCAGCGCAACCAGCCGAGCGTGACGAAGATGGTGGCCAACGGCAGCAGCCCGACGATCGCGGACAGCCACAGCGGACCCAACGGTGAGATCTGCGGTGTGAAGTTCATGGTGTTCTCCGTAGGTGGAAGGAGGGTTGGCTAGCGGACGGACACGGGACGGGTGAGCTCCTCCAACAGCTCGATGGCATGGCGGTAGCTGTGCCCCGTGGATCGGGTCATGCCCAGCTCACAGGTGCGGTTGGAGGACAGGTAGGCGTCGTAGCTGCCGCCACGCACCTCGGCCGCCTCGCGGGCGGTGGCGGATGCGGTCAGCTCGGGGTGCAGCATGCCGCGGTCACCGGCGAAGGCACAGCAACCCGCATCGAACGGAATGACCACCTGGTCGGCGCACGCGGCGGCCACCGCCCGGAGGTTCTCGACGTCGCCGGCATGCCGGTCCGAGCAGGTCGGGTGCAGCACCACGGTGCCCAACCGGTGCTCGACAACGAGATTGGGCAGCACCCGCTCGGCCACGAACCTGGACGAATCGATGACCGTCAAGGCGCCGACCCGCGCGGCCAGCGCGTCCTCGCCGCCGAGTTCCAGGTCGTGCTGCAGGGTGTGCAGGCCGTGCGTGCACGAGCTGGCCTCGCAGACCACCGGCAGCCGCCCGTCCTCGCTGGCCACCAACAGTGCGGACGCCGTCCGCACCGCCATCGCCGTGGCACCGTCCACCAGCCCCTTCGAGCGCCACACCGTGCCGCAGCACAGGGACGACAGGTCGTCCGGCAACCGCACCGCCACGCCGGCGCGGGCGCAGAGTTCGATGAAGGCGCGGGCCGGGCCGGGTGCGTTGCTGTCTGAAGGCTCGAACAACTCACCCATGCAGGAGGCGAAGAACACCACCTCGGCCTCGCCGCTGCCGTTGACGGGCAGCTTGGCGCGCGAGCGTCCGGGGCCGGGCAGATCGTCGCCGGCCCACGGCACCAGATCGGTGGGCAGCACCTTGCGGATCGTGTCCGTGACGGCCCCCAGCACCGAGCCCGGCACCTTGTCGGTCACGCTCAGCGCCACCCGCAGCGTGGCCAGCGTCGGCTTCCAGTGCTCGGCCAGCCCGACGCCGATCTTCTGCGCCACCGCAGGCTGGGCCTCGCGGCGGTGCTGCTTCATGAACACGCCGGTGTCGATGCTGACCGGGCAGGCCAGCAGGCACAGCGAATCGGCCGCGCAGGTCTGCACGGCGTCGTAGGAGTAGTCGCCCTCGATGCCCTGCACCCCGGCGGCCTGGTCACGCAGCAGGGCGATGCGCTGCCGGGGCGTCGTGGTGAGGTCCTTGCTGGGACAGGTGGGCTCGCAGTAGCCGCACTCGACGCACCGGTCGACCAGCGGGTCGACTAGCTCGGGCATCTTGAGGTCGACCAGGTGCGCGTTGGCGGTGCCGATGATCACGCCCGGGTTCAGCACCCCGTCCGGATCGAGCAGGTGCTTGACCTGCTTCATCACGTCATAGAGCTCGGGCCCGTACTGCCGCTCGACGAACGGCGCCATCGCCCGTCCGGTGCCGTGTTCGGCCTTGAGCGAGCCGTCGACGCCGAGCACCAGCTCGACCAGGTCTTCGGTGAAGGCTTCGAGCACCTCGACCTGCTTCGGGTCGCGCAGGTCGGGATCGATCATGAAGTGCAGGTTGCCGTCCTTGGCGTGGCCGAAGATCACCGAGTTGTGGTAGCGGTGGCTGGCGCACAGCTCGCCGAGGTCGCGCACGGTCTGGGTGAGCGCCGGCATCGGCACCACGATGTCTTCGAGGAGTGCCGTCGAGCCCGGACGGCGGGCGCCCGCGACTGCGGTATAGAGGCCCTTGCGCACCTGCCACGCCCGGGCGCGGGCGACAGGATCGGCGGAGAAGGCGACCGGTGCGCCCAGGTCGGTCAGCCCGTCCAGCCGGGCCAGGACGGCGCTCAGGCCGGCCACCGTACCGGCCAGCTCGTCGGGGTGCTGGGCGGCGGCCTCGACCAGCAGCGCGGTGTGCTGGTGCACGTCCAGCTCGCGCAGCACCTCCAGTGGATTGGGCAGCGCCTGGGCGACCCGCAACGAGACCGCGTCCATCAGCTCGGCGGTGCGGGCACCGGCCGCGATCAGGTCGGGCAGGGCGTGGGTGGCCTGCGCGATGGTGTCGAAGATCAGCAGGGCGGTGGATGCCTTGGGCAGCAGGGGCACGGTGTCGAAGGTGGCGGAGGCGATGAAGCCGAGGGTGCCCTCGCCGCCGACCATCAGGTGGGCCAGGATCTGCACCGGCTCGTCGTGGTCGAGAAAGCTGTTGATGCCGTAGCCCATGGTGTTCTTCATCGAGAACTGGTGTTCGATGATGCGCACCGACTCCGGGTTGCCGCGCACCCGGTCGCGCAGTTCGGCCAGGCCCTGCCACAGGGCGGGTTCGACGGCCTTGAGGTGCGCATCGGCATCGGACGCGGCGGTGTCGATGACGGTGCCGCTGAGCAGCACGAGTTCGAGGCCGGCCAGGGTGCGGTAGGTGTTCTGGGTGGTGCCACAGGCCATGCCCGAGGAGTTGTTCGACACCACGCCCCCGATGGTGCAGGCGATCTCGCTGGCCGGGTCGGGGCCGAGGATGCGTCCGTAGGGGGCCAGTCGTGCGTTGACGGCCCGGACGGTGGCGCCGGGCTGGCAGCGCACCTGGTTGCCGTTGTTCAGCACCTCGACGTCGCGGAAGGCGCGGCGGGTGTCGATCAGCACCCCGTCGCCGGCGGCCTGGCCCGACAGGGAGGTGCCGCCGGAGCGGAACGTCACCCCGACGCCGTGCTGCTTGGCCACCGCCATGGCGCGCGCCACGTCGGCGGTCTCGCGGGCGATCACCACCGCCTGCGGCCGCAGCAGGTAGTGCGAGGCGTCATGCGAAAGCCGAGAGACGTCGATCGGCCTATCGCTGACCGGATCGTCGCCAAGCGCGGCCCTGAGGGCGTCCACCACTGTTCCAACGGCCATCTTCACTCCCTTGTAAAGGTCGGACCAAAGAAAAGTAGGACGGACGATGGTCAGATGTCAAGCACTACTGGCACACTGGCGAGCGTGGCAGCAAAAGAGGCGGCGCAGGTGGAGTGGCAACAAATCCCTCGCACCCGCGCCTACGAACTGGTGATTCGGCAGATCGAGCAGCAGATCCTGGGCGGTGCACTCAAGGTCGGCGACCAACTACCGGCCGAGAGAGACCTGGCGGCCAAGCTCGGGGTGAGCCGGGCGGCGGTGCGCGAGGCGATGCGGGCGATGGAGGCGCAGGGCGTCGTCCGATCAGGGGTGGGGGTCGGGCCCGACAGCGGGACCTTTCTCACGTCCATGCCGAGCAAGGCGCTCACCCAGTTCCTGCGGCTGCACATGGCGTTGGCCAACTTTCCCATCGACGACGTGGTCGAAACCCGCATCATGCTCGAGCGGTGGAGTGCGCGACTGGCGGCCCGCCAGGCCTCCGACGAGGACCGGACCACCATGGCCGGACTGCTCGACGCGATGGATCGAGAGGTGGACGACATCGGCGCGTTCAACGAACTCGACACCGACTTTCACGTGGCCATGGCCGAAGCCGCGCACAACACGCTGATCACCGAAATGACCACCGCGATCCGGCACTCGATGCGCAGCATGGTGCTGGCCTCGTTCCATGAGCACGGTGACTGGCCGCACCTGTCGGACCAGCTGAGGCAGCAGCACCGGGTGATCTATGACGCCATCGTCGCCCAGGACAGCCAGCGCGCCGCCGATGCCGTCGAGGAGCACCTGCGCAGCGCCAACGCAGTGTTGGGGTGGGGCGCAGCCAACTGACGTCCGGCTGGGGGGCGTCCGGGCTGGCACTCGTGGGGGCTGACGTGCGTCCGGGCTGGCACTCGTGCGGGCTGGCACTCGTCCAGGACGTGCTGGGGCCTCAACCCCCGGGGCGTACCGATCTCAGCAACGGTGCAGGCTTTCAGGTTGCGTACAGACTTTCGCGTCATAACCCGACAACACGAACCCAACCCGACAACAGGGACCGATGCGGAGAACGCGCAACCCCCGAACCGCGACACCGCAGGACGCCCTGAGGCTCAGCCGCCATCCCGGGTGCGCACCAATCTCAGCAACGATGCGGGCTGGCACTCGTCCTGGACATAGGGCCTCAGCCGCCACGTCCCCGGGCGTACCGATCTCAGCAACGATGCACGCTCTCACGTTGTGAACCTGCTTTCGCGTCATGACCCGACAACAGGTACCCAACCCGACAACGTGCACCGATGCGGAGAACGCGCAACCCCCGGACGGCGACGGTCAGCGACGCGCGGCCGCCTGGTACGCCGCAGTGCGCTCCATGACCGGGTGCCCCGGCATCGTCGCCCGGCCCCCGATCTCGCTCGGCAACTGAGCGCCCGGCATCCCGATCGCCTTGCGTGAGCCCACCTGTTTCCCGGAGATCTGGTGCCCGCAACTGACCGGTGCCACCCGCGGACGGCCTGGCGCCCACTCTGCTGCCCGCAGGTGCACTCTGCTGCCCGCATGAAGGCAGCAGAGTGCGGCGGAAGGCAGCAGAGTGGGCACCTCGCGTCTTGGCCAGGGACGGCACACCGATCTCAGCAACGGTGCGAGCTTTCAGGTTGGGTTCCTACTTTCGCGTCATAACCCGACAACAGGTACCCAACCCGACAACGTGTACCGATGCGGAGAACGCGCAACCCCCCGGACAGCGACGCACCCCGCACCCCGGACGGCGACGCACCCCCGCACCCCGACCGCCGGGCGTCATGATCGCCCGGAATGCCGCCTCGCCCTGAGCGCCACGCATCCCTCAAGCAACGACCTTCTGCCAGGCCCCCTCGTTGGATTCCGGACGAAAACCCAGCGCGATGTTGATCGACCGCATGTAGTCGTTCTCGTCGGCGTTCCAGGTGTGGATGCGCCGCACGTCCGGCCACAGCTCGTCCATCCGGCGCAGGTTGGCCACCTTCAGGTGCATGCCGAGGCGATGACCGCGATGCTCGGCGACCACGACGGTGTCGTCCTGGAACGCAGACCCGGGCCGCTCGGGGTAGCGGTCGAGTTGCGTGAAGCCGACCAACTGCCCGCTGGCCACGTGTTGAGCTACCACAGCGAGCATCACCAAGCCCGCCTCGGCAGCGCGCCGCTCGCCCTCGCGGATCCGCTCCGCGTCCCAGTGCGAGGCGTCGTACTGCAGGCCGGCGGTGGGTGCGTCGTCCATGGCCGCCCGGAGCCGGGCGAAGCCGTCCACCAACTCATCGGGACAGGCGTCGGTCCAGGTGATCAGCCGGTAGGCCTCACCCACCTTCGCCGCGGCTTCGGAGGCCAGCGGATCCAGCACCGCCGGCGCCACCGGCACCCGCAGCATCGAATGCACCTCGATCTGTTCCAGGGTGTAGCCACGGGCGGTCATGAACTGTGCGACGGGGTGGCCGCCGTCCAGGTGTCCGCTGCCCTCGCGGGGTGCGATCACCCCCGGATCGCCGGCCGACGGGCTGCCCACCTGCGTTGCCCATGACTGCAGCGTGGTGCGCCCTTCGGCGATCGCCCGCCGCTCGACCGCGGCCAGCAGTGCGGTCCCGATGCCCTCACGGCGACGTTCGGCACGCACCACCACGTGGGCCGCAGCGGTGGTCAGGTTGTCCTTCAGGGTCAGCGAGCAGGTTCCCACCCCGACTGCGGACGATGGGTCGTCGGGATCGTCCAGGGCCACCACCCGCAGGGTCAGCCGGTTGGCGGACGGCATGGCCATCCGGACGGCAGCGGCCTCGGTGTCGTCCAGGTCGGCGTAGCCGAGCTGGGCGTGGTTCTCGGCGTTCCACAGCCGGTTCTCGGCCACCGCGGCCCAGGCGATGGGGTCGTCCGCGCTGGTCGGCGGGGCAACTTCGACGATCGTGGCCATGGTTCCCACTCTGCCGAAGCGCGGAGCGGATGGAAACTCGCACTACTACCCAGTCGGACGGGGTATCCGCGCCCGGTACGGTCGCTCCTGTGGTGGGTCTGAGAGAGCACCACGAGGTGCCACCACTCGGCTGACCGCTGGAGGAACCATGCCCGTCCCTCGCACCACCGCCGCCCTCGACACCCTGACGGTGCTGCTCACTCAGGGTCATCGCGATCTGCCTGCCGACCTGGTCGACTACCGCGGCCATCAACTGCACGAGCCGGACGGCTGGCTGTGGCATCAGGGCTCACCACAACCCGGGCTGCAGAATCCGGACGCCTACGTTCTGGACGATGCCCTGGCCGCGAGCCCGCGGCTGCACGAGGCGCCGGGCCCGGTGCTGGACGAGGACGGTGGCAACGACCAGTTCACCGCCGCCCAGCAGGAGTTCTGCCGGCGCAGCCTCGACGTGACGATGAAGGGCGGCACCACCAGTGCGGTGATCTACCCGCTGGCGCTGTGCGAGCTGGCCCGGCACTTTCGCTTCCGCAACCTCGGCGGAGCGTCCGCCGGAGCGATCGCCGCCTCGCTGGCCGCAGCCGCCGAACTCGGACGGGCGCGGGCACCGTCCGGGCGTAATCGCAGCGACCAACTCGGCCCCGCCCAGGTGGCGCAGGGACGACTGCGGCAGGGCTTCGCCGGGATGGCCGACATCGTCGCCTGGGTGACGCAGAGTGATCAGCCCGCAGGCCCCGAACAGTTCCGGCTGGTGCAACTGTTCAAACCCACCCCGGACGGCACCCCGCTGTTCCGGGTGATCGCAGCAGCGATGCGGCAGCAGTTCGTCCGCGGCGCACTGCTGCTGCTGGTCAGCCTGCCGGCCCGCGCGCTGTGGTTGACCCTGTTGCCGTTCGTGCTGGCTCCGTTGGGCCTGTCGGCGGCGGCGCCCTGGCGCTGGGGTGGTCCGTGGTGGAGCCCCGGCAACTACCTGTGGTCGGCACTGCTGCTCTGGCTGGCCTTCGGCTGGCTGGTGCCGCTGGCCGCCTTGGCCATCACCGCCCGTGCGCCTGCGCCGGCGGCGTCCGGCGGCTTCGCCGAGCCGCTGCCGGCCGCGCCCCCGCCGGCACCCCCGCGCGACTGGCTGGGCACGGTGATCGTGCCGCTGGCCCTGGCTGCCGGCTGGGTGGCTGCCGCCGTCTACGCGATGGGTGGTGTCGGGCTGCTGATCACGATCGTGTTCCTGGTTGCCGAGGTGGCCCTGGTGCTGATCGGCTTCGGCTTCGGCGTCGCCCTCATCTCGTCCGACGCGAAACAGCACCGGTTCGGCCTGATCGGCGGTTCGGGTGCGGCCGACGGCGACGGCTCGTGGCGCGACCGGGTCGCCCGGCTGTTCGACCGCACCGCGCAGGTGCTGCCCCGCCGCACCGTGGGCCCGAACCTCACCGACTGGCTGACCCAGGCGCTGGCCGACCTGGCCGGGCTGCCGGGCGACGACGTGCTGCGCTTCGGCCACATGTGGACGGGCGGCGACTTCGTTCCCGGCGATCCCGAGGGTGCCGGACGGCGGGCGGCCGACGACCCGCGGTTGCGGTCCATCAACCTGGAGTTGATGAGCACCGAGTTGATCCGCCGGGCGCCCTACCGCTTCCCGCTGCCCGTCGCCGCGCCGGGCGACGAGCTGTACTTCGACCCGTCCGATCTGGACGGGCTGCTGCCCCGCCGGGTGATCGAGGCGATGACGCTCGGCGCCCAGGCTCGGCAGGTGCGTTGCCTGGCCACCGGTGAGTTGCTCGCGCTGTACCCGTTCCCGCAGCCCTGGGACCTGCCGGTGGTGTTCGCCACCCGGGCCTCGCTCGCGCTGCCGGCGCTGTTCCAAGCCGTCCGGCTGTACGAGCTGCGGCAGGGATCGGTACCGGTGCGCACGGAGTTCGGCGAGCGGATCGCCGCCCCGGACGGCACCGACCTGCGCTTCCCGCTCACTCAGGCGGACGCCGAGCCGGTCGCCCAGGAGCTGTGGCTGACCGACGGTGGCGTGACGTCCAACTTTCCGATCCACATGTTCGACTCGCCGTTGCCGCTGTGGCCCACAGTCGGCATCGATCTGGCCCCCCATCCCGTGGGTGCAGCCCATCAGGACGTGTACCTGATGGGCGACGCCCGGGCCGCCAAGCAACTCGCCAGTCCCCTGCGGGCCACGATGAGCGGCTTCATCAGCGCGATCATCGGCACCGGGCTGCAGTGGCGCGACAACGCGCAACTGCAGATGCCGGCCTTTCAGGCGCGGATCGCCGTGGTGCGGCAGCGCAGCAACGAGGGCGGCAACAACCTGTTCATGACCCGGTCCGACATCGCCTCGCTGGCCTTGCGCGGCGTGGTGGCCGGCATGCGGCTGCGCCGTCGGTTCGCCAGCGACCCCCAGTGGCAGCGCCAGCAGTGGCTCCGGTTGCGGGTCGCCGGGCAGAACGTGGTGGACGTGGCCGAGCGGCTGCAGACCTCGCTGCGCGAACAGACCTACGCCCGGCTGGTGCCCGAGCAACTGAGCGGCACCGAGTGGTCCGACCTGGAGGCGCTGCGGACGTCCCTGACCGGCCACGCCGATCCCAACCCGCCGGGCTTCCCGAACCGGCCGGGCGGCCCGAGCCCGCAGGCCGTGGCCCTCGACGACCCCGATCCCTCGCTGGACTGGTACCTGCCATCGTCCCGCACCGACGTGGCCCTGGACGAGCACGGACGTCCGGTCGGCTTCTTCGCCAACCTGACCACCCTGGTGTCGTCGTCGCGCTACCTGAACGCCGACCCGGCGGTGCTGCGCGACGGGGTGCCGCGCCCACTGGCCGAACTGCGTCAGGTGCCGCGCAGCTGACGGGCAACCGGCCGGGTGGCCGGGTGGCGGGCCACCCGGACATCGGGGTGATTGTTCACAACTACTCGCGCCAGCCAAGAACAACGGCTGAATCGAGGACAACGACCCGATTCGCCCGCGCCGACCGCCGACCCCGCGGGCTGCCGCGAAGTTCTGGTGCTTTTGAGCGACGAGTCGGCGCCGCATCACCCAGGTTCAGAGGTTCCGCCACTTTGTGGTTGTTATCACTACCCCCGTGGGGTATTCATATCAACCACAAAGTCGCGAACTCGCGTGCCGGGGGCCAATGCGCCCGTCATATCCACCACAAAGTGGCGCCAGGGCCGAGTGCGGGCCTCGCGACCAGCTCGGCGAGACCGACTCACTCGAACTGGGCCCGGATCTGGTCGTACACCGCTTCCACCCCGATACCGGTCAGGAACGGCAGCCCCGCGATGACCGGGATCGTCACGCTGCTCGGCACCTGGGTGGCGGCCACGATGAAGTCCGCATCGGCCCGGCCCGACACCAGGTCGGCCACCTCGCCGTGCGTGATCGTGGCGCTCAGCCCGTCCGACTCGCAGAAGGCGCGGATCTTCTGCACCACCATCATCGACGTGGCCACGCCCATTCCGCAGATGACGAGGATGCGCTTTGCGCCTGCCATGGAATGCTCCTTCGCGCCGATCCGGTAAGCGATTATCGTCCCGCCGGCCGATCCGCCGGCGGTCCGGCCCACGTGTCGCCGACTTTGCACGATCCGTGCTGGTGAAGCTGCTGCCCTCCGCCCTCGCGTCCGCCCTCGTCGCCTTGCGCAATGGTGGGAACATGGTGGGGTGAGTGAGCCCCCAGCCGGCCGGCCGCTGCCCGGTGTCGCCTCGCCGATCGCCGCCGCCGTGCTGGCCGCCGCACTGGTCTGGCTGACCTGGTGGGCGATGGTCACCCACCGCTCGGGGCAGGCCTTCGACTCCCTGGCGCTGGAGGGCTCCCAGGTCGGCTCGTGGCGGATCGACGAACAGGCCGACCAGTTGCTCAACACCGTGTCGATCCCGATGGTGGCCGGCATCATCGCCGTGGTGCTGTTGATCGGTGCCCTGCGCGGACGGTGGGTGGCCGCGATCGCGGCCGCCGTGGCGGTGGCCGGCGCCAACATCACCACCCAGGTGCTCAAGAACGGGGTCTTCGAGCGCGACGACCTGCTGGGCCTGGGTGCCTGGAACAGCACCAACACGCTGCCGTCGGGCCACACCACGGTGGCCGCGGCCGGGCTGGTCGGGCTGATCCTGGTGGTGCCCCCCTCGCTGCGCTCGATCACCACCGCGTTCGGCGTGATCGGCGTATCCGCATACGGCCTCGCCACCCTCGTGAACCACTGGCACCGTCCCTCGGACATCGCGGCGGCCGTGCTGGTCGCCTCGGCCTGGGGCTACCTGGCGGTGGCGGCGATCCGCATCGCCGAGCGCGCCGGACGGCTGCGCGACCGCGCGCATCGTCCGGGCGCCACGTCGGTGATCCTGGTCATGCTCGCCATCTGCGGCCTCGCCCTGTCGACGGCCGCCGGCTACCTCACCTGGAACATCGATCCCGATACCGCGGACGTCACCTCGGGCTTCATCGCCTACGTGGGCGGCGTGTCGGCCCTGGTCGGCGTCACCTGCGGCGCCCTGGGAGCCCTGCTGCGCCTGCTGGACGCCACCCGTCCCGTGCCCCGCGAGCAGGATCGGGGTGCCGCGGACGATCCGGCGGCGCGGCTAGCCACGGAGTCGCCGCTCAACAACGCCTGAGTGGAACGCCAACCACTACTGCTCCTGCCGCGCCACCAGGTTGACGAACACATCCTCGAGCGTCGCTTCGACGATCACCACGACGGCGTCGGTGAAGCCGGCTGAGCGCAGCTGCGCAGCGACGGTGCCCGCCGGATCCTCACCCGCCCAGGCCGGCTGCAGCACCGCGTGCAGCCGGGCGCCGGACAGGTAGGCCTCCTCCACCCAGGGCGCGCGCTCCAGCCATTGCAGAGCACCGTCCACGTCGCCCACCGACACCTCGACCACCTGCTCGGTGATCAGGTCGCGGCGAATGTCGTGCGGCGCCCCTCGGCGATCAGGCCGCCGCGGTAGATGAAGGCCAGCTGATTGCAGTGGCTGGCCTCGTCCATGTAGTGGGTGGTGACGAACAGGGTGACGCCGCGGCTGGCCAGGTCGTAAAGCAGGTCCCAGAAGTGCCGCCTGGCCACCGGGTCGACGCCGCCGGTCGGCTCGTCCAGGAACAACAGTTCCGGTTGGTGGATCGTGGCGGTGCCCAGCGCCAGCCGCTGCCGCCAGCCCACCGACAGGTTGGCGGTCAGCTCGTTCTCGCGGCCGCGCAGGTCGGCCATGGCGAGCACGTACGCGCGCTGCTTGGCGAACTCCTCGGCCGACAGGTCGTAGACGCCGGCGTAGAAGCGCAGGTTCTCCTCCACCGTCAGGTCCTCGAACAGGGCGAACTTCTGCGACATGTAGCCGAACCGCTTCTTGACCCGCTCGGGGTGGCTCAGCACGTCCTCGCCGAGCACCAGCGCCGCACCCGCGTTCGCGCCGCTGGTGCCGGTCAACATGCGGATGGTCGTGGTCTTGCCGGAACCGTTGGGGCCCAGAAAGCCGAAGATCTGGCCGCGGGGCACGTCGAAGTCGATGCCGTCCACGGCCGTGAAGCTGCCGAACCGCTTGGTCAGCCCGCGCACCGACAGTGCGGCGTCGGGGTTCGGCGCGGTACCCAACAGCGGACCTGGCCGGACGGGATCCACGCCGCTCATTCGGTCAGCCTCCGTCTGGTCGCCGCGATCGCCGCCCCGAAGATCACCACGGCGAACAGCCCCAACACCCAGAACTGCGTCGAGAGCGCCTCGAACCCGCTGCCCTTGATGAAGGCGCCGCGAAGAATCTGGATCGCCCAGGTCAACGGGATGAACCACGACAGCGGCTGGATCGCCGCCGGCATCGAGTCGATCGGAAAGATGAAACCCGACAACACGAAGCTGGGCAGCAACAGCAGCATCATCAGCTGCTGGGCCTGCTGCCGGGTGTGCGAGACCAGCGAGATCAACAGGCCCATGCCGATCGAGGTGAGCATGAACAGGCCCAGCCCGGCCGCGACCACGCTGAGCTGGCCGGCGAACGGCACCCCGAACCAATAGATGCCCACCAACGCCACCACCAACAGCTGGACGGTCGCTGCGATCGCATAGGGGGTGACCTTGCCGATCAGGTACTCCACCGGTTTGATCGGTGTGACGAACATCTGCTCGAGCGTGCCACGCTCGCGTTCCTTGACCACGGCCTGGCCCATCACCGCCATGATCGAGATCATCACGATCGCCGCCACCAGGCCAGGGATCATCGTGTTCACCGAAGCCAGCGTCGGATTGAACATCACCCGTACGCGTGCGTCGACACCCGGCGCCTGCACCGAGATGCCCTGCGACGCCATCCGATCGGCGTTGAACCGGGCGATGATCTGGCTGGCGTAGCCGCTGCCGACGCTGGCCACCTGACTGTCGGAGCCGTCGACGACGACACCGATCGGCGCCGTCTGCCCCTGGTCGAGCGCGGCCTGGGTGCCCTCCGGAATGACGATCGCGATCGAGATGGCGCCGGTGTCCATCAGGTGCTTCAGGTCGGTCTCCCCCGGATGCTGGGTGATCACGAAGTAGTCGGACGCCCCGAAGCTCGCCTCGAGCGCGCGCGAGGTGGACGTGCGGTCGAGATCGACCACGGCGGTGCTGAGGTTCTTCACGTCGGCAGCCACCACGTAGCCGAACAGCAGCAGCTGCAGAATCGGCATCAGGAACAGCAGCCGCAGCAGCAACGGGTCGCGGCGAAGCTGCAGGAACTCCTTCCACATCAACAACCGGATCCGATGCCCGCTCATCGACGCCTCCTGGTCAGCACGATCGCGACTGCGATCACGACCACCGCATAGGCCCCGAGCGCCGCGATCTCGGGCCACAGTTCGGCCAGCCCGGCGCCCTTGAGAAACACCCCGCGCGTGATGGTCACCATGAACCGGGCGGGGAACAGGCAGCTGACCACCTGCAGCCAGCCCGGAATCGAGCTGAGCGGAAACGCGAACCCGGACAGGATGAACGCGGGCAAAATCGACAGCAACAGGCCGAGCATGTTGGCTGTCTCGAGGCTCGGCGCCACCGCCGAGATCACCAACCCCAGGCCCAGGGAACAGAACACGAACAGGGCCGCGCCCAGGGCGAGCACCCCGATGCTGCCGCGCAACGGAAGGTCGAAGAACCACATGCCGACCGCGGTGACCACGGCCAGTTCGAGAAAGGCGAGCAGCGTCCAGGGTGCGACCTTGCCGAGCATCATCTCCCAGCGCCGCATCGGGCTGATCGCCAGCTGCTCGTCGGTGCCCTGCTCGCGCTCGCGGACGAGGCTGACCGCGGTCTGCTGCACCGCGACCACCATGATGATCACCACCATCAGGCCGGGAATCAGATAGTCCGAACTGCGCTTCTCGGGGTTGTACCAGGTGCGCACGCGCGGTTCGAGCTGACCCGCGGCGGTCACGTCCAGGCCCTGGGCGTCGGCCCACCGGATCGTGACCTGTTGGGAGTACACCTGGTTCAGCGCGGTGCTGAACGCCTGCCCGACGCGGGCGGCGGTGGGTTCGCTGCCGTCCAGGTAGACCGCGACGGACCCCTTCTCGCCGGCGGCCAGCGACCGTCCGAAACCGGACGGCACGACCACCGCGATCAGCGCCTGGTTGTGGTCGAAGACGCCGTCGACGGCGGCGAGATCGTCCCCCGTACCGACCACGGTGAAGAAGTCGGAACTCTCATAACTGCTCACGTAGGCCTGGCTGGCCGGGGTCTTGTCGAGGTCGATGACCACCGTGGCGACGTTCTTGACGTCGAAGCTGATCGCATACGCGAACAGCAGCATCTGCAGCACCGGCAGGGCCAGCACCACGGCCAGGGTGCGCCGGTCGCGCAACAGGTGGATGAACTCCTTGGCGGTGACGGCGCCGATCCGGCTGAGCGACCTCATGCCGCCGTCCCCAGTTCGGCGAGAAAGGCGAAGGCGGTCTCCATGTCGACCGCCGCCGGACGCACCTCGGCACCGATGCCGGCGGCCTGCAGCGCCGCGTGGACCGACGCCGGGTCGTCGGTTTCGAGCAGCACCCGGAGAACATCGCCGTACAGATGCACCGACAGCAGGCCCGGCAGCGATGGCCGATCCACCGAAGCCTGCAGGGCGGCGAGCGCGGCGCGGGGGTCGTCCGCCGTCACCTCGAAGAGCCGCCCGGGCACCAGGGCCTTGATCTGCGCCGGGCTGCCCTGGTGACGGATGCGTCCGCTCTCGAGAAAGGCGACCTCGGTGCAGCGTTCCGCTTCGTCCATGTAGGGGGTGGCGACCAGCACCGTGGTGCCCTGTCGGTGCAGTCCGGCCAGAATGCGCCAGAACTCGCGCCGCGACACCGGATCGACGCCGGTGGTGGGCTCGTCGAGCAGCAGCACGTCCGGCTCGTGCATCAGGGTGCTGGCCAGAAACAGCTTCTGCTTCATGCCGCCGGAGAGCTTGCCGGCCTGCCGGTCGACGAACTCGGCCAGCCCCATGCCTTCGAGCAGCTTCATCATGCGCGTCCGGCGGACGTCTTTGGGCACCCCGCGCAGCTTGGCGAAGAAGTCGATGTTCTCGGCCACGGTCAGGTCGGGGTACAGCGAGAACTGCTGCGACATGTAGCCGATCAGCGGGGTGACCTTCTCGGACGCCCGGCGCACCGAATGGCCCGCCACCCGGGCGTCGCCGTCATCGGGGCCGAGCACGGTGGCCAGCATCCGGATCAGCGTCGACTTGCCCGCCCCGTCCGGCCCGAGCAGGCCGAACACCGCACCCTTGGCGATGCGCAGATCGACGCCGTCGACCGCCTGCACGTCGCCGAAGCGACGCGACAGGCCGGTCGCCTCGATCGCGGGTGCGGTGGCGGTGGTGGTCATGACAGGGTGACGTCCACGGGCATGCCGGCCTTGAGCGCACCGGAGGTGTCGTCGATGCGGATGCGCACCGCGAACACCAGCTTGGTGCGCTGCTCGGGGGTGTCGATGTTGTTCGGGGTGAACTCGGCCTGGTTGCTGATGAACGACACCGTGCCAGCAAAGGTGGTCGGGCTGGAGTCGGTGGTCACGTTCACCGACTGGCCCACCGAGACCGCGGCGATGCCGGTCTGCGGCACGAAGACGCGCACGAACAGCTCGGCCGGGTCGGTCATGGTCAGGATGGTCCGGCCGGGGGCGGCGTTCTGCCCGACATTGCCGACCACGTTGACCACGGTGCCGTCCCGGGGGGCGGTGATGGTGGCGTAGGTGAGCTGCACCTCGGCCAGCTTGACGGCCGCCTCGGCCTGCGCGAGCCGCGCCTTGGCTGCCTTCACGTCGGCCTTGGTGCCGTCGTCCTCTTCGTTGGTGACGGCCGCCTTGGCCGCGGTGACGCCCTGCTTTGCCTGGCTGAGCTGCAGCTTCAGCGCGGCGGTGTCGAGTTGCACCAGCACCTGGCCCTTGGTCACCTGATCGCCCTCCGCCGCCTTGACCGCTGTGATCCGGCCCGCCATCGCGGGCGCGATGGTGAGCTCGGTGGTCTCGACCTGGCCGCTCAGGCTCTGCTGCGTGGTGGTCGGACGGGTGGCGCTCCACCACCACCAGCCGCCCAGGCCGAGGATCAGCAGCACGACTGCAACGATGACCGGCACGGGCGGCCGCTTGTGCTTCTTCACTTGTTCACCTCATTGGTTCGGCACGGCGTGAGTTGGACGTCGACGGGCACGCCGGGCGGCAGGGCAGCGTCGGTGGTGACTTCGATGGGTACGGCACGGGTCAGGTGCACCTCATCGGTGGTGTGAAAGGTGGGCGGGTACTGCGCCAGCGGCAGAATCCGGCTGATCGTGCCCGCCGGATCGGCGCCGAAGGCGACGGTGGCGGCATCACCGACGCAGACCTCCGCGGCCTGGGCGGGGGCGAGCCACAACTGGACGATGTGCGCGGGAGCGCTGAGTTCGGCAACGGTGGCGCCGGGGGCGAGCATGTCGCCGAGCTGAGCGATGCTGCTCACGGTGCCGTCCCGGGGCGCGGTGACCACGGCCCGGCTGCGAGCGGTCTGCGCCTGGGCGACCGCGGTGTCGTTGTCGGCGGCGATCACGGCCAGCGTGCGTGCGCGCTTGAGGTCGGCCCGGGCCTCGCGCAGCTTCTTCTTGCCCTTGTCGATCTTCACCAGGCCGTCGTTGGCCTTGGCGAGGTTGGTGTCGATGGTCCTGATGGCCTTGGTCAGCTTGGGAATGCCCTCATTGACCTGGATGATCCCCGTTTTGAGCTTGGCGCGGCCCGCCTTCAGTTCGGCCAGCCCGCCGTCGATCTGTTTCAGCGCGGCCGTGAGCTTCTTGATACCGGCGTCCAGCTGTGTGATCGCGTCCTGGAGCTGCTTCTGGGCCGCCAGCAGGGGGTCGCGCACGGAGTCCGGCGCGTCGGGCGGCAGCGCGGCCAGGGCCGCCTCGACCTCGGCCAGGTTCTTGGCCGCCGTGGCGCGGTTGGCGCGCAGTTGCGCCAGCGTCCTGGCCGCGGTGGCCCGCTGGCCGGTCAGCTCCTTGATCGTCTTCTCGACCTTCGTCAACTGTGCGGGCAGGTCCTTGGCGGCCTTGCGCGCCTCGGCGAGCTTCGAACTCAGGTCCTTGCGCGCCTTGGTGGCCTTGGCGATGCCGTCGGTAACGTCTTTGCGCGCCTCAGCGAGGTCGGCTTCCTTGTCGTGGGTGGTGTCGATGGCCGAATCGATCACGCCGACCTGGGTCTTGGCCAGCGCGTGGTCGGCCTTGGCGGCGGTCACTCCGGCGGCCAGCGCGGCGTCGTCGAAGCGGACCAGCACGTCGCCGGCCTGCACCTGATCGCCGAGGGTGACCTCGACGGCGCTGACCCGCTGCGCCTGGCCGAAGCTCAGCAGGGTGGGCACGGTGCTCAGGTTGGCCGCGGTGGTGGCGCTCACCACGAAGCCGGCGTTCAGGTTCACCCGGGGCACGCCCAGGGTGGGCGCCTGCACGCTCACGCTGTCGGCCTGGACGCGTCCGGTGGACGTGATCGTGGTGGTGGCCGGGGCACACCCGGTGAGCATCAGCGCGAGAGCAGCCACGGACGCCGGCGCGCGCATGCCGTTCACCGCTCGTCCGATCGGGGTGCAGCTGGTGTCGGCGACTCGGCGCCGAGGGGCACGGGGCTGCCCTGGTCGACGAAGTCGAGCGTGCGCAGGTAGCTGTCGACCAGCCAGGGGATGACATCGTCCGGCGGGGGTTTGGGCTCGCCCGTTGCCATCAGCCCACCGAAGATCACGTAGCTCATCAGCGGCCCCACGAGCATGCGCACGCTGGCGTCCGGCTGGTCGAACTCGATCAGGCCGTTGGCTGCCGCGCCGTCGAGGATCACCCGCGCCCGGCCGAGCAGCTGCAGCGGCAGCGCGTCCAGAAAGCTCTGGCGCATCGCGGGCAGGTGCACCGCCTCACCCAGCAGCAGCCGCAGCACCGCGATCATCTCGGCGTCGAACAGGATGTCCATCAACCGCTCACCGAAGCCGATCAGCGCGGCGCGCAGTTCGGCGCGGGTCTCCGGCGGCCGCAGCCACTCCGGAGCGGGCAGGGCGTGCCGCGCGTCGGTGAGTATCTCGAGCAGCAGCTCGGTCTTGCTGGGAAAGTAGGCGTACAGGGTCTGTTTGCTGACGCCGGCCTCGGCCGTGACCGCGTCCATCGTGGTGCGGCTGAAGCCCTGGGCGAGAAACAGCGAGCGGGCGGCGTCCGTGATCTGCCGCCGCTTCGCGAGCGCCCGCGGGCTCAGCTCGTCCATGCATCAAACTGTACGGTCTAGTTTGATGGTGGACAAGGGCGCCCGTGGTCGAGTCCGGTCGGCCCGTGGGCGTCGTCCCGGCCCGCCCTTTCCACCGGCGCCCGCGGTAGGCGCTCGCCTAACTACTTGCCGCTCGCGAAGCTCCCGCTGTCAACGGGGTGAGACAGTTCGAGTGGGGGCAGGGCGTGGGTCAGATCAGTGTGGAGCCGGGGATGTCGGCTGGGGGCTGACGCTTTCGTTGGAGTTTCGGGTGGGTTCTTGCGGGTGGGATGGGTGCTGAGGGGTGCGAAGACGCGGCTGCGGTGGACTGGACGGAACACCCTTGCTGGGTGCGGCGCGGGATAACGGCGAGCTGGAGCAGTCCCAGCGGGGCGAGCCGCTGGATGTGGCTGCGGGCCGGGAGAAACGCTGCGGCGCAAGACCGCTCAGGCCGAAGCGGCAACCGAGATCCTGGGAAAAGCGTTCGAGCTCTGGGGGGGATCGACGAGCTCGGAACCGGATCGGGGGGGGGGGGGGCGGGGGGGCCCGGGGGGCCGCCCCGGGGGGGGGGGGGGGCGCGAAAGGCCCCGGGGGGCGGGGCGCCCGGGCCGGGGGGGGGCGGGGGGGGGGGGGGGGGGGGGGCGGGGCGGGCGCCGCCGGGGCCCGCCCCCCCCCCCCCCCGGGGGGGGGGGGGGGGGGGGGGGGGGGGGGGGGCGGGGGGCCGCCCCCCCCCCCCCGGCCCCCCCCCCCCCCGCCCGGTGAGGCCGGGGCCGTGTGAGGCGGTGGCCGCCAGGGTCGGTCGGCAAACCTGGCGCAGTTTCGATGCCGGGCAGGTGAGCTGTTCGCAAGCCACGTTCTACCGGATCGCCCGATCCGAGACCTGGTCGGGGATCGCCGCCGGCACGGGCCAAGGCAGCGATCAGAACGGCCCGCTCCGACCGCGCGGCGTTCCGACCGGACCAATGTGGTCCTGGGACGCGACCAGTTGTGCGGCGGCCAGAAGGCCTCGAGTGTTACCAGTTGATGCTGATCCTCGACGTCTACTCTGCTTCCCGACCGGCTGGCTGATCGAACCCCTACCACCAGCCACGCCGCCAAAGGCTCTTCCGGCGCGCGTTCCAGCAACACGGCCCGTGGATGTCGTCCATGCCGATAACGGCTCCGCGATGCGCTCAGCCGACCTGGCCGGCGTCTTCAACGACCACCACGTCACCGGATCGTTCTCCCGTCCGCGCGTCAGCAACGACAACCCTTTTCGAATCCATGTTTAAAACCATCAAATACGACATCGACCACCCACCCCGGTTCGATGACATCGACCACGCCCGCGCCTGGACACAAGCTTTCCTCGATCGATACGCCAACCACCACAGACACTCCGGCATCGGCTACCACCCCGGCTGCCGTCTACCACGGCACCGTCGCCACCGACCAAGCCCGACGGCAAGCACGCTCGCGCCTACCCGCCCGCACACCCCAACCGCTTCCGACAAGCCCCCCGCCCCGTCGGACCCCCCGGCATCAACACTCGCGAACTGTCCACACCAGGTTGACAACTTCGGAGCTTGGCGAGCGGCAAGTAGTTAGCCGAGCGATTCTGGACGGACGCCGGCCGCCAGCCCCCAGTAGGGTGCCGGACGTGATCAAGTACCTCGGCTCGAAGCGTGCACTGGCCGGCGTGCTGGGCACCCTCGCCGAGGCGTCCGGGGCACGCAGCGCCGTGGACCTGTTCACCGGCACCACCCGGGTGGCGCAGGAGTTCAAGCGCCGCGGCCTTCAGGTGACGGCGGTCGACCTGGCCAGCTACAGCGAGATCCTGGCCCGCTGCTACATCAGCACGGACGCTGCAGCGATCGATCTGGACGAACTGGACGAACTGCTCGCCGAACTGGACGCCCTGCCCGGTGTCCGCGGGTACGTCACCGAGACCTTCTGCGAGCAGGCCCGCTTCTTCCAGCCCCACAACGGGCAACGCATCGACGCGATCCGGGACCGGCTGGTCACCCTGACCGAGCACGCCCTCTACCCGGTGCTGCTCACCGCCCTGATCGAGGCCGCCGACCGGGTCGATTCCACTACCGGCCAGCACATGGCCTACCTCAAGTCGTGGGCGAAGAGGTCGGCCAACCCGCTGCGGCTGCGCCGACCCGTGCTGCTGGACGGGGTGGGCCACGCGTTGCGCGGGGACGCCCAGCAGGTCGTCACCCAGCTGCCGCCGGTCGACCTGATGTACCTCGACCCGCCGTACAACCAGCACCGCTACTTCGCCTACTACCACATCTGGGAGACCCTGGTGCGCTGGGATGCCCCCGAGCATTACGGCATCGTCTGCAAGCGCGCCGACGCGCGCGCCGAGCAGAATCAGAGCGCGTTCAACTCGCGCCGCACGATGGCCGCCGCCATGGCCGACCTGATCGGCAACGCGCGGGCGTCGGTGCTGCTGGTGTCGTACAACGACGAGGCCTGGATCACCCCCGAGGCGATGATCGGCTGGCTGCGCGACGCCGGCCACCAGCGGGTCGAACTGCTGCCCTTCGACTCGCGGCGCTACATCGGCGCGCAGATCGGCATCTACAACCCGCGCGGCGAGAAGGTCGGCCAGGTGTCGCACACCCGCAACACCGAGTACGTCTTCGTCGCCGGCCCGCGCGATCGGGTCGAGGCGGCCCTGTACGCACTCCGGACGCCCGCCGCGTGACCGGGCACCGATCGTCCGCCGTGGGCAGGTGTAGCGGTTCGTCGGCACGCGACGTCCGAAAGCGGGACTATCCGGACTCCTGGGTGCGTTGAGGGGCGGTAGCCGGTTTTGGAACCGGATCGCCCGGGGTACCCACTGCTAGATTGGCCGCCATGCACACCGTCTCGAAGACCCGCCGCCGCCTCGGCGCGCTGTTGTGCATGTGTTGTTGTCGCCTCGGCTGAGTTACTCGTCACACACCCCCTGCCGGGCCCACAACTTCTCTCGTTCTCCGAAAGGCATGCCATGCCGCACGACGAAATCTGGCGCCGCATTCGTTCCGAAGCCTCCGAAGCCGCCGCCGCCGAGCCGGCGCTGGCCAGCTACCTGCACACCGTGGTGCTGGCCCACGACCACCTCGAGGACGCGCTCAGCTACCTGCTGGCGTCCAAGCTGGGCAGCCCGACCATCACCGCGCTGAGCCTGCGCTCACTGATCGACGAGGCGTTCAGTGGCGATCCGGGCATCGGCGCCGCCATCCGCGAAGACCTTCGGGCGGTGCTGAGCCGCGACCCGGCCTGCCTGGGGTATTCGATTCCGCTGCTGCACTTCAAGGGCTTCCACGCGCTGCAGTCGTACCGGGTCGCGCACTACTACTGGGTGGTCGGACGCAAGCCGCTCGCGCTGTACCTGCAGAGCCGCATCTCGGAGGTGTTCGCGGTGGACATCCACCCCGGCGCACGCATCGGCAAGGGCATTCTGTTCGACCATGCCACCTCGATCGTGATCGGCGAGACCGCCGTGGTCGAGGACGACTTCTCGATGCTGCATGAGGTCACACTCGGCGGCACCGGCAAGGTCGGCGGCGATCGGCACCCCAAGATTCGCCGCGGTGTGATGATCGGCGCCGGGGCCAAGGTGCTGGGCAACATCGTGGTCGGTGAGGGCGCCAAGATCGGCGCCGGATCGGTCGTGCTGGAGGACGTGCCGCCGTTCACCACCGTGGCCGGGGTGCCGGCCCGTCCGGTCAACTACCCGGCCCACCTGTTTCCCGAAGATCTGGTGCCCGACAGCTGATCTGTGTCACCCGGACGTCCTGGCGCCCACTCTGCTGCCCGTAGGTGCACTCTGCTGCCCGCACAAAGGCAGCAGAGTGCAGCGGAAGGCAGCAGAGTGGGCACCTCGCGTCTTGGCCCGGGACGGCACGGGGGGCGTAGCCTGCCAGACATGCTGGCCGCCCACGTCGACGCCGCCCAACCCGACGACCCCCTCGCCGCCCTGCGGATCGGCGAGCGACCGGAGCCCGAGCCGTCCGAGGGCTGGGTGGTCGTCGACGTCGAGGCGGCCTCGCTGAACCGCCACGATCTGTTCTCACTGGCCGGGGTCGGGCTGCCGGCGAGCCGCATGCCGATGATTCTCGGCACCGATGCGGCCGGCTCGGTGGACGGCCGGCCGGTGCTCGTCCACGCCGTCATCGCCACCCCCGGCTGGACCGGCGACGAGACCCTCGACCCCAAGCGTTCCCTGTTGTCGGAGCTGCATCAGGGCACGATGGCCGAGCGGGTGAGCGTTCCGCGGGCCAATCTGGTTGCGCGGCCCGCGTGGCTGTCGGCCGAAGCGGCGGCCTGCCTGCCGACGGCCTGGCTGACCGCCTACCGCATGCTGACCCACGATTCAGGGCTCACCGACGGCGCCACGGTGCTGGTGCAGGGAGCCTCCGGCGGGGTGGCGTCGGCGGCGGTCGCACTGGGCCGTGCGCTCGGCTTTCGGGTCTGGGTGACCGGACGCTCCGAGGCCAAGCGTGCGGCGTCCCTCACGCAGGGCGCCGATGCGGCCTTCGAGCCGGGTGCGCGGCTGCCGGAACGGGTGGACGCCGTGATCGAGACCGTCGGCGAGGCGACCTGGGCACACTCCCTGCGCTCGCTTCGTCCGGGCGGCACCATCGTCTGCGCCGGCGCGACCAGCGGCTTCAACCCCCCGGCCGAACTGAACCGGGTCTTCTTCCAACAACTCCGGGTGATCGGCTCGACGATGGGCACGATCGGTGAACTCGAGGGGCTGCTGCAGTTGCTGGAGCGTACCGGCATCCGTCCGGTGATCGACCGGGTACTCCGCTTGGACGATGCCGCCGAGGGCTTTCGCGCCATGGTCGAAGGCACCCTGCAGGGCAAGATCGTGCTGGTGCCATAGCCCGCCTGTGAAGCTCGTCGAGACCCACCCGCGTGCATCCGTTGGTCAAACTTGTCGAGACCCACCCCGCGTGCGGTCATGCCGGCGGATGCCGGGAGCCCAGTGAAGGGGCACCGCCGCTCAGCAGGAACAACTCCTGAATCCATGCTGCGACTGCCTGTGCGATGCCGGGCCCTGTGGGAGGCGCAGTTCCCCGAACTCCTCGGTGCCGATGATGTCGAGGGCGGCCCTGTGCGGGAAGACAAGCCTCATGGCGGTGCGACTTTCCCGGCGTTGAGGACTACCGTGGTAGCAAAGTCTGGTACTACCATGGTGGCATGAGTCAGGTGAAGTTGAGCGTGAGTCTGTCCCCAGTGACGTCGAGGCGCTCGACAAGTACGCCCTGGCCGCCGGCCTGAAATCACGATCGGCGGCGATCCAGCAGGCGATCAAGTTGCTCGGGGATCCCGAGTTGGAGGACGCCTACGCCCAGGCGTGGCAGGAATGGGAGTCCTCCAGCGACGCCCGGGCCTGGGCGGCCACCCTCGCCGACGGGCTCAACTAATGCTTCGAGGCGAGATTCGGCTGACCGACCTGGAACCGGCCCGTGCCGGCGAGGCGGACAAGCGCCGGCCCGCGATCATCGTGAGCAACGACCGGGCCAACGCCACCGCAGCCAGGCTGGGCCGAGGCGTAGTCACGGTCGTGCCGATCACCAGCAACACCACTCGGGTCCATCCGTTCCAGGTCCTGTTGCCCGCCGAGGAGACCGGCATCCGAACCGACTCCAAGGCCCAGGCCGATCAGGTCCGAGCCGTATCCGTCGAACGCATCGGCCCCGTGATCGGCCGACTGCCCACACGGCTGAGCAGCCAACTCGACGACGCACTCCGCCTACACCTGCAGCTCTGACACGCGCAATCGACGGCTAAGCAGTGCGTTCACCCGGGCACCACCCGACACGCCCTAAAAGTCGGCTTTGGCAAGGTGATTCATGGAGCCGCCTTGGGGAGTCGAACCCCAGACCTATTCATTACGAGTGAATCGCTCTGCCAACTGAGCTAAGGCGGCCTGCCGGACGCACCGGCGCCGTCCAACTATAGGCCAGCAGCCCGGACGGGCGCGATTCGGCCGCGGCACCCGCCGCTACTGGCACTTCACCCCGTCGGTGGGCACCGTGCCCTGGGTCAGGTAGGCGATCACCAGGCTGTCCACGCATTTGGACTTGCCGCCGAACGTGCCGTGGCCCTCGCCCTGATAGGTGACCAGCACGCCGGATTCCAGCTGCTTGGCCATGGTGACCGCGTTCTGGTACGGGGTGGCCGGGTCGCCGGTCGCACCGACCACGACGATCGGCGCAGCACCCGAACCGGTCGGCTTGAACTGGATCGTGCTGCGCACCGGCCACAGCGGGCAGGTGTAGCCGGGGCCGAAGTACTTGCCGAAGATCGGCGCCTTCTGCTGGTCCTGCACCCAGCGCTGGTCCGCCTCGGTCACGCCCTTGTCGTAGGAGTCCGCGCAGCCGATCGCCGGTAACGAGTAGAACAGCGAGCCGAACGTGCCGTCCTCGGCCCGGTCGTTGAGCGAGTCGGCCGACTTGAGCAGGTCGGCACCCTCGCCCTCGATGGCGGCCTCGAGATCGGTGCTGAGTGTGCGCCAGGCCGGTACGCCCCCGTACAGGTACGAGGCGATGCCGGTGGCGGCCAGGCTCTGGGTCAGTTCGCGGTCCCCCACCTTCAGCGGCGCCGAGTCCAGTTCGTCGAGCAGGTCGGTGATCGAGGTCAGCACCCCGTCCTTGGACGATCCGAGCGTGCAGTTCTGCCGCGCGCACCAGGTGGCGAAGTTGCCGAGCGCCAGATCGAAGCCCATCGCCTGGATGACGGTGTCGTCATCGGTGATGTCGACCGCCGCATCGAGCACCAGCCGTCCGACCCGCTGCGGGAACAGGTCGGCGTAGTACGCCCCGATCTGCGTGCCATAGGAGTAGCCCAGGTAGCTCAGCTTCGCATCGTCCACCAACTCGCGCATCAGGTCCAGGTCGCGCACCGTGTCGATCGTGGAGATGTGCTGCAACAGGCGTCCGCTGTACTGCCAGCACGACTGCGCGAACCCGTGGTTGCCGATGATCAGGGCGTCGGTCTCGGCGGGGTCGTCGGGTGAGGAGTCGAGCCTGGTGAACGCCTCGGTCTGCTCGTCGTCGAAGCACTGCACCGGTGTGGAGGCGTTGGTGCCCCGCGGGTCCCAGCCGACGATGTCGTACTGTTCCAGGCCGGTCGTGGCCAAGTAGGTGACCAGGTTGCGTCCGGACGCGCCCGGGCCGCCGGGGTTGACGAACAGCGTGCCGAGCTTGGGCGACTTGGTGGCCGGCTTCTTGGCCAGCGCCAGGGTGATCGCCTGCTCGGACGGGTTGGCGTAGTCGAGCGGGGCCAGGATCTGGGCACACTGGTACTGCTCGGCGCAGGTGCGCCACTGGACGCGCTGGTCCAGGTAGCCGGCCAGGCCCTTGCCGGACGGAGCGTCCGCGAAGCCCTTGGGCTCGGCCTTCGGATCAGCCGACCGGGGACGGTCGACCTCGAGCCCGACCACCTCAGAGACCGTGATCACCTCACCGGCCGGGGCTGCGGACGACGGTGCCGCCGAAGTGGTGGACGGCGCGGGCGGTGCGGTCGTCGGACTGGGGGTCTGCGGCGTGCAACCCGCCAGCAGGGTCAGCGCGAAGGCAGCGGCCGCCCAGCGAGGAAGAGTGCGCACCCGCACAATCTAGCCGCCGCCACGACGTCCAGACCCGAAGGTCACAGGGTCTGCTCGAGCGGACGGTCCCTCTCCCGGCTCTTGCGGAAGCTGCGATCAAGGCTGAAGCCACCCGC
Organism: Micropruina sp.; assembly: GCA_016711205.1. GTDB lineage: Bacteria > Actinomycetota > Actinomycetes > Propionibacteriales > Propionibacteriaceae > Micropruina. The sequence goes on along the minus strand of JADJTM010000003.1, from coordinate 87,599 downwards.
ACCCACGCACAGGAAGACGAGTCCGACGGCCACCAGCAGCAGCTCCAGCTCGCCGACGAAGCCGGAGCGGCCGGCCACGAACGGGCTCCAGTTGCCCCACAGCACGAACGCGAGCGCGCCGCCGGCGATCAGCATGACGCCCAGCCCCGCGACGCGGGTGAGCAGGCCGAATACCAGCGCCACCGCGATGGCGAGCGCGGCACCGCCGGTGACCATGGCCACGATGCGCGGTTCGGGCAGGATCGTGGTGGCGAACAGCGCCTCGGCCGCCGGCAGGTTGGTGACGATCTCGAGGCCCCGGACGGCCAAGATCGCGGCCACCACCAGCCGCAGCACGAACAGCGCGAAAGCGCCGAGGAAACGATCGGTGGTGCGCCGGACGACCACGGTCGGCTCGGGCGTGGGGATCGCGCGGACGTCCGGCTGCGCCAGCGCCTGCTCGCGGGCCTCGCGGCGGGCCGCACGCTCGGCGGCCAGCTGCTGCTCCTCGGGGGAGAGTGCCTCGGACGGCGTCGCCACGCTCTGGGCCCGGAAGATCGAGTCGTCGGGACGCGCGGCCGCGGCGGGTTGCGGCCGGGTGGCGGGCTCGTCGCCGGCCGCCCGCTCGTTCAACCTGGGCGCGAACCGCTCGGTGATCAACTGCACCCGGGTGGCCTCTTCGGGCGTCAGGTCGTCCATCAGGTCGTCGAACCGGGGCGGCTCGGGCAGCCTGGGGGTGCGGGTCGCACCCGCGGCAGCCTCGGGTGCGTACGGCGACGTGCGTTCGTCGTCAAGGGTGTGGGTCATGGTTCTCCTCCGCAGGGCTGACCTCCATCGTGCCCTGCGGTGTTGCCCGCGTCGCCCAGCGACACTCGCGGCGCCCGCGATTGCGGATCACCCGCCGTGACTGTGCGGGAGGCCCTCACACAGAGACGGCGATGGCGATCATCAGCGACTCCATCGCCAGCAACGGCGCCACATTGCCCTCGAGCGCGGTGCGGCATTCGAGAATGGCGTCGATGCGGCGCAGCGTGCGCTCGGGTGGATGCTGCCGGGCCACCGCCTCGATTTCGGGGCGCACCTCGGCGTTGATCAGCTCGGCGTCGGCGCCGGTCTGCACGCACAGCACGTCGCGGTAATAGGTGGTGAGTTCGGTCAGCACCCGATCGAGCGCATCGCGCTGCAGCCGCTTGGCGCGGGCCTTCTGCTGCTCGTCGAGCTCGCGCAGTGCCGCCTGCGCGTTGCGCGGCCGGGCGCCCTTGGTGCCGAAACCCAGCGCCTCGGACAGCTCGGCCTTCTCGCGTGCGTCCAGGTCGGAGGTGGTGGTGGCCGCCTCTTCGGCGGCCGCCTCGACCAGGTTGGCCGCAGCCGTGAGGCAGTCGGGCAGCGAGACCAGCCGGCTGGGCAGCTTGAGCAGGTCGGCGCGGCGGATGCGGACGGCCTCGTGCCGGGCCAGCATGCGGGCCCGGCCGATGTGGCCCTGCGCGACCCGGGCGGCGAACGCGGCCAGTTCGGACGGCGCGCCGTCGCGCCGCACCAGCAGTTCGGCGACCGCGGCATTGCTGGGCGTGGCCAGATGGACGGCCCGGCAGCGCGAACGGATGGTGACGACCACGTCGTCGGGGGTCGGTGCACACAGCAGCCAGACCGTGCGCGGCGCCGGCTCTTCGATGCTCTTCAGCAGTGCGTCCGCGCCGCGCTCGGTGACCCGGTCGGCGTCTTCGACCACCAGCACCTGATGGCGCCCGAGGGTGGGCGACATGGCGGCTCGGCGGACCAGCTCGCGCACCTCGTCGACCCCGATGGAAAGTTGTTCGGTGCGCACCAGCGTGACGTCGGGATGTGCCCCCGACAAGGCGGTTCGACACGCGCTGCAGAGCCCGCAGCCGCCTTCGGGGCACTGCAGTGCGGCCGCGAACGCCCGTGCCGCGTTCGAGCGGCCCGAACCGGGCGGCCCGGTGATCAGCCAGGCGTGGCTCATGGCGTGCGCGCCTCCGGCCACGGCTCGGCGCAACACCTCGACCGTCCGCTGCTGCCCGACCAGGTCGGCCCACACCGTCATGGGCCGATCCTGCCAGCCGCCGGTGACAACAACTCCCCCACGCGCTGCCGCACCTGCTCGGCGAGATGTTGCCGAGAATCCCGCGCGGGCAGCACCAGATACCGCGCGGGCTCGCGGGCCGCCAGCTCGAGAAAGAACCACCGGACCCGCTGGTGAAAGTCATCACCGGCCTGCTCGAGCCGGTCGGGGTCGGCGATCGTGCCGACGGCTTCGGACGGGTCGAGGTCGAGCAGCACCGTCAGGTCGGGCACCAGTCCGTCGGTGGCCCAGCGCGCGACATCCGCCACCTCGTCCAGATCGAGCACCCGGCCCGCTCCCTGATAGGCGAGCATCGAATCGAGGTAGCGATCGCAGATCACCAACTCGCCGCGCGCAAGCCCCGGGCGCACCACCTCGTGCACGTGTTGCGCCTTGTCCGCCGCATAGAGCAGGGCCTCGGCACGGGCGTCCAGATCGCCGGTCGCGGGGTCGAGCACGATGCCCCGGACGCTGCGTCCGACAGCTGTGTCGCCGGGCTCGAAGGTGATCAGGGCGACCAGCCCCTGCTCGGTCGCCCAGTCCGCGAGCAGCCGGGTCTGGGTTGACTTGCCGACGCCGTCCCCGCCCTCGAAGACGACGAACAGCCCGCTCACGGCGTCACCGTCGCGGACCCGGTCGCCGCAGCGGGCACGAGGGCAGCCGCGGGGTCGTCCACGGGGGTCGTCCCGGCTGCCGGAGGGCCTGGACGGGCGGGGGTGTGGGGGGCGCGTGGCCTGATCATGTGCGGACGCAGGGCGTCCCGTAGCTGCGGCCACTCACGGACGAACTTCTCCCGGGCGTAGTCCACGGACATCATGGTGCGCTCGTAGGCACGTCCGGCCTCGAACACCTCGGCGGTGCTCATTCCGTGCAGGTCACGACGCAGCGCCCCAGGGTCCGGACGCAGCGTGTACGTCAGTGCCTCGCTGACCGGGCTCAGGTGCTTGCGCAACTGCTTGGCCGGCTTACCGAACACGTCGCGGGCCAGGGTGCTGAGCGTCACGGCCCGCTGCGCCACCTGATCGGCACGGGCCCACCGGGCGTCCTCGGAGTAGGGCTCGAGGGTGCGGCACTGGTCGAGCAGGGTCTGGACGACGGCCTCCAGCTCCTGCGCCAGCACGGGGCCGGTCTGGCGGCCCGCGACCGCGTGCACCGGAGGGTCGGTCGCGGCCACGGCGAGCAGGTCCAGAATGCGCAGCCACCGCTCGGTGTACTGCAGCGGCCGGGTCGTCTCGGCGGCGGTCCGGGCGACCTGCTGCGCCTGCTGCGCCCACTCCGCATCGAGAACGGGTTCGAGCCCGGCGAGTTCGTGCAGCAGGATGGCGACGCCGTCGCGCAGGGCGGCGTCGTCACCGGACCCGGTGCGGGCTTCGAGATCGGCGTGCAGCAACCGGCGCCAGCGCGATTCGAGCTGGGCGCTGACGTACTGCTCGATCGGCGCCTTGGCCGAGAGCGAACTGCGTCGTCCGGAATGGTGGGCCAGACCGAGCCGGACGGCCAGCGGCGCGAAGGCGTCGACCGGCGTGCCCCCGGCGGCCACGAAGGCCGCCTTGATGGTGTGCAGCCGATCGGGGTCGGGGTCGTTCAGGTGCAGGGTCACGTTGCGGTAGGCCGTCACCTGGCCGGCGTGGCTGCCGATGCGGTGGCGTTCATCGCTCAGTTCACCGATCGCGGCCCCGGCTGCACCTTCGAGGGTGAACTGGCGGCGCTGCGTGTCGACACTGAGGCGCGGACCCAGAATGCCGCCCCGCCGGAACGGCACGAGCAGGTCGGCGAGGTCGGTGGGCAGGTCGTCCTCGGCCTGCGGCGAGATGCTCTCGGCCTGCAGGGTCGGCGTCCAGTGCGGCGCGCGCAACACCCACTGTCCGGTCTCGGCGATCCGGGACAGCTCGACCGCCCAGTCCAGCAGCCGGTGGTCGGCGGTGTCGATCACGGTGGCCGTGGTGTGCACCGGTGGCCGGGCGACCAGCCGGTGGATGCCCGTGGTCGGACCGGTCAGATTCGCGACCGCCGCCGAAGGCGGCAGGTCGAACAGCAGCACCTCGCCGTTGAGGGCGGCCATGGCGGCTAGCCGCCCCGCTTGGCAGCGCTCTTGGTGGCGCTCTTGGCCGTCGCGCGCTTGGCGGTCGTGCCTGATGTGGCTCGTTTGGTGGTGGCGCGCCGCGTCGGGGTGCGTTTGGGGGCCGGGCCCTTGGCACGCTTCTCGGCGAGCAGTTCGGCGGCCCGCTCGGCGGTGATCGCCTCGACCGAATCGCCCTTGCGCAGGGTGGCGTTCACCTCGCCGTCGGTGACGTAGGCGCCGAAGCGTCCGTCTTTGATCACCATCGGCTTGCCGCTGACCGGATCGGCGCCCAGCTCTTTCAGCGGTGCGCTCGCGGCCCGAGCACCGCGGGTCTTGGGCTGGGCGTAGATCGCCTCGGCCTCGGGCAGCGTGATGCCGAAGATCTGTTCCTCGCTGGCGAGCGAACGCGAATCGGTGCCCTTCTTCAGGTAGGGCCCGTAGCGTCCGTTCTGCGCGGTGATCTCGACGCCGTCAGCGCTGACGCCGACCACCCGCGGCAGGCTCATCAGCGACAGCGCGTCGTGCAGGGTGACGGTGTCGAGGCTCATCGAGGCGAACAGCGAACCGGTGCGCGGCTTGGCCGACTTGGGTGCGTCCTCACCCAGCACCTCGGTGACGTAGGGCCCGTAGCGTCCGTTCTTGGCCACCACCTGGTGACCGGATTCGGGGTCGATACCGAGCTCGTGCTCTTCGCCCATCGGCTGCTCCAGCAGTTCGCCGGCCCGCTCGGCGGTCAACTCATCGGGCGGCAGGTCGTCGGGCACGTTGGCGCGCCGGCCGTCCGCGTGTTCGACGTAGGTGCCGTAGCGGCCGACCCGCACGTTGATGCCCGAATCACCCAGCGGGTGCGTGGACAGCTCGCGGGCGTCGATCTCGCCCAGCTCGTTGACCAGGGTGTTCAGGCCTTCGTGCGACGAGCCCTCCGGGCCGAAGTAGAAGTCGTTGAGCACCTGCAGCCGGGCCGCCTGGCCGTTGGCGATGTCGTCCAGGGTTTCTTCGAGGGCGGCGGTGAAGGTGTAGTCGACCAGCTTGGGGAAGTGCTCCTCGAGCAGCCGGGTGACGGCGAACGCCAGCCAGGTGGGCACCAGCGCCGAGCCCTTCTTGAACACGTAGTCGCGGCTGGTGATGGTGCGGATGATCGAGGCGTAGGTGGACGGCCTGCCGATCTCGAGTTCTTCGAGCTTCGCCACCAGGGACGGTTCGGTGTACCGGGCCGGCGGACGGGTGTCGTGGCTGACGGCCTTGACCTCATCGGCGCTCAGCGGGGCGCCGGCCACCAGCTGCGGCAGCCGCGCCTGGGCGTCATCGGAGGCCTCGTCGTCCTCGACCCCGACCACGTAGGCCTTGAGAAAGCCCGGGAACGTGATGGTGCGGCCGGACGCGCCGAATGTGCAGCGTCCGGTCTCGGTGATCTCACCGGTGGTGGCGTCGGTGACGGCCAGCCGCTGCGGCAGGGTGGCCCCGATCCGCACGGTGACGGTCTCTCCGACGGCGTCCTTCATCTGCGAGGCGACGGTGCGCTTCCAGATCAGCTCGTACAGCCGGAACGCGTCGCCGGCCAGCCCGGTCTCGGCCGGTGTGGCGAAGTGCTCGCCGGCCGGACGGATCGCCTCGTGCGCCTCTTGGGCGTTCTTCACCTTCGAGGTGTACACGCGGGGCTGATCGGGCAGGTACTGGCCGCCGAACAGCTGCTTGACCTGGGCGCGGGCCGCCGCGATGGCCGTGGCCGACAGCGTCACCGAGTCGGTACGCATATAGGTGATGAAGCCGCGCTCGTACAGGTCCTGCGCCACCCGCATGGTGCGCTCGGCGGTGAATCCGAGCTTGCGGCCGGCGTCCTGCTGCAGGGTGGTGGTGCGGAACGGCGCGTACGGACGGCGGGTGTACGGCTTGGCTTCGACGGACGCGACGGCGTAGCTGGCCGATTCGAGGGCTTCGGCCAGGGTGCCGGCCTGCTCGGCGGACAGGTGCAGCAGCCCCTTGCCGCTCAGCGAGCCCTGGGCGTCGAAGTCGCGGCCGGAGGCGACCCGCAGGTCGCTGACCTGCTGCAGGGTGGCGCCGAAGGTGGGCGGCTCGGCCTGCTCGCCGGCGTTCAGCACGGCCTCGATGCCGGCGTAGCTCGCCGAGCGGAAGGCGATGCGCTCACGCTCGCGGTCGACCACCAGGCGGGTCGCCACGGACTGCACCCGGCCCGCGGACAGCTTGGGCATCACCTTCTTCCACAGCACCGGGCTGACCTCGTAGCCGTACAGGCGGTCGAGAATGCGCCGGGTCTCTTGCGCGTCGACCAGGTCGGTGTCGAGTTCGCGGGGGTTCGCCACCGCCTCGGCGATGGCCTGCGGGGTGATCTCGTGGAAGACCATGCGGCGCACCGGCACCTTGGGCTTCAGCTGCTGCAGCAGATGCCAGGCGATCGCCTCGCCCTCGCGGTCCTCGTCGGTGGCGAGCAGCAGTTCGTCGGCGGTGGCGAGCTTGGCCTTCAGGTCGCGGATGGTGCCCTTCTTATCGGCCTGCACGACGTACAGCGGCTCGAAGTTGTTGTCGACGTTGACACCGGTGCGCGCCCACTTCTCGCCCTTGTACTTCGCCGGCACCTCGGACGCCCCGGTGGGCAGGTCGGCGACGTGGCCACGGCTCGACTCGACGACGTACGCGCTGCCGAGGAAACTGGCGATCTTGATCGCCTTGGCCGGTGACTCGACGATCACCAACGCCTTCTTGCCTGCTGTTGCCACGAGATTCTCTCTGCTGCGGGGATCGGGGGCCGGGTCGGCCTCACGGGGGGAATGGTAGCCACAAAGCCGGGCGCCACGACCCGGGTGGGTCAAATGGCGGGGGGATCGAGGGTGCGCAGGTAGCCGTCGGCGATCAGTGTGCGCAGGCGGGGCAGCAGGTCGGCGGTGAGGGCTGCGAAGTCGACGGCGAGCAGTCCGGCGACGGCGTCGATCAGCACCGCCAGGGGCAACTCTCCGTCGCACGCACCGACCACCGCGGCCAGCGCGGTGTCGACCTCGACGGCCCGTCCGAAGCCCGAGCCACGGCGCAACACGATGTGCTCGGGGTCTTCGGCTCCGGGACGTCCGAGGGTTTCCTGGGTCACGTCGGGGGTGGTTGCCAGGCGGCGGGCGAGCAGGTCCTCGTCGCTGAGCCGGGCGGTGGTGACCGCGTCGGTGAACTCGGCGAAGGCGGCCGCGACCGGCTGGTGCACCTGGTGCGGCCAGTCCTGGATCGACAGCTGCGGCTGGTCACGCTCGTTGCGGTAGAGGGCGAGCCAGCCCATGCCCACCCCGACGATGCCGAGGGACTCGAAGTAGCCGGCCCACTCGGCGTAGCGGCGCCGGTAGTCGGGGGTGCCGACCAGGCCGGCGTCGGCGAGCCAGAGCTCGATGTACTCATAAGGGTCGAGGCGTTCGCGCTGCAACACCAGGGCGTCGCAGCCGGTGGGTGCGATCCAGTGCGCGAGCCGATCCTGCCAGGGCTGGTCGGCAGTGATCGCCCAATTGCCCAGCACCTGCAGCACGCCGCCGGGTTCGAGCCGGGCCGGGGCACCGGTGACGACGGCGTGCATCAGCCCGTCGGCGGTGTACGAGCCCTCGCGGTAGACCAGCCGGGAGGCGTGCGGCGGTGCCATCACGTAGGGCGGGTTGGTGACGATCAGGTCGAAACCTTCGCCGGCGACCGGTTCGTACAGCGAGCCCTGCCGCACGTCGAGATCGACACCGTTGAGGTGGGCGGTGAACGCCGCCATGGCGCAGGCCCGTGGGTTGAGATCGGTGGCGACCACCGCGGCGGCGTGGGCGGCCAGGTGCACCGACTGAACCCCGCAGCCGGTGCCCAGGTCGAGGGCGCGGGCCACCGGGGTGCGCACGGTCAGTTGGGCCAGAGTGACGCTGGCAGGCGAGAGCCCCAGCACGAAGTCGCCGCGAGGCTGGGCCAGGCGTCCGTCCAGAATCGGGGTGAGATCGGACGCCAGCCAGCCCGCGTGCTCGCCGGCGGCATCGTCGAACGCGTAGGGACGGATCTCGATCGCGGCCCGGCAGCCGGCGCCGGCGCCGGCGACCAGGAACGGCTCGTCGGCGGCGTCGCCGATCAGAGCACGCAGGGCGCTGTGGGGTACGGGTTGCTGTAGCGCGAAGCAGCGGATCAGCGTGGCCTGTGGATCGTCCGCACCGTCGAGGGCGCGGTCGGCGGGCAGCGTGGCGTTGCGGGCCAGCCCGTCCAGACCCTGGGGCCCGATGCGCGCGGCCACCTCGTCATAGGTGTAGCCGGCGTCGCGCAGGCGATCGGCCAGGCGCTGGGCGTGAATGCGGTCGAGCATTCTTCTACGCTTTCACGAGTGAAACCCTCTGTGCTGGTGCGTCGGGTTCGTCTTGTCGATCTGGACGGTGATCGGGCCGGGCCCGCAGGCGCGGCGCCTGCTGGGGGGGCGGCCTCCGCGTCAGCGGCGGCGGGGGCGGCGGCGGAAACGAACGTGCTGATCGAGGGCGGGGTGATCACTGCGGTCGGTCCGGACGTGCGGGCTCCGGCCGGGGCCGAGGTGGTCGACGCCGGGGGCCGCCCCGCAATTCCGGGCCTGTGGGACGCGCATGTGCACGCCAGCCAGTGGGTACGCACCGCACGCATGGTGCCGCTGGGACACGCCCAGCGGGCCGAGGACGTGCTGACCGCCATCGTTGCCGCGCTGGGGTCGCTGCCACCCGATCGGACGGTGCTCGGCTTCGGCTACCGCTCCGCGGGGTGGCCGCGGCCGGGAACCGTGGCCGAACTCGACGCGGTGAGTGCCGGCCGGGCGGTCGCCCTGGTCTCGGGCGACGCCCACAACGGTTGGCTCAACTCGCGGGCGCTGGAGTTGCTGGGCGCACCCGCCCGCACTGGTCCGGTCAGCGAGAACGAGTGGTTCGACCTGCTGCGCCGCCTCGGCGAACTGCCCGGCGCCGCACCCGCGCCGTCCGATTTCGTGACGCCGTTGGCCGGGTTGGCCGCCATCGGCGTGACCGGACTGGTGGACTTCGAGTTCGACAACACCTTTCTGGATTGGCCGGCCCGCGTCGCGGCCGGTGCCGACTCGGTGCGGGTGCGCACCGGGGTCTATCCGCACCAACTGGAGACGGTGATCGAGGCCGGGTTGCGCACCGGCGACGCGCTCGCCGGTGGCGCCGGGCTCGTCACCATGGGCCAACTCAAGATCATCTCGGACGGCTCGCTGGGCAGCCGCACCGCCTGGACGCATGCACCCTATTCGGACGGCCCGGCCAGCCCCGAGCATCCGTGCGGGCAGGCCAATTACTCTTCCGTCGAACTGTGCGATCTGCTGGTGCGCGCCCGTGACGCCGGGCTTGAGGTGGCCCTGCACGCCATCGGCGATCGGGCGAACAGCGTGGCGATCGACGCGTTCGCCGCCACCGGCGCACACGGTTCGATCGAGCACGCCCAGTTGATCGCGCCGCCGGACGTGCGGCGGCTCGCAGTCCTGGGCGTACGGGCCAGCGTGCAGCCGGCCCATCTGCTGGACGACCGCGACCTCACCGATCGGGTCTGGGGCGCGCGGGCGGCGATGGCGTTTCCGCTGCGGGGCATGCTGAGCGCCGGCGTGGACCTGCGGCTGGGCTCGGATGCCCCAGTGGCCCCGCTCGACCCATGGCTCGCCATGGCGGCAGCCGTGCAGCGCAGCGGTGACGAGCGCCCGGCCTGGCATGAGGAACAGTCGATCACGCCGCGCGAGGCACTGGCAGCCTCGGTGGACGGACGCCGGCTGACCCCCGGCGCACCGGGTGATCTGGTGCTGCTCGATCACGCTCCCCCGGCCGCGACGGAGGATCCGCGCCAGGCTGCCGAGACATTGCGCCGAACCCGAGCTGCACTGACGATCTGCGCCGGACGGATCACTCACCACGCGCTGTGAGCGCACGCCCGCCGGATGAACGCTCCCGCCCGGGCGAGGCTGAGCCCAGATGAGTCACCCACGTCGACGAAGCCCCACGACTCACCGCGCCATGCGGGCGCGTGGAGTCTCCGCCGCCACGCGGTCAACCCGGCACGATTCTGTCCGCTGGGCGTGGCACCCTGTTGGGATGGCCGTGCCGGACTGGATCGCGAACGAACCGCAGGTTCGTCACGTGCATCACCGGGCGGCCCGACGGGGGGTCACGGCCGAGCTGCCCGACTGGGTGTCGACCGCCGCCCGGCAGGCGCTCGCCAACCAGGGCATCAGCACGCTGTGGCAGCATCAGCGGGTGGCTGCTGAGGCCGCCTTCGACGGCCGGCACGTGGCGATCAGCACGTCCACCGCGTCGGGCAAATCCCTGGCCTACCTGCTGCCGATTCACGCCGCCACCGCCGAGGGCACGGTTCGCCCCGGCGTCGAGCTGCACCGATGGGCAACCATGGCGCGCGCACACACGGCCCTGTACCTGGCACCCACCAAGGCACTCGCCCACGATCAGGCGCGCCGTGCCCGCGAGTTCGGCGGCTCGTCGTGGCGTCTCACCACCCTGGACGGCGACTCCGAGGCCGAAGAGCGCCGCTTCGCCCGTGAGTTCGCCACATTCGTGCTGACCAATCCCGACATGCTGCACCGTTCGGTGCTGCCCCAGCACGAGCGCTGGCAGGGCCTGCTGCGGTCGCTGCGCTACGTGGTCATCGACGAAGCGCACCGGTACCGCGGCGTGTTCGGCGCCCACGTGGCCTCGGTGCTGCGTCGCCTGCGCCGACTGTGCCGCCACTACGGTGCCGACCCGGTCTTCATCAGCGCGTCGGGCACCATTGCCGCACCCGCAGCACACCTGCAGCGGCTGAGTGGCGTCGAGACCGTCACGGCCGTCGACACCGACACCTGCACCCGGCCGGCTCTCGACTTCGTGGTCTGGCAGGGCGAGGCTGACCCGCACCGCGAGGCGGCCGGCATGCTGACCCGACTCGTCGACACCGGTGCCCAGGCGCTGGCCTTCACCACCTCGAGGGTTCAGGCCGAACTGGTGGCCGACCAGGCCCGGCGGCACAGCATCGACCCCGGTGGCATCGCTTCGTACCGTGCCGGCTACCTGGCTTCTGACCGGCGCGATCTGGAGGCGGCGCTGTCGTCCGGGCGCCTGCGCGGTGTCGCGTGCACCAACGCGCTCGAACTGGGGGTCGACATCAGCGGCATGGACGCCGTGTTGTCGATCGGCTTTCCCGGCTCGCTGGCGGCGTTGTGGCAGCAGGCCGGCCGGGCTGGTCGCGACGGCCGGGACGCCCTCGCCGTGCTGATCGCACGGCCCGATCCGCTCGACACCTGGCTGTGCGACCACCCCGAGGCCTTGTTCGAGGCGCCCATCGAGACGACCGTGCTGCACCCCGACCAGCCCGCCGTCCGGGCCGCTCACTTGGCCGCCGCGGCCCAGGAACTCGCGCTCACCGCCGACGATCAGGAGTACTTCGGTATCGGCATGCTGCCCTTGCTTGAGCAGTTGGCCGCCCGTGGCGTTCTGCGGCGCCGTGGCGCAGCCTGGTACTGGACCTCTGCGCACCGGGCGGTCGATGCGATCGACCTGCGCAGCATCAGCGGCCGCGGGGTCGAAATCGTGCAGTCGACCACCGGACGCGTGATCGGTCAGGTGGACGCCGCCGCCGCTGACCGCACCGTGCACGAGGGTGCCGTCTACCTGCACCAGGGCGAGCAGTGGCTGGTGGAGAGCTATGACCGCGGCGCGGGTGTGGCACTGTGCCGCCAGCAGCGGGCCGAGTGGTTCACCCAGGCTCAGGGCAGCACCGAGGTGCGCATCGTTCGAACCGATCAGCAACGCCGGCTGGGCCTCGGCACGCTGTTCGCCGGCACCATCGAGCTGACCTCGCAGGTCACCGGCTACCTGCGTCGCGACACCATCACTGGAGTGGTGTGGGATTCGACGCCCCTCGACCTGCCGGCCCGCACCTTTCGTACCAGGGCGACCTGGTGCACGCTGCGTGACCGCGCCCTGCACGGTCTGGACGAGCGCGAGCTGGCCGCCGGGCTGCACGCCGCCGAGCATGCCGCCATCGCGCTGCTGCCCGGATTCGCCCCGTGCGACAAGGGGGACGTAGGAGGTCTGTCGAGCGTGCATCACCCAGATACCGGTGCCGCGACGATCTTCGTTCACGACGGACTGCCCGGCGGATCGGGGTTCGCCGACGAGGCGTTTCGGGTCGCCGAGCGCTGGCTGGCCGCCACCCTCGACCTGCTCACCGCCTGCGAGTGTGAGCAGGGCTGCCCCCGCTGTGTGGTCTCGCCCGCCTGCGGTTCGGGCAATCACCCCCTCGACCGAAGGGCCGCGGTCACCGTGTTGCACCTGCTGGCCGCTCACGGCACACCGCTGACGCTGCCGGCATAGGCGGTGGCGCTGACCCGGTCGGGAAGGCCGGGCAGCCGCCAGCCAACCGGGCGGCGCACGGTGACCTCGACCACGTGGTCGATCAGGTCGCCGGCGACCTCGCAGCCGCTGAGCTCCACCTGATTGCGGGCAGCCATGCGCGCGGCCTCGTCGCAGGCGTCGGTTCCCTGGGCGTTGGCCTGTGCCCCCGAGACCGCCACCAGATCCGCGGCCGCTCGCACCGACCGGGCCGCGGCCGCGTAGGTCATACCCAGCACTCCGATGGCCGCCACGCTCACCAGCACCATGACGGTGGCCACTGCCAGTACCCCGGCAACCCCGCGCTCTGAGCGCACTACGGAGCCAACGGGCCCGTACTGACGCAGATCACGCACGATCACACCCCTTCCTTTGCTACCACGGCCCGAGCCGACAACGGCAGGGCGGGAATCCACCCCCACGGTTGTGACCTCAGTTCGGCCAGGACGACCACATCGGACCCACTCACGCTGACCTTGACCACGGTTCCTTTCGGCGCGTCATCCTCGGCGCGCTGCGCGGCTGCGGTGTCGCTGCGTGCCCGTTGCCGGGCCACCTCGCCGGCGACGGCCTGCAGTTGCCCCAGTTGCACCACGAGCGCGATCACGTAGCACAGGCCCAGCGCAACCACGGCCGAGAGCATCACCGCGAAGGCCACCTCAACGGTCACCATGCCGCGCTCGTTGTGCGGATCGCAGCTCTGCGGCCGAGCGCCGAGCGGAGCGGGCCGTTGACCGGCTCGTTGCGTGGCCGGTGTGGCACCGGCCACACCCGCAATAGGCGGCACGCGACCCGCCCTCGGTCTGGTTACCAGCCGCATCGTCACCCCTCTCACCGCCCGGCGTGGGGCGGCGAGCCGCCGCCCCACGACGATCACTTCTTCTTGATGAAGGACTGGATCCAGTCGATGATCTGGTTGACCACCTCGGTGATCTGGGTGCTGAACGCGCCCTTCGTCACGATCGAGATGACCACCGCCACGATCGAAACGACCGCAATCGTTCCCAGCGCGTACTCGGCCGTGGTCATGCCGCGCTCACTACGCGGGACGACCACCGTCTGATTGGACATTGCTGTGCTCCTTTCGCCCCGGCCCCCGGGGTTCATCCTCAGCTTGGGCCCATGGGTCGCTGGGTGTTCAAATCCGCTCTGCAGGTCGTGCGCGGGGCGGGATCGGGCAGCAAGGCTGCGGACAATCCCGAGCCGAGAGCTCACGAGAACAACCGGGCGGCAACGCCGCCCACGATCGGCACGACACCGATCAGAATGAACGCCGGCAAAAAGCAGGCCATCAGCGGCAGCACGCTGCTCACCCCGGCGCGCCGCGCACGCGCCTGCGCCAGGGCGTGCACCGTTCGCTGCGCCTCGCGTGCATGCTGGCGCAACAAGGGGGCGAGCGCGACGCCCTGATCGCTCGCGTGCCCCAGTTCGCGGGCCACCGCCTCGAACGCGGGATGCCGCTCACCCAGCTCACGCCACGCGTCCGGCTCGGGGGTACCGAGCAGCACGGCGGCGTGCAAACGATGCAGCGCTTCGCCCAGCGGACCGCCCACGCCCTGAGCGACCGCCGCTACGGCGTTGCGCAGCGGAAGACCCGCTTCAAGGCAGACGGCCAGCAGCGTGCACGCCGACGGCAGCGCGGCCCGGACGGCCAGGTCGCCCCGCCGCAACTCGCCGGGGCGCAGTCGCGCCAGACCGAGAAAGGTCATCGCCGCGATCGGCAGCGCCAGTAGCGTCAGCACCGGAACGACATCTCCGGCAACCCACAGCGCGCAGCCGGCGATCACTGCGGCAGCCAGCCGGATCACGGCACTGGGCGCACCCTCGACCGGTGTGAGCAGTGCGTGAAGCCGGGTGCGTGCCGATGGGGGCGGGTCGGCGCCACTGCCGAACAGAACGCGCGGCTGCAGCCGGTAGGGAGGCACCCAGAGGTACGCCGCGAGCGCCGCACACACGCTCGCCACCAGCACCTGCTGATCGGCGCTCATCGCAGTTCGCCCGCCCGATCGGCCAGCTTCTCGCTCCACACCACTCCGGCCACCGCCAGGGCGGTGCCGATCGCCAGGCACGCCAGGCCGGGTGTGGACGATATGAGGAACTGCATCGGGTCGCCGCCGACGACGTAGCCGAGCGTGATGCCGACCAGTGGCAGAAGAGCCAACAGCCGGCCGGTCAATCGGGCCGCAGCGAGCTCGGTGTCGACGCTGCGACCCAGGTCGCGTTCGGCCACCAGGTGGCCGGCCAGGTCGTCCAGAAACGCCGTCATGGAGGCACCCGTGTGCTCTGCGATGCGCCACGCACCGGCCAGACCGTTCAGGCCATGACAACCCGGCCGCGCGCCCACCCGCTGCAGCGCCTCGGCCAGATCGCCCCCGACGCGGACGTGGGCGGCCGGCTCGGCGAACAGGGGCGTCGACTGCGCCACCACCTGCAGGGCGCGCCCGGGCGGGTGGCCGGCCCGCAACAGCGCGGCCAGTTCGCTGCAGCCGCGCGCCACCTCGTCGCGAGCGCGAGCCCGTCGTCGGGCGCGCCGTGCGTGCGCGCTGGTCCAGGTCACGATGGCGAGGGACGCAGCCCCGCTGAAGCCGAGCACCAAGCCCCGCTCGGCGGCCAGCAGGCCGCCCAGCGTCGCCGCCGTTACCACTGCGGCCACCAGCAGCGGCACCAATCGCAGCCGTGGGGGCGTGCGGAGCGCCGGCGCCCGGGCACGCAGTCGCGCCCAGGGTGTGGAGGGGCGCCAGATCAGGACAGCGGCCGCCAGCAGCAGCCCGGTCAGTGCCGCCATTGCAGCACTCCGTCCAGCCGCTCCGCGCCGTCGCGACGGAGGGGAGCGCCGACGGGCGGAAAGGTCCATGCCGCGACCGGACGGCAAAGGCCGGCCGCTTCGCTCCACTGCAACAGGCAGAGCTCGTGCACCCATCGCCGCCCGTCGGGCAGGCGGGTGATGTGCACCAGCACGTCGAGGGCGGCGGCCGCCTGAGCATGCAGGGCGTGCCGGGGCATGCCGCCCAGCGCCGCCAACGCCTCGAGTCGCGCCGGTACGTCGGCAGCGGAGTTGGCGTGCACCGTGCCGCAACCACCCTCGTGACCGGTGTTCAACGCGGTGAGCAGATCGGCGAGCTCGGCACCGCGCACCTCACCGACCACGAGCCGATCGGGCCGCATCCGCAGGGCTTGCCGCACCAACGCCGACAGCACCACCGCGCCGGCGCCTTCGGCGTTGGCCGGACGCGCTTCGAGCCGCACCACGTGCGGGTGGTCCGGCGCGAGCTCTCGCGAATCCTCGACCACGACGATGCGATGACTGGGCTCGACCAGGCCAAGGAGGGTGGCAAGCAGGGTGGTCTTGCCCGACCCGGTGCCCCCCGAGACCAGAAAGGCCGCCCGCGCAAGGACCAACGCGCGAAGCAGGTCGGCCGTCTGTTCGTGCATGGTCTGACCTGACACCCAGTCGTCCAGGGTCAGGCTGACCCGCGCGGGCACGCGCAGCGACAGGCAGGTGCCGACGTCGGTCAGCACGCCCAGGACGGCATGCACCCGGGTTCCGTTGGGCAGCCTGGCATCGACGAAGGGGCTGCCCTCGTCGAGTCGCCGACCCACCGCTGCGGCGAGCCTGACCGCCAATCGGCGCACCTCGCTCTCATCGGCGAAAGGGCTGTCGACCTGCTCGAGGCCGGTGCCCCGGTCGACGTAGACCTGCTGTGCCCCGTTGACCAGTACGTCGGTGACCCCGCGCAGGGCGAGCAACGGTTCGAGCGGCCCGGCGCCGGCGCTCTCGCGCCGCAAGGCCGCGACGGTGTCGCGCACGGTGCCTTCGCTGACGAGCAGGCCAAGCCCACGCAGTGCACCGGCCACAGCACCGGGGGTCAGCTGCGCCCCGGTACTGCCCAGAACCGCGCGCACGTCGTCGAGCTGTACCTGCGTCATGCTGCGGCCAGGAGTTGGTCGCAGACCCTGCCCAGCCCGCCCCGACGACGGTTCATCGGCGGACGCTCGCCGCGCTCGGCGGCGGCGGCGATCGCCGGTTCGTGCCTGATTCGCCCCGCTACGGGCACCCCGAGCACGTCTTCGGCCACCTCGGACGGTACCCGGGCGCCAGGCTGCTGGCGAAGCACCAGCTCGACCCCGGACGGCTCGAACGCCCGCAGTGCCTGACCTGCCGCCGCCAACCCACGGACGCTGCCGCCCACGACCAGCAGCGTGCGAGTCGAGCAGCGCATGACCTCGCGTAGCGCAGCCCCCGCACCGCGCCCGGGGTCGACGATCACCTGGTCGAAGCTGCGCTGCAACGACGCGAGCACCGCAGCCAGCGGCTCGCGGGCAAGGTCGAAGTCGGGTCCGCGGGCCATCGAGACCACCGACACGCCGTCGACCACGGGCAGAAACTCGCGCAGGTCGCCCAACACACCCTCAGCGGCGGTGAACCGCGGCCAACGCCACCCCGGCACCCGTTCGGCACCCAGCAGCAGGTCGATGCCGCCGCCGAGCCGGTCGATGTCGACCAGCGCTACGGAGCAGCCGGAACTGGCTGCACGCCAGGCGAGGGCTGCCGCGAGCGTCGAGGCACCGACACCACCCGAACCGCCCAGCACCGCGATGAGTCTGCCCATGCCGTCGGCGTCCGCATGCGAGAGCACGGACGAGAGCCATGCCCGCCCCTCGGGCAACACGATCACCTCAGCGGCAAGCGGCATCGACCACAGGGCTGCCGAGCCGACATCACGTCCGACCAGATAGACCCGCGTGCGGCGCGGCAACCCCAGTGCCGCCACCTGCGCCGCCGCGTCGACGCCGATGAAGACCGTGGCGGGGGCCTGCCAACTCGATGCGAGCGTCTCGGGTTCGCAGAGCGTGGCACGCTGCCCCAGGGCGGCGGCGGCCGTCGCCACCAGCTCGCACACCTCGGGGTCGCTCGACACCACCGCCACATCGCTCACGTCCTCAGTTTGAACACCAACCCCCTCCTGGTGTTCAAACTGATGGCATGAGCATCTTCGTCGCGATCAGGGCGCCAGCCGCGTCTGGCCGGGCAGGGCCCGTACGATGCGTCAGTGACCACCATCAGCCCCACTCCCCTCGACTGGCTGGTCGAAGGGTCCACCGGGCCGTCATTGGTGGTCGGACGCTCCGCCGCGGCGTTCGCCGCCGGGCTGCGCAGCACGCCCGGCCTGACCTTGATCGATCGCGATCGCGACGAGGTGGCGCAGCTGCTGCGCCAAGCCCCCTCCGCGGTCCCCCTGGTCGCAGCTGTCGAAGCACTGCCCTTGGCGCCGTGTTCGTTCGACCGCGTGCTGCTCGCCCAGAGCTTTCATCGCTACGCGCCCGGGCTGGCCCTGTCCGAGTTTGCGAGGGTGCTGCGCCCCAAGGGTCGGCTCGGCATCAGCTACACGGTGCGGGACGACTCGGTGCCCTGGGTGAAGAGGCTGGTGGCGCTGGTGCGCGCGATCGATCCTGACGCGTTGAGCGGTGACTACGGCACCGACTCGTTGCAGGCGTTGTCCGACAGCCCGTACTTTCCGCGCGTGGAGACCCGTACGTTTCGGCGCTGGGTGCCGATCGATCGGCCCGGGCTGCTCGCCATGGCCGGGCGCACGCCCGCCGCTCAAGTGCTGGACGATGACGGCCGCAGCGCGCTGTTGGCGCAGGTGGGCGACCTCTACGACAACGCGGCCCGCCCGCCGGAGCCCCTGCTGCTGCCGTACCGGGTGCAGTGCTGGCGCGCCGAGGTGGATCACACCGAGCTGACCGCACCCCTCGACCTGCCGGACGACGGGCTGCAGATCCGCCTGTAGCCCGCAAGCAGTGGTGCCGGTCGCAACGGCGCAGATCAGTGGGTGCCGGTTTAGCCTTTGGGGGGCCAGACAGCCCGCGCGCCTGCCACTAGGCTGAACGTCACAGCAGCGAAAGGCAGCTTCATGGCGAACCAGTCAGAGATTTCGGATGCGATCAAGGCCATCCAGTCCGATGTGACCACCATCGTCAAGGGTGAGATCGAGCTCGCCAAGGCCGAGTTGGTGCCGCAGGCCAAGTCGGTGGGCATCGGGGCCGGTCTGCTGGGTGGCGCCGGCTACTTCGGCGTCAACGGCGTCAGTCTGGTCTTTCTCGGATTGTCCGCTCTGATCGCGCACTGGTTCGCCACGTCGTTCGGCTGGGCACCCTTCCTGGCCGCCTGCATGGGCCTGGTGATGATGGCCGTGGTGCTGTTCGTGTTGGCTGGTGTGCTGGCATTGATCGGCAAGAACAAGGTTGCGGCGGCCAAGGGCCCGCAAGCCACGGTCGAGCAGGGCCAGGCCTCCGTCGACGCTGTGAAACTCGCCCTCGAGCGTGGTCAGGCCCAGGGCGAAGCCGAAGCCGAGGCGCGTAAGGTCGCCCGCAAGGCCGCCCCCAGCATCACCTCGGGCCGTCCCGGGCCGAGCTTCGTGCCGCCCGGTTCCTGACAACCCGCACTGCGCGATACGCGGCCGTCGCCGCAAACGCTCACGGCCGCGCTGACGACTGAACGCTGCGTCCAACCAGGCGGTCAGTCCCCCGATCAGCCCACCAGGTAGACGATCGACTCATAGGGTCGCAGCGCACCGGCGCCGGGGTTCGCGTCGGTGGCGAGCAGCACCGCCGCACCGGTCACGTCCGGCAGGTCGAGGCCGTCGAGCGGCACCGCCGTGCACGACAGGTTGGCCACCAACAGCAGCACCTGCTCACCCAGCGTCCTGGTGTAGGCGAACACCTGCTCGTGCTCGAGCAACAGCAGCGCGAACCGACCCTCACGAACGATCTCGTAGGCGTGCCGCAGCTCTATCAGCGTGCGGTAGTGGTGAAAGACCGAGCCTTCATCCGCCCTTGCCGCGGCCGCATTGATAGCTGAGTGGTTGGCGTTCACCGGCAGCCACGGACGCCCGGTGCTGAAGCCCGCGTTCACGCCGTCGTCCCACTGCACCGGGGTGCGGGCGTTGTCGCGACTCTTCACCGCGAGCCCTCGCAGCACCTGGGCTTCATCCAGCCCCATGCCCGTGGCCGCCGCGTAGTAGTTCAGCGACTCGATGTCGGCGTACTGCTCGATGCGGGTGAAGCCGGCGTTGGTCATGCCGAGCTCCTCGCCCTGATACACGTACGGGGTGCCGCGCAGCAGATGCAGCACGGTGCCGAGGGTCTTTGCCGAGGTCACCCGGTGTTCGTCGGAGTCGTCGCCGAACCGGCTGACGATGCGGGGCTGGTCGTGGTTGTTCCAGTACAGCGAGTTCCAGCCGTCATCGGCCAGGCCGTCCTGCCACAGCGCCAGGTTCGCTTTCAGGTCGGGCAGGTGCAGCGGCCGCAGGTCGAACTTGCTGACCCCCGGCTGCTGATCCAGGCTCATGTGCTCGAAGGTGAACACCATGCCGAGTTCGTCGGCATGCACAGAGGTGTAGCGCCGCGCGTGCTCCACGTCGACCATCAGCATCTCGCCCACCGTGAACAACTGCTTCGCGCTGATGCCGACGGCGGCGTTCATCTCAGCAAGAAATTCCTCCAGCCGCGGCCCGTTCACCACCAGGCCCAGGTCGTAGCACAACCCGTCCAAGGGGTTCGCGTCGCCGTCAGCCAGGGGAAGGGTCTTGCTGATCAGGTTGATCACGTCCATCCGGAACCCGTCGACACCGCGATCGACCCACCAGTTCATCATCGCGTAGACGGCCTGCCGCACCGCCGGGTTCTCCCAGTTCAGGTCGGGCTGCTTGCGGCTGAACAGGTGCAGGTAGTACTCGCCCGAGGCTGGGTCATACTGCCAGGCCGGCCCCGAGAACAACGAACTCCAATTGGTCGGCTCGGCGCCCTTCGACCCCGGGACGAAGCCGGGCCGGGCGGGCCGCCAGAAGTACCAATCGCGCTTGTCGGAGGCCTGGTCGCGGGATTCGACGAACCACGGGTGCTCATCGGAGGTGTGGTTGACCACCAGGTCCATCACCAGCTTCATGCCCCGCTCGTGCAGCGCGGCGATCAGGTCGTCGAGGTCGGCCAGGGTGCCGAACAGCGGATCGACGTCGGTGTAGTCACTGATGTCGTAACCGTTGTCGTCCTGCGGCGAGCGATACACCGGCGACAGCCAGATCACGTCCACGCCGAGTTCACTGAGATGGTCGAGCCGGTCGAGGATGCCACGGATGTCACCGATGCCGTCCCCGTTGCTGTCGCTGAACGAACGCGGATAGATCTGATACACCACGGAGCTCTTCCACCAAGTCATGGCCCGATCCTGCCGGTGATGCGCGGCCTCCGCCAGCAAATCAGCGCACCGACTCGCGCTATCGCCTCCGGCCGCGGGCGAACCGGTGCGGGATCTCCTCGACCCGGGTCGCATCCCACGGCACCGTCCAGCCGGCCAGGTCGAACAGCCCGTCCAAGAGGTAGGCGGTGAACCCCCAGACGAACAGGTCGCCCACCACGAACCCCGGCCCGGTGAAGCCAGCCGGATGGGTCCAGGTCAGCCGATTCGCGGGCTCGAGCAGCACGTCCAACGCGACGCTGTGCACCGCGGCGATCTCACCCACATCGACCGGCACCAGCGGACGTGGCGTCGACCATCGGCCGACCACCGCCGTCACGTCGAAGTCGCTGGCCCGCACGTGGGCCGGCGGCAACACCCCCAGCACCTCCACCTCGGACGGCGGCAGGCCCACCTCTTCGTCGGCCTCACGCAGCGCCCCGGCGACCGCCGAGGCATCGGTGGCCTCGATCGCTCCCCCGGGAAACGCCACCTGGCCGGCGTGGGTGCGCAGCCCGGCGTCCTTCTCGACCAGGACGACGCGGGTGTCGGCTTCGTGCTCGGCCAACGCGATCAACACCGCCGCCGGACGCCCGCCGGCCGCCGCCCGCGACCCCACCCGTGCCACGGCCCCCGGCCCGGCCAGCGCGGCCCGCAGCGGATCGAGATCGAACCGCGTCACAACGACACCCCGAGCTTCTCGCGGGTCAGTTGCACCAGCTCGGCGTAGCTCTGCAGCTTGCCCGAGACCCGGTGCACCACCACCCCGTCGGCGTCGACGAACAGCGTCATCGGCAGCCCGGGAACGCTCATCACCGCGCTCAGCCGCCGCTGCGGATCGTGCAACTGCGGGTACTTCCAGCCGACCAACGCGGCGAACTCGATCGCCAGATCCGGACGCGGATCGTTGTAGTTGATGCCGAGCAGCAGCACCCGACCCTTGAACTGCTGCTGGTACTGCCGCAACCAGGGCGATTCCTCGCGGCAGGGCGCGCACCACTGAGCCCACAGGTTGATCACCATCGGCTGGCCGCGCAGCCCCGACAGCCGCACCGCCGAGTCGCCGCCCAGGCACTCCAGCACCAGGTCGGGCAGCCCGTCCGCGCGCGCGGCCACCCCCGACTTGGACGCCGGGCACGCCGCGATGCCCGCCTGCTTGCGCGCCTTCAGCACCTGCGCCGGCTCAACCGGGGCGAACGTCTCACCCGTCTCGGACGGCCCCGCCGCCGGCGACACCGTGCAGCCGGCGAGCAGCACCAGCCCCACCAGCACCGCCGCCAACCGCCTCATGCCCGCGGCTCCCGCACCAGCGTGGCGGCGACCTTGGGGTCGGTCGGCCCCAGACCGTAGGACGGGCACAGCTTCGCCACCGGGCACGCCCCGCAGGCCGGACGCTGCGCGTGGCAGCGCCGCCGTCCGTGCCAGATCACGTTGTGGGAGAGCTGCGTCCAGTCCTTGCGCGGAAACAGGGCTCCGACCTCGGCCTCGACCACCTCGGGCTTGGCCGACTGCGACCAGCCGAACCGGGCGGACAGCCGCATCACGTGGGTGTCGGTGGTGATGCCGGGCACCCCGAACGCGTTGCCGAGCACCACGTTGGCGGTCTTGCGCCCCACCCCCGGCAGGGTGACCAGGTCGGCCAGCCGGCCCGGCACCTCACCGTCGAAGCGCTCCACCAGCGCCGCACCCAGCTTGATCAACGAGTCGGTCTTGGCGCGAAAGAAGCCGGTCGGGTGGATCAGGTCCTCCAACTCCACGCGGTCCGCCGCCGCATAGTCGGCCGCGCCCGGGTACCGCGCGAAGACCACCGGCGTCACCAGATTGACCCGCTTGTCGGTCGACTGCGCGCTCAGAATCGTCGCCACCAGCAACTGCAGCGGAGTGCCGAAATCGAGCTCGCAGGTCGCGTCCGGATAGTTCAGCGCGAGGGCACGGTTGATCGCCCGGGCTCGCCGGACGAGCGCCGTGCGCGTCTCCATCAGAACGCTGCGGCGCTGGCTTCGACCACCAGCTCGAGCTCGACCGGCGCGTTCAACGGCAGTGCCGAGACGCCCACCGCCGAGCGCACATGCACCCCGAGCGGGCCGAAGATCTCACCGAACAGCTCACTCGCGCCGTTCGCCACCTGCGGCTGGCCCGTGAACGAGGGATCACTCGCCACGAACACCACCACCCGGACGATGCGGCGGATCTCGTCGATGCCCCCCACCGCGGACGCCGCCGCGGCCAGCGCGTTGAGCGCCGCCACCCTGGCCGCCTGCACCGCCTGGTCGAGGCTCACCTCGGCGCCCACCTTGCCGGTGGCCACCAGCACCCCGTCGATGGTCGGCAACTGACCCGAGGTGAACACCTGACCGGCCGAGGCGATCGCCGGAACGTAGGAGGCCAGCGGCTTGGCCACCGCCGGAAGAACCAGCCCGAGTTCGGCCAGCCGGTGCGACGGCGACGGGCCGTCCACCTCCTCGTTCACGCGTCGCCCAGCGGCCGCTTGAGGTAGGCCACGAGGTTCTGCGGATTGGGACCCGGCACCACCTGCACCAACTCCCAGCCGTCGGCGCCCCACTGATCGAGAATCTGCTTGGTCGCGTGCACCAGCACAGGCACGGTCACGTACTCCCATGTCGTCATGCGCCAACCCTAATGCCCGCGACCGACAGCCGATCCACCCCCGCGTACGCTGGCCGCATGCCTGCCCGCTGCCCGCTGCACATCGTCACGGGCAAGGGCGGAGTCGGCAAGACCACCATCGCTTTGGCGTTGGCCCTGCGGTTGTCCCGAACCGGCGCCCGGGTGGTGGTGGCCGAGGTCGAGGGACGGGGCGGGCTCGCCCTGGCCGCCGGAGGTCCGGTGGGCAGCAAACCCGCTCAGCTGCTCCCGACCCGATCCGGGCGCCTCGAAGGCGTGCAGATCGACGCCAAGGCGTCCCTGTCGGGCTATCTGCAACGCTATTACCGGCTCGGCTTCGCGGCCGATCTGCTGCAACTCGATCCCCTGGTCGACTTCGCCACCCGGATCGCTCCGGGCCTGCGCGACATCCTGCTGATCGGCCAGGTGACGCACCTGACCAAGACCCATCCCGGCATCGACGCGCTGGTGCTGGACGCGCCGCCGTCCGGCCGGATCGCGTCGTTCCTCGGCGCCGGCGCCGGGCTGGCCGAACTGACCGACGGCAGCCCGATCGGCGAGCAGGCGGTCTCGGTGATGGACGATCTGCGCGACCCCGGATGCCGCACCCACGTGGTGACCCTGCTGGAGGAGTTGCCGGTGACCGAAACCATCGAGACGGTGGCCGCGCTGCGCGAGCTCGACCTCACCCTGGGCACCGTGGTGGCCAACCGGTGCCTGGCCGCGCCGACCGTGCCCGATCCGCTGCCACCGGCGCCCGCGGGCATCGCATCCGAGCAGTGGTCCGCGATGACCGCCGCCCTGCTCGCCGACGCCGATCAGGCCAACGGCCAAAACGCCTGGGAGGCCCTGCTCGTGCACCGCACCGCGCTGGCGGTCACCCGGGTGCCCGACACGGATTCGGCCGGGCACGGGTTGAGTGTGCTGGCCGATCACCTGGAGGGCCTGTGACTGCCCTCGATCTCGATCAGCTGCTGCACCAGCAGCACCTGCGCCTGCTGCTCTGCGTCGGCACCGGCGGAGTCGGCAAGACCACGCTGTCGGCCGCCCTCGCGCTGCGCGCCGCGCAACTGGGCCGCCGGGTGGTCGTGGTCACCATCGACCCTGCTCGCCGGCTCGCCCAGGCCATGGGGCTGGACGGACTGGCGCACGAACCCACCCCCGTGCCGCTGCCCGATGCCGCCGGGTCGCTGGACGCCATGATGCTCGACGTGCGGCACGCGTTCGACCAGGCACTCACCGCCCAGGTACCGGCCGACGAGGCGGATCGCATTCGGGCCAACCCCTTCTACAAGGCCTTGTCCGAGGCGTTCTCGGGCACGCAGGAATACGTGGCGATGGAGAAGATCGGCGAGCTCTCGCGCCAGGCCGAGGCAACCGGGCGCTGGGATCTGATCGTCGTCGACACCCCACCGAGCGCCTCCGCCCTCGACTTTCTGGACGGTCCGAGCCGGCTCGAGGCGCTCGCCCACAACCCGCTGTTGCGGGTGGTGCTGGGCCTGCCGCGCGGCCCCTTCGGCTTTCTGGACGCCGGCGCCGCGCTGGCCACCCGGGCGCTCGACGCCATCTTGGGTGGACGGCTCTTCGGCGACCTGCGAACGTTCCTGCAGGTCTTCGAGCGGGCCGTGCTGGCGTTCGAGTCGCACGCCGCCGAGACCCGGGCGATGCTGGCGTCCGATCGGGCCGGGTTTCTGGTGGTGGCGGCGCCCCGGCCGGGCCCGGCGTCCGAGGCTGCGGCGTTGGTCGAACGCCTTCGGCGAGACGGTCTGCCGTTGCGTGCAGCCCTGGTGAATCAGGTCACCACCGTGGCTGCGGTGTCTTCGGCCGCGCTCGCGGTGGCGGCATCGTCCGCCGATCAGGCTCAGCACGAGGTGCTCGCCCACTACGGACGAACGGTGGCCCGCGGAGCGGCGGAGCGGCGCGACGTCGAGCCACTGACGCGTCTCGACGTGCCTTCGGTGCGTATCGGCAGGGTTCCCGGTGGGCTCACCGACCTGGATTCGTTGATTCGTCTAGTGGGGCGCGTCGAGCAGTAGCCGGCGCCACGAGGTGATCTCGCCGTGTTGGCGCAGCAGCCGGCGGCGCTCACGCTCGGTCATTCCGCCCCAAACCCCCCATTCGATGCGATTGTCCAGCGCTTCGGCCAGACACTCTGCCCGCACCTGGCAGCCGGCACAGATGTTGCGCGCGCGCTTCTGATCGGCGCCGTCGGGGAACAGATCATCCTGCTGGCCGCGGCACTTGGCCATCAACGGCCAACTGTCCATCTCCATGACTGACACGGCGTATCACCTGTTTCGGGGACTCATTGGCGAATCACTACTACTCAGCGTAGTGCTTGTCTGCGCGACTGCAAAGTTCGAGATCCCGGATTTCGACCAAAAACATGGAGATTCACCAGATTGCGCACGCGGAACCGCCGAATCTCTCGTGGCCTCCTTTGCTGGTGAACGTTCAGGATGGGCTCAGGAGGCACTCAGGAGCCGATACCAGAGCCATCCGCCGCGTCACGTAGTCTGGTGTCCATGCGTTTGGGGAAGAGGCTCTACTCGCTGGTCATGTTTCTCGTGGTCAGCGTGCTCGGTGGTTTGTTGATAGCGGGCTTGGTGGTTCCGGCGGCCGGTGTGGCCGCCGAGGTGGGCAAGACCACCGCCAACGCGATGGACGCGCTCCCGGCCGAGCTCGCCGAGCAGCCGCTGGCGCAGAAGTCGAAGGTGCTGATGGCCGACGGCTCCACCCTGGTGAACTTCTACGACCAGAACCGGCAGTACGTGCCGCTGAACAAGATCGCCCCGATCATGCAGCAGGCCCAGATCGCCATCGAGGACCACCGGTTCTACCAGCATGGCGCGATGGATCTGCAGGGCACGATGCGCGCGCTGGTGAGCACCGTGCGCGGCAACACTCAGGGCGCTTCGACCCTCACCCAGCAGTACGTCAAGATGAGCCTGATCAACGCGGCACAGGCCAAGGGCGACGCGGAGGGCGTCCAGAAGGCGCAGGAGAACACCCTGTCGCGCAAGATCCAGGAACTGCGCTACGCGATCGCGCTGGAGAAGAAGTACACCAAGGATCAGATCCTCGAGTTCTACCTGAACATCGCCTACTACGGCGACGGCGCCTACGGCGTCGAGGCGGCTGCGCTGAACTACTTCGGCATCCACGCCTCGAAGCTGAACCTGCGGCAGGCCGCGTTCCTGGCCGGCATGGTGCGCAACCCGGTCGGCACCAACCCCCGCACCGCCGGTCTTGAACTGGTGGCCCTGCAGCGCCGCAACGACGTGCTCGACCGGATGGCGTCCAGCGAGGTCCATGTGATCACCGCGCAAGAGGCCGCGGAGGCCAAGGGCGACAAGCTGGGGCTGTCCAAGCCGACCAAGAGCCTGCACGGCTGCGCCAACAGCCGCTTCCCGTTCATCTGCGACTTCGTCGAGCGCACCTTGAAGGCCTCCCCCAGCCTGGGCGCCAGCGAAGAGGATCGGGCCAACGCCGTGTACCGCGGCGGCCTGACGATCCGCACCACCATCGACCCCAAGGTGCAGCTCAAGTCCGAGAAGACCATCACCGACTACCTCGATCCCCGTGACCCGGTGGACTCGGTGATCACCATGATCGAACCGGGCACCGGCAAGATCATCGCGATGGCGCAGAACCGCACCAAGATGGGCACCAAGAAGAGCGAGACCTTCTACAACTACGCCGTGACCAACAAGATGGGCGGCGGCGCCGGGTACCAGGGCGGCTCGCCCTTCAAGATGTTCGTCGCCGCAGCGGCCCTGAAGAACGGCCTGGGCGCGTACGGCATGATCAACGTGAAGTCGCCGATGAACTTTCAGGGCTGGCGGTTCGATTCGTGCAGCGGATCCTTCCGGGTGAACACCCGCTGGAACGTCGCCGGCTCCACCGGCCGGATGAACATGTTCGAGGGCGTCAAGCGGTCGGTGAACGGCTACTTCGTCCAGCTCGAGTCGGCAGCCAACCTGTGCGACGTGACCAAGATCGCGAAGGCTCTTGGCCTGCAGCCGGGCCTCAGCAAGCGTGACCTGGTGGATTACTACAGCAACATCGCCTCGTTCACCCTGGGCGCCGTCGAGGTGGCTCCGATCTCGCTGGTCAACGCCTATGCCACTGTCGCTGCGCGGGGCATCCACTGCGATCCGATCATCATCACCTCGGTCAAGGCCAGTGACGGCACCACCATCGAAGCGCCGAGCGCGAACTGCAAGCGGGTGATGGACGAGGGCATCGCCGACGCGTTGACCAAGATCTTCCAGGGCCCGTACAACGGCGGTACCGCAACCCCGGCGCGCATCGCCGGCTACCAGATCGCCGGCAAGACCGGAACCGTCAGCGACAACCGGGCGATCTGGACCATGGGCATCACCCGTAACCTCGCCGCCGGCGCGGTGATCAGCTACTCCAGCGACCCCCGGTTCAAGAGCTACTGGAGCGGCTACCGCAAGCGGGTGTACCTCCAACGCGCGTACATGAAGTACTCCCAGCGCACCCTGTACGGGCTGTCGGGCCAAGAGGCCGGCGGCCGGCTGCTCAAGCCCGCCTTCGCCTATGCGCTGAAGAACTACGACAAGAAGCGGTTCGTCGAGCCTCCCTACGGCATTCTGGCCGGCGAGAAGGTCGACGTGCCGGGCTGCTCGGGCGTCCCCAGCTGCACAACGATCCTGAGCAACGCCGGTTTCGGCTCCTACACCGACTACATCGCCAGCAACTCACCGAAGGGCACGTTCCTGGGCATCAGCCCGCGCGACGTGGCCGTCCGGGGTACGAGCATCCGCATCCTGATCTCCAGCGGTCCGGTCAAGAAGCCGGACAAGAAGAAGGACGACGACAAGAAGAAGGACACCGCGTCGCCCAAGCCGACCCCGACCCCGACCCCGACGAGGAAACGCTGAGGTGATCGGGCGCCTCCTGGGTCGCCTGGCCCTGGTCGGTGCCGGCTGCGTCGGGTACGGCTTCTGGGAGGCCCGGAACTTCGTGGTGCGGCGCCGCTCGGTGGCGATCCTGCCGGCCGGTGCCGCCCCGATCAGGCTGCTGCACGTGTCCGACATCCACCTGATGGCGCGGCAGCACTACAAGCTCGACTTTGTGCGGGCGTTGGCCGGACTCGAACCCGACCTGGTGGTCACCACCGGCGACAACTGGTGTGAAGAGCAGGCCCTCGCGCCGCTGCTGCGGGCGTGGGGGCGGCTGCGCGACGTGCCCGGCGTCTTCGTGTTCGGCTCCAACGACTACGAGGCCCCGACGTTCCGGCCGCCGATGGCGTACCTGCTCCGTTCCACCGAGGGACGCGAGGGCAGGAAGCGTCCGCTGCAGGTGGAGCAACTGCGGGCCGGTTACCGCGAGCGCGGCTGGGTGGATGTCGACGAAACCCGCACGCTGATCACGGTGCGCGGCGTCACGTTCGAGTTCCGCGGCACCGACGACGCCCACCTGGGCCGCGACGACTACTCCCTGGTCGCCGGCCCGCCGTCCCCCCAGGCGGACGTGTCGATCGGCGTCACCCATGCCCCCTACCTACGGGTGCTGGACGCGATGGCTGCCGATGGTGTCGACCTGATTCTGGCCGGCCACACCCACGGCGGCCAGGTCTGTGTGCCGTACTACGGGGCACTGGTCACCAACTGCGATCTCGACCCGATCCGGGCCAAGGGGCTCTCCACCCACACCGCGGACGGACGAACGTCGCACCTGCACGTCTCGGCCGGCATGGGGTCCTCGCCGTTCGCCACCTACCGGTTCGCCTGCCCGCCCGAGGTGACGGTGCTGACGCTCACCGCAGCGGACGCGAATGGCTGGTCCCAGCGGACTCGTATAGACTGCACGTCGGCCTTCGGGCCACTCGGGGTGTGGCGCAGCTTGGTAGCGCGCGTCGTTCGGGACGACGAGGCCGCAGGTTCAAATCCTGTCACCCCGACCAGCGGAAGGCCGCTCTGACTAGGGATTATGCTCCTGGTCAGGGCGGCTTTCGCCGTCGTGCATCCTAACCGCATCCTAAGCACGGCCAACTCGTGCTGGGTTCTGCGCGGTCCTGCGCACACTGTCACCCTGATTCTCCGTTGATCAGGGCTGAGGCGCGCGCTCATGTAGCCGAGTTGAGGATGTACCGAACCACCCGGGCTGGAGCCCGGGGTCCGCAACTGGCCGGGGTCTGTCTGAATAACGGTGGAACTGGTCTGGTCTGATCGAGAGGAAGACCATGACCGAGATTGCCGAGATGATCGACCCTGTGACTGGGGAGATCGTCGGTACCAAGGAGTTGGCCGAGCAGCTGCTGCGGCAGGCCAAGGAGCAGGGCGTTGAGCTGGTGGGCCCTGGGGGGCTGCTCAACCGCCTGACGAAGACCGTGCTCGAGACTGCGTTGGACGCGGAGATGACCGAGCACTTGGGCTACGACAAACATGACCCGGCCGGCCGTAACAGCGGGAACT
Organism: Micropruina sp.; assembly: GCA_016711205.1. Classification (GTDB taxonomy): domain Bacteria; phylum Actinomycetota; class Actinomycetes; order Propionibacteriales; family Propionibacteriaceae; genus Micropruina. The sequence goes on along the minus strand of JADJTM010000003.1, from coordinate 57,808 downwards.
CGCGTAACGGGACCCGGGCGAAGACGGTGTGGACCGAGATCGGGCCGGTTGAGATCGAGGTGCCACGCGACACCGAGTCGTCGTTCGAGCCTCAGATCGTGAAGAAGCGGCAGCGGCGGTTGACCGGGGTGGACGAGATCGTGTTGTCGCTGACCGCGCGCGGGTTGACGACCGGGGAGATCGCCGCCCACTTCGCTGAGGTGTACGGGGTGACAGTGTCCAAGGACACCATCTCCCGGATCGTCGACAAGGTCACCGCGGAGATGACCGAGTGGGCCAACCGGCCCCTGGACCGGGTGTATCCGGTGATCTTCATCGACGCCCTGGTGGTGAAAGTCCGCGACGGCCAGGTCCGCAACAAGCCGATCTATGTCGTGATCGGGGTCAGCACCAATGGGGAGCGCGACATCCTGGGGCTGTGGGCCGGCGACGGCGGCGAGGGAGCGAAGTTCTGGCTCGGGGTGCTCACCGAGATCAAGAACCGCGGCGTCGAGGACGTGTGCATCGCGGTGTGTGACGGGCTGAAGGGCCTGCCCGAGTCGATCACGACCTGCTGGCCGTTGGCGACCGTGCAGGCGTGCATCATCCACCTGATCCGCAACACGTTCCGGTTCGCGTCCCGCCACTACTGGGAGGAGATGGGCAAGGACCTGAGGCCGGTGTACACCGCCCCGACCGAGGCCGCCGCCCGCGAGCGGTTCGACGAGTTCGACACCAAATGGGGCGACCGGTACCCGGCCATCACGAGGTTGTGGCGCAACGCCTGGACCGAGTTCGCGGCTGTTCCTGGACTACGACGTGGAGATCCGCCGGATCATCTGTTCCACCAACGCGATCGAGGGCATCCTTGAAGTGGGAGTCGGCCTGTGCATGGCCGGCCCGAACGTGAGCCGCGGAGGAAAGTATGAACTCTCGCATCAGCGCTTGCCCGGGTTGTGGAGCGCGTAATCGGGTCCCTGCGGTGGCGGCCGGTCTGCCGCGATGCGCCAAGTGTCGGGCATCGTTGCCGTGGATCGTTGAGGCTGAGGACACGGATTTCGGCCGTATCAGCGATTCGTCGAGGCTGCCAGTGTTGGTGGATCTGTGGGCGCCGTGGTGCGGCCCGTGTAAGCAGTTGTCGCCGATCTTGGAGAAGCTAGCGGTGCAGTACGCGGGGCGGCTGAAGCTCGTGAAGGTCAACGTGGACCAGTCGCCTGCCACCCAGGCTGCGTTTGGTGTTCAATCTATCCCGACGTTGGTCCTGCTGCGGGACGGGCAGGTCGTGGCGCAGCAGGCCGGTGCCATGCCGTTGGGGACTTTGCAGCGCTGGATTGAGCCATACCTGGCGTGATCCGTCAGGTCAAGTCCTTTGACCTCTTCAGCAATGGGCGGGATAAGTATCGGGTGCCCAGACAGTGAAGCTGTAGCGCTGAGCGCGATAGGGTACCTGTTGGCGATGTATGGGAGGATGCCAGACGAGTTCAATGTTGCGGGGCATAGCGCAAAGTGCACCACGGAGCAGCGCTTGGAGGTTCAGGCGGTGTTGGATGAGATGTCCGCGCAGCAGCTGGAGGAGATTGCCTGCGACGGATCAGATGAGATGCGTGAGCTGGCCAGTGATGCCCTGGACTTCCGGGATCGGGCTCGGGCCTATCCGGAGGAGGCGGCGAGTCTTGAGGGGTTCAGCTTGTCGAAGACTGGCCATGGAAGCTTGGACGGCGGCTCGGGATTGGGCGCGGTGCGTGCGATTCAGGGTCTGGTGCTGACCCATCGAGACCAGGTGGTAGCGGTGGATCTTGGCGAGTTCGAGGATTCACACTTGGAGTTGGCAGCTCGTGGAGTCACCCATATCTTGGAGATTCAGCGCACGGAGGTCACCGTCCGCCGGGTGGCTGATGACCGGGAACTGTTTGTTAGCGAGCGGGTGATCTGCATCGATCAGCTGCGACGGGCACTGAGGGCGGTTGCAGCGGACAGCACCGGTGGCTGAGGCTCAACGCAGCAGGACAGCACGAGGCCGGGGTCCCAAGTGAGGAGACCCCGGCCTCGCTTTTGGGCTCAGCCGATGCGCAGCTGGTCGGTGTCGGGATCGACGTCGAACGTGACCACAGCGCCATCGATGATCTCGCCGGCGAGGAGCTTTGTGGCGAGCTGGTCCTCGATGGTGGACTGCACCAGCCGGCGCAGCGGTCGAGCGCCATAGACGGGGTCGAAGCCGTTGCGGGCGAGCCATTCCTTGCCCTGGTCAGTGACGTCGATCACGATTCGGCGCTCCGCGAGGCGGGCGTTGATCTTGCGGAGGTTGGTGTCGACGATGTGGGTCAGGTCCTCCAAGGTCAGCGGGTCGAACATCACGATTTCGTCCAGCCGGTTCAGGAATTCTGGGCGGAAGGCGCTCCGTACCACGCCCATCACGGCCTCATGCTTCGCCTTGGTGTCCAGACTCGTGTCGGCGAGGAACTGGCTGCCCAGGTTCGAGGTCATGATCAAGATCGTGTTGCGGAAGTCGACGGTGCGGCCCTGACCGTCGGTCAGGCGGCCGTCGTCGAGCACCTGCAACAGGATGTTGAACAGGTCGGGGTGTGCCTTCTCTACCTCGTCGAGCAGCACCACGCTGTACGGGCGGCGCCGTACGGCTTCGGTGAGCTGGCCTCCCTCTTCGTAGCCGACGTAGCCCGGGGGGGCACCGACGAGGCGGCTGACCGAGTGCTTCTCGGAGTACTCCGACATGTCGATGCGGATCATCGCGGTCTCGTCGTCGAACAGGAAGTCGGCCAAGCTCTTGGCCAGTTCGGTCTTGCCGACGCCGGTGGGACCGAGGAAAAGGAAGCTGCCGGTGGGCCGGTTCGGATCGCTGATGCCAGCGCGGCTGCGCCGGACAGCATCGGCAACGGCTTTGACTGCTCGCTTCTGCCCGATGAGGCGCTTGCCGATGTGTTCCTCCATGTGGAGGAGCTTGTCGGATTCGCCTTGGAGCATCTTGCCGACAGGGATACCGGTCCAGGCGCTGACCACCTCAGCAATGTCCTCTGTGGTCACTTCGTCGGCGACCATGCGACTGGCCTTCTCTTCGTTCTCTTCCTGCTTGGCCTGCTCCAATTCGCGTTCCAGCGCCGGAATCCGCCCGTAGGCAATCTCGGCTGCTGCAGCCAGGTCGCCGACACGCTGGGCCTTTTCTGCCTCGATCCGGAGCTGATCGATCTGGGCCTTCAGCTCTCCGATTCGGTTGAGTCCGGCTTTCTCCTGAGCCCAGCGGCTCTCCAGGAGCCGCAGCTTCTCCTCAGAATCCGCCAGCTCTTGTTCCAGCCGTTCCAGGCGCGCCTTGCTGGCAGCGTCGGTCTCCTTCTTGATGGCGAACTGCTCCATCTTCATCCGGTCCACTTGTCGCCGCAGCGCATCGATCTCTTCAGGACTGGAGTCGATCTCCATGCGGAGTCGGCTGGCAGCCTCATCGATCAAGTCGATGGCCTTGTCGGGCAGCTGTCGGTTGGTGATGTAGCGATTGCTCAGCGACGCGGCAGCAACGAGAGCGCCATCGGTAATGCGCACCTTGTGATGCGCCTCATAGCGCTCGCGCAAACCGCGCAGGATGGCGATGGTGTCCTCCACCGATGGCTCGCCCACATAAACCTGCTGGAAGCGACGCTCCAGCGCCGGGTCCTTCTCGATGCGCTCGCGGTACTCATCCAGCGTCGTGGCGCCAATCATGCGCAACTCGCCGCGGGCCAGCATCGGCTTGAGCATGTTGCCGGCATCCATGGCACCTTCACCACTCGCGCCGGCGCCGACGACCGTGTGCAGCTCGTCGATGAAGGTGATGATCTGGCCTTCGGCCTCCTTGATCTCCTTCAGCACGGCCTTGAGTCGTTCCTCGAATTCGCCGCGGTACTTGGCCCCGGCCACCATGGAACTGAGGTCGAGGCTGACGACGCGACGACCCTTCAGCGAGTCGGGCACGTCACCGGCGATCACGCGCTGCGCGAGGCCCTCGACGACGGCGGTCTTGCCGACGCCGGGCTCGCCAATGAGGACTGGGTTGTTCTTGGTGCGCCGGGCGAGGACCTGCACGACGCGGCGGATCTCTTGGTCGCGGCCGATCACCGGATCCAGCTTGCCCTCGCGAGCGCGCTCGGTGAGGTCGACGGAGTACTTGCTGAGGGCGGACTCGCCGCCTTCGGCCTCGGGGCTGGTGACACGGCGATCGCCCCGTGCGCCTGCGAAGGCTTCTTCCAGTTTCTCTGTGGTCGCCCCTGCACCGACCAGCATCGTCTGTGCCTCAGACGGGATGGACGTCAGCGCAATGAGCAGGTGCTCGGTGGAGACGTAGGAGTCGCCCAGCTTGTCGGCGCGAATTTCCGCGTCGGCGAGTACCCGCGCGAAGGAACCGGACAGTTGCGGTTGGGCTACAGAGCTGCCTTGGCTGGAGGGCAGCTTGCTGATGGCAGCCTGGGCGCGCTGGTCAATCTGGGCCGGGTCGACACCAACAGATTCCAGTAGTGGCCCCACTGAGTTTTCGGGGACCATCAGCAAGGCATGCAGTAGGTGAGCGGGCTCGACCGAGGGATTGCCGGCCGCCAATGCGTTGCGGACGGCGGCCGAGACCGCGTCCCGGCTCATCGTGGTGAGCTTCTCGGTGTCCATGTGCTTCTCCTTCGGATCGGGACTGGTATGCGCCCGCGCGGGGCGGGCCGCTGCGAGGCTGTGGCGCCAGGGCTCGCGGCGGGCCGTCAGCGGCTGCACCGGCAGACCCAGCAGGAAAACCTGACGCACTTCGATGGTGGGCATTGAATCGCCCCGGGTTTGGTGGAGGCTCGGTTATCTGGTTCCGGCCTCGGTGAGGACCGGGTTCTTACGGTAGTGCTGGTCGGGCTGGGATGCCCAGTAGTTGGTCTCGTACTCCGCGGGTGGGACGAGGCCGAGTTCGCCGTGGAGGCGTCGGTGGTTGAACCAGTCGACGTATTCGGCGACGGCGATCTCGACTTCGGTCACGTTCTTCCAGCCGCCGGCGGGCCGCATGGTCGGGTTGCGGATGCACTCGGCTTTGAACAGCGAGTTCAGCGCTTCGGCCATGGCGTTGTCGTAGCTGTCGCCCTTGGAGCCGACCGAGGCGACGGCCTCGGCTTCGGCGAGCCGCTCGGTGTAGCGAATTGCTCGATATTGACCGGGCTCAACCGGTCGACGCAACACCGGCTTGTTGGAGCGAGCGTAGCTGTTCGGAGAACACTTCGGCTGGGGTGCGCCAGCCGAGGGTCTTGCGGGGCCGGTCGTTGAGGGCGAGCGCGACGGCTGCGAGGTCGTCGGCATCCCACCTGGACAGGTCAGTGCCCTTGGGGAAGTACTGGCGCAGCAGCCCGTTGGTGTTCTCGTTCGTGCCGCGCTGCCAAGGGCTGTGGGGATCGGCGAAGAACACTCGGGTTCCGGTCTCGAGGGTGAACTGTGCGTGCGCGGAGAGTTCCTTGCCGCGGTCCCAGGTCAGTGTCTTGCGCAGCTGGTCGGGGAGCTGTCCGATGACGCGGCCAAGGCCTGGTTCATCGCGACCGCGCCGTACCCTGCCAGCGCGGGCCCGTTCTTGGTGCGGGGGATCTCGCCGTAGCCCTCCATCCGGGGCAGGTGGACCAGGAAGGTGGAGCGGCTGCAGCGTTCGACGAGGGTGCCGATCGCCGACCGGTTCAGGCCGATGATCAGGTCGCCTTCCCAGTGCCCGGGCACGGCCCGATCCTCGGCCTCGGCGGGACGTTCGCTGATCAGCACGTCGGTGGTGACGTGACCCTGCGGTTTGCTCTTGGCCCGCGCCCTGGGTACCCGCAGCGCGCGGCCGGTGCGCAGGCACGCGACCAGTTCGCGCTTGAGCGCGCCGCGGCCCTCGATGAACAGCGCCTGGTAGATCGCCTCGTGGCTGATCCGCATGGACTCATCATCGGGGAAGTCGATCCTCAGGCGGCTGGAAATCTGCTCAGGGCTCCACGCCGTCGACCACCGACGATCCTGCCGCCGAGGCTTGTTCCGCCCCTTCCACGGTGCCGGCCTCGGGCCGGTGACCACGGTCCCGTCCGCACGCCGGACACGGCCATCCAGCCGCTCCTCGACGTAGCTTCGCAGCCGCGGATTCGCCACCAGCTTCGCGGTCTTGGGCCGCTTGGCCGCCTGCTCCGCCTTCCACTGAGCCACCGACGCCCGATACTCCACCTGCCCGGCCCGGGTCGCAGCGTTCCGGCGCAACTCACGCGAGATCGTTCCCGGGTCCCGGCCGATCCGGCGGGCGATCTCCCTCACCCCGAGCTGCTGGACGCGCAGCAGAGCGATCTCTTCCCGCTCAGCGAATGACAGATACCGGCCAGACGGCACGGCCAGACTCAACGGCGGCATCCCGCCACCGTGCCGGAACCACCGCGACCCGACAGGACTCGACACGCCGACCGCCAGCGCAGCGTCCTCACTGGACAGACCCTCGGCGATCTTCACCCAGAACGCCCGCTCGACCTCCCGCCGAGGAGCCGGGCGCCCCGGCGACCTCAGCTTCGGCCGCACCGCCCGATCCGCACCCACCTGACGACGCACCACAACCCACCTCCTGATCGAGGTGTTGCGACGACCGATTGAAAACGCCTTGGACCCCTCGATCGCTGTGGTGGATGAGGCCGGTGACGTCCTGGCCGGCCCGGCTACGGGCCCACAGGCCCATGTCGAGGGCGTCCAGGGCAAGGTCGGTGCGCAGGCTGGTGGACACCTGCCAGCCCACGACCATCCGGGAGAACACATCGAGCACGAACGCGACGTAGGTCCAGCCGGCATGGGTTCGGACATAGGTCAGATCGGCCACCCACAGCTGGTTGGGTCCGGTCGCGATGAACTTGCGCTTCACCAGGTCCTCGGGCCGCTCGGTCTCGGCGCCGTCGCCCAGGGTGGTCCTGCGGGTCTTCTCTCGTGGTATCCCACGCAGCCCCTCAGCCCTCATCAGCCGCTCGACCGTACAACGGGCCACGCTGACGCCCCCGCGGTTCAGCACGGCATGGATCTTCCTGGCCCCATAGACACCCAAGTTCGCCTTGTGGGCGGTCTTGATGTCCTCCACCAACTCGGCGTCACGGACCGCGCGCGCGGACGGCTGCCGGTTCCTGGCGGCGTAGTAGGTGCTCGGGGCGATCCGGACTCCTGACTCGGTCAGGACCTCACAGATCGGCTCGACCCCGAGCGGGCGGCCCTCCACGATCCGGTCGCGGTGGGCGCCGATGTACTCGACCACCACCGCGACCGGGATCTCACGGCCTACTTGATCCTGCGGTCGAGCTCCGCGGCCGCGAAAAACGCTGCAGAGGTCTTCAAGATCTCGTTCGCCCGCCGCAACTCACGGTTCTCCCGCTCCAACTCCGCGATCCGCGCGGTGTCATCACTGGTCGGGCCCGGCCGGACCCCATCGTCGATCTCGGCCTGCCTCACCCACGTCCGCAACGCCTCGGGATGGATCCCCAACTGGTCCGCGATCCGCTTAATCGCCCCCCGTCGCCGTCACCGGGTCCCGACGGGCGTCCAACGCCATCCTCGTCGCCCGATCACGCAACTCCTGGCTGTACTTCTTCGGTGCTGCCACAACTCTCATCCTCCCTGGAATGAGAGCCTCCACAGAACCCGGGGCGATTCACATCGTCCTCCTGCCTGATCTCACCTTGTCGTTCATCGCTGCCGCCGTTGGCCTATGGACCATCATGTGTGGCTTGGGCCTGATGACCGAGAAAACTGCTCGGCGTCGCTGGCTGTACGTCCTGGCTGGCGTGCTGCTGGTCTTGGCAGGCATCTGGTTCATCTTCAACCACGCCGCTGCGATCATCACCATCGGGCTCTGGGCCGGCATGTCGCTGCTGGTTCTCGGCATGTCCCAAGTTGCAGCGGCCATCGCCGTGTGGCGTGCGGCCAAGAACAGCTGACCGACCAGGCAAACGCCTACGACCCTTCCAACCACAACTCGGTCTCTTCTAGGAGTCTCGCCATGATGGGAAACAGCCTTCCCGCGCGCACTGTGGCAGCAGCCATTGCGATGACCGCACTGATTCCGCTCACTTCCTGTAGTGCCACCGCGCCGATGAACCCCGAAGACGCGAAGACGCCAGCACCAGTGGCGTCCAACAGCCCCCTCACAAGTCCGACCTCGGGGAACAGCTCTGTTACCTCGTGCAGCATCGACGATCCGTCCTGGACGACACTTGCTGAGAAGGTGAGCCCGTCCGTGGTGTCCGTGGAGGTCTCCAGCGGCGGCCACCCGGTGGGCGAGGGCTCGGGGGTGGCAGTTGACGAGCACCACATCGTCACGAATGCCCATGTGGTGGGTGATGCCACTGATAGCGACGTGTCGGTCACCCTGTCCGACAACAGCGTCCAGCCCGTCACCATCGCCGGTCGTGATCCGATCACTGATCTGGCCGTGCTCACGGTGCAGGACACCAAGCTCACCCCGATCCCGATTGCCACTTCGGCCGAAGTGCGCACCGGGCAGCCGGTGATGGCCGTGGGCAATCCGCTGGGACTGGCAGGGACTGTGACCACCGGCATCGTCAGCGCCCTCAACCGTCCAGTGGCTGCCTCCGAGCAGGGTACAGGGCCCAGCGTCGCGACAGTGACCAACGCGATCCAGACCTCAGCACCGATCAACCCGGGCAATTCGGGTGGTGCTCTTGTCAATGGCTGTGGCGAACTGATCGGCATCAACTCATCCATCGCAACATTGGGGCCTGGCAGCGGCAGTATCGGCATCGGGTTCGCGATTCCGTCCGACGAGGTGTCCATGGTGGCCCAGCAGCTCATCCGTGACGGCAGAGCCCATCACGCCCAGCTGGGGATCTCCGTGGCAGACGGCATCGCAGCACGTGGGACGCAGCAGATCCGAAGTGCCATGGTCGCCTCGGTGGTTGTCGGCAGCCCGGCTCACAAGGCGGGTCTACAGGTCGGAGACCACATCATCAGCATCGACGGTGTTGCAACCACCTCGGCATTGTCCTTGGTAGGGCATGTGAGGGGACTTCCCGTCGGGAAATCGGTGAACCTGCTGGTGGTGCGCGACGGCAGGGAGCTTACGGTGTCCGCGACGCTTGCCAGCGACTGACTCCGCGAGGTTCCGACCCCGCGCGTCGGGCACGGGGTCTCCCACTCCTGGTGCTCGATCACGACCCGGAGGTCGTTGATGCCCAGCCATCCGAGGCCGGCGATGGCGAACTCGTCTTTCAGCCCAACCGCATTCTTCCGCCGCCGGACGCGGTCCTTGCCCGTGCTGCGCAGCTTCGCTGTTCGTAATGTCTTCAGGGCTCTGATCGCCCCCTCACTCGCCCAAGGGGGGCGCAGTGAGGCAGTGGGGATCGTCTCGGCCACTTTGGGTGTCGCCACCCATCGACTAGAACCCCGAAGTCGGGAACAGTAGATGACGTGGGAGCGCACCGGCCACGCCAGCGCTTCTCGATGATCTTTCATAGTTCGCAACCAAGGAGGAGAACAACCATGGCACGTTCAGTCGGTATCGATCTGGGCACCACCAACTCTTGCGTCGCCGTCCTCGAAGGCGGCGAGCCTACCGTCATCCCCAACGCCGAAGGCTCCCGCACGACGCCGTCGGTGGTCGCGTTCGCCAAGGGTGGAGAGGTGCTCGTCGGCGAAGTCGCCAAGCGCCAGGCCGTCACGAACGTCGATCGCACCATCCGCTCGGTCAAGCGCCATATGGGCACCGATTGGTCAGTCAGCATCGACGGCAAGAAGTACACGCCGCAGGAAATTAGCGCCCGCGTCCTGCAGAAGCTGAAGCGGGACGCCGAAGCTTACCTGGGTGAGCCCGTCACGAACGCGGTCATCACTGTGCCGGCGTACTTCAGCGATGCTGAGCGTCAAGCCACCAAGGAGGCCGGCGAAATTGCGGGTCTGACCGTCGACCGCATCATCAACGAGCCCACCGCGGCGGCGTTGGCGTACGGCCTCGACAAGGGCGACAAGGAGCAGAGCGTCCTCGTCTTCGACCTCGGCGGTGGCACGTTCGACGTTTCGCTGCTGGACATCTCCGACGGTGTCTTCGAAGTCAAGGCCACCAAGGGCGACAACCGTCTGGGCGGCGACGACTGGGATCAGCGGATTGTCGATTGGCTGGTGACCCAGTTCAAGAACGCCAACGGTATCGACCTGAGCGCGGACAAGATGGCCAAGCAACGTCTGCAGGAGGCCGCCGAGCGCGCCAAGATCGAGTTGAGCTCGGCGCAGGAGACCCAGATCAACTTGCCGTACATCACGGCCGGCGCGGCGGGTCCGCTGCACCTGGACGCCAAGCTGACGCGCGCCGAGTTCCAGCGCATGACGAAGGATCTGCTGGACCGCTGCAAGGCTCCCTTCCAGGCCGTCATCAAGGACGCCCACACCTCGGTGGATAAGATCGACGAGGTCATTCTGGTGGGCGGATCCACCCGCATGCCGGCTGTTGCCGAGCTGGTCAAGGAGTTGTCGGGCAAGGAACCGCACAAGGGTGTCAACCCCGACGAGGTTGTCGCTCTGGGTGCTTCGCTCCAGGCTGGTGTCCTCAAGGGTGAGGTCAAGGACGTCCTGCTGCTCGACGTCACCCCGCTGTCCCTCGGCATCGAAACCAAGGGCGGCCTGATGACGAAGATCATCGAGCGCAACACGACGATTCCGACCAAGCGGTCCGAGATCTTCACGACGGCCGAGGACAATCAGCCGTCGGTGATGGTGCAGGTGTACCAGGGTGAACGTGAGTTCGCCCGCGACAACAAGCCGCTGGGCAACTTCGAGCTGACCGGTCTGATGCCCGCCCCGCGCGGGGTTCCGCAGGTCGAGGTCACGTTCGACATCGACGCCAACGGCATCGTGCACGTGTCCGCCAAGGACAAGGCCACTGGCAAGGAGCAGTCGATGACCGTCACCGGCGGCTCGGCGCTTGGCAAGGACGACATCGACCGGATGGTGAAGGACGCCGAGGCGCACGCCGAGGAGGACAAGAAGCGTCGTGAGGCCGTCGAGATGCGAAATCAGGCCGATGCCCTGGCGTTCCGAACTGAGCAACTACTCGCCGACAACGCCGCGACCATTGGCGACGACGTCAAGGCACCCGTCGTGGAGGCCCTGGACAAGTTGAAGGAGGCACTGAAGGGCACCGGCAACGATGACCAGGTGAAGGCTCTGATGGAGGAGCTGAACGAAAAGACCTCAGTGATGGGGCAGGCAGTCTATGCAGCAAGCCAGGCACAGGCTCAGGGACCGGCATCGCCGAGTGAGCAGGAGACATCCTCCGACGATGACGTGGTCGACGCGGAGATCGTCGACGACAAGTGATGCGCCCGGTGGGGTCGCCTTGCGACCCCACCCATTCCGGCGATCACCACGCGATCGGCCCGTAGCGGCCCGCGTTGCGAGCTCTTCGCGTGGTCCTGAGCCCATCCACGGTGGCGCTGCCTGTCAGGTGCTGCCACGACAATCACCCACAGGAGGAAGTATGAGCACAGACGACGTGACCACCACGCCCACTCCGCAGCCAGCGGCCGACGAGGTGCTCGCTCCTGACGCGCAGCTCGAAGCGTTGCGTGATCAGGTCGCGCAGCTGGAGAGCCGCTTGGCGGAACGTACTGAGGACCTGCAGCGGCTGCAAGCCGAGTACATCAATTTCAAGCGACGAGTCGACCGTGACCGGGACCTGGCGCGCCGCGCGGGAAAGGAACAGATTCTCACGGACCTTCTGCCCGCCTTGGATGCGATCCAGCTGGCAGACCAGCACGGCGAGCTGGATGGCCCCTTCAAGATGCTTGCCGACCAGATCTCCGCAGTGGCTGCTCGGCACGGCCTGAGCAGTTACGGCCAGGTCGGAGACCAATTCGACCCCACCCTGCATGAGGCATTGATGCAGCTGCCGATGTCTGGCGCCACCAAGACTTGTATCTCGCAAGTGATGCAGCCAGGTCACCGCATTCACGACAAGGTCCTCCGCCCTGCCCGCGTCGCAGTCAGCGAGCCGGACACACAACAAGCCGCCACCGAGTCCAGCACGCACGGAGATGGGGAGCGATGAGCGCACAGGATTGGGTTGACAGGGACTTTTACAAGGTACTGGGCGTGTCGAAGGACGCTACCGACAAGGACATCAAGAAGGCCTTCCGTAAGCTCGCTCGCCAGAACCATCCCGACCAGCACCCCGGCGACGCTGCTGCTGAGGCCCGGTTCAAGGAAATCTCGGAGGCAAACTCTGTCCTGTCCAACCCCGACTCGCGACGAGAGTACGACGAGATCCGCGAGATGGTCGCCAATGGCGGCTTCCGCTACGGCCCCGGCGCAGGATTTCCGGGAGCCGGTGGCCAGTACGCCTATGGAAACCCCGCCGGTGGCCCCTACACCTACAGCTATTCGACTGGTGGGTCTGCCGAGGACCTCTTTGGCCAAGGTGCGGGTTATGAGGACATCCTGGGCGGCTTGTTCGGCCAGGACGGTGCTGGCTTCAGCGGTGCTCGGCGGCCCAGCGGCCCTCGGAAGGGCGCTGACATCGAGGGGGAGGTGACCATCGGCTTCCTCGAAGCTGTCAAGGGCACCACCGTTTCGATGCAGCTGGTCTCTGAGGTGGCGTGCACGGCTTGCGGCGGCGCTGGCATCACCTCGGGAAACCCGCCACAGGTATGCGGCTCCTGCCACGGCACCGCACGGGTACGCCAAGCCAAGACCATGAAGGTGCGCATCCCGGCAAGCGTCGACGACGGCCAGACCATCCGAATCAAGGGCAAGGGCTCGGCCGGCCTAAACGGCGGCCCGGCGGGCGACCTGCTGGTCCGCGTTCATGTCACCCCGCACCCACTGTTCGGCCGCAAGGGACGAGATCTTACCGTGTCCGTGCCGGTCACTGTCGATGAACTCATCCTGGGCGCCGATATCGAGGTGCCCACCCTCGAAGGCGGACGAGTGAAGGTGCGTATCCCCGAATGCACCCCGAACCGGCGCACCCTGCGTGTGCGGGGCAAGGGCGTCACCACCAAGGCGGGAACCGGCGACCTGCTAGTCACCGTCGAGGTCGTCATGCCGACGTCGCTCAACGACCAGGCCAAGCAGGCAATGCGCGACTTCGCCCACGCCATGGACCAGACCAACCCCCGCGCTTCGATCCTTGGGAGGAACTGAGATGACCACCACCGACAACAGCGTTCATGACGGTGTGGTGTTCACCACCAGCCAGGTGGTGCTCCTGACCGGTCTGCACCCCCGCACGCTCGAAGCCTTCGAGCGCGCCGGCATCGTGAGCCCACGCCGCAGCGCCGCCGGCCAAGCGAGCTACGACCAGCACGACCTTGTGCGGCTGTGCCAAGCGCGGAACCTGGTTCAGCGCGCCGGGATGGACCTCGACGAAGTCCGACAGCTCTTCGCCTTGCAAGACCAGATCGAGCAGACCCGCCAACGCTTGGATCAGATGGTGACCGAGCTGTGGGAGATCTTGGACCGGACCGTACCCACCCCCAGTGGGCGAGTGTTCACCTCGGGCAGCGATGGCAGGGCATGGCCCGGACGTCAGACGATGACGGGGTGTCGGCGCCTGCAGCGCTAATCAGCCTGGCTGGCACAGCGCGCCACAGCCGCTACTCCATGTGACGTGCAATGTCGTGTTGTGCCTGCCGGCCGCATTTCACAACTTTCGATACTCAACTGTGCGACCGGCCTCGAAGGCCTCATTCGTAGTCACCCAGGGCCGTTCACCACAGAGCCCGTATCACCGGCGGCCAACCTCACGACAGAGCCTCATGTGCCCGCCTTCGCAGCGTCCTCCGGCCGCGTGAGTTGGTAGTTGGTGGACGGTTCAGCGTCCCGATGGCAGCGCGAGTCGGAACCGTGACGCTCCGGACACGCCGGGGCGGTTCACGCCAGTTACACCAGATTTCGGACAGTCCCGGCGCTTCACGAGCACGATGTTCTCCTACGGGTGAGTGTGCTGGGTGGCGAGGTGGAAGAGCCTTGGCTGGGTCAGCTTTTGACGAGTCCGGGTGTGCATGCGGCTGCTGCGGTCCAGCAGGACCGCGGAACGTCAGGGCGAAGGCCAGCGGATTGGCGGCACGCGGCTATGGGATCAGCCCGTGGGTTCGGGCGGCGGCGACTGCGGAGGTGCGGCTGTCTGTGTGGAGTTTGCCGAAGATGTGAACGAGGTGGGTTTTGACGGTGGCCTCGGAGATGAAGAGCGCGCGGGCGATTTCCTTGTTGGCCCGTCCTTCGGCGACGAGTCTCAGGACGTCCAGCTCGCGGTCGCTGAGTTGGGGGACACCGTGGGTCATCCGGGCGGCGACTCGTCGTTCGAGTTCGGGGGACAGGACGAGTCGTCCGCCGGCGGCGTCGTGGATGCCTTGGACGATCACCTCAGGTTCGGCGTCTTTCAGGAGGTAGCCGGCTGCTCCGGCCATGACCGCCCGGACGATGTCGCTGTCGTTGTCGTAGGTGGTCAGGATGAGCACGGCGGGACGCTCGCCCCCGCGCCGCAGGGTCTCGGTCAGGGTGACCCCGTCGATCCCGTCGCCGAGGCGGAGGTCGCTGAGGACGACGTCTGGGTCCAGGGTGGCGACGAGGGTGAGTGCTTCTTCGGCTGTGGCCGCGGCGCCGACCACGTCGAGGGTTGGTTCGCCGGCGAGGAGTGCGCGGAGCCCGGAGCGGACGACGGGGTGGTCGTCGACGAGCAGGACCGTGATCATGGCGTTCCGCCCGCCGCGGGAACGAACGGGACGGTGACCGAGATGGCCGTACCCTGCCCGGGTTCGCTTTCGATGGCGAGGCCACCGCCGATCGCGGCGAGGCGTTCCTTCAGCGCTCTCAGCCCGTAGCCTCCGGCCAGTGTGGGCTCGGCGGCGATGGCGCTCGGGTCGAAACCCACTCCGTCGTCAACCACGTCGAGGCGGACCTGGTCATCGGCGCGGGCGAGGGTGACCCGGACGTGTGTGGCGCCGGCGTGCCGGCGCACGTTAGCCAGGGTTCCTTGCGCCGCGCGGAGGATGGCCACCTCGGTTGCGGTGTGCAGGCGCGGAAGGTTGGGGTCCAGGTCGATGGTGACGTCGGCATTCAGCTGGGTGGCCAGCTCGGTGGTCATTCGGGTCAGGGGTGCGGCGAGGCCTCCGGTGGTGAGGTCGTCGGGGGCCAGTGCGTATACGACGCGGCGCGATTCAGCGAGGTTCTCCGCTGCCGCCACGCGGATCTGGGCCAGGAGTTCCTGTGCGCGCCCGGGGTCGGTTTCGCGGGCTGCTGCGCGGGTGAGGAGCAGGATCGAGGAGAAACCTTGGGCAAGGGTGTCGTGGATGTCGTGGGCGAGCCTGGTGCGTTCGGCGTTGACAGCCGCTTCCTGCTGCGCCCGGACCAGTTCATCAGAGAGCGCGTCCGCCTCCGCCTGGGCCTCCAGAACGCGGGCGAGCAGGCGTTGGTGTTCCTTGCCCTCCTGCTCGAGTCGGAGCGCGCCGCGGGCCAGGCCGACGGCGACGAGTGCACCGATGATCGGCCCGAGCACGGCGGCACTGGAGGACTGCCCGTGCTGGTTCAGCACGGCGATGGCCATCGCAACGCTGGCCGCGGTGAGGGTCAGGGCGAGCGGCAGGCTCACGACCTGGGCGACCCACATCCAGACGGGGAAGGCGAGCCAGACGAAGTCCGGCGATACCTGCATCAGCGCGACCGTGGCGACCAGCAGCGCCACCACCCACACTGCCCTGCCTTTGGGGCCGAGGCGGCGGTGCGTGAGCAGCCCGGCGACGAAAAGCGCCGCGACGGCACCGCCGGCGAGGGCCACGGGCCAGCCCCGGTCCCCGACGCCGCGCGCCACGCCGATCACCAGGAGTGCGCCGAACAGGACGCTCTGGCCGATCCGCAGCAGCCCGGCAGCCACCGACGAGCTGGGCATCACGCTCATCGGGCCTCCCTTCACACCGGTCAGGTTAGCCGCGCGCCGGCAGGGTGGCCGGCTCGGAGAGGGTGTCGGCCTTGAGGGCACGGCGCAGGATCAGGAAGAACAGGACGAACGACCCGGTAAGGATCATGTGACCCAGCCCGGAGATGCCGGCAATCATCGGCGAGTCCGCGAACGTGGCGCCGAGCACCTGCAATGACCCCTTGACGAGCATCATGGTGAACGTGAGGGCCAGGCCCGCGTTCCAGAACAGCAGGAACCAGCGCATTCGACGGTCGGCGTCGAGCGCGAACAGCTTGGTGAGGGCCAGTACGACCAACAGGATGATCGTCCCCAATGCGAGCGCGTGAGTGTGAGCCACGGACAGTTGGGTGAAGCCGGTGAAGTCGCGTTGGCGGGTGAACTCTCGGTAGAACAGCCCGGACGCCAACCCCAGGGTCGTCCAGATGGCGGCAGAGGTGAACAGCTTCTTGATCATGGTTGGTCCTTCGATCGATGTGGTTGGGTCTTAGGCGGCCGAGCCGAGGGCCCCAGCCAGGTAGGGAATGAGCCAGAGAGCCCACACGGCCAGGGAGAATCGGTGGAACGCCAAACGTTCGGACTCGCGGTTGCGAATCAGCACCACCACGGCCCAGGCGAGGTGGACCGCCATCAGCGCCAGCGCCGCGGCACCGGTCCAGGCCATCAGGCCGTTGAGGATCCCGGCTGCGCCGCCGCGGTCGCGACTGGACTCCGCGGCTATCAGCGTCATCAGGGCCGTCCCGGAGGCATCGAGCACCAGGCCGGCACCGAAGAGGGCGGCATGTCGCCACCGGAGGCGGCCGACGCGACGCTCCGACCACACCCCGGTCGAGTATAAGGCGAGGGCCGCGGTAATCAGGACAATGGCAGGAATAAGCACAACTCCATGGTCGGCAATCGCGAGAATCGCTTCCACCCAGGGGCATCCATCATTCGATGGACACTGGTTGGCGAGTCGCCAGTCGCCAATCGCCAGTCGCCAGTCGCCAGTCGCCGGGTGCCAAATTGGGCCTACGGTCGGCTAGGCAATGGCCGGTGAGTCGGCTGGCTTTGACGCAGAGGTGGCCTCAGCACCCTGCACCGCATTCAGGCGGGCGAGCCTCACTGAGAACGACGGAACCACCGTCCCGGTGGCGTGGCGCTCGATCAGCGGCGATGGCGAGACTTTGCCGCTCTATCCGAGCGCCGAGGCGCCCTGGATCATCAATCTCGCCAACCCAGCCCACGACGGCCAAGACGCGCTGAATGCAGCCGTTGGAACATCCTGAATTGCCGCGCCGCGGACGGTAGCCTCACGGCTGCCCGGCCGCGACCTCATCTGCCGCATCTGGTGCGCGTGGGCGAACCACCTTTGGTGCCGACCTTCGTGGCGGGGCATGCTTCGATGGACAGACACGACTCCTTGCCGATCGAAGGGCCCCCATGACCGAGACGTTCAGATCCTCACGGCGGCACAAGGTCACCTCGTCGGAGGGCTACAGCGTGGTCGCCGCAATACCCCCTAGATTTTCTCCCCCCCGTAAGTAGCCTCTGATCAGGACCTAGCCGCTCCTCGCGATGGCCGGAGAATTGCCTGGATTCTTAGGCATCCCTGTAATGGAGCTGCCGGAGCGGGAGCTTGGGAAGGCTGGTTCCGAACCTCGCCCAGTGGCCCCTGCAGACGTGTAGTCCCTCTGTGACATCGCGGTCCTCGTATCGAAACATGAGCCAAAGATGAACATCCGCAAGAGGCGGGTTCAGTTGCGGGGGCATCAGATCGCGCGCATTGGGCGGGGGCGAGTAACGGCTGAACGCTGCCGTCAGGTTCCCGGGCGGCCCGAATGGGTACATCACGAGGTGCTTGTTCGGATACCCGTCGAGCTTTTCGCCTAGGGCTCGCACTCCCCCTCGCTGCTCCTTATCGACGGTGTGCAGGGATTGTCGAATCAACGTCCACGGATCGTCGGGCGAGGGTGCGTGCGTAACAGACCATCTGATCTGATGAGGCTCCGTGTGCGAATGCCGGCAGCGCTGAGCACACACCACTTGGACACCATCGTCGTAGAGCCCGAGCCCGAGGATCGGGTCAGGATCCACGCCCGGTAGCAACTGTTGCTCGTCGCGAGATGACCAGTGGTACTCGCAGTCGGCTTCGACAGTCCACCGAAGGACATCCGCCCTGATCTTGCCGCGAACGTGTCTAGTTGCGCCTCCCAAGATCATGTACGGGATCATCACCCACACGCAGTGGGGCAGTGTCGGCTCCGCCATCGGATCGAGGCGTTGTTCTGCTTCGCGAATGGCAGACGGTGTGGTCGTGATCACTTCCGCGACGTGTTTCCTGTCCGCGGATAGCAGGTCGGGCATGTTCGGCTCGGAGCCGTCGTCATGCAGTCGAAACTCCACCCCGAGCTCATCCGACAGCATCACCCTCGCGTGTTCTTCTTCCTTTCTGGACACCGGCCTCATGTCTTCCTCCCACACTCAGCGATCGTCAGGGCGTGCGCCAGATGGGGACGCCCGCGGCTCGTAGCGCCTCGGGTAGACGGTCGTGCACGTCGCGCATTGCCGACGAGAGTGCTTCGTAGCCGGCGTGCGTTTCGGCCACCACCTCTTCGAGCACGGGCGGTACGTAGTCCGAGAACGTCGACACGCTCAGGGTCAACGTTCCGGCGGCCTGGTCGGTCGCCCATGGGTTTATGGACGGCACGCCACCTTCGATGCTCTGGGGTCGCAGTCGGTGATACCCCGCGTCCCGCCGGGCTACGAGCGCAGCCCAGGCCGCGCTTTTCACGAGATCGCCCAGCGGCTCGACGAGATTCGCCAGCGCTACCTCCCCCGTCTGCCGGGCAGCCACCAGGATGTACTTCACCGTCTCCGGATTGAGGGAGAGGTTCGCGAGTCGTCCGGAATCGAACGGCGCCGGGAGGCCGGTCCAGCGAAGCTTCGCGTCGAGTCCCGCAGCTTTGCTGTGGATGCGGACGACGCGAGCCACCACGTTCACTACGGCATGGCCGGCGCTCACAGCCCAGAGCCCGGATGCTTCGGCGACTGCGCGGCCGGCGATATTGCGATGGTTTGGGGTTGCGGGCTCTGAAAGGGTGTCGCACCAAACCTCAGCGTCGCGGAGTGCGGCGAATGAGAGTCCAAGCTGCTCCCCGGCGGCGGCCGCGCGGCCCAGTAGATCCGCGAAGTAGCCGTGAGGCAGTCCCTTGCTCACGCCGCGTATCTCTGCCCACTCGTACTGAGCGCCCAGCATCTGCCAGTCGTGCGAGACCATCGCTCGTATCCGGTCCGCGTCGGTGAACGGCTTGCCCACGTCGCCGGGCAACAGCGTGCCCACGACGGCGGCCACAACTGGGCCTTTCGACTCCGACTCACTCATGGAAAACATCGTGACGCGACCGACTCCCCCGCCACAACCGATGCCGAGGCGCGTGTCGCGTCCGCTGTCATCCCACCCTCGCTGGTCCCGTGCGAGATCGACTGGGCGGGGCAAGGAGAGCGAGCAGCCAGAGGCGCGACCTCCTTCAGCTTCATAATAGTTGAGACAAGGCAAACCATTTCCGTGGTATACTTGTTCTATGGACAACAATTTCGAGAGCTGCGGGAGCGGCTCATGAGGCTCGGCGGGCTGAGCGAGGTCGCGGAAGAACTGGGAGTGACGCCCCAGCGGATCGCCGCACTGCGGCAGCGACCCGACTTCCCGGACGCGGTCGGGGAGATCGCCCAGGGCCCGATCTGGGATCTGGACGTCGTCAAGGCCTGGAACGGATCCGGCCTGCGTCAGAGGAAGGCCGGACGCCCGAAGTCCGACCTCACCGTCAGGACCCTGGGCGGACGCTTCATCCTCGAACTTCCGGCAATCGGAAGCGGTGGATTCGCCGACGTCTTCCGCGCGACGGACCGGAAGACTGGCAGTCTCGTTGCGGTCAAGGTACTGCGGGACACGGCAACAGTGGAGCCGGAGGCCATCAGCCGCTTCAAACGAGAACTGCGGCTGCTGGAGGGGCTTACCCATCCCAACGTGATCTCCGTGATCGCGCAGGGCGAGACCGACGAGCAGGACGTCTGGTACGCGATGCCGTTGGCGCAGGGCAGCCTGGCGGACTTCATTGAGAAGGTCGACGGCAATCCGCGACTGATCGTGGACATCATGCGTCAGATCTGCGCCGGACTCACATACATCCACAGCAACGGCGTCTACCACCGCGACCTGAAGCCGGCGAACGTGCTCCGTCTCGAGAGCGGGGAATGGGCCGTCTCCGACTTCGGGCTGGCGGTTGAGGCCGAGCGGGGCACCACGCCTCTGACATCGACGCTCCGGGCGGGCATGGGCTCCTGGGTATACGCAGCTCCGGAGCAGTGGGCGCGAGCGCGCAGCGCCGATCACCGCTCGGACGTCTACAGCCTCGGAAAGATCCTGCAGGAGCTCGTGACCCAGGAGTACCCGGTGAACACCGAGATGGCGGCAGGGCCCCTGCGACCCGTCGCCGAGCGCGCCACCGCGAACAACCCTGCCAGCCGGTACGGTTCTGTCGCCGAGTTCCTCGAGGCGCTCGAGCGTTCGCTCGGCACTCACCAGGAGTACGAGAACTGGGAGTCCCGGGAACAGACCGCTGAACGGCTCCGCGACCGGATGCTGAGCCCGTCGACGACGCCGGCCGATCTGATCGAGATGCTCGAGTGGGCCACGCTTCTCGCCGAATCCGACGAGGATGACATGAAGGCGCTGAGCCGCGTCCTGCCGTGGTGCACCTCGTCGTCCATCGAGTTCCTGTGGGACCGAGACCGGGGCGCGTTCCGTCGTCTGTTCGAGCGGTTCACCGACTACGTCAAGCGCACGGGCTTCTCGTTCGAGTACTGCGACGTGCTCGCGAACTTCATGCGCCGCGTCGTGGATGTCACGGGC
This sequence comes from Micropruina sp., assembly GCA_016711205.1. GTDB lineage: Bacteria > Actinomycetota > Actinomycetes > Propionibacteriales > Propionibacteriaceae > Micropruina. Next base: position 37,031 of record JADJTM010000003.1, on the reverse strand, counting down.
GACTCCAGCATCTTGCGCATGGCGGTCGCTGCCCTCGCCGTCCTTGGCCCGGACCACAACCGCTGGCACGTACGCGACGTGCTGGTCTCGGTCCTGCAGGACGTCAAGTCGGAAGAGATGTCGATGGCCGCGATCGAAGGGTTGCGCTCGGTGAGCCGCGGCCAGGTTGCCTGGTCCATCACCGACTTCACCGTTCGCACGCTGCCGCCGGCGATCCGGATCGGCATCGCGGAATGGATAAGCGAAGCCAGCTGATGATCCCTCGCACGACCTCAAGGAAGGAGGTGACAGACATGCCCAAGGGAAGAGCGGCCGCGTCACGCGGCCACGCGCGCAGCGCCGTCTCGGGACGCTTCGTGAAGCTCAGCTATGCGAAGCGCAACCCGAGAACGACGGTGGTCCACAAGAAGAAGAGCTGAGCGGCTGAGGCTTCGCGTGAACCAAGCGGGGCCGCCTTGGCGGGCGGTCCCGCTCCCAGCATAAACACCAACCCATCACCATCATGTTCGGAGCAGTAAGTGAAGACCGACCAGTACGTCGTTGCGCAACCCACGGTTGCCGGCAATTCCGAGTTGCGGGAACCGCAGATCCTCGCCTATGAGGCGATCGAGAACCACGACTTTCAAGCTGCTGACGCCCGCGAGGTGTCGGTCGTCCTGCCAGTCGGGTGCGGCAAGTCCGGACTCCTCGCCCTCGCGCCCTTCGCCGCGAAGTCGAGGCGCACCCTGCTCGTCGCGCCGAACCTGAAGATCGCCGACCAACTGCTGGGCGACCTCACCCCCAGCAATCCGAAGTACTTCTACACGAAGCGGAAGGTCCTCGACCGCGAGCCGTTCCCTGAGCCCGCGGAGATCCGCGGGGCCTCGAGCAACGTCGGCGACCTCGAGGAAGCCGACATCGTCGTCACGAACATCCAGCAGCTGCAGCGCGAGAACAACAAGTGGCTCGCGAAGCTCCCCAGCGACTTCTTCGACCTGATCCTCTTCGACGAGGGCCACCACAACGTCGCCGAGAGCTGGGACGTGCTGCGACGCAAGTTCCCCGATGCGCGAATCCTGAACGTGAGCGCGACCCCGGCTCGAGCAGACGGAAAAGTGATGACCGGCGAGGTCATCTACAGCTACCCGATCTCCAAGGCCGTCGAGAAGGGGTACGTCAAGCGCATCAACGGATACCGGCTGAACCCGACGACGCTGCACTACGTTCGCCACGAGGGAGACGCGGAGGTCGAGGTCTCTCTGGATGAGGTGCGCCGTCTCGGCGAGGAGGATGCCGGCTTCCGACGCAGCATCGTCAGCTCCGAGGCCTCCCTCACCACGATCGCCGAAGCATCCATCCGCAAGCTCCAGGAGATGCGAGAGGCCACCGGACAGCCCCGCCTGAAGATCATCGCCTCCGCTCTCAACATGGAGCACTGCAAGCAGGTCGTCGCGAAGTACCGCGAACTGGGGATGCGTGCCGACTTCGTCCATAGCCAGCTCGCGGAGAAGGCGAACGAGCGCATCCACGAGAAGCTCGACAACCACGAGCTCGACGTCATTGTGCAGGTGCGGAAGCTTGGCGAAGGCTTCGATCACCCATACCTCAGCGTCGCCGCGGTGTTCAGCATCTTTAGCAACCTCGGCCCGTTCATGCAGTTCGTGGGCCGCGTCATGCGCACGATCCCCGGCGTCGACCCGTTCGATCCTGTCAACGACGGAGTCGTGGTCTTTCACGTCGGAGGCAACATCACCGGGGTTTGGACAGACTTCCAGCAGTTCGCCGAAGCCGACCAGGAATTCTTCGCCAACCTGATCGACGAGGATCTCGTCGAACCTACCCCGACCCGCGAACCCGGCCCCGGAGGCAACGGCGATGGAGGCGGCAGCCTTCCGGTGATCACCGCTCAAGACGATGTCCTGCTGGAGAACCTCACCCTGCTCACCGCCGATCCCAAAATCGCAGCGGCACTCGCAGTCCTGAAGGATGCCGGTATCAGCACTGGTGAGCAGTTCGACCGGTTGCAGCGGATCACCCCCACCAAGCAGGCGTCCCGTAAGGCGAAGCGGGCGCTTCTCGACGAACTCGTGAAGACCGCCGTCGGCAAGCTCCTCGCCAAGCACAGCCTCAAGCACGCCGGCCGCGACTTCGATAAGACCCGTGAGAACTTCAAGGTCGTGAAGTCCGCGATCGACCTCCGGATCAGGAAGACGGTCCCCAGCGGCGCTACCACCCGCAGCGAGTACTCCGCCGCAGACCTGGACCATCTCATCAACGAACTGCCGAAGATCGTCGACAGCGTGGAAGAGGAGCTGCGTCATGGGTAGCCAACGATCGCTGCTCAAGTCGCTCACTGCGGGTGTCGCGGGCAAGAAGCACTACTGCAAAGGAAACAAGCGCCACGTCCTCCTCAAGGGCGACCGGATCTTGGTGATCAAGATCGAACGCGACAGCTTTCACTACTGCCTCGACTGCGGGCTCAAGTTCATCGCTACCGCCCGGAAAGACCTCGCCGCGCTTGAGACCGACCTGCAGGCCACCCCATGACATTCGGCCCCCACCCGACAGCCTTGACCTTCGCGCTCGACCAACGATCCACGCATTCGTCAATCGTCGCGAGCGGCGATGAGTCAGGCCCGATCTTCATGACCCCTGAGACGGTGTCAGTACACGCCCAAACCTTCCCTCGCACGACGAGCACCCCCGCCGATGTAGCCGCGCTCCTTCAACTGTCCGTCGACCTGCTCGGAACGAGCGTTATCCACTACGAGTTCGCGGCCCTCGCGATGGAGAAGAGCCTGCAGGCTGTCGAGGCCGCTCTTCGTTACCGTTTCACCGCGGGCAAGAACACCACATTCAGCCAACTGGTTGCACGCTTCGAACGAGAGACTGACCCTGAGCCCGATGCGGTGGAGGCGCTGACGTTTGCCCGAGAGTTGAGGAACATGGCTGCGCACCCGATGACTGCCCCGGCCTTTCCGGTCGTCGTCACCGTTTCCTCCGTTCGCCGCTCCCACGACCTCCTGGCTGAGATCTTTCCTGAGCTCTGAGGTGCCATGAACGTCGTCCTCTATCGCGTCGCGGACGGCGCCGAGCTGGATGCCTTCCACCGGCGCGCTCAGTCGTCGGAACGCATGACCGTCGCCCTGCGTCGGGATGAAGTTCCTGGTGCCGGCAGCGTGCGGCTATGCATCGTGCTCGCTGACTCGGATGCGATGAAGTACTCCGACTGGGGCGCCGCCCCGTCGCCTGGGGTTTACATCGTGGGTGCCGGCGTCATGCGACCCGCGGGTCGCGCCACTACCGTGCAGACACGGTATGCATTCGATCCGCTGATCATGTTCGACTTCTTGCTCGATATCGATGAATTACGAGCAGAGATCGATCTCACGACAGACCAGAAGCGCGTCTTCGAGGAGGGGCTCGACGGTCGACTCCTTTCGCCGAAAACCTCGCAGCTGGTTTGGGACGGACTTCTTCGAATCGCGGAGCCCACCCGCGCGAGGCTGAGGTTCTTGTCTGATTCCGTTCGTCCCTTCACGCCCCCAAGCGCTGCAGAAGTGCGCATCCTTCTCCAGGAACGCGACGCTGTGATGGTCGCCACGGAGATTTTCGGCGGCAGCACAAATCTTCGAGGGGGCCTGCGATACATGTCGCGGGAGACCTCCTCGGCCCCCTTTCTCGCCCGGCTTGCGGATGCTCATCAGCTTGAAGACCAAGTGATCGATAAGGACGCCCGGAACTTCCTGGACTGGGTTGGCCTCGAGACACAGCACGCAGCGGCGATGACCTTTCGCAGCGGGCAGCGGGCGCTGACTGTCGCGAACGCAAACAAAGGCCCGATCGAAAAGGCAACTGGCGCCGATCTCATCTACTACAACCACTCGAACGAATCGTTCGTGCTCGTCCAGTACAAGATGATGGAGCACCGCGCCGCCGAGTGGGTCTACTACCCCGACCAACAATTCGAGCTCGAGCGCCAGCGGCTTGTCGCAGTGGAGTCGATCCATCAGCAGGCCGCATTCGACTCGTCGAACCACCTGAACTACCGGCTGGGCGCACCCGTTACCTACTTCAAGTTCTGCCGCCGAAATTCGGCATTCGACGTAAACGATCTCAAGCTGATGCCGGGCAGCTACGTGCCCACCGACTATGTCCAATCGCTCATGGCGTCCATGCACGGCGAAAGAGGCGCCGCCCGCATCGTAGGAGGACCACTCAAGGCGAGATCTCTGGGCAACACATCCTTCGCTGCGCTGGTCAGCACGGGGCTTATCGGGACACGCGGAACGGCAACCGATGACCTTGTATCCGTCGTCCAAAACGCTCTCGACGCTGGCCGCAGCATCGTCATCGGGGTGGAGACCGGGGCACCGGGCTCATGATCACGTGAACGACTTGAACCCGGACAGGGCGGAACGGGCCGCTGCGGCGGTGTATCTAGCCTTCGGCTTCGGCCTCCCGAGCACGACCGCCCTCAATTGCCGCGGTCGGAGCCGCTCACTCGTGTGAGGCCGGTCCCGGCTAGATCGCACGTGCCCTTCTGGCTTGACGCCGATTGCGGGCGGCGAGACCGATTGCCCGCTGACTGCGATCAGCAGCTCGCGCGGCAACGGCTGCCCCCCGCACCCCTCTGCCGATTTGCACCGGGTGTAACTGGGAGGGAGGGGGTTCCTGGGGCTCGGAGATGGTGGCCTGGAGACTCCGGGGACGGAGCCTTCGGGGGCGACGGTTCGGCGGTCAGGCGGTGAGGGTGGCGAGGGGGATGGTGTGGGTGCGGTTGCGGGTGGTGGTGGCGCGGGTGCCACCGGTGATGACGGCGAGGTATCTCGGCTGGCCGACCTGCTCGAGGTCGAGCCGGTCGTCGCGGAGGGTTTCGAGCGCGATTTCGGCGTCGACGGCGTGGTGCGCGCCGAGGCTGGTCTGGAGGGCGGCCCAGCGGCCGTCGGGGTACTCGATGATGGCGTCGATCGCGAGCCCGGTCTCGTCCCTGTAGTGGTACAGCTGGGCGCCGGTGCCTTCGAGATAAACGCGGAGGTCGTGGATGACCATGGCGGTGAAGATCGCGGCGAACTGGCCGGGATCATCGGCGAGCCGGTCGGCGTCGTAGCCGAGCGCGGCGCAGGCCAGCGCGGGGTCGGCGAGGTGGGCGCGGGGCCGGTGCCGAAGTCGCGCTCGGGTGCGCAGCGGTGGCTGCCAGGCGGGTTGCGGTTCCCAGGCATGGAGCCGGTCGAGCGCGTCGAGGTAGGAACGGACGGTGTCGCGGCCGAGCCCAGCGGGCGTGTCGTGGCCGAGGCCGGCGAGGCTGACGTCGGCGGCGGTGTGGCGGGCGAGGCTGGTGAGCAGGTCGGTGATCCGGTCGGGCTGGTGCCGGGTCATCACGAGCGTCTTCAGGTCGGTGTGGGCAAGGGAGTGCAGATAGCTGACGTTGTAGCTGATCGCAGCGTCGGTGTCGGCGTCGAGGAGCTGGGGCCAGCCGCCGCGGACGGCGTGTTCGGCGAGCTGGGTGTAGCTGAGTCGGCTGCGGATGCCGGTGACCCGGTCGCCGTAGGCGAGGCCGGCCAGCGACACCTGTGGCTCGACGCCGAGCCGTTCGCTCAGCGTCATGGTCCGCATCCGCAGCACGGGCAGTTGGGCGGCCTCCCGGGTGCGGTGGCGGTACTCGAGCGGGGTGGCTGAGCTGGCGAGCAGGTAGCGGCCGGGTAGCGGCTGGTCGCCGAGCCGGCTGGTGATCTGTGGCCACAGGCTGGGGGCGAGGCGCCATTCGTCGACGAGGTGGGGTGCGGTGCCGGTGAGGATGCGGTCGGGGTCGAGTTGGGCGAGTTCGGGCATGCCCGGGTGGGCGTCGAGGTGGACGGCGCTGCCAGCGTGCTGGAGGGCGGTGGTGGTCTTCCCGCAGTCGCGCGGCCCTTCGAGCCGGACCGCGGGATGTCCGCGCAGCCAGCGGGACAGCCGGCCATCAATCACCCTGGGCAGGAACTCCATGTTCGACTGTACTGCGGTTTGCGGCTGATTGGAACATCACTCGACGCCAGCGGAGACGTCACTCTGCGGTCTTGGTTGTCTGCGGTCTGCGAAGAATCCGGCGGTCGTCAACACCTCTGAACAACTTTCGGGGGGACGTTGGGGGGAGGTCGATCTGACAAGGGGTTTCACTCCGGCCGGATCGGCGGGTGGGGGTGGGGGAACGTCGATATGGCTACATCAGTGGTGACATGCCCGTGCTGTCCTGACCTGATCCCCCAACCGGGGTGACCACGCCCCCGGACAGGGGTCGATGAGGAAGGGTCCGCGGATGGCGATCGGGTTGAAGAAGTTGCTGGCCGGGTCGGGCTATGAGTACCTGACCCGGCAGGTCGCGCCGGGTGATGTGACCAGCCTGGCCGACTACTACACCGCCAAAGGCGAGAGCCCCGGCCGGTGGTGGGGCGCCGGCCTGGCCGGCATGAACCTGGCCGAGGGCGACCCGGTGACCGAGGAACAGATGAAGCTGCTGTTCGGCGCCGGCCTTGACCCGGTCACCGGGGAGAAGCTGGGCCGGGCCTACTCGGTGTTCGCCGACCACCCCACCCCGTTCGAGGTCGAACTCGACGCCCGCAAGCAGGCCTGGCGGGACGAGCACGACGGTGCCCGGGTCACCAAACGGGTCCGGCAACGGCTGCGCACCGACCTCGCCATCGAGTGGCACACCCGCGATCACGGACGCCCGCCGGCCGGACGCCGCGAGCTGCACAGCTACATCGCCAAAGCGTCCTCCCATCCGCGGGTGGCGGTCGCCGGGTTCGACCTGACCTTCTCCCCACCCAAGTCGGTCTCGGCACTGTGGGCGCTGGCCGGGCCGGAGCTGGCCGCCGCGATCCGCGCCGCGCACACCGCGGCGGTCGACGACGCCCTGATCCAGGTCCAGGCCCGGGTTGCGTCTACCCGGTCGGGTCATGAGGGTGCCCGGCACGTGCCGGTCCGCGGGATCGCCGCGGCCCGGTTCGACCACCGCGACTCCCGGGCCGGCGACCCCGACCTGCACACCCACGCCGCGATCTCGGCCAAGGTCCAGACCCTCACCGGCGACTGGCGCGCTTTGGACGCCAAACCCCTCTACGCGGCGAAGGTGTACCTGTCGGAGGTGTACACCACCAGCCTCACCGCACGCCTGCGCGACCTCGGCCTGGCAATGGAACCGATCGGCAGGGACGGGAAACGCCCCATCTATGAGATCGCCGGCCTGGATGCGGCCCTGCTCGCCCGCTGGTCGACCAGGCGGCGCCATATCCAGGCCTGGACCGCCGACCTGGTCGAGGCCTTCGAACACGACCACGAACGTCCCCCCACCCAAGCCGAACGGCTCGAACTCGCCCAGCAGGCCACCCTCGACACCCGACCCGCCAAACACGGACCCCGCAGCGAAGCCGACCAACGCCACGCCTGGCACACCGAGGCCGTCCAGCTCCTCAGCCGAGCCGGGCTGGAGCGCATGCTCCATGGCATCACCGCCCACCGACGTCCCGCACCGCAGGTGGTCGACGAGGTGTGGATCGCGGGCACCGCGCAGCAGGTGATCAACACCGTGGAGGCCGAACGATCCTCCTGGACACCCTGGAACGTGCGCGCCGAAGCCCTCCGCCAGGTCCGGGCCGCCGCGATCCCCCTCGGCCAGATCACCCGGGTCGCCGAAGCGATCACCGAACGGGCGCTGGCGAGCGCGTCGATCCCGATCCGCACCACCCGCGCCCAGCCGGTCGAACCGGCACCGCTGCAGCGGCCCGACGGGGCGTCGGTCTATGAGCAGCCTGCCGCGTCCCGCTACACCTCCCGGCGCATCCTGTACGCCGAACGACGCCTGGTCGACACCGCCGGACGGACCGGCGGCCGCACTGCCGACCATAACTCGGTCACCCTCGCCCTCCTCAAGACCATGGCCAACCGCGAACCGCTCAACAACGCCCAACAGGCCATGGTCCGCGACATGGCCACCTCCGGCCGACGGCTCCAGCTCGCGATCGCGCCTGCCGGGACCGGGAAGACCACCGCCATGCGGGCCCTGGCCACCGCGTGGACCACCAGCGGCGGCACCGTGATCGGACTAGCCCCCTCAGCGTCGGCGGCCGAACAACTCCGCAGCCAACTCGGCGACAGCGCGGTCGCCGACAACCTCGCCAAACTGGTCTGGGCCATCAGCCATGGCGAGGACCTCGCCCGACGCGTCGGGCCCGACACGCTGGTGATCATCGATGAGGCCGGCATGGCCGACACCCTCACCCTCGACCACCTCGTCACCTGGTGCCTCGACCAGGGCGCCTCGGTCCGGCTGGTCGGCGACGACCAGCAACTCGGCGCGATCGGTGCCGGCGGCGTGCTGCGCGACATCGCCACCCAACACGGCGCCCTCCACCTGGACCACGTCGTCCGGTTCACCGACCCCGCCGAAGCCGACGCCAGCCTCGCGCTGCGCTCCGGCGACACCCGCGCCGTCGGCTACTACCTCGACCACCAGCGCGTCCACGTCGTCAGCCCCGACACCGCCACCCGTCTGCTGCTCGCCGCCTGGCAGGCCGACCACGCCGACGGGCTTGACGCGCTCATGCTCGCGCCCACCCGCGAACAGGTCGCCGCCCTCAACGAGGCCGCCCGCACCGCCCGCCTCGACGGGCACCGACCCGGACGCCACGTCAACCTCGGTGACGGCAACCAGGCCTCGACCGGGGACACCGTGATCACCCGGCGCAACAACCGCGACCTCGCCAGCAGCGACACCGCCTGGGTCCGCAACGGCGACCGCTGGCAGATCACCGCCGTTCACCGCGACGGCACCGTCGACGTCCGGCACGTGCGCAACCACAACCGGCTCACCCTGCCCGCCGACTACGTCACCGAGTTCGTCGAACTCGGCTACGCCACCACCATCCACGCCGCCCAAGGCGTCACCGCCGACACCTGCCACGGCCTGCTCACCGGCGAAGAGAGCAGGCAGCAGGCCTACACCATGCTCACCCGCGGCCGGCACGCCAACCACGCCTGGATCCAGGTCGACAACACCGACACCCACGTCGCGCCGGTTGACCCGGGCCTGCTCCAGCCCGCCGGTGCCGTCCAACTCCTCGAGACCGTGATCGGACACGACGACGCTCCCGCCTCCGCCACCACCCTGCTCCGCGAAGCCGACCAGCCCCACCTGCTACTCGGCCAGGCCGCCAGCTGCTACCTCGACGCCATCACCTACGCCGCCGAACACCACCTCCCGAGCAAGGTCAAGGACGCCATAGACATCGCCGGCGCCATGCACGGCCTCGAGGGGGCCGACGCCTGGCCCACCCTGCGCAGCCACCTCATGCTCATCGCCGCCAACGGCCACAACCCCACCGAGATCCTCCGCCAGGCCGTCGCGCTCGGGCCGCTCGACCAGACCCGCGACCGGGCCGCCGTCGTCGACTACCGGCTCAACCTCACCCAGGCCAACGACCGCACCCGCGGGCCCCTCCCCTGGCTCCCCGGCATCCCCACCCAACTCCTCGACGACCCCACCTGGAAGGAATACCTCTCCGGCCGCTACAAGCTCACCCGACAACTCGCCGACGAAACCCGCCAACACGCAGCCGACGACCACCCACGGTGGGCCGAAGACCTCCCCGGTCTCGACCCCGAGCTCATCGCCGACATCCAGCAATGGCGCGCCGCCCACCAAACCCCCGACACCGACCTGCGACCCACCGGCACGCCGGAACACTCACCGGCCGAACGCGACACCCAACGACACCTCGACCACGCCCTCCAAACCAGCCAAGCCGACATCCACGACTGGCTTACCAAGATCACCACCGCCGCACCCGCCACCACCAGCGACCCCACCCTGCCCACCCTCGCCGCACACCTCGCCACAGCTCGCCCGGCAGCCGACCCGACATCGCCCGACACCTCGCCGCCGCGGCCAAACTCGGCCCGCTGCCCGGCGAACACACCGCCGACGCCCTCCGCTACCGCATCACCACCGAGATCAGGAAAGAAGACGAAATGCACCGACAAGAAGCCCTCCAGATCGCCAACACCCGCCGCCCCCTCCCCCCCCCCCAACCAGCCACGGACCCGACCACGGCCACCACCACGGCATCCGCATCTGACCCCCACTGAAAGAGGAACCGCCATGGCCAACAACGCAGCCGAATGGAGCCAGTCCGCGCCCGAATGGCTCTCCCTCCAGCAAGCCGCCCTCGTCTATGGGATCAGCGTCGACACGCTGCGCCGCCGCATCGCCACCGGGGTACTCCCGGCGTCTCGAATCGGTGCCCGCCTCATCCGTGTCCGGACCGCGGATCTCGACAGGGTCTGCCGTCCGATCGAGCCGCTCATCGTCGTCGAACATGATGAGAACTTCCCCAGCCTGGACACTGCCCAACGCGCGGCGATGATCAGGTCAGGTGACGAGAGATTGCCGGAAGACGGCTCGCAAGTCATCTTGGAGAATCCCGCCGAGTACCTCAGGTGATGACGATGCCTCGCACAGTCGACGAGATCCTCCAGCACGCGGACGACCTTGCGGCCCGATTCAAGGACTACGAGCCCAACCCCGCACATGAGTTCGACTCCGGCGCTGTCGCGCTGCTGCGCGCCGCGATCCAGGAGCCGTCCGACGCCGAGCGCCACGTCCTGGAAGCAATCAGGGCAGCGCGAGTTGCTGGCATGTCATCCAGCAAGCCCGCACCCGGCTGGGTGCACTACTAGTCCACGCCGCCTCTTCGGGAGCTCTCCGACGTCGACCGGACCTTTCTGCTCGCCGTGGCCCAGGACCAGAGCAGCTCGCGGACCGCCGACATCGCCCGACGGATCGGCGAGGGGGCCCAGTACACCAACGTCTACCGGGCACGCCTCATGGCCCCGGCCATGATCACCCCGCCGGCTACGGCAAAGTCCAGTTCACGATCCCCCACCTGCGCGAGTACCTCGTCGAGCACGCAGCACACCAAGCCATGGCCAGCAAGACCCGCCACGCCTCACATGAACCGCTACCTCGGGGGGCAACCCGGCCACTTGGGCAGGTAGTCGCAGATCGAGGCCGGGGACGCCGCAGCGGTTCCGGTCGTGGCCGGCCTGACAACAGGGGCACCAAGAGGAATGGCGATCGCCAACACGATCGCGACGAGAGACCTATCCATGCTGCTGACGATGGCAGCAGCGGATCGCCCCCACAGGACCCATGAGACAAGTCGGCACCGTTAGCCACCAAGTCGGCCCGATGGTCGCATCCTGTGACCTGATTGGCCTATGTGGCCTTGCGGAGCGGCAGGATGGTGCCCGTGACCGGACTTCCGGCAGTGAGAGCTCGACGAAGCGGGCTATCGACGTTGCTTGCCAACGGCCGGTTCGACGTGGTCTTGGCAGGCGCTCTCGCTGTTCTGGCTGTGTCTCTGGGCGGATTCCGGGATGCCGGTTGGTTCGTGCTCCTCGACGTTACCGCGGCCGTCCTGGCAGGCCTTACGGTCCGCTGGCCGCGGTGGGCAGGGGTCTCGCTCGGGCTGCTTCTGATCGGCTACCTTTTCCTGCCGGACAACGCACCCACGATGGGCGAGTACGCACCCCTCATCCCGATCTTGGGCACCGGGATGAGAGGTCTGCGGCGGCAGCGCGCGTGGATGGTCGCCGGCTTCGGGATCGTGCTGGCCGGCCTCACCTATCGCGACTACCCCGATGATCCGCTGTTCTTCCTTGGCGTTCTGGTCTGGGCCGTCCTGATCGGAGTGCTGTGGCTCATTGGGAACTTGTTCACCGCCTACCGGCGCGCGCAGCTCGACGCCTCCGCCTACACAGTCCTGCAGGAACGTCTCGTCCTGGCCCGCGAGCTTCACGACACCTCGGCGCGCACGCTGGCTCGTGTCCTGCTCAACGCCCAGCGCGCCGAGGCCAGCGGCGCCGGCGGCCCGGCGTTCGAGGAACTCACCGCCGGTGTCCGGCAGGCATCCGAGGAACTGCGACGATCCCTGAACCTGTTGCGCGCCGCCGAGCCGCTTGCCGGGCCAGATCGCGACGACCCTTTCCTCATCGCAGCCGAGAAGGCACGCAACTCCTTGGAGCTGCGCGGGTTTCCTGCCAGCATCACCATCGACGGTGACCTCAGCCTGCTACCCGGACCTGTCCGCAGCACCCTTTCGGCCGCTCTCGGGGAGGCAGTCGCAAACGTGGAACGCCACGGCCTGGCCGACCAACCCTGCGCAATCAGCGTGCGCGTCAACGAGCGCGAGGCTGTCGTCGTGGTGATGAACGAGGTCGGCGATCGGCATCCAGAGCCAGGCCGAGCCCGGCTGGGGCTCGTCGGGCTTACGGAACGGCTGTCACCGCTGGGTGGCGAGCTGGAGGCGCAACAGGAAGGCTCAACATGGCTGATGCACATTACGATCCCACTCAACCGAACGCCATGATCAAGGTCTTCATCGTCGACGACGACCTGTATGTCCGCTCGAGCCTCTCCGAACTCCTCCCGCGATTCGGTGCATTCGACGTCACAGGGGTCCTGGCTGACGGGGCCGACGCCGTGGCCGCGGCCGCTGTTGAGCCGCCCGACGTGATCTTGATGGACGTCACCATGCCGGGCATGGACGGCATCGAGGCGACCCGACGCATCCTCCGCGACGCCCCACAAGTCAAGATTCTGGCGCTCACCTCGCTGCCCGAACCGGCAATGGTGGCTCGGATGCAGGCGGCCGGCGCTGCCGGCTACCTGTTCAAAGACACCCCCGTTCCGGCGATGGCCCGGGCCATCGAGACCGCGCACCTGGGCTTAGCCGTGATGTCCCCCCAAGCCGTCGCCGGCCCCCCGTCGGAAAGCCCTGACGGGCTGCCCCACCTCAACCAGATGGAGATGGAGATCCTCGACCTCATCTGCCTGGGCCTGACCAACCCCCAGATCGCAAAACGGGTCTCTCTCGCGCCGTCCACGGTGAAGCATTACGTGTCGCTGCTGATGGAACGGATGGGCGTCACCAACCGCACCATGCTCGCCATCCACGCCGGGCCCTACCTTCGCTCCAGGAGATGACCCACCGTCGCGCATCAGCCACGCCTGGCACAGCTCCCCCACGGATCGGCCCTGATGGCCGGTGACTATCGACTGTTGGCCTGCCTAGCGTGCCCATAACAGGCCGGAGAGACGCTCCAGCCCGGTGAGGACGAGCCAGTTCTCGCGCAACCGAAAGGAACGGTGACATGGGCAAGTTCAAGAAGATGGCGATCGGAGTCGGAGCCGCGTTGGCGCTGTCCATCGGCGCGGCAGCTCCCGCCTTCGCGACGGTCGTGAACGTCGGCGGCGGCACCTGGAACTACGGCACCTCGGTGACCGGCAGCTCGAAGTACGTGTGGTCGAACTACGTCCACCCCGCCAAGTACCACTCCTCCACGGCAATCATCGGCTCCAAGAACGTGAAGAAGTTCGCCAACGCCACGGTGTGGTCCAACGCCAACGCGACCGACAGCAGCTCCTACACCGGCTACACCTACTGGTCGACCTACTGATCGGTGGTGATCGCCGGCACAGCTGAGACAACAGCCAGCATCACGACGGCACGGGTGACCAGCGCCCGTGCCGTCCCGGTGTGTCCCCACCTTCCCCACCAGAGCAGGGCGGCCCGATGCTGTTGAAACGTCTCCTCATCGCAGCACTCATCGGGCTCGCGGCAGCCGCTCTCGCCGTGGGTGTGACCGATGCCGACCGGGCCGAACGCGTCCAGCTGCAGCAAGCCGGGACCAGCATCGGCACCCGCTTCACCATCCCCGTACAGCCCGCCCTGTCCGACCCCGACCTCGTCCTGCGTGTGCTCCAACACGCCGCCGACACCAGCCAGGTCAACGTGCTGCGCACCTCATGGGGCTACGACACCAACGACCAGCCCCTGACCACCCACTACGCCTACATCGCCGCCGACAAAAGCCACCTCTTCGATGTTCTGAGGCTCCGAGACGGCCGATTCCCCACCGCTGCCGAAACCCGCACCCGAACTGCGTTCCTGGCCAGCCGGCCCACCGGGCAACCAAATCAAGTAGGTGTCGTCGACGACATCGGGCACAACGACACGATCTACCTCCGGCCGCTCGCAGCAGCGCTAGCCTCCCTGCCCGCCCCCGGCGAATACGGCGTCGAATGCCCACAACCCGAGGCCTGCACGCGATTTCTCGACCAAGTCGCCGGAGAGTTCACCCGACTCGGCGCGCACCTCGAACACAACGGCCTCGAGCAAACCACAAACACCGTCCGCGGCGAGATCTCACCCGCAGCAACCCCCTGGACCTGGGCACTGATCTGGGCGATCGTTGCCGCCGTCGCCATCCTGGCCGCGTTCCGCCAGCTGTACGAAGCCAAGCGCACCGCGATCCTCACGCTCCACGGCCACAGCGCGCTCCACGCCTGGTTGACAGTCTCAGGGCGACTCACCCTCACTACCATGCTCATCGCTGGTGTGTGTGCGACCATCGCCGCAGCCCTCGTACCCGGCGTCACCACCTCCACCGTGGTCACCGTCGCCGCCAATGTTGCTGGCGCCAGCTCTCTGAACCGCCCCGGTGTGTCCGGAGGCTCCGAACCTTGGGAAGGTTGGAGTCATGTCAGGGAACACATCGAAGAGGTATCCGGCTGAGCTGAAGGAGCGGGCGGTCCGGATGTATGGCGAGGTCCGGCCGGATCACGACACGGACTGGGCGGCGATGGGCAAGGTGGCCGAGTTGCTCGGGGTCGGCCAGGAGACGCTGCGTAAGTGGGTCCGCCAGGGCGAGGTTGATGATGGTCAGCGGCCCGGAATCACGTCGGAGGAGTCGGCCGAGATCAAACGCCTCAAGCGGGAGAACGCGGAGTTGAAGCGGGCGAACGCGATCTTGAAGGCGGCTTCGGCTTTCTTCGCGGCCGAGCTCGACCGGCCCGGGCAGTGATCGTGGACTTCATCCGCGAGCACGCCGACGATCAGCCCGCCGACGGGCTGCGATGGGGTGTGGAGCCGATCTGTGCCGTGCTGACCGAGCATGGTGTGAAGATCGCCCCGTCGACCTACTACGAGTGGAAGGACAAGCTGCCCTCCAAACGCGACGAGCGTGACCAGGTGCTGCTCGAGCACATCCGCCGGGTCCACCAAGAGAACTTCGGTGTGTACGGACCCCGCAAGGTGTGGCTGACACTCAACCGGGAAGGTATCCCGGTGGCCCGCTGCACCATTGAGCGGCTGATGCGGGCTGACGGGCTGGCCGGAGCTGTGCGTGGCAAGGTGAAACGCACCACGATCGCCGGGGGCAGGGCCCAGGCCGGACGATCTGGTGAGGCGGAACTTCGAGCCGTTGGCGCCGAACCGGTTGTGGGTGGCCGACTTCACCTACGTCTCGACGTGGGCCGGCTGGGTGTTCGTCGCTTTCGTGATTGACGCCTACGCCCGCCGGATCCTGGGCTGGCGGGCCGCCACCACCATGACCGCCGAACTGGTCCTGGACGCGGTCGAGCAGGCGATCTGGACCCGGGAACAGGACGGCTGGGACCAGTTCGACCAGCTCGTGGCCCACAACGACCGCGGCGCCCAATACCTGTCCGTGGCCTACAGCGAGCGGCTGGCCGAAGCCGGCATCAAGCCCTCCGTCGGCGCGGTCGGATCGTCGTATGACAACGCGCTCGCCGAGAGCATCAACGGCCTGTACAAGACCGAAGTCATCCGCCGGCAAGGGCCCTGGAGAGACGTCAACGCCGTCGAGATCGCCACCGCGAAATGGGTCGACTGGTACAACCACCGGCGCCTCAACGAGTACTGCGGAGACATGCCACCCGCCGTCCTCGAACAAGTCCACTACGCTCAACAACAACCCTCAGCAGCAAGCTGAGGAGTCAAACCAGCGAGTCTCCGGACATGCCGGGGCGGTTCACTCTTGCGGTCATCGCAACCCTCGCTTCCACCGCCTACATCAAGGGCCTGAACCTCACCCAGGCCCTGAAGAACCGCAAAGACACCCGGCTCCTCGCCTGGCTCAGCCTCGCCCTCAAGTTCGTCATCGCCGCAGCCCTGATCGTCATGGGAACCGCGGCCGCCGACCGCTACGCCACCATGAACGCCGCCCAAGCCAAACTCGGCAGCTGGCAAGCCACCAGCCAATACGGGGTGTTCGTGCCCAAAAGCGTCGGCCTCGACTTGGACGAACTCCAAACCGGCGGACTGGCCTCCACCTCGACCGAGGTGTACCACCTGTACCCCGTCCTCGACAACCGCGGCGCCCTCTACGTGGACGCCACCCAGTACGAAACCCAGACATTGGCCGAAGGGCCCGTCGACGGCTACCGATCCATCACCGTCAACCCGAACTACTTGGCGGTATACCCGATCACCGGCCAAGACGGCCAACCTGTCGCCGTCGACGACTACATCACCGATTGGGTCCTACTGGTTCCCTCCAGCCTCCACGACCAGGCGGCGGCCATAACGACCTCGTTCCAGGCATCACGCACCGGCGGCGCCGACGCCCCCGAATCCGTGATGGCCCTGGAGAGACGCCTGTTCGGCGTTGACCCGCCTGCAGCGATCCGCAACCAAAAAGTGCGCATCGTGTGGACCGCCGACCACCAGGACATCTTCAGCTTCGACCCCGACGTCGCCCCCGACCAGGGCAACCGGATCACCGACCCCATCGTGGCCGTCATGACCACCTCCAACAGCGTCGGCATCGACCGCATGAACGGCATCTCCGGAAGCCCCGGCGCCGCGGTCAAGGTCAAGCTCGTCGACGCAGACCCCGCCACGACCCTCGCCCAGCTGCAGGAAAGCCTGCGCCAGCTCCGCCTCGACGACAACCTGACCCACCTGGTCACCCTGAACGACTACGCACTCGAGGACCTGCAACTCGCACAGCAAGGGCTCGCCGAAGCCATCTCCACCATGCTGCTCACCCTGCTGCTGTTCGCACTCGTCGCCGTTCAGTCAGCCACCCTGCTGTTCGAGCAGAACGCACGACGCATCGTCGTCGGTCGGCTCCACGGGCTCGGGTTCGCACGCAGGCACAGCCAATTCCTGCTCATCCTCGCCCTGACCTGGGCTGGGCAGACCGGCGCAGCGACCATGGCGATGAGCGTCGCGGACGGCCGGTGGGGACTACCCCAACCGAACCTCAGCCTGATCCTCGCCGCCGCCGTATTCGCCGGCGTCGAACTTCTGATCGCCGGCGTCACCCTCACCCTGACCGAACACCGCCGTGTGCCGGCAATCCTGAAAGGAGAGTTCTAGTGAACGCTGCAACCCTCGAAGTGGCCGAAGCCGAGACCCTCGGAGAACCAGTCGGCGCCCCCGTCGTCGAATTCCTGAACGTGAGCAAAGCGTTCCGGACCCACCAGGTGATCAAGCAGCTCAGCTTCACCGTGCGCCACGAAGAGATCGTGGCCCTTGTCGGCACGAGCGGGTCAGGGAAATCGACCGTGCTCAACATGGCCGGTCTCCTCGAACACCCCGATTCCGGCCAAATCCGCCTGTTCGGAGCGCCCGCACCCCGCATCGGCAGCCCCGCGGCGCTGCGCCTGCTGCGCACCAGGATCAGCTACCTGTTCCAGAACTCGGCACTGATAGACCAAGACAAGCATCGAGGCCAACCTGAAACTCGCCCAGACCTTCACCACCGCCCCGAAAGCCGAGCAGGCCCGCCAGCGAACCGACGCACTCGCCGACGTCGGCCTAGATACCGCCCCCAGGCGCAGGGTGTACGAGCTGTCCGGCGGCGAGCAACAGCGTCTGGCGATAGCGCGGCTCATGCTCAAGCCCAGCGACCTCGTCCTCGCCGACGAACCCACAGGGTCCCTCGACTCGAGCAACCGCGACGTGATCCTGGCCCTGCTCGCCCGACTTCGCGACCACGGCAAGACCGTGCTCCTCGTCACCCACGATCCCGTCGTTGCCGCGGCCGCCGACCGCATAATCGAACTGTGACCAGCCAAACTCCCCCGCCCAACCGGCGAGGCCGCCGGCCGAGCTCAACCATGAGCAGGCTCATCGCTGCCGCACTGCTCGGCCTCTGCCTCGGCGCAGCCAACTCCCTGAGCAACTCCCTCGGCTCCCCTACAGCCCCGTCAGCCTCAGCCCCGAAGGCATCCTGCCCCTCCAGGTCCTCGCCGCGGTGCTCGGCACCACCTGGGCGTGGTCGATCACAGCATTCCTTGCCGGCTGGCTCGCCCGCCGCATCTGGGCAGGCCCCGTAGCCGGCATGATCTGCCTCCTGATCGCCGACCTCACCTACTACCTGGCGGACAGGACCTCCGGCTACACCGGCGGCCTCGACCGCGGAGGGCTCCTCTACTGGGGACTGCTCGCCATCCCGTGCGGGCTCGGCATGGGCCTGCTCGGAGCGCTCGCCGCACAACGACGCTGGTGGAGCCTCGCCCCCAGCCTCGCCGCCCCGGTGATCATCCTGCTCCTCGCCACCCCAACCGGCACCCCAGACATCCAGCCCTGGTCGACCATCGTCACCAACACCACCGCCCTTATCCTCGCCCTTGCCATGGCAGCGACCTGGACCCACCGCGTCCTCCTCACCCTCAACCACAGCCCCCACGCCGGCCCGGAACGCCAAGTGGTCCCCCGCCTGGGCGCACCCCACGCCACAACCAGGGGACCGGGCCAGCCGGAGGGGTAGCGGCTGGCTCGGGGGGCTTCTAAACCGGCCGGGTAGCCCTAGAGCCTCGCACGCGTTCCCACGGCCACTGGAGCACGCCGACGGCCGGCTCAATCGTGCCCAGGTCGACGCTCGACGCGACACCCGCTCTGCGGGACCAGCCAGGTCCCAGCATGCCGTAGTGCGACGAAGCGCACCGATCGGAACGCGGCGCAGCCCGACCGCTCCGCGTCGGCTAGCATCAGGGCCCATCACGGTCAGCACCATCCTCGGATCCCGATCGAAGAACACCAACACCTCCGGGTCGTGACCGTGAATCGCCCCAGGTTTCGTGCCGCTCATATGCGGGTTACGGCTCTGGGTTCGGGAGCAGCAGCCCGATAAGCCAGGTAGCCGACGATGGCTGGTGTGGATCAGCACCGCAGTGTGGGCCAGCCTCACCGTCAAGGCGAACTCTCCCCCACCTCATCGGACCTGCTGGCGGCGGAGCCGCTGGCGATCGCCGGGCCCTGGCTCGCCGCCCTGCGCTCGTAGTCTCAAAGACCATTCCGGCTGATCGATCAAGATCGCAGCGCCACCGCGACAGCCACGTCGATTCGGCCCAGCGACAAGGATGGCCAAACTTCACAAGGTCGAGACCTTCGGGCGGGCGCTGGGCACCACGGGGCCGGGTTGTGAAGGGTCTGGCGTTGCTAGAATTGGGCCGATCCCTCCCACGATCCGCGAAAAGACACCGCACCTGTGATCAGCCGCCGTAACCTGCTCGCTACTGGAGGCACCTTGGCTCTGGTCGCTCTCGCCGGCTGCTCCGGCGAGCCGAGCATTCCGCATCCGACCGCCTCCCCCACCGGTCCCATCAAGACGCAACTCGACCAGGTGATG
The DNA here is from genome assembly GCA_016711205.1 of Micropruina sp. Lineage (GTDB taxonomy): Bacteria > Actinomycetota > Actinomycetes > Propionibacteriales > Propionibacteriaceae > Micropruina. The sequence continues at coordinate 17,573 of JADJTM010000003.1, read as the reverse complement.
ACGATCATCGCCAACCGCAGCAGCACCTTCGGGGTCTATGTGGAGGACGTCCGCACCGGCGGGTCCTACAGCTTCAACGGTGACTACTCCAGCCAGAACGCTTCGATGGCGAAGCCGATGATCGTTGCGATGGCCCTCCGTGCGGCACGGGCCAGCGGTGGGCTGAGCACCGACAGCACCGCGAATGCGGAGAACGCGATTCGGCATTCCGACAACGACGCCGCTCAGGCGCTATGGGACGCCTCCGGCGGCGCCTCGGCGTACGCCGCGCTGGCCCGCGAGCTCCAGATGGCCCACACCCACCTCGATCAGACCAGGGCGGATCAATGGAGTTGGACCTGGACCACTCCCGCCGACCAGGTACTGCTCGCCAAGACCCTTGCCACCGGCAAGACCGCTGCCTTGACCGCAGCCGAGTCCACGTTCATCTACGACCTGATGGGCCAGGTCGAGGACGACCAGGCCTGGGGAGTTGGCCAACCGAAATCGGCCAACGTCCACGTCCACCTGAAGAACGGTTGGGTGCAGTTCAAGCCCACCGACAACCTGTGGGCGGTGAACTCAATGGGCAGCGTCGAGGGTGACGGACGCAACTACCGGTTGTGCGTGATGACTCGCGTTCCGGATTTCGCCACCGGCCGAGCGGTCACCAGTGAGGTCGGGAAGTGGGTCTTCTCGATTCTCGGCTCCGGCACCCTCTAGGCACTGCCCCAGCCGTACGGCGTTACAGCGCCTCAACCTTGGCGCAGTAGGGCCCACCGTCGGCGGTGTCGTCCTCGTAGAACTTCATCTTGTTGTGGGTCTTCACACCGTAGATGCCGTCCGAGGTGACCCCGATCTTGGTCTGGGTTCGCTTGAGCGCGGCAGTGGTCTTCGATCCGAAGACGCCGTCGACGGTCAGATTCTCGCCGTAGCACTTGTTCATGGCGGTCTGAAGCGCCTTGGTGGCCCCCGATCCGTACTGGCTGGCGCTGAGCAGGCAGTTCTCTGACCCGAAGAGGTCTCCGGCACGCGCATGGGGGTGCCGGATCCGAGCGCCAGCCCGTACCCGGACTTCGTGCACGTCGCTGTCGACTGGCCCACCGCATGGGCTGGGGTGGCACCTAGCCCAACCCCCACGACGGTGAGCACCAGCGCCGACAGGCCTGCGGCAAATGCTCTTCTGACGCCCCGTGCGACGCCTCGGAACGATGTGGCTGTGTCGATGCGCATCTCGAACCTCCAGTTCTTGACTCGATGCGACGGGGGTGGCCCCGTGCGGGCCATAGTCATCACGCTGGCACCGGAAGTCTGCAGGCGCTGGAACGGTCGCGAGCGCGGCACCTTCGGGCCCCAGATCGGTCCCATCGGACCGGCCTGAACCAACTGGAGAGGTCTGGCGTGGAAGCGGCTATTCGCCTTCGCAGCCGATCGGCCCGGGTTTGTGGGTGAGCTTGGGGTCGTCAGCGGCAGTCCTGGCCAGGGTGTCTCAAGAAGCGAGGAACCCGCCGAAACGATGCCCCAGAGCCCGGCGAGTCGCCCCGTCGGCGCCGAGCATCGTGTGGATGGGTGTCAGGTGCGGGCGATTCTGACCGGAGCATGCGAACCGCTGGGCGTCTGGTCAGGCGGTGAGCAGGAGCGAGCGGAGGCGATTGCGCTCATCGTCGCCGAGGCCGACGCGCCGCATGTACCGGTCGATCTCCGCGGCGAAGCTCATGACAAGTGGTACGGCCTCCGCGAGCCAGTCGGCGACTTGGGTGGAGTTCCACAAAGACTGCCGATCCTGGGTGGGCAAGTTCGCCGGGGCGCCGGCCATAGCTCTGACAGACTCGGCGTAATCGTCGGCGATCACGTCCGGGGCGACTCCGGCGTTGGCGAGCAGGAGCGTGGTGATCATGCCGGTGCGGTCGCGGCCCGCGCCGCAGTGGATCAGGATGCCGGGCCGGGCGTGGGCGATGGTCTCCAGCGTTCGGCGCACCATGCCGGGGAGGATCCGCACGTTGTGTGGCCAGTACTCCGGCGAGTCGAGGATCGGAAAGCAGGCCTGACGGAACTCGGGGTTGGCGTGGTCCTCGGTCGGGGAGAGAATGACGTCGATCCCATCCAGAACGGCCAGGTCCGAGCTGGGGTCGCCCGCTCGCACCCCGATCTCCTCCGTGCAGCGCAGATCGACGACCGTGTGCAGACCCCAGGCGCGGGCCTGGACCCACCCGGCCGTGGTCAGGAGTTCTCGTCGTGGCCCGCGGGCGACGCGACCCGGTCGAGTCGGCCCGGACGGTGTCGCGAGGCCCCCAAGGTCACGGCAATTGCGATAGCCGTCCCAATCGAGCCTCCGCATTCGAGCACCCCCTAGCGCGACCAGGGCTGCCCCTCGCGTTGGCGGCGAACTGGCCCCGAGCGGGCATGCAGCACGCTTCCTCACCCCCCGAACTCGTGGCAGACCGGCACCTCCGATGGTCACGATGGAGGCCAAGGTGGTAGGCACACAAGGCGCGCGTGTCCACGCCCACGCGCAACCGACTTAACCTCTCCTAACCCCGATGAGACGATCCGGGTCAAGGCCCCGACCTGCACGCGGCTAGAGCGGTGCGTCCACGAAGATCGGCTGAGTAGAGCTGTCCCGTGGCCGTGAATGCAACACCCGGTACATCGATGTTGTTCGCGACGAGGTGGAAGCCAAGCTCTGCGTGCAGGTCGATGGAAGCGAGGTTCGCTCTGCTCACGAAGTACCAGACGCGGTCGGTCCGCGTGTGCAGCCAGGACAGCCGCGCCTGTGTCAACTCGCGCCCCACACCGCGTCGCCGGACCAGCGGATCGACTACCAGTCCGAGCAGGTACCAGCCGTCCGGCGAGATAGATCCAGGTACGAGCGTGCTCGGCGCGAACCATCCGGCCGTGCCGTAGCCGGCGACGCGACCGTCAAGTACCGCCACGAACGTCATAAGGTCGTCGGCGCCGAGACCTCGTTCGAGCGAAGATCGCCATGCGGCCGCATCGCCGCCCTCTCGCTGCACGGTCAACGCCACGCATTCATCAAGGTTGGCTCGGACCAGCCCACGCACATTCACCGGCCTGGGAATGCCGGCATCGCCCGGTTGATACTCGGCGAAGAGAGGGTTCACCAACTCAGGGTAAGGGCAGGCGATCCGACTCGACCGGATAGATGCGGACGTTCAGGTGTTGGCCAAGAGGCACAGCTGACCGGTGCCCCAGTAGCCCAGGCCCTGAGAACAGCACACTGCCCACAAAGGGATGGTCATCAAGTCCCAAACCCATGGGGCGCTGCCTTCCGCCCGTGGCGCCCCTCAACCAGGTTCGACCTCGCCAACCAAGTCGCCGCCGGTGTCGGAGGCCGGCCTGCCCGCGCTCCATTCGGGGCCGGCGAGCGAGGCCATGCGGTCGGCGATGATCCGGTCGCGGCCCTCGGCGACATGCTGGTAGACCAGCGCAGCCTTCGCCGTGGAGTGCCCCATGCGGGCCATCAGCTCCGCGAGAGTGGCGCCGGCCTGCGCGGCCATCGTTGCCGCGCTGTGGCGAAGGTCGTGGAAGCGCAGGTCCGGCCGTCCGGCAACCTGACGAGCCCTGTGGTAGGTCTTGCTGAGGGTGTTCACGTGCAGGTGGCCCGTCTTGGTCGCGTTCGGGAACAGCAGCCCGTCCGGGCCGGGCATGGCGTGCTCGGCAAGGTGACGTCGCAATGCTGGACGGAGGTTAGGCGGGAGTGCGATCGTCCGGATGCCCGCCCGGGACTTCGGTGTCCCCACTGTCGGCTGGCCCTTTCGCCACACCACGGCGCGCTCGACCCGAACCGACATCGAGGCCAGGTCGAGATCCTTCCGTCGCAGCTCACTCACCTCGCCCCAGCGGAGGCCACACCAGGCCGACAGCAGGATCAGCGCCTGGTACTTGTCGGGCATGTTCTCCACGATGGTGGCGATCTGCTGCGGGGTGGCCGGCTTCGGCTCGAAGGTGCGGTGACGGACCGTCGGATGCTCCACCTTGCACGGGGAGTCCGGAATCAGCGGACGGCGGCCCGTGCTGGCGCTGCGCATGATGGTCGACAGCAGCGAGTAGGCGTCTGCCCGCCGGGTCGGTGCGGCGGGCAGCAGCGTCGCGTACCAGTCGTCGATGTCGTCGGCGGAGATGTCGGCCAGGTGCATGTCGCCCAGCGTGGGCAGGATCTGCTTGTCGAGCAGGATGCGGTAGAGATCCTTCGTCCGGGGCTTGAGCGGCTGGCCGTCTCGGGTGCGTCGTCGCTCGATCCAGATCTCGGAGTAGTCGCGCAGTGTCGGGGTCTCGGCCGGCTGCGGGTCGGGCGGACGCCAGCGATTGAGGTTCACCCCGAACCGTGGAGGGTTCGTCATGCCGCTTCTCGGTTGAGGGCGGCGGTTTCGTAGTTGATTGGGCTCATCATGTCAGCGCTGCTGTGTCGGCGGGTGTGGTTGTAGAAGCCGTAGCACCACTCGAGCACGGCAGCTTGGGCGTGTTGGGTGTCGGCGAACCGGTGCCGGGATAGCACTTCCCATTCCAGGCTGGAGAAGAAGGCTTCGGCGGCGGCGTTGTCGAAGCAGGACCCGACCCGGCCCATGGATTGCCGGATGCCCATTTTCCGGCACAGCTTGGTGAACGATTTGGCGGTGTAGGTGGAGCCCCGGTCGGTGTGGAAGATCACTTGTTGGGTCTGGTCGTCGCGCCAGATCACCCGCTTTCCGCCACGGGTGGCGACGGCCATCGTGATCGCGTCGCAGGCCAGCTGCGCGTCCGGGTGCAGCCCGGTCGCCGCACCCAGCAGACGGCGGCTGAACAGGTCGATCACGGTGGCCAGGTACAACTTGCCGTGATCGGTCGGGATCTCGGTGATGTCACCCACCCAGCGGCAGTTCGGCGCCTGCGCGGTGAAGTCGCGTTTGATCAGGTCGGGGAACTTCGGCGCGCTCAGATCCTGCTTGGTCAGCCCGTTGCGGCGTCTGATTCGCCTTGCCACCAGCTGTTGGCGGCGCATCGAGTCGGCCACCGTCTTCTCGGAGATGGCCCAGCCGGCATCCCGCAGATCGTGCACCAGCCGCGGCGAGCCGTGCAGCCCACGAGCAGCGGTGAACGCGGTCTTCACCGCCGCATCCACCTCGGCGCGGCGTTTCGCCCGCTTCGTCGGCGGCCCGCCGGCCATGGCGCGCGGCCACCACTTGTAGAACCACGACACGCTCACCCCGAGCAGGGCACAGCACACCGCGACGGGCACCCGCCAGAAGGTCTTCTGGTCAGCGATGAAGCGTGCCACGCTCACTTCGTCGCCTCTTTCACCCACAAGACCACGGAACGCTTGAGGACATCACGCTCCATCCGCAGCTCGGCGACCTCGGCCCGCAGCCGCCGCAGCTCCTCGTAGTCGTCCTTGGCCAGCTCGCCGTGGCCTTCCCGGGCAGCCCGGGCCTGGTTCACCCAGTTCCCCAGCGTGCCCTCGTTCACCCCCAGATCCCGAGCCACCTGGGCGATCGGTTTCCTGGTCTCCTCGACGATCCGGACCGCTCCCTCACGGAACTCCGCGTCGTACTTCTTGCGATTCTCAGGCATAGCAACCCCTTATAGCTGATGCCTCCACGATTCGGGGGGAACCTCAGATGCTCCTCCAGTTCAGCTCGGCGCATCGACAGCCACGCGTCGGCGTCGCCCTTGGTCTCGAAGGTGACCGGGGCCAGATAGCGCTCCCCGTTCTCGCCGAGATAGCTGGCCTGGTAGCGACCCGACCGCTGCTTCGCGATTTTTCCGAAGGCTCGCCGGCGCCTAATCGACCTGGTCCGACTGGACGGCCGCGGGGCCGACCCGGTGCGCGCGGGCGTACCCGCAGCCCCGTCCACCAGTCGGAGATTGGTCACCCTGTCACCTTGCCCTTGCATCTCACCTGCATCCTAACGCATCCTAACGAGAGCCCATTTCTGCCTATTTGCGCCTACTAGGCGTTCGAGCGGCTGAGACCAGAATGCCTAGTGAACACGCTGAAACTGGTAGCCAGTGCGGGGTTACGAAACACCCCAAGGTGGCAGTTCAAATCCTGTCACCCCGACAGTGTGAAAGCCGCTTTGACTAGGGATCCGACTCCCGGTCAAAGCGGCTTTGAACGTTTCGTGCCCTAACGACTCCCATCTTCTGCCCACACCTGCCCTCAGCCCCCTTGCTTCGGGCTTTCAGTCTGGGTTGCGTACGCCATCGGAGCCTCCATCACGTCGAGCAACTTCGGCGCTTTCCAGAACTCCCTGCCACCCCTGCCATGGCTGCCCATGCTGCGCAACCAGCCACGAGACGCGGCTGAGCGGATCAGGTTGCGAGCTCCCTGGTTGGTGAGGTTGGCCGCGCGCTCGACGGCCTTGACGGTCACCACGGGGTTGCGCACGATGAGTTCGACAAGCGCCGGGAGATTCGACCGCGTTTTGATGGCCTCCTGCAGATAGGACTCACGAATACGGACCAGTTCGCGCGCGCAGCACCGCATCGTCCGCCTGTGACTTCACCGCAGTCAGGAAGAAGACCAGCCAGCCATCGATGTCCGCCGATTCACGAACGGCCTGAAGTCGGTCGTAGTAGGCCTGCCGGTTGCTCTCGAAGTAGCTGGACAGATAGAGCAGGGGCAGCGGAAGCCGGCCTCGCTCCATCAGGAGAAGGTTGATGAGCAGCCTGCCTACGCGTCCGTTTCCGTCAAGGAACGGGTGGATCGTTTCGAACTGGTAGTGCATCAGGGCGGCCTGAATGAGTGCCGGTAGGCGCTTGCCGTCGTCGTTGACGAAGTACTCCCAGTCAGTCATCAAGTGTGGCAAGTGCTCGGGAAGAGGCGGCACGTAGGTAGCTGTCTCGGGCGTGGCCCCCGCGGGTCCTACCCAAACCGGGCTCGATCTCAGCTCGCCGGGGTTCTTTTCCTCGCCGCGGACTCCACGAAGCAGGACCTCATGCACCTGCAGGACGAGTCTCTGCGTGATCGGTAGTGTCTTTGCCACCTCGTACAGTTAGGGCACGAAACGTTCAAAGCCGCTTTGACCGGGATTCGAATCTCTTTGGTAACACGGTGGCAACATCCAAGTGCGAAGCTCGCGAACTTGGAAAATACGACCTCTTGCCAAGTGGAGTTGCACAACATCTTGAACTTCCTAACACGATGCCGTCAGCCTTGGAATATGTGACGAGACATCGCACCAGAGTTTGCTTGTGGGCACCCGATCCGGCTCGTCACCGCCTCTGCACGCGGGAACCAGGGGCCGCAGGCTGGCCAAGCTCCTCGGCGCCGGACGTAGCGACCACGCGTCCGAGGGGCTCCTCAATCACAGGAAGGTCGCGACTGTAGAACGGCCTCAGGACCTTTAGCGCGATCGCGACCCGGGATTCACCTGACCGATAGACGTCCCACCGGTGGGAGCCGGTCACCCGCCCGCGGTGTCGGCCAACGGTTCCTGCTCGAAGTCCCCCATCGCGGCGGCTTTCGGGACGGCGGGCACCGTACCCGGCATGATCTCGAAGCCAAGCTCGAAATGCACCAGGAGCGAAGCGAGTGTTGTCAGGACGGCCGGGTCGCCATCGAGACGCGCGACGCCGTCCGTGATCAACTGCTGAAGGGTCGTGGCTCCGATCATCGCCTCTTCGAGGTCGCTCCGGTCGACGGTGATGGTCAGATCGGGGGTGTCGATCAGGAACCCTTCCAGGTTGGTCAGGGTGGCGTTGCTCAGCTCCACCGCGTAGGTCTCCCCGGTGTCCGGCGTGACCAGGTTCACGGTGAACCCGACCCCGGCGGCCGCGGCGCTGTCGAGCCGGATCCCGAGGAAGTCGAGGAACTGGCCGGTGCTCAGCGCCCGGATCATGTCGGGACCGCCGGTCTTGGTGGCGGCGCCGGTCGGGATCCCCGAACGCAACTCGAACGCCGCGGCCAGGAAGCTGTTGCGCACACTGGGGCTCTCGTGCTGGTAGCCGAGTTGCTCGAACGCGTCCGCCAGAACTGCCTTGGCGTCGGCGTTGCCCGGTTCGGCGTACACCAGCTTGTTCAGGATCTCCACCGCGAGTAGGTAGTCGCCGGCGTCCACCAGCTCGCGTCCCCTGGCCAGGATCGGCTCAGCGCCACCCATCAGGTCCACGTACAGCGGTGCGGAATCGCCGGGCGAGAGCGGAACCAGGGTGGCCGGGTTCCCGTCCCAGTAGCCGAGGTAGCGGTTGATCACGGCACGGCTGTTGTGCTCGACCGAGCCGTGGTAGCTGCGGGCCGCCCACTCCCGCTGCAGGCTCTCCGGCACCCGATACTCATTGTGGATCTCGTTGATGGTCACGCCCTGGTTGGCCAGGTGAAGCACCCCGTTGTTCAGGTTCGCGTAGGTGTCCCGCTGGGTCCGCATCACCTCCTGGATCCGGTCGTTCCCCCAGCGCGGCCATGAGTGCGACGCGAACATGACCTCTGCCTCGCGACCGAACAGGTACAGCGCCTTGTTGATCTGTCGGGACCACTCCAGTGCGTCGCGGACGAGCGCGCCACGCAATGTGTAGATGTTATGGATGGTGCCGACGATGTTCTCCGCGGCCCAGAACGCCTTCAGGTCCGGGAACCAGGTGTTCATCTCGGCCGGCGCCTCGGTGCCCGGGGTGTTCTGGAACACCATCCGTACCCCGTCAAGCGTCAGTTCCTCGATGTCGTCGCTGATGATCACGTTGGGCGCGATCAGGCCGACGGAACCGGAGGCGACACCCTTGCCGATCGCCTGGTCGACATGGCCGAAGGGACTGCGGGCCAGCAGCAGGCCGTACTGGTAGAAGGCCCGCCGGTTCATTGCGTTGCCCGAGTACACGTTCTCGGCCACCGCGTGATCCATGAACCCCACCGGGGCGACCACCTGCACCCGTCCGGCCTTCACGTCCACCTCGTTGACGACACCGCGTACGCCGCCGAAGTGGTCGACGTGGGAGTGCGAGTACACCACCGCGACCACGGGGCGCTCACCCAGGTGCTCGGTGACCAGCGCCAGCGCGGCTGCGGCGGTCTCGCGGTTGGTCAGGGGATCGAAGACGATCCAGCCTGTGTCGCCCTTGATGAAACTGATGTTGGCCAGGTCGAAGCCGCGGACCTGGTAGATGGCGCCCGGCAACACCTCGAACAGGCCGTACTCCATGTTGAGTGTGGCCTGGCGCTGCAGCGAGGGGTGGAGGCTGTCGAACTCCTCGCCGTCGAGTAAGAAGTCGTAGGCGCCGATGTCCCAGGCCACATGGCCGGCATCGGCCATGATCTGCCGGTAGCCCGGTGCCGCCAGGAACCCCCGGCGAGCCTCGTCGAAGTCCCGCGTGTCGTCGAACGGAAGTGACGCGCGCTGGACCTCCTGCGCGGCGATCGTCGCCTGCGATGGGATCTTGCCGTCGGGATGGAAGTGCTCGGACATTGCTGTCCCCTCTCACTCACCCACAATCTAGCGGCGTGGGACCTCGCGGCGGGCCACCCACTGGCGGCTCGCGGCGGCCGCTCCCCTTCCTCGTCCACCGCTCCGCCCCGACATCGGCTGACGCGCCGGGTCGGCGCTCTGCCCAGGTGAGTCTTCGACCCGCACAGGACTTCCGCGCCGCTCGGCTTTCAGGCACCGTGGACGCATGACAGTCCCGTCCCCGTTCACCCGCGCACAGATTCACGCTGACAACTGGCTCGCCTCGCTCGGGCATCGTCCGGTGACGCCAAGCGCTGCGCACGAGTCGATCGAGGCCACGCTGGGGAGCTTGCCGATGGTCCGTGCGACGACGCGGAGGTGATCGACCTGCTCGCGGGCGCCGTGGAGCCGGGCCTGGCGGCCAGCGGCTCGGGTCGCTGGTACGGGTTCGTGATCGGCGGCGCCTACCCTGTCTCGATCGCGGCGGACTGGTTGGTCTCGGCCTGGGACCAGAACGCCGGCATGCTGTTGACCACGCCCGGTGTCGTCGCGGTGGAACGGACGGCGGGTCGCTGGCTGCTCGACCTGCTCGGCCTGCCACGCGACTCGTCCGTCGGCTTCGTGACCGGGGCGACGACCGCGAACCAAACCGGCATCCTCGTCGGCCGCGACGAACTGCTCCGCCGCAGCGGCTGGGACCCCGACCAGGGGCTGGCCGGCGGACCGCCGCTGCGCGTACTCGCCGGTGCCGAGGTGCACGTCTCACCCCTGCAGGCACTGCGCTACGCCGGACTGCCCCAGTCCGAGCTTCTCGCCGTGGACGCCCAGGGCTGCGTCCTGCCCGAGGCGCTGGAGAAGGCGCTCGCTGCGCGCCCGGATCAGCCGACGATCCTGCTGCTGCAGGCGGGCAACATTCACTCCGGCGCCAGCGATCCCTTCGCCGAGCTCGTTCCGATTGCACGGCGCCACCCGGTCTGGGTGCATGTGGACGGCGCCTTCGGCCTGTGGGCCGCTGCCTCCCCGTCCCTTCGTGGGCTGGTCGGCGGCGTCGAGCTGGCCGACTCCTGGGCCACCGATGCGCACAAGACGCTGAACGTGCCATATGACTGCGGATTGGTCGTCGTTCGCGATCCGGTGGCGCATCGCCGGGCCATGTCGATGCACGCGCCGTACCTGTTCAACGCGGAAGAGGCCAACCCCTACGAACTGGTGCCGGAGATGTCCCGACGCGCGCGCGGCGTTCCCGTGTGGGCGACGCTGAAGGCACTCGGACGGCAAGGGGTGGTCGACCTCGTCGATCGAATGCACCTGCGCGCCCGCCAACTCGCCGACGGAATCGCCGGCATCGAAGGGGCAACCGTGCTCAACGACGTCGTGTTCACCCAGGTCTGCGTCGGGTTCGAGGACGACGACCGCACCCGAGCCGTCGTCGCGGCGCTGCTGGCCGAGGGCGACGTGTGGATGTCGGGGTCGCACTGGCAGGGACGGGCGGTGTTGCGGATCTCGGTCAGCAACTGGTCGACCAGCGAGGACGACGTGGCGCGCGGCGTGGCGGCCGTCGCGCGGGCGCAGGCGCAGACTGCCAGCGGTTCCACCATGGCCTGATCAGCCGACCGGTCGCGCGACAACCCAGCTGGCCTTGATCACCAGCCGCGAATCAAGCGGACGGCCGGCATAAAGCCGGCCGACGGCTGACGCCACTCCACCGGGACGCCGCACCCGTGACCCGCGGCCGCCCGGCACCGGTGGTTCGCTACCGGGGCACCAGCACGCAGCCAGCCGGATCCAGGCTGAGCGTCAGCGTCGCGTCCGGAATCTGCTCGGGTAGCCGGACGGTGGCCACCTGGCCATCGCTCAGCCGGACGTCGGCCAGCACCTCGCCGCGCTGGTACCGCTGCTCGATGACCGGCAGCGGCGTGCCGGCCGGGTCGGTCAGCAGCCCGACCGGCCCGATGCCGACCAGCTGATCGTCCGCGGCTCCGGGACCGCCGAGCCGCCGCGAGACCGACCCCGCCACGAACGGCCCGTAGCCCAGGAACGCCGCCACCGCCCGTGAGGTCGGGTGGCGCCACAGCACCGCGGGGGCGTCGGTCTGCAGCAGCCGTCCGTGCTCCATCACCCCCCACCCGGTCGGCGATGGCGAAGGCCTCGTCCTGGTCGTGGGTGACGTAGATCCCAGTGGTGCCGGTGGCGCGCAACGCGTCGCCCAGCACGCCGACGAGGCGCTCGCGCAGGTTGCGATCCAGGGCCGAGAGCGGCTCGTCCAGCAGCAGCAGGCGCGGACGGGGGGCGAGCGAGCGGGCCAGCGCCACCCGCTGCGCCTGCCCGCCGGACAGCTCACTCACCCTGCGGCTGCCGTAGCCGGCGAGCCCGACCACGCCGAGCAACTCCGTGACCCGCGCCCGCCGGACGGGCTTCGGCTCACGAAAAAGCCCGTAGCCGACGTTGCCCTCGACGCTCAGATGGTTGAACAGCTGGCCGTCCTGAAACATCATGCCGAAGCCGCGCTTGTGCACCGGGACGGCGGCCAGGTCGTCCGCACCCCAGCACACCCGCCCGGCCGAAAGCGGTTCGAGACCGGCGATGCCGCGCAGCAGCGACGACTTGCCCGAGCCCGACGCGCCGAGCAGCGCCACGATCTCACCCGGTGCGACGGCCAGGTCGACCCCGTCCACAGCCACCAGGTCGCCGTAGCGCACCTCGGCGCCGGTGACGCTCAGCCCGTTCACAGTTCTGCCTCCTTGGGGCGGACGAACTCCGCTGCCGCCATCACCGCGGCGGTCAGCACGGCCAGGATCACCGAGGCGGCCAGAGCCATCCCGAAGTTGTCGGCGCCGGGTCGTCCGATCAGCCGGAAGATGACCACCGGCAGCGTCGGGTGGTCCGGGCGCGACAGGAACGACGTGGCCCCGAACTCGCCCAGCGACGTGGCGAAGGCGAAACCGACCGCCAGCCCGAGCCCGCGTAGGGCGAGCGCGCCGTCGATGGTGGCGAGCACCCGCGCCGGACCCGAGCCGAGCATGGCCGCAGCCTCGCGCTGACGCGGGTCGATCGCCCGCAGCACCGGCAGCAGGGTGCGCACCACCAGGGGCAACGCCACGATGGACTGCGCGATCGGAATCAGCATCGGCGAGCTGCGCAGGTCGAACGGCGGCCGGTTCAGCGTGATCAGGAACCCGAAACCCACGGTCACCGCCGAGACCCCGAGCGGCAGCATGAAGGCCGCGTCCAGCAGCTTCACACCCGCCGACAGCGACGGCTGCCGTGGACGGCGTGAGGCCACCAGGCTGACCAGCACACCGAGCAGCACCGCCAGCACGCAGGCTTGCGCCGCGATCACGACGGAGTTGACCGCGGCCGTCCACACCGGAACGGCCAGGCTGCCCTCGCCGGTGCCGGCGAGCAGTTGGTAGTTGCGCCAGCCCCAACCGTCCGCGGTGACGAACGAGCGCACCACCAGGCTGATCATCGGCACCCCCAGCAGCAGCACCACGACCGCGGCAGTGATCAGCGTGGGCAGCAGGTCGCGCCGGGCTCGCCAGGGCTGTTCGGCGGTGTCGTCGCCGCGCAGCCGCAGGGCGTGCTCGGCACCGGCGCGCGCCCGCGCCGCGACCAGCAGTGTCGAGGCCACCACGATCAGCTGGACGATCGACAGTGCAGCCGCGGCGGGCAGGTCGAGCAGTTGCGTGGTCTGGTACCAGATCTCGGTCTCGATGGTGCCGAAGCCGACCCCGCCCATCACCATCACGATGCCGAACGCGGTCGCGCAGAAAAGGAACACCAGGGATGCCCCCGACAGCACCGCCGGCGCGATCGCGGGCAGCGTCACGGTCAGGAACACCCGAACCGGGGACGCGCCGAGCACCCGCGCCGCCTCGGCGGCGCGCGGGTCGAGCCGCGCCCACAGGGCGCCCACCGTGCGCACGATCACCGAGTAGTTGAAGAACACCAGGGCGACGATGATCGCGCCGAACGTCTCGTCGAGCCCCAGCCCGCCCAGCGGGCCCTGCGCCGCGAACAGCGACCGGAACGCGACGCCCACCACCACGGTGGGCAGCACGAACGGCACCGACACCAGTGCCCGGACGACCCCGCGGCCGGGAAAGCGGCAGCGGTAGAGCAGGTAGGCGCCCGGTATGCCGAGCAGCACCGCGGCCACGGTGCCGGCCACCGCCAGGCCCAGCGTCTGGCCGATGATGCGCCAGGTGCGCGGGGCCGCCAGCACGTCGCGGAGGCCGCCGAGGGTGAAGTCGCCGTCGACGACGAACCCGCGGCCGATCAGGCCGGCCACCGGCCAGGCGAAGAAGACCCCGAGGAAGACGACCGGCACGAGCACAGCGATGGACCAGAACAGGATCGGACCTACCGCTGGTCGAGCCCCTCCTGGTCGAGCTTGTCGAGACCCCAGCGCGTGGGGTCGGTGGCGGAGGGGGGCTCGACCCGAGCCAACCAGCCTCGGTCGCAGGCTCCCTCGGCGGCCAGACCCATCCACGGCTCTGGTCGAGCCCCCCTCCGCCACCTCCGGCATCTCCGCTGGTCGAGCCCCTCCTGGTCGAGCTTGCACCATCGCTATCCGATCACCTTCGCGGTCCACTCGCGGATCCAGGTGTCGCGGCCGGCGGCGATGACGTCGGTGGCAACGGTGAACGGTTGGCTCGCCAGCGGCGCGTGCGCCACCCACTCCTTGGGCAACGCAACGGAGGTGTCGGCCGGGTACATGTACATCTGGCCGGGAATGTCGGCCTGCACCTGCTTGGTCAGCAGAAAGTCGATGAACTTCTGCGCGCCGACCCGGTTCTGCGCGCCGGCGATCACCCCGGCGTACTCGACCTGGCGAAAGCAGGTGTGCAACAGCGCGGCGGTGTTCGACGTCGTGGCACCCTTGGGCACCTCGAAGGCCGGGGACGTGCTGTACGACACCACCAGCGGCCGCGATCCCTTGCCGGACGACCCGGAGAACTCGGTCGAGTAGGCCTCCGTCCACCCCTTGACCACCTTGACGCCGTTGGTCTTCAGCGAGGTCCAGTAGTCGAGGTAGCCGGGGTCGCCCTTGGCGCCCACGGTCGCGGCCAGCCACGCCAGGCCGGGTGAGGACGACGCCGGGTTCTCGACCACCAGCAGGTTCTGGTACTCGGGCTTGGCCAGGTCGTCCAGGGTCGCCGGAATCGCCAGCTTCTTCGCGGCGAACCACTTCCGGTCCGCGTTCACGCAGACGTCGCCGAAGTCGACCGCGGTGAGCGAGCCGGCATCGTCCGCCTTCAGGTCGGCGGCCGAGGCGGGCAGGTCGGCCGGCGTATAGGGGGTCAGCACACCCGCCTGCACCGCCCGTCCGGCGAAGGTGTTGTCGATGCCGTAGACCACGTCACCCAGGGGCGACTCCTTGGTCAGGATCAGCTGGTTGACCAGGGCGCCGCCGTCGCCGGGGGCCACGTAGGTGACCGTGTAGCCGGTCTCTTCGGCGAACTGCTTCTTCAGTTCATCGCTGAGTGCGAACGAGTCGTGGGTGACCACGGTCAGCTTCTTCGACTCGGTCGGCGCCGTGGTGGACGCCCCTGCCGACGGCGCCGCCGCGCCCGCTCCCCCCGCGCAACCGGCCAGCAGGGCCAACCCGGCGAGCAGGGCGACTGCCCGCGACACCTGACGATGAATGAACATGATGCTCCTCCTTATCGGAGGGCTCACCCTGCGGTGAGGAGATTGCTCGACTCCCTACGCCGGTGCGAACCGGATCAGGTTCGAGGGTCTGCGGCCTGCCGCACTCTCAGCGCCGTGGTGGCGCTCCCCTGTCGCTGACCCACTCTACCCGGCGGACGCTCCGCGCACCTCGGCCGGGCTCACCAGGCAGTATCCGGGGCCGGCGAACGGCACCAGCCGCAGCGGCACGTCCGACAGCGCGTCCAGCATGCCCTGATGGAGGCTGCAGACCACCTCGGGCGCGTCGCGGGCCTCGGCCAGCATCGGGCAGGTGAGCAGGTGGATGCCGTCCGGCTGCTCCTCGGGAGTGAAACCCTGCCCGGCCAGCGCCCCCAGCACGCTCGGCGCACTCGTTCCGGCGCCCAGTCGTCGCCCCCAGGACGATCCGAGCCGGCGGGCCGCGATGGGCGGTTGGGCGGCTCGGCGCAACTCGTCGGTGACCGCACCCAGCAGGGCGGTGCCCGCCAGCGTCGAGACCTCCTGGCTGGCCACCTGACGTCCGGCGACGGTGGCCTGGTAGGCGCGCGCCGGACGTCCGCGACCGGCTGCGGGCCGGGTGACCGGGTCGACGAAGCCCTCGGCGACCAGCCGGTCGAGGTGGGGTCGGACGGTGTTGGGGTGCCCGCCCAGCTCGGCCGTCAGCTCGGCGCTGGTGACCGCGTCCGCACGTGCCGCCAGCACTCTCAGCACGCGCAACGCCGCCTCGGACGGACGGTCGGTACGCGCAGGTTGCGGGCCGGGCGAGGCGGCATTGTGCATGCCGATACCCTACTGTTATTTGTACAGACGAACATAGATTAAATGGGAGCCGTGATGAGCAACGCTGACATGACCGAGATCGCCGACCTCGCCGCGCTGGTGCAGGTGCAACCGCAGTCGACTGTGTCGCGCACGGTGCTCAAGGCCGAAGGCACCAACGTGGTGTTGTTCGCCTTCGACACCGACGAAGAGCTCCGCGAGCACACCGCAGCGATCCCGGTGCTGCTGCAGACCCTCGAGGGTACGTTCGACATCACCGCCGACGGACGCACCGTCACCCTACGACCGGGCGACCTGATTCACCTGCGCGCCCGGTTGCCGCATGCGGTGAAGGCGCTGGAGCCGTCCAAGCTCGCGCTGTTTCTGCTGACCAGCAACTGAGGCCATCGACCGACCGGAACAAGAGCGACGATGACCACTCCCCTGGACCTCGACGGGGCCGGCGCACCGCGCAACGCGCGAGTGTGACGCTCGGCGTCAGGGCCGCCAACCGGTTGGCGGATCTTCGCCGACCAGACCGTCCACGTTCTCGCGCAGCAGGTCGGCGTGGCCGGTGTGCCGTCCGTACTCCTCGATCAGGTCACAGACGAAACGGCGCAAGCTGGCGTGGTTGCCGGCATCGTCCGAAGCTTCGGTGAGCTGATCGATTCCCTTGCCCTCGATGGCGGCGGCGATGCGTCGCCGGTTGGCGGCCACCGCCTCGTCGTAGAGGGCGTACAGCTGCTCGGGCGCATCGGAAGCCGCCGAGGTGAACACCCAGGCGGAGCCGTTGCTCCAGTCCGCAGAACGCCACGGCTCACCCGGATCGGTATGGAACGCCTCCCAGGTGAAGTTCAGCGTTTCGACGCCGGCCAGGTGCTTGAGCAGTCCGCCCAGCGTCAGTGCCGACGGTCCCAGGGTCGTGTTCAGGCCCTTGGAATCGAGACCGGCGGCCTTCCAGCGAAACGTCCAGCGCAGCCGCTCGAGCATGCCGAGCAGGTGCTCGAGCTCGGTGCCTGCCAGTGGCGGCTCCCACGGGAAGCGTGGGTCACCATGGATCGGGTCGGAATGCTCTGTCATTGGTGACTCCTCTCTGGTTTAGCGAAGAAGCTACGAGCGATTGCGGACGAAAGGCGTCCGTGTTCACAGGCGACCCTCACGGGGTTCGGAGACCGCTGGGTAGCTCTCCCGGCCACCGGGACGGATCCCGCGCGTTGTTTCAGGGCCTGGGTCAGATCTGGGCGAGCGCGTCGGCCATGATGGCCTGCACCGCGATCGTGTCATCGAGCGGCATGACCGGGCTCTCGGTCAACCCCTGATCGAGGCAGTCGCCGACGTGCTCGATCTCGAACCGGTAGCCCGATTCGAACTCAAGGGTTTCCGGTGTCTTCTCGCGCCAGATCGTGACCCCGGCGCTGCGGTGGAACCGCGGGTGCACGTCCACCCAGCCCTTGGTGCCGGTCAGCATGATGCGGCCGGGGCCGTAGGTGGTGAAGCCACCGGCGAGGGTGGCCGAGCGTCCGTCCGGATAGCCGAGGAGCAGCGAGAACTCGCCCTCGACGCCACTGTCGTAGCGTCCGCCGGTGGCGTGGACCACCGCGGGGGTGCCGAGAAAGTGCTGCGCGATCGACACCACGTACACGCCGAGGTCGAGCACGGCGCCGCCGCCCTTGGCCGGGTCGAACAGCCGGTCGGCCGGGTCGTAGTCGCGAAAGGCGGTCAGGTCGCCCTGGCAGCTGCGGATCTCACCGAGCTCACCCGCTGCGATCACCTCACGCAGGTGGGCGA
>JADJTM010000002.1 GCA_016711205.1 Micropruina sp. | reverse complement strand
GCAGCCCCACAGCACCGACAGACACGTGCGCGGATCGGGCCGCAGCACCACCGCGTTGCCGGCCAGCAGCGCCGCCACTGCGTCGCCCAGCGACAGCGCGAACGGATAGTTCCACGGGGTGATGATGCCGACCACGCCGCGCGGCAGCCGGGGCTGGTGGCGTGCCCAGCGACCGGCAACGCGCCCCGCACCCGGCGGGGCCAGCAGGCTGCGGCGGCGGGCGTAGTACCGCGCCACGTTGGCGACCTCGGCGACCTCGTCGAAGGCGTTGGCGCGGGTCTTGCCGGTCTCGAGTTGAATCAGGTCGAGGACGTCCTCGCGCTGGGCCAGCAGCCGATCGTGAAAGTCGAGCACCACGGCGGCCCGGCGCAGGTGTCCCAGCGAACTCCAGGCCCGCAGGGCCGAGCGGCCTGCTGCACCGCGCAGCCCACGTCGGACGGGGTGGACAGCGGAATCTCGGCCAGCGGCAGCCCGGAGAGCGGGGTGTGGACGAGGCGGCGCTCGGGCCGCCTCGGCGACTATCCGGCGGTGAGGTCGGCGCCGACCGGGCGTCGTCGAGAACCTGATCCTGCCTCTCGACCAACGAACGCATGGTTCACCCTACTCGCGCCGGGTCATCCCGCGGCAGCTGTTGCGGCAAGCTGCCCGCAGGCTCCGTCGATCTCGCGGCCCCGGGTGTCGCGCACCGTGACCGCGACGCCGCGGCGCTCCAGCACGGCCACGAAGGCCTTCTGATCGGCCCGCCGGGAGGCCGTCCATTTCGAGCCCGGAGTCGGGTTGAGCGGGATCAGGTTGACGTGCACCCAGCCGTGCCCGCCGTCGCGGCGCAGCGCATCAGCCAGCATGGCGGCCCGCTCCGGCTGGTCGTTGACGTCGCGGATCAGCGCGTATTCGATCGAGACCCGGCGTTTGGTCGCCACGAAGTAGGCGTGCGCGGCGTCCAGTAGTGCGGCGACGTTCCAGCGGGTGTTGACCGGGCACAGCTCGTCGCGCAGTTCGTCATCGGGTGCGTGCAGGCTGACCGCCAGGGTGACCGGCAGCCCCTCGCCGGCCAGTTGGTTGATCCGCGGCACCAGGCCGACCGTCGACACGGTGATGCCGCGGGCGCTGATGCCCAGGCCCTGCGGGCCGGGTGCGGTCATGGTGCGGATCGTGGTCATGATCGCCCGGTAGTTGGCCATCGGCTCACCCATGCCCATGAAGACGATGTTGTTCACCCGGCCGGGGCCGCCCGGAATGCCGCCGTCGGCGAGGGTGCGGGCACCGGCCAGCACCTGAGCCATTATCTCGGCGGCGCTCAGATTGCGCTGCAGCCCGCCCTGACCGGTGGCACAGAACGGGCAGGCCATGCCGCAGCCGGCCTGCGAGCTGATGCAGAGGGTGGCCCGGTTCCGGCCCGAGCCGGACGCCCGGACGCCGGGTACGCCGTAGCGCATCAGCACCGACTCGATCAGCGAGCCGTCGAACAGCCGCCACAGGGTCTTCAGCGTGGTGCCGCCGTCGCAGCAGAGCGGCCGCACCTAGGTCAGCAGCCGCGGCAGGAACGCCTCGGCCACCTGGGCACGGACCGCCGCTGGCAGGTCCGTCCAGCCGGCGGGGTCGAGGTCGAGCCCCTCGAACACGTGCCGCGAGATCTGGTCGGCCCGGAACTTCGGCAGCCCCAGCTGCTGGACGGCCGCCTGCCGCTCTTCGGTGCTCAGGTCGAGCCAGTGCCGTGGCGGCTTGCCCCGACGCTGCGGGGCCAGGGTGAGCGGCACGGTCGCGCCGGCCCGCACCCGGTCCTCGAGGGCGGCGTAGGCGCTCATCTCGTCGGGACGCAGCCCGTCCACGGCCGGCGGTTGGGGGTCGGTCATCTGTCAGCTCAGTTCGGGATCAGCAGAAACAGCAGCAGCCAGGCCACCGGGGCGGCGACCAGGATCGAGTCGAGCCGGTCCATCGCCCCACCGTGGCCGGGCAGGAACGAGGACATGTCCTTGATGCCGACGTCGCGTTTGATCAGCGATTCGATCAGGTCGCCGCAGGTGCCGGCGGCCACGATGCTGAGGGCCAGCACCAGCCCGATCCACCAGGCGGCGTTCAGCCACCAGATGGTCAGCGGCACCGCGACGGCGCTGGCCAGGGCGACCGAGCCGCCCATGCCCTCCCACGTCTTCTTCGGGCTGATCTGCGGCGCCATCGGATGCTTGCCGATGCGGGCACCCACCGCATAGCCGCCGGTGTCGGTGCCCATCACCACGAGCAGGATCGTCGCCATCTTGGCCGACCCGTTGGGTGCGGCCAGGATCAGGCTGGTGAACGACCCGAGCAGCGGAATGTAGCCGATGGTGAACAGGCTGGCGGCGGAGTCCTTCACGTAGCCCGCCGACCCGCCCGGCATGCGCCAGACCAGTGCAGCCAGCACGGTGGCGCCCAGAAAGCCCAGCAGCACCGAATGCCAGGGCACCGCGTTGGTCCCCTCCTGGGTGGCCGCCGCGTACGAGCCGCAGATGACGGCGACGGTGCCGACCATGATCGGGGCCACCGCCGAGTTCATGCCGATGCGTTTGAGCGCGTCGTGCAGCTCGAAGGTGCCCAGGGTGAGCATGGCGGTGACCAGCAGGACGAAACCCCAGTTCCAGAACAGCAGGGTCAGCACCACGGTGGTGGCCAGGCCGAGCCCGACCAGAATGGCGGCAGGCAGATCCCGTCCGGCACGCGACTTTCGGACGGCCGGCTCGGCGGGGATCTGCTGCTCGGCTGCCATCAGACCTCGAGCAGCTCGGCTTCCTTGGCCTTGAGCAGTTCGTCGATGGCCTCGACGTACTTCTTGGTGAACCCGTCGAGGTGCCGCTCGGCGGTGCGCGCGTCGTCCTCGCCGATCTCTTTGTCCTTGACCAGCCTGTGCACCGCGTCATTGGCGTGCCGGCGAATGTTGCGCACGGCCACCCGGGCCTCTTCGGCCTTGCTGCGGGCGAGCTTGACGTACTCGCGTCGGCGCTCCTCGGACAGCTGCGGCATCACCACCCGGATCACGTTGCCGTCGTTGGCGGGGTTGACGCCCAGATCGGAGTCGCGGATCGCCTTCTCGATGCCGGCCATCGACTGGCGGTCGAAGGGGCTGATCAGCACGGTGCGGGCTTCAGGCACCTGAAAGGTGGCCAGCTGCTGCAACGGCGTCGGAGCGCCGTAGTAGTCGACCATCAGCTTGTTGAACATGGCGGGATGCGCCCGGCCGGTGCGGATCGCGGCGAACTCTTCGCGAGCATGCTCGACGGCGCCTTTCATCTTGCTTTCGGCGTCGGACTGAATGTCGGAGATCATCCGAGCTTTCCTTTCGGTGGGTCGCCGGTCAGGCGTGGACGGTGGTACCGATCTTCTCACCTTGCACCACGCGCAGGATGTTGCCCTCGACACCGAGGTCGAAGAAAATCATCGGCAGGGAGTTGTCGCGGGCCAGGCTGATCGCGGTGGCGTCGGCCACCTTGAGGTCGCGGGCCAGGTACTCATCGTAGGTGAGCTCGTTGAAGCGCTGCGCATCGGGGTTCTTCTTGGGGTCTGAGTCGTACACGCCGTCGGTGCCCTGCTTGCCCATCAACAGCACCTCCGCGCCGATCTCGAGGGCCCGCTGGGCCGCGACGGTGTCGGTGCTGAAGTACGGCATGCCCGAGCCGGCCCCGAAGATCACCACCCGTCCCTTTTCCAGGTGCCGCTCGGCGCGGCGCGGAATGTAGGGTTCGGCGACCTGCCCCATCGTGATCGCGGACTGCACCCGGGTCTGCACCCCGGCCTTCTCGCAGAAGTCCTGCAGCGCCAGGCAGTTCATCACGGTGCCGAGCATGCCCATGTAGTCGGCCCGGTCACGGTCCATGCCGCGCTCGGACAGTTCCGCGCCCCTGAAGAAGTTGCCGCCGCCGATCACGATCGCGACCTGCACCCCGACGTCCACCACCGATTTGATCTGGGCGGCGAGGCTGGCCACCACGTCCGGATCGACCCCGATGCCGCGGGCGCCCCCGAACGTCTCGCCGGACAACTTGAGCATGATGCGGTGGTAGGTCATCGTTCTCCTCGCCTGTGGCTGACAGCGCCGTGCGCCACGAGTCTGACAACTCGTGGCGCACGTCACTCTAGTGGCGGCTCGCTGGGGGGGCGGGCGGGCGGGGCGGGCCCCCCGGGCCCCCGGGGGCGCCCCCGGGCCGGGCGGCCCCCCGGGGGGCCCCCCGCGGGGCCCCCCCCCCCCCGCCCCCCCCGCGGCCGCGGGGGGGGGGGGGGCCCCCGGGGAGGCCTCAGGCGCCGGCGGCGAAGCGGACGAACCGCTTCACAGTGACACCGTTCTCTTTCAGCAGCTGTCCCACGGTCTTCTTGTCGTCCGACACCGAGGCCTGCTCGATCAGAACCACGTCCTTGAAGAAGCCGCCCAGCCTGCCCTCGACGATGCGCGGGATGATCTGCTCGGGCTTGCCCTCTTCCTTGGCGGTCAGCTCGGCGATGTGCCGCTCGTGGTTGAGCACGTCGGCGGGCACCTCATCGCGGGTGACGTACTGCGGCGACATGGCGGCGATCTGCATCGCGATACCGCGGACGAAGTCCTCATCGCCGCCGTCGTACTCGACCATCACGCCCACCTGCGGCGGCAGATCCGAGCTGCGCTTGTGCAGGTAGATGGTGACGTCGCCGTCGTAGCTGGCCGCGTTGGCGATCTCGAGCTTCTCGCCGATCTTGGCGGCCAGTTCGGCCACGGTGTCGCCGACGGTCTTGCCGGACGCGAGCTGGACGGCGTTGGCGGCGGCCACGTCGGACGCACCGGCGGCGTCGATCGCCTCGGCGATCTCGGTGGCCAGGGCGATGAACTCGGCGTTCTTGGCGACGAAGTCGGTCTCGGCGCCGAGCTGAATCACGCTCTTGCCGGCGGCGGCGACCAGGCCGTTGGAGGCCTCACGGTCGGATCGCTTCGCCATCTTGGCCTGGCCGGTCACCCGCAGGATCTCGACCGCGGCCTCGAAGTCGCCGTCGGCCTCTGTGAGGGCCTTCTTGGCGTCCATCATGCCCGCGCCGGTGGCGTCGCGGAGCTTCTTCACATCAGCGGCAGTGATTGCCATTGTCTGTTCTCTCGTCTCGAATCGTTCTCGGTGTTACTTGTTCTCGTCGGCGTCGGCGGCAGCGGCCGGAGCGTCGGCGGAGGTGTCAGCGGCCGGAGCGTCGGCGGAGGTGTCAGCGGCAGCGTCAGCGTCAGCGTCGGCGTCAGCGGCGTCGGCCTCAACGGCGGCGTCGGCAGCAGCCGGAGCGTCGGCTTCGGCAGCAGCCGGAGCGTCCACATCGGTGGCAACCGGTGTTGCAGCCTCAGTCGCGGCGGCGTCGACCTCGGCCTCGACGGCCGGGTCGACCGACTCGTTCGCGGCGATTTCGGCAGCCTGGACAGCCTCGGCCACCTCAGCGGATTCGGCGGCGGCACCGGCCACGGCACCCTCGACCGAGTCGGCCAGTTCATTGGCCTGCAGGTCGGAGCCTTCGACGGCCTCGGCCTCGGAGACCACGGCCGGAGCCTCGTCGGCGGCCGGAGCCTCGTCGGCGGCCGGAGCCTGGTCGGAGGCGCCGAGCAGCTCACGTTCCCAGTCGGCCATCGGCTCGGCCTCTTCACCGGTGCTGGCAGCCGACCGGCTGCGGGCCAGCAGGCCCTCGGCGACGGCGTCCGCGACCACCCGGGTCAGCAGCGCGACGGAGCGGATGGCATCGTCGTTGCCCGGAATGGCGAAGTCGACCTCGTCGGGATCGCAGTTGGTGTCGAGAATGCCGACGATCGGGATGCGCAGCTTGCGCGCCTCGTCGATGGCGAGGTGTTCCTTCTTGGTGTCGACGATCCACACCGCCTGCGGCAGCTTGCCCATGTCGCGGATGCCGGACAGGGTCTTGGCGAGCTTGTCCTTCTTGCGGCGCTGCTGCAGCAGCTCCTTCTTGGTCAGGCCGGACGCGGCGACGTCGTCGAAGTCGAGCCCTTCGAGTTCCTTCATCTTGCCGATGCGCTTGCTGATGGTGGCGAAGTTGGTGAGCATGCCGCCCAGCCAGCGCTGGTTGACGAAGGGCATGCCGACCCGGGTGGCCTGCTCGGCGATGGCCTCTTGGGCCTGCTTCTTGGTGCCGACGAACAAGACCTGGCCGCCCCGCGCGACGGTCTCGCGGACGAAGGCGTACGCCTGGTCGATGTAGGTCAGCGACTGCTGCAGGTCGATGATGTAGATGCCGTTGCGCTCGGCGAAGATGAACTTCTTCATCTTGGGGTTCCAGCGACGGGTCTGATGCCCGAAGTGAACGCCGCTTTCGAGCAGCTGGCGGGTGGTGACGACGGCCATGGCCGTTCCTTTCTGCGCGGGTGGCGCGGCAGCGCGTGAACCCGCTTGGGTTGCTCGGGACGAAACCTTCGGCCCGCCTGATGCGTCCGCTGCGCCCTCCCCTTGCGGGGACCTCGGGCACAACCCGTCGAGCGCGACGGTTCGAGGAGCATGCGAAGTCGACCCGGATCTGCCGGGTCGCTAGCGCGATTCTACGTCGCGGGCCGCGGGGTTGTCGAAACCGGTGGACGGCGGGCGCTCCGGCCACCGCCGGCGATCACTCTGCTGCCCGTAGTGTCACTCTGCTGCCTTCGTGAGGGCAGCACAGTCACCGTGCGGGCAGCAGAGTGCCGCCCAGGCTCCTGGTCTGATGCGGACGGTTCGACGGCTCGGCTCATGGATGCGTCGCGGGTGCGGACCCTGAGCGGCTTCACGATTGTGAACACTCTCGCGAGCTCGGTCGTTCACTGAGGGTGGAGGTGGTTGGCATGCAACGCGGGTGGCTGCGCATGTGGGGCTCGTTACTGCTCGCGGGCGTGCTGCTGGTGATCACCGCGGCACCGGGCGGGGCCTTCGGGTCGCAGCGCCCGGTGCCCGGTCCGGTGGTGCGGGCCTTCGACCCCCCGGCGAAGGACTGGCTGCCGGGGCACCGGGGTGTCGACCTGGCGGCGGCCGTCGGCACCCCGGTGCGGGCGGCCGCTGCCGGCCGGGTCACCGTGGCCAGGGGCATCGCCGGCCGGGGGGTGGTCACCATTGCGCACGGCGACCTGCGCACCACCTACGAGCCGGTCACCGCCGGCGTCCGGGCCGGCCAACAGGTGCGGGCCGGCGACGTGATCGGCACCGTGCAGGCCGGGCACTGCGCCTCCGGCTGCCTTCATTTCGGGCTGAAGCGCGGCGACGCGTACCTCGACCCCCTGGCCGGCACCGACACCGAGGGCACTGCCGGGCCGGTACGCCTCTTGCCGGCCTCCGCGGTGGCGCTGGCCCGCAAGCTGGCCGCCGAGCGCGCTGCTGCGCTGGCAGCCGGCGACTACCCCGGTTCGGGGTCCGGTGTGCTGCTCAACCCGGTCCACGGTCGCATCAGTTCCCCATTCGGCCGACGGTTTCACCCGATCTTCCACGAATGGCGCATGCACGAGGGGGTAGACCTGCATGCATCGTGCGGCACCTCGATCAGGGCCGCTGCCGACGGGGTCATCCGGTCGGTCTCTTACGACGCGTCGGGCGGACACCGACTCGTCATCGCCCATGCGAGCGGGCTGACCACGCACTATCTACATGCTCAGGGCTACCAGGTGCGCCGCGGTCAGCGGGTTCAGCGCGGTCAGGTGGTCGGACGGGTGGGCTCCACCGGCTGGTCGACCGGCTGCCACCTGCACTTCGGTACCAAGGTGAACGGACGCCTGGTCGACCCCGCCCGCTACCTGTGACTCGCGTCACGGCTCGCCACCACACACCGGACCCCACTCGCGCGCGTGCCCACCAGCGGCAACTGTGCACGCGAGGTCACCGCCTCGGGGTGCCCGGGTGGGTCGTCGCCGCCGAGGTCGGTGTAAGCGGCGGCACGCGTCACCGCCTCAGGCGCCCGGGTGGGTCGTCGCCGCCGAGTCGGTGTGAGCGGCGGCACGCGTCACCGCCTCAGGCGCGCGGGTGGGCCTGGGTGTAGGCGGTGCGCAGCCGCTCGGTGGTCACGTGTGTGTAGATCTGGGTGGTCGCCAGCGACGCGTGACCGAGCAGTTCCTGCACGCTGCGCAGATCGGCGCCGCCCTCCAGCAGGTGGGTGGCCATCGCGTGTCGCAGTCCGTGCGGGCCGAGGTCGGGCGCTTGGGGCACGGTGGACAACATGCGGTGCACCAGCCGGCGCACCACGCGGGGGTCGATCCGGGCTCCGCGATCGCCCACGAACATCGCCTCGCCGGCGTCCGCGCCGGCCAGCCGATGCCGGTGCGCCTGCCACGCCTCGAGCGCGCGCACGGCGGGACCGCCCAGCGGCACCGTGCGCTCCTTGTCGCCCTTGCCACGCACCCGCAGCACCTGGCGATCTTCGTCCAGCGAGTCGAGGTTCAGCCCGCACAGTTCACCGACCCGCACGCCGCTGGCGTACAGCACTTCGACGATGGCCACATCGCGCAGGCCTGCGGCCCGTCCGGCCGGGTCTTCCACCGCGGCGGCGTCCTGCGCCAGCCGCTCCAGAGCCTGCCTGGCCTGATCCACCTCGAGGGTGGGCGGCAGGGTGCGATCGACCCGCGGCGACCGCAGGCCCGCCGCCGGGTCGCGCGGCAACCGTCCGGTGGCATGGGCCCACCCGAAGAAGACCCGGGCAGCCGCCGCCCGGCGTTGCAGCGTGGCCCGCTCGGCGCCGGCGGCATGCATGCCGGCCAGCCACCGCCGCAGGGTACGCACATCGACCTCGTCGAGCGGGCCGCTCTCGGTGCGTTCCAGGTACTCGGTGAGATTGCGCAGGTCGCCCAGATAGGCCCGCACTGTGTGCGGTGAGACGTTTCTGCCCACCGTCAGCTGGTGCGCCCAATCGGTCACCAGGTCGTCCTGCATGTGCGAGAGCCTACGAGCCAGGGCGCCATCGTCAGGTCACGACACCCGAGCCGCAACTCGGCCCGCCCATCCGCACAGCAGCCGCCCCCCTACTGCCTTCTCCGGTCACCACAGCCCCGGTGTCTCCGCCTCGTCGGGCGTGGGCGGCATCCGTCCGGACGCCACCGCCAGGGCATACGTTGACGGCCGCGGCACTACTGGCGTGTCGCTCAAGTGGCTCGCCGGTTGGCGGTGTCTGGGTGGGTGCTCCGCTTGGCCGTCGGGGGACTTGTATCGGGTCGTCCGGCGACCGAGGAGAACGCCGCGAGGTGCGTGCTCAGGGGCCGCGAAACGGTAATTGACTTGGGCGACGCGCCACTAGCATGGGCGGCCGTAGAGAAAGGTGGCCATGAGCGACGAACCGACCAGCGGGGGGCAGATTCTGCCGATCACCCGATGGGGCACCCCCGTGATGCACGGACCCACTCGTCCGGTGACCGACTTCGGAGACGAGCTGCACACGTTGGTTCGCGACATGTACGCCACCATGCATGCCGCCCAGGGTGTCGGGTTGGCCGCCACCCAGGTGGGCGTCGACCTGGCGGTGTTCGTCTTCGAGTGCCCCGACGCGGACGACACGCTGCATCGTGGAGCGATGTGCAACCCCGAGGTGATCCTGCCCGAGACCCGGGATCGCGCGCTCGACTCGGCCGAGGAGGGCTGCCTGTCGTACCCCGGCGCCTACCAGACCCTGGCCCGCCCCGATCGGGCGGTGTGCACGGGGCAGGACCTCGACGGCAACCCCGTCACGATCGAGGGCACCGGCCTGCTGGCCCGCTGCCTGCAGCATGAGACCGACCATCTCAGCGGCACCGTGTTCGGCGACCGCCTGTCGACCAGGTCACGCCGGTTGCTGTCCCGCCAACACGATGAACTGGCCCACCTGTATCCCGACGACTGGCCGGTCACCCCGCGTCACACCTCGGCCGGCTGATCGCCGCACCACGAAAGGAACCTGCGATGACGATGTTCAACTGGGGGCCCAACCAGCCCGGCGGTCCCCCGCCGTTCAACCGGGAACGTTGGGACGAGGTGCTGAAAGGCCTTGAGATCAACTTCGGAATCGACGACGACGGTGACCGGTTCGGCGACTGGGAGGTGATGCGGCTGTGGTTCTTGGTTGAAGGCGCCAGCGACGACCTGATGGCGATCCGGTCGATGTGGGACGTCCGGCCCCCGGTGGAGGCCTACGACTACATCGTCGAAGCGGTCAACACCTGGAACCGGGACCACTTCTGGCCCAAGACCAGCGTCACGCGCGGCGAGGAGCATCTCGGCGTGTTCGGCGACCTGGTGATCGACGTCGAAACCGGAGTCACCGACGACTTCCTGCGCCAGCAGGTGCGCTGCATGATCGGCACGTCCAGCCAGCTCTACGCCTACCTGGCCGAGGCCTTTCCAGAGTCGAAGGACTGGTTCAACGCCGGCGCGACCAGCTAGCCACTCGATCAGCTAGCCCCTGCGGCCACTCGTCCCGCCCCCGGGCTCAGCTCACGCCCTCCTGGCGAGAGCGTCGACGCATCGCCTCAGATCGGAAATCCGACCGCGTCCAGCGGGTCCGCGCCGGTCAGCGGAACCAGCCGCCAGTTGAGCACGACGTGGGCGTCCGGGTGCAGCTCGACGAGGATGGTGTGCGGTGTCTCCACCAGCCGCAGCTGGGCCCGGAAGACACCGTCGCGCCAAGCGCCGCTGGCCGCGATCCTGAGTTGCGGGCCCCACCGGGTCGCCCAACTCGAGTCGAGCCACTCGCCGTTACCGATCGTGGTGACCAGCTCGCCATCGGCATGCTCGAGAACCAGCACCTGGTGGCCGCCTTCGGTGGTGCGCAGCCGGACGGCCGCGTACGTCTCGGGTAGCTGCGACTGGGGGTGCCGGACGGCCCTCAGCTCGCCCTCGCGGCCGGCCGCGCCACGCAGCGGCGGGTGCCGCAGCTCCACCAGCCGCTCGGCCAACTGCCGGTCGGCGCTCGCCGACCCGGCAGCGTCCACTGCCGGCAGCAGGTGCGTCCAGAGAGCATCGAGGGTGGCCTGCATGTCTTCCACCTCGGACGTGATCGCAACCGCCACGTCGTGTTCGGGAAGCACGATCGCGTACTGTCCGAACGCCCCGTCACCGCGGTAGCCGTGACTGGCGCCCCAGAACGACATCCCGTAGCCACAGTCCCAGTCGCCGGTCATGCCCTCGGCCCGCAAAGAGGCCGGCGTCGGCGTGGGAGCGTCCAGTGCGTACGGCAGCGGCACCAGTTCAACGCCGTCGTAGCGACCCCCGTCGAGCCAGGTCTGGGCCAACGCCAGAATGGTCGCCGTGGTGACGTGCAAGCCGCTGAAGCCAAGGTCGCGACCCTGCGGAGTGCGTTGGGCCCGGGCCGGGTCGCCACCCAGCGGATCGAGCACCAGCCGCCGGACGTGGCTCGTCAACGGTTCGCCGGTGACCGCCGCGACCGCCTGCGCGACCAGGTAGGTGCAGACCTGGTTGTAGGCCCAGACCTGGCCGGGCTCACCGTCGGGCACCCGGGTGTGCACGATGGCGTCCAGAACCGGGTCGGCATCGGCCGGCGCAGCGGTGGGCGGCAGGCTGTCGCCGCTCCAGTCCCAGGCCTCGACACTGTGCCCGGCGGTCATCGAGATGCAGTGCCGCACCGTGACCCGGCGCCAGACCGGGTCGACCGCATCGAGATCGACCAGGTACGAGAGCACCGGAGCGTCCAGATCGATCACCCCTCGGCCCGCCAGAATGCCGAGCGTCGTGGCGGTGAAGCTCTTGCTGAGCGAGTACCCCAGGTGCACCCGATCCGACGCGTAGGGCGCCCACCAGCCCTCGGCGATCACCGATCCGTGCCGGGCGATCATCAGGGAATGGGTGCCGTGCCCGGGGGTCTCCAGGGCGTCCAGCAGGCCGAGCAGGCCACGGGCGTCCACCCCCTGCGCGGAAGGGGTGCTGCGCGGCATCGTCATGGCAGCAAACTACCCGCGTGGTGCGCGGGCGCGCTCGGCCTGACCGGTAGACGGGCGTACACACACACTGCGCGGTGCTCCGGCGAGGACGGGTCGTCCGCCGCCGTCAGGTTGCGGCGCTCGTTCGCCGGGCAGCGAAGCTACGAGGAGGGGGCCACGTCGCCGCCCAAGCGCGCCGCCAGCTCGTCGTGGTCGCGGTATCGCGCCCACCCAGCCGGGGTCAGCCCGAAGACCGGATCGAGGGTGTCCAGTCGCGCACCGGCCCCCACCAGCACGTCGGCGAGGTCAGCGTCGCCGGCGCCGGCCGCATAGTGCAAGGCCCCCTCGACCGGCGCGCCCGCGTCGATCAGCGCCCGGACCACCTGCCAATGGCCTAGGCCCGCCGCCTCGGCGGCCAGGCTCGGACGCGCGGAGGCACCGTCCAGCGCCCGCACGGCCTCAGCGTCACCGCGCAGTGCGGCCGCCACCAGTGGGTCGCGGGCATCGGCCTCGGCCCGGTACAGGTCGCGCAGTAGACAGATTTCGGCTCCGTGCGCCATCACCTCGCGATTGATGTGCAGAACCAATCGGGCAACCGAATCGTCGGCATAGGCAGCGCCCCGCGGACCCAACGGACGCTGCATCGCCTCGTCGGTCAACCCCGAGACCCCTGCATGCCACAACGCGTAGGCCTGCTGCAACTGGGCCAGGGCACCCGCAGCATCGAGCGGTCGCGGCTGCGGCCAATGGCGGTCGTCGAACATGTCGGCATCGGCGACCGCGTCGGCCGGCGAACCGCCGAAGAAGGCTGCGGCGCGCTTGCCGAGCACCTCGCGCGCCACGTGGTCGAGCCGCCACGCGATCGTGGTGACCGGCGGAAGCGGCGGCTCCGGAAACCTGAAATCGGCCAGCACGACACCCTCCGCGTCCGGCCGGAGCGTCCACATGCCCGGCACCGGCTGCCACAGATACTCCTCATCGGTCAGCCCGGCCAACCTCGGCCACAGGTGCTCGCGCCAGTAGAAGTCGAGTTGGTCGGCCAGCTCCTCTGCCCAGGTCATGCGCTCACGCTAGCCGGGAACGCCGACCTTCCGTCCGCGCCACCTACCCGTCCGGACGCAGCGCGTACCCGGCGATCGCGCTGGCGGCCGCCACGTTCAACGAGTCGATACCGGCCCGCATGGGAATGCGGACCACCGCGTCCGCCTGCTCGACCCAGCGCCGCGAGAGTCCGGCTCCCTCGGTGCCGAGCAGCACCGCGACCCGCTGGCCGGGTACCAGTCCGGCCGCGAACTCGTCCAGGTCGACGGCGCGGTCATCCAGTGCGAGCGCCGCGACGGTGTGACCCGCCGCCTGCAGCGTCGGCACCGCGGTCGCCCAGTCGTCCAGCCGGGCCCAGGGCAGTGAGAACACCGCACCCATGGACGTCTTGATGGCCCGCCGGTACAACGGGTCCGCGCAGCGCGGGGCCAGCAGCACCCCCTCCCACCCCAGTCCGGCCGCGTTGCGCAGAATGGCCCCCACGTTGGTGTGGTCGACGATGTCTTCGCACACCATCAACCGCTGCGCCCCCAGCAGGTCGGCCATCGTGTGGCGCGTCTCGCGATGCAGCGAGGCCAGCGCCCCGCGATGCACGTGAAAGCCGCTGACCGCCTCGGCCGTCGCCTCGCTGACCAGGTACACCGGCGCGCCGCCGACCACGTCCAGCAGTGAGTCGAGCCACCGGGGCGCCAGCAGAAACGAGCGCGGACGGTACCCCGCCTCGATCGCGCGCCGGATGACCTTCTCGCCCTCGGCGATGAACAGGCCCTGCTCGGTCTCGAGGTGTTTGCGCAGCGATGAATCCCGCAGTGCGACGTAATCGGCAAGCCGGGGGTCGCCCGGATCGTCCACGGTCCACACCTCAGCCATTGCCACAGTCTGGCCGATGCCTGAGCCATGGGGCGGCCCTGGCAATAGGGTGAGCGGCATGGCCTGGCTGAAACGTCTCGACCGCTTCTTGCTGGCCATCATCGCCGCCGCCGTCATCGCCAGCCTGTTGCCCGCGCAGGGAGTGGCGCAGACCGTTCTCGATTGGCTGACCACGGCGGCCATCGCGGTGCTGTTCTTCGTCTACGGCGCCCGGCTCAAGCCGGAGCAGGCGCTGGCGGGGCTCAAGCATTGGCGCCTGCATCTGACCATTCTCGGTCTCACGTTCGTCGCATTCCCGATCATCGGCTGGAGCCTGCAGGTGCTGTCGCCGTGGTTGCTCAGCCCCTCGCTCTATGCGGGCTTGCTGTACCTGACCCTGGTTCCGTCCACGGTGCAGAGCTCGATCAACTTCACCTCCATCGCCAAGGGCAACGTGGCGGGCGCGATCGTGAGCGCGTCGGCGTCCAACCTGCTGGGCGTGGTGCTCACGCCGCTGCTGTGCTGGGCCCTGATGACCACCTCGGGCGGGCTGACCATCGACCCGTCGTCCATTCTCGACATCATCGGCCAGCTGCTGGTGCCCTTCGTGCTCGGCCAGCTGTCGCGGCGCTGGACGGCCCAGTGGATCGCGTCCCACCCCAAGCTCAAACTGTTCGACAACGGCGTCATCGTGCTGGTGGTCTACTCCGCGTTCTCGTCCGGCATGCGCGAGCAGATGTGGCAGCAGATCGAACCGATCGACCTGGTGGTGCTGATCGGGGTGTGCCTGGTGATTCTCGCGGTGATGCTGGCGGGCAGCTTCTGGCTGGCCCGCCGGCTCGGGTTCAATCGTGAGGACGTGATCGCGATCCAGTTCTGCGGCACGAAGAAGTCGCTGGCCACCGGTCTGCCGATGGCGAGCGTGCTGTTCGCCGGCTCACCGGTCGGCCTGCTGGTACTGCCGCTGATGGTCTTTCACCAGGCCCAGCTGATGGCTTGCGGCTCACTGGCCAGCCGGTACGCCAAACAAGTGCCGGACGAAGTCGTGCCCGGCTGAGCAGGAATGGGGGACGGTTCCGCATTCCTGCTCACGGGCGCCAGTGCCTGAGCAGGAATTGGGGACGGTTCCGCATTCCTGCTCACTGGGCCTGAGCAGGAATGGGGACGGTTCCGCATTCCTGCTCACCGCCCGCTGGCTTGAGATCCGGCGCAAACCCGGGAGACGTCCAAGGCATCGCACGGCACAGGTGAGCAAGAATGCGGAACCGTCCCCTATTCTTGCTCAGTCCCCGATTCTTGCTCACCGGCATTGACGGCTGCCGAGATCTCGCGTTGACCGGGGAGACGTCCAAGACATCGCACGGCGCGGTGAGCAGGAATG
Organism: Micropruina sp.; assembly: GCA_016711205.1. GTDB lineage: Bacteria > Actinomycetota > Actinomycetes > Propionibacteriales > Propionibacteriaceae > Micropruina. Next base: position 1,443,500 of record JADJTM010000002.1, on the reverse strand, counting down.
CGGAACCGTCCCCGATTCTTGCTCGCACCCCTGAGCAGGAATGCGGAACCGTCCCCGATTCCTGCTCACCGGCTCGACGCCGGAGACTGACCAGGGCTACGGCCGGCTGCCGCCCTCGGGCTGCGGCTCCGGGGCCGCCCCCGTGGACTGCTCCGCGGCCTCATCGGCTGCCGGGGCGCTGGACGGCTCAGGGACCGACCCGACATCGAGCGCCGGAGCCTGTGCGCCGGTGCTGAGCCGGCGCTGCCGTCCGGCCTCCATCTGCTGGGCCTCGGCGATCGCCTGCTCAACGGCCCGTCCGGCCTCGCCCTCGGCCTCGATCTTCTGCTGTGCGATCTCGGCGAACACATCGATCTTCTTCGGGGCGCTGAACTCGCCGGACGTGCTTCCATAGCTCGCGCCCGACAGCAGATCGCCGGCCGCCTTGCCCAGGCCCTTCAGCGCGTCGTTCAGTTCCGACGGCACGATCCACACTTTGTTGGCGTCGCCGCGGGCCAGGTTGGGCAGCATCTGCAGGTACTGGTAGGCCAGCAGCGACTGGTCGGGCTTGCCGGCATGGATGGCGCCGAAGACGGTGGTGATCGCCTGCGCCTCGCCCTCGGAGCGCAGCATCTGCGCCTGCCGGTCGGCCTGCGCCCGCAGCACCGCCGACTCGCGTTCGCCCTGCGCCCGCAGAATGGACGCCTCGCGGTCGCCCGAGGCGGACAGGATCTGTGACTGCCGCTGGCCCTCGGCCAACAGGATCGCCGCCCGCTTGTCGCGCTCGGCCCGCGCCCCCTTCTCCATCGCGTCGCGGATCGTTGCGGGCGGCTCGATCGAACGCAACTCGACCCGGTTGACCTTGATGCCCCACTTGCCGGTCGCCTCGTCCAGGACCGAGCGCAGCTTGGCGTTGATCTCTTCGCGGCTGGTCAGGGTCTGCTCCAGATCGAGGCCGCCGATGATGTTGCGCAAGGTGGTCATGGTGAGCTGTTCGATGGCCTGAATGTAGTTCTGCGCCTCGTAGGCGGCGCGCACCGGGTCGACCACCTGAAAGTAGATCACCGAGTCGATGCTCACCATCAGGTTGTCCTCGGTGATCACGCCCTGCGGCGGAAACGGCACCACGGCCTCGCGCATGTCCATCGTGTAGCGCACGCTGTCGATCAGCGGCACCAGCAGGTGCGGGCCCGGGTCGAGGGTGCGGTTGAACTTGCCCAGCCGCTCGACGATGCCGACCTGCTGCTGGCGGATCACCTTCAGCGCCTGGGTGAGCAGCGCCACCGCCATGACGAGAATGATGATCGGGACGATGAATTCCATACCGGGCTCAGTGCTCCTTGGGGTAGACGACGACGGTGGTTCCGTCGACCTCGTAGATCTCGACGGCTGCGCCCTCCTCGATGGGCTCTTCGTTGAAGCTACGGGCCTGCCAGATCTCGCCCGCCACCTTGACCTCGCCGGCACGTCCGTCGATGGCGGTCAGCGCGCGGCCGGTGCTGCCGACCATGCGCTGCAGGGACGAGCGGTAGCCGGGAGCCGAGCGCACCTTGGCGAGCAGCGTGGGCCGCAGCAGGAACAGCAAGGCGAACGCCACCAGCACCGCCACCACGACGTGCACGAGCACCAGGCCGGGGAACAGGAGTGCCGCACCGGCCCCGGCGAGAGCGCCGGCGGCGAGCATCAGCAGGGTGAAGTCGAGGGTGAGGGACTCAGCCAGCGCCAGCACTGCGGCGGCGATCAGCCAGACCGCCCACCAGTTCGCGCTCAGCCAATCCCACATACCCCCATCATGCCTTGCCCCTGGCGCTCCAACGGCCGGCGCTGCGGGTCACTTCCAAAGGAATGTCAAAGGTCTCGCTCAGCTTGTCAGCGGTGAGCACGTGCTCGATGGGTCCAGCGGCCAGTACTTTGCCCTGCTTGAGCAGCAGCGCATGGGTGATCCCGGCCGGGATCTCTTCGACGTGGTGGGTGACCAGCACCGTCGCAGGGGCGTTCGGGTCGCGGCACAGCTCACTGAGCGTGGCGACCAGAGACTCGCGTCCGGCCAGGTCGAGACCGGCCGCGGGTTCGTCCAGCAGCAGCAGCTCGGGGTCGGTCATCAGCGCCCGGGCGATCTGCACCCGCTTGCGTTCGCCCTCGCTGAGGGTGCCGAACGTGCGGTAGGCCAGGTGCCCCACCCGCAGTTGATTCATCAGGTCCACGGCGCGGGAAAGGTCGGCCAGGTCGTAGCTCTCGCGCCAGCGCCCCATCACGGCGTACGCGGCCGACACCACGACGTCCGCCACCCGCTCGCTGCGGGGGATGCGGTCGGCCAGGGCCGCCGAAGCCATCCCGATGCGCGGACGCAGCTCGAACACGTCCACCGAGCCGAGCACCTCACCGAGCACCTCGGCCAAACCGGACGACGGGTGCAGCTGGGCGGCGAGGATCTGCAGCATGGTGGTTTTGCCGGCCCCGTTGGGGCCGATGATCACCCAGCGGTCCGCCTCGTCGATGCGCCAGTCCACGGAGTCGAGCAGAATGGCGTCGCCGCGCACGATCGAAACACCCGCGAGCTCCGCTACCACTGCCATGCCGCCAACCTACCTTTCAGGCACCCGTCGAATGCAGCCCGCCGTCCACGTGCAGCATTTCGCCCGAGGTGGCGGGCAGCCAGTCCGAAAGCAGCGCGACCACGCCCTTGGCGGTCGGATCGAGGTCGCGCTCGTCCCAGCCCAGCGGGGCCCGGGTGCCCCAGATGTCGTTGAAATCCTGCGCGCCCGGGATCGCCTTCTTGGCGATGGTCTCCAGCGGCCCGGCGGCCACCACGTTGCTACGGATGCCGTCGGGGCCCAGGTAGCGCGCCAGGTAGCGCGAGCTGCTCTCCAGCGCCGACTTGGCCACCCCCATCCAGTCGTAGTGCGGCCAGGACTGCCGGGCGTCGAAGGTCAGCCCGACGATCGAGCCGCCCCGTCCCATCAAGGGACGGCACGCCATCGCCAACGAGACCAGCGAATACGCCGACACGTGGATCGCGGTCTTCACGTCCTCGGCCGGGGTGGTCAGAAACTTGCCGCCGAGCGCGGTTTCGGGGTTGGCGAAGGCGATCGAGTGCACCACGCCGTCCAGGTGGTCGACGTGCTGGCGCAGTTGGTCGGCCAGCCCGGCCAGATGCTCGTCGTTGGTGACGTCGAGTTCGATCACCGGCGGCTCGGGATCGAGCCGCTTGACGATGCGCCGGGTCAGGCTGAGCGCCCGGCCGAAGTTGGACACCAGCACGGTCGCGCCCTGCTCTGCCGCCAGTTCGGCCACCCGGTAGCCGATGGACGTGTTCATCGTCACGCCTGCGACCAGCACGGTCTTGCCCTCGAGGATTCCCATTCTGATTCCTTTCAGTGCCCCATGCCGAGTCCGCCGTCGACCGGGATCACGGCGCCGGAGATGTAGCCGGCCCGCTCACCTGCGAGAAACGCGACGGTCGCCGCGACCTCGTCGACCAGGCCGAGTCGTCCGGCCGGGATGGACGACCGGTACCCGGCCACCACCTCGTCGGGCAGCACCGCCGTCATGTCGGTTTCGATGAAGCCGGGCGCCACCACGTTGGCGGTCACCCCGCGGCTACCGATCTCACGGGTCAGCGAACGCGCCATGCCGACCAGCGCGGCCTTGGACGCCGAGTAGTTCACCTGACCCGGTGAGCCGTACAGGCCGACCACGGAGCCGGTGAAGATGATGCGGCCCCAGCGCCGGCGCAGCATTGAGCGGCTGGCCCGCTTGGCGCACCGGAAGGCGCCCTTGAGATTGGTGTCCATCACCAGGTCCCACTCGGCGTCGTTCATGCGCAGGATCAGGGTGTCCTTGGTGACCCCCGAGTTGGCGACCAGGATCTCGGTCGGTCCGTGGGCCTCTTCGGCGGCCTTGAACGCCGCCTCGACCTGCGCGCCGTCCGTCACGTCGCAGGCGATGCCCAGCGCGCCCTCGGGGGCGTCGCCGCCGCGGGAGAAGCTGGCCACCCGGTGTCCGTCCGCGAGGAGGGCCTGCACGATGGCGGCGCCGATGCCTTTGTTGCCTCCGGTGACCACGGCGCTGCGGCCGCTCACCGCCTCGGTTGACGTCACGGAGCAGACCCTAGCGGAGGAGGCTTCGCGCGAGCAGGACGACATACAGTGTCAGCGTGAGTAACGCCGCGCAGGGCCGACCGGTTCTGATCACGAGCGCCCGGCGATCGAAGACGCTGGACGCCGACGAGCGCAACAAGCGCTACCTGCTCACGATGGCGGTGCGGGTGGCATGCTTCACGGGTGGCGTCCTCGCACCGAACCCCTGGAACTGGGTGCTGTTCGTCGGAGCGGCCGTGATCCCGCCGATCGCCGTGGTGCTGGCGAACGCGGTCGATCGGCGCCGGCCGGTCGACGTCGCGGACTCCTCCCCGTCGGAACGTCCGGCGCTGGGGACGGGCGGCGTCGTGCCCGGTTCGGTGGAGGACTGACCCGTGCCGAGCTTGGGCACGATGGGTGGCGGCGCGCAGGGCGGACGGCTCTGGGTGCGGTGGATAGCGATGGGGCTGCTGGTGGCCTGCTTGGCGGTCGCCTTCGTCAATCTGGGCCGCTGGCAGCTGGACCGGCTGCAACAGCGCCGCGACAACAACGGCATCGTGGTGGCCCATGAGAACGCCCCGGTGGTCGAGTGGACCACGGTGTTCAATCACGTGCTGACCGATGCCGACCAGTGGCAGCGGGTCACCGTGACCGGCACGTTCGACCCCGCGCACTCGTTCGTCGTCCGGTACCGGTCGAATGCGGGCGCCACGGGCTGGGAGATCGTCACGCCGCTGCGAGCCAGCGCCGGCGATGTGCTGGTGAGCAGGGGTTTCGCCGCCCGTCCGGCCGATCAGGACTTTCCCCGAGTCGCGCCGGCGCCGCCGTCCGGCGAGGTGACGATCGTGGGCTACGTGCGACGCAACGAGCAGGGTGGCGCCGACGCGATGACGCCCGCTGAGGGTGCGATGCGGCTGATCAACTCCGACGCGGTGGCCTCAGTGATCGGGTATCCGTTGGTGAACGGCTACATCGGGGCGACGACGAGCACCCCCGCGGCCACCGACGGCCTGGTGCCGGTGCACCCGCCCGAGCTGACGGAGGGCTCGCACTTCAGCTATGCCCTGCAGTGGTTTGCGTTCGCCGGCATCGCGGCGTTCGGCCTGGTGGTGCTGATCCGCTCCGACCTGCGCGACCGGCGGCGGGCGGCGGCCGAGTCGGCCCGGGCAGCGGCGGCGGCCGAGAAGGCGCAGATGTCGGCGGATGCCCAGTAGGAGATCCAGGAGATTCTGAAATCACCCGCACCAGTCGCGAGGTCTCACGGCGTGTCCAGCGGTGAGGGTGCGACGAGTGTCAGGATTTCAGAATGTCCGGCCGGTATGCACCGGCCGCGCCCGGCATAGGGTTGCCCACATGGACCTGGGGCTCAGCGATCGGGTGTTCGTCGTCACCGCCGCGAGCGCGGGGCTCGGTCGCGCGAGCGCCGACCAACTGGTCGCCGAGGGTGCGCGGGTGGTTCTCGTTGCCCGGCGCGCCGAGGCGTTGGCCGACGCCGTGCACCGGCTGGGTCCTGAGCGGGCCGTGGCGCTGGCCGGCGACCTGAGCGATCACTGCACGGCACCGGCGGCCGCCGACCTGGCGCTGGCCACCTTCGGACGGCTGGACGGCGCCCTGATCAGCGTCGGCGGCCCACCCAGGGGCGCCGTGCTCGACACCACCGACGAGCAGTGGCGGCAGGCCTTCAACTCGGTCTTTCTGGCCGGCCTGCGGGTGGCCCGGGCGGTGGTCGCGGGCGCGACCTCGCCGGTGGCACTGGCGTGGGTGCTGTCGTCCTCGGCCAAGACGCCGTTGCCATCGATGGCCCTCTCCAACGGACTGCGTCCCGGCCTGGCGGTGCTGATCAAGCAGCTCGCGGACGAACTCGGCCCGTCCGGCGGCCGGGTGGTGGGGCTGCTGCCCGGCACCGTCGCCACCGAGCGGGTCGCCCACCTGTACGACCAGAGCCCCGATCCGGCAGCCGCGCGGGCGATCGCCGAGGCGTCCATTCCGCTGGGCCGCCTGGGCGAGCCCGCCGAGTTCGCCCGGGTGGCCACCTTTCTGCTCTCCCCCGCCGCCTCCTACGTCACCGGGTCGATGGTCGCGGTCGACGGCGGAGCGATGCGGCCGCTGTGATCGCGCTGCCATGACGCTGCACGTCGCCCGCGGACTGCTGCGCTGCCCACACTGCGCCGCTGACCTGAACGCGGACGGCGCCCGCTGGGTCTGCGCCGCCGGACACAGCTTCGACGTGGCGAAGCAGGGCTACCTCAACCTGGCCGCCGGCCCCGAGCCCGCCAACGCCGACACGGCCGCCATGCTGGAGGCCCGCGGGCGGGTGCTGTCGTCCGGGCTGTTCGGCTTCGTGTCTCGCGCCCTGGACGAGCACGTGCCCCTGACCGGCATCGAGACGGTGCTCGAAGCCGGTGCGGGCACGGGTCACTACCTGGCCGAGCTGGTCGAGGCCCGTCCACCGGCCCGCGGCCTCGCCCTCGACGTCTCGCGTGCGGCGGCCAGACGTGCGGCGCGGGCACACCATCGGGTCGCGTCGCTGGTGGCGGACGTGTGGCGCGGCCTACCGGTGCGCACTGGGGCCGTCGACGTGGTGCTGTGCGTGTTCGCGCCCCGAAACCTGCCCGAGTTCGCCCGCGTGCTGCGTCCGGACGGGCGGCTGCTGGTCGTCACGCCCACGGCAGCGCACCTGGCCGGGCTGCGCGCGCGATACGGGTTGCTCGGCATCGACGACGACAAGCAGACGCGGCTGCGGTCGGCGGCGTCCGATCGGTTCGAGCTGGAACACACGCGGACCTACCGGCTGCAGGCCACCATCGCCGCCGACCTGGTCGACGACGTGATCCGGATGGGTCCCAACGCCTTTCACGACCCGCCGCACGCCGACGCCGCAGAGCAAATCGAGCTGTCGGTCGAACTCAGCGTGTTCCGTCCGGTGTCGATCACAGCGTGAGCGGCGCGCACCGCTAGACTGCCCGGTTGTGACTTCTGGCTGGCCCAATCCGCATGCGCTCGAACTGCTAGACGAACTCCTGGCCGGTATCGACGCGATGCTGCCGCAGGCCCAGGCGCTCCGCCGGGCGATTCATACGGACCCGTACGTGGGTGGGCTGGAACAGCCCACCACCGATCTGCTGAGCGCTGCGCTTGATCGCCGCACCACGCCCCTGGCCCAGACCGGCTTCTGGACCCGGCTCGGCCCGGACGGTCCGTCCGTCGCCGTCCGCAGCGAGCTGGACGCGCTGCCGATCGCCGAGCGCACCGGCGTCGACTGGGCCGCGACCAACGGCTCGATGCATGCGTGCGGCCACGACGTCCACATGGCGGCGGCGTGGGCGGTGCTGAAGGCGGCCGGCCGGATCGACCTGCCGATCGGCATGCTCGGACTCTTCCAACCCCGCGAGGAATGCCAGCCGTCCGGGGCCCCGGAGGTGCTCGAGAGCGGCGTGCTGGAGCAGCAGTGCGTTCGTGCGGTGATCGGCGCGCACCTGCAGCCGAGGGTGCCGGACGGCCTGATCAGCAGCGGTATCGGCGGCGTCAACGCGGCCGCGGACGCCTTCGACATCGTGGTGCGCGGCTACGGTGGCCACGGCGCGTACCCGCACGTGACGATCGACCCGGTGCCGGTGCTGGCGTCCATCGCGTCCGGGCTGTACGAGCTGGTCGGACGCCTGATCGACCCGACTCACGCCGCGCTGATCAGCATCGGACGGCTCGAGGCCGGCGCAACGCACAACATCATCCCCGACTCGGCGAAGCTGCAGGGCATCATCCGCACCATGCACGAGAGCGACCGCCACCTGCTGCACACCGAGGTGCGCCGGTTCGCGGAGCACACCGCGGCTGCCCGCGGCGCCCGGGCGGAGGTGAGCCTGCTGCGCGGCGACCCGGTGCTCAGCAACGCCCACGATCTGGTGGTGTCCCTGGACCCGCTGCTTCGCGCCGCCGGACTGCCGGTGGCCGAGGAGCCGTTCCGCTCACTGGGCGCGGACGACTTCAGCCACTTCGGCCAGCGGGTGCCGATCGTGATGATGTTCGTCGGCACCGGCGCAGAGGCCGACACCAGGCACGACGTCGGGCTGCATTCGTCGCGGTTCCTGCCCGGCGACCACACGATCCGCACGGTGGCGGCGTCCCTGGCCGCGGGCTACGTGGCGGGAGCGCATCTCGCCGGCGCCCTCTAGGAGCCTTCCAGAGATCCTGCCATCAACCTTGCCCGCTGCGCGACGCCCGGACGCTGCCGGTTCGCTCAGTCCCACTGGCCGGATCCCCGCCACATTCGCCGCGGACGGTGAGAGTGGCGGGATTTCCATCCAATCGGCACTCCGCCGCCCTCCCCACCCTCAGGCCAGCGAGATCAGGTCCGCGTAGTCGGGGGTCCAGAGGTCTTCGTCGCCATCGGGCAGCAGCAGCACCCGGTCGGGCTCCAGCGCCCCGACCGCGCCCTCGTCGTGGGTGACCAGCACGATCGCGCCCGCGAACGAGTGGATGGCCGCCAGCACCTCGGCCCGGGACGCCGGGTCGAGGTTGTTGGTCGGCTCGTCCAGCAGCAGCACGTTGGCCGCGCTGACCACCAGCATCGCCAGGGCCAGCCGGGTCTTCTCGCCACCGGAGAGCACCCTGGCCGGCTTGTCGACATCGTCACCGGTGAACAGGAACGACCCCAGGATCTTGCGCGCGTCGGTCGGCGACATGTCGTCGGGCGCGCCGGTCATCATGTTCTCGAGCACGCTGCGCGACACGTCCAGGGTCTCGTGCTCCTGCGCGTAGTAACCCAGCCGCAGACCGTGACCCGGCTGCACCTCGCCGGTGTCGGACGGCTCGATGCCCGCCAGGATGCGCAGCAGGGTGGTCTTGCCGGCACCGTTCAGGCCCAGGATCACCACCCGTGAACCCTTGTCGATCGCCAGCGTGACATCGGTGAACACTTCGAGCGACCCGTAGCTCTTCGACAGGTCGGACGCCCGCAGCGGCACCTTGCCGCACGGTGCCGGCGTGGGGAACCGGATCTTGGCCACCCGATCGGCGGTGCGTTCGCCCTCGACCGAGGCCAGCAACCGCTCCGCCCGTTTCGCCATGTTCTGCGCGGCCGTCGCCTTGGTGGCCTTGGCCCGCATCTTGTCGGCCTGGGCGAGCAGTTGGTCGGCCTTGCGTTGGGCGTTGTGCCGTTCGCGCCGGCGCCGCTTCTCGTCGGTCTCGCGTTGCAGCAGGTAGCGCTTCCAGTCCATTGCGTACTGGTCGAGCTCGGTGCGGTTGGCGTCCAGGTGGAAGACCTTGGTGACGATGGCGTCCAGCAACCCGACATCGTGCGAGATCAGGATCACCCCGCCCGGGTACGACTTCAGAAAGTCGCGCAGCCAGACGATCGAATCGGCGTCCAGGTGGTTGGTCGGCTCGTCCAACAGCAGGTTGTCGGCCCCCGAGAACAGAATGCGGGCCAGTTCGACGCGCCGCCGCTGGCCGCCGGACAGGGTGCGCAGCGGCTGGCCGAGCACCCGGTCGGGCAGGCCGAGGTTGGCCGCTATCCGGGCCGCCTCCGATTCGGCCGCATACCCGCCGGCCGCGGCCAGTTCGGCCTCTGCGCGGGCATAGGACGCCATCGCCCGCTCTTGTGCGTCGCCGGTTTCGGTGGCCATCTCGACCGAGTAGCGGGTCAGCCGCCGAAGCACCGAATCGAGCCCACGTGCCGACAGGATGCGATCCTTGGCCAGGGTGTCCAGGTCGCCGGTGCGCGGATCCTGCGGCAGGTAGCCGATCTGACCCTGCCGGGTGATCTGCCCGGCGGCGGGCAGCCCTTCACCGGCCAGGATCTTGGTCAGCGTGGTCTTGCCTGCCCCGTTGCGTCCGACCAATCCCACCTTGTCGCCGGGGGAAACCTGAAACGAGACCGGCGACAGCAACAGCCGCGCGCCCGCCCGGACTTCGACTTCTCTCGCAACCAGCACGAGGGACCACTCTACCGGCCGGGCATCGCGGCTCAGAATCGAACGGCGCCCTGCCGCTGGGCCGGCGCCCGTCGCCGGGAGGGCGCATGGCCCGCTCGGTGCATCGCCGGCTCAGGAGTCGCCGCTCAGCCCCTGCCGATCGGGACTGATGCAGCGGGTGACTCGCTCGAAGACGTGGGTCAGTACCGCACGCTCTTGGGGACTCATCAGCTCGATGAAGTTGGCCCGCACCGTGGCCACATGCCCCGGGGCGGCGGCCACGATGCGCTCGCGGCCCTCGTCGGTGATGGTGACCAGGGTGCCCCGCGCATCGTCGGTGGCCGGCCGGCGCACCACCAGCCCGCGCTGCTCCATGCGGCGCAGTTGATGGGCCAGCCGACTGCTCTCCCAGCCGATCCAGTCGCGCAACCGGCCGACCCGGATGCCGTCGGCGTCACCGCCGCTGAGCGCCACCAGCACGGCGTAGTCGGCGTGCGAGAGCTGACTGCAGGCCAGGTCGGCCGAGATGACCCGTTCGAGATCGTGCTGGGCCAGAATGAACAACTGCCACAGCAGCAGCTCGTCCTGGGTCAGCCAGCGCACCTCGTCCACGCGGCGAACTCTATTCCACACCGTCCGGCCGGCTTCTCACCCGTCCGGGCGCGGGCAGGCTGCCGCTGCCGCCATCAACGTGGCGGGCGGCGTCCACTCGGATGCCTCGCCAGGCCCAGGAGACAGGCATACCGGGTCATCTGTTGACCGCGAAGGCCGATGGCCGAGCACTAGGAATTTCGTCCACGGGCGGCGACCACCCAGCTGCCCGCACGGCTACCGTCCGGGTCGACCAGGTGCAGCCGATCGGCCAGGTTGACCGCGTTGCAGACGTGGTTCGGCACCACCCGGACGATGCTGCCCAGCGCCGGCAGCACGGGTGCGGTGACCACGGCGTGATGCTCCGAGAGCTGGACGATGCGGGCGTCCGGATCGTCCAGCAGCCGTCCGGCGCCGGTGGCGTAGAGTGCCCGGTCGGCGCCCAGCACCTTGCTGCCGGCATCGAGCACCACCCGGTCGGCGTGCCGGCTGACCACCCGCGCATGGCAGGTCAGCGCGATCTGCTCGGGCGTGCAGGTGCCGAGTTCCCACTGCTGGGCATCGTTGAACACGTACACGCCCGGCCGGTACTCGCTGAGCCGGTCGTCGGCGAAGGCCAGGCTCGGGGTCGAGCCGCCGCTCAGCAGCGGGTCCGGCACGCCCGCGCTGCGCAGCCCGTCCGCCGCGTCGAGCAGTGCGGACGCCTCGTCGACCGCGACCTCTGCGGCCGCACCGGGGGCGTAGCTGTGCCCGGGAAAAGTGAACACGCCGCGGACCACCTGACCGGAAGCCAGCAACCGGGCCGCCAGCTCGCCGGCCGTCCCGGCTGCGATGCCGCTGCGGTGATGTCCTGAATCCAGCTCGATCATGAGCTCCGCCACCCCGCTCGGCAGCTCGGCGACCGACTGCACCGAGTCGCACCCGATAGCCAGCCGGACCTGGGCGGCCAGCCGCTGCAGCCGCGCCACGGCCGCGTCGTCGGTCCACAGCGGGTAGGCGATGAAGAGGTCGTCGAACCCGGCGGCGGCGAACACCTCCGCCTCACCGATGGTGGCCACGGTGAGGCCGGACGCGCCGGCAGCGAGCTGCAGCCGGGCAAGGTCGGGGGACTTGTGGGTCTTCACGTGCGGTCGCAGCGCGAGCCCACGGGTGCGTGCCGACTCGGCGGCTCGCTCGATGTTGGCCTGCAGCACGTCGACGTCGACGACCAGGCGCGGAGTGGTGCTCACGAGGTTCATTCTGGCCTGCCGTGACCTTCGGCGCGTCCCAGGCTTCGGACGTCGGCGAGATCAGGTGGGCCGGCACGACGGCACCGGCCGGGTGAACTGCGGCCGGTGCGAGAAGTGCCTACGCACCGCGGGCGGACTGCTCCTCGCCGGCATCGACCCGACCGTCGTCGGCCTGCCGATCCAACCCGACGCCTAGGACCTGTGGACCCGGAAACTCACCGACGGGCTGGGGCTGTCCCGCCACACCCTGCGCTTCTGGCAGGAGAACCGGGTCGCGGTGACTGCGCAGACTCCCCGGCCCACCGATCCGGCGGCGGCCAGATTTCTCGCGGCCCTGCCCACGTCGCCGGTGCGGCTCGCCGACACCGGTGTCAACCGGTACGAGTACCTGCGCAACTACTGGACCAGACGCCGCAACGTGCGGCTGCGCGAACTGCGTGCAGCCGTGGATGCCACGACGCAACGCACCCGGCGCCGGGTCGCCGCGGTGGTACGCGGCTCGTCGCCTCAGACGTTGTAGCCGATCGCCCGAAGCTGCTCGCGGCCGTCCTCGGTGATGTTGTCCAGGGTCCACGGCGGCAACCACACCCAGTTGATCGCCACCGAGTTCACCAGCCCGTCCAGCGCCATCTCGGTGTCGAACTCGAGCCGGTCGGTCAGCGGGCAGGTCGGCGAGGTCAAGGTCATGTCGATCGTGCAGTTGTTGTCGTCGTCGAGATGGATGCCGTACACCAGCCCCAGGTCGACCACGTTCACCATCAGCTCGGGATCGACCACGTCGCGCATCGCCTCGGTCAGATCGTCGATGCTCGGACGCGCCGTGGGTGGCGCGATGCTGTCCGGAAAGGTGTCGTTCACCAGGTCGGACGGCCGGGTTTCACTCATCGGGACTCCTTCATAGATTCGGCGGCGTCGGCCGCCAACGCCAGCGCAGCGGCGTCCTTGAACGCCGACCAGCCCAGCAGTGCGCACTTCACCCGGGCGGGAAACTTGGCCACTCCGGCGAACGCGATGGCGTCCTCCAGCCGGTCCTCGTCGGGCTCGATCTCGCCGCGACCGTGCATCAGCCGGGTGAACTCCTCATGCAACGCCAGGGCCTCATCGACGGTGCGTCCGATGACCAGATCGGTCATCACCGACGTGGACGCCTGCGAGATCGAACAACCGACGCCTTCGTAGGACACGTCCGCGACTCGGTCGCCGCTCAGCGCCACCCGCAGCATCACCTCGTCGCCGCAGGTCGGGTTCACGTGCTGCACCTGCGCACCGTAGGGCTCGCGCAACCCGCTGTGATGCTTCTCGCGGTAGTGGTCCAAGATGATTTCGGCGTACATCGCCTCGACGCTCATGCCGCCCTCCCGAAGAAGTCCCTGGTGTAGTTGAGCGCCTCGACCAGCTGATCGATCTCGCGCTCCAGGGTGTACAGGTAGAACGATGCCCGGGTGGAGGCGGTGATGCCCAGCCGTTCATGCAGCGGACGGGCGCAGTGATGCCCGCCGCGCACCGCAACCCCGCGCGAATCCAGAAAGGTCATCACGTCGTGCGGGTGGATGTCGAGCCCGTCGCGGGTGGCCAGAGTGAACGACACCGCACCGCCGCGGCCCTCGGGGCCCACGGAGGTGGTGCCCAGCACCCGCAGGCCGTCCAGCTGCTGCAACACGCGCAACGCGTAGGACGTGATGGCGGCCTCGTGCGCCGCCACGTCCGCCATGCCCAGCTCACCCAGATAGTCGGCGGCGGCGCCCAGCCCGACCGCCTGGGCGATCGGCGGAGTGCCCGCCTCGAACCGGTACGGCGGGGGCGCGAAGGTCGACCCGCCCATCTTCACGATCTCGATCATCTCGCCGCCGCCCAGGAACGGCGGCAGCTCCGCGAGCAGGTCGTAGCGCCCCCACAGCGCGCCGATGCCGGTCGGGCCGACCATCTTGTGACCGGTGAAGGCCACCAGGTCGGCACCCAGCCCGGTCACGGACGTGGTCAGCTGCGGCACCGCCTGCGAGCCGTCCACCACCATCACCGCACCGACGGCATGCGCCTGCGCGGCGATCTCGGCGATCGGGTTGACGGTGCCCAGCACGTTGCTCACCCAGGTCAGCGACACGATCCTGGTGTTGCTGTTGATCAACTGCTCCGCCGCCGCCTTGGCCAGGTCAAGCCGGCCCTCGTCGGTGATGTCGAACCAACGCAAGGTGGCGCCGGTGCGGGCGCACAGCAGCTGCCACGGCACGATGTTGCTGTGGTGCTCCATCACCGAGATCACCACCTCGTCGCCCGGCTTCAGCGTGGCGCCGAGCGAGTGGGCGGCCAGGTTGAGCGCCTCGGAGGCGTTCTTGGTGAACACCACCTCTTCGGTGCGGTTCGCGCCGATGAAGCCGGCCACCTTCTCACGGCCGGCGTCGTACGCGGCGGACGCCTCGGCGCCCAGCATGTGCATGGCGCGCGCCACGTTGGCGTTGTGCCGCTCGTAGTGGTCGACCATCGCGTCGATGACCACCTGCGGCTTCTGCGAGGTGTTCGCCGAATCGAGGTAGGCCAACGGGTAGTCCCCCACCCGACGGCTCAGAATGGGGAAGTCCGAGCGAATCAGTTCGACGTCGTAGCTCACGGATCTCCGATCAGTTGGACGGCGGGCGCCCGTGCTCAGCTCGCGGCGGCGGCCTTGACGAAGCGCTCGTAGCCTTCGATCTCGAGGTTCTCGGCCAGCTCGGGGCCGCCCTCCTCGGCGATCCGGCCGTCGACGAACACGTGGACGAAGTCGGGCTTGATGTAGTTCAGGATGCGCGTGTAATGGGTGATCAGCAGCACCCCGCGATCGCCCTGGGCGGCGAACCGATTGACCCCCTCGGAGACGATGCGCAGCGCGTCGATGTCGAGGCCGGAGTCGGTCTCGTCCAGAATCGCGAACTTGGGGTTGAGCAGTTCGAGCTGGACGATCTCGTTGCGCTTCTTCTCGCCGCCGGAGAAGCCCTCGTTGAGGGAGCGGGCCGAGAAGGCCGGGTCGAGACCGAGCCGGTCGAGCGCAGCGTTGACCTCCTTGACCCAGGTGCGCACCTTGGGCGCCTCGCCGCTCAGCGCGGTCTTGGCGGTGCGCAGAAAGTTGGCCACGGACACACCCGGCACCTCGATCGGGTACTGCATGGCCAGGAACAACCCGGCCCGGGCGCGCTCGTCCACGGTCAGCTTGGTCAACTCGACGCCGTCCAGCGTCACCGATCCGCCGGTGACGGTGTACTTGGGGTGGCCGGCGATGGCGTAGGCCAGGGTGGACTTGCCGGAGCCGTTGGGGCCCATGATCGCGTGCACCTCACCGGAACTCACCGTCAGGTTGACGCCCTTGAGGATCTCTTTGGGACCGGTCTCGGTGGCGACCTCGACCCGCAGGTCGTCGATGGTCAAAGTGGACATGCGGTTCAGTTCTCCTGGTTGATCGGGTTGTCGATGTCGACGTAGATGTCGGTGCCGTCCAGCCGCACCGGGTAGACCGGGACGGGCTGGGTGGCGGGTAGTTCGAGCGGCTCGCCGGTGCGCAGGTCGAAGCGGGAGCCGTGCATGGTGCACTCGATCGTGCAGCCGTCCACCTCGCCCTCGCTGAGCGGCACCTCGGCGTGGCTGCAGACGTCACGAATGGCGAAGACGCCCTCGTCGGTGTGCACCACGGCCACCTCGGCGTCGCCGCCGAGGTCGACCGGAATGGAGGCGCCGAGCGGAAGCTCACCCAGCGTCGCGGCATGCCGAAACGTCATGCGTAGGCACCCATGGTGACCGACAGCTCACGCTCCACGGCCGCGAGCATGTGCTCTTCCACCTCGGGCACACCGATCCGGCGGATGATGTCGGCGAAGAAGCCGCGCACCACCAGGCGCCGTGCCTCGGCCTCGCTGATGCCCCGCGAACGCAGGTAGAACAGCTGCTCGTCGTCGAAACGTCCGGTGGTCGAGCTGTGCCCGGCACCCTCGATCTCACCGGTCTCGATCTCGAGATTGGGCACCGAGTCGGCCCGGCAGCCGTCGGTGAGCACCAGGTTCTTGTTCGACTCGAAGGTCGAGATGCCCTCGGCGATCTTGCGGATCAGCACGTCGCCGATCCACACCGAGCGCGCGCCCTCGCCCTGCAGCGCGCCGCGGTAGTCGACGTTGCTGTGGGTGTGGGGGGCGTTGTGGTCGACGAACAGCCGATGCTCGATGTGCTGGCCGGCGTCCACGAAGTAGAGGCCGAACTGCTCAAGCGAGCCGCCGGGGCCGGCGAACCTGGCCGTCTCGGCGAGTCGGACGACCTTGCCGCCCAGGCTGACCGTGACGGTGCGCACGGAGGCGTCACGGCCGACCAGCACGCTGTGATGACCGCCGTGCAGCGCGTCGTCGGCCCAGTCCTGGATCGAGACGAAGTTGACCCGGGCGCCGTCGCCGACCAGCACGTCCACCTTGGTGGCGTAGCTGGCCGAGCCCTCGTGGCGCAGCAGGATCGTCGAGGTCGAGTTGGCCCCGACCTTGAAGATCACGTGACCCCAGACGTGTGCGCCGGTGCCGGTCAGCGTGATGCTCACCGGCTCGGTCAGCTCGGCGCCGGCCGCCACCTCGACCACCTGTGCGCCGCCGGAGCGGGCCGCGGCCAGGGCCGAGACCCGGTCGATCGGCGCCTCGGCCACCAGCAGCTTGGCCTCGGTGGGGCTCACCACGTGCGTGCTCACGCCCTCGGGAAAGCTCTCGGTCCACTGCAGGTGGGCATCGCTGGGCTCGTCGGTCAGCAGCGGACGCATCGCCCGCAGCGGGCTGAACCGCCAGATCTCCTCCCGTCCGTTGGGGTAGGGGTGATCGTCGACGGCGAAGGACGGCGTCGGGTGAAGGTGCGACTCGATGGCCTCGACGGCCTCAATGACGGGTGCGGCCATCAGCCGACGGCTCCTTCCATCTGCAGTTCGATCAATCGGTTGAGTTCGAGGGCGTATTCCATCGGCAGTTCGCGGGCGATCGGCTCGACGAAGCCGCGGACGATCATCGCCATCGCCTCGTCCTCGCCCATGCCGCGCTGGCGCAGGTAGAACAGCTGGTCGTCGCTCACCTTCGAGACCGTGGCCTCGTGGGCCAGCGACACGTCGTCCTCGCGGACGTCCACGTAGGGGTAGGTGTCGGAGCGGCTGATCGTGTCGACCAGCAGCGCGTCGCACTTGACCGAGGACGCCGAGTGGTGGGCACCCTCCTGCACCTGCAGCAGGCCGCGGTACGAGGACCGTCCGCCGCCTCGGGCGACCGACTTGCTGATGATCGAGCTGGAGGTGTGCGGCGCGCAGTGCACCATCTTCGAGCCGGCGTCCTGGTGCTGGCCCTCGCCGGCGAAGGCGATCGACAGGGTCTCGCCGCGGGAGTGCTCGCCCATCAGGTAGACGGCCGGGTACTTCATGGTGACCTTGCTACCGATGTTGCCGTCGATCCACTCCATGGTCGCGCCCTCGTCGCAGGTGGCGCGCTTGGTGACCAGGTTGTACACGTTGGTGGACCAGTTCTGAATGGTCGTGTAGCGCACCCGGGCGTTCTTCTTGACGATGATCTCGACCACCGCGCTGTGCAGCGAGTCCGAGCTGTAGATCGGGGCGGTGCAGCCCTCGACGTAGTGCACGTGGCTGCCTTCGTCGGCAATGATCAGGGTGCGCTCGAACTGGCCCATGTTCTCGGTGTTGATGCGAAAGTAGGCCTGCAGCGGGATCGTCACGTTGACGCCCTTGGGTACGTAGATGAACGACCCGCCCGACCACACCGCCGAGTTCAGCGCGGCGAACTTGTTGTCGCCGACCGGGATCACCGTGGCGTAGTACTCCCGGAACAACTCCGGATGCTCTTTGAGCGCGGTGTCGGTGTCGAGAAAGATGACGCCCTGCCGCTCGAGCTCTTCGTTGATCTTGTGGTAGACCACCTCGGACTCGTACTGCGCCGCGACTCCGGCCACCAGCCGGGCCTTCTCGGCCTCGGGGATGCCGAGCCGGTCATAGGTGTTCTTGATGTCGTCGGGCAGGTCCTCCCAGCTGGTCGCCTGCTTCTCGGTGGAGCGCACGAAGTACTTGATGTTGTCGAAGTCGATCTCGCTGAGATCGGCGCCCCAGGTGGGCATCGGCTTGCGGCCGAACAGCTTCAGCCCCTTGAGCCGGCTGGCCAGCATCCATTCCGGCTCGCTCTTCAACGCCGAGATGTTGCGGACGACGGCTTCGCTCAGGCCGCGCTGCGCGGTGGCGCCGGCGGTGTCGGCGTCGTGCCAACCCCACTGGTACTTGCCGAGTGCGTCCAGATGCTCTTCCTGGGTGGCGCCCAGGCCGGGGGCCTGGGGTGCTGTGGTCGTCATGAGGCGGCCTCTCTGTTCGGATGGTCGGCGGGTCGGACCGGACGCGGCACGTGGGTGGTGCACACCCCGTCACCGTGGGCGATGGTCGCCAGCCGCTGGACGTGGCTGTCGAGGAGTCGGGCGAAGACCTTGGTTTCGGCCTCGCACAACTCAGGGAACTCGGCCGCCACCAGGGCGACCGGGCAATGATGCTGGCACAGCTGCTTGCCGGTGGCCACCGGATGCACCGAGGCCACGTAGCCGGCATCGTTCAACGCCCTGACCAACGCGTCGACGGGGTGGTCGTATTCCCCCCGCAACTCGTGGAAGCGCTTCTCGACGCCCGCCACGAAGTCGGCCGCGAAGCGCTCGACGCCCTGCTCGCCGATGGCCTCGCGCAGAAACGTGAGGGCGTCGATGGCCAGGGCGTCGTAGGCGTGCGGAAACTCCGCTCGTCCAGCGTCGGTGAGCGCGAACACCATGGCCGGACGGCCGCGGCCGCGGGCGCCGTAGACACGCTGTTCGCGCGAGATCAGGTGGCCGGCCGAGGTCAGCACGGACAGGTGCCGGCGAACTGCTGCCGGGGTCAGGTGCAGCCGCTCGGCCAGTTCGGAGGCGGTGGACGGCCCGTGCTGCAGGATTGAGCGGGCAACCCGGGCGCGAGTGGACGCCTCCGACTCGGCCAATGGTGCCGGGGCGCCATGGGTTCGGGTCGCGTCCGTTTTCACAAGCCCATTGTTGCCGAAAGATTCGGCGTCGCAAGACTCCTTAGGGTTAGCTCACCCTTACCTCGGGTCAATCTTTCCTCCGGCGTCTTGGACGGTGATACGCCCGGGACATTCCCGTCATCCCGGCGTCCTCGTCATCCCGGCGGAAGGCCCGTCATCCCGGCGTCCCCGTCATCCCGGCGGAAGGCCCGTCATCCCGGCGTCCCCGTCATCCCGGCGGAAGGCCCGTCATCCCGGCGTCCCCGTCATCCCGGCGAAGGCCGTCATCCCGGCGAACGCCGGGATCTCAAGTGAAGCGCTCCATGTCATCCCGGCGTCCCCCGTCATCCCGGCGAACGCCGGGATCTCAGGTGCGGCGTCCCCGTCATCCCGGCGAACGCCGGGATCTACGCGCGTCGGAGCGACCGCAACTGTGAAGCGGTGCGGGGGTGCACCCGTCCGGGTAGGTCGGCCGTTTGCGAACTGATCGGCGGAGCTTGCGGAGCCGATCGGGCTCGGTGATGACCGGGGAGTGAACGGACGAGCTGATCAAGCGGGTGTTGGCCCGGCTGTCCGCGGACGCCGGGGGCGAAACATAGCGCGACCGGCTCGCGAGATTACGTCCGATTCGGGAGGGTCGCCGCCTGGCGAGGCGACGTGCGGTCAGAATCGGACGTAATTCCACGAGCGTCTGCCGCGCAACTCGCTGTCAGTGTGCGCTGGCTGACTTGGCGCACCGTCCCAAGGAGGAGGTCAGGGGCTCCAAACGGTGTGGGCGCTCGCGCTCAGCCTGATCAGCCCGGTCGGCATACTGCCGACGATCTACCTGACTGGCCGCCCAGCTGACCGGTTCAACCCCGACACCAGAGCCGGCGCCCGAGCCGGTCGTGACGCTCGACACCAGGAAGGGCGGGACGGGGTGCACCCCCGCTCCGCGGCACCCCAGGTCTCGTTGGTCGACTTGTCGAACCTAGGGTCGGAGATCCCGGCATTCGCCGGGATGACGGACGCCGACCGGGATGACGGACGCCGACCGGGACGACGGACGCCGACCGGGACGACGCACGCCCACCGGCACGACGGACGCCCACCGGGACGACGGACGCCCACCGGGACGACGGACGCCCACCGGCACGACGGACGCCCACCGGCACGACGGACGCCCACCGGCACGACGGACGCCGACCGGCACGACGGACGCCCACCGGCACGACGCACGCCCACCGGCACGACGCACGCCCACCGGCACGACGGACGTTGGGCCAGATGATGAGAGGTCCGGGCCGTTATGAGAGCCACCGGGACCATTATCCGAGACGGTCAGGATCGATTAGTGACCAGTACCAATAATCGTGCCCGGCTCTACGACGCGCGGTAGTAGGTTGGTCGATGATGCGGCCACGGCGGCCGCAGCACACACCCGGCGAGGACTCATCCGTGATCACCGCAGCACAACCACTTCGTAGGCGGCCGCGTGCCGCCGCCGCCCTGCTCGCCGCCGCACTGGCGGTGGGCCTGGCCGGCTGTTCCGGCAGCGCGACCGCTCCCCCGCCGCAGGCCGGCGGCGGCGAAGCGAACCTGACCCTGCCCGACCTGAACGCGGTCACGTTCCTCGGCGTGCTGAGCGGCAAGCAGCTTCTCGGATTCGGCCTGCTGATCACGCTCGCCGGGCTCGCGTTCGGCATCGTCCGCTTCTTGCAGGTGAAGAACCTGCCCGTGCACAAGTCGATGCGCGAGATCTCGGAGCTGATCTACGAGACCTGCAAGGCGTACCTGATCCAGCAGGGCAAGTTCCTGCTGGTGCTGTGGGCGTTCATCGGCGCGGTGATCTTCGTCTACTTCAAGTTCCTGGCCAACCTGGGCTGGGACCGGGTCGGCATCGTGCTGGCGTTCAGCATTCTCGGCATGGCCGGTTCGTATGCGATCGCCTGGTTCGGCATCCGGCTGAACACCTACGCCAACAGCCGCACCGCCTTCGCCGCTCTGGGCGGGCGCGCGCTGCCGCTGCACCAGATCCCGCTCAAGTCGGGCATGAGCATCGGCATGGTGCTGATCAGCATCGAGTTGTTCATGATGCTGTCGATCCTGCTGTTCCTGCCGGCTGAGATCGCCGGATCCTGCTTCATCGGCTTCGCGATCGGCGAGTCGCTCGGAGCGTCCGCGCTGCGCATCGCCGGCGGCATCTTCACCAAGATCGCCGACATCGGCTCCGACCTGATGAAGATCGTTTTCAAGATCAAAGAGGACGACGCGCGCAACCCCGGCGTGATCGCCGACTGCGCCGGTGACAACGCCGGCGACTCGGTCGGCCCGTCCGCCGACGGCTTCGAGACCTACGGCGTCACCGGCGTCGCACTGGTCACCTTCATCGTGCTGGCGGTGCACGACCCGATCGTGCAGGCCCAGCTGCTGTGCTGGATCTTCTTCGTCCGCGCCATCATGGTGCTGGCCTCGGCCGCCTCGTACGAGGTCAACTCGGTGATCACCCGGGCCAAGTACCGCAACCTGAAAACGATGGACTTCGAGCGTCCGCTGACCAATCTGGTCTGGATCACCTCGGTGGTCTCGATCGCTGCCACCTACTTCACCTCGTACCTGCTGATCGCCGATCTCGGCGACGGCACCCTGTGGTGGAAGCTGTCCACGATCATCAGCTGCGGCACGCTGGCCGGCGCACTGATTCC
This sequence comes from Micropruina sp., assembly GCA_016711205.1. Taxonomy (GTDB): domain Bacteria; phylum Actinomycetota; class Actinomycetes; order Propionibacteriales; family Propionibacteriaceae; genus Micropruina. Next base: position 1,422,010 of record JADJTM010000002.1, on the reverse strand, counting down.
CGAGTTGGTCAAGGTGTTCACCTCGACCAGTTCGGTGCACACCGAAGAGGTGGTCAAGAGCTCCAACCAGGGCGGGCCGTCGCTGAACATTCTCTCCGGCCTGGTGGCCGGCAACTTCAGCGCCTTCTGGATCGGCATGTCGATCATCGCCCTGATGGCGGCCGCGTTCCTGATCTCGGGGCTCGGCGTCGCCGCGCTGATGGTCGCCCCCGCGGTGTTCGCGTTCGGTCTGGTCGCGTTCGGCTTTCTGGGCATGGGCCCAGTCACCATCGCGGTCGACAGCTACGGCCCGGTCACCGACAACGCCCAGTCGGTGTACGAGCTGAGCATGATCGAGGACATTCCCGGCGTCGAGGCCGAAATCCGTGACGAGTACGGCGTCGAGGTCAAGTGGGACCGGGCCAAGGCCCTGCTGGAAGAGAACGACGGTGCCGGCAACACGTTCAAGGCGACCGCCAAGCCGGTGCTGATCGGCACCGCGGTGGTCGGTGCCACCACGATGATCTTCTCGATCATCATGGGCCTGACCAACGGCATGACCGAGAACCTCGACAAGTTGTCACTGCTGCACGCGCCGTTCCTGCTCGGCCTGATCACCGGTGGCGCGATCATCTACTGGTTCACCGGAGCGTCCATCCAGGCCGTCACCACCGGCTCGTTCCGGGCGGTCGAGTTCATCAAGTCGTCGATCAACGTCGATTCGGTCGAGCGGGCTTCGGTCGAAGATTCGCGCAAGGTGGTCGAGATCTGCACCCAATACGCCCAGAAGGGCATGCTGAACATCTTCTTGGGCATCTTCTTCGCCGCCTTGTCGTTCGCGTTCATCGAGCCCTACTTCTTCATCGGCTACCTGGTCTCGATCGCGATCTTCGGGCTGTACCAGGCGATCTTCATGGCTAATGCGGGCGGCGCCTGGGACAACGCCAAGAAGATCGTCGAGACCGATCTGGCAGCCAAGGGCACCGACCTGCACGACGCCGTCGTGATCGGCGACACCGTCGGCGACCCCTACAAGGACACCAGTTCGGTGGCGCTCAACCCGGTGATCAAGTTCACCACCCTGTTCGGCCTGCTGGCGGTGGAGCTGGCGGTGAGCCTGAACGCCCAGGGCAGTCACGCGCTCACCTGGGGTCTGGCCGCCTTGTTCTTCGTCGCGATGTGCGTGATGGTGTGGCGTTCGTTCTACGGCATGCTGATCGACCGCGAGATGCTCACCAAGGCCGACTTCGAGATCGTCCCCGAGCCGGAACTGCCGCACGGCACGGCAGTCGAGGTCGAACTGCTCGACGATGACGAGGACCTGCCGCCGGCCATCGCCTCCAGCGTGGCCAACGTGCGCGCCGTGATGGTCGGAATCCAGCGCGACACCTACGACGTCTAGCAGCCGGCCGGTCGATCTATGCTGAGCCGGTGACCTCTTCGCCCGCCCTCGAGCTGAGCGAGGTGACCCTCACCCTGGGCGGCACCCGGGTGCTGGACGGCCTCAGCTGGACGGCGGCCGCGGGCGAGATCACCGCTCTGCTCGGCCCCAACGGTGCGGGCAAGACCACCGCCATCCGCTGCGTCACCGGCATGCTGGCACCGGACGCCGGCAGCGTCCGGGTGCTGGGTGGGCCGCCGGGGTCGGCCAACGACCGGGTCGGGTTGATGCCCCAGTCGGTCGGCGCCTGGTCGGCGGCCCGGCCCGGCGAGATGCTGCGCTATCTCGCCTCGTTGTACCCCGACCCCGTCCCGGTGCACGAACTCGTGGACGCCCTCGCCCTGGCCCCGCTGCTGCACCGCCCCTACCGCCGGCTCTCCGGTGGCGAGCAGCAGGCGGTCAACCTGGCCGGCGCGCTGATCGGACGCCCCGAACTGGTCCTGCTGGACGAACCGACCGCCGGCATGGACCCGCACGCCCGCCGCCGCACCTGGACGGTGATCGAGGGGTTGCGCAGTTCCGGGGTGTCGGTGCTGCTGACCACCCACGACATGGACGAAGCCGCCCGGCTCGCCGACCGGGTGTGGATCATGGACGCCGGCCGTGTGCGGATCTGCGGCACCGTCCCGGAACTGACCGCGCATGCCTCGCTGGAGGACGTGTTCCTGCGGCACACCGGCGGTGCGGCATGAATGGAAGCCGGGTGGTGCGGTACGCCAACCTCGAGCTACGCCTGCTGCTGCGCAACGGCGAACAGCTGCTACTCGCCTTCGTGATTCCGCTGGGGCTCCTGGTCGTCGGCCTGCTCTGGGGCGCCAATGTCGGCGTCGACCCGCGCACCTTCCCGTCGTCCGTGATCGCCGTTGCCACCTGGTCGACGGCCTTCACCTCGCTTGCGGTCGCGACCGGCTACGAACGCCGCTACGGGGTGTTGGAAAGGCTGGTGGCCACCCCCCTCACCCGGGCCGACCTGATCGCCGGCAAGGCCCTGACGGCCTGCGCGCTGGTCGCGATCCAGTCGGTGCTGCTGAGCGCGGTCGCCCTGGCCCTGGGCTGGCGGCCGATCTGGGGCGCCGCCGGCCTCGCGTCCGCCGCGCTGGGCGTCGGCCTGGGGATCGCCGCGTTCGCCGGCCTCGGCCTGCTGCTGGCCGGCACCCTCAAGGCCGAGGTCACCCTCGCCCTGGCCAACCTGATCTACCTGGTCGGCCTCGTGCTCGGCGGGCTGCTGCTCGACCAGCCGCCCGTGCTGCCAACGGCCGCGCTCGGCTCGCTGCTGCGCGCCGCCGCGTCCGGAGTGGGCGCCCCGCTCCCCCTGCTGATCCTGGCCACCTGGGCCGCCGTCCTCACCCTGCTCGCACGAAGGTACTTTCGATGGACATCCTGAACGGCCCCCGGGCGCTGCGTCGCTGGTCGCTGGCCAATCTGATCGCCAACATGGTGATCGTCTGGACGGGCGCACTGGTGCGGTTGACCGGGTCGGGGCTGGGCTGCTCGACGTGGCCGCAGTGCGACCCCGGCTCGTTCGTGCCGCACCCCGAGGCGCCCTTCCACGCCTTCATCGAGTTCGGCAACCGGCTGCTCACCTTCGTGCTGATCATCATCGCCCTCGGCACCTACCTGTCGGCTCGCAGGGCCGTCCGGGAGGGTCGGCAGGCTCCGCTGGTCCGCCGGCTCGCCTTCGCCGTGGGACTCGGCATCATCGCCCAGGCCGTGGTCGGCGGGCTGTCGGTGCTCGCCCAGCTCAACCCGTGGGTGGTCGGGCTGCACATGGTGCTGTCGGTCGGTCTGATCGTGGTCTGCGCGCGGATCGTTCACGACGTCCTCGGCCGGGTCGCGGCGCCGGTGCCGCAGCTACCCTGGCTGCTCACTCAGGTGGTGTTCTGGGCGTCCATGGTGATGATGTACCTCGGCACCGTGACCAGCGGCTCCGGTCCGCACGCCGGCGACGGGGCGGTCACCCGCAACGGGTTCAACATGGCCGACGTGGCCCGGCTGCACTCACTCTCGATGTGGGCGAGCGTGGCGGCCACCGTGGTGCTTGCGGTGGTCGCCCGTGAACTGCCGACGCTGCGCCGCGCGGCACTGACGGTGCTGGGGGTGGCCGCGGTGCAGGGCGCGATCGGCTACACCCAGTACCTGCTGCATCTGCCCGAGGCGCTCGTGCTGGCGCACATGATCGGCACCACCCTCTACACGGTGACGGTCGCGCAGTTGTGGTTCAGCGTCCGTCGCCCCGGCGGTGGGGTGCAGGCTCAGAACACCAGCGGGTCGACCGCCGCGGCCAGAAACACCACAGCCAGATAGCTGTTGCTCAGGTGGAACAGCCGCATCGGCTTGAGCGCCGCCTCGGTCAACCCGGCCCGGGCCCGCCGCAGCAGCTGCACCGACTCGACGATCATCACCGCACCTGACAGCAGCGCCACCGCCGGGTAGAGCCAGCCGGTACGCGCCACCGGCCACAACACCAGGCTGACCGCGACGGTGATCACGGTGTAGATCACGATGCGCCACGCCACCGCCGGCGGCTCCATCACCACGGGCAGCATCGGCACGTGCGCCTGCTTGTAGTCCTCTTTGTAGCGAAACGCCAGCGCCCAGGTGTGCGGCGGCGTCCAGAAGAACACGATGGCGAACAGCACAAGCGGCGTCCACGCGATGCCGCCGGTGACGGCCGTCCAGCCGATCAGGGGCGGAAAGCAGCCCGCGATGCCGCCCCAGACGATGTTCTGAGAGGTGCGCCGCTTCAGCCCCATGGTGTAGACGAACACGTAGTAGGCGTTCGCGGTCATGGCCAGCGACGCCGAGAGCCAGTTGGCGCCAAAGCCCAGAATCACCGCGGCGAGCACGCCGAGCACGGCGCCGAACACGTACGCACGGCCGGCCGGCACGCGCTGCTGCACCATCGGACGGCGTCGGGTGCGGCGCATGTGGCTGTCGATGTCGGCATCGAGCACGGAGTTGAACACGTTGGCCGATCCGGCCGCCAAGGTGCCCCCCAGCAGCGTCCAGATCACCAACTGCCACTGCGGCACACCGCCCGCGGCGAGGAACATGGCGGGCACGGTGGTGACCAGCAGCAACTCGATGATGCGCGGCTTGGTCAGCGCCACGTACGCGCTGAGCGACCCCGAAGGCTCGGCGTCAACCGTCGAAACCGCCTGGTGCACGTTCACCCTCTTTCGCCGTCGCCCGGATCGCGAGCAGTCTAGCCCGAGACCTGCTTGCGGCACACGACCCGCACCCGGTGAGGCCTCATCCACGTCCCTCACCGGGTCGCTGGGTCGCCAAACGGTACGCCATTCGAGCGGCGCGCCACTAGAGTTCGTGGCACGCCGTACACCGCATCGCGAGGAGTGGATCGAGAAATGAACGATCGTTTGAGGGTTTTGGCTGACTCCGGAGTATCCATCTGGCTGGACGACCTGTCGCGCGCCCGCATCACCAGCGGCAACCTGGCCGGCAAGATCGCCGAGGACTCGGTATCGGGTGTGACCACGAACCCGACCATCTTCGCGGCCGCGCTGACCAACGGCGCCGACTACGCCGAGCAGTTGAAGTCGTTGGGCGATGACATCGACGTCGACCACGCGATCAAGCAACTGTGCCTCGACCGATGTGCGCAACGCCTGCGACCTGTTCGCGCAGGTGTACAGCGCCTCGGGCGGCTACGACGGCCGGGTCAGCATCGAGGTCGCACCGACGCTGGCCAACGACACCGACGAGACCATCGCGCAGGCCGCCGAACTGCACGATCTGGTCGGCCGCGAGAACGTGCTGATCAAGATTCCGGCCACCAAGCCCGGCCTGCCCGCCATTCAAGCCACCATCGCCGCCGGCATCTCGGTCAACGTCACGCTGATCTTCTCCGAAGAGCGCTACCGCGAGGTGATGGACGCCTACCTGTCCGGCCTCGAGGCTGCCGACGCAGCCGGCAAGAACCTCTCCACGATCCACTCGGTGGCGTCGTTCTTCGTGTCCCGGGTCGACTCCGAGATCGACAAGCGGCTCGGCGCGTTGGGTCGTGATGATCTGAAGTCGAAGGCGGCGATCGCTAACGCGCTGGTCGCCTACGGCGCCTATGAAGAGGTCTTCGAGTCCGACCGGTTCAAGTCCCTGGCCGCCAAGGGCGCCAACGTGCAGCGTCCGCTGTGGGCCTCGACCGGAACCAAGGATCCCAACCTGCCCGACACCCTCTACGTCACCAATCTGATCGCCGACGGCGTGGTGAACACCATGCCCGAGAAGACCATGGACGCTTTCGCCGACCACGGCGAACTCGGTGAGTCGATCGTAGGCAAGGCGGCTGAGGGCCGGGCCGTGCTGGACGAGGTCGCTGCGGCCGGCGTCGACCTGCCCGAGGTGTTCCGGGTGCTCGAGGACGAGGGCGTGCAGAAGTTCATCGTCTCGTGGCACGAACTGATCGCCTCGGTCGAGAAGGCAATTGCCTCCATCACGTGATCCACGCAACGATGGCCGGGTGACCCCGAGCAAGCAGTTCGTCAACCCGCTGCGCGACCCGCAGGATCGCCGGTTGCCCCGGGTCGCCGGTCCGTGCGCGCTGGTGCTGTTCGGGGTCACCGGCGACCTGGCCCGCAAGAAGCTGATGCCGGCCATCTACGACCTGGCCAACCGGGGTCTGCTGCCGCCCGGTTTCGGCCTGATCGGGTTCGCCCGGCGGGAGTGGGAGAACCAGGACTTCGCCAAGATCGTCCACGACTCGGTGAAGGAGCGGGCCCGCACGCCGTTTCGCGAAGAGGTCTGGAAGCAGTTGCTGGAGGGCATCCGGTTCGTGCCGGGCACCTTCGACAGCGACGAGTCCTTCCAGACCCTCAAGCAGACCCTGAACGAACTGGACGAGGTGCAGGGCACCGGCGGCAACCACGCCTTCTACCTGTCGATCCCGCCGAAGGCGTTCGACCAGGTGATCTCGATGCTGAAAAAGCACGGCCTGGCCAAGCGCAACCAGAAGGGCTCGTGGAGCCGGGTGGTGATCGAGAAGCCGTTCGGTCACGATCTGGCCAGCGCCGAAGAGTTGGAGCGCCGGGTGTCGTCGGTGTTCCACTCCCAGTCGGTGTTCCGCATCGACCACTACCTCGGCAAAGAGACCGTGCAGAATCTGCTGGCGCTGCGCTTCGCCAACGAGCTGTTCGAACCGATCTGGAACCGCAACTACGTCGATCACGTGCAGATCACCATGGCCGAAGACATCGGCATCGGCGGCCGGGCCGGGTACTACGACGGTGTCGGGGCGGCGCGCGACGTGATCCAGAACCATCTGCTGCAGCTGCTGGCGCTGACCGCCATGGAAGAGCCCACCTCGTTCGAGGCCGACCAGTTGCGGGCCGAGAAGCGCAAGGTGCTGGCGGCCGCGAACGCCCCCAAGGACATCGCGGCGCACACCGCCCGCGGCCAGTACCTCGCGGGCTGGGCGGGTGGCAAGCAGGTGCTCGGGTATCTCGACGAGGACGGCATCGACCCCAGCTCGCAGACCGAGACCTACGCCGCGATCCGGGTCGACATCGACAACCGGCGGTGGGCCGGGGTGCCGTTCTATCTGCGCTCGGCCAAACGGATGCCGCGCCGGGTCACCGAGATCGCGCTCAACCTGCGCCGGGCCCCGCACCTGCCGTTCAGCCACACCGACACCGAGGCGCTGGGCAGCAACGCGCTGGTGCTGCGCATCCAGCCGGACGAGGGCATCACGCTGCGGTTCGGCGCCAAGGTGCCCGCGACACTGATGGAGATCCGCGACGTCACCATGGATTTCGCCTACGGCACCTCGTTCGCCGAATCCAGCCCCGAGGCCTACGAACGGCTGATTCTCGACGTGCTGCTGGGCGACCCGCCGCTGTTCCCGCAGCACGAAGAAGTCGAGTTGTCGTGGAAGATCCTCGACCCGATCCTCGACTTCTGGTCCGAGCAGAACACGCAGCCGGAGGGCTACGCCTCCGGGTCGTGGGGCCCGTCCAGCGGTATCACCATGCTGGCCCGCGACGGCTTCGTCTGGCGCCGGCCCTAGCAGGGTCTTTCTCATGATTACTCGCTCAGCGGCCCACCCAGCGGGCACCACCAGGAGGTTGCGATGATCATCACCATTCCCGACACCACCGCCACCGGTATTCACATGCAGCTGGTGAAGGCCCGGCACAACATCGGCGTGGCCTCGTCCATGGTGTTCACCATGATCGTGATCGCCGATCTGCGGCACTACGAGAAGGCGCTCGAGGCGTGCCGCGACGCCGGCCGCGAACACCCGTCCCGGATCATTCTGGTCACCAACGGGCAGGCGAAGGCGGATCGGGTGGACGCCGAGATCCGGCTGGGCGAAGAGGTGCCGGGCGAGATCATCTCGCTGCGCTTCCACGGTGAGCTCGCCGAGCACCGCGACTCGGTGGTGCTCCCGCTGCTGCTGCCCGATTCGCCGGTGGTGGCCTGGTGGCCGGCCGCTGCACCCGACAAGCCGGCGCAGGATCCGCTGGGCAAGCTCGCCATCCGGCGCATCACCGACGCCATGGGCTCATCGCGTCCGCTGGTGGCGATCGAACGGCGGGCCCGCAACTACTCCCCCGGCGACACCGACCTGACCTGGACGCGGCTGACGTCCTGGCGCGCCCTGCTGGCCTCCTCGGTCGATTCGTACCCCGCCAAGATCACCGGCGCGCACGTCGAAGGGGCTCCCGACAACGCCGGCAGCATGCTGCTGGCCGCCTGGCTGGAAGACCGTCTCGGCCTGCCGGTGACGCGATCCGAGGCCGGCCGGGGCATCGGCATCACGAACGTCACGCTGAGCACCACCCGTGGCGACATCACGGTCGCCCGCGAGGACGGCAAGATGGCCACCTTCTCGGCACCGGGGCTGACCGCCCGCCGGGTGGCGTTGCGCCGCCGCGACATCAACGCACTGATCACCGAGGAACTGCGCCGGCTGGACGTCGACGACATCTTCGCCTCCGCGATGACGACCCTGGTGAAGGGCTGCGAACGGCGGGACGTCGCAAAGGCCGCATCGTGAACGATCAGGTGTTGCGATTCGCCGATCCCGACGAACTGGTCGAACGTGCCGCGGGCATGCTGGCGACCCAGATCGCCGGCTACCAGAGCGACCCCGAGCGCATCGTCCACCTGTGCCTGACCGGCGGACGCATCGCGCAACGCCTGTACGACAGCTTCGCCAGCCGGCTCGAAGCGGCCGGCGCCGATCCGGGGCGCATGGAGTTGTGGTGGACGGACGAACGGTTCACCTCGACCGACGATCCGGCCCGGCATGCGGGACCCGCGCTGGCCAAGCTGGCCGGCAAGTTCCAGCTCGACCCCGCCCGCACGCATCCGATGCCGGCCGCGGACGGTGTGGCCGACGCCGATGCCGCCGCAGCGACCTACGCCAAGGAACTGGGCGATGTGGTCTTCGACATCTGCCTGCTGAGCATCGGCCCCGAGGGCCACGTCGCAGGCATCTTTCCGGGCCACCCGTCGTTCGACCTGCAGACCCAGACCGTGATCGGGCTGTCCGAGTCACCCAAGGGCGAGGGCGATCGCATCTCGCTCACCATCGCGGCGCTCGAGCGCTCGCACGAGGTGTGGTTTCTGGCCAACGGCGACGACAAGGCGGCCGCGGTGGCCGAGGCCTTGACCGGTTCCTCCGACACTCCCGCAGGAATCGTGCGCGGCCGCAAAGCCACCAAGTGGTTCATCGACCGTGACGCGGGCCACGACCTGCCCTGGTTCGAGTGCACCTGGTAGCCGGCGGGCCCCCGTCATCCCGGCCGGCCTCGTCATCCCGGCAGCCCCCGTCATCCCGGCGAATGCCGGGATCTCCGACCGCCACAGGGTCTCAACCAGCTCGACCAGCAGGACAACCGACCCGGCCGGGGCGCAACACGCGGGGAGATCCCGGCATCCGCCGGGATGACGAAATCGGCCGGATGACGACATCCGCCCGGCGACACCGGCCCCCGCCATCAACACGCTTCCCCGTCATCCCGGCGAATGCCGGGATCTCCCACTGCCACAGGGCCTCAACCAGCTCGACCAGCAGGACAACCGACCCGGCCGGGGCGCAACACGCGGGCAGATCCCGACATCCGCCGGGCAGGCGAAATCCGCCGGGATGACGAAATCCGCCCGTGACACCGGCCCCCGCCATCAACACGCTTCCCCGTCATCCCGGCGCATGCCGGGATCTCCCACTGCCACAGGGCCCCAACAAGCTCGACCAGCAGAACAACCGACCCGACAGGGACGCAACCGGCGGGCAGATCCCGGCATTCGCCGGGATGAGGGATTCCGCCGGGATGACTCAGGCGCGCCCGGACCACCGAGCCACGCGCGGGGAGATCCCGGCATTCGCCGGGATGACGGATTCCGCCGGGATGACGCAGGCGCAGAGGAGATCCCGGCATTCGCCGGTATGACGAATTTCGCCGGGGTCTCTACAATCCCGACCGGCGGTGTCAGGTCAGTAGATGACTTCGCCGGCGGCCCTTCGGGCGCGCAGTCCCTCCAGTGCCTCGGTCAGAATGGCGGCCGCCTCGGCGTCGCTTCGACGCTCTTTCACGTAGGCCAGGTGGGTCTTGTAGGGCTGGATCTTGGGCGGCGGCGGCGGGTTCTCGGAGTCGAGGTTGGCCGGCAGTCCGCAGCGCGGGCAGTCCCAGGTTTCGGGGACCACGGCGTCGGCGGCGAAGGCCGGACGGGTTTCATGCCGGTTCGAGCAAAAGTACGAAACGTACAACCTAGGAGCGGAATCGCCCCGCTCGGCTTCGCCCATCGGACCGGCGCCGACCCGGCTGCCCCGAATCGCGCTACCACCAACCACGTGTTTCTCCTTGTCAGATCGCCCGGAAGTGGGCGGGAAAGTCAGTCGGCTTCAGAGGGTTCCGAAGTCAGGAAAGAACCGGTACAGCGTCAGCAGGCCGAAGATGGCCGCGAGCCAGACCAGCCCGATGATCACCGTGAGCCGGTCCAGCGTGCGCTCGGCACCGGACGAGCCGCCCATGGACGTGGACATGCCGCCACCGAAGAGGTCGGACATGCCGCCGCCACGGCCCTTGTGCAGCAGCACGAACATGGCGAGCACGACGCTGGTGAGGATCAGGACGATCGACAGAGTCAGAATCGGCCAGGTCAACATGGGCACAACAATCACAGGGTGAATCCTAACTCACCAGCACTGAACGACCGATTCGGCCCGCGGCCGAACCGGCTCAGGCGCGCTGGTAGAAGGTGACGATCTTGGCGAACTCGGCAGGGTCCAGGCTGGCGCCGCCGACCAGGCCGCCGTCGACGTCCGGCTGGGCCATCAACTCGACGATGTTGCTGGCCTTGGCCGAGCCGCCGTACTGGATGCGGACGGCCTCCGCGGCCTGCGCGCCGACCAGTTCGGCCACCCGCACCCGGATCGCGCCGCACACCTCTTGGGCGTCCTCGGGGGTGGCCACCTCGCCGGTGCCGATCGCCCACACCGGTTCGTACGCGATCACCAGCGAGCCGACCTGTTCGGCGCTCAGCCCGGCCAGCACCTTGTCGACCTGGGCCAGCACGAACGGCACCTGCTCGCCCGCCTTGCGCACGTCGAGCTTCTCGCCGACGCAGACGATGGGGGTCATGCCGGCGGCGAGTACCACCTTGGCCTTGGAGTTGACCAACTCGTCGGTCTCGCCGTGGTAGTCGCGGCGTTCGGAGTGCCCGACCACCACATAGCTGACGTTCAGCTTGGCCAGCATGGCGGCCGACACCTCGCCGGTGTAGGCGCCGGATGCGTGCTCGGACACGTCCTGGGCGCCGAACGCGAGCGGCAGCTTGTCGCCCTCGACCAGGGTCTGCACGGTGCGGATGTCGGTGAACGGCACGATCACGGCCGCGTGCGACTTGCTCGGGTCGTACTTGAGGTCGTCCAGCGTCCAGGCGAGTTTCTGGACCAGCCCGGTGGCCTCGACGTGGTCGAGGTTCATCTTCCAGTTGCCGGCCATGATCGGAGTGCGCGCCATGTCAGTTGCCTTCCTCGAGCACCGAGATGCCCGGCAGTTCTTTGCCTTCGAGATACTCCAGTGAAGCGCCGCCGCCCGTGGAGATGTGACCGAACTCGCTGTCGTCGTGGCCCAGGTCGCGCACGGCCGCGGCGGAGTCGCCACCGCCGACCACGCTGAGGCCGTCGACCTCGGTGAGCGCTTGGGCGACCGCGGCGGTGCCCTTGGCCAGTTCGTCGATCTCGAACACGCCCATCGGGCCGTTCCAGACCACCGTCTTGGCCGACCTGATCGCGTCGGCGAACTGCAACTCGGTCTCAGGGCCGATGTCGAGGCCCAACTGGTCAGCGGGGATCGCGTCGGCCGCGACCACGGTGACGGGGCCATCGACCGTGCGGGCGCCGAAGTCCATGCCCGCGGCAACCCGGACGTCGACCGGCAGCAGGATCTGCTTGCCCTCGGCCTGCGCCGTGGCCAGGTAGCCCTTGCAGATGTCGAGGCTGTCGGTGTCGAGCAGCGACTTGCCGACCTCGTGGCCCTGGGCGGCCAGGAACGTGTAGGCCATGCCCCCGCCGACGACCAGGGTGTCGGCGATCTTGAGCAGGTTCTCGATCACGGCCAGCTTGTCGGCGACCTTTGCGCCGCCGAGCACCACCACGAACGGACGCTCGGGGTTCTTCAGCACCTTGCTGAAGACGTCGACCTCTTTCTTGACCAGCGTGCCGGCGGCGTGCGGCAGCAGCTTGGCGACGTCGTAGACGCTGGCCTGCTTGCGGTGCACGACGCCGAACCCGTCGGAGACGAACACGTCGGCCAGCGCAGCCCACTTTTCGGCCAGCGCCTCGCGCTCGGCGTCGACCTTGGAGGTCTCACCCGGCTCGAAGCGGACGTTCTCGAGCAGGCAGATCTCGCCGTCGGCCAGGCCGGCGACGGTCTCTTCGGCTCCGGGGCCGGCGGTGTCGGAGGCCAGCTTGACCTCCGCACCGATCAGCTCTCCGAGCCTCTTGGCAGCAGGAGCCACCGAGTACTTGGGCTCGGGGGCGCCTTTGGGTCGGCCGAGGTGAGCCAGCACGATGACCTTCGCGCCGGCGTCCTTCAGTTGGGTCAGGGTCGGCAGCGCCGCCTTGATCCGTCCGTCGTCGGTGATCGTGTCGCCGTCGAGCGGCACGTTGAAGTCGCAGCGGATCAGCACCCGCTTGCCCTTCAGATCACCAAGGTCCTGTACTGACTTCACCTTCGGCCTTCCTTGTTTCTGTTGTTCGGTGAGAGGGGACGATCAGAGCTTGGAGCCGACCAGCAGGGTCAGGTCCACGAGGCGGTTGGAGTAGCCCCACTCGTTGTCGTACCAGGACACCACCTTGACCTGGTTGCCGATCACCTTGGTCAGCGGTGCATCGTAGATGCTCGAGGCCGGGTAGGTCTCGATGTCCTTGCTGACGATCGGATCCTCGTTGTATTCGAGGATGCCCTTGAGCGGGCCCTCGGCCGCGGCCTTGACGATCGCGTTGACCTCTTCGATCGAGGTCTCGCGGGAGGCCTCGAAGGTCAGGTCGGTGACCGAGCCGGTCGGCACCGGAACCCGCAGCGCGTAGCCGTCGAGCTTGCCCTTCAACTCGGGCAGCACCAGGGCGACCGCCTTGGCGGCACCGGTGGTGGTCGGCACGATGTTCAGGGCGGCGGCGCGGGCGCGACGCAGGTCGCTGTGCGGGGCGTCCTGCAGGTTCTGGTCCTGCGTGTACGCGTGAATGGTGGTCATCAGGCCCTTGACGATGCCCAGACCGTCGTTCAGCGCCTTGGCCAGCGGCGCGAGGCAGTTGGTGGTGCAGGACGCGTTGCTGATGATGTGGTGCGCGGCCGGGTCGTACAGCTCGTGGTTGACGCCGATCACGATGGTGATGTCTTCGTTCTTCGCGGGAGCGGAGATGATCACTTTCTTGGCGCCGGCGTCGATGTGCGCCTTGGCCTTGGCGGCGTCGGTGAAGAAGCCGGTGGATTCGATCACCACGTCGGCGCCGATCTCGCCCCAGGGCAGCTTGCTCGGGTCGCGCTCTTCGTACGCCATGATCTTGTGACCGTCAACCGTGATCGACTCTTCGTCGTAGCTGATCTCGCCCGGGAAGCGGTGCAGGATCGAGTCGTACTTGAGCAGGTGCGCAAGCGTCTTGTTGTCGGTCAGGTCGTTGACGCCAACGACCTCGATGTCGGCTCCGGACGCCGTCAGCGCACGGAAGAAGTTCCGGCCGATGCGACCGAAACCGTTGATACCAACCTTCACCGTCATGTGATGGTTCCCCTTCGTTGAGTTATGCCCGCGCCCAGGCGCAGGCAAGGGTGGACGGCTCTCACTCTATAGACAAAGAGCGGCGCGTGAACCCACTATCGAAAGCCGGTATCGCACGCTGGTCAGGAGGCGCCGAACACAGGTGACAGCATGTGGAATCGGCAATCTTCAGTCGCGATCCTCGATCATCTCGGCCGAGAGACTGGCCTCGGTCGACGCGACTCCCAGTTCGGTGGCGCGCTTGTCGGCGGTCGCCAGCAGCCGCCTGATGCGGGCGGCCACGGCGTCCTTGGTCAACGATGGCTGAGGCAGCTGACCGAGTTCTTCCAGAGAGGCCTGCTTGTTCTGCAGCCGCAGCAGCCCCGCCACCTTGAGATGTTCCGGAATGTCGTCGCCCAGAATCTCCAGCGCCCGCTCCACCCGAGCCCCGGCAGCGACGGCCGCCCGTGCCGAGCGACGCAGGTTGGCGTCGTCGAAATTGGCCAGCCGGTTGGCGGATGCGCGCACCTCGCGCCGGATGCGGCGCTCCTCCCAGGCCAGCAGGGACTCGTGCGCACCGAGCCGGGTGAGCATGGCGGCGATCGCGTCACCGTCGCGGATCACCACCCGGTCCACCCCGCGCACCTCGCGCGCCTTCGCGGGGATGCTCAGCCGCCGGGCCGCACCGACCAGCGCCAGCGCCGCCTCCGAGCCCGGGCAGGTGATCTCGAGCGCCATCGATCGGCCCGGCTCGGTCAATGATCCGTGGGCCAGGAACGCGCCGCGCCAGGCTGCAGTGGCCACGTCCAGTCCGCCGCTGACGATGCCGGACGGCAGCCCGCGCACGGGTCGTCCACGGTTGTCGATCAGGCCGGTCTGGCGCGCCAGCGACTCGCCGTCGCGGATCAGCCGCACGATGTAGCGGGTGCCGCGACGCAGCCCGGACGAGGTGACCACCACGAACTCGGAGGTGAACCCGAACAGGTCGGCGATCGCCGTACGCAGTCGGCGTGCGGCGCCGCCGGTGTCGAGTTCAGCCTCGACCACGATGCGGCCGCCGGCAAGATGCAGGCCGCCGGCGAAACGTAGCGTGGCCGCCACCTCCGCGCGTCGGCAGGCCGGCTTGGTCACCGCAACGGTGGCCAGCTCTGCCTTGACCTGCTGGGTCATCGCCATGGGTACGTCCTTACCTGTCAGGTTTGTCACTTCGGGTGCCTCGAGTGAGAGGCGCTCAACTCTTGTTCAGCAGTTCGGCGTAGACGGCGGCCAGGCGGTGCGGGTCGTGCCGCGGGGAACCGTCGCGCATCCGCACATTCTCCACCACCAGCCGAGCCCCCAGCGAACGCGCATAACGCTCCAGCGGCGGATCGTCCTGCGCGAAGCTCGGATCGACCAGCACCACGTCGAGCCGCAGTCGCGGGCAGTGGTCGGCCAGCACCTCGAGATGACGCGAGGCCTGAAAGCCGTGGGTCTCGTCGGCGGGCACCAGGTTCATGGTCAGAATGCGCTGCGCCTTCGAGGCCAGGATCGCCTCGGCCAACTCGGGGACCAGCAGGTGGGGAATCACGGAAGTGAACCACGAGCCGGGGCCGAGCACCAGATGATCGGCGGCCAGCACGCTCGCCACCACCTCGGGTCTCGCCGCCGGGCGATCGGGCACCAGCCGGACGGTACGCACCTCGCCCTCGGTCTTGGCCACCGTCGCCTGCCCGCGCAGCACCGACAGCTCGTCGGGGTACGCCGGGTCGGCGCCGAACACGTCCGCCTCGATGATGAGCGGCACCGCGGCCATCGGCAGCACCCGGCCCCGCGTGCGCAGCAACTCCCCCACCATGTCGAGGCCCGCCACCGGGTCGGGCAACTGCTGCCACAGCCCGGCGATCAGCAGGTTGCCGATCGCGTGCCCGGCCAGCGGACCGGTGCCGCCGAACCGCGACTGCAGCACCGCCGCCCAGGTCTGGCCCACCTCGTCGTCACCGCACAGTGCAGCCAACGCCATGCGCAGGTCGCCGGGCGGCAGAATGTCGAACTCTTCGCGCAGCCGTCCGGACGAGCCGCCGTCGTCGGCTACGGTGACCACCGCGGTCAGGCGGGTGGTCAGGTAGCGCAGCGCACTGAGCGCCGCATAGAGCCCGTGCCCGCCGCCGAACGCCACCACGGCGGGACGTTTGCGCCGCGCCCTCACTCCTTGCCCAGATCCCGATGCAGCACCTGGGTGGCGATGCCGGCCTCGCGCAACCGCCGGGCCAGTTCGATTGCCATGGCGGTACTGCGGTGCTTGCCCCCGGTGCAGCCGACGCCGACGGTGGCGAGTCGCTTGCCCTCGCGGATGTAGCCCGGCTTCACCACGGTGAGCAGTTGAGTGGCGCATTCGAGAAAGGCCGTCGCCTCGGCGTGGCCCAGCACGTAGCTGGACACCGCCTGGGACAGGCCGGTCTGCGGCCGCAGGTCGGGCACCCAGTGCGGATTGGGCAGAAAGCGGACGTCGAACACCATGTCGGCGTCGATCGGCACGCCGTTCTTGAAGCCGAACGACAACAGCGTGAAGGCGAGGTCGGGGTCGTCGTGCGAGCCGAACACCTGCGCCACCCGATCGGACAGCTGGTGCACGTTCAGGCCGGAGGTGTCGATCACCAGGTCGGCGGAGGCCCGCAGGCTGGCCAGCAGGTCGCGTTCGCGGGCGGCACCGTCCAGCAGCCGCCCCTCGCCCTGCAACGGAAGTGGCCGGCGCACCGACTCCTGCCGGCGCACGATGGCCTCGTCGGCGGCGTCCAGAAACAGGATCTGCGGCACCACCCCGGCCCGGCCGAGCGCGTCGAAGGCGGACGGGATCTGCTGGAAGGCCGACCGGGTGCGCACGTCCAGGCCGACCGCGACCCGGTGAAAGTCCTTCTCGCGAGCGATCTGCGCCAGGTCGGGCAACAGCTGCGGCGGCAGGTTGTCGACCACGTACCAGCCGAGGTCTTCGAGCGTGTGGCAGGCGGTGCGACGACCCGCACCGGACATGCCGGTGACGATCACGAAGCGCAGCGCCTGCGTGCTGGTGCTCATGGGGTCATTATGGCGCCCCGTCGAGCACCTCGCCGGTGGTCAGGTTGACCGACTCGGCGACGGGCTGTGCCAGCGCCTCGAGAATCACCGCCGCCAGCCGGGGGCCGATGCCGGGTACCTGCGCCAGGTCGTCCACGGACGCGGCCCGCAGCTTCTTCAGCGAACCGAAGTGCTTCAGCAGCGTTCTGCGCCGCACCTCGCCCAGGCCGGGCACCGCGTCGAGCACCGATTCGACCATGGACGCACTGCGCCGGCCCCGATGATGGGTGATGGCGAAGCGGTGCGCCTCGTCACGGACGCGCTGCAGCAGGTACAGGCCCTCGCTGGTGCGCGGCAGGATCAACGGGAAGTCCTCGCCCGGCAGCCACACCTCTTCGAGCCGCTTGGCCAGGCCGATCACGGGAATGTCGGTGATGCCCAGTGCCGCCAGCGCCTGCGCCGCGGCGGCCACCTGGGGGGCGCCACCGTCCACCACCACCAGACCCGGCGCATAGGCGAACTTGCGGGCGGCACCGGTGGTGGGGTCGATCAACAGCGGGCCTTCGTCACCGCCGCCCTGCTCGTCAAGCAGCCGCCGGAACCGGCGGGTGATCACCTCGTCGATAGCCGCCACATCGTTGGAGCCGTCGATGCCGCGGATGACGAACCGGCGATAGTCGCTCTTGCGGGCCAGGCCGTCCTCGAAGACCACCATCGACGCGACGATCTCGGTGCCCTGCAGGTGCGACACGTCATAGCACTCGATGCGCAGCGGCACGGTGGCTAGTTCGAGCGCCTGCTGAATCTCTTCCAGGGCGCGATTACGGGTGGACAGGTCGCTGGCCCGGCGGGTCTTGTGCAGGGCCAGTGCCTCGCCGGCATTGCGGGCCACCGTCTGCATCAGGGTCTTCTTGTCGCCGCGCCGTGGGGTGCGGATCACCACCCGGGCGCCGCGCGACTCGGTGAGCAAATCGGCGATCAGGCCGCCGGTGGACGGCACCACGGGCACCAGGATCTCGGGCGGCACCTCGGTGCCGTCCACATCGCCGTAGAGCTGCAGCAGGAACGTCTCGATCAGGCCCCCGGTGTCGGTGTCGTCGGTGCGGTCGGCCACCCAGGCGCGCTGGCCGCGGACCCGTCCGTCGCGCACGTGGAAGATCTGCACGGCAACCTCGAGCGGGTCTTCGGCCAGCGCGATCACGTCGGCGTCGGTGCCGTCGCCCAGCACGATGGCGTTGCTCTCGGTGGCCTGCCGCAGCGCGTGCAACTGGTCGCGCAGCACCGCCGCCTTCTCGAACTCGAGGTTTTCGGACGCCTCGCGCATCTGCCGTTCGAGCCGCCGGAGCAGGGTGGTGGTGCGGCCGGCCAGAAAATCGCAGACGTCCTGCGCGAGGGCGCGGTGTTCGTCCGGCCCGACGCGACCCACGCACGGCGCGGCGCATTTGCCGATGTAGCCGAGCAGGCAGGGTCGCCCGGACGCGGCCGCGGCCCGGAACACACCGTTGGTGCACGAGCGCATCGGGAAGGCGCGCAGCAGTGGGTCGAGGGTCTCGCGGATCGCCCAGGCGTGCGCGTACGGGCCGAAGTAGCGGGTGCCCTTGCGTTTCTTGCCGCGCCCGACGTAGACGGTCGGGTATTCCTCGGACCAGGTCACCGCCATCCAGGGGTACGACTTGTCGTCGCGGTATTTGACGTTGAAGCGGGGGTCGTGCTGCTTGATCCAGGTGTATTCGAGCTGCAGCGCCTCGAGTTCGTTGCGCACCACCGTCCACTCGACCCCGGCGGCGGTGCGCACCATGGTGCGGGTGCGAAAGTGCAGCAGGGCGGGGTCGGCGAAGTAGGACGTGAGTCGCTGCCGCAGGTTGACCGCTTTGCCCACGTAGATCACCCGGCCCGCGGCGTCGCTGAACCGGTAGACGCCCGGTTGGGTCGGAATGGTGCCCGTGGCGGGCCGGTAGCTCTCGGGCTCGGCCATCAGCCGGCCCGGCGCCGCCGCCCCGGCGGCGGCAACTCGATCAGGGGCTCGGGTGCCGGCGCCACGGCCACGTCGTGGCCGTGCAGCACCGGACGCAGGAACTCGCCGGTGAACGAGTCCGGGGTGGCGACGATCTGCTCGGGGGTGCCCTCGGCGATCACCTGCCCGCCCCGCGAGCCCCCCTCGGGACCCATGTCGATCACCCAGTCGGCCGTCTTGATCACGTCGAGGTTGTGCTCGATCACGACCACAGTGTTGCCGGCATCGACGAGCCGGCCGAGCACCCCCAGTAGCTTGCGGATGTCTTCGAAGTGCAGGCCGGTGGTCGGCTCGTCGAGCACGTACATGGTGCGGCCGGTGGAGCGACGCTGCAGTTCGCTGGCCAGCTTGACCCGCTGCGCCTCGCCGCCGGACAGGGTGGTGGCCGGCTGACCGAGCCGGACGTAGCCGAGCCCGACATCGACCAGAGTGCGCAGGTGCCGGGTGATGGCGGGGATCGCCGAGAAGAACTCGACGGCCTCTTCGATCGGCATGTCGAGCACCTGGGCGATGGTGCGGCCCTTGAAATGCACTTCGAGCGTTTCGCGGTTGTACCGCGCCCCGTGGCACACCTCGCACGGCACGTAGACGTCGGGCAGAAAGTTCATCTCGATCTTGATCGTGCCGTCGCCGGCGCAGTTCTCGCAGCGCCCGCCCTTGACGTTGAACGAGAACCGCCCCGGCTGATAGCCGCGCACCTTCGCCTCAGGGGTGTCGGCGAACAGCTTGCGAATGTTGTCGAAGACCCCGGTGTAGGTGGCGGGGTTCGAGCGCGGGGTGCGTCCGATCGGCGACTGGTCGACATGGATGGCCTTGTCGATGTGCTCGACCCCGGTGATCGAGCGGTGCCGGCCCGGCACCGCCCGCGCACTGTAGAGGTGCTTGGCCAGCGCGGTGTACAGGATGCCGTTCACCAGCGAGGACTTGCCCGAGCCCGAGACGCCGGTGACCGCGATGAACTGGCCGAGCGGAAAGGCCACGGTGACCTCGCGCAGGTTGTTCTCGCGCGCCCCGTGCACGGTGATCGCCCGCCCGGTGGCCGGACGCCGGTGCGCCGGCATCGGAATGCTGCGCCGGCCCGACAGGTAGGCGCCGGTCAGCGAGTCGGGGCTCGCCAGCAACTCGGCGACGGTGCCCGAGAGGACCACGTGGCCGCCGTGCTCACCAGCGCCGGGCCCGATGTCGACCGCCCAGTCGGCGGTGCGGATGGTGTCTTCGTCGTGCTCGACCACGATCAGCGTGTTGCCCAGGTCGCGCAGCCGCACCAGGGTGTCGATCAGCCGGCGGTTGTCGCGCTGGTGGAGGCCGATGGACGGCTCGTCCAGCACGTAGAGCACGCCGACCAGCCCGGAGCCGATCTGGGTGGCCAGCCGGATGCGCTGCGCCTCGCCGCCGGAGAGGCTGCCGGCCGAGCGCGACAGCGTGAGGTAGTCGAGCCCCACGTCGAGCAGAAAGCGCAACCGCTCGTTGATCTCTTTGACCACCCGCTCGGCGATCTGCGCCTCACGCTCGGTGAGTTCGAGCGAACGCATGAATACCGACACCTCGTCGATGGACATCGCCGACACCTCGGCGATGCTGCGGCCGCTCACCGTGACCGCTAGCGAGGACGGTTTCAGCCGCGCGCCCTTGCAGGTGAGGCACGGCACTTCGCGCATGTACCCGGCGAACCGTTCGCGCGAGTTCTCGGACTCGGCCTCGTTGAAGCGACGCTTGATGTAGGGGACGGCACCCTCGAACTTGGCCCGGAACGAGTGTTCGCGGCCGTGCCGAGAGCGGGTGTGCACCTGCAGCGCGTCCTTCTGGCCGTTGAGAATCACCGTTTTAACCCGGTCGGACAGGTCGCGCCAGGGTGCGTTCAGATCGAAGTCGTACTTCTCTGCCAGCGCCTTGAACAGCGTCTGGAAGTAGCCGGCGACGTACACCGAGGTCCAGCACGACACCGCACCGTCGGCCAGGCTCTTGCCGACATCGGGCACGATCAACTCGACGTCGACCTCACTGGTGGTGCCCAGCCCCGAGCAGGCCGGGCACGCGCCCCACGGGCCGTTGAACGAGAACTGCCGCGGCTCGAGTTCTTCGATCGAGATGTCGTGCTCGTTGGGACAGGCGAGCCGCTCGGAGTAGCGCCGTTCGCGGCCGGGGTCGTGCTCGTCGAGGTCGACGAAGTCGACCGCCAGCACACCCCCGGCCAGGCCCAGCGCCGTTTCGACCGAGTCGGTCAGCCGCTGCTTCGCGGACGCCTTGGCGGCCAGCCGGTCGACCACCACCTCGATGTTGTGCTTCTTCTGCTTGTCGAGCGTGGGCGGGTCGGTGAGCTGGTGGATCTCACCGTCGACGCGCACCCGGCTGAGCCCCTGGGTGGCGAGCTGGCGGAACAGGTCGTGGTATTCGCCCTTGCGGCCCCGGACGACCGGCGCCAGCACCTGGAACCGGGTGCCCTCGGGCAGACCGAGCAGCCGGTCGACGATCTGCTGCGGGCTCTGCTTGGCGATCGGTTCGCCGCAGACCGGGCAGTGGGCTCGGCCGGCCCGGGCGTACAGCAGCCGCAGGTAGTCGTAGATCTCGGTGATCGTGCCCACCGTGGAGCGCGGGTTGCGGCTGGTCGACTTCTGGTCGATCGACACCGCGGGCGACAGGCCTTCGATGAAGTCGACGTCGGGCTTGTCCATCTGGCCCAGGAACTGCCGCGCGTAGGCCGACAGCGACTCGACGTAGCGGCGCTGGCCCTCGGCGAAGATGGTGTCGAAGGCCAACGACGACTTGCCCGAGCCCGACAGCCCGGTGAATACGATCAGGGCATCGCGCGGCAGGTCGAGGTTCACATTACGCAGGTTGTGCTCGCGCGCACCTCGGACGATCAGCCGTTCATTCACGGCGATCATGCTATGCGCTGCCCCTGACAGTTCCTGCACCGGCTCTGGCGGGCAGGCTCGGACGGCAGCCATCCCGGAGCCGAGGATGCCTGAGGTCGGAGCGGGCGTCGCGTGCCTCTCGCACGCCGATCGCCGGGTTCTGGTGGTTATGACGGGCCCTGGGACCAGGTGGGCCACCCGGTATGGGGCTACCGCCACTTTGTTGTTGATATCAACACCCCCGGGGGGTATTAATACCAACCACAAAGTGGCGCATCCGCTCCGGGCTCGCAGTTGGCCCAGCCATATCAACAACAACATGGCGAACGGCCGTCTGGACGCTCGGATGGGGCTGCGCCGCAAGCGGAATCGGTGGATCCGGCCCTAAAGTGGCGTCATGACCGAACAGACGTTTTCAGCACCGCTGGAGACGCTGCGCAAGCGCGTGCAGGAGGCCACGCAACGGCTGCTCGGCGACACCATCGGCATCTCGGACGACGACTGGAACGGCCCCAGCGGACTGCCGGGGTGGTCGCGAGCCCAAGTGGCCACCCACCTGGCAGCCAATGCTGACGCCCTTGCCGGAGTAGTCCGGGCCGCGCTGCAGGGCGGCACCACCGCGCTGTACCCGGACGAGGCAGCGCGGATCGCCTCGATCGAACACGGCTCCAGCATGACCGGCCTGGAGCTGCAGATCTGCCTCGACACCTCCGCCGGACGGCTGGAGCGCACGCTGGACGAGGTCGAAGACCCCACCGCCGAGGTGCAACTGCTGGGCCGGAACCTCACCATGGCCCACCTGGTGATGGCGCGGTTGGCTGAGGTCGTGGTGCATCATCTGGACCTCAACTGCGAGTTCGGCGTGGACCGGTTGGAACAGGGCACCGCCCGCTGGCTGCTGCAGTGGGCCCTGCTGTGGCATGCCGACGATGCCGACCTGCCGTCCGTGCGGCTGGAAAGCGCCTCCGGCGTGACCGCTCAACTGGGTTCGGGTGAGCCCACCCGCACCGTTGCGGGTGATGATGCCGCCGTATGGTCCTGGCTGATGGGCCGATCCGCGGAACCGGCCCAGGAAGGTGCGGACGCACCCATGCTCGCCCTGCGATCATGAGGCCATGCTGATCGGAGACGGTGTGCGGCTGGCGAAGACGTCGGTCGGCCCCATGGACAACAACGCCTACCTGCTCACCCACGACGATGACGCTCTGCTGATCGACGCGGCCGCCGAGCCGGACGTGCTGCTGCGGCAGCTGGAACGCGTCCACGTGGTCGGGGTGGTGACCACGCACCGTCATCACGACCACATCGGAGCGCTGGCGCAGGTGGTGGCCGCCACCGGAGCCCCGGCCTACGCGGGAACCCCGGACGCGGGGGCGATCACCTTAGCCACCGGCGTCACGTGCCGCGAGGTGTGGACGGGTGACACCATCGAGGTCGGTCCGGTGCGCCTTGAGGTGATCGGCCTGGTCGGGCACACCCCGGGCTCGATCACGCTGGCGCTCACCCCCGCGGACGGTCCGGTGCGTCTGTTCACCGGCGACAGCCTTTTTCCCGGGGGTTTGGGAAAGACCTGGAAGCCGGCCGACTTCGACACGCTGCTCGTCGACGTGACGACCAAGCTGTTCGACCGGTTCGGCGACAACACGATCGTGCATCCGGGTCACGGCGACGACACCACGCTGGGCGCGGAGCGTCCGCACCTGGACGAATGGCGAACCCGCGGCTGGTGAGAGTCCGTCCGATCGGGCCGGCTCGCCGAACGGCTCACCACCGCAGCAGCACCGCGCCGGGCGCAGCGCGACCCGAAGCCCCCACCCAGCCTTCGCAATGCGGCCCCGGAGCTGGGGCGAGAGCTAGGCCAGGCCGTCGAGCGCCCGCTCGCGATCGGCGTCACGCTTGGACTTGATCAGGCTCGCCACCGTGGTGATGGTCAGGGTGCCGATGATCACGATCAGCGACAGCCAGATCGGAATGTCGACGTTGATGCCCCACGCCTCGTCCAGGTGGTACTCGTGCATCGCGTGCAGCACCAGCTTGACGCCGATGAACGCCAGGATGAACGACAGACCCACCGACAGGTAGACCAGGCGCTGCAGCAGCCCGCCGATCAGGAAGTACAGCTGGCGCAGACCCATCAACGCGAACACGTTGGCGGTGAACACCAGGAAGGGCTCCTGGGTCAAGCCGTAGATGGCCGGGATGGAGTCGAGGGCGAACAGCAGGTCGGTGCTGCCCAGCGCGATGATCACGAACAGCATCGGCGTGATCAGCCGCTTGCCGTCCTGCACGATGGTGAGCTTGGTGCCGTGGTACTCATCGGTGGAGGGGAAGGTGTTCTTCACCCACCGCATGGCGAAGTTCTCGGTCTTCTCGTCGTCGTCCTCGGGGTTGAGGTACTCCCTGAACAGGTTCCAGGCCGTCCAGATCAGGAACGCGCCGAACACGAAGAAGATCCACGAGAACCGTTCGATCGCCGCAGCGCCCAGCCAGATGAAGATGCCGCGGAACAGCAGCGCCAGCACGATGCCGACCATCAGCGCGTACTGCTGGTACTTTCTCGGCACCCTCAGGTTGCTCATGATGATCACGAAGATGAACAGGTTGTCGATGCTCAGGCTGTACTCGGTGAGCCAGCCGGCGAAGAACTCACCGGCGAAGCGGGGGCCCGAAACCACCCAGACACCGATGCCGAAGGCGATCGCCAGCGCGACGTAGATGCTGATCGCGATCGAGCACTCTCTCATGGACGGCTCGTGCGGTCGCCGGCCGATCACGATCAGGTCGAACGCCAGCAGGGCCAGCGTGGCCAGAATCGTGATGGTCCAGACGGTGGGTGTGACGTGCAAGAGAGGGCCTCCTCAAGGTCCAGTCGTCTGAGGTCTCCGCCACTGTCGCCAGCCGAGACACCGGAGCGGATCACCGCACGTGTTGACGACGCCTCGCTATGGGGTACTCCCCTCGTCGAGTCGAATCATCCCATCGACCGGCCTCACGGGCCAAACCACACGGCGGGGTGTCACTTGGTGGCCGCCAGGGTCTGCCGGATCATCTTCTTCAGGTCGGCGATCTCGTCGCGCAGCCGGGCGGCGAGCTCGAACTGCAGTTCGGCTGCCGCGCCGTGCATCTGTTCGGTGAGCTCTTGCACCAGCCCGGCCAGCTCGCTGGCCGGCATGCCGTCGGTGTTGCGCACCTGATGGCTGCCCAGCGGCACCGGTGAGACCCGGCGGCCACCGGCCCGGGTGACCAGGGCGGCGGTGTCGGCGTCTTCGCGGGCCAGCATGTCGGTGATGTCGGCGATCTTCTTGCGCAACGGCTGCGGATCGACCCCACGTTCGAGGTTGTAGGCCACCTGTTTGGCGCGCCGGCGGTTGGTCTCGTCGATCGCCGCCGCCATGGACGGGGTGATCTTGTCGGCGTACATGTGCACCTGCCCGTTGACGTTACGCGCGGCGCGTCCGATGGTCTGGATCAGCGAGCGCTCGCTGCGCAGGAAGCCCTCCTTGTCGGCGTCGAGGATCGCCACCAGGCTGACCTCGGGCAGGTCGAGGCCTTCGCGCAGCAGGTTGATGCCCACCAGCACGTCGTACTCGCCCAGGCGCAGCTCACGCAGCAGTTCGATGCGCTTGAGGGTGTCGACCTCGGAGTGCAGGTAGCGGGTGCGGATACCGTTCTCCATCAGGTAGTCGGTGAGGTCTTCGGACATCTTCTTGGTCAGCGTGGTGACCAGCACCCGCTCGTTGCGTTCGGCCCGCAGCCGGATCTCGCCGATCAGGTCGTCGATCTGGCCCTTGGTGGGCTTGAGGATCACCTCGGGGTCGACCAACCCGGTCGGCCGGATCAGCAGCTCGACCGGCCGGCCGGAACGCGCCATCTCGTAGGGCCCCGGGGTGGCCGACAGGTACACCGTCTGGCCGATGCGGTCGGTGAACTCTTCGAAGGTGAGCGGACGGTTGTCCATGGCGCTGGGCAGCCGGAAGCCGTGTTCGACCAGGGTGCGCTTGCGCGATGCGTCACCTTCGTACATGCCGCCGATCTGCGGAATGCTGACGTGTGACTCGTCGACCACCAGCAGGAAGTCGGACGGGAAGTAGTCGAGCAGGCAGTTGGGCGCGCTGCCGGAGGATCGGCCGTCGATGTGCCGGGAGTAGTTCTCGATGCCCGAGCAGGTGCCGATCTGACGCATCATCTCGATGTCGTACCCGGTGCGCATGCGCAGCCGCTGTGCCTCGAGCAGCTTCTGCTCGCCCTCGAGCTGGGCCAACCGGCCCTCGAGTTCGCGTTCGATGCCGGTGATGGCGTGCTCCATGCGCTCGGGGCCCGCGACGTAGTGGGATGCCGGGAAGATCGCCACCTCCTGGTCGACCGACAGCACCTGGCCGGTCAGCGGATGCAGCGTGGAGAGCGCCTCGATCTCGTCGCCGAAGAACTCGATGCGCACCGCGTTCTCTTCATACATCGGGAAGATCTCGAGGGTGTCGCCGCGCACCCGGAACGTGCCGCGGGTGCCGGCCAGGTCGTTGCGGGCGTATTGAATGTCGACCAGCGCCCGCAACAGCTGGTCGCGCTCGCGCACATCGCCGACCCGCAGCCGCTGCATGCGATCGACGTACTCCTGCGGCGTGCCCAGGCCATAGATGGCCGACACGGTGGCCACCACGATGACGTCGCGCCTGGTCAACAACGAGCTGGTGGCCGAGTGCCGCAGCCGCTCGACCTCTTCGTTGAGCGAGGAGTCCTTCTCGATGTAGGTGTCGGTCTGTGGAACGTAGGCCTCGGGTTGGTAGTAGTCGTAGTACGAGACGAAGTACTCCACCGCGTTGTCGGGAAAGAACGTGCGCAGCTCGTTGGCGAACTGCGCCGCCAGGGTCTTGTTGGGTTGCATCACCAGCATCGGACGCTGCAGACGCTCGGCCAGCCACGCGACGGTCGCGGTCTTGCCGGTC
Source organism: Micropruina sp. (assembly GCA_016711205.1). Lineage (GTDB taxonomy): Bacteria > Actinomycetota > Actinomycetes > Propionibacteriales > Propionibacteriaceae > Micropruina. The sequence continues at coordinate 1,395,526 of JADJTM010000002.1, read as the reverse complement.
CCGGTGGCACCCAGCACCACCATGTCGCTCTCACCCGCCCTGACCCGGCGTTCGAGCTCGTCGATGGCGGCAGGCTGGTCACCGGCCGGTGCGAAGTCGGCCTGCATGGTGAACGGGGCCACCCGGCGCTGGAGTTCGGTGGTGGGACGCATGGGGGCAAGCCTAGGCGGCGCTTCCGACAGTTCCCGCGCCGGGCGCTTTGGCGTTCGCTCAGCCCAGCTGGGAGAGGAAGTCGTCGCGCATGCTCGCCACTTCGCGAGCGATGTCGGACCCGGCGCCTTGCAGCACCACCGACACCACCGCGGCGGCCTCGTAGGTATCGGTGGTGAGCACCACCGACGACACCACGTCCACCGCCTGGCCATCGACCTTGCCGGTCAGTGTCACCTCGGCAGTCTCCGGGTAGTCGCTCGTGTCGTCCGTGGCCGAGACCTCAGTGGTGGTGCGGACGTCTGCGGCGTAGCGACGCAACTGCTGGCGAGCCTCGTCCATCGCGTTCGCGTCCTGATCGGCCTCGTAGTGCAGGAACGTCACAGTGTTGGCGCCGCCCTGCAGCACGAGCCGGTGTTCGGTCGCCGACACCTGCGTCCAGCCCGTGGGTGCCAGCACAGTGAGGCCGCCCAGGTAGTACTCCTGGCCGCCCTGCCCGGCATCGGGATCGGGGTCGGCCCAGGTACTGGCTTCACCGGACTCGTTCTGCTCAAAGGAGTTGACCCCTGCCAGCAAGGAGAGGCCAACGGCACCCACGCCCACCACCGCGCCCAGCCACAGCACCGTACGGCGGCCGGGGCCGGCCGGCCCCGGGTTCGCGGGCGACGGCGGCGCAGGCACCATCGTGCGACCCGCCGGGGGATCCTGGGGCTCAGCGCTCGACGGTGGCCGATCCTGCGTCGGCGGTGGGTAGTTCTCGTAATTCGGGGGGTGGCTGCCGGTCATGGGTCACACTGTGCCACCGGAGGGTTGCATCCGGGCGGAGGCGACGCGGAGCCGCTGCCACAACCCGTCCACGGCCGCCCTGAGTTGCGCGGGGGTGCCGTTGTTGTCGAGCACGATGTCGGCGGCCGCCAACCGTTCAGCGCGGGCGGCCTGGGCCGAGATGCGGGCCAGCGCCTGCTCCGTGCTCAGCCCGTTGCGGGCGACCAGGCGCTCCAGTTGCCGCTCGGGGTCGATGTCGACCACCACCACCTGGTCGAACGCGTGTTGTTGGCCGGTCTCGACCAGCAGCGGAATGACCTGCACCACCACGGCGTCGGACGGTGCCGCGCGCGTGAGTTCGCTCGCCCGGGCACGGACGGCCGGATGCACGATCGCCTCGAGGTCGCGCCGCGCCGACTCGTCGGCGAACACCACCGCGCCCAGCGCCGCACGATCGAGGGTGTGGACGCCGTCCGGCCCGGCGGTGAGCACCGAACCGCCGAAGCGCCGCTCGATCGCCGCCAGCCCCGGCGTGCCCGCCGCCACCACCTCGCGGGCCAGCACGTCGGCGTCGATGATCACCGCCCCCAGTTCGGCCAGCCGGTCGGCCACGGCGCTCTTGCCGGACGCGATGCCCCCGGTCAGCCCGACGATCAGCACCGGACGTCCGAACTCGTGCGCAGCGTTCTCATGGGCCTGATTGTGACGCGAAACGGCCCCCACCGGGTGGTGGGGGCCGTTGTCGTGTGCAGCGGTGTCAGCGGCTGCCGGTGAGCCGGTCGCGCAGCGCCTGCAACGCCTCGTCCGAGGCGAGCGAGCCCTCGGGGGCGGCGTCGTCGACGCCGCCGGCCGAGTATGCGGCGGTGCTGACCTCGGCCACGGCGGCCTCGACCCCAGCGGTCTCGGCGTCCTTGACCTGCTGCTTGTGCGCCTCCCAGCGGGCCTGGGCCTCGGCGTACTGCCGCTCCCACGCCGCCTGCTGCTCTTCGTAGCCGGGCTTCCACTCCTGGGTCTCGGGATCGAAGCCCTCGGGGTAGATGTAGTTGCCCTGCTCGTCGTAGGACGCGCTCATGCCGTACAGCGCCGGGTCGAAGTCGTCGGCGTGCATGTCGACACCCTCGTTGGCCTGCTTGAGCGACAGCGAGATGCGGCGACGTTCGAGGTCGATGTCGATGATCTTGACCATCACCTCGTCGTTGACGCTGACCACCTGCTCGGGGATCTCCACGTGCCGCTCGGCCAGCTCGGACACGTGCACCAGGCCCTCGATGCCCTCTTCAACGCGGACGAACCCGCCGAAGGGCACCAGCTTGGTGACCTTGCCGGGCACGATCTGACCGATCTGGTGAATGCGCGCGAAGGTCTGCCACGGATCTTCCTGGGTGGCCTTCAGCGACAGCGAGACGCGCTCGCGGTCCATGTCGACATCGAGCACCTCGACGGTGACCTCGTCGCCGACGCTGACCACCTCGGACGGGTGGTCGATGTGCTTCCAGGACAGCTCCGAGACGTGCACCAGGCCGTCCACGCCGCCCAGGTCGACGAAGGCGCCGAAGTTGACGATGGACGAAACCACGCCCTTGCGGATCTGGCCCTTGGCCAGCTGGTTGAGGAACGTGTGCCGCACCTCGGACTGGGTCTGCTCGAGCCAGGCGCGGCGCGACAGCACCACGTTGTTGCGGTTCTTGTCGAGCTCGATGATCTTGGCTTCGAGCTCCATGCCCACGTACGGCTGCAGATCGCGGACGCGGCGCATCTCGACCAGCGAGGCGGGCAGGAAGCCGCGCAGGCCGATGTCGATGATCAGACCACCCTTGACCACCTCGATCACCTTGCCGGTGACCACGCCGTCGGAGTCCTTGACCTTCTCGATCGTGCCCCAGGCGCGCTCGTATTGAGCCCGCTTCTTGGACAGGATCAGGCGACCCTCCTTGTCCTCCTTCTGCTGGACGAGGGCCTCGATCTCATCGCCGACGGAGACGACCTCGAACGGGTCGACGTCGTGCTTGATGGAGAGTTCCTTGGAGGGAATGACGCCTTCGGTCTTGTAACCGATGTCGAGGAGAACCTCGTCGCGGTCGACCTTGACGACGGTACCGGTGACGATGTCGCCGTCATTGAAGTACTTGATGGTTGCATCCACCGCGGCCAGGAAGGCTTCGGGGGAACCCAGATCGTCGATCGCGATCTGGGGAGCCTCGGGAGAGGAGGTCATGTAGTAGGGCTCCGATAGTGACTGAAAGTCATGGGCGCACCACAACCCCGCTCCTTCGAATCCCTTCGCCGGTGAGATCCGAGAACGTCATCATCAGGGGCACGCGGAACCTGCTCGGTCTGAGGACCCACAGATTGCGATGCTCCCTCACCCTACCCAGCGCCCGCGGGGAGGGTCAATTTCGACTGCTGGTGACGCCCCCGTCCGCCGAACGGGTCAGCGGCTCACCCAGGCGTCCGGAGCGTCCGCCAGGTTCCGGACCAGCGGCGGCAGCTCGCCCGAGCGCAACTGTTCCAGCGAGGTGTCGTCCAGCACCTGGCGCAGGCTGGAGCGCACCGCCACCCAGAGCACCGGCAGGTGCTGGGCGACGCCTTCGTACGAGGTCTGGTGCGGACGGCGTCCGCGCACCTCGGCCAGCGGGCCGTCCACCGCCCGGAACACCGCGCCGACCGGAATCTCGCCGGCCGGGCGAGCCAGCCGGTAGCCCCCACGGGCCCCCTTGGTGCTCACCACCAGGCCGGCCCGGCGCAGATCGGCGAGGATCGCCTCGAGGAACTTGCGCGGCAAACCCTGACCCTGGGCGAGCACGTCCACGGACACCGGTGCGGCGTCCGGTTCGGCGACGCTCGCCAGTTCGAGCATCGCCCGCACGGCGTAGTCGGTCTTGGCCGAGATCTCCACCTTCCTATTCTGACGCCTCAGACGGCGAGCGCGGGGAACTCCTCCTCGGTCGGCAGGGTGCGCGTCGGCAGCACGTACACGTGATCACCGATCGCGAGCTGCAGCTCGGCGGCCTGGGCACGGGTGAGTTGGGCGAAGAACTGCTCGCCGGCGTGGGTGGTGTGGCTCAACTCGACCCGCACCTCGAAGCCCAGCCGCACCAGCCGTTCGACGACCGCCTCGGTGACATGGACGCCGGTGCGCTGGGCCTCGGCAGCCGCACGCTGCTGGTCGCGCTCGATCCGCAGGTCGTGCGGACGGGCCACCTCACCATTCAGCCTCGACACCGAACCCAGGAACGACATCACGAACGGGTTGGCGGGCTGCTCGTACAGCTCGTCGGGGCTGCCGACCTGTTCGATCCGGCCGGCGTTCAGCACCGCGATCCGGTCCGCCACATCGAGTGCCTCCTCCTGGTCGTGGGTGACCAGCACCGTGGTGACATGCACCTCGTCGTGCAGTCGGCGCAGCCAGCGTCGCAGGTCGTCGCGCACCTTGGCGTCCAGTGCGCCGAACGGCTCGTCGAGCAGCAGCACCTGCGGATCGACGGCCAGCGCCCGGGCCAGCGCCATCCGCTGTCGCTGTCCGCCGGAGAGCTGGGCCGGGTAGCGGTGCTGGAAGCCGGCCAGCCCGACCACCTCGAGCAGCTCGTCCACCCGCTTGCTGATCTCGGCCTTGGGCCGCTTGCGAATGGTCAGGCCGAAGGCGACGTTGTCGCGCACCGTCATGTGCTTGAAGGCCGCGTAGTGCTGGAACACGAAGCCGATTCCCCGCCGCTGGGGCGGAACGTGGGTGACGTCCTGCCCGGCGATCACCACCGAGCCCGAGTCGAGGTCCTCCAGCCCGGCGATCGCCCGCAGCAGCGTCGACTTGCCCGAGCCGGACGGCCCGAGCAGCGCGGTCAGTGTGCCCGCGGGGATCTCGAGCGACACATCGTCCAGCGCCTGAAAGGTGCCGTAGCGCTTGTTGGCGTTGGTGACGGAGATCATGCCGCACTCCTTGGGGTGTCTTCAGCGGGGTCGGGTGTGGGTGCCGGCGCGATCGTGGCGGGTAGAGCGGCGGACTGAGCGGCAGGTCGCTTGCGGTCGAGCACCGTCATCAGCAGCAGCGTCACGATGGCCAGGAACATCAGCAAGGTGGCGGCCGAGTAGGCGCCGTGCACGTTGTGGTCGTCCATGTAGCGGCTGTGGACGAGCAGGGTCAGGGTCTGCGAGACGCCCGGGAAACCGGCACTCACCATGATCACCGCGCCGAACTCGCCCAGGGCCCGGGCCACGGTGAGCACGATGCCGTAGGTGAGGCCCCAGCGGATGGCCGGCAGCGTGATCCGTGCGAAGGTCTGCCAGCGGGACGCCCCGAGGGTGGCGGCGGCCTGCTCCTGCTCGGTGCCGATCTCGTGCAGCACCGGCTCGACCTCGCGGACGACGAACGGCAGGGTCACGAAGATGGTGGCGATCACCATGCCCGGCAGGCCGAAGATCACCTGGATGCCGAGGTTCGCCAGTCCGCCGAACCAGCCGTGGACGCCCCACAGCATGATCAGCGACACGCCGACGACGATCGGCGACACCGCGAACGGCAGGTCGACGATCCCAGAGAGCAGCCGGCGGCCGGGGAACCGTCCGCGCACCAGAGCCAGCGCGGTGACGACGCCGAAGACCACGTTGATCGGCACCGTGATGGCCACGATCAACAGCGACAGGTTGAACGCCGAGATCGCCGCGGGGGTACGGATCGAGGCCCAGAACGTGGCGAGGCCGGGCTCGAAGGTGCGCCACAGGATGGTCACGATCGGCACCGCCAGCAGCACCGTCAGGTACAGCAGCGCAATCGTGCGCAGGGCGATCCGAGAAGGAGTGGAGAGCTTCATGTCGCCTTCTCCTCCCGTTCCTGGCCGCGCGAGGCGAAGAACCTCAGGATCAGCAGGGTGGCGAACGAGATGGCCAGCAACGCCACCGACACGGCAGCCGCGTTCACCGGACGGTCGATCTCGATCTGCTGCTGGATGTACTGCGACGCCACCTGCGTCTCGCGCGGGATGTTGCCGCCGATCAGCACCACCGAGCCGTACTCCCCGATCGCCCGGGCGAACGCAAGACCGCCACCCGAGATGATGGCCGGGGCGAGGGTGGGCAGCACGACGCGGCGAAAGATCGTCCAGTTGCTGGCGCCGAGTGAGGCGGCGGCCTGTTCGACGTCGCGGTCGACCTCGATCAGCACCGGCTGCACCGAGCGCACCACGAACGGCAGGGTGACGAACGCCAGGGCGACGATCAGGCCCCACCGGGTGGCGTTCAGTTCGACGCCGATCGGGCTGTTGGGTCCGTACAGCGACAGCAGCACGATGCTGGCGACGATCGTGGGTAGCGCGAACGGCAGGTCGATCAGGGCGTCGACGAAGCGCTTGCCCCAGAACTCGTCGCGCACCAGCACCCACGCGATCAGGGTGCCGACCACCACGTTGAGCACGGCCACCACAGCGGAGACCAGAATGGTCGTCCACAGTGCGGCCAGCGCCACCGGCGCGGTGACAGCCGCCCAGAAGCCGCTCCAGCCGTCCGAGAACGACGTCACGGTGAGCGCCGCCAGCGGCAGCAGCACGATCAGGCTCAGCCACAACACGACCACGCCGAGGGTGAGGCCGCTGACGCGTCCGGCCGAAGCGGAGCGCAGCAGTGGCGGCGGACGGCGTTTCGCCCCGTCACCGGACGCCGCGACGGGCGCCGCCCGGTTGGCGGCACCCTTCGCGGTGGTGGTGTCGAGCGTCACGATGTCGCCTTGTCGTAGATCACCGCGATCGTGCCGGTGTCCTTGGTGAACAGATCCTTGTCGACCGCGGGCCAGCCGCCCAGGTCGTCGATCGTCCACAGCTTGCTCGGCGCCGGGAACTTGGCAGCGAACTCCTTGGCCACCGCCTCGTCCACCGGACGGAAGCCCGCCTCGGCCCACAGCTTCTGGGCGGCCGGGGTGTACAAGTAGTCGCGGAACGCTTCGGCGGCCGGCAGGTTATTGCTGCCCTTCAGCACGGCAACCGGATTCTCGATCTTGAACGTCGTCGGCGGGGTGACGTGGCTGACCGGGTCACCCTCACTCTCGATGAACAACGCCTCGTTCTCGTAGCTCAGCAGCACGTCGCCGGTGCCCTGCAGGAACGTTTCGGTCGCCTCGCGTCCGGACTTGGGCTGCACCTTGACGTGGTCGCCGACCAGCGTGCTGATGTAGTCGAGACCGGCCTGCGGGTTCTTTCCGCCGTCACTCTTGGCGGCGTACGGAGCCAGCAGGTTCCACTTGGCCGAGCCGGACGAGAACGGGTTCGGGGTGACCACCTCGATGCCGGGCTTCAGCAGGTCGTCCCAGTCCTTGATGCCCTTGGGATTGCCCTGGCGCGTCACGATGGTGACGACCGATCCGAAGGGAATGCCCTGGTGCTCGCCGTCGGCCCAGTTGGCCTCCACCAGCCCGGCGTCGACCAGGCGGGTGACGTCGGGAGTGACGGAGAAGTTCACGATGTCGGCCTCAGCGCCCGAGGCGACCTTGCGCGACTGGTCGCCGGAGGCCCCGTAGCTCGGCTGAAACTCGATGCCGGTGCCCTGCGCAGTCGCGTTGAACGCCGGAATGATCGCGTCGAAACCGACCTTGGGCACGGCGTAGGCATACAGATTCAGCACCGTGTCGCCGCCGGCCGCAGCGGACGCGGTCGCGCCCGTGACATCACTGGCGCCCCCACCGGCGCAGCCGGTCATCGCCAAGGCAACGGTTGCCGACAGGGCGGTGAGGACGGTTCTGCGTGAGTGCGTCATGGTGAATGACTCCTTGGTGGTTGCGCCGGACGTGGCGAACGTGACGGCCACCGGTGGCGGCCGTCGACGCTTTTGTCGGATGGGGCTGAATGTCGCTATCCCCTAGAGGGATAGTAGGAGTTTGACCGCGCGGAAACCGATCGGTCAAACCTTCTCCCAATGATCTCACCATTTGGATGAACGCCGCCTGGAACCACCGGTGGGGTGCGCTGGATCGCTGGTACCGGACTCTCCGGCGGCCGGGTCGTACTAGCGTGGGGCCGGACACTAGGCGCACACCCAGGAGGACCCGAATGAGCGGCACAGCGAAGATCCACGAGGCTGACCTGAAGCCCGGCAAACTCGAGCTGCTCGCGCAGTGGCTTCCGGCGCAGACGTGGTTCAAGGGTGACGCCGACGATCTGCAGCGGGTCGCCGCCTTCCGGTTCGTCGATCCGGACGACGAGGTGGGCATCGAAACACTGCTGGTGCGCTCCGCTGGGGTGCTGTACCAGGTGCCCGTCACCTACCGTGGCGAGCCGCTGGACGATGCCGACGACTACCTGATCGGCACCCTCGACCACTCGGTGCTGGGCAAGCGCTGGGTCTACGACGCCACCGGTGACCCGGTGTACGTGGCCGAGCTGATCCGGGTGATGCACGAAGCCGACACCGAAGCCGACCTGTCGCAGGGCGAGAAGAGCATGACCGTGCTGGGCAGCGGCATCACAGCGGTGTCGAATGCGGCCATGGAGGCCGCCCGCCTGGTGCGGGTGCTCGACGGCAAGCATCTGCACACCGCGATTCCGCTCGGCACCCTGACCGGCACCTGGACCGAGGACGGCGAGGAGCACAGCGAGATTCTGGCCACCATTCGCTGACGCAAGAGGGGCCGTCGATCGAGCAGACGTCGTCATCCCGGCGAACAGCCGGGATCTCACCTACGTCGAGACGAACGCAACGCCGAAGCGGAATGAGCGCGCAAAGGAGATCCCGGCATTCGCCGGGATGACGAGACGCCGGGATCTCACACGCTGCACCAGTGGCGATGGAGCTTGCCGAAAACCAGCGGACCCGTCTCGACCAGCGGATCGTCATCCCGGCGAACGCCGGGATCTCACCCACATCGAGACGAACACAAACGCCCAAGCGCAGTGAGCGCGCAAAGGAGATCCCGGCATTCGCCGGGATGACGGGACGCCGGGATGACGAGACGCCGGGATGACGGGACGCCGGGACGCCGGGACGCCGGGACGACGGGATGACGGGACGCCGGGACGCCGGGACGCCGGGCGGCGGCCAGACCCCCTAGTGCGCGGCCTCGTGCCATGACCGTCCGGTGCCGATGGATACCTCCAGCGGCACTGACAGGTCGACGGCGTGCCCCATCTTGTCTCTGACCAGGGCTTCCATCGCTTCGACCTCACCGGAGGCGACCTCGAAGACCAGTTCGTCGTGCACCTGCAGCAGCATGCGCGACTTCAGCTGCTGTCTCACCAGAGCCGACTCGACGTCGAGCATGGCGACCTTGATGATGTCGGCGGCCGAACCTTGGATCGGTGCATTCAACGCCATGCGTTCGGCCATCTCGCGGCGTTGCCGGTTGGACGAGGTGAGGTCGGGCAGGTAGCGCCGCCGTCCGAGCAGGGTTTCGGTGTACCCGGTCTTGCCGGCGGTGCGGACGATCTCGCGCAGGTAGTCGCGCACGTTGCCGAACCGCTCGAAGTACTCATCCATCAGGCCCTTGGCTTCGGAGACCTCGATCTTGAGCTGCTGCGACAACCCGTACGCGCTCAGCCCGTAGGCCAGGCCGTAGTTCATCGCCTTGATCCGGGCTCGCATGCGGGTGTCGACCTGATCGGGTTCGACGCCGAACACCCGGGACGCCATCACTGTGTGAAAGTCCTCGCCGGAGTGGAAAGCCTCGATCAGCCCGGCGTCTTCGGAGGCGTGCGCCATGATGCGCATCTCGATCTGGCTGTAGTCGGCCGTCAGCAGGGTCTGATAGCCCTCGCCGACCACGAAGGCACGGCGAATGCGCCGGCCTTCTTCGGTACGGATCGGAATGTTCTGCAGGTTCGGGTCGGTCGAGCTGAGCCGGCCGGTGGCCGCGATGGTCTGAATGTAGGTGGTGTGCACCCGCCCGTCGTCCGCGATGGACTTCTGCAGCCCCTCCACCGTCTGCCGCAGCCGGATCTGGTCGCGGTGTCTCAGCAGGTGGGCCAGGAACGGATGCTCGGTCTTGACGAAAAGGCTCTCGAACGACTCGGCGTCGGTGGTCCAACCGGTCTTGGTGCGCCGGGTCTTGGGCATGCCCAGCTCGTCGAAAAGCACCTCCTGCAACTGCTTGGGTGAGCCCAGGTTGATCGGCCGGCCTAGCACGGCGAAGGCGTCCGATTCGGCGTTGCGGACGGCCGTGTCGAAGTCGCTGTGCAACTGCTGCAGGTAGTCGGCGTCGACCGCGATGCCGTCACGCTCCATCACCGCCAGCGTGCGCAGCAGCGGCAGTTCGACGTCGGCCAGCAGCGACTTCTCGCCCCGCTCGTCCAACTCGCTCTCAAGGGCAAGCGCCAGGTCGATCACGGCCCGAGCGCGGATCATCGAGTCCTGCCCCTCGAACGGATCGTCGAAGTCGAATGCCAACTGGTCGGACGGCTGCGCCGCGGCACCGTCGGCGCTCAACTCGCGTTTGAGGTGCCGCGCGGTCAGGTCGCCAAGATCGTAGACGCGCTGGTCGGGGCGCAGCAGATAGGCCGCAAGCTGGGTGTCGCTGGCCAGCCCGTTCAACTGCCAGCCGCGCGACCAGATCGCCAGCAACGGACCCTTCGCGTCGTGCAGCGCCTTCTTCGCCCCGTCGTCGGCCAGCCAGGCGGCGAGTGCACTGTCGTCGTCGGGAGTGAGCTCGGTGACGTCCAGCCAGCAGGCGGCACCATCGGCGGCGGCCAGGGCCAGCCCCGTGACATCGCCGCTGCCGGCGCGCCAGGTGCCGGTCACGTCGAGTCCGGTCAGTTCGCCGCGTGCGTGGGTGGCCAGCCAGTCGCCCAGCGCGCCGGGTTCGAGCACGTCGCCCACCACCTCGAAGCCCCCGGTCGGGGCGGTCTGTTCGGCGGGCAACGTCTCCATCAGCCGATCGCGCAGCACCCGGAACTCGAGCCCGTCGAACACGGTGTGGACGGCCTCACGGTTCCAGTCGCGGCGGCCGAGTTCGTCGACGCGGATCGGCAGCTCGAGGTCGCCGACCAGCGCGTTGACTTCGCGGTTGCGGACGACGTCGTCGAGATGGGCGCGGAACGACTCCCCCGCTTTGCCAGGGATCTCAGCCGCCCGACGCACCACGTTCTCGAGCCCGTCGTAGGTCGAGATCCACTTGGCGGCGGTCTTGGGACCGACGCCTGGCACCCCCGGCAGGTTGTCGGAGGTTTCACCGACCAGGGCGGCCAACTCGGGGTACTGGGCCGGAGGCACGAAGTACTTCTGCATCACCGACTCGGGCGTCATGCGGGCCAGGTCGGAGACACCCTTGCGCGGGTACAGCACCGTGACGTAATCGGTGACCAGCTGCAGGGTGTCGCGGTCGCCGGTGCAGATCAGCACCTTGAGCCCCTGCGCCTCGGCCTGCTTGGCCAGGGTCGCGATGATGTCATCGGCCTCGAACCCGTCCAGCTCGACGTGGGTGACGTTCAGGGCGTCCAGCACCTCTTTGATCAGCGCGACCTGGCCGGTGAACTCGTCGGGCGACTTGGACCGGTTGGCCTTGTACTCGCTGTACAACTGCTTGCGGAACGTTTGCCGCGACACGTCGAAGGCCACCGCGAGGTGGGTGGGCTGCTCGTCGCGCAGCACGTTGATCAGCATCGAGGTGAACCCGTAGACCGCGTTGGTGTGCTGCCCGGTGGTGGTGGAGAAGTTCTCGACCGGCAGCGCGAAGAACGCCCGGTAGGCCACCGAATGGCCATCGATCAGCAGGAGGGTGCCCGGCTCGTCACTCACCCAACGCAGGGTAGCGGAGGGCACCGACAAGAACCGACCCGTGGCACCGCCCTCACCTCAGCGCTCGCCCACCGAGTGGGGCTCGCCACGCTTCGCAACGCACCAGCGCGAACAGCCAACGGGCGGGCCACCGGCCGATATCAACTCTTCGAACACCCCGTCCGATATGCCATCGTGGGCCCATGAGTCTTCCCGACTGGGCCGGCGGCCTTCGCAGCGCGCTGGACGAAAAGATGGGCATCGAGTTGTTCGAGCTGTCCGGCACCCGCTCGGTCGGACGCATGCCGGTCGAGGGCAACACCCAGCCGTTCGGGTTCTGGCACGGCGGGGCCTCGTGTGTGCTGGCCGAGACACTGGCGTCGATGTCCGCCTACGCCGAGGTCGGCGCGGGCGGCCAGATCTTCGGCGTCGATATCAACGCCACCCATCACCGCGCCGCCCGCGACGGCTGGGTGAACGGAGTCGCGACGGCCCTGCACATCGGCGGACGGCTCGGCACCTGGGAGGTCGTGCTCACCAACGACGACGGCCAGCGCCTGTGCACCGCCCGGGTGACCTGCGCACTGCAGCGTCCGCGGCACAGGTGAGCGAACTGGACGACGTGGTCGCGGCCCTGCGCACTGCCGGCTGTGTCTACGCCGAGGACGAGGCCGCGCTGCTGATCGCCGCCCCCGGCCCCCTGGACGAGCTGCTGGCCAGGCGCATCGCCGGCGAACCCCTGGAGCAGGTGCTGGGCTGGGCGGCGTTCGACGGCCTGCGGGTGAAGGTGCAGCCGGGGGTCTTCGTGCCGCGCCGACGCTCGGAGTTACTGGTGCGACTGGCCGCGGACGGGCTGTCGTCCAATGCTGTCGCGATCGACCTGTGCTGCGGCAGCGGGGCGCTGGGGGCAGCGCTGCTGGCCCGGGTGCCGGGCGTCGAACTGCACGCGTGCGACGTGGACCTCGCGGCCGTCCGGTGCGCCCGCGGCAACCTGCCCGGCGCTGCGGTGCACGTCGGTGACCTGTGGGCCGCGTTGCCCGACTCAGTGCGCGGCCGGGCGGACGTGGTGCTCGCCAACGCCCCCTACGTGCCGACCGAGAACGTGGCGCTGATGCCGTCCGAGGCGCGCGATCACGAGCCGCGGACGGCGCTGGACGGCGGCTGCGACGGCCTGGACGTGCACCGCCGCATCGCCGCGGACGCCCTGACCTGGCTGGCGCCCGGCGGCCGGCTGGTGATCGAGGTGACCCCGTCCCAGGTGGCGGCTGCGGTGGAGGTGTTCGAGCGGGCCGGCCTGCGTGCTGAGGTGGTCACCGACGACGACCTGGACGCCACCGCAATGGTCGGCACGGCGCCTGCGGGTTCGCCACGGAGATCCCGGCATTCGCCGGGATGACGGCGGGCGGTGGAGCAATGCCCTCGGCTCAGCGCTTGGGCTTCTTGCCCGTCTTCGCGTGATCGATGACGCCCTCGGCGACCTCGCGCATCGACTTGCGCAGGTCCATCGCGGTCTTCTGGATCCACCGGAACGCCTCCGGCTCGGTGAGCCCGAGGCCCTCCTGCAGCAGGCCCTTGGCCTGCTCGACCAGCTTGCGGGACTCGAACCGCTCCTGCAGGTCTTCGACCTCTTCTTCGACCGCACGGATCTCGGCGTAACGGGCCATCGCCACCTCGATCGCCGGCACCACGTCGGAGGCGTCGAACGGCTTCACCACATAGGCCATCGCACCGGCCTCGCGGGCCCGCTCGACCAGTTCGCGCTGCGAGAAGGCGGTCAGCATCACCACGGGGGCGATCCGCTCCTCGGCGATCACCGAGGCCGCGGAGATGCCGTCCATCTTGGGCATCTTGACGTCCATCACGACCAGGTCGGGTTCGAGCTCGCGCGCCATGGCGAGAGCCTGCTCGCCATCGCTGGCCTCACCGACCACGTCATAGCCCTCAGCGGTCAGCAGTTCGACCAGATCGAGGCGGATCAGCGCCTCGTCCTCAGCGACGAGAACGCGGGCTCGGCCAGGTGTGGCAGCGGCTTCGGACGTCATTGTCTGCACTCTTCTGTCGTCGGATCAGGGCGGTAACGCGGGGGTGGCAACCACGAACGCGGCGGCACCGGTTGAACCCTACCCCGTTGCGTGCGGCTGGCCAGAATGTGGCATGATCGTAGGGCTCCAGCCGGGGTGGCGGAATGGCATACGCGGACGGCTCAAACCCGTCTGCCCGCAAGGGCATAGGGGTTCGACTCCCCTCCTCGGCACCACGCGCAATGGTTATTTGACAAGCTATTTCGCAGGCACTGTCGAAGCGAAACCCGTCCGCGCGGCACCATGCGTGACAGCTCTTACCCCTTGGACGCGTTACCGTTGACCGCTGCACAACACCTGATTCGGTGGTGCAGCGCGGAGGAGTCTCGTGGCGCGTCCACTGGTGGCAACCAAGCTGTATGTCCCGAACCTGCGGCGTGGTCTGGTGCCACGGCCGAGGTTGACCGCGCTGCTGGGTCGTGGCGCTGAGGCCAAGTTGACTCTGGTGTCCGCTCCTGCAGGATTCGGCAAGACGACGCTGCTTGCCGACTGGCTGGCCCCGGCAGCCGATGATCACCGCGCCGTGGCGTGGATCTCACTCGACTCATCGGACAGCGAGCCTTCGTCGTTCTGGACCTACGTTGTGAGCGCCGTCCAGGGCGCCGTGCCGAGCGTGAGCGCGGGTGCACTGGAACTGCTCGCCACCTCTCCCCTGTCGACCGATCTGGTGCTCACCACACTCCTCAATGAGCTCTCCACAGCACCGGACGAGCTTTGGCTGGTCCTCGACGACTACCACCTGGTTGACACAACCGACATCCGGCAAGGGATGATCTTTCTGCTGGACCACCTGCCGCCCCTCGTTCACGTGGTGCTGAGCACCCGTGCCGACCCCGACCTGCCCCTGGCTCGATGGCGGGCACACAACGACCTGGTCGAGATCCGCGCCGCCGACCTACGGTTCACACCTGACGAGGCCGCCACCTACCTCAACGAAGCAACGGGACTGAGCCTTGCGGTGGGCGATGTGGAGCTGCTGGAGGAGCGTACGGAGGGTTGGATCGCTGCCCTGCAGCTCGCCGCACTCTCGATCCGGGGGCACGCCGACGCCAGCCGCTTCATCGCCCGATTTGCCGGCAACGACCGCCACATCGTCGACTACCTCGTCGAGGAGGTGCTGCAGCACCAGCCTGAACCGGTTCGCGGGTTCCTGCTGCGCTCAGCGGTCCTCGACCGGCTTACCGGGTCGCTCTGTGACGACGTCACCGGCAGCAACGACGGAAGCCGCATGCTGGCGAGCCTCGAGCGGGCCAACCTCTTTCTCGTCTCCCTGGACGACCAGCGGGAGTGGTATCGCTACCACCATCTGTTCGCCGACCTACTGCGTGCTCGTCTGCTCGCCGAGCAGCCGGAGCAGGTACCGCTGCTGCACCAGCGCGCCAGCCGCTGGTATGAGGCGCACGACATGACAGAGGAAGCAGTACGACACGCGTTGGCTGCGCGGGACTTCGATCGGGCGGCTCGGCTCATCGAGTTGACGGTGCCCTCGGTCCGCCGCCACCGGCGCGAAGCCATGCTGTTCGGTTGGTTGACGGAATTGCCGGACGACATCGTTCGCAGCAGTCCGGTGCTCAGCGTGTTCCGCGGATACATGCTCATGGTCTCGGGCGATCTCGACGCCGTCGCGCCCCGACTCGACGACGCCGAACGCGCCCTGGCAGCCGTCGCGAACGGGTCGGTGCCACCGTGGGCTGACACGGATGAGCTCCGAACGCTGCCGGCGATCATCGCCGTCTACCGTGCCTCGCTCGCCCAGGCCCGCGGTGATGTATCCGCCACGGCCGACCACGCCCGACGAGCGCTGGACCTCGCCGGGCCCAACGACCATCTCGCGCGCGGCAGCGCGGCGGGGTTCCTCGGCCTTGCCGCGTGGGCCAGCGGCGACGTGATGAACGCACTGGAGACATTCGGGCAGGCGGTCGCCAGCCTGCACGCCGCCGGCAACCTTGTCGACGAGCTCAGCAGCACGGTGATCCTCGCGGACATGTGGCTCGCCGCTGGTCGACCCAGCAAAGCACGCCAGCTCTACGAGCAGGCGCTGAAGGTGACCGATGCCCAGGGCGATCCAGTCACCCGCGCCACCGCCGAGCTTCACGTGGGACTCAGCGAGATCGACCTCGAGGCCTCAGATCTGGACGGTGCACGGCGACATCTCGACGCCGCCGACGCCCCCGGCCAGGTGGTGATCACCGAAAGCCGGTACCGCTGGTTCGTGGCGATGGCCAAGGTCGCCCAAGTCGCCCGCGACCCTGACGAGGCCATCCAGCTCCTGGACCAGGCAGAGCGGTTGTATCGTCCGGGTTTCTTTCCCGACGTACGACCCATCGCGGCCATGAAGAGCCGGATCTGGATCACGCAGGGCAAGCTGGCCGAAGCCGCCGACTGGGCCCAGGAACGCGGCCTGTCCGCCACCGAAGCCGTCAGCTATCTGCGCGAGTTCGATCACCTGACCCTGGTGCGGCTGCTCCTGGCCCAACACCGGGCACAGCCGGGCACCGCTTCGATCGAGCCGTTGGTGAGTCTGTTGGGCAGGCTGCTCGAGTCCGCTACGAAGTCCGGCCGTGCCGGGAGTCTTCTCGAGATCCGCCTGCTGCAGGCTCTCGCCGACGACGCCCAAGGGAATAGTCCTCGGGCCCTGGCCTGGCTGGCCGATGCTGTGGCGCTGGCCCCTGAGCCTCAGGCGTACAGCCGACTGTTCCTGGACGAGGGCCCGCCCATGATGCGGCTGCTCACAGAGGCCGGGCAGCTGGGCGTCGCCGGCGATCACCCGCGTCGCCTGCTCAGCCTGGGCGCTGCCAGCCGAGCCGAAGCGGCGGACGTCGGGCGGCGCGCTGCTCAATCCCTGGGGGCGTCACTGACCGAGCGCGAGCTGCAGGTGCTGAGGTTGCTCGACAGCGAACTCAGCGGGCCGCAGATCGCCCGCCAGCTGTTCGTGTCGCACAACACGCTGCGGACCCACACCAAGCACATCTTCACCAAGCTCGAGGTCACCGACCGTCGGGCGGCGGTGCGTCGGGCCCGCGATCGCGGCCTGCTGTAACTCGGCGGCACGATCTCACCCAGTCAGTCACATCGTTGGATGACGCCAGGTCACCCACCCACTCCCTACGTTCGAATCATGCCGCGGCGCCCGCCTCGGACCCTCACGAACGAAGGCTTCCGCCATGATGATCACCACCACGACCCTCACCCGCGCGGCCGGTCTGGCCGCCGCCGCCGGAGGGCTGCTGTACATCGCCGTCCAGATCAACCACCCCCACCTCGACGCCGCTTTCACCATGACCACCGAATACGCGGTCCGCGAAACCATGAAGATCCTCATGACGGTCCTCTCCCTCATCGGGATCACCGGGATCTACCTCCGCCAGGTCAGGCAGACCGGGGCGCTCGGCCTGATCGGCTACGTCCTGTTCGGCATCGGCTACCTCGCCATCCTGTGCGTTCAGGTCGTCGGTCTGGTCGTTCTGCCGACCCTGGCCGCCAGTCAGCCCGGCTACGTCAACGACGTCTTCGCCGTTGCCACCAGCGGCACGCCGACCGGCGGCATCGGGGCACTGCAGACCCTCATTCAAGGCGGCCTTGCCTACATCGTCGGCGGCACCATCTTCGGGATCGCTCTCTTCCGTGCGAACGTCCTCCCCCGCTGGGCCGCCGCACTCCTCTCCGTCGGCGCCGTAGCCACCCTCGCCACATCCCAGCTGCCCCCGCTCACTCAACGGCTGTTCGCGATCCCGGTCGGCATCGCCTTGATCGGACTCGGCCTTGCGCTGTGGAGAGAGCAGCGCACCTCTCGCCGGCTGCCTGGAGCCGTCAGCTCCCAGCGTGACCCGGTCCGCGCCAACTGACCGTTCACGTGGCTGCCCGCACACCCATCCATTCCGTGGACCGGGCTGGGTCACCGACATCGGAGTTGCCCGAGTCTCATCCGCGTCTTCAGCCGGCAGATTGTCAGCCGGGCCTGATATCGATCGTGAAGGCCGTTCTATGACCAGGTCCCCCAACAGAAACGCGCCCGCCGTCTATCAGCTCCGGATCGAGGAGCGTCTCGATCAGCACTGGTCGCCCTGGTTCGATGACCTCACCCTGACTCAAGACGACGACGGAACGACGATCCTCACCGTTGTCGTCCCCGACCAGGCGGCGCTGCACGGGCTCCTGACCAAGATCCGCGACCTGGGCGTGACCCTGATCTCCGTGGCCGTCATCAACCCTGCAGAACCATGATCTGCACCGACCTAGTACCGCCCTGTGAACCAACCGACCCCCGTGAATAGCCGTTCGCCCTCGGCGCCCGCCGTGAGCTGTCATCGGTCGCCCCTAGCGAAGGATTAGCCATGTCCCATCCTGTCCCTGCGACGCTCTATCGCATCGCTGCACTAGCTGGCTGCGGCAGCGCCGCCGTCCTGCTCATCAACGCCGCCAAGCGCGCGGAGATCATCCCGACCACTGCCGTCACCCAGCTGATCGCGCCGATCGCTCAGATCCTGGCGCTGGCCTTCGTCACCGGCCTGTACTTCGCCTTCGGTCGCCGCACTGGCACCTTCGGCCTGGTCGCCTACCTGCTGAACAGCTTCGCCCTGGCTGCGCTCATCGGCGTCGAGTTCGTGATCAATCTCGTCTTCCGAGAAATCCCGTCCGACACCGTCGTGGCGCTGCTGGCCGGGCCGTTGGGTCTCGCGCTGAGCGCGGCGTCCGTCCTGTTCCTGCTTGGCACCCTGGCCTTCGTCGCAGCGATGCTCCGCACCCACGAGGTCCCCCCACTGCCCCTCGTGATGTACGCCGTCGGCGCCGTCACGGTTGCGCTGCGCGCGTTCATACCCGAGGCGGCTCTGGACCTCGGTCTCGCCGTCCTTGCCGTGGGCATCGCCTGGCTCGCGGTCTGGCTCTACGGCCGATCCGCCCGGATCACCACCTGGGCGGTCGCTGATGCTCCGGCGGTCAGTCGCATCCGCGGGTAGCCGTCAGCAGGCGGCAGAGCCAGAAAAGTTAACCAGTTGACATCTATAGATGTCAACTGGTTAACTTCTACTTGTGTCTCAGCGCCTCACCGCCCACCTGCACGAGCTGGTCCTCGCCATGGACAAGGTGTCCGACCACCTGCTCAGCACGCGGTTCGGGGTCGACCACAACCTTTTCGTGTTTCTCAACCCGCTACTGGACGGTGCGCTGGACGTCACCCGGATGGCCGAACGACTGAACCTGACCAAGGCTGCGGTGAGCAAACGGGTGCCCCGGCTGGAAGGCGAGGGTTGGCTCGAGACGTCCACCGATCCCGGGCATGGTCGACGCGTCCTGGTCTCGCTCACGCCCAAGGGTCGCGACCTGATCGTCGAGGCGAACGCGCTGTTGGCCGACCGGTTCGCCACGATCATGAACAACCTCTCCATCGACTCCGCGCGTCTGGACGCCGACCTACAGGCGATGATCCCGGCCGTGCGCGCCAGCACCGAAGGCGAACTCAGATGACCGAACCAGCCACACCTCAGGCACAATCTGCCACCTCCTCCACCCCGCACCGCGCACCACTTCTCTTCGTGCTGACCACCGTGGCCATCGCCGGCATCGTGCTGACGACCAGCCTGCTCGGACTCTTCGCGTACTGGCCGTACGCCGCCGAAACGCCGGCTTGGCGCCTGCAGGCTCACGGCCAGGACCTCGGAAACCTGCTCGCTGTGGCCACCCTGCTGGCCGCGCTGGTGCCGGCCGCGCGCGGATCAGTCGCCGCACTGGGAGTGTGGACGGGGGCTCTGCTCTACCTCTGCTACGTCTTCGCGATCTACGCCTTCGCCATTCACTTCGGGCCCCTGTTTCTGCTCTATTTGGCGGTCATGGGAGCGTCGGTGTACGCCGCCGGCTTCGGGCTGCGGCAGCTGCAGGGCGTCACGATCGCTCGGAAACCACTGAACGTCGGGGCGGCAGTGATCGCATCGGTCGCAGTGCTGTTCGCGCTGTTGTGGCTGGCCTCGATCATTCCGGCCCTGCTCGTCGGACGCGCACCGGCAGAACTCGCCGAAGCCGGCCTCACGACGAATCCCGTGCACGTGCTGGACCTCGCCATCGTGCTTCCCGCAATGCTGATCACCGCCGTGCTGGCGCGCCGGGGCAGCGGACCGAGTCAGACGCTGATCGTGCCCTGGCTGGTGTTCACGGCGCTGATGGCGGCGAGTGTGGCCATCACCTTGATGATGGCCGACGCGTGGGTGCCGGCCGCGTTGTTGGTCACGCTGGTGATCACCAGCGTCCTGGCCTCGATCCGGGTCTGCGGGGCCAGCATGCCGGTCAGATGCACCGTCCCCGCCCTGGACGGCGCCCACCGTCGTAGGGTGGAACCATCCCCTGAACCCCGGTGGCAATGAGGCTCGAACCCGGGTGCAGATCCTCCGAAGGAGCACGACATGCGCGCATTCACCTACCGCGGCCCCGGTGTGCCGGCTGAACTGACCGAGGTGCCCACCCCGACGGCGGGTCCCGGCGAGGTGCTGACCAGGGTGGGTGCCAACACGGTGTGCGGCACCGACCTGCGCATTCTGCGCGGCGAGAAGTCCAAGGGCGTCGAGCTGGGTGTGGTGCTGGGCCATGAGGTGGCCGGCTACGTCGAGGCCGTCGGCGAGGGCGTCACCGGGTTCGAGGTGGGCGACCTGGTCAGCATGCCGCCGTCGGTTTGCTGCGGTGTCTGCGGACCGTGCCGGCGGGGCACCGAGCACCTGTGCGACGACGTCCATCTGGTCGGCTACGACATCAACGGCGGCTTGGCCGACTACTGGCTGATTCCGCGCACGGCGATCGATCGTGGCCAGCTGATCAAGGCCTCCGGTCACGTTGATGCGGCGCAGTTGGCGCTGGCGGAACCGATCTCGTGCTGCCTCAGCGGCCTGGACAACTACCGGGTCGAGGTGGGCGACCTGGTGGTGATCATCGGTGCCGGACCGATCGGTCTGATCCACCTGCAGCTGGCCCGGATCGCCGGCGCCCGGGCCGTGGTGGTCTCGGACCCGTCCGAGACGCGCAGGGCGACCGCCGCCGCGCTGGGGGCCGGCGTCACCGTCGATCCCACCGCGGAGGACCTGCCCGCGATCGTCCGGGACATGAGCGGCGGGGAGGGCGCGGACGTGGCGGTGCTCTGCATCGGCGTGCCACAGCTGCTCAACGACTGCCTGAACCTGGTGCGCAAGCGCGGCCGGGTGAGCATCTTCGCCGGGCTGGCCGGCGAGGGTTGGTCGAACATCGCCGCGAACCTGATCCATTACCGCGAGATCACCGTGGTCGGCGCCTCGAACTCGGGGCGCGAGAACTTCGTCCGCGCCGTGCGATTGATCGAGAGCGGTGCGATCGACACCGCGTCGCTGATCACCCACACGTTCCCGCTGTCCCGGGCGACCGAGGCGATCGAGTTCGTGGCCTCGGGCGAGGGCATCAAGGTGGCCGTGATTCCCGACTGACCACCGCGCGGACGGCCGTGCGCAGCAGTCGCGCCGCAGGGTGCTCTCACCAAAAGTGAGACAAACAACAAGCAATTTCACACGTATCCCGTCCATCCCCTCCCCACGCGGGTCCGGATCGCATACCTTTTGGGTGAGGGAAGGAAGCACTGTCGCCGTCCTCCCCGATTGAGCAACGATGCTCGCAGAAAGGAGCACCAGCATGGCGAAGGACAAGAGGTTGGTCATCGGGATCGACTTCGGCACCGGTAGCTCGAAGGGCGTACTGGCCCGGCTGAACGGCAAGGTCATCGCGACGGCGGAGAAGGCACACCGCACTTCGATGCCCAAGCCCGGGCACGTCGAGCACGACGGGGACGAGGTCTGGTGGGCCGACTTCCTGGCCATCACCGCGGATCTGCTGACCAAGGCCGACGGCCCGGTCGTCGGGATCACCACCTCGGGCATCGGCCCCTGCAGCCTGTTCTGCGACGCTGAGGGCAAGCCGCTGCGTCCGGCCATCCTGTACGGCGTCGACACCCGCGCCTACAAAGAGGTCGCCGAACTCACCGACAAGCTCGGTGTGGACGCCCTGGTCGAGAAGTGCGGCAACATTCTCACCTCGCAGTCGCAGGGTCCCAAGTTCCTGTGGACGGCCCGCAACGAGCCGTGGGTGTGGGAGAAGGCCAAGTACGTCTTCATGTCGCAGACCTATGTCGCGTTCAAGCTCACCGGCGAATACGTGCTCGATCACCTGTCGGCCTCGATGTTCGACCCGATGTACTCCCCACGCACCCAGGACTGGATTCCCGAGTGGGCCGAGATGGTCGCCCCGGGCCTACCGCTGCCCCAGCTGAAGTACTCCAACGAGATCGCCGGCTACGTGACCGCCGAGGGCGCTGCACTCAGCGGTCTGCCCGAGGGTATTCCGGTCGGGGTGGGCACCACCGACGCGTTCAGCGAGGCCCTCAGCGTCGGGGTGAAGGATCCCGGCGACGTGATGCTGATGTACGGCTCGACGATCGTGGCCGACCTGATCGCCGACCACGCCATGTCGCACCCCAACCTGTGGGCACTGACCGGCACGTACCACAACACGTTCGCCCTGGCGGGCGGCCTGTCGGCCTCGGGTGCGCTGACCACCTGGTTGCGCGACCTCGCCGGCGGCACCGAGTATGCGGTTCTCACCGAAGAGGCCGGCGAGGTCGCGGCAGGCTCGAACGGCCTGCTCGCCCTGCCGTACTTCGCCGGTGAGCGCACGCCGATCAGCGACCCGATGGCCCGCGGCGTGATCGCCGGCCTGACCTTGAGCACGACGCGCGGTGAGCTCTACCGGGCCCTGCTCGAAGCGACGGCCTACGGCACCCGGCACCTGCTGGAGGCCATCAAGGAGGCCGGCGGCGAAGGCAAGCGCTACGTTGCGGTCGGCGGCGGCACCAAGGGCGGTCTGTGGACCCAGATCATGTCGGACGTCTGCGGCATCGACCAGGTGCTGCCGAAGCTCGCCATCGGCGCCAGCTACGGCGACGCACTGATCTCGGCCCAGAACGTGGGCGAGGCCGACGAGTCGACCAGCTGGATGCAGGTGTCGGCGCACGTGCAGCCCAACACCGACAACAAGCCCCTGTACGACGATCTGTTCGGGCACTACCTCGACCTGTACCCGGCGACGAAGGACATCGCACACGCGCTCGCGAAGCACCAGCTCGGCGAGTAACCGGCTGGACGAAGGGGGTGACGGCTCGCGCCGTCACCCCCTTCCGCGTCCGGCCATCGGGGTGGAGTTCCCTGTCTTCGGCCCCCGGAACGAGATCCCGGCATCCGCCGGGATGACGAAGCTCGCCCCCCGCGGATGACGAAGATCGCCCCCCGCGTCATCCCGGCTAACGCCGGGAGCTCTGCTCAACGGCACGCCCGCGGACGACGAAGATCGCACCTGCCTCAGTGGAACGCACCCCATCGAGAACCCGGCATCCGCCGGGATGACGAAGCTCGCCCCCGCGTCATCCTGGCTAACGCCGGGAGCTCTGCTCAACGGCACGCCCGCGGACGACGAAGATCGCACCTGCCTCAGTGGAACGCACCCCATCGAGAACCCGGCATCCGCCGGGATGACGAAGCTCGCCCCCCGCGTCATCCCGGCTAACGCCGGGAGCTCTGCTCAACGGCACGCCCGCGGACGACGAAGATCGCCTGCCTCAGTGGGACGCACCCTTCGTCGAGGCCCGTCCGCGCTATTCGTGCAGTCGGTAGATGCGCACCGAGTTTGTCTGTCCGCCGTAACGGGCCGGGTTGCCGGCCACGATCACGATGAAGTCACCGGCCTTCACCCAGCCGGTCTGCATCAGTGAATCCTGCACCGACTCGACCATGCCCTCGGTGGTGGTGAACTCGTCGGTCACCCAGGACTGAACCCCCCAGCACAGCGTCAGTTCTTGCGCCGTGCGGGGCTTGGGGGTGAAGGCCATGATCGGAATCTCGCTGCGCAACCTGGCCAGCCGGTGCGGGGTGTCGCCCGAGATGGTGAACGCGGCCAGGTACTTGGCGCCGATCCGGGTGGCGATGTCGACCGCCGCCTTCGAGATCACGCCCGAGTGGGTGTGCGGGTCCCAGTCGATGCCACGGATGTTGTGCATGCCCTGGCCCTCGGTGTAGTTGATGATGCGCGACATCACCTCCACCGCTTCGAGCGGGTACTGGCCCATCGCGGTCTCACCCGAGAGCATCACCGCATCGGCACCGTCCAGAATGGCGTTGGCGACGTCGGAGGTCTCGGCCCTGGTGGGCTGGGGGGCACCGATCATCGACTCGAGCATCTGGGTGGCCACGATCACCGGCTTGGCCCACTTGCGGGCGCTCTCGATGATGCGCTTCTGCACCGACGGCACCTGCTCGGGGGGCAGCTCGACGCCCAGATCGCCGCGCGCCACCATGATCGCGTCGAAGGTGTCGATGATCTCTTGCAGGTTCTCGACGGCCTGAGGCTTCTCGATCTTGGCGATCACCGGCACGTGCCGGTCCTCATCGCCCATGATCTCGCGCACCCGGTCGTAGTCGGACGCGCTGCGTACGAACGACAGCGCCACCATGTCGACCCCGTGCCGCAGCGCCCAGCGCAGGTCGTGCTCGTCCTTCTCGGTCAACGCCGGCACCGACACCGCGACACCCGGCAGGTTGATGCCCTTGTTGTTCGACACCCGGCCGCCCACCACCACCTCGGTGATCACCTCGGTGTCGTTGACCTCGAGGGCGCGCAGGTGGATCTTGCCGTCGTCGATCAGCACCTGATCGCCGGGCCGGACGTCGTCGGTGAGCGTCTTGAGGCTGGTGCCGGCCCGCTCGGCGGTGCCCAGCACGTCGTCGGTGGTGATGACGAAGGTCTGCCCGGTCTCGAGAATCGCGAAGTCGTTCTCGAAGAGGGTGAGCCGGATCTTGGGACCCTGCAGGTCGGCGAACACCCCGATCGGACGGCCCGCCTTGTTGGACAGATCGCGCACCAGCTTGAGCCGGCGCTGGTGTTCGAGATGGTTGCCGTGGGACATGTTCAGCCGGACCACGTTCACCCCGGCGTCGATCAGGCCCTGGATCTGTTCCTCCGTTTCGGTGGAAGGGCCGAGGGTCGCCACAATCTTCGCTCTGCGCACGGGACTGAGGGTAGCGGACGAAGAAGACGACCGAGCGACGCGAGGGTTAAGCCCGGATCTGGGTTGACGCCCGAACTCAGGCGTCGCGGAGCAGTTGCAGCGCGTGTGCCAGATCATCGGGGTACGGCGAGGTGAACCGCACGGACTCGCCCGAGCCGGGATGCTCGAAGCCCAACCCGACCGCGTGCAGCCACTGCCGCTGCAACCCGAGCCTTGCCGCCAGCACCGGGTCGCCGCCGTACAGCGGGTCGCCCACGCACGGGTGACCGATGGCCGCCGCGTGCACGCGGATCTGATGGGTTCGTCCGGTCTCGAGATGCACCTCGAGCAGGGTGGCACCACGGAACACCTCCAGGGTGTCGTAGTGGGTGACGCTGTGGCGACCGCCGTCGATGATCGCCATCTTCCAGTCGTGACCCGGGTGCCGGGCGATCGGGGCATCGATGGTGCCCACGTGCGGGTCGGGAAAGCCTTGGACGAGCGCGTGGTACACCTTGTCGACCGTGCGGTCGCGGAACGCCCGCTTGAGCAGCGTGTAGGCGCGTTCGCTCTTGGCCACCACCATCAGCCCGGACGTGCCGACGTCCAGCCGCTGCACGACGCCCTGGCGCTCGGCCGCACCGGAGGTCGAGATGCGAAAACCCGCTGCCGCGAGATGTTCGGTGACCGACGGCCCGCTCCAGCCCAGGGACGGGTGCGCCGCCACCCCGGCCGGCTTGTCGACCACCACGATGTCGGCGTCGTCGTGGACGATGCGGATGCCCTCGACGGTGCGCGGCACCACCGGCACGGCGTTGGGACGGGCCGGCAGGGTGACCTCGAGCAGTTCGCCGCCGGCCACCCGGGTGGACTTGCTCACCGCGCGCCCGTTCAACTGCACGTGACCATCGGCGATCAGGTCGTCGATGCGGCTGCGGCTCAGCCCCGTCATGCGGGCCGCCGCCGTATCGACGCGTTCACCGGCCAGCCCGTCCGGTACCAGGTGGACGCTCACGACGCCTTGCTGTCGGAGGTTCGCACGAGCTCGCCGGCCAGGTTGACCTGGGTGATCATGGTCAGCCAGATCACCGTGATCGCGGCGAAGGTGATCCAGATGTCGGCCACGTTGAACACGGCGAACCACGGCACCTGCAGAAAGTCGATCACGTGACCGTGGAAGGGCCCGGGCTCACGGGTCAGCCGGTCGCTGAGGTTGCCGGACACGCCGGCCAGCAGCAGCCCGGTCGCGACCATCCAGCCGGGGTGCCGCACCCGCGGCACCATCCAGAACAGCAGAAAGCCCAACGCGGCGATGGCCAGGCAGGTGAGCGCCACCGTGAAGCCTTCGCCCATGCTGAAGGCGGCCCCCGGATTGCGGATCAGGTGCAGGTAGAACTGGCCTGGAATGACCTGGACGGGTGCGCTCGGGTCGAGGTTGGCCAGTGCCCACTGCTTGGTGAGCAGGTCGGCGACGAAGCCGATCAGGCCGATGACGAGCGCGCCCAGCCCGTAACGACCGAGCGCGAAGCGGCGGGTGGGGCCGGCTATCGCCGTTCCTCCCGTTGTTTGCAGGTCAGGCACAGCGTCGCCCGCGGGAACACCTGCAGCCGGTCCTTGCCGATCGGCTGACCGCACGATTCGCACGCTCCGTACTCCCCCGTGTCGAACAGCCGCAGCGCCAACTGCGCCTGCTCGAGCATCTCTTTCGCGTTCTGCGCGAGCGACATCTCCTGGTCGCGTTCGAAGTTGGACGAGCCGACGTCGGCCGGGTCGCGCCCGGCACCATCGCTGCCGTCGGAGAACAGGTCCTTCAGGCCCGCCTCGGCGATGGCGATGGCACGCTCGAGGCGGGCCACCTCACCGGTGAGCTCTTCGCGCACCTCGGCCAGTTCCTCGGCGGTCCAGGGCTCTTCGCCCTCGGCGACCGGGATGGCCGCGGACGGGTCGTCCACCCGTTCCGCGTTGCGAGCCGTTGGCATCAGGGTGCGCTCCTTCAGTGGTGTTCGAGCGGTGAGAGTACCACTCGCGCACCCGCTGCCGAAGTGCGACGCCCCGTCAGCTCTGGTCGTTCAGCAGTGCGTCCAGCCGCGGCGTCGCCGAGGGCGCGGCCGGCTCGTCGAGCACGGCGGGGACGTCGTCGGGCTGAGCCTTGCCGGACAGCGAATCCAGGTGCGCCTTGAGCTGCGTGGTCAGGCTGTCGCGGTACCGCTGCTCGAAGGACCTCAGGTGGTCCACCTTGCCGCGCAGGTCGTCGCGCTCGGTCTCGAGGCCGGCGAACAGCTCGGTGCGGCGGCCCTCGATCTCGACCTTCAGCGCCTCGGCCTTCGCCTGAGTTTCGGCGCTCAGCGCATCGGCCGCGGCCCGAGCCTGAGCCTCGATCTCTTCGGCCCGCCCACGAGCCTCAGTGAGGGTTTCGTGCGCCTTGCCGGACGCCTCTTCGACCGCGGAATCGGCCGAGGTGGAGGCCTGGGAGGTGAGCCGGTCGGCCTCGGCACGGGCGTCCGCGCGCATCTTCTCAGCATCGGCCTCGGCATCGCCGACCAGACGCTCGGACTGCTCGGTCGCCATCTGCAGCAGCTTGGTGACCGCCGGAGAGGCATCGGGAGCGGCCCTGATCACGATGTGCTCGACCTTGCCGCTACGCGTCGCCTCGGCCGCGGTCAGGCTGTCGAGATCGCCCCGCAGGCCGGTGACTTCGCCTTCGAGACCACTGATGCGCTCGTCGCGGCCGCCCAGATCGCCACGGGCCTGCTCGAGCTCGCCGCGGGCCTGCTCGAGCGCGGAACGGCTCTGGTCGAGTTCACCCTGCAGCTTCTGGACGGTACCGCTCTGGTCGCCCTCGGCCAGTGCCGAACGCGCCGTTTCGAGCTCGCTGCGGACGCCGTTGAGCTCTTGGGTGCGCGCATCGAGTTCGGCCCGCAGCCGTTCGACCTCGGCGTGCGACTCGTTCAGCTGGCGCTGCAGCGTGTCGACGCGTTCGGAACTCTGCCCCTGCGCAGCGGGTGCGCCCTCACCGCCCGCGGTCACCGCCTCGAGCTGCTGCTTGAGGGTCTCGTTCTCTTCGCCCAGCTGCGCGAGCGTCACCTCGACCTTGTCGACGAAGTTGTCGACGTCCACCGGCTCGTAACCGTTGCGGCGAGCCAGATGGAAACGGGTCTGTCGGACCTGCTCCAGGGACAGGGTCATGATCACCTCGCGAGAGATTCTTCGTTGGTCGGGCTTGGTCAGGCTATCCGGTCCCACTGCGCCATGCCAAAGCACAGATCCACACGTGGCCGGGTGGCCCGGGAAGGGGGCGGTGCGGGCACCAGGAGTCAGCTGAAGACGTAGGGGATCATGCGCTGCAGGAACGACAACCCCAGGAACAGGACCAGAAAGCCGAGATCCCAACTGGTCGAGCCGATGCGGATCGGGGGAATTATCTTGCGCATGAACCGCAGCGGCGGATCAGTGAGGGTGTAGACGAACTCGGCGATCACCAACATGATGCCGCGCGGCCGCCAATCGCGGACGAACAGCGGAACGAACGACAGCACCGCGCGCACCATCAGGATCGCCAGATAGGCCCACAGGATGTACCACAGGATCAGACCGACCAACTGCACGGAACTTCCTTACTGGAGTGTGGGACTCAACTCTGGTTGTAGAACCCCCCGGCAATGCGTTCCTTGTCTTCGGCGGTCACGTTGACGTTGTTCGGCGAGAGCAGGAACACCTTGCTGGTGATGCGTTCAATACTGCCATGCAGTCCGAAAATCAGCCCGGCGGCGAAGTCGACCAGTCGTTTGGCGTCGACGTCCTCCATGTCACCGAGGTTCATGATCACCGGGACGCCGTCGCGGAAGTTCTCGCCGATGGTGCGAGCCTCGTTGTAGGTGCGCGGGTGCACGGTGATGATGCGGCTGATGTCGGCGGTGCGCGGGCCCGTGGCGACCGGGCGTCGCGACTCGAGTTCGGTGACGGTCGCGGCGGCCGGTACGGGGGCCGCGGGGACGCCGTCCTGCGGTGCGGCGGCCTGGTCGGAGCGCTGCTGCCCCTCGCCGCCGGTCTCGGCGTCGCGCGCCACCTGCTGGGTGACGTCGTCCACTCCGTACTCCGACTGCGCATAGGTGTTGTCAGAAACGAGCCCCAGCCACACGGCGGCCTTCTTCAGTGCGTCTGCCATTTCAACCCCTCGTCATCCGGTACCACCTGCAACGCACCCATCGTGTCAGGCGCCCCCCGGCATTCTTCGTTCGACACGCGTCCCGAAGCAGAAGATGGCCGAACAGCCGCGACCCCGACGCGGACGGCGTCGGGGTCGCGATCTGAACCGGGTGCTACGTGAGACCGGGTGCTACTTGAGGAAGTCCGGCACGTCGAGGTCGTCATCGGGTACAGCCGGCCGGGGCTGAGCGTACGGCGAGGCCGGACGCTGCTGCGGCTGCTCCTGCGGCTGCCCGTACGGCGAGGGCTGGCGCTGCTCCTGCGGCCGGGCGCCGGGTTCGGCGACAGGTGCCGCCGGCTCGGGCCGGCTGAACGTGGGCGCCGGGGCTGACGGACGGCCCTGCTGCCGCAGGTCCGGGGCCCGGGTGATGCCCGGCTGCCGGCGCGGCGGCTGACCGCCGTCGAAGCCGGCCGCGATCACGGTCACCCGCACCTCGTCGCCCAGGGCGTCGTCGATCACGGTGCCGAAGATGATGTTGGCGTCCTCGTGGGCGGCGGTCTCGATCAGGTTGGCCGCGGCCGAGACCTCGAACAGGCCAAGGTCGGAGCCGCCGGCGATCGACAGCAGCACCCCGTGGGCGCCGTCGATGCTGGCCTCGAGCAACGGCGAGCTGACCGCCATCTCGGCGGCGGCCCGGGCGCGGTCCTCGCCGCGGGCCGAGCCGATGCCCATCAGGGCAGAGCCCGCGTTGGACATCACGGCCTTGACGTCGGCGAAGTCGAGGTTGATCAGGCCGGGTGTGGTGATCAGGTCGGTGATGCCCGAAACGCCCTGCATGAGCACCTGGTCGGCCTGCTTGAAGGCGTCCAGGATGGCGACCTGGTGATCGGTCATCTCGAGCAGCTTGTCGTTGGGGATGACGATCAGGGTGTCGACCTCTTCGCGCAGCCCGGTGATGCCGTTGTCGGCCTGGGTGGCGCGGCGCTTGCCCTCGAAGCTGAACGGACGGGTGACGACACCGATGGTGAGCGCGCCCAGCGACCGGGAGATGCGGGCCACCACGGGCGCGCCGCCGGTGCCGGTGCCGCCGCCCTCGCCCGCGGTGACGAACACCATGTCGGAGCCCTTGAGCACCTCTTCGATCTCGTCGGAGTGGTCCTCGGCCGCCTGGCGGCCCTTGTCGGGATCGGCGCCGGCGCCCAGCCCGCGGGTGAGGTCACGGCCGATGTCGAGCTTGACGTCGGCATCGCTCATCAGCAGCGCCTGAGCGTCGGTGTTGATCGCGATGAACTCCACGCCCCGAAGGCCGGAATCGATCATGCGGTTGACGGCGTTGACGCCACCGCCGCCGACGCCCACGACCTTGATGACCGCCAAGTAGTTCTGGGATGCACTGCCCACGAAGTTCCACCTCTATAGCGTGTTTGCGGTTGCCGAAAACTAAGTCTCAAGTCGCGGTGTAGACCGGGGAAGGCAACTCCTGACGTCGGTGCAAAGGCTACGCAGCCGGGATCATCCGCGTCCAACGGAGGGGGTCTCTTCGGCGCGTCCCTCAACCATTACTTCAGAGTTGCTTGAAAATCAGCGAACCGTGGGGTTGGACGGTGCGGACACGTCGAACACCGTGCCGTCCTGCTTGAGCAGCGGCACCACCACCTGGGCCTTCAACGCAGACTCCTCAGCGCTGCCCCACACGATGCGGGTGCCACCCGAGAGATGCAGCACGATGCTGTCCGCGGAGTCGGCGCTGAGCCGTTGCACCTTGCCCCGCAGGCCGGCCGGAAGCGCCCCCAGCACGGTGCCGAGGTCTCGGATCACCCGTGCGTCGCCGCTGGGCACGGAGGCGACCATCAGGTCGCCGGGGTCGGACGCGGACCGGAACACCACGCCCTGCTCATCGGCGATCCAGTAGCCGCCGGGGGTTTCGATCGCGTACAGCGGTGTGCGCTCGGTGATCTGGATGCTGATCGTGTTCGGCCACACCCGGGCGACCTGCACCGCGCGCACCGGGGGCAGACCCGCGACCCGGGTGGCGACCGCGTCCAGGTCGACTCTGACCAGCGGCCGGCCCGCCGGTACCTCGGCCAGCCGGCGGACGTCGTCGGCGTTCACCAGGGTGTTGCCGGTGACCTCGACGGTGCGCACGCCCCACACCTCCGAGCCCAGCACCAGCCAGCCTGCGCCGGCCAGCAGCGCCACCACCACGGCGGTGAGGGTGATCACCAGCCAACGCCGGCGGCGGCCCTGGCGGCGACGCAGGGTGATCCGGCCGGTGGCGTCGCTGACCCGTGTCGTCGTGCTCATCGCCACCGCCCCTCGACCACCTGCGGCCCGACCTTCGCCACGTCGCCCGCGCCGGCGGTGAGCACCAGATCGCCCGGACGGATCACGCCGGCCAGCACCCGCGCCGCGTCCGGCCGATCGGGCACGTAGGTGACCGCGGTGGCGCCCGCCGCACGCGCATCGGCCATCAGCAGCTCGCCGTCGACGCCGGGGATCGGGACGTCACGGTCGGCGTAGTGCTCCAGGATCACCGCCTCGTCGGCCAGTGCCAGGGCCTGGCCGAACTCGCGGTGGAAGTCCTGGGTGCGGGCGTACATGTGGGGCTGGAAGCAGACCACCAGCCGGCCGCCGCCGGTCAGCTTGCGGGCCGCCTTCAGCAGCTCACGCAGCTCGGTCGGGTGATGGGCGTAGTCGTCGAAGATCGCCGCGCCGTTGAAGTCACCCACGTAGCTGAACCGCCGGTGGGTGCCCCGGAAGTGCCGGAGCGCCTCGCGCAATGTCGGCCCGTCCAGACCCAGCCCGAGCCCGACGGCGTAGGCGGCGGCCGCGTTGTGCAGGTTGTAGGTGCCCGGAACCGTCAGCCGGAGTTCGCCGTCGTCGCCCGGTGCGGTCAGCTGGGCGGAGGCCTGCGGCATGTCCACCCGCAGCTGCGACAGCCGGACCTCGGCGTCCGCACTCTCGCCGAAGGTGATCACCCGGCGACCCCCACCCTCGATCAGCGGCCGCAGCCGCCGGGTGCCGGCATCGTCCGCCGAGAGCACCACGGTGCGCACGGTCGGCTGCCGCGACAGCTGGACGAAGCCCTGGAAGTAGTTCTCGGCGGTGCCCCAGTTGTCGAGATGGTCGACCTCGATGTTGGTGATCGCCACCACCTCGGCCGGGTACTGCAGAAAGGACGCGTCGGACTCGTCCGCCTCGACCACGAAGACGTCGCCGTCGCCCAGTTCGGCGCTCTTGTGGCTGCTGGAGAGCGCCGAGCCGATCACGTACGAGGGCCGCAGGCCGATCACCGCGAGCATCTCGGCTGTCATGCCGGTGGTGGTGGTCTTGCCGTGGGTGCCGGTAACGGCGACCCCGCGACGGCCCAGCATCAGGGCACCCAGGCCGGCGCTGCGGTGCCACACCCGCAGCCCGCGCCGGCGCGCCTGCACCAACTCGACGTTGCTGTCGGGGATCGCCGAGGAGTAGATCACCGTGTCGGCATCGCCCAGGTGGTCGGCTTCGTGGCCGATGAACACCGTGATGCCCCGTTCGCGCAACGGCACCAGGTAGGCGGTGTCGCGATCGTCGCTGCCCGAGACGCGCACCCCCGCGTCGGCGTAGGCCGCGGCGATGCCGCTCATGCCCGAGCCGCCGATCGCGATGAAGTGCACCGCGCCGACCTCGTCGAGACCGACCAGCGGCACCGATTCGACCAGACCCATCTCAGCCCCTCTCCGCTGCCTGCAGCACCAGGTCGGCCAGTTCGCCGGCCGCGTCGGCCGGCACCAGATCGCGGGTCGCGGCGCGCATCGCAGGCAGCGCCTGCGGGTTGTCGAACAACGCCAGCACTTCGGCAGTCATGCGCTCGGCGTCGAAGTCGGCGTTGTCGATTCTGATGCCGGCACCCCCCTGCACCAGAAACTCCGCGTTGCGGGCCTGCTCGCCGTTGCCGTGCGGGAACGGCACGAAGATCACCGGCAGGCCGACCGTCGCGGTCTCCATCACGGTGCCGGCGCCGGCGCGTCCGACCATCAGGTCGGCGGCCGCGTACGCGTCCTCCATGGCGGCGACGTAGCCGACCGGCACGTAGGCCGCGCCGCCGGCCGGATCGGTGATCGGCACGTGCGCGTCGGTGACGTTCTTGGGCCCGAGCACGTGCAGGATCTGGATGCCGGCGGCCAGGATGGCCGCGCGCGCACCGTCCGTCGCCGCGTTGATGCTCTGGGCCCCCTGCGAACCGCCCGAGACCAGCAGGGTCGCCCGGTCGGGGTCGAGCCCGAACGAGCGCCGGGCGGCCGACCGGCGCGCGGCGACGTCGAGCTCGGCGATGCTGCGGCGCACCGGCAGGCCCAGGTAGCGGGCGTGCGCCAGCGGGGTGTCGGGAAACGACACCGCGACCACCGAGGCGAACCGGGCGGCGACCCGGTTGGCCAGCCCCGGCAGCAGGTTCTGCTCGTGGATCACCACCGGAACACCCATGCTCTTGGCGGCCAGATAGACCGGCAGGGACACGTAACCGCCGAAGCCGACAGCCACCTGGGCGCCCTCGCGTTTCAACAGTCGCCGGGCCTGACGCACCGAGGCCGCCAGCCGCCACGGCACGGCGAACAGTTCGAGGCTCACCCTGCGCGGCAGCGGCACCGGCGGAATCAGTTCGAGCCGCAGCCCGGCGGCCGGCACCACGTCGGTCTCGAGACCGCGTGCGGTACCCACCGCCACCACCGTTCCGGACGGGTCGCGCTCGACGATCCGCTCGGCGGTCGCGATCAGCGGCGAGGTGTGGCCGGCGGTACCTCCCCCGGCCAGCACGACGGAAACCATGGCTCTCCTAGGCGCGGTGCGACTCGACCACGGTGACCGCGGGAGCGCCCTTGCGCGACTTGCGTTCGGCCAGCTTACGGGCCTGCGGTTCGAGCTTGGCGCAGGCCAGCAGCATGCCGATCGCCGCCAGGTTGGCCATCAGGCCGGACCCGCCGTACGACAGCAGCGGCAGCGTGACGCCGAACACCGGGATCATGCGCAGCACCACCATGATGTTGACCAGCGCCTGAATCATCAGCCACGCGGTGATCGCCGCGGACATGTATTGGCAGAACACGATGTCGGAGCGCAGCGCGATGCGGAAGCCGGCGTAGCCCAGCACCAGGAACAGGCCGAGCACCACCAGCGTGCCGATCAGCCCGAGTTCTTCGCCGACGATGGCCAGCACGTAGTCGGTGTGCGCCTCGGCCAGCGAGCCCCACTTCTGCCGCGACGCTCCCAGCCCCAGGCCCCACCAGCCCCCGGACGCCAACGCGAACACGCCGCGCAGCGGCTGCAGGTTGACGCCCATCACGTCGTGGTCGGCGTTGAAGAAGCCGAGGATCCGGTCCACCCGGTTCATCGAGGTGGCGATCAGCGCCACCACCACGACGACCACGCCGCCGGCGATCGAGGCCAGCATGCGCCAGGACGCCCCGACGTGCCACAGCATCGCCATCACGATGGCGCCCATCACCATGCCGGTGCCCAGGTCTCGGTTGAGCACCACCAGGCAGATCAGCAGCGCCGAGACCGGAAGAAACGGGATCAGCAGGTGCTTGGGCTGGTCGAGCAGCTTCTGCTTGCGGGCCAGCAGGTCGGCACCCCACACGATGATCGCCAGCTTGGCGAGTTCGGAGGGCTGGATGCGGAAGAACGAGGTGCCGAACTGCACCCAGTTGCGGTTGCCCTTGGCCTCGCCCCAGCCGAGCGGGGTGAAGGTCAGGATCTGCAGGCCGAGCGAGACGATCACCAGCACCCAGCCCAGAATGCGCAAGGTGCGGGTGTCGCACTTGGAGAGCACGTACGCGGCCAGGCCGCCGACCATCAGAAAGAAGACCTGCCGCTTGACGAAGTAGTAGGGGTCGTCGAAGCGGACGCTGCCCAGCACGCTCGAGGCCGACAGCACCATCATCATGCCCAGGCCAGCAGCAGCACGGTGGGCACCAGCACCAGGTAGTAACTGGCCCGCGGGTGGGCCAGCGCCCCGGAGATCAGCGAGGTGCGGCGGCGACGGTCGGCGGCTGCGGTGGCCTTCTTCTGATCCAGCGCGGAGTCGAGAATCGCCACTGCTGTCAGCCCTCCTGGTCGGCCCCGGTGATCGCCTGCGCTGCGCGTGAGAACGCCAACCCTCGCGCGTCATAGCCGTTGAACATGTCCAAGCTGGCGCAGCCGGGGGCGAGCAACACGACGTCGCCGGGACCGGCGTAGCGTCGTGCGGCCGTGACCGCCTGAGCCATCGCTCCAGTGTCGGTGGAATCGATCACGGTGACGGGGATCTGCGGCGCGTGTCGGGCGAGTGCGTCGGCGATCACCTGCCGATCGATGCCCAGCAGCACCACCGCCCGGATCCGGTCGGCGTAGGTCTGCACCAGCTCATCGAAGGTGGTGCCCTTGGCCTGTCCGCCCGCGATCCAGACGATCGAGTCGAAGGCGCGCATGGACGCCGCCGCGGCGTGCGGGTTGGTGGCCTTGGAGTCGTCCACGAAACGGATGCCGTCGTGCTCGGCGACGGTCTGGATGCGGTGGTCGCCCAGCACCAGGGTGCGCAGCCCGTCCCGGACAGCCGTGGCGGGCACCCCGAACGACCGGGCCAGGGCGGCCGCGGCCAGCGCGTTCTCGACGTTGTGCGGGGCGAACGGCCGCACGTCGGAGACGTTGGCCAACTCCAACGCCGAGTCGCGGCGCTGGTCGATGAAGGCCCGGTCGACCAGCAGGTCGTCCACCACGCCGAGCATCGAGACCGCCGGGGTGCCGAGGGTGAACCCGATCGCGCGGGCGCCCTCGGTGACCTCGGCCTGCTCGACCATGCGCCGGGTGGTCTCATCGGCCACGTTGTAGACGCAGCTGTGGGTGACCCGCTCGTAGATCCGCGCCTTGTCGGCGGTGTAGGCGGTGATGCCGTCGGGCGCGGTGCTGCCCCATTCGGCCGGATCGCCGTACCACTCCAGGTGATCGGGCTGCAGGTTCATCACCGCCGCCGAGTGCAGCGCCAGCGAGTAGCAGTGGTGCAGCTGGAACGCGGACAGTTCGACCGCGAACACGTCGTAGTCGACCTCGTCCAGAATCGCCTCGACGATCGGACGGCCGATGTTGCCCACCTTGGCCACGCTCAGTCCGGCGGCGGCCAGGATCGAGCCCAGCATGTCGGTGGTGGTGGTCTTGCCGTTGGTGCCGGTGACCGCCAGCCAGGGCACCACCCGGTCGGGGTGCATCATGCGCCACGCCAGCTCGACCTCGGCCCAGATCGGCACCCCGCGCTCGCGCGCCTGGGCCAGCAGCGGGGCCCGCGGCGGCCAGCCCGGCGAGGTGACCACCAGGTCGACGCCCGGCGGCAGCTCGGCGGTGGCGCCCTTGCCGATGCGCACCTGGGCGTCCAGTTGGGTCAGGATCGCCGCCCGCTCCTTTGTCGCAAGGGCGTCGGACTCGTCCACCACGATCACCCTCGCGCCCAGTTCGAGCAGCCCGTCCGCCGCCGCGTAGCCGGACGCCGCCAGGCCGGCGACCAGCACGGTCGCCTCCGGCCAGGGTGAGAGCCGGTCGGCGTTCGTCAACCAGTCGATCACGGCAGACCCACCGTCCATTCCGCGTAGAAGATGCCCAGCCCGAGCGCGACGCACAGGCCACAGAAGATCCAGAACCGGATCACCACCGTGATCTGCGCCCAGCCGAGCAGCTCGAAATGGTGGTGCAGCGGCGCCATCTTGAACAGCCGCTTGCCCTTGCTCAGCTTGAACCAGCCGACCTGCAGCACCACCGACATGGTGATCAACACGAACAGTCCGGCGATGATCATCATCAGCAGTTCGGTGCGGGTGAACACCGACAGCGCCGCGAAGCCGCCCCCGATGGCCAGCGAACCGGTGTCGCCCATGAAGATCTTGGCCGGGCTGGCGTTCCACCACAGAAAGCCGAAGCAGGCCCCGGCCAGGGCCAGCGAGACCAACGCCAGGTCACGAGGGTCGCGTACCCAGTAGCACTGCGGACTCCAGGTGGACGACGTCGAACAGTCCTGGTTGTTCTGCCAGATGTTCACCACCCCGTAGGCGGCGAACACCATGGCCGCCGCACCGGTGGCGAGCCCGTCCAGGCCGTCGGCCAGGTTGGCCGCGTTCGACCAGGAGGCGATGATCAGCACGATCCAGATCACGGCCAGCCAGATCGGCAGCTGCAGCCAGCTGATGTCGCGCAGGAACGAGATGGCGTTGCTGGCCGGGGTGATGCCCTGGTCGTCCGGGAACTGGAAGGACAGGATGGCGAACGACACCCCGACCGCGCCCTGGCCGATCAGCTTGGCCCGGCTGCTCAGCCCCAGGGATCGGGCCTTGGAGATCTTGATCCAGTCGTCGGCGAAACCGACCAGGCCCAGCCCGGTGACCAGGTAGAGCACCAGCAGCCCGGACGCCGTCGGCGGCGACCAGGTGATCAGGTGGGCCACCGCGTAGGCGAAGATCACCGAACCGATGATCACGATGCCGCCCATGGTGGGGGTGCCGCGCTTGGTGTGGTGCGAGGTGGGACCGTCGTCGCGGATGAACTGGCCGTAGCCGTTCTTGACCAGCACCCGAATGGCGAACCGGGTGCCCAGCAGGGTGCCGATCAGAGCGAGACCGCCGGCCAGCAGAATGCTTCTCATGCTGTCTCACCCGCCGCGGCCAGCGCATCGGCGACCCGGTCGAGGGCCAGTCCGCGCGATGCCTTGACCACCACCACGTCCGACGGCTGCAGGCTTCTACCCGCCACGCTCACCGCCTCCTCACCATCACGCACTGTGGTCACTGTGCCAAAGCCACGCCGTACCCCGCGAGCGATCTCGTCGGCCAGGGCGCCCACCGCGATCACCTCGAAGCCGAGGCCCGCGGCCAACTGTCCCACGCTCTCATGCTCGGACGCGGCCGCCGCACCCAGTTCGAGCATGTCGCCGAGCACGGCCACCAGCCGTCCGCCGGGCCTGCGCATGGCGGCCACCGTGGTCAGCGCTGCCCGCATCGAGTCGGGGTTGGCGTTGTAGGCGTCGTTGATCACCAGCACGCCGTCGGCGCGGGGCATCAGCTGCATGCGCCAGGCCGACTGGGCGACGGCGGCGCTGAGGGTCGCCGCGATGCCGGCCGCGGGCAGCCCGAGTGCCAGCCCGACGGTGGCCGCGGCCAGCGCGTTGGCCACCTGGTGTCGTCCCGGACCCTGCAGGCTGACCCGCTCGGCGGCGCTCTGCGCGCCGGCGCTGCGCAGCGTGAACGAGTGGCGTTGCAACTCATCGGCCTCGACCTGCTCGGCCCAGACCCGCAGCTCGCCGCCGCCCGGCTCGCCGGTCAGCGAGAACAGTGCCGGGCGGGCGCTGGTGCGCCCGGCCATGGTAAGGACCAGTGGGTCGTCGGCGTTCAGCACCGCCCAACCCTGTGGGGTGAGGGCCTCGACCACTTCGCCCTTGGCCTGCGCGATGGCCTGGACGGAACCGAACTCGCCCAGGTGGGCGTGGCCGACGTTGAGCACCAGCCCCACATCGGGCGGGACGATGCCGCACAGCCAGGCGATGTGGCCGCGGCCGCGGGCACCCATCTCGCTGACCAGGTAGCGGGTCGCGGCGCCGACCCGCAGCGCTGTCAGCGGCACACCGATCTCGTTGTTGAACGAACCCTGCGGGCTGACCGTGGCTGCGTGCGCGGCCAGCACCTGGCCGAGCAGGTCCTTGGTGCTGGTCTTGCCGGACGACCCGGTCACGGCCACGCAGCACAGTCCCTCGGCCTTGGCCTCGGCGACCACCCCCCGGGCCAGGTCGGTCAGGCCCTGCAGCGCGTCCGGCACCACCAGGTGGACGATCGGCGCGTCGGTGACCCGGGTGCACACCGTCGCCGACGCTCCCCCGGCCGCCGCGGCGGCGATGAAGTCGTGGCCGTCGACGTGCTCGCCGGGCAGCGCGACGAACACCGCGCCCGGCGTGGCGAGCCTGGAATCGACCACCACGTCGGGCCCGGCGACAGCCTCCGCGCCGGGATCGGCGGCCCCGATCAGGCTCGCCACCTGCCGAATACTTCGTTCACGCACCGTCGTTGCTCCCCCCGCGGACACCCTGCCACTCCTGGCGGACAACCGCGACATCGTCGAACGGACTGATCACGCCCGCGATCTCCTGGCCGCTCTCGTGGCCCTTGCCGAGCACCGCCACCCAGGTGTCGGGGGTGGCCCGGCGCAGCGCGAGCGCGAGCGCGGAGCGGCGGTCACCGCCGTCCAGCACCTCCGCGCCACCCTGCGCCCGGGCACCCGCCAGCACCCGGTCGCGAATCGACTGCGGAGGCTCCGAACGGGGGTTGTCGTCGGTGACGATCACCAGTTCGGCGTGCGCGGCCGCGGCGGCCCCCATCGGTTCGCGCTTGCCGGGGTCGCGGTCGCCGCCTGCCCCCAGCACGACGATCCGGGGCCGGGGCAGCCCGGCCAGCGCGGCGGTCACCGCCTCGGGTGTGTGGGCGAAGTCGACCAGCACCCGCGGCGCCCCGTCGCCGAGCCGGACGCGCTGCATGCGTCCGGGCACGAACGCGTCGGCCAGGCCGGTGGCGGCCCGGGCGACGTCCAGGCCGGCGGCGTGCACCATCGCCAGGGCGGTCAGTGCGTTGCGGACGTTGAAGTCGCCGAGGATGCCGAGGGCGAACCGCAGCTCGCCGGCCGGGGTGGCTGCGGTCACCAGGCTGCGCTGCTCCGCGTCGGTGCTGAAGCCGACCAGCCGCACGTCCGCGTCGGCGGCGCCGCCGGTGGTGAGCAGTGGCGTGCCCTGGGCGCGGATCAGCGCGGCCAGCCGGCGTCCCCACTCGTCGTCGGTGTTCACCACGCAGGCGCGCGCCCGGCCGTCCAGGAACAGCCTGGACTTGGCCTCGAAGTAGTTCTGCAGGGTGTGGTGGAACTCCAGGTGGTCGCGGCCGAACTGGGTGAAGCCGGCCACGTCGAAGGTGATGCCCGCCACCCGGTGCAACGCGAGGGCGTGCGACGACACCTCCATCGCGACGCTGCTGCAGCGCGCGTCGCGCAACTCGGCCAGCAGGGCCTGCAGGTCGGGCGCCTCGGGGGTGGTGATGGTGGAGCGGCTGCGGGCCAACTGCCGGCCGGCCACCCGGAAGCCGATGGTGCCCAGGGTTCCGACGCGCTCGCCGAGCGCGTCCAGCGCGGCTTCGAGCAGGAACATGGTGCTGGTCTTGCCGTTGGTGCCGGTGATGCCGAACATGCGCATCGTCGAGGCCGGCCGACCGTGCACAGCGGCGGCGACCTCGGCCAGCGCGACCCGCGGATCGTCCACCACGATCACCGGCAGCAGGTCACCGGCCAGCGCGCGACCCTCGGCGTCGGTGAGCACCGCCACCGCCCCGCGGGCGGCCGCGTCGCGCGCGAACCGGGCCCCGTGGGTGTGCTGGCCCGGCAGGGCCGCGTACAACTCACCGGGACGTACCCGGCGCGAGTCGAGGCTCACCCCGGTGACGGCCAAGTCACCCGCCCCGGGCAGCAGCCCGGCCAGGCGGACCGAGATGTCAGCCATGCCTCAGCACCCTATTACTCGAGCGGAAGCTTGACGCCCTTGGCGCTGGAGGGCGCGACCGCGTACCGGGGCAGCGCCAGGGCGAGCACGTCGTGCATCAGCGGACCCGCCACCGACGCACCCGAGGCGCCGTTGCGCTTGGGGTTCCAGACCACCGCGTAGACCAGCACCTGCGGGTCGTCGATCGGCGCCACGCCGACGGTCGAGACCACCGACTCGCCGCGGTAGCACTTGCAGTCGGCGCTGACCAGGCGCGCCGTGCCCGTCTTGGTGCCGATCCGGTAGCCGTTGATCGAGAACGACTTGCTCTTCTGGTTGAGCGCCTGCTGCTCCATCAACGAACGCACCTGCTCCGAGGTGGACTCGCTGATCACCCGGCGGGGCGTCGGGTCCTGCTTGGAGGCGGTGAAGGGCTGCCCGTCCATGGTCGAGATCACCGTCGGCGCGTGGTAGACGCCACCGTTCACCACGGACGAGATCGCGGCCGCGTTCTGCAGCGCGGTCACCGAGAGGCTGGTGCCGAAGGCGATGCCGTCCCGGGTGTAGTTGGGCATGGTCGCCTTGGGCAGGTAGCCGGTGGCCTCGCCGCCGATGCCGCTGTTGGTGCTCTGGCCCAGGCCGAACGAGGCGTAGTACGCGCGCAGCTTCTCTTTGTTCATCATGCGGGCCAGGGTGATCGTGCCCACGTTGGACGACCTGGCGAAGATGCCGCGGGCCCGCAGCGTGATCGTGCCGTGGTTCCACCAGTCGGTGATCTTGAACTGATCCTGCTTGATGAAGCCCGGGAACTTGACCTTGTCGTCGGCCTCGATGGTGCCGGAGTCGATCAGCGCGGCGAAGGTCAGGATCTTCTGCACCGAGCCCGGTTCGTAGAGGCTCATGGCGGCCCGGTTGCCCATGTTCTGCGACTCGCCCTTGCCCGGCTCGTTGCTGTCGAACGAGGGCCCGTTGGCCAGCACCAGCACCTCGCCGGTGCGGGGATCCAGCACGATCACCGCGGCGGCCTCGGCCCCGGTGTCGGCCAGCGTCTTGGCCAGCCGCTGCTCGGCCATCAGCTGCAGCGAGGCGTCGATGGTGAGCCCGAAGTTGTGGCCGTTCTGCGCCGGGATCAACACGTTGTCGCCGAGCGGGATCTTGCCGTTGGGCGAGGAGTCGTAGACCTCTTTGCCGTCGGTGCCGCGCAGCAGCTTCTCCAGCGACAACTCCAGGCCGCCGGCGGCCTGGCCCTGCTCGTTCACCCAGCCGATCAGGTTGGCCGCCAGCGTGGTGTTCGGGTAGCGCCGGGTCGGGGCGGTCATCCGGGTCAGGCCGAGCAGGCCGGCGGCCTTCAGCTCGGTCTGCAGAATCTCGAAGGTCTCGGCCGGAACCCGCTTGGCGATCACCTTGTACGAGCTCTTCTGGTCGGTCAGCGCGGGCAGGTACGAGTCCGGCGTGTTGCCCAGGTGGGTGGCCAGCAGCTGCGCGATCTGCTGCGGTGCCGCCGCCGCGATCTCTTTGTCGCGCTGCGTCATCGGCTGCAGGTCCATCTTGCCGTTGGTGCGGATCGCCTTCGGGTCGGCGATCACGTTGACGGTCTGCTCGGTGTAGGCCAGCACGGCACCGTAGCGGTCGGTGATGTCGCCGCGGGCCGCGGGCAGCACCAGCGACTCCTGCATGCGGTCGGCGGCCTCGGTCGCGTAGGCCTTGGCGTCGAAGGCCTGCACCTGCAACGCCCGTCCGGCACACAGGCTGAACACCACCGCGATCAGCAGCAGCAGTACCCGCATCCGCTTCACCGGCTCGGCCAGCGGCCAGCGGGCCCGGCCCATGGACGCCAGCCGGCGCTGGGTGCTGCTCTTGAGCGTCATCGATCAGCCCCGTTCTGCTTGCCGGTCTTCTTCTTGGCCGCATCGGCCTTCGCCTTCGCCTCGGCCTTCTTCTTGGCCTCGGCCTTCTTCTGCTCTTCCGCCTTCTTCTTGGCCAACGCCTCGGCCTTCGCCTTCTCTTCGGCGGCCTTCTTCTTGGCCTGCGCCGCCGCCTTCAGGTCGGCCACCCGCTTGGCCTCGGCGGCCTCCGCCTTCTCGGCCAACGCCGCCAACTGCTCAGGCGTCCGGAACCGGACGTCGGGCAGCTCATAGCCGCTGATCCTGGTCGGGTCGCCGATCACCTTTCCGGCGGGCAGCATCAGATACACCGGGTAGGGGTTGGGCACCATGCCCAGCTCGGTGGCCTCGATGGCCAGCCTGGTGCTCGAGCGGGCCTCGGTGATCTCGGATTCGAGCGCGGCGACCCGGTACCCGAGCTGATCGGCCACCCGCTGCTGGTTCTGCACCGCGAAGCCCTGCTCCTGCAACGCCGTGTTGAGCAGCAGCAGCCCGACCATGCCGAGGGTCAGGAAGACGCCGAGCACCAGCACGAACGGCACGTTCGCCATGCGTCGCTCCGGAATCGGCACCTGGGTGAGACCCCAGCGGCGGGGCCGCTGCTCGGGGTTCCTGCGCGGTGCTTCGAGTGCTGTCATGCCGCCACCTCTACGATCCGTTCACCGGCCCGCAGCCGCGCCGAGGCGGCTCGCGGGTTGAGTTGCACCTCGTCCGGCCCGGGACGCTCCGCGCCCCGGGTCAGCAGCATCAGCTGCGCGCGCAGTTCCGCGGGCACCGTCGGCAGCCCGCGCGGGGCCCGGTCGCTCGCCGCATCGCGCAGCGCGTTCTTCACCAGCCGGTCCTCGCCGGAGTGGTAGGCCAGCACGGCCAGCCGTCCGCGCAGGGCCAGCGCATCGATCGCGGCCGGCAGCAGCCCGGCCAGGGCGACCAGCTCGTCGTTGACGGCGATCCGCAAGGCCTGGAACGTCCGCTTGGCCGGGTGCCCGCCGGTGGCGCGGGCGGCGGCCGGAATCGCACCCTCGATCACCCGAACGAGTCGGGCCGAGGTGGTGAAGGGCTCACCGGCGCGTTCGGCGGCGATGCGGCGGGCGATCCGCTCGGCGAAGCGCTCCTCACCGAAGCGGCGAAGGATGCCGGTCAGCTCCGCGACCGACGCCTGGTTGATCAGGTCGGCGGCGGTCAGGGCCTGGGTGTCGTCCATGCGCATGTCGAGCGGAGCGTCCACGCTGTAGGCGAAGCCGCGCTCGCGACGATCGATCTGCATCGACGACAGGCCGAGGTCGGCCAGGATCGCCTGGACGCGGGGACGTCCGGCCTCGGCGAGCACGGCGGGCAGCTCGTCGTAGCGCGCCTGGTACAGCTGCACCCGGTCACCGAAGCGGGCCAGCCGCTCGCCGGCCAGGCCGAGCGCGTGCTGGTCGCGGTCGATGCCGATCAGCGTGGCGTGGGGACAGGCGTCGAGGATCGCCTCGGCATGACCGCCGAGGCCGAGCGTGCAGTCGAGGTAGACCGAGTCGTGGGCCTGCAGCGGCGGGGTCAGCAGTTCGACGATGCGCGCGCACATCACCGGCACGTGCGCTGCTGCCCGCTGCCCGTCCATCTCGACCCTTCCTCGTTTCGATGGCACATCGCGTGCGTTGGGGTTTCAATCCGTGAGAACCGCCTGGCACCGGGGAAGGTGCGCCAGGGGGCGGAGCCCCTCGGATTGAAGCCGCACCGCACGCGACGGTGTTGCCTGCTCGGTGCGGGTCACCCCGGTCCGAATACCTCTTCGTCCATCTGCGCGAAGGCCTCTTCCTGCGCCGCGGCGTAGGAGGCCCAGGCCTCCGCGTCCCACACCTCGATGTGGTCCAGGGCGCCGATCACGACGATCTCCCGCTGCAGGCCCGCGTAGTTGCGCAGGTGCTCCGGGACGGTGATGCGCCCCTGCCCGTCCGGGGTGGACGAATCCGCTCCGGAGGCGAACATGCGCTGCAGCGAGCGCACCTTCGCCAGGCTGGACGATCCCGCGATCATCTTGTCGGCGGCCGCCTGGTAGGCGGCCGGGGTGAAGATCGCCAGGCAGCGGTCGGGCTGTCTGGTGATGACAAGACCCCCGTTCAGTTCCTCGCGGAACTTGGCGGGGAGGAAGAAGCGGCCTTTGTCATCGAGCTTCGGGGTGTGCGTGCCCAGGAACATCGGGCACCCTCCCTTCCACTCTGTCCTCCACTTTGCGCCACTGTACTCCATTTCGCTCCACCAGGCATCACCTGGAGGCCACTTTCGGGCCCGGTAAGGTTGCCCATACCGACAGCCGAGGGGGAACCGTGAAGCTCACCGCAGCGAGCCGGGTGGACGACGTGCAGACCGTCGCCCAAGCCGTCCGGGCTGCCGTGTCGACGGTCATCGAGGGCAAGCCCGAGGCGATCGAACTGGCCCTGGTGGCGCTGTTCTCGTCCGGTCACCTGCTGATCGAGGACGTTCCCGGGGTGGGCAAGACGATGCTCGCCAAGGCGCTGGCCCGCTCGATCTCCGGCACCGCCCAGCGCATCCAGTTCACCCCTGACCTGCTGCCCAGCGACATCACCGGGGTGTCGATCTTCAACTCGCAGAACCGCGACTTCGAGTT
The DNA here is from genome assembly GCA_016711205.1 of Micropruina sp. Taxonomy (GTDB): domain Bacteria; phylum Actinomycetota; class Actinomycetes; order Propionibacteriales; family Propionibacteriaceae; genus Micropruina. The sequence continues at coordinate 1,350,665 of JADJTM010000002.1, read as the reverse complement.
CAAGCCCGGTGGCGTGTTCGCCAACGTGGTGATCGGCGACGAGATCAACCGGGCCTCGCCCAAGACCCAGTCGGCCCTGCTGGAGGCGATGGAGGAACACCAGGTCACGGTCGACGGCACCACCCATCCGCTGCCCGACCCGTTCCTGGTGGTCGCCACCCAGAACCCGATCGAGATGGAGGGCACCTATCCCCTGCCCGAGGCGCAGCGTGACCGGTTCATGCTGCGCATCTCGATGGGCTACCCGGTGCGCTCGGCCGAGGTGGCGATGCTCGATCATCACGGCGGCGGCAACCCGCTGGCCGACCTGCAGCCGGTGACCGACGTGGCCACCGTCGCGGCGCTGGCCGACTCGATCCGCACGATCTTCGTGCACGGTGCGATCAAGGACTATCTGGTCTCGGTGCTGGAGGCCACCCGCACCAGCCCGGACGTGCGGCTGGGCGCCAGCCCGCGCGCCGGCCTGCAACTGCTCCGCGCCGCGCGGGCACGGGCGATGCTGAGCGGACGCCACTACGTGATTCCCGATGACGTGCAGGCCCTGGCCGGACCCGCCCTGGCCCATCGCATCCTGCTCAGCCCCGCTGCACAGCTGGCGCGCCGCAGCGTGGACGAGGTGGTGGCCGCAGCCGTGGCCTCCGTGCCCATTCCCGACCGCGACTGAGCCTGTCGTGATCCGCCTCACCACCAGGGGTTTCGGCCTGCTGACCTGCGGCGTGGTGCTGCTGGTCGCAGCCTCCGCCACCGGCGTCCGGGCCGTGGCGTGGCCGGGTGGGCTGCTGATCGGGCTGGTGCTCGCCGCGTCCGCGCTGACCTGGTTCTCGGCGCGGAATCCCATGCTGAGGCGCCGGCTGCAACCCGACCGGCTGGCCGCGGGTGCCCCGGTGCGGGTGCTGCTCGAACTGCAGCGCGAGAGCATCGGAGCCGGTGCGTGGAGCGTGGTGGAGGAAACCGTGCCGCCCGAACTCATCGGAGCGCCGGCGTTGGCCGTGCCGTCGGGCTGGGGCGGGCTGCGCAGCGTGCATCACTACCAGCTCGACACCTCCGTCCGGGGCCGCTACCCGATCGGACCCGGCGTCTGGGTCACCACCGATCCGCTCGGGCTGGTCAGCAGCCGGCGCCGGCTCGGCGGTACCAGCCTGCTCACCGTGACCCCTGCGCTGCACCCGCTGGGCGCCCAGCGCGGGGCCGCCGGAGCGGGCCTGAGCGGCGAGTCCTCCCATCGTCGCAGCAGCCTGCTCGGCGCGGACGACACGCTGATCCGCGGCTACCAGCCCCGGGACGAGCTGCGCCGGATCCACTGGCCGTCCACCGCCCGGATCGGCAGTTTAATGGTGCGCCGCGAAGAACACGCCTGGGAGCCCAGCGCGCTGATCCTGCTCGACAACCGCACCGAGGCGCACACCGGGGTCGGCTCGGGCTCCAGCTTCGAGTGGGCGGTGTCGGCGGCGGCATCCATCGGGGTGCGGCTGCTCGATGCGGGCTACGACGTGGCCCTCACCGATGCGTCCGGCCGCACGGTGGCCCCGGTGGTCGGCGACTCGGTGCGCGAGGTGCTGCTCGACCACCTGACCGACATGCGGCTCGGCAACGCCTATGAGTTGTCGGGGGCGTTGGCGCCCGGCATCGGTGCCCGCGGCAACCTGCTGATCGCGGTGCTCGGCCGGCTCTCGCAGGCCGACGCGGTTGCTCTGACCTCGGCCCGCACCGACGGCCGGCTGTGCCGGGCGATCGTGCTGCACCCGGCTGCCTCCGGTGATCGGGACCCGGCCGAGTTGCTGATGGCCGACGGCTGGCGGGTGGTGCGCAACGCCGCCCAGATGACCGTCGCGGACGCCTGGGCGGCCCTGGACGAGGCGGCGCAGCGGTGAGGGCGAGCGAGCGGCTGGGCGTGGCGGTGATGATCGCGATGGCCCTGGCGCTTCCGGCGCTCCAGCCGGTGACCTCGGACGGCCGGCTCTTCGTCGACGCCTGGATCATGATCGCCGTGGTCGGGATCGCCGGCATCGTCACCCGGAGACTGCTGCCCACCGACCGCTGGGCGCGCTTCGTGCAGACCCTGGTCGCCGTGGCCGCCCTGATCGGGCTGGCGCTCGCCGAGGGTGTGCCGGCCGACCCGTTCCGGGTGCCGGACCTGCTGGCCCAGGCCCTGCGCTGGACCGTCGAGTCGTCCGCGCCGATGGCGCCCAATCTGGGGGTGCGGGTGGTCGCGGTGGCGGGAGTCACCCTGCTCGCGATGATCGCCGACCAACTCAGCGTGTCGATGAACCAGCCGGCCTGGTCGCTGCTGCCGCTCGGCGTGCTGTATCTGGTGCCCGCGCTGGCACTGCCGGCGCTGGTGTCGTTCTGGTCGGTGCTCGCGCTGGGTTACGGCTATCTGCTCGTGTTGCTGGCCGATTCGGCCAACCGCACCCGGCTGCTTCGGTTCAAGGCTGCGGACGGTGCCGCGCGCGGCGGCCTGCTGCTCGGCGGCACGGCATGCCTGCTCGCGGCCCTGCTGGTGGCGGGGTTGGCCGGCGTGCTCACCCCGGGCCTCGACGCGAGCCGTGGGGCGCCCTTCACCGGTTCGGGGCCGGTGCAGATGGGCGACCCCTCGCTCGATCTGCGGCGCAACCTGCAGCAGCCGGTGGATCGCCGGGTGATCACCTACACCTCCAGCCGCGAGACCGGGTCGTACCTACGGATGACCTCGCTGCCGGGCTTCGACGCGACCGGCTTCCACCTCAACGCGATCGACCTGTTCTCCGGTTCACTGCCCTCGCCGGAGGGCGCGTCGGCGGGCCGTCCACGGTTCACCGTCGACGTCACGGTCGGTGACTTCAACGCCGAGTGGCTGCCCCTGCCGTACGCGCCGACGGCGTTCGAGGCGTCCGGCGAATGGCGTCACGATCCGGTGTCGCTGAGCGTGCTGGCCTCCGGGCCGCAGCAGAAGCGCGCCACCAACGGACTGGCCTACACCGGCACCGCTGTCGATGTGAACCCGACCGCCGCCGAGTTGGCCAGGGCGATCGCCGGACGTCCGCGCGACGTCGAGGTGACCGGTGCGCTGCCGCCCGGCTTTCCCGAGCAGATCGTGCAGTTGGCCCGTCAGGTCACCGCCGAGGGCGGCACGGACGGCGAGAAGGCGGTGCTGCTGCAGGACTGGCTGCGCAGCCCGGTCTTCACCTACAGCACCGAACCGGCCCCCGGGTCGGGATTCGATGCGCTCACCGCCTTTCTGTTGGTCGACCGCAAGGGCTACTGCGAGCAGTTCGCGGCATCGATGGCGGTGATGGCGCGGGCACTGGGCATTCCCGCCCGGGTCGCGATCGGCTTTCTGCCCGGACGCAAGGTGGGCGAGCAGTGGCAGGTGAACATTCGCGACATGCACGCCTGGCCCGAGTTGTACTTCGCCGGATTGGGTTGGGTGAGCTTCGAGCCCACGCCGGGGGTGGCCACGGCGCCGGGCTACACCAGCGCGACCGTGGACGATCCGTCGGCCTCTCCGTCGGCCAGCCCGACCCCGACCGGCAGCACGGCGAGCGCGGAGCCGAGCGACGAGCCGTCCGCGGCCCCGGTTGACGAGGATCAGGCCGAGCAGGCCACGCCGCTGGAGCTGTCGTGGCTGGCCTGGGTGGGCGGTGGGCTGGGGGTGCTTGCCCTGGCAGCGGCACCCACGCTGATCCGCAGCGCGCGCCGACGCCGCCGGCTGGCTGCGCACGGACCACCCGGGCACGTGGTGGGTGCGGCCTGGGACGAGGTGCGCGACAGCGTGTGGGACGCGGGGCGCGAGTGGCCTAAGGGGTCGGCGCGGCAGATCGGCGACGAGGTGGCCCGCAGGCTGCCCGAGGAGGCGGCGGCCGCCATGGCGCGGGTGGCGATGCTGGTGGAGCAGGCGCGCTACGCCGACACCCTGGGCGAGACCGGCACGCTGCGCGACGACGTGCGGCGGGCGCGCGAGGGAATGGACGCCGGGGCGCGGCAGAACTGGTGGCGACGGCTGCTGCCGCGCTCACTGTGGCGCGGGCTGTGGTGGCGCGGCTGAACTCCGGTGACCCGCGCGGGGTGTCCGGGGCACGAGCGGAAGGCTACTGGCCCTCGTCCTGGCGGCGGCGCCAGCGCTCTTCGATCTTGTCCATGAAGGCCTTCTCGCCCTGCGGTGAACGGGTGGAGGGATGACCGGAGCTGACCTCGCCGACATGACGCCACGAGGTGACGGCGACGACGCTGGCGATCAGCATGATCACGAACCCGGCGATGCTGAGAGCCGGGCTGACCTGCATGCCGCCGATCAGGCAGGCGATGCCGATCACGAAGCCGACGCCGGCGATGGCGGCGCGTCGACGATGAAGTCGGCGGGTGGTGGTGCCCCGGAGCGCATTGGCCAGTTTGGGATCTTCGGCCGCCAGGGCCGCCTCCATCTGGTCGAGGAGTCGCTGTTCATCCTCTGAAAGTGCCATGTCAACCTCCCTTCGGTTCGGGACGCCGGATCGAGCGCGGCTCAAGTCTAGGCGGGTGGCTGGCCAAACGGAACACCGGTCTGGACGGTTCGCCCAGGGTTCACGCGCGGGTGGACGCATAGCCGTTGCGGGTCAGCACCGCGCGCTGCACACAGTGGGGGCCGAACTTGCGCCGGACGGCGTCCGTGGCCAGTTCGGCCTCGCGCCAACCCCGGTCTGGAGCGTCCAGAGTGGGCTGGCAGTAGGCCTCGTCGGCATTCACCAGACCTTCGACGCGAATGCCGACCCGGCGGATGCGGGGACGGTCGAGGCCGAACTTTCGGTACAGCGTCATCGCCTGCGCATGCAGTTCGTCGGTGGAGTCGGTGGGGCTGGCCAGGGTGAGGGTCTTCGACACGGTGCGAAAGTCGGCGAACCGCAGGTTGAGGGTGACGGTGCGGCCGAGCACGCCCGCCTGCCGCATGCGCCAGGCCACCGTGCCGGCCACCCGCAGCAGTTCGGCCCGGACGATCGCGGGGTCGTCGGTGTCGCGCGAGAAGGTCTCCTGACAGCCGACCCCGCGCTCGCCGGGACGAGCGACCACCCGCCGCGCGTCCCGGCCCCAGGCGAGTTCGGCCAGCAGCGCCCCCTGGTTCGGGCCGAACGCGCGCTGCAGGGTGCTGGCGGGGGTGTGCGCCAGCTCCGCGACGGTCATGATGCCGAGCCGGTGCAGCTTGGCGCCGATGGCCTCGCCCACCCCGACGATCTTCGTCACCGGCAGCGGGTGCAGGAACGCCGTGACGTCGCCGGGCAGCACCTCGACCAGCCCGTCCGGTTTGGCCTGGCCGGAGGCGATCTTGGCGACGAACTTGGACGGGCCGATGCCTACGGAGCAGGTGATGCCCTGCTCGTCGGCGACCAGGGCGCGCAGGTGTTCGCCGATCGCGCGCGGGCTGCCGAGGGCGCGCACACTGCCGGTGACGTCGAGGTAGGCCTCGTCGATGGACGCGCTCTCGACGTGCGCAGTGACCGATTCGAAGACCGCGACGATGCCGGCCGACACCTCGCCGTAGGTGTCGAAGTCGGGCGGCACCGCGACCGCCTGCGGGCACAGCCGGCGGGCCCGTGACGACGGCATGCCGCCCTCGATGCCGAACGCGCGGGCCTCGTAGTTGGCGCTCAGCACCACCCCTCGCTCGGCGCCGCCGACGAACATCGGGGTGCCCACCAGTTCGGGACGCCGGCGCAACTCGACCGAGGCGTAGAAGGCGTCCATGTCGATGTGCATGATCACCCGGTCGCGATGGGCGGGGCCGGTGGATTCGGTGGACCTGACGGGACCGGTGGGCAGGGCGGGACCGGTGGGCAGGGCGGGACCGGCCGGCTGCCAGGCCGACCAGGACCGACGGGGACGGACCGGTGTCGGGGTGGCTGCGGTCGCAGGACGGGTGGGTGTCGGGGTGACGGTGGTCGCGGAACGGGTGGCGGTCGCGGGCGTGGTGACCTGGGTCGGGGCGGTCATCGTCCGGAACTTCCAGGGCTGGAGTGCCACAGCTTGCGCGAGGTGATGCTCTCACCGGCCGGCTTCACGTCGGCGTACGGCGACTGCCGGAAGCCGCTGGCGTGCACGAGCACCCGGCGGCGGCCGTCGGCGTCACCGACGCCGAACCCGTCCGGCACCTCGGCCATCAGGTCACGCACCCTCAGCAGCGCCTGCTCGCTGTCGCCGGTCTCGGTCAGGGCGGAGTTGTACAGGTTGTGCAGCACGGTCAGGTCCCAGGCGCCGGTGGCCCGCACCGACACCCCGCGCGGGCCGGTGCGACGCAGTTCGCCGCACACCAGCAGCAGCCACGAACTGAACACGGTGGCGGCGTAGGGGCCCTGGGCGTCCTCGAAGAAGGTGGCATCGGCGGGGCCGGTGGAGTCGTCGACGGTGAGAAAGACCACCCGCCGTCCGGACCGCACCGGCGGCGTCTGGGTGGCCACCTTCACCCCCGCGATCAGCACCTCGCCGCGGCTGCGCCGGCTGAGCAGGTCGGCGGCGAAGGTGACGCCGAGGGCGTCCAGGAAGGGCAGGTAGCCGGTGAGCAGGTGGCGGCTGGCGTCCAGCCCGATGATCTCGAGTTCGGCGCCGAGACGTTCGGTGTCGCTCAGTTCGGCCAGCCCGGTGGGCGTGACGTCGCCGGGCTGTGCTGTGGTGGCGGTGGCGGGGCCGCCACCGACAGTTCTGCTCTCGCCCCACCGTTCGGGCTGGTCGAGCCCGTCGAGACCCTCGTCCGGCCCCTCGGTGAAGTCGAGCGGCAATTGGATCTCTTGCGGCGCCACCGGTTTGGCGTTCTGCGCCTGGCGGCGGGCGAGCTCACGAGGGTCGCCGACCGGTTCGGCGGAGCGTGCGGTGCGCAGGCCGCGGGCACGTCCATGAGCACGGATGTGCGCCCGGTCGGCACGCTCCAGATCGGCGACGGCGAGCAGCAGGTCGCGCCGGGTGATCTGCCCGCGACGACGCACCGCGCTGGGTGCGTCGATGCCGTACAGGGCATCGAACGCGCCGGCCAGCGCCAGTCGCTCGGTGATGTCGGACGGGTTGCCGGTGCGCTGCCAGAAGTCCGACAGCGAGTGGTAGGGACGTCCGGCGACGATGCGGGCGATCTCGGCCTCGGTGATGCCCTTCACATCAGCCAGCGACAACCGGATGCCGTAGCCCCGTCCGTCCGGCATGCCGTCGCCGGGGGTCAACCGTTTGCCGCGAGTGGGCAGGTCGGGTTGCAGATCGGTTCGTGAGATTACGTCCGATTTCGCACCCGTGGCCGCCTGTGGAGCGTGGACGGGGTCGAACCGGACGTAATCTCACGAGCGGTCACCCCGTTCGACGAGGTCTCGACAAGTTCGTCCAGCGGCACCGTAATCCGGCGGACGCCGGGATCTCAGAGGGCGGGGAGTCAGCCGGGACGACGGTGGGCGGAACGACGGTGAGCGGTGCGACGGCGGGCGGTGCGACGGCGGGCGATGCGTCCGCCGGGACGACGGTGGGCGGAGCGACGGAGATCCGGCATCCGCCGGGACGACGGTGGGCGGAACGACGGTGAGCGGTGCGACGGCGGGCGATGCGTCCGCCGGGACGACGGTGGGCGGAGCGACGGAGATCCCGGCGTTCGCCGGGATGACGGTGGGTGGGTCGTCCGCAGAGACTCTGGGGACGTCAGCGCGCAGAACTGGAGGTGGCGGAGGGGGGCTCGACTCGAGTCGTGGATGGGTCTGGCCGCCGAGGGAGCCTGCGACCGAGGCTGGTTGGCTCGGGTCGAGCCCCCCTCCGCCACCGACCCCGTCCACAAAGGTCTCGACTAACGGATCCGTCTCGACAAGCTCGACCAGCGGGTGAGCGGGAATAGGAACCGTCCCCCATTCCTGCTCACCGAGTCTCTCGACCCGGTAGGCATCGTCGCTGACGTTCACGTCGAGCCCGAGGACGGCGATGCCGCACCGCCGCGCCTCTTCGAGGATCAGCCGCTTGGGATACATGCCGGGGTCGTGGGTGAGCACCCCGGCCAGGAAGTGCGCCGGGTAGTGCCGCTTGAGCCAGGCCGACTGGTAGGTGGGCAGCGCGAACGCCGCCGCGTGCGCCTTGCAGAAGCCGAAGGACGCGAACGACTCCAGCACGAACCAGGCCCGGTCGACCACCTGGCGGGAGTAACCCCGTCCGAGAGTGGTGGGCACGAACCAGCGCTTCACGTCGGCCTGCGAATCGGAGCGGCCGAGCGCCCGCCTGGCCTCGTCACCCTGGGCCAGCGTGCAGCCGGTCATGATCGCGATGATCTGGATCACCTGCTCGTGGAACACCACCACCCCGCCGGTCTCGGCAAGCGCCGGGATCAGGTCGGGATGCAGATAGTGGGCGGCCTTCCAGCCCTGCCGGGCCTCCAGGAAGGGCACCACCATCTCGGACTTCACCGGGCCGGGCCGGAACAGCGAGATGTCGATGATGATGTCGGCGAAGTCGCTCGGGCCGAACTTGCCGACCAGCTCGCGCTGGCCGGGCGACTCGATCTGGAAGCAGCCCAGGGTGACCGACTTGCCGATCATGTCGTAGGTGTCGGGATCGTCGTAGGGGGCGAGCACGTCCACGTCGACCTCGACGCCCTCGACCCGGCGGATCTCGGCAAGCGCGTGCGCCATCGCCGACTGCATGCGGATGCCGAGCACGTCCAGCTTGAGCAGGCCCAGGTCTTCGACGTCGAACTTGTCGAACTGGCTCATCGGAAAGCCGCCGAAGCTGGCCTCGACGGGGGTGCGGTCGAGCAGCGTGGTGTCTGAGAGCAGCACCCCGCACGGGTGCAGCGCCACATGCCGGGGCAGACCGTCCAGCGACTCGACCAGCGAGAACAGCACGTCGAGCCGGCGTTCTCCCAACCCGGCGGCGCGCAGTTCGGGCAGGTCACGCAGGGCGGCCCGGGCGTCGGCGGCCCGGATGTGCGGAAACGCCTTGGCGATGGCGTCGATCTCGCGCGGGGGCAGACTGAGTGCCGCGCCCACGTCGCGGATGGCGTGCCGGACGCGGTAGGTCTCCATCATCGCCACGCAGGCCACCCGGTCACCGCCGAAGACGTTCAGGATCGCGTCGTAGATCTCGGTGCGGCGGGCCGATTCGACGTCGATGTCGATGTCGGGCAGCACCTGGCGCAACGGCGACAGGAAGCGTTCCATCAGCAGGCCGTAGCGGATCGGATCGACCCCCGAGATGCCGAGCAGGTAGTTGACCAGCGACCCCGCCCCCGAACCGCGCGCGGCGCAGCGGATGCCGAGCCGGCCGATCATCGCCACCACCTCGGCGACGGTCAGAAAATAGGTGGCGAAGCCGAGGGTGTCGATCACGTTCAGCTCATCGGCCAGCCGTTGCTCGATCGCCGGGCTGGACGTGCCGTAGCGGGTCGCGACAGCCGCCCGGCAGCGCAGCGTCAGCGCGGTCATCGCATCGGGTGCCGACCCGCGCACGTCGAGCACGTCGAACTCGGGCAGATGGATCTCGCCCAACCCGATGTCGGCCCGCGGGTCGAGCCGGGCCCGGGTGGCCAGCATGCGGGTGTCGCCGATCAGCTGGTCGGTGTCGCGGCGTCCGGCCAGCCGGGCGGCCTCGTCGGCTGCGGCCAGCATCTCTTTGCCGGTCTTGAGGTAGCCCTCGGCGTTGCGCCGGTCGATGTTGCGCAGGTCGAGCGGCACCAGCCGACGGCTGGCGTCGAGCACGTCGATCGTGGGCGCCAGGTGTTTGCCGGCCATCCGGACGGCGTTGGTCAGCACCCCGGTGAGGCCGTGGGCGTCGGCGAAGCCGAGCATGCGGCCGGCCAGGGCGGCCGAGCCTTGGCCGCGCCCGGGGGCGTGGTGGTTGGTCACCGCGATCGCCAGCCGGTGCCGGTCGACCACCTCGAGCCACCGGTACAGCACCCGTTCGGCCTCGTCGGTCGAGCCGCCGGCCAGCGCCCGGCCGAGATCGGAGTCGTCGCCCAGCATCACGATCAGGTCGTCGTGGCCGGCCATCGCCTCGGGGGTGCAGCGCGGCTTGCCGCGTTCGCCCGCCAGGTGCACCGACGAGACCAGCCGGCACAGCGAGGCCCAGCCCCGTCGCGAGGTGGCCAGGCTGACCGCGCGGGAGCCGTCGGCCATGGTGTGATCGACCCCGATCACGGGGGCGATGCCGGTGCGCTGGCAGGCCCGGGCGAACTTGACCGCCCCGTACAGGCCGTCGCGATCGGTGATCGCCAGGGTGTCCATCTCGGCGTCCGCGGCCGCGTCGACCAGGGCCGCCGGCTGGGACGCCCCGTAGCGCAGCGAGTAGCCCGAGGCGACCCGCAGGTGCACGAACGGGTCGCTCATCACAGCGCCCTTTCCGTCGGTCCTGCTGCTGAAGCGACCGTGCGTGCAAACCGCCGCGCCACCTGGTCGTGAAAGAGCCGGACGTCGCGCAGCAGGTCGTCCGCCTCGCGGGCGCTGACCAGGGCGACCGCGCCGGCCTGTACGGCCCGCCGTTTGAGCGCTGAGGAGGAGAAGAAGCCGGCCCATTCGGCGTACTCGGGGGCCACGTCGGCGAGCACCAGCCAGACATCGCGCGGACGCGAGCCGCGCCGGGTGGACGCCGCCCGGCACGCCAGTATCACCGCGGCCACCCGTAGCGCGGCCAGGTGCGCACCGAGGTAGCGCTGCGCCGGTTGCTCGGCCAGATCGGCCTCGGTCAACGCGGACGCCGCCGCGGCGAGTTCGCTGCGAGCCATCAGTCCACCACCGTGCGCAGCCGCCATGCCCCACTGCCCCAGGACCGGGCCAGTTCGTACACGCCGGACGATCCGTTTCGTCCGTCTGCGGCGACCACCCGCCAGATCTCCTGCTCGCCGAGCAGGTCGTCGCTGTCGTCGTCGGCGGTGCCGGAGCCGGCGGCGTGGGGGCCGGAGCCGGTGGTGCGGGAACCAGAACCAGGGGTGCCGCCGCGAGCGGCCGGCGTCTCGCCGCGGGCGGCGCGCACCTGGGTGGAGTTCCACCAGTCGGCGGTCTCGACCCAGCGGGTCTGCAGCTCGAGCACCTTCCACAGCCGATGCCGCCACAGGAACTGCGCCGGGCCCTCGTCGTCACCGACCAAACCCTGGCGAACCTCGATCGCCTCGTTGTATCTGCGCATGCTGAAACCCCCGTGGACACGGCGTGGATGATTCGCCCGGGGAATGCATGACCCCGGTGCGGACGGGGGTCGAGGTCCGTCCGCACCGGGGAGCTACGAGCCCTTCCCCAAGGCCGATATCGAACATCTGTTCGACTCGATCCAGTCTGCCCGTTCGGTTCCGGTCCGTCAAGAGGTGGCTTCGCCGAACCGGTCGCCGGTGCGGATCGTCCGCGGTGAAGGGGCTCGACGCCAGTGTCTCGCGCGGCACCGGCCGAACCGCGCCAGGCACGCCGCAACAGAGCATGCCCTGCCTGACTCGCCGGGTGTCCCCGCGATGCGCCGAACCCCTGACCCGGTTCTGGTCTGGGCGGCTGCGTGCGCGGCAACCCATCCTGAACGGGGCCCGGCCGGTGGCCGAAACTGCAGCGACCCGTCCCACACCACGCGGGCGGCTCACCCTCTGGCACGCTTGGGCCCATGGAGATGCTTCCGCTGGCGTTCACCGGCGGCTGGGCGAGCGGCATCAACGCCTGGGCGACGGTGCTGATGCTCGGCCTGCTCGGCCGATTCGCCGGCGTCGAGGGTGTTCCGGCGGGCTTCGAGCGCACGGACGTCCTGATCGTGATGGCCGGGCTGGCGCTCATCGAGCTGGTCGCCGACAAGATCCCCTACCTCGACTCGGCCTGGGACGCGGTCTCGACCTTCATCCGTCCGATCGCCGGAGCGACCATCGGCGCCCTGATCGCCGGCCAATCCGGTGATCTCGGCACCGTGGCACTCGCGGCCGTCGGCGGCGTCACCGCGCTGCTGTCGCACCTGGCGAAGTCCAGCCTGCGCCTGGCCATCAACACCTCGCCCGAACCGGTCACCAACCTGACCGCCTCGGCCGTCGGCGACCTGTCGCTGGTGGGCGTCCTGGCCCTGGCCGCGCTCTACCCGGTGGCGGCCGCCATAATCGCAGCGGTGTTGCTGGTGCTCACCCTGTCCCTGTCCCTGTTCCTGTTCAGCCGGGTGCGGCGGGGTTGGCGCTCGTTCCAGGAGTGGCGGCAGCGCGGTCCAGGTACCGCATGAGTGAACCGATCGCGGTCGTCGGCGCGTCCCTGGCCGGCATGGCCGCGGCCGCCCGGCTGGCCAAGCAGGGGCACCGGGTGCTGCTCTTCGAAGCGACGGACGCCCTCGGCGGGCGCTGGGCGCGACCGGGCGTCCTACCGCCGGTGATCAGTCTGCCGGCGCCGTGGCGTGATCTGTTCCGCAAGTCCGGACGCCCCTTCGACGCCGAGCTCACCCGCGCCGGCTACGCCCTGGTGCCGGCGGCCCCGGCGGTGCACCGGTTCACCGACGGCTCCGAGCTCACGCTGCCCAGCGATCGCGGCGAGCAGTGGACGGTGCTGAGCGCCGCCTGGGGCTCCATCGCGGCCACCCGCTGGCGCGACCTGCTGGACGAGCTGGACGAACGCTGGCAGGTGCTGCGCCGGCTCGGTCTCGAGGACGAGTTTCCGGACGCCGCGCTGACTCCCCGGCTGCGCAAGGCACTGGGTCTGGGGCGCAGTGTCGAGCGCCTGGCCCGCGGGATGGACCACCCGCAGGCGGCGGCGCTGATCCGCTCCACGGCCTGGCGGATCGGATCCGAGCCGCGCCGCACGCCCGGGTTCGTGGCCGTCCGGCTGGCCGTCGACCGCACGTTCGGACGCTGGCAGCTGACCCGCGACGGGCGGCCGGTTCCGGCCGCTGCCCTGATCGATCTGCTCGCGGCACGCCTGGCCCTGCGCGGCGTCGAGCTGCGCGTGCACCAGCCGGTGACTGCGCTGCGGCCGGGCGCCGTGGTGACCGCCACGGATGAGACCCCGACGGCCGCGATCGTGTCGGCGGTGAACCCCTGGGAGTACCTGCGGCTGGCCGGCAAGCAGGACCCCGCCCTGCGCCGCCGGACCGCCTGGACCCGGCCCGCCCTCGCACCACTGGTCACCACGACCGTTGAAGAGAGTGTGAATCCGACCCCCGCAGACGGGGGCCGGATTCACACTGTCCTCAACGACTCCGTCCGCGAGGTCGTGCACCACCTGCCCAGGGGGGTCAGGGTCGAGTACCGGCTGCCCGGGCAGCTGATCACCCACGACTTCACCGCCGGCGCACCCGACCCCGGCTTCGGCACCCGCTGGCGCTCGCCGCGCACCTGGCTTCGCCTGCCGCCGCTGCGCACCGGCATTCTCTCGGTGGTCAGCGCCAACGCGTCCAGCCGCGGCGGCAACGACCCGTGGGCACAGCTGCTCAGCGGCGCCCTGGCGGCCTACGTGGTGCACGAGAACCTGACCGGGGCCGACATTCGCCCGACCAACAAGGCGGTGCGGCCGTAGTCGTGGCCTTGCTGCGCCGCAGCCCAGAGCAGCGCTACAGCAGGATCAGCACCAGTAACAGGATCGCCACCGCGATGCCCGTGCCCAACCCGGCCACCAGCATCAGGGCACCCTTGTTGCCGGGGCCTTTCGCGGGCACCAGCTCGCCGGGTGCCACCGAACCGGTCTCGATCACCGCCGGCACCGCGAAGGTGTCCCTGGCCGGCAGGGCGGCCACCACCTCGGCCACCTCGCCCAGGGTGCGGGCGGCGAACACCCGGTCGAGCATCGCCCGGTAGGCGTCGGTGTCGATGCCCCCCTTGGCGAACTCGGTGTTCAGCTGCTCGGCGAGTTGCTCGCGCTCGGCATCGGTCAGCGGCTCGAGCGGCCGGGAGCGGTACTTCGACGAGATCGGCAGGTTGTCCACCCACCCAGGCTACCGCCGGGAAGGAGCCTTACCCGAGCACCGTCATCTCGACCTCCACGTACATCTCGGACGCTCCGCCGCCGGAGTAGATACCCCGCAGCGGGGGCACGTCGGAGTAGTCGCGACCGATGCCGACCTCGACGTGAAACTCGCCGGGCATCGAATCGTTGGTCGGGTCGAGGCCCATCCAGGCCCCGTCCCAGTACTGCAACCAGGCGTGCGAGGCGGCCTTGCGCGGCTCGCCCGGCACCGGGTTGGACGACGGCATCAGGTAGCCCGACACGTACCTCGTCGGAATGCCCACCGTGCGCAGCGCGCCGATGGCCACGTGCACCATGTCCTGGCAGACGCCCGCGCCGGCCGTCCAGACGTCGCGGGCCCGGGTCTGCACGTGGGTGACGCCGGGCACGTAGCGCACCTGCTGGCGGATGCGCTGGATCACCTCGTACACGGTCTCGGCCGGACTCACCCCACCGGCGACGGACGCCGCATAGCCGCACAGCTCCTCGCCCGGATCGACGTGTTCGCTGACGCTCAGCATCTCGACCATGCCGTCGGTGAATCGTGCGTCGCGCAACTGGTCCCAGGTGGCGCCGGGCGCCACCACCGGCGGACGGGTCACCTCGACCGTCGCCGTCGAGGTCACGTTCAGCCTGGCGTGCTTCTCGCGGATCTCGAAGGCGGTCACCCGGGTGCCCCAGTAGTCGGTGTAGCTGAGCACCCACGGGTTGGGCGAGATGTCGATCCGCGCGTTCATCACCCACTGCTCGCGGCTGGCCCGCGGCGTCATGCGGACCTCGTTGTGCGAGCCCACCACGCTGCCGGCGTATGCATACCCGGTGTGGTGCACGATGCGGATCTGCCTGGTCACTGTTCGCCTCCCCGCCACACTGCCGCTGTGGCTCCCTCGAAGTAGCGCTGGCTGATCGCCGTGCTGGCCTGGTTGCAGACCCATTGCAGGTCGGCCATCCGGCTCGGCAGGTCGTGCAGCACCTCGCCGGGCGGGCGATATTCCAGCGCCGCCCGCGCGGTGCCCAGCAGACGCTGGGCGTCGTCCTCGATGCCGGCCCGGCGTTCGGTCTGACCCAGTTCGGCCAGCGCCTGCTCGGCCGCGGTCAGCGTGTGCACCAGCGAGCGCGGAAAGAGCCGGTCGAGCAGCAGGAACTCGGCGGCGTCCCGGTCGGTGGTGACACCGCCGTAGGTGCGCACGAAGGCGTGATGCGCCCCGCAGCCCCGCAGTACGTTGTTCCACGCGCTCTGCGAACCCGAGGTGATGGACGCCGACTGGATCAGCCGGGCGGTCATGTCCGCCCGCTCGATCGAACGGCCGAGGATCAGGAAGTGCCAGCCCTCGTCATGGCTCATCGTCGAGTCGGCGGTGCCCGAGATGACCGCGCACCGTTCGCGGATGTGCTTGAACGCGGTCGCCGGACGCATGCGCTGCATCCGTCCGGCGCGCACCGAGTTCCAGGTGGTGTTGATCGACTCCCACATCTCGGTCGAGACGGTCTCGCGCGCCCGCCGCGCCGATTCGCGCGCCCCGCCCAGGGCCGTCGCCACCGAGGCGGGCGATTCGTCGTCGTAGCACAGTGCGGTCAGCACGTACTGCGGGTCGGCCGGACGCCCCTCGCCCGGCGGCGGTGCGCCCATCACCTCGAGCAGCGACTGGCCGGCGGCGTCCTGGTCGACGCTGGGGTCGTCCAGCAGCAACTGCAGGTGCACCTCGACGATCCGGCAGGTGTCTTCGGCGCGCTCCAGGTACCGTCCGATCCAGAACAGGGACTCGGCGATCCGGCTCAGCATGGCGCCCCCCGCCGAAAGAACGGCCCCCCCCCCCCCGGGCGGGAGCGACCCCCCCCGGCCCCCCGCCCCCGGCGCGTCCCGCCACCTGGGCTGCTGCTGTTCCTGCTGTTGCTGCACGCCCTCGACCCCGATGTCGGCCAGCGGCACCCGCATCGGCACCACCGGCGGACGGGCCCGCTTGCGCTGCGCCCGCATTCCGTCGCGGGCCAGCACCCAGGTGTCTTTCGAGCCGCCGCCCTGGGAGCTGTTCACGATCAGCTCGCCCTCCGGCAGAGCCACCCGGGTCAGCCCGCCCGGCAACACGTAGATGCCGGTGCCGCTGTTCACCGCGAACGGTCGCAGGTCGACGTGCCGGGGCGCCATCCGTCCGTCGATCATGGTCGGCACGGTCGAGAGCTGGACGACCGGCTGCGCGATCCAACCGCGCGGATTGGCCAGCACCTCGCCGCGCAGCTTGTCGAGCTTGCGCTGGCTGGCGGCCGGACCGATCACGATGCCCTTGCCGCCGGAGCCGTCCACCGGCTTGAGGACGAGTTCGCCCAGCCGGTCCAGCACCTCTTCGCGCGAGGCTTCATCCTCCATGCGCCAGGTGTCGACGCCCGGAATGATCGGCTCCTCGTGCAGGTAGTACCGGATCAGGTTCGGCACGTAGGTGTAGACCAGCTTGTCGTCGGCCACCCCGTTGCCGACGCTGTTGGCCAGTGTCACGTTGCCGGCCCGGACGGAGCTGATCAGGCCGGCACAGCCGAGCATCGAATCGGCGCGGAACACCGCCGGGTCGAGAAACTCATCATCGAGGCGCCGGTAGATCACGTGCACCGGCCGCAGGCCCTGCGTGGTGCGGATCGACACCCGTCCGCCACGGCAGACCAGGTCACGGCCCTCGACCAGCTCGACGCCCATCATGCGGGCCAGCAGCGCGTGCTCGAAGTAGGCGGAGTTGTAGACGCCCGGGGTGAGCACCACCACGGTGGGGTCGGCGACGCCCTGCGGCGCGGCGGCCCTGAGTGCGGCGAGCAGCTGCAAGGGGTACTGCTCCACCGGACGGATGCGGTGCCGGCTGGTCACCTCGGGCAGGGCGGAGAACATGGCCCGCCGGTTCGTCATCACGTACGAGACGCCGGACGGCACCCGGACGTTGTCCTCCAGCACCCGGAAGACGCCCTCGTTGTCGCGGATCAGGTCGATCCCGGAGACGTGCACCCGGACCCCGTTGGGTGGCACGACGCCGTGCATCACCCGGTGGAAGTGCGGCGAGCTGGCCACGACCCGGCGCGGGATCACCCCGTCGTCGAAAGCCTTGCCCTCGCCGTACACGTCGGCCAGAAACGCCTCCAGCGCCCGGACCCGCTGCGCCACACCGGCCTCGACCACGGCCCACTCGTCCGCCATCAGGATGCGCGG
This sequence comes from Micropruina sp., assembly GCA_016711205.1. GTDB lineage: Bacteria > Actinomycetota > Actinomycetes > Propionibacteriales > Propionibacteriaceae > Micropruina. The sequence continues at coordinate 1,333,637 of JADJTM010000002.1, read as the reverse complement.
CACGATGTCGAGCGGGAACGGACGCTCCTCGCCCCCGATGTCGAAGGTGACGCCCTGGTCGAGGTAGGTGCTCTTGAGATAGTCGGCCCGGGAGCGCACCTCGACGGCCTCCAACTTGCCCAGCTGCCGCAATGCCGCTGAGTAGGCCGCCCGCACGCCCTCGTCCGAGATCATCTCGTCGAACGCGGGACCTGAGGCCCGATAGTCCGAGAACAGTTCACTCACGAGCGTCAGGGTATTGCTGTTTTGTTTCACGGCGGTATCGACGGGCGACATCCGGTGCGTCGCCGCGTCCCCCCGCGCTCGCAGGCCCGCTCACCGGACGCCGTCGCTTTCGCCGCGCTCGCCGGTCAGCGGACGCCCTGGCGGTAGTTGCGCCCGTCCGGGTCACGGTGCAGTACCCCTGCGTCCACCAGGTAGCGCCGCACCGCCACCGGGTCGTCCGCCAGAGCCGACAGCCGCCGGGTGAGTTCCTTCTCGTCGAGCACCTCGGCGTCCTGCATCGCCCGGTCGGCCAGCCAGGCGAAGACCTGCTGCCGGTCGCGCTGGGTGCGGGGCAGCACGCTCAACCGTCCGCCGGTCAGAAAGCGCTCCGGGCCGGTCACGCGCTGGGCCGGCGCGGCCTGCAGCAGTGCCGTGAAGGGGTCGGCGGCCGACACCACGCCGTCGTGGACGAGCACCAGCCCCGCATCGACCAGTGCAGCGAGCCGCCGCCGTCCGGCCGAGTCGAGCGCGTCGGCCCGCACCGGGTCGCTTCGCTCGCCCACCACCACCCGGGCGTACAGCAGGCGGCGCTCGGGATCGCTCAGGGTGGCGGCCACCCGGCGCCAGTGCAGTGCGTCGGCCATGGCCACATCCTGCCAGCGCGCTCGCAGCGACGACACGTCCGACCCAGTACCCCAGCCGGCTACATCGGCCGCTGCGCGACGCCCGGACGGCTCATCGCTGCGTTCTCCTCGGTCAACAGACGACCTAGACTGTCGCCGAATCACAGGGGGACGGCATGAACTTTCGGCACGTACAGGCGCCGACCGCGGTGGTGATGGTGCGTCCGCACCGGTTCCGGGTGAACGGCGAGACCCTCGCCGACAACGCCTTCCAGGCGCCGACCGACGTGGCGCTGAGCGCGGCCGAGATCGCCGTCGCCGCCCGCGACGAGTTCGACGGCTGCGTCGACGCGCTGACAGCGGCCGGCGTCACCGTGCACGTGTTCGACGACCTCGGCCAGCTGGACACACCCGATTCGGTGTTTCCCAACAACTGGTTCAGCACCCATCACGGGGGCCGCATCGCGATCTACCCGATGTTCGCACCCAACCGCCGCCGCGAACGCCGCGCCGACGTGATCGAGCTGCTCAAGAGCACCTACCGGGTGCAAGAGGTGATCGACTATTCGGGGCTGGAGTACGACAACCTCTTTCTGGAGGGCACCGGGGCCATGGTGCTCGACCACCTGGAGCGGGTGGCGTACGTGGCGAACTCGTTTCGCGCCGACCCGGTGATTCTGGAGCGCTTCTGCACCGCGTTCGGCTACGAACCGATGGCCTTCCCCACCGCCGGGCCGGACGGGCGTTCGGTCTACCACACCAACGTGCTGATGGGCATCGCATCGGAGTACGCACTGGTCTGCCTCGCGGCGATCAGCGATGAGCGACGGCGCGCCGAGGTGGCCCGGCGGCTCGCCGACAGCGGACGCACCGTGCTCGACCTGAGCTTCGACCAGGTCGCCGAGTTCGCCGGCAACACCATTGAGCTGACCGGTACGAACGGACGGCTGTTGGCCCTCTCCGAGCGGGCGGCCGCCGCGCTGACCGATCAGCAGCGTGTGGTCATCGAGCAGTCGGCGTCGCTGTTGCCGTTACGGGTGCCCACCATCGAGCTGGCCGGCGGCTCGGTGCGCTGCATGATCGCCGGCGTCCACCTCACCCCCCGGCTGGTCGGCTGACCGTTCCGACAGGTATTGGGGACGGTTCTTTTACCTGTCGGGACCGGTCGACTGGTGGCTTCAGGCTCGCTCCCGCCGACGCGGAAAGGAACCGTCCCCAATACCAGTCGGGACCGGTCGGCTGGTGGCTTTCACGTTCGCTGCCGCCGACGCGGAAAGGAACCGTCCCCAATACCTGTCGGCACAACGGTCCCGACGAGCCCGACTCGCGGAAACTTCAGTCGCTGAGCGGGCCGAAGGGGACGCCGAGGGCGCTGAGTTCGGCTTCGCCGCCGTCCTCGGCCGTCAGCACCCACAGGCCGCGCCTGGTCACCGTCATGGTGTGCTCCCAGTGGCAGGCCCGGGACCGGTCGCGGGTGACCACCGTCCAGTCATCGGGCAGCGTTGCCGTCGCCTCGCCGCCCAGCGTCAGCATGGGTTCGATGGCCAGGCACAACCCCGGCACGATCAGCGGGCCACGGCCCCGCTTGCCGTGGTTGGGCACATCGGGTGGCTGGTGCATCGCCGAGCCGATGCCGTGCCCGGTGAACTCGCGGACGATGCCGTAGCGCCGCCGCCGGCTCTTGACGAAACCCTCGATGGCCGCCGAGATGTCGCCGACGCGTCCGCCCAGCCGGGCCGCGGTGATGCCGCGCCACATCGACTGCCTGGTCGCCTCGCTGAGCTCGACATCGTCCGGACGGGGCTCGCCGACGATGAAGCTGAGCGCCGAGTCGCCGTGCCAGCCCTCGACGATGGCGCCGAAGTCGACCGACACCAGATCGCCGTCGGCCAGCACCCGCTCCCCCGGTATGCCGTGCACGATCTCGTCGTTGACCGAGATGCAGGTGACGGCCGGAAAGGGCGGCACACCGTAGCCGGCCCCGTAGTGCAGAAAGGACGACGTGGCGCCCTGTTCGGCCAGCTGCTCGCGGGCGAGCCGATCGAGGTCACCGGTGGTGATGCCGACCCGGGCCGCGGCACGCAGCGCCGCCAGAATGCGCGCGACCACCAGGCCGGCGCGCCTCATCACAAGGATCTGCTCGGGGGTCTTGACCTCGATGCCGTCGGCCACGCCTCAGCGTCCGAGCCGCTCCGCCAGGGCCGCCAGCACGCGCTCGGAGACCTCGGCAACCTCGCCCATGCCGTCCACCTCGATCAGCAGGCCGCGACCGCGGTAGATGTCGAGCAGCGGATCGGTCTGCTCGTGGTAAACGCTCAGCCGGGTGCGGATGGTCTCTTCGTTGTCATCGGGACGGCCCTCGATCTCGGCGCGCTTCAGCATGCGCTCGACGATCGCCTCTTCGTCGGCGGTCAGCGAGACCACCGCGTCGAGGCGCAGACCGTGGGTCTCGAGCTCGCCATCGAGGGCTTCGACCTGGCCCACGGTGCGCGGGAAGCCGTCCAGCAACCAGCCGTCGACGGCGTCCTGCTGCTGGAGGCGGTCGACCACCACCTTCACGCTGAGCGAGTCGGGCACGTAGCCCCCATCGGAGATGATGCGCTTGATGCGCTCACCCAGCGGGGTGCGGTTGGTGATCGCCACCCGGAAGATGTTGCCGGTGGAGATCGCGGGAATGCCGTAGTGTGCGCCGATCACGGCGGCTTGGGTGCCCTTGCCCGCTCCGGGTGGGCCCATGATCAGCAATCGCATTCTGTTCCTACCTCGTCGGTGAGCTAGCGGAGAAAACCTTCGTAGTTGCGTTGCTGCAGCTGGCTCTCGATCTGCTTGACCGTGTCCAACCCCACGCCGACCACAATCAGAATGCTAGTGCCGCCGAAGGGGAAGTTTGTCTGAGCGTTGAAGAAGATGAAGGCGATTGCCGGGATCAACGAGATGATGCCCAGGTAGAGCGCGCCCGGCGCGGTCAGCCGCGACAGCACGAAGGCCAGGTACTCCTCGGTCGGCTTGCCGGCCCGGATGCCCGGAATGAAGCCGCCGTACTTCTTCATGTTGTCGGCCACCTCTTCGGGGTTGAAGGTGATCGCCACGTAGAAGTAGGTGAAGAACACGATCATGACGAAGAAGATCGAGTTGTACCACCAGCCCGTGCCGCCCACCAGGTTCGCCTGGATCCACGACGCGACCGGGCTTTCAGGCTGGAACTGGGCATAAAGCACCGGCAGGTACAGCATCGAGCTGGCGAAGATCACCGGAATGACGCCGGCCTGGTTGACCTTCATCGGAATGTAGGTGGTGGTGCCGCCGAACAGCCGTCGGCCCACCATGCGCTTGGCATACTGCACCGGGATGCGTCGCTGTGCCTGCTCCATGAAGATCACGCCCAGCATCACCAAGAGCCCGACCGCCATCACCGTGGCGAAGGCCAGCCAGCCGGCCGCACCCTCGCGGCTCTCTTTGATGGCCCACAGCGACGCCGGGAACTGGGCGGCGATCTGGGTGAAGATCATCACCGACATGCCGTTGCCGATGCCGCGCTCGGTGATCAGCTCGCCCATCCACATGATCAGGCCGGTGCCGGCGGTCATCGTCAGCACCATCACCACGATCGGAAAGATGCTCTTGTCGTAGACCAGGTCACGCGAACAGCCCTGGAACAGCTGGCCGTTCACGGCCAGGGTGACGAACGCGGTCGCGTTCAGCACCGCCAGCACCAGGGTCAGGTAGCGGGTGTACTGGGTGATCTTCGCGGTGCCGGACGCCCCCTCTTTCTTGAGGGTTTCCAACCGCGGGATCACCACGGTGAGCAGCTGCAGAATGATGCTCGCCGTGATGTAGGGCATGATGCCCAGCGCGAAGATCGCCAGTTGCAGCAGCGCGCCACCCGAGAACAGGTTGATCATCGAGTAGAGACCCGCGTTGCTGCCCGTGGTCGCCTCGAGGCGGCAGGCGTTCACGTTGACCATGTTCACGTTGGGCGTGGGAATCACCGAGCCGAGCCTGAAGATCGCCAGGATCGCGAGGGTGAAAAGGATCTTGCGGCGCAGGTCAGGTGTTCTCAGCGCGTTCCAGAAGGCCGACAGCATCCGACCAGTACTCCTCACATATGGTGGCCGCGCACGAGAACCGCGCACAACCCGGGAAACTCTACCAAGTTACCGGAGCCTGCTGAACAATCTGCCGGGCGGCGCACTGGGCGGGCGATCTGCCGCGCCTCCCCCCGCGGCGGCCGGGGCCCCCCCGCCCCCCGATGTGGCCTTCCCGCTCATCCCGCCCCGCCCTCCGCCCGACGCCTTATTCGCGCCCCCTAGACGGACCAGTCCTCGGCGGTGGGCTGCTCGGTGATCGCCGGACGCGGCCCGACCCGTGCCGCCATCGCGGCCAGGCCCTGCGCCACCTGCGCGCGGGACGCCACCCGTGCGGTTTCGCCGTCCCCGGCGGCCACGGCCCCGGCGATCCGCCGGTAGCGCTCGGCCCAGACCAGCCCCGGTTCGACGTGCAGCGTTCCGTCCAGCCGCTGCACCATGCGCACCATGCCCGAGAAGCCGGCGAACAGCTCGTTGGCGGTGGCCCGCAGCAGCAGGGTGTTGAACTCGAGTTCGGCTTCGGCCAGGGCGTTCGACTTCTCGGGCTGCCTGCTGTTGCGGACGATCTCGTCCGCCAGTTCGATCAGCCGCTGGCGTTGAGCACCGGTGGCGTTGCGCGCAGCCAGTTCGGCCGCCATCGGCTGCAGGGACGCCCGCAACTCGTTGACGTCGAGCAGCACCCGGTCGTGTTCGGTGCCCCGCAGCCGCCAGCGGATCACCAGCGGGTCGAGCACGTTCCAGCCCGAGCGCGGCCGGATCGTGATGCCCACCCGGCGCCGCGAATGCACCATGCCCAGCGACTCCAGAATGCGCATGATCTCGCGGGCCACCGTGCGTGACACCATGAAGCGCTGCTCGAGCGAGGCCAGGGTCAGCACCGTGCCGACCGGCGCGTTGCCGTCGACAATCTCCTGCCCGATCTCATCGAGCGCCGCGTGGTGCAGCTGGGCTGAGGCCATCGGGGGTGTCCTTTACGTTGGCGCAACGATAACGACGAAGCGGGACCGACCGCACCGGTCGTCCCGCTCGTCGCAATCAGTGCCGCGGCATCAACGAGAGCTGATGGCGGGGCGGTACTGGCTCAGAGCTGCGTGGCGGTGCCGCCCGCAGCCTCGATCTTGGTCTTGGCCGATGCCGAGAACGCGTGCGCGCTCACCTGCAGGGCGACCGACACCTCGCCGTTGCCCAGCACCTTGACCAGGTTGCCGTCACGAACCGCGCCCTTGGCGACCAGTTCGTCGACGCCGACCTCGCCACCGGAGGGGAACAGCTCGCCCAGCTTGGCGACGTTCACCACCTGGTACTCGACCCGGAACGGGTTCTTGAAGCCGCGCAGCTTGGGCAGCCGCATGTGCAGCGGCATCTGCCCGCCCTCGAAGTTCTCGGGCATGTTCTTGCGCGCGCCCGAGCCCTTGGTGCCGCGGCCGGCGGTCTTGCCCCGCCTGCCGCCCTCACCGCGGCCCACGCGGATCTTGTCGGTCTTGGCGCCCGGAGCCGGGCGCAGATGATGCAGTTTCAACGGCATGTCAGTCAACCTCCTCGACGATGACCAGGTGCGGGATCGACTTGGCCATTCCGACGAGCTCGGGACGGTCTTCGATCACCACCGAATCACCGATGCGTTTGAGACCGAGCGAGCGCAGGGTCTCACGCTGGTTCTGCTTGCGACCCACGCCGGACTTGACCTGGGTCACCTTGAGCTTGCTCATCAGTGCTTCGCCTCCTCACGGGCGCGCAGCAGCGCGGCCGGGGCGACGTCCTCGACGGGCAGCCCACGACGCTTCGCGACCTGCTCGGGCTCTTCGAGGCTCTTCAGCGCGGCCACCGTGGCGTGCACCACGTTGATCGCGTTGTCGGAGCCGAGCGACTTGGCCAGCACGTCATGGACGCCGGCGCATTCGAGCACCGCCCGGACCGAGCCGCCGGCGATCACGCCGGTACCCGGAGAAGCCGGACGCAGCATGACCACACCGGCCGCCTTCTCACCCTGGACGGGGTGCGGGATCGTGCCCTGGATGCGGGGCACCCGGAAGAACGACTTCTTGGCCTCTTCGACACCCTTGGCGATCGCGGCGGGCACCTCGCGGGCCTTGCCGTAGCCGACCCCCACGGTGCCGTCGCCGTCGCCCACCACGACCAGCGCGGTGAAGCTGAACCGGCGGCCACCCTGGACGACCTTCGCCACCCGGTTGATCGCCACGACCCGCTCGAGGTACTGGCTCTTGTCCTTCTCGGCGTTGTTGCCCCGACGGTCCTCGCGGCCACGACGCTCGCCACCAGCGGCACCGCCTCCGCGGCGCTGGTTTCCATTCATCGTCTATCTACCTTTCGAGTTCCGTCAGAATCCCAGGCCGGCTTCGCGTGCGCTGTCGGCCAGCGCGGCGATCCGTCCGTGGTACTTGTTGCCGGCCCGGTCGAAGACCACGTCGGAGACACCGGCGGCCTTGGCCCGGTCGGCGATCAGCGCGCCCACCTTCTTGGCCACCTCGGTCTTGTCGCCGGACGCCGTGCGGACGTCCGCCTCCATGCTCGAGGCGGAGGCGAGGGTCTTGCCGACCTTGTCGTCGATCACCTGAACGAACAGGTGCCGCGAGCTGCGGGTGACCACCAGGCGCGGACGCTCCTGGCTGCCGGCGATCTTCTTGCGGCCCCTGGCCTGGCGACGCAACCGCGCCGCCGTCCGATCGGCCATCGTCTTGTTGTTCGACAGCGAGATAGCCATCACTTACCAGCCTTTCCAACCTTGCGGCGAACCCGCTCGCCGGCGTAGCGCACGCCCTTGCCCTTGTAGGGCTCCGGCTTGCGGATCTTGCGGATGTTCGCCGCAACCTCGCCAACGACCTGCTTGTCGATGCCGTAGACGGTGAACGCCGTCGGCCTCTCGACCGAGAAGGTGATGCCCTCGGGGGCGTTCACCACGACCGGGTGGCTGAAGCCGAGGTTGAACTCGAGCTGCGTCGGGCCCTTGGCGATCACGCGGTAACCGACGCCGACGATCTCGAGCTTCTTCTCGTAGCCGGCGGTCACGCCGGTCACCATGTTGGACACCAGGGTCCGGGTCAGGCCGTGCAAGGAGCGGCTCTGCCGCTCGTCGTCCGGCCGGGTGACCTCGATCTCACCGGCGTCGTTGCGACCGATCCTGATCGGTTCGGCCACGCGATGGCTCAGCTGCCCCTTGGGGCCCTTCACCTCGACCTGCTGGCCCTCCAGCTTGATCTCCACGCCCGCCGGGACGGCGATCGGGAGCCTGCCGATTCGTGACATGTCAGTACTCCCTTCTCACCAGACGTAGGCGAGGACTTCGCCGCCGACGGACTTGGCATTGGCTTCGGAATCGGTGAGCAGGCCCTGGGACGTCGAAATGATCGCGATCCCCAGTCCGCCGAGCACCTTGGGCAGGCCGGTGGCCTTGGCGTACACCCGCAGACCGGGCTTGCTGATCCGGCGGACGCCGGCGATGGAGCGCTCGCGGTTGGAGCCGTACTTGAGCGTGATGGTCAGCGTCTTGCCGACCTCGCCCTCCGCCGGCTCCTTCACCTCGAAGCCGGTGATGTAGCCCTGGGCCTTCAGGATTTCGGCGATGCCCACCTTGATCTTGCTGTGCGGCATCGACGTCGAGTCGTGGTACGCCTGATTGGCGTTGCGCAGACGCGTCAACATGTCTGCGATCGGGTCAGTCATGGTCATGACTTGCTTCTTCTTTCTCGGACGGTTTCAGGTCGCCTTCCGGCCCTGAGGCGCCCTGACCTGTTCGGGGACTCGTCGGGGGGGGCTGCCCGATCCGCAGGTACCGAGCGCGATTGCTGTCTACCAGCTGGACTTGGTCACGCCGGGCAGCTGCCCCGCATGAGCAAGCTCGCGCACGCAGATGCGGCACAACCCGAACTTGCGGTAGACGGCCTTGGAGCGGCCGCACTTGCTGCACCGGGTGTACCCCCGGACGGCGAACTTCGGCTTGCGGGCCTGCTTCACCTTCAGCGCAGTCTTTGCCATGGGTCACTTCCTCTTCAGGGACTTCTTCTGGGCGCTCTTGCTGGCACCCTGCGGCCGGTACTTCTTGGACACGGCCTTCTTCGGATCGTTCTCGGTCGACTTGAACGGGAAGCCCAGTGCACGCAGCAGCGCGCGGCCCTCGTCGTCGGTGCTGGCCGTGGTGACGAACGTGATGTCCATGCCGCGGGTGCGATCGATCCGGTCCTGATCGATCTCATGGAACATGACCTGCTCGGTCAGACCGAAGGTGTAGTTGCCCTGACCGTCGAACTGCCGGGCCGAGAGGCCGCGGAAGTCACGGATGCGGGGCAGCGCCAGGGTGAGCAGCCGGTCGGCGAACTCCCACATGCGGTCGCCGCGCAGCGTCACGTGGCAGCCGATCGGCATGCCCTCGCGCAGCTTGAACTGGGCGATCGACTTGCGGGCTTTGGTCACGGTCGGCTTCTGGCCGGTGATCTGCGTCATGTCGCGCACAGCGCCGTCGATCACCTTGGAGTCACGCGCGGCGTCGCCGACACCCATGTTGACCACGATCTTGGTCAGCCCGGGGATCTGCATCACGTTGTCGTAGCCGAACTCGGTATGCAGGGCCGGCGCGATCTCTTCGCGGTAGCGCTGCTTCAGCCGCGGCAGGGTCTTCTCTGCGGTAGCCGTGGTCATCAGATTTCCTTCCCGGTCTTGCGGGCGATCCGGACGCTCCGGGTGGCCGGGTACTCGGTGCCGTCCGGACGCCGCTTGGTCACCTCGCGACGCTCGTAACCGATGCGGGTCACCACCTCGTCACCGTCCACCTTGACCACCAACTGCACGTTGGAGGCGTCGATGGGGGCTTCGGTGGTGATGATGCCGCCCTTGTTCTTGGAGCCGGCCTGCTGGGAGCGGTCAGGAGTGTGCTTCTTGACCACGTTGACGCCCTCGACGATCACCCGGCCCTGCTCGGGCAGCACCTCGATGATGTCGCCGATGCGACCCTTGTCCTTGCCGGCGATGACCTTGACCCGGTCACCCTTCTTCACGTGCAGCGCCCTCTTCTTTGTACTCTGCGCCATGTCACAGCACCTCCGGAGCCAGCGAGATGATGCGCATGTACTTCTTCTCGCGGAGTTCTCGGCCGACCGGACCGAAGATGCGGGTGCCGCGCGGCTCCCCGTCGCCCTTCAGGATCACGGCGGCGTTCTCGTCGAACTTGATGTAGGAGCCGTCGGGACGACGGGTCTCTTTCACCGTACGGACGATGACCGCCTTGACGACCTCGCCCTTCTTCACGTTTCCGCCCGGGATGGCGTCCTTCACCGTGGCGACGATCTTGTCGCCCAGGCCCGCGTAACGACGCTTGGAACCACCGAGCACCCGGATGCACAGGAGTTCCTTCGCACCGGTGTTGTCCGCGACCTTGAGCCGCGACTCCTGCTGGATCATGCCTGCCTCACTTGGCCTTCTCGAGGATCTCGATCAGACGCCAGCGCTTGGTGGCTGAGGTCGGACGAGTCTCCATCACCCGGACGCGGTCACCGACGCCGGCATCGTTCGCCTCGTCGTGCGCCTTCAGCCGCTCGGTCTTGGTCATCACCTTGCCGTACAGCGGATGCTTGACCCGCTGCTCGATGGCCACGACGACGGTCTTGTCCATCTTGTCGGACACGACGATGCCTTCCCGGACCTTGCGGGCGCCTTCGCGCTTGCTTTCACTCATTGCTCTCACTTGTCCTGATCGGGATCGGGCACGATGCCGAGGTTGCGCTCCTGGAGCACGGTGTAGACCCGCGCGATGTCCTTGCGGACCTCACGCAGCCGTCCGTGCGTTTCGAGCTGACCCGTGGCGGCGGCGAACCGGAGGTTGAACAGCTCCTCCTTGTACTCCTTGACCTTGGCATTGAGCTCATCGCGGCTCAGACCGCGCAGGTCGGCGGCGGTGGTCGTGTTCGCCATCAGATGTCACCAGCTTCCCGCTTGATGAAGCGTGCCTTGAAGGGCAGCTTGTGGATCGCCAGGCGCATGGCCTCGCGGGCCACGTCCTCGCCGACGCCGGAGAGTTCGAACAGCACGCGGCCGGGCTTGATGTTGGCCACCCACCATTCGGGGGAACCCTTGCCGGAACCCATCCGGGTCTCGGCCGGCTTCTTGGTCAGCGGACGGTCGGGGTAGACGTTGATCCACACCTTGCCGCCACGCTTGATGTGCCGGGTCATCGCGATACGGGCGCTCTCGATCTGACGGTTGGTCAGGTACGAGGACTCCAGGGCCTGGATGCCGTAATCGCCGAACGCCAGCTTGGTGCCGCCCTTGGCAGCGCCGTCCCGCCGGGGATGGTGCTGCTTGCGGTGCTTGACCCTACGAGGAATCAACATGATCAGGCTCCTGCGTTCTCTGCCACGACCTCGGCGCCCTGGGGGGCCTCGGCGGTCTCGGCGCGACGGCGTCCGCCACGCTCGGGACGGTTGTCACGGCCACCACGGTCGTCGCGACGCGGCCCGCGGGCGGGACGACGCTGACCACCGGCGGTGGCGCGGGCGGCCTTCTGGGCGGCGCGCTCGGCGCGGTTGCCCGACAGGTCACCCTTGTAGATCCACACCTTCACGCCGATCCGGCCGAAGGTGGTCTTGGCCTCGAAGAAGCCGTAGTCGATGTCGGCGCGCAGGGTGTGCAGCGGCACCCGGCCCTCGCGGTAGAACTCCGAGCGGCTCATCTCGGCGCCGCCCAGACGGCCGGAGCACTTGATCTTGATGCCGGTGGCACCGGAGCGCATGGCGGTCTGCTGGGCCTTGCGCATCGCGCGACGGAACGCCACCCGGGCGCTCAGTTGCTCGGCGATGCCCTGGGCGACCAGCTGGGCGTCGATCTCGGGGTTCTTCACCTCGAGAATGTTCAGCTGCACCTGCTTGCCGGTGATCTTCTCCAGCTCGGAGCGGACGCGCTCCGCCTCGGCCCCGTTGCGGCCGATGACGATGCCCGGACGCGCGGCGTAGAGGAAGATCGTGACCCGCTCGCTGCGGCGCTCGATCTCGACCGAGCTGATGCCGGCGCGCTCGAGGGTCTTGTGCAGGTACTTGCGCACCTTCACGTCTTCGGCGACCAGATCGGCGTAGCCCTTGTCGGCGTACCACCGGGTTTTGTGATCGGTGGTGATGCCGAGCCGGAAGCCGTTCGGGTTGATCTTCTGACCCATGCTCAGGCCTCCTTCGGTTCGACGACGACGGTGATGTGGCTGCCCCGCTTGAGGATCCGGCTGGCGGACCCCTTGGCCCGCGGACGGATACGGCGCAGCGTCATGCCCTCGTCCACGAAGGCCTGGCTGATGTACAGCTCCTCGGCGCGCAGGTCATCGGCGGCCTGGGCGTTCGCCGAAGCGGACGCCACCACCTTGTAGACCGGCTCGGAGGCGGCCTGCGGTGCGAACTTCAGCACCGTCAGGGCATCGTTCACGGGCATGCCGCGCACCAGGTCGACGACCCGGCGCACCTTGGTCGCCGACATCCGGACTCCACGCGCGATGGCGTACGAGCCAGGACGATCGCCGAGCAGGCGGGAACGCCGCGTGGGGCGGTTCTCCTTGTTGCTCATATCAGTTCCTTTTCTCGCTCGCTCAGCGGCGGCGCGACTTCTTGTCATCCTTGATGTGCCCGCGGTAGGTGCGGGTGGGGGCGAACTCGCCCAGCTTGTGGCCGATCATCGACTCGGTGACGAAGACCGGCACATGCTTGCGCCCGTCGTGCACCGCGATGGTGTGACCGATCATGTCGGGAATGATCATGGACCGGCGCGACCAGGTCTTGATCACCTGCTTGGTGCCCTTCTCGTTCTGAACGTCCACCTTTTTGGCAAGGTGGTCGTCGACGAAGGGACCCTTCTTCAGGCTGCGTGGCATCTTGTTATCTCACCTGTTCCAATCAGCGCTTCTTGCCGGACTTGCGCCGACGAATGATCAGGCGAGAGCTCGCCTTGTTCTTGTCGCGGGTGCGACCCTCCGGCTTGCCCCACGGGCTGACCGGATGCCGGCCACCGGAGGTGCGACCCTCGCCACCACCGTGCGGGTGGTCGATCGGGTTCATCACCACACCGCGGACGGTCGGGCGGATGCCCTTCCAGCGGTTACGGCCGGCCTTGCCCCAGTTGATGTTGCTCTGCTCGGCGTTGCCGACCTCGCCGACGGTGGCCCGGCAGCGAATGTCGACCATGCGCATTTCACCGGACGGCAGCCGCAGCGTGGCCATCTTGCCCTCGCGGGCGACCAGCTGGATGCGGGCACCGGCGGAGCGGCCCATCTTGGCGCCGCCACCGGGACGGAGCTCGACGGCGTGAATCGTGGTGCCGACCGGGATGTAGCGCAGCGGCAGGTTGTTGCCGGGCTTGATGTCGGCGCCTTCACCGGCCTCGACCGCGGCACCCTGCTTGAGGCCGTTCGGGGCGATGATGTAGCGCTTCTCGCCGTCGGCGTAGTGCAGCAGCGCGATGCGGGCGGTGCGGTTCGGGTCGTACTCGATGTGCGCGACCTTGGCCGGCACGCCGTCCTTGTCGTAGCGCTTGAAGTCGACGAGCCGGTAGGCCTGCTTGTGACCACCGCCGATGTGGCGGGTGGTGATGCGACCGGAGCTGTTGCGTCCACCGGTCTTCGGCTTGGAGGTGACCAGCGACTTTTCGGGAGTCGAGCGGGTGACCTCGGCGAAGTCGGCCACCGACGAGCCGCGACGGCCCGGGGTGGTCGGCTTGTACTTACGGATAGCCATGAAAGTGTCTCCTCGTCGCTCAGACGCCGGCCGAGCCGAAGATGTCGATGCGCTGGCCGTCCGCGACCGTCACGATGGCCCGCTTGGTGTCGGGGCGCTTGCCCCAGCCGGCCCGCGTGCGGCGCTTCTTGCCCTGGCGGTTGATGGTGTTCACGTTCGTGACCGTGACGTCGAAGACGGCCTCGACGGCGATCTTGATCTCGGTCTTGTTGGCGCCGGTGGCGACCAGGAACGTGTACTTGTTCTCGTCCAGCAGCCCGTAGCTCTTCTCGGACACCACCGGTGCGAGCAGAATGTCGCGATGGTCGCGGATCTTGTGGTCGCTCACTTCGCGGCCTCCTGGTTCGAAGTCTCGGCAGCCTCGGCCCCGGTGAAGTCGGCCAGGGCTGCGGTGGTGAACACCACGTCGTCTGAGTTCAGCACGTCGTAGGCGTTCAGCTGATCGACGGCCAGCGCGTGCACCGCGGCGACGTTGCGCAGGCTCAGCCACGCCACGTCCTCGTCACGGCTCAGCACGACCAGGATCTTGGCGCCCGCGACCTCGGCCAGCGCCTTGAGCGCGGCCTTGGTGGACGGGGTCTCGCCGGTCACGATCGACTCGATCACGTGCAGGTTGCCGCCCCGGGCCCGGTCGGACAGCGCACCGCGCAGGGCGGCCACGATCATCTTCTTGGGCGTGCGCTGGGCGTAGCTGCGCGGTTGCGGGCCGTGGACGACGCCGCCGCCGGTCCACTGCGGGGCGCGGCGCGAACCCTGACGGGCGCGACCGGTGCCCTTCTGGCGCCACGGCTTGGCGCCGCCACCGGCGACCTCGCCGCGGGTCTTGGTGGAGTGCGTGCCCTGGCGGGCGGCGGCCTGCTGGGCCACCACGACCTGGTGGATCAGCGGCACGTTGGTCTGGACGTCGAAGTAGTCGCCCGGCAGGTCGGCCGTGGCCTTCGAGCCCAGCACCTTGACGGTCTGCTTCTCGCTCATTCGGCAGCACCCTTCTTGGCGGCCGTGCGCAACACCACGAGCGAACCCTTGGGGCCGGGCACGGAGCCCTTGACCAGGATCAGCCCGCGCTCGGCGTCCACGGCGTGGATGGTGAGGTTCTGGACGGTGACCCGGTCGACACCCATCCGGCCGGCCATGCGCATGCCCTTGAACACCTTCGAAGGGGTGGACGAGCCGCCGATGGAACCCGGGGAGCGGTGCTTGCGGTGCACACCGTGGGAGGCGCGCAGGCCGTGGAAGCCGTGCCGCTTCATCACGCCCGCGGTGCCCTTGCCCTTGCTGACGCCGGTCACGTCGACCACCTCGGCGGCGGCGAACACGTCGGCGTTCAGCTCTTGGCCCAGGGTGTACGCGCTGGCATCAGCGGTGCGCAGTTCGACCAGATGCTTGCGCGGGGTGACCCCGGCGGCATCGAAATGGCCGGCGGCGGGCTTGGTCACCTTGGTCGGCTTGACGGCTCCGAAACCGAGCTGCACGGCTGAGTAGCCGTCCTTCTCGGGGGAGCGGACCTGGGTGACCACACAGGGGCCGGCCTGGATCACGGTGACCGGGACGACCCTGTTGTCGGCGTCCCAGGTCTGGGTCATGCCGAGCTTGGTGCCCAGCAGGCCCTTGACGTTACGTTCAGTAGACATGTTCGGCGACCTCAGGGGAGCTTGATCTCGATGTCGACACCGGCCGGCAGGTCGAGCCGCATCAGCGAGTCGACGGTCTTCGGCGTGGGGTCGAGGATGTCGATCAGCCGCTTGTGCGTGCGCATCTCGAAATGCTCGCGGCTGTCCTTGTACTTGTGCGGAGAACGGATCACGCAGAACACGTTCTTCTCGGTCGGCAACGGCACCGGGCCGGCCACCTTGGCACCGGTGCGAGTCACCGTGTCGACGATCTTCTTCGCCGAGGAATCGATGACCTCGTGGTCGTAGGCCCGGAGTCGGATCCGGATCTTCTGTCCCGCCACTGGTTTTCCTTCTTCTCGTCGGATGGTGCCGCTCCGACCCCCGCGGTCGGGCGTGTCGCGCCTATCAGGGCCGCACACGAGCGAGAATTCGTTCGTGGTAGGGCCCGGCTGACGACTGGCCGGCCTGGGGGCACCACGGCGTGACCGCCGCGGAGCAACCTGACGATTCTGTCACAGGGCGGCGGGTGGCTTCAAATCGGGGCCGTCCTGCGCTGCTTGGCCGGCGCGCCCCCCGTCCGGACTCGGCCTTTTTGGCCCTCGCTCAGCCGGCGTCGCCGACTCTGCTGCCTTTGGACACACTCTGCTGCCCGTACAAAGGCAGCAGAGTCGCACCAAGGGCAGCAGAGTGGACGTGGGGCGCGGACTCGCCGTCCATCCGGGCATCCGCGCCGGGTGGCGCGCGCCAACACCCAGCCGAAGGGCCGGGGGGCGGGGCGCTGCGTCAGCCGATGCCGATGATGAAGTCGGACGTGGAGCGGTGCGCCGTCGGCGGCACCACGAAACCGTTCATCACCGCCGAGAGCCGCAGCGCCCGCTCGGAGTGGAACACGTCGTCCAGCGACATCGGCCGCCCGTCCGGATCCGACAACGGCACCCGCCAGTTGGGGTATTCGGTGGTGGTGCCCGGCTGGTTCTGGGTGCGGTGATCGCCGACCGCGTCGGTCAGGGCGGCGCACAGCATGCGGGCCGGAGTGGCCACCAGGAACTTGTGCAGGGCGAGCACCACGTCCTCGGTGGACGGCTGGTCGCCGGTCAGCAACCCCCGCTCGCGCAGCAGCGCCAGCCACTCGTCCACCTCGTGCGCGGCGTGGGCGAGCTCGACGTCCAGGTCTTCGGTGAGCAGGCCCAGCGAATGCTGCAGCCGGACGTGCGCCGCGTCCAGATAGCCGGCGGTGGGGGGCAGGTCGTGGGTGGTGACCGAGGCCATGCAGTATTCGCGCCACGCCTCGGGCGGCAGGATGCGGCCGTCGTCGCCCCGCTCGAACCAGGCGATGGACGTGCCCAGAATGCCCCGGTCGCGCAGGTAGTCGCGCACCCAGGGTTCGACCACGCCGAGGTCCTCCCCCACCACCACGGCGCCGGCCCGCTGGGCCTCGAGCACCAGGATGCCGACCATCGCCTCGTGGGGGTAGCGCACGTAGGTGCCCTGGGTGGGCGTCATGCCGGCCGGCACCCACCACAGCCGGAACAGGCCCATGATGTGGTCGACGCGAATGCCGCCCGAATGCCGCAGGATGCCGGCCACCATGTTGCGGAACGGCGCATAGCTGAGTTCGGCCAGCCGGTCCGGACGCCAGGGCGCCTGACCCCAGTCCTGCCCGGTCTGGTTGAAGTGATCGGGCGGGGCGCCGACCGAGACGCCGCGGGCGAAGGTGTCGCCCAGCATCCAGGCCTCGGCGCTCTGCGCGCTCACCCCGACGGCCAGGTCGTTCATGATGCCGACCCGCATGCCGGCCCCTTTGGCTGAAGACTGGGCGGCCCGCAACTGCTCGTCGGCGACCCATTGCAGCCACGAGTAGAACACGATCTCGCTGACATGCTTGGTGGCGAAGTCGCTGACCTCGGGCGAGGACGGACGGCGCAGCGCGGCCGGCCACTCCCGCCAGTTCATGCCGTGCACGTTGACCAGCGCGCACCAGGTGGCGAACTGGCTCAGCGGCCGTCCTTCTTTGCGAACGAAGTCGTTGAGGCTCATCAGCCGGGTCGGTTTCAGGCCGGCGTCGAACACGACGCGCAGCGCCGCCAGCTTGGCCTGCCAGACTTCGTCCCGCTGGATCGCCGGCTCGTGCTCGAGGCGCTTGGCCAGCCGGCCGTGCAGTTGCGCGATGCGTCCGCGTTGCCGTTCGTCCAGCCCGGCGTATTCGCCGATGGACTCGGGCCGGATGTAGATCGGGTTCACGTAGCGCCGTGACGTCGGCAGGTAGGGCGACGGCTCCAGCGGGGTCATCGGCTCGGCGGCGTGCAGCGGGTTCGCCAGCACGTACGAGGCGAACTGCTGGGTGGCCGACCAGGTGGCCAGATCGGCCAGATCCTGCAGATCGCCGATTCCCCACGACTCCGACGACCGCACGCTGTACAGCTGGGTGGCGTAACCCCAGACCCGCTTGTCGCCCATGCCCGGCGGAAAGCCGAGAAAGTGCGGCGTGACGATCAGCGTCGCCTCGACGGTCCCTTCCGCCGTGCGGCAACCCAGCCGGTGGTACCCGGCCGGCAGGTCGCCGGGTAGTTCGAAGGACGCCTCGCCGACCAGCCGCCCGTCGATCTCACGGGGTGGCTCGTCGTTGGTCAGCTGCTGCAGGTCGCGGCCGCCGCCGTCCTCGAGGCGCACCCACACGTGCGCCCACGCGCCCTCGGGCAGATGCACCCGGACGGCTTGCGGTGCGCCCTGCTGCAGCACCGTGCAGGCGGGCAGGGTGCGGCGCCACGGCCGGGTGCGCACCCGCTGCACGGCCGCTGCGGCGGCCTGTTCGTCATGGGCGTCGATCTCCATCGCCGCCAGCACGGCGATGACGGTGTCGTCCGGGATCTCGGTGAGCCGGCCCTTCCAGTCCCAGAACTCGGTGGCGATGCCGAACTCGGCCGCCAGTTCGGCGAGGTAGGGGTTCGACAGAGCCATCGGCGGATTCCTTGTGGTCGGCGTGACGGGAACACCCTAGTGGTGTGTCGCCCAGTTGGGTTGCCGGTCAGCGGTGTCTGGGTGCGTGCTTCGCTTGGCCGACGAGGGAGTCGTACCGGGTCGTACGGCGACTGAGGAGAACGCCGCGACGTGCGTGCGCAGGCGTCGCTGAGTGGTGACTCAATCGGGCGACGCACCACTCGGGGACGTGTCACCAACCTGGCGGTGACACTCGGACGACCAAGGCTTCAGGATCTGGTTGAGGCTCGTCAGGATCGGGGTCGACGCTAGTCAGGATCGGGACGACGCGCGCGATCCGCCTCCCCCCGTGATTACGGTGCGCGTCGGGATGCCGCAGCGCACGTCGCGAGGGCGGGCACGACTTGTCAGTCGCCGGCGTCGGTCTCGAATCCGGCCAGCAGGGTACGCAGAGTGGAGGCGAGCTCCGTCCGCTCGGAGGCGTCGATGCCGGCCAGGACGCCGCGTTCGAAGCCGATCAGGTCGTGCAGGGCGTCCGCCACCACCGTGGCGCCGGACGGGGTGAGCCGCACCCGCACGCCGCGGCGGTCGGCGGGGTTGGTGCGCCGGTCCACCAGGCCACGCCCGGCCAGCCGGTCGATGCGGTTGGTCATGGTGCCGGACGACGACAGCGTCTGATGCACCAGCTCACCGGGCGACAGTTCGTACGGCGGCCCCTCGCGGCGCAGCGCGGCCAGTACGTCGAACTCCCACACTTCGAGGCCGTGGGCGGCGAACCGGCTGCGGCGGGCCAGATCGAGATGGCGGGCCAGCCGGCTGACCCGCGACAGCACGGCGAGCGGTTCGGTGTCCAGGCCCGGGACCTCCGCGCGCCAGGCCGCGATGATGCGGTCGACCTCGTCCATGACCCCGCGGCTAGCTGTCGGCGACGCCGCTGGGAACCGGACCGATCCGGTACGCCATCAGCACCGCGATCAGGCCGGTCAGCACCATCATCACCATCACGCCGCCGAACGTGAAGGCCAGCGTCGAGATTTCGTGGAAGTGCGAGAACCAGGCGCCGGCCAGACCGGTGAACAGGCTGCTGCCCAGCGACTCGCCGACCTGAAGGGACGAGGTGTTGCGGCCCAGCTGGTCTTCGCTCGACAGCTGCATGACGGCCAGCGACGTGCTCGGGTTCTGCAGGCCCATGCCGAAGCCCGCGATGATCCACGCGATCATCACCAGGCCGATCCACGACTGCGGCACGTAGGCCGCCACGGCGAGCACCGCAATGCCCGCGGTGATGGCGGCGACGCCGACCAGGATCATCTGGTCGCGTCGCCAGGGCAGCCGGCTCTGCGCCTGGAGCAGGGCGCCCGCCATCCAGCCCACCGAGCCGACGGTGAGGGTGAGGCCGGTGAACACGGCGTCCAGACCCCGCTCTTCGACCAGCATCAGGGTGAGGAACGATTGGGCGCCGAAGAACGCACCGGCGCTGAACAGCCGCGCGCCGACCACGCCCGAGATGCCCCTGCCCGTCCAGTCGATGCCCTTGGGCATCAGCGGCGGCAGGCCGAACACGATGGCCGCCAGCCCCACCGCGGCCCACAGGGCCGACCACAGGTCGAGCTGCTGCCCGGCCCACTGGATCAGCGCCAGCCCAGCCGCGACGGCGGCGGCCAGCAGCATCAGCCGCTTCTTCAGCGGGTGCGGCTCTTCGGGGGCGAGTTCGATGCCCCGCAGCGGACGGAGCACGAGCAGGCCACCGACGGCCATGAACGGCAGCACCGACCAGAACACGAAGTGCCACGAGCTGATCTGCACGATCCAGCCGGCCAGCGGCGGGCCGACGAAGGCGGGAATCATCCAGCAGGCCGAGAACCAGGTCATCAGCTTGGCCCGGTCGGCTTCGCCGTAGGCGCGCGCGATCAGCACCATCACGGCGACGTTCATGGTGCCCGCCCCGAGACCCTGGATGAAGCGGGCCAGCAGCAGCACCCACATGCTGGTGGCCAGCGCCGCGACCAACAGGCCGACGGCGAAGATGACGAACCCGAACGTCATCGGCTGGATCGGACCGTAGCGGTCGGTGAACTGGCCAGAGGCGACGATGCTGAACGTCATCGCGATCACGAACGCGGTGAAGGTCCAGGCGTACAGGCCGATGTTGCCGAGATCGCGAGCGGCCGCCGGCATGGCGGTGAGCACGGCGTAGGACTCGAACGAGATCGCCATCACGCACATCATCAGCCCGAGGCTGAGCCCGCGGCGATCGTTCTTGTCACTCACACGTGCACCTTTCGAGGCGTCCTGCGCGTTTCGGCGAGGACCGGCACCGGCGTCCACCCGATGCTGGCAGAGTCTACGATGCGTCGATTCCACCAGGCCGGGAACGCGCCGGGCCACCCCCGCGTGGACTCGAGGTGGGCGAGGCGACGCGCAGCAGGTTGGCCGCCTTCAACTCGGTTTCGGCCCACTCCCCCGCCGGATCGGAATCCCAGGTGATGCCGCCCCCGGTGCCCAGGTGCAGCAGGTCGTCCTCGACCCAGAACGTGCGGATCGCCACGTTGAGCTCACCCGCGGCACGGTCGGCGTCCACCCAGCCGATCGCGCCGCAGTAGACCCCGCGGGGCACCGGCTCGAGCCGGGCGATGACGTCCAGGGCGGCCAGCTTGGGGGCGCCGGTGACCGAGCCGGGCGGAAAGGTGGCGGCGATCAGGTCGGCCCACCCCGCGTCCGCGCGCAGCCGCCCGCGCACGGTCGAGACCAGATGGAACAGGCCGGGATGCGGCTCAACGGCGAGCAGGCTGGGCACCTCGACCGTGCCGGGCGCGCAGACCCGGCCCAGATCGTTGCGGACCAGGTCGACGATCATCACGTTCTCGGCGGCGTCCTTGGCCAGAAACCCCTGGGCGCTCGCCGCGGTGCCCTTGATCGGCGAGGACCAGACCACGGCGCCGCGGCGGGCCAGGAACAGTTCCGGCGAGGCGGACGCCACGTGGACGCGCTGCGCGGGCAGGTGCACCACGGCGCTGAACGGCGCCGGGTTGCCCTGCGCGAGCGCCGCGCCCAGCGCCGGAATCGAGGCGCCGGACGGCAGGGGTGCGCTCAGCCGGCGGGTCAGGTTCACCTGATAGACGCCACCGGCGGCGATCACCGACCGGATCTGCCGGACGCCGTCGGCGAAGCCGGCCGCGTCCAGTGAGCTCAGCCAGGCAGCGCGCGGCGGGCCGAGCCACGAACGTCCACGCCAGGACGGCGCGGGCCGCGACCGCTCGAATCGTGCGCACACCGGATCACCCTCGAAGGGCAGAACCACCGCCCAGCACCCGGACGAGTCCAGCGCGGCCAGATCGGCGGTGATGTCACGCAGGCCGGTCAGCAGGCGCCCGCCGACCACGGCCAGCGGCTCGGCAGGCCCGTATCGCTGCGCCGCCCCCATCGCGCCATCCCATCACGCCGGAGCCCGGTGCCACCACTGGCGTTGCGGCACCGGTGACGAGTCGCCCCAGTCGGGCACGGTTCGGCGAGCCACGCGAGCGACACGCCACTACAGTCGGTGCCATGACCGAACTGGCACCCGGCGCACAGACGATTCTCGACGAACGCACCGACCTGCGGGTCGACGCGGGCGATCACGAGCGGTTCAGCCACTACGTGCCCAAGAACAAGCTGACCGAGGCGATGGTGATGGGCACCCCGGTCGTCGCGCTCTGCGGCAAGGTGTGGGTGCCGAGCCGCAACCCGGACAAGTTCCCGGTTTGCCCCGAATGCAAAGAGATCTGGGCCTCGATGCGGCCCGACGGCGGCGGCGACGAGTCCTGAGCCATGACCCGCACCCTGATCGTGATGCGGCACGCCAAGTCGTCGTGGGGCACCGCCGATCCAGACCACCAACGTCCGCTGAACAAGCGCGGACGGCAGGACGCGCTCGCGGCCGGTGCGATCCTGGCCGAGTATCCGCTGGACGTGGTGCTGTCGTCGTCCGCGACCCGCACCCGGCAGACCTGGCAACGGGCCGCCGAGGGCGGCGCCCAGTGCGCCGACGTCGAGTTCACCGACTCGCTCTACGGCGCGTGGACCGACGCGGTGATCGAGCTGGCCAGCGAACTTGAGGATTCCGTCGCCACCGCGTTGGTGCTCGGCCACGAACCGACGGTGAGCTCGGTGGTGTACCGGCTGGCCGAACCGTCCGAGCTCGCGGACCAGGCGGCGTCCGGCTTCACCACCTGCGCGATGGCGTTTCTGGAGTTCGACGGCACCTGGGCCGAGCTGACGTCCGGACGGGGCCGGCTGGTGCGCTTCGAGGTGCCGCGCGGCTGATCTTTCGGTTTAAACGGTGCGTCAGCAGCCCCGCTGGACGCGGTCGATCACCCGCAGGTCGCCGGCCGTGATCGGCAGCTGGTAGCGCTGTGCCACCTCGACGAACCGGCTGACGAACAGGCAGCGTCCGGCGGCCGCCTCGGGCAGCCACCGCGCCGGCGGCCGGTCGCCCTTGGACTGATTGGCCGAGGCCGTGGTGACCACCAGGTTCAGCGGGTCGTTGGCGAAGTCGCGGCGGCGCTGCGGCGTCCAGGCGGCGGCGCCCCGGTTCCAGGCGGCCGCGAGCGCGAAGACGTGGTCGACGTGCACCTGGGCGGCGTCCTGCTTGGTGAACCGCACCCGCCGCCCGCTGTAGGGGTCGACGAAGTCGCCGGAGATCACCACGCAGTTGCGGGTGCCGGGGCGGTGCTGCACGTTGTCGAGGGTCTGGCCGAGTAGGTCGTTGCGGGTGTCGCAGCCGTTGCGCCCGCCGGCGACCGCGACGTCGTCGCTCCAGGCCGGGCCGAACACACAGCCCTGTTCGGGCTTGCAGCCGCGCTCGTAGCCGGGCACGGTGACGATGCTCGAATCCGGCACCACCCGGACGCCCTCGGGCGGCGTGGGTCTGACCACCACGACCGCTGCGACGACGGCTGCCAGCACGACCAGGACGGTGGCGGTGACCGCCAACGCGTAGCCCAGCCGCCGGCGTCCGGTCAGCATGGGGTGGCGAACGCCTCGTCAGTCGCGAATGGCGGCGAGGTGGGCCAGGGCGAGGTCGTACCCGCCCAGGCCGAGGCCGGCGATCACCCCCAGCGCGTACGGCGCGACCACCGAGTGCCGGCGGAACTCCTCCCGCGCGTGCACGTTACTGATGTGCACCTCGATCACGATCGGCACCTGCGCCACCGCGTCGGCGACGGCGATCGAGTAGTGGGTCCAGGCGGCCGGATTGAGCACTACCGGGGTGTCAGCGTCGGCGGCTTCGTGCAACCAGCCGATCATCTCGGCCTCGGAGTCGCTCTGCCGCACCTCGACGGCCAGCCCGAGGCCGGCACCGGTGCCGACCAGGTGCTCGGCCAGCTCGGAGTGCGTGACGGCACCGTAGACGTCCGGTTCGCGCTTGCCCAGCCGGCCCAGGTTGGGGCCGTTCAGAACGAGGACGCGCTGCGGTTCGGGGCTGGTCACGCCGTCATTCTGCCAGTGCGCGGAGGGGTGTGCCGAGGGGGCGTCCGATCATTGCCGGCCTCCGGTCGGTGACGGAGCACGCGTCGAGTGTGGACGCTGTTCGTCCCCGTCCGAGTCCCGGGGGGCACCGTTCTCAGCAACGGTGCACGATGTCGGGTCCGGTGCACGTTGTCGCGTTATGACACGAAAGCAGGCACCGAAGGTGACAACGTGTACCGATGCGGAGAACGCGGGTAACTACCGGGACGCACCCAGGCCTGCCAAGTAGGCGCCGCGTCCAGGCCGATCCGCAGCTAACCGGACGCGTCCCAGGCCGATCTGCAACTACCCGACGCGTCCAGGCCGATCTGCACAGTCAGCCGACGCGTCCCAGCCCGATCTGCAGGTAGGCGGCGCCGAACAGGCCGGTGAGCAGCAGGGTGGCGTAGCGCTCCATCACGGAATCGGTGGTGGCGGTCAGCCGGGTGACGCGGATGTCGACCGCCTCGGCGGTGAGGTGCAGGCGTTCCCGGGCCTCGGCCGAAGCCTCGTCGTCCAGCCCGTCGTCGACCAGCACCAGGCCGGGACGCCGCTCGTCCACGCCCTCATCGAAGGGGTCGGCGAACGGGTCACGGGGGGCCGCTTGCTGGATCAGCCCGACCAGGTCGGCGGAATCGGCCGACAACCCGATGCGTCCGGACGCCAGCCGCAGGGCCTCCACGATGCGCCGGCTGGCCCGCGCCGAGAGCACCGAACCGCCCCAGACCAGGGGCGAGGCGTCGGCCAGGTCGAGGGCCATGGCCTTGCCCGGATTGACCGACACGTCGGTGCGGGCAGAACAGTTCTCGGCAACCAGGTCCATGGCGGTGGCGATCGCCTCGGGGTTGGTGTAGGGGCCCAGGCCGAGCCGGTGCAGGGCGACCAGCGCGACGACGGCGGCCGCCAGCGGATCGCCGGTGCTGACCGGCAGCAACGTGGTGGATCGGGAGGCGGCCTGCTGAGCCAGCGGTGAGTCGGGCGGACACACGGCGAGCAGCCGGGCGCCGCGGCGAACCGCCTCGTGAGCAACCGCGAGACTGCCCGGCCCCCGGCGTCCGATCAGCAGCACCACATCGAGCGGGCCCACCCAGCCGGGCAGGCCCAGCGAGGGCCAGGCGACGAACGGCACCGGACAGACCGGTTCGAGCACCGAGCGCAGCAGCCGCGCCTCGGGCCCGTAGGCGATCACCGCACGGGGACGATCCGTGTCGGACAAGGCATCGAGCGGCGTCTCGGCGACGGCCGCCTCACGGCGGACCCGGGCACCGCACGAGGCCAGGTTCATCAGCAGCGGGGCGGCGTCGGCCAGCACCTCGGGGCTCTCGAGCCGGGAATCGTCGAAGTCGAACATGGCCTCAACCCCGAGCCGGGCGGCGGGCCTCGTCGATCAGCAGGATCGGAATGCCGCCGCGCAACGGGTAGGCCAGGCCGCAGTCGGCGCCGGTGCAGACCAGTTCGGACGCCTCGTAGTCCCAGGTGAACGCGCTGTGGCAGGCCGGGCAGACCAGCAGTTCGAGCACGTCATGGGTCAGGTCAGGCATCGTTTCCTCCTCGAATGACGGCCAGGGCTTCATCGCGCAGGGACGCCATCAGCTCGGGCGTGCGGGCCTCGACGTTGAGCCGCAGCAGCGGTTCGGTGTTGGACGGCCGGACGTTCACCCACCAGTCGTCGGTTTCGATCGTCAGCCCGTCGGAGCGATCGTGGACGCCGCGGCCGGCGAAGGCGGCGGCCACCCCGTCCATGGTGGCGGGCGCGTCGGCGACGGTGGAGTTGAGTTCACCGGAGGCCGCGAAAGACGGCAGTTCGGCGACCAGTTGCGACATGGTGCCGGTGCTGCGACCGAGCTGGGCCAGCACGTGCAACGCCGCCAGCATGCCGGTGTCAGCACCCCAGAAGTCACGAAAGTAGTAGTGGGCGGAGTGTTCGCCGCCGAAGATGGCGTCGTGCTGCGCCATCAGTGCCTTCACCGAGGTGTGCCCGACCTTGCTGATCACCAGCCGTCCGCCGGCATCGGCCACCACCTGATTGACCGCCCGCGAGGTGATCGTGTTGATCACGATCGTGCCGCCCGGCTCACGAGCGAGTTCCTGCTGCGCGATCAGTGCGGTGATCAAGGACGGGCTGACCACCTCGCCGCGCTCGTCGATGATGAAGCAGCGGTCGGCGTCGCCGTCGAACACCAGCCCGACATCGGCCCCGTGCTCGCGGACGGCCGCCTGGGCGTCCAGCAGGTTCTGCGGTTCGAGCGGGTTGGGCGGATGGTTCGGGAACGAACCGTCCAGCTCGGTGAACAGGCCGATCAGCTCGAGGTTGAGCGGGTCGAGCACGGCGGGCGCCGTGTGGCCGGCCATGCCGTTGCCGCAGTCGTAGACGACGGTGAGCCGCCGCAGGCCCTGCAGCGGGACGAGGGCGTGCAGGTGGGCGGCGTAATCGGTCAGCAGATCGACCTCACGGCAGACCCCTGGGCGGATCGTCGGCTCGATCGGCGGACCCATCGCCACCCGCGCGATTTCGGTGAGCAGCGCGGAGTCGATCGGCGCCGCCTGGGCGAGGCAGAACTTGAGCCCGTTGTAGGCGGCCGGGTTGTGTGAGGCGGTGAGTTGGACGCCGGGCACGTCCAGCCGGCCGGAGGCGAACCACAGCTCATCGGTGCTGGCCAGACCGATGTCGATCACGTCGGCGCCATGAGCGGTGGCGCCGGCGATGAACGCCTGCGAGAGTTCGGGACCGCTGGTGCGCATGTCGCGGCCCAGCACGAATGCGCCGCGGGCGAGCCCCAGCACCTCGACGAAGGCCGCACCGAGCGCGCGTGCCCCCTCGGCGTTCCATTCGGGGTCGTCACCGGTGACGATGCCACGAATGTCGTTGGCCTTGAAGATGGACGGGGTCAGCACGTCCGAAGCCTAGTGGTGCGGGCGGACAGTTCGTCAAAGGCGGCGGCAGGGGCGGCGGTGCGGCGGGCAAGGGGACGGCACCGTCGGTGCGGCAGGTCTGGGGGACGACGGCGTCGGTGCGGCGAGTCGGGGTGACCTGGCCACCGGCTCGGGTGGGGGCGACCCTGGTCGCCGGATCGGCCGGGCAGGGGAACGTCAGTTGTCGGCGATCACGGCCAGGTGGCCTTTTCGGCGGGTGACCACCGGCTCGGGACGCACCTCGGCCTCGACCCCCAGCCCCGCCACCCGGACGGCCTGTGCGAGCGCCAGCAGGTCGTCGGTGGACGGTCCGGTGTCGGCGTCCGAGGCGGGTAGCCGGATCACCTCCCACCCGCGGGGCACCGACAGCCGCGCGCTGTGCGCGGCGCACAGGTCGTAGCAGCCCGGTTCGGAGCGCAGCCCCAGCGGGCCGAGCACGGCGGTCGAGTCGGCGTAGGCGTAGGTGAGGGTGGCGATACCACGGGCGGAGCACCCTGCGCGCGAACACGACCGTGACTTCACCGGCGCGACATTACCGGCTTGGCCCTAGGGTTGGGCGCATGGCACACCGCAGGGAGCGACACGGCCGCGGACTGCGCGGTCC
Source organism: Micropruina sp. (assembly GCA_016711205.1). GTDB lineage: Bacteria > Actinomycetota > Actinomycetes > Propionibacteriales > Propionibacteriaceae > Micropruina. The sequence goes on along the minus strand of JADJTM010000002.1, from coordinate 1,306,451 downwards.
CCTGGCCTTGCCCAATGCGTTCACCGGTGCGCCGGTGCCGTTGCGTAGCCGTCCGCACCGGGCCGAGTTCTTCACCGCCTGCGTCAGCGCGGCGCTGGCCCGGGTGTCGTCGTCCTGCCCGCGGGCGCTGACCGGCATCGACGTGGGCGTCGAGGACGTGCCCGTGATGGCCGGTCCGTGGAGTCGCGACCGGGTGCCGCTCGCGGCGGCCATCGGCCCGGTGCCGCCGGCGCATGGGCAGGTGGTGCTGTACCGGCGTCCGCTGGAACACCGGGCGCGCACCCGCAAGGGGCTGCGCATTCTGGTGTTCCGCACGCTGGTCGAGCAGTTGCACGCGCTGACCGAGATCCCGATGGAGGAACTCGACCCCGAGGGCTGGGCGGCGGACGAGGACTGGGACTAGGACGTCGGGCTCACTCTGCTGCCTTCGGCACGTCTGTGCTGCCTTTCTGCGGGCAGCAGAGTGCACATTCAGGCAGCAGAGTGCCCGTGGCACGGCAGCTCCAAGATGTGCCGCGTTCTCCGCAACCGTTCACGTTGTCACCTTCGGTGCACCGTACGTCCAAGGCGTTCCCCGTTCTCCGCAACGGTCCACGTTGTCACCTTCGGTGCGCACTTTCGCGTTATAACGCGACAACGTGCACCGGACCCGACAGCGTGCACCGTTGCTGAGAACGGATACCTCCCGGGATGGGCTGATCTCGCCGCGAGCCCTGGACGCCGAGTGGACCCCGACACGCCTTGAGCAACGAGGTCGGGCGCCCAGAACGGAGCACTACCGGTGCCCGCCAACTCCCGGAGTTATCCACAAATTGTTGCGCCACCGTCCAGTTCGGCCGAATTCGGACCGATGCTGGTGCACATGTTTCCGGCTGAACTGTCCCTGGTGTCGGTCTTCAACACCAAGCAACTGCGCGAGCGCGGCGTCGCCCCGAGCGACCTTCGCCGCGCGATCTCCGATGGCAAGGTGATCCGGCTCAAACGTGGCTGGTACACCAATGTCGTGGGCGAGCACGCCGCCGATCAGCATCGGCTGCGGGTACTGGCCGAGTTGCGCGATCATCCGGGCACCGTCGCCAGTCATCATTCGGGCGCGGCGCTGTTGCGACTGCCCGTGCACCGTCCCGACTGGACGCGAGTGCATCTGATGCGCACCGGGCCGGGTCTGGCTCAGAACCGTGCAGGTGTGGTGATTCACCAGCGGGTTGGCGACGCCGCCAGCTGTGACCCTGCGCTGGTCGTGGCGCAGACGGCGCTGTTCTGCCCGGTGTCGGGGCTGATGGCACTTGACCACGCGCTGCGCAACAAGACCGTCCGCCTCCGCGACTTCGACCACTGGGCGAAAGCGCTCGAAGCGCACGCCGGCCGGGCTCACCTTCGGGTGGTCCGGCGGCTGTGTGATGACCTGCACGAGTCGCCGCTGGAGTCACGCACCACGTATGTACTCGATTGCTGGGGTTGGACGATGCAGCCGCAGTTCGAGGTGCCCGGCACACCTCACCGAGTCGATGGCCGCTTGAAGGGCACCCGCGTGCTGGTGGAGTGCGACGGCAAGGGCAAATACGACGAGCCCGGGGCATCGGTGCGCGAGAAGGTGCGTGAGGACGACCTTCGCGCGCTGAACTGGCAGGTCGTCCGGGTCACCACCGAACTATTGGACGAGCGCTCGACGCTTGCCCTGCGCGTTCGGAACGCGGTCGAGATGGATCGTCGCTTCTCAGCGCTCGCCGGGTGAGCCAGTCGCACCGGACGGACGCCCAGCTGATTGGTGCGCAGCCGACGCGTTCTCAGCAGCGGTACACGCTGTCACCTTCGGCACACACTTTCGCGTCATAACCCGACAACACGCACCCAACCCGACAACAGGCACCGTTGCGGACAACGAGAAACTGGCCCGGCGCCGTCCGTCCACACCCGTCCGCCGATCGCTGCGCGCCGGATGCGTTCTCAGCAGCGGTACACGCTGTCACCTTCGGCACACACTTTCGCGTCATAACCCGACAACAGGCACCCAACCCGACAACAGGCACCGTTGCGGACAACGAGAACTGGCCCTGGCACCGGGCTACGACCCCACCCGCGGATCCTGACGGATCGGGGGCAGGGTCGCGGCCGCCGCCCCGGGCAGCACTGCGAGTGAGGCGACCCCCACGACATCGTCCAGGTCTGCCTGCACGGCCACCGATGCGTGCACGATGCCGGCGGCCGCGGGTTCGACGCTGACCAGGGCGGCGCTCGCCTTCGGCAGCGTCACGGTGCTGTCGGCGAAACCGGGCACGGTCACCGTGCTGTCGAGCAGGCTGCGGCCGGCCGCATCGGTCACCAGCACCCGGACCGCCACCGGGTCGGCGGCACCACTGGCCAGGTGCAGCACCGGCGACACCGCACCACCGGGCGAGAGCGCCAGCACGCCCGGACCGGTCAACCCCGGCGTGGCGATCTGCGTCGAGAGGTCGATCGCGGCGGCACCGCGTCCGTTGGTGCTGAGCACGCTCGCGGTGATCTTCTGCTCGGAGGCCAGTCGCAGGCCGACCGGCGCCAGCGCCAGCGCACCCGCCAGCGGGATCGAGCGCGTGGTGCCCGGCGGCAGGTCGAGCGTCTCGAAGCCGGGGACGGCCGTGGGCCCGTCCGCGCCGAGCACCTGCAGGGTGACGCTCGCGGTGCGATCCCCGGGGTTGACCACCACCAGGTCGCGGGTGCCCTTGCCCGCCGGCAGGCCCGGGATCACCACGGCGGTCGCCGGGTCGGCGCTCGGCGGCAACCACTCACTGCCGGCGGGTGCGTCCCCACTCAGCATGCGCTGCCGGACGGCCGCCGCGACCCGGCCCGCTGAGGTCGCGACCTTGAGCGAGACGGGTTGCTCGGCGGTGAACAGGGGTCCGAGCGGCACCACCCGGCGACTGTGCGCGGGCACGATGATGCCGCGCGAGCCGGGCGCGGTGACCCGGCCCTCGGCGCCGTGGACGGTGACGTCGACCGAGGCGTCCTGGGCGTCGGCGTTGAGCAGCACGAGCTCGGCGGTGCCGGTCTGCGCCGACAGCACCCCGGTGAACCACTGGGACGCGGTCGCACGGTCGCACGACATCATCGACAGGCCCCGATCGGAGCCGTCGGTGGCGGCGCTGCGGGTGGTGCCCGAGAACACGTCCAGCCTGGGTGCGGTGACCAGCGTGGGTCCAGAGGCCTGCGAGATCACGGCGAACGTTCCGCTGATCGCCGTCACCTCGTCGGGCCGGGCCAGCGGCGCGGTGGCCAGGCTGCCCTGCGGCGAGCCGGCGGCGATCGCGGTGATTCCGGTGGTGCCGGCCAGGGTGGGACACACCACGGCCACCCGGGCGCGGTCATCGTCCGGGGTGCCTACGGCGGACGGCACCTGAGCCGGCACTACGGATGCCCCCACGAACGCGGCCGCCAGGGCGACCAACCCGGCGGATGGCCAGACGGCGCGGTTCATCGGCCGCTCCGCACGCGCGGTGCCGCGAGAATCGCCAGCACGACCACCATGCCGAGCTGCACCCAGGGCCAGACCGGCGCGGCACCGTCCAGGCGCACCTGCAGCACGCCCGCCTCGACACCCAGGCTGAAGGCCTGCCTGCCGTCGGCAAGGGTGAGCGGCGCCAGTGGACGTCCATCGACGCTCGCCCGCCAGCGCGGGTCGGCCGGCTCGGCGAGCACCAGCCGCCGGGTCTGCGAGCCGGCGGCCACGGTGCGTCCGTCGCCGGTGAGGCTGATCCCGTCGCCGTCGATCACCGCGCGGCCGGAGTTCGGCACCGGCCAGGTCGCGCCGTCGTCGTCGCCGGTACCGACGCCCAGCCCGGGCACGTTGCCGACGGCGGTGCGCAGGTCGGGGTCGCTGCCCTTCAGCCACACGTACCCGACCCCGAGCCGGGCCAGGTCGACGCTGAGTTGGTTGTCGGCGCTGCCGGACAGCAGCCGGTTGACCACGGACGTCGCCAGCCCGCGCTGCGGTTCCAGGGTGCCGGGCAGGGCGCGCTCGTCCTCACCGAGGCGGGGCAGGTCACCTTCGTGAAGTGCCCACCGGATCTCGCCCCCGCCACGCGCGATGGCCAGGGTGCGCACCGGCGCGTCCGAGGTCATTGCGACCCGGACGAAGGGGGGCAGGCTGTCCGATTCGGTGCGGCGCAGGCCGGACGCAGCGTCCCAGGCCCACCACGCGGCACCGATACCGACCGCCACGATGACCAGCCCGGTCAGGATCAGCACCCCGGCGTGCCAGACCCCCAGCGTGCGGTTGCGCAACTCGGCGGCGAGCCCCGACAGGCCGCGGGCGGCCGCCAGCATCAGCCCGCCGAGCATCAGCACCAGCCACGGCAGCGATTGCGGACGCGCCTCGACCCCCGGGGGCACCACGACCACGATCCTGGTCAGCAGCACGGCCGCCAGCAGGCCGATCGCGGCGGCGACGAAGCCGGGGGCGGCGTCGCGCGGCCGCCGGTACAGGCCCAGCACCGCCGCCAGCCAGGCCACCCCGACCACCGCCGCGCTCACCCACACCGGGGCGACCCCGGTGCCGTTCGGATGGGCCAGAGCGAGCAGCCACGGGTCGGCCGCGGACGACGCCGCCAGCGCCGGCGAGGCCGAGGTGAGGTAGCGGCCGGGGAACGCCGCCCAGGCGACCAGCGCCGGGCCGAGCGCGACCGTGCCCGCACCGGCCACCAGCAGCCACTCACCGGCACCCCGGACGCTGCGCACCGCCGGTGTAAGGGCCATCGTCAGCAGCACCAGCGGCCACACCAGCGGCACCTGGACCACCGCGAACCCCAGCCACAACGCGACGGCTCCGGCGGTGCCCCAGCCCGGCCGGCCGGCCCAGACGATCAGGGCGTGCGACAGCAGCGGGAGCAGCACCGTCCAGGTCACCACGCCCAGCCAGCCTCCGCCCAACGCACCGACCAGCACCGGGGCGAGTGCGTATCCCAGCGCCGCGATCACTGCCGCCGGACCCTCCACCCCCAGGGTGCGCAGCGTGCGCAGGGCCAGGAACCAGGCCAGCGGCACGACGATCAGAAAAGCCAGCGTGACCAGCCACTCCACCTGGCCGAACGTGACCAGCGCGGCCAGGGCGGTGGCGCCCAGCCAGGGCGGCCCGGCCATCGCCGCCGACCCGGCCACCGGGTCGAGCCAGGCGCCCAGCAGTTCGGTCCACGACTGTTGCGACGGCAGCAGCCCGGCGCCCGCCAACCGTCCGTCGCCGAGCAGCTTCCAGCCGGCGACCACGCTGAGGATGCCCACCAGGTAGGCGCCCAGAGCCAGCGGCGACAGGCTGCGCCGGCGGCCCTTGGCGGCGAAGTCGTCGCCGGTCAGCTCGTCCAGCGAGGTGTCGGAGCCGCGGTCGGCCAGCCCGGCCCACGCCTCGGCCAGCGACCCGGCGGCCCGGTCGACGGCCTGGCCGAACAGCTCCCGGCGCGACGGCGTGAGGCCCTGCAGCGCCCGGCGGTCGACCTGTCGTGCGTCGAACACCGTGCCCGCGCCGCGCTCGGCCAGCCAGCGGCTGATCGCCCGCAGCTCGGCGCCGGCGCGGGCGGCGTCCTTGCCCAACAGAAACCCCAGCGCCCCGAACACGCTGCCGACCAGCAGCCGCAACCGGGTCCACCACGAGCCACCGGAGGCCGCCAGCCGCAACTCCCAGGTGCGCTGCTCGACCGGATCCGGCGGTTCCGGTGCCGTTCGGACGACCCGGGCCGCCGGCTCGGCGACCACCCGGCGTCCCGACGAGTTGACCTGCCGGCCCAGCTCGAGTCCGGCCAGCGCGGGCGGAAGTTGCGGCACCACCCCGTCGAACTGCTGCCACAGGTCGCGGCGCACGAGTGCCGCGGAGGCGTCCACGCCCAGCACGGCCATCGTCGACAGCTGGCCCTGGTCGGGCTCGCCGCCCTCGACGGCCGGCAACAGGCGTCCGATCGGGGTGACGGTCAGGCCGCAGGATTCGATTCTGTCGACCCGGGCTCGGCGTTGCGACTGCACCATCAGCGGGCCGATCAAGCCGATCCGCTGCGATTCGGCGCCGGTGCGCAGCAGCTGTTGCAGCGCCTGTGGTGCCGGCTGGACGGCCTGCGGAAACAGCCACAGCCATTCGCCGGTGGCCCGCTGCGCCCCCTCGGCGAGGGTGTCGGCCACCACGATCTCAGCGAGCGGGACGGTTTGGGCGTCGAGAAACGGGGCCAGCGCGGCCTGCACGTCGCTCAGCACGATGGCGCTGACCGGATGCGCGGCAGCGTTCCACTCGGGCTCGCTGCGCTCAGCCTGCAGCCACGCCCAGGGATCAGTCACGCTGCCCTAGGTTAGCGGCCCGGAAGCGGGCTGCTAGACCGCGCGCTTCTTGAGCTTGCGGCGCTCACGCTCGGACAGCCCGCCCCAGATGCCGAAGCGTTCGTCCTTGCTGAGGGCGTATTCGAGGCACTCGCTGCGCACCTCGCAGCTGAGGCAGACCCGCTTCGCCTCACGGGTGGAGCCACCCTTCTCGGGGAAGAACGCCTCGGGATCGGTCTGGGCGCACAGGGCACGCTCTTGCCAACCCAGGGCACCCTCGTCAATGTCTTCGTCAAACTGCAGAGCTACCAACTCATGCATGGCAATCCTCCTCGACCCGGTGTAGCCACGCGGAACTACATGGAGGAAATTACATTGGTGTTGTTCCCGTAAGTCAACCCGGGGAGTGTGCTATTTTTCGCCGTCTTCGCGCGGCCTGGGTTTCCACTGCCGCTGAGACGACGCCTTCGGCGCCTCGATCGCCGGCGTTTCGGGCAGCGCACCGGCGTCCGGACGGGCCCCGCTGGCGGCCTCACGGGCGCTGCGCCAGGCAGTTCCGGTGGCCTGCTCGGGCCGCCACACCGGCTGTTGCTTCGCCGCCTCGGGCGCTGCATCCACCTCGGGCACCGCGGGTGCCAGATCGAGCCGGCCGGACTTCACACCTTTGACGATCACCCACAACACACCGGCCGCGAGGGCCTTGAGCGCGATGTCGAGCAACCCGCCCAGCGTCTCCATGATCAGCCCGAACGCGTTGGCCGAAGCGGCCAGCCCCAGGCCCAGGCTGACCAGTTGCAGCACGGTGCCGATGCCCACCACCCACGCCGAGACCTTGGTCAGGGTGACTGCCCGGGGGGTGGTCGGCGGAATGAACAGGCAGGTGCAGACGAGCGCCACCAGCACGATCACCAGCGACAGGTTCATGATGGACGACCCGATGCCGGCGAACGCCTCGAACACCTGGGTGCTCTGCCAGAACACCAAGATGGCGAGCCGGACGATGCCGAGCACCAGGCTGGCGCAGATGATCACCAGCACCGCGATCGTGACGTGTTCGCGGATGCGCGCGAGGTTCTCGAGCATGGTGCGCTTCTTGGCGCCGGGCTGATCGGTGTCAGACATGACGCTCCCCTGCCTCGGCCCGAACCAAGGCCACCAGCTCGCGAACCCGTTCGGCCTGGTCGAGCGGCGAGACCATGGTGGCGGTCGGGGTGGTGACGACGACCAGCCCGGTGCAGCCGAGCAGGCCGACCAGGTGCTCGTCCCCGGCGGTGTTGATCACCACGTTGTCGTGCGAATCCAGCCGCACGGACGTGCCGATGAGTGCGTTGCCGGCCGCATCGTGGGTGAGGATCTCGGCCAGCGAGGCGTAGCCGCCGACGTCACGCCACTGCACCGGCAGGGCGACCGCGACCACATGTGCGGTGCCGGCGCCGGCCGAGACGGGCTCCATGATTCCGTAGTCGACAGAGGTCTTGTGCAGGGTGGGAAAGATCGCGTCCAGCCGTTCGGGGTGCGCGGCCAGATCGAGCACGGAAGAGTGGCTGGCCGGGTGCAGCGCGGCCAGCTGTTCCAAAAAGGTGGCGGCCCGCCAGACGAACATGCCCGCGTTCCACCAGTAGTCGCCGGAGGCCAGGTACTCGCTGGCGGTGACCAGGTCGGGTTTCTCGCGAAACTCGAGCACCTCGTGGGTGTGCTCATGACCGGGCACCGCCGCGCCCCGGTGCAGGTAGCCGTAGCCGGTGTGCGCGCTGGTGGGCACCACCCCGAGCGTGACGAGCGCGGACGGGTCGGCCTCGGCCACCTCGAAGGCCCGCTGCAGCGCGGTGGCGAACACCGCGACCGGTTCGATCAGCTGGTCGGCGGTGACCTGCGCGATCACCGCGTCCGGGTCGCGGGCGGCGATCACGGCCGCCGGCCAGGCGACCGCGTTGAGCGAGTCGCGTCCCTCGGGTTCGCCCAGCACGTTCTCGGCGGGCACCTCGGGCAGCTCGGCGCGCACCTGGGCGGCGTAGGGGGCGCCGGTGCAGACCAGCACCCGCTCGGGCGGCACCAGGTCGCCGAGCCGTTCGAAGGCGATGCGCAGCAGCGACGTGCCGTCGATCAGCCGCAGCAACTGCTTGGGGGTGCCCTTGCGGGACAGCGGCCACAGCCGCGTGCCCGCACCGCCGGCCATGATCACCGCGAACCGCATGCTGCTGACGATATCGCCCGCTTCATAGGATGCGGGCATGGACATTCCCGCCGCACTCGCGGCGTTACAACGCCGGGCCCGCCGCGCCGGCGCCGAGCCGCTGCTCACCCACTACGACCTGGATACCGGGGGCCGCACGGAGTTGAGCGTCGCCACGTTCGCCAACTGGGTGGCCAAGACCGCGAACCTGATCGAGGACGCCGGGGCGGACGCCGGCCAGCTGGGCGTGCCGCTGGCCAGCACCCGGCCCGGGCACTGGATGACGCTGATCTGGCCGCTGGCCGGCTGGCAGCGCGAGTGCACCGTCAGCCCGGACGCCGAGGGCGCCGACCTGGTGGTGATCGGCCCGGACGACCCGGTCGCGGTGCTGCCGGGCGCGACGTTCGCCTGTTCGCTGCACCCGCTCGGGCTGGGGTTGCGCGATCTGCCGTCCGGCGTGCTCGACTTCAGCACCGAGGCGCTGGCGCAGCCGGACCAGGCCGGCACGCTGCCGTCCGGGCCGCACGCGCCGGCGTGGATCGAGAACGGCACGGTGCTCTCGCACGCCGAGGTGGCGGACGTCGCACCGGTGGCCGAGCGGGTGCTGGTGCGCCCGGGTACCGCGCTGGGCACGCTGCGCGGGGCGCTGATCGCTCCCCTGCTGGGCGGCGGCTCGGCGGTGCTCGTCGAGGGTGGCGCTGACGACGCGCGGCTCGCGGCGATCCGGCGCTCGGAGCGCTGCGTGGAATGATGGCCGGGTGACCTCGCCGCTGCCCACGCCCGCCTTCTCCCGCCGCTGCGGCCTGCTCGCACTGGGCGGCACGCTCGTGCTGGCCGGCTGTGGTGGCGCGGCGTCCGTGCCCACTCCCGCCACCTCGCCCACCGGCTCGGTCGCCGACCAGCTGCGGGCTGCGCTGGACGTGATCGCCGCCGGCCAGGACAAGCTGGGCGTCGCGCTGCAGGACCTGCGCAGCGGCGCCACCTGGAACTACCGGGGCGACTGGGCCAGCCAGAGCGCGTCCATGGCCAAGCCGATGATCGTGGCGATGGCCATGCGCAGGGCGCGGGCCGAAAAACTGCAACAGCCGCTGCCCGCCGAGCAGGACGCGCTGGCGCAGAAGGCGATCAAGAACTCCGACAACGACGCCGCGGACGCCCTGTGGACCTGGGCGGGCGCCCGTCCGGCCTATGACGCGCTGGCCACGGACCTGGGCCTCAAAGACACCCACAGCGCGCCCGAGAAAGACTTCTGGAGCTGGACCTGGACCACGCCGAACGACCAGCTGTCGTTTCTGCATCAACTGGTCAAGGGCGACACCACGGCGCTGACCGAGCCCGAGCGCAGCTACCTGCTCGGCCTGATGGGCCAGGTGCAGGACGACCAGGCCTGGGGCGTCGGGGCACCGCGGAGCGGCTCGGTGCAGGTGCAGTTGAAGAACGGCTGGGTGCAGTTCCAGTCCACCGACAACCTGTGGGCGGTGAACTCGATCGGCCACGTCGAGGGCGACGGGCGCGATTACCTGCTGACCATCATGAGCCGGGACGCGACCTTCGAACTGGGCAAGGCCTACTGCAACGCGATCGGCGACTGGGTCTTTCGCATCCTGGGCTCGGGCACGCTCACCTCGTGACCCCCGGTCGCCGAGGCGCCGCGGTCAGCTGACGGTGCAGACCGCGTCCAGATCGTCGGTGCGGGTGCCGCTCTTGGTGGTCGCGGCGGACGGCTTCGGCGAGGCCGAGCCGGGGCTGGACGAGGTGGTCTTCTTGCCGCCGTCGCCCGCGTTCTCGGACGCCTTGATGGCATCAGCCGTGATCTGCCGCATACGGGGAAAGTCGGGCTTGGCGGGCTGGATCAACGGCGGTGCGAAGCTCACGCTGCTGAGCGGCAGCGAGCGGCCCTTGGCGGCCAGGTCGAGCAGGGTGCCGAGCTGCGAGGTGGGCACGTCGGTGGACACGATCTCTTCACCCGCCTTGGCGATCTCTTGGAACTTGGTCAGCACCGTGGTCGGGTTGAGCTGCTTGACCATGGCGTTCAGCACGCACTTCTGCCGGGCCATCCGCTCATAATCGGTGGACCCTTCGCGGGAGCGGGCGAACCAGAGGGCGTCGTGACCGTCCAGGTGCAGGTTCTTGCCGGGGCCGATGTAGCCGGTGATCGGATACTTGCGGCCCGTCTTGAGGTCGGTGCCGCCGCCGATCGGCACCTTGCGGCCCACGTCCAGGTTGATGCCGCCGACGGCGTCGATCAAGGCCTCGAAGCCCTTGAGGTCGACCAACGCGTAGTAGTTGATGTCGAGGCCCAGGATGTTGCCGACCACGTCCTTGGTGGTCTGCACGCCCGGGTTCTTCACCCCCGGAAACAGTTTCTTGTGGTTCATCGCCAGCGTGTACACCGCGTTGAGCATGCACGACTCGTCCTGGCACCAGTAGCCGTTCGGGTACAGCTTGTGCAACGGCGACGACTCCGGGAACGGCGCCCGCTGAAGGTTGCGCGGCAGGCTGAACAGCACGGTGCGTCCGGTATCGGCGTCGATGCTGGCCACGATCAGGGTGTCGGGACGCAGCCCCTCGCGCCCGGCGCCGGCGTCGCCGCCGAGCAGCAGCACGTTGTAGCGTCCCGAGCTGGTTTCGGCCTTGCCGCCGCCGCCGAACACGTTGCCGACCAGCCGGCTCTGAGCTTCGAAGGCGTTGGAGAGCGTCCAGGAACCCCAGCCGACGGCCAGCGCCAGGGTGAACGCGAGCGCCGGCACGATCACCCGGCCGGCCGCTGACAGCGCGGCCGGGTTGGCGATCCGCCAGGCGTTGACGAACAGCGCGGCCCAGCCCAGGCCGAGCGCCAGGCTGGCCCAGCGCAGCACCGTGAGCGTGATCGGGTTGGCGTACAGGCCGAGGGCGAAGGCGCGGGTGAAGGGCACCAGCAGCAGTACCACGAAGAGCACCGCGAGCGCGATCAGGGTGAGCCAGATCCGGACGGCGACCCGTCCGATCCGCTCGTTGCCGCCGGCCAGCTGCGCCGACCCGGGCACGACCAACGTCATGCCGAGCATGGTCAGCCCGCGGCGCAGGGCGACGCCCTGGCTACGGCTCTGGGCATCGGGCAGCGAGGTCGTGACGGTCACCGAACCAGTCTGCCGCCTGCTCCCAACCCGATCAGGTCGGCTCGCCGGGGGGCGGCGCAGACGAGTCGGCGGTCGGGGTTCAGCGGCCGCGGACGGCCGCACCCTTGGCCCGGGCGGCGGCGCGGAGTTCGGCCTGAAAGTCGAGCATGCGCTGCTGCAACCCGGCGTCCGCCACCGACAGAATGCGGACGGCCAGCAGCCCCGCGTTGCGCGCGTTGCCGACGGCGACGGTGGCCACCGGCACTCCGGCCGGCATCTGCACGATGGACAGCAGGGAATCCATGCCGTCGAGATACTTCAGCGGCACCGGCACCCCGATCACCGGCAGCGGGGTGAGTGCGGCCAGCATGCCGGGCAGGTGGGCGGCTCCCCCGGCACCGGCGATCACCACCTTGAGCCCGCGGGTGTGCGCGGCACGTCCCCAGGCCACCATGTCTTCGGGCATCCGGTGCGCCGAGACCACATCGGCTTCATAGGGCACGCCGAACTCGTCGCAGGCCAGGGCGGCGGCCTGCATCACCGGCCAGTCGGAGTCCGAGCCCATCACGATGCCGACCAGGGGCTTCTCGGTCATTGCTGCCCTCCCATCAGGTGATCGGCGGCAGCCTGTGCGCGCCGGCGGACCTCGCTCGCGTCGTCGCCGACCACGGTGACGTGACCAACCTTGCGCCCCGGGACGACGCTTTTGCCGTACAGCTGGACGCGTGCGCCCGGGTCGGCGGCCAGCACCTGCGCGGCGGCGGCGAGCAGGTCGTCGTTGGCACCGCCGAGCACGTTGACCATGGCGGCGTGCGGCTGGCGCGTGCCGGTGGGTCCGAGCGGCAGGTCGGCGACCGCTCGCAGGTGGTTCTCGAACTGCGAGGTCTGCGCGCCGTCGATGCTCCAGTGCCCGGTGTTGTGCGGACGCATCGCCAACTCGTTGACCACCACGGTGCCGTCGCTGCGCTGCATCAGTTCGACCGCGAGAATGCCGGTCACGTCGAGCTCGGCGGCGATCCGCAGCGCGAGCCGTTCGAACTCCGCCTCCTGCTCGTCGCTCAACCCCGGCGCCGGGGTGAACGTGTGGGTGCAGATGCCGTCGGTCTGCACCGTCTCGGTGACCGGGTAGACCCGCTCCTCGCCCGAGGGCCGACGGGCCACCAGCACGCTCAGCTCGCGGCTGAAGTCGATGAACTCCTCGGCCAGAATGCGCACACCCGGACGTGGCGCCGCGAACGGTTCGCCCGCATTGTGCGGCCCGTCCAGCTTCCACACGCCTTTGCCGTCATAGCCGCCGCGGGAGGTCTTGGCGATCACCGGCCAGCCCGTCCGCTCGCCGAACGCGATCAGGTCGCGCGGTCCGTCCACCACGGCGAAGGCGGGGCAGGGTACGCCGAGCCCGCTGAGCCGCTCACGCATCACCACCTTGTCCTGTGCGTGCAGCAGGGCGTCGGGACCGGGGTGGACGCCCTTGCCGCGCTCGATCAACCCGCGCAGAATCGCGGGCGGCACGTGTTCGTGGTCGAAAGTGAGCACGTCGCAGCGCTCGGCGAAGGCGTACACGGTGGCCGGATCGGTGTAGTCGCCGACGGTGACGTCGGCCACCACCTGGGCGGCCGAGACGTCCGGGCCTTCGGCGAGCAGCGCGATGCGCAGCCCAAGAGGAATGCTGGCGGCGTGCATCATGCGGGCCAACTGGCCCCCGCCGATGATGCCGATCGTCCGCACGCTCACCCGCAGAACCCTAGCGATCCCGGGTCGCTGGTGGCGTGTCTCCCAATCGAGTCACCACTGCGCGACGCCCAGCGGTGAGTGACGTGGGCGACGCGACACCGGTGGTGCGTCTCCCACCACTAGTATGAACGCCATGACTCGGCACATTGTGGCCATGGGCGGTGGCGGTTTCTCGATGTCGCAGTTCGGTGAGCCGACCGCACTCGATCGCTACCTCGTCCGACTCACCGGCAAGGATCATCCGCAGGTCTGCTTCGCGCCGACCGCATCGGGTGACGACCCGGCCTACATTCACCGCTTTCTCACCGCGTACGGGGCGTTGGGGGTGCGCACGTCGGTGCTCACCCTGTGGTCGGGGGCCGGCCAGGCCGTCGATCGCCTGGGCGAGGCCGACCTGTTCTTCGTCGGCGGCGGCAGCACGGTCAACCTGATGGCGCTGTGGGAGGCGCACGGTGTGACCGACGTGGTGCGCCAGCGGTACGCCGACGGCTCGCTCGTGCTGGCCGGTATTTCCGCGGGTGCCGCGTGCTGGTATCAGGGCTGCGTCACCGACGGCTTCGGCGATCTGCGGCCGTGGCGGGGCGGTATGGGCCTGGTGCGGGGCAGCTTCTGTCCCCATCTGGACGGCGAACCCGAGCGCGATCCGATCTTCACCTCCGCGGTCGCGTCCGGTGATCTGCCGGACGGCTATGCGGCCGACGACGGAGCCGGGGTGCATTACGTGGACGGAGTGCCGGCGCACTTCCTGGCCGAACGCGAGGGTCAGGTGGTGTATCGCGTGCTGCCCAACGACGTGCCGGGTCCGGCCGTGATCCGCGAGCCGCAGCAGATGAGCATTCTCGGCGCCTGACCTTCTTCGGACGCTGCGCACCCGGGCCCGTACTTCTGGGCAGTTGGCGGGTCAGCTCTTGAAGATCACCGTGCGCTGCACGACGAAGTTGACCGCGGTCGCGGTGCCCTGCGCCACCACGAAGCCGATCAGCTGGGCCCAGTTCATCCTGGGCACGATCTCGGCACCGGCCCCCACGCCGATCAGCCACGGGTACAGCACGGCGAAGATGCCGACCTGCAGCACGAAGGTGAGTGCGTAGAGCCCCATCACGGCCGCGAACTTGCGCCGGGACCCGTCCGAGACGAAGGTCCAGCGCCGGTTGATCAGGTACGCGGTGGTGGTGCCGGCGATGAACGACAACACCTTGGCCGGCACATAGCCGATGCCGAACGCCATCAGCAGCACCAGCAGGCCGTAGTCGACGATCGCCGAGAGCACACCGGTGACGATGAACCGCGTCAACTGGGTGCGCAGGGTGGGCTGCGCGGACGACGATGCCGTCATGCACGCACCCCGAACAGCAGGTTCGAGATGGCGACGCCGACCTCTTCGACCTTGGGAATGTCACTCAGGACGACCGGCGCCTCGGCCGAGGTGGTGAACACCAGCGAGCCGCAGCCGAACAGCCGGTCGGTGAAACTGCGTTCGTAGGCGACGTTGGTGATGCGGGCCACCGGTACGTCGTGACCGATCTTGTTGATGATGCCGGAGCGGGTGATCAGCCGGTGCGTGGTCACGGAGTGGGTGGTGGTGCGCCAGCGCAGCAGCGGCAACAGGTAGGCCGGAATCGCGAAGCCGACCGCCAGCGCGATGGCGAACCAGCCGGACCAGGGTCGCCACGAGGCCGGCAGCACGGCGAACACGATTCCGGCCAGGGCGGCGACCGCAAGCAGCGCCAGGGTCGGCCGGATCATCACCTTGCCGTGCGAGCGCAGGTGCAGCAGTTCGGTCTCGCCGTGTCCGAGCACCTTCGCGGGCAGTCCCATGGTGTCCATTATGTCGGCCGTCCCGGTACCGGAGCGGCGGCGGGTCGCGCCGTGCTGCGCGGCCCACCTGCGCGTGGTTCGATGGTGCCCATGCCCGTCCCTCTGCTGGTGTTTCTGCACGGCCTCGGCCAAACCCCTCAGCTCTGGCAGGAGCAGGTGACCGCACTGCCCGCGGGCACCAAGGCGGTCGCGCCGTGGCTGGACGGGCTGCGTCCGGGTCCAGCGGTCGACTTCGACCTGGCGCGCGCGGCGGATGCCGTTCTCGGCCAGTTGAACCGGTTCGGCGTCGATCAGGTGGCGCTGGTCGGCACCGGTCTCGGCGCTGCAGTGGCGGTGACGGCGGCCGGTCGATCGCCCGGCGCTGTGTCGCACCTGGTGTTGACCGACGTGCTGCCCCGGATCGGACGGATGGCGGGCGGCCTGCAGCGCATGGCGGTGCGGGCGATGCCGGCGGCCAAACTCGCCGAGGCCGGCCTCGACCGGGGCCGGATGCTGGCGCTGATGAAGGCCGCGTCCGCCATCGACCTGCGCCAGTGGACGCCGCAGGTGACCGCCCCCACGCTGATCGTGGGCGGTTCGGGCAATCCGCCCGGAGTCACGGCCGGCCGCGAGCTGGTCGGGGGGATCGCCGGTGCAAGGTTCGAGCTGATCGGACGCGCCGGCGCCTGCGTGCCGGTGGACGCCCCCGCCGAGTTCAACGCGCTGCTCTACGGCTTCCTGGCCTGATCGGCGGTGCCGGGAGGTGGTCCGGCCGACGGCACGCCCGCGCAGTTCGTCCATCTCCGGACGGTGTGCGCCGCCGCCGGGCTGACCGAAGCCGAGGGGCCGGAACGGTCACTCCGGCTGGCCCATCGGAGCGGTGGGCACCCTCGTCCATGTCTGAATGTCTTGACACTATGTCTGGTTTGTTTTACATTCGTGGTGTCAAACATCTTTGACATTGACGAGCGGGAAGGACCAGCGATGACCTACGAAGAGAAGGGCACCTGGCTGTTGCTGGTGATTGCGATCGGCGGCTACGCGGTGTACCTGGGGCTGCTGCTCCGCGCGGCCGACGGCGGCCCACTGGTCGATGCACCCTACGTCGCGCCGATGCTGTGGGCCATCGGCGGCGCCATCGTCGCGGGCATCGTGCTGCGCGGTCTGCTCGAGATCGTCTGGCGCAGCGAGCGGCAGAGCGCGGACGTGCGCGACCGGGCCATCGACCGCATGGGCTCAGCCGTCGGTAGCTCCTTCGTCACGATCGGGGCAACCGGCGCACTCGTCCTGGCGATGGTGGAGGCACCGCACTTCTGGATCGCGAACGCCCTCTACCTCGCGTTCGTGGTCAGCGGCATCGTCGCGCCGGTCGCCAAGCTCATCGCCTACCGGAGGGGATTGCCGGGATGGTGAGGCCGACGCGGGTGACCAACAGCATCCGGGCACTGCGCTTCGCCCACGGCGAGCTCACGCAGGCCGAGCTGGCCGAGCGGGTCGGGGTGACCCGGCAGACCATCATCGCCATCGAGCAGGGGCGCTACTCGCCCTCGCTCGAGATGGCCTTTCAGATCGCGAGGGTGTTCGCAGTGGCCCTCGACAGCGTGTTCCAGTACGACGACAGCGATGCAGGCAGGAGCAAATCATGAGGGCGATCGTGCGAGATGAGTACACACCCACGGCGGACGCGCTGCGGCTGCGTGAGCTGCCGGTGCCGGTACCCGGTGCAGGCCAGGTACTGGTGCGGGTTCATGCGGCAAGTTTCGGGCAGGACGTCTGGCACGTGATGGCCGGGCTGCCGCTGCTGGCCCGTCCGGCGTTCGGCCTGCCGCGTCCCAAGCAGCCGGTGCTCGGCGGCGACCTGGCCGGCATCGTCGAGGCGGTCGGTGACGGGGTCGCGGGCTTCGCGATCGGCGATCGTGTGCTCGGACGCGGCGACGGCACCTTCGCCGACTACGCGATCGCCCGAGCCGAGCTGCTCGCCGTACTGCCGGATGCCGTCGACTGGGTCACCGCGGCGGCCCTGCCGGTCTCGGGCAGCACAGCGCTGAACGCGGTGCGCGCGGGTCGGGTGCGCGAAGGCCGGCGGGTGCTCGTGATCGGGGCGGCCGGCGGGGTCGGGCACCTGATCGTCCAGCTCGCCGTCGATGCCGGCGCCGTGGTCACCGGCGTGTGCCGGCCGGAGGCCGACGACTTCGTACGCTCCCTGGGCGCGGTGCGCACCCTGGACTACGGCTTCGCCGACCGTCCGGCGGACGCGGACGGGCGCTACGACATCATTCTCGACACCGGGGGCCGCCGGAAGCTGCGCTTGTTACGGCGACACCTCGCGAGCGACGGCACCATCGTGGTGGTCGGCGGCGAAGGCGGCGGATCCGTACTGGGCGGCTTTCAGCGGTCGATCTTCGCGCCGCTGGCCGCCATCGGCTCGAAGCAGCGGATGGTCGGGCTGGTGTCCACCGACTCCGGTCCGGTCTTGGCCGAGCTCGCCGCGCTGGTCGCGTCCGGACGGATCCGTCCCCGCGTGCACGCCACCCTGCCGCTCGAACGGGCCGCGGACGGCATGCGGATGATGCGGGCCGGCGGCGTCCGAGGCAAGATCGCCCTCGAACTCTGAGCCCGGAGCGAATCGACGACGCGTTGGTCCGGGGCTGGGGCGCTCGGGTGGTGAGCAGGAATGCGGAACCGTCCCCCATTACCGATCGGTACCGGTGAGCAGAAATCGGGGACGGTTCCGCATTCCTGATCGGCGCACCGTCCCCCTCGCCGGCGACTCCACCGGCCAACCGATTCGGCGGTTTCCGCACGCTCGTGCCAGAATAGGCCGGTGCGTGCCTACCGGGAGATCCTGACCCTGCCCGGTGCCTGGCAGTTCAGTGCGGCCGGGCTGCTGGCCCGCTCCGGCGGGGCCATGATGGGCCTCGGCATGGTGCTGATGGTGTCGGCGCTGTACGGCAGTTACGGGCTGGCCGGGGCGCTGGCGGCGTCCAACGCGGTGGCCTGGGCGCTGGGCACCGCCACCTTGTCCAACCTCGTCGACCGCTACGGGCAGCGCCGCGTGATGTACCCCGCCGTGATCGTGTCGGCCAGCGCGCTCGCGCTGCTGGTGGTCTTCGCCGTTATGCAGTTGCCCGCCTGGACGCTGTTCCCCCCGGCGATCGTCTCCGGCGCCACCGGCGGCGCCCCCGGCGCGCTGGTGCGGGCCCGCTGGAACCACGCCACCGACGATCCTGACCGGCTGCACACCGCCTACGCCCTCGAATCCACCCTGGACGAGCTGACGTTCGTGATCGGCCCGGTGCTCGCGACCGCCTTGTCGACCGGGGTGCATCCCGCGGCCGGGCTGATCGCGCCGGTGGTGCTCGCGCTGCTCGGCGCCCACCTGCTGTATTCGCAGCGCAGCACCGAGCCGCCCGTGCTGCCACGCAGCTACCAGGGCGCCGAGAAGCCGCCGTTGCGCAGCCGGCTGGTCCTGCTGATGCCCGGCGTCGGCGCGGTGGTGGCGGTCAACCTGCTGATCGGCTGCGTGTTCGGCGCCATCGACGTCTCTGTGGTGGCGGCCGCGACGCAATGGGGGGTGCGCGCCTCGTCCGGAGTGGTGCTGGCGTTGTTCTCGCTGGCCTCCGGCCTGGCCGGCTTCTACTACGGCTCGCGCGGCTGGGCCTCGCCGCTGGTGTCGCGCTTTCTGTGGGGCGTCGCGGCCATGTTCGCCGCCTGCCTCGCCCTGCTGATCGCCGACTCGGTGCTGCTGCTGTGCCTGGTCGGCCTGCTGGTCGGCCTGACCGTCGCCCCCACCCTGATCAACGGCAACTCGCTGATCGGACGCCTGGTCACCCGCGACCGGCTCACCGAGGGGCTGTCGTGGATGGGCACCGGCATCGGCATCGGCGTGGCGATCGGGTCGAGCACGTCGGGCCAGGTCATCGACCTGGCCGGCTACCACGGCGGTTTCGTCACGGTGGCCGGCTTCGCCACGCTGGCCGCGGTGATCGCGCTGCTCGGCGGACGCGGCCTGCGCCGCGCCCTCACCCTCAGCCGCATCCCGGCCGACGAACCCGAGTCGGCCCCCGGCTGAGCCGCGGAGCCACCGGTGGGCGCCGTTGCGAGCGGCACCGGACGGGTGTGCTGGCAGCCGGTCCGCGCGAGGGAGTACCCGGCGTCCGTCGAGGGTGGCCGGCTCAGCACATCAACCGGTCAGCAGTCCCTTCGCGTAGGCGGCCTGCCCGGCGTGCTGGGCCGCGTCGTCCGCGATGCTGACGAGCCGAACCAGTGCGGTCACCGGCGGCGTCCAGCGGTCGTCGACCACCGCTGCCAGGCCCCGATCGTCGAGGGCGTTCAGCACTTCGACGGTGCGCGCATGCACCGCCTCGTAGTAGTCGGTCAGCACCGACGCCGAGCGCACAGTGAACCGCGCCACGTCGGCGGCACTCATGCCGTAGCCGTGCGTTGCGGGCGGGTACGGGGTGCCCAGCCGCTGCTGCCAGCCACCGGCTTCGTGCACTTCCGCGGCGCCTGCCATGGCGGCGATCTGGGCGTCCTCCATGCGGCCGATGTGCCAGACGATCCAGCCGATCGAGTTGCCCGGGTGCCCGCCGGTCAGCGTGGGTTGGGTGGTGAGCAAACCGACGTCGAGGTCGTCGATCACGTCGTGCAGCAGGTCGGGTATGCGGCCGAACGCCTCGCTCAGCACGTCGACGGCCCGCGGGCCGCTCTGGTTCTGGTTCACGACGCCACGCTACCCACGAGGCCCGAGACTTGGCGTTGAGTGGGCTCGCGGGCCGCGCTCACGAGCGGGGCTGGGGCGGCGAGTCCGAGTCTGACGCCGGCGCATCGGACGTCGCGGGCCGGGTCACGTCCGGCTCGGAGGGAGCCGCTTCGGCGGCCTGCGCCGCGGAAGCGTCCGTGCCGTTCGCATCGTGGGCGTCGTCCGCATCGTGCGCATCGTGCGCGTCGTGCGCATCGCCGTGGCCTGCTGTTGCGCCCGGCTTGGTGGTGAAGCGACGGATCAGCGTCAGCACCGCCACCACCACTGCGCCGGCGATCAGGCCGATCACCGCCGAGGCGGCCGTGTTCACCAGCCAGGCGAGGGTTTCGCCGATGAAACCCGGCACCGCGTGCGTGATGGCCTCCTCGGCGTGGTGCACCACGTCGTAGAGCGGATGCCAGCCCAGGTCGTTGACCCCGACCAGCAGAATGTGGCCGCCGACCCACAGCATGGCCACGATGCCGACGTTCGACAGGGTGGCGAGCACCTTGGGCATCGCGGCGACCAGCCCGCGGCCGAAGCCGGCCAGCCAGCCGGAGCGCTGCGTGGCCAGGTGCAGGCCCACGTCGTCCATCTTGACGATCAGCGCGACCACGCCGTAGACGAGCAGGGTCATGGCCAACGCGACCACGATCAGCGTGGCAGTGCGGCTCAGAAAGGGCTCGTCGGCCACCTCGTTGAGAGCGATCACGATGATCTCGGCGGACAGGATGAAGTCGGTGCGGATCGCCCCGCTGACCATCGCCTTCTCGTCCGGGCCGCCGACCACCGGTGTGGGTGCGTGGGCGTGCGCGTGCCCACCGAACCGTTCCCACACCTTCTCGGCACCCTCGTAACACAGATAGGTTCCGCCGATCATCAGGATCGGGGTGAGCAGCCACGGCAGGAACTGACTGAGCAGCAGCGCCGCCGGCAGAATGAACAGCAGCTTGTTGCGCAGCGACCCGACGGCGATGCGCTTGATCACCGGCAGTTCGCGATCGGGGCTGAAGCCGTGCACGTAGCGCGGCGTCACCGCGGTGTCGTCGATCACCACGCCGGCGGCCTTGGCGCTGGCTCGTCCGGCGGCGGCGCCGATGTCGTCCAGCGACGAGGCAGCGAGCTTGGCCATGGCGACGATGTCATCCAGCAGTGCGAAGAAGCCGCTCACAGCCAACCAACTCCCTGATCTCAAACCGGTGCGGCCACCTTACTGGTGCCAGGCTCCGCAAGCCCGTCTGGTCAGCGCAGGTGCAGCACGTCGCCGGCGGCGAACGCCCGCTGACCGACGGGTGTGCGGACGAGCAGCCGGCCCCATTCGTCGACGCCGAGCGCCGGTCCCTCGACGCTCAGCGTCGTGGACTGCTGGACGCGCACCTGCCGTCCGATCGTGCTGCAACGCTGGGCGAACCAGACGCGCAGGTCGTCGCCCTCGACCCAGCGCCGGTAACCCTGCTCCAAGGCCCGCAACACACCGAGAACCACCTCGGTGGTGCTGCAGTGCGCACCCTCCAGCGCCAACGAGGTGGCGCTCGGCACCGGCAGCTGCTCGTGGGTGAGGGTGGTGTTGATGCCCATGCCGACGACCGCGGCATCGTCGACCCGCTCGGAGAGAATGCCGCAGACCTTGCGACCCTCGATCAGCACGTCGTTGGGCCACTTGACGGTGGCGTCGACGCCGGCGGCGGAACGCAGCCCCTCGGCCACGGCCACCCCGGTGATCAGCGGCAGCCACAGCCAGCGCTGCAGGGGCACCTCGGCCGGACGCAGCAACACCGAGACGGCGACGGACGACCCGGGCGGCGCCTCCCAGCGACGATCGAAGCGACCGCGTCCAGCACTTTGGTGGTCGGCCACCAGCACCGCACCGGACGCCGCTCCCGCCGTGGCCGCCGCTGCCAGATCGGCGTTGGTCGACCCGGTGGACGCGATGCTGCGCACGGCGGAGAACAGCCGCCCCGGACCCAGCAGATCGCTGCTCAGTACGGTTGCGTCGACGAGCGGTTGGGCAGCCATGGTGGCCAGCTTAAACGGGTTCTCGTAAGCACTTACACGCGTGCCTGTTCAGGGGCACAATGGGGGCGATCGGCCGGGTGTGCCGACCAGAACAAGGGGTTTTTCATGAGTGCCGCCGACGAAATTCTCGCGGACCTTCCGCTCGACCAGTTGGCCGAACAACTGGGCACCGACCCAGCCTCAGTAGAGCAGGCCGTCCGGGCGTCGCTACCGGCGTTGTTCGGCGGCCTTCAGGCCAACGTGCAGAACGACGATCAAGGCTCGATGAACCTGGCTCAAGCCCTGACCCAGCACAGCGATCCGCAGTTCTTCGAGGGCGGGGTCAGCCTGCAGGACGTCAACACCGACGACGGCCAGAAGATCGTGGAACACATCTTTGCCAACTCGCCCGACCAGGCGCAGGTGCTGCAGGCCAGGTCGGCCGGGGTCGGTGGCGGTCTGATCGGCAAGCTGCTGCCGATCCTCGCCCCGATCGTGATGGCCTTCATCGCCAAGAAGCTGAGCGTCGGCAGTGCCTCTCGACAGCAGCAGAGTGCCGGCGCTCCGTCCGGCGGCCTGGGTGACCTGCTGGGCCCGATCCTCGGCGGCCTGTTGGGCGGCGGGGCGGCCGCGCAGTCCGGCGGCGCGGGCGGCGGCTTCGGCGACATCCTGGGCCAGATCCTGGGTGGGCAGGCCCCGCAGGCCGAGGCACCCGTGCAGCAGGCGCCCGCCGAGCAGCACGACAGCGGCCAGTGGTCCCAGCCGCAGTTCAACCAGCCCGAGAACGAGGGCGACGTGACCATGCCGACGGCGCAGGAGGATCCGCGCGACACCGGATCGACGCGCCAGCAGCAGCAGTCCACCGACATCGGCGACATTCTCGGCGGCTTGTTCGGTCGATGAGGGTGGTGCTCGCCTCGGCCAGCCCGGCCCGGCTCGACGTTCTGCGCCGGGCCGGGGTGAGCGCCGAGGCGATCATCTCCGGTGTGGACGAGACCGCGGTCGAGGTCGACCCACCGTCCGCACTGGCCCTCACCCTGGCCCGCATGAAGGCCGCCGCGGTGGCCGACGCGTTGGTCGCCGGCCCCGAGCCGACGGTGGTGATCGGCTGCGATTCGCTGCTCGAGGTCGAGGGGCGGGCGCAGGGCAAGCCGCCCGACATCGCCACCGCCCGGCAGCGTTGGCAGGCGATGCGCGGCCGTTCGGGCACCCTGCACACCGGCCACCGGGTGATCGTGCTCGATGCGGACGGTGCACGCGCCACAGAGGCGGTGGCGGCCACGATCGTCCATTTCGCCGACCTGAGCGACGCCGAGATCGACGCCTACATCGCTACCGGTGAGCCGCTGTGGGTGGCGGGTGCCTTCACCGTGGACGGGTTGGGCGGCCCGTTCGTCACCGGCATCGAGGGTGATCACCACAATGTCGTGGGGCTGTCGCTGCCGCTGCTGCGCACCATGCTGCTCGAGCTCGGCGTGGCCTGGACGAGCCTGTGGGGAGCGCCGGGCGCCCTGCGATAGCCTGTCGCTCGATGTCGGAGAACACGCTGGTCCAGCCCACCAAGTCCCCACTGCCCGCCTGGCTTCGGGCGATGCGTCCCAAGCAGTGGGTGAAGAACATTCTGGTGTTCGCGGCGCCCGTTGCAGCGGGTGCCCTGTTCGACCCCCGGGTGCTGGTCAACACCCTCTGGGCGTTCGTGGCGTTCTCGCTGATCAGCGCGTCCATCTATCTGATCAACGACGTCCGTGACGTGGACGCCGATCGGCAGCACCCCAAGAAACGGTTCCGGCCGATCGCCGCGGGCGAACTCGACGCAAAACCCGCCACGGTGCTGGCCGGCCTCACCATGATCGCCAGTCTGGCCCTCGCCTGGTGGGTGGCGCCGATGCTGGGCATCACGCTGGCCATCTACTGGGTGCTGCAGGTGGGCTACTCGATGTTTCTCAAGCACCAGCCGATCCTCGACCTGGCCATGGTTTCGGCCGGCTTTCTGCTGCGCGCGGTCGCGGGCGGCGTGGCGTCCGGCATCGAGCTGTCGCAGTGGTTCCTGCTGGTGGCCTCGTTCGGCTCGCTGTACATGGTGGCCGGCAAGCGGTATTCGGAGATGAAGGAACTGGGCTCCGAGTCCGGCACCCGAGCGTCGCTGGAACGGTACTCGCTCAGCTACCTGCGGTTCGTCTGGGCGATCTCGTGCTCGATCGTGATCATGTCGTACAGCCTGTGGACCTTCGAACAGGCCCGCGAGGCCCAGCTCTGGGGCGTGCCGTGGACGACCATCTCGATCGTGCCGTTCACCCTGGCGCTGTTGCGCTATGCCATGGACATCGATGCGGGCAATGCGGGCGAGCCCGAGGACGTGGTGCTCAACGACCGGGTGCTGCAGGGGCTCGCGATCGCCTGGCTGATCCCGCTGGGCGTCGGCATCTTTCTGCACTGACGTTCGGCTTCGACGCTGGGGCGATCGGGTGCGACCGGTTCGCGTGACTCACCTTTGCCAGACTGTCAGCCATGAAGACCGCACTCATCACCGGCGCTTCCCGCGGCATCGGGCGCGCCATCGCCCTAGCCCTCGCCCCCGACCACCACCTGCTGATCGGCGGACGGGACGCGACGGCCGTGGCAGCCGTCGTCGCCGCGCTGCCCAGCGCCGAGCCGTTCGTCGGCGATCTGACGGACGAGGCCGCGCTGGCCGCCGCCGTGGCGGGCATCGACAGTCTGGACGTGCTGGTGCACTCGGCCGGCGGGGCGCCGCTGGGATCGATCGCCGAGACCGGCCCTGAGGTGTGGCGCCAACTGCTCGAGGTCAACCTGGTGGCGCCCGCGAACCTGACCCGGCTGCTCCTGCCCGCGTTGCGTGCGGCGCAGGGCCACGTGGTGTTCATCAACTCCGGCGCGGGGTTCACCGCGCGGTCCGGCTGGGGGGCGTACGCGGCGTCCAAGTTCGGCCTGCGGGCGCTGGCCGACTCGCTACGCGCCGAAGAGAGCGGACGGGTCAAGGTGACCTCGATCCATCCCGGACGCACGGCCACCGAGATGCAGCGGGCCGTGAGCGAGCACGAGGGTGCTCCGTACGATCCGAGGGCCCTGCTGGCGCCCGAGGCTGTGGCGGCCACGGTGCGACTGGCACTCGACGCACCGGCGAACGCGTCGATCGACACGTTGACCATCCGCCCGGTGTGAGCGGACGGCCTCGGCGAGTTCGACCAGCGGACGTCGTCATCCCGGCAGGAAGTCGTCATCCCGGCGAACGCCGGGATCTCACGCCCGACCAACGAGATCCCGGCAGGAAGTCGTCATCCCGGCGAACGCCGGGATCCCAGGCTCCAGCAGACGGGTCATCCCGGCAGCAAGTCGTCATCCATCCCGGCGAACGCCCGGGATCTCAGACGCGACCACCGGCGAGGGCCTCAACACGCCCGACCAACGAGATCCCGGCATTCGCCGGGATGACAGATGCCCTGGCCTCGGCATTCGCAGGGATGACAGACGGCCCGGCCTCGACACGCACGACCAGCAGGCGGGTCATCCCGGCAGGAACTCGTCATCCGGCGAACGCCGGGATCTCAGACGCGACCACCGGCGAGGGCCTCAACAAGCCCGACCAACGAGATCCCGGCATTCGCCGGGATGACAGACGGCCTTGGCCCCGGCATTCGCCGGGATGACAGACGGCCTGGTTTCGACGGTCCGAATGCGCTCCTCTCGACACATCCTCCAGGCACCATCCATGGGGGCCGGGCCTGGCGCCGTCGATCACGCTGCTCCACACTGGTGCGCGAACGAGGGGGGCGGATGAACACACCCGTGGACGCGTCCGGCTGGACGACCTGGACGCTGCCGGACCCACAGCTGAACCTGCCGGTGCTGGCACTCAAGCACCCGCCGGGCTGGACGGCGCAGGGCAACGTCACCTGGGTGGCCGAGCACAACGAGTCGCCGGAGCACCACTGGTTCCAGGTGACGCATCCGGAGCGGGTCGCGATGCTGCAGAACTGGCCGCGCTTCGACTTCACCTGGCCGGGCGGTGCTCCCGGACAGCCCAACGGTCACGGCCGCACCTACCTGCCGCCGTCCTCGCCGGACCAACTGCTGGGCACCCTGCTGCCGCAACTGCTCGGCCCGCAGGGTGGCCGGCCGACCCGGTTCGAGGTGTATCCACTCCCGGACTGGGCGCAGCGGCTGCACATTCCCGCCGACGGGCTCACCCCGGGTGTCGCCTACACCGGTGTGTACGCCGGTGTGGACGCGCCGGTCGCGGGCCGCGCGCGACGGCTCGAACTGCTGGGTTTTCACTACGCGGTGAGCAACCAGGCCGCGTTCGCAACGATCACCAACCACGGCCTGCTGGTCACGGTGCTCAGCGCGAGCCTCGAACGCTACGACGAGCTGCGACCCACCCTGTACGCGATCATGGACGGCGTTCTGCCGAACCCGGCCTGGACGACCGCCGCCGGCCAGGTGGGCCAGACCAACACGGCCGAGTTCGCGCAACGCCGGGCCGGCGCACAGTGGGCCGCCTTTCAGGCCGAACAGGCCGGCATCGCCCGGGTGGGGCAGGCCGCGGCTGACCTTCGCGGCACCCAGGCCGGCAACGCCCAGGCGGCCTTCGACGCCCTGATGGCGCCCCCGCCGCCGGCCGGCACCCCGGGAATCTCGGCGCAGGAGGCCTGGCGCAACGAGTTGGGTGGCGTCACGGCGGTGGAGGATCCGACCAGCCGGGAGGGCAGCACGAAGTACGTGTCGTCCGGTGCGGCGCTCACCTGGCAGAACGAGAACGGCGAGGTGATCGAGACCGACGACGTGCTGCTCGATCCGAACATCAACTCGCACACCACGTGGAAGGTGGTGCGCCGCTACGGCCAGTGACTGGGCACAGCAACTGACGTGCTGGTGAAGCCGCTGATCGGACGACGATCGACGCGTCCCGCAGTCAGGCAACCAAAGGGCGTCCACAACCGCTTTGTTAGGTTGAGGAGGACCCGATGCTGGTGGAGGCGGTGGCGGTGAGCGAGCGGCCGGCGAGCTTCGACGATTTCGTAGCCGCGCGCTCGTCCGCACTCTGGCGAAGCGCGTGGCTGCTGACCGGTGACGCGCAGCGCGCCGAGGATCTGGTGCAGACCGCGCTGGCCAAGACCTACCCGCACTTCAGCCGCATCGCGGACGGGTTCGAGGGCTACGTGCGCACCGCCATGTTCCGCACCTACCTGTCGTGGTGGCGTCGCCGCTGGACCGCGGAACTGCCGGCCGAGGTGGACCGCGGCAGCGTGGAGGGTCCCGATCTGGCGTTGCGTGAGGACGTCCGGCGAGCGATGGCCGGGCTGCCCCGGCAGCAGCGGGCCGTGGTGGTGCTGACGTACTTCGAGGACCTCACCCATCCGCAGGCGGCCGAGGTGCTGGGGGTGAGCGTCGGAACGATCAAGAGCACGTTGTCCCGGGCGCTGGCCAAGCTGCGGGTGTCTCCGCTACTCACCGACGGGAGCGAATCATGAACGACGACCAGCTGCGCAAGAGCCTGGACGCAGCCGTGCCCGAGCCCCCGGACACCTCCACCTGGGCGGCGAACGCGCGGGCGTCCGCGCGCAGCCGGAACCGGGGCCGCTGGGCCACGGCGGGGGTCGCCGTCACCCTGGTCGCGGTGCTGGGTGGCGTGCTGTGGCCACGCGGCCCGGCCGATCCGATGACGGCGGTGCCGGCCGCCTCACCGGGGGTGTCAAGTGACCCGGCGCCGGTCGCCAACCCCGACTGCATCGGCACTCCGGATGAGGGGCCCGCCGACGGGCTGCGCGAGAGGATGGTCCGGATCACCCTGTGCCCCCGCTCGGACGGCCCCACCTTCACCACCCCGGCCGACTCGCTGACCACCGGCGTCGACGAGGTGATCCGATCCATAGTCGCCCTTCCCAAGGAGAGTCCACGAGATCCGGACTGCACCCGCGAGACCGATCGCCGCTACCTGGTGGTCCTGGTCGGCCAGGGGGGTTCGCGGACCTCCCTGGAGGCCGCCACCCCCAACGCCTGCGGCGTCGAGCCGCGTTCGGACAGCGGACGGCGCTGGGCCGGCCTGCTGACCATCCTGCGCGAGGCCTGGGCGGCGCAGCGGGCGACGCTGAGCGCGCCCGACCTCGCCGTGGACTGCCTGCCGTACGACCGGCCGGGGTTGTTCACCCCCCAGCGCACCGCGCTGACCCACCACGCCGTCTGCGTGAGCGATCCCGAGACGGGCGACATCCAGTTGCGCGGCCGGCTGACCCCGGAGCTGTTCCGGGTGGTGGCCGACGACGTGGCACAAAACACCACCCGGGCGGAGAACATCGACTCCCGCCGGGACGGCGCCGAACTGACCCTGGCCGGGCCCTGGGGCGACCCGCTGGTGTTCTGGCGGGTGGAGGGTGGTCAATGGTTCGCGTTCGTGCCGGACGGTGGCGGCACCCAGCTGTTCTGGCAGCCTGGCCCTGAGGCCGAGGACGCCCTGCAGTACGTGCTGCAGAACGCGCCGAGTTCGACCCCGACCGCCACAGCCACGACGAACCCGCAGCTGCCGGACGAGTGTCGTGGGCTGAGCCCGTCGTCCGGCCCGCTGCCCAACGCGGCCACCCGGTTGCGGCTGTGCCCGACCGAGCGGTATGCGGCGCAGGTGTTCACCCCACTCGACACCGTCGAGGCCAGCGGAGCCCAATCGGTGCTCGCGGTGCTGAACGGCCTGCAGCCGCTGCCGACGACCGCCGCCTGCACCGACGAGTACGGCCCGGACTTCCTGCTGGTGGCCGAGTTCAACGGCCGCCCCCAAGTGGTGATGCAACTGCAGCTCTACGGCTGCCGGGTCACCGGCACCAGCGACGACGTCCGCATCGGCGCGGAGGCGGTGCTCGCGGAGTTCAAGGCGGCACTGGAGCGGCAGCGAGCCGTCACCTTGCTCGCCGAGCCGCGCACCCGCCCAGGTTCGCTGTGCCGCGCGTTCACCGACGAGCCGACGTCGGTGATGCCGGTGCGACCGGAAGACGCGGTCACGGCGACGCACTGCCGTTATGCGCACTCCGACGACGCCACGGCAACGGAGCGTCGATTGACCGCGGTCCAGCGCGACCGGATCGTCGCCGACCTGGCCCGCACGGTCGCCTTGGAGACGGTCAGCTGTCCGGCACTGCCGGCCGGCCGGCCGGTTGCCCGGCTGGCCCTGGCCAATGCGTACGGCGACATCCTGGTGGTCACCCAGTCTTGCGTGGGGGTGTACACCTACCGCGATCCGGCGGGTGACTGGCGAGCCTGGCAGCCGTCCAAACAGGTTCAGAAACTGCTCGACCGATTGCTCACCGGTTGAGAGCGATTGGTGTCGGCTACAGCCAGTCGTTGCGCCGGAACAGCCAGTAGAGCCCGGTCGTCCCGACGATGATCAGCAGCACGCTCTGCCACAACCCGCCCTGCTCCCCCGAGCCCCAGTACGGCAGGTTCTGCCCGAACCAGCCCGTGACGGCCGTGGGCACGGCGATGATCGCGGCCCACGAGGCGAGCTTCTTCATGATCGTGTTCAGCCGGGCGTCCTGCAGCGACAGGTTCGTCTCGAACACCGAGGCGACCATGTCGCGCAGCGACTCCGTCCACTCCGCGGCCCGGAGCACGTGGTCGTACAGGTCGTTGAACTCACCGTCCAGTTCCCGGGACGGGGCGGCGCCGTTGGTCAGCCGCTGACGCATCACGCCGGCCACCACCTCGCGCATCGGCAGCACCACCCGGCGCAGCCGCACCAGCGCCTTGCGCAGCGCGAACACCCGCTGCTGCACCTCGCGGGTGCGCACCGATTGCTCGAACAGCAGGTCCTCGAGCGCCTCCAGCTTGTCGTCCATCACCTGCACCGCTTCGAAATGACCGTCGACGACCAGGTCCAGCAGTCCGTGCACCAGGGCCCAGACGCCGTGCCCGAGCAGCCCCTCCCCGGCCCAGCGGTCGAGCAGTTCGTCCACGGCGATCGTCGACACCCCGGTCAGCCGGACGGTGATCAGCCCGCGTGGCATCACGAAGGCCGAGATGCGGCCGGCCCGCAGTTCAGGCAGCCCGTCGTCGCCGGTGGGCAGTTCGGCCGCGTAGCAGGTCAGGAACAGGTGGGTGGCATGCCGCGAGACCTTCGCCCGTTCGCGCGGCGCGATCGCGTCTTCGACCGCATGCCGATCGAGCTGCAACTCCCCGGACAGCTGTTCCAGCACCTCCCCCTCCGGGTCGCACAGGTCCAGCCAGGTGAGCGCACTCGGGTCGGCCAGGTACCCGTCCAGTTCGCTCAAGTCGATGTCGGACGCCACCAGCTCGCCATCGCGCCAGACCCGGCTGGTCAACTGCGTCATCAGGTCCTCACTCCCTGCCCAGCGCCGTGGCCGCGATCCTGTCTTACCACAGTGCGCCACGCAGTTCCTGGCGTCGCAGCAATGGGGACGCCCTGCTCCCGTTTCGCGCGCACCCCGCCGTCCAGGCGTCGCGCAGCGGGCCATCGTGGGTGGCCGGGGTACTAGGGTTCGGCTATGGAGTTCGACATCCACACGACCTCCGGCAAGCTCGCCGACTTTCAGCGCCGCAACGAGTTGGCGAAGCACCCCGCGTCCGAGGCCGCCGTCGCCAAGATTCACGACCGCGGCAAGCTGACCGCGCGCGAGCGGGTGCTGGCCCTGCTCGACCCCGACAGCTTCACCGAACTGGACGAGTTCGCCCGGCACCGCACCACCGCCTTCGGCATGGACGCCAAGCGCCCCTACACCGACGGCGTGATCACCGGCATCGGCACCATCGACGGCCGCAACGTGTGTGTGTTCAGCCAGGACGTGACGATCTTCGGCGGCGCCCTGGGTGAGGTGTACGGCGAGAAGATCTGCAAGATCATGGATCTCGCGATGCGCACCGGCGTGCCGATCATCGGCCTGGTCGAAGGCGGCGGGGCCCGCATTCAAGAGGGTGTGGTCAGCCTCGGTCTGTACGCCGAGATCTTCAAGCGCAACACCCACGCCTCCGGGGTGATCCCGCAGATTTCGGTGATCATGGGTGCCGCGGCCGGCGGGCACGTCTACTCCCCCGCCCTCACCGACGTGGTGGTGATGGTCGATCAAACCTCGCAGATGTTCATCACCGGCCCCGACGTGATTCGCACCGTCACCGGCGAAGAGGTGTCGATGGAAGAGCTGGGCGGCGCCCGCACCCACAACACCAAGTCGGGCAACGCCCACTATCTGGCCAGCGACGAGCACGACGCGCTCGAGTTCGTCCGGCACGTGCTGAGCTTTCTGCCCGCCAACAACCTCGACGAGCCGCCCACCCTCGAGGTCGACCTCGACCTGGAGCACGCCGACGACGCCGAGGCGCTGGACGCCCTGATCCCCGATTCGCCCAACCAGCCCTACGACATGCACGAGGTGATCACCCGGGTGCTGGACGAGGGCGAGTTCTGCGAGATCCACGCCCGCTTCGCCGCCAACATCCTCTGCGGCTTCGGACGGGTCGAGGGCCACCCGGTCGGCGTGGTCGCCAACCAGCCCATGGTCTACGCCGGCTGCCTCGACATCGACGCCTCCGAGAAGGCGGCCCGCTTCGTGCGCACCTGCGACGCGTTCAACGTGCCGGTGATCACCCTGGTCGACGTGCCCGGTTTTCTGCCCGGCACCGACCAGGAGTGGAACGGCATCATCCGGCGCGGCGCCAAGCTGCTGTACGCCTACGCCGAGGCCACCGTGCCGCTGGTCACGCTGATCACCCGCAAGGCCTACGGCGGCGCCTACGACGTGATGGGCTCCAAACACCTGGGCGCCGACGTGAACCTGGCCTGGCCGACGGCGCAGATCGCGGTGATGGGCGCCGAGGGCGCGGTCAACATTCTGTACCGGCGCGAGCTGGCCGAGGCCGACGACCCGGCCACCCGCCGCGCCGAGCTGATCGAGAACTACAACGACGAGCTCTCCAACCCGTGGATCGCTGCCGAACGCGGTTACGTCGACCGGGTGATCCTGCCGCGCGACACCCGCGCCGAGATCGCCAAGGTGCTGCGGCTGCTGCGCACCAAGCGGGCCTCGCTGCCGCCCAAGAAGCACGGAAACATGCCGCTGTGAGCACGCCGATCATCGTCCGCGGACGCCCCACCGACCTCGAACTGGCCGCGCTCAGCGCCGCACTGGTCGCCGTGCGGGCTGCTGCCGATGCCGAGGCGGACGAGCGTCCGGCCGCGAACGCCGAGGGCTGGCGCTCACGGCACCGGCAGTTGCGTACCCGGCCGGGGCCCGGCCCGGGGTCCTGGCGGGCCAGCGTCCGGACCTGAGCGGCCGAGCCCGAACCACACCCACGCTGCACGTCACCGAGAAAGACCGAGAAAGGACGTCGAGATGGCATCCGGAGAGCTCTTCTCCAAGGTTCTGATCGCCAACCGGGGCGAGATCGCCGTCCGGGTGATCCGAGCGGCCCGCGATGCCGGCATCGACAGCGTGGCCTGTTACGCCGACCAGGACGCCGACTCGCTGTTCGTCCGGCTGGCCGACGAGGCCTTCGCGCTGGGCGGCACCACGCCGGCCGAGACCTATCTCGACATCACCAAGATCCTCGCCGTCGCCAAGAAGTCGGGGGCGCAGGCCGTCCACCCCGGCTACGGATTCCTGGCCGAGAACGCGGCGCTCGCGCAGGCCGTGATCGACGCCGGCCTGACCTGGATCGGCCCGCCGCCGGCGGCCATCGAATCGCTCGGCGACAAGGTGCAGGCCCGGCACATCGCGGCCCGCGTGGGGGCGCCGTTGGTGCCCGGCACGCAGGATCCGGTGGCGAACGCCGACGAGGTGGTCGCCTTCGCCAAGCAGCACGGGCTGCCGATCGCGATCAAGGCCGCGTACGGCGGCGGCGGGCGCGGCCTCAAGGTCGCCCGCAACCTGGACGAGGTCGCCGAGCTGTTCGAGTCCGCCACCCGCGAGGCGATCACCGCCTTCGGCCGCGGCGAATGTTTCGTCGAGCGCTACCTCGACCGGCCCCGGCACGTCGAAACCCAGTGCCTGGCCGACAGCCACGGCACCGTGGTGGTGGTCAGCACCCGCGACTGCTCGCTGCAGCGGCGGCACCAGAAGCTGGTCGAAGAGGCCCCGGCCCCCTTCCTCACCGACGACCAGGTCGAGCGGCTGTATTCGTCCAGCAAGGCGATTCTGCGCGAGGCCGGCTACGTCGGCGCCGGCACCTGCGAGTTTCTCGTGGGCCAGGACGGCACGATCAGCTTTCTCGAGGTCAACACCCGGCTGCAGGTGGAACATCCGGTGAGCGAAGAGGTGACCGGGCTGGATCTGGTCCGGGAGATGTTCCGGATCGCCGCCGGCGAAGCCCTCGGCTACGACGACCCCGTCGCCCGCGGCCACTCGATCGAGTTCCGGCTCAACGCCGAGGACGCCGGCCGCGGCTTCATGCCCGCCCCCGGCACGCTGGCGGTGTGGCAGCCGCCGGCCGGACCCGGCGTCCGGGTCGACGAGGGCTACCTGGCCGGCATGACGGTGCCCAGCGCTTTCGACTCGCTGGTGGCCAAAATCATCGTCACCGGGGCCGACCGTGACCAGGCGTTGCAGCGTTCGCGGCGCGCCCTCGCCGAGACCCGCATCGAGGGCATGCCGTCGGTGCTGCCCTTCCAGCTGGCGGTGCTGAGCGACCCGGCGTTCGTCGGGTCCGACGGCACGTTCGGGGTGCACACCCGCTGGATCGAGACCGAGTTCACCGGCACCATCGAGCCCTACCAGGGCGCGACGGACGCGGCCGAAACGTCCGAGCGGCAGAGCTTCGTGGTCGAGGTGGACGGCCGGCGCCTCGAGGTCAGCCTGCCCGGCGAACTTCTGGCGCCCGTCAAACGCTCGGCTCAGCCTTCGCGCACCCCGCGTCGCTCCGGCGGGTCGGGCAAGGCGGCCTCGGTCGCCTCCGCCGACCTGACCGCGCCGATGCAGGGCACGATCGTCCGGGTGGCGGTGGCCGAGGGCGACGAGGTGGCCGAGGGCGACCTGATCGTGGTGCTCGAGGCGATGAAGATGGAACAGCCGATCTCGGCGCACCGGGCCGGCACCATCACCAACCTGCGGGCCGTCGCGGGCGCCACCGTGACCAACGGTGCGGTGCTGTGCACGATCGACGAGGCAAGCTGAGAGCAACAGGGCACGTTCCGACCGGTTTTCCTCAGGCTTGTGTCGCAAGGTCACAATTCATCGCATTTTCTTGGTGACATGGCAGCTTTTGTGTGCACAATGGCCAGATGGACTATCTCGGCGTCGTACTGATCGTGGCTGCTGTGGCCGCGGCGTTCGTCGTGATCGCCCGTAACCAGGCCTGGAAGGGCCGCCGGGCCCGGGCCGAGAACGACTCGCAGTTGGCCCTGGCCAAGCGCACCGCCGAAGCCGCCGTGGCCGGCCTGATCGAGGCCCTCACCCGGTTGGCGCCGGTCGCCGAACAGGATCCGGTGGCGCAGGCCGAATATCAGCACGCCGACGCCGCCCGGGTGAGGGCCGTCCGCTGCCTCCATGAAGCCACCGAACCCGACGAGTTGTGCCTGGTCACCGAGAACCTCGAAGAGGGCCGCTGGACGGTCGCCCGGCTGGCGGCCCGCGCCGCCGGTGAGCCGATGCCGTCGCGCCGTCCGCCCTGCTTCTTCAATCCCGGCCACGGGCCGTCCGCGCGCAACATTCATTGGCACGGACGCAACGTGCCTGCCTGCACTGCGGACGGCGCCCGGATCGACGCCGGCGCCGACCCCTACATCCGCACCGTGGAACGCGGCTCCCGCCGGGTGCCGTACTGGGAGGGCGGTCCCGCCTACGCGGGCTGGGCGCGCGGCTACTACGCCCCCTGGCAGGGCAGCACCCTGGTCGCCGACATCGTCCGCCAGGCCTGATCCGGCGACTGAGCAAGAACTGGGGACGGTTCCGCATTCCTGCTCACCGCACCCGCTGACCCGTCGACGGGTAATGGGGACGGTTCCTTTCCCGTTCACCGCTCGCGAACGGCGGGCGTTCCGCGAGTCCGTCGCGGCCGGCAAGAGCCGTCGTCGACGGGTAATGGGGACGGTTCCGCATTCCTGCTCACCGCACCCGCCGACCCGGGCCGTCGACGGGTAATGGGGACGGTTCCGCATTCCTGCTCACCGCTGGCGGACGGGGCTCATGGACGCCAGTCCGTCGCGGCACCGTCCAGCACCCGAGTCACAAGATGGCACCCAGCTGGGCCGACGAATGCTTGTGCAGCCGCCGGGCCGCCTCGGCGATCGAGCCGGAGAGCGACGGGTAGACGGTGAAGCTCTGCGCCAGCTGGTCGACGGTCAGCTTGGCCCGCACCGCCACCGACAGGCTCTCGATCAGTTCGCTGGCGATCGGCGCCACCACCACGCCCCCGACGATGATGCCGGTGGTGGGCAGGCAGAAAATCTTGACGAAGCCGTCGGTGATGCCGCGCATCTTGGCCCGGGCGTTGGTGTGCAACGGCAGCATCACCGCGAGGGCGTTGATCAGACCGGCGTCCACCTCGGCCTGGCTGACCCCCACCGTGGCGATCTCGGGCGCGGTGAACACGTTGGCGCACACCGTGCGCAGATCGAGCGGGCCCACGGCGTCACCGAGTGAGTGCCACATGGCGATCCGGCCCTGCATGGCCGCCACGGACGCCAGCGCGAACACCCCCGTGCAGTCGCCGGCCGCGTACACCCCGCGGGCAGTGGTGCGCGAGACCTTGTCGACCTTGACGAAGCCGCGATCATCCACCTCGACGCCGGCCTCGCTCAGCCCGATGCCGGTGGTGTTGGGTACGGAGCCGACCGCCATCAGGCAGTGCGAGCCGGTCACGGAGCGTCCGTCGGCGAGTTCGACCACCACCTCGTCGCCGACCACCCGCGCCGCCTGGGCGCGCGCGCGGGAGAGGATCGTCATGCCGCTGCGCTCGAAGACGTGCTGGACGACCCGCGCCGCCTCGTCGTCCTCGCCGGGCAACACCTGGTGCCGCGAGCTGACCAGCACCACGTCGGCACCCAACGCGTTGTAGGCGCTGGCGAACTCGGCGCCGGTGACGCCCGAGCCGACCACGATCAGCCGCGCCGGCAGCGCGCGCAGGTTGTAGAGCTGGGTCCAGGTGAGTATGCGCTCGCCGTCCGGACGGGCGTCGGGCAGTTCGCGCGGGGTGGTGCCGGTCGCGATCAGGGTGATGTCGGCGGGCAGCCGCTCCTCGCCCTCGTCGGTGGTCGCGACCACGCATTCGGTACCGTCGAGTCGTCCGGTGCCCTCGATCAGCCGGACGCCCTCGGCCCGCAACCGCTCACCGATATCGTCGGACTGGGCGCCCGCCAACCGCAGCACCCGCTCGTTGACCGCCGCCAGATCGACATGGAACGCGTCGGTCAGCTCGTCCCGGTCACCCAGGCGCAGGCCCAGGTCGTGCGCGCCTCGCATGGTGGTCATCACCTCGGCGGTCGCGATCAGGGTCTTGGACGGCACCACGTCGGTCAGCACCGCCGAACCGCCCAGCCCGCGCCCTTCGACCAGCGTCACCGAACCGCCCAGTTGGCTGCCCACCAGAGCCGCCTCGTAGCCGCCGGGCCCGCCGCCGATGATCACCACGTCCGTCACCCCGGCATTGT
The DNA here is from genome assembly GCA_016711205.1 of Micropruina sp. GTDB lineage: Bacteria > Actinomycetota > Actinomycetes > Propionibacteriales > Propionibacteriaceae > Micropruina. Next base: position 1,270,044 of record JADJTM010000002.1, on the reverse strand, counting down.
CGCACTGCGGGACGGCGCCGGTCGCCGCTCTGCGCTCAACAGCTCCGGTACACGTACCCTGCCGAGCCGGCCGGCACCAGATCCAGATCGCGACGGATGATCGACAGCTCGGGTGATCGGCGGCAGCCTGCCGCGAAGTCGGAGTCGCGGTACTCGATCACGTACACCCGTCGTCCGTAGACAGCCACGAACTCGGCGCACTCGGCATACCGATTGCACTCCTCGGCGATCGCGAAGTCGGTGCCCAACTCGGACCTGCGGCCCAGCAACTCGACCGCGTTCTTCTGTGCGACGGCCAGCCCGTGGGCGTGGGCCAACCGCGAGAACTGCCGCTGCATGGCCACGTTGTCCGATCGGGTCAGGACGCCCTGCGAGCGGTCGTAGCTGTCGAGATTGTCGAACTCGACGGCAGCGAAGCCGGCTTCGGCGCACCCCGAGATCCACTGGCCGACGATGCCGGCGATGGCGGAACGGCGTGGTTCCGTCCCGGTGTCGAGCAGCAGTTCGCCCCAGTCCTCGTCGACCACCGGCACGCCGTTCGCGGTGCGCAGCAGCAGATCCGGGTGCCGGGTGAGCCAGAACCGCTGCTCGTCGGGCTGGGTCTGGAACCCGTTCAGGTAGCAGATGGAGTACACGCCAGGCGCCGGCCGCTCGCTACGGTCGCGCACCACCACGCGCACCCCGGACGGCGGCGGGTAGGCACCTCCGAGCTGGTAGTCGAACCCGGCGCCGGCGGGCGGAAGAACGATCGCAGGGGCCTCGGACGGGGTGGGCGACAGGTTGGTAGCGGGGGTGGCGGTGGGTGACGGGACGGTGGCCGTCGAGACCGCGGACGTGGGCACCGGCGCGGGATTCACCGGCGGTGTGGGCGCGCCACAGCCGGCGATCAGGGCGGAGCCCGCGAGAGCGACGACCCAGCGGCGGGTGCCTGGGTGCTGGTAGGGGCGCACCCTGCCATGGTGACAGCCGCAGTCGCCCGTGATGTGCCGGAGGCGATCCTTGTCGCATCGTCGCATAGGCTCGCCGGGTGGCTCAGGACCGCTCCCCCTTCACCGCCGGCATTCTGGCCGGCCTGCTGGTCGTCGCGGCGGTGCTGATGATCGCCTTCGGACTGCCCGAACAGACCCTGCTGCAGCGGCGGCTGCTGCAGCTGTACTCGGTGCCGGTGTCCGGCGCGCTCGCCTTGGGTGTGGTGCATCTGCTCGGCAAACTGCCGGCGCTCAGCCGCGGCACCAAGGTGGTGCTGGCGGTGGCTGCGGCGTCCAGCGTGGTCGGTGTCGCCGTGATGGCCGCCGGCATCGTGCTGGGCCTGGACGCGCTGCTGCCGCTGGGCCAGGCGTTGATCTGGCTCACCCTCGGGTTCGCCCTGCTGTGGGTGGTCGGCCAACTGCCGCGCAGCAGCACCGGCCGCACGTTCGGGCTGCGTCCGATCGATGAGGACGAGCCGGCGGACGAGTAGCAAAAGACCGATCACGAACCACCTTTCGGGCTGATCCGGTCGCGATAGGGTCGCCGCATGGACGATCCGTACGCCCTCGCCCAGAGCGCCGCGACTGCCCTGCGCAGCCGGTTCGGCATCGAACGCATCGAGGTGGCGCTGGTGCTCGGCTCCGGTTGGGCCCAGGCCGCGGAGGGCCTCGGCGAGCAACTGGACGAATGCCCGCTGGACGCGCTGCCCGGCTTCAGCGCACCGGTGGTCGCCGGGCACGGCGGAGCCTTCCGGCTGGTGCGCACCCCGCGCGGTTCGCTGGCCGCGATCCTGACCGGACGCACCCATCTGTACGAGGGCCGCGGCGTCGCCCCCGTCGTCCACGGCGTGGGACGGCCGCCGCCGCCGGGGCGTCCACCGTGGTGCTGACCAACGGCTGCGGGGGCATCACCCACGCCCCCGGCGCCCCCGTGCTGATCGCCGACCACATCAACCTGACCGGCGCAACGCCCCTGGTCGGCCCCCGTTTCGTCGACCTGACCGAGGTCTACGACCCGGCGCTGCGCACACTGGCGCGCGAGGTCGACCCCACCCTGGACGAGGGGGTCTACTGCCAGTTCCACGGCCCCGCGTACGAGACCCCCGCCGAGGTGCGCATGGCGCGGGCGATCGGGGGCACCCTGGTCGGCATGTCGACCGCGCTCGAAGCGGTCGCCGCCCGCGAGGCCGGCCTTCGAGTGCTCGGCATCTCGCTGGTCACCAACGCCGCCGCCGGCATCGCGGCCCAGCCACTCGCGCACGCCGAGGTGGTCGAGGCCGGCGTCGCTGCCCAACCCCGGCTGCGCTCCCTGCTCGGCGGCCTGCTGGAGCGACTGTGAGCACCGGCGTGGGCGACGAGCTCGAGGCGGCCATCACCGCCTGGCTGGCGGACGATCCCGACCCAGCCACCCAGCTGGCGCTCGTCCATCTGCGTGATCGGGCGCGTGACGGCGACCCCGCCGCCCTGGCCGAACTCACCGACGCCTTCGCCGGGCCGCTCACCTTCGGCACCGCCGGCCTGCGCGGCGCGCTCGGCCCCGGCCCGGCCCGGATGAACCGCGTCGTGGTCAGCCGCGCCGCCGCTGGGTTGGCCGGCTATTTGATCGAGCACGGCCACCGGGGCGGACGCGTCATCGTCGGCTACGACGCGCGCTACAACTCCGAGCGGTTCGCCGCCGACACCGCCGAGATTCTGGCCGGCGCCGGGCTGCGTCCGCTGTTGTGCGAGGCGCACCAGCCGACCCCGGTGATCGCCTTCGGCATTCGCCACTTCGACTGCGTCGCGGCCGTGGTGGTCACCGCCAGCCACAACCCCCCGCAGGACAACGGCTACAAGGTCTACCTCGGCGACGGCTCACAGATCGTGCCGCCGGCCGACGCCGAGATCGCCGCCGCGATCCGGCTGGCCTCCTGGCAATCGCTGGACGCCCTGCCACGCAGCTCCGACTACGAGCGGCTCGGCGACGAACTGGTCGACGCCTACGTGGTGCGCGCCGCCGCCCTCGTCGCGGATTCCCCCGCCCGCGACCTGGTCTGGGTGCACACCGCACTGCACGGGGTCGGCACCGAGGTGGTCACCCGCGCGGCTGCGTCCGCGGGCTTTACCGCCCCCCACCTGGTCGATGCCCAGGCCGACCCCGACCCCGCCTTCCCGACCGTCGCCTTTCCCAACCCCGAAGAGCCCGGCGCGATCGACCTCGCTCTGGCGCGGGCACTCGAGGTGGGTGCCGACGTGGCGCTCGCCAACGATCCGGACGCCGATCGCTGCGCCGTGGCCTGCCCGGTGGACGGGGCCTGGCGCATGCTCACCGGCGACGAGCTGGGGTGGCTGCTCGCGGTGGCGTCCCTGAGCGCAGGCGTGCAGGGCACCTACGCGTGCTCGGTGGTCTCCTCCACACTGCTGGCCGACCTGGCCGCCGCGTACGGTCAGCCGTCCGCGCAGACCCTGACCGGTTTCAAGTGGATCGGACGGGTACCCGGCCTCGCGTTCGGCTATGAGGAGGCGCTCGGCTACTGCACCGACCCGGTCGCGGTCGCCGACAAGGACGGCATCACCGCCCTGCTGCGGGTATTGGCCCTGGTCGCGCGGCTGAAGGCCGAGGGACGCACCCTCGCCGACCTGCTGGACGACCTCGCCCGCACCTACGGGGTCTGCCTGACCGAGCCGTTGAGCTACCGCGTCGCTGACCTGTCCCTGATCGCGGACGCCATGACTCGGCTGCGCGCCGACCCCCCGTCCAGGCTCGCCGATGAGCCGGTCACCTACGTCGATCTGGCCGACGGTGGCGCCGGCCTGCCGCCGACGGACGGGCTGCTGTTCACCGGCGCCCGGGTGCGGGCGGTGGTGCGTCCGTCCGGCACGGAGCCGAAGCTGAAGTGCTACCTGCAGGTGCGGCTGGCACCGGACGCCTCGGTCGACCTGCCCGTGGCGAGCGCCGAGGCGGCTGCACTGCTGGCCCGGCTGCGCTCCGATCTGGCGGCCGTGCTGGGGTTGTGAGGTCGCCGGTCGAGCCCGTCGAGCCCCACCCGCCCACACCGTCATCCCGGCGGACGCCGGGATCTCAGAGCCGCTCACCGTCATCCCGGCGGACGCCGGGATCTCAGAGCCGCTGAACACACGGGTCGAAACCCCTGCGCCACCCCCAGACCCGGCGACGCTGACCTTCCGGCAAAACTGCTCACCGTCATCCCGGCGGACGCCGGGATCTCAGAGCCGCTCACCGTCATCCCGGCGGACGCCGGGATCTCAGAGCCGCTGAACACACGGGTCGAAACCCCTGCGCCACCCCCAGACCCGGCGACGCTGACCTTCCAGCAAAACTGCTCACCGTCATCCCGGCGGACGCCGGGATCTCGGAACCGCTGAACACACGGGTCGAGACCCACCCGCTGGTCGAACTCGTCGAGGCACACTCCGCAGGTCTTGCGGTAGGTGAGATCCCGGCGTTCGCCGGGATGACGAGTAGGCCGTCGGAATGACGACGCGAGCCGTCACCGGGTTGGTGCATCACTAGACTCCTCGCCCATGGAGCGACGTCTGGTGCTGATCGCGGGCCCGTCCGGCAGCGGCAAGTCGCGGCTGACGCTGGCGTCCGGACTGCCCCAGGTACGCCTCGACGACTTCTACCACGACGCCGACCACCCCGGGCTGCCGCAGACGTTGGGCATACCCGACTGGGACGATCCGGCAACCTGGGACGGCGACGCCGCGATCGCCGCGCTGGCCGAGCTGCTCGACACCGGACGCACCCGTACCCCCGATTACTCGATCCCCTTGTCGCGCAAGGTCGGCGAGAAGGAGTTGGTGATCCCGGACCACGCCCACGTGGTGCTGGCCGAGGGGATCTTCGCCATCCAGGCACTGCCGCTGGCGCGGGCCGCCGGCATCGAGGCGAGCGGAATCTACCTCGACCGGCCGGGTGCGCAGGTGGCGTACTTTCGGTTCAAGCGGGATCTCAAGCAGCACCGCAAGCCGCCCTGGGTGCTGGTGCGGCGAGGTTTGGCGCTGTGGCAGGCGCAGGGCGAACTCAAACTCAAGGCGCTGGCCAACGGCTTCGAGGCGGTGAGCTTCGCCGATGCGGGGCGGCTGCTGGCGGGCGCGTGAGCATGCGCGACCGCGAGGGTTCTACGGGCCCCCAGTGGCAGTAGTCGGGGTGAGCGGGATTCCGGGACGGTGAGCAGAAATCGGGGACGGTTCCGACTTCCTGCTCACTGACGTGTCAGTGAGCAGGAATGAGGAACCGTCCCCGATTTCTGCTCACCGGCCCTCTGCTCAACCGCCCGGCCCCCTGCTCAACCGCCCGGCGGGTTCAGCCGATCGGCGCCCATTCCGGGCCGGTCTCGCCCAGCTTCGGGTCGAGCTTGGTGAAGATCGGGGTCGGCTTGGCCAGCGGCGTACCCACTGCGATCGGCTGCGATTGCCACACCGCCGCCTGATTCACGTAGTCCCCACGCAGCACGGGGTAGGGCGCCTCGGCACCCGGCTCGGTCACCTCGACCAGTTCCGGCTGCGCCGCCCAGATGCCCTCGCCACCCAGCGCCTCGAACACCTTCTGTGCGGCGTGCGGCAGCAGCGGCGTGAGCAGGGTGTTGCAGTCCTGCACCACCTGCAGCGCCACGTGCAACACGGTGTCGCGCCGGGCCGGATCGTCCTTCAGCTTCCACGGCTCTTGGTCGCTGATGTACTTGTTGGCCAGCCCGACCACCCGCATCGCCTCGGTGGTGGCCAGCTTGAACTTGGCCCGGCTCCAGGCGTCACCCACCACGGGGTAGGCGTCCCTGGCGGCCTGCAGCAGTGCCTCGTCCGCCTCGGTCAGCTCACCCGCCGCCGGAATCGACCCCACGTTCTTGTGCGCCATCGAGATCGACCGGTTGACCAGGTTGCCCCACTCGTTGGCCAGCTCGAAGTTGATCCGCCGGACGAACTCGTCCCAGGTGAAGTCGGTGTCCTGATTCTCGGGGCCGTTGACCGCGATGAAGTAGCGCAGCGCGTCCGGACCGAAATCGCGCAGAAAGTCGCGCACGTAGATCACGTGCCCGCGTGAGCTGGCCAGCTTCGAGCCCGACATGGTCAGGAACTCCGACGACACGATCTCGGTCGGCAGGTCGAGCACCCCGAAGGCGGACGGGTCGCCGCCCCGGTCGCCCTGGCCGTTGGCGCCGAGCAGAATGCCCGGCCAGATCACCGAGTGAAAGGTGATGTTGTCCTTGCCCATGAAGTAGTACGACTTCGCCTCGTCGTTGCTCCACCAGCGCTTCCAGGCGGCCGGGTCGCCGGAGCGCTTGGCCCACTCGATGGACGCCGACAGGTAGCCGATCACCGCGTCGAACCACACGTAGATGCGCTTCATCGGGGCGTCCTGCCACTGCGGCAGCGGGATCGGCACCCCCCAGTCCAGGTCGCGGGTGATCGCGCGCGGCCGCAACTCGGCGAGCAGGTTCTCGCTGAACTTCAGCACGTTCGGACGCCAGTCGCTGCGCGTCTCGAGCCACTCACCCAGGGCACCGGCCAGCGCGGGCAGATCGAGGAAGAAGTGCTCGGTCTCGATGAACTCGGGCGTCTCGCCGTTGATCCGCGAGCGCGGGTTGATCAGGTCGATCGGGTCGAGTTGCCGGCCGCAGTTGTCGCACTGGTCGCCGCGGGCCCCGTCGAAGCCGCAGATGCGGGCAGGTGCCTTCGATGTAGCGGTCGGGCAGGGTGCGTCCGGTGGAGGGGCTGATCGCCCCCATCTCGCGGCGGGCCACCACGTACCCATTGGCGTGCAACGCCCGGAACAACTCCTGGACGGTCTCGCGATGGTTCAGCGTGGTGGTGCGGGTGTACAGGTCGTAACAACAACCCAACCCGGCCAGGTCCTCGGCGATCACCCGGTGGTACTTGTCGGCGGTCTGCTGGGGGGTGAGGCCCTCGACATCGGCCTGCACCTGGATCGCGGTGCCGTGCTCGTCCGTTCCTGACACCATCAGCACGTCGTGGCCGGCCATCCGCATGTAGCGCGAGAAGACGTCCGAGGGAACGCCGAAGCCGGAGACGTGGCCGATGTGCCGCGGGCCGTTGGCGTAGGGCCAGGCCACCGCGGTCAGGATGGGAGAACTCATGGCCGTCATCCTATTGGCAGCCGCCGGGCCGAACCGACCCGGGCCACCTGCACCGACGTTCCGCCGAAGCCGAGCCGGCGGGACGTCCCGGTGGCTGCGACGAGCCGTCCGGACGCCGGCCGCGAGGGTTGAGCAGTCCGGTCGAGTCGCCGGATTTCCGGTCCGCAGGGGGGCTGCGATCGAAGCAGCACGCGGTTACGGCAGCCATGGTGTACGCACGGTGAACACGAGGTGACGTACCACCCTCAACCAAGTGTTACCGCGGTGACGAGAATGTCCCTACGATGAAGACGTGTCCCCCGAGCTGATCCTCTTGGCGCTCGTCGTTGTCACGGCTTTGGCCTTCGACTTCACGAACGGATTCCATGACACGGCCAACGCCATGGCTGCGTCGATCGCGACCAAAGCGTTGACCCCCAAGACCGCGGTGGCATTGTGCGCCTCGCTCAACCTGGTGGGCGCGCTGCTCTCGGTCGAGGTCGCACTGACCGTCACGAACGCCGTGATCAACCTGCAGAATCCGGACGGCACCCCCAAGCCCGAGCTGGTGGCCGACGGCGGCGACAAGATCCTGCTGATTCTGCTGGCCGCCCTCGCCGGGGCGATCATCTGGAACCTCGCCACCTGGCTGTGGGGGCTGCCGTCCAGCTCGTCGCATGCGCTGTTCGGTGGCCTGATCGGCGCCACCCTCGCCGGGCTCGGCTGGGGCGGGGTGCGCTGGGTCGGCGCCGACGGCAAGCTGGACGGTGTCATCGGCAAGGTGATCATTCCGGCGTTGATGTCACCGGCGATCGCGATGATCGTCGCGATGGTCGGCACGCACTTCGTGTTCAAGGTGGCCGCCAGCCTCACCGAGAAGTACCGCACCAGTGGCTTCCGCTGGGGGCAGGTGGGCGCCGCGTCGCTGATGTCGCTGTCGCACGGCACCAACGACGCCCAGAAGACGATGGGCGTCATCACGCTGGCCCTGATCGCCTCGGGTCAGTGGACCGACACCCACGCCGTCCCGTTGTGGGTCAAGCTCGCCTGCGGGTTCACCATCGCCCTGGGCACCTACCTGGGCGGGTGGCGCATCATCCGCACCATGGGCAAGGGGCTGGTCGAGATCGAGGCGCCGCAGGGCATGAGCGCCGACATGAGTTCGGCCGCCGTGATCCTGGCCTCCAGCCAGCTGGGCTTCGCGCTGTCCACCACCCACGTGGCCACCGGTTCGATCCTCGGCTCCGGCGTCGGACGTCCGGGCGCGCAGGTGCGCTGGGGGGTGGCGGGCCGGATGGCGTCGGCGTGGTTGACCACGCTGCCCTCGGCGGGCGCCGTCGCCGCGTTGATGTTCGTGATCGGCAATGCTCTGGGGGCCGGCTACGGCTCCGCGGTCATCGTTCTGCTGCTGTGCGGCGCCGCGACCTACATGTTCGTGCATTCGCGCAAGGAGCCGATCGGTCACCACAACGTCAACGACGAGTGGGACGACGCCAAGAAGAAGAAGCAGAAGCAGCCGGAGGTGTCGGTCTGATGTGGCTCGCTGCACTGGATGGCGCCTGGCGGGTACTGCTCGCCGGCCTGTTGCTGGGCTCCGGCCTGCCGATCCTGTTCGCGCTCGGCGTCAAGTCGATCGCGTGGGCCAACGGCGACCTACCCGATCGTGGGGCCAACCCGGCCGGCAAGGTGATCGCCGGGCTGTTGTTCGCGGTGGTGCTGCTGGCCGTGCTGCTGGGCATCGGCTACATCGTCGCCCACGGTTTCGGCTACACGCTGAGCTGGAACGGCTGGCTGCCCGGCTTCACGCACAAATAGGGGGCTCAGGAGCGGTCACAGGGTTTCGCGCACCAGCCCTGACAGCACTCTGCTGCCCGTACGAACACTCTGCTGCCCGTGCAGAGGCAGCAGAGTCGCACTGCGGGCAGCAGAGTGGACGGAACCCGTGCGGACGTCCGTCCATGCCGGTGGCGTTCGTCGGACAACTCGGGGCGGACGATCCGTGCGTCGTCCGTCCGTGCTGCACCCTCACACCCTGACGTCGGCAGGGGCCACCCCGGAATCGCCCTCGCGCACCATCACCCAGGGCAGAAAGAACTGCGTCAGCGGACCGATGGCCAGCGCGAACAGCACCGTGCCGACGCCTGCAACGCCGCCCAGTGCCAACCCGGCCGCCAGCACCACCACCTCGAGCAGGGTACGAACCAGGCGCAGGCTGCGTCCGGTGCGCCGGGCCAGGCCAGTCATCAGCCCGTCGCGAGGCCCGCGGCCCAGCTGCGCACCGATGTACACGGCGCCGGCCAACCCGTTCAGAGCCACGCCCGCCACCAGCAGCGACACGCGGGGCAGCCACCCGTCCAGTACCGGCAGCACGTTCAGCGAAGCGTCGGTGACCAGACCGATCACCACCGCGTTGGCCAGCGTCCCGATGCCTGGACGCTCCCCCAGCGGCAGCCACAGCAGCAGCACCACGAAGCTGGCCAGCACGATCGCCTGACCCAGGGTGAGCGGTAGCCAGCGCACCATGCCGGAGTGCAGCACGTCCCACGGCGCCAGTCCGAGCGCACCGCGCACCATCAGCGCGATCGAGAACCCGAACAGGGCCAGACCGGCCAGCAGCTGCACCAGTCGGCGGGGCACCCGTCCGGTGCGCAGTTGGCCGATCGGCCCGAGATTGGAGATCTCGTGGGAACGTGCGCTCATGGCGACCACCCTGACATGAAGTGGCCTTGTCGCAAAGAGCCAATCGTGCGACAGTGGCTTGGTGATCGCTGCGATCTCTGCCGGCCGGTTGGCCCTGCTGGTGGGTGATTTGCCCTCCCCCGCCTTCGCCGGGCTGGCCTCGGCCTTGGCTCGCCTGATCGCCGACGGACGCCTCTCGCCCGGCCTGCGCCTGCCAAGCGAGCGTGAGCTGGCCGCAGCGCTGGGCCTGTCGCGCACCACCGTCACCCGGGCCTACAGCACGCTGCGCGAGGCGGGCTACGCGGCCGCGCGGCAGGGCTCGGGCACGTGGACTCAGGTGCCCGGCGGCACCGCACGTGGCCGTGATCGCGCCCTGCTGCCCCAGCCAGACCGCGATTCGACGGTCGACCTGACCTGCGCCGCGCCCGCGTCCGCACCCGGGCTGGCCAGCGCTTACGCCCGGGCGGTGGACGAGCTGCCCGCCTATCTGACCGGTCACGGGTACTTTCCGCTCGGCCTGCCCGAACTGCGCGCAGCCATCGCCGCCCGGTACGCCGGTCGCGGCGTCCCCACCGATCCCGAGCAGATTCTGGTCACCTCGGGAGCGATCGCGGCGATCGCGGCCGCGGCACAGGCGCTGGTCGGCCCCGGCGACCGGGCGCTGGTGGAATCACCGGTGTACCCCAACGCGGTCCAGTCGCTGCGCCGGGCGGGGGCCCGCGTGGTGAGCACGCCGGTGGACCCGCACGCCTGGGACCTCGACGCCCTGGTCAGCACGCTGCGACAGGCGTCGCCGCGGGTGGCCTACCTCATTCCGGACTATCAGAACCCGACCGGCCTACTGATGCCCGACGATCAGCGACACCTGGTCGCCGCCGCGCTGGCCGCGACGCGAACCGTCCCGCTGGTGGACGAGAGCCACGCCGCCCTCCGGCTGGACGACGCCGCCGAACCCCTGGCGTTCGCGGCGCACGCGCCGTCCACGATCAGCATCGGCGGGGCGTCCAAGGCCTACTGGGGCGGCCTGCGGGTGGGCTGGCTGCGGGTGCCGACGGCCCTGGTGCCGCGGCTGATCGGCGCCCGGCTGGGCCTCGACCTGGGGGCACCGATCCTGGAGCAACTGGTGCTCACCCGGCTGCTGACCGGCTCCGACGCCGACGCCGCCCCCCAGCGTGAGCGGCTGCGCGAGCAACGCGATGCGATGGCCGCCGAACTGCGACGCCGGTTGCCCGACTGGCGGTTCCGGCTGCCCACGGGCGGCTTGTCGCTGTGGTGCGAACTGCCTCGTCCGGCCGCGTCGGCCCTGGCGATCGAGGCCGAGCGGCGGGGGCTGATCATCACGCCGGGTTCGGTGTTCGCCCCGGACGGCGGGCTGGCCTGTTTCGTGCGGCTGCCGTACACCCGCCCCGTCCCGGAGCTGCTGGCCGCGGTCGAGGTGTTGCAGGCCGCCTGGTCAGCCCTGGACGGCCGCGGCGACGTCAGCGACCCGGTGCGCATCCTGATCGCCTGACGGGTGGTCGCGCCGGTCCCCGGCATTGGCGCTCGCCTAACTACTTGCCGCTCGCCGAGCTCCGCGAGCCCCAAATAGTTGGACGAGCGCCTCGTGGTCAGCGACCCGTGACGTGGGTCAGGTCGTCCGGACCGAAGGCCTGGGGCAGCACCCGGCTCATCGGCCAGATGCCCTGAGGGGTGTCGAGCAGCAGATCGTCGCCCCCGAACTCGTAGAGCAGCTGCCGGCAGCGTCCACAGGGCATCAGCGGCTCACCGAGCGCGTTGACGCAGGCGAAGGCGACCAGGCGTCCGCCGCCGGTTGCCACCAGATCGCTGATCAGGCCGCATTCGGCGCACAAGGTGACCCCGTAACCGGCGTTCTCGACGTTGCAACCGGCCACCATCCGTCCGTCGTCGACCAGGGCGGCCGCGCCGACCGGAAAGTCGGAGTAGGGGGCGTAGGCGTGCGTGCACAGCTCGCGCGCGCGGACGCGGAGGGCGTCCCAGTCGATGCTCACCGCAGTTCCTTCCTCAACCGGGTAATGGGTCGTTGGTCGAGCTTGTCGAGATCAGGAGGCCAGGGCAAGGGGCCTCGCCAGCGTTGGGTCACCGGGATGGGTTAGCGAGTCCGACCGGAGGTCTCGAGCAGCGGTAGCGGGTGCCGATGAGTGAGCTTGTCGACATCAGGGTTCTCAACACGCGCGACCAGCGGTGGATACCGGGTCTCGACACGCTCGACCAGCGGTGGATCTCGGTCTCAACAAGCGAACAGCGGCCGGACGCAACCATGAAACGGAGTGGGGGTGCACCCCGTCAGGGTGTGGTCGGGCGTCGGGCAACTCAGCGGCGGAGCTTGCGGAGCCGGTGAGGCTGCCCGGGGCGGGACGGGGTGCACCCCCACTCCGCGGAACCCCACGTGAGCAGGGATGTGCGCAGAGATCCCGGTGTGCGCCGGGATGACGAGGAACGCCGGGATGACGGGGTCCGCCGAATGACGACACGAGGACGCGGAGATCCCGGCATTCGCCGGGATGACGGGGCCGCCGGGATGACGAGGAACGCCGGGATGACGGGGTCCGCCGAAATGACGACACGATGAGGCGGAGATCCCGGCATTCGCCTGGATGACGGGGCCGCCGAAATGACGGCCCGATGACCCGCTTCGCGGCTCATCGTCACTTCGTGTACGGGATGCCGTCCGCTGCGGGGGCACGGGTTCGTCCGATCAGGCCGGCGACCGCGATGATCGTGGCGATGTAGGGCAGCATCAGCAGAAACTGGCTGGGCACCGGGGTGTTCAGGGTCTGCAACTGCGAGGCCATCTGCACCACGAAGCCGAAGAACAACGCCATGGTGGCGGCCAGCACGGGGTGCCAGCGGCCCATGATCACCGCTGCCAGCGCGATGAAGCCGTTGCCGACGGTCAGGTCCTTGCTGAAGATGCCCACCGAGCCGACGGTGAAGAACGCACCACCCAGACCCGAGAAGATGCCCGCGACCAGCACGGCCTGCCAGCGCACCCGCTTGACCGAGATGCCCACGGTGTCAGCCGCCTCGGGATGCTCGCCCACCGCCCGGACGCGCAGCCCCCACCGGGTGCGGAACAGCAGAAACCACACCACCACGACCGACACGATCGCCAGGTACACCAGGATGGTCTGCTGAAAGAGCACCGGACCGATCAACGGCAGCTCCGCGAGCAGGGGAATCGGGATCGGGTCCATCGTCGGGGCGCTGTTCAACACCCGCGAGTTGGGCTGCACCAGCTGATCGAACAGAAAGCCGGTGATGCCCGAGGCCAGCAGGTTGATCACCACGCCCAGCACCACCTGGTCGACCAGGTACTTGATCGCGAAGACGGCCAGCACGGACGCCATCAGCACCCCGGCCAACACGGCTGCGAACAGCGCCGCCGGAATCGACTGGGTCACCGAACCGACGATGGCCGCGGCGAAGGCGGCGGTCAGAAACTGGCCCTCGATCGCCACGTTCACCACACCTGAGCGCTCGCCGACCACGCCGCACAGGGCGCCCAGAATCAGCGGGGTTGCGGTGAACACGGTGCCGGCCAGCTGGTTCGCCACCGGGAACGGCAGGTCCTTGCCGGCCGCCGCCCAGGTCAGAAAGCCCAGCGTGACCGCGAGGCCCGCCACGATGCCGGCGAGCATCGACCACCGGCCGGGCAGCCGTCCGGAGATGAAACCGGCCGCGGCCAGCAGGCACAGCACGGCGCACACCGCGACCACCGGCGCACCCGGCAGTTCGATGGTGGGCAACTGCACGTCGGCGAACGCGTCCGAGAGTGCGAACCGGGCCACGCCGCTGGTGCTGAACACCAGTACTGCCAGCACCAGTCCGACCACGCCGATCAGGGCGCCGGTCGACAGCCGGGCGCGCCGGGCGTCCCGGGATTCGACGACGGTGAAGTCGAGTTGCTCCGGGGCGTCGCTCAGGCTGGGCACATGGGCGTCGTGGACGCTGCTCACGCGTCGGCTCCCGTCAGCGAGACCGAGCCCTTGCGCGCCTTGAGGAACGGCACCAGCGTGGCCACCAGCTGGGGGGCCGCCACGAACAGCACCACCAGGGCCTGCAGCACCAGGGTCAGGGTGAGCGGCGTCTGCGCGACGCTCTGCATGGCCAGGCCGCCGGCGCTCAGGCCGCCGAACAGCAGCCCGGCGAACACGATGCCGACCGGTTTGGACCGGCCCAGCAGGGCCACGGTGATGGCGTCGAATCCGACCGTGCCGACCAGCCCCTCGGAGAGCGGCGTCGGAACCCCGTTGACGGACGGTCCGAGGGCGGCCATCACGCCCGCCAGGCCGGCCAGCGCACCGGCCAGGGCCATCGTGATGATGGTGGTGGCGCCCACGTTCATGCCGGCGGTGCCGGCGGCATGCGGGTTGGCGCCCACCGCGCGGATGGAGAAGCCGAGCACCGAACGGTCCAACACCCAGGCCACCACCAGGGCGGCGGCCAACGCCACGAAGAAGCCCACGTGCAGCTGCTCGAAGATCTGGGGGAACGTCGCCGATCCGGCCACCTCGGGCGAGATCGGGTCGCTGCGCCCCGGACGCTGGAACGCCGACGTGGTCAGCGCCCATGCCAGCAAACCGGAGGCGATGTAATTCATCATGATCGTCACGATCACCTCGTGGGCACCGGTTCTGGCCTTGAGCCAGCCGACTACGCCGCCCCAGAGTGCGCCGGCGATCAATCCGGCCAGCACGGCCACGATCAGGTGGATCACCGGCGGCAAGGGAAGCGAGAAGCCCACCCAGGCGGCCGCCATCGATCCCACCACGGCTTGGCCCTGCGCACCGATGTTGAACAGGCCGGCCCGGAACGCCAGGCCGACCGCCAGGCCCGCGCAGATCAGCGGCGCCGCAGCCGCAGTGGTCGCGGCCAGCGCCGACGGCGAGCCGACCGCGCCCATCAGCAGGGCGCTGTACGCGGTGCTGACCTTCGTCCAGGCAGCACCCAGGGCCAGGCCGGGCGCGGTGAACAGGTAGGCGAAGTTGCCGGCCACCTCGGGGTCGGCGACGATCATCAGGATCGCACCGACGATCAGCGCCAGCACGAACGCGGCCAGGGTGATCGTCCAGTCACGCCAGCGGGCGCTCGCCCACGCGCGCAACCGGTTGGTGCGCGGCTCCGGCTCAGCCATCAGCGATCCCCTCCCTCGGTGGGCGCCGCCGCGGCCAGCGCCACCGCCTCGTCGTATGAGCACCCCGCCATCATCATGCCCAGCACGTCGCGGGGGGTGTCCGGCCCGACGATGCCCACGACCCGGCCCCGGTACATCACCAGCACCCGGTCGGCCAGGGCCTCGACCTCTTCGAGTTCGGTGCTGACCAACATCACCGCGGTGCCCTTGTCGCGTTCGGCGACGATGCGTTTGTGCAGAAACTCGATGGCGCCGACGTCCACTCCGCGGGTCGGTTGCGAGGCCACCAGCACGGCGAGCTCGCGGCTCAGCTCGCGGGCCAGCACCACCTTCTGCGCGTTGCCGCCGGACAGCGAACTGCCCAGGTTCTGCACCTCGGGGGTGCGGATGTCGAACTCGTCGCGCAGCCGCAGCGCGTTGCCGTTGATGGCTTCGAGGTCGAGCGCAGCACCCTTGGCGAACGGTGGCCGGTCGAACCGGTTCAGCACCAGGTTCTCGGCGATGGTGAAGCTGCCGATGAACCCGTCGTGCTGGCGGTCCTCGGGCACGAACCCCATGCCGGCGATGATCGCCCGCTTCGGTGTGCCGTCGGTGAGGTCGTGCCCGTCCAGCCGGACGCTGCCGGACAGCACCGGCAGGTTGCCCAGCAGCGCGTCGGCCAGCTCGGACTGCCCGTTGCCCTGCACCCCGGCGACACACAGGATCTCGCCGCCGGCCACCTCGAAGCTGATGCCGTCCACCACGACGGCACCGGCCGAGTTGGTCACGGTGAGGTTCTCGACCTCGAGCCGGACGGGCCCCGGCTCGGCATGCTGCTTGCTCACGGTCAGGTCGACGGCCCGGCCCACCATCAGCTGAGCCAGTTCGTTCTCGGACGTGCCGGGCTCTGCCCGGCCGACCACCCGTCCGCGCCGCAGGACGGTGATGCGGTCGGCGATGGCGCGCACCTCACGCAGCTTGTGGGTGATGAACACGATGCCCTTGCCCTCATCACGTAGCCGCTGCAGCACCACCATCAGCTCATCGATCTCTTGCGGGGTGAGCACGGCGGTGGGCTCGTCCAGGATCAGGTACGCGGCGTCGTTGGCCAGTGCCTTGAGAATCTCGACGCGCTGCTGCACGCCGACCGGCAGATCCTCGACCACGGCGTCCGGATCGACCGGCAGGTTGTAACGGGCCGACAGTTCACGGACGGTCGCCCGGCCCGCTTTGAGGTCGACGACCAGGCCCGGTTCGCGCCCCAGGATCATGTTCTCGGCGACAGTGAACACCTCGACCAGCATGAAGTGCTGGTGCACCATGCCGATGCCGGCGGCCATCGCGGCCTTCGGGTTGGCGAAGTGCTGCACGGCGCCGTCGATCACGATCTCGCCGCCGTCGGGCTGGTACAGCCCGTACAGCACGTTCATCAGCGTCGACTTGCCCGCGCCGTTCTCGCCCAGCAGACAGTGGATCTCGCCCGGCCGAATGTCGAGGTCGACCGCGTCATTGGCGACGAACGTGCCGAACCTCTTGGTGATCGACTTCAGTTGCAGGCCGGTACCGTGCTCAGCTTCGTCCGCCACAGGCCGGATCATTCCACACCGCTCCTTTCAAAGCTAAGCCCGGATCCACCGATCCTCGCCTGCTGCGCAGCCCCCTCCGGGCGTCCTGGCTGCGGCGGCCACGCTCAACAGAAGACTTCGGCAACGCTGCGCAATCGAAGAAAGGGGAGCGCGACCGCGCCCCCCTTTCCACTCGTCACAGGCTCACGCGGAGGTCTTGATGGTGCCCGCGATGATGTCGGCCTTGATCTTGTCGAGCTCGGCCCGGGTCTCGGCGCTGACCTTCGGATCCCACTCGTGGAACGGCGCCAGGTACGCGCCGCCGTTCTCAAGCGTGCCGACGAAGGGTTCGTTGCTGAACGAACCGTCCTTGGCCGCCTTGATCGCCTCGAACACGGCCACGTCCATGGCCTTGCCGACCGAGGTCGGGATCACGGCGCAGTACTGCTCCTGGCTGATGCAGCCGTCGGTGTCGACCCACATCGAGCCGACCTTGCCGTTGCTGGCCTTGGCCACCTGCAGGGCGCCCTCGCCCGCAGGGCCCGCGACTGGCAGCAGAATGTCGGCGCCCTGGGCGACCAGGTTGCTGGCGGACTTCTTGCCGCCGCTCAGATCACCGAAGGGATCCTGGCCACCGATGAAGGTGCCGTCCTTCTTGGCCACGTCCCAGCCGAGCACCGCGACCTTCTTGCCCTTCTGCTCGTTGAAATGGGTGACGCCGCGGGCGTAGCCGTCCATGAATGCCGTGACCGACGGGTACGGGGCTCCACCGAAGGTGCCGACCTTGCCGGTCTGCGACAGCGAGGCGGCCAGGTAGCCGGCCATGAAGGACGGCTCGGCGGTGTTGAACACCAGGCCCTTGACGTTCTTCTCGGCGATGTTCTTGCCGTCCTCGTCGGTGTAGGCGAAGTCGACGATGGCGAACTTGATGTCGGGGTTCTTCTTGGCGGCCGCGGCGGTGGCATCACCCAGCGCGAAGCCGACGGTGACGATGATGTCGCACTTGGCAGTGACCATGGCCTGCACGTTCTTGGCGTAGTCGGCCGCCACCTGGGACTGCACCTCGGCCTTCTGAACGCCCAGTTCGGCGACGGCCTTGGTCAGGCCGGCGTAGGCGGTCTCGTTGAACGACTTGTCGTCGAAACCGCCGGCGTCGGAGACCATGCAGGCCTTGAAGTCGGATTGCGCGACCGACGTGGCCGCCGTCGCAGTGGGGGCGGCGCTGGTGGCCGCCGGCGGGGTGGCGCAACCACCGAGGGCGAGGGCGAGAGCACCGAGAACCACCGGTGCCGTCAGGGACTTCTTCACGAACCTGCCTCCTGAGCAAGATGATGCGGAGGCACTGGTCTGCCCCCGGACTGAGTTCACGATATCCATCGGACGCCCGCTCGTCGCGCGATCAGGGGCCCTTCGGCCCCGGTGTGACCGAGTTGTTATCTCACTCGGTTCTGGCGGGTTCGGCGACCGGCTCGCGACGGAAAACTCCGGTGCGCAGCCAGTGCCGCAGCCTGGTGACGGACGTCGCGACGTAGCCCGGCACCATCGCCCGCAGGTCGGCGTTGGGCTGGTCGATCAGGTCGTTGACCAGCAGCAGGTTGCGTCCGGCGACCATGGCCTCGAACTGCTCGGGCGTGACGCTGGGCAGCGGGCGGACGGACGCGTACCCGGCCAGCAGAGCCTGTTCGGAGGCCTGGTCGTCGCGCAGGTAGTAGGCGCTGATCGCCAGGTCGAGAGCGGGAACGCCCAGGCCGGCATCGTCGAAGTCGAACACGGCGAGCCTGCTGTCGTGCCATTTGAGGTTGTGGCCGTGCAGGTCGGCGTGCAGCGGGATGATCGTCGCGCCGGCGAAGGCCTCGTCCTGCAGCCGCTGGGCGCGCTCGTACGCCGCGGTGAGCACCCGGCGCGCCTCGGCGTCCAGCGCTGGGTGGTCGGCGAGCCGGTTGGGCAGATCGGTGAGCACGTCGTCGAAGAGCGGCAGCTCGGCGTCGGCGGGCATCGTCCAACCGGTGGCGTGGTCGTGCAGCCCGGCCATGGCGGCCCCCACGGCGCGGGCCTGGGTGCGCGTCCAACGCTCGCCCAGGTTGCGTCCGGGCAGCCACGAGAACAGCACCAGCGGCAGGGCGCGGCCGTGGTCGGGGCTGGGCGCGGCGGCGGACAGGGTGCCGGTGGTGGTGGGCTGCGGCGTGGGCACCCGCAGGCCGGTCTGGGCGCTCAGTGCGGCCAGCCAGGCCACCTCGGCCCGAAGGTGCGCAGCGGTCTTGTGCGGCTGGGTGTTGACCCGCAGGGCGAAGCGGCCACCGTCCGGCAGGTCCACGCGAAACGTGGTGTTGTAGCCGTGGTTGAGCAGGGTGAGCGAGGCGTCCCCCAACCCCCAGGCCGGCAGCGCCTCCCGCGCCAGCCGGCGCAGCCGGTTCACCTGGGTGCGCGAGGTGACCTCGGCGAACGGCTTGACCATGCGAGGCAGCGTAGGGCTTGTGACGGCACCGGAGCGTGAGCGGTATTCGGGGACGGTTCCGCATTCCTGCTCACTGACGCGTCAGTGAGCAGGAATGCGGAACCGTCCCCGAATACTGCTCACGTACTGCTCAACCGGTGGTGTCGACGCCGTTGACCGGAGGCGCCGGCCAGAGCACCGGCACGTCCGCCACGAAGGCCCGCACCAGGTCTTCGGCCCCTTCCAGTGCAGACAGTTCGTTGGCGGCGATCTCGGCCTCGATGCCCGTCCGCAAGGTGCGAACCCGCGGCGAGTTGCGGACGCCGTCCAGCACCTCGCCCTCGACCAGCGACCACAGCCACTCGATCTGCTGCTTGGCCCGCCGGGGTTCGAGGCCGCCATGCTCCTCCAGGTAGCCGCGATGATCGAGCACCGCCTGCCACACCTCGTCCAACCCCTTGCCGGTGTAGGACGACGAGGTGAGCACCGGTGGACGCCGCGCGTTCGGGTCGGAGCTGATCAGCTTCATCGCGATGGTCAGCTCGCGGGCGGTCACCCGGGCCTCGCCCTCGTGGTCGCCGTCGGCCTTGTTGACCGTGATCACGTCCGCCATTTCGAGGATGCCGCGCTTGATGCCCTGCAGCTGATCGCCGGCGCGGGCCAGGGTGATCAGCAGAAACGTGTCGACCATGCCCGACACGGCCACCTCGGACTGGCCCACCCCGACGGTCTCGACGAGCAGCACGTCGAAGCCGGCGGCCTCCATCACGATCATCGACTCGCGGGTCGCCCGCGCCACGCCGCCCAGATGCCCCCCGGACGGCGACGGGCGTACGTACGCGTTCTCGGATTCGGTCAGCGCGGCCATGCGGGTGCGATCGCCCAGGATCGAGCCGCCGGTTCGCGAGGACGACGGGTCGACCGCCAGCACGGCGATGCGGTGCCCCTGGTCGATCAGCCGCACGCCCAGGGCATCGATGAACGTGGACTTGCCCGCCCCCGGCACCCCGGTGATGCCGACCCGCACGGACTTGCCGCTGGCCGGCCGCAGCAGCCGCAGCAGCTGTTTCGCCTTGTCACGGTGGTCTGGCCTGGACGATTCGACCAGGGTGATGGCCCGTGCGATGTGTGGCCGCGAGCCGGCCATCACCTGCTCGGCCAGCTGGGCCGGCGTCAACCTACGCATGTACCCACCTTTTCAGACCCTGGACGCCCTGTGGCCCGTCGCGCGCGGGAAGTCGCTGCTCGCCCCGGGTGGCGGTGAACCGAATGAGAACCGGGTTCCGGCCCGTAGGCGTCCTCCAGACCCGAGCCGAGATCCCGGCATTCGCCGGGATGACGGTGGAGAGCCGACAACCGCCTGCCGACGGGCTGAGATCCCGGCATTCGCCGGGATGACGGTGGTGTGCCGGGAGGACGGTGGTGTGCCGGGATGACGGTGGTGTGCCGGCAGGACGGTGATGTGCCGGCAGGACGTAAGGATGACCACCAATAGTCCACACCTGTTCGCGGACGAAGCTGCGGGCCCGGGTCGCAGGACGAACCCGCGGTCGCGCGTCCGCATGAACGCAAGCCGACGGGGCTGAGATCCCGGCATTCGCCGGGATGACGGTGGCGTGCCGGGATGACGGTGATGTGCCGGCAGGACGTGATGATGACCACCAGTAAGTCCTCACCAGTTCGCGGACGAAGCTGCGGGCCCGGGTCGCGGGACGAACCCGGGGCAGTTCGCACGCGCCCGGGGCGAGCGGCAACGCAACGTGAAGCGGAGCCGGGGCGCCCCTGGCCGGGTGGGTCGGGCGTTGGCGGGATCGTCGGCCCAACCGGCAACCGACAGCCGAAAAGCCGAGTGCCGACGATCTCCGGCATGGGCGGGACAGGGGCGCCCCGGCTCCGTGGAACAAACGCAACCACGGAGCCGCCTACCGAACCCCTACTCGTCCTCCAGCCGATCCCGCAGCTTCTGCAGCAACTCCACCGCTGCTTCGGGAATGATCGTTCCCGGCGGGTAGATGGCGTCCGCTCCGTTGGCCCGCAACTCGTCGAAGTCCTGCGCCGGAATAACGCCGCCCACCACGATCATCATGTCGTCGCGACCGAGCGTGTCGAGTTCCGCCCGCAGCGCCGGCACCAGGGTCAGGTGACCGGCCGCCAGGGACGAGACACCCACCACGTGGACGTCCGCCTCGACGGCCTGCCGGGCGACCTCACCGGGGGTCTGGAACAGCGGGCCGACGTCGACGTCGAAGCCGAGGTCGGCGAACGCCGTCGAGATCACCTTCTGGCCGCGGTCGTGGCCGTCCTGACCCATCTTGGCGACCAGGATGCGCGGACGGCGTCCCTCGGCCTTCTCGAACTCCTCCACCAGCCCGCGCGCCTTCTCGACGCCCGTGCTCTGTCCGGTCTCGCTGCGGTACACCCCACTGATCGTACGGATCTGTGCGGTGTAGCGCCCGAAGACCTGCTCGAGCGCGTCCGAGATCTCGCCGACGGACGCCGACTTGCGCGCCGCGTCGATGGCCAGGTTCAGCAGGTTGCGCTCG
Organism: Micropruina sp.; assembly: GCA_016711205.1. Lineage (GTDB taxonomy): Bacteria > Actinomycetota > Actinomycetes > Propionibacteriales > Propionibacteriaceae > Micropruina. The sequence continues at coordinate 1,248,644 of JADJTM010000002.1, read as the reverse complement.
GGATCGGTCGGGTCGGGGTTGCCGGCCGCCCAGGTCAGCTTCTCCAGCGCCGCCTTGGTGGCCGCCTCGTCGCGCTCGGCACGAAGCCGCTGCAGCTTGGCGATCTGCTCGTCGCGCACCTTGGCGTTGTCGACCTTGAGCACCTCCGGCGGCTCGTCATGCTCGACGATGTACTTGTTGACGCCGATCAGGGGCTGCCGGCCGGAGTCGATCCGGGCCTGGGTGCGGGCTGCGGCCTCTTCGATGCGCATCTTGGGAATGCCGGCCTCGATCGCCTTGGCCATGCCGCCGGCGGCCTCGACCTCGCTGATCAGTTCCCACGCCTTGCGGGCCAGCTCGTAGGTGAGCCGCTCGACGTAGGCCGAGCCGGCCCACGGGTCGACCACCCGGCAGGTGCCCGACTCCTGCTGAATGAACAGCTGGGTGTTGCGGGCGATCCGGGCCGAGAAGTCGGTCGGCAGGGCGATGGCCTCGTCCAGTGCGTTGGTGTGCAGCGACTGGGTGTGGCCCTGGGTGGCGGCCATCGCCTCCAGGCAGGTGCGTCCGACGTTGTTGAACACGTCCTGCGCGGTGAGCGACCAGCCCGAGGTCTGCGAATGGGTGCGCAGCGACATCGACTTGGGGTTCTTGGGCCCGAACTGCCGGACGAGGCGCGCCCACAGCAGGCGGGCCGCGCGGAACTTGGCCACCTCCATGAAGAAGTTCATGCCGACGGCCCAGAAGAACGACAGCCGGGGCGCGAACTGGTCGACCTTGAGGCCCACCGATTTACCGGCCCGGATGTACTCCACGCCGTCGGCCAGGGTGTAGGCCATCTCGATGTCGGCGGTCGCACCCGCCTCCTGCATGTGGTAGCCCGAGATCGAGATCGAGTTGAACTTGGGCATGTTCGCGCTGGTGTAGGCGAAGATGTCGCTGATGATCCGCATGGACGGCTCGGGCGGGTAAATGTAGGTGTTGCGAACCATGAACTCCTTGAGAATGTCGTTCTGGATCGTGCCCGCGAGCTGTTCCGGCTTCACCCCCTGCTCTTCGGCAGCCACCACGTAGAGCGCCAGCACCGGCAGCACGGCACCGTTCATCGTCATCGACACGCTCATCTGGTCGAGCGGAATGCCCTCGAACAGTTGCCGCATGTCGAGGATCGAGTCGATCGCGACACCCGCCATGCCGACGTCACCGGTCACCCGAGGGTGGTCGGAGTCGTACCCGCGGTGGGTGGCCAGGTCGAAGGCGACTGAGAGACCCTTCTGGCCGGCGGCCAGGTTGCGCCGGTAGAACGCGTTGGACTCTTCGGCGGTCGAGAAGCCGGCGTACTGCCGGATCGTCCAGGGCTGGTTGACGTACATGGTGGCGTACGGGCCGCGCAGGAACGGCGGAATGCCGGGGTAGGTGCTCAGGAAGTCGAGGCCGGCGTAGGCGCCGTCGTCATAGACCGGCGGCACCAGAATGTGCTCGGGAGTCTGCCAGCCCTTGCTGTAGGACGGCACCTGGTCGATCAGGTCCTCCCACTGCTGTGCGGAATCGGCCGGGGACGCGTCATCGCCCAGCTCGATGCTGTCGAAACGAGGAATGCTCACTGTGCCGCTCCTGCCTGGGCGAGGCCCAGTTGGTCGAGGATGCCGGCCAGGAAGCCGGCGACGTCCATGCCGTCGAAGATCTCGCCGTCGATCAGGCTCGCGGCCTCATCGGAGCCGGTTTCGGTGCGGCGTCCGGCGATCAGGACGGTGCTGACGCCCGCCGCCTTGAGTGCCTTGACCACGTCGATCGCCTGGGCGGCGTACACCTTGGCGGACGAGCACAGCACCACGGTGGTGGCGCCGGCGGCCGTGACCTGCTGGACGATCTCGTCGGGGGTTCCGCCTTCGCTGGCGGGATGCTCGAGCCCGGCCACCAGCAGCACGTTGGACGTGAACTGCTCGCGCGGCCCGAAATCTCGCCGTGCACCCAGGCAGGCCATGAACACTTTGGCCTTGTCGGCGTCGGCGTTCACCCGGTCGCGCAGCGCCTCGAAGATCTCGCTGTCGCGGCGGGGCTGCAGGCCTCCGTACGTGGGCGCGGTGGGCCGCGGACGCACCTCGAGCGGTTGCTCGCTCGCGTTGGGGAACATCGACACACCGGTGATCGGCTGGCGCCGGTTGGCCAGCCGGACGGCGCGCGCCGCGACCGTGGCGTCGATGCTCTCGGCGATGTGTCCATCGGCCAGGGCCTTCGCCATGCCGCCGATCGCCTCGATCTCTTGGAACCGCTTCCAGGCGCGTTCGGCGAGCTGGTCGGTGAGGCTCTCCACGTACCAGGAGCCGCCGGCCGGGTCGGCGACCCGGCCCAGGTTGGACTCTTCAGCGGCCAGCAGTTGAATGTTGCGAGCCATCCGCCGGGAGAAATCGGTGGGCAGGCCCCACGCGGTGTCGTGCGGCAGCACGGTGATCGACTCGGCCCCGCCGACCGCGCCGGCGAAGGTGGCGATGGTGCCGCGCAGCAAGTTAACCCACGGGTCGTCCCGGGTGATCATGCGGCCGGAGGTGACGGCCAGCTGAATGGCTCCGCGCTTGCTCGCCCGGACGCCGCTGACCTCACCTACCCTCGCCCATAGCCGGCGCAGGGCACGCAGCCGGGCGATCGTCATGAACTGGTCGGCGTTGATCGGCACCCGGAACGCGAGCTGCGCGAAAACCTGCTCGGCGCCGATGCCGGCCTGCTCGAGATCGCGCAGGTGCTCGACCGCGGTGGCGATCGCGAAGGCCAGCACGTCGACATCGCCCGCACCGGCGTCGTCGTAGACGAGGGTGTCGACGGCGAGGGCCCGGGCCTTCGGAAACTCGGTGACCGATGTGCTGACCCATTCGCGCTGAGCGGCGAAGTCGGGCGCCTCGCCGGTGCGCGCCGCATGGCCCAGCACGTCAATGCCCAGGCTGCCGCCGACCTCGGCGGCCTTGCCGCTGGCCCGCCAGAAGTCGGCCAGCGCAGCGGCGGCCGCGAACTGATCGGTGTGGCTGCTGACCCGCAGGCGGGCGAGCTCGGGCAGTACCCCGGCCAGCACGGCAGCGACGTCGGTGGCGGCGATGGCGTCGGGATCGACCCGGAGCCACAGCGAGGTCGCGCCCTTGGCCAGGTCGGCGAGCGCGGCGGCGTTGCTGAACGCGACGTCGGGATCCTCGTGCAGCTGGGTGACGTCCCAGGCGTGGATCGCTCCGGTGCGCAGCGAGGTGCCCCGGGTGAACGGGGTCACGCCCGGGTGGCCCAGGTCACGGTCGGCGTCGGTGTCGGTTGCGCTGGTGTAGAGCGGGTCGATGACGAGCTCGTCCACGGTGATCGTGGTGAGTCGCTTCATCGCCTGCTCGATGGAGAGTTCCTTGCCCTCGGGACGGCGCCGGTTGAGCACCTTGAGGACCTCGGCCTCCCAGTCCTGCCGGCTCGGCGCAGTGAAGTCGCCGGCCAGGGTGAGCGGGGATTCGGTCATGGTCGCAGCCTAGGACTCCGACCTTGTCAGCGCTGCCCATCGGCGGAATGACTCGGGCTGCGAGAGCAGAAATCTCGACCCGCGAGACCCCGTCCCAGGTTCGGCCGAGGGGGTGACCGGGAATGGGGACGGTTCCTATCCCCGTCGCCCACTATCCCCCACCGACCGGGAATGGGGACGGTTCCTATCCCCGTCGCCCACTCCCCCACCGACCGGGAATGGGGACGGTTCCTTTCCCCGTCACCGACTCTCGAGGATGAAGGCCCCTCAGCCCGGGCCGCTGATGCCTCGCTGCGCCCGGACAGTCCGACCGGGAAAGGAACCGTCCCCAATACCTGTCGCGGCTCCGACAGGTAAAGGAACCGTCCCCAATACCTGTCGGATACCCGCTCAGCTGACCTGCCGCACCAGCGCCTCAGCAGAGGCGATCATGCGCATGGTCTCCCATTCCCAGTCCGGTTCCTGACCGCGGAACGGGCCGGTGGCCAGCGAAATGATCACCGCAGCGGCCCGTAGCCGCAGTTCGAGCGGATCGACCCGGGTGTCGAACACCGGCACCCAGGTGCGGATCAGCCGATGCACCCGGGCCTCCTGCGCGGCGTTCATGCGCTGGATCGTGGAAAGATGGGCGATCAGGCACGCCAGGTCGTCCGCGCGCCGGCCGGGCCCGACGGTGTCGACGTCGAGCATGCCGACTATTCGTCCGCCGGCCACGTGCACCTGGCCCTCGTGGAAGTCGCCGTGCGTGGGTTCGTTGCCCAGCGGAACCGTCGCGAGTCCATCGGTGACCTGCTGCACCAGCCAGTCCAGCTTGTCGGTGGCGCTCGGCACCGCCGCCGCCACCATCTGCGCGTAGTGCTGCACGGCGTCCGACCAGGGCGGACGCCGCTCCAACCGGGTGACGCTCATCGGCATGGCGTCCAGCAGCTGGATGAGCTGCTCGGCGGTGCACGGATCCTGCTCCTCGAACACCGCCTTGGCCAGCGGACGTCCGGGCAGATTGCGCAACAGCAGCAGGCCGTCGGCGGTGGTGGCGGCGATCACCGGCGCCGGCACGCCGGCCTCGAGCAGCAACTGGTGCCGCTTCACCACGTCCCCGAAGACCCGTTCGCGCAGCACCTGCAGTAGAGCACCGCCGGCGGGCCGGTGACCTCGACCTTGAGCACCGCCCGCCGCCGTGGCCGGTAGCCGATCATCCGCAAAGACACCTCGTCGGCCGCCACCGGACGGCCCAGCGCGTCCGATTCAGTGAGAAGTGCCGCCATCTGCTCGGTGTAGGCCGCCCGGGCCAGCCCGGGCAGGTCCGGGTCGGCCGGGTAGATCCAGACGGCCACCTCACGCTCGCCGTCAGCGAAGATCTCGGCCCGGCTGTCGGTCGCCGCGGGCCCGGACGCGCGCGCGCTGACACCCAGCAGCTCGTCGCGCTCGCCGTAGGACCAGGCCACCGTCGCGCTGTAGGTGGCGGTGGTGGACTGCTGCGGATTGGCGTCCACATGGTCGAGGGCCCAGCGCACCAGCCGTCCGCCGGCATGTTCGACGGCGGCGCCGAGCAGCTCCCCCACCTCGGGCGAGGTGAGCAGCCGGGACCCGTCCGGATCCTGCTCGGTCATGGCTGCCCCGCTTCGGGCACGGCGCCGAGGGGTTCCAGCCGCAGCCGGGCCGCGCGTCGTCCGTCCAGCTCGATGACGGTGAACCGGAAAAGCTGCGGGTCACCCTCACCGGCCTGCACCGGATCGAGCGCCACCTCCGCGGCGTCGTTGAGCTCCGGCAGGTGCCCCAGATGCGCCATCACGAACCCGGCAACGGTGTCGTAGGGTCCCTCCGGCAACACGTAGCCGACCGTTTCGCCGAACTCCTCGATGGTTTCCAGGCCGTCCAGCTCGGTGCGGGTCGGCGACGCCGGCGATTCGACGACCGGTTGGTCGAACTCGTCGGAGATGTCACCGACCAGCTCTTCGACCAGATCCTCCATGGTGACGATGCCGGCGGTGCCGCCGTACTCGTCGCGGACGATCGACAGGTGCGCGTTCGCGGCCCGCAGTTCCGACAGGGCCCGAAGGATCTTCATGGTGTGCGGCAACGACACCACCGGACGCACCAGCTGCCGCACCGGTGCGTTGCGGGCGGCCGGGTCGAGGTCGAACAGGTCGCGCACGTGGACGAAGCCGAGCACGTCGTCCACGTCTTCGCCGATCACCGGATAGCGGCTGTGCGGCGAGTCATGAAAGGTACGAATGACCTTGTGGGCTGGCATATCGCCGGTGATGAAATCCACCTCGGTGCGGGGCACCATGGCCTCGCGCAGGCTCACCTGGCCGGCGGCGAACACCTCGTCCACGATCTGGCGTTCCTCATCGCCCAGCGTGGACGACGAGGTGACCATGGCCCGCAACTCCTCGTCGGTGACCTCTTCGCGGCCTGCCCTGGGGTCGCCGCCGAAGACCCGCACCAGCGCGTTGGTGGAGACGCCGAGAAACCAGATCACCGGACGGGCGAGGGTCGCGATCGCGTTGACCAGCGGCGCCAGCGCCATCGCGAAGCTCTCGGCGCTCTGCATGGCCAGGCGTTTCGCGGTCAGCTCACCGACCACGATCGAGAAATAGCTGATGATCACGGTGATCAGCACCAGCGAGAGCAGCGTGGCGGCACCGGACGGCACCCCCCAGCCGATCAGCACCGCGGACAGCGGCCCTTCCAGGGTCGCGCCGCCGAAGGCCGCGGACAGGAAGCCCGACAGGGTGACGCCGATCTGCACCGCGGAGAGAAAGCGGTTCGGGTTGGAGGCGAGGGCGGCGACGGTCTTGCCCCGGGTGCCGCGGGTCGACAGCTGCTTGACCTGGCTCTCGCGCAACGACACCAGGGCCATTTCGGCCGCCGCGAAGACGCCACCGATGAGGATGAACACCATGATCAGCGCCATGTTGCTGATGACAGGATTCATCGGCTCGCCTCGATCACCGGCACAGTTTATAGATCAGCGCTCGCTGCGCCCGGATCCCACCCAGCAGCGCCCAAAGAGCGGCCCATCTAGCTAGGGTGGCGGCGATGTCCGCAACCGATCCGCGCCCGTTCACGTTCGCGAGGGGCAATGTCGCCAAGCTGGCCGCGCTGCCCCGCTACGCGACCGGCAGCGTGCGCACCCGGTTCCGCAACCGAGACCCGCGGGTCTGGGCCTTCGGCAGCGCTTTCGGTCTGACGGACGGCGCCCGGGCCCTGCTGCGCGCGGCCCGCCGGCTGCAGCCGTCCCCTCGACTGGTCTGGCTGGTCGGCGATGAGCAGCAGGCCCGGCGAGCCGGTGCGTTGGGCATCGAGTGGGTGGATAAGGACAGCCCGGCCGGCTTCGAGACCACCGCGTCGGCGGGGGTACTGGTGATCACCCACGGCTTCGGTGACGTGAACCGCTACGCGGTCGGGGGTGCGTCCATCGCGCAGTTGTGGCACGGCTCGCCGCTGAAGAAGCTGCACGCCGACTCCTCCGCCGCCCTGGCCTTGGGGCCGTTGAGCGGGGTGCCGGCGGCTCGCCGGGTGATGCGCCAGGCCTACCGGCGCGGCACTCGCCGGATCAGCCTGCTGCCGGTGGCGGCCGACACGTTCGTGCCCCTGATGTGCTCGGCCTTCGACCTGACCCCCCAGCAGGTGCGGGTGCTGGGCGAGCCGCGCACCGACGTGCTGTTCCGAGGCAGTGCCGCCGGACGTCGCGCGGCCGCACGCGAGCTGCTGCAGCGCGCCGTCCCCGGCCTGAACGGGCGGCGGGTCGTGCTCTACGCACCGACCTGGCGCGACGGTGAACCCGACCCCGGCGTGCCCACGACCCACCAATGGCGGCGGATCGACAGTTGGTGCGCGGCCACCGACAGCGTGTTGCTCGTTCGTCCGCATCCGCTCGGCGTCGGTTCGTACCGGCACACGTCGCGGTACGTGCACCTGGCGCCGGCTGCGCTGCTGCCCGAATCCATGCCGCTGCTGTGGGGTGTGGACGCCCTGGTCACCGACTATTCGTCGATGCTGTACGACTTCGCCGTCACCGGCGGGCCCCTGGTGTTTCTGGCGCCCGACCTGGAGCACTATGTGGCGACCCGCGGGCTCTACCTCGACTACGCCGAAATCACCGGCGGTCGCTGGCAGACCGATTGGGACGGGGTGGTGGACCGGTTGGAGCGGCTGGACGCCGACCCGGCTTCTCTGGAGCGCGCTCGCGCCCACACTGCCCGGATCGCCGCCCTCGCCCACCGCCACACCGACGGACGCAACGCGCAGCGGGTGGCGAGCTACCTGCAGCAGCTCACCGGTTCGTGAGCCGTGAGGTGTCGACGGTGGTGGCGGCACCGCTGACCAGCCCGCGCAGAAAGCCCGCACCCCACGACAGGTGCATGATGCTCAGCACCGCCACGTTGAGCAGCCATTCGCGCGCGTCCCGGGCACCGAGTGAGCGCGCCGAGACGAATCCCAGCCCGCCCGCGTAGAGCAGCGGCAGCGCGTGGACGGCGGCCGCCCGCCGTCCGGCCCGGCGTGGCAGCAGTGCGTTGTGCTGTGCCACCGTGACCAGAGCGGACGCGCTCAGCGCCAGCACGACCAGCGGTGGCGGCAGGTACTTCAGGGGTGTCCGGCGCTGCTCGCGCACCAGATGCCCCCGCCACACCCCGGTGGCGAACATCTGCCGGCGCAGGCTGGCCGGGGTGGCCCGCGGCCAGTAGGTGACGGCGACGTCCGGGGTGTACCAGATCAGGTGCCCGGCGGCGAGAATGCGCGAGTTGAGCTCCCAGTCCTCGGCGCGACGCAGCGACTCGTCGTAGCCGCCGACCTCGTCGAGCACCTCGCGGCGGAACACCCCGAGGTAGGCCGAATCGGACGGCCCGGCGTGCTTCGCGCCGTGGTACTGGCCACCGCCGAGGCCCCACGGCGAGTTGTACGCGCGGGCGACCGCCGCCTGAAAGGGCGTCCGGCCCCGGGCGTGCATCACCCCGCCCACGTTCACCGCGCCGGTCTCGTTGAGCAGGCCGATCATGATTCGGGTGTAGTCGACCGGCAGTTCGGCGTGGGCGTCCACCCGCACCACGATCGGGTGCCGGCTGGCCGCGATTGCGAGGTTGAGCCCGACCGGAATGTCGTTGGCCGGGTTGTCGACCAGACTGATGCGCGGGTCTGCCGCAGCCAGGTGGTGCGCGATCGCGGTGGTGTCGTCGGTGGACGCTCCGAGGGCGATCACCAGCTCCTGCTCGGCCGGATAGCTCTGCGACAGCACGGCGGCGACCGCGTCCGCCAGGTACCCCTGCTCGTTCAGCACCGGCATCACGTACGAAACGGGGGGGAACTCGCTCACCGCCCGAGGCTATCGCGGCCCTCATCGGGTGCCCCACCGCCACGTCGGACGGGTCAGCAGTCCCTGATCGGCAACCTCGGTTTCGCCGTACGGCTTGATCAGTTCGTGGTGCAGAGCGCCGGCCGCGACCAGGGCGTCGACCAGCGGGGCCGAATGGGTCACCACCACGAGCTGGCAGCGCTGCCCCGCCGCCACCATCAGCCGGGCCAGCGCCGGCAGCACCTCTGGGTGCAGCGAGGTTTCCGGCTCGTTGAGCACCATCAGACCAGGTGGACGGGGGCTGAACAGCGCCGCCGCCAGCAACAGATAGCGCAGCGTGCCGTCGGAGAGTTCGCGGGCGCTTAGCGCCCGCAGCAGCCCGGTCTGGGTGAGTGCGACCTCGAAGCGTCCGCCCTGGTCGGTGACGGTGATCGCACTGTCGAAGGCGTCGGCCACCGCCTGCTGCAACGGCCCCGCCCAGGCCGACTCGAGAATGGTCGCCACCGCGGATGCCAGGTCGTGGCCGTCGCCGGCCAGCACCTCGGTGCGGGTGCCGACCTGAGGCTGCCGCGCCGGTGCGTCGGGATCGACCCGGAAGCTGTCGTAGAACCGCCAGCCGCGCACCAGGTTGCGCACCGCCGTCAGTTCGGGCCGGTGGATCGGGTCGACCAGCTCGTCCAGCACGCTCGCCCAGGGCGGCAGGCCGATCGGCAGCTCGGCGCGTCCGGACGATGCGGCCACCCGGACCCCGCGTGCGGTGCGCTCCAGCAGCGTGGCGGCCGGACGCAGCACCGGCCCGGCCCAGATCAGCTCGCGCTTGATCACCGGATCGCGGGCGAACATCGTGGCCGACGGCACCGGCAGGCCGATGTCGATCAGGTAGCCGAACTCGTCGGCGGCGAAGCCGAGCTGCAGGCTGATCGGCGCTCGGCGGGAGCCGGTGCCCTGGATCGGCACCTCGCCGCGCCGCATCGCCCCGGTGATCTGCTCGGGGCCGGCCCACAGCACCGAGGTGAGCCCGCCGGCTGAAGCCAGGGAGCCGATCAGCCGGTCGTTCGCGGTGTCGGCCAGCAGGTGGAAGGCGCGGTACAGATTGGATTTGCCGGAGCCGTTGGCGCCGGTGATCACGGTCAGCGGCGCCAGCGGCAGCACCACGTCGCGCAGCGAGCGGTAACCATGCACGGCCAGGGTGGTGAGCATGGCCGCGAGCCTAGGCAGCGGGTCTGACAATCAACGCCGATGACCCAGCGGCCCGGGACGCCGAGGGGGCCGGGGGCGCGCTCGTCCCCGGTGGCCGATCTCCGCATCGGTACACGTTGTCACCTTGGCTACACGCTTTCGCGTCATAACCCGAAAGCAGGCACCGGACCCGACAACAGGTACCGCTGCTGAGATCGGGTCAGCGGGGTCACAACGGACGACGACAACCCGGGGCCGCTGCTCAGCCCGGACGAGCGTCGCCCACGTCACCGGAGCCCCCCGCGAGGATTCGATGCAGGCTGATCACGCCCAGCTCACTCATCGCCGGATTCGTCTCCCGGTAATACCAGACCAGCCCGAGCGCCTGCTCGAGCGCCCAGGCTCGGCCGCGCTGCCATTCCAGCTCGTCGCAGCCCAGCCGGGCGCGCAGCAGTTCGCGAGGCCCCTCGTCCAACAGATGCCACGCGCAGACCAGGTCGAGGGAGGGGTCCGCGGGACCGAAGCCGCCGACGTCGAGCACACCGGCCAACCGGTCGTCCTGCGTCAGCAGGTTGAACGGGGTCAGGTCGCCGTGGCTCATCACATCGGACGCTGCGCGGGGCAGCCGGCGCATTCGGGCCCAGAGCGCCGCGATGGCAGCAACGTCCAGCAGTCCGGTGCTGCGGTCGAGGCAGTCGGCAACCCACCGGTCGTGCCTGGCGAGATCGCCTCCCCGGTTGTCGCCGGCGAAGCGACGCCCGTGGGTGGGCGCTGCACGCAGCCCACGAATGAGGTCGGCGAGGTCCTCGGCGAAGGGGCGCGACCCGGCGTGCGAGGTCGGCGTGGCCACCGTACCGGGCAACCAGGTCTGCACCGTCCAAGGCAGCGGGTAGCCGGTGCCGGGCATGCCCAACGCCACCGGCACCGGCGTGGGGAACGGCGATGCCCCGGCGATCTCGTCAGCGGCCGCCCACTCTTTCGCGAGGTGCGCGGTAATGGCCGCCGGGTCGGCACCCTGAACGGGGAACCGTGCCACCAGTCCGTCCCCGATCCGGAACAGTGCGTTGACGGTGGCCGCGGATCGCACCTCCGTGACGTCGAAGCCGGCCCAGTGGGGGAACTGCTCCGCGATCAGGGCGCGCACCGTCGGTGCGCTCATCGTCAGCTGTCCCTCGTGCATGGACGGGCGGCCGTCGGCGGGGCCGTGCGCTGCTCGCCCGGACGCTGCATCGCGGGTGGCCGGCATCCGTCCAGCCTGACACAGCTCGATTCCCCAGCCACAACCTGTGCGAGCTTGCGGCCCCCCTGAATCGCGACCCCCGGCTCCGGTCCGCGGCGACGCAGCCTCACCGTGCACATCGGCTGAGCGCGCGGCCCGGCATTGGTAGTCTCCTGACGTCAATCCCGCCGAGCCTGGGAAGGGTCACGATGAGCTCCATCATCTACACGCACACCGACGAGGCGCCGCTGCTGGCGACCTACTCCCTGCTGCCCATCGTGCAGGCGTACGCCGCAGCTGCCGGGGTCGACGTGCAGACCCGCGACATCTCACTGGCCGGCCGCATCATCGCGCTGTTCCCCGAACGGCTCACCGACGAGCAGCGGCTGCCGGACGCGCTGGCCGAACTCGGCGCCCTGGCCACAACCCCCGAGGCCAACATCATCAAGCTGCCGAACGTCAGCGCCTCGATGCCACAGCTCAAGGCGGCGATCACCGAACTGCAGGCCCAGGGCTACGCGCTGCCCGACTACCCCGACAATCCCGCCACCGACAACGACGCCGACGTGAAGGCGCGCTACGACCGGGTCAAGGGCAGCGCGGTCAACCCGGTGCTGCGCGAGGGCAACTCCGATCGCCGAGCACCCGAATCCGTCAAGAACTACGCCCGGCGGCATCCGCATTCGATGGGTGCCTGGAGCGCGGACTCGAAGACCAACGTCGCGACCATGGCCGCCGACGACTTCCGGCACAACGAGAAGTCCGTCGTGCTCGAGGCCGACGACGAGCTTCGCATCGAGCTGGTGCCCGCCGACGGCGGCGAGGCCGTGGTGTTGAAGCCGTCCATTCCGGTGCTGGCCGGCGAGGTGGTCGACGGCACGCTGATGCGGGCGGAGTCGCTGGATCGCTTCCTGCGCGACCAGGTGGCCCGCGCCACCGCCGAGGGCGTGTTGTTCTCGGTGCACCTCAAGGCCACCATGATGAAGGTCTCCGACCCGATCATCTTCGGGCACGTGGTGCGCGCGTTCTTCCCCGCCACCTTCGACAGCTACGGCGCCGACCTCGCAGAGGCCGGATTGAACCCCAGCAACGGCCTCGGCGGCATTCTGGCCGGCCTGGACGCGCTACCGAACGGCGCCGACATCAAAGCGTCCTTCGACCGCGAGCTGGCGGACGGGCCCGCGCTGGCGATGGTCGACTCCGACCGCGGCATCACCAATCTGCACGTGCCCTCGGACGTGATCGTGGACGCGTCCATGCCGGCGATGATCCGCACCAGCGGGCACATGTGGGGCCCGGACGGCAGCGAGGCCGACACCCTGGCGGTGATTCCCGACTCGTCGTACGCCGGCATCTACCAGGTTGTCATCGACGACTGCCGCGCGCACGGCGCCTACGACCCCTCCACCATGGGGTCGGTGGCCAACGTCGGGCTGATGGCGCAGGCCGCCGAAGAGTACGGATCGCACGACAAGACCTTCGAGATTCCGCAGGCCGGCACGGTGCGCGTGGTCAACCGGGCCGGGGACGTCCTGATCGACCATGCTGTACAACCCGGCGACATCTGGCGCGCCTGTCAGACCAAGGACGTCCCGATCCGCGACTGGGTGAAGCTGGCGGTGACGCGTGCCCGGGCAACCGGCGATCCGGCGATCTTCTGGCTCGATGAGGGCCGCGCCCACGACGCCAACCTGATCGCCAAGGTGACCGCCTACCTTGGCGACCCGGCGATCGTGGGCGACAGCACCGGACTGGACATCTCGATCGCCTCACCGGTGGAGGCCACCAAGGTGTCGATCGAGCGGATCCGCAAGGGGCAGAACACCATCTCGGTCACCGGCAACGTGCTCCGCGACTACAACACCGACCTGTTCCCGATTCTGGAGCTGGGCACCTCGGCCAAGATGCTGTCGGTGGTGCCGCTGATCAACGGCGGCGGCCTGTTCGAGACCGGTGCCGGCGGCTCGGCCCCCAAGCACGTGCAGCAACTTCTCAAAGAGAACTACTTGCGCTGGGACAGCCTCGGCGAGTTTCTGGCGCTGGCCGAGAGCTTCGCGAAGCACGCGCAGACCACCGGCAACCACGCCGCCAAGGTGCTGGGCGAGACCCTGGACCGGGCCACCGGCACGTTCCTGAACGAGAACAAGTCACCGGGCCGCAAGCTGGGCACCATCGACAACCGGGGCAGCCACTTCTACCTTGCGCTGTTCTGGGCCGAGGAGTTGGCCGGGCAGACCGCAGACGCGGCGCTCGCCGAGCGGTTCGCTTCCCTGGCCGCCACCCTGAGGGCGCAGGAGCCGGTGATCACCGCCGAGTTGCTCGCGGTCCAGGGCGCACCGACGGATCTGGGCGGCTACTACCGTCCGGACGATGCGTTGGCCGAGGCGGTCATGCGTCCGTCCGCGACGCTGAACGAAGCCATCGCCGCACTCTGAGCGGGCCCGTCCCGTTGTCCGCAACGGTGCACGCTTTCACCTTGCGTACCTGTTGTCGTGTCAGAACACGACAACAGGTACCGAACCAGAAAGCCTGCACCGTTGCTGAGAACCGGACAGCGGCCCGGACGACCACGCACCCCACCGCCGCGGCCGATTTGCACCTCCACGCGTTCACGCGTGACGGTCCGCCGGACGCCCACCGGCCCGGCCGCTAGCCTGTCCCGGTGATCGACTCGACCCACTGGCTGCTGACGCTGGCCTGCGACGACCGGCCAGGCATCGTGCATGCCGTCACCGGTGCGATCGCCGAGGCCTACGGCAACATCACCGAACTGCAGCAGTTCAGCTCGGCGGAGTCGAACCGGTTCTTCATGCGGGTGCAGGTGCAGTCGGGGTTCGACCGGTCGGTGTTCGAGCATGCGGTCAGCCCGATCGCCCGCTCGCTGGGTGCCGAATGGGTGCTCGACTATGTCGGACGTCCGCGGCGCACGCTGATTCTGGCCTCCACGATGGGGCACTGCCTCAACGATCTGCTGTTTCGTGCCCGGTCCGGGCATCTGCAGATCGAGGTGCCGCTGATTCTCAGCAACCACCCCGACCTGGGCGGCCTGGCCGGCTTCTACGGAGTGCCGTTCGAGCATCACGCGGTGCTGCCCCACACCAAGGCCGGCTTCGAGGCGCGGGTGCTCGAGGCGGTCGCCGACCACGGCATCGAGCTCGTGGTGCTGGCCCGCTACATGCAGATCCTCTCCCCGCACCTGTGCGAGCAACTGGCCGGCCGCGCGATCAACATCCACCACTCATTCCTGCCCGGCTTCAAGGGCGCGAACCCGTACCGGCAGGCGCACAGCCGCGGCGTCAAGCTGATCGGAGCGACCGCGCACTTCGTCACCGCCGAGCTCGACGAGGGCCCGATCATCGAACAGAACGTGCGCCGGGTGGACCATTCGGTGGACGTGCCCGAGCTCGTCCACCTCGGTCAGGAGCAGGAGTCGCGCACGCTGAGCGACGCGGTCAAACTGTTCGCCGAGCACCGCATTCTGCTGGACGGGCAGCGCACCGTCATCTTTCACTGACCGGCTCCCGGCCATTGGGTCGCTGCTCGCCACGCTAGTCTCGGCGAATGACCAGCCGGGTTTCGCACACCACGATCGACTGTTCCGACGCGTATGCACTGTCGACCTGGTGGACGCGGGTGCTCGACTATCGCGAAGACCCCGACGATCCCAACGAGGCCGGACATGAAGAGTGCGTGATCCGCTCGGCGGACGGATCGCACGAACTGCTCTTCATCGAGGTCCCCGAGGCCAAGTCGGTCAAGAACCGCATGCACCTCGACCTGGCCCCGGTCGATCGCACCCGCGATGCCGAGGTCGAACGTGTGCTCGGCCTCGGTGCCGTTCAGCTCGCCGACCACCGGGGCATTCACGGCCCGGGCACCGGGTGGGTGGTGCTGGCCGATCCGGAGGGCAACGAGTTCTGCATCCTGCGCTCGGACGACGAACGCGCCGAGCACCGGGACGCCTAGCGTCGCGTCGCCGCAGAAGGCCGGAACTCGCCGGCCTATCGTCTCGAAATCCGTCCCGGACCTTCGTTGATCGCCTCGTGGGGCGGCGTTCGCCCGGGCTGGGTTCGGACGACCCGGCGCCGCACGTTCGCCGGGCTTCAGGTCTGGTGGTAGATGCTCGCGGCATAGGACGGCCCGTAGTAGCTCTCGAGTTGCTCCAGGGTCTCGGGAGTGTTCGGCACCACGGCCTTGGTGATCGCGGCGACGCTGGGCAGAACGTCCGGATTCCAGGTCTCGGGCTGCCACAACTGCGAACGCATCAAGGCCTTCGCACAGTGGTGGAACACCTCCTCGATCTCGACCACCAGCGCCAGGATCGGGTGATGGCCCCTCACCACCAGCTGGTCGAAGAAGTCCGCGTCGCTGACCAGCCGGGCGCGCCCGTTGATCCGCAGGGTGTCGCCGCGTCCGGGCACGAAGAAGACCAGGCCGACGTGCGGGTTCACGATCACGTTGCGGTAACCGTCGACCCGCTTGTTGCCCGGACGTTCCGCGATCGCGATCGTGCGCTCGCTCAGCACGTGCACCAGGTGTCCTGCCGGGTCGCCCTTGGGGGACGCGTCGCAGCGGCCCTCGGCGTCCGCGGTCGCCAGCACGCAGAACGGGGACGCCGCGAGCCACTCGCGATCGATCGGGAGCAGCGCGTCGCGCACCTTGTGGGCGGCCCGGTAGCCGGGCGCGCCGACCAGGCTCTCCAGCTGCTCCAGGGTGGTGATCTCGGTCTCGGTCACCAGGCGAGCCTAACCCCGGGATCGAACCGGCCCTGACCTGCGGGCCGGGCTCCGACCCGGTCAGCCCACCGTTACCGGGGGCAGCGCCGACCAGGGGAAGACGATCCAGGCGTCCGTGGTCTTCCAGGCGAAATCCACCTGGTAGACCGACGTCGGCTTGAGGTACAGCACGGCCGTGCGCACCTCGGCGCCGTGGGCCAGCAGAATGTCCATCACCAGTTGCAGGGTGCGGCCGGAATCGGCCACGTCGTCCACCACCAGCACGTGGCGGCCCGCGATGCTGTCGATGTCGAGCAGCGGAGCCAGCAGCACCGGGTCGGGCAGGGTGGTGGCGACGTCGGTGTAGAACTCGACGTTCATCGCGTCCGCCAGCTTCACCCCGAGCGCATAGGCGAGCGCACCCGCCAGCACCAGACCGCCCCGGGCGACCGCCACGATCACCTGCGGACGAAAGCCGCTGGCCGCCACGGCGGCCGCCAGTTCACGGCCGGCGTCACCGAAGCCCTGCCAGCTGAGCACCTCTTTGCCGTCGGTGTCGGACGCTTCCGCGTGGTACGCCGTCATTGCGGAACCCTAACCGGCTGAGCCCGGATTCACCGATCTGGCCCACTGCGCGGCCGATCGATGAGTCCGGGCATGGAGCCGCACCCGGTGAGGTGTCGGCTACAGCGGCTTCAACCCGGTGGCGTCGACCAACCTGCCCTGATCGTCGTACATCGCGACGGCGACCTGGCCGGCCAGGATCGACTTCATTCTCGCCGCGGTTCTGGCGTCGACCCGTAGCGCGACCGAACCGGCCAGCTCGGGGTTTGCCAGCAGCACACCCGCGGGGAGGCCCTTCCAGTCCCGGGTCAGGCTCACCACCTGGCCACCGGTGACCGCGTCGGAGTCGATCGCCAGGCCACCCTTGACCGACCAGTGCAGCCGCCACGTGTAGCCGCGCGGATCGGCACCGAGCGGCAGTGCGTTGCCCGGGTAGGCGATCAGGTCGTTGCGGATGAGCACGGCCTTCGCCACGCTCAGGTCGGGCTTCGCAACCGCCCGGGTGACCGCGACCGACACCTCGTGGGTGGCGAGCACGTAGCTGATCGTGACCAGCATGCCGTCCGCGGGCACGTCCAGGGTCACGTTGTCCTTCGGGTAGGACTGGGCGGAGCTCAGCCCGTGGGCCACCTTGAACTCATAGCTGCCCTCGGGAATCTTGACCGAGGCCCAGCTGTAGGTGCCGTCGCCGTCCGGATCCTGCAGCCATGGCCGCATACAGTCGGGTTGCCAGTCCGCGGTGCAGCCCAGTTCGCTCTGGAAGCTGCCGGGCGCGGTGAGGATCGGGCCCTGTGCGGTGCTCGTCACCCAGTGCGTGGCGTGGTCGTAGTAGAAGCTGACCTCACCGCCGGGCGGCTTGAAGTTGTGATTCGAGCCGTTGCGAGCACCGCCAACGCCGTAGTTCTCGTCCCAGTTGCCGTTGAGCGCCGCCTTGTACTCGTACTCACCCTTGGGCACGTTCAGGGCGGGCTTGGTCTTCCAGATCTGATCCTTGGAGTCAAGCGTCAGCTGCACCTTGGCGCAGTCGGGTTGCCAGTCTTCGGGGCAGCCGACCTCATTGTTGAACGAGCCGGGCACCCCGACCGAAGCCGGCTGCTTGTCGGGCGGATCGTTGAGAACCGTGCTCGGCGCGGACGCCGCGTCGCCCACGAACGCGTAGGTGGAGGTGGCGGAGTAGCGGCCCTGCAGATCCTTCGCGACGATGCGGTACTCCAGCAGCGAACCCTTCGGCAGAGTGCTGACGTCGTGGTAGACCCGGTAGCGGGGGTTGTCGTCGGTGCCGATCAGCTGCCAGGCCTGCGTGCCGGCCGGACGGGAATAGAAGCTGACCTCGGCGAACGCGCCGGTGTCGGCCAGCGCGGCGCTGATCTCGGCCCGGCCCCCGACCGTGCCGCCGGTCTTCGGAGTGAGCGGCAGAATCACCGGCGCAGCGGACGCCGCCGGCATGCGATCGGTGGCCCGGAAGACCCTGGTGCCCATCGCCGGGACGGTGACCGACACCTGTCCGAACCGGTCGGCCCGCACGTCGCCGCCCCCGCCCAGCAGGGAGTCGAAGCGGGTGTTGGGCGAGTAGGTCGAGAACGTGGCCGTCTTGGCGGTGGTGGCGTTGTTGCTCACCACCAGGTACTCGCGATTGGCGGCCTTGCCGATGCGGCTGACCGCGAAGATGCCCGCCTCGGTGCTGGAGTACCGGGCGATCTGCGCGCCGTCGGCGAGCGCCGGATGCTTCGCCCGCAGCGCGGCGAGCCGCGCGATCTGGCGGTACAGCGCGGCATTGGTGTTGAACCGGTTCTTCGAGCCGGACGCACCGCCGATCACCTCTTCGCTGTTGTACGAGGCCACCTTGGACGCGAACATGTCCTGGCGGGCCGCCTTGTCGCCGCCGGACCCAGCGAAACCCTGCTCGTCGCCGTAGTAGACGACCGGCTGACCGCGGGTCAGGTACATCAGTGAGTTGGCCAGCTTGAGCCGGGTGAGTGTGTCGCCGGCGCTGACCCCGGAGCTGCGCAGCAGGTACGCCAGCCGGCCCATGTCGTGGTTGCCCAGGAAGGTGGGCAACTGGTAGGCGTTGCTGTCGGCGTCGGTGTACCAGTCGTCACCGGCGTAGACGTCGCGCAGCCCGGTGGTCGCCTTGCCCTGGGCGAAGCCGAGGGCGGCGTTCTGGAAGCCGAAGTCGAGGGTGGCCTGCAGCTTGGCCGTGGTCGTGTACTGGCTGGTGAAGGTGGGCGAGCTGTCGTAGACCTCGCCGAACATGAAGAAGTCGTCGTTGCCCTTGGCCTTGGCATGATCGAGCACGTTGGGAATGAACTGCTGCCAGAACTCGGTGTTCACGTGCTTGACGGTGTCGATGCGGAACCCGTCGATGCCGAAATCCGCCCACGCGGAGTAGATCTTCTCCATGCCATCGACCACCGTGTGGTTCTCGGTGAACAGGTCGTCCAGGCCGACGAAGTCGCCGTAGGTGGACGATTCGCCGGCGAAGGTGGAGTTGCCGCGGTTGTGGTAGAGCGTCGGGTCGTTCAGCCACGCGGGCACCTTGACCGTCTTGTCCTGCTCGGTGCGGAACGTGGGCACGTACGGGAACGACGTGGCGGCGTCCAACTCGGGAAACTCGGACATGCCCGCGTACGTGCGGTCATCGAAGATGCGCCCGGACGCCGTCTGGTAGGGCGAGGTGGCCTTGTCGATGTAGGAGTAAGCGTCGTTGCCGGTGCCGGGATCGGTGTAGTCGATGATGTCGGCGGTGTGATTGGTGATGATGTCGAAGAAGACCTTCATGCCCTTCGCGTGGGCCTTGGCGATCAGCTTCTTCATGTCGGCGTTGGTGCCCAGATGCGGGTCGATCTGGGTGAAGTCGGTGATCCAGTAGCCGTGGTAGCCGGCGCTGACGTTGTTGCCGGAGCCCTGCACCGGGTTGTTCTTGAAGGACGGGGTCAACCAGATGGCGGTGGTGCCGAGGCCCTTGATGTAGTCGAGTTTGTCGGTGACGCCCTTCAGGTCACCACCGTGGTAGAACCCCGAGTCGGTGGGGTCGAGACCGGTGACCAGCCGGGTACCGGTCAGCCCGCCGGTATCGTTGGACGTGGCGCCGTTGGCGAACCGGTCGGCCATCAGAAAGTAGAACCGCTCCTTGGTCAGCGCCTCGCGCAGCGACCCAACCGCGAGCCGGCGATCGGACGATGTCGTCGACCCGGGCAGGTCGACGGGCTTGATGGTGACCAGATGGGTGGTGTCGTCATAGCTGACCAGCAGCTGGGTCGGGGTGGTCAGGGTCAGCGGAATGTTCGCCGAGCCGCCCTCGGCGCCGTAGCTCTCGGTCCAGGAGTGGTTGATCGCCACCTTGAGTTCCCAACTGCCGGCCGGGATCGTGAAGATGCGGCTGTAGCTGCTGCCCTTCTGGGTCAGGTCGGTGGCGGTGCAGGTCGGCTGCCAGTCCTCGCTGCAGCCCAGCTCGCTCTGCAGGTTGCCGGCCAGGGTGACGGTGCGTTCGGCCGCTCGGGCGGGGGCGCCGGGTGTGAACCAGCCCAGCACGAGGGCGAGGATCATGATCAGGGCGAGACTCTTGCGACGCTGCACGACGGCTCCTTGTCGGGTGGGCTTCCTCAGGCAACCTAGCTGGCGGCCCCGACAAGAAATAGACCTGAAGGGATGGCGCCACGCAGCGGGGCTTGATGGAACGGGCGGTCGAAGCGCCACCTCCTCACCCTGTACCAGGCGGACGAAGCGGGCGTGCGACAGACTCGACCGGCGGGGGTTCCCTGGTCTGATCGAGCGTGTCCAGACCCCGGTCGCGACCCCACGTCCCTGGTCTCTCCAGGCTCGACCGGCGAGGGTCCCGGCGGGTCGGCCGGCGGGGTCTCCACCTGCTTGAGCGGCGGGGTCTCCCCATGCGTGAGCGGCGGGTGACGATCACCCGCGCGCGTCCGTCGGCGCTGATAGCGTGAAGAGTCAGAACTCGTCGCTGAGGAGAGAACCACCGTGAGCACACCCGTCAAGGTTGCCGTCACCGGCGCTGCCGGCCAGATTTGCTACAGCCTGCTGTTCCGTATCGCCAGCGGTGCGCTGCTGGGCCCGGATCAACCCGTCGAACTGCGGCTGCTCGAAATCACCCCCGCACTCAAGGCGCTCGAGGGCGTCGTGATGGAGCTCGACGACTGCGCGTTCCCCACCCTGGCCAAGGTCGAGATCGGCGACGATCCGAACAAGGTCTTCGACGGGGTGAACCTCGCCATGCTGGTCGGCGCCCGTCCGCGCACCGCCGGCATGGAGCGTGGTGACCTGCTCAGCGCCAACGGCGCCATCTTCACCGCCCAGGGCAAGGCGCTCAACGACGTCGCCGCAGATGACATCTTGGTGCTGGTGACCGGCAACCCGGCCAACACCAACGCTCTGATCGCCATGAAGAACGCCCCCGACATTCCGAACGAGCGGTTCAACGCGCTGACCAGGCTCGACCACAACAGGGCGATCAGCCAGCTGGCCGCCAAGCTGGGGGTGCCGGTCACCGCGATCACCAAGATGACCATCTGGGGCAACCATTCCGCCACCCAGTACCCCGACCTGTTCCACGCCGAGGTCAACGGCCAGAACGCCGCCGCCCTGGTGAACGACCAGGCCTGGATCGAAGGCGACTTCATCCCGACCGTCGCCAAGCGCGGTGCGGCGATCATCGCGGCCCGCGGCTCGTCCTCGGCCGCATCCGCCGCGAACGCCACCATCGAGCACATGCACGACCTGGTGAAGGGCTCGCCCGCCGGCGACTGGGTGTCGATGGCGGTGCCCTCCGACGGCTCGTACGGCGTGCCCGAGGGCATCATCAGCTCGTTCCCGTGCACCACGCAGAACGGCACCTGGAGCATCGTCCAGGGTCTCGAGATCGACGACTTCAGCCGCGCCAAGATCGATGCGTCCGTCGCCGAACTGCAGGACGAGGCCAAGGCCGTCACCGAACTGGGCCTGATCTGAGCCGAGTCGACGTCGGCTCCGATTGACCCGTTGGACGCCAAGCCCGCCACTTTCGCCGTAGTAGGCGTAAGTGGCGGGCTTTTCCACCAGCAGCTTCTCTGCTCAGTGGTCAGGTGAACAGGCCCTTGGCACAAAGACGTCAGGTTCGCAGCGCCGGCACCGACCACGAGAGCACCGTGATGCCGATGCCGACACCGAGCAGCACGATGGTGTCGATCGCGCGGTTGCGCACCGCCAACAGCCCGACCCGGCGCTGCGGCAACAATCGGAACACTCCACCCATGGCGATCGACAGGCCGATCAGGGTGGTGCCGGTGCGCCAGTGACCGAGGGCCGCGACCACCAATCCGGCGAAGGCTCCGAGCAGCACCGCCGCCAGCGGCCACTGCCCGAGCACCTGCTGCGCGAAGCTCTTGGGCGGACGCTCGGCGGGTGCGGTCATGATGTCGATGGTGTCACGTGGCCCGCGGGCTCAGTGGAAGAAGTGCCGGGTGCCGGTGAAGTACATGGTGACCCCGGCGGACTGCGCCGCCTCGATGGTCTCGGCGTCGCGCACCGAACCACCCGGTTGCACGATGGCCCTCACCCCGGCGGCGATCAGTAGGCCGGGACCGTCCGCGAAGGGAAAGAAGGCGTCGGAGGCGGCCACCGAGCCCGCGGCCCGCTCCCCCGCCCGCTCGACGGCCAGCCGGCACGCGTCCACCCGGTTCACCTGCCCCATCCCGACACCGACGGACGCCCCGCCGCGAGCGAGCAGGATCGCGTTGCTCTTCACCGCCCGGCAGGCCCGCCAGGCGAAGGCGAGGTCGCCGAGAGTCGCGTCGTCCGCGGGCTCACCGGCGGCGAGCGTCCAGTTGGCCGGATCGTCGCCGGGGGCGTCGAGGCGGTCGGGCTGCTGCAACAGTGCGCCGCCCGAGATCGGCTGCAGTTGCCGCACGGGATGCTCGTAGGGCAGGGCCTCAAGCAGCCGCAGGTTCTTCTTGCGGGTCAGCACCTCGAGCGCGCCTGGCTCGTAGCCGGGCGCGATCAGCACCTCGGTGAACACCTCGGCCACCTGCTCGGCCAGCGCCACCGACACCGGACGGTTGGTGGCGATCACGCCGCCGAACGCGCTGACCGGGTCGCACGCGTGCGCGGCACGATGCGCCGCGGCGATGTCGGCACCCACCGCGATGCCGCACGGGTTGGCGTGCTTCATGATCGCCACCGCCGGCTCGGTGAAGTCGTAGGCGGCCCGGTAGGCGGCATCACCGTCGGTGTAGTTGTTGTAGCTCATCTCTTTGCCGTGCAGCTGCCGGGCACCGGTGATGCCGGAGGAACCCCCCGGGTGGCGGTAGAGCGCCGCGGACTGGTGGGCGTTCTCCCCGTAGCGCAGCCCGCCGACCTTGTGCCAGGTGTCCCCCACCCAGGCCGGGAACTCGGTGGCGTGGAACTGCTCCCCCAGCCAGCCGGCGACCGCGATGTCATAGGCGGCGGTGTGCCGGAAGGCGACCGTGGCCAGGCCCTGCCGCTCGCCGAGGGTGAAACCGCCGGCCGCCAGCGCGTCCACCACGCACGGGTACTGCTCGGGTGAGGTGACGATGGCCACCGACGGGTGGTTCTTGGCTGCGGCCCGGACCATGCTGGGGCCACCGATGTCGATCTGTTCGACGCACTCGTCCGGGCCCGCGCCCGAGGCGACGGTCTCGGTGAAGGGGTACAGGTTGCTGACCACCAGCTGGAACGGTTCGATGCCCAGCTCGGCGAGTTGGTCGCGGTGCGATTCGAGCCTCAGGTCGGCGAGCAGCCCGGCGTGAATGTGCGGGTGCAGGGTTTTGACCCGGCCGTCCAGGCATTCGGCGAAGCCGGTGACCTGTTCGACCGGGGTGACCGCGATGCCGGCGCCGGTCAGCGTCCGGGCAGTCGAGCCTGTCGAGACCAACTCGACCCCGGCGTCGGCCAGGGCGCGGCCGAGATCGACCAGGCCGGCCTTGTCGTACACCGACAACAGGGCGCGTCGAATGGGCAGCCGGTCGGTCATGAATCCCCCTGAGCGGCCCGCGGGTGGAGCGAGGCCAGGTCGTTGACGGTGTGGACGAGCAGGGCGCGCTCGGCCACCTTGATGCGTTCGTGCAAGGTGTCGACGGTGTCGCCGGCCAGCACCGGGACGGCATGCTGGGCCAGGATGCGTCCGGTGTCGACGCCCGCATCCACCTCGAACACCGTGGTGCCGGTGATCTTGACGCCGTGCGCCAGCGCGTCTCGCGGGCCGTGCATGCCCGGGAAGCTGGGCAGCAGCGCCGGATGGGTGTTGATCGTGCGGCCCCCGAAGCGGGCCAGGAAGGCCGGCCCGACCAGCTTCATGAAGCCGGCCAGCACCACCAGGTCGACGTCGTGAGCCGCCACCAGAGCGGTCAGCGCCTCGTCCCAGGCGGCCCGGTCATCGCCCGTGCGATAGGAGTGCACGAAGGTCGGCACCCCGGCCCGCTCGGCTCGGGCCAGGCCCTGTGCCGTCGCCGTGTCGGAGCCGACCACCGCCACCTGTGCCTGCAGTTCGCCCGCGGACTGGGCATCGAGCAGGGCCTGCAGCAGGCTGCCCGTGCCGGAGACGAGCACGGCGATGCGGTAGGCCATGAGCGCAGCCTAACGGGCGCGCAACTCAACCTTTGACCGCGTCGCCGGGCTTGGGCACGCCGTCGCGGGCACCCTCAACTTCGCCGGCCGAGCGGGACGGTCCGCTGCTCCAGCGCGTCCGTTGGCAGGTCGAACAGCTCGGTGGTGTCGTCGGCACCGACCGCACGGGGCGCCGGCGGCAGGTGCCGCGCCTTCAGCATCCAGTGGACGCCTGCGGCCACCGCGCCACCGGCCACCATGGGCAGCGGCGCCAGCCAGATCAGGTTCACCAACACGGGTCCGAAGCCGACCAGCCGGTCGGCGCCCAAGTCGCCGCGGGACGCCGCGCCGATCAGCACCACCGCAACCGCCGTGCCCAGGCCCGAGCCGGCCCCGCGGGCCAGCGCCCGCACCAGCGTTCCTCCCACCGCGGGACGGGCCGATGCGAGCCAGCCCGCCACGCCGCCGGCGAGCATGCCGCTGAGCAGCCAGGCGTAGCTCCACGGGCCACCGCCGCCGGGCTGCGGCACGGCACCGAACGCGGGAATGGCGGGCAGCAGGCCGACGCTGGTGAGCATCGGCGACACGAACGAGCCAACGCCCACGCTGAACCCGGCCCCGAGCATCCAGCTCGCCGTCCACGCCAGCAGGTTCGGCAGAAACAGCAGTTGGGTGAGCACCAGCAGCCAGGAGCCCACGCCGTCCGGTGCCAGTGCGTGCTCGATCCGGCCCACCCGGTCGGCGCCGACGATCAGCGCGACGATCAGCGCGGCCGCCGACAGCGCCGTCATCGCGGCCAGGCCGGCCACCACCGCGCGCGGCAGCCCATGCAGCCACTGCGGCAGCGGCCAAAGGGCGCGCAGGCGTCGCTGCAGCGCCCAGCCGGCGCCCAATCCGCCGATCACCACACCGCCCAGCAGCGCCCAGCCGACCCGCGGCGCCGCCCCGGACACCAGGGCGATCACTACTGCGACCAGCGCGTAGCCGACCGTGGCCAGACCCCACGCCTTCAGCACGCCCCAGCCGTCCCAGGACGACGCGGGTGCGGCGCGCAACGTCAGGGCGACCAGTGACCTGGCCAGCAGCACGAAAAGCGCCGTCAGGCCGAGCGGGGCGAGCGTCACCAGCAGTTCGCCGATCATCGCTCCGGCCCCGTGGGCCGCCAGCCACAGCTGACCGGCGAACCCGAGCACCTGTGGCAGTGGAAGGCCCATGGCGGTGAACCAGCCCAGCATCACCAGGCCGGTGACGAGCAACCAGCCGACCAGGGCGGCCCCAGCGCCGCCCACCAGGGCGACGCTCACCAACGGAAACTCGAGTGCCGGCGCGTCCGCTTCACGTCGGGCGACCCTCGCCACGCTGAGGCGGACGCGGGAGCGGCGACGTTCGGCAGAACTGGGCATGATCACCCATCGTCGGGCAGCGTGGACCCTGCGGTGGGCCGGACACGCCCAGCCGCACTAAACTCGGCACGACACTGATGCCCCCGCATTGTTGACCACGACAGGACCTGATGAGCGACATCGAATCCGGACGCCCTCGACGCCCTCGGCGCGCCCTGGAGCCCCTTGAGGCCGGCGACGACGACAGGATCAAGGACGACTCCCTCAGCGCCGACGACAGCGACGGGCCCAGCCCGTCGCGGGCCTGGGTGGCTGCCGACTCCGCCGACGAGGCCCCGGCCGCCGAACCCGAGGTCAGCACACCGATTCCGCCGCCGGCGCCCACCCTGCCGGAGCCGCTGCAGCCTCCCGAGGCGGGCCGCCGGTTCTCGGCCGAACCGGTCGCCGACGATTGGATCAGCGGCGCTCCCCGCCGCTCGGCCGCCAGCGTGAGCTCACCTCCCCCCCTCGACGAAGCCGAGTCTTCTGCCGCAGCACCGCTCGATCCGGAGCAGGCGAAGGCCGCGGTGGTTGAACCGGACGGCGCGCAGGGGCATCCGAAGCGCCGGCTGTGGACGATCATCGCCTCTGCTGTCGCCGCGGTGCTGGTGCTGGCAGTGGTGGTGTGGTTCAGCACTCAGCGCTCAGGCACCACCGCCAACCCGCCGGTGACCTCGCCGACCGCAGCCGAGAGCCTGTCCCCCAGCCCCACCGCCCCGGTCAGCGAAGCCGAACTGCTGGCCGCCGCCGACCTGGCCAAGCTGCGCAAGTCGACCACCTGGAGCGCCGTGGACGCGACGGCCTCTCCGGCGGCCCAGCCGGCCTGCATCGAGCTGTCCAGCACGGGTGGCGCGGCCCCGCAGGGCGAGGCCGGGCGTCGCTACGCGGCCAACCGCGACGGCGGCGCGCTCATTCAGGTCGCCCAGGCCATGGCCGACACCCAGGCCGCCGGCACCGCCTACGACGCGCTGCTCGCGCAGGCGGCCGGCTGCAGTGATGCGGTGATTCTGAGCGCCTACCGGGTCGACGGACTGGCCGATGCCGCAACGGCCCTGGTCACCCAGCACGCCGACAACACCCGGCACACCCTGCTGATCACCCGTACCGGACGCTTCGTCAACGTCACCGACGCCTCCGTCAACGCGGGCTCGCCGGTGTCCGTCACGGGTTTGAGCGCGGCCCTGGCGACCTCACTGGCCAAGCAGTGCAGCGCGGCGACCGGCACCTGCCCGTCCACGGTCAAGGTGATCGGCACGCCTCCTCCGGCCACCCCGACGCTCGGGTGGCTGGCCTTCGTCGACCTGCCGCGGGTGACCCCGGGCCAGGGCACCTGGACCGCGACCGACCCCAAGGCACCCGACCTGCAGGGCAGCGAGTGCGAGAACGTCGACCTGAACAAGCTGACCGGCTCGACCCGCTCGGCCCACCGCATCTATCTGCTGACCGACGACCAGAAGGCACCCGAAGGCTTCGGCATCGACCAGGCCGTCTACACCTTCGGCAAGGCGTCCGCAGCTGCGGCGATGGCCAAGACCCTCGATGGCAACTTCGCCAGTTGCGGCGATCGCACCCGCACCGCCACGGTGAGCGACGATGCGGTGACCGCCGTGGACGCGTCCGGCAAGAAGCTGAAGGGCACCACCTATCTGGTCACTCAGCGGGTCAGCGACACCAAGACGGTCACCTTCCGCGTCGCGGTCGCGGTGACCGGCACCCGCCTGGTCTACCTGCTGGCCAACCCGTCCAGCGGGTTCGACTTCAGCGCGAACCAATGGCAGGCGATCGTCGGCCGGGCCGCCCAACGCGCCACCCAGTTCGCCTGAGGGCCGGTCGAGCAGTAATTGGGGACGGTTCCTCATTCCTGCTCACGCCGCGTCCCGACTGTCGTTGCTGAGCAGAAACTGGGGACGGTTCCTCATCCTTGCTCACGCCCGTCCGACCGTCGTTGCGCAGTCAAGGGTTCGCTGCGCGGGTGCGTCCGCGCGCAAAGGAGCCGAGAACCGCGCAACGACAACTGACGGGCGTGCGTGAGCAGGAATGAGGAACCGTCCCCGATTCCTGCTCAACGTGCGTGAGCAGGAATGAGGAACCGTCCCCGATTCCTGCTCACGCCGGCCGAGCCGCACTCAGCCCTTGGCCTCCATGATCTCGCGCACCAGGGACGCGGTTCCGCTCGGAGTGCGTCCGACCTTCACCCCCGCTGCCTCCAGCGCCGCCTTCTTGGCCTGCGCGGTGCCCTTTGACCCCGACACGATCGCGCCGGCGTGGCCCATGGTCTTGCCCTCGGGGGCGGTGAAGCCCGCAACGTAGCCCACCACGGGTTTCGTGACGTGCTCAGCGATGTAGGCCGCGGCCCGCTCTTCGGCGTCACCGCCGATCTCGCCGATCATCACGATGCAGTCGGTCTCAGGATCGTTCTCGAACGCCTCGAGCGCATCGATGTGCGTGGTGCCGATGATCGGGTCGCCGCCGATGCCGACCGCGGTCGAGAAGCCGATGTCGGCCAGCTCGAACATCATCTGGTAGGTCAGGGTGCCCGACTTGCTGACCAGCCCGATGCGTCCGGGCTTGGGCGCGATGCTGGCCGGAATGATGCCCACGTTGGAGTGTCCGGGGCTGATCAGCCCGGGGCAGTTGGGCCCGATCAGCCGCGTGGTGCCGCTCTTGGCCGCGTACTCGAAGAACTCGGCCGTGTCTTTGACCGGCACGCCTTCGGTGATCACCACCACCAGCTCGATGCCGGCGTCCACCGCCTCGAACACCGCCTTCTTGGTGAACGCGGCGGGCACGAAGATCACCGACACGTTCGCACCGGTGGCCGCCTTCGCCTCGGCCACCGAGTCGTAGACGGTCACCGGATCCTCTTCGAAGGTCACCGTCTGCCCGCCCTTGCCGGGCGTGACGCCGCCGACGATTCGGGTGCCTGAGGCGATCATGCGTTGGGTGTGCTTGCGGCCCTCCGAGCCGGTCATGCCCTGCACGAGCACCTTGGAGTTCTGGTCCAGCCAGATCGTCATCGAACGAGTCCCTTCAGTTCTTGCTGGCCAGTTCGGCAGCCTTGCGGGCGGCCGAGTCCATGGTGAGTTCCATCGTCACCAGCGGGTTCGCCGCCTCGGTGAGAATGTGCCGGCCGATCTCGACCGCGTTACCGTCCAGCCGGACGACGATCGGCTTGGTCGCCTTCTCGCCCAGCATCTCGAGGGCGGACAGAATGCCCTTGGCCACCTCGGAGCACGCGGTGATGCCACCGAACACGTTGACGAAGACCACCTTCACCTGCGGGTCGGAGAGAATGATGTCGAGTCCGTCCGCCATCACCTGCGCGGACGCACCGCCGCCGATGTCGAGAAAGTTGGCCGGCGTCGGCTGGCCCGGAAACTCCTTGCCGGCACCGGCGACCACGTCGAGCGTGCTCATCACCAGCCCCGCCCCGTTGCCGATGATGCCGACGCTGCCGTCGAGCTTGACGTAGTTGAGGTCCTTCTCGCGGGCCCTGATCTCGAGCGGGTCGTCGCGGGACTCGTCGGCGAGCTCCGTCCAGTCGCTGTGCCGGAACGCGGCGTTGGCGTCCAGCGATACCTTGCCGTCGAGCGCGAGGATCTTTCCGTCGCCGGTCTTCACCAGCGGGTTCACCTCGACCAGCGTGGCGTCGTTGTCGCGGTACACCTCGCCGAGCAGCACCAGCACCCGCGCCACCTCGGCCCGGTCGGCCTCGGCGAAGCCGGCTGCGGCCACGATCTCGTCGGCCTTGGCTGCGTCCAGCCCCACGATCGGGTCGACCTCGATGCGGGCCAGCGCTTCGGGACGCTCCTGGGCGAGCGTCTCGATGTCCATGCCGCCCTCGACCGAGCACATGGCCAGATAGCTGCGGTTGGCGCGGTCGAGCAGCAGACCGAAGTAGTACTCCTCGGCGATGTCGGCACCCTCGGTCACCATCACCTGCTCAACGGTGTGCCCGTTGATGTCGAGCCCGAGAATGTCGGACGCCCGGTCGCGCGCCTCCTGCGGGGTGCGCGCCAGTTTGACTCCGCCTGCCTTGCCGCGGCCGCCGGTCTTCACCTGCGCCTTGACCACCACCACGGCGGTGCCGAGCGAGCGTGCCGCCGCCTCCGCCTCGTCTGGCGTGCGGGCCACGATTGCGCGCAACACCGGTACGCCGTGCGCCTCGAAAAGGTCCCGCGCCTGGTACTCGAATAGATCCACCGACAACTCCGTCCGTCTGGGTCACGACGCCTGCCCGGCAGGCACTCGTCACGATAGTCGGACGACGGCGCTCGGGGCACGCCCGCGACAGGCTGCGTGGCCTCGGGAGCGTCCCGGTGTCCCCGGAACGTCCGATTCTGAGAATCTCCCTAAGAAATGCTAAGGTAAACCCAGGTTTCCGGTTCTCGGAATGCCGACCACTGTTGCAGAACGAGGAGACACCCACGTGCGCCGAAATGAGGCTCAGCCGCAGCCGACCAGCTGGATCCGGTCACGGGTGGTGCGCACCGGCGTCGCGGCCCTTGCGATCGGCTCCCTGGCCGTCGGCCTGGCGGGCCAGGCGACCCGCTCGTCGTCCGCCGCACCGGCTCCCGAGTTCGCCGTCGGCGGGCTCAACCTGGCGGCGCTCGACAACCGTGACAACGGCGTGAGCCGTGACTCCGGCCGGGTGTCCTCGCCCCAACTGATCGCTCAGGCTCGCGCTCAGTCGCTGGCCCAGACCGCCGCCGAACTGGCCGCGGAGCGGCAGTCCGAGGCGCTGGAGAGCCGCAACACCACTCTCGACACCACTGCCGATCAGATCGCGAAGCAGTCCAAGCTGCTGAAGGATCAGTCCAGCTTTCTGATGCCGACCGCGGGCAAGTTCGGCTCCCGTTACGGCATGCGGCTGCACCCGATCCTGCACTACTACCGCATGCACAACGGCCAGGACATCGGCGGCACGTGTGGCCAGCCGATCTGGGCAGCTCAGGACGGCACCGTGATCAAGGTCGCCACCAGCGGCTACAACAGCGGCTCGGGCCACAACGTGCGGATCGACGGCGGCAAGGTGGGCCGCGTCAACCTGCAGACCGCCTACCTGCACATGAACACCATCGCCGTGAAGACCGGCCAGAAGGTGCACAAGGGCGAACTGCTCGGCACCGTCGGCAACACCGGCATCTCAACCTCCTGCCACCTGCACTTCTCGGTGTACGTCAACGGCAAGGGCGTCGACCCGGTTGCGTACCTGAAGAACTCCTAAGCTAAGCGGAAGTCTCAGAGCTTCTCCATCGGCGCGTGCTTGAGGCTGAGCCGCTTCACCCCGGTGCTGCCGAAATCGACGTCCGCCTTGGCCAGGTCGCCCAAGCCGCTGGTGGCCAGCACCGTGCCCATGCCGAACACCGTGTGCAGCACCCGGTCCCCCGGCTGCACCGACGGAATCGCCTTGGGCAGGGACTGCGCCGATCCGTACCCCACCGTGTTGCGCCAGGCCTGCTCGGTGCGCGCCTTCGCCCGTGAGGTGAACCCGACGGAGGCGGTCTGCAGCCGGCGCCAGTCGAAGAGGTGCTCGGGAATCTCCTGGGTGAACCGGCTGGGTGGGTTGTACTGCGGCGTGCCCCACAACGTCCGGACGACCGCGCGGCTCAGATACAGCCGCTGCCGCGCCCGGGTGATGCCGACATAGGCCAGCCGACGCTCCTCCTGCAGCTCGTCGTTGTCGTTGAGCGCTCGCTGGTGCGGAAAGATGCCGTCTTCGAAGCCGGTCAGGAACACCACCGGGAACTCCAGGCCCTTCGCGGTGTGCAGCGTCATCAGGGTGACCACGCCGGTGCCCTCACCATCGGCGTCCGGAATCTGGTCGGAATCGGCCACCAGCGCGATGCGCTCCAGAAAGGCCGGCAGGGTGTCGTCCGGTTCGGGCGCACCCGCGGCCAGCTCGCCGCCCTGTTCGGGCAGGTCGATGGCGTGCGCCGCGGCGACGAACTCCTGCGCCACCGACACCAGTTCGATCAGGTTCTCCAGCCGGGTGGCGTCCTGGGGGTCGTCGGAGTTCTTCAGCTCGTCGATGTAGCCGGACTTCTCCAGAATGCTGACCAGAATCGCGTCCGCCGGCTCGCCACGGGCCATCATGGCGCGGTGCTCGGCCATCAGGGCCGCGAAGCCCTGCAGCTGGGTGAGCGAGCGGGTGGCCAGCCCGGACGCCTCGGACGCCCGGTCGACCGCCACGCCGAACGGGATGCGTTCAGCGGCCGCCAGCGCCTCGACCGCCGCCTCGGCCCGGTCGCCGATGCCCCGCTTGGGCACGTTGAGGATGCGCCGCACCGACACGTCATCGGCCGGGTTGGCGATCGAGCGCAGGTAGGCGATCGCGTCGCGGATCTCGCGGCGCTCGTAGAACCGGACGCCGCCGACCACCCGGTACGGCATACCGACCCGGATGAACACCTCCTCGAAGGCTCGCGACTGGGCGTTGGTGCGGTAGAACACCGCCACGTCGGCCGGTTTGGCGTGGCCCGCATCGCTCAGCCGGTCGATCTCGTCGGCCACGAACTGGGCCTCGTCGTGTTCGGTGTCGGCCACCCAGCCCACGATGCGCTCGCCGTCGCCGGCCTCGGACCACAGCCTCTTCTGCGGACGACCCGGATTACGGGTGATCACCGCGTTGGCCGCGTTCAGGATGGTCTGGGTCGAGCGGTAGTTCTGTTCGAGGACGATCGTGGTGGCCCCCGGAAAGTCGGCCTCGAAGGCCAGAATGTTGCGGATCGTCGCGCCCCGGAACGCGTAGATCGACTGGTCGGAGTCGCCGACCACCATCAGCTCGGGCGCTTCCACGGCCGTCATGCCCTCGGGCACCGGCAGCTCGGCACACAGCTCGCGCACCAGCGCGTACTGGGCGTGGTTGGTGTCCTGGTATTCGTCCACCAGCACGTGCCGGAACCGCCGCCGGTACTGCTCGCGCAGGTCGGGAAAGGCCTGCAGCAGGTGCACGGTGGTCATGATCAGGTCATCGAAGTCGAGCGCATTCGCCGAGGTGAGCCGGCTCTGGTAGGTGCGGTAGGCCTCGGCATAGATCTTCTCGGTGGGCGTCTCGGCCCGCGCCGCCGCCGTTTCGTGGTCGACCAACTCGTTCTTGCAGTTGCTCACCCAGTTCATCACCGTGCGGACGGGGTACCGCTTCGGGTCGACCTCGGCGTCACGCAGCACCAGGGTCATCAGCCGCTTGGCGTCGGTGTCGTCGTAGATCGAGAAGGTGCGGCTGATGCCGAACCGGTGAATGTCGGCCCGCAGCATGCGCACGCACGCCGAATGAAAGGTCGAGACCCACATCAGCTTGGCCCGGTTGCCGACCATGTCGACCACCCGGTGTCGCATCTCGGCCGCCGCCTTGTTGGTAAACGTGATGGCCAGGACCGACCCCGGGTGCACGTGCCGGAAGCTGACCAGGTGCGCGATGCGCCGGGTGAGCACCCGGGTCTTGCCCGAGCCCGCACCGGCCACCACCAGCACCGGTGACCCGGCGTGCAGCACCGCCTCGCGCTGCGGTGGGTTGAGGCCCGCCAGCAGCTCCTCCTCGGTCTGCCGCTTGCGCCGGACGGGGCCCTCAGCCGCCGGTTCGTCCCCAATCGGACGCTCCGGCGTCGCGACCATCGGCGCGGAAAGCGGCGCGACCGGTGGCGCGGAAAGCGGCGCGACCGGTGGCGCGGAAAGCGGCGCGGAAAGCGGCGCGGAAAGCGGCGCGGAAAGCGGCGCGACCGGTGGCGCGGAAAGCGGCGCCGGCTCCGGGTCGGCGTCGAAGTTGAAGAGGTCGGGAATGGTGCTGTCGATCATCGCCCACCCACCTTAAGCGCTGGCTCGGACAGCCGGTTCCGACCCTCCGGCTCGCGCAGCGTCCGACCGAGCTTCAATCCGGCTGCTCGGCACCGACCTCGTCAGATTACGTCTGATTCCGCGTTCGCTGCGCCTCAGCCGGTGGGACAGGGTCCAGATCGGACGTAATTCAACGAGTACTCCGACCACGATCTCGCCCAAGGACGCATGGATGGGGCCGGGCAGTAGGCGCAGGTCGGTGGATCCGGGCTCACCGCTGGCTCGGACAGCCGGTTCCGACCCTCCGGCTCGCGCAGCGTCCGACCGAGCTTCAATCCGGCTGCTCGGCACCGACCTCGTCAGATTACGTCCGATTCCGCGATCGCTGCGCCTCAGCCGGTGGAACAGGGTCCAGATCGGACGTAATCCAACGAGCACTCCGACCACGATCTCGCCCAAGGACGCATGGATGGGGCCGGGCAGTAGCCGCAGACAGGTGGCTCCGGGGTCAGCATCAGGGCCATGCGTAGAGTGCTACGATTGCGCACATGACCAGCGTGGCCAGCCGTGAGTTGCGCAATCACACCGCAGCGGTGCTGCGCCGGGTGGCTCTGGGCGACGACGTGACGGTCACCGTCAACGGATTGCCCGTGGCCCTGCTCACTCGGCCTCGCGGTCGGCGGCCCACCACGATGACCCGCAACCAGATCGCCGAACTGCATGACGCGACCACCACGGACGCGCGCTTGAGGGCCGACCTGGCGTGGATCAGCGGCGACACCACGGACGATCTGGGCACCCTCGGGTGACCCGTGGCGAGGGGCTGGCTGACACCAGCGTGTTCATCGCCGGTGAGAGCGGCCGCGCTCTGCACCTCGATCGGCTGCCGGACCTGCTTCGGGTTTCGGTGATCACGCTCGCCGAACTCGAGGCCGGCGTACTGGCCGCCCGATCGGTCGCTGATCGCTCGGCGCGCCTGCTGACCCTGCAGCGGGTCGCGGCACTCGAACCCTTGCCGGTGGACGCCGCAGCTGCCGCGGCCTGGGCACGGCTGAGGGTCGAGGTGCACGAGGCGGGGCGCCGAGTGAACCTGAACGACCTGTGGATCGCCGCAATCGCGTTGGCCAACGGCCTACCGGTGGTCAGCCAGGACGATGACTTCGCCGTTCTGGCGCAACTCGGTCTGGTCGAGGTGATCCAGGTATAGTTCCCCTGTCGCTCGCCGGCTCGACCCGGCTGGTCGCCGTCAGACCAGCCGGCGATCCGTAGCCCACCGCGTCAGCTGGTGCCGGTTCGACAACTGCAGTTTGCGCAGGACGCTGCTGACATGGGTCTCGACCGTCTTGATCGAGATGAACAGCTCGCGCGCTATCTCTTTGTAGGCATACCCGCGGGCGATCAGCCGCATCACCTCGCGTTCGCGCTGCGAGAGCCGGTCGAGCTCCTCGTCCACGGCCGCGACGTCGATCGAGCCCGAGAAGGCGTCCAGCACGAAACCGGCCAGCCGCGGCGAGAACACCGCGTCGCCCTCGGCGACCCGGGCGATGGCGTCCACCAGTTCGTCCGCCGAGATCGACTTGGTGACGTAGCCCCGCGCGCCGCCACGGATGACGCCGATCACGTCCTCGGCGGCGTCCGAGACACTGAGCGCGAGGAACTTGATCTCGGGCTCGACCGCGTGCACCTGCTTGAGCACCTCGCCGCCCCCGCCGCCGGGCAGGTGCACGTCGAGCAGCACCACATCCGGTTGCGCCTTCAGCACCGCGGCGACCCCGGTGGGCACGTCCTCGCCCTCACCGACGATCTGCACCCGGCCGCCGATGTCGTGCTTGACCCCGCTGCGGAACATCGCGTGATCGTCCACGATCACGACCCGGTGGGCCGCCGTCGGATTCGCCGACGTCTCGTCGACCCCGGTGGGATTGCTCTGTTCGGTCATCGCTTCATCTCCAGTCGTACCTCGGTGCCTTCGCCGGGGCCACTTCGAATCGTTGCATTGCCCCCGGCACGCCGCAATCGCTCCACTATCGAGCCGCGCACACCCATCCGGTCGGCGGGTATCTGCTCGATTTCGAAGCCCTGCCCGCGGTCGCGGACGAAGACCTCGACGCTGTCGTCGTCGACCTCTGCGTACACGTCGACCTTGGCCACCCCCGCATGCTTGGCGGCGTTCACCATCGCCTCGCGAGCGGCTTGGACGAGCGGACGCAGGTCGGCATCCAGCTCACGGTCGCCGACCACCACGATGTCGACGTCGACGCCGTGGTCGTCCTCGACCTCGGCAGCCGACGCCACCAGGGCCGCCTTCACCGTCGCCGCATCGGAGGTCTCGCCGTACAGCCAGGCCCGCAACTCGCGCTCCTGGCGCCGGGCCAGCGCGGCCACCGCCTTGGGATCGTTCGCCTGCCGCTGAATCAGCGCCAGGGTCTGCAGCACCGAATCATGCAGGTGCGCGGCCATGTCGGCGCGGGCGTCGGCGACCATCTTCTGCTCGCGGATCGTCGTCAGCGAGCGCCGCACCCGAATGAACCAGGGCGCCGCCGCCAGCACCAGCGCCGCCACCGCCATGGCCAGCACGAGCAGCGTCCGGGTGGCTTCGGGCAGGTCGGGTAGCGCGATCACGATCAGCGCGACCGCGGTACTCAGCCCGAGCAGGCCGAGCACAATGCGGACGATCCGCGACCAGTGCGCGATCAGCGGCGCGAGCAACCGGCGCCACCCGGCCAGGTCGGTCAGCCCTCGGTTCGGAAGATGGTCGGCCTGCCACCAGATCAGCATCAGCCCGGCGGTGCCGGCCAGCGCCGGCCACAGGGCCCACGTCGGCAGGCCCAGCCCCGCGGACTGCACGAACCACAGCAACCCAGCCCCCAGCAGCACCACGGCCGACATGGCGCCGAGGTCGGCCGGCACCCGGTGCCGCTGCTGTGCTGTGCGCAACCCGCCGCGGGTGGCGGCATCGATGCCGGGTGCGTCGGGGGTCGCGGCGGCCAGCGGCAGTGCGAGCCACAGCACCAGGTACACCACGACGCCCACCCCCATGCTGGCGCTGAGCAGCACGAAGCCCACCCGCACCACCAGCACCGGCCAGTTCAGGTGTGCCGCGAGGCCACTGCACACCCCCGCCAGCCAGGCGCTCTGCAGCCGACGGTCCGCGCGCTGCGGAACCGGCTGGGCCGGTGAACTGGACGACGACACGTCCCTAAGCCTCACACGCGCGGACCCGGCCGACCAACGCTTTGAGGGTCTGCTCAGGGGTCTTCCCCGTTGGCTCGGGCGGCGCCGGCCGCAAGAGTGGCTTGCATGGAACTCACCCCGCTGCGTCGTGCGTCCACAGGCGCCGTGCTCGGCGGCGTCTGCGCGGCACTCGCCCGCCGCTGGCAGGTCGACCCGACCGTGCTGCGCATCGCGATGGTGCTGCTCGGGCTGCTCGGTGGTCTCGGGGTCGCCTTCTACGTGGGTGCGGTGCTGCTGGTGCCCCGGGACGGGTCGGCCGAGCTTCCGCTGAACCGGCTGCTGCCGGCGACCCGGTCGTGGTCGCCGGCCGCGTCCATCGGCGCCGTGGTGGCGCTCGGGGTGTTGATCGTGGCGCTGATCGGGTCGTGGCTGCCGCTCGGCATCGCGCCCGCGGTCGGGCTCGGCTTCCTGTGGTACTTCGGCTTCTACCGTCGGCGCCAGCCAGCCAACCCCGCCGGGGCCTCCCCCGGCCTGCCTTCGGACGCGGCACGGCCGGCCACCGCACCCCTGCAGCTCGCGGAGCGTCCGACCCAGACCATGACGGACTTCGAACGCGCGGCCGCCGAGTGGCACCAGCGGGTGGTCGAAGAGCGGGCCCGCACCGCGGTGTCTCCCGATGTACAGGATGGGCCGAGCAATCCGCCCAGGCTGGTCGACCCCGACGTGCCGCGGCTGGTGGAGTACCGTCCGTCGCCGGCGGAACAGGTCGCAGCGACCGCGCCGCCCCCCGTGCCGAACTGGACGACGCCGGTGGCCCCGCCGGCTGCCCGGCGTCGTCCGGGCTGGCTGTGGCCGCTGGTGTTGTGCCTGGTGGGAGCCGGTTTGGCGGCGCTCGCGGTGGCGTCGACGGTCTTCGGCGTGAACGTGCCGCCGATCGCGTACGCGGGCACCGTGCTGGGCGCGTTCGGCGTGGGCCTGCTGATCGCCGCGTTCGCCGGACGTCCGCGCGGCATCCTGCCGTTGTCGGTGCTGGCCGGGCTGGTCACCGTGGCGATGCTGCTGCCGGTGCCGCACGCGGGTCCGATCGGCGACAGCACGTACAGCTACACGACGATGGCGCAGCTGCCGTCCGCTGCGCAGAGTCACGGTGCGGGCGACATCACGATCGACCTGGCGGCCCTGGCGATCACCGAGACGAAGCGGGTCGAGTTCGACAGTGGCCTCGGCGACGTGCAGGTGAAACTGCCGGCCACCGGCAACATCGTGGTGGAGTGGAAGACCGCGATGGGCGACTATCGGGGTCCCGACGGGTATCGCGACGGCTTCGACCTCGACGGCACCTACTCGCGCCTCACCGATCCGTCCGGGCCGACCCTTACCCTGGTGATCAGGACCGGTGCCGGCGATGTGCGGGTGAGCGCATGAAGCGCATCGATGTCGCCGCCCTCAACGTCGGCCTGGTCTGCGTCGGGCTCGCCGCACTCGCCCTGTGCGCCGCCTTCGCCACCGTCGACTGGAAGCTCGTCTCGATCATCGCCCCCCTTGGCCTGGTCGTGATCGGCCTGATCGGCCTGTTGTTATCTCGAACCTCAACGAAAGGAACACCATGAACGGTCGTACCCTGACCCGCTCGACCACCGACAAATTCCTCGGTGGCGTCTGCGGCGGAATGGCCCGCTTTCTGAACCTCGATTCGGGCCTGGTCCGCATCCTGACCGTGATCATCGCGATCTTCACCCAGGTCGGCTGGGTGGCCTACCTGGTGCTGTGGGCGGTGCTACCCACCGACTCCAGCCCCCGCACCGGCTTCGATGAGGTGAAGGACGCCTTCGGCAACCGCTCCACCCCGCCGCCGGCGGAGCGTCCGACCCAGAACCCGGACGACCTGCGCTGACTCTGCGGCGTGGCCCGGACGGAGCTCCGTCCGGGCCAGCTGCTTGCCCGGCGGCCTTGGCGTCGTGGCGACGTGGCCGGCTCGGTTGGTTCGCGCTGCTGGGCGGTACCCTGACGAACCTGCTGACGCATCCATCGCCGCCGTGATCGGCAGCCGCGTTTCGCGCGAGAGGAGCCCCATGACACCGCGTCCGGTCTACTTCGACTGCGACACCGGCATCGACGATGCCCTGGCGCTGGCCTATCTGATGGATTGTCCCGAGATCACGCTGGCCGGCATCGGCACCGTCAGCGGCAACATCGACGCTGCGCAGGCGGCAGTGAACACGCTCGACCTGCTGGCTCTGGGCGGCATGCCCGACGTGGCCGTCGCGGTCGGGGCGAGCCACCCGCTGACCCGCGCGTTCAACGGCGGCGTGCCGCACATTCACGGCCGCAACGGCGTCGGCAACGTCGAGCTGCCGCACACCGATCGCCGGCCCTCGGCCGAGTCGGCGGCCGACCTGCTGGTGCGGCTGGCGCACGAGCACCAGGGCGAGCTTCTACGTCGCCGAGTACGGACGCAAGATGTGCGCGCTGCACGATCCGTTGGCGGCGGCGATCGCGGTGGGTCAGATCACGGCGAAGCGAGCGCCGTCGGTGCCGGTGGTGGTGGACGACACCCACGGGCCGGGCCGCGGCCAGACCATCTGCGACCTGCGCGGCCAGCGCAACGGACCGAGGGACGTCGAGGGCTCGCATGTGCGGGTGGTGCTCGAGACCGACCAGCCGCTCGGCCCGGTGCTGCTCAAGCGGCTGCTCGACTTCACCCCTGGTGGATGAAGGCTGCACCCCTCAAACCTGCGGCGAGTAGTCGGTGCTGGTGCAGATCGTCAGCGCGGACCCGGTGGTCACGGACGCCAGTCGGCGAGTTGCTCGGCCGTCGGGTAGCTGTTCTGGGCGCCCTCGCCGGTGGCCGCGTAGGCCCCGACCCGGGTGGCGAACCGGCAGGCGGCCGCCAGTTCGTCTCCGCCTGCCAGCCGAAACGCCAGCGCGGCCAGGAACGCGTCCCCGGCACCCGTGGTGTCCACCGGGGTGATCCTGGGCGACGGAATCTGCTCGGATGCAACCCCCGATGTCAGGTCGATGGTGCGAGCCCCGTCCGCGCCCAGCGTGACGACCACGGTCTTCGGACCGGAGGTGCCCAGCGCGGCCCGGGTGGCGCTCACCACCCCCGTCCAGTCGCCCAGCGGCTCGAACTCGGGCTGCTCGGTCAGGTCGGCCAGTTCGTGCGCGTTGACCACCAGAATGTCCACCAGGTCGAGCAGGTCAGCTCCCACCTTCTGGTACGGCGACACGTTGAGCACCACCCGGGCACCGCGCTCGCGGGCCGCCCGCGCGGCGGCCTTGACGGCGTCCAGGCTCACCTCGAGGCACAGGGTGAGCACAGCGGATTCGTCCGCGGCCTCGAAGAACCCGGACGCGCCGCGCACGTCGTCCGCGGTGAGTCGCCCGTTGGCGCCGGGGCTGACGATGATGCAGTTCTCGCCCGCATCGTCGACGGCGATCATCGCCGAACCGGTCGAGACCCCGGGCAGCACCCGCACGTGGGTGATGTCGACGCCGGACCTCGCCAGGCTGGTCAGCAGCATGGTGCCGTTTCCGTCGTCGCCCACGCAGCCGAGCAGCGCCACGTCGCCACCGAGCTTGCCGACGGCCGCCGCCTGGTTGGCGCTCTTGCCGCCGGGCACGATCACCAGGTCCGAGCCGGTGACCGTCTCACCGGGCCCCGGAATCCGCGCGGTGCGCACCACCAGATCCGCGTTGAGGGAACCGACCACCAGCACACGTCCGGACGCCATCTCATCTCCCCGCTCCCGTTGGCTGTCCGGACGAACCTAGCCCACCGGTGACGGAACGGTCGAGCGTCTGATTCGACGGTGTCCGGTAGTAGCGTCGGGCCATGCGTCCGGATCAACTGCCTCTGCTGACCACCCTTTCCGCACCGTCGGTGCATC
Organism: Micropruina sp.; assembly: GCA_016711205.1. Lineage (GTDB taxonomy): Bacteria > Actinomycetota > Actinomycetes > Propionibacteriales > Propionibacteriaceae > Micropruina. The sequence continues at coordinate 1,208,432 of JADJTM010000002.1, read as the reverse complement.
CCGACGGCAGCTGGGCGGTGGTGGCCACCAGCCATCCCGACTTCGCGACCGACGACTACGTCGGCCAGTTGTTCCGGGTCGCCTTGGACGGCTCCGGCGCGCGCCGGCTCACCCGCGGACAGCACGACACCCGCCCCGCATTCTCACCGGACGGCTCGCTGATCGCCTTTCTGCGCGCGGGCGCCAACGACAAGCCGCAGGTGCACCTGATCCCCTCCGGTGGCGGCGAACCGCTGTGCGTGACCGACCAGCCGCTCGGGGTCAGCGACGTCGCCTTCGCTCCGGACGGCCGCACGCTCGCCTTCATCGCCCGGGTGCCCGCCGAGGGCCGCTACGGCAGCCTGAGCGACGTCGACGCGGGCCATGAGGACGCCCGGCACATCACCAGCCTTGCGTTCCAGCTCAACGGGGTGGGCTGGGTGCGCGACCGGCGCAGCCACCTGTTCGTGCTCGAGGTTCCCGACGTGTTCGGCGAGCCGACGGTGCCGCCCAAGGGCCGCGCAGCCAAGGGGCTCGACCCCGACCAGGTGAAGAGCATCGGCATGCCCGCCCCGCGCCGGTTGACCGAGGGCGACGCCGATTTCGAGCAACCCTGCTTCACCGCCGACGGCACGGCCGTGCTGGTCACCGCGGCCCGCACCGAGGGGCCGGAAACCCTGGTCGGCGATCTGGTGCGGGTGCCGGTGGACGGCTCCGCGCCCGTCCGGCTGACCACCGGGAACCTGCAGGTGAGTCACCCGCTCGTCGATGCGGATGCGATCTGGGTCGTCGGCACCGACCTCGGCGACTCGGGGCTCGACTTCGTGGCCGCACACTCGGGTGTGTACCGCCTCGGCGACGATTCACCCGTACGACTCACCGACCCAGACTCGCTGACCGAGGGCACCCTGACGCCGGCCGCTGACGGTGTGCTCGCGATCACCGAGAGCCGGGGCGCCAGCCAGCTGCTGCACGTCACCGCCGAGGGCACCGAGGTGCTGCTCGACAGCGACGCCGGCGTGGTGATCTTCGGCTGCGGCACCGCGGGCGCGCGTCCACCCGCCGGCTCGCCGATCGTGGTCACGTACCGCACCGGTGCGGGCACCGACGAGGTGGGGCTGCTGCAGGGGGGCACGGTGCATCCGCTGACCGATTTCTCGGCGACGTTGCGCTCATCGGCCACGGTGCGCGAGGCGCGCGAGCTGACCGCGTCCGCACCGGACGGCCACCCGGTGCACGGCTGGGCGGTGCTGCCGCAGGGCGAGGGGCCGCATCCGGTGCTGCTGATGATTCACGGCGGACCATTCGCGCAGTACACAGCCGCGTTCTTCGACGAGGCGCAGGTGTTCGCCGAGGCCGGCTACGCGGTGCTGCTGTGCAATCCGCGCGGCTCGGCGGGCTACGGCGTCGAGCACGGCCGGGCGATCCGCAACGACTTCGGCAACCTGGACGCTACCGACGTGCTGGCCTTTCTCGACCACGCGATCGCGTCGCTGCCGGGCCTGAGCGCTGATCGGGTCGGCATCATGGGCGGCTCGTACGGCGGCTATCTGACCGCCTGGATCATCGCCCACGAGCACCGTTTCGCAGCGGCGATCGTCGAGCGCGGCTACCTCGATCCGGCCTCGTTCGTGGGCGCCTCCGACATCGGCTGGTTCTTTCCGGCGCACTATAACGGATCGACACAGCAGCAGGACGCCCAGTCGCCGATGCTGCTCACCGACCGGGTGACCACGCCGACCCTGGTGATTCACTCCGAGCTGGACCTGCGTTGCCCCTTGTCACAAGCATTGCGCTACTACACGTTGCTGAAGCAGGCCGGTGTGCACGCCGAGTTGCTGGTCTTTCCGGGCGAGAACCACGAGCTCTCGCGCTCGGGCACGCCCTGGCACCGCAGGCAACGCTTCGAGGCGATCCTCGACTGGTGGGCGCAGCACCTTCCGGTGGGCTGAGCGGCCCGGGTCACAACTCGTCCGTCGGCGTGGACGAATGGTCGGGCGTCCGACGGTTGACCCCTGGCAGGCAGCGAGCAGGAATTGGGGACGGTTCCTCATTCCTGCTCACGCGGGCGTGAGCAGGAATGAGGAACCGTCCCCGATTTCTGCTCACCTTCTCGAAACGCCCGCGAGCGCGAGGCAGGCTGGCCTCACTCCCACTCGATGGTGCCCGGGGGTTTGGACGTGATGTCGAGCACCACCCGGTTGACCTCGCGGCACTCATTGGTGATGCGCGTCGAGATGCGCTCCAGCACGTCGTAGGGCAGCCGGCCCCAGTCGGCCGTCATCGCGTCCTCGGAGGTCACCGGACGCAGCACCACCGGGTGGCCGTAGGTGCGTCCGTCCCCCTGGACGCCGACCGAGCGCACCTCGGCCAGCAGCACCACCGGAAACTGCCAGATCGCGCGGTCCAGTCCGGCCTCGGTGAGTTCCTGGCGGGCGATCGCGTCCACCTCGCGCAGCAGGTCGAGACGCTGCGACGTGACCTCGCCGATGATCCGGATCGCCAGCCCCGGCCCCGGAAACGGGTGCCGCCACACCATGTCGTCCGGCAGCCCGAGTTCGGTGCCGACGGCGCGCACCTCGTCCTTGAACAGGGTGCGCAGCGGCTCGATCAGCCGGAACTGCAGGTCGTCGGGCAGGCCGCCGACGTTGTGGTGACTCTTGATGTTGGCCGCGCCCTCACCGCCGCCGGATTCGACCACGTCGGGGTACAGGGTGCCCTGCACCAGGAACTCGATGTCCTTCTCGGCGTTCAGGGCGCGGGCGGCGTCTTCGAAGGTGCGGATGAACTCGCGGCCGATGATCTTGCGCTTGGTCTCGGGCTCGCTGACCCCGGCCAGCGCGCCGAGAAAGCGGTCCGTCTCGTTGCGGACCACGAGATCGACCCCGGTGACGGCCACGAACTCGCGTTCCACGCGCTCGGCCTCGCCCTTGCGCAGGAGCCCGTGATCGACGAACACGCAGGTGAGCTGGTCGCCGATCGCCTTCTGTACCAGCGCCGCCGCGACCGCCGAATCCACTCCTCCGGACAGGGCGCACAGCACCTGGGCGTCGCCCACCTCGGCCCGGATCGCCGCCACCGAGTCATCGACGATGCTGGCCGGCGTCCAGTCCTGGCGGCAACCAGCGATCTGCACCAGGAACGTCTCCAGCACCGCCTGGCCGTATTCGGAATGCCCGACCTCGGGGTGCCACTGCACCCCCGCCAGGCCCCGGTCGAGGTCTTCGAAAGCGGCGACCGGCGAACCGTCCGAGGTGGCCAGGCAGGTGAATCCGGGCGGCGGCGCGTAGACGGCGTCGCCGTGACTCATCCAGGTGCGGAAGCTCGGCGGCACCGCACCGAGCAGGGCACCGCCCTCGCCGACGCGGACGGGAGTGCGGCCGAACTCGGACAGACCGGTGCGGCGCACGTCACCACCCAGCGCGGACGCCATCGCCTGGAAGCCGTAGCACATGCCGAAGGTGGGGATGCCGGTGGTGAACAGGGCCGGATCGACCTGCGGCGCACCCGGCGCGTACACCGACTGCGGGCCGCCGGAGAGCACGATCGCCTTGGGTCGGCGGGCCAGGATCTCGGCGACGGACGCGGTGTGGGGCACGATCTCGGAGTAGATCCGGGCCTCCCGGACGCGCCGCGCGATCAGTTGCGCATACTGGGCACCGAAGTCGACGACCAGTACCAACTCGTGCTCGTGGTTCATGGGACGCAGTGTAGGCAAAAAGCCATTGGTACTATGTTTGAAGCGTCATTCGTGAACGCGGCCGAGCCGCACCCATCACCCGTTAGGACAACATATGCAGATCTTCGACGACGTCACCGCGTTGGTCGGACGCACCCCGCTGGTACGCCTCAACCGCATCTTCGGCGACACCAAGGCGACCGTGCTGGCCAAGCTCGAGTTCTACAACCCGGCCAACTCGGTCAAGGACCGCATCGGGGTCGCGATGATCGACGCCGCCGAGGCGTCCGGCCAGCTCAAGCCCGGCGGCACCATCGTCGAGGCCACCTCGGGCAACACCGGCATCGCGCTGGCCATGGTGGGCGCGGCCCGCGGCCACCGGGTGGTGCTCACCATGCCCGAGACGATGAGCAAGGAGCGGCGCGCGCTGCTGCGGGCGTTCGGTGCCGAACTGGTGCTGACCCCCGGCCCCGAGGGCATGCGCGGCGCGGTGGCGCGCGCCGAGGCGATCGGCGCCGAAGAGGGCGCCGTGCTGGTGCGCCAATTCGCCAACCCGGCCAACGTCGACATTCACCGCAAGACCACCGCCGAAGAGATCTGGAACGACACCGACGGCACCGTCGACATCGTGGTCGCCGGCATCGGCACCGGCGGCACCATCTCTGGTGTCGGGCAGGTGCTCAAGGAGCGCAAGCCCGAGGTGCGCATCGTGGCCGTCGAGCCCAAGGAGTCCGCGATTCTGAGCGGCGGCCAGCCCGGCCCGCACAAGATCCAGGGCATCGGCGCCAACTTCGTTCCCGAGATCCTCGACCGCGACGTCATCGACGAGATCCTGCCGCAGAACGCCGAGACGGCCGTCGAGTTCGCCCGCCTCGCCGCCGCCCAGGAGGGTCTGCTGGTGGGCATCAGCTCCGGAGCAGCCCTGGCCTCCGCCGGCGAGCTGGCGGCCCGCGAAGAGAACGCCGGCAAGGTGATCGTGGTGATCATTCCGTCGTTCGGCGAGCGGTACCTGTCGACCATTCTGTACGCGGACCTGCTCGACTGATCGCTGCTGGGGTGGGTTCGACCATCGATGCGCTGCGGCCCCGCCTTCGACGGCGGGGCCGCTGCGTCGACTGGACGGCTGCCGCGCGCAGCGTTCAACCTGCTTGGATGGTGCGATGACTCTGCGTGAACTCGCCTCGTCCGCCTGGTTCCGGGTGTACGAGGATCTGCAGACGGCGCTGCGCGAAGACCCGGCGGCGCACAGCAAGTTCATGGTGGCGCTGGTGTACCCCGGCGTGCACGCCGTGTGGGTGCATCGGCTCTGCCACAAGCTGTGGGTGAGCAGTCCGGCCCTGCGTCCGCTGGCCCGGCTGATCTCTCAGCTGTCGCGCACGCTGACCCAGGTGGAGATCCATCCCGGCGCGGTGATCGGTCGCCGCTTCTTCATCGACCACGGCAACGGCGTGGTGATCGGCGAGACGGCAGAGATCGGCGACGACGTGCTGATGTACCACCAGGTCACGCTCGGCGGACGATCCCGCGGCCGGTTCAAGCGCCACCCGACCATCGGCGACGGGGTGTTGCTGGGGGCCGGCGCCAAGATCATCGGCCCGATCACGATCGGTGCCGGCTCGAAGGTGGGCGCGAACGCTCTGGTGGTCAAGGACGTTCCGCCGGGCTCGGTGGTCACCGGCATTCCGGCGAACATGACGGCTGGTGACGTGATCGCCTGAGCCTTGGCAAGAGTGTGGAGGATCGGGCTTCGATGTCGAAGCCCGATCCTCCACACTTTGGTGGTCGCCCCGGCTCACGCCGGCGGACCCGGCGTGATGTGGCGATTCCCGGCGGCTGCGGGCGCCACGAACGCGAGGTGGCTGTGGTTGCGACAGCTGCTCCCCCGGTCAGGCGCGCCCGGATCATGCTCCGGGCGCCGGCTGGCGCGGACGTGACGTTGCCGAGTCGTGCAGCACGGGCACGATGGCGGGCGACAGGGCGAGCGCAGTCGCCACGTCCGGCAGTGCGGCCAGCTCCGTGAGCAGGGCGTGGGTGGGCGGCATCAGCCGCAGCAGTCCCCGCGCGGCCTCGGCCAGCACGTCGTCCGGACGTTGCCAGTCCGCCCGCACCGCCTCGGTGGTGGTGTTGCGCCAGTGCTGACCCGCCCGAGCGGCGGTCAGGTAGAAGGCGACGTCGAACCGGCGCCCGCCGCCCGGCGGGGTGACCCAGTCGTCCCAGGGCAGCAGGTCGGCGGCCGTCAGCAGCACGCCGCACTCCTCGGCCACCTCGCGGATCGCCGCTGCTGCCAGCAGACCGGGCGCCGGCAGACCGGTTGCGGCCCAGGCCACGAGGTGGGTGGACGGAACCTCGACCGCCTGCTCGCCGGCGTCGAGCCGTCCACCGGGAAATACCACCGCCCCGGCGGCGAAGTCCATCGTGGCGGCCCGGAACTGCACGAGCACCTCGAGCCCGTCCGGCCCGTCGCGCAGCGGCAGCACGCTCACCGCCGGCCAGGGAACGACGTCCTGCGCCACCTGCTTGGCCAGGGTGACCCGAGGACCCGCGGTCGGTAGACCCGCACGCTGTTCGGCCTCGAGGAGCGGCTGCAGCGCCACCGGCAGGTCGGCGTCCCGGTAGCCGTGCCGCCGATAGAACGGGGCGTTCCAGGGCACGTCGGCGAAGGTGCGCAGGGTCAGCACCGAGCCGCCCCGATCCCGCACCGCTGCCTCGGCCGCCGCCAGCATGGCGGCCCCGACGCCCAACCGTTGCGCGTCCGGATGAACACTCAGTTGTTCGAGGTGAAAGCGTCCGTCGAAGTCGAGCACGTGTGCGAAGCCGACCGGGCGGCCGACCAGATCCGCGACCAGGACGAAGCCCGGCAGCATCAGCATCGCCGATCGGGGCGGACCCGCCGGCAACTCGATTACTGCGTCGAACAAGGAGTCCGCAGCCGTCTCGATGGCGTCGATGGTGGGCCAGTCGGCCGGCGTGGCGGCTCGGATCGACAGTGGGTGGCCAGGCACGCCGGTCAGCCCGACTGCCGAGCGATCTGCTCGTGATGCCGGACGACCTCGGACACGATGAAGGTGAGGAACTTCTCGGCGAACTCGGGGTCCAGGTGCGCCTCGTGAGCCAGTACGCGCAGCCGTTCGATCTGGTGTGCCTCGCGTTGGGGGTCGGCGGGTGGCAGCCCCAGTTCGGCCTTCAGCTCCCCCACCCGCTGGGTGATCTTGAACCGCTCGGCGAGTAGGCAGACCAGAGCGGAATCGAGGTTGTCGATGCTGCCGCGCAGCCGAGCCAGCTCAGGGTGGGGTGCGCTCATGGCGGCATCCTATTGCGCTTACGAGCGCGTGCACGGACGGGTCAGCCCCGCTGATGCGCTGAGGGGCGAGCCGTTGAGCGCGGCCGACGCGGCCAGGCGCCCGGCTGGGCACCACAGTGGGGCGAGATCGGTGGGGCCGCGCTGAAGATGGTGCGCGACCGCAGCATCATGACGTTGACATGACGTCATCGTGATGTCATTCTGATGTCATGGAGCTCCAGCCCTACCTCAGCCGGATTGCAGCCGACCTCGATCGGGTGACGGCCCTGGCCGACGACCGGACCCGCGAGGTCAGCCAGCGGCTCGCCGTCGCCCTCGAACCCGGCCTGCGCCTCGCCATGACCGAGTTGCTCGCCGACGCCGCCGCTGAACTCAGCGCCCGCCCGGGTGGCAACCTGGTCACGGTGCGCATGGACGGGCAGGAGCCCGTGCTGCAGGTCACCCACACCCGGCCGGACGACCCGGTCGATCCACCCGATCGCACCAGCGACGCAGGCGACGGCGACGATACCGCCCGGGTCACCGTGCGCCTTCCGGACGGCCTCAAACGCCGGGCCGAAGCGCTCGCCGGCCAGGCCCAGCAGTCGCTCAACACCTGGATCGTGCAGGCCGTGCGACGTGCCACCGATGCCGAGCCCGCCCGCCGCGCATCCACCAGTCACAACGGCCGCCGGCTCACCGGCTGGGCCTGAGAGGAGCCGACCATGACCACGACCGCGGCGACCACGCACGAGTGGCGATTCGCCACCGACGAGACCCCCAGCCTGCAGCTGCGCTGCCGCCACGGCGACGTCCGCATCGTGCACGACGGCGGGCCGGGCGAGGTGGTGGTGCAACTCACCGCCGCCACCGCCTTCGAACCCAACCTGATCGAAACCCGTACCCAGGGCCGCGAGGTCTTCGTCACGGTGCCCCCGACGCTCAACCCGGGTGACACCGGTTTCGGCTTCTCGCTGCAGGTCGGACGCCTCTCGTGGGGCATCGGCTCGGCGCCTCGGGTCGATGTCGAGGTGCACCTCTCCCCCGACGCCGACATCGAGGTGAACGCAACCAGCGGTGACATCGCCTGCTTCGGACGCTCCGGGCACGCGCAGCTGCAGACCGGCGGCGGCGACATTCGGATGGAGGCGGCCGCGTCCGCACAGGTCGTCACGCAGAGCGGCGACATCAGGGCCGAGAGCATCGAGCGGGGTGAGCTGCGCACCGGTTGCGGCGACATCACTGTGGTGAGGCTCGGCGAGGGCTCGGTGAAGACCGGCGGCGGTGACGTGCGGCTGGACGACCTGGGCTCCGGGCGGATCGACACCAGCGCCGGCGACGTCACGGTGCTGCGTGCCGGTGGCGACCTGAGCGTGCACACCGGCAGCGGCGACGTCAGCGTTCTGCAGTGCGTCGCCACCACCCAGGTGCGCACCGGCGCCGGCGACGTCACGGTCGAGGCGGCCTCGGGCGAGGTGACGATCGGCACCGGCGTCGGCGACATCCGGGTCACGCTGCCGCGCGACGTTCCGGTGTGGCAGGACCTGCACAGCTCGTTCGGCGAGGTGCGCAGCCGAATCGGACGCCGCGGCGAGCCTCAGGACGGCCAGCCCTACATTCGCGTGTCGGCCCGCACGGGCACCGGCGACGTGGTGCTGCAGGACTGAGCACAACCCGAGTTGACTCGCCCTGCCGAAGGCCGCCACGTCTGGTCTGGCCCAATCCGAGGCCAAGGAGCTCGACGAGCTCGATCAACGGTCCTTCCTGGATCCACACTCAGTTGTGGACGACCACTTCGACCCGCTGGAACTCCTTGACCTCGGTGTAGCCGCAGGTGGCCAGCGCGCGGCGCAGGGCACCCACCAGGTTCATGGTGCCGTCCGGGGTGTGGGAGGGGCCGAGCAGAATCTGCTCGAGGGACCCGATCGCGCCGAACTTGGACCGCTCGCCGCGCGGCAACGACGGGTGCCAGGCCTCCGCGCCCCAGTGATACCCGTGCCCCGGGGCCTCGGACGCCCGCGCCAGCGGCGAGCCGACCATCACCGCGTCCGCACCGCAGGCGATCGCCTTGGCGATGTCACCGGAGCGACCCAGGGCGCCGTCCGCGATCACATGCACGTAGCGTCCGCCCGACTCGTCCATGTAGTCGCGCCGCGCCTCGGCCACGTCGGCCAGCGCGGACGCCATCGGCACCTCGACGCCCAGCACGTTGCGGGTGCGCTTGGTGGCGCCGCCGCCGAACCCGACGAGGATGCCGGCGGCCCCGGTGCGCATCAGGTGCAGCGCCGCCTGGTAGGTGGCGCAGCCGCCCACGATCACGGGCACGTCCAAGGCGTAGATGAACTCCTTGAGGTTCAGCGGCTCAACCGTCGAGCTGACGTGCTCGGCCGACACCGTGGTGCCACGAATCACGAAGAAGTCGACACCGGCCTTCTCGACCACCGAGGCGAACGCCTTGCAGTTCTCGGGTGAGAGCGACCCGGCCACCGGCACGCCGGCCTCGCGGATCTCGCTCAGTCGCTGGGTGATCAGCTCGCCCTGGACGGGAGCCGCGTAGAGCTCTTGCATGCGCCGCGTCGCCGTGCCCGCATCGTCGATCTCGGCCAGCTCGCGCAGCACCGGCTCGGGGTCGGCGTAGCGCGTCCAGAGCCCTTCGAGGTTCAGCACGCCCAGCCCGCCGAGCTTGCCGAAGGCGACCGCGGTCGCGGGTGACATCACCGAATCCTGTGGGGCGGCGAGAATCGGAAAGTCGAAGGTGAGGGCGTCGATCGTCCAGTTCAGCCGGACGTCCTCGATGTGCCGGGTGCGCCGGGTCGGGACGATCGCGATGTCGTCGAACGAGTACACCTGCTGCGCGCGCTTGGAACGCCCGATCTCGATCATGCAATAACTCCTTCAGCTTCGTTGCTCGGTGGTTGGTGCTCGGTTGGGTCTCGACACGTTCGACCGGCGGACCAGTTGGCGAGGTCGCGCAGGCTCGACCGGGAATCAGTTGGGCGCCGAGTAGTTCGGGGCCTCCATGGTCATCTGAATGTCGTGCGGGTGCGATTCGCGCAGGCCGGACGAGGTGATGCGCACGAACCTGCCCCGCTCGTGCAGCTGGTCGATGGTGGCGGCGCCGGTGTAGAACATCGACTGTCGCAGGCCCCCGACCAGCTGATAGGCGACGGCGGCCAGGGGGCCACGGTAGGCCACCTGACCCTCGATGCCCTCGGGGATCAGCTTGTCGTCGCTGGCCACATCGCCTTGAAAGTAGCGGTCCTTTGAGTAGGACGCGCGGCGTCCACGGGCCGCCATCGCGCCCAGCGACCCCATGCCGCGGTAGGACTTGAACTGCTTGCCGTTGATGAAGACCAGTTCGCCCGGGCTCTCTTCGCAGCCGGCCAGCAATGAGCCGAGCATGACCGTGTCGGCGCCGGCCACCAGCGCCTTGGCGATGTCGCCGGAGTACTGCAGGCCGCCGTCGCCGATCACCGGCACGCCCGCGGGCCGGCAGGCCCGCGCCACGTCGTGGATCGCGGTGACCTGGGGCACGCCCACGCCGGCGACCACCCGGGTGGTGCAGATCGAACCGGGGCCCACGCCCACCTTCACGCCGTCGACCCCCGCATCGACCAGGGCTGCGGCGCCCGCGTACGTGGCGACGTTGCCGCCGATGATGTCGACGCCGGCTACGGCAGGTTCGCCCTTGAGCCGGGCGATCATGTCGAGCACGCCGGTGGAGTGCCCATGCGCGGTGTCGACGACGATCGCATCGACCCCGGCCTCGACCAGCAGCATGGCCCGCTGCCACGAGTCGCCGAAGAATCCGACCGCTGCCCCGACCCGCAGCCGGCCCTGCTCGTCCTTGGACGACAACGGGTATTTGTCGGACTTGACGTAGTCCTTGAGCGTGATCAGTCCGCGCAGGGTGCCGTCGGTGTCGACCAGCGGCAGCTTCTCGATCTTGTGCCGGGCCAGCAGCCGAAGCGCCTCCTCGCTGGTGATGCCGGGCCAGCCGGTGACCAGCGGCATCGGCGTCATCACGTCGGCGACCCGGCGGTTGGGGTCGTCCTCGAAACGCATGTCGCGGTTGGTGACGATGCCCAGCAGCTTGGAGTTCTCGTCGATCACCGGCACTCCCGAGATGCGGAACTGGCCGCACAACTCGTCCACCTCGCCGATGGTGCGGTCGGCGGTGATGGTGATCGGCTGGTCGACCATGCCCGCCTCGGACCGCTTGACCCGGTCGACCTGGCTGGCCTGCTCGTCGGCCGGCATGTTGCGGTGCAGGATGCCCATGCCACCCTCTCGCGCCATCGCGATCGCCATGCGGGCCTCGGTGACGGTGTCCATGGCGGCGCTGAGCAGCGGGACGTTGACCCTGATGCGCTTGGACACCAGCGTGGAGGTGTCGGCCTGCGACGGTATGACGTCGCTCGCGTTGGGTTGCAGCAGCACATCGTCGAAGGTGAGGCCGAGCGTCGCGAACGGCGCGGGAACTCCGGCCGGGGTCAGATCGGTCGAGGACATCGAGGCACCACTCCTTCGCGCGGGATGGCTCAGTCTATGCGTCGGGAGAGCGCGGGCCAGGCGCGTCCAACGGGGCCGAGCGCGGCGACACTCCCGGCGCTCGACAACGAGCACCACCCTGAAATCCCTGCACCAGTTGCGGGTCGGTCGCCTCAGCACGCAAGACCACTCGGCACTGGTGCAGGGTTTTCAGGCGGGACCGTGTGGACCGCCAGTCAGCCCAGGGTGGCCAACGCCTCGCCCAGGTGCGGGTGATCGAAGGTGAAGCCCGCATCGAGCAGCCGCCGGGGCTGCACCCGGGTGCCGCTGAGCAGGGCCTCGTCCACCATCTCGGAGCCGAACAGCAGCCGCAGCGCGGGCAGCGGCATCGGAATCAGCGCCGGGCGGTTGAGCGAGTCGGCGAACGCGTCGGTGAAGGCGGCGTTGGTGACCGGATCGGGAGCGACCAGGTTGACCGGCCCGGTGAGCGTCGAGGTGAGCAGGTGAGCGACGGCGCGGGTGTAGTCGTCGATGTGGATCCACGACAGGAACTGCCGGCCGGTGCCGATCCGGCCCCCAAGCCCGAGCTGAAAGGCCAGTCGCTGCTTGCCGAGGAACCCGCCCTCACCGGTGAGCACCTGACCGGTGCGCAGGTAGGCGGTGGGCACGGGTGCGGTGTGGGCGGCGCCTTCCCAGTCGGCCACCAGTTGCGCCAGGAAGCCGGTTCCCTGCGGAGTTGCCTCGTCGACCACGGTTTCGCCGGTGTCGCCGTAGAAGCCGATGGCCGAGCCGTTCAGCAGGCGCCGGCACCGTCCGTGCGGATCGATGGCGGCGGCGATGGTGGTGGTGGCGTTCAGCCGGGACGCCCGCAGCTCGGCCTTGCGCTCCTCGGTCCAGCGGACGTCCGCGACGCCGGCGCCGCTGAAGTTGATCACCGCGTCCACGTCGGCCAGCCCGGGGGAGGTGATGGTGCCGGCATCGGGGTTCCAGCTGCGTTCGTCCAGCCGCTCGGCCGGACGGCGCACCAGGGTCAGCACCTGATGGCCGGTGCGGCTCAGGTGGGCGGCGGTGGCACGGCCGAGCAAGCCGGACGCCCCGGCGATCGCGATACGCATCAACCCAGCCTAGTCGGGCGTTCTCCACGTGCGACCATGAGCGCGAGGGCTCCCCCGGCGACCAGCACACCGGCCGCGATCGAGGGCAGCACGGGCACGTTGTACAGGTTGTTCACGCAATAGCCGACCAGGTAGCCGATGGTGCCGAACACCACCCAGCGGGCAGCCGTGCGGCCCAGCGGCAGCAGGGCGAGCAGCGCCAGGCTCAGCCCCAGGTACCAGGGGTGCAGGGCCTGACCGATGCCGAGCACCAGCAGCGATCCCCATGCCGTCACCTCGAGCGGACGCTCCGGGCGCAGCACGAGCAGCGCGGCGACGCCGCCCACGGCGAGCACCGCGAAGACGGTGTTCGCTGCGCCGGTCAGGTCGTGCCCCGTCCAGGCGAAGGCGTCGCTGATGGCGACCGAGAGGGTGAGGGTGCGTGCGCGGCCCATCTCGCTGATCCAGCGCGTCCAGCCGAAGCCGAGCCCGGTGCCCAGCGAAATCGCGACGAAGGTGACCAGTGCGACCACCGCCGCGACCGCGGTGCGCCAGCCGAGCACGGCGATGCGATGCAGGTGCGGCAGCGGGGCCAGGGCAGCGGCGACCGGTAGCCCGGCTGCGGCGATCACCGCCAATCCGGCCTGCTGTTTGAGGGCCATCGCGATGCCGATCACGATCGGCGCCAGTACCAGGCTCGCGGAGACCCGGGGGACCTGCTGCACGCTGAGCCACAGCGCGAACACCACGACCCCAGCCATCAGGGTGTCGTTGTGAGCTCCCCCGATCAGATGGACGATCGCGATCGGGTTGAGCAGACCCAGCCAACTCGCCCACTGCCGGTCCAGCCCCAGTTGGTCGGCCAACCGGGGCAGATAGGTGGCGATCAGCCCCAACCCGATCACGGCGGGCACCCGCTGCGCGATCACACCCCAGTGGGGGTGCATGCCGCCCAGTTGGGCCGCGAGCCGGTTGACCTCGAGGGCCAGCGGCGGGTAGGCCACTCCGTGACCTGCCCAGAACTCGTCGACGAACGGCGCGAAAGGCCCGCCGAAGCTGCCCAGCACGTCCACGTAGGGGTTGCCGCCGTGGGTCATGATCCAGCCCAGGTCGGCATACAGAAACGGGTCGCCGCTCATCACCGGCGGCACGATCAGCAGCGGCGCCGCCCACAGCACCCAGAGCCAGCCGGGCAACCGGTCACCGGGCCGCGGCACCAGCATCAGCCAGGCCAGGCACAGCGTCAGGCAGCCGAGCAGCACCAGCGCGTTGCCGGTGGTGCGGTCGACGGCCTGCGCCACCACGGCGATCGGGCCGACGCCCCATCCGTCCGGGTTGAACGAGAAGCCGTTGCTGGTGGCACCGATGCCGACCAGCAGACTGCCCAGGAACCCGATCGGCACGCCAGGGCGCAGCCGCTGGGCAAGGGGCATGGTGGAGGGCTTCCGGTCGGCGGGTGGACGCTGTCGATCCTAGTGGTGCGCGGCTTGGTGGACGGGGGTCACGGCACCGAGTGCCAGATCACCGTCTGCACGGCGTTCCAGGCGACGAAACCGACCATGAAGCCGGTCAGCCAGCCGAATTGTCGGCGGGTCAGCGCAACCAGAGCGAGCAGCGCCATCGACCACGGCACGTACCACGGATGCAGCGACTGGCCCAACGTGCTGACCGCCAGCGATCCCCAACCGACCGCCGCCAGCGGACGATCCGCGAACCGGATCAGCACCCACCCCAACACCGCCACCGTGGTCAGGGTCGACACCGCGCCCACCACCGTCAGCCAGGGCGTCGGATAGCCGCCGGATCGATCGATCAGCCACTCCCCCGCCTGGGCGATCAGCGAGAACGGCGCCGCCGTGCCGGCCTTGCCCATCAGCGAGAGCCACCTCGTCCAGCCGAAACCGAGCCCGCTGGCCACTGCTACGGCGCCGAAGACCGCCACCGCCACGGCGGCCGCGACGGCCGAGCGGCGAGCCAGCAGCCACACTCGTTGGACGGGGGCCAGCCCGGCCAGGCGGTCAGCGATCGGCAGCCCGGCGGCCGCGATCACGGCCAGTCCGGCCTGGGGTTTGACGGCCATCGCCAGGCCGATGACGGCCGGTCCGGCGAGCAGCCCATATGCCCAGTGCGGACGCCGGATCGCCAGGTGGAGCCCCATCAGGGCGATCGCGACCATCAGCGCGTCGTTGTGCGCGCCGCCGACGAAATGGACGATGACCAGCGGATTTGCCAAACCCCACCACAGCGCACGATCCGGGTCCGCGCCCAGCCGGCCGGCGAGCTTGGGCAGCACCCAGGCGATGGCGGCCAGGGCGAGCAGCACCGGCAGCCGCATCGCGATGATGCTGGCATAGGTGGCGAAACCCACCAGCCGGACCACCAGCGCGTCGGTGAGCAGCGCCAGCGGCGGGTACGCCACCCCATTGCCCGCCCACAACGGATCGACGTGCGGCGCGTAGGGGCCGCCGGCGCCGGTCAGCCCGACCAGATAGGGATTCTGGCCCTGGTTGACGATCCAGCCGAGGTCGGCGTAGAGCACCGCGTCCGCGGACAGCACGGGCGGCACCAGCAGCAGTGGCAACGACCACAGGCCCATGCTGAGCCGCAGGCGCCGTCGGTACCCGGGGTTGGTGCCGGCTGCGCCAGCGGCGGGGCGATCAGTGGGGTTGTCAGCGGCGGCCCCGTCAGTAGCGGGTCGGAGCAGCCACCAGGCGGCGATCAGCAGCAGGACGCCCAGGACGATCGCCACCCGGTTCCACGGCAGTGGCAGGGCTAGGCCGATCGCGTTGACTGCATCGGACGGCCACCCGTCCGACCCGTGGGCGAACTCGGGGTGACAGGCGCCCCAACCGATCAGCAGGGTGCCCAGGGTTCCGGCCACGGCGGGGACGGCGCCGCCCACCGGCCTGGACGGGAGCAGGACGACGGGCACGGGCTCATGCTAACTGGGGATGATGCCCGGGTTCGGGAGCAGGGCGAGTGGGCTCCCACGGCGTCCGCACGCGTGTTGTTCTCACTCTGCTGCCCTTGGAGGCACTCTGCTGCCCTCATGAAGGCAGCAGAGTGTACACAAAGGCAGCAGAGTGGGTTCCGGCGGGACGTCGGCGCACCAGCGGCGTCCGGAAATCACGAGGCCCCCCGCCCCGAAGGGCGGAGGGGCCTCGTTACAGCGGGTCCACTCAGTGCTTGTGGCCCTCGTCGTCGTCCTCCGGCTTCTCGACCACCAGGGTTTCGGTGGTGAGCAGCAGGGCGGCGATCGACGCGGCGTTGGCCAGCGCAGAGCGGGTGACCTTGACCGGGTCGATGACGCCGGCGGCCAGCAGGTCGCCGTACTCGCCGGTGGCGGCGTTGTAGCCCTGGCCGGACGGCAACTCCTTCACCTTCGAGACGATGACGTAACCGGGCTCGCCGCCGTTCTCGGCGATCCAGCGCAGGGGCTCGACGACCGCCTTGGCGACGATCGCGACGCCCGTCCGCTCGTCCCCGGTCTTGCCGAGGCCGTCGGCCAGCACCTCGGCGGCATGGACGAGAGCGCTGCCGCCACCGGCGACGATGCCCTCCTCGATGGCCGCACGCGTCGCGGACACGGCGTCCTCGATGCGGTGCTTCTTCTCCTTGAGCTCCACCTCGGTGGCGGCGCCGACCTTGATCACGCACACGCCGCCGGCGAGCTTGGCGACCCGCTCCTGCAGCTTCTCGCGGTCCCAGTCGGAATCGGTGCGCTCGATCTCGGCATGGAGCTGAGCCACCCGGCCGGAGACCTCTGCATGCGAGCCGGCCCCGTCCACGATCGTGGTGTTGTCCTTGGTGACCACGATGCGCCGGGCGCGGCCCAGCACGTCGAGACCGACCTGGTCGAGCTTGAGCCCGACCTCGGGCGCGACGACCCTGCCACCGGTGAGAATGGCGATGTCTTCGAGCATGGCCTTGCGGCGGTCGCCGAAGGCGGGGGCCTTGACGGCCACCGAGGTGAAGGTGCCACGGATCTTGTTCACCACCAGGGTGGACAGCGCTTCGCCGTCCACGTCCTCGGCCACGATGAACAGGGTGCCACCGGCGCCGATGACCTTCTCCAGCACGGGCAGCAGGTCGTTCATCGAGGAGATCTTGCCCTGATTGATCAGGATGTAGGGATCCTCGAGGACGGCCTCCATGCGCTCCGCGTCGGTCACGAAGTACGGGGACAGGTAGCCCTTGTCGAACTGCATGCCCTCGGTGAACTCGAGCTCGGTGCCGAAGGTCTGCGACTCGTCGACGGTGATCACACCGTCTTTACCGACCTTGTCGAACGCGTCGGCGATGAGCCGGCCGATTTCGGAGTCGCGAGCCGAGATGGTGGCCACGTTGGCCATGTCGTCGGTGTCGTCGACCTCGCGGGACAGCTCGCGCAGCCGGTCGCTGACGGCCACGACGGCCGCCTCGATGCCACGCTTGAGCCCGACCGGGTTGGCGCCGGACGCGACCGCGCGCAGGCCCTCGTGGACCAGCGCCTGGGCGAGCACGGTGGCGGTGGTGGTGCCGTCACCCGCAACATCGTTGGTCTTGGTGGCGACTTCCTTGGCCAGCTGGGCGCCGAGGTTCTCGTACGGATCGGAGAGTTCGACCTCTTTTGCGACGGTGACACCGTCGTTGGTGATGGTCGGGGCTCCCCACTTCTTGTCGAGTACCACGTAGCGGCCCTTGGGACCGAGGGTCACCTTCACGGTGTTGGCGAGGACGTCGACGCCACGCTCCAGGGAGCGGCGCGCATCCTCGTCGAACTGAAGGATCTTGGGCATTGTCTGCGGGTTCCTTACTTGGAGACGATGGCGAGGATGTCGCGGGCGTTCAGGAGCAGGTACTCCTGGCCCTCGTACTTGACCTCGGTGCCGCCGTACTTGGAGAAGATGACGACGTCACCCTCGGCGACATCGAGCGGAACGCGGTTGCCGTTGTCGTCGATGCGGCCGGGACCGGTCGCAACGACCTTGCCCTCCTGCGGCTTCTCTTTGGCGGTGTCGGGAATGACCAGGCCCGAGGCCGTGGTCTGCTCGGCCTCGAGGGGCTGGACGAGGATACGGTCCTCGAGCGGTTTGATCGTGACTGCCACGTCAAAACCCTTTCTTGTGCTGGGCGCGAAGCCCGTTGCTGTCGGGTGTCTGGAGACCGGGGCGTCGTCGCGGTGCCACCGCCGGTCGTTCGCACTCTACTGGTGAGAGTGCTAACGCGAATGTATCGCGGCATTAGCACTCGTTCAACCCGAGTGCCAACGAAAGTCGTGGACGATGCCCGCGGAGGAGCGGTGATGCCGTCGCGTTCAGCGACGTGCCGGGTTGAGCGGCGGCGTCGAATCCGGCGCGCCGGGCCTGCCGCCGTCCCTCCGCGGCGCCGGCCGGGACGCAGCCACGTCCGGTGGACGGGAACCGTCGGCTGGGCAATTCTGCCAATGGCGGAACCCGGGACACCTACCGATCCTGAAACCGATCGGAGCGAGCGAGGAGCCCCCATGCCGTGGACGTCGAACACCACCATTCCCGACCAGCTCAGCAGAAGCGCCCCCGCGTTGGCGGCCTTCGGCGAGCAGTTGCACCTGGTGCACGCCGGTGACAGTTCCAACCAGATCTGGTGGAGCCACACCGCCGACGGCGAGAACTGGACGGCCAACGTGCCGCTGCCCGACCAGCTCAGCAAGGGGCCGTCCGCGCTGGCCGTGTTCGGGGACCGGCTGCACATCGTGCATCAGGGCGACTCCAGCAACCAGTTGTGGCACAGCTCGTTCGACGGCACCCGGTGGACGACGAACGCCCGGATCGCCGGCGAGTCGGCCCAGTCCCCGCCGGCCCTGGCCACCTTCGGCGGGCTGTTGCACTGCCTGCACAACGGGGACAGTTCGCACCGGCTCTATCACCTGGTCTTCGACGGGCAGCGCTGGACCAAACGCCCGGACGATCCGGGGCTGCGGGGGCAGCTGAGCAAGGGCGCGCCCGCGCTGGCCGAGTTCGGTGGCCTGCTGCACCTGGTGCACCAGGGGGACTCGTCCGATCAGTTGTGGCACAGCGTCTTCGACGGCACCGGATGGAGCGTCAACGAGCCGATCGCCGGGCAGCTCAGCAAGTCACCACCGGCGTTGGCGGCCCTCGGCAACCTGCTGCACCTGGTGCATCTCGGCGACTCGGCCAACACGCTGTGGCACTCCACCTTCGACGGTTCGGCGTGGGCGGACAACATCGCGATCCCCTATCAGCTGAGCAAGGCAGCACCGGCCCTGGCGGCCTATCGCGAGCGGCTGCACATGGTGCATCTCGGCGACACCTCGAACCGGTTGTGGCACAGCAGTTCGGACGGCGTGCTGGTGCGCCGTCCGGAACGCCGGGTGGTGATCATCGATCTGGACGGCCTGCGCTGGGACACCTTCTACGCCCACCTCAAGCGTGCCCGCGACGGCGGCGGCGGGTTGGACGCCGGCTACCGGTTCACGCTGCCGTCCGGAGCCTCCGACGACACCGTGCTCGGCGACGGCGGCCAGCAGTTGAACAGCGCGTTCGCCGAGCTGTGCCTGGGCGAGGGCTCGGGCATGGTGGACGTCCGGTTGCCGCTCACGGGGTACCCGTCGTTCACCTTTCCCATGCACGCCACCATGTACACCGGCTGCTGGCCGGGCCGGCACGGCGTCGCGGGCAACAGCTTTCTGGTGCGCGACGCATCACCGGAGTGGGACCGGCACGACTGGGAGAGCCTGCCCCGCGCACTGTCCCTGGCCGGGTTCTGCACCGACGAGACCGGCAGCTTCGGCGCGTTCCTCGACTACCTGTGGGGTGGCTTCGACCAGGTCAGCGCCGGTGCCTGCCGCAACCGCAACCGGGGGCTGAACTCCGACCTGCGGGTGCCCACCGTGTTCGAGTTGGCCGAAGCCGCCGGACGCCGCACCTGCGCGATCCACTCCTTCTATCACGGCGCCGCCCGGCCCTGGGAGAGCGAGGGACGTGACCAGTGGTGGCACTACGACGCCTTCGAACTGCGCAGCGTCAAGGACATCTGCAGCGATGCCGACATCGACCAGCTCGAACCGGTCGACCACGCGATGTTCACCAAGGCGAGCCTGCTGACCCGGTTCCGTCCCTCAACGGTGAGCGTGCAGGTGCCCAACCCTCAGCTCCCACCGACGATCGGGCTGAGCGCGGGCCGCCGCGACGGCGTCCCGAGCAGCACCGTGTCGGTCAGCGGCGAGCCGCACCCGGACGGCATTCCCGACCTGATCGCGCTGTACGCGGCCTCGATCGACGAGGCGTCCCACACCGAGGGTGTGCACAATCAGGCGACGCATCTGGCCTGGTTCGACCACCGGCTGGCGAGGTTCGCCCGCGATCTGCGGGCCGCCGACCCGGAGGTCTGGCCGCGCACCGTGTTCGCTCTCGTGGCGGACCACGGCCATGCACCGTTGGCGGCCTCGCGCGCCACCGATGGGATGGCGTCCAGCACCCTGCAGGCGGTGCGCGAGGAACTGCTGCGCATGCTGGTCGGCGACGCCGAGGCGAAGGAGACGTTACGTAGGCTCAAGGGCACTGGCATGGGTGCCGCGCTGTTGGCCGAACTGCTGAAGAACGACGGCTACGCGATCAATCAGGCGCTCAACCTGTACGTCTACCTGCGCGACCCGAACCGGTTGGAGCCGTCCGAGGTGGCCCGGCGGCTGCTGCGGCTGGCGGCACCCACCGAGCCGTACGGGGCGCTGGTGCTGGTCGGCGACGAGTACCGGTTCCTGGCCCGGGGCGAAACCGACCTGTGGGCGCTCGATTCTGCCGAGGCTCGCGCGGCGATCGTGCCTCAGCTGGACGTGCCGGGCAGCGCCTCTGCCGATGTGCTCGAGGTGTCGCTGACCACCGACGACGAGGCAGCCGAGCGCTCACTGCGCGGACGGCTGGCCACCGCCGAGGCGTTCGATCTGCTGCGCGTGCGTGAGCGGGTGGCCGGTTTCCACCCCAACGGCAACCGATCGATGCCGGACGTCATTGCGTTGGCCCCGGCCGGACGCACCTTCACCGGCGGTCCGGCGTCCCACGGCTCGTTCGCCTACACCACGAGCCGCATTCCGATGGTCTTCTTCGGGCCCGGCATGCCGGCCGGACGGCGCACCCTCGAGACCGCCGACCTGGTGGACTTCGCGCCCACCGTGCTCGCGCTGCTGGGGTTGCCGATTCCCGCCGACCTGGACGGCCGCCCGCTGGTCGGTCTCGACGGGTCGGGCCAGGTGCCGGGCCGATCCGCTCCGGGGCGGACCCGGCCGCGCCGCCGGCTGCCGCTGCGTCCGGTCGGTAGCACGGAGCAGCTGCGCGAGGTGGTGAGAGAGGTGTCACTGCGGCCGGTGAGCGCGGACCGGGTGTCGCGGTCGCGAAGTCGTCCGGTGCTGGTCTCGATCGAACTGAAGCCCGGCGGTACGGGCGCCGGACGGGTCGTCCGGGGCGACACACTGCAGGCCTCGCTCACCGTGGACGGGCGATCGAGCGAGCACCTGGTGGTGCCCTGCACCCTCGAACTGCCCCGGCAACCTGCCTGGCTCGCCGAGGTGTTCACCGCTGCCGCCACGGCTCCGGGCCGGCAACTGGCCCACGCCGACCTGTCCGGAGTGACCCTCACCAGTGAGCAGTTCGACCGGCTCGTGGGTGGGTTGGAGCATGTGTTGTCGATCCGACGGCGGCACGTGAGCGATGAGGTGCCCCAGTTCGATCTGGAGCAGACACCTCCCCTGCAGCCCGGCCCGCGCGTTCATGCCGGACGGGGTGGCGTCATCGAAGCGGAGGTGACGGCCAGGGCCGATATCGACCCAGCAGGGGGCGTGCGGGGGGCGGTGCCGCCGGCCGCTCGTCCGGCCGGTGGGGTCCGCCGGCGGAGCGTCGACGTGGACGTCACTGAGCTCGAGCAGCTGGAACCGGATCGTCCGCACTCCACCGGCGAGGGGCAGACACCGATGCAGCTCACCGAGAGCGCACTGATCCGGCTGGAGAAGCTGTTCACCGCCAACCAGGTGGCCGACCTCAGCGTGCCGGGACGTCACTGCTGAAGACGGCTGTGTCGCTGGTCACCGCAAGATGGCCGGGCGGAATCCCCGTCATCCCCGTCATCCCGGCGGCCCGGCGAAACCCTCGCCATCCCGGCGAAACCCCGTCATCCCGGCGAATGCCGGGATCTCGCCGACCGTGTGACTGCCGCTGGGCAGGGACCGTTTGAAGACGGGCTCTTCGATGGCTGCGGGGCGCGTGCCGTCATCCCGGCAGAATCCTCGTCATCCCGTCCGATCCTCGTCATCCCGGCCGATCCTCGTCATCCCGGCCGATCCTCGTCATCCCGGCGAAACCCCGTCATCCCGGCGAATGCCGGGATCTCGCCGACCGTGTGACTGCCGCTGGGCAGGGACCGATTGAAGACGGGCTACTTGCGGTGGCTGCGGGGCGCGTGCCGACATCCCGGCAGAAACCTTGTCATCCCGGCGAATGCCGGGATCTCGCCGACCGTGTGACTGCCGCTGGGCAGGGACCGTTTGAAGACGGGCTCTTCGATGGCTGCGGGGCGCGTGCCGTCATCCCGGCAGAAACCTTGTCATCCCGGCAGAATCCTCGTCATCCCGGCAGAATCCTCGTCATCCCGGCGAATGCCGGGATCTCGCCGACCGTGTGACTGCCGCGGTCAGGGACCATGGGGGGCGGGGCTACTTCGTTGGCTGGGGGTGCTGGTGCCGTCATCCCGGCGAATGCCGGGATCTGGCCGGTGAGACTTTCGCTGCTGGGAGAGATTCCGGGTCGAGGCCGGGATGGCGCCCGGGGGGGTGCGGCGGCGAGCAGAGTGGCGTTGCAGCCCGGTGAAGCACGGCAGTCATCTCGGCGGAGGCCGGGATCTCTGGCTCTGCGCACACAGGTCGGCAGTGTTGCCGTC
Source organism: Micropruina sp. (assembly GCA_016711205.1). Lineage (GTDB taxonomy): Bacteria > Actinomycetota > Actinomycetes > Propionibacteriales > Propionibacteriaceae > Micropruina. The sequence continues at coordinate 1,186,003 of JADJTM010000002.1, read as the reverse complement.
GGGCTCGTTTGCGCGCGCGGCGATGCCTTCTCGTCCAGTTGTTGTCGCTGCCCGGGTTTGAAGTGTCGGAGCGGCTCAGGCGCCTGATCGGCGTCTATGGCCGGTCAGTTGCGTCTGTTGGGGTTGTGGAATCGGGTGTGGACGCGGGGTGTGCCGTCAGGGTCGACGTGTCGGGGTGGGGTGATGGTCGGGACAGGTCCGTCGAGTTTCACGCTCCACCGGTCGGCGTCGGGATCGTGGCTGGGTTCGACGAGGCCGTGGTGGTGGGGGCAGAGCAGGACGAGGTTGTGTAGGGCGGTGGCGCCGCCGGCCCACCAGGGCACGATGTGGTGGGCGTGACAGGCCGCGGGTGGTTTGTCGCAGCCGGGGAACACGCAGCCTTGGTCGCGGATTTCGAGGGCGGCCCTGATCGGTGGGGTGACGAGCCGTTGGGCACGGCCCACGTCGAGGGGTTGGCTGTCGCCGTCGAGCACGATCGGGAGGATGTCGGCGTCGCACAGGAGGCGGCGCAGCACACTGCCGGGGATGGGTTCACCGGTGGAGATCGACCGGCCCTGTAACAGTCCGTGCTGGTGGGCGGCGGCGTGCAGGGTGTGGTAGTTGAGGGTGATGGTGGCGCGGGGCCGGTCCCCGGCCCGGTTCGGGGCGTGTGCGCATTGTTGGTGTGCGCGGACCATTGCCATCAGCGCGTCGGCGCGGCGCATGCCGGGGGTGAGCGGGTCGAGTTTGTCGATGCCTTGTTGTGCGGTCACGTAGGAGTCGATGAGGGCGATGAACTGCTCGGCCTCCTCGGTGGGCAGGCTGCCGCGGAGGAACACCGACCCGTGATGATCGGGGGTGAAGCTCAAATGCCGGTTACGGGTGGCTTGGCGGTGTTGCCGTTCGAGCCGTTCGGCTTCCTTTGCCTCGGCGATGTCGGGGGCGACGCATTCGAGCAGGTGGCTGGACAGCCGGCGCAGTTCGGCCGAGTTGTGGCTGCCCGCGAACTGCACCATCAACTGCTCACCGTCTGCGATGGTGGCGGCCGGTAGGTCGTCGGGCAGGTCGGCCAACACGGCGGTGATCGCTTCGGCCTGGGCCGGATGCACCCCGCCGGCCAGGGCGGCCTGGGCGATGGTCGGGAACAGGGTGAGCCGCTGCCCGGCCTTCACCAGTCGGGCTGCTTCGCGGTGGGTGTAGCGCAGCGAAGTGATCGCCCAGGTGGTCAAGGAGGTGCCATGCGCCCGCTCGGCAACTTCGGCCGCGTCCAGCTGGGCGGCCCGGGTTTGTAGCCAGCTCACCAGCCGGCCCTGGGCACGGATCGCCGCCGCCAACACAGCGAGTTGTTCACGATCGGTCGCTCGATTGAGCCGCTCGCAGGTGAGTTGGTTCAGGGCAGCGTCCATCACGGCCACCAGTTGGGCCTCGGTCAGGTCGCGGTACTGCTCCATGACTCCACGCCAAAACGTCGGCTCTGACAGTTTTCGAACAGATCCGGGCTCTGCGGCAAGGTATGTTCGAATGACTATTTCCGCGGGCTTACGCGTGCTGGATGGCGTGGACCGAGATCCCGGCGTTCGCCGGGATGACGGGAGGCGCCAGCGTGGGTCTCGACTGGGGCCTGGATGCCGGTGTGTGCGTCCCGCGTCACGATCGCGATGGTGTGGACCGAGATCCCGGCATTCGCCGGGATGACCAGCGGGGGCTTCACAGTCTGTGGTGCGTCATCCCGGGCTTGACCCGGGATCTGGCCAGCGGCGGGCGTCCAGCTCGTCCCAGATCCCGGCATTCGCCGGGATGACGGGTGGCGCGAGCTGGCTGGATCGGGTCGGCTCGTTGCCGTAGCCCCGCGGCGCGTCATCCCGGGCTTGACCCGGGATCTGGCCAGCGGCGGGCATCCAGCTCGTCCGAGATCCCGGCGTTCGCCGGGATGACCGGTTGGGGTTGGCGTGGTGGGATGCGGGTCGGTCCGTTGCTGCAGTCCTGCGGCGCGTCATCCCGGGCTTGACCCGGGATCTGGCCAGCGCCTTGCGTCCAGATCGTCCCAGATCCCGGCATTCGCCGGGATGACGGGTGGCGCGAGCTGGCCGGGTCGGGTCGGCTCGTCGACGCAGCCCCGCGGCGCGTCATCCCGGGCTTGACCCGGGATCTGGCCAGCGGCGGGGGTCTCGACCAGCTCGTCCGAGATCCCGGCATTCGCCGGGATGACTGGTTGGCGCGAGCCTGGCCAGGGTCGGGTCTGCTCGTCACTACATGCCCGGCGGCGCGTTGGCGCAAGCGTGGCGCTCGACCAGTTCGACCGGCGAGATCCCGGCATTCGCCGGGATGACCAGCCGCGATTCAGGACCGCGGGTCTGCTTCTCGCCAATCTCCCGGGAACGTGATCCGGCTCGACCCTGCATGAGCTCAGGCAGCGGCCACGATCTGTTGTGTGACCGCGCCGACACCCAGGCGAAGGGCCCGCTCGGCCACCACGATCTGGGCGCGGGACTCGATCGTGCTGCGGGCGGCCGCGGCCGCACCGATCGCGGTGAGCGCGTCGCGCGTCCAGCCGTGCGGCAGGCTGGCGAGGTAGGCGACCAGGTTCAGCAGGTACGGCAGCCGCTGCCGCTGCTCCACCCGGGCCATCGGGCTGGACGCGCGGGCCACCCGCAGCTGCCCGAAGGCCTCGGACAGGGCCTCAGCGGAGTGGCCGATCCGGTCGTGGGTGGTGACGAGTGCAAAGGCGTTGCGCAGTTCGGTGGGCAACGCGCCGGTGAGCCCCTGCTCGTCCGTGGTGAGCGCCCGAGTGGCGCTCTCGATCAGCTGATCGTGATATTTGTCATTCATACTAGAAGTGTACTACGCGCTCATCTGTTGGTTGACACATCAACCAAGTGTTCACGCGTTCGTCACCTGGTTCTGCCTCGTCGTGCGCCGTCGAACTGTCCGATGCGCCCGCGTGCAGGTTCTGGCGCGGGGCACGAAGCCCCTTGACGCTCCGCGCGCCTCACTCGAAGGGAAACGGCGCCCCTTCGGGCCACGCCGCGCGCAGGCTGTTCAGCTCGGCCCGTGCCTCCGGCTGCTCGAGGCGCTCGTCGAGCAGCTCGTGGGCGCGGGCCCGGGTGCGGACGCCGATCACCGCCACGACCGCCACGAGGCCCCACATCGGGATGAGCAGCAGCGCCATGGTCGCTACGGTGTCACCGCCGCCCGTGACGCCGGCCACGATCAGCACCGCCGCGAACACCACCCCGAGGGTGATGGTCCACCCGGTGGCTCCGCGGTCGCTGTCGAAACCGTAACGAGGCGCGCCGCCGATGCCGGACGGCAGCCCGGTGCGTCGATAGTGTCGCTGGGTGAGGGCGTCCGTGGCCAGCAACAGGACGCCGAACGCCAATCCCGCAACGCCCCCCGCGCGCACCGGGCCGGTTCCGGCCAATGTCGCGATCAGTCCAGCCGCCGCCGACGCGCCTCCCACGACCAATGCCGAGAGGTGCGCGAAACGGCGATGCGCCAGCTTGTCGGCGACGTTCGCGACGTACGTGTCCGGACGAGGGGACGCCACGGTCATGCGTTCTTCGCGCTCAGCGGCTGCGGCAGCGCCGCGTCCAGCGGCACGACCTCGCGCGCGACCGGCCCCGGCGCGATCGTCAGGCTGCCGACGGGTGCGGCCACCAGGGTGGCGGACGAGCCGGCGGCCGCCGGCGGCCGGGGGGTCATGCCGATCAGCCTGACCAGTTCGGTCGCAGTCACGAAGAAGCGCTCGGTTGCCTCAGCCACGGGGTACACCCTAACCCGGAGCCACCGATGGGCGCCGCTGCGCGGGCACCAGACGGGTGTGCTGGGCAGCCGGTCCGAGAGGACTTTCCTGGTCGTCTGGCGAGCGTGGCCGGCGCAGCCAGGACGCCGGGATGGGTCGCGCAGCAGGCGCAAGATCGGTCCCCGTTGCGAGCGGCACCAGACGGGTGCGCTGGGCAAACCCGGCGAGCTGCGACATGCACCGTCCGGGCCACGCAGTCCAGGGCCGTCGCCGCCATGGCCCGGGCAACGTGGCGCGTGACGGGGTCTTCCGCGCACCGTTCCAGCCCCATGGATCCAGCCGTCCGAACGCTGTTTCGCAGACCTGCCGCAATGACCCGGGCCCTCTCCGCGGGGCCGCTAGGCTGGCCCCATGGTTGCTGATCCGCACTGGCTCGACGCCCACCTGGGCCCCCTTGAAGTCGTCGCCATCGTTCTACCCGAAAGCCCCGCCGAGAAGGCATGGGGCACCCTGCTCGCCGCGGTCGACGCGCATCTGCTGCGGGTTCTCGACCTCGAGTTGATCCAGGTTGGCGAGTCCAGCGTCGAGGTGCTGCAGGGTCAGGCGCTGGCCGACCTGCTTCCCCCTGAGCTGGTCGGTGCCGGCAGCGGAATGCTGGCCCCGGCTGACATGCAGGTCTTCGCCGACGAGCTGGACGCCGACACGGTGGCCGCGGTGCTGGTGGTGGAACACCTCACGCTGCTCAACGTGCTGAGCGACTTCGAAGCCGCCGGCTCCGAGATCATTCTCGGTGGCGTGCTGAACGAGGACGAACTCAACGAGGTGCTGGACGAGACGGAGGCCTGACCATGGGATTGTTCAAGACCGCAGCCAAGGTGGCCGTCGCCTCTTCGGTGCACGGCAGGGTGCAACGCCGGCAGGCGAATCGCTGGGCCGCTCAAGACCAGGCCAGTGCCGCTGCTCCCCCGCCGCCGCCGGTGCACGCCGCTCCCCCGATGCACGCCGTTCCCCCGCCCGCTCCTCCGGCTGAGGACGCGATGGCGCGCCGCATCGCGCAACTGACGCAGCTGGGCGAACTGCGCACGGCGGGCGTGCTGACCGATGCCGAGTTCGAGGCCCAGAAGAGCGTCATCCTGGCCGGCTGACCCAACGCCGTCATCCCGGCGGGTCGCACCATTGTGGTAGCCCGGTCGTCCTGGCGGCTGACCCAACCCCGGTCGTCCCGCCGGACGCCCCGGACGCCCCCGGACGCCCCCTGACGCCCCCGGCCGTACCGGCCGTACCGGCCGCAGGGCTTCCCGGGAGGCGGCCATCGCGCCGCCGGGCGGCGCCCTCAGTTCTCGCGCACGAGCATCGCCAGCCCGCCGAAGGGTGGCAGGGTGACGGTGAAGCCGCCGAGGTCGTCCACGTTGTCGACCTTGCGGCGCGTGCTGAGGTCGAACACCCGTCCAGCGGGGATCTGTGCCGACTGCACGTGCCCTTGGATCTTCTCGGGCCCGAAGTTGAGCGCCGTGATCTGGATGGCGCCGACGTAGAGCCGGTTGACCAGCACCAGCATCTCTTTGGTCGGCACCTCGGGCACGTCGAGCAGGCTGCCGGAGAAGAAGCCGTGCCGCTTGCGCACCTTGAGAATCGCGGCCAGCCGCGACGCGAACGACTTGGGGTCGGCCAGTTGCTCGGGTAGCGATCCGTACAGCGCCCGAGCCAGCGGCATTCCGGACGACGACGTGGTCGCATCGGGCGACCACCCCATCAGGTCGTAGGCGCCGCGCTCGATCCAGCGGGTGTCGCCCGAGGCGATCAGGCTCTTCACCTGGGCACGCTCCAACGGCAGGGCGCCGACCAGATCCCAGCCCGACAGCGCGAACACGCCCGGCTGCCAGGCGTTGTACATGCTGAGCAACAGGTGGGCGGACTTGATCCGCTCCACCTCGGCCGGGCCGATCGCGTCCAGATCCTGGTAGCCGAGGCTCGCTGCGATCACTGACGCCGTGGTCGAGGCGATGCCGTTCTGGGTGAACACGGCGTTGTACGGGCCGGCCTCGCCGGTGATCTTCAGCCGCAGCGTCTCGCGGACGTGCTCGGCCAGGTCGGTGCCCGTGTAGTCCACACCGCCCAGGGTGTAGGTGTCGTGGGCGTGCCGTCCGGCGAAGTGCACCAGTTCGTAGGTGAGCTCGTCGTGGTTCTGCAGCGCGTGCACCAGGGACGCCTGATCGATGCCGGCGGCGATCGCCTCGCGCAGGGTGAGCCGCAGGAACTCGGTGTCGCCGGTGGCCAGCGCGAACTGGTAGGCGGGTCGAGTGATGAAGTCGTAGGACAGGTCGGGGCCGACCTTGCTGGTTTCGGCGATGTCGTCGATGGTCAGGTTGAGTTCCTGGAAGGTGAACCCGCCGACCTTGCGCACCATCGAGCCGATCAGCTGGTTGGCGGCCTGCGACAAGGGGTGGCCCTCGGACCAGGCCGGGCCCGACACGTTCTTCTCGACCCCCAGAAAGCCGTTCGCGTCCAGCCGCAGGCCACCGGAGCCGAGATCGAGCAGCGAGTGCAGGGCGTCCCCGATCACCAGCCGCATGCCGGCGAAGGTGGGATCGAGCCAGTTGATGGACGGCTGGCCGTCCTTGAAGTAGTGCAGGTACACCCACCGACGCAGCGTGCCGGTGTGATCGTAGATCGGCGGGGTGGCCGACCAGTTGGTCTCTTTGACACCGGGCTCGTAGAAGATCACCCGCTGCAGTTCGCCGATGATGTATCCGGCTTCGGCCAACGCGTGTTCGTGGGACGGGTCGAGGTTGACCGCGTCGAAGCCCTTGGGCACCTCGGGCAGCAGATGCCACGCCTCGGGCGGAATGTCGACCAGGTGGTAGATGCCGGGGTAGTCGCCGTAGTTCAGCTCGGCCAGCCTGAAGTCGGCGCCCTTGCCGGTGTGGCCGGGCACGATGTCGTCGATGATCGTGGCGTGATGGCGGCCGGCGGTCTCGCACATGCCGCGATACTCCTCCTCGGTGCCGAACAGCGGATCGATCGCCATGCTGATCCGGTCGAAGTGGCCATCAACACTGGGCGTGGCGTCCCAGCCGCGAATGCCGCCGGCCAGCTTGACCGGGCCGGTGTGCACCGCGTCCACACCAACCGCCTCGAAGCTCTGCCACAACCGATCATCACCGAGCGCACCCAGGAACGACTGGTTGGGTGCCGTGACCAGTGACAGCGGGTAGGCGGTGAACCAGACGGACGCCCGGTCGACGGCGGCACGCGGATCGGGCGGGGCGTACGGGTTGGCCCACATGGTGTGCAGGCCGGCGAGCTGGCGGGCCAGGGTGCGGGCGTCACCGAGCATCGACTGCTGCACCAACCACTCCACGTAGGCCTTGTTGCGGCCGTCGGGAGCAAAAGGCGGCGCGCTGATCGCGTGCAGCGGGTTGCGCCGGCGCGCGGCCGGCCGGAGCTTCTTGGGACGCGCCGGGTAGAACTGCGCGTCGAAGGTCATTTCGGGCAGCACGTCGTCGGTGTCCGTGCTCACCTGGTCGTCGGGCTCGACAGTCATGGGCGTCAATGTAGTGCGTGCGAGCGGCCCTTCGTCGATCCCGCCGCCGCGTCGCGGAACCGGCCGGCGACCGGGCCCGACGGACGCCGGACGCCCCCTCAGCGCAGGGCGGTGAGCAGGGTCAGGTCGTCACCGGGCAGGGCGTCCACGGTCGCGCCCACGAGCACCGAATGCAGGGTCAGCGAACCCTTGAGCGTGCTGAGAAAGGCGGTGTCGGCAGCGTCGCGTCCGGTCGCGATCCGCACCAGTGAGGGCCGGGGGGCGAGCGTCGTGGCGTCCACCACCCACCAGGCGCCGTCCACGTGGGCCTCGGCGACGGCGTGAAAGTCCATCGGGTCGAGCCCCGGGGCGTAGACGGCCGCCAGCCGGGCCGGCACGTTGAGCCCGCGCAGCAGGGCGATCACCAGGTGCGCGTAGTCGCGGCACACGCCCTGCCGCGACAGGTAGGTGTCGACCGCGCCGTCGATGGGTTTGGACGACCCCGCCACGTACGACAGCTGCGAGCCGACCCAGCTGGACACCGCGTCCAGCAGCGGCTTGCCGCCCAGCCCGGCGAACTCGGCCTGCGCGACCGGCATCAGCGTGTCGGAATCGCAGTAGCGGCTGGGCCGGGCGTACTCGATGCGGGCAAGGTCGGTGGGCGGCTCGATGTCGGCCACGCCGTCCAGGCCGGCCTGGTAGTCGATGGTCAGCGGACCCGCGGGCAGCCCTTCGACAAGGTGCAACCGGCCACCGTGCGGTGCGGCGATCTCGCGGGCGAAGGCGGGGGCGCCGTTGGCGGTCATGGTCAGCTGCTCGGTGCGCCTGGGCCCCTTGGCGACGGCGACGGCGAGAACCAGATCGGTGGGAGCGTCCAGGGTGGCCTCGATGTGGGCGCTGACGAAGCGTTGCATGCCGCCCATCGTGTCAGCCCGCGGCGACCGGGCCCTCGGTGCGGCTGAGATTGGAACGGACCCGCAACAACCGGCGATGTTTTCATCGGGCTCCTAGGCTGGCGTTCGAACCGAGGAGGGCGCATGGCACTTGTACAGGTGGCGCAACGGGCTGAAGATCTTGACCGGGCGAGTGCTTGGTACGCGTTGCTGCTGAACCGGCAACCGAGCGCCCGCTTCGATCCCCCTGGGCTGGTGTTCTTCGATCTGGACGATGTTCGGCTGCTGCTGGAGGCCGGCGCACCCTCGGCACTGCTCTACCTGCAAGTGCACGACCTCGACGCCGAAGTGGCGAGGCTGGCCGCGGCGGGCGTGCACGTGCTCTCGCAGCCCCAGTTGATCTTCAGGCATGACGACGACACGCTCGGACCGGCCGGCACCAGCGAATGGCAGGCCTTCGTGCGCGACTCCGAGGGCAACACGGTCGGGCTGGTCGAATGGCGGGCGGCATGACCTACCGCACCCTGATTCCGAAGGTCTTCTACGCCGACCTGGCCATCGGCCGCGACCTGTTCGTCGACGGGCTCGGCTTCGAGGTTCTGCACGACGACGGCGACTTCGTCGTCGTCGGCCGTGACGGCTGCAAGCTCTACCTGGTCGAGAACGCCCACTACGCAGCCCTGGACCGTCCGGAATTGGCGATCGAGACCGACGACATCGACGGCGTGCACGCCGACATCGCCGCCCGGCGTCCCGACCTGCTGCATCCGACATACCCGCCCGGCGGGGGCATCGTCCGACGCGAATACGGGGCCCGCGAGTTCGCGGTGCTCGATGCCACCACCGCATGCGTGGTGTTCCGCGACTGGGGGTGAGCGTCGGGTCAGTACGTCCACCGACGGTCGATAGACTCCCCCGGACCTGTGATGAGGAGCTCGATGGACTGGACGGGACACGTCATCTGGTGGCACTGCTACCCACTCGGCTTCGTCAATGCTGAGGACAACGCCGTGCACGACGTGCGGCATCGGCTCGGGCAGCTGACCAACTGGCTCGACTATCTGATCGACCTGGGCTGCAACGGCATGCTGCTGAACCCGATCTTCGCCTCGTCGACCCACGGTTACGACACCCTCGATCACTACGCGATCGACCCGCGGCTGGGCGACGACAGCGACTTCGGCGAGCTGATGTGGAAGGCCAAGGAGCGCGGCATCCGCATTCTGCTGGACGGCGTGTTCAACCACCTCGGGCGTGAGCACGTGATCGTGCAGCGGGGCATCGCGGCCGGCCCCGGAACCCCGGACGGCGACTGGTTGCGCTGGGTGGACGGCTACCCGCGCGTCTTCGAGGGCCACGAGGCGCTGGTCGAACTCGACTTCACCAACCCGGCCGTCCAGGACTTCGTGGTCGAGGTGATGTGCCACTGGCTGGGCCGCGGCATCGACGGCTGGCGTCTGGACGCCGCCTACGCACCCGGCGCGGCCGCGTGGCGTCCGATCGTCGAGCGGGTCAAGGCGGCCCACCCCGACTGTTGGCTGCTCGGCGAGGTGATCCACGGCGACAAGGACGCGTTCGTGGACGAGTCCGGGCTCGACTCGGTCACCCAGTACGAGCTGTGGCACGGCATCTGGCAGTCGATGAACGACCACAACCTGTGGAGCCTCGACTGGTCGCTGCAGCGGCATCGCCGCTTCTGCGAGCACTTTCGCCCGCAGATCTTCATCAGCAATCACGACGTGACGCGCATTTCGTCCAAGCTGGACGAACCCCGCCACATCGAGCACGCCGCGGTGCTGCTCACCCTGCTGCCCGGAGTGCCGTCCATCTACGCCGGCGACGAGCATCGCTTCGAGGGCGTCAAGCTCGACCAGATCGGCGGCGACAACGCGGTGCGGCCGCCGTTTCCGCAGACCCCGGACGGGTTGCTGCCCTTCGGCGCGAACACCTTCGGCCTCTACCGCTCGCTACTGGGCGTGCGGCGCCAGCACCCCTGGATCGTGGACGGGGTGGTGACCACCCGCGACCTCACCAACGAGTCGGTGGTGGTGATGGTGACCGGCCCCGAGCAGGTCATCGAGCTTGCGCTCAACATCTCCGACGAGGTCGGCCCGATGCCGTTGGGCGAGGTGCTGCTGGCGAGCCCCGGCTGCGCCGATACCGTGCCGCCGCACGGCTGGGCGGTAGGGGTGCGGGCGCGCGACGAGGACGACATCCCGTTCGTGCCGCGCCAGGCAAGAGGTGCGCGTTGAGCGCGTCCGTCCTGTCGGTGAACCTGGGTAGGGCAGCGCTCGACCGGGGCAAGCCGTCCAACACCACGGGCATCGACAAGCAGCCGGTGACCTTCGCCGAGGTGGCGGCGCCCGGCGCTCGTACCCTCACCCGCGGGCTGGGGCCGAAGCGGCGCGGTGGGCTGGCCGGCGACTACATCGGTGACGGCAAGCATCACGGCGGCGACGTGCAGGCCGTGTACGCCTACGCCCGCGAAGACCTGGACCGGCTCGGCGCGCAGGTCGGACGATCGTTCGCCTCCGGCAGCTTCGGTGAGAACCTGACCACGCTGGGCCTGGACGTGACCGGTGCCCTGATCGGCGAACGCTGGCGAGTCGGTGCCGGAGCGGACGCGGTGCAGCTGGCGGTGACCTGCCCGCGCATTCCGTGCAACACGTTCCGGGCCTGGATCGCCGAGCGTGGCTGGCTGAAGATCTTCACCCGGGCCGCGCTGCCCGGGGCGTACCTGTCGGTGATCACCCCGGGGGTGGTGCGGCAGGGCGACCCGATCGAGGTGACGTTCCGTCCCGATCACGAGGTGAGCATCGGGGTGCTGTTCCGCTCACAGACCCTCGAGCGCGAGTTGGCACCCCTGGTGCTGACCGCGTCGGCCTACCTGGACGCCGAGTCGCTCGACTACGCCAGTCGCGGGGAGACGTTCACCATCGGCGGTTGAGCGTGTCGACCGGGTCGTCATCCCGGCGAACGCCGGGCTCACGCTCGACCAGCGGACGGCTCTCGACAAGTTCGACCACCGAGATCCCGGCATGCGCCGGGATGACGGGGAGGGGGCCCTCGGCGGGTGCTGGGGACGGTTCCTCGGCGGGTAATGGGGACGGTTCCTTTCCCCGTCGCCCCACGGAAGGGTCTCGACGGTTCCTCGGCGGGTAATGGGGACGGTTCCTTCCCCGTCGCCCCAACGGAAGAGTCTCGACGGGCTCGAGCCCGGCGGGTAATGGGGACGGTTCCTTTCCCCGTCGCCCCAACGGAAGGGTCTCGACGGGCTCGGCCAACGGCCCTCGACAGGCTCGTCCAGCGGCTATTGGCTAGCCCTCAACCGAGGCGCCGGACCACCAGGGCGCGGGCCCCCTGTTGGGTCGGGGTGAGCACCACCGTCGCGGACGCCGGGCCGGCCGGCTTGAGCCGCCGCCGCAACGCGGCCGGATCGACGTCGATGCCGCGCTTCTTGATCTCCAGGGTGCCGATCCGCTCGGACCGCACCCAGGACCGGAGCGTCCGCTCGCTCGCGTCGAGTACCGCCAGCACCTCGAAGGCGGTGGCGAAGGGGGTCGGACGCGCGGTGCGTCCGAGCAGGTAGGCGATGCCCGGCTGGACGCGGACGGCGTCCAGGTCGGCGGCGAGCCGGTCGACCAGCGCCGCCCGGATCACCGCGGCGTCGGGTTCGTAGAGCACCTCGCCGGCCACCGGCAGCCGTGCCGTGCCCCGCGTCGGCCCCGTCGACGGATCCCCGCTGCCGGAGTCCACGCTGCCGGAGTTCCCGGCGCTGGAGTTCAGGGGACCAGAGAGCACGGCGCCCGACGGCAACAACACCGCCTGCCGCTGCGCCGGCCATTCCCCGCGCCACAGGGACAGTTCGACCAGGTCGCCCCGCTCGCTCACCCAGGTGGCGGCGACCCCGTCCGGTATCAGGGCGTGCGGCATACCGGGCGCCAGCTTGATGCAGGCGGTCCGCGTGCGCAGCACCTCACCGACGAACGACCACGGGGGGCTCAGGTCCTCGACCCGCCAACTGCGGCCCTCGGACGTGCGCCGGGCCGGGTCGCAGAACACTGCGGCGTCCGGTGGAACCGTGTCCAGCACGGCGGTCGCGTCACCCAGCAGCACGTCGTGACCGAGGTTGGCGGCGGCCAGGATCGCGGTCACCTCGTCGGCCTCGACCGCGAACACGTCCAGCCCCGCAGCGGCGAACGCGAGCGCGTCCGCACCGATTCCGCAGCCCAGGTCGGCCACCCGGCGCACGCCGGCCTCCGCGAGCCGTTGGGCCCGCCACGCCGCGACCGGGGAGCGGCTGGCCTGTTCCAGCCCGGCGGTGGTGAAGAACAGCGAGTCCGCCCGCGCGCCGAACTTGGTTCTCGCCCGGCGCCGCAGCAACGCCTGCGCGCTCACCGCCGCCGCCCGCGAGACGCTCAGCCGCCGGCGCAACCGCTCGGCGACGCCGAGCGCACCGGGGTCGGGCTCGGCGGCGAGCGCCGCCAGCTCACCGGCCGCCTGCGAGCTGACCAGCCAGCGGGCATCATCGGCGTCCATGCCTGGGTTCTACCGGATCGGACCCGGTCGCGTCGAGCCGCACCCCGGGCAACCGGGCCTGGGGCCAACGACGACGATGCGGGGCAGAACCGCCCCGCGTCCCCTGTCGTCTCTTGGACCGAGGAGAACGCCGCGAGGTGCGTGCTCAGGCGCCTCGAAACGGTGAGTGACTTGGGCGACGCGGCACTAGGCTTTGGCCATGAAGCTGCCCGCGCGCATAGTGCTCATCGTTGGACTGGTGATTCTGGCCGGCGCCATCGGCGTTCTCAGCTACGGCGGATTCGAGGTGTGGCGCCAATTCCTCGCACTGGACGCCCTGCGCAGCCGCGAGTTCGCGAACCCGCTCGGCATCATGATCGGTGGCGCGGTGCTGACGCTGGTGGCGGGTGCTCACCTCGGTTTCGCGCTCGCTCTGCCCCGCAACCCGAAGCAGCCCCGCGAGGTCAGCCCGCCCGCGGCCACGCCCTCGTCCAGCCCCGAGCAGTCGCCGATGCCCACCACCGAGCCGAACGACCAGCGCTGAGCGCCCGCGCCGTCCACCTCGGGTGACCGCGATGCAATCGCTGGAGTCCGCCCTCCGCGGGCGCGTCGTGCTGCTCGACGGCGGCTTCGCCACCCGCTTGGAGGCGCGGGGGCACGATCTGAGCGACACGCTGTGGTCGGCGCGATTGCTGCTGGACGATCCGGACGAGATCCGCGCCACCCATGCGGACTTCTTCGCCGCCGGTGCCGAGGTGGCCATCACGGCGTCCTATCAGGTCAGCGAGACGGGTTTCGTGGCTGCGGGGCGCAGCGCCCGCGACGCGCACGAGGCCCTTCGCCGCAGCGTCCGGCTGGCCCGCGAGGCTGCTGGCGAGTTCGCGGGCGAGCGGTGGGTGGCGGCCTCGGTCGGTCCCTACGGCGCGAGCCTCGCCGACGGTTCGGAATACCGCGGTGACTACGGCCTGAGCGTGCAGGAGTTGCGCGCGTGGCATCGTCCCAGGCTGGCGGTGCTGGCGGAGGCCGGCGCCGACGTGCTGGCCTGCGAGACCATTCCGTGCCTGGCCGAGGTCGAGGCGCTGGCTGCTGAGCTGAGCGCCCTGGACGTGCCGGCCTGGCTGTCGCTGACCACCCTCGGCGGGCGCACCCGGCTGGGAGAGCCGGCGGCGCAGGCGTACGCGATCGCCGCCGACGTGCCGAACGTGATCGCGCTGGGCGCCAACTGCTGCGACCCGGGCGGTGCGGCCGAGGTGGCGCGGAACGTCGGCGGGCGACGTCCGGTGGTGTTCTACCCCAACAGCGGTGAATCCTGGAACGCGGACTCGCGCACCTGGACCGGCGCGGCGGCAGCCTCGGAGGGTGCGCAGGCCTGGCTGGACGCCGGGGTGCGCGCCCTCGGCGGTTGCTGCCGGGTCACCCCCGACCAGATCGCCGCGATCCGGACGCTGCTGGACGCTGCGTGAGCAGGAATCGGGGACGGTTCCTCATTCCTGCTCAACCGAGGCCTCCGACGGGGAAGGGGGACGGTTCTTTTATCGGTCGCCCAAGGTGAGAGAAATGCCTAGCCAGATGCATTCTCTCGACCCGCCGGCGACTGGTAAAGGAACCGTCCCCATTCCCCGTCGCGCAGGTTCCCGGCTCGGGCGACTGGTAACGGAACCGTCCCCAATCCCCGTCGCGGAAGGGAACCGAGCACGTCACCCGTCAGCTCAGCGGTGGTAGCTCCACGACGCGGGACGTCCGTCCACGTAGGGCATCACGCCGTGAAAGGTGCGCCCGTCGTCGAACACCAGCGGCAGGAAGTGCCGGTCGCCCTCCCACAGCGGCAGCGGCTCCCCCTCGCCCAGCAGCCGAGCGATCGGCACCCATGCCAGCGGCCCGTCGTCGTTGCGGGACGGTACCTCGCCGGTGAAGCCGTCCACGATGAAGATGAACCCGAACCAGTCCTCACCGCCCACGCCGAAGCCCGGCCACGACACGGTGCCGCGCAGGCGCTGAGCGGTGACGGTGATGCCGGCCTCCTCCATCAGCTCGCGATGCAGGCAGCCGATCACGTCCTCGTCCGGCTCGACCTTGCCACCCAGCCCGTTGTACTTGCCCTGATGCTGGTCGCCGTCGCGGCTGCGGAGCACCAGCAGCACCCGCTGACCGTCCGGGTGCAGCACGTAGCCCAGCACCCCGAGAATCGGTGTGTAGGCCACGTCAGACCAGCACTTTCGAGACCGGCAGACCCGAGTCGGCGCCGATGTCGAGGCTGGACGGGCGCAACTCGCGACCCATCACCTCGGCGCCCAGCACCGCCATCATCGCGCCGTTGTCGGTGCACAGCCCCGGACGCGGCCGGCGCAGCGTGATGCCGCGCGCGGAGGTTCGCTGCTCCAACAGGGCACGCAGCCGTGAGTTGGCAGCCACGCCACCGCCGATCAGGATGTCGGAGACGCCGAGGTGCTCGCAGGCGTCCACGGCCTTGGCGCTCAGCACGTCGCAGACCGCCTCTTGGAACGACGCCGCGACGTCGTTGACCGGCACGTCCTCACCGTCGCGCCGGCGCGTCTCGACCCAGCGCGACACCGCGGTCTTCAGCCCCGAGAACGAGTAGTCGAAGCGGTGCTTGACCAAGTCCTTCTGCGCGGTCAGCCCGCGGGGGAAGGCGATCGCCTTCGGGTTGCCGGACGCCGCCGCCCGGTCGATCACCGGACCGCCCGGGTAGGCCAGCCCCAGCAGCCGGGCGACCTTGTCGTAGGCCTCGCCCGCGGCGTCGTCGATGGTGGAGCCCAGCTCGGTGATGTCACCGGTGATGTCGCCGACCAGCAGCAGCGAGGTGTGCCCGCCCGAGACCAGCAGCGCCGCGCACGGCTGCGGCAGCGGGCCGTGGTCGAGCAGGTCGACGGCCACGTGACCGACCAGGTGGTTCAGCCCGTACAACGGCTTGTTCAGGCTCGCGGCCAGGGCTTTTGCCGACGCCAGGCCGACCACCAGCGCACCCATCAGGCCCGGGCCCGCGGTGACGGCGATGCCGTCCAGCTCGGTCAGGTCGACGTCGGCGGCGGCCAGCGCCCGCTCCAGCGCCGGACGCATCGCCTCCAGATGCGCCCGCGACGCGATCTCGGGCACCACCCCGCCGTAACGCACGTGCTGCTCGACCGAGCTGGCCACCTCGTTGGCCAGCAACTCATGGCCCCGGACGATGCCCACCCCGGTCTCGTCGCAGGAGGACTCGATGCCCAGCACCAGTGGTCCGCTCATCGGGTCGACTCCCCCAGCTTGTTCAGATCGCGCTGCATCACCAGCGCGTCGCGTCCGGCGCCGTAGTAGTTGGTGCGGAACGTGATCTCGACGAAACCCATCCCCCGGTACAGCGCGAGCGCCGGCTCGTTGGCCCACTCGACCTCGAGCAGCATGCGCTCTGCGCCGTTGGCCGCCGCCCACTCCAGCCCCGCTTCGAGCAGGGCCCGGCCCATGCCCCGTCCGCGGTGGCCGGGGTCGACCACCACCCGGTTCAGGTCCGCCACCTCGGCGATCAGCTGAAACGCGGCGACGCCCCGCACCACCCCTTCGTCGTCGCGCGCGGCGGGGGTGAAGTGGTGGCTGCCGGTCAGTTCGGGCAACCAGGACTTGTCGATCCAGCGGGACGGCGGCAGAAAACCGGTCTGCTCCAACGTCAGGATCGCGGGCAGGTCGCGCGCGGTGGCACGGTCGATCAGCATGCAGTGGCCCGTCATCGCTTCAGGCCCGGGCCCAGCCGCGGCTGCAGCAGGGTGGACTTGCGGGTGGTCGGCACGGCGGCGTCCGGACGGCGCAGGTACAGCGGCGAGAGGCCGGCGTCGGGCAGGTCGGACCCGGCGAGGGCGAGCAGCCCGCCGTCCAGGGGGGTGGACGTGCCGCCCGCGAGCGTCGCGCCGGGTCCGGTCACCGGCAGGTCGGGCAGCTCGGTGGCGGGGCCGACGAACGGGCCGGCCAACCGGCTGCCGTCCGCGGCGTAGCGCGCCCAGTAGACCTCGTGGCGGCGCGCGTCCGAGACCACCAGAAACTCACCGGCGCCGTCGGAGAAGGCGGGGCGGGCGTGGCCGGCGTGGCCGGCGGGGCGGGCGTGGGCGACGGCGGCGACGTCCAAGGAACAGACGCCGCGTACGGCCACCCCGAGCGCGAAGGCGAGGGTGTGCGCGGTGACGACGCCGACCCGCAGGCCGGTGAACGGACCCGGGCCGACCCCGACCACGAGCTGGGTGACGTCGGCCAACCCACGCGCGGCGCCCTGCAGCGTGGCGCCGATCAGCGGCATCAGCTGCTCGGCGTGCGCGCGAGGATCGGTGACGGCGGCGGAGGCCAGCACGGCACCGTCCGCGGCCAGGCCGACGCGCACGTCGGTCGAGGTGTCGATCGCCAGGGTCAGGCTCATCGCAGCGACTCCAGTGCTGCGGCGGCCCAGCGCGGGCCGCGTCCGGAGAGGAAGACCAGCCGGGTGTCGTCGTCGGGGTCGAGGCCCCGGCGAATGTCGATCTCGAGGCGATCGTCGGCGAGCCCCTCGGCGATGCCGCCGCCCCACTCGACCAGGGTGACCGAATCGGCCAGGGACGCCTCCAGGTCGAGGTCTTCGAGTTCGTCGAAGCTGCCGAGGCGGTAGGCGTCCACGTGCACGAGGGCGGGTCCGCCGATCGTGCTCGGGTGCACACGCGAGAGCACGAAGGTGGGCGAGATCACCGGCCCGCTGACCGACAGGCCGGCGCCGATGCCCTGGGTCAGGGTGGTCTTGCCGGCGCCCAGGTCGCCGGTCGCGATGAGCACGTCGCCGGGTTCGAGCAGGGCCGCGAGCCGTCGGCCGAGGTCGCGCATCGCCTCGGCCGTCGGCGCCTCGATCAGGGTCGGCGGGGCGAGTTGCCATCGGCCGTCGCCGGCGACCGGGGTGAACCCGTGGCGATGCAGCCAGGCCGGCGCCCAGCCGGGGGCGTCGGTGGCGTCCAGTTGGAGCGTGCGGACGCCGTGGGCGGCGAGCAGGTCGATCGTGGTCTGGACGAGCGTCGCGGCGATGCCTGTTCCCCGCTGCTCCGGACGCACGGCAATGCGGACGAGGGTGGCCTCGGAATCTTGCAGGGTCACCAGCAGGGCAGCGGCAGGGGCACCGTCCACCTCGGCCAGCATGCCGAGGCCGGCGGCACCTCGTACCGGCGAGTGGGGCTCGGGGGTGTCGTCCAGGCCGGTGATCAGGCCGGCCGCGCGAGCCACGTCCACTCGAAGAATGCGCAGCGTGCCACCCCCGGGCAGGCCGGCCTCGGCGATGACGTCGAACGCCGGTGCGGACGGGGCGGACATGCGGGAACCTCCAGAAGGCGTCGTTGGGAGCCGTCCGAGTCTAGTCCGGCGCGCAGAGGGCGTCGAAACCCGGCCCTGAGCAGGAATGGGGGACGGTTCCGCATTCCTGCTCACCTGCCTCGATCCCGGCGAGAACCGGCAGCCGTGACCGCCCTGAGCAGGAATAGGGGACGGTTCCGCATTCCTGCTCACCTGCCCCGATCCCGGCGAGAACCGGCAGCCGTGACCGCCCTGAGCAGGAAGTAGGAACCGTCCCCCATTCCCGCTCACCTGCCCCGATCCCGGCGAAACCCGGCAGCGTGAAGGCTGAGCAGGAAGTAGGAACCGTCCCCGATTCCTGCTCACCTGCCTCGATCCCGGCGAGAACCGGCAGCCGTGACCGCCCTGAGCAGGAATAGGGGACGGTTCCGCATTCCTGCTCACCTGCCCCGATCCCGGCGGAACACCGGCAGCGTGAAGGCTGAGCAGGAAGTCGGAACCGTCCCCGATTCCCGCTCACCTGCCCCGATCCCGGCGGAACCCGGCAGCGTGAAGGCTGAGCAGGAACTAGGAACCGTCCCCGATTCCTGCTCACTCCCGCTCGTCAGGACGCCCGACCACACAACGGCGCCCCGGGGGTTTCCCCCGGGGCGCCGCAACGTGAACTCGCGAGCCTCAGCCCTGCTGATGAGCCTGGAAGACCTGCAGCACGGCTGCGTACAGCGGGTGATCGGCCTCCAGCCCGGTGATCTGCGTCACCGCCTGCTCGGACGACAACTCGGCCAGCAGCCGCTGCAACTCCACGGCCTCGGGGTCGTCGGCTGAGTCGAAGGCCAACCCGGCGCCGATCGCGGCCAGCAGGCCGTTGGCCGGCAGACCGCGTTCGGCCAGCTGCGCGGCCGGCGAGATGAACCGGTCGTGCCGACTGAGCTTGCGCAGCGGGCCGCGGCCGACCCGCAGGGTGGTGTCGGGCAGATTCGGGTTCGCGAAGCGTCGAAGAATCTTCGACACGTACGCGGTCTGCACCGCATCGTCCACCCCGTGCTTGGTGACGATCAGCGACTTGGTGTCGGCCAGTGCGTCCGCCACCTTGGCGGCAACGGACGCATCCGCGAGGGCGTCCGAGATCTTCTCGATGCCCGCGGCGTAGCCGAACCAGGCCGCGGTGGCGTGGCCGGTGTTCACCGTGAACAGCTTGCGTTCGATGTAGGGCTCGAGGTCGTCGACCCAGGTGACCCCGGGAATCGTCGGCACGTCGCCCTGGAACGGCGGCGTTTCGATCGCCCACTCGAAGTAGTTCTCGACCGTGACGTCGAGCCCCGCGTCGGGGGCCTGCGCCGGCACGATGCGGTCGACCGCGGTGTTGGCGAACAACGCCCGCTCAGCCAGGTCGTCGCCCGCGTAGGCCGACTCGACCTCGCCGCGCAGAATGTCGGTGCCGTTGATCGCGTTCTCACACGCCATCACCGCCACCTTCGGCGCACCGGCCGGACGGGCCGCGATGCCGGCCGCGATGGCCGGCGCCACGAACTTGAGAATGTGCGCCCCGACCGCCGTCGTGACGATGTCGGCGGACGCGATCGCGGCCGTCAGCTCGTCGGCCTGCTTGGCCGAGTTGAGGGCGGAGTACCCGCGCACCTCGGTGGTGCGCGGGTCATCACCCACTTCGTGCACGGAGTACGAGTCCGAGTTCGCCAGTGCGTCGATGAGCGCATCGGCAACGTCTGCGAACACCAGTTCGTAGCCGGCGTTGCTCAGCAGCAGACCGACGAACCCTCGTCCGATGTTGCCCGCGCCGAAGTGGACCGCTTTCATATCAGCCGTTGACCTTTCCGAAGGCGTCCCGGATCTGCTGCGGGCTCGTGGCCGCCTCGAGTTCGGCGATCTTGGACTCGTCCAGGAACACCTCCGCGATCTTGCCCAGCAGCTCCAGGTGGTCGTTGCCCGCGCCGGCGATGCCGATCACGAACTTGACCGGGTTGCCGTTCCAGTCGATGCCGCCCGGGTAGCGAACCACCGAGATGGACGAGCTCGAGATCAGCGACTTGGCCTCGTTGGTGCCGTGCGGGATCGCCAGCAGGTTGCCCATGTAGGTGCTGACCGACTTTTCGCGCTCGTGCATCGAATCGACATAGGCCGCGTCGACGTTGCCCGAAGCCACCAGCAGGTCGCCGGCCTCGGTGATGGCGCCGTTGCGATCCGTCGCCGAGCCCTCGAGCACGATCGAGTTCAGCTGCAACACCGAGTCGGACGCCTCGTCGGCGACCGGATCGGCGCTCGCTGTAGCAGCAGCAACGGCCTGTTTCGGTGCCGCAGCCGCGGTGGTGGCGACAGCCGCGGCCGCACCACCGGCCGCCACCGGAACGGGGTCGGCAGCCGGAGCCGCCGCGGATCCGTCCGAGCCACTGCTGTTGACCCGCCGCACCATTTCGACCACTTCGTCGTAGCGGGGCGACGACATGAAGTTGTCCACCGCGACGTGCACCGCGGACGGGGTGCGCTGCGAGGCTCGGCCCATCAGATCCTCGTGCGAGACCACCACGTCATAGGTGTCGGAGAGGCTGGCGATCGACTTGTTGACCACGGTCACCTCGGGGAAGCCGGCGGCCTGGATCTTCTTGCGCAGCACCGAGGCGCCCATGGCGGACGAACCCATGCCCGCGTCACAGGCGAACACGATCGCCTTGACCTGGCCGGACGGCATTGCGGCGGCGCCACCGCCGAGCAGGCCGGTGAGCGCGTCGGACGACTTGCCCTTGTTGGCCTCGGTCTGGCTGACCGCGCTGCTGAAGCTGTCCTCACCGAGGGCCTCGGCCTCGAGATCGGCCTGGCGTGAGGAACGCAGGATGACCATGGCGATCAGGAACGTGACGGTCGCCGCCAGCAGCACCGACAAGATGACGGCGACATAGGCCCCCGGTGCGGTCTGTGCCAGGACGGCCAGGATGCTGCCCGGCGCAGCGGGCGCGCGTAGTGCACCGCCCAGCAGCATGTTGGTGGTGACACCGGTCATACCGCCACCGATCAGCGCGAGGATCAGGGCGGGCTTCATCAGTGCGTAGGGGAAGTAGACCTCGTGGATGCCACCGACGAACTGGATGAAGGCGGCACCCGGAGCGGATGCCTTGGCCGCACCGATGCCGAACACGGCGAAGGCCAGCAGCAGGCCGAGACCGGGGCCGGGGTTGGCTTCGAGCAGGAACAGGATCGAGCGGTTGTTGTACAACGGATCGGCGGACTGGGCCAGGCCGAGCGGGGTCAGCACGCCGTGGTTGATCGCGTTGTTCAGGAACAGCACCTTGGCGGGTTCGATCACGATGCTGGTGAGCGGCAGCAGGTTGTTCGCGACCAGCCAGTTGACGGCGGAACTCAAAACTGACATGACGCCGTTGACCAGCCACGCGACCGGGAAGAAGCCGATCATCATCAGCACGAAGCCCCAGATGCCGGCCGAGAACATGTTGACCAGCATTTCGAGCCCGGCCTTGATCTTGTTCTCCCACAACTGGTCGAGCCAGCGCATCGAGTAGGCGGCCAGCGGGGCCATGATCATGGCGCCGATGAACATGTGCACCTGACCGAGCTCGGAGAACTTGTCCTCGGCGTTGCCGGCGGCCAGCCACACCTCGAGCAGCCTGTCGTTCTCTTGCGCGATCAGGTAGTCCGAACCGGCGATCGCGCCGATGACGCCGATGGCAGCCACGACCGCACCACGAAGGCCGTACACCATGTGGCCGCCGGTGTAGGCGATGATGATCGGCAGCAGGTAGTGGATCATCGGGCCGACGATGGTGACGATGCTCTCGTTCGGCGTGAAACCGTCCGGAATGAAGAACATGGTGAGAATGCCCCACGCGATCAGCGCGGGGATGTTCGGCATGATCATTCCAGAGAGGAATGTGCCGAACTTTTGAACGTGAATGCGGGCCGAGGACTTCGACGCCGCAGTGGTGGTGCTCATATGACTCCTCTGGGTCGCGCTCGGAGTCGTGTGATACGCCCACCGGTGGACGGCCCCCCGGCCCCGAGCAACTCTGTGTTGAACACTAGACCGGACAAATCATCGATAGCCACCAACAGGCCGCAGAGAGTCAAGGCGGATTTGTTCGGACCCTCGAAGCTTGAGCGGCGCTCAGCCCGGAGCCACCGATGGGCGCCGTAGCGAGCGGCACCAGGCCGGTGGGCTGGGCAGCCGGTCCGCGCGAGGGCATACCGGGTCGTCTGTTGAGCGTGGCCGGCGCAGCCAGGACGCCCGGATGGGGCCGCGCAGTAGGCACAGATCGGTGGATCCGGGCTAAGTGCGCAGGGACGCTATCACCGGCGCAAGTGCTCTGGCGACGTGCTGCGGCGGGTGGGGTCCGGGGCTGTTCGCCGCTGCCAGCGCCTGAATGGACGCCGCCGCAAGCGCCGCCCGGGCCGGCGGCAGACCGGCCGCCAGCAGCGCGCCGCACACCCCGGCCAGCACGTCACCCGAACCCGCCTGCGCCGTCCACGCCGGGCCGGTCACGGCGATCGAGATGTCCCCAGCGGGCCCGCAAACGTACTGGGTGGCGCCCTTGAGCAGCACGGTGGCGCCGAACCTCGCAGCGGCCGCACGGACCGAACCCAGCGGGTCGTGCTGCACCTCGCCCCGCTCGACACCGAGCAGCCGGGCCAACTCGCCGGCGTGCGGGGTGAGCAGCACCCGATCCCCCAGCTGTTGGTCGGGCAGCTGGCGCAACGCGTCGGCGTCCAGCACCAGGGGCAGGCCCTCCTCCACGGCCCTGCGGACGAGGTCGCGCCCGTCCGGGCGCTCGCCCCAGCCGCTGCCCAGCACCCGGGCCTGCACCCGTCCGTCGCCGATCACGACGTTGGGTGCCGCGGCGCGGATCAGGTCGACCGCCCCGTCGGCGCCAAGGAAGCGCACCATGCCGGCGCCGGCGTGCACGGCGCCCAGGACGCCCAGCACCGCGGCACCCGGGTACCCGTCCGAGCCGGTGTCGATGCCGACCACGCCGCGGGAGTACTTGTCGCTGGTGGCGTCGGGCCAGGGCCAGGCCGCGGCGACGTCCACCGGTTCCCAAGCCCGAAGGTCGGGTGTCGGCAGGTCGAGGCCGATGTCGATCACTTCGACCCGGCCGCAGGCGGAGGCGGCCGGTTCGAGCAGGTGGCAGAACTTGAACCCGCCGAACGTCACGGTGAGTGACGCGGTGAAGTGGGACGCCCCGCTGGTCGAGCCTGTCGAGACCCCGAGATCCCGGCGTTCGCCGGGATGACCCACACCGGGGGTCGAGCTTGTCGAGACCCCGAGATCCCGGCGTTCGCCGGGATGACGAACCAAGGCTGCCGTGACGCCAGCCAAATCCGGCGGGACGATTTCCCTCGTCATCCCGGCGGACGCCGGGATCTCAGCCTCGCCCCGGTCGGCGTCCAACCCCGAGGGCAGGTCGACCGCCACCACGGGCACTCCAGCGTCCGCGCAGGCCCTCGCGAACAGCGCCACGGGTTCGCGCAGGCCCCCGCGTCCGCCGATGCCCAGCACCCCGTCCACCACCGTGTCGGACGATCCCAGCTCGGCCAGCGCACCGACCGCGTCCACCTCGACCCCACCCGCACGGCGGAACGCCGCCCAGCCCTCCTCGTGCACGGACGATCCGGTGCGCCAGGCCCGCACCCGCACCCCCCGCCGGGCCAGTTGGGCGCCCGCGTACAGCGCGTCCCCACCGTTGTTGCCGGCGCCGGCCACGATCAGCACCCGGGCGCCGTAGGCACCCCCGCGCAGCGTGCGCAACTCGCGCAGCAGCACCGAGGCCAGCCCGGTCGCGGCCCGCTGCATCAGCAGGCCCGGCGCCGCCGCCAGCAGCGGTGCCTCGGCGGCGCGGATCGTTTCGGCCAGGTACCCGTACCTCATGACCTCACGCCTCGCAGACCACCACCGCGGCGGCGATGCCCGCGTCGTGGGTGATCGACAGGTGCACGGTGGCGATGCCCAACTGGGCGATACGGTCGGCCACCGCCCCGGTGTAGGCGAAGTACGGCTTGCCGTGCGAGTCCTTGCGCACCTCGACGTCGTGCCAGCCCATGCCGTCGGGAGCGCCGAGTGCCTTGGCCAGCGCCTCCTTCGCGGCGAATCGTCCGGCCATGCGGTTCATCGACGAGTCGTGCTCGGCCGGAGTGAACAGCCGGTCCAGCAGCCGCTGGTTGCCGGCGGCCCGGGCGAACCGTTCGACCGGACAGACGTCGATGCCGATGCCGACGATCACTCGACCGTGACCGACTTGGCGAGGTTGCGGGGCTGGTCGACGTCGTAGCCCTTGAGGCTGGCCAGTTCGCAGGCGAACATCTGCAGCGGCACCGTGGCCACCAGCGGCTGCATCAGCGTGGACACCTTGGGCAGCCTGAAGATGAAGTCGGCGTAGGGGGTGACCTCGTCGTCGTCGTCCTCGGCCAGGACGATGGTGAACGCGCCCCGGGCCCGCACCTCCTGAATGTTCGAGGTGACCTTGTCGTGCAGCTGGTCACGGCCCTGCGGCGGCACCACCACGAAGATCGGGATCTGGTTCTCGACCAGCGCGATCGGGCCGTGCTTGAGCTCACCGGCCGGGAAGCCCTCGGCGTGCAGGTAGGCGATCTCTTTCAGCTTGAGCGCGCCTTCGAGCGCCACCGGATAGCCGACGTGCCGGCCCAGAAACAGCACCGAACGCTGGTCGGCGTACTTCGCGGCCAGCTGCTTGATCGGTTCGATGTCGTCCAGCACCCGCTGGATCAGCGGCGGCGTGGCCGCCAGCTCGCTCATGATGGCCGCGATCTCGTCGCCGTACTTGGTGCCGCGGACCTGCGCCAGGTAGAGGCCGAGCAGGTAGCAGGCCGCCACCTGGGTGAGGAAGCCCTTGGTGGACGCGACCCCGATCTCGGGGCCGGCGTGGGTGTAGATGACGGCGTCGGATTCGCGCGGAATGGTGGCCCCGTTGGTGTTGCAGATGGCGATCACCTTGGCGCCCTGCTCGCGGGCGTGCCGGATGGCCATCAGGGTGTCGGCGGTCTCGCCCGACTGGCTGAGCGTGACCACCAGCGTGAGCGGGGTGACGATCGGGTCGCGGTAGCGGAACTCGGAGGCGATCTCGACCTCGCAAGCGATCCGCGTCCAATGTTCGATGGCGTATTTGGCGACCATGCCGGCGTAGTAGGCGGTGCCGCAGGCGACGATGATGATCTTGTCGATGGTGCGCAGCTCGGCTTCGGGAATGTGCAGCTCGTCGAGCTTGAGCGAACCGTCCTCGTTGTAGCGGCCGAGCAGGGTGTCGGCCACCGCCTTCGGCTGCTCGTAGATCTCTTTGCGCATGAACCAGTCGTAGCCCTGCTTCTCGGCGGCCGAGAGGTCCCAGGTCACCTCGAACGGGTGGCTGTCGGCGGGGCGTCCCTCGAAGTCGGTGACCGTGTAGCTGTCGGCGGTGACGTCGACCACCCGGTCCTGGCCCAGCTCGACGGCGTGCCGGGTGAACTCGATGAACGCCGACACGTCCGAGGCGACGAAGTTCTCGCCCTCGCCCAGGCCGAGCACCAGCGGCGAGTTGCGCCGGGCGGCGACCAGCCGGGCCGGTTCGGCGCGGTCGATGGCGACCAGCGTGAAGGCACCCTGCAGGGCGCGGCAGACGGTGCGCATGGCGTCCGCCAGATCGGCGCCCGCCTCGACCTCGCGGCCGAGCAGTTGGGCGGCGACCTCGGTGTCGGTCTCGGAGTCGAACCGGACGCCCTGCGCCTGCAGTTCGGCACGCAGGGGGGCGAAGTTCTCGATGATGCCGTTGTGGATCAGCGCCACCCGGCCGCCGGCCGAGACGTGCGGGTGGGCGTTGAAGTCGGTGGGACCGCCGTGGGTGGCCCAGCGGGTGTGGCCGATGCCCAAGCCGCTGGCGGGCAACGGGTCGGCGGCGATCTCGGCGTCCAGATTGGTGATCTTGCCGGCCTTCTTGCGAAACTCGATCGCGCCATCGGCGACCAGAGCCACGCCGGCGGAGTCGTAGCCCCGGTACTCCATGCGACGGAGCCCCTCGACCACCACCCTGCTCGCCTCGCGGGGACCGACATAACCGATGATTCCGCACATGGCGGGCACTTTACCGTGGCGCCTCCGCCGCCTCGGACGGTTCCCATGCGCGACCGATCGGGAATGGGGGACGGTTCCGCATTCCTGCTCACCGGCGTCCGATCGAGACCTGAGCAGGAATCGGGGACGGTTCCGCATTCCTGCTCACCGGCGTCCGATCGAGGCCTGAGCAGGAATCGGGGACGGTTCCGCATTCCTGCTCACCTGCGTCCGATCGAGGCCTGAGCAGGAATCAGGAACCGTCCCCCAATCCTGCTCACCTGCGTCCGATCGAGGCCTGAGCAGGAATCAGGAACCGTCCCCCAATCCTGCTCACCGGCGTCCGATCGAGGCCTGAGCAGGAATCAGGAACCGTCCCCCAATCCTGCTCACCGGCGTCCCTGATCGGAGGCCGCCGACACGCGGCCCCCTTCTCGTTCCCCGTTGGGTCGCCTCAGCCGGGCGCGGACGGCAGACTGTTGCCAGCCCAGCCCAGCGAGGAGCCCATGGACCTGCATTCCCTCGTGCCACCCGGCACCACCGTGGCACCTGAGGACGACCCGTACGGCCCCTACGTGGCGCTCAGCCGCCAGCAGTGGGCGGATCTCGCCGACGCCGTGCCCTGGAGCCTGGACGAGGACACGCTGGCCCGGTTGCGCGGTCTGGGCGACCCGACCAGCGGGGACGAGGTGCAGCAGGTCTACCACCCGCTGACCCAGCTGTTGAACCTGTACTGGGAGCGCACCGCCGCGCTGTTCCGCACCTCGCACGACTTTCTCGGCCTCAGCGACAAGCAGGTGCCGTTCGTGATCGGCGTGGCGGGTTCGGTCGCGGTCGGCAAGTCGACCACCGCCCGACTGCTGCAGGAGCTCCTGGCCCGCGGCCCGCAACGTCCCACCGTCGATCTGGTCACCAGCGACGGGTTTCTGTACCCCAACGACGTTCTCGATGCCATGGGCATCGCGCACCGCAAGGGGTTTCCCGAGTCCTACGACCGGCAGGCGCTGCTGCAGTTCGTGATCGACGTGAAGTCGGGCAAACGCGACGTCAGCGCCCCGGTCTACAGCCACCTGGTCTACGACATCGTGCCGGACGAGCACATCGTGCTGCAGCACCCCGACATTCTGATCATCGAGGGCCTCAACGTGCTGCAGCCGGCCCGGCGCCGCTCGGACGGCACCACTGCCCTGGCGGTCAGCGACTTCTTCGACTTCACCGTGTACGTGGACGCCCGCACCGCCTTCATCAGGCAGTGGTACATCGAACGGTTCTTCGCCCTGCGGGCCACCGCCTTTCGCGACCCCAAGTCGTACTTTCGCATCTACGCCAAGATGTCCGAGAGCGAGGCGTTGCGCACCGCTGAGAACTTCTGGGACACGATCAACGGGCCCAACCTCGAACTCAACATTCGCCCCACCCGGGGCCGGGCCACCGCGATCCTGCGCAAGGGCGAGAACCATGCCGTCAACTGGGTGCGCATCCGCAAGGTGTGAGACGTCCGAGTGCCGCGAGGGGACGATGCTTCACCCTGACCCGCTGCCCGCTCCGGACGGGGGCAGGCCGTTCTCCGCAACGGTGCACGCTTTCACCTTGCACGCACGTTGTCGCGTTATGACACGAAATCAGGCACCGAACCCGAAAGTCTGTACCGGTGCTGAGAACCGGTGCGGCCTCCGGCGCAACCGTCCCAAGGCCTACAGCGACAGCCGCCGCCTGACCACCTCGACCAGCCGCTCGGCGATCGCCTGGGCCTGTTCGTGGGTGCCCGCCTCGACCATCACCCGCACCAACGGCTCGGTGCCCGAGGGCCGCAGCAGCACCCGTCCGGTGTCACCCAACTCGCGAGACGCAGCCGTCACCGCCTGCTGCAGCACCGGGTCGAGCCCCGCCCGCACCTTGTTCACGTTCGGCACGTTGATCATCACCTGCGGCAGCCGGGTCATCACCGAGGCCAGCTCGGCCAGCGAACTTGCCGGTGCGGGCCATCCGGGCCGCCAGGTGCAGCGCGGTCAGCACCCCGTCGCCGGTGGTGGCGAACTCGCTCATGATCACGTGCCCGGACTGCTCGCCGCCGAGGGTGAAGCCGTTGGCGTTCATCGATTCGAGCACGTAGCGGTCGCCGACCTTGGCCTGGTCGACCCGAATGCCGTGCTCGCGCATCGCGAGAATGAAGCCCAGGTTGCTCATCACGGTGGCCACCACGGTGTCGCTGTGCAGCGCGTGGTTCTCTTTCATCGCCAGGGCCAGGATCGCGAGGATCTGGTCGCCGTCGACGATCCGGCCGGCGGCGTCCACGGCCAGGCAACGATCGGCGTCACCGTCGAGGCCGATGCCCAGGTCGGCGCCGTGTGCGAGGACGGCGGCCTGCAGCGATTCCAGGTGGGTCGAGCCGCAGTTGTGGTTGATGTTCAGCCCGTCCGGCCAGGCGTGCAGCGGAATCACGTCGGCGCCCTGGGCGTCGAATGCGGCCAGCGCGGTCAGGGACGCTGCGCCGTTGGCCGTGTCGATCACCACCTTGAGCGGGGCGAGCGACGAGTCACCGCCCAGGCTGCTGACCAGGTGTGCGATGTAGCCCTCGACGGCACCGGTGTCGTCCCGGACGCGGCCGACGTCGGCCCCGGTGGGGCGCGTCCACTCATCACCCAGACGCTGCTCGATGGCGTCCTCGACGACGTCGTCGAGCTTGACCCCGCCGCGGGCGAAGAACTTGATGCCGTTGTCGGGCATCGGGTTGTGGCTGGCGGACAGCATCACGCCCAGGTCGGCGTCCATGGCTGCGGTGAGGTAGGCGACACCGGGGGTGGGCACCACGCCGAGGCGAACCACGTCCACGCCGGCCGAGGCCAGCCCGGCCACCACCGCCGCCTCCAGGAACTCGCCCGAGGCGCGGGTGTCGCGTCCGACTACCGCACACGGCCGACGGCCCTCGAACACGCCCGCCTCGCCCAGCACGTGGGCGGCGGCGACGGCGAGGTCGAGGGCCAGTTCGGCGGTCAGCTCGGCGTTGGCTCGGCCTCGGACACCATCGGTGCCGAACAGGCGCGCCATGCGCCGATCAGCGCTTGCTGTACTGCGGAGCCTTGCGGGCCTTCTTCAGACCGGCCTTCTTGCGTTCCTTCACCCGAGCGTCGCGGGTGAGCAGGCCGGCCTTCTTCAGGGCCGGACGGGAGGCCTCGGCGTCCACGGCGTTGAGCGCACGCGCGATGCCCAGCCGCAGCGCACCGGCCTGGCCGGTGACACCGCCGCCGACGATCTTGGCGACCACGTCGTAGCTGCCGGCCACCGCAGCGGTGTCGAAGGGCTCGTTGACGGTCTGCTGGTGCAGCTTGTTCGGAAAGTACTCCTCGAGCGTGCGGCCGTTGATCTTCCACTGGCCGGTGCCCGGGGTGAGCCGGACCCGCGCGATGGCCTCCTTGCGGCGGCCGGTGGCGTCGGCGGCGCTGATCACGGCGGGGCGCACACCCGGTGCGGCGGACGAGGGCACGGCCTCGGCGCGGTAGGCGATCTCGCGGTCACCCTCGGTGAACGGGGCGAGGTCCTCGGTGGTCTCGACGGTCTCGACGGTCTCGGTCACGGTGCTTCCTTCGGCTGTCACTGAGCGATCTGGGTGATCTGGTAGGGCTGCGGCTGCTGGGCGGTGTGCGGATGCTCGGGGCCCGAGTACACCTTCAGCTTCTTGATCAGCTGGCGGCTCAGCTTGTTCTTCGGCAGCATGCCCCACACTGCGCGCTCGACCGCGTTGCGCGGGTCGGTGGCCAGCAGTTCGCCGTACGGCACGGCCTTCAGGCCGCCCGGACGACCGGAGTGCCGGTACGCCATCTTGGTGGTGCGCTTGTTGCCGGTGAGGGCGATCTTGGACGCGTTGACGACGATCACGAAGTCACCGGTGTCGAGGTGCGGAGCGAACTGCGCCTTGTGCTTGCCGCGCAGCAGCGTGGCGGCGGTGACGGCGAGGCGCCCGAGAACGACATCGGAGGCATCGATCACATGCCAGTTACGGGTGACCTCACCCGACTTGGGGCTGTACGTAGACACGCTCGTGGACCACTTCCAGTTGATAACAGTTTGTCGGCAGTGCGGGATCTGCAAACAAACAGACCTCAGCGCAACAGCGATTCAGATTACCTGCCGGGCGCGGGTCGGGTCAAAACGGCACCACTGGACGCACGCGCGTCCAGTGGTGCCGGACGCACGCGCGTCCAATGGTGCCGGACCTACCCCCGTCCAGTGGTGCCGGACCTACCCCCGTTCAGTGGTGCCGGAAGCACCCCAGTCCAGTGAGGCGCGTCCGGCGCGCAGCAGAAGTCGAGCGGGTCCGCGTCCGGCGGGCTGGCCGATCTCCGCAACGGTGCACACTCTCACCTTGCGCACACGTTGTCGCGTTATGACCCGAAACCGTGAACCGAACCCGAAACCGGGTACCGATGCTGAGAACCGGCGAGGCCACAGCGACGTCCGACGCGGCAAGCCCCCAGCGTGCCTCGAACACCCTCCCCCGGCGATCGCCACGGGTCTGCACGGCGAGCGAGGAGAACGCCGCGAGGTGCGTGCTCAGGCGTCGCCGAGCGGTGACTCAATGGGGAGGGGCAGCACTAGACTCCCGGCGTGGTCAATGTCGGCAACGCACCGGTGGTGGCGCAGGTCGTGCGTAACGGTTTCGTCGAATCGGTCCATCGAGGCCTGGTGGTGATCACCCGCGCCGACGGGTCCGTGTCGTACTCCCGCGGCGACTTCGACAGCCACATCCTGCCCCGCAGTTCGCTCAAGCCGATCCAGGCGCTGGCCATGGTGCGGTGCGGGCTGGAGGTGCCGGCGGACCAGTTGGCGATCGCGTGCGCCAGTCATTCCGGCGAACCTATGCATCTGGAGGCCGCACGCGCCCTGCTGCACGGCGCCGGCCTGGACGAGAGCGACCTGCGCAACACCCCCGACCTGCCGTTGATCGACGCCCAGCGCAACGAGTGGATCGCCGCCGGCCGGGCGCCCAGTTCGCTGGCCCAGAACTGCTCCGGCAAGCATGCCGCGATGCTGGCCACCTGCACGCTCAACGACTGGCCGACCGCCACGTATCTCAATCGGGGGCACCCGTGCCAGCAGGCGGTCATCGAAACCACCCGCGGTTTCGGCCAGAACGTCTTCTGGACCTCCATCGACGGCTGCGGCGCCCCCGCCCACGCCATCTCGCTGGTCGGCCTGGCCCGCATCTTCGGCATTCTCGCCGCCGCGACGCAGGGTGCTGAGAAGTCGGTCGCCGATGCGATGCGCGCCCACCCCGAACTGGTCGGCGGCACCGGACGCGACGTCACCGACCTGATGCGCGGCGTGCCCGGCATGATCGCCAAGGACGGTGCCGAGGGCGTCTACGCCGCCGGCCTTCCCGACGGACGCGGCATCGCCATCAAGATCGCCGACGGCGGGGTCAGGGCCCGTCCGGTGGTGATGGGGGCGGTCATGCGCCGGCTGTGGCTGGGCGATGAGGTGCTACGCCGGCGGATGATGGACATGCCGATCTACGGCCGCGGTGTGCCCGTCGGCGCGGTGATCCCGATCGACATCTGAGCGCTGCAGGGACCCTCGCCTGTCTACTTCGTGCCCTTCGCCTTCGGCGGATCGGTGGGGCTGTGGTGTGAACTGGCGGACGGGGTGGTCACCACCGGCACCGCATGGGGGCCGGCGAAGGGCATCCTTGGCTTGGCTTTGGCGGCCGGCTGCGCCGCAGCCGCCTTGTCAGGTGCGCCCGAGCCCGCTGCGCCGGGTGAGGGGGTGGCCGCCGGAAGCGTCGCCGTCGGCCCGGCGGTGTCAGCCGTGCTGGACGTCGCACCGGACGTCCCTGCGCCGGACACTCCGGCACCCGGCTCCGGCGCCCCGGTCGAACCAGCCCCGGACGATCCGGCACCGGAGGTCGGCGCGACAGGAGCGACCGGCGCCGGCTCGTCCGAGTGTCGTCCTGGCTTCGCGCCGGAATCCGAACCCGCCCGGGACGGGAAGCCGGCCGCCTGCCCGATGCCCCAGATGTAGCTGAGTGCCGCGAGGAACGGCAGCAGGTGCCCCGTCCAGCCGACCCAGACGGCCAGATCGGGGTTAGGTGCCGACGACCCGGCCAGATAGGCCGTCCAGCCGAACAGCACCAGCCAATAGAGCGCCAGCAGGGTGGTGCCCGCCCACAGCAGCGAGCGGCCGCGGCCGATCCGGCGACTGATGTACACGGTGGCGGCCACCGTGGCCACCACGAACAGCAGGGTGCGCAGCAGCGACAACACGATCTCCACGACGACCTCCTCAGTGGCGGGTGACCACCAACCTAGCCGCGCGCCATCGGTGGACGCCGCATCCTCGCGGGGGTACCAGCACGCTTTTGCGAATCGGTTGCAGGGCCTTTGCGGCAGGTGTTAGGTAGGGGGCATGAGTTCAAAGGTGAACGCGAGCACCATGCAGGTGACCAGCCCCGACGAAGTCCGCAACGTCGTCCTGATCGGAAATGCGGGCTCCGGCAAGACGACATTGTTCGAGCAGTTGTTGAAGGCCCGCGTGGAGGGCTACCGCGGCGAGAAAGAGGACGCCGAACGGGCGTCCCAGCTGTTTCTGGCCTCGTTCGTCATCGGCGACACCCTGGTCAACCTGCTGGACGCCCCCGGCCATCCCGACTTCGTCGGCGAACTGCGGGCGGGCATCCGGGCCGCCGATGCGGCGATCTTCGTGCTGTCGGCCGCAGACGGCATCGACGGCGCCGCGCAGGCGCTGTGGGACGAGTGCCGCGAGGCCAACCTGCCGCGGGTGATCGTGCTCACCAAACTGGACGCCGGCCATGCCGACTTCGACACCTCGGTCGAGGAATGCCAGGCGGTCTTCGGCGAGGGCGTCCGGCCCACCCATGTGCCCACCTTCTCGGCCCCCGGCCAGGTGTCGGGCAACATCGGCCTGCTCAGCCTCGAAGAGCACGACTACTCCGCCGGCACCCCGGTCAGCCGCACCATGAACGCCCACGACGACCAGGTCGAGACCTACCGCGGCCCACTGATCGAGTCGATCATTCAAGAGGCCGAGGACGACGGTCTGATGGACCGCTACCTCGAGGACGACGAGCATCTCGATGTCGACAACCTGCTGGACGACCTGATGAAGGCGGTGGCGACGGCGAACCTGTTTCCGGTCGTCCCGGTCCAGACCGGTAGCGGCGTCGGCATCGAAGAGTTGCTGAGGCTGATCGAGCACGGTTTCCCCACCCCGGGGCTGCACCCCAACCCGCCGTTCACCGCCGCGTCCGGCGACGTGCTGCCGCAACCCGACACCGATCCGGCGGCCCCGCTGGTGGCGCAGGTGATCCGCACCACCACCGACCCGTTCGCCGGCCGGCTGTCGATGGTGCGCATCTTCTCGGGCACCCTGCGCACCGACGACGTGGTGCACGTTTCGGGGCACCGGTCATGGAGCGCCGGGCAGGCGGACGACGCCCACCCCGACCACGACAACGAGGAGCGCATCGGGCTGATCCAGGGGGCGGTCGGCAGCGAGCTGAAGCCCCGCCAGTCGGCGATCGCGGGCGAGATCGTCCTGCTGCCGAAGCTGGGCACCGCCGAGACCGGCGACACGCTCTCGACCAAGGAGCGTCCGGGCGTGGTGGAGGAGTGGCCGCTGCCCGACCCGTTGCTGCCGCTCGCGATCCGGGCCGCCACCCGCAACGACGAGGACAAGCTGGCCGGTGCCCTGCAGCGGCTGGCGGTCGAGGATTCCAGCGTGCGGCTCGACCGGGGCGCCGGCGACCAGCTCGTGCTGTGGACCACCGGCCAGGCCCACGCCGACCTGGTGCTGGGCCGGCTGGTCGAGCGCTACCAGGTGCGGGTCGAGCAGGAGGATCTGAAGATCCCGATGCGCGAGACGTTCACGGGCAAGGCCGAGGCGATGGGACGCCACGTCAAGCAGTCCGGCGGGCACGGCCAGTACGCGGTGTGCAACATCGAGGTCGAGCCGCTGCAACGTGGCGCGGGCTTCGAGTTCGTCGACAAGGTGGTCGGCGGCGCCGTCCCACGGCAGTTCATTCCCTCGGTCGAGAAGGGCATTCGCACCCAGCTCGAGCGCGGCGTCTTCGCCGGCTACCCGATGGTCGACCTGCGGGTCACCCTGTACGACGGCAAGTCCCACTCGGTCGACAGCTCCGACATGGCGTTCCAGATGGCGGGTGCGCTGGCGATCAAAGAGGCCGCGGCCGCCAAGGGTGGTGTGGTGGCGCTGCTTGAGCCGGTCGATCTGGTGTCCGTCACGGTCGGCGAAGAGTACCTGGGCGCGGTGATGACCGACCTGTCCGGCCGGCGCGGTCAGGTGCTCGGCTCGGATTCGGTGAACCGCAAGGCGATCGTGCGTGCCCTGGTGCCGCAGGCCGAGCTCACCCGCTACGCGATCGACCTGCGTGGCATCGGGCACGGCTCGGGCACGTTCACCCGCGAGTTCCACGGCTACGAGCTGCTGCCGTCCAACCTGCTGGAGAAGTTCGCCAAGAAGTAGAAGGCAGGCACGCCCTGACAACCCTGCGCCAGTGGCGGCCCTTGCGCCGCGCTCAGCGGCGGCCCCCCGCACTGACGCAGGGTTGTCAGGCACTCAGTGCGGTGCGCACCAGCGCGACGAAACCCTCGGGATCATCGGTGAGCGCCTCAGCCGCAAACGGCATCACCGACCACTTGGCCGCGGCCAACCGGGCATAGCGCCAGCGGTCCGCCACAAAGGCCGAGCGGCTGCCGTGATGCTCCCAGCCATCGATCTCGATGATCACCCGCTGATGCGGGAAAGCCAGGTCGGCAAAGTGCTCGATGTCATCGACGCGGATGCGGTAGTTGGTGCGCCACCCGCTGAGCTGAGCGGCCCTGAGTAGTCGGTGCGCCAGCCGTTCCGCCTCTGACCAGGGTTCGTCGCGGGAGTCGTGCAGCAGGGCGCGGCGTTGCGCATTCCCTGGGCGATGGCGGCACGCCTCCAGGGCCTGCCAGAGTTCGGCCAGCGTGGTGCTGCGGCGACGGAGCGCCTCGTCGATCACCTCACCGGCGTACGCCGGAATCAGATCGAGAACCGACAGTGCCGGGCACGCGAAACGCAGGTCGCCTCGGTGGACGATCAGTTCAGGAGGTATCGGACGACGTTCCCATTCGAAGCCCGGGTAGCGTCGCTCCACGGTCCCGTGTGGCAGCGCCACCGACACGCTGGTGATCGGGCACTCGGGCCACCACAGGGTCTTGGCGGCGGCAGCTCCAGTGATCACCCCGTCGCAGCGAAAGGCCGCGGCCGCGCGGACGCGGGCCTCCCACGACGGTTCGGGGGCGGTGTAAACGCCAGGAAGGATCGCGTGCAGCCGGCCGCGACGCACGCAGTGATCGAGTTGGCGGGTCAGCGTGCGGTGCTTCCAGCGCGGCAGCACGCCTCCCTCGAGGTGCAGTAGTTCGAGTATGCGCTCCATACCCTTGAATGCACTTTCTGACGACGTTTTGTGAGTGAGCGCCCCAACTTTCTCGAACGAGTTTCTTCGACCTATGCCTGAAAGCCCTGCACCAGAGCCAATGGCTCCGCTCCAGCGAAGCTGGAGTCCCACCACTGGCGCAGGGTTTTCAGGGCCGCCCCCGAACAAGCCGGCGGCCCGGGCACGTGGCCCGGGCCGTCGGTGAGAGTCGGTGAGAGTCGGTTCAGAACGAGTACACCGCGTTGGAGCCAGCAGGCACCTGGCGGCTGTCGACGATCTCTTTGCCCAGCGGCACGCAGGTGACGGGGATCATCTTGATGTTGGCGATGGCCAGCGGAATGCCGACGATGGTGATCGCCTGAGCGGCCGCGGTGGTCAGGTGGCCGATGGCGAGCCACAGCCCGGCGACCAGGAACCAGATGACGTTGCCGAGCGCCGAGCCGACGCCCGAGGTGGGCTTGCTGACGATCGTCTTGCCGAACGGCCACAGCGCGAACGACGCCATGCGGAACGAGGCGATGCCGAACGGAATGGTGATGATCAGAATGCAGGCCAACAGGCCGAAGATGAAGTAGCCCAGGGCCAGCCAGAAGCCGCCGAAGACGAGCCAGATGATGTTGAGCAGGGTGCGCATGGAATGTCGAGACCTTTCGTGGGGCGCGTAGTGCGCCCGACCAGGTCCAGTGTGCCTGGTCGGATCGCGGCAGCCCGGCCGCACGGGGATGGCTCAGGGACGAGTGGGGGACGCGGCACCGGTGAGGCGTGGTTACTCGCTGCACCCGGCCACCGTCGCCGGTGCCGGATCGGCCGGCTCTTCGGGTCGGACGTGACCCGCCCAGGCCCCCGGAGTCCGCTGAACGAATCATGCCCGGCTGCGGAGCACTGGGCGGGCGATCTGTCGTGGCCACATCGTGGGCCGTTAGCGTGCGCCGGGCCGCGTGGTTCTCCGCCGGCTGGCCGCGGGAGGGCCGCTGAAGCGTGCCCGGCTACCCTGACCATCATGGACGAGACCCTGCCGCGCGTGCAGCGCGAGGTGGTGTCGTTCGTCCGCCGCAGCGCCCGGATGAATACCAGCCAACTCAAGGCCTGGACGGACCTGCAGCACTGGGTGGTGACCGTCCCGACCCGGCAGATCTCCACCTCCGTCGCCCCGGACGCCCGGGTCGACTGGCCCGCGGTGTTCGGTCGTCACGCCCCGCTGGTGGTAGAACTCGGCGGCGGCACCGGCGACGTCATCGCCGCCGTCGCCGCCCGGCAGCCGGCGCGCGACTTCATCGCCTTCGAGGTGTTCGAGCCCGCGGTGGCCAGCACCCTGTCGAAGTGCGCACGGGCGGGCGTGACCAACGTGCGGGTCGTGGTGGCCAACGGCGTCGACGCCCTCGCGACCCTGATCGACGACGGCAGCCTCAGCGAGCTGTGGACCTTCTTTCCCGATCCCTGGCACAAGAAGCGGCACCACAAGCGCCGCCTGGTCTCCGCCGCCTTCGCCGACCTCGCCGCGCGCACGCTCGCCCCGGACGCACTGTGGCGGCTGGCCACCGACTGGGACGACTACGCGCTGGCGATGCGCGCGGTGCTGGACGGGCACCCGCAGCTGCAGAACTGTCACGGCGGATGGGCCCCGCGGTGGCAGGATCGTCCGCAGACCCGGTACGAGGCCAAGGGTGTCGCCGCCGACCGAACCATCCATGACCTGTGCTACCGGCGAACAAGGGACGACGCATGAGACTGCGACTCGACATCGCCTACGACGGCACCGAATATCACGGCTGGGCCGGCCAGCCGGGCCTGCGCACCGTCCAGGAGGAACTCGAGGCGTGGATCCCCCGGGTGCTGCGGCTGGGCGAACCCGTCACCCTCACCTGCGCCGGACGCACCGACGCCGGCGTGCACGCGCGCGGCCAGGTCGCCCACCTCGACCTGCCGGAGGTGGACGACGTCGAGCGCACCATCGCCGACCTGACCTACAAACTGCGCAATGTGCTGCCCCCCGATCTGGTGGTGCGCCGGGTCAGCCTGGCCCCGCCCGGCTTCGACGCACGGTTCTCGGCGATCTGGCGGCGCTATGTCTACCGGATCGCCGACGCCACCCCCGACCCGCTGCTGCGCATCCACGTGCATCCGATGCGTACCGAACTCGATCTGGCCAAGATCAACGCCCTGGCGCCCCGGTTGGTCGGTCTGCACGACTTCGCCGCCTTCTGCAAGGCTCGCGAGGGGGCGACCACGATCCGCAACCTGCAGCACCTCTCGGCCCGGCGCACCTGGGGCGACGTGGCCGAGATCACCGTGCGGGCCGACGCGTTCTGCCACTCGATGGTGCGTTCGCTGGTCGGCGGGCTGGTCGACGTGGCCACCGGACGCCGCGAGCCGGACTGGCTGATCACGTTGCTCGCCGCGTCCCAGCGAGCGGGTGAGATCAAGGTGATGCCCGCGTGCGGGCTGACGCTCGAAGAGGTCGGGTACCCGCCCGATCGCGAGCTGGCGACGCGCGCGCAACAGGCGCGGGCCGTCCGGACCCTGGAGTCGGAGTGAGCCACTACTTCACCACCCCGTCGGCGCCCGAGAAGCGGCGCAATCTCCAGGTGCGGTTCTGGGACACCGATTGGCGCTTCACCACCGCCAACGAGGTGTTCAGCAGCGACGGGCTCGATCTGGGCACCGCGGTGCTGCTGCGCGAGAGCGCTCCGCGGGCCGAGGCGACCCGGCTGCTCGACCTGGGCTGCGGCTGGGGGGTGATCGCGGTGGCGCTGGCCACCGCCTGCCCGGGAGCCGTCGTGGACGCCGTGGACGTCAATCCGCGCGCCCTCGCGCTGACCGCCGACAACGCCTTGGCCCATCGGGTCGGCGATCGGGTGCGTGCGCTCGCGCCGGACGCGGTCGAGCCGGACGTCAGCTATGACGAGATCTGGTCCAACCCGCCGATCCGGATCGGCAAGGAGGCCCTGCACGCGCTGCTGCTGACGTGGCTGCCGCGGCTGAGGCCCGGCGGTGTCGCCCGGCTCGTGGTCGGACGCAACCTGGGTGCCGACTCGCTGCAGCGCTGGTTGATCGAACAGGGTTGGGCCTGCGAGCGCGTGGGCAGCGCCAAGGGCTTTCGAGTGTTCGCCGTCCGAGCAGCAAACCCCGCGATCACTAGCGGAGCAACCTGACTGTGCCTAGGCTGGGATCGGCGGGCAGAAGGTCTGACCCGCCGACAGTTGAAGGAGCACTGGCGTGACCCAATCGGAGGGTGGCAACTTTCTTGACGACCTGGTCGCCAAGGCGAAGGATCTCGGCGAACATGTCAAGGAGTTCGCCGAAGACGCGTTCGACAACGTGAAGGAGTTCGCCTCCGACGCGGGCGAGAACATCAAGGAGTTCGCCTCCGAGGCGGAGGGCAACATCAAGGACTTCGCCGAAGACGCCGGAGACAACATCAAGAACTTCGCCGAAGACGCCAAGCACAAGGGCCAAGAGGCGTTCGAGGACATCAAGGGCCGGCTCGACGGCGACGCCGGCGGGGTCGAGGACGCCGCCCAAGACGCCGCCGCAGGTGTCGAGGACGCCGCCCAGGACGCTGGCGCAGGGGTCGAGGACGCCGTCGCAGGGGCCCAGGACGCCGCCGCAGACGCAACCGCGGAGGTCAAGGACGTCGCCCAGGACGCCGCCGCAGGTGTCGAGGACGTCGCCCAAGACGCCGCCGCAGGTGTCGAGGATGCCGTCGCGGGGATCGACGACGACGCGGAACGCGCTGCCGAGAGCTTCGGCGACACCGAGGACAGCGACCTGGACGCACTCCTGGAGGGTCCCGACGACGAGACCGACCGGCCGCTCATCTGATCAGGCCTTTCATCGTTGCCGCAACGAGGAGCCCCGCCGGGGCTCCTCGTTTCGTTTCCAGGACCACCGGCGGCCGGGTGGCGGCACTTGGGGGTCAGGGTCGGTTAGCCTGAGTGGCACTGAACCGATGCAGGGGAACCCGGTGCGAATCCGGGACTGACCCGCAGCCGTGACGCCAGCGATGGCCCAGTCGGAATGCCTGCCCGGTTCGGCTCTTCCACACCCGTCGAGGTCCACGGGGCAGAGCCGGAGTCCGTCCGGTGCACGCCGAGGACACCTGAAAGGACTCTTCAATGACGCTCTTGCGACGCATCCTCGCGCTGCTCCTGGTCACCGTGCTGGGCAGTCTCGGGCTGGGTTCGGTGGCCGCCTCCGCAGCGGGCGCCGAGGCCACCCGGGCGGCCGACTACATCGTGTCGACCTTCACCACCGGCGAGAAGCCCTACGGTGAGGTCGGCTCGGCCGCTGATTCACTGATCGCGCTGGCCGCGGCGGACGATGGCAGCCACGCCGACCAGATCGCGAGCATTCTCGACTTCCTTCGCACGAACGCCGCCGACTACGTGACGCCGGACGCCTCCGGCGCCACCGGAGCGGCCAAGCTGGCGCTGGCAGCCGCAGCGGCGAAGGCCGACGCCAAGGACTTCGGCGGCGTCGACCTGGTGGCCAAGGTCAAAGCCGGCATCGGCGCGGACGGTTCGTTCGGCTCCTACCCCGGACCCTTCAGCTCCGGCCTGGCGATGGTGGCGCTGGCGCGCAACAACGAGCAGGTGCCCGACCCGATGGTCGACTTCCTGCTCAGCTACGCCGAGCCGCGCAGCGGTGGGACCGGCGGCGGCTTCGCCTGCGCCACCTATCCGTTCAAGGCCGACGGGGACTGCCCCGCCGCAGACCCCGACAGCACGGCGATGGCGGTACTGGGGCTGCAGGCGTCCGGCGCTGAGAAGGCGACCAAGGCGGCCGCGGACGCACTGGACTGGCTCGCCGCGAACCAGCAGAGCGACGGGTCCTGGAAGAACTACTCACCGGTCAACTCCACCGGCCTGGCCGGCCCGCTGTTCCCCGTCGGGTCCGAGCAGGCCACGAAGGCCACCGCCTATGTGGTGTCCCAGCAGCTCGACTCCGGCGCTCTGAGCACCGGGGTCGACGACAAGGCCAATCTGCTCGCCACCCAGCAGGGCATGTTCGCGCTCACCGGGCACACCTACGCGAGCGTGGGATCGGACGCCGCCCCGTCCGCTTCACCCACACCCACCGCCGGCGACACCACGACCGCAGCACCGTCGCCCCAGCCGTCCGCGCCGGCGGCGCCGACCGGAACCGACCCGGCCGTGGGCTGGACGGTGGGCGCGCTGCTGCTGCTCGCCCTGGGTGGCGCGGCGGTGGTGGCCGCTCGCAACCGGACGCCCTGACCGCGAGGCCGGGGCCACGTCCGGACCCCCGGCCGGCCGGAGCCACCGACGTCCCACCCCACGACAGCGCTGATCGATGGAGTGGGACGCCCCTGCGACACAGGCGCATCCGGTGGGCTACTGTTTCGCTCACCTGAATCGTGCAGGGGAACCCGGTGAGAATCCGGGACTGACCCGCAACCGTGACGCCAGCGATGGCGAAGTCGGAATGCCTGCCCGGCTCTGGCTCATCATCGACCCGTCGTGGTATGCGGGGGAGCCCGACGCATGGTCCGGATCCTTCGAATGGCACGCACGACCAGAGGATCCGGATGTCTTCAGTGCTCGGGCGCGTGCTGGCCGTCGGTGGCGCAGCGGCACTCGTCCTGGGCGCCGGTTCGCTGGCTTCGACCGGCACCGCTGAGGCCACCGCGCCCAGGATTCCCGTTCGCCAGTCGTCGGCACCGACGCTGCCGCGGCAGACCTCGTGCAGCGGGGTGTGGGTGGTGGTCGACTTCGGGTCCCTGGGCGGGGCGACCAGCACCGAATGCGCCACCAGCCACGTGACCGGCCTCGACGCCTTGCGCAGCGCCGGTTTCGCACCCCTGTTCAGGGACAGCTTCGTGTACTCGATCTCGGGCAGGCCGTCCAAGCCCGACATCAACAAGGCGTACTGGTCGTACTGGCAGGCGATCAAGCAGGACGACGGCAGCTACTCCGCGTGGACGTACTCCACCCTGGGGGCCGGCGTGTCCCAGCCCGAGCAGGGCAGCGCCGAGGGATGGAGCTACATCAGCCTCGGCGCCGGCAACACGCCGCCCGGCGTCAAGCCACCCACCGGCGGCACCGGGTCAGTGCCGCCGACGGCATCGTCCAGCCCCGACACGACGCAGGCAGCACCGGCCGACGCCACCCCGCAATCCAGCGCGGCCCCGGATGCTGGTAACGGTTCCGGCAGCCCCGTGGGCGCCATCGTGGTCGGCTCGGTCGTGGTGGCCGCCGGCGCCGGCTTGGGCGGCTGGTGGCTGCTGAAGGGACGGAAGCCTTGAGCCTTCACCCGTGGGCCTGGTGGTGCTGGGCGATCAGCATCGGCATCGCCGTGAACGCCACCACCAACCCCCTGCTGCTGCTGCTGATCGCGACCGCTGTGGTGGTGGTGGTGATGCTGCGGCGCAGCGATGCGCCGTGGGCCAAGTCGGTTCGGGTGTACCTGATGCTCGCCCTGTTCGTGATCGTGATGCGGCTGTTCTTCCGCATCCTGCTCGGCGGCGCGCAGGGAGAAACGGTGCTGTTCACGTTGCCGTCCATTCCGCTGCCCGACTGGGCCGCAGGCATTCAGCTGGGCGGGGTGGTGACCGCCGAGGCTGTGCTCACCACCCTGTACGAGTCGCTGCGGCTGGCCGTGATGCTGCTCTGCATCGGCGCCGCCAACGCCCTGGCCAACCCTCGGCAGGCGCTGCGCTCGGTACCGGCGGCGCTGTACGAGGCCTCCACCGCGGTGGTGATCGCGCTCAGCGTGGCGCCCCAACTGATCGAGAGCATCCAGCGGGTGCGCCGGGCCCGCCGGTTGCGTGGCGACTCGACCACCAGCCTGCGGTCGATGGGCACGATCGCGATGCCGGTGCTGGCCGATGCTATCGAGCGCTCGCTGTCGCTGGCCGCGGGCATGGAGTCCCGTGGCTTCGCCCGCACCAGCGGACTGCCCACCAAAGGCACCCTGCCGGTCATGCTGGTCTCGTCGATGGCGGCAACGCTGGGGGTGTTCCTGCTGCTCAGCACCGATTTCTGGCAGCTGTCGCTGGGCCTGATGCTGCTCGGCATGCTCGGCGCCGGCCTCGGCCTGCGCGCTGCCGGGGCACGGCTGCGGGTGACCACCTACCGTCCGCATCCCTGGCGGAGCACCGAAACCCTGGTGGCGCTTTCGGGGGCGCTGGTGGCACTGATCGTGCTCGGCCTGGGCTGGATCGACCCCAACACGCTCAGCCCGGCACTGCTGGCACTGCTGGACCCGGCAGCACTCACCCCCAGCACCGATCCGCTGGTGTGGCCGAGCGTGCCGCCGGTGATGCTGTTCGTCGTGGCGCTCGTGCTGGCCCCCCTGCCGCTCACCCGGCCCCGTCCGCCGGCCACCGTCGAATCGACGCGCAACGACACCCGGGTGCGTGTGTTGCGGCCCCGGACCCACGCGGAACCGGAGCCGACATGGCGGTGATCGACTTCGACCGGGTCAGCATCACCTACCACGGCGCCGGATCAGCGGTGATCGACCGAGCCACCTTCGTGCTGCCCGAAGGCGACCTGTGCCTGGTGATCGGTCCCACCGGATCGGGCAAGTCGACGTTGCTCGGCGCGATGAACGGCCTGGTGCCGCACTTCACCGGCGGCACGCTGTCCGGACGGGTGCTGGTCGACGGCCGCGACACCGCCACCCACCGTCCGCGTGACCTGGCGGACGTGGTCGGCTACGTCGGCCAGGATCCCCTGCGCGGCTTCGTCACCGACACCGTCGAGGACGAGATCGCCTACGGCATGGAACAGCTGGGCATCGCACCCGATGGCGATGCGGAAACGGGTCGAGGAGACCCTCGACCTGATGGGCATCGCGGATCTGCGCCGGCGTCCGCTGGTGGAGCTGTCCGGCGGCCAGCAGCAGCGGGTCGCGATCGCCGCCGTGCTGGCCGCGCAACCCCGCATCCTGGTGCTGGACGAACCCACGTCGGCACTCGACCCCACCGCCGCCCAGGACGTGCTGGCCGCCATCGGCACCCTCGTCCACGACGTCGGGCTGACGGTGGTGCTGGCCGAGCACCGGCTCGAGCGGGTGATGCAGGCCGCCGACTCGATGCTGTACCTGCCGGGCGATGGACGGGTCGTCTACGGCCCGCCGGGCGAGGTGCTGGCTCACGCCCGCATCACTCCCCCGCTCGCCGAACTCGCCCGGGTGCTGCACTGGCCCGAGGTTCCGCTCAGCGTGCGGGAGGCCCGCCGCCGGGTCGCCGGCGAGGATCTGCTGGTGACCGCACCGGTGCACCCGGCCCCGCCGAGCGAGCCGGTGGTGCTCAGCACCCGCGATCTGCAGGTGCGTTACGGCGAGCTGATCGCCGTCAACCACGTCGACCTCGACCTGGTCCGGGGCACCGTGACCAGCCTGCTGGGCCGCAACGGGTCCGGCAAGTCGTCCATGCTCTGGGCGTTGCAAGGGGCGCTGACCTGCTCGGGGAC
Source organism: Micropruina sp. (assembly GCA_016711205.1). Lineage (GTDB taxonomy): Bacteria > Actinomycetota > Actinomycetes > Propionibacteriales > Propionibacteriaceae > Micropruina. The sequence goes on along the minus strand of JADJTM010000002.1, from coordinate 1,142,123 downwards.
CATCGACGTGGCCGGCCAGGATCCGCGCCTGCTGGCTGCGGCCGAGGCCCGGCGGGTGGTCACCCTGGTGCCGCAGACCGCGGCCGACCTGCTCTACCTGCCCAGCGTGGGCGCCGAGTGTGCGCAGGCCGACGCCGAGAGCGGGGTGGCGCCAGGCACGACCGCGGGCCTGCTGCGCACCCTCGGCATCCAGGTGCCGGACGATCGCGACCCCCGGGATCTCTCCGAGGGACAGCGCCTCGCCCTGGTGCTGGCCATTCAACTCGCTGCCCGTCCCCCCGTCCTGCTGCTGGACGAACCCACCCGCGGCCTCGACTACAGCGCGAAGGGCGAGCTGCGGGCCATCGTCCGCGACCTGGCCGCGGACGGCCGGGCGGTGCTGATCAGCACCCACGACGTCGAGTTCGCCGCCGCCACCAGCCGGCGCACGCTGCTGATGGCGGACGGTGAGATCATCGCCGACGGCTCGACGGCCAAGGTGCTCACCTCGTCCCCGGCCTACGCGCCGCAGATGGCGAAGGTGTTCGCGCCGCTGCCCGTCCTGACCCCGCACGAGGTGGCGGAGGGGTTGCCATGACCAGCCAGCAGGGTCGCATCTCGCTCGCTGTCGCGGTGGCGATCGTGGTGGGCGCCGTGGCGTTCGCCTGGCCGCTGTTCCTGCGTCCCGAGTCGGGCATGCGGCCCGAGCAGGCACCGATCGTGTTCGCCTTCGTGCTGCCGCTGGTGCTGGCGATGGTGCTGTCCGAGGTCGCCGGCGGACGGATGGACGCCCGCCAGTTGGCCATGCTGGGCGTGCTGGCGGCAGTGGGGACGATCCTGCGGCCGCTGAGTGCCGGCACGGCCGGCTTCGAGCTGATCTTCTTCATTCTGATCCTGGCCGGACGGGTGTACGGCGCCGGTTTCGGCTTCGCACTCGGGGCGATCACGCTGTTCACCTCGGCGCTGATCACCTCGGGCGTCGGCCCATGGCTGCCCTACCAGATGCTGTCGGCCGGCTTCGTGGGACTGTTCGCCGGCCTGCTGCCGCGCGCCACGGGCAAAGCCGAGATCTGGCTGCTGGCCGGCTACGGCATGGTCTCTGCCTTCGCCTACGGCTGGGTGATGGACTTCAGCTTCTGGCCCTTCGGCATCGGCAGCGGCACCCCGATCTCGTTCGACCCGAACATCGGTCCGCTGGAGAACCTGCACCGCTTCGTGCTGTACAACATCGCCACGTCCATGGGCTGGAACCTCGGCCGGGCCCTCACCAACGCGGCGCTGATCGCGCTGGTCGGACCCTCCTTACTGCGGTTGTTGCGCCGCTCCGCGCGCCGGGCCGAGTTCACCGCGGCCTTCGACGAGCCCGCCGTCCACGACTCCCGGTGAGAATCGACGGATCACCGGATCGGCATGACTGACCGTCGGGGACTCCCACCGCCGCGACTCACCGGTGCACGATCTCCCAACGGTCCCTACCGCGGTTAGGCCGGCAACCCACCGCACCCCTGCCTGCCTCGTGGACGCCGCGCCACCCCCCGGCGACCGACCCCCACCACAATACCTGGGTCATAACACGAGAGCAGGCACCGAAGGTGACAACGTGTACCGCTGCTGAGAACGCGGACACCCCACCGCAGCGGTCCCGGACGCTCCGCCCCGCTGAGCACCCCCGTCCGGGTCCTTTCGCTCAGCGGCGTTCGGAATAGAGTGGCGCCGAGGCAGGTTGCCGAGGAACAAGGGCCGCACGCCACCACCAACGAAGGAGACCCGAATGACGTACACGCTTCCGGACCTCGACTACGACTACGGCGCCCTCGAGCCGCACATCTCGGCGCAGATCATGCAACTGCACCACGACAAGCACCACGCCGCCTACGTGGCCGGCGCGAACACCGCGCTGGAGAAGCTGGCCGCCGCCCGCGAGAGTGGCGACTTCGGCGCCATCAACAAGCTCGAGAAGGATCTCGCCTTCCATCTGGGCGGCCACATCAACCACTCCGTGTTCTGGAAGAACATGTCGCCCGAGGGCGGCGGACGTCCCGACGGCGAGATCGCCGCCGCGATCGAGGAGTACTTCGGCTCGTTCGAGGGCTTTCAGAGCCAGTTCAACGAGGTGGCCAACGGCCTGCAGGGCTCCGGTTGGTCGGTGCTGGTCTGGGACACCCTGGGCAAGCGGCTGAACATCAACCAGCTGTTCGACCAGCAGGGCAACCTGCCGGTGGGCCAGCTGCCGGTGCTGCAGCTCGACATGTGGGAGCACGCCTTCTACCTGCAGTACCTCAACGTGAAGGGCGACTACGTCAAGGCGTGGTGGAACGTGGTCAACTGGGCCGACGTGACCGAACGGTTCACCAAGGCGCAGCAGGCCTCCAGCGGCCTCTTCTGACTCACCCGCCGGCCCGTCCCGGCACCACATCGACGGCCCCCGGAGCCTGCTCCGGGGGCCGTTTCGCGTCCCCCGGAGTGGCGCTCGGCTGTCTCAGCGGTGCCGATCCTCATCCAAGGGGTGGACGGGTGGCGCCCGGCAAACCGCGCTGACTAGGCGGCCCAGCTGCGCCAGCAAAATACACTCCTGAGAAATTTGCACCTTTTCTCAGCTTGAGCGACACTCTTTCTCAGGTTGTTCTCATGAACCGCCCAGCATTGTCCGCCAAGCTTGGAGTTACCGCATCGTGTTCTGGTCCTGGAAGCTGACCGCGCTCAGCGCAGCCGTCGTGCTCGCCGGTGGCGCCGTCTCGGCCACAGCCCTCGACAAGACGGTCGCCGTCACCATCGACGGCCAGACCACCTCGACCACCGGCTTCGCCGGCACCGTCGCCGACGTGCTCACCGCGCAGGGCGTCACCGTCGGCCCCCGCGACGTGGTGATTCCCGCGGTCGACAGCCCGGTCAGCGACGGCAGCACCGTGCAGGTGCAGTTCGCCAAGTTGGTCACCCTGCTGGTGGACGGCGAGCAGACCGAGTTCTACACCACCGCCACCACCCTGGACGGCGCCCTCGCCACCGCCGAACTGCGCGGCCTGAGTGGCGCCGACTTCTCCGTTTCCCGCTCCATCGGCATCGGACGCGAGGGGCTCACCGTCGACGTCACCACGCCGAAGACCGTCACCCTCAAGGTGGCCGGCAAGACCGAGAAGGTCACCACCACCGCCGGCACGGTCGCCGAGGTGCTGGGCGAGCAGGGCGTCGCCCTGAACATCGGCGACCGGATCAAGCCCAACCTGACCGCGGCCGTCGACGACCGGACCACGATCACGCTGACCCGGGTCGAGGTCAGCACCAGAACGGTCACCGAGAAGGTCGGCTACGGCACCGTCACCACCAAGACGAACAAGCTGTACACCGGCCAGACCAAGGTCACCTCGGCGGGCAAGAACGGCAAGGCGAAGATCACCTACCAGTACACCTCGATCAACGGCGGCAAGGCCACCAAGAAGGTGCTCCGCCGGGTGGTGCTGGTCGCCCCGGTCAGCAAGCGCGTGCAGGTCGGCACCAAGGCCGGCTCGGTGAGCGGTGGCGGCATCAACGTCGCCCGCTCGTCCATGTGGGACCGCATCGCCCAATGCGAATCGGGCGGCAACTGGTCGATCAACACCGGCAACGGCTACTACGGCGGCCTCCAGTTCGCGAACGCCTCGTGGCGCGCCAACGGTGGGGCCGACTTCGCCCCCCGCGCCGACCTGGCCAGCCGCGCCGAGCAGATCACCGTCGCCAACCGCTACTACGCCAAAGCCGGCCTGGGCCCTTGGGGCTGCCGGCACGCCGCCTGACCGCTCAATCACTCAACGGGAGAACGAAATGATGTCGCTGACGAAAAGGCTTTCCGCCGTCACCGCCTGCACCGCGCTGCTCGTCGCGGGCGCGACCGTGCTGCCGGCCCACGCCGACGACGCCACCGCGTCGTCCGCAGCCGTGACCCTCGACCTGCGCTACGCCGGTCAGCAGCGGCCGGCCACGGTCACCGGCGCAGCCACCGTCGCGGACGCCATCGTCCAGCTTCAGCTGACGGTGGACGCCGACGATCGGGTCAGCCCCACCCTCGAAACCCCGCTGAGCGAAGGCTTGAGCGTGACGATCGACGTGGTCAGCACGTCGACCACGATCAAGAAGAACGTGACGATCAAGAAGAAGACCGTCAAGAAGAAGACCACGAAGCTCTACAAGGGCCAGCAGAAGGTGGTCACCAAGGGCCGCAACGGCAAGGCCACCCGCACCTACCTGACCACCACGGTCAACGGCGTCTCCACCACCGAGGTGGTGTCGCAGAAGATCACCAAGAAGGTGATCAACCGGGTGGTCAAGGTCGGCACCAAGAGCACCAAGGGCCTCAACCTGGCCCGGCTGGCCAAGTGGAACAAGATCGCCAAGTGCGAGTCGGGCGGCCGCTGGCACATCAACACCGGCAACGGCTATTACGGCGGCCTGCAGTTCAACCTGGGCACCTGGCGCTCGGTGAAGGGCCAGCAGTTCGCCAAGTACCCGCACAAGGCGTCCAAGGCCGAGCAGATCACCGTGGCCAACCGGCTCTACGCCAAGCGCGGCTTCCAGCCGTGGGGCTGCCGCCACGTGCTCTGACCCCTGAACTGGTTCTCATCCCCCCGAGAACCTGGGGGCGCGTCCACATTCCCCCCGTGGAGCGTCCCACCGGGCCGCTCTCGCCCCCCGAAGAGCCGGCCCCAACGGAACTGGGCTCCCATCGCTGGGAGCCCAGTTCGTCGTTGTCGGGCGGACGGCGTCGCGACCCTCAGCCCGAGCTACCGATCGAACCTCAGCCGGTCGCCTGCAGGCCCAGGGACGGCAGTGCCAGCGGGTCGGCACCGGGATCCAGATCGTCGAAGCGTTCCGGCTGCCAGGTGACCCCGGGCGGCTGTCGCTCCGGCTCGCGCCAGGCCCGGTAGGTCAGCAGCTGCGGATCCGGCAGGTGGAAGACGTCCCGCAACGCGATCACACACCGCTCCGCCACCCCGGTGTACTCGCCGGTGAGGGCGGGCAACGCGAGTTCGCACGACCAGTTCGGCTGCGGACCCCTCGGCGCACGCCACCCGGCGGCCAGCATCGTCGTGTCGTCCGCCGCGTGGGTGGCGACGCCTTCGGTGAACTCGGGCCCGGACGCCTCGGCGCTCAGATCATCCGCCCCGCCCGCGAACTGCACGTAGCCGCCGCCGGCGCTGGGTGTCGAGACGATCAGGAAGGTGCGGTCGGTGAGCTCACGCAGGGTGGCCTGCAGATGATCGCGGAACTCGCTCCAGGTCATCGTCACTGCCCCAACCCCCGCAGCACCCGCGCGTACTGCGGCGTGGTGAAATCGGCCAGCACGCCGCTTGCCGTGCGCAGCACGATCACCCGGGCGCCGTCGTCGGCGAGGTCCCACTGCGCGGCCTGCCCGCCGGCCTTCGTGCGCTGCATGCGCGGCTTGCCCCAGCGCTGCGTGCCGGCGCGCACCACCAGTGTGAACTGGTCGTCGAGAAAGCCTTGCGCCTTCGCGTCCGGGTCGCCGATCACGTCCGTCGTGCCGAAGGTGAGGCCGGCCAGGTCACCGGAAGGCATGGTCGAGGTGTCCACGTCGGTGTTCGAGAGGCCTGAGACCTCATTGACCAGAAAGTCCTCGTCCTCCACGGTCCAGCCCAGTTGCGCCGCGCGCTCATTGGTCTGCGTGGTGGTCATCGGCCAGGGCGCGTCACGCCAGAACTCGATCAGGTCGCACACCTCGTCCGCCGGTATCGCTGTCCAGGTCATGGCAGTCACCTTAATCTCATGACCGCGGTCGGTTGTCGTCACCTTCGCCTACTTTCCCATCCCGAACAGGTCACGCGCGGTCACGTCGATCTCGAATCGGGTCACCTTGACCCGCCCGTTCGGCAACGCCTGAACCAGGTCGTAGTTGACCTTGATCGAGCCGTCCTTGAGCGCGTGCGTGATGGCCGAGCCGGGGTTGTGTTCCATGAAGCTGCGCAGGTTGGCGGTGAACCGCGGGTCCAGCTGCGCAATGCTCGTCAGGTAGGTGCCGGTGCCCTGCTGGGTGCGCACACCGTCCACGGTCCGGTAGCCGAGGCGGGCATCGCCACCCTTGGCCTCGTACACGGTGAGTTGCGGGGGCGGGTCGCCGAGCGTGACGTGGTCGAACCGGCCGGCGCCTGCCCCGCCCGATCCGATCAGGGTGGTCTCGCCCCGTAGCCGTGAGACCAGGGCTGCCGCACGGTCACCCATGCGCTCCGACGCCTGCCGCAGCGCCTGTGCGGCGTCGTTGCTGGCGTTGACGGCGTTGGTCAGGCTGCGTGCCGTGCGCCGGTCGATCACTCCGTCGGTCTTCAGCTGATCCACTACTTCGAGCACGTTCGTCTTCGACCCCTTGAACGCGGCCGGATCCAGCTGGTTGTGCGCGATCAACCGGTCGAGCCGGCCGGACGCCGCCTGGGCCGCCTCGGCCGATGCGGCACGCGCGGTGACGTCGGCATCGTGCGCGGCCTGCTGGGCCTCGGTGAACTGCGCGTCCGTCGACTCCAGCGCGCGGGCCTGCTCCACCGGCAGGTCGCTGCCGCCTGCGTGGGGGTCCGTGGCGAAGGAGCCGTTGACCTCGTGCAGGCGGCCGCTGCGGTCGCGGAACGTGTTCGACGGGTCGTCGGCCAGGTGCGCCCGGCCGTCGGTGCCGAAGCTGTAGTCGGTGCCGCTGGGGTGGGTCTGCGGGAACCCGGCCGGGCGGTTCGGGTCGCCCCCAGCGGTGGACTCGTGCGGATGCTCGGTCGTGCGGTCGCCGGCAGGGTTGTCGGCGGAGTCGGCGGAGTCGGCGTGCGCCGTCGATGACTCCGGACGCGCCGCGGTCGAGGCTTCCGGCTGGACGTTGGTCGCCGGCCGGTCGGCGCCGTGCGGCTGCTCGGGTCCGGCCTCTGGGCCGGTCGTCGCGGGCTGTGCGCCGGGCTGCTGGGCGGGCTGCGAGCCGGGCTGCTGGGCGGCGTTCTGCTGACCGGTGGGTCCGTCGACCCGCGGCGCCTCCGTCGGCGCTGCGTTCGCGGCCGGCGCGGGGTTCGTCCGCGGCGGGTCACCGGCGGCAGCCCGGTCGTCGAAGAGGTGCCGGCTGACCGGCGTCGGGGTCGGCGCCTTGGTGGCGCCGCCCGCGAGGTCATCGGCGAGGGCTGCCGGGTTGAGGTTCGGCACCCGTGCGCCGCCCTTGACGACGTCGTCCATCATGGCCAGCGGCAGGTCGTCGCCGAACCTGATCACGTTCTTCAGCACCGGGAACGCATGGATGCCGCCCTTGACCAGCCACGAGCCGGCCGGCACGGCGAAGTCGGCGACCGCGGCCGAGATCTTCGCCACCCGGGCGCCGATGCCGACCGCCTTCAGCCCGGCCCCCACCTGGCCGGCGCCGGGAATGAACATCGTGCCCACGTTCAGGAACGACTCGGTGAAGGTGGCGACGCCGTCCTGCTTCCACTTGTGGAAGATGTCCTTGGCCTGCAGGTCGATGCCGACGATGCTGCTGGCCACGGTGGCGGTCATCAGGTTGCGTTCGTCGATCCACTTCGACACGTCGCTGTCGCCGTTGCCGCTCGCCTTCAGCACGCCGTTGAGCGCCTGCGCGATCGGGCTGCTGGTGACGGACAACGACAGCAGCAGGTTGCCGGTGCCCATCCAGGCCTGCCCGGCGTGCCCCCAGTCACCCCATTTGCCGCTCTCGGGGTTGTAGCTGATCAGCGAACCCAGGCCATCGACGGTGCCCTTGCCGAACTGGTAGGCGCCGTGCCCGACCGACTCGGGGCAGTTGCGATCCTCTTCGCGCGGGCTGCCCCACGGCATCGGGCTCTCGGGGTTGGTGAACGAGCCCTTGGGGATCGGCGGAACGATCTTCTGGTCCGGCGGCAGGCTGGTCAGCCCGTTGATGCTGGTGGCGCAGCTGGACGCCGCTTCGGACACCTCGGCGTACAGGCCGGCGATCTCGTCCAGGAAGGTGTTGTTTCGTTCGACGGTCTCGCCGTCCTCGTACCAGGGCACGAGCTTGCGCTCCTGCTCGTTGCCCACCGCGTCGTTCCAGCGGGCCGCGATCCAGGTGCCCAGGTGGGCGTCCTTGGCCTCTTCGGCGTCCACCCAGACGCCGTTCACCACGTCGTCGCGAAACTGCTGTGCCCGTCGCTCGAAGTCCGCCAGCTTCGGCTTGATCGTCGCCAGTGCGCCGGCGTAGGTGTCGAGGTGGCCGGCCATCGAGTTGAACGTGGTCAACAGATCCTGCGACGCGATCGCCGGGCTGTCCATCAGCGCGAACACCATCTCCTGCTCCGGGGCGGTGTAGCACCCGGGCAGCCCACCGGTCCAGCGGGCCGCGATCTCGTCGGTCTGGGTGTCGACGCTCGAGCCCATCGCCCGCACGCCGTCCGCGGCACCGGTGATCTGCCCGGTGTCGAGGTCGGCCGCCCGGGCGGGCAGCCGGCTCGGATCGATCAGGCCCCCGTTGCTGACCGCGCCCCGGGCCGGGTCGCCGCCGCCGTCGATGGTGCACACCTGCGTGGTCATCGGGCGCTCACTCCTTTGAACCGTGGTCGACGAAGTACTGGAAGTCGCCCGACTCGGCCGACTTCAACGCCTCGCTCTGAAACGTGGCGGCCATGTCGTACTGGCCCTGGTTGTACGCGATGGTGGCGTTCGCGACGCCCGCCATGCCGGCGTTGATGTGGTTCTGGATCACCTTGAGGTTCTCGCCCTGTTCGGTCATCACCTGATTGACGGCGACGGACACCTCTTGGGTCAGCCCGCCACCCCAGGTGATTCCGGTGCCGATGGCGGTGAACTTCTCTTCGGTCAGCGCCGAGGTGAGCGTGGTGTTTCTGGTCTGCACGTCGGTGAGCACGCTCTGCACCACGGCGGGTTCGATATTCCAGCTGGTCATGGTCTGCCTAACGTCGTTCTGCGATGCGTCCGCCGATGGCGGTGGCGATCGCCTCGGCCAGCGCGCGGCCCCGGCCGTCGTCACCGAAGGGCAGGGTCAGGTCGGTCCACAGCGCGAACGCGGACGGCGCCGCCACCAGCGCCCCGGCCGCCTCCCTGGGCTGCAGCACCGGACGGGTCCGGAACAGGCACAGCAGCGGCGTGCCGGTTTCGTCCACGAACTGCTTGATGTCTCCGCCGCGAAACTCGACGTAGGCGGCGTCCGGATGCACGGGTGTCGCCGCCGCGACCACCGCCTGCCTGGTCGGCTCGATGTCGCTGAGCAGCGCGAGTTCGGTGGGCATGTCAGTTGCTCCTCAGCTCGGCGGATTCGGGGAGTCCCGCGACCTCGACCACCCGGTCGAGCCCCAGGTCGTTGGCGAAGGCCATCAACTGCGACCACGAGCCCTGATCGGTGCGGCTGAACCGCACCAGCAGACTCGGCAGCCGGCGCCGCCCCAGTTCGACCACGTCGTGGCGCTGCTTGAGTTCGGCGACCTGCGGCTGCAGCTCATGAACGGCCCGCGGGCCGATCAGCACCGCCAGCGGAACCTCCGGACGACGCACGCCGACCGGTTGCGTGACTCCGGACGCCACCTCGGCCAGTGACACGAAGCCGATCGTGGGCCGGTGCCGGCTCTCCACCGCCATCAGGGTGCGGGTGGCGGTCTCGATCAGCGGGGCCAGGTGCTGCGGGTAGCTGCCGATCGGCACCCCGCCGGCCACATGTTCGAGAATGCCGCGGCGGGTGCGTCCGACCGAGATGTCGCAGAACGAGCCGTCCCCGGCCCGGGCATGCAGCACCGGCGAGTCGGGCATCTGGCGCCGCGCGGTCTCGGTGAGGGGGTCGATGCCGAACGGCTCGACCAGGGGCTCGGCCAGCCCCCACACGTCCAGCGCTGCGCCGCCCAAACCGTCGTGCACGGTTTCGGCCAGCCGGCCCACCTGCGTGTCGGCGACCGCCCGCTGGTGGCCGAAGATGTCGTAGGAGAGCACGCCGCGCGGATCGTCCGCCGGGGTCAGAAAGCGCGCCGAGCGCTGCCCCTCGACGGCGCGCGCCGTCCACAGGTCGGTGAAGCCGGTGACCGGAAACCCGGTCAGGCCGTCGTAGACGCCGTGGGCGGCCCTGACCGCCCAGAAGCCGCCCGCACGGTTCATCGCGAGCGAGACGAACGGGCTCAACCGGGCCTGCTCGCCGGTGACCAGCACCGGGCGCAGCCCCTCGCTCACCGACCACTGCAGAAACGACTGCAGCGGGTCGGTGAGCAGCACCTGGGGCGTTGCAGCGACGTAGACCGCGTACTCGTCGGTCCATTCGTCGGCAAGGGGGTGGACGATGTGCATGATCAGGGCAGGAACGACTTGGCCTTGGCCATGGTCTGGATCGCGATGTCGTCGTTCTTGCTCAGCGATTCGCGCAGCGTCCTGATGATCTGCTTCACCTCGTCGCCGGCGTCCTTCCACTGCTTCTCCATGGCCTGGTAGCCCTCGCTGACGTCTTCGGCCTGGTACTCGGCCATCGCGTTGTTGACGTCGCCGTCGTGGGCCATGATCGCGGCCTCGAGGTTGGCGGCGGCGGTGTCGAAGTCGTCCTGCACCTGCTGCGAGGCGCCGACGTCGTAGGCATTGGTGTCGGTGGTCATCGAACTCAGTCCTTTCAGCGGGGGCCGAAGCGGGCGACGGCGTCGACCCCGGCGAAGTTGGCCGAGCCTTCGCTCTGGCTGTGGGTGTCGGCGCCCTCCTGGGCCCCCTGGATGAACGACTTGTTCTGGCCGTCGATCGAGCCACAGATGCCGACCAGCGCGTTGTGCAACGTGCCGGCCACCTCGTCGCTTCTGCCCTTGAACTTGTCGAAGGCGTCCTTGGCGGGGCCGCTCATGCGGTTCTGCAGCGGCTCGGCGGCGGCGATGAACTTCTCCACCAGCGTCTTCAGATCGTCGGATTGGGTGGTGGTGCGGTTGAGCAGGGTGCCCAGAGTCTGCGTGCCCACGCTGAACTTCATGGTTGCGTCCCATCCTGGTCGGGGTCGTGGAAAGGCGGTCAGCCTTCACCGTAGGTGGTGGAAGACCGTTGCACGATGGGGAGCACTCCCCACCGACCCGGCTGACTGTAGGCCGTGACCGGGTCACCGGTTAGGGTGAACGAAACCCCGATCCGAAGGCCTCGATGAGCATCGCCGACACCTCGCAGCGCCCGCTGACGCGCGACGCCGAGCCGTCCCCGCACGTCGTCCCGGCGGGTACGCGTGCCCTGCTGGCGACCCTGATGGACGTGTTGGCGGCGCTGGTGCCGCTGCTTGCGGTGCCGCTGCTGGGGCGCACCAGGCTGCCCCTGGCGTGCGCCTGGACGAGCGCTGGTGTGCTGGTGATCCTGGTGGCCGCCGCGCTGATCGCCGACCTGTGCCGCACCGGACGCACCCCCGGCCGGCGGCTGCTCGGGGTGCGCACCGTGGCGGCGGCCACCGGGCTGCCGCCCACCCTGCGCGAGGTCGTCCGACGGCAGCTCAGCACGGCCGACCTGCGCGCCGGACGCGACCCGCTACGGCTGGTGCCGGCCGGCGCCCGTCCGCTCGAACCGGCCGGGTGGACGGGCTGGCGGCAGTCGGCCGCCGACGGCACCGGGCAGTGGCAACTGCTGCTCGACAACGGCGTTCAGGTGGCGCTGACCGGCTCGAGCCTCGTCGGCCGCGACCCCACCAACGAGCCCGGGCAGAGCCATCAGTTGCTGGCCGTGCCCGACCTGACCCGCAGCATCTCGCGGGTGCATGCGCTGCTTGAGCCCGATGCCGACTGTGTCTGGCTGACCGATACCGGAGCCACCAACGGCACCCGGGCCGCCACCCCGTCCGCTGCCGGCGGCACGGTGATCGAGCGCTGGCTGCGTCCGGGCGAACGGGTTGCGGTGCGGGCCGGTTCAACCATCCATCTGGGTGATCGCGCGCTACGCCTCAGCCGTTCGAACCACCCGGAGGCCTGAATGCCCGCGTCCGGACAGGTGCTGATCGAGACCACCCGAACCCACCGCAAACGGCTCGGCTCGGCGCTCGCCTACGGTGAGCTCGAAGAGCGCCAGACCCCGAACACCAACGCCAAACGGGTGCTCGGCTCGATAGTGGTGGCGGCGGTGATCTGCGCGGTGCTGGTCGGCACCGCGTTCGTGCTCAACCTGCTGGCCACCCAGAAAGAAGAGCAGGCCGTCGCCGCATTCCGCACCGCGCTGGCGGCCAATCCGCTCAAGCCGGGCGGCGACTGGGTGCAGGACGAGCCGACCGGCTTTCTGCGCAACAAGCGCACCGGCGCCCTGGTCGACCCGCAGACCGGGTACCTGGTCGATCGGCGCTCGGGTTTGTCGAAAGACCCGGCCGGCCGGCTGATCGACCCGCGGATCGACTGGTACATCGACCCCGGGACGGGCTATTACACCGACCCGGCGACCGGGTTGACGATCGACCCGAAGAACCAGCAGATCGTGCGCACCCGGTGAGCGATTACACCCGGGTGACCGTGCAGGGCACCCTGAACCGGGCCGACCTGGTGCTGCCGTCGGACGAGCCGCTGGCCGCACTGCTGCCCGAGGTGCTGACTCTGCTGGACGAACCGGCGCAGCAGGCTCGTCCGCTGACCCTGGTGACGGTGCTGGGCGAGCAGCTGAGCACCTCGCTCAGCCTGGCCGAGCAGAGCGTGCGGCAGGGCAGCATCGTCCGGCTGGTGCGGGTGGACGAGGCCCCGCCGCCGCCCGAGGTCGCCGACATCACCCAGCTGGCCGGCGAATCCGTGGCGACCCGCCACGATCGATGGCGACGGTCGTGGGCGGTGCTGGCCGCCGGGTCCGCCGCGGTGATGCTGGCGTGGCTGATCGGCGGGCAACTGCTCGCCACCGGCACCGACCGGACGTGGCTGCTGGGTGCGTCCGCGGCGTTGGCGGTGGCGGCGATCGGGCTGGCTCGGCGCGGCGGATCGGGTGCGGCCGCGGTGGTCACCGCGCTGGCCGTGGGCCTGATCGGCATGCCGATGCGCACCTTCGCGCCGAGCGAACCGTGGGGCTGGGTGGCCTGGCTGGGTGCGTCCGCCGCGCTGGTGGCGGTGGTGGCGCTGGTCGGCTACCGCGATCGGGGGTTGGCGCTCGGCGCCGGCTGCGGTGCGGCACTGGTGGCGCTCGCCGCCGGGCTCGGGCTGAGCGGCCTGGCGCCGCTGGTCTCGGCGGGGGTGGTGGCCCTGGTGGGGGCGCTCGCGCTCGGCGTGCTGCCCGGCGTCGCGATGACCGCGTCCGGCCTGACCGGACTGGACGACCGGGTGATCGAGGGTGCCTCCGTGCGACGAGCGGATGCCGAACAGGCGATCGAGGCCACCCACCGCGGCCTGAACTGGACCTGCCTGACGGTCGCCGCCGGCACCGCGGCGGCGGGCTTCGTGCTGGCCACCTCCAGCGACCCCTGGGCGCTGGGGCTGGCCATCGCGGTCGCCGTGGTGGTCACCCTGCGCACCCGGGTGCTGCCGCTGGCGCCGCAGCGGCTGGCGCTGTTCGGTGCGGCGATTGCGATCGGCGGCGGGCTGGCGGCGACCGGACTGGGCACGTCCCCGACCTGGACGCTGCTGGCCCTGTTCGCGCTCGCCGCGCTGCTGGTGGCGCTCACCGGGCTGCGGCTGAGCGACAACCTGCTCGCCCGGCTGGGTCGGCTGGGCAACCTGGTCGAAATGCTGGCGGTGCTGGCGGCGGTGCCACTGCTGCTGGGCCTGATGGGCGTGTTCCGCGACCTGCTGGCGGCCTTCTGATGCGCCGGACGCTGACGGGCTGGCCGGCCTCGGTGCTGCGCGCGTCGCTGCCGGGCGAACCGGCCCGGCTGACCGCCCTCGATGCGGCGATCCGGGCGCCGCTGCCGCTGAGCACCGGGGTCGGCGTGATCGGTGCCGGCCCGGACGCTCCGACCGCCTTGGTCGGTGCCCTGGTGGCCGGGGTGCTGGCCGCCCGCCGTCCGCAGTGGGTGTTGGCCGTAGGCGCCTCGTCCGCTGAGCGAGGCATCGCCTGGCAGGCCGGGCTGGGTTCGTCCGCCGAGGGCAGCGACGACGCGGCGACCCGGCGCAGCGCCGCCACCTCGGGCAGCGAGGCGACCGCCGGCCTGGCCCGCACGCCGGGTGGCCTGTTCGCGCTCGAACTGGGCGATCGGCCGGGCCAGTGGTGGCAGGCGGTCGCGCCGATCACCCGGTTCTTCGACTTCGTGGTCACCGACTGGGGCACCCCGGACGATCCGGACGACGCCCGCGCCGCCAGCGCCGTGCTGCTGGTGGTGGTGGCGGCCCGACGCCCGGCGCTGCAGGCCGGGGTCGACCTGGCCCACCGGTTGACCACCCCACACGTCGCACCCCTGCTGGTGGTGCACGACACCGGCGCCGGCACCGAGCACGGCCTCCGCGAGGCGGCCCTGGTCAACGACGCCCATTGGCTGCCCGCCGACCGCGGCCTGCGCTCGTCCAGGCCGGCCGATCGACGACTGCGCTACGCCACCAATCGCGCGGTACTCGAGCTGAGCGCCGCCGTGGTCGACCGCGCCGTCGAGCACAACCTCGAGGCGGTGATCGCATGACGGTGCTCGTCCATCGGCCCACGCGGGCCACCCGGCCGCTGCCGGAATCGCCCTCGGAGACGCTGGCACCGCCGCCGCCGCTGCTCACCGAAGCGGGCGGCTTTCCGCTGCAGTTCCTGCTGCCGATGGTCGGCGCCATGTCGTCGGTGGTGATGATGGTCGTGCTGCGCAACGGCCAGCCGCTGTTCCTGCTGGTCGCCGGGGTGATCTTCGTCGTCGCGATCATCGCCGGGCGCGGCTTCGCACTCAGCTCCCGCGGTCGCAAGGCGGCCGAGCAGGCCGCCCAGCGCACCCGTTACCTCGACTACCTCGAGAAGGTGCGCCGCGACCTGCAGCAGCGCAGCGACCGGGTGCGCGACGCCGCCACGCTGCTGCACCCCGAGCCGGACGCCCTGCTGGCGCTGGTCCGCGACCCCAGCCGGTTGTGGGAGCGACGCCGTCGCGACCTGGACTTTCTGCAGGCCCGGGTGGGTGCTGGCGGGGTGCCGTGGTTCGGCCTGAGCGTGCCGCCTGCCGAGTCGCCGGTGCAGCCGCAGGACCCCTACCTGTTGGCCGAGGCGACCGCGGTGGTCGACCGGTTCGGCACCGTGCCGGCGATGCCGGTCACGATCGACCTGCGCACGGCGCACGAGGTGGCGGTGATCGGCGACCGCGACACCGCGGTCGCGATGGTGCGGGCGCTGGTGCTGCAGCTGGCCGCCGTGCATGCGCCGGAGGATCTGCAGTTGGCACTGGCCAGTCCGGCCGAGCGGCTGGCCGACTGGGCTGGCTTCGACCTGCTGCCGCACGCGCAGGACGGCGAGCTGTTCGACGGTCCGGTGCCGGCCCGCCGGGTCGCCGAATCGCTGGCCGCTCTCGGCCAGATTCTGGGCCCCGACCTGACCGACCGGCTGCAGCAGGCGCACAGCACCCGGCGCACTGGCGCCGCAGCCACCGCGCCACCGCGGCTGCTGGTGATCAGCGACGGCCACGGTCAGCGGGCCACCGGGCTGCCCGGCGGCGGTGCCGGCTACGCCGAGCTGGGCATCACCGTGCTGCACCTGCTCGCCGACCGGCTGGACGAACCCGCCGAGGTCGACCTGCGGCTCACCCTCACCGACGCAGGGGCGGTGGCCGAGACCCGTCCGGGCACCCCCGAGGTGACCGCGGTCACCCTCACCCCGGACGCACTGAGCGCGGCCGATTTCGCCGGCACCGCCCGTGCGCTCGCGGCGCTGCGGCTCTCGCAGGTCGCCGCGCGCGAGGACCGCACCGAGACGGCGATGGATCTGGCCGCCCTGCTCGGCGTGGCGCAGCCCGGCGACATCGACGTCGAGCACCTGTGGCAGCCGCGCGCCCCCGCCGACTTTCTGCGGGTGCCGTTCGGCGTGGACGATGCCGGCAACCGGGTCCACCTCGACCTGAAGGAGAGCGCGCAGTTCGGCATGGGTCCGCACGGCATCTGCATCGGCGCGACCGGCTCGGGCAAGTCCGAGATGCTGCGCACGCTGATCCTGTCGCTGGCGATGGCGCATCCGCCCGAGGACCTCAGCATGATCCTGGTCGACTACAAGGGTGGTGCCGCGTTCGCGCCGTTCGCCGGGCTGCCGCACCTGGCCGGGCTGATCGACAACCTGGCCGACGACCCGCAGCTGACCACGCGCGCCCGGGCGTCCATTCAGGGCGAGGTGGTGCGCCGCCAGCAGCTGCTCAAGGACGCCGGCTCGTCGCCGTCCATCACCCACTACCGGCAGCTGCGCGCGGAGCGTCCGGAGCTTGCGCCGCTGCCGCACCTGTTCGTGGTGATCGACGAGTTCGGTGAGCTGCTCAGCGCCGAGCCCGACTTCATCGACCTGTTCCTGCAGATCGGACGGATCGGGCGCTCGATCGGCGTGCACCTGCTGCTGAGCAGCCAGCGGATCGAGGCCGGCAAGCTGCGCGGCCTCGACACCTACCTCTCCTACCGGCTGGGCCTGCGCACGTTCAGCGAGTCGGAGTCGTCGGTGGTGCTCAACACCACCGACGCCTTTCACCTGCCCGCGCTGCCCGGCTACGGCTATCTCAAGGTCGACACCACCCTCTACACCCGGTTCCGGGCGGGCTACGTGTCGGGGCCGGCCCAGCAGGAGCAACGGGTGCGGGTGCTGGATGCCGCCCCGCGGCCCTACCTACTGCCCGCGTACAACGGCATTCGCACCGATGCGCGTGAGGGTGGCGATGCGCCGCTGCAGCTGCGGCGTCCGGACACCGGCGTGACGTTCGTCGAGGCGTCCGTCACACAGCTGCGCGACGACGACCGGCTGACCCGTCCGGTGTGGCTGCCGCCGCTGCCCGAGCGGGTGGCGCTGGGCTCGCTGATCAGCGATGAGGTCCGGCTGCCGCCGCTGACCGCCGTGCTGGGTCTGACCGACGATCCGGCCAAGCAGTCACAGACGCCCCTGCTGGTCGACCTGACCGCGACCGGCGGGCACCTGGTGATCATCGGCGCCCCCCAGTCCGGACGCTCCACCGTGCTGCGCACCCTGGCGGTCTCGCTGTGCCTGACCCGCACCCCGCGCGAGGTCGCGATCTACGGCATGGACCTGACCGGCGGCGGACTGCAGCGCCTGGAGGGTTTTCCGCACGTCGGCGGCGTGGTCACCCGGGGCAGCCGCGACCGGCTGCGGCGGCTGCTCGAAGAGCTGTCGGTGATGCTGGTGCAGCGCGAGGCGGTGTTCGCCGAACGCGGCATCGACTCGCTCACCCAACTGCGCACGCTGCACGCGCAGGGCAGGCTGCCCGAGTTGCCGGCGGCCGACATCGTGCTGCTGGTGGACGGCTTCGGCGCGCTGCGCTCCGACTTCGACGAGCTGGAGGAACTGTTCACCGACATCATGCAGAGAGCGGCCGGCTACGGCATTCACCTGGTGCTCACGATGACCCGCTTCAACGAGCTGCGGCTGGCGCACCAGGCGCTGTTCGGCAACCGGATCGAGTTGCGGCTGAACGACCCGGCCGATTCGAGCATCGACCGCAAGCTGTCGGCGGTGCTGCCCAAGGACTCCCCCGGTCGTGCGCTGCTGCCCGAGAAGAACCTGGCGCAAATCGCCCTGCCGGTGCTCGACGAGGTACCGGACGAAGAGGTGGCCGACGAGCTGCAGCGGCTGGCCCAGCAGGCGTCCCGGTCGTGGAGTGGACCCGCCGCAGCCCCGATCCGGCTGCTGCCGCTGGAACTCTCACCGGACGAACTGCCCGACCGCTTCGACGAGCCGGACGCGGTGCCGATCGGCCTGCGGCAGGACACCATGGAGGCCGCCCTGTGGGACTTCCTCGGCGAGGACCAGCACCTGGTGGTGTTCGGCGACACCAAGTGCGGCAAGACCTCACTGCTGCGCACCATCGCCGCCGGGCTGATGGACCGCTACACCCCCGACGAGCTGGCGCTGGCGGTGATCGACATCCGGGGGCACGTGCCGTCCGCCATCGACGACGCGTACCTGGCCGCGCACGCCCGCAACGCCCAACAGGCGCGGGGGCTGGCGACGTCCATCGCGGCGGAACTCGAGCAGCGGCCCGGCCGCAGCGAGCAGGAGCGGGCCCGATCGCCGCGCGTGGTGGTGCTGGTGGACGACTACGACATCGTCAGCGCGGGCGGCACCGATCCGCTCGGACCGCTGCTGCCCTACCTGCCCAGCGCCCGCGACCTGGGCCTGCACCTGATCATCACCCGCCCGGTCGCGGGTGCCGGCCGGGCCATGTACGACCGGGTGCTGCAGGTCACCCGTGACACCGGCGGCTCGATGCTGCTGATGTCCGGCGAGCGCAGCGAGGGCCAGCTGCTGCCGCGGGTCTACCCCGAACGCTTCCCACCCGGACGGGGGCGGTTCGTCCGGCGCGGGGAACGTCCGCACATCGTGCAGATCGCCCTGCCTCCGCGCTGACGGAGAATGGGGACGGTTCCTTTACCGTTCACCCGCACCGTCAGCCCGACGGAGAATGGGGACGGTTCCTTCACCGTTCACTCGCACCGTCAGCCCGACGGAGAATGGGGACGGTTCCTTTTCCATTCACCCGCACCGTCAGCTCAGGCCAAGGTGACGTCATCCCGGGCGAGCGGGATGACCGGAGGCCGCCGCGCTCAGGAACGCGTCGGGAAGATGCCGTTCAGCGCGATGCACCAGTTCAACGCCAGGTAGGGCGGACGGTTCTCGTGCGGCTGACCGCCCTCGTTCGGGCCGACCATCGCCGCGCTCATCGCGACGCTGGGGGTGGTGCTGTACGAGGATGCGTCCGCGGTGTAGCCGGGCACCGCCCCACTGGGGTTCTTGGCGGTCGCGTCCGTGCCGCCGGAGACCGGATGGGTGTGCGGCGCCACCTGCTGCGCGGTCAGCGTGACGCTCTCGACGCCGCCCTGTTCGCCTTGGGTGTAGTTGCCGAGGCCGTTGCCCTGGCCCGCGCCGATCGCCGAACGGCCGCGCAGGTCGGGCAGCGCGAACGTGGTCCGGCCGTCGCCGCCGTACATGGTGCCGAGCAGCGAGAACAGTGCCGTGTTCTGGTTGATCGGCAGCAGCTGTCCGTTGCAGGCCGCCCAGCCCTGCGGGACGAAGTTGAAGCCGAAACAGCGCAGTTCGCCGATGTATGACTCGGTCATGGGGGTGCTCCTTGCAGAGAGGGTGATGCGGCCACCGTTGGCCGCGCGGCTCCAGTATCGAGGCGCGACCCGCCGTTGCGCCAGAGCTGGCCCGGCGCCCCCGACAACGGGTCACTCCAGCAGCGCAAGCAGCACACCCACAAGGATGAACAGGCTGCCGAAGATGCGGCTGATCAGGCGTTGCCCCGCGGCGTCGCGCATGAAGCGGCGCAGCGCCTTGGCGGCCAGCGCGAAGAAGAACCACATCACGATGATGTCGATCGCGACCAGAGTGGCCGCGTAGACCAGGTACTGCGTGAGCAGGTCGCCGTCCAAACGGATGAACTGCGGCGTGAACGCCAAAAAGAACACGATCGCCTTCGGGTTGGTGAGGTTGACCAGCACGCCCCTGCGGAACATCGGCCACGGCTGCAGATGGGTGGGGCGGGCGGTGTCCTGCGCGATCTCGGCGTCCAGTTGCCCGACGCCCACCGGACGATCCCGCCAGTACTGCACGCCCAGAAACACCAGATACGCCGCGCCCAGCCAGCGGATCGCCGTGAACAGCCAGTGGTTGGCCGCCACCAGCACGCCGACGCCGAGCGCCACGATCACGATGTGCACGATCAGGGCCACCTGCTGGCCCAGCACACCCCAGATCGAACGCGCCCAACCGCCGGCCAACGAGTTTGCCATCGTGCTGATCGCCCCCGCGCCCGGGGTGAACGAGATCAGCAGACCGGCGCCGACCAGCGTCCACCACAGCGAGAGTTGCACCGGCACAGACTAGGGCGTGCGTGGTCCCCGGAAGTGTCAGCCGGCCCGCGCTGGAACGACACCACCGAGTGCTCCGGCCCGACGCTGCTCGCTCGGACGCAACGATGCCCGGCCCCATCGGGACCGGGCATCGGGCGTGCGGATCAGGCCTCGTCGGCGTCCTTGACGGCGTTGACGAAGCCGGCCTTCTCGGCGGCCTCCGCGGAGTCGAACCAGACCTCCGGGATGGTTTGGTCGTACCACGGCGACTCGGGGGTGTGGAACTTCATCGAGTCCTCGTTGCCCTTGATGTCGAAACCCTTCGGCGGGGTCTCGCCGCGGTAGCCGGCCTCGGCGGCCTCGCCGGCCACGTTGGACGCACCCAGGCTCACCTCGCCGATCGCCTCGTCGGCCGACGGTGCGGACGGCGCCGAGCCGGCCTTCTTGGCCCGCTTCGGAGCGGCCGGCTTGTCGGCCTTCTTCACCGGAGCGGCAGCGGACCCCTTGCCCTTGGCCTTGTTCTTGCGCGACTCCTCGACGGACTCGGTGATCACCTCGATCACCGCCATCGGGGCGTTGTCGCCCTTGCGCGGGCCGATCTTCGTGATGCGGGTGTAGCCGCCGTCACGATCGGCGAGCTTCGGGGCGATCTCGGTGAACAGGACGTGCACCACGCCCTTGTCGGTGATCGTGGAGAGCACCTGACGACGATTGTGCAGGTCACCGCGCTTGGCCTTGGCGATCAGCCGCTCGGCCAGCGGCTGGACGCGCTTGGCCTTGGCCTCGGTGGTGGTGATCCGGCCGTGCTCGAAGAGCTGGCTGGCCAGGTTGGCCAGAATGATCCGCTGGTGTGCCGGCGAACCCCCGAACCGGGGCCCCTTGGTTGGCTTGGGCATGACTCGATACTCCTATTCGCGGATCAGTAGTCGTCGCCGAAGTCGGCGTCGTCGTCGTCGTTGTAGCGGTTGAGGGCGGCCAGCGGGTCGAAGCCCGGCGAGCTGTCCTTGAGCGACAGACCCATCTCGTGCAGCCGCAGCTTGACCTCTTCGATCGACTTCGAGCCGAAGTTGCGAATGTCGAGCAGGTCCTGCTCCGAGCGCGACACCAGCTCCGACACCGTGTGGATGCCCTCGCGCTTGAGGCAGTTGTAGCTGCGCATCGTGAGCTTGAGCTCCTCCACCGGCAGCGCCAGATCTGCGGCCAGCTGCTCGTCCACCGGCGACGGGCCGATCTCGATGCCCTCGGCGTCCACGTTCAGCTCGCGGGCCAGGCCGAACAGCTCGACCAGGGTCTTGCCGGCGGACGCGACCGCGTCGCGCGGAGTCATCGACTGCTTGGTCTCGACGTCGAGCGTGAGCCGGTTGAAGTCGGTGCGCTGCTCGACGCGGGTCGACTCGACCTTGTAGGTCACCTTGAGCACCGGGCTGTACAGCGAGTCGACCGGAATGCGGCCGATCTCGGCGTCGATGTTCTTGTTCTGGACGGCCGACACGTAGCCGCGGCCCCGCTCGACGACCAGCTCCATCTCGACCTTGCCGGTGTCGTTGAGGGTGGCGATGTGCAGCTCGGGGTTGTGGATCTCGACACCGGCCGGCGGGGCGATGTCGGCGGCGGTGACCGCACCGGGGCCCGCCTTGCGCAGGTACATGACCACCGGCTCGTCCTCTTCGCTGCTGAGCACCAGGCTCTTGAGGTTGAGGATGATCTCGGTGACGTCTTCGACGACACCCTCGATGGTGCTGAACTCGTGCTGGGTGCCTTCGAGCTTGATGCTGGTCACGGCCGCGCCCGGAATGGACGACAGCAGCGTGCGCCGCAGCGAGTTGCCCAGGGTGTAGCCGACACCGGGCTCCAGCGGCTCCACGATGAAACGGGAGCGGAAGTCGTCGACGACCTCTTCGGTCAGACTCGGACGCTGTGCGATGAGCATGGAGTTGTGAATCCTTTCCTGCCGACCGCTATATGACGGCAGTCATGGTGACCCGGCCGGGGCCACCCCGGACGGGGGTGAGCCCGCCCCGCAGGACGGACTCGTCGGCGACGGCCCCCGAAGGTGCCGGGGGCCGTCGCGATCGATTACTTGGAGTAGAGCTCGACGATCAGCTGCTCGGCCACGTCGATGGTGATCTGGTCACGGACCGGCAGCTGGTGCACCAGGATGCGGCCCCGGTTGGGTCGCACGGTGAGCCAGGCCGGGACGGAGCGCTCGTGATGGATCTCACGGGCGATCACGAAGGGCAACGTGTTCATCGACTTGGGGGCGACGTCGACGATGTCGTACGCGCTGACCCGGTACGACGGAATGTTGACCTTCTTGCCGTTGACCAGAATGTGGCCGTGCACCACCAGCTGGCGGGCCTGCCGGCGGGTGTTGGCCAGTCCGGCGCGGTAGAGCACGTTGTCGAGCCGCGATTCGAGAATGATCAACAGGTTGTCGCCGGTCTTGCCGGAGGACCTGTTGGCCTCTTCGTAGTAGCGGCGGAACTGCTTTTCGAGCACGCCGTAGGCGTAACGCGCCTTCTGCTTCTCGCGCAGCTGCAGCAGGTATTCGCTCTCTTTGGTGCGGCCGCGGCCGTGCACGCCCGGGGGGTACGCGCGGCGCTCGAACGCCTTGTCGCCCCCGACCAGGTCGGTGCCGAGCCGGCGCGACTTCTTGGTGATGGGTCCGGTGTAACGGGCCATTGTTCAGTCCTTCTTTCTCGGCTCGGGCTCAGACGCGGCGGCGCTTGGGCGGACGGCAACCGTTGTGCGGCACCGGGGTGACATCGGCGATCGGGCCGATCTCGAGGCCCACGGCGCCGAGCGAACGGATGGCGGTCTCACGGCCGGAGCCGGGACCCTTGACGAACACGTCCACGCGCTTCATGCCATGGTCCATGGCACGACGCCCGGCGGCCTCGGCGGCCATCTGGGCGGCGAACGGGGTCGACTTGCGCGAGCCCTTGAAGCCGACGGTGCCGGCGGAGGCCCAGGCGATCACCGCACCGGTGGGGTCGGTGATCGTGATGATGGTGTTGTTGAACGTCGACTTGATGTGCGCCTGACCGGCGGTGACGTTCTTCTTCTCTTTGCGGCGCAGCTTGGTCTTCGAAGCGGCCTGCGCCTTGGTGCGGCCTGCAGTAGCCATGGGTTGTCAGATCTCCTGGTTGTCTCGTGCGTACCGCATCAGCGGACCTTCTTCTTACCGGCGACCGCCTTCTTCTTACCCTTGCGGGTGCGGGCGTTGGTACGGGTGCGCTGACCCCGCACGGGCAGGCCCATGCGGTGACGACGGCCCTGGTAGGAGCCGATCTCGATCTTGCGCCGGATGTCGGCGGCGACGGTGCGGCGCAGGTCGCCCTCGGTCTCGTAGTTGGCTTCGATGTGGTCACGAAGCGCAACGAGCTGCTCGTCGGTCAGTTGATGGACACGGACGTCGCCACTGATGCCAGTGGCGGCCAGGGTTTCGGCGGCGCGGGTGCGTCCAATGCCGAAAATGTAGGTGAGTGCGATCTCCAGGCGCTTCTCGCGCGGAAGATCCACCCCGATGAGGCGTGCCATGAGGCGTTTCCCTTTCGTTGCCGGACGGGCTGTCGGGCCAGGTCCGCGGAGGTGTCTGGCGTGATGCGTCCCCTCGCCGCCTCGGCGTGGGCCCCGGCCTCCGACCGGGGGTGCCGGATCATCGCGGCCAGGCCGCCCGATCCGTTGCGATCACGTTGTTCAGTTCGCCCACCCGAGGGTGGCTGGACGGGTGCGACCCCGTCCGGTGTTGCTGCGGCCCGTTACGGCGCAGACCAGGTCAGCCCTGGCGCTGCTTGTGCCGCGGGTTGTCGCAGATCACCATCACGCGACCGTGCCGGCGAATCACCTTGCACTTGTCGCAAATCTTCTTGACGCTCGGCTGAACCTTCATCGAGCAACTTTCTGACTCGTCGCTCCGGACAAGGGTGTTCCCTTGCGGCAGCGCGGGAACCAGCCGGAACTGGTGGTGGATGTGCGGGCTACTTGTGCCGGTAGACGATGCGACCGCGGGTCAGATCGTAGGGAGACAGTTCGACGACGACGCGGTCGGCCGGAAGAATACGGATGTAGTGCTGCCGCATCTTGCCGCTGATCGTGGCGAGCACCTTGTGGCCGTTGGCGAGTTCCACCCGGAACATCGCGTTCGGTAGTGCCTCGACGACCTGACCCTCGAGTTCGAGGGCACCTTCCTTCTTCGCCATTGCTCCCAATCTGGACGTGGACGCACCTGAGAACACAGGTGACCGAAGGTCGAGTCTAGTCCACGGCGCAGGACGCGCCCAAATCGGGGTGGCGGCCGGAGCGACCCCTGGACGAGGAACCGCCGCCAGCGGGCGAGCGAGTGTGACAGCGGGTGTCTGCCTCGGCCCAGCCGGACCCCGCGGGTCAGAATCCGGGTCACGCCGGAATATTGTCGTTATCAGCCCGGCCAACCAGGATCCAGCGGCGACTCGCCACTTTGTGGTTGATATGAATACCCCCCGGGGGTGTTCATATCAACAATATTGTGGCGGCGGGGCCCAGAACGTCTGGTGACCCCGGCCATAACCACAAAAACCCGGCGCGACCCCTGCCCTCGTCGTCCCGGGCTTGCCCCGGGATCTCCGCCGGATCGAGCCAGTGGGTCGGATGCTCTACCGTACCTTCAACAGGCCGCAGTCAACGGCCTCCGGTGCACTCCCTCGGCATGCTTCGCGGCGCCATCGTCAGCTGTGATCTGGCTCCGGCGGAGGCTGAGCACGAGTCCGTTCCCTTTCGCCGACCCCTGTCCGGCTCGGGCGATGGCTGACAGGGCGCCGATCGCTCGCTGTCGGAGACGGAACCGGGCGCGGGCCGATGGCCCCGCACAATGGGCGGCGTGAGTCTGATCACGTCGATCCTGGACAACGCGGGCGTTTCCTACCGGGTGCATACCCATCCGCCGATCCGCACCGAGGCCGACCTGCACCTGACCGGGCTGGACTGGAACACCTCGGTGAAGACACTGGCCTTCGCGCTGCCGGACGGCACGGTCGCCCTGGTCGGAATCCCCGGCCCGGCTCGGATCGCCTACGGCGCAGTGGCTCGGGCGCTGGGGGTGTCGCGCTCAGCGCTGAAGCCGGCGCCCGCGGCGTCGCTGGCCGCGCTGGGAATGCAACCCGGCGGGGTCAGCCCGATCTGCTCGGACGATGCTGCGGTGCTCCTGTTGGATTCGTCCGTGCCGGCGATGGACCAGATCTACTGCGGCGGCGGAGACCCGGAATGGACGATCGAGGTGGACGCCGCGGCGCTGAGTCGCGTCGCCACCAGGGTGCTGGTGGCCGACATCACCGGGTAGCCGCCTGCCGCCGGCAGGCACCGGCCCGCTCAAGCGAGGTCGCCGGTCCTGGTGTCGGCGCTCACGCCCACCGCGTGGGGCGCTCGGGTCAGCGGGCACGTCCTTTGCCACCTCCCACCATGGCCGGGTCCAAGCCGTACACCTCCCCTGACCCACTCCTGGGGAGCCTTCGCCCCGATCGGGGCCCGAACGCGTCCGGTTTTCGCACCTGCGACAACAACAGGCAGTACGCCCTAGACGCCTGCTTGGCGGCCTCATCGGACGCGGCCGATCCGGCTCGGCCGCCACGTGGCGACCGGCTCACCCGCGGCGTAGAGTGGGAGGTCGGTCAAAACCGCAAGCAGGAGGGGCCTTGACGCAGAAAGCCTCGGCATTCGACCACGAGCTGTCCATCGAGCAGGCACACGTCGACCGCGTCTACGCACAACTTGAGCACGCGACCGCGTCCGCTCGGCGCAGCGCCACCGCCGGCCGCTCGATCTACACCTCCGATCGCGGCACCTGGATGCGCGAAGAAGACGGTACGGCCATGTTCGAGCGCGACGCGTTCGCCTTCCAGGCGGCGAAGCGGCTGGCGGTGCTCGACGCCGAGCACGAGGGGCTGGTGTTCGGCCGGCTCGACCTGGCTGATGGCGACCTGCGCTACATCGGACGCATCGGCGTGCGCGATGAGGAATACGAACCGCTGGTGATCGACTGGCGGGCGCGGGCCGCCGAACCGTTCTACCGCGCCACCCCGTCCAGCCCGATGGACGTCACCCGCCGCCGGGTGCTGCGCTGCCGTAACGAACGCGTGATCGGCATCGAGGACGATCTGCTGGACGCCACCGAGGCCGGCGACCTGGTGATCATCGGCGAGGGCGCCCTGATGGCCTCGCTGCAACGCGCGCGAGGTCGGCACATGCGCGACATCGTCGCCACCATTCAGGCCGAGCAGGACGAGGCGATCCGGGCCGAGGCTCAGGGCGTCACGATCATCTCCGGGGGTCCCGGCACCGGCAAGACCGTGGTGGCCCTGCATCGCGCCGCCTACCTGCTCTACAGCAACCGCCGCCGCTTCGAGCGCGGCGGCATTCTGGTGGTCGGGCCGTCCGCCCTGTTCATGAACTACATCGAGCGGGTGCTGCCCTCCCTCGGCGAGGATTCGGTCACCCTGCGCGCGATCGGTGGGGTGGCGTCCGACGTGCTGGGGCTGGCCGCCGAGCGCAACGACGACGCCGCGGCGGCCATCATCAAGGGCTCGATGCGGATGGCTCCGCTGTTGCAGCGGCTGGTCAACCTGCCGTTGATCGACCCGGGGCCGGACGGGGTGCGGCTGCGGGTCACCGTCAAGGGCGAGGTGCTCGGCCTGGACGCGCCGGCGCTGGACCGGCTGCGCACCGAGGTGCTGGCCCGGCACAAGGTCAATCGCGGACGGGCGGCGGCCGAGCAGGCGCTGCTGGCGGCACTGCTGCCCCAGGTGCCTGAGGAGATCGACCTCGAGCGCGAACAGATCGAGGAGCTGATCACCTCTTCGGCCCAGTGGCGCATGTTCGTCAACGCCTGGTGGCCGGCCCTGGCGCCCACCGAGGTGCTGCGCCGGTTGGACGATCCCGCGATCGTCCGGCAGGTGGCGGTGGGCCTGCTCTCCACCGACGAACAGGTTGCGCTGATCGACTCCTTCACCGCCGGCACCTGGTCGGTGGCCGACATGGCCCTGCTGGACGAACTCGCCGCGCTGCTTGGTCCGGAGCCCGTCGACGACGACGACGAGCCGGTCCTGTTCATCGAGGGCGGCCGGGCGGTGCCCGAACTGATCACCACCGCCGACCGGCTGTCGCGGGCACGCGAGGACGATCCGGACGCGCCGGGTCACGACGAGTTCGCGCACCTGCTGATCGACGAGGCGCAGGACATCACCCCCATGCAGTGGCGCATGTTGCGCCGCCGGGGTGGGCACGCGTCCTGGACGATCGTCGGCGACCCGGCCCAGAGCAGCTGGCCCGACCTGGCCGAATCGGAGCGGGCGATCGCCGAACTCGTCGGCCACGCCAGCAGCCGCACCTACCGGCTGAGCGTGAACTACCGCTCCCCCGCAGAGGTGTTCGCGCTGGCCGCGCAGGTGGTGCGCCGCTCGTTCCCGGGCGCCGACCTGCCCGAGGCCGTCCGGTCGACCGGGGTGCATCCGCAGTTGCTGGGCGCCGAACCGGGGGCGTTCCTGGCGATGGTCGCCGAGCAGACCGCAGGGCTGCTGGACGAGCTGGCGGGCACGGTCGGCGTGATCGCGCCGCCCTCGCGGGTGGATGCGGTGCGGGCGGCGCTGCAGCCGCTGGCCCAGGACCGGCTGGTGGTGGTCACGCCGCTGGAGGCCAAGGGGCTGGAGTACGACGGGGTGCTGGTCGCCGCCCCGGACGACGTGGTCGCCGAATCCCCGGGCGGCGCACGGGTGCTCTACGTGGCGCTCACCCGTCCGACGCAACGGCTGGTGACCGTCGATCCAATCCAAGCCGGCGCAGGTTGGCGAGAATCGCTGACGTCGCCCGCGACCGGTTGAGGGTGAAGAACTGCAGCCCCGGGGCCCCGGCGCGCAGCACTTCGGCACTCAGTTCGGTGGCGATCTCGACACCCACCCGGCGCACCTGCGCCGGATCGTCCGCGACGGCGTGCAGTCGCCGCACCACCCGCTGCGGCAACGCCGCACCCGACAGCGCGGCGAACCGTTCGACCTGCGCGATGTTGGTCACCGGTTGAATGCCGGCCACGATCGGAAGCGTGCACCCGATCGCCCGGACGCGCTCGACCAGCCGCGCGTAGGCGCCGGCATCGAAGAACAACTGCGTGATCGCGAAGCTGGCCCCCGCTTGCTGCTTCTCCAGCAGCAACCGAGCGTCCAGCTCGGGGTCTCGGTGCTGCGGGTGCGGGTCGGGAAAGGCGGCCACGCCGATGCCGAAGCTGAAGTTGTCGGCGATCAGCGAGACCAGCTCGGTGGCGTTCGCCAGTCCGTCCGGGTGCTGCTGCCAGGGCACGGTCGGGCCGCCCGGCATGTCGCCGCGGATCGCCAGCACGTGCCGCACGTCCGCCTCGGCGTAGCGGGCCAGGGTGGCGAGCAGTTCGTCGCGGGACTGGCCGGCGCAGGTCAGGTGACCCATGGTCTGGGCCTCGGTGCGCTTCTTGATGAACCGGGTGGCCCGGATCGTGCGGTCGCGGGTCGCACCGGACGCCCCGTAGGTGACCGACAGCCAGTCGGGGCCGGTGGCGTCCAGGTCGAGAATGGTCTGCGCGAGCACGTCCGAGCCGGCCTGGTCGGCGGGCGGAAAGAACTCGAAGCTGAAGGTCGGACGGCTGGTGTCGGCGAGCAGGTCGGCGATGCTGGGCAGATATTCCTGCTCGGCGACGTCATCGCGGTTCACGGACACGGGGTCAAACGTAAGCCAGCAACGTCCGGCTCGGGCCTCTAGGCTCAGTGGATGGGCAACTTCGCGGCACACGATCCGCTCGGGTCGCCGTTCCGTGAGGCGATCGGTGCGCACCTGCGCGCATTCATCGAGGCCCGGCAGGCGCAACTGACCGCGGTCGGGCCGCAGGTGCACGCCTTGAGCGAGCTGGCGTTGGCGTTCACGGCCGGCGGCAAGCGGCTGCGTCCGGCGTTCTGCTGGTGGGGCTTCTCCGCCATCGCCGAACCGGACGACGCCGAGGCCCTGCTGCGGGCGGCCGCCAGCCTCGACCTGCTGCACGTCTCGGCGCTGGTGCACGACGACGTGATGGACGCCTCGGACACCCGCCGCGGACTGCCGGCGGCGCACCGGCAGTTCGAGACCTGGCATGCCGAGGGTGGCCTGCTGGGTTCGCCGGAGGCGTTCGGACGAGCGGGCGCGATTCTGCTCGGCGACCTGCTGCTGGTGTGGTCGATGGAGCTGTTCAGCGGGTCGGGAATGCCGGTCGAAGCGCTGGCGCGGGCGACTCCGCTGCTGGACGCGATGCGCACCGAGGTGACCTGCGGGCAGTTCCTGGACGTGTTCGCCCAGGCCGAGCCGGTCGGCGCGGTCGACCTGATGACCCTGGTGCCGCAGGTGGTGGAGTTCAAGACGTCGCGGTACACGGTGATCCGTCCGTTGCAGGTGGGTGCCGCCCTGGCCGGCGCCGACGGGTCGGCGTTGCAGGCGTTGCGGGCCTACGGGTCGCCGCTGGGCCGGGCCTTCCAGTTCCGCGACGACGTGCTGGGGGTGTTCGGTGAACCGGAGGTGACGGGCAAGCCGGCGGGTGACGACCTGCGCGAGGGCAAGCGCACCGTGCTCATCGCGCACGCGCTGGAGCGGGCGTCCGACTCGGCGAAGGAGCGCTTGCTCGGGCTGCTCGGCAGCGCCGATCTCGACGCCAACGACGTGGCGAGCGCCCGCGAGATCCTCGTGCACTCGGGCGCGCTGGCCGCCACCGAGCAACGCATCAGCGACGACCTCGGGCAGGCATTGGCGGCTCTGGACGGGGCGCCGCTGCGCCCTGAGGCGGTCGAGGCCCTGCGCACCCTGGCCGAGTTGGCCACGGCTCGCTCATCCTGATTCTGAAATCCCGACACCAGCGCACCCCTCGCCGCGCGACACCCCGGGGATCCAGCAGACCCTGACGGATGATCTCAGAACACCGGGCGCACCCTCATCCCGGATCCGGTCGCGTCGCGGATCGCGATCAGTCAGTCGTTCTCGAATGCCTCGTCACTCTCGATCGCGGCGTCGTTCTCGATCTGCTCGTCGTGATCGAGCCGAATCCGCTCAACGCCGGCGTCCTCGGCCGCGATCGGACGGAAGGTGCCCTCCGCGGCGACCGCATTCAGGATCACGTCGTCCATCGAATCGGCCCAGGCGGCACGTAGCCGGTCGCCGAACTCCCTGGCCGCGGCAGCAGGGTCGTCCGCGCCGGTGATCGCCCGGCCGACCGCCACCCGGCGAGCGCCGGCGTCCAGCACCTCGTCGAGGGTCTCGAGCGTGATGCCGCCGATCACGAACCACGGCTTGGCGCCCTGCTTGGACGGCGGCGCGACGGCCGCCGCGTGCCGCACCAGCTCCAGCCCGGGCAGACGTCCGAACAGCGGCAACCCACTGAACGCGGGTCCCAGCGTGAGGAAGTCGATCTCGTCGTCGGCCAGGGCGGCGTCGACGTCCTTCTCGGAGTAGCAGGAGCGGCCCAGCTTGGCCCAGCGGTGCACGTAGCGCCGCGCCTTCGCCCCGTCCGGACGCCCCTTCGGCAGGTGCAGCACGTCCGCGCCGAACTGCCGCGCCAGGTCGGTATCGGCGTACACCGAGACCAGCCCCTGCGACCGGAACGCGGCCGTGCGCAGCACCTCGAGGGCGTGCAGCAGCTGATCATCGGACGCCCGATGGTCGCGCAACTCCACCATGTCGACCCCGGCACCCAGAACGCCTGCGGCGAACGTGCCCAAATCGTCCGTATCGCGTCGCGCATCGGTGACGCACAGCAGCCGAGCGAGTCTCAGCCGCACATCAATTCCCCGCAATACCGTCACGGCCGTCAGCCTAATACCGACCCCGACCCCGGCGAAGGGCCTCAGCCAAGACCCATTCCGATCCAGATCGAACCGGCGGGTCGCAGCGGGCGTGGGGCGAGCTGCGACCTAGACTCACCGGCAGGTCTGGACGGCCTGACTTCCCCTGACTTGTCCGGAGCGACGGTGACCACTGTGAGCACGAGCGACCCCCTGGTGGGGCAGCTTCTCGACGGTCGCTATGCCATTTCGCGCAAGCTCGCTCGGGGCGGCATGGCCACCGTCTATCTCGCCGACGACCAGCGCCTGACCCGCACCGTCGCGGTCAAGGTGATGCACGAGGGCCTCGGCGACGACCAGGACTTCATCGGCAAGTTCGACCGAGAGGCGCGTGCCGCGGCCCGGCTGTCGCACCCCAACGTGGTGTCGGTGTTCGACCAAGGTCTGCACCGCGGCCGCCCGTACATCGTGATGGAGTACGTCGAGGGCTGCACGCTGCGGCACATGATCACCCGCGAGGGTTCGTTCAGCCCCGAGCGGGCCCTCGAACTGCTGATTCCGGTCACCAGCGCGGTCGCTGCAGCCCACGAGTCGGGCATGATCCACCGCGACATCAAGCCCGAGAACATCCTGATCAGCGACCGGGGCCAGATCAAGGTCGCCGACTTCGGCCTCGCCCGGGCGGTCAGCGCGCAGACCGCGACCGCCACCGGCATGCTGATCGGCACCGTCAGCTACATCGCTCCCGAGCTGGTCACCCACGGCAAGGCCGATCCGCGCTGCGACGTCTACGCGCTGGGCGTGGTGCTGTACGAGATGCTCACCGGCACCAAGCCGCACACCGGCGACAACCCGATCCAGGTTGCCTACGCCCACGTGCACAAGGCGATTCCGGCTCCGTCCTCGGCGGTCAAGACCTCGTGGCGAGAGTCCCGCAACGGCATTCCGCCCTACCTGGACGCCCTGGTCACCAGTGCGGCGGCGCGGCGTCCGTCCGATCGTCCGACGGATGCCCGGGTGCTGCTCGACCACCTGCGCCAGGCCCGCGAGGCGCTCGATCGCGGCGTGATGGACGATCCCGCCCTGACCGCCCGCATGCAGCGCCCCACGCTCGACCCCGAGAACCACATCACCGAGCCGGTGCCCCTGCGCGAGGACGGCGAACAACGCACACCCACCCTGCGGTTCACCCCGTCCACACCGGTCAGCCCGGGCTTTCCCGAGATCACCGACGGCATGCCCTACTACGACGGTCCGGTGCAGCAGCCGGCCGCACCGGCTCGCCCGCGGCGTCGCTGGGTGGGTCTGATCGCCGGCCTGCTCGCGGTGTTGCTGGTCGGTTCCGGGCTCTGGTGGGTGTTCGCCGGTCAGTACACCGCCACCCCGTGCTGGCCCAACTCAACCAGGCCCAGGCCAAGGCCGCGACCGACCAGGCCGGCCTGCAGATCACGTTCGACAACGCGTACTCAGAAGACGTGCCGTCCGGACTCATCGCGCACACCGATCCGGCTGCCGGTCAGCGCATCGTGCACGGGGGCACCATCACGGCCTTCGTCTCCAAGGGCCCCGAGCGGTACGTGGTGCCGGCGCTGCGCGGGCTCGACCTGCCGACCGCAACCGAGAACCTGACCAAGCTTCAACTGGCCGTCGGCACCGTCACCCAGGCCTACGACGACGACGTCGAGACCGGCAAGGTGATCAGCAGCTCGGTCGACGAGGGTACCCCGCTCAAGCCGGGCACCGCCGTCGATCTGTTGCTCAGCCAGGGCCCGGCCCCGGTCACGATGGCCGATTGGACGAACAAATCCGCCAAAGACGCCACCGCGGCCCTCAAGGCGCAAGGTCTCAAGGTCACCACCGAGCAGCAGAACAACGCCGAGGTCGACAAGGGGGACGTGATCAGCCAGACCCCGCCGGCCGGCGAGGTGCACCGCGGCGACACGGTCACCCTGCTGGTGTCAAAGGGGCCGGTGCTGAAGGCGGTCCCGAACGTGCGCGGCTACTACCTCGATCGGGCCCGCGAGATCCTCACCAAGGCCGGCTTCGAGGTGAAGGTGAATCGGCTGATCAGCTTCGGTTTCGACCGGGTGGTGGGCACCACGCCCGGCGCGGGCAAGAAGGTTCCCGAAGGGTCGACGGTCACCGTCAACCTGGCCTGATCGATGCACCCTCCCGCCGTGACGCTTGGTTGCAGGATCGTTGGAACGATCACGCCGACCGAGTCGGCGCGGATCCTTCCTCACAGCCACGCGACGGGTATTGGGGACGGTTCCTTTCCCGTTCACCAGGGCAGCCGGACGCCCGCCGTCTTCAGGACCGCGCGGTGCTCCGAACACCACTGCGAACCACAGGCATTCCCGCCGATCCCTGAGCGCGGCGGGCAGCCTCTCACCGACCGCGTCGTTTCGCTGCCACACTCGATGTGCGCACCGACCCCCTGTCGGAGCCGACGACGCGATTCGCTTCCCGATCGCGAGTGGACGAAGGACCGAGACGATGGATTTCTGGGGCTTCTTCTGGTTGATGATCTGGGGCTTCTTCTTCGTCGCCTATTTGATCGTGCTGGTGCAGGTCGTCATCGACCTGTTCCGTGACGACGAACTGTCGGGTTGGGCCAAGGCGGCCTGGGTGCTGGCCCTGTTGGCGTTGCCGGCTCTCACCGCCCTCGTCTACCTGGGCGTGCGCGGCCGGGGCATGTCGGCACGTCAGCGCGGAAGGGGCGCAGTGCCGCCCGAGCCGAGCGACGTGCAGGTGATCCAGGCGGCCACCCCGGTCCAGCAGATCGCCCACGCCAAGACACTGCTCGATTCCGGTGCGATCACGGCCGACGAGTTCGCCGCAATCAAGGCCCGTGCGCTGGGCTGAGCCACAGCAAGGCGCCGGCCCGACCTGAGCCCGGATGGGCCGGCTCCAATCTGCGCCCACTTCGCGAACCCCATCCGGGCGCCCTGCCTACGCCGGCCACGCTCAAGCCCGCGCGCAGCCGTGCGGCTCAGGCCGAGGGCGTCCAGGCGCTCCCGTCGCGCAGGTCGGGCATCTGGGTCTCGGTCATGGCGCTCAGCCGTCCATAGATGAGTTGGACGCCACGCTCGGCCAGCAGCCCGTCGTGAATGGGGAAGCCATCGGGGGCGCTGACGGCACGCGCGAAGTCGATGGTCTCCTTCATCGCCGCCCACGGCCCGTACAGCGGCACCGCGAGCACGTCCACCCCGGACGGTGCGGTGGCCAGCGAGTCGCCCGGGTGGAAGAGCGTCGGCTCACCCTCGGCGGTGATCACCAGGCCGACGTTGCCGATGCGGGGAAGGTCCCGGTGGATCACCGCATGCAGCCCACCGACGGCGCTGACCCGCACCGCACCCAGGTCGATGGAGGTGCCGGCGGCGATGCCCACCCCGCGCCCGCCGAGGTCGACGGCGTCGAGCACCTGGGGCTCCACATGGACCGACGCCTGAGGATTGGCGGCGAGCAGGTCGGCAATGTGCTCGGGATCGACATGATCGGGATGCTGGTGGGTGACCAGCACGGCGTCCAGGTCGCGCAGGTCGTGCCAGGCGGTACTGAAGTTGCCCGGATCGATCAGGATGCGCCGATCGGCGACCTCGATGAGCACGGCGGAATGTCCGAGGTGGGTGAGCTGCATGGCCCCACCCTATTCAGTTCACCGCCGGGGGCACAGGGTGAGGCCGCCCACCACCGTCGCCCGCTCGCACGCCCAGGTGGCGTCGAGGGTGGCCAGCAGGTCGCCGGGAGCGCCCTTCCGGTGCAGCCAGGTGCGGTCCCAGATCAGCCAGCCGGCCCCGGGTTGGGTGACGCAGGCAAGATTCTCGCCGCGGGTGGCCGCCGACACCTTTGTAGCCGCCCCGGGACGTTGCAGGAACAGCGGCGAGGGGTACCGGCACGAGGTCGGGTTGCCGATCAGGTAGGTGTACGAACCGAAGGTGAGGTACACCACCGGACCCGTACCCACCACCGTCCGGACGCGCTCGGCAACGGCCAGCTGGCCTCGCAACAGGGTCAGGTTTTCGACCGGGGTCTTGGCGCGGGTGCCGAGGGTGAGCGATTCGCCCGACCAGGGCGTCTGGGTCGCCAGCATCGCAACCAGCACCAGCAGCGCCGCCCACCGATCGGCGGCGGCCCTGGGCTGGCCTCGGCCGCGACGCAGCACCCAGTACTGCGCCACGAACAGCAGCACGACCCACGCGATCGTGCCCGCCAGCAGCGGACGCGCGTGGGCGACTCGCCACCCGGCCGGCGAAACGAAGGCGACCAGCGTCCAGAGGGCGCAGGCGAGGAAGGGCCAGCGCAATGCTGCGCGCGAGCGGCGCAGGGTCGCGACGGCCAGGACCGCGCTCAACACCACCGTCGGCACGGCGTGATAGATGAAGTACTGCCCCTGGCCGACCACACCCAGCCCGGTCAGCGCCGTCGCGGCCAGGCCGGCCACCACCTCGCGACGCGATGCCCACACGAAGAAGGCCGGCAGCAACGCGATGGTCGGCCAGCGGGCCGCCAGATTGAGCAGATAGCCGCGCTGCTCGTCGGGGGTGTCGCTGGTCCACAGCGGCGGCTGCAGCGCCCTGATGTCGAGCAGCCAGGCGATCTCGCGCGGAGCCAGCCACCAGATCAGCACGACTCCCGCACAACCGGCCACGAAAGCCGTCGCCAGAGCTACGAGTCCGCGGCTGCGGTCGAAGGCGACGATCAGCACCAGCGCGGCGAGTGCCACCGGCAGCGAACTGATCTTCATCAGGGCGACGATCGCGAGCAGCACGCCCGCCCAGGCGCCCCCCGTCCAATGAGAACCGAGCAGCCCGGCGCCGACCGCCGCCACCGCGACCAGCGCCGCCCACCAGTCCGGTTCACCGGTGGCGGGAGCGGTGAACATCAGCCCGGCGTAGGCGGCCACCCCGTAGGCCCAGGCGGACGAGCCGAGCCGGCGCCGTAGGCCGGCGGTCAGGAGCAGCGCGGCCGCGGCGGCGGCCAGGGCCGCCATCAGCCGGAAGCCGGCCTCGAACACCCAGGCGTGGACGAAGGACCCGCTCGGCGTGGTTGCGTCGCTGACCACGTTCGGCAGCCATGACTGCGCGGCGCTGATCAGCCGGAACGTGATCGGCCGGTGCGAGAACGTCTCGGCCACCGAGTAGCCCGAGACCCGGTGCACCCCGACCTCGTAGCGAACGTTGTTGTTGACCGGATACGCGAGCACCAGCAGGGTGCCCACCACGGCCGCCATCACCACCCAGGACCGTCGCACACCTCACCGTCGGCGGCGAAGGTGAACGGCCGCCGACGCCCAGTCGCGTGTCGGGTGACCTCACGACGACAATGCCAGGCCCTTCGCGGCGGTCAGGACGACCCGGGCGCCACCCCCTGCGCGGTGCGCGGTCGCGGGTAGGCGGCGGCCCGGATGCGCCGCTCGATCCCGTCCACGTCCAGGTCGTAGCGGGCGCTGAGTTCGCCGTAGCGTCCACTGGGCACGAAGTCGTGCGGAACCGCGAGGCGTTCGACGGTGACGTCCGGGACGCCGGCGAGCAGTTCGCACACGCCGCTGCCGAGCCCGCCGCGCAGGTAGTGCTCCTCGATCGTCAGCACCCGTTGCGTGCGCATCGCTGAAGCCAGGATCGCCTGCTCGTCCAGTGGGATGACCGTGCCCAGGCCGAGCAGGTCGACCTCGATCTCGCCGGCCAGCCGATCGACCGCTTCGAGCACCCGCGGCGTGACGTAGCCGGTGCTGACGACGGTCAGGTCGCTGCCCTCGCGCAGGTGCTTGGCCCGGCCGATCTCGAAGCTGTCGTCGGGGAAGATCTCCGGCAGGGGGTCGTTGCCGATGCGCATGTAGACCGGACCGTGGTGCTCGATCATCGCCTTGACCGCGCCGCGGATCTCGGTCGGATCCTGCGGTGCCAGCACCACCACGCCGGGAATCATGCCGATGATCGCGTAGTCCTCGAGCGAGTGATGGGTGGCGCCCAGGTCGGCATAAGTGAAGCCGCCGTTGCGCCCGACCATCTTGACGTTCTGCCGCATGTAGCCGATGTCGTTGCGGAACGCCTCGTAGTTGCGGCAGGTGATGAAGGGTGCGATGGCACACAACACCGGAATGTGGCCGAACGTGGCCAGGCCGGCGGCCGCACCGGTGGCACCGTTCTCGGCGATGCCGAACTCGACATAGCGATCCGGGTGGGTCTTGGCGAACTCACCCAGTCCGGACGAGCCGCCGCTGTCGGCCGACAGCACCACCACCCGCGAATCGGCCTCCGCGACCTGCTGGAGGGCCTTGCCGAAGGTCTTGCGGGGATCCAGGACATCGCCGATCATGACGCCGTCACCACGCTCTCTTCGCGCCGGACGTGCTCGTCCACCTCGGTGATCGCGGCCGCCAGTTGCTCGCTGTTCGGCTTCCAGTAGTGCGAGCCGACGGTGCCCTCGATCGCGCTGATGCCCTTGGCCTTCACCGTGTGGGCGATCACCACGCTCGGCCGTGGTGACTGCAGGGGCAGCCGGTCGAGCGCCGCGCAAATGTCGGCCATGTCGTTGCCGTCGATTTCGCACGTCGCCCAGCCGAAGGCGGCGAACTTGTCAACGATCGACTCCATGTTCAGCACCTCCGCGGTCGGTCCGCTGATCTGCAGGCCGTTGACGTCGATGATCGCGGCCAGGTTGTCGAGCCGGTGGTGGGCCGCGATGGCGGCGCCCTCCCAGTTCGAGCCCTCGACCAACTCACCGTCGCCCAGCAGCACGAAGACGCGGCTGGCGAGGCCGGATGCGCGCGCGCCCAGGGCCATGCCGCACCCGATCGGCAGCCCGTGGCCAAGGGCGCCGGTGTTGCCCTCGACGCCGGCCAGCGTGCTCATGTCGGGATGCCCCGGCAGTGCGGAGTCGGTCTGCCCGTAGGTGTCGAGCACCTCTTCGGCGATGATGCCGACCTGGGCCAGCACCGCGTACTGGGCGAGCGCCTTGTGCCCGGCCGAGAGCAGAAAGCGGTCACGATCGGGCGCGTCGTGGTTGGCGGGCCCGAGCTTCATTGCATGGCGGTAGATGGCGACCACCAGGTCGATCGCGCTCAGCGCACCGCCCACGTGACCGGCGGGGGTGGCCGCCATCATGCGCAGCACGTTGCGGCGGGCGCGGGCGGCAGACAAACGTAGTTCGGCCAGTTCGGATGGCGTTGCGGCACCGTTCACGCAGCGGGTTCGGTCGAGTGTGATCACGTTCAGCTCCTTTGCTGCACCGGGACCGGGCCGACAACCCGGCCTCAACCTCTCCACACGAGCATACTTGTATAGACAAGTGGTGCCAAGGGTGTCGCGCGACTGATCCCCCGGAATTGCGGTCCAGCGCTCGTTGGAATGGCGTCCTGCGCTCGTTGCGCGTCATCCGCCCCAATGCACGACCCAGGAGTGTGGAGCCGGGACACCGCGCGATCAGTTTTCGACCGCGCCAGCGACGATCGAGGGCCGCGCTCGGGTCAGAAGTCCTCGGCCCGGAACTCCTGCACCGGGTTGATCCGCTTGATCCGGCCGTCGGTGAGCCGCTCGGCGATCTGGAACGCCAGCTCGAGCGACTGGTTGCGGTTCAGCCGAGGGTCGCACGCGGTCTCGTAGCGGTTCGACAGGTCGGCCTCGGCCAAGGCATCCGCGATGCCACCGACGCACTCGGTGACGTCGTCGCCGGTCAGCTCCATGTGCACCCCACCGGGCCAGGTGCCCAGCTCCTCGTGCACGTCGAAGAAGCCGTTCACCTCGTCGACCACCTGGCTGAAGGCACGGGTCTTGTACCCGTTGGACGCCTCGAAGGTGTTGCCGTGCATCGGGTCGCAGACCCAGGCCACCGTGCGTCCGGTCGCCCGGAGGGCGCGCACCAGCGGCGGCAGCGCATCCCGCACCTTGCCGGCACCCATCCGCGAGATGATCGTCAGCCGGCCCGGCTCCTGCTCGGGATCGAGCGCCTCGGCCAGCGCCACCACGTCCGTTGCGGTGGTGGACGGACCCACCTTGGCGCCGCTCGGGTTGCGCAGTTGCCGGACGCACCCGACGTGCGCACCGCTGGTCTGCCGGGTGCGCTCGCCGATCCACACCATGTGCGCCGAGACGTTGTAGGGGGTCTCGGTGCGCGAGTCGATCCGGGTGAGCGCGTGCTCGTAGGGCAGCAGCAGCGCCTCGTGGCTGGAGTAGAAGTCGACGGTGCGGAACGCCTCCTTGTCGACGCCGCAGGCGACCATGAACGCCAACGCACGCTCGATCTCGTCCGCCAGCGCCTCGTAGCGCGCCTCGGCGCCGGTGTTGCGGACGAAGTCCTGGTTCCACGAGTGGACGGCCCGCAGGTCGGCGAACCCGCCGGTGACGAACGCGCGGATCAGGTTGAGCGTGGCGGCCGAATGGTTGTAGACCTCCATCAGGCGGTGGGGGTCGTGGACGCGCGCCTGCGGGGTGAAGTCGAACCCGTTCACCGCATCACCGCGGTAGGCCGGCAACTCGACGCCACCGCGGATCTCGGTGTTCTTACTGCGGGGCTTGGCGTACTGGCCGGCCAGCCGTCCGATCTTGACGACGGGTACCTGCGCGGCATACGTCAGCACCACCGCCATCGACAACAGCACCCGCAGCTTGCCGCGAATGTCGAAGGCGGTGCCGGTGTCGAAGGTCTCGGCGCAGTCACCGCCCTGCAGGATGAACGCACGGCCGGCGGCCACGTCGGCGATCTTGGCGCGCAGGTCGTCGCACTCCCCCGCGAACACCAGCGGGGGGCGGGTGCGCAACTGCGCGGTCACCTGCTGCAGCAGTTCGGTGTCGGCGTAGGTGGGTTGCTGAACCGGGCCAAGGGCCTGCAACTGCTCAAGGGTGGGGATCTGCGTCGACACGCCGGTCAGGATACGCGGTGGACCCGGCGCCACCGAACCGGGCCCGCTGGTGGGACGGACGCTCGATGCCGGCCGGCTAAGCCCGGCTAAGCGTCGGGCTGCTTGGTGTTGATGCCCGGACGTTCCAGAATGCGGGCGTCCGCCTGGGCCTTGGTCAGCGAGCCGCTCTTCACCGAGGTTCCGTACGCCTCGACGTAGGTCTGCCCCGACAGGCGCTGGATGGCGGCCATCACCTCATCGGTGACCCAGCGCAGCACCCGCGGGTCCTCGCCCCGGTCGAAGTACTCGCTGAAGTCCAACGGCTCGCCGATCACCACCACCGGATGATCGATCCAGGGAAGGCCGAACTTCTTGATCACCGTGGTGTTCTGCATCGCCACCGGCACGATCGGCACCTGAGCGGCCAGGGCCATCCGGGCGACGCCGGTCTTGCCCTTGTAGAGGCGCCCGTCCGGCGAACGGGTGCCCTCGGGGTAGATGCCGACGCAGCCGCCGTCCGCGAGTACCTGCAGCACCGGCCCCAGCCCGGCCAGGCTCACCCGGCCCCCGGAACGGTCCAGGGGCACCTGGCCGACCGCGGTCAGAAACCACGCCACCAGCTTCGAGAACAGGCCCCGGTTGCCCTTGAACAGCTCCGCCTTGGCCGGAAAGGTGACCTTGCGGCTGACCATCGAGGGCAATACGACGGTGTCGCCGGCGTCCAGATGGTTGCTGGCCAGGATCATGCCGCCGCGGGCGGGAAGGTGCTCTTCACCCACCACGCGGGCCCCGTAGACGTATTTGATCACTGGGCGAAACAGCACGTTCTTGAACAGCGTGTAAAGCACCGCACCTCCTGCGAACCGGCTGCGCTCACCTTACGGGACGGACGCCCGTCCCAGCACCGAAGCGGGCCCCGGAGCACGCCCCGTACGATGGCCGCATGCAGGTGCACGAGTTCGCCGAACCGTTCGCCCCGGACTCCTCCGGCGCCGTGGGTGTGCTGTTTCTGCACGGCTTCACGGCCAGCCCATGGACGTTGCGCGACTGGGCCGGGCGCACCGCCGCGGCCGGGTACCGGGTCTCGGTGCCGAGGCTGCCGGGTCACGGCACGAGCTGGCGCGAGCTGGAGGTGACCGACGGCCGCGACTGGTACGCGGCGGCGGAGCGGGCCTTTCTCGATCTTCGGGCGACCTGCCCGGTCGTGTTCGTCGCGGGCCTGTCGATGGGTGGAGCGCTGGCGCTGCGGCTGGCCGAACACCACCCGGACGACGTGGCCGGCCTGGTGCTGGTCAACCCCGCTCTGCAGGGCAAACCGCAGCTGGCCCTGGTGCCGTGGGCGAAACACCTGATCCGCACCACGAACAGCATCGGCAGCAGCATCCGCAAGCCGGACGTCACCGAGCACACTTACCCGCGCACGCCGCTGGAGGCCGTGCACGCGCTGATGCGGTTGTGGAGCGACGTCCGGGCGCGGCTCGATCTGGTGCACTGCCCGGTGCTGTTGTTCCGCTCCGAGGTGGACCGGGTGGTGCCCATGGCATCCAAGGACGTCGTCGTGCGGCAGGTGTCGTCGCAAGAGATCA
Organism: Micropruina sp.; assembly: GCA_016711205.1. Lineage (GTDB taxonomy): Bacteria > Actinomycetota > Actinomycetes > Propionibacteriales > Propionibacteriaceae > Micropruina. The sequence continues at coordinate 1,101,085 of JADJTM010000002.1, read as the reverse complement.
CCGAGGTGGTGCTGATCGAGAGCGACCACGTGGCACCCCTGGACAACGACGCCGACCTGATCGTGGCCGACACCCTGGACTTTCTGGCCAGGCACAGCCGATGAGCCCGCGCGATGCCGAGGACGGCCGGTTCGAGGAGCTGATGTCCCGCGAGTTTCCGGACGGGCTGGTGCCGACCGAGCGCGCCAGGCCACGCTTGGACGCCCCGGCCGAGCCGGCGCCACCGCAGCCGAAGCCGCCCGTGCCGGAGGCCGGTGCCGAGGCCGACCGGCAGCCGGCGGAGGGCTTTCGCAGCTGGACTCCGCCCGACCCCCCGGACGAGCCGTTCGCGCCGCCGCCCGCACCGCCCGCCCAGCGCTGGAGCAGTGCCGGCATCGCCGGAACGGTGCTGGTGGTGCTGCCCCTGGTGCTCGTGCTGGTCGCCGCGTTCGGCGTCCGGCTGCCGATGCTGGTATCGGCGCTCGCCGGCGTCGGCTTCGCGATCGGCGTCGTGCTGCTGTTGAACCGGCTGCGGCACCGTCCACCCACCGACGGGGACGGTGCGGTGGTCTAGGAGCCTGGTCCTCGCCCACCAACCTCTGCCCGCTGCCCCGGCAGCCCTATCGCAACCGGGCCAGCTCGTCCAGATACCAGCCGAGCACGTCGGCGTCGTGGATCGTGCCCCCGGCCGGGGTGCTGCGCCGGCGGGCCTCGTCGAACACTGCCGCCCAACCGACGCGGCGCACCATCGCGTCCACCGCCACCTGAGCGAAGGCATAGTCGGCCGGATCTCCGCCGCCCACCTGCGGAAGCGTGGCCGGCAGCCCGTGCGCGATCGCCGCCCGCACTGCTGCGGCATTGGCGGTGGCCACCGGTTCGTGCGCCCGCGCCGTCAACGCCTCGGCGATGCCTTCGAGCAGCCAACCCGGCGTGCCCGTGAGCCACGGCGAGCGCATCGCGGCGTGGACGGCCTCGTGGGTCAGGGTGGCGGCGTCGGTCCCGGCATTCTCGGGCGCGACCGGGTTCACCACCACACGCACCCCTGCACTGCCGGCCGTGCCCGGAACCACGGTGACCGCTGCCGTCACACCGGCACCGCTGCCCGCGTAGCGCGCGAAGCCCAGCAGATCGGACGGCGCCAGCACCACCAGCGGTTCCGGCCTGAGCTGCCCGGCCGGCCAGACGGTGCTCAGCGCGTCCAACCCCGCCCGGGCGGCGGCCGGCCAGCGCGTCGACTGTTGTTGCTCGGCGGTGGCGACCACCAGCGACCCCTCGGCGTGCACGATCAGCGGCTCGTCCAGCCATTCGGTGCCAGTGCTGGTGGCGTTGAGTGCATCGATCAGGCCGTCGCGAAGAACGAGCGTCACCTCGCTCACCACCTGAGGCTCGCCGGGCAGGTTCCACGACACGCTCAGCCGATCGGACGACGGCGCCGCGAACCCCGCGCCGGCACCGTTCAGATTCGCGAACACGCGGGCGGCCAGGGCCTGGGCACCGGCGGTGGGTGCGAACAGGGCGGTGAAGCCGGCCCGGTCGCGTGCCGCCAGCCCGGCACCGAGGGCGTGCGCCAGCTGGGTCGAGGTGGGTGCGGGTGCGGCCGCGCAGCCCCCCAACAGGGGTACGGCCAACAGCACAGTGGCGCTCAGCAGCAGCCTGCGCCGTGACGGGTCGACGGCCTGGCGACCGACGAGGCGGTGCCGATCAGCCCAGGACGCGGCGGGCACCCTGGTAGGCCGGGTACGAATCGAGCCGGGTGACGTCGAGGTCGTCACGCACATTGCGGGCATGCACGAACAGGCCGTTGCCGATGTACATGCCGACGTGATGGATCGGGTTGTAGAAGAACAGCAGGTCGCCGGGCTTGAGTTCGCTCTTGGAGACCGGCCGGCCGACGCTGAACTGGGCGCGCGAGGAGTGCGGCAACGAGACCCCGACGGAGCGGTAGGAGGCCAACATCAACCCGGAGCAGTCGAACCCGGTCGGACCCTCGGCGCCCCACACGTACTGGCTGCCGTTGACCTTCGACATCGCGTACTTGACGGCGGCCAGGGCGCGCGAGTCGGCGGACCCGTCGGTGATCAGCGCGTCACGCGCTTCGTCGCGCGACACGGAGCCGTCGCCGACGTTGAGCCGCTGACGCTCCTGCTCGGTCAGCTGGTCGACCAACTGCTGACCCTCTTCGACCTTGGCCTCGAGCTGATCGTTGAGGGCGTCGAGCCGCTTCTCTTCGGCGAGCGTGGTGGCGACCTGGTCGCGCGCTGAGCGCTGCAGGTCGGCGAGATTGGCCTGCTGGGCCTGGTAGTCCTGCAGCAGCGAGTTCATGTTCTGGTCGACCTTGCCCATGGTGGACATGTCGGAAAGGAACGAATCGGGATCGGGCGAGGTGACCAGCTGAATGGTGATGTCGACGCCACGGTTCTGGAAATGGTTCAGCGCGACCTGTTGGGCCTGGGTACGAAGGGCATCGACCTTGCGCTGCTGGGCGGCGATGTCGGCGTTGAGCGTCGTCACCTTCTGCTTGCCCTGCTCGAGCTGCAGCTTGACCTCGGACCACTGCTCACCCAGTTCGCTCTGCTGCCGCTCAATGGCCTCGAGCTTGGTCTTGGCGTCGTCGAGGGTGGGGTCGGCGCTTGCCGGCTGCGTAGCCGGACCGGCCAGCACCACCGCCAGGCCTGACAGTGCCACCAGGCCACCACGAACCACTGTGCGAAACCGCACCATCGCCTCCAGACGATCAACGAGTAGGTCGCCGTGGGGAAGCCAGCAAACCAAATACTGAGAAAATCCTAAACGACGCCCTGATCAGATTCAAACCAGCGGTCGTTCAGCTCGACCGGGGGGCGTCGGGATACCGACTTTACCAGCCGCAACGGCGGCAGCAACCCGGCCTCGGTCATCGCCCGCAGCGCACTCACCTCGTCACCCTGCAGGGTCATCACCCCCGGCATGGGGGCCAGGGCCGGGTCGGCGCCCAGCAACTCATCGGAACCCGGCGCCTCAGCGCCCAGCAACGCCGTGACCATGCAGTCGCCACAGGCCGGGCCGCGCACCGCGCAGGTGCCGCAATCGATCCTCACCATGTCCATAAGTGCAGTCTGAGGCCTGGTTCGGACAGTTTTTCGATCGCGCGTTCGGACGGCGGGGCTGGGCGAAACCGTCAGCGGGGGCGCCTAACGTGCCACGCATGACGTCCACGCCGGTTCAGCCCACCATCGACGACCTGGGCACCCCGCTCGCCCAGGTCACGTTCTGCGTGGTCGATCTCGAAACCACCGGCGGCGGGGTCGACGATCGGGTCACCGAGATCGGCGCGGTCAAGGTGCGCGGCGGCGAGGTGCTGGGCGAGTTCCAGACCCTGGTCAACCCGCACACCCACATTCCGCCGCTGATCGCCGTACTGACCGGCATCACCGACCGCATGGTGGCGCAGGCGCCGCCACTGGCGTCCGCGCTGCCGGGCTTTCTGCAGTTCGCCCGGGGCTGCGTGATGGTGGCCCACAACGCCGGGTTCGACATGGGCTTCCTCAAACGTGCCTGCGCCCAGTTCGGCTACGACTGGCCCCACCCGGCCGTGGTCGACACCGTGGCACTGGCCCGGCAGGGCCTGTTGCGCGACGAGGTGCGCAACCACAAGCTGGCCACCCTCGCCGAGCATTTCCACGCCGACACCACGCCCAACCACCGCGCGCTCACCGACGCGCGCGCCACCGTCACGGTGTTGCACGGCCTGCTCGAACGGGTCGGCAACCTCGGGGTGCACACGGTGGAAGACCTGCTCGAATTCACCCGTCGGGTCTCGCCTGGCCGGCGAGCCAAGCGCACCTGGGCGGCCGGCGTGCCCAAGGCTCCCGGGGTGTACTGGTTCGTGGCCGACTCCCGCGACAGCGCCGGGCGTCCCCGCCGGCACGTGCTGTACGTGGGCAAGAGCCGCAATCTGGCCGCCCGGGTGCGCAGCTACTTCACCGCCGCCGAGACGCGCCCGCGCATCGACGAGATGGTGCGCATCGCCACCGGCGTCGAGCATCTGGTCTGCGCCACCGAACTGCAGGCCGAGGTGCTCGAGCTGCGGCTGATCGCCGCCCACTCCCCGCGCTACAACCGGCGCTCCAAGTTCCCGGAGCGTCAGGTCTGGCTCAAGGTGACCCGTGAGGCGTTCCCACGGCTGTCCATCGTGCGCCAGTGCCTCGACGACGGGGCGTCCTATTTCGGCCCGTTCAGCCGCCGCAGCGCCGCCGAGAACGTCCAGGCCGCGCTGTACGACGCGTTCCCGATCCGTCAGTGCACCACCCGGCTGTCGGCCCGGCGAGCCTCCGCGTCGTGCGTGCTGGGCGAGTTGGGACGCTGCGTCGCACCGTGCGAGCTCGCGGTCACCACCGAGCAGTACGGGGTGCTGGTCGAGCAGGTCCGCGCCACCATGACCACCGACATACGTCCGGTGCTCACCGCGGCGCAGGGCCGGCTGGCCACCCTGATCCAACGGCAACGCTTCGAGCACGCCGCGGTGGTCACCGCACGGCTGTCCGGCTTCGCCAGCAGCGCCGTGCGCCATCACCGGGTGGCGAGCCTGGCCCGCTGCCCGCAGATCGTGGCCGCACAACGCGGGCCGGAGGGCTGGGCCATCCACGTGATCAGGTACGGACGCCTTGCCGGCGCCGCCTGCGCCCGTCCCGGCGAGACACCCCAGGCGGTGGCGCGGGCGGCGGTGGCCGCCGCCGAGCAGGTGGCGCGGCCGGTGGGTCCGCAACCAGCGGCCACCACCGAAGAGACCGAACGTGTCGCGGCCTGGCTAGAGCGCCCGGGCGTCCGGCTGATCGAGATCGAGGGCGAATGGAGTTGGCCGCTGCACATCGGGTTGGCCGAGGGCGAACTGGCCAGACACGCGTTGAGCACCAGTGCGGTGCCGGCACCGCAGCCGGTCTAGCCCGGTTTAAGATTCGGCCATGATCACCGCCATTGTGTTCGTCGAGGCCGAGGTGGCCCGCATTCCCGAGGTAGCCGCGCAGATCGCCAACCTCGAGGGGGTCTCCGAGGTGTATTCGGTCACCGGCGGCATCGACCTGATCGCGTTGATCCGCGTGCGCACCATCGAGCAGGTGGCCGAGGTGGTCGCCGAACGGCTCAACAAGGTGCCGGGCGTGCTCAACACCGAAACGCACGTCGCTTTTCGCACCTACAGCTCCCATGACCTCGAAGCGGCCTTCAGCCTGGGCGCCGAGTGAGCGATGTGACCGCGGCGCGGTCACGCCTTGGTGATCGCACGCTGTGGGTGCTGGCGATCATCGCGGCGCTGGCGCTGGTCGGGGCGATCGGCTTCGGGCTGTGGATCAACGCCACGACGCCGCTGCACCCCGTGCCGGTCGCGTCACGGCCCAGCGCCTGAGCACCGGGCCGAGGCCGTCCGAGCGCCGAGCGGCCGCGTCAGGACGGGCCGGGGCCGGGGGCTGGGCGCAGCGGGCAAAGGTTGGTGGCTGCGGTGCTAGCTCACGCGATGGTGATCGACTCGATCACCACGGGCTCGACCGGACGATCGCCGTAACCGGTGCGCACCTTGGCGATCGTGTCGACCACTGCCTGGCTGGCCGCGTCGGTGACCTCGCCGAAAATGGTGTGCTTGCGGTTCAGGTGCGGCGTCGGCGTGACCGTGATGAAGAACTGCGAGCCGTTGGTGCCGGGACCGGCGTTGGCCATGGCCAGCAGATAGGGCCGGTTGAACGTGAGCTCGGGGTGGAACTCGTCGCCGAAGGTGTAGCCGGGCCCGCCGCGTCCGCTGCCCTGCGGGCAACCGCCCTGAATCATGAAGCCGCCGATGATGCGGTGAAAGACCAGGCCGTCGTAGAAGTTGCCGGTGGTGCGGCTGCCGGACTCGGCGTCCAGATACTCCTTGGTGCCGCTGGCCAGGCCGACGAAGTTCTCGACGGTCTTGGGGGCGTGGTCCGGGAACAGGTCGATGACGATGTCTCCGTGATTGGTGTGCAGGGTCGCGGTCTGCGCCACGGCGGTGTCCTTTCTTTCCGGCGGCTTCGGCGAATGGGTGCCGGCCGCCGCAGGGGCTTGGGTCCGGACCATCCTGGCACACCTCGCGCGCCGGATCAGTGCGCGAGCACCAGCCCGATCCCGAGTGCGATCATCACCACCGCGATCACCGCGTCCAGCACGCGCCAGGCGCGCGGCGTCGACAGCCACGGCGCCAGGAACCGCGCACCGACCGCGAGGCCGAAGAACCACACCAGGCTGGCCAGCACCGCCCCCGCGGCGAAGGCCCAGCGCCCCTCGCCGTGGGTGCTGGCGACCGAGCCGAGCAGAAACACCGTGTCGAGGTAGACGTGCGGGTTGAGCCAGGTCAAGGCCAGGCAGGTCAGTACCACGGGCGCGAGCGGTCGGGTGCGGGTGGCCAGCCTCACCGATCCCGCGCCGGTCGGCGCCGGCGTCGGATGCGCTGCGGCATCCGCGATCAGCGCCCCGCCCGTGGGCCGCCAGGCGCGACGCGCCGCCATCAGCCCGTACCCGATCAGAAACAGCGCGCCGGCCCAGCGCACCGCCGACAGCAACCACGGCACGGCCTGCAGCACCAGCCCCACTCCGGAGACGCCCAGCACGATCAGCACAGCATCGGAGGCCGCACAGATCGCCGCCGCCACCAGCACGTGCTCGCGTCGCAGGCCCTGCCGCAGCACGAAGAGGTTCTGGGCACCGATGGCCACGATGAGCGAAAAGCCGAGACCGAGTCCGGCGAGGGCAGAGAGAAGCACCCTCCGACCGTAAACGGCGAGTCCTCGACAGTCCAGCTACAGATTCTGACGATGCATTAGCATCTCTCATGATGCGCATCTCCCTGGACTTGGCCGAGACCTTCGCGGCGATCATCGACGAGGGCACGCTGGACGCCGCCGCCCGCCGCCTGCACCTGACTCCGAGCGCGGTCAGCCAGCGACTCAAGACGCTGGAGCGGCAGGTCGGCCGGGTGCTGCTCGTGCGCAGCAAGCCCGCCCGGGCCACCGAGGCCGGACGCGCCGTCGTCCGGCTCGCGCGGCAACTGGCCCTGCTCGAACACGATGCCCTGGTCGAACTCGGTGACGCCGAGGCCGGACGGGTGAGCGTGCCCCTGGCCGTCAACGCCGACTCGCTCGGCACCTGGTTTCTGGCGCCGCTGGCCCGCCTGAGTGCGCGGCGTCCGGTGGTGTTCGACCTGCACCGCGACGACCAGGACTTCACCGCTGGGCTGCTCGAATCGGGCACCGTGATGGCGGCCGTCACCTCCCGAGCCGAGCCGGTCGCGGGCTGCCGCGTGCTTCCGCTGGGTGTGATGCGGTACCGCGCCGTCGCCACCCCCGCCTTCGTGGCCGAGTGGCTTTCGGACGGCGCCACCCCCGAGTCTCTGGCCCGAGCCCCGGTGGTCGACTTCGACCGCCGTGACGATCTGCAGACCGGCTGGCTCACCGGTCGTGGCGCGGACGCCTTCGCTCCGCCGCGGCACTACGTGCCGGCGTCCAACGACTACGCGCGGGCCGTGACCGCAGGGTTGGGGTGGGGACTCCTGCCCGGTTTCCAGTCGGCCCGGCAACTCGAGGACGGCGAACTGGTGGCGCTGGGAGGCCGTCCGATGGACGTGGCGCTGTACTGGCAGCAGTGGAACCTGCGCTCGCCACTGCTGGACGAGGTCGCCGAGGAGATCGTCACCGAGGCCCGCCGGGTGCTCGACCGCGTCGACGGCTGAGTCGCGGGCTGAACGGCACACCCGCACCGGTGGGAAGAGGCGGCAAACCTGTTCCGGTGCCCGGCGCGGCGAGTACGTTGGGTGCCACGCGGTATAGCCGCGATCATCCCTACCACTGGAGGAACAGTGAAGCGAAAGCAGCAGCTGGCGGCCGTCGAATCGACCGCTGAGTCAGCCGCACAGTCCGGCCAGGCCGCATTCGACGAGGCGGTGCATCGTCTCACCCCCTTGGTCGAGCAGGCCGGCGAGTACGTCGATGATGCCCGCAAGCGGGGCGCCGAGTTTGCGTCCGACGCCTACGACCGGGTGCAGCCGGTGCTGCACTCGGCGCAGAAGCGCAGCGCCGAGCTGGCGTCCGATGCCTACGAGCGCCTGGAACCGGCCCTCAAAGACGTCTACGACCGCGTCGAGCCCACGTTCAAGACGGCCGGCGCGATGGCCAGCGAGGCCTATGAACGGGTCCAGCCGTCGTTGAAGAAGGCCGGCAAGCAATCGGCGAAGTTCGCGGCCGAGACCCTCGACCGGGTGCATCCGGCGCTCGACGATGCGCTCGATCGGGTGACGCCCGCCGTCGACAGCGCGGTCAAGAAGGTGCGTCCGGTGGTCGACGACACGCTCGAGAGGGTCGCGCCCACCGTGGACGCCGCCCGCGACCGGGTGCAGAACGACCTGCTGCCGTGGCTGGCCGCCGCCTTGTACAAGGCCGCCGACCTGGCCAAGGACGAGGTGCAGGAGGTGCTGCCCCAGCGCAGAACCCGCAGCGTCGGCAAGACCCTCAGCCTGATCGCCCTGGCGGGTGCCGTGCTGGCCGGCGTCGTGTACGCCGTCCGACGACTGCTCGCGCCCGCGGACTCGGGGTGGGAGACCCACGAGCCTTCACGTCCCTACGTGGCCGACCCGGTCAGCGACGTGGTGAACAAGACCAAGGACGCCTCCGGCACAGTGGTGGACGACCTGAAGGCCGCCGCAGCCAAGGCCGGCGACGCGGTCTCGCACACCGTCCATGACCTGAAGGATCGGGCGGCCGGCCTCGTCGATGACGCCAAGGAGGCCGCAGGCGACCTCAGGCACAAGGTCGCCGATGCGGCCGACGATGCCAAGGACGCGGCCGGCGACGCAGTCGACGCAGCCAAGGACGCCGCAGACGACGTGGCGGACAAAGCCGGCGACGTGGTCGACGATGCCAAGAAGGCCGCCGGCGACGCTGCGGACGCGGCGGCCGACGTGGCCGACGACGTCAAGGACGCAGCGGCCGACAAGGTCGATGACGTCAAGGACGCGGCGGGTGACCTCGCCGACGACGTCAAGGACGCGGCGGGTGACCTCGCCGACGACGTCAAGGACGCCGCCACTGATGCCGCCGACGACGTCAAGGACGCCGCCGACAAGGCGAAAGACTCAGCCGAGAAGGCCGCGAAGAACGCAAAGGGTGATGCCTCCCCTTTAGCTGAAAGCCCCTACGGCGATGGTTCGTACGTGGGGGCGCAACCGCCCGAGGGTTTCGTCATCAAGGGCAACGAGCGCTCGATGAAGTACCACCTGCAGGGCTCCGGGGGTTACGAGCGCACCATCACCGACGTGTGGTTCGACTCGACCGAAGCGGCTGAGCGGGCCGGTTTCGTACGGGCGCAACGCTAGGAGCCTGCTGGATCACGGCGAAACGGGGGGTGGCTGCACACGCAGCCACCCCCCGTTCGTCGTCCCGTGAGCCTGCGAATGATCACGATTTGAAGAAAGTTCGGGTCTCCACTCACAAAACACCCCTCGAAAAGTGCATTCAAGGGTGTGAGAGATGAACACGACGACCAACCCGACGACGAGTCGTACCTGCTGCTGCTGCCCCTCGAGCCCGGTCCGGACGAGCCCTGGGTGCTGGCTGCACCCTTCCGGGCTCACGTGCTGCACTCCGTGGAGGCGGCGGGCATACCCTGGCCGGCCTTCGCCATCGAGACCGGAATCCCGGTGCAGGCGATTCGCAGCCTGCTGTTCGGCCGCCAGGGGCGTCCGCTCAAACGGCTGACGCCACGCCTGGCCGCCAGGTTGCTGCGGGTTCAACCGGCCGACCTCCACGGGCTGCACCGCACCTACGTGTGTGCCGACGTCACCGCACACCGGCTGGGCGCGTTGCTGCGGGGCGGTGTCGATCCCCTGCGGCTGGCCCGCTGGTGTGATCTCAGCCCGCACGAACTCGCCCGCCTGGTCGATGGCGAGGCGCCCTCGTGCTCGCGCGTGACCGAGGCCCTCGCCCTGGCTGCCGAACGCATGATGCTCGCGCCCGTCCTGGGCCAGCGGGCCGCCTAGGCTCTCGGCCATGACGTGGCAATGGCTGGCGCCGCTGATGGTCGCCGCGGCCCTGGCGGCTCTCAGCCCCCGGATGCTGCGCGCGCTGCCGCCACCCAGCGACGAGCCGCTCAGCCGGCCCTACGACGCCCTCGCCACCCCGGGCTTCGCGCTGGTGAGCTTCGTGCTGATCGCCGTGGCCGGCACCGTGGTGCTCGCCCTGGCGCCTGCCTACACCTGGGCCTGGCTCGGGCTCGGCACCGTCGGTGTGCTGGCTGCCCTGGTGGATGCGCGTACCGGCTATCTGCCGGCGGTGTTGATGCGGATCGGCTGGCTGCTGACCGCCGCCGGGCTGGTCACCACCGCAGCTATCAGCGGCGACTGGCAGGTGCTCATCCGAGGCGCCGGCGGCGCGCTGGCCGCCGGTGCCCTGTTCTGGGTGTTCCACCGCTTCGGCGGCGGCTTCGGCTTCGGCGACGTGCGGCTGGCACCGATCATCGCCGCCCCGGCCGCCGCCCAGAGTTGGACGATGCTGGCCGGCGCCCTGCTGCTCGGCGGGCTGCTCGGCGTCGCCTGGGGTCTGGTCTGGCAGGCGCTCGGCCGCGGCAGGTCGTTTCCGTACGGTCCGGCACTGGTGGCCGGCCCGTATCTGGCGCTGATCGCGACCGCGGCCCTACCACCTTGATGCCGGCCGATCGGTGCCCGCGGCCCACCGGCTGCGGCTGAGCAACCAGGTAGCAACCCGCCGGCCAGTGGGGCCCAGCGACGAGAGGGGGGGGGGCTCAGCTCGGTTCGGTGGCCCGGCGGCTCGCCGTCACCCAGGCGTCCAGCGTCGTCGCCGCGGCACCGGTATCGATCGCCCGCTCGGCACGCTCGATCTGTTCGGCCACCTGCTCGGTGATACCCCGAGCGGCATCGGGCCCTGCGTAAGCCAGCAGCGCAGCAGCGGCGTTCAGCACCACGATGTCGCGCACCGGCCCCGGTTCGCCGGCGAGCACCCGCTGCACCACGCCCGCGTTGTGGGCGGCATCGGCACCGACCAGATCGTCGCGCGATGCCGCCGCCAGGCCCAGGTCGGCCGGGTTCAGCCGGGTGGCCAGCACCTCGCCGTTCGTGATCAACCACAGATCGGACGTGGTGGTCGTGGTCAGCTCGTCGAGACCGTCGTCACCGTGGAACACCAGACCCCGGGTGCCGCGGCCGGCCAGCACCCCGGCCATGATGCGCGCCATCCGCGCATTGGCGACGCCCACCGCCTGTGCGGCCGGACGAGCCGGGTTGGCCAGCGGTCCCAGAAAGTTGAAGGGCGTCTGAATGCCCAGCTCGCGTCGGGCTGCACCGGCATGCCGCAGCGAGGGGTGGTACAGCGGGGCGAACAAAAACACGATGCCCGACCGCTCGAGCACCTCGGCCTGGTGCTCGGGACGCACGTCCAGCGCCACGCCGAGCGCCTCCAGCACGTCGGCGGCACCGCACGCCGACGAGGCGGCCCGGTTGCCGTGCTTGACCACCTTGGCGCCCGCCCCGGCGGCGACGATCGCCGCCATCGTCGAGACGTTCACCGTGTTGGCGCGGTCACCGCCCGAGCCCACCACGTCCACCGCTTCGCGGGGTAACTCGATCGGCGTGGCCCGGGCCAGCATGGCATCGGCCAAACCCGCGATCTCGTCGACCGATTCGCCCTTGGCGCGCAGCGCCACCAGAAAGCCCGCCATCTGCACCGGGGTGGCGTTGCCGGCCAGGATCTCGTCCATGGCCCAGCCGGCGGCCTCGGCGGACAGGTCGTCGCGACCGATCAGCCCGGTGAGTACATCGGGCCAGGTGTGCTCCACGCTCAGACTTCCTGGCTGAGCCGTGCCCGCAGCAGGTCTGCGACCGCGGCCGGCAGCCGCACCGGATCGACCGGGTACATCACTGCGGCGTCGGCGCGCGACCAGGTGGCCAGCCAGGCGTCCGCCACCCGGATGATCAGCACCAGGGTCGGCGGGCAGTCGGCAATCTCGTCCTTGAGTTGCTTGGCCAGACCCAGGCCGCCGGCCGGGGTGGCCTCGCCGTCGAGAATCAGCAGGTCGAGACCGCCCGCGTCGACGGCCGCCAGCACCGCCGGCTGCGTGGCCGCCTCGAAGATCTCCAGTTCCGGCAGGTCGGCCGCCACCCGCCGGCCCAGCGCCAGCCGCACCTGCTGCCGCGTCGTCCGATCGTCGGAGTAGAGCAGAATCTTGGCGGTCTCGTGGCTCATGCGGTTTCCTCGTCTACGGGCTGCCGGCCGGGTTCGTCAGCATGCTACCCCGCGGCCACGGCCCGGGCGGCCCGTCGCGACCGCCGATCGCAGCGCCGATCGACCCGGATTGTCCGCTTCGCGGGCATCCTCGCTATCCAGGGCCGCATAACAACTACGTGACGACCGAGAATCGCACCCGTTCAGAGGGTGACCAATCCGCTCTGAGCAGCAATAATGACCGAGTGACTCACTCGCACACGACTGCGGCCCCGCTGATGCCGAGCGGGGCGGTGCATCCGATCGCACCCGCCCGGCTGCATCCGCCCCAGGGCCGTCCCGACCTGGTGGCCGTCGGCACCTGGATCTGGCTGGCGTCCGACCTGATGTTCTTCGCGGCGCTCTTCGCGGCCTACTTCAACCTGCGTTCCATCACCAATGCCGCAGCCGCCGAGGCGGGCACGCAGTCCATGTGGGACTGGGGTACGGCGCACTTCAACATGCCGTTCGCGGTGACCAACACGCTGATCCTGATCCTGTCGTCGGTGACCTGCCAGATGGGTGTATTCAAGGCGGAGCGGGGCCAGGTCGGGCGCACCGGTTCGCTGCTGCAGGTCGGCCAGTGGGGGCTGCGCGAGTGGTACATCCTCACCTTCATCATGGGCGCCATCTTCATCGGCGGCCAGGCCACCGAGTACGCCACGTTGGTCTCGGAGGGCTTCACGCTGTCGACCAACGCCTACTCCTCGGCGTTCTTCCTGGCCACCGGCTTTCACGGCCTGCACGTCACCGGAGGCCTGATCGCGTTCCTGTTCATGCTCGGACGCACCTACCTCACCCGCACTTTCACCCACGAGCAAGCCGTCCATGCCGTCGTCACCTCGTACTACTGGCACTTCGTCGACGCCATCTGGATCATCCTGTTCGCCGTCATCTACATCCTGCGCTGAACGACCTGACCGAGAGGAACACCCCGTGCGTTTCCTGACTGCCAAGCGGCGACACCGGGCCGCACGGCCCGCGCTGCTGGTGCTGGCCCTGCTGCTGATGGGCGCGCTGTACGCAGCCGTCGCACCGGCGGCGCGAGTCTCGGCCGACACCGGCACCAGCCAGCAGGTGGCCGAGGGCAAAGCCCTGTTCCAGGTCACCTGCTCGTCGTGCCACGGCATGAACGGCGAGGGTACGAGCCAGGGCCCCTCCCTGGTCGGCGTGGGGGCCGCTTCGGCAAACTTCCAGGTCAGCACCGGCCGCATGCCGATGGCCAACCCGGGCGCTCAAGCCCCCCGCAAGAAGAGCACCTACACCGAAGAAGAGGTCGCGGCACTGTCCGCCTTCGTCGCCAGCCTCGGCCCCGGCCCGGCGATTCCCACCGCAGAGCAGTACAGCGGTGAGGGCCTGAGCGCCGAAGAACTGGCCAAGGGCGGCGAGCTCTTCCGCACCAACTGCTCGGCCTGTCACAACTTCGAGGGTGCCGGTGGCGCGCTACCCACCGGCAAGTACGCCCCCAGCCTCAGGGGGGTCAGCGGCCAGCACATCTGGGAGGCCATGCGTACCGGTCCCCAGCAGATGCCGGTCTTCAGCTCGGGCGTGCTGCCCGACGAAGACGTCCAGGCCATCGTCGGTTACCTCGAGACCCTGCACGCCCAGCCCTCCAGCGGCCTCACCTTCGGCGCCATCGGCCCCGTCGCCGAGGGCTTGTTCGCCTGGATCATCGGCATCGGCGGCCTCTGCCTGATCGCCATCTGGATTGCCGCGAGGGGAGCACGAGCCAAATGAGCATCGAGACCCGCAAGCCCGACAACCAGCTGGAACGGTTCCCGGTTCAGGACCCGGGGCTTGAGCCGCACATCGAGCGCTGGACCGATGCCGACAAGTCGGCCGGTGATCGTGCCTACCGCCAGGTGCTGGCCATGCTGGGCGCCGTGCCGGTGCTGGCCATCGCGTTCGTGGTGATCTACTTCGCCGTGCCGCGCACCGCCTTCGTCGACATCTTCGGCATGCAGTGGGACGCGCTGACGTTTCTGCTCGGGCTCACCGGAGGTGTCGCCACCCTGCTGATCGGCCTGGCCTGCATTCACTGGGCCAAGACCATCATGGGCGACGAAGAGATCGCCGAAGACCGGCACTCGGCAGCGTCCAGCCCCGAGGACCGCGAAGCGTTCGCCGCCGAGTTCGCCAAGGGCGCCGAGCAGTCCGGGCTGGGCCGGCGCAAACTGCTCGGCGGGGCGCTGGGCGGGGCACTGGGCTTGATCGCCGTGCCGGCGGTGGTGTTGTTCGCCGACCTGGGTCCGTGGCCCACGGCGGCGTTGCGCAAAGAGACCATCGAGCGAACCATCTGGGCCGAAGGCGTCAAGCTGGTCAACGACATCACCCAGCGCCCGCTGCGGGCCTCCGATCTCGAAATCGGTCAGCTGGTGAACGCACAGCCCGAGACCCTGTGGGACCATCACGGCACGCATTTCCAGGTCGAGAAGGCCAAGGCCTCGATCATCATCGTGCGAATGGACCCCGAGCGCATCAAGATCCCCGAGTCCCGGGTGGACTGGCAGGTCGGCGGCATCCTGTGCTACTCGAAGATCTGCACCCACGTGGGCTGCCCGATCAGCCTGTGGGAACAGCAGACCCACCATCTGCTCTGCCCGTGCCACCAGTCCACCTTCGACCTGTCCAACTCGGGCGTCGTCGTGTTCGGACCGGCGGCTCGCTCCCTGCCCCAGCTGCCGATCACGGTGGACGCGGACGGCTTCCTGGTGGCGCGCAGTGACTTCACCGTCCCGGTCGGCCCGAGCTTCTTCGAGCGTGACTCGAACAACGACTTCGTAGAGGGTGATCGGTGATGGCCAAGCCAGCTGACGTGTCCACCGCCTCCCCGGCCCTGGCCACCGAACGTCCGCCCAAACCGGGCGGCATGCCCAGCGGGGTCACCGGCGTCGCCACCTGGGCGGACGAACGCATCGGACTCGCCTCACTGTTGAAGAAGAACCTCCGCAAGGTCTTTCCCGACCACTGGTCGTTCCTGCTCGGTGAGATCGCGCTCTACTCGTTCATCATCCTGCTGCTGACCGGCGTGTTCCTGACCATCTGGTTCAAGCCGTCGATGGCCGAGATCGAGTACCAGGGCACCTACCAGCTGATGCGCGGCCTGCCGATGTCGGAGGCGTTCGCGTCCACCCTGGCGCTGTCGTTCGACATTCGCGGCGGCCTGCTGGTGCGGCAGATCCACCACTGGGCGGCGATGTTGTTCGTGGCGGCGATGACCGTGCACATGCTGCGCATCTTCTTCACCGGCGCCTTCCGCAAGCCGCGCGAGATCAACTGGCTGATCGGCGTCGGGCTGTTCTCGATTTCGCTGATCGAGGGTTTCGCCGGCTATTCGCTGCCCGACGACCTGCTGTCGGGCACCGGTCTTCGATTTGTGGACGGCATGATCCGCTCCATTCCGTTGATCGGCACCTGGGCCGAGTTCTTCATCTTCAACGGAGAGTTCCCCGGCGATCTGGTGATTCCGCGGCTCTACATGGTGCACATCCTGCTGGTACCGGGCCTGCTGCTCGGCCTGATCGCCGCGCATCTCGCACTGGTCGTCTACCACAAGCACACCCAGTACCCCGGCCCCGGACGCAAGGACGGCAACGTCGTGGGTTACCCGCTGTTCCCGGTCTACATGGCCAAGGCGGGCGGCTTCTTCTTCGTGGTCTTCGGGGTGGCGATCCTGATGGGCGCCACCATGCAGATCAACCCGGTGTGGAACTTCGGGCCGTACAACCCGGCACAGGTGACTGCCGGCTCGCAGCCGGACTGGTACATGGGCTTCGTCGAGGGGGCCATCCGCATCATGCCTCCCTGGGAGTGGCATCTGGGCGGCACCACCTGGTCGTGGAACGTGTTCCTGCCGGGCGTCGGGTTGCTCACCGGACTGTTCATCGTGCTGGGCGCCTATCCGTTCATCGAGCGTTGGCTGACCGGCGACACCGCCGAGCACCACGTGCTCGACCGGCCGCGCAACAACCCGACCCGCACCGCACTCGGCGTCGCCGGCATGACGGCCTACGCCCTGTTCTGGATCGCCGGCGGCAACGACATTCTGGCCACTCAGTTCCGGCTGTCGTTGAATGCGGTCACCGAGTTCATGCGGGTGGCGGTGTTCGTCGGTCCGGTGATCGCCTTTCTGATCACCAAGCGCATCTGCATCTCACTGCAACGCGCCGACAGTGAGCGGGTACTGCACGGCAGTGAGACCGGAATCATCGAGCGTTCGCCGGACGGCGGGTACTCCGAGCCGCACGCTCCGATCCACATCGAAGAGAAGTACACGCTCACCCAGCACGTGCAGAATACGGCGCTGCAGATCACCCCGGAAACCGACGGGCACGGCGTGCTCGAGAAGGGCGCCGGGGTGAGCAGGCTGCGCGCGTTGATGTCGCGCTGGTTCCACGGCGGCGCGATCGAGAAGCCGACGGCGGCGCAGATCGAAGCGGCCGACCATCATGCGGACGGCCACGGTGCCGACGGGCATGCGGTCGACGGCCATGACGCCGACGGGCATGAGCTGACCGACAGCGAAGAGAGCAGCCAAGCCTCCCGCTGACCCACTCGTCCAGCACGCAGTGGTGCCGCCGACTCCGGTCGGCGGCACTGCTGTGTACGGGCACTGGTCACGCGAGCGCTTCTTCCACCGGCCGGCGAGTGCTGTTGGACGACCCTGGTGGCCGGTCCTCTGCCTGTACGATTCCCGGCGTGCGTCTTCTCAATCCCCAGCCGACCTACGATCTGACCTACGACGACGTCTTCATGGCTCCTCGGCGCTCGTCGGTGGCCTCGCGGCTCGACGTCGACCTGACCAGTACCGACGGGCTGGTCCTGCCGATGCCGCTGGTGGTGGCCAACATGACCGCCATCTCCGGACGCCGGATGGCCGAGACCGTTGCGCGCCGCGGCGGCATCGCGATCGTTCCCCAGGACCTGCCGACGGGGATCGTCGCCGAGACGATCCGCCGGGTGAAGAACGCCCACACCGCCTTCGACACCGCTGTGCACGTGACGCCGCACACCACCATCGGCGAGGCCCTCAACCTGCTGCCCAAGCGGGCCCACGGACTCGTGGTGGTGGTCGACAACGGCACACCCATCGGCCTGCTCGGGCCGGCCGAGACCGCCGGCCTGGACCGGTTCGTGCAGGCACACGAGGCGATGTCCACCGACCTCACGCTCGTCGATCCCGACACCTCCCCCGCCGAGGTCTTCGACCTGCTGAGCACGCGGCGGCACCGGGTGGCGCTGGCCGTCCGCGACGGCCGGCTGGCCGGGCTGATGACCGCGAAGGGCGCGCTGCGCGCCACCCTGTACGCGCCCGCGGTGGACGCCGAGGGCCGGCTGCGGGTCGGTGCGGCCGTCGGCATCAGCAAGGACGTCGAGCGCCGCGCGTCCGAGCTGGTGGACGCCGGTGCGGACGTGCTGGTGATGGACACCGCCCACGGCCATCAGCAGCGCATGCTCGAAGGCCTCTCCCGCGTGCGGGCGATGCTGACCGCCCGCGGCGCCACGGTGCCGGTGGTGGCCGGCAACGTGGTCACCGCCGAGGGCACCGGCGATCTGATCGAGGCGGGTGCCGACGTGGTGAAGGTGGGTGTGGGCCCCGGCGCCATGTGCACCACTCGGATGCAGACCGGCGTGGGACGTCCGCAGTTCTCCGCGGTGCTCGAGTGTGCCGCCGAAGCCAACGCGTCCGGGAAGGCGATCTGGGCCGACGGCGGCGTCCGGCACCCGCGGGACGTGGCGCTCGCCCTGGCCGCCGGCGCGGGTGCGGTGATGATCGGCTCCTGGTTCGCCGGCACCCACGAGTCGGCCGGCGACCTGATCACCGACCACGAGGGCCGTCTCTACAAGGAGTCGTTCGGCATGGCCTCCGCCCGGGCGGTGCGGGCCCGCACCCGTGAGCAGTCGCGCTACGAACGTGCCCGGGCCGCCCTGTTCGAAGAGGGAATCTCACACTCGCGCATGTACCTCGACCCGGCCCGTCCGGGTGTGGAGGACCTGATCGACTTCATCGTCTCCGGCGTCCGGTCGTCGTGCACCTACGCGGGCGCCCGCAACCTGGCCGAGTTCGCCGAGAACGCCGTGGTCGGCATTCAGTCGGCGTCCGGGTTCAACGAGGGACGTCCGCTGCACTCCAGCTGGTAGCCCCTCAGCAGACGACCGTCCGGTAGGCGGAGAAGCCTGCGGCGTGCACACCTCCACGAGTGATTGTTGGTCTGGCCGCGGACGTCATCCCGGCGAACGCCGGGATCTCAACACCCACCACCAACGGCGACGTCATCCCGGCGAACGCCGGGATCTCAACACCCTCCACCTGCGGCGACGTCATCCCGGCGAACGCCGGGATCTCAACACCCACCACCAACGGCGACGTCATCCCGGCGAGCGCCGGGATCTCAACACCCTCCACCTGCGGCGACGTCATCCCGGCGAACGCCGGGATCTCAACACCCACCACCAACGGCGTCGTCATCCCGGCGAGCGCCGGGATCTCAACACCCTCGCCCAGCGAAGATCAGTGCTGGTAGTCGCCGCGGTAGAACTCGAACACCCAGCCGCTCAGTGCCCAGATGCCCAGGCACACGGCGAGAATGCTGATCCACCAGCCGAAGACCGGGCCGAGCATCAGCAGCTGCACGGTGAGCGCCGTCCAGAAGGGCCAGATGCTCTTGGGCGGAAAGAACCCGACGGCGCCGGCGCCCTCGACGATCTCGGCGTCCTTGCGGTCTTCGAGCCGGTCGTCCATCTTGCGGCCGAGGGTGAACAGGAACACCGCCACCATGGTGAACAGCAGCAGCGACATCAGCAGCGCGACGGTGCCGATGATCTCGTGCGACATGAACCAGTACACCGGCGATACCACCGCGAGAAAGATCGCGACCGCCGCGAACATCCAGCCTTCGACCTTCATGGCCTACTCCCCCTTGGGGTTCTCGATCGAGGACGGCTGGGTGCCGTTGCCGGACGAACCGGTCAGCAGCACGTCCAGTTCTTCGGTGCGATCCACCCCATGGATCTCGGGGTGATGCAGGTCGAAGGCCGGCGACTCCGAGCGGATGCGCGGTAGTTTGGTGAAGTTGTGCCGCGGCGGCGGGCTGGACGTCGCCCACTCCAGCGAACGTCCCCAGCCCCACGGATCGTCCACGGTGACCTTGGGCGTGTTGCGGGTGATCCAGATGTTCCAGAAGAAGGGCAGCATCGAGATGCCCAGCAGGAACGCGCCCACGGTCGACATCTGGTTGAGGAACTGGAACCCCTCGGACGGCAGGTAGTCGGCGATGCGCCGCTGCATGCCTTCGATGCCGAGCCAGTGCTGCACCAGGAAGGTCAGATGGAAGCCGAAGAACAGCGTCCAGAAATGCACCTTGCCCCAACGCTCGTTGAGCATGCGGCCGGTGATCTTGGGCCACCAGAAGTAGAAGCCGGCGAACATGGCGAACACCACCGTGCCGAACAGCACGTAGTGGAAGTGCGCCACCACGAAGTAGGTGTCGGAGACGTGGAAGTCGAGCGGCGGGCTGGCCAGAATGACGCCGGTGAGGCCACCGAACAGGAAGGTGGTCAGAAAGCCCAGCGCCCACATCATGGGTGTCTCGAAGGTCAGTGACCCACCCCACATCGTGCCGATCCAGTTGAAGAACTTCACCCCGGTCGGCACGGCGATCAGGAACGTCATGAACGAGAAGAACGGCAGGTTGACTGCGCCGGTGACGAACATGTGGTGCGCCCACACCGCGATGCTCAGGCCGCCGATCGACATGGTGGCGGCGACCAGGCCGACGTAGCCGAAGACAGGCTTACGGCTGAACACCGGAAGGATCTCGGTGATGATGCCGAAGAACGGCAGGGCGATTACGTACACCTCAGGGTGGCCGAAGAACCAGAACAGGTGCTGCCACAGGATCGGTCCGCCCACTCCCGGATCGAGAATGTGGGTGCCCAGCCGGCGATCCGCCTCGAGCACCAGCAGGCCGGCGGCGAGCACCGGGAAGACCAGCAGCACCAGCAGCGAGGTGACGAAGATGTTCCAGGTGAAGATCGGCATCCGGAACATGGTCAGACCGGGGGCCCGCATGGTGACGATGGTGGTGACGAAGTTGACGGCGCCCAGAATGGTCGACAGGCCCATCACGTACAGGCCCATCACCCACAGGTCACCACCCACGCCCGGCGAGTTGATCGCGTCCGAAAGGGGGGCGTAGGCGAACCAGCCGAAGGCGGCCGCACCCTCGGGCGACAGGAACCCCGAGCACGCGGTGATCGAGCCGAACAGGTAGAGCCAGTAGCTGAACATGTTCATGCGCGGGAACGCGACGTCGGGCGCCCCGATCTGCAGCGGCATCACGGCGTTGGCGAACGCGGCGAACATCGGCGTCGCGAACATCAGCAGCATGATCGTGCCGTGCATGGTGAAGAACTGGTTGAAGGTCTCGTAGTGCAGGTACTGCAGCCCCGGGAACGCCAGTTCGGCGCGGATCGCCAGCGCCAGCAGGCCGCCGAAGCCGAAGAAGGCGAAGGCGGTGACGAAGTACATGTTGGCGATGACCTTGTGGTCGGTCGAGGTCAGCCAGGTGATGGCCTTGGTTCCCCACCGGGTGCGCCGCACCGCGCGCCGCTCGGTCGAGGTCAGGGTGACTCGTGCAACGCTCATCGCTCGTGCTCCTCAGCCGGGGCGGACGGGACCGTGTTCACCCAGACCGGCGCCTTCAGCTCGCCGGTCTGACCCTTGGCCAACAGGCCCTTCAGGTAGGCGTTGTACTCATCGACGCTCACCACGTGCACGTTGAACAGCATCGCGGAGTGGTAGGTGCCGCACAGTTCGGCGCACTTGGCCAGGAACGTGCCGGTGCGGTTGGGGGTGACGTCGAACGAGTTGGGGTGGCCCGGAATCACGTCCAGCTTGAAGTAGAACTCGGGGACCCAGAAGGAGTGGATCACGTCGGCCGAGGTGAGGTTGAACCGCACCGACTCGTTGACCGGAAGGTACAGGTCGGGGATCTTCTCGATGGTGCCGCCCTCGTGCACCACGGCACCGACGGCCGGGTTCTGATCCTCCATGTAGTTGAAGGTCCAGGACCACTTCTGGCCCAGCACGTTGACGGTGTGGGCAGCCCCGCCGGGCGTCTTCGCCAGCACGTTGTCCTGGCTCTGCACGGTGAAGAAGAACAGCACCCCGATGATCAGGAACGGCACCAGCGTGTACAGGAGCTCGAGCGGCAGGTTGTAGCGGGTCTGCCGGGGCACCTCTTTGTCGTTCTTGCGGCGATAGCGGAACATCACCCAGAAGATCAGGCCCCAGACGAACACGCCGATCACCATCGAGGCGATCCAGGCGCCGTTCCAGAGGTTGCCGATCCACGGCGCCTGCTCGCTGGCGGACGCCGGCATGCCCCAGCGGCCCCACTGGTCCAGCGTGTCCTGGCTGCACCCCGAGAGTGCCAGGGCGGCCACGGCAGCCCCACCCAGCACCAGCACCCTGGTGCGGTGTGTGCGGTTGTTCAGCACGCGCGTTTCCGCCTTCCCACGCCGGAGACGACCGAGGCCCCGGGCGGGCTGCGGCAGGCTTCCGAATCGTCAGATTCCTAGGCGCTCACCCTAACCCACAAACACAACGGGACGCCTCCCCCGAGGCGTCCCGATTGTTGGGTTTTTCTGATTGTTACCCGTAGTCCCGGCGCAGCCGGGCAGCGCTCAGTGAAAGCTGTCGCCGCAGGCGCACGAGCCTTGGGCGTTGGGGTTGTCGATGGTGAAGCCCTGGGCCTCGATCGTGTCGACGAAGTCGATGGTGGCGCCGGAGAGGTAGGGCGCCGACATGCGGTCGGTGACCACCGACACTCCGTGCCACTCCTTGATCACGTCGCCGTCGAGTTGCCGCTCGTCCAGCGAGAGCTGGTAGCGCAGTCCGGAGCAGCCGCCGGGAGCGACCGAGATGCGCAGCACCAGGTTCTCCTCCGGCTGTTGGGCGACTAGATCTTTCACCTTGCCCGCCGCGGTCTCGGTCAGGACGATGCCGTCGGTGGCAACAGTGTCGATCTGCTGGTCGAGAGACATGTGGTTCTCCGCTTCCGTGGGTGTACTCGCCAGGAACAACCGCTGCACCCGGGCCGAGTATTCCGTCAGTGTAGACGTTTCGCGCGACGGAGCCGAGAACCCGGGTGCTCGCCTTCGCGGCGGACCAGCGGCGAGGACGGCCTCGGCAACCCGCCGGCACCGGTCACCAGCGTGGACAGCCGACCGGTAATGGGGACGGTTCCTTTCTCCGTCGGCGTGGCCCCGAAGCGACAGGTAAAGGAACCGTCCCCATTCCCCGTCGGTGCCGTCCGTAAGCGACAGGGAAGGAACCGTCCCCCACCCGGTTCACCAGCGCGAGGCCCAGCCTTGCGCCAGCCGGAGGGCCGTCGCCGTCAGTGCCTCCTGCGACGTCGCGCCGCCCTCGACCGGGTGCGCCGACTCGACGCCGAGGGTGCGCATCTCGCGGCCGGACATGCCGACCACCGGCGACACCACCACCAGCGGCACCTCGAAGCGCTCGCAGCGGGCCGCCAGTTCGGCCACCACCCCGCCACCGCGGCTGCCGAAGTCGAAGGAGTCGCAGCCGGTCACCACGAGGTCGGCCCGCCCCAGCGCGCGGTCGAGGTCGACCTCGTCCGCACACAGCGCCGCGCCGGTGACCAACCGTCCGCCCAGCGCCAGCACCGCGAAGCCCAGCCCACCGGCGGCGCCCGCGCCCTCGGCGTGGGCCAGTTCGGGCGCCACGCTGCCCGTGAAGCTTTCGATGGCGGCGTCGACGGCGAGCATCCGCTCCGCCGGGGTGCCCAGCCGGCGGCCGAGCCGTGACGCGATGCCGCGCAGCCCGAGCAACCGGTCCTGTTGCTGTCCCGGCTCGATCACGCCGGTCAACGCAACCTTCGCCAGCTGCGGACGAACCGTCGCCAGCTCGGCGATCAGCCCCTCGCCCGCGTCGCTGCAGCAGCTGCCGGTCAGGTCGATCACCACCCGCCCCGGCACGTCGCGCTGCAGGGCGTAGGCCACCAGACGTCCAAGGGCGGCGCTGCTGACCGCCAGGGGATCCTCGACCGGTTCGGCGCCGGAACCCACCGCGCACAGCTGGGCGGTGGTGGCCACCCAGCCGTTGCTCAGCGACTCCAAATCGCCGTCGGGCTCGCTGAGTGCCTGCCCCAGCGCGACACCACCCTGGGCCAGCCCGGCCACCGCCACGTCCGCCTGCGCCGCGAACCCTCGAGCCATGGCCACCGCACCGGCGCGGGGCGAGAGCTGCCCGACCGGTCCGCTGGCCACCAGCACCCTCGGCCGGCGGCCACCGGACGCGGCCGGGCTCACCTCAGGTTCTCGCCCGACTCGGTGATCTGCTGGCTCGGCGTGCCGGGGGCAGGCGGCTGCTCGAAGCTGCCCGCGGGCAACTCGCCCTGCGGCCCCGCGCCGCCGGGCAGGGATGCCTTGAGGGCGGCCAGTTCACTGTCGACCTGAGCCGTGGACGCCAGTGCGTCCAGTTCGCGGGTGATGTCGTCCTGGCCAAGGCCGCTGGGATCGTCCAGGGCGCCGCTGGCCAGCAACTCGTCCACCGCGGCGGCGCGGGCCTGCAGCTGGGCGGTCTTGTCCTCGGCCCGCTGGATCGCGTGGCCGACGTCACCGAGCTCTTGGCCCAGGCCGCTGAACGCGTCGCTGATCTTGGTCTGCGCCTCAGCCGCGGTGTAGGTGGCCTTGATCGTCTCTTTGCGGGTGCGGAAGGCGTCCACCCGGGCCTGCAACTGCTGGCTGGCCCGGACCAGTCGCTCTTCTTCGGCCTGCAGGGCACTGTGCTGGGTCTGCAGTTCGGCGAGCTGCTGCTGCAGCCCCGACTTGCGGGTCAACGCCTCGCGGGCCAGGTCTTCACGGCCGGCCTCGAGGGCCCGCTTGGCAGACACCGTGAGCTTGTCGAGCTGGGTGTTCAGTTGGTTGGCCTGCAACTCGACACGCTTGCGGCTGGTGGCAACCTCGGCAACCCCCCGGCGCACCTGCTGCAGCAACTCGAGTTGCTTGGAGTAGGAGTAGTCCAGGGTCTCCCGCGGGTCTTCGAGCTTGTCGAGGGCCTTATCGGCCTTGGCCGAGAAAATGGCCTTCATGCGTTGGAACAACCCAGCCATGGGTGCGTGCCTTCCGTTGACGTGCGTCGGTCGCCACCAAGGTTATCCCGACGCTGAAGGGACGGGTCGGCCGCGGTAGCATGAGCCGTCACCGATCCACCGACATCGAGGTTCGCCGTGGGACTCTTCTCCCCCTCCAAAGACAAGCAGTCGGGCGACCAGCAGCCTGCTGCGACGCCGCAGCAGGTACCGGCGCCCACCGGCGCCGGCAAGACCGGCCCCACGCCCAAGCGCAAGGACGCCGAGGCGGCCCGCCGCGAGCGCGTCCATCCGCAGTTGAGCCCGAAAGAGGCCAAGCAGCGGGCCCGTGCCGACTCCGCCGCCGATCGACGCAAGGCGGCCATAGCGCTCGATTCGACCCCGGGCAAGAGTCTGCTGCGCAGCTATGTCGACACCCGGTTCAACCTGGCCGAGTGGTCGATGCCGATCCTGATGTTGTTGCTGCTGTTGGTGCTGGTGGTCAGCCCCGCCTACCCGGCGATGGTCGCACCGGTCACCTACCTCACCTGGGCCTTCATCGCCATGATCGCCTTCGACATCTCCACCATGTGGCGCGGGTTCAAGAAGTTGGCGGCGGAGCGCATTCCGAACGAGCCGCTCAAGGGGCTGCTCTACTACGGCTTCAACCGGTCCCTGACGATGCGCCGCATGCGGCTGCCGAAGCCGGTGCTCAAGCGCGGCGACACCTTCTGATGGCCTGGTTCTGGCGGGGCGAGGCCGGCCCCGAAGCACCGGGCCCCGACGTGTTGGACGACACGGGTCTGGCCACCGGGTTCGAGTCGCAGGCCGCCGCCGAGGGGTGGCTGACTTCGGCGTACGCCGACCTGGCCGAGCAGGGCGTCCGGGCGGTGAGCCTGTACGAGGAGGATCGGCTGGTCTACGGTCCGATGAGCCTGGGCGCCGACTGACCCCTATCGACGCGCATGACAACGCAGCGAGCGGGCGCACGGGGGCCGCCGCAGCGCATGCAGGGTTACGCGACACGCCCTAGTGACGTGTTCACCCGGCGTCCACCGCCGTACAGCGCCAGGCCGAACCCGGCGACGGCCAGCCCCACCACCCCCACCACCGGACGGGCCCCCTGCGCGGCACTCCACCGCTCCTCGTAGGTCTGCACCTTGGTGCCCTGGGCGTTGGTGCACACCTCGCCTGGGTGCATCACCTGGTCACGACACCAGATGGTCGGGTTAGCGCTGAGCAGCACCGCCCACAGCACGGCAGCCACGCCCGTGGCGGCAAGGGCGAGGTGCGCCCACTGCCGCCGGTTGCGCCGCCTCACGAAGCGCGCACGCCCGGGGTGACGAACGGTGGCTTGACCACGGCGAACGGTTCTTCGCGCCCCCGCACCTGCACCGACACCTCGGAGCCGGGGGTGATCGACGGCGGCAGCAGGGCCAGCGCGATGCCCTTGGAGAGGGTCGGCGAGAACGTGCCCGAGGTGACCTCGCCCACCACCTCGCCGTCCACGACGACCGGCATGTGCGGCCGCGGGATGCCGCGTCCCAGCGACACCAGTCCGGTCAGCCGGCGGACGGGGCCGGCCGCCTTCTCTGCCCTCAGCGCCTGATCGCCCCAGAAGGCGTCCTTGCGCCAGCCGATCGCCCAGCCCACACCGCACTGCCCGGCGGAAACATCGGGTCGCAGGTCTTGGCCGTGCAGCGGGTAGCCCATCTCGGTGCGCAGCGTGTCGCGGGCGCCCAGCCCGGCGGGCACGATGCCGAACGGTGCACCCGCGGCCATCACCGCGTCCCAGACCGCGGGCGCGTCGGCGGCCGGCACGACGAGCTCGTAGCCGCGTTCACCGGTGTACCCGGTGCGGCACACGGTCAGGGCGACCCCGTCGAGTACGCCGGTGTCGAAGCGCATGTAGTCGTGCCCCGCGGGCAGCCCGAGAGCGGTCAGCGTCTCGTCCGAGGCGGGGCCCTGGACGGCGAGCACCGCGTGCTGGTCGTGCTCGTTGGTGACCGTGACGCCCGCCGGCGCGGCGTCGCTCAGGCGGCGGACCACCTCGGCGTTGTTGGCGGCGTTGGGAATGAGGAAGATCTCGTCGTCGGCCAGCCAGTACCAGATCAGGTCGTCGACCACGCCGCCCTCGGCGTTGCACAGCAGCGTGTACTGCGCATGGCCCGGACCGATCTTGGCCGTGTCGTTGGTGATCGCCGTGTTGAGGAAGCCGACCGCGCCGGCGCCGGTGATGCGGGCCTTGCCGAGGTGGCTGACGTCGAAGATGCCGACCGCCTCGCGCACCGCCTTGTGCTCGGAGACGATGCCCGCATACTGCAACGGCATCGTCCAGCCGCCGAACTCGGCGAACTTCGCCCCGAGCGCCTCGTGGCGATCATGCAGCGGGGACTTCTTCAACTGCGACATGGGTGGCTCCTTCGCCCGTCCGATCGGCTGCGAACAGCGTAGTGGAGTGTCACTCGATTGGGTTGCCGGTCGGCAGCGTGCGGTGCGTGCTCAGGCATCGCCCAGTGACTCCGGGTGCGCAGCCGCAACACCGGTGGAGTGGTGTCATGCAGCGGCGGCCGCGGCCAGCACGTCGCTGAGCTGCTGTGCGCTCAGTGCGACCGGGTTGCCTTTGGTGGACGACGCCTTGGTGGCCTGTTCGGCGATGCGGTCGTGGTCGTCGGGCCGCACTCCCAGCTCGGCGATGCTCGGCACCCCCAGCTCGTGGACGGTCTCGCGCAGCCAACCCAGCAGCGGCTCGATGCCGGCGCTGCCGCTGAGCAGTTCGCCCGCTGCCGCATAGCGCTGCAGGGCCGGGTGCGCCGGGTCGTCCGCCTGCAGCACGGCGATGGTGGCGGCCGAGGCGGGCACCAGCAGGGTGGCGCAGCAGACGCCGTGTGGGGCGCCGGTCAGGCCGCCGATCACCCCAGCCAGACCGTGCACCGCGCCGAGCTTGGCGTTCGCCAGTGCCAGTCCACCCAGCAGGGAGCACAACGCCATGTCGGTGCGCGCGTCCAGGTCGTCACCGGCGGCGTGGGCACGGCGCAGACTGCGTCCGGCACGCCGCAGGCCCTCGACGCAGAAGCCGTCCGTGAGCGGGTTCGCGAACGGCGAGACGTAGGGCTCCAGGCACTGGGTGAGCGCGTCCAGTCCGGACGAGGCGGTGACCGCGGGCGGGCAGCCCAGCGTCAGTTCAGGGTCGACCAGCGCCACCCGGGCCAGCATGGACGATGCCCGCAGGCTCACCTTGACCCCATGCTCGGGCGAGGTGACCACACCGTTGCTGGTCACCTCCGAGCCGGTGCCGGCCGTGGTGGGCACGGCGAGGAACGGCAGCGGGGTGGCGGCCAGCGGACGTCCGGCGCCGATCACCTCGAGGTAGTCGAGCAGGTCGCCATCGTTCGGCACCAGTGCGGCGATCAACTTGGCGGCGTCCATGACGGCACCGCCGCCCAGCCCGATCATCACGTCGGCCCCGTGCGCCCGGGCCGCGGCGACCCCGGCGCGCACATCGTCCAGGGTCGGTTCGCCGGCCACCGGCCAGGTGCGGGCGTCGCGCAGACCGGTCAGCAGGTGCGCGAACCGGCCGGGGTCGGCGCCCGTGCAGACGAACGGCCGGCTGCCGAACTCGGCGGCGATCGACGTCAGGTCGGCAGCACGTCCGGCGCCGAAAACGATGCGGTGGGCGGTGGCGAAGGTGAAGCTGGTCACGATGCCCAGAATGGCACGGGGAGGGATTCTGCGTCGGCTGACGAGCCCACCCGGCCGGCGCCGCTCGCAACGGCGCCCATCGGTGGATTCGGGCTGAGCCCGGATCCACCGATCTGCGCCTGCTGCGCGACCCCATCCGGGCCCCCCGGCTGCGCCGGCCACGCTCAACAGACGCCCCGGTATGCCCTCGCGCGGACCGTCTTGCCGGCCCACCCGTCTGGTGCCGCTCGCAACGGCGCCCATCGGTGGATTCGGGCTAAGGTGACCGTGTCTGACCGCTTAGGCATGCTCACCTGATAGGACCGTTCCGTGACCTCCTTCACTCTGCCGCCGCTCTCGCTGGCCTCCGCTAGTCCCCTCGATGCCGATGCGGTGGTGATCGGCCTCGCCGACGGCGCCTCCGCCCCCGTGCTGGTGGGTGTGTCCGACCAGCTGGAGAAGCGGGTCGCCAAGCAACTCGGACGTCCCCTGCTGGAGGTGGCGATCTCGTTGGGCGCCAAGACGAAGCCGGGTGGCACGGTGGCGCTGCCCGGTCCGGACGGCAGCCGCATCGTGGTGGTCGGGCTGGGCGACCTGGACGTGACACCCGAACAGGTGCGGCGAGCCGCCGGTAACGGCGTGCGGCACGCGGCGAGCCTGGCCGGCGAGGGTTCGGTCTCGGTCGCCGTCAGCCTGGACGCGGTCGAACCGGAGGTGATCCGCGGCGCCGCCGAGGGTGCCCTGCTGGGCGCCTACTCGTTCGTCAAGGTCAGCGGCGAGCAGCCCGAGCCGACGGTGTCGTCGATCACGGTGGTGAGCAGTTCGGGCAAGCCCGAGGCTCGCCGCGCGGTCGAGGCCGCCCGGATCGTGGCCACGGCGGTCTGCCTGGCCCGCGACTGGGTGAACACGCCGGCCAACGTGCTGTACCCCGAAACGTTCGCCGAGGCTGCCCGGGTGGCGGCCAGGGGCACCCGGATCGAGGTGGAGGTGCTCGACGACAAGGCGCTGGAACGGGGCGGCTACGGCGGCCTGATGGCCGTCGGCGGCGGCTCGGCACGACCCCCCCGGCTGGTGCGGTTCTCGTATGCGCCGCGTGGCGCGAAGGCGCACCTGGCGCTGGTCGGCAAGGGCATCACCTTCGACACCGGCGGGCTCAACCTCAAGCCGGCCGAAGGCATGTACACGATGAAGTGCGACATGGGCGGTGCCGCCGCGGTGTTGGCGGCCACCCGGGCGATCGCCGATTTGGGGCTCAAGGTGCGGGTGACCAGCTACGCGGCGATGGCCGAGAACATGCCGTCCGGCACCGCGTACCGTCCCTCGGACGTGCTGACCATGTTCGGCGGCACCACCGTCGAGAACGTGAACTCCGATGCCGAGGGCCGGCTGGTGATGGCGGACGCCCTGGTGCGCGCCGGTCAGGACGCACCGGACCTGATCGTCGACGTCGCCACCCTGACCGGCGCCTGCGTGGTCGCGCTCGGTGAACGCGTCGCCGGGCTGATGGCCAGTGCGGACGAGGCCGCCGACCGGGTGCTGGACGCCGCCGAGACGGCCGGTGAGGCGTTCTGGCAGCTGCCGATCCCGGACGGCACCCGCAAGAAGCTGGATTCCAAGGTGGCCGATCTGCGTTCGGGCGGCAACCGTGCCGGCGGGGCGCTCACCGCGGCCGCGTTCCTGCAGACGTTCGTGCCCGAGGGCATGCTGTGGGCCCATCTCGACATCGCCGGTCCGGCGTTCAACGAGGAGGCCCCGTACGACTACGTGCCCTCCGGCGGCACCGGTGTCGGGGTGCGCACCCTGGTGGCCTTGGCGCAGTCGCTGCAGAGCTGACGTCCGGATGCGCACCGATGTGATCATCGTGGGCGCCGGAGCGGCCGGCCTGCTGGCCGCCGTGGCCGCCCGCCGGCTCGGGCACGAGGTGCTCGTGGTCGAGGCCGATGCGGCCGTCGGCGGCACCACCGCCACCACCGACGGCGCCCTGTGGCTGCCGGCCAACGACCTGATGGGCCGGGGCGGTATTCCGTCCGACTCCCCCGACGATGCGCTGCGCTACCTCAACGCCCTGGCCACACCCGAGTCGCCGGTGTTCGCCGCGCGGCGTGCGGCCTTCGTCCGTACCGCGGCGGCGCTGGGACGGTGGCTGAGCACGTCGAAGATCGCCCTGGAGGTGATCAGGTCGCTGCCCGACTGCCGTCCGGACGCCGACGGCGCCGCGGCACAGGGCCGCAGCGTGCGGGTGCGTCCGGTCGCCGCGAAGCTGGACGAGCAGTGGCTGGGCCGGGTGCGCGGCGCCGACCCGGCCAAGAGCCGGCCCGGCCTGCTGGCCCGACTGGCCAGCCCGTTTCGCCACCCGGGCCTGCTCAGCGGCGGGGCCGCCCTGGTCAGCGAACTGCTGCGCCGGGCACTGGGCAGTGGCGTGGAGCTGTGGCTCGAGGCGCCGCTGGTGGGTCTGCAGGTGGACGGCGGCACGGTCACCGGAGTGACGGTGCAGCGCGACGGTCAGCGGGTCGAGGTGCAGGCCGCTCGCGGGGTGATGCTGGCGTGCGGCGGCTTCGAAGGCGACCAGTCGTTGCGTCAGGAGCACCTGCCCTTGCCCACCTCGTCCGCCTGGTCGGTCGGGTTGGGCGCCGAGGGCGCGGCGCTGGCCGCCGGTGCGCAGGTGGACGCGGCGGTGGCCGGTCTCGATCAGGCCTGGTGGACGCCGGTGCTGCTCGCCGACGGAGTCGCGCACAAGGTGGACGCCGCGCGGGTCGCGCCGCACAGCCTGATCGTCGATCAGGCCGGCGACCGCTATCTGAACGAGGCGCAGCCGTCGGTGCTGGCGGGACGCCGCATGTACGAGCACAACCGCGGCATGCGCTCGGTGCCGTCGTTCCTGATTCTCGACAGCAGGCACCGCAAGGCGTACCCGCTCGGGCCGTGGGCGGCCGGTACGTCACCGAAGGCGGCGATCGAATCGGACGAACTGGTGCGGGCGGGCAGTCTCGACGAGCTCGCGCAGACCCTCGGGGTCGACCGGGCCGGGCTGATCGGCAGCGTGGTGGCGTTCAATCAGCTCGCCAAGCGCGGCAAGGACACCGACTTCGGACGCGGCGACAGCGCCTGGGACCGATACTTCGGCGACCCGTTGCTGCGCCGCAACCCCAGCCTTGGCGCGGTCAACAAGGCGCCGTTCTGGGCGGTGCGGCTGTACCCCGGCGATTCGGGCACCAAGGGTGGCCTGGTGATCGACGAACGCTCCCGCGTGCTGCGTGCGGACGGAACGGCGGTGCCGGGACTGTGGGCCTGCAGCGCCAGCGCGGAGAGCGTGTTCGGCCCGGCGCAACCGGCCCAGGGTGCCGGACTGGCGGCGGCGCTCGTCGAGGCCTACCGGGGTGTGCTCGATCTGTCGGGTCAGCTGGACCGGATCGACGAGGTGTTGGGCTGAGCGAGCGGGTATCGGTCGCTGTTCAGCCCCGGTATTTGCGCCGGGCGTTGTAATCGCGCATCCGCTGCGGGTACCCGACCACCGCGGCGTCATAGATCGGCACCCGGTGGCGCGCCGCGAACTCGCGTCCCCAGGCCGGCGATTCGATCGAGCGACGCGTCCACTCTCCGTCCGATGCGACCAGCAGCATGCTGGTGCGCGCCATCGTGGTCTGCGGCTCCAGAAACGCCTCGACGCCCGCGCGGGATGCGACGAACTCATCCAGGTGCGAACGGGTCGCGCCATCGACGCGCGGTGGGCGCGGCCGCGTGCGCCAGAAGTCCCAACGGAATGCCACGCAGCCATTGTGCCGCGCTCGCTGGGTTGTTGAACCCGGGTGAGCGCTGTTACCGGTTGCAGAAGGCCTGCTCAACGTAGTGCCAACCGGATAGGGTGAAGCCTGGTTCTGGCAGTTCCGTCGAAGGAGACCACATTCATGTCAACGCCCGTCCCTTTGCCCGCACTGGGTGAGAGCGTTACCGAAGGCACGGTTTCGCGCTGGTTGAAGCAGGTCGGCGACACCGTCGAGGTGGACGAGCCCATCGTGGAGGTTTCGACCGACAAGGTCGACACCGAAATCCCGTCCCCCGCTGCGGGTGTCATTCTCGAGATCAAGGTCGGCGAGGACGAGGTCGCGGCCGTCGGGGCCGTGCTCGCCCTGATCGGCGACCCGAGCGAGGCCGGTGGGTCCGGTGGGTCCGATGACTCCGCAGCGGGCTCGGCCGAAGCTGCGGCTCCCGCCGCCGCCGAGAACGTGCCGGCCGCCGAGGCCGACGCCGAAGAACCTGCTGCCCCCGCGGTGGCCGAGGCGCCCTCCACGGATGCCCCCGAGCCGAAGCCGGCCGCCGGCGGCGGTGGCGGTGCAACCACGGACGTGACGTTGCCGCAGCTCGGCGAGTCGGTCACCGAGGGCACCGTGTCGCGTTGGCTGAAAGCTGTCGGCGACACCGTCGAGGCGGACGAGCCGATCGTCGAGGTCTCCACCGACAAGGTCGACACCGAGATCCCGTCCCCCGCTGCGGGTGTGATCCTCGAGATCAGGATCGGCGAGGACGAAGTGGCCACCGTCGGTGCCGTGATCGCCGTCATCGGTGAACCGGGTGCGGCTCCGGCCCAGGCCGAAGCTCCGTCCGCGGCCCCCGAGGTGTCCGGCGAGACGCCGGCCGAGCCGCGGGGCGACGGCATCAGCGAGAGCGACGAGAAGAAGAACGAAGAGGTGGCCAAGCAGGCGGGCGCCGAGGCCCCCGCCGCGGCTGCGGCGCAGCAGACGA
Organism: Micropruina sp.; assembly: GCA_016711205.1. Lineage (GTDB taxonomy): Bacteria > Actinomycetota > Actinomycetes > Propionibacteriales > Propionibacteriaceae > Micropruina. The sequence goes on along the minus strand of JADJTM010000002.1, from coordinate 1,068,336 downwards.
AGCCGGAGCCGGCGAAGGAGCCGGAGCCGGCTGCTGCTACGCCTGCGCCCGCCCCGTCCGCACCCGCCGCCGATTCGGGTGATGACATCGGCTACGTGACCCCGTTGGTGCGCAAGCTCGCAGCCCAGCACGGCGTGCAGTTGGCGGGCCTGGCGGGCACCGGTGTGGGCGGGCGCGTCCGCAAGCAGGACGTGCTCGCCGCAGCCGAGGCCGCCAAGAAGGCTGCGGAGGCGCCGGCACCGGCCGCAGCGGCCCCCGCTGCCCCGGCTGCTGCCGCCCCGGCTGCCGCAAAGCCGGCCGCAGCGCCCGAAGGGTCCAAGCGCGGCACCACCGAGAAGATCAGCCGGATGCGTTCGGTGATCGCCAAGCGCATGGTCGAATCGCTGCAGATCTCGGCCCAGCTGACCGGCACGGTCGAGGTCGACCTGACCAACATCAGCAACCTGCGGGCGCGGGCCAAGGACGACTTCAAGGCGCGCGAAGGTGCGTCGCTGTCGTACCTGCCGTTCATCTGCAAGGCCGTGTGTGAGGCGCTGAAGCAGTTCGACAAGGTCAACGCCAGCATGGACGTCGAGGCCGGCACGATCACCTACCACGCCGCCGAACACCTGGGGATCGCGGTCGACACCGATCGTGGCCTGCTGGTGCCGGTGATCCGCGATGCGGGCGATCTCAGCCTGGCCGGCCTGGCCAAAAAGATCGGCGACGTGGCGTCCCGCTCGCGCGGCAACAAGATCTCGCCCGACGAGCTCAGCGGCGGCACGTTCACGATCACCAACTACGGCTCGGCGGGCACCCTGTTCGACACCCCGATCATCAACCAGCCGCAGGCGGCCATTCTCGGCACCGGCGCCCTGGTGAAGCGGCCGATGGTGATCAAGGACCCGGCGCTCGGTGAGGTGATCGCGATCCGCGACATGATGTACCTCTCGATCAGCTACGACCACCGCCTGGTGGACGGTGCGGATGCCGCGCGGTTCCTCTCGGTGGTCAAGGCCCGCCTGGAGGCCGGCGACTTCGGCGGCGAGTTGGGCCTGTAGCAGCACGCGTTCGGCAGCTGATGCCCGTCACCCTGGTGGCGGGCATCAGCCATGCCCCGTCCGGAACACGTGACCCGGCACCACTGGCACCGAGCGCCACCACAGCCGCTTTGCAGAGCGGCACCCGCGCCAGAACCCGGCAGTGGACAACGCAGAGGGTTGCTGCCGGTTAGTACTCACGCGGCCCGGCGGCGTTCGGCCAGCCTCAGCGCGGTGCGGGTGCGGGCGAGCAACATCGCAGGCCGATCCAGCAGATCGCTGGTGACCCGCACCACCTCCCACCCGTGGGTGCGCAAGTCGTCCTCGCGCACCTTCTCGCGAAAACCGGCGCCCGGGTCGTCGTACTTACCTTCGCCGTCACTCTCGACCAGCACCGCGGTGCCGACGATGCGGCCATCGGCACGAAACCGCGTACCCGGCACCATGAACTGCGGATCGAGCGGCAGGTTCCACCCGTCATAGGTGAGTGCCGTTCGTGACTCCAGGGGCGATTCACGGCGTGCATCACCCAACCGCAAGACCGGCGTCAGGTGTGCGAACCCGGGCAGTCCAGCCAGACTCTTCGCCACTGCTGCCACCTCGGCCGCGGTCACACGCTCGGCATGGAGCGCGGCATCAAAGGCCATCAACCCCGAGACCGGGCACGTCAGCGCGGTCTGCGCGATGGCCAGCGCCAGCCCGGGTTGCGCCTGCACTCGTGCATGAATGACCAGACCGGAGCGGGTGCGCGGCCCTTGCTCGTCGGTGCGCATCAGGTGGACGGTGCGCCAATCGGGTCGATGAACAGGTAGGCCGGACGCGGCGGCCGCAGAGTAGTGGCTGGCCACCACGTTCGCCCGCTCACCCACTCGATCTGCACCCTGAGCCGATGCCGATCCGAGGGCCACTGCGGCCGCTGCCCCGTGTACCACCCGCGCTTGAGTCGAAGCACCGTACCGTTCTTCACCGCCTGCTTCAGCTCGAAGGTGCTGACGCCGGCTCGACCGGCGGCGTCGGCGCTGAAGATATCGAGTGCCAGCAGGTCCGCAGTCATCACACTCTCAGCGTGCGCCCGCGCGTGCGCAGGTGTTCACGATCGCGGCCCACCCGATCACGCGAGCCGGCACTGCTGGTGACCAACACCACGACTGCCGCTCTACAAAGCGGCAGTCGCGCCCGATCCCGCCCTTGGTGGCGCCCCGTGGCGGTGACGGGCGATCGGCCCCGGCCCGGCCCAGGCATAGACTGCGGGGATGTCCGCGCGCGAGACGGCCGATGAGCGGCCCGTCCAGTTTCACCACCTGGGCCTGGGCGAGCGGTTGAGCCCGTACATTCCGACCTGGAACCACCAGCGCGAGATCCACGCCCGGGTCGCCTCGGGCGAACTGCCGCCGCAGGTGCTGTTCGTCGAGCACGAACCCGTCTACACAGCCGGACGCCGCACCGAGCCGCACGAGCGTCCCTTCGACGGCACCCCCGTGGTCGATGTCGATCGCGGCGGCAAGATCACCTGGCACGGCCCCGGCCAGCTGGTCGGTTACCCGATCATCTTCCTGCCCCGGAGCATCGGGGTGGTCGACTACGTGCGACGGGTCGAGGAGGCGCTGATCCGCGTGCTCGCCGACTACGGCATTCACACCGGACGGGTGGACGGCCGCACCGGCGTGTGGCTGAAACCCGGCAACGGACGTCCGGAGCGCAAGATCGCCGCGATCGGCATCCGGGTCTCGAAACAGACCACCATGCACGGTTTCGCCCTCAACGTGACCGGCCAGCTGGGCGGCTTCGACAACATCGTGCCCTGCGGGATCGCCGACGCCGGGGTCACCGCCATGGCCGCCGAACTGAGCACGCCCCCGCCGTCCCTGGTCGAGGTGGCCCACGCCATCGAGCCGCACCTGAGCGAGCTGCTGGCGCTGCGGCCCTACCACCGCCTGCCGGAGTTCGCCCGCGGCTGAGCCCGGATCCACCGATGGGCGCCGTAGCGAGCGGCACCAGACGGGTGGGCTGGGCAGCCGGTCCGCGCGAGGGCATACCGGGTCGTCTGTAGAGCGTGGCCGGCGCAGCCAGGACGCCCGGATGGGGTCGCGCAGTAGGCGCAGAACGGTGGATCCGGGCTGAGGTATCAGCCCGGCAACCTCGTCGCTCTTTCGCCGAAAGAGGGAGGTCGCCATGCCGCTGGAGCACGGCTACGGAGTTCTGGTCGGCACGCTGGTGGCGCACGAGCGGGACCGCCCCGACAACCAGGGCAGTTGGTACCACGTGATGCTCACCATCGATGTCGCGGGAGCGACCTACAAGGCCGCGGTGGACGTGGACAGTCACCAGTCAGCCACCGGCGTGCAGTGGAAAGTGGTGCCGGCCAGCGCGGCCGACCTGGGGCCGTCCGCCAGTGCGGTGGTGGGCTGGCATCCGCTGTCCAGCGTCGCCACGTCCGGGGCGCTCGACCACATCAGGCACCCGATCGCCCGGACGATCCGGTTCATCCGGCCGGCCTGGACCAACCGCCCCGTTCTCGGCTGGACGCCGCTGTGGCGCTGGATCAGCGTCATCTACCGGCCGTGGCGATCAGGCACGAACCTCGAAGCGAGCACGGCACTGGAACAGATCCTCACCATCGGCGGCCCGGTGCTGGTGTGGGGCGAGCCGTTCACCTCCGGGCTGGGGGTGCACAACGTGCACCAGAACCAGGGCGACCCGCTGGGCTCCCGCTGGGCAGCTACCAACGGCATCTGGCAGGACGGCGCGGTCGCCGTCCAGCGCCCGGACGGATCGTTCGTCGCGTTCCTGCCCCGGTTCTCCAGCCAGGCCGGCAGCACCGACGACCAGGGGCATCCGACCACCTGAGCCGATCCGGCCCGCCCGCCTTCGCGCGCGCAGCACCGGCGCAATCGGTCCTTCACACCGGGCCGGCCGGTGGCGAGCCGGCCCGGCCGGCACGGGTTCGCTGAGGGCGCAGGCAACCCCTCAAGCACCGGGGACCAACCGGGATAGGATGACCAGGTGACCCTTGCAGACGAAGCCGTCAGCCCCGCGCCCAGCAGCCCGCCGGCTGGCCGCAAGCTGTTGCGCCTCGAGGTGCGCAACAGCCAGACCCCGATCGAGCGCAAGCCGCCGTGGATCCGCACCACCGCCCATATGGGTCCCGAATACCGCGACCTGATGAAGCTGGTTCAGGACGAAGACCTGCACACCGTGTGCCAGGAGGCCGGCTGCCCCAACATCTACGAGTGCTGGGAAGACCGCGAGGCCACCTTCCTGATCGGCGGCGACTCGTGCACCCGGCGCTGCGACTTCTGCCAGATCGAGTCGCGCAAGCCGTCCGGGTATGACCGGGGCGAACCGTTGCGGGTCGCCGAGTCGGTGCAGACCATGGGCCTGCGCTACGCCACCGTCACCGGCGTGTGCCGCGACGACCTCGAAGACGAAGGCGCCTGGCTCTACTCCGAGACCATCCGGCAGATCCACCGGGTCAACCCCGGGGTGGGCGTCGAGATGCTGGCCCCCGACTTCTCCGGCAAACGTGAGCTGCTGCAGCAACTGTTCGACACCCGTCCCGAGGTGTTCGCGCACAATGTCGAAACCGTGCCGCGCATCTTTCGCCGGATCCGTCCGGGCTTCAGCTACGACCGTTCGCTCGAGGTGCTGCGCTGGTCGCGCGACGAGCAGCTGGTCACCAAGTCGAACCTGATCCTGGGCATGGGCGAGACCCGGGCCGAGGTCAGCCAGGCACTGCGCGACCTGTACGACGCGGGCACCGAGCTGATCACCATCACCCAGTACCTGCGGCCGTCGCCCCGGCATCACCCGATCGACCGCTGGGTCACGCCGGACGAGTTCGCCGAGCTCGAGCAGGAGGCCACCGAGATCGGCTTCCCGGGCGTACTGTCCGGACCGCTCGTCCGCTCGTCGTACCGGGCCGGACGCCTGTACCGTACGGCGCTGGAGGCCCGCCGGCGCCTCGCCAGAGACACGATCACCACCGGGAGCGCGAATGGCAAGTGAGAAGGCGAAAGCCCTCGCCCAGCAGCAGAAGGTCGAACGCAAGGCCGAGAAGCTGCGCAAGAAGACCTCCGACGACCCGCGCGACTGGGGGCGCGTCAAGCAGGTCATCGAGGCGTTCAAGCGCACCAGTGAACTCGATCCGCAACTGAAGTGGTGGACCCTGGCGGCCGTGGTCGGCCCGATCGTGCTGATGCTCGCACTCGGGTTCTGGCTGCAGCCGTGGTGGCTGTGGCTGATCACCGGCGTCATGTTCGCGCTGGTCGCGGCCCTCTACGTGCTCACCTGGCGGGTCAAGAAGGCCAACTTCAAGCGCTACGAGGGCCAGGCGGGGTCGGCCGAGGTGGCCTTTCAGCTGCTCAACAAGCGCAAGTTCACCTATGAGGTCGGCATCGCCGCCACCCGGCAGCTGGACGTCGTGCACCGGGTGATGGGAGCGCCCGGCATCGTGCTGGTCGGCGAGGGCAACCCCTCGCGCACCCGTGCCCTGCTGGCCACCGAATCCAAGAAGCACGAGCAGGTCGCCTACGGGGTTCCGGTCACCACTGTGCTGGTCGGCAAAGACAAGGGCCAGGTGCCGCTGGATGGGCTGCAGAAGCATCTGGAGAAGCTGCCCAAGGCGTTGCAGCCGCACCAGCTCAACGAGGTCAAGCAGCGACTCAAGGCGCTGGACGCCATGCGGCCCAAGATTCCGGTGCCACGCGGCCCGATGCCCACGATGAAGGGCGTCAACCGGGCGATGCGCGGCCGCTGACACCGGCACCGATCCACTCGCTGTGAGTTTGGGCACCGTCTGTCTGAGGTGCCCAAACTCACCCTGTTATCCGGGCCCCCCAAGGTCGCTCAGTCCGCCAGTTCGGACAGCTCCAGCCAGCGTTCCTCCAGCTCGGTGATCTCGCCCTCGGCGGCCTTGACCCTGACGTCCAGGGCCGCCAGCCCGGTGTAGTCCGCAGCGTCGTGCTCGGCCATCTTCTGGTGCAGCGTCGCCACCTGCGCCGCCAGCTTGTCCAGCTTGCGCTCGGTCGAGGTCAACTCCTTGCGGGCCGCCCGCACCTGCGCAGCGGACGCCTTCGCGTCGCCGGCCGCCGCGTCCGCAGCGGGCCTGGCGGCACCGACGGCTGTCTCGGCCGCCCGCAGCAGCAGGTACTCATCCACCCCGCCGGGCAGGTGGCGCAGCCGTCCGTCCAGAATCGCGTACTGCTGGTCGGTCACCCGCTCGACGAAGTAGCGGTCGTGCGACACCACCAGCAGGGTGCCCGGCCACGAGTCGAGCAGGTCCTCCAGCGCGGCCAGCATGTCGGTGTCCACGTCGTTGGACGGCTCGTCGAGGATCAGCACGTTGGGCTCCGACAGCAGCACCAGCAGCAGCTGCAGGCGCCGCTTCTGACCGCCCGACAGCTCACCCACCCGGGCTGAGAGGTGCTCGCGGGCGAACCCGAGCCGCTCCAGCAGCTGGGCCGGGGTGAGTTCGCGTCCGGCCACCAGATAGCTGGTGCGCGCCCGGGCCAGCACGTCGCGCACCAGATCGCCCGCGATCTCGGCCAGCTCGCGGAACTGCTGATCGAGCACGGCGATCTGCACCGTCTTGCCGCGCTTCACCCGCCCCGCCGTCGCCGCGACTGTGCCGGCGATCAGCCCCAGCAGGGTGGACTTTCCGCTGCCGTTGGCACCGAGGATCGCGGTGCGCTCCCCCGGCGCGATGTGCCATTCGACGTGCCGCAGCACCTGCTTGTCGCCGAACGACACCCCCGCGTCGTGCAGGTCCACCACGTCCTTACCCAGCCGCGCGGTGGCCAACCGGGACAGCTCCAGCTGGTCACGCGGCGGCGGCACGTCGCTGATCAGCTGGTTGGCCGCCTCGATGCGGAACTTCGGTTTGGACGTGCGCGCCGGGGCTCCCCGGCGCAACCACGCCAGCTCTTTGCGCAGCACGTTCTGCCGCTTCGCCTCGATGGACGCCGCCTGCCGGTCGCGTTCCACCCGCTGCAGCACATAGGCCGCATAGCCGCCGTCGAACGGCTCCACCAGCTGGTCGTGCACCTCCCAGGTGGCGGTGGCGACCTCGTCCAGGAACCAGCGATCGTGGGTGATCACCAACAGCCCGCCCGCCGTGCGCCCCCAACGAATCTTCAGATGCGCGGCCAGCCACGAGATGCCCTCCACGTCGAGGTGGTTGGTCGGCTCGTCGAGCATCAGCACGTCCCAGTCGCCGACCAGCAGCGCGGCCAGTGCCACCCGGCGGCGCTGCCCTCCGCTGAGCGTGTCGATCACGGCGTCCCAGGGCAGGTCGGGCACCAGCCCGGCGATCACGTCGCGTACCAACGCATTGCCCGCCCAGACATGCTCGGGGGTGTCGCCGACGATTGCGTGCCCGAGGGTGACGGCGCCGTCCAGGGTGTCGGACTGGTCCAGCACCCCGATCCGGACGCCGCCGCGTACCAGCACACGCCCGGAATCCGGGGCCACCCGTCCGGAGAGCAGACCGAGCAGGGACGACTTGCCGTCGCCGTTGCGTCCGACGATGCCGATGCGGTCGCCCTCGTTGACCCCGGCGGTCACTCCGTCGAACACCACCCGGGTCGGATACTCCAGGTGCAGAGCCTCGCCCGCCAGCAGAAATGCCACCCGGCAACCCTACGGGTTCGGGACGATTCGCACCGGCTGCCCGGTCCTTGCCAGAATGGCCCGGGTGACCCCCTTCACCCCGCCCCGCGCCTTCACCGGTACCTACCGGCTGCAACTGCACGCCGGCTTCACCCTGGACGATGCCCGCTCGACCGTGCCCTACCTGGCCGAGCTGGGCGTCAGCCACGTGTACCTGGCCCCCATCCTGACCGCCGTGCCGGGCTCGGTGCACGGCTACGACGTGCTCGATCACACCGCGATCGACCCCGAACTCGGCGGACGTGCCGCTCTGGAACGCCTGGCCGGAGCGTGCCATCAGCACGATCTGGGCCTCGTGGTCGACCTCGTGCCGAACCACATGGCGCTGGTGGCCCCCCAGTGGCGCAACGCCCCGGTCTGGGACGTGCTGCGGCACGGCCGTGAGTCGGCGTACGCGCACTGGTTCGACGTCGACTGGGACCACCTGAACGGACGGTTCGGGCTGCCGATCCTGGGCGACACGCTGGACGCAGAGCTGGCTCAAGGCTCGCTCGCCCTCGACACCGGACGCCCTGACGAGGGCCCCGCCGCCGGCCTGCCGGTGCTGCGCTACTACGACCATGTGCTGCCCCTGCGCGCGGACGCCCCGCCCACCACCGACCTGGCCGAGCTGCTGGACGCTCAGCACTGGCTGCTCGCCGCCCACACCCAGGCCGCGGACGTGCTCAACTACCGGCGCTTCTTCGAGGTCGACCAGCTGGTGGCGATCAGGGTCGAGCTGCCGGAGGTGTTCGACGCCACCCACGCGCTGTTGCTCGAGTTGCACCATGCCGGCGTCATCGACGGCTTTCGGGTCGACCATCCCGACGGCCTGGCCGACCCGGGTGGCTACCTCGAACGCCTGGCCGCCGGCTGCCGCCCCGGCACCCCGATCTGGGTGGAGAAGATCCTGGAGGGCGCAGAGCAGCTGCCGGACTGGGCGTGCGCCGGCACCACCGGCTACGACGCGGCAGCCGCGCTCACCACGGCACTGGTCGATCCGGGCACCGTCGACGCCGTGACCGCGGCCTGGTCACGAACCGGCGGGCAACCGTCCCTTGCGCTGTGCACCGAACAGAGCAAGCGGCAGGTGCTCGATACGCTCCTGCAGCCCGAGCTGAACCGGCTGCACCGGTCCGCGATCGCCGCGCTGCCCGACCTCGATCCGGTCGAACTGCGCGCGGCTCTGGGCGAACTGCTGGTCGACGTGGCCGTCTACCGGGCCTACGTGACCCCTGGGGTCGATCCCGACGCGCAGCTGGTCGCACCGCTGCACGAGGCGCTGGGCCGGGTCGGCGAACAGCACCCCGGGCTCGCTGCCACGGCTGCTGCGGTGGTCGGGGTGCTCCAGCGTCCGGAGACCGCACCGGGCGATCGCGCCGCTGCCGCCGACCTGTGCGTGCGGTTCCAGCAGACCACCGGGCCGGTGATGGCCAAGGGAATCGAAGACACCACCTTCTACCGCTGGCATCGGCTGTGCGCGCTCAATGAGGTGGGCTTCGACCCGATCACCGGCGAGCACCCCGGCACCGCCGACCTGCACGCCTGGGCCACCCACCAGGCCGAGCACTGGCCGCTCGGCATGACCACCCTGTCCACCCACGACACCAAGCGCAGCGAGGACGTCCGGGCCCGGCTGATCGCGCTGGCCGGCGACGCCGAGGCTTGGACGACCCTCAGCCGGCTGGCGTCCGAGGCTGCCGTGCAGCACGGTGTGGACGCGCCCACCGCCCACCTGGTCTGGCAGAGCGTCGCGGGCGTCGGGCCGATCACTGCCGAGCGCCTGGACGCCTATCTGACCAAGGCGATCCGCGAGGCCAAGCGGCACACGAGCTGGCTGGATCCGCATCCTGACTACGAAGAACGCGTCTTGGCCCTGGGCCGGGCGATTCTGGACGGCAACGAGCTGGGCCGGGCGATCACGGCGGCCGTGCACGACAACCTGAGCGCCATCCGCACCGTCATCCTGGCCCAGAAGCTCGTGCAACTCACTCTGCCCGGCGTACCCGACACCTACCAGGGTGCCGAACAGGTCAGGCTCACCCTGGTGGACCCCGACAACCGCTCCGACATCGACTTCGCCGAACGCCGCTCACGGCTGACGCGCCTGGACGACGGCGGCACCGTCGATTCGCTCGATGACGAGAAACTGCTGGTCACCGCGCAGACGCTGCGACTGCGGCGCGAGCGTCCGGAGTTGTTCGTGACCGGCTACCGTCCGCTCGACCTGGACGCCACGCTGCTCGGCTTCGCCCGCGGCGACGACGTGATCGTGGTGGTGCACCGGCTCGCCCACGCCGCCCCGTCCGGCACCGTGACCCTGCCCCCCGGCAACTGGACCGACGCCCTGACCGGCTATCGCTTCGAGGCCGCGGTGGAAGCCCCGGATCTGCTGGCCACCCTGCCCGTCGCACTGCTCACCCGGGAGCCGTGATGCTGCATCCCTACACGGTGTGGGCGCCCGCAGCCGAGCGGGTCGAGCTGGTGCTGGGCGCCCAGGGTGACCGGGTCGAACCGATGCGCGAGGTCGGCGGCGGCTGGTGGCGCGTCGACGCCGAGCCGGGCGACGGCCGGTACGCCTTCGCGCTGGACGGTGGCGCCGCGATGCCCGATCCGCGCGGCATGCGGCAGCCGGACGGCGTCCATGCCCCTACCGCCGTGGTCGACACGGGCACCTTCGCCTGGACCGACGACGACTGGGCGGGCACGCCGCTGAAGGGCTCGGTGGCCTACGAGCTGCACATCGGCACCTTCACTGTCGAAGGCACCTTCGATGCCGCCATCGCGCACCTGCAGCATCTGGCCGACCTGGGCGTCGACGTGATCGAGCTGATGCCGGTCGCGTCGTTTCCGGGCCGCAGCGGCTGGGGCTACGACGGCGTCGGCCTGTACTCGGTGCACGAGCCGTACGGGGGCCCCGACGGGCTGCACCGCTTCGTGGACGCCGCGCACGCGCACGGCCTGGCGGTCTGGCTGGACGTGGTCTACAACCATTTCGGCCCCGACGGCAACTACCTGCCCCGCTACGGCCCCTACTTCACCGAACGCCACCAGACGCCGTGGGGCGTCGCGGTCAACCTGGACGGCCCCGGCAGCGACGAGGTGCGTGCCTACTTCGGCGACAACCTGCGCCAGTGGTTGAGCGAATACCACCTGGACGGCCTGCGCCTCGACGCGGTGCACGCCCTGCACGACGACGAGGCGGTACACCTGCTGGAAGAGCTGGCCCAGGTCACCGCCGAGGTCGGCGCGGCCACCGGTGTGCTGCGGGTGCTGGTCGCCGAGTCGGACCGCAACGATCCGGCGACGGTCGCCCCCCGTGGGCCGGGCGGGGCCGGTGGCATGGGCCTGGACGGCCAGTGGGCCGACGACATTCACCACGCGCTGCACGTTGCGCTGACCGGCGAGGCACAGGGCTACTACGCCGACTTCGCCGACCCGCAGGCGTTGACCAAGGTGCTCGGACACTCCCCTTTCTTTCACGACGGCACGTTCTCGTCGTTCCGCGGACGTCGCCACGGACGTCCGGTCGAAGCGTCGGTGACGCCGGGCTGGCGCTTCGTGGCGTCCCTGCAGACCCACGACCAGATCGGCAACCGGGCCGCCGGCGAGCGGCTCAGCCAGCTGGCCGGCATCGGACGCGCCGCGATCGGCGCCACGCTGCTGCTCACCTCGCCCTACACGCCGATGCTGTTCATGGGCGAGGAGTTCGCGGCGTCCACGCCCTGGCAGTACTTCACAGATCACCAGGAGGAGGCGCTGGCCGAGTCGATCCGCGAGGGCCGGCAGGCCGAGTTCGCCGAGCACGGTTGGGCCGCGAACGTGCCGGATCCGCAGGACCCGGGCACCGTCGAGGCGTCCACCCTCGACTGGAGTGAGGTGCATCAGGGCGAGCACGAACAGATGCTGGACTGGTACCGCACGCTGATCCGGCTGCGCCGCCAGCTGCCCGACCTGCGCTCGTCCGCACTGGGTGAGGGGTCGGTGGCCCGGGTGGACGACCTGCTGCTGGTGCGGCGGGGCGAGGTGAACGTGCTGGCGAACCTGGGGGATGCGCCGGGGACCCTTTCGGTGGCCCCGGACGCCGAGCTGCTGGCTTTCTTCGGCGAGGTGAGCCTGCGCGATGGGGATGTTCAGCTCGGCCCGAGCAGCGTCGGCCTGCTGCTGGCCCCACCGCCCACGGGCACGATTCCGGTGGTCATCACCGACTGAGGACATGCGGCTCCGACCGGGAATGGGGACGGTTCCTTTCCCCGTCGGGCACCGACCATCCGACGGGGAAAGGAACCGTCCCCAATACCCGTCGCCGCCCCCACGTTGGCGAGCTACGCCCCAGCCTCCGGCTCTTCGGCCACCGCTCGGACGACGTCGCGCAGCTGCAGCCACCACTGCTGCTTGGGCCGACGGTACGTACGGTCCATCAGCGTCATCATCGTCTCGACCGGCACGTCCTGGATCGTCGATCCGGTCAACCCGACCAGGTAGCTGCCGTCCGCGCCGACGGCGAACTGTTCGGCGAGCTTCTCCAGCGCGTGACCGGCCAGCCGGGTGGCCATCAGCCGGTCGAACGGGCTGGGTGATCCACCCTGCTGCTGGTGACCCAGGACGCCCTGGCGCACGTCGTACAACCCGCCGCCCTCGGCCTGCAACAGCCGGGCGATCACATCGGTGGTGTACAACTCGTTGGCTCGTTCGTTGCGCACCGCCAGGAACAGTGAACGGCCCGCCTCGAACGAGCTGCGCACCCAGTGCACGTCGTCGTTGAGCCGGTCGAGGGTGATGCCTTCTTCATGCAGATACACCCGCTCGGATCCGCCGGCCAGCCCCCCCATCAGGGCCAGGTAGCCGCAGTAGCGGCCCATGATCTCGACCACGTAGCACCTCTTGGTGGCCGAGGCGGAGAGCTTGATGCGGTCGATGGCCTCGACGATCACGTTGAGGGCGGTGTCGGCCCCGATCGCGAGCTCCGAGCCCGGCAGGTTGTTGTCGATGCTGGCCGGCAGGCAGATCATCGGAATGCGGAAGGCCGGGTAGCGATCGCGTTCGCTGTGCAGCAGATTCACCGACTGGTAGCCGTTCCACCCGCCGATCATCAGCAGGGCGTCCACGTGGTGGTCTTCGAGCTGCCGGCTGATCGGGTACAACTCCTCGATGGTGGGAACGGTGCGCCGCAGGCCCAGGTTGGCGCCGCCGTCGGCCGTCCATGCCTCGACGTCGCCCCAGCTGAGCTCGCCGATGCTGCCGTCGCGCAGCCCCGGGAAGCCGTCCCGAATGCCCAGCATGGTGTGGCCACGACTGATGCCCAGCCGCACCGCCGCGCGGGCCGCGGTGTTCATGCCCGGCGCGAGGCCGCCGGCGTGAATGATGCCGATACGCTTGGCGCCCTCGGCGACGGTCACCCGGCTCGGCTCGGTCAACTCGGCGAACAGCCTTCCCATGGTGACGAAGGACGATCCGCGCTTGGCCATCGCCGCGGGGTAGTCCCCCGCCTCGATCAGTTGCGGCACCTCGCGGGTGTTGCGCACCGCCTCCATCAGCGGAACGGCCTTGACCCGGTTGCCGCGGATGCCGAACACGTGGCCCTCGCTGCTTCCGTCCGCTTCGAGCAGGGCCTTCGCGGCCTCGAAACCGAGCCAGGTGGAGCACCAGCGATCGAACGCGCTGGGCGTGCCGCCGCGCTGCACGTGACCGAGAATCGTCACCCGGGCGTCCTCGCCGAGCCGGTCCTCGATGATCTGCCGCACCTGCTCGGACGTGATCGGGTTGCCTTCGCGGTCGGTGGCGCCCTCGGCGACCACCACGATCGAGTCGCGCCGGCCGGCCGCCCGGCCCCGCGCCAGTTCGCCGCACATGCGCTCCTGCCAGCCCTGCTCGGGCGGCGCCTCGGGGATCAGCACGTAGTCGCAGCCGCCGGCGACGGCGGCCATCAGGGCCAGGTAACCGCAGTGCCGGCCCATCACCTCGACGACGAAGCTGCGCTGGTGGCTGGCGGCGGTGCTGGCCAGGTCGTCGATCGCGCCGACGATGCGGTGCAGGGCGGTGTCGGCGCCGATCGTCATGTCGGTGCCGACCAGATCGTTGTCGATGCTGCCGACCAGCCCGGCGATCATCAGGGCGGGATGCGCGTCGGCGACCTGCTGCTCGAGTTCGCCCGCAGCCACCAGTTCAGCCAGCAGCTCGCGCCATTCGGTGCGGAAGGCGTCCAGGCCCGACAGGCTGCCGTCGCCACCGATCACCACCAGCCGGTCGATACCGCAGTTCACCAGGTTGCGGGCCGCGATGCGCCGTCCGTCCCGCTCACGGAACTGCTTGCAGCGAAACGTTCCGATCACTGTGCCGCCCCGATGCAGCACGTTGCCGACGTCGTCCCAACCGAACCGGCGAATGCCCTCGCCGCCGTCGATCATGCCCTGATAGCCCTCGAAGATGGCGTACACCTCGGCTCCGAGGGTGAGCGCAGTACGGACGACCGCCCGCACCGCCGCGTTCATTCCCTGAGCGTCACCGCCGCTGGTCAGTATGCCGATGCGTTTGCCGGCCCCGATGCTCTCGACCATGACAGCATCTTTGCGTACCTGCGGCGACTGCGAGCAGGTCGAGCGCGAAACCTTTTCGACGCGCCCGGCGGAAGGTTCCTTTCCCCGTTCAACGGAAACTGCCGCCGCTTTCGCTCGCCGAACCATTTGGGGCTCGCCAAGCTCCCCCGCTGTCAACCTGGGGGTGAGACAGTTCGCGAGTGGGAGGGCAGGGCGTGGGTCAGATCAGTGTGGAGCCGGGGATGTCGGCTGGGGGGCATCGACGCTTTTCGTTGGAGTTTCGGGTGGAGTTCTTGCGCGCGTGGGATGGGTGCGTTGAGCGGGGTGCGAAGACGCGGCTATTGCGGGAGTACGGACTGGATCGGAACACCGTCTATGCGTGGGTGCGGGCGCGGGATAACGGCGAGCTGGAGCAGTCTCAGCAGCGGGTGGCGAGCCGCTCGGATGTGGGTCAGATGCGTGCCGAGTTGGCTCGATTGCGGGCCGAGAATGAAACGCTGCGGCGCAAGACCGCTCAGGCCGAAGCGGCAACCGAGATCCTGGGAAAAGCGTTCGAGCTCTTGGAGGGGATCACGACGAGCTCTGGAAATGACACTCTGATTTGGCCCCACCGTGACGGTCCGATCTGGCCCCGGGTATGACACGCCGGGGCGGTTATGACGGTCTGATCTGGCCCCACTTCAGGCTGGCGACGAGGTGTTCGTCGTCGTCGGTGAAGGGGCCAGCGTGTCTGTTGGGAGTCGTGTCAGGGTGTTTGAAGCGATCCGTCGGGACCGTCGGGATGATCCGGATGTGTCGATCCGCGAGTTGGCGGTGCGGCATGGGGTCCATCGGCGCACCGTGCGGCAAGCGTTGGCCGCGGCCGAGCCGCCGGCACGGAAGGTGCCGGTCGGGCGGCGCCGGTGTTGGACCCGGTGAAGCCTCTGATTGATGCGATGCTCCGGGCGGATCTGGATGCGCCGCGTAAGCAGCGTCACACGCGCTGCGGGTCCGGGACCGGTTGTTGGAGGAGCACCAGCTGGTGGTGGCCTACTCCACGGTCCGCGATTATGTGCGTGAGGCCCGGCCGCGGATCGCCACCGAGGCCGGGAAGCAGCTGGCCGAGGTGTTCGTGCCCCAAACCCATCCCGCCGGCGCCGAGGCCGAGGTCGATTTCGCTGATCTGTGGATCGTGTGGGCCGGGGTGAAGACCAAGGTGTTCCTGTTCACGCTACGCCTGTCGTATTCCGGCAAAGCGATCCACCGCGCCTACGCGACCTGTTCCCAGGAGGCGTTCCTGGACGGCCACCGCTACGCATTCGAGCAGCTCGGCGGGATCCCGACGGTCCACATCCGCTACGACAACCTGAAAGCGGCGGTGTCGCGGGTGTTGACCGGCCGCAGCAGGATCGAGTCCGACCGGTGGGTGCTGTTTAGGTCCCACTACGGCTTCGACGTGTTCTACTGCCGTCCCGGCGTGGAGGGGCGCACGAGAAGGGCGGGGTGGAGGGGTGGCCGGTTCCGCCGCACCCACACCGTCCCGATGCCGAACGTCGAGACGCTGGCCGAGCTGAACGCCTACCTCGCCCGGTGTGACGCCAAGGATGATCACCGTCGGGTTGGGCAGCGGGTCAGCACCGTCGGCGACGACTTCGCCACCGAACAGGTGTTGCTGCGCGCATTGCCGGTCGAGCCGTTCGAAACCGGGCTCAGCTTGCGGCCCCGGGTGGACCGGCACGCCAGGGTCACCGTTCGGCAATGCCAGTACTCGGTGCCGGCCCGTTACGTCGGCCGTCAGGTGCGGGTGCTGCTGCGCGCCACCAGCGTGCTCATCTTCGACGGGCCGCGGCTGGTCGCCGAACACGAACGCTCCACGATCCGGGGGTCGGTCAGCCTGGTCCTGGACCACTACTTGGAGGTGTTGGCCTACAAGCCCGGGGCGCTGCCCGGCGCGACCGCGCTGGTCCAGGCCCGTAAGAGTGGGGCGTTCACCAGCACCCACGAGCGGTACTGGAGCGCGGCGAAAGCCCGCTACGGCGACAAGACCGGCACCCAGGCCTGGTCGAGGCGCTGCTGCTGCACCGCAGCTATCCCCACCGTCAGGTCCTGGCCGGTGTCGAGGCCGCCCTCGCGGTGGGGCGCTGTCTCCCGAGGCGGTCGCGGTCGAGGTCCGCCGCGCCGGCGAAACCATGTCGCGCCCACAGCTCGGCCTGGTCACCGGCGACGGACGGATCGCCTACCCCACCGACACCCGGCCCCTGCCGACGCTCGAGGCCTACGACACCCTGCTGAGTGGAGGAACCCCATCATGACCGCCATGACCCCCCAAGCCGTCGAGGTCGCCATCGACACCGCCTGCCGCACCCTCAGGTTGCCGACCATCCGCGAACAAGCCGGCCACGCCGCCCAGGTCGCGGCCCGCGAGCAGCACACCTACCAAGGCTTCCTGGCCGAACTACTCCTCGCCGAGTGCGACGACCGCGACGAACGCCGCCGCACCCGCCGCGTCCACGAAGCCGGCTTCCCCCGCCCCAAACGCCTCGAGGACCTGGACTACACCGCCAACCCGAACCTGAACCCGGCCGTCATCAACACCCTCGCCGGCGGCGAATGGATCGCGAAGGCCGACCGCTGTGCCTGATCGGGGACCCCGGAACCGGCAAAACCCACCTCCTGATCGGGCTCGGCACCGCCGCCGCCGAAGCCGGCTACCGGGTCCGCTACGTCCTCGCCTCCCGCCTGGTCAACGAGCTCGCCGAAGCCGACAACGACCGAGCCCTCACCAAAGTCATCGCCCGCTACGGCCGGATCGACCTGCTCTGCCTGGATGAACTGGGATACCTCCAACTCGACCGGCGCGGTGCCGAACTCCTCTTCCAAGTCCTCACCGAACGCGAAGAAGACCGCCATCGCGCTCGCATCCAACGAACCCTTCAGCGGCTGGACCAAAACCTTCACCGACCCACGCCTCTGCGCCGCCATCGTCGACCGCCTCACCTACAACGCCACCATCATCGAAACCGGCACCACCAGCTACCGACTCGCCCACACCCGCGCTACAAGTGGGGCCACATCAAGCCGTCCAGGTGGGGCCAAGTCAAGTTGACATACTCAGAGCTCGGAACCGGATTCGCAGATCCCGCCGGCGTTGATGTCCGCGACCGAGTACGCGTCATGGCTGAAGCGGCTCAAGTTGTCCTGACCGACGCGGTCTCAGCGCTGTCAACGACGGCGGGCTGGACGATTAGCCGAGCCTGTCGTGTCACTGGCCTGCCACGCGCCTCTTTCTATCGGTTGACCAGGGGTTATTGTCACGATCGGCGGGTGCCGGAGCCGGTGCCGCATCGTGACCGGCACCAGCCGGCGGCCCTGGCCGAGGCCGAGCGGGCCCAAGTGATCGAGTCGCTGGTGGCGGATGAATACGCCGAGCTGTCGGTCGTGCAAACCTATTGGCGCAGTTTCGATGCCGGGCAGGTGAGCTGTTCGCAAGCCACGTTCTACCGGATCGCCCGATCCGAGAACCTGGTCGGGGATCGCCGCCGGCAACGGAGCCAAGGCAGCGGATCACGCCGGAAACGGCCCGCTCCGACCGCGCAGGCGTTCCGACCGAACCAACTGTGGTCCTGGGACGCGACCGAGTTGTGCGGCGGCCCAGAAGGCCTCGAGTGTTACCAGTTGATGCTGATCCTCGACGTCTACTCTCGCTTCCCGACCGGCTGGCTGATCGAACCCACTACCACCAGCCACGCCGCCAAAAGGCTCTTCCGGCGCGCGTTCCAGCAACACGGCCACGTGGATGTCGTCCATGCCGATAACGGCTCCGCGATGCGCTCAGCCGACCTGGCCGGCGTCTTCAACGACCACCACGTCACCGGATCGTTCTCCCGTCCGCGCGTCAGCAACGACAACCCGTTTTCCGAATCCATGTTTAAAACCATCAAATACGACATCGACCACCCACCCCGGTTCGATGACATCGACCACGCCCGCGCCTGGACACAAGCTTTCCTCGATCGATACGCCAACCACCACAGACACTCCGGCATCGGCTACTACACCCCGGCTGCCGTCTACCACGGCACCGTCGCCACCGACCAAGCCCGACGGCAAGCACAACTCGACGCCTACCACGCCGCACACCCCAACCGCTTCCGACAAGCACCCCGAGCCCCCACCGTCGGACCCACCGGCATCAACACTCGCGAACTGTCCACACCAGGTTGACAACTTCGGAGCTCCGCGAGCCCCAAGTAGTTGGGCGAGCGCTCAGGATGGCGGGGGTTGGCTGAATGGGAACGGAACCGTCCCCATTGCCCGTCAGCTGACGATGTGCTGCTCCTCCAGAATCGCGTCGCGCAACTCGCGGCGCCGCCTCTGCTCGGCCGGGTCGGGCACCGGCACCGCCGCCAGCAGGCGTTGGGTGTAGGGGTGCTGCGGGTCGGAGACGATCTCTTTGGTGGGGCCGACCTCGACCAGATACCCGTGCCGCATCACCGCGATCCGCTGGCTGAGCATCTCGACGACCGCCAGGTCGTGGCTGATGAACATGCAGGCGAAGCCGTACTCGGCCTGCAGGTCCTGGAACAGCTTCAGCACGCGGGCCTGAACCGACACGTCCAGGGCCGAGGTGGGCTCGTCCGCGATCAGCAGCTTGGGTTGCAGAGCGAGCGCCCGCGCGATGCCGATGCGCTGACGCTGGCCGCCCGAGAGCTCGTGCGGATAGCGGTTGCGCATCGAACGCGGCAACTGGACGCTCTCGAGCAGGTTCTCGACCCGCTTGGACAGCTCGGCGCCCTTCAGCCCCAGGTGCAGCATGATCGGCTCGCCGATCGACTCCCCCACCGGCAACCTCGGGTTCAGCGACGACCCCGGATCCTGAAAGACGATGCCGACCTCTTTGCGGAACGGCTTGAGTTCGGACGCCTTGGCGCCGGTGATGTCACGGCCGTTGATGGTCAGCTTGCCCTCGACAACCGGCAGCAGGGCGACCGCCGCGCGTCCGATGGTGGTCTTGCCCGAGCCGGATTCACCGACCAGGCCGATCACCTCGCCGGGATCGATGCGCAGGTTGACGTGATGCGCCGCCCGGAAGGCCGCCCGCCGGCCCGCCTTGGGGTACTCGATCGCGACGTCCTCCATCAGCAGGGCGGGCGTGATGGACGTGTCGGTGTCCATCAGCGGCACCCCGGCGCGCTCGCCCTCGGACACCAGCGAGAGCCGCGGCTCAGGGAGCGCCTCTTCGGCGGTCGCCGAGCCCAGGTGCGGCACCGACTCGAGCAGCTGCTTGGTGTAGGGGTGCTGCGGGCGGTTGAAGATGTCGTCGGACGTGCCGTGCTCAACGACCTTGCCGTCCTTCATCACCACGATGCGATCGGCCATGTCGGCCACCACACCCATGTCGTGGGTGATCAGGATGATGGCTGCGGTGACCCGCTCGCGCAGTTCGCGCATCAGCTTGAGAATCTCGCCCTGCACGGTGACGTCGAGCGCCGTGGTCGGTTCGTCGGCGATCAGCAGCTTGGGGTCGCACGCCAGCGCCTGGGCGATCATGATGCGCTGCCGCTGGCCACCCGAGAGCTGATGCGGGAACTTGTCGAAGCTGTCGTCGGGGTCGGGGATCTCGACCAGGGTCATCAGTTCGAGCGCCCGCTGCTTGGCGACGGACGGTGCCATCACGAAGTGCGTGCGCAACGTCTCGACGATCTGGAACCCGACGGTGTACACCGGGTTGAGCGCCGTCATCGGCTCTTGGAAGATCACCGAGATCTCGTTGCCACGCACCTGCTGCAACTGGTTGAGCGTCATGCCGATCAGCTCGGTGTCCTTGAGCTTGGCCGAGCCGGTCGCACGTCCGTTCTGCGGCAGCAGGCCGATCAGGCTCATCGCCGACTGGGTCTTGCCCGAGCCCGACTCGCCCACGATGGCGAGCACCTCGCCGGCCGCCAGGTCGTAGTTGAGCCGATCGGCGGCGGTGAACCACCCGCCGTTCACCCAGAAGTTCACGCTGAGATCGCGCACCCGGAGAATGACGTCGCCCCGATTGACCGGGCCGCCGAGCGTTTTCGACAGCCGCAGGGCGGTGCTCAGGTCGGGCGAACCCGCGTCCTTGCCGGTGCGGCCCCGCTTCTTGGCGGCGGCAGCCATCGGGTCGTTGGTGCTCACTTGGCTGCCTCCGCGCTCGAGTTGCCGGCGGCGATTTCGGCCATGGCCTTGTCCATCTGCCGCTGGGACGGGATCTTCTTGGTGCGCGGATCGAACGCGTCGCGCAGCCCGTCACCGATGAAGTTGATGCTGAGCGCGATCAGGATGATGAACACACCCGGCCACCAGAACAGCCAGGGCCGGGTGGCGAATGCACCCTGGTACTGCGAGATCAGCATGCCCAGCGAGACGCTCGGCGGCTTGACTCCGAAGCCCAGGAAGCTGAGCGCGGCCTCGAGCACCACCGCCGCCGACATGGTCAGCGTGGTGTTGACGATGATCACGCCGACGGCGTTGGGCAGGATGTGCTTGCTGATGATCCGCCAGTCGCTGGCCCCGGCGACGCGGGCGGCGTCCACGAACTCGCGCTCGCGCAGGGTGAGAAACTCGCTACGCACGAGCCGGGCCAGGCCCGTCCACAGCACCAGGCCGAGCATGATGGCGAGCAGCAGCGGCAGGTTGTCGCGAATGGCCTGGGTGACGGCGTACGACCAGTTCATCTTGTCGGGCAGCGTGTTGATCAGCTTGCCGAGAACTGCGCCCATGACGATCACCGGCAAGGTGATGATCAGGTCGGTGAACCGCATCAGAAAGGTGTCGGTCTTGCCTCGGTAGTAGCCCGAGAGCGCCCCGATGGTCACGCCGATCAGCACGGTGATGAAGCCCATCACCAGCATCACCATCAGCGAGGTCTGAATGCCCTTCATCACCAGGGCGAAGTTGTCGCGACCGATGTCGTCCTGGCCGAAGGGATGCTCGCCGAGCGAGAAGGGCCACAGGGTGAGGGTGGGCGCTGCACCGTTGACCACGTCGCCGCTGGCGTTGTAGTTCTGAATGCGCCACCAGCCGGGAATGCCGAACACGCCCAGAGACGTCAGTGCGAGCAGCGCGATCAACGCGAGGGCGATCACGCCGCCCATGGCGCCCTTGTGCCGGATGAAGCGGTCCCAGACGATCTGGCCCTGGGACAGCCCCTCGACCTCTTTGGCCGTGCCGACGCCCTCGCCGCGACCGAAGGCCTGGTCGGGTTCGCCGCCGTCGGGCAGGGTGGCGAGCGGGTCGGCGTCGATCGCCGCGTCGGGCTGGAACGGATCCGGTCGCTGCTTGTCGGCAGCGGCGTCTCGGGTGTTGTCGTCGTTGCTCATGCGTTCACCCTGATTCGTGGGTCGAGAATGCCGTACAGGAAGTCGGCCACCAGGTTGGCCATCATGGCCAGGGCACCGGTGATCATGATGTAGGCCATCACCGGGTCGATCTCACTGCCGTACAGCGAGGTGACGAACAGCCGGCCCATGCCGGCCCAGTTGAAGATGGTCTCGGTGATCACGGCGCCGCCGATCATGGTGATGAAGTCGACCGGCACGATGGAGGCCAGCGGTAGCAGCGCGTTACGCAGCGCGTGCCGCACGATCACCAGGCGCTCAGAGAGGCCCTTGGCCCGCGCGGTGCGAATGTAGTCCTGGTTCATCACCTCGAGCATCGAGCCGCGCTGGTAGCGGGTGTAGCCCGCGAACGAGATCAGCACCAGGGCGATGGTGGGCAGCAACAGGTGGGTCCACTTGTCCAGCTGGGTGATCCAGAAGTCGCCGCCCAGGTTGGGGGTCTGCGAGCCGATGGTGGCGACCGGACGACGGTTGATCGCGCTGGCGTTCATGTAGATCTGCCAGCCCTGCAGCACGCGGTCGACGTAGACCACCACCGAGATCAGCACCGCCACCACGGCGGCACCACGCATGGAGACGGCGCGGTCGGGGCCGCCCCACAGCCAGCCGATCAGGCAGGCGATCGCGACGGCCACCACCAGCAGCCCGATCATCCAGAGTTCGCTCATCGGCACGTAGTAGAACAACCACTGCAGGCCGATGTAGCTGATCACCCCGACCACCGCAGTGGTCAGCGCCGCGTAGAGCGCCCGCCGGTTGTTGATGCCCGAGAAGATGAGCGTGACCGCGTAGGCCACGGCCAGGCCGATGACGGCAACGCCCACCACACCGATGCGAGGGTTCTGCAGCCAGTCGCTGGTCAGGATGTACACCAGCGACCCCAGCGTCACGGCGAACGCGCAGCCGAAGACGATCGCCTGGCGCTTCAGGCCCACCGCGATCGCGCCGGCCCAGAACAGGCCCGACACCACCGACAAGATGATCACGGCCGGCCAATTCAGCACAGGGTTGTTCAGGTAGTCGTTGACCCCGATCGCGAGGTACTGCTTGAGCAGCACGGCCACCCAGAAGATCGGCAGGGCGTACAGCACGAACGACATGAACGTGATCGCGTAATCGAAGGTGGTGTACTGGCGCAGCGCGCTCAACAGGCCGATGGTGACACCGAGAATCAGTGCGATCATGGTGGCCGCGAACACCAGTTGGATCGAGGTCAGCGCGGCACCGCCGAGCAGGTCGTTGACGCGCTGGCCGGTGCGCCAGGCCACGCCGAAGTCGCCCCGGACGAAGTTGGTCAGCCAGGTGAAGTAGCGCTGGTACCAGGGTTGGTCCAGGCCCAGGGACTGCACCCGCAGCTCGATCAGCTGGTCACGGTTGAGTGCCGGGGAGGTGCGCAGGTCGTCCAGCGGATCCATGGCGATGTCGAGCAACCAGTAGATCAGCAACGACAGCACGAGCAACAACCCGATAGCAATCGCCAGCCGGCGTGCGATGAAGCGGAGCATGGCGTGCCTTTTCCTCATTCAATGGTGGCGTCAGTGTAGGAGCACGACCCCTGGACGGTACAACCCTCATCAAGGTGGGGTCGAGAGCTCAGCACGATGGGGCGCCAGGAATGCCCTGACGCCCCATCGTTTCGATAGCCGATCTGATCGTCTAGCGATCAGCGAGGTGAACCTTCACTCAGGCGAGTTTCCACTCCCAGAAGTTCCAGAACAGGGTCGGTGCCAACGCGATCGAGCTCACGTTCTGCAACCGGTTGCTGACCGCGGTCGGCTCGGGGAACTGGAAGATGGTGATGCTGAACGCATCGTTGACCAACTCCACTCCGACCTGGTTGACCAGTTCGTTCTGCTTGGCGACATCGAACTCGCTCTGCAGCTGATCCAGCAGGCCATCGACCGTCTTGGAGCTGTAGCCGTAGAAGTTGTTCGTGCCCTTGGTGCGGTAGTTCGCATCGAGCGAGGTCACACCGGTGGAGGTGGACTGCCAGCCGAACAGCGCAGCGTCGTACTTGCTGGTGTCCTGCAACATCGGGCCCCAGTTCTCGTTGCCCTTGTCCTGCACCGTGAAGCCGGCCTTCTCGGCGGACTCCTTGATCAGCTGGAACTCCTGCTGACGCCGAGTGTTGTTGCTGGCGTAGAGGAACCGGACGGTCGGCTTGACACCCACCTCGTCGAGCAACGCCTTGGCCTTGTCGACGCTCGGGCCCTCGGCGTACTTCGCCTTCATGCCGATCGCCTCGACGTTCGCCTCGTAGTTGGGGGAACCGGGAACGACATCGAAGGCGTTGCGGATGGCCGCGTCCGGGTTCAGCGGCTTGATGATGTTGTCGATGATCTGCTGCCGCGGAATCGTGTACAGGAAGGCCTGGCGCACCTTGTTGGCCTTCGCTTCGTCGCCGCCGTAGGTGTCCGCATCGAACGGGCCCTTGTTGTTCTGAGCCATGTCGACGTGCTCGTAGGTGGCGCCGGTGGCGTTGAGCACGGTGGTGTTCTGCAGCGCCTGCATCTGCTTGAGAATGTCAGCGGTCGCCTGCGGCTGGGTGGCGAGCACCTCGCCGTTCTGCAACGCCTGCACCGAGGCCTGCGCATCGGGGATGATCCGCACGGTGATGGTGTCGATGGTCGGCACGTGGGAACCCTTGTAGTTGGCGTTCTTGCTCAGCGTGACGTACTGCTCTTCCTTCAGGTCCGTGATGGTGTAGGGACCATTGCCGACGACCAGTTCCTTGTCGGCGGGCATCGTCTTGAAGTTGAAGTCGGAGTTCCACACGTTCGAGATCTTGGCCAGGGACGCATTGTCCTTGTCCTGGAAGGCCTTCACCACCGCGTCCGCGGCCTGGGTCGGGTCGTCGATGCCCAGTGCGCGCTTGCCGACCACATGGGCGGGAACGCCGGTCTGGATCGGGAACTTGTCCCAGTCCACAAAGGGCTTCGAGTACTCGTAGGTGATCGTCTTGCCGTCGATGACGGGGAACTTGGTGATCAGCGCGAAGTTGGCCGAGCTGGCATTGAAGAACACCTTGGTGCCCTTGTTCTCGCCGCCGACGTCGCCGGTCTCGGCGTCGGTCTTGGCCTCGTAGTTGTTGTAGAGCCCCGACTGCGCCGCGTAGTTGAGCAGCAGATCGGCCGGAGAAACCGGCACGCCGTCGGACCACACCGCCGTGTCGGCCAGGGTCTGCTTCACCGTCAACGGCGTGTCGGCGATCTTCTCGTAGGTGCCGAAGCTCGTGTTCGGAACCAGCTTCAGGTCCTTGTCGTAGTAGTTGAAGGCGTCGTTGGTCATGTACAGGATGTTGTTGTTCGCAGTCGCGTTGCCGAACGACGTGTTGCCGTTGTTCGAGTAGTACGCCTGGTTCCAGGCCACGGTGGCCACGGATGCAGTGCTGAGACCGGGCTGCGACGCCTGCGGTGTCGGCGTGCAGGCCGACAGCGCCAACGCCCCGGCGATCAGGCCTGCGGCTCCGGCGAGCCATTTCTTGGTGCCCAATGTTCCTCCAAGTCTAGGTCGGCAAGCGCGCTGGTCCTCGTGGGATGCATGGGTGCACGCTCGTCCGATGGTGAGCTTCGTCCAAGCTAATAGGTGTTCTGCGCGGTAGCAATCGTGAGGGGCAAGGGTTGCCGGATCGTTACGGAAGAGAGACCGGTGTGGACGCCGACGGCCCGCCAATGGGCGCAAACCCACACGTTACGCGCCTGATGTGGTATCGAATCCGCTCAGCGCCGGTTGACCACCACGGTCCCCAACGCCAGATCGTTGAGGGCCCTGCGCTCGGCGCCGATCACGATGGTCGGCAGCACCAGGCAGATCATCGCCTGCCGGGCGAGGGCCCGCGCGATGCCGATCGGACGCCCGCTCACCTGAATGACTCCGATGCGGGCGATGATCTGCCCGAAGCTACCGCCGGCCAGACCGGTGAGCACCGAGGACTGCACGAAGAAGACCGTCAGGATCATCCAGCCGCGCCAACCGGGCTGGTTGAGCACCCCGGCGCCGAACACCCCCACCGCCAGCGCCATGGACGCGGCCCAGTCGAGGATCAGGGCGGCGACGCGGGCACGCCAACTGGCCAGCGAGCCACGTCCGGTCTCGGGCAGGCCGAGGGACTCGCCGGGGTACTGATCGTCGGCGTCAGGCGCGGCGGGGGCAGTCATCG
Source organism: Micropruina sp. (assembly GCA_016711205.1). GTDB lineage: Bacteria > Actinomycetota > Actinomycetes > Propionibacteriales > Propionibacteriaceae > Micropruina. Next base: position 1,042,634 of record JADJTM010000002.1, on the reverse strand, counting down.
CGGTCAACCCTAGCGTTGGGGCCTTCCGGCAGCCCGGCGAACGACCCCGTCATCCCGGCGAACGACCCCGTCATCCCGGCGAACGCCGGGATCTCCGCCCGCGCCCCCGTCATCCCGGCGAACGCCGGGATCCCGCCGGCCCCGTGGTGAGTGGCAAACAGATCCCGGGGCAAGCCCGGGATGACGACCGACCCGTCATCCCGGCGAACGCCGGGATCTCCGCCGGCCCCGTGGTGAGTGGCAAACAGATCCCGGGGCAAGCCCGGGATGACGACCGACCCGTCATCCCGGCGAACGCCGGGATCTCCGCCGGCCAGGGCACGTAACACCGCTGAAACATTGATGCAACCACCCGGAAACCCGGCCTCCCTAGGGTGATCGCGTTCTACTCCTATACCCACTCGGAGGAAAGATGTTCCAAAGCGCTGACGATCTGTTGGCCTACGTGAAGGACGAGGGCGTCGAGACCATCGACGTGCGCTTCTGCGACCTGCCCGGCGTCATGCAGCACTTCACCGTTCCGGCCGGCTCGTTCGGCCCCGAGGTGTTCGAGGACGGCCTGGCGTTCGACGGCTCGTCCATTCGTGGTTTTCAGAAGATCCACGAGTCGGACATGGCCCTGTTGCCCGACCCGACCTCGGCCTTCATCGACCCGTTCCGCCGGTCCAAGACGCTGGCGCTGAGCTTCTTCGTGCACGACCCGCTGACCAAGGAGCCGTACAGCCGCGACCCGCGCAACATCGCCCGCAAGGCCGAAGCGCACCTGAAGTCGACCGGCATCGGCGACACCGCGTTCTTCGCGCCCGAGGCCGAGTTCTACATCTTCGACTCGGTGCGCTTCGAGACCAAGCAGAACGCCGGCTACTACTACATCGACTCCGAGGCCGGCGCCTGGAACAGCGGCGCCGAATCCGACAGCGACGGTCGTGCCAACCGTGGCTACAAGGTCAAGTACAAGGGCGGCTACTTTCCGGTCGCGCCGGTGGACCACTTCACCGACCTGCGCGACGACATGGTGCGCAACCTGGAGCAGTCCGGGCTGATCGTCGAGCGCGCCCACCACGAGGTCGGCACCGCCGGCCAGGCCGAGATCAACTACCGCTTCAACACCATGCTGGCTGCGGCCGATGAGGTGATGAAGTTCAAGTACATCATTCGCAACACCGCCTGGGAGGCCGGCAAGACCGTCACCTTCATGCCCAAGCCGATCTTCGGCGACAACGGCTCCGGAATGCACGTGCACCAGTCCCTGTGGGCGAACGGCGACCCGCTGTTCTACGACGAGAACGGCTACGGCCAGCTCTCGGACATGGCGCGGCACTACATCGGCGGCCTGCTGCACCACGCCCCGTCGCTGCTGGCCTTCACCAACCCGACCGTGAACTCCTACCACCGCCTGGTGCCCGGCTTCGAGGCCCCGACCAACCTGGTCTACTCGGCCCGCAACCGCTCGGCCTGTATCCGCATCCCGCTCACCGGGTCGAACCCGAAGGCCAAGCGCATCGAGTTCCGCTGCCCCGACCCGTCGTCCAACCCGTACCTGGCGTTCGCCGCGTGCCTGCTGGCCGGCCTGGACGGCATCCAGAACAAGATCGAGCCGCTGCCCCCGGTCGACAAGGACCTCTACGAGCTGCCCCCCGAGGAGCACGCCAAGGTTCCCACCGTCCCGCCGTCCCTGGAGGGCGTCCTCGACAAGCTGGAGGCGGACCACGACTACCTGCTCGCAGGTGACGTGTTCACCCCCGACCTGATCGACACCTGGATCGACATGAAGCGCGCCGACATCACCGCGATCCGGCAGCGTCCGCACCCGCACGAGTTCGAGATGTACTACGACCTCTGATCCTTCGGATCAGCTGTCCGGACGGCCATCTCTCGCACTGGCCCCCGACCTGCCGACAGGCGGGCTCGGGGGCCGGTTCGTCGTTTCGGCGGTTCTGGTGCCGCGCGACGGCCGACTACGCTTGGCTCCCGCCGTCGACGAGTGCTGACGCAGGAGGTATCGATTGAGCACGCGTGGGCTCGACCTGAACACACGGCTGTGGGGCTCGCCCTGGGTCTCGCAAGCGTTGAACGCCGAAGCCGTCTACGGCACGGTGCTGACGGCGGGCCTGATCTCGGCCTTCGCTGCCTACAACCCCGGCCTGGTCATGCTGATCGCCCGCACCGTGGGCACCGTTGCCGTCTTCTGGGCCGCCCATGTGTATGCCGAGATCGTCGGCAACCGCGACCTGAACTGGCGCGATTCGGTGCGGGAGGCGCTGCAACGCTCGGCCGGTCTGCTGTGGGCGCTGATCGTGCCGGTGACCTGCCTGGCTGCGGCGGCCCTCCTCGGGCTCACCGCGGACGCCGCTGTGGACGTCGCGCTGTGGGGCGCGACGGTGACCCTGGCGGTGCTCGGCTGGTGGGCCGCCCGGCAACGGCGGGCCGGCCGGTGGGCCAAGCTCGGAACGGCCGCCGGAACGGCCGGCCTGGGCGTCGCGCTGATCGCGCTCAAGGCCCTCGTGCACTGATCGCCGCACCGCAGTGCACGCTGGTTCCTGAATCAAGATTCATCTAATGTTCCGCTCATGACGGGTGGACACGGGTGGACCTTCCTGTCCAACCACGGGCATGTGCTGGCCGCCATCGCGTTCGACCCGGACGCGCGGGTGCGCGACCTGGCCGAGCGGGTGGGCATCACCGAGCGGGCGGCCCAGCAGATCGTGGGCGAACTGGTGGCCGAGGGCATCGTCCTTCGGCACAAGAGCGGCCGGCGCAACCGCTACGCGATCGCTGCGGACGCGCACCTGCGCCACCCTCTTGAGGCGGGCGTCACCGTCGGCGACTTCACCGCCCTGCTGACCGGGGCGTCGTCCGAGCGGCCGGCTCACCGCTCGTGCTCGAACGCGTGATCGGGTCACCGGCCTGCGCGACATCTCGACCACATTAGTGAAATCCGATACCTGAATCGTAACTCCTGAATAGTGCTACGCTGGGGTGGTGACGCCGCCCGCCCGTGCGGTGCCGGCGAACGCAACAGGAGGACTGAGTGGACGTACCGCTGTGGGCCTGGGCCGCCGTGCTGGCCGTCATCGCGGTGATGCTGGCCATCGACCTGTTCGCGCACCGCAAGGCCCACGTCGTCTCCGTCCGTGAGGCGGCGATCTGGTCGGCGGTCTGGGTCGGGCTGGGTCTGTCGTTCGGCGCCGTGCTCTGGTGGAGTTGGGGTCCGCAGGTGGGTGGGGAGTACCTCGCCGGCTACCTGATCGAGAAGTCACTGGCCGTGGACAACGTGTTCGTGTTCGCGCTGATCTTCAGCTACTTCGCGGTGCCCAGAGAGTTGCAGCACCGGGTCCTGTTCTACGGAGTGCTGGGCGCTCTGGTGTTCCGGGCGCTGTTCATCGCCGGCGGCGTCGTCCTGATCGACCGGTTCGGCTGGGTGCTCTATCTGTTCGGAGCCTTCCTGGTCTTCACCGGCTACCGCATGTTCGTCCATCGCAACGACGAGCTCGACCCGTCGCGCAACCCGGCCCTGCGGCTGTTCCGACGCTTCGTGCCCACCACCGATAACTACGACGGCCAGCGGTTCGTGACCCGGATGGACGGACGACTGGTCGCCACTCCCCTGCTCTCGGTGCTGGTACTGGTCGAGACCACCGACATCATCTTCGCCGTCGATTCGATTCCAGCCATCTTCGCCGTCACCCGCGAACCCTTCCTGGTGTTCACCAGCAACGCCTTTGCGATTCTCGGACTACGGGCGATGTACTTTCTGCTCGCCGACCTGATGCACCGGTTCATCTACCTCAAGGCCGGGTTGGCCGCGATCCTCGTCTTCGTCGGCGTGAAGATGCTGCTGCTGGACGTCTGGAAGGTGCCGATCTGGCTGTCGCTGAGCGTCATCGCCGGTTGTGTCACCGTGGCGGTGATCGCCAGCCTGCGGGCCACCCGCAGCGAGGCCGCGCGCCGAGCCTGAGCGGCCACCGTACCGGCCGGGGAGGCGCCCCACCTGGCGACCGGGGCCGACGGGCCGGCTGGGGACCGGCCGGGGACGACCGGGGCTACCAGCCCCGGCTACCGGGCTCGCCCTTGAAGGGCCCGGCGACTGCCGCGGTGATCCAGCCGCCGTAGAAGCCGCCTGGCTGGGGCAGCACCCGTTCGCCGTCGACGAAGCAGCCGTCCGTCGCACCCGCGTACAGCGCGACATGACCGACGAGCGCCTGGTAGCCGGCCGAGGGCTGCGGGTAGAACCAGGCCGCACCCGGGGCCGTCCGCTCGCCCACCACCAGGTCGAGGTAGCGCGCGGCGCCCTTCCATTCGCAGAATGAGCTACCCTTCCCCGCTCGCAGGACGCCGTCGGCGAAAGACTCCCGGGGCAGGTAGTAGGTCGGCGGGTGGCTGGTCTCGAGCACCTGCCACGAGGTGGTGGTCCGGCACACGATGCTGCCCCCCAGGTGCACTTCGATCGGCAGCGTGCACGCCCGCAGCGCTGGTGGCCGCGGATAGTCCCAGACCGATTCCTGCCCTGGCCGCAGGGGATCACGCCGTGGCTGTGTCATGCCGCCAGGGTAGGTCGTTGCGGGGCCCGCCGCTGTGATGTCGTGCGGGTTACATCGGTCACCGCCTGCGGCCCAGGCTCGCGGTCTACACCGGTCTAGACCAGGCCGGAGGCCTCCATCAGGTCCGTCCCGAGGGGTCCCGGGTTGTAGGCGACCTCCCAGCGGACGCCGTCCGGGTCGGCGAAGTAACCGCTGTAGCCGCCCCAGTCACTGTGCCGCCCCGGCGAGACGTGGCCTGCGCCGGCCGCGCTGGCCGCGTCCAGCACCTCGTCCACCGCGTTGGCGCTCGGCAAGTTGTGCGCCAGGGTGAAGCCGGGCACCCCGTTCCCGCGGCGGATCGGGGCGACCTCGGCCTCGAACTCCTCCTGAGCCCACAGCGACAGCACCAGCGTGGGCCCGAGGCGGATCATCACCACCCCCGGCGTGTCGAGAACCGGCGGCCAGCCCAGCCCGTCCACATAGAAGCGCCGTGCCGCAGCCACATCGGCGACGGCGATGGTGATGAAGTTCACGCGGGGATCCATGGCGGTGACGGTAGTGCCATGATTCGGTGTGGTGAAGCTGATCGTGCCTGAAGGCGAAACCCCCACCGACGACTGGACGGCGCTCGACGTCGTGTCGGTCGTGGCTGGGCTGCCGGCGCCTCCACCGGGGCGTCCCCTGATCATTACGGTGGACGGACGCAGCGCTTCGGGCAAATCCACACTGGCCGACACGTTGTCAGCCGCGATCCCGCGGTCGTGCGTCGTGCACACCGACGACCTCGCCTGGCAGGAATCGTTCTTCGGCTGGGATCACCTGCTGCGCGACGTGCTGACCCCCCTGCATCGCGGCGAACCGGTCGTGTTCCGGCCGCCCGCATGGGAACTGCACGGTCGGGAGGGCGCCATCACGGTCAGCGACGACTGCCGGGTCGCGATCGTCGAGGGAGTCGGCGCCAGTCGTCGCGAGGTGGCGGACCTGGTGGATCATGCGATCTGGGTACAGTCCGATTTCGCCGAGGCGGAACGCCGCGGCATTGCCCGCGATGTCGCCCATGGAATGAACGGGGACGCCGCGGCGAGCACTGCGTTCTGGCATCGGTGGATGGCGCAGGAACTCACCTTCCTGGCCGAGGATCGTCCCTGGACCCGGGCTGACCTGATCGTGGCGGGTGCGGCGCCGATACCGCTGGAGAAGGACCAACTGGCCGTCGCCGTCGGACCGGGGGCGTATGTAGCCGCCAAGCTGACGCCATGAGCCATCCCCGCCGCTTCGACCCGGACGATCCGTACCTGGCCCGGCTGCGTCGGATCTGCCTCGCGCTGCCCGGAGCGGCTGAGAACGACCTCTTCGGGCACCCGAGCTTCTACACCAAGAAGCTCTTTGCGATCTTCGGCGGGGTGGTGAAGGGGGCCCATGACGATGACCGCTGGTCGCAGTCGGTGCTGGTGCTTCCCGACCTGCTCACCCACGAGCAGGCCCGCAGCGACGAGCGGTTCTTCGTGCCCGCCTACTACGGCCCCTACGGCTGGGTCGGGCTCGACTTTCGCGCTGCCGAGGTGGATTGGGGCGAGGTCGGCGATCTGGTCGAACAGTCGTACCGGCGCACGGCACCCGTCCGGCTGGTCAAGCAACTGCCGTGAGCTCGCCGCTGGAGTGGCAGACCGAACTGGCGGACGTCGAGGTGCCCGAATGGGTGCGCGCACTGGCACGCGGCCAGCCGGTCGAGCCCGTGTGGCGCAACGAGGACGGCGGGCTCACCTATCGCATCGGCGGCGGGGGTGAGTATCTGAAGGCGCAGCGGCCCGGTCTCGATTGGGACCCCGACGCAGAGGCGGCCCGGCTGGCCTGGGTCGGCCGGTTCGTGCCGGCCCCGGCGGTGCTGGCGTCCGGACGGCACGGCGACCTGCACTGGGTGCACACAACCGGCCTGCCGGGCCGCTCGGCGGTGGATCGGCCTTGGCGGGATCGTCCGGCGATCGCGGTGCCGCAACTGGGCCGCGCGTTGCGCCGCTTCCACGACACCGTGCCGGTGGACGGCTGCCCGTTCAGTTGGTCGGTGCAGCACCGGGTCGACCACTTCGGCCTGGACCCTCGCTTCGTGGACGAGGCTCCCCCACTCGATCCGGTGGTGTGTCACGGGGACGCCTGCAATCCCAACTTTGTGTTCGCCGACGACGGCGGCTTCAGCGGCTATGTCGACCTGGGCGGCCTCGGCGTAGCCGACCGGTGGGCCGACCTCGCCCCGGCCCTGCAGAGCCTGGGCCGGAACTACGGAGCGGGGTGGGAACCGGCCTTCCTCGCCGGCTACGGCATCGATCCCGACCCGAGTAAGCAGCGGTTCTACACCATGCTCTGGGACGGGGTCGGCACCGAACTCGGCCGGATGGGTGCGGGCTGATCGTCCGCTCATCGTCCGCTCAGCCAAGGGTGCTCGTCTAACTATTTGGGGCTCGCGGAGGTCGGCGAGCGGCAAACAGTTAGCCGAGCACCATGACGAAACCCCGGGATCAGGCGCCGGGCAACAGCCGCACCAGGTTGCCCCACGGGTCGTCGAGTTCGACCAGGGCGCCGGTGTCTCGCACCTGGTTGCCGGACGCCCGCAGCCGGGCCGCCGCCTCGGCGACGTCCGCATCGGTGGGCAGCGTGATGTCGACCCGGCCCAGCCCCAGCGCGGGTGCGCGCAGCCCCACGCCGGCGCTGGCCCCAGGTGTTCATCGCCATGTGGTGGTGGTAGCCGCCGGCCGCGACGAACACCGCTCCGCGCCACTGCGCTGTCAGCTCGAACCCGAGCTGGTCGACGTAGAAGCGCTTGGCCAGGTCGGCATCGCCCACCTTCAGATGCACGTGGCCCACCGTGCCGTCCAGGCCGGCCAGCGCGCCGCGCCGATCGGGCTCGGTCGCCAGGTGGTTGCGGGCGGCGTCCGTCAGGTGGGCAGCGATGAACTCGTTGGGATCGAGGTGGCGGACGTCCATGGTGACCCGGCCGTCGTGCCACGTCCATTCGCTGCGCGGACGGTCCCAGTACAGCTCGATGCCGTTGCCCTCGGGATCGTCCAGGTAGAAGGCCTTGCTGACCAGGTGATCGGCGGCTCCGGTGTACAGCTGCGGAGTGCGCGCGGCAATGGAGGCCAGGGTCGCGGCCAGCGACGCCACGTCCGGGTGCAGGATCGCCGTGTGGAACAGACCGGCGCTGCGGCGTTCACCCTTGGGCAGGTCCGGACGATGCCGCAACGTCACCAGGGTCTGAGCACCGCGGCCCAGCGCGACGACGGGCCCGTTCTCGGCCAGCACGTCCAGCAGCAGCACGTCGCGGTAGAACGCGGTCTGGCCCGCCAGATCGCCCACGTCGAGGCTCACCATGCCCATGCGGGTGGCCTCCGGCAGCAGTTCGGTCATCAGGTTCTCCTTTGTCTGACACATCAACAAAGTTGCGCTGCAATTTCTTCCGGACCCCGGATCAAGCGACGGGCGCCGTTGCGAGCGGCACCGGACGGGGGCCGGCAGCCGGTCCGCGTGCGGGCATCCGGGCGTCTGTTGAGCGCGTCCGGCGCAGCCAGGACGCCCGGACGGGGTCGCCCAGTAGGCGAAGATCGGTGCATCCGGTTTACACTCCGGCGGGTGAGCGCGCACGACGACCAGCGCAGCCCTGACACCCGCGGCGTCCAGGTGCTGGTGTGGATCGGCATCGTCCTCCTCGCGCTCAACCTGCGTCCAGCGGCCGTCTCGGTGGGGCCGGTGCTGGCCGAGATCGTTGCCGACCTGCAGTTGAGCGGTGTCGAGGCGGGCATTCTCACTTCGCTGCCCGTGCTCGCCTTCGCGGGCTTCGGCGCTTTGACGCCCAGGCTGGCCCACGTGATCGGACCTCACCGGCTCACCCTGATCGCTCTGATCGCGGCCACCGGCGGCATGCTGGGCCGCAGCCTGGTCAGCAACACCGGGCTGTTCCTGACGCTCACCCTGGTGGCCCTCTCGGGCATGGCGAGCGCCAACGTACTGATGCCGTCGCTGATCAAGCGACACTTTCCCGATCAGATCGGGTTGATGACCGCCGTGTACTCGACCACCCTCGCGGTGGGCCTGACCGCCGCCTCGGTGCTCACCGTCCCCATCGCCGAGCACTACGGCAGCTGGCGCTACGGGCTCGCCGCCTGGGCGGTGATGGCCGCCCTGGCCGTGCTGCCGTGGCTCGGCCTGATCGCCCACGATCGTCCGGACGCCGTCTCGGTCGGCGATCCGCCGATCAGCCTGCTCGCCGTCGCGCGCACCCGGCTGGGCTGGCTGATGGCCGTGTTCTTCGGCATCCAGTCGTTTCACGCCTATGTGATCATCGGCTGGTTCGCCAGCCTGTACCGCTCGGCCGGGTTCAGCTCGTCCGATGCCGGACTTCTGCTGGGCGTGATCACCGGTATCGGCATCCCGTTGTCGTTTCTGGTGCCCGCGCTGAGCACCAGGCAACGGCTTCAGCTACCGATGCTCAACGTGCTGGTGGCCTGCTACGTCGCCGGGTACGTCGGTCTGCTGGTGGCGCCGGCGCAGGGTGCGGTCGTCTGGGCGCTGCTGGTCGGCGTGGGCACCAGCACGTTTCCGCTGATCCTCACGTTGATCGGCCTGCATGCCCACACCGCGGCCGGTACCTCGGCGCTGTCGGGCTTCACCCAGTCGGTCGGATACCTGATCGCCGCGACGGGACCCTTTCTCATCGGGATGCTGCACGATTTCACCGAAGGCTGGACGGTGCCGCTGGTCGTTCTGATCGTGCTGACCGTGCCGTTGTTCTGGACCGGCGCCCTGGTCACCCGACCGGACGCCATCGAGGACCATCTGCCGACCGCCTGATCACCGGGTCGGGGCAGGTGGCTTCTTCTCGGCAGTTGCCCCGGCGGCGGCGATCATCACCACCACAAGTCGGCAAACTGCCCTGTCGAGTCGCGATGTCAGGTCGGGTTGACGCGATCACCCGATGAAAGACGGCCACGACATAGGCTGCTGACATGCCCCGCGGACTTGCCCTGCTGCTGGTCGTGCTGCTGACCGGCTGCTCGATCCCGCCGGGCGCGGCGCCCACGCCGGCCACGGCGACTCCAGTTGCGAGCACGCCGTCCATCACCGCCCCCACCCCGGGCCCTGCACCGTCGCGCGGCACCCCCAGCGGCAGCGCACCAGCGACTCCAACCAGGACGACCTCCCCGAGCGCGTCCACCACCACGAGACCCCTGGCCGGGCGCACGATCGTGGTCGACCCGGGTCACAACGGCGTCTGGACCAAAGCTCTCAATCGCCAGGTGCCCGCCGGCAACGGACGCACCAAGGCCTGCAACTCCTCCGGCACCGCCGGCGGTGACTTCGCCGAGCATGCCTTCACCTGGGCGACCGGGCAGGCGCTGGCCGACCGGCTGCGCACCCTCGGCGCCACGGTGACCCTGACCAGGCCGAACGATCGTGGCAGCGGGCCGTGCGTCAACGTCCGGGCGGCGCGGACGAACGCGGCCGACGCCGACCTGTTGATCTCGCTGCACGCCGACGGCAACCTCGCCAAGGGCGCCCGCGGGTATCACATCATCGTCAGTTCCACGATGATCGGCGGGGGCGCGGTGGAGCGTCGTTCGATGGCCCTGGCCCGAAACCTGCGCAGCCACCTGGACGCCACCAGCACCATGCCCCGGTCCACGTACATCGGGGATGGCACGGCGATCCATGCCCGCACCGACATCGCCGGGCTGAACCTGATCACGGTGCCGGGGGTGATGCTCGAGCTCGGCAACATGCGCAACGCCACCGACCTGGCGCTGCAGCGCTCGCCGGCATGGCGGGCCTCGGTCGCGAAGGCGTTGGCCGCCGGGGTTGTGGATTCGCTCGACTGAGCCGGAGACCGAGCCAGCTTCGATGCCGGTCGTCACCGCTGCGTGCCCTGAAGGTGTCGCCACGCTCGATCAACCGTGACCCGGCTCGACCAGTGGTCTGCTGCCGGGTCGGGCGAGCCAGTAGCATGCCGCCATGTCGCGCCAGCATTCCCGTCCTCGCTGGCACTACTCGCCGCAGCAGGCCTGGATGAACGATCCCAACGGGCTGATCCACTACGCGGGCACGTGGCACATGTTCTATCAGTCGAACCCGTCCGACTCGAACTGGGGCAACATGTCGTGGGGCCACGCCACCTCCACCGATCTGCTCACCTGGACGGAGCACCCGGTCGCGTTGTGGCACACCGACACCGAGCAGATCTACTCGGGCAGTTGCGTGTTCGATGCCACCAACTCCACCGGCTTCGGCACCGCCGACTGGCCGCCGGTGGTGGCGATCTACACGGCCAACTACCTGCCCGGCAGCCCGCGGCACGGAACCCAGGCCCAGTGCCTCGCCTACAGCCTGGACGGCGGCAGTCACTGGACGACTTACCCGGGCAATCCGGTGCTCGACCGTGGCTCGGCCAACTTTCGCGACCCCAAGGTGTTCAGGTACGGCGATGGCTGGGTGATGGTCGCGGTCGAGGCCGAGGATCAGCAGGTGCTGATCTACCGCTCCCCCGACCTGATCAACTGGACCTACGCCTCGAGCTTCGGCCCCGCGCACGCAGCCGCCGGCGCCTGGGAGTGCCCCGACCTGTTCGAGTTGCCGGTCACCGGCACCGACCGGAGCCGGTGGGTGCTGCTGGTCAACCTGAATCCGGGCGGGGTGGCCGGCGGCAGCGGCTGCCAGTACTTCGTCGGCGATTTCGACGGTGTCACGTTCACCCCCGATCGCGTGATCGGCACCTCCGTCGACCGCGCGCTGGGCCTGGACGATCCGCTGCTGCGCAGCTACGACTGGTTCGACTTCGGCCGCGACTGCTACGCGGTGGTGTCGTTCGCCGACGCACCGCAGGGGCGCCGCATCGTGCTGGGCTGGATGAACAACTGGGAGTACGCCAACGACGTGCCGCTCACCGGCGGACGCAGCATCATGACCGTTCCACGCGAGCTCGACCTGGTGCAGTTCGAGGACGGCTACCGGCTGCGGCAGCGGCCGGTGCGCGAGCTGCCGGCGGACGCCCTGGTGCACCACACCCTGCGCAGCGGCGACCGGGTCAGCATCAGAGGCGCGGCGTTGGAGTACCGGGGCGGCGTGCTGAGCCTGGATCGCCGCGGCGTCGGCATCGACCAGTTCCACGAGACGTTCAGCACCCGGCAGTGGGCCGAGGTGCCGGGCGAGCCCACCGCTGTGCAGGTGGACGTGCTGGTCGACACCTGCTCGATCGAGGTTTTCGCCGCGGGCGGCACGGTGACGATCAGCGACCTGGTGTTCTTCTGAGGGGGCGCCCTCATTCTGAAATCCTGACGCCAGCAATCACCTCGACCCGCGACACGCCGGCGCTGACGCTCACCCCATCGGGTGATTTCAGAACCCTGCGCCAGCCCGCGCCCGCGGCCACCGGACGAGCGGGCTTCCAGGTTCGGCATAATGGCGGCCGTGTCCACGATCATGTTCGTCCACGCCCACCCCGACGACGAAGGCACCCTCACCGCCGGTTCGATGATCCGCGCGGCCGACGAGGGGCACACCGTGGTGCTGGTGTTCGCCACCCACGGTGAACACGGCGAGGTACCGGACGACCTGGCGCCCGGCGAGACCGTCGCCCACCGCCGCATGCTGGAGGCCGGCCGGGCCGCGGAGGTGGCGGGAGTGGCCCGCGTCCACTGGCTTGGGTATTCCGACTCGGGCATGGCCGGCTGGGACCAGAACGACGAGCCGGACGCCTTCGTGCAAGCCGAACTGGACGAGGCGTCGGCACGGCTGGTCGCCCTGATCGAGCAGGAACGCCCCGACGTACTGGTCGGCTACGACTGGCACGGCAACTACGGCCATCCCGACCACATCAAGGTGCATCAGGTGGTGCGCCGGGCAACCGAGCTGGCGAGCGTCCGTCCGCGCTTGTTCGAGGCGACGATGAACCGCGACGCGTCCCGCGCCATGTTCGAGGCGGCGAAGGCCGCCGACATCGCCGGCGCCAACGAGTTCGACCCGGACGCCCCGATGAACGACGGCAACCCGCTCGGCACCCCCGAAGTCGAGATCTCACTGCAGGTGGACGTGAGCGACTACCTGGCCCGCCGCCGCGCGGTGATGGAATGCCATCGCAGTCAGGTGAGCGACGTGCAGGCCATGCTGTCGCTGCCCGAGTTGGCGTTCGCCGGCATGTTCAGCAACGAGTACTTCATCGCGGTGGACGTGGGGAATCCCCGCCCGATGCGGCTGGGCTGGTTCTTCTAGGGTCTGGCACGTTCGGGTCGCGGTGCCGGCCCGATTCCGGGGCGGGTCGAGGTCAGAGCGGCAGCTTGCGAAACACCGGACGCGGCACGTGCCGCAGCGCCATCATCACGAAGCGGAAGGCCGGCGGCACCCAGATCAGCGTCTTGCCGTCGGCGATCGCCTGGACGATCTGCTGGGCGGCGTCCTCTTTGTTGACCGTGAGCGGCGCCTCTTTGACCCCGGCGGACATGCGGGTGCGCACCTGGCCCGGCCGCACCACGAGCACCTTCGGCCCGAGGCCCTCCAGCGCCTCGCCGAGGTTGAGGTAGAAGCCGTCCAGGCCGGCCTTGGTCGAGCCGTAGACGAAGTTGGAGCGCCGGACGCGCTCGCCGGCGACCGTGCTCATCGCCACGATCTGGCCGTGGCCCTGGGCCTTGAACCGCTCGCCGAGCAGCACCCCGACGCTGACCGCGCCGGTGTAGTTGACCTGCGCGATCTGGACGGCCTTGGCCTGGTTCTGCCACAGCTCCTCGGCATCGCCGAGCAGCCCGAACGCCACGATCGCCAGGTCGATGTCTCCACCGTCGAACGCCTGCTCGATCACCGCCGGATGGGTGTCGAAGGCGGTGGCGTCGAAGTCGAGCAGCAGCACCTCGGTGGCGCCCTGTGCCTTGAGGGCCTCGGCGGACTCGTCGGTGCGCGGGTCGCCGGGCTGGCAGGCCAGCACCACCCGGACGGGCTGGCGGCGCAGGTATTCGCTGATGATGGCCAGCCCGATCTCGGACGTGCCCCCCAGCAGCAGGATGGATTGCGGGTTGCCGACGGCGTCGAACATGGGTCTCGCTTTCAGTGCGGTGAGCGGGAAGTCAGCGGATGCACGGTCAGAGCAGTTCGAGCCGGCGGGCCAGGTCGGAGGCGAACACGCCGTCAGGGTCGATGGCCCGCCGGGTGGCGATCCACGCGTCGATCTCGGGGTACATGGCGTGGAAGGTGGCCGCCGTGGCCCGGCTGTCCTTGGCGGTGTACAGCCGTCCGCCGAACTCGAGAATGCGGGCGTCCAGGCCGGTCAGAAACTCGTGCAGGCCGGGCTTGATCGGAAAGTCGACGCACACGTTCCAGCCGGCCATCGGGTAGCTGAGCGGGGCACGGTTGCCTTCGCCGAACAGCTTGAACACGTTCAGGAACGAGTAGTGGCCGGAGCGCTGAATGTCGCCGATGATCGCCTTGAACTCATCGATCGCGGACGGGGGCACGACGAACTGGTACTGCAGGAACCCGGCCGGACCGTAGGCGCGGTTCCACTCGCCGAACATGTCCAGCGGGTGGTAGAAGCCGGTCAGGGTCTGGATCTTGTTGCGGTAGTTGCCCGACTTGGCGTACCAGACCGTGCCGAGCGCGCTGAAGGTGAGCTTGTTCGCCAGGCCGTTGGGAAAGACGTCCGGCAGCTCGAAAAGCGGCTTGGCGTGAAAGGCGAGCGGGTCGGCGGCCAGCTTGGGCGCGTACTCCTGCAGTTGCGCCAGCGTGGCCAGGCTGCCGCGGGACAGCGCCGCCCGGCCCAGTTTCGGTGGCGCCGAGATGGCGTCGAACCAGGCCGAGGAGTAGTCGTAGCGGTTCTCGGATCCGTCCGAGTGGACGGCGATGGTTTCGTCCAGGCTGTCGGTGACGATGCCGTCGGCGAGAAAGTAGGCGGTCTCGGTGCGGGTCATCGAAAGCCGCACCCGCAGGATGATCCCGGTCATGCCGACGCCGCCGATGGTGGCCCAGAACAGGCTGCCGTCGGGGTCGTCGGACGAACCGTCCGGGGTGAGGGTGAGCACCCGTCCGTCCGCGACCAGCAGGTCGAGCGAGGCGACGTGATCGCCGAACGAGCCGGCGGAGTGATGGTTCTTGCCGTGCACGTCGCAGCCGATCGCACCGCCGATGGTGACCTGGCGGGTGCCGGGCAGCACCGGTACCCACAGTCCGAACGGCAGCGCGGCCCGCATCAGGGCGTCGAGGCTGACCCCGGCGTCCAGGTCGACGACGGCGTTCTCGGTGTCGATCTCGTGAATGGTGTCGAGGCCGTTCATGTCGATCACCAGGCCGCCGGTGTTCTGCGCGACGTCGCCGTAGGACCGTCCAAGGCCCCGGGCGACGATGCCGCGCTTGAGGTACCCGGGCTTGTCGGCGTCGGTGGCGGCCACGGCGGCCACCGCAGCGACGATCTGCTCGGCCGAGGTGGGACGCAGCACGTGCGCCAGGCCGGGCGAGGTGCGTCCCCAGCCGGCAAGTTCGTGGGGTGTGGTGGGCAGGTCGGTGACTGAACTGGGCATCGTGGGCCAGTCTATCGCCGGGTGTGCGGTCGCACCGACCGGACGGAGATCCCGGCATTCGCCGGGATGACGAGCGGGGGGTGCCAAGACCGCTCGCACCCACCGTCATCCCGGCGGACGCCGGGATCTCACACAGCACGGGCCGACGCCGACCCAGACCCCGTCATCCCGGCGGACGCCGGGATCTCACACAGCACGGGCCGACGCCGACAAGCCAGACCCCGTCATCCCGGCGGACGCCGGGATCTCACACAGCACGAGCCGGGGATGCCTGGCCCCGCGCCACCGTCATCCCGGCGGACGCCGGGATCTCACACAGCACGGGCCGAGGGTGACCAACCAGACCCCGTCATCCCGGCGGACGCCGGGATCTCACACAGCAACGGGCCGAGGGTGACCAACCAGACCCCGTCATCCCGGCGGACGCCGGGATCTCACACAGCACGAGCCGGGGTTGCCGGGCCCCGCGCCACCGTCATCCCG
Source organism: Micropruina sp. (assembly GCA_016711205.1). Taxonomy (GTDB): domain Bacteria; phylum Actinomycetota; class Actinomycetes; order Propionibacteriales; family Propionibacteriaceae; genus Micropruina. The sequence goes on along the minus strand of JADJTM010000002.1, from coordinate 1,027,087 downwards.
GCGGACGCCGGGATCTCACACAGCACGAGCCGGGGATGCCGGGCCCCGCGCCACCGTCATCCCGGCGGACGCCGGGATCTCACACAGCACGAGCCGAGGGTGACCAACCAGACCCCGTCATCCCGGCGGACGCCGGGATCTCACACAGCACGGGCCGACGCCGACAAGCCAAGCCCCGTCATCCCGGCGGACGCCGGGATCTCACCCTCAGCCGCAGAGTTCCGCCTTCGCCTGGGCGGGGTCAACCGGAATGCGCAGCAGGGTCAGCTTGGGTGCCAGCGCGAGGTTGGTCAGGAACCGCTGCACGGTGAGCGGCTCGGAGACCGCACTGATCAGGGTCGGAATGTCGCCGCACGCCAGGGTGGCGCGGGCGTCGTTCAGCGACTGGTCGTCGGGGTACACATCGGACGCCGTATAGCGGGCCTTGGCCCACACCACCGGCTTGTACGCGTGCCCGACCCGGTACTGCGCGTCGGGCGGTAGCACCAACCGCGAGCCGATCGGGTCCCCCAGCGAGGGCGGGTCGATCATCACCACTTCGAGCCCCGCCCCCACACCGGCGATGCCGAGTGAGTTGATCACCACGTAGACGCCCTCCCCGTCGTAGGTCGGCAGCTTGTCGTCCGGTTTGGTGATGTCGACGAAGTAGGAACGTCCATCGGCGAGGTCGCGGGCGGCCCGCTGGGTGAGCTGAAAGCCCACGTCAGCGGCCCAGTTATCGGCGATCACCATGGCGCCCGGACGGTCCGGGACGAACGCGGAGTAGTAGCTGCGCTCGTCCACGATCATGCCGTTCCACAAGGCCGGACGCAGGGTCAGCCCGGCCACCAGCGCCCACACCATGGTGAGCACGGCGAGCACCCGGGTCCAGGTCGCGCCGCCGATGACGGCGACCGGCGCGAACAGCAGCACGGTGGCCGGCAGCAGAAAGCGGGCGTGCATGAAGTCGCCGCCCACCGAGATCACGACCCCGGCATGAATCGCCGCCCCGACCAGCGGGCCGAGCCACAAGGCGACGAGACCGGGGTCGCGATCGCCGAAGCCGCGGACGAGTCCGGCCGCGTAGAGCGCCAGGGCCAGCGCCACCGGCACATACAGGTGGTAGGTCAGCACGAAGTCGCGCAGGTACAGCAGCCCCTGGGCCACCGAGCCGTTGGCCTTGGCGAGCGCCGTGTTGGGCACCAGCGAGGCGTAATAGCCCATCCGGAAGACCTGGTAGCCCACGGGCAGCGCCAGCGCGACTCCGGCGGCCCCGAGCCAGCCGGTGACGCGGCGTTCGGACTGGCACAGCAGCATCACGCCGAACACCAGGCTGACCAGCGCCAGGTCCGGCCGGATCAGCACCCCCAGTCCGATCAGCATCGCCACCGGCCAGGGTCGCCAGGCCGCCAGCGGCCGGCGCGGCCTGTTCGCCCAGCGGCGGGCCAGCGCCCAGAAGCAGGCGGCGATCCAGCAGAAGGTCAGCGAGGTCTCCAGGCCGGAGGTGCCGAAATCCCAGAACGGCGCCAGCCCGGCCAGTGCGGCGGTGCCCAGCGGCAGCACCACGCCGGCGCGTGGGGGCACCAGGTGCAGCGCGCCGAGACCCAGCAGCAGCATGGCCAGCGTGATGAGACCCGTACCCAGCCAGACCATCACCTCGCCCACCTCGGCCCAGGGTGCGGCGAGCTTGCCGAGCGTGACGAAGAACAGCCACAGCGTGGACGTGCCCACCTCGACCCGCTCGTTGAGGTTGTAGGTGGGGCCGTTGCCGGCCACCAGCTGCAGGATCACCCGCACATTGATGAAGCCGTCGTCCGAGACCCAGCGGCGCAGCCAGGTGAGCACGCCGACCACGACGGCGGGCAGCAGGATCGACAACCCGACCCAGACGCGCCTGGTGGACGCTGCTGCTGCAGCCACGGGTTCCCCTTCCGGTCGGCGACCATTGTGACAGCAGGTGGACGTAGGTTGGGGAGCATGGAGGTTCTGCTGCTCGGCACCGGCGCGTCCGATGGTGTGCCCAACTGCTGGTGCACCTGCCCCACGTGCGCGGAGGCCCGCGAGACCGGGGCGATCCGCACCAACGCGTCGGTGCTGGTGGACGACCGGTTGCTGATCGACTGCGGGCCGGAGTCCCCCCGGCAGGCGCAGCGGGCGGGACGGGACCTGACCGGCGTCCGCACGGTGTTGGTGTCGCATGCGCACGACGACCATCTGGACCCGTCGTTCCTGATGCACCGCGGGTGGGTGAGCGAGGCCCCGTTGCAGGTGATCGGGCCCGCGCCGGCGATCGACCGTTGCCGCGACTGGCTCGCCCCCGACCAGAGCGTGGTGACGCTGACGACCGTCACGGCCGGCGACTCATTCGAGGTGGACGGGTACCGGGTGCAGGTGCTGCCGGCCACCCATCACGCGCTCGGCGAGGCGGTGCTGTACGCGATCGAACGGGACGGCCGGCGGCTGCTCTACGCCACCGACACCGGCCCGTGGCGCACCCGGCTGCTGGAGCTCGTCCAGGGTTGGCGGTTCGACCTGGTGCTGCTGGAGGAGACCTTCGGCGAGGTGACGCCCCCCTCGTCCGTGCATCACTGCTTCACCACCTTCGGCGAGGCCTTGGACGACCTGCGCGCCCTGGGCGCGGTGGATGACGCCAGCCGGGTGATCGCCTTTCATGTGGGTCACAACAACCCGCCGCTGGCCGGGCTCACCGCCCGGCTGGCGGACCTGGGTGCCGAGGTGCACCCCGATCTGACCGTGCTGCGTCTCTGACCGGGATTGGGGACGGTTCCTTTACCTGTCGCCCGGGCCAGCCTCCGACCGGGAATGGACCCGACCGGGAATGGGGACGGTTCTTTTACCTGTCGCCCGGGCCAGCCTCCTGCCGGAGCCGAGCCCGATCACTCCCCAGGCGACAGGGAAAGGAACCGTCCCCATTACCTGCCGGAGCCGAGCCCGATCCCTCCCCGGGCGACAGGGAAAGGAACCGTCCCCATTACCTGCCGGAGCCGAGCCCGATCCCTCCCCGGGCGACAGGGAAAAGAACCGTCCCCATTACCTGCCGGAGCCGAGCCCGATCCTCCCCCGGGCGAGCAGGAAGTAGGAACCGTCCCCTATTCCTGCTCACTGCCCTGCTACTCCAGGCCCCAGAAGACGTGGTCCATGACCTGGCGGGCATGCCTGGTGCGGCGCCGATACTCGTCCAGCATGATGCTGGATTCGCCCTTGTCGTAGCCGAGCAGTTGAGCCACCGCCGACACCTCCCGGGGATCGGACGGGATCGTGTCGGACGCCCGTCCGCGCAGCAACAGAATGGCGTTGCGCAACGAACTGGCCATCGTCCACGCATCGCGCAGGGCGGACGCGTCGTCGGCGGACACCAGCTGCGCCCGTTCGGCCGCGGCCAGTGCCGCCAGGGTCGAGGTGGTGCGCAGCTCGGGCAACTCACCCGCGTTCGAGAGCTGCAGCAGCTGCACGACCCACTCCACGTCCGAGAGCCCACCCCGGCCGAGTTTGGTGTTGCGCAACGGATCGCTGCCGCGAGGAATGCGCTCCACCTCCATGCGCGCCTTCAGCTTGCGGATCTCGTGCACCTGATGCCGGCTCAACCCCTCGGACGGGTAGCGCAGCCGGTCGATCGCCTCCAGCAGCTCACCCGACAGCCCCTGGTCACCCGCCCCGTGTGCCGCCCGCAGCAGCATCTGCATCTCCCACGTCGACGACCAGCGCTCGTAGTACGCGCGAAACGACGACAGCGAACGCACCATCGGCCCGTTCTTGCCCTCGGGCCGCAGGTCGATGTCGATGTCGAGGGACGGGTCGGGGCCGGCCTTGGCCAGTGCCGCCCGCAGCTCGGTGACGACCTGGGTGGCGACCTTCGTCGCGTCCGGGCGATCGGAATCCTGCACCACGAACATGGCGTCGGCATCCGATGCGTAGGCCAGTTCGCCGCCGCCCCACCGTCCCACCGCGATCACCGCCATGCGGGGGGCCCACTCGTGCCGCCGCTGCACCACTTCGAGAGTGCCGTCGATGGTGGCGCTGACCAGCTCGGACAGCCCCACCCCCACCGTGGTCAGATCGATCATGCCGAGAATGTCGGCCATCGCCAGCCGGAGAAGCTCGCGGCGCCGGACGGCCCGGATGTGCTCGACCGCCACCTCGACCTGCTCGTGCCGCTTGGCCGAGGCCCGCATCTCGGCGAGGATCTCACCGCGGTCGCGGGGCGTCAGGGTCTCGGCATCGCCCAGCATGCCGACCGATTGCGGGGCGCGCATCATCAACTCGACGGTGTAGCGGCTGGACGACAGGATGCGCGCCAGCCGTTCGGCCATCGCATCGCCGTCGCGCAGGGCACGCAGGTACCAGTGGGTGCGTCCCATCGCCTCGGACACCTGCCGGAACGCCAGCAGCGCGTGATCGGGGTTGGGGCCGGCGGTGAACCAGCCCAGCATCGCCGGCAGCAGTTGCCGCTGGATCTCCGCCTGCCGCGACAAGCCCTGCGAGAGCGCCGCGATGTGCCGCAGCGCCGCCTTCGGGTCGGCGTAGCCGAGCGCCCGCAGCCGCACCTCGGCGCCGTACGAGGTCAGTCGCACAGCCCCGGACGGGATGCGCGCCACCGCTTCGAGCAGCGGCGAGTAGAACAGCCGCTGGTGCAGTGTCAGCACCCGGCGGGTCGCCTCGCGCCACTTGGCGAGCAGTTCGTCGGCGTCGGCCATGCCGGTGCCGCGGGCCAGCCGCCGCAGGCTCAGCTCGTCCTCGGGCAGCAGGTGCGTGCGGCGCATCTTCTCCAGCTGAATGCGGTGCTCCATCAACCGCATCAGCCGGTAGGCGGCGTCCAGGTCGCTGCCGTCGGAGCGTCCGACGTAGCCGAACTCGATCAGGTTCGCCAGCGCCGCGAGCGTGCCCGCCTGGCGCACGCGATCGTCCGCCCTGCCGTGCACCAGCTGGATCAGTTGCACGCTGAACTCCACGTCGCGCAGCCCGCCGGCACCCAGCTTGATCTCGCGGTTGGCCTCGCGTGCCGGCAGCAGGGCGATCACGCGGCGCCGCATGGCCTGGGTCTCGCTGACGAACTGGTCGTTCTCGGCGACCTGCCAGACCATCGGGTGCACCATCGCCACGAACTCGGCGCCCAGTGCCGGATCACCCGCCATCGGACGGGCCTTCAGCATGGCCTGGAACTCCCAGTTCTTGGCCCACTTCTCGTAGTAGGCCTGATGCGAGGCCAGCGAGCGCACCAGCGGACCGTTCTTGCCCTCGGGACGCAGCGCCGCGTCGATCTGCCAGATGGTGCCGGCGGCCGTGTGCGCCGAGCACACCCGGGCCAGCGCCCCGGCCAGCTTCGTCGCCACCGTGATCGCCTCGGCCGAACTGCAGGCCGGCTCACCCGCGTCGACCAGGGCCGGCTCGGCGATGTAGAGCACGTCGACGTCGCTGACGTAGTTGAGCTCTTGGCCCCCGGTCTTGCCCAACGCGATGACCGAGAGCCGCACCTTCGGCCACCCGGGCACCTCGCCCCGAGCCAGGGCGAGCGCGGCCTCGACGGTCGCGTCGGCCAGGTCGGCCAGCTCGCCCGCCACCTCGGGAAGTTCGGCCAGCGGGTCGGCCGCCGTGAGGTCACGGGCCGCGATCCGCAGCAGCTCGAGCCGGTAGCCCCGCCGCAGGTCGTCCGAGCGGGCGGCGTCCGCGACCGGACGCTCCGCTGCCGGATCAGCGCCCACCGCGCTCAGCAGGCCGGCCCGCAACTCGTCGGCGTCGCGGCGCGCGACGGAGCCGCGGAGCACCTCCACGTCGTCGGGATGCGCGCCGAGATGCTGGTTGAGCGCGACGCTCGCACCGAGCAGCCGGCACACCCGCAACCCCCACTGAGGGTCGGCGACCAGCTCGCTCAGCAGCTCGGGACGCACCCCCACCAGCCTGGTCAGTCCGTTCAGCGCCAAGTCGGGGTCGGGCGAGGCGAGCAGCTGGTCGACCAGGGTGTCGCAGGCGTCGCCGTGCGCGGCGAACCAGCCGTTGAGGGTGTCTGCGGCACTGTGCGGATCGCCGAAGCCGAGCCGGGCGAGGGTGCCCTCGGTGGTCTTCGTCCGGTCCATAGCGGTGATGCTACTGGCGTGGCCGCGGCAGCGCCGCCCGACGTTGCACGGGTAGCGTCGTGCCCATGCCCCGCAAACCCGCACCGTTCGACGCAGCCGCGCTGACCGGTGCCGTCGCGAGCCTGCACGCCGATGAGCCACTCGGTCGTGGCGAGACCGCGGCGCTGGTGCGGGCGGTGTGCGCCGAACTGGCCCGGTTGCATCCCGGCGGCAGCATCGAGCTGCGCGTGCCGCCGTTCGCCGCGGTGCAGCTGGCCATCGACGACGCTGGACGGCACCGCCGCGGCACCCCGCCGAACGTGGTCGAGTGCGCTCCGGACGTGCTGCTGCGGCTGGCCGCCGGCACCCTCGTCTGGACGGACGCCGCCGCGCGGCACCTGGTGCGCGCCTCAGGTGTTCGCAGCGACCTGTCCGCGGTGTTTCCCCTGGTCAAATGCGAATAGGGTCAGAGGCCCGGCAGCGACGTGCGCAGCTCCCAGGGCGTGACCTGGGACCGGTACTCCTCGTACTCGGCCCGCTTGTTGCGCAGCACGAAGTCGAACACGTGCTCGCCGAGGGTTTCGGCGGCGAGTTCCGAGTTCTCCATCAGCGTGATCGCGGTGTCCAGCGAGCGCGGCAACGGCTCGATGCCCAGGGATTGACGCTGGCGCTCGCTGAGCGTCCACACGTCGTCCTCGGCGCCCTCGGGCAGCTCGTAGTCGTTCTCGATGCCGGCCAGCCCGGCGCTGAGCACCAGCGCGTAGGCGAGGTACGGGTTGGCCGCCGAATCAAGGGAGCGCAACTCCACCCGAGCGGAGGCGCCCTTGGTGGGCTGGAACATCGGCACCCGCACCAGCGCGGATCGGTTGTTCTGGCCCCAGCAGATGTAGCGGGGCGCCTCGGAGCCACCCACCAGTCGCTTGTAACTGTTGACGAACTGGTTGGTCACCGCCGAGATCTCGGCCGCGTGCCGCAACAGTCCGGCGATGAACTGGCGGGCGGTCTTCGACAGGTTGTACTCGGCCGAGGCGTCGTAGAAGGCGTTGGAGTCGCCCTCGAACAGCGAGAGGTGGGTGTGCATGCCAGAACCCGGGTGCTTCTCCAGCGGTTTGGGCATGAACGAGGCGAACATGTTCTTCATCGCGGCGACCTCTTTGATCACCACCCGGAAGGTCATGATGTTGTCGGCGGTCATCAGCGCGTCCGCGTAGCGCAGGTCGATCTCTTGCTGGCCCGGGCCGCCCTCGTGGTGGCTGAACTCGACCGAGATGCCCATCTGCTCCAACAGCGTGATCGCGTGCCGGCGAAAGTCGGTGCCGGCGTTGGCAGTGGTGTGGTCGAAGTAGCCGCCCTGGTCGACCGGGGTGGGCGGTTCGCCCGGCACCACCGGCTCTTTGAACAGGTAGAACTCGACCTCGGGGTGCGTGTAGAAGGTGAAGCCCATGTCGGCGGCCTTGCGCAGTGCCCGCTTCAGCACATACCGGGGGTCGGCGAAGGCGGGCGAGCCGTCGGGCAGCCTGATGTCGCAGAACATGCGCGCGGTGCCCTGCGTGGTGCCGCGCCACGGCAGCAACTGGAACGTGGACGGGTCGGGGTGCGCCACCATGTCGGCCTCGTACACGCGGGTGAACCCCTGAATGGCCGACCCGTCGAAGCCGATGCCCTCGGCGAAGGCGCCCTCGAGTTCAGCGGGAGCGATCGCCACCGACTTCAGGTACCCCAGCACGTCGGTGAACCACAGCCGGACGAAGCGGACGTCGCGCTCCTCCATGGCACGCAGGACGAACTCGGTCTGCTTATCCATGGCCGCTAGTCTGCCGCGCGGCGTGTTTCATTTGGGTTACATCGCGGTATTGCGGTGCGCACGGTGTTCGCCGCGCGTCCGTCGTCTCCCCAAGGGGCAGCCTGGGCGCCGTCCGACTCAGCCGCCGGTCACGGACGGCGCATCGGCGTCGCCCTCGTACTCCTCGTCCTCGCGGTCCCACTGTTCGTTGCGCCGCTGCACCGTGTCGAGGGCCGCGGTGGCCTCGTCACGAGTGGGGTAGGGACCGAGTCGATCCTCGGCCCTGCACCCCTCGTAGGGCTCGACCGCGTGGTGCGTGAGGCACCAGTACCACTCACCGTCCGTCACCGCAGGCCTCCTGTTTCGCTTCGGTGCCCCCACTATGATCGCGCCCGTGACTGCGATCAAGCCCCACCCGGTAACCCCCGAGCGCCGGGTGCCGCCGCAGATCGAGCGTCCCCACTACGTCGGACGTCCCGCGCCCGATCGCTACACCGGCTCCGACGTGCAGTCCACCGAGGTGATCGAGAAGATGCGCATCGCCGGACGGATCGCCGCCCGGGCCATGCACGTGGCCGCCGACGCGATCGCGCCCGGAGTCACCACCGACCAGCTGGATGCGGTCGCCCACGAGTTCATCTGTGACTCCGGCGCGTACCCGTCGGCCCTGGGCTACCGAGGTTTCCCCAAGTCGATCTGCACCTCGGTGAACGAGGTGATCTGCCACGGCATACCCGACCTTCGTCCGCTCGAGGACGGCGACCTGGTCAAGATCGACGTCACTGTCTTCATCGGCGGAGTGCACGGCGACAACTGCGGCACGTTCTACTGCGGTGAGGTCGACCAGGCGTCCCGGAACCTCACCGAGCACACCCAGGAGGCGCTGAACCGTGCGATCAGGGCGGTGCGTCCGGGCCGTCAGGTCAACGTGATCGGACGGGTGATCGAGAGTTACGCCAAACGCTTCGGCTACGGGGTGGTGCGTGACTACACCGGCCACGGCGTGCACTCGTCGTTTCACTCGGGACTGGTGATTCCGCATTATGACGAACCCAGCCTGACCACGGTGATGCGGCCCGGCATGACCTTCACCATCGAACCCATGCTCACCCTGGGCGATCACCACTCGACCATCTGGAGCGACGGCTGGACGGTGGTCACCAACGACGGCAGCCGCTGCGCCCAGTTCGAGCACTCGCTGGTGGTGACGCCGAGCGGCGCGGAGATCCTCACCCTGCCCTGAGCCGGCCGACGGGCAGAATGGCGGTCGAGGAGGAGGCACGCAATGGCGCAACCGGGCTGGTTTCCCGATCCCGGCGGCCAGCCGGGCATGTTCCGGTACTGGAACGGCGTCGCCTGGACCGATCAACTGTCGGACGCCCCGGGCGGCCCGATCCCCGGTGGCGCCCCCGGCGGCCCAGGCTCGGGTGGCCCGACGCCCGGTGGTCCAACCCCCGGTGGCCCGACCCCCGGTGGCCCGGCACCGTCCGGCGGACGCCGGGGGCGGGGCATCGTCCTGCTGGGCGCCCTGGCCGCCGTGCTGGCTCTGGTGCTGCTGGCCCTGTTCGTGCTGCCGCGCGTGTTCGGGGCCGGCGAGCGTCCGGCTCCCACCCGTTCGGCGCCCACCGGCTCACCCACTCGTTCGGCGTGGGACGAGACCAGCCCCACCCCGACGCCCACTCCTACCCCGACGCCGACCCCGACGCCGACGCCGACGAAGTCGCCGGAGGTGAGCCTGCCCTGCCCGCGCTACGAGAAGGCTGTGGTGAACGGACGGCTGTTCGGCGGCGGCCTGAGCGTTCCGGTGATCAAGGACTCGCGTTGGAGCGTCAACGCCGTGCGCACCGTGCCGTGGGCGATCTGTGCCACCGGCCTGCAGCGGACCATCGCCGCGGCCTGGGTGAGCGAGGTGATCCTGGCCGGAGTGCAGCCGCACTCGATGCTGGACACCCTGGAGGAACAGGCCGATGCGATCGCAGCCGACTCCGTGGAACGCTTCTACTTCGGCGAGGACACCCAGTTCAGCCAGAGCAGCAGCAAGGCGATCCGCGTCGATGGCCTCAAGGCGTGGGAACTGCGCTACCAGGTGCGCATCGATTACCTCGAGAACATTCCCGGCGACAACGTGTACCTGTTGGTGGTGCAGCATTCCGACGGGTCGCGCAGCGTGCTGATGAGCTTCGCCACGATCGGTGACGACGAGACGCAGAAGCAGGTGGACGGTGCCCGCTCGGGCCTCAGGGTGGAGAAGCGCTGACCTCGATCTCGACGGTTCGCTCGGCGTTCGGCGGGCCGTCCTCCCAGGGCCGCCGCTGCTGCAGCTGAACCGAGACCCGTCCCGGAGCGACCGCAGTGAGTACCAGCCGCTCAGGTGCGCTGGCGCCGACCCTGCGCGGCCCACTGTTCCCCTTGCCAAAGCCGCGACGCCAGTGCACGGTGACCGCGTCGGTGTCGCCCTGCAGGGTTTCGCTCCACCGGTAGCCGGCGGTGCCGAGGCCGGGCAGCGTCAGCTCGACCTCTTCGCCCGGACGCAGCGTGATCACGTCCATCAGGCCACGTCCACGGCGTTCAGGGACGGTTCGCCGGTGAGCTTGTTGGCGAGGCTGGCGAAGGACGCCCGCCAGCTGCCGTCCGCATTGCGGAGGGTGAACCACGGCACACCGGCGGCGAGCGCGACGATCGGCAGGGTGCGGCCCACGTCCGTGCAGGCGATGGCCCCGTACCGCACCGGCGCGGACGCACTCGCCGACGCGATGTGGCGCCAACTCCCCCACGTTCCGGCGGAGTCGCGGATCAGATGCCAGGGGCGTCCGTCGCTGAGGGCGACCAGGTGCAGCAGGCCGTCCACGCAGGCGGAGCTGACCGCGGTGAAGGCACCCGGAGCGCCGGCCGCGACCACCTGCTTCGGCGCCGACCAGGTGCCGTTCGTGGCCCGCGCGGTCAGCCACAGCGTTCCGCCCACGATGCCCACCACGGAGGTTTGGCTGCCGACGGCGGCGCAGGTGAGGGCGGTGAAGGTGCCGGGGCCGCCGGTGGCCGGGCTGACCCTCGTCCAGGCCTTCTGCCAGGTGCCATCCGCCGCCCGCAGCGTGTGCCACAGCGCGCCCTTGGCCAGCGCCGCCACGTGCACGGCGTCGCCGATGGCGGCGCAACTGAGTGCGGTCCAGGAGGTGACCCCGGCCGGCCTGGTCGAGCTCGGTTTGGCCCACTTCGCCCAGCCCGCGCCCGTCCGTTGCCGGGTGTACCAGGCCTGCCCGCCGACCAGCCCGACCACGTGCAAGCGGTTGATGGACGTGGCGGCGCTCAGGGTGGTGAAGGCACCGGGATCGGTGGCCGCGCCGGCGTCCACGCGCTCGACTGCAGTGCGCCAACTGCCGCTGCCGGACCGCGTGGTGCGCCAGACCTGCCCGGCCCCGGCCGCGACCAACTGCAGGCTGGTGCGGATCAGCGGTGAGCTGATGGGGCCCTTGATGCCCCACATCTCGGCGTCGATGCCGGCGCTGCCGTAGGCGATGCGACAGTAGCCGTTCTCGCCCCAGCCCTTGCCCCAGCTGTTCTTGACGATCCAGCACTTCGTGGCGTCGTCGTAGCCGACGATCATCACGCAGTGGCCGCCGATGACGTCGCCGGCGGTCTTCTTGCGGTAGGTGTAGATGCCGCCGGTGTAGTAGTAGAAGAAGTCCTCGTACACGGTGAACCACGCCACCAGCGGACCGACCGTGGCCAGGTGGGTCTTCATCGCGGTGATGGACGTGGGGTGGGTCCACGAGCCGAACGTGGTCAGCCGGGTCTTCCAGTCCGAGCCACGGCGGCACGGCTGGTCGTCGTCGGTGTAGCGGTAGTTCGCCTCGTCGCTGACGCCGGCCTTCATCGCCGGCAACGCGTCGTCCACCCACCAGCCACCCTCGGGACAGGCACCGGCGCCGAGCCTGGGTCCGAGGCAGAAGAACACGAAGGCCTCGGACAGGTCGACGCTCAGACCGGGTTGCTTGGCGGCGATCCGCACCATCGACTCCAGCACCCCGACGGTGCCGAAAGCGACACAGGAGCCGCATGCCGCCTGGTCACGGACGGGCGTCACGTAGTTGCCGCCGGGAGCCTTGCGCCAGTCGAACGTCTTCGGTGGTGCGGCGGCCGTGGCTGTGGAGGACGCGGTGGTGTGGTCGCCGGAGGCCGTCACCCTGGCGCGGGCCGCGCTCTCGCGGTGCAGCAGCGCGGGCCGTCCACCCGGGGGGTCGGCGCCCAACCGGGAGCGTGCCTGCAGATCGGATAATCCGCCATGGGTGGTCTCACCCGGCGTCCACGAGATCAGCGAGTCGCTGGCGGCCTCGCGCAGTAGGGACAACTCGGCAGGCATAGCCTCACCATCCTCGCGGACGGTGGGCGGCGCAAGGGGTCGGGCGGGTGGCCGCTCCGTGTGGAGCCGCATGCTTCTCGAGAGCGACGCCGGATTCCAGCGAGACGGCGGGTGTTGCGGGGATCGAGTGCCTGCATTGATCGTGAAAACCGGCGCGAAGGAGTTCAATGGAGGTATGCGGTTCGTCAGTCGTGGCGTGCTGGTTGGCCTGCTTCTCGGCGGGATGCTCGCGGCCGGCTGCGCCGGCCCCGGGGCGCCCGGGCCGACGACAGATCCTGGCGGCCCGCTCACCCCGGCGCAGACCTCTACGGCGCCGTCGGGCACCCGTTCTTCGACCACGGCAGCGCCGTCCGGCACCTCTGCTGCGAACACGCAGACGCCGTCCCGAACCCCCTCCCGGACCGCGCGAACCTCCCCCGCACCCAGCGGCAGCCCGACGCCGAGCGTCCCGGCATCCAGCATCAGCACGCCCTCCACGCGAACACCGACACCGAGCACCTGCGACCTTCCCGCCGGCCTGCTCGGACGGGACCTCACCAAGATCCCGGGCACTGCCAAGGTGGTCGCCTTCACGTTCGACGCCGGGGGCGACACGAGCGGCGTCCAGTCGATCCTCGACACGCTCGCCGCGAAGGAGGCTCCGGCCACCTTCTTTCTGACCGGGCGCTTCGCCGCCGCACATCCGGACACTGCCCGCCGCATCGCCGGACGCTACCCGGTGGGCAATCACACCCAGGACCACCTCGACCTCACCAAGGTGCCGGCGGCGCAGGCCCGGACTCAGATCCGCACGGGTGCCGGCACCATCCTGCGGGTGACCGGCCGCGACCCCCGTCCGTACTTCAGGTTCCCCATGGGAGCGGTCACGCCTGCGCTGGTCCGGCTGGTGAACGACGAGTGCTACCTGCCCGTCCGCTGGAGCGTCGATACGCTGGGCTGGCAGGGAACCGATCCCGACTCCTCCAGCGGCGGCATGAGCGCGGCGAAGGTCATCGACCGGGTGCTCGCCGGGCTCACTCCGGGCGGCATCGTCCTGATGCATGTCGGCGCCAACCCCGACGACCACAGCACCTTCGACGCCGACGCTCTACCCCGGCTGATCGACGCCGTTCGGGCGCGCGGATACACGCTGGTGGACCTGACCAAGCTGGCGGCCGATCGTCCCTGACCCGGGGATCCTCACACCACCGCTACACCCTCAACTGGGAAGGGCCGGACTCCCAGCGGCCTCCCACTCAGAGCCGAACTCATCAGGCCTAGTCAAAGCCAGATGAGGGGACGAGCCGGCCTGTAAGCCGGATTCTGTGGTTCCGAGGAACCGGTGATCATCCATCTGCGACCGCCGTTGCCGGCGGCCTTCGCCCAAGGGCGTGCGACCTACCCGGACGCCTCGCGCGGGCAGCGCTCGAACGGCGTCCGCGGGCTCTCGTCCGAAGACGGTTGCCCTTCTTGGTCTTGCTCCGGGTGGGGTTTGCCTAGCCACCCCAGTCACCTGGGGTGCTGGTGGTCTCTTGCACCACCGTTTCACCCTTACCACCGTTGCCGGTGGCGGTCTGTTCTCTGTGGCACTGTCCCGCGGGTCACCCCGGGTGGGCGTTACCCACCACCCTGCCCTGTGGAGTCCGGACTTTCCTCAGCTCTCGCCGCGATCACCCGGCCGACTCGTCCGCGACCATGGTAGGCGATCGGCCGCGGTCGGGCCGCAGCGCGACCGAACCGCTGGAGTAGCGCCCGCGATGAGGACCGCTATGGCAAGGACGACTGAACGGTTTCGGGGACGGTTCCTTTCCCGTTCACCCACCACTCAAACTCAGCTGACCGGGTGGTTCGCCGCCGTCGGACGTGCCTGGTGAACGGTAAAGGAACCGTCCCCGTGCTCCGTCAGAACACCCGGAAGTCCACCGCGCCCTTGACCAGGTCCGCGGCCACCAGGGTGGCGTTCACCTCAGTTCCCAGGCGCAGCCGATCGCCCTTCACTCGCGCCTCGACGGCCGGATCCTGCAGCTGGAGCCGGCCCGATCTGCGGTCCGGTTCGACGTCGATCAGCACGCCGTCGAACTCCCGGCCGATGTGCGGGGCGAGCACCATGGCCTCGACCAGGTCGACGATGCCGCGCTCGTACTTGTTCGACCGGCGCGCCGAATCCTGCATTTCGCTGGGCAGCTCGTCCAGCGCGTCCAGCACCCACTGCGGCACCGGCTCACCCGCGCTCAACGCGACGCAGACCTCACCGGCGTACCGGTCTGCCAGCCGGCGCAACGGGGCGGTGACGTGCGCGTACGGCGCCGCGATCGCCGCATGCTCGGACGCCTTGGGCGCGCCGTCGGTGAAGGCGTCGTAGCCGGCCCCGCGGAACAGGGTCGTGCAGGCGTTGAGCATCGCCGCCTCGCGCGGCACCGCCGCATTCAGGCCCCGGACGAAGTCGGGGTAGTCCTGCCGTTGCGGCCACGAGATGCCCAGCGCCTGCGCGGTGCGGCGCAACCGGTCGACCGCATGGTCCTCCGCCGGCGGCAGGGTGCGCAGAATGCCCACCCCGGCGCGCAGCATCATCTCGGCCGCCACCATGCCGGTGAGCAGCGACACCTGCGCGTTCCATCCCTCGCAGGGCAGATTCGTGCGGTACGTCAACGTCCAGCCCCCGGCGGTGACGGTGACGTCCTGCTCGGGCACCCCCAGACTGATGCCGTCGCGCGCGATCTCGGCCGCCTCGCGCAGTTGGCCGATGGTCTGCAGCAGGCTCAGCATCTCTCCGGCCGTGCCGGTGTTGATGGCGTGCTGCACCTGCTCGTAGCTGTAGCGGTGCCGGCTGCGCACCCGGGCGCGCTCGACGCCGACGTGGGTCGGGGCGCCCGCGGCGTCCAGGGTGATCTGCCACACCAGAGCGGGACGCACCTCGTCCGGCAGCAGGCTGGCCGCACCTTCGCTGAGCGCTTCGGGATGCAACGGCGTGCGCCGGGTCGGCGCGTACAGCGTCTCGACCCGCTGGTGGCACTCGACGTCGATCAGCCCGCCCGGCTCGACGAACGCCGCCACGTCGGCGATCGCGTACCGCACCAGGTAGCCGTCGTCGGTGCGGGACAGATGCAGAGCCTGGTCGAGGTCCTTGGAACCCTCGGGGTCGATGGTGACGAACTCGACGTCCGTCAGGTCGCGTTCGGGCAACCGCACGTCGGCGACCGCTCGCCGCGCCGCCTCGACCACCTCGGGCGGAAACTCGTCGGGAACACCCAGCGACTGGCGCAGGTTCGCCAACCCCGCGCGCAGGGGCGGGGGGACCTCGTCGAGAAAGGCGACGTTACGGGTGGGCATCCATGACCTCCGATCGGCGTGCGTTCAGCCTAGTGCCGCGACTAGCCATGCACACGGCAGCGGCGGCGGCGGCTCACTCAATCGCGGCCGGGCCGCCCAGTCCGCCGCCGGGGCTGAACGATCCGCGCGAACCCGAACCCGAGCCGGACGATGCCGTGACGCTGCTGGGGCGCGACTTGTTCAACACCGCCACCGATTCCTTGATGGAGGCGATGATGGCGCTCACCGGCGCGTCCGGCTGCTGCAGCACAGCCGCCCACAGGGGCACCAGTTCGTCCTCGTAGATGTGCCCGTGGCCGGGCGGGGTGTCGAGGCTGGTCAGCATGTCGGTGCTGGTCTGGAACCAGGTGACCAGCGGCCACCAGCGCAGCGACGGGTTCACGTCGCTGCCGGCCCGCTCGCGCATCCAGTCGGGTTCGCGCCAGGCCAGGTCGGCGGTGAACCGAGCCATCGGGTCCGACGCGTGTTGCGCGTAGACGATCCGCGGCGCCTGCCAGGGACCGAGGCTGCGACCGTAGGCGTCGGCGACCAGCTCGGTCGGCTTCGTCACGAACCGGATGTGTCGGCCGTTGTCGATCACCGGCGTGATCTCGGGCGAGCCGCGCATCCGGCTGCGGGTGAGCCTGCGCGGAATCTCGGTGAAGCCGGGGGTGCCGATCCACAACGCGCCGGCCACCCGTGCCACCATGTCGTCGGCGTCGACGAAGGCCCCGTGGCCACCGTACGAGCCGAGCGACTCGCCGCTGGCGTAGATCAGCGGACGTCGATCCTGCGGCAGCAGTTCGATCTCGTCCTCAAGTGCGGCCAACAGCGCGAAGGCGCAGGCCCGCGGCGTCTCGCGGTCGGCCACGAACACGAACGCACTGGCCAGCTGGGAGTACTGAATCGCGATGGTGGCGCAGTCGCCGTGGGTGAGGTGTTCGACGGACTGCACCGAGAACTCGTCCACCCAGCCGCGGCCGGCGGGGGTGTCGACCACGATCACGCTGCGATTGAGGGCGCCGGTGCGCCGCACCTCGGCCATCGCGACTTTGACGGCCTGCTCCACACCACCCTCGCCCTGGGTGGCGTAGACCCGGATCGGCTCCATGGCGGGCTCGCCGACGACGGCGGCGATCTGTTCGGCGCTGGGCCCGCACGAGGTGAAGATCTGGCCGCGCCGGCCCAGGTCGTCCCATGCCTGGGTGGCGCCCGGCGAGCCGCTGCGGGTGGCCAACTGCGGCGCCACCACTCCGTGCGGACGGCGCCGGTTCATCTTCTCCGCCTGCCGGCTGATGGCCGCGAGTGCCCGCCCGAACAGCATGCGGTTCACCATGCGCAACACGATCACTGCCACCACGAGGGCCAGCGTGATGGACAGCAGGGTGGGAAGAAACAGGTCCAGGCCGCGAGTGAGCCAGCCGGTGAATACCTCGAACAGCTTGAGCAGCAGAATCAGCACGATCAACAGCGCCATGGCCACCGCGGTGGACGCGATGTCGTGCCAGATCGGCTGCGGTGGCATGCTGACCAGCCGGGCGGTCTTGCGGTGCTCGCGGGCCGACCACCACCAGCCGAGCGCCAGCACGAGGGCGCCCAGCACGGTCAGCACCACGTAGCCGCCGGGCATCGTCCAGCTCACCTGAACACTGAGGCCGAGCAGCCGGCCCAGCGCGTCCGCGGTGAGTTCGAGCAGATCGCCGATCAGATAACCGATGGCGGCGACCATGCCGCCGATCACGCCCTGTTCGAGCCAGCGTCGGGGCAGCAGGCTGGGCGCGAACGAGACCAGGAACATGCACAGTCCGAGCACCAGGCCGACACCCGAGAATGCGCCCATCTGGCGTGCTCCTCTCTGGCGGTTGCGCTCACCCTAACCGTTGGCATCGCGCGCAGGCCGCATAGCCCTGCGACACGGAACCGGCACGTTGCGTCAGCACCGCTGAGCGTCAGCCGGGCAGCGGGTCCGCGACCTCGGCCAGCTTCGAGACGCGCTTGGCACGCAGCGTTCCCGGGGCGTACTTGCCGAGCCAGGTGTCGTTCTCGACCAGATCGAGGGCGTGCTGGTCGCTCTCGGGTTCGGACGTCGCCGCCGCGAGCCGCTGCACAACCGAACGGAAGTAGTAGTGGAAGAACAGCCGGTTGAACTCGGTGAAGTAGATGTCGGCCACCCGGCGATCGCCCCGGATGATGATCATGTTCTCGTCGTTCTCGGTGGTGGACGCCCGCGAGAAGTTCGCCGAACCGGTGACCACAACGGGGTCGGCACCGAGCGGATCACTGAGCAGGAACTTGTCGTGAATGAACGCCACGTGGCGGTTGAGCCCCAACTCGCGGGTGGTGGTCTCGGCCACCCACTGGCCCAGTGGGTGGTCCAGTTCCGAGCCCCAGGCCTGGTACACATTGCGGCTGGCGTCCAGCCGGACGGTCGCCTTGCCCCGGCTCTCCAGCAGGAAGAACCGCAGCGGGCCGTCCGGGGTGCCGGCGGCGGCCGCGTCCGCGATCTCCTGGGCGATGCCGAAGGCGAAGGTGGCGCAGGCCAGCGACGCGGTCCCGGCGCCGATCAGCTGCGCGTACAGGCCGAGCGGGCCCAGGTCGGGTCGCGGGCTGAACACCGGGGTGATGCCTGGTGCGACGCCGGAGCGCTCGGCCGGCGCGGGGCTGAGCGCGGCCACGTCCGCCTTGAAGGCGGCGTTCTTGGCGCGCTTCGCGCCGGCGGCGTCGGACGAGCGGCCCCCGGGATCGGTGGCCAGCAGATCGAAGTAAGCGGTGAATGCCGTAGCCAGCTGTTCATCGCGGACGAGGTGGCCGACGTTGGACTGCCCGTGCACCCCGCCTCGGGTCAGGTTGGTCGAGCCGGTCCACACCGCACTCGGGGTGCCGGAGCGGCTGAGCACCAGGAACTTGTTGTGCGCGATCGCCGAGACCCGGGCCTCGCGCGGCACGATCACCCCCGCGGGAAAGCCGGCGGCGGCGATGGCGACCTCACTGGCCGCGCGCGGGCCGTCCGCATTCTGCTTGAAGTCGACCACCAGCCGCACCTCGACGCCGCGATGGGCGGCGGCCGCCAGTTCGTCCAGCACCGGGGCGTAGGTGAACTCGTAGAAGGCGCCGTGCAGGGCGTCGCCGGTACCGGCGCTGCGGATCAGGTCGAGCAGCACCTCGTCCAGATCGCGGCTGAGCCAGTCGAGCGCCTGCTGGCGCAGCTCGGGGGTCGGCTGGTCGTCGGGCGAGCTGCCGCCGAAGCGGCGCTGGTAGGCCTGGCTGGACGCGACCCCCCGGTTGAACACCACGTCGCTGACGCCGGCGTGCAGCGGCTCGGTGGTGAGGGTGATGGTGATCGGTTGGTTGCGCCGGGGCTTGGCGGGCGTGCCGCGCATCGGGTGGAACCGGTAGGTGTAGGTGGTGCCGGGGCGCAGGGTGAAGTCGTCCCAGACCAGGGCCTGGATCGGGTGGCTGTAGGTGGACACCTCATCACCGGGCTGCGGGTCTGGCACCAGCGAGCGGAACACCTTGAAGCCCCGCATCCACAGAAACGGGCCGCCCTCGGCCGCCCGCTCGACGCAGAACCCCAGCAGGCCCTTGCGGGCGAACTCGGTGGCGGTCAGGGCGAACGATGCGGTGTTGACGCCACACACCGCGTAGGCCCGGATGCCACGGACGGAGCGTGACCGGTAACGCATGCTTCAAGGTAGTCCCGGCGGCGGGTTTTGATACCCGCGGCGGCGTCACGACTTGCTCCGCGCGAACCGGGTGGACGGGGTGGGTGCTCGCCCAACTATTTGGGGCTCGCGGAGCTCCGAAGTTGTCAACCTGGTGTGGACAGTTCGCGAGTGTTGATGCCGGTGGGTCCGACGGTGGGGGCTCGGGGTGCTTGTCGGAAGCGGTTGGGGTGTGCGGCGTGGTAGGCGTCGAGTTGTGCTTGCCGTCGGGCTTGGTCGGTGGCGACGGTGCCGTGGTAGACGGCAGCCGGGGTGTAGTAGCCGATGCCGGAGTGTCTGTGGTGGTTGGCGTATCGATCGAGGAAAGCTTGTGTCCAGGCGCGGGCGTGGTCGATGTCATCGAACCGGGGTGGGTGGTCGATGTCGTATTTGATGGTTTTAAACATGGATTCGGAAAACGGGTTGTCGTTGCTGACGCGCGGACGGGAGAACGATCCGGTGACGTGGTGGTCGTTGAAGACGCCGGCCAGGTCGGCTGAGCGCATCGCGGAGCCGTTATCGGCATGGACGACATCCACGTGGCCGTGTTGCTGGAACGCGCGCCGGAAGAGCCTTTTGGCGGCGTGGCTGGTGGTAGTGGGTTCGATCAGCCAGCCGGTCGGGAAGCGAGAGTAGACGTCGAGGATCAGCATCAACTGGTAACACTCGAGGCCTTCTGGGCCGCCGCACAACTCGGTCGCGTCCCAGGACCACAGTTGGTTCGGTCGGAACGCCTGCGCGGTCGGAGCGGGCCGTTTCCGGCGTGATCCGCTGCCTTGGCTCCGTTGCCGGCGGCGATCCCCGACCAGGTTCTCGGATCGGGCGATCCGGTAGAACGTGGCTTGCGAACAGCTCACCTGCCCGGCATCGAAACTGCGCCAATAGGTTTGCACGACCGACAGCTCGGCGTATTCATCCGCCACCAGCGACTCGATCACTTGGGCCCGCTCGGCCTCGGCCAGGGCCGCCGGCTGGTGCCGGTCACGATGCGGCACCGGCTCCGGCACCCGCCGATCGTGACAATAACCCCTGGTCAACCGATAGAAAGAGGCGCGTGGCAGGCCAGTGACACGACAGGCTCGGCTAATCGTCCAGCCCGCCGTCGTTGACAGCGCTGAGACCGCGTCGGTCAGGACAACTTGAGCCGCTTCAGCCATGACGCGTACTCGGTCGCGGACATCAACGCCGGCGGGATCTGCGAATCCGGTTCCGAGCTCGTCGTGATCCCCTCCAAGAGCTCGAACGCTTTTCCCAGGATCTCGGTTGCCGCTTCGGCCTGAGCGGTCTTGCGCCGCAGCGTTTCATTCTCGGCCCGCAATCGAGCCAACTCGGCACGCATCTGACCCACATCCGAGCGGCTCGCCACCCGCTGCTGAGACTGCTCCAGCTCGCCGTTATCCCGCGCCCGCACCCACGCATAGACGGTGTTCCGATCCAGTCCGTACTCCCGCAATAGCCGCGTCTTCGCACCCCGCTCAACGCACCCATCCCACGCGCGCAAGAACTCCACCCGAAACTCCAACGAAAAGCGTCGATGCCCCCCAGCCGACATCCCCGGCTCCACACTGATCTGACCCACGCCCTGCCCTCCCACTCGCGAACTGTCTCACCCCCAGGTTGACAGCGGGGGAGCTTGGCGAGCCCCAAACAGTTCGGCGAGCGGTTATCGCGCGGTCGCGTCGGCTGGTCCGCTCAGAACACCGGCTTGCCGCCGGTCACCCCGATCACCGTCGCCGACACGTACGACGCCTCCAGCTGGCTCGCCAGAAACACGAAGGCACCCGCCAACTCGGACGGTTGCCCGGCCCGTCCAAGCGGGGTGTCCCCGCCGAACGTCGGCATGCTCTCGCCGGGCTTGGTGGCCGGCTGCAGAGGCGTCCAGATCGGTCCGGGAGCCACCGCGTTCACCCGGATGCCCTTGGGGCCCAGCTCGGCGGCCAGGTTGACGGTGAAGTTGTTGATCGCGGCCTTGGTCGAGGCGTAGTCGATCAGCGCCGTGGACGGGTCGTAGGCCTGGATCGAGCTGACGTTGATGACGCTGGCGCCCTTGCCCAGATACTGCAGAGCCTGCTGGGTGATCCAGAACATGGCGTACAGGTTGGTGCGAAAGACCTGGTCCATCTCGGCGGTGGTTAGGTCGGCCAGGCCACGGTCGCGACGGGCCCACTGAAAGCCGGCGTTGTTGACCACGGTGGTCAGCCCGCCCAACTGCTCGGCGGCATCGTCCACAACCTTGCGGGCGGTCGCCTCGTCCGTCAGGTCGCCGGGCAGCAGCACGCAGGTGCGTCCGGCCTTCTCGATCCACTTCTTGGTGTCCTCGGCGTCGGACTGCTCATCGGCGAGATAGCTGAGCGCCACGTCGGCGCCTTCGCGGGCGAAGGCGATGGCGACGGCCCGTCCGATGCCGGAGTCGCCGCCGGTGATCAGGGCCTTGAGGCCGGGCAGCCGTTCGCGTCCGACCCAGCCCTCTTCGCCGTGGTCGGGCAGCGGCTCCATCTTCGAGGTGAGGCCGGGCGGCTGCTGTTCCTGCGCGGGAAAGCCGCCCTCGGCATTGGTCAGCTTCGCGGCGGCACGGTCGATGGCATCGAGATCGCTCATGCCACCAGCGTGCTGAGCAGTGGACGCCCCCGCTACCTCCCTTGGGTCGGTGGTGGTCGGGCGAACCGGGTGTCCGGGGAAAGACCGTGTGAACCGGGTGTCCGGGGGAAGACCGGGTGAACGGGTCGTCCGGAGAAGACCGGGGGCAACCGGGGCGTACCGATCTCAGCAACCGTGCGAGCTTTCAGGTTGGGTACCTGCTTTCGCGTTATAACGCGACAACAGGGACAGAACCCGACAACGTGTACCGGTGCGGAGATCGCGGAACCCCCTGGACGCCGCTCGGGACGGAAGCCGGTCAGCCGATGCGCTCGGCCAGCGCCACGGTGATGCCCTCTGGGCCGCGGACGTAGGCCATCCGCCACACGCCCTCGTACTCGCCGATGCCGCCGACCAGGCCGTAGCCGTCCGCCGCGAGCCGGTCGACTGCGCCCTGCAGGTCGTGCACTTCGAAGGCCAGGCTGCGCAACCCCGGCTCGTTGGCCGGCGCACCCGGCGACCCCGGCAGCACCTTGGGCCGGACGAAGCTCGACAGCTCGACGTTGGTATCGCCCCGCGGCGTGGTCAGCATCAGGATCTCGCTGCGCGCACCCGCGATGCCGGTCACCGTGTCGATGAACTCACCCTCGACGAAGGTGCGCCCCTCGATCTGCAGCCCCAGCGTCAGGAAGAAGGCCGCCGCCGCGTCCAGATCGGCGACGGTCACGCCCACGTGGTCGAATCGCCGCACGAAGCCTGGCGAGGGCCGATCGTCGAGTTCGGGCCCCGGACGCCCCTCGTCAAAGCCCGGCCGCACCTGCGGCAGCCGTGGTGCGCGCGCCATCACAGTCCCGATTCGGCGGTGCGCACCAGAATGCGGTCGCACTCCTCACAACGCAGCACCTGATCGGGCGCGGCGGCCCGGTAGCGGGTCAGCTCGGCGGCGTTGATCGGCAGCTGGCAGCCGGAACACCGCCGCTGCGCAATCGCCGCGGCCCCCGTGCCGCCGCTCTTGGCCGCAATGCGTTCGTACAGCGTCACCAGCTCGGACGGCAGCTCGCCCACGATTGCCGCCCGCTGCGTGCGGTGGGTGGCCAGTTCGGCGTCGATGTCGGTGAATTGCGCCTCGCGCGCCGCCATCAGGGCGCGCAACTCGCCCTCGCCCGCCGTCCGGGCCGCCGCCAGCTCGTCGCGCAGCCCGGTCGACGCCTCGAGCCGCTCCATCACCTCGAGCTCGTCGTCCTCGAGGGCATTGATGCGCCGCTTCAGGTGCTGGATCTCGTCCAGCAGGGCGCTGAGCTGCTTGCCGTCGGTCACCGTGCCGTCGCCCACCCGCTGCTGGTCACGCTCCAGGCGCTGCCGCACCGGCACCAGGTCGGCCTCGGCCTTCTGCAGATCCAGCTCCAGGTCGCTGATCACCGTGTTGGCGGCGATCAGATCCTCACCTTGGCGCCGCCGGACGGCCTGACGCTCGGCGATCTGCGCGAGTTCGGGCAGCGAGCGTCGACGATGTTCCAGTCTCGCCACGACCGTGTCGATCGACTGCAGCTCCAGCAGCCTCGATTGTGCGGTGGCAGCAGCCTGCATGGCGACCCTCCTGAACTTGTGGCCTCCGACTGTAGCGGGTCGTCTGTCGAGGTTGACCGGCGGGCCCGGTGGGCCCGGTGGGCCAGTGGACCCGTGGACCCGTGGGCCCGGCGGGCCCGGCTGGGGTCGATGGACCGTGGGGCCGCGTGGAGCCGGGGGGCCCGGGCAGCTCGGAGATCGGTGGACCGGCCCTCAGCCGCGTGCCCGCCGCTTGCCGGGGGCCCGCCGCTTGCCGGGTGCCCGCCGCTGCCGGGTGCCCATCCAGGGGTGAACGCTGGTTAGATGAGCCCATGACTCTGCTGTATCTCGTCCGCCATGGCCAGACCGAATGGAGCAGGTCGGGCCAGCACACCTCCTACACCGATCTCGATCTCACCGAGCAGGGGGTTGAGCAGGCCGGTGCGCTGCGCGAGCGCCTCGACCCCAGCGAGTTCGGGTTGGTGCTGACCAGCCCCCGGCTGCGCGCCCGTAGGACCGCCGAGCTGGCCGGCTTCACCGACTATGAGGTCACCGACGACCTGCAGGAGTGGAACTACGGCGAGTACGAGGGCAAGACTTCGGCCCAGATCCGCGAGCACCACCACGGCTGGCGGTTGTGGTACAACGGCGTGCCGGGCGGCGAGACCGCCGACCAGGTGCGCGAACGGCTCACCCGCGTGGTGCATCGCGTCCGGGCGTCCGGGGTCGACCGGGCGATCTGTTTCGGCCACGGGCACGCCTCGCGCGTGCTCGCGCTGTGCTGGATGGACTTTCCGCTGATCTTCGGCCAGGCGTTTCCGCTCGAGGTGGCGAGCGTGTCGATCCTGGGCCGCGAGAAGGAGTCCTGGGCGATGCTGCGCTGGAACAGCTGATGACGAGCGCCGACGCCGCGGACGAACCGGACGATCCGACCCGCACCGACGAGCGGCCGACCCGCAAGCAGCCCTTCTCGCAGGCCTTCAAGGACTTCATTCCCCAGGGCTGGGCGCCCTACTCCGAGGTGCCACCGGATCCCCTGCCGGCGACCGCGTTCACCCAGCCCCGGCGGGACGCGATCAGCGCGCAGTTCGCCGGTGATCGGCTGGTCATTCCGGCCGGCAACCTCAAGGTGCGCTCCAACGACACCGACTACCGCTACCGTCCGCATTCGGCGTTCGCCCACCTGTCCGGGCTGGGCACCGATCGCGAGCCGGGGGCCGTCCTGGTGCTCGAGCCGACGGACGAAGGCCACGACGCCACGCTGTACTTCAAGCCGCGCTCCCCCCGCACCGACCCGGAGTTCTACGCCGATGCGCGCTACGGCGAAATGTGGGTCGGCCAGCGCGACTCGCTGGCCGAGATGGAGGCGCTGACCGGCCTGGCCTGCGCCCCGATCAGCCAGTTGCCGGACGCCTTGGCCAAGAACGCCGGCGCGACCCGGGTGCTGATAGTCGCGGACGCCGACGCCGAGCTCACCGCCTCGCTGACAGGTCAGCGCACCGCGCTCGGTGTGGGTGCTGAGGCGGCCGCCGACCAGCAGCTCACGGTTGCGCTCAGCGAACTGCGGCTGGTCAAGGACGACTTCGAGGTCGAGCAGCTGCGGACCGCGTGCGACGTCACCGCCGACGGTTTCGAGTCGGTGGTCGCGGCCCTGCCCGAGGCCGTCCGGCGCGGGCGGGGCGAACGCTGGGTCGAGGGCGTGTTCGGGCTGCACGCCCGGCACGCCGGCAACGCGATCGGCTACGACACCATCGCGGCCGCCGGCGACCACGCCAACACCCTGCACTGGATCCGCAACGACGGCGACCTCGCCCCGGGCGACCTGCTGTTGCTGGACGCCGGCGTCGAGCTCGACAGCCTCTACACCGCCGACATCACCCGCACGCTGCCGGTCACCGGCCGGTTCACGGACGCCCAGCGCACGGTGTACGACGCCGTGCTGGCGGCGCAGGAGGCGGGCATGGCCGCCGCCCGTCCGGGCGCGAAGTTCTCAGACGTGCACGCCGCCGCGATCCGGGTGATCGCCGAGCACCTGCACGCCTGGGGCGTGCTGCCGGTCGGCGTCGACGAGTCGCTCGACCCCGAGACCGGAGGCCACCACCGGCGCTGGATGGTGCACGGAACGTCCCATCACCTGGGCATCGACGTGCACGACTGCGAACAGGCGCGGGAGCAGAACTACCGCCACGGCGAGTTGCGTCCCGGCATGGTGATCACCGTCGAGCCGGGCCTGTACTTCAAGTCGACCGACCTGCTGGTGCCGCCGGAGCTGCGTGGCATCGGGGTGCGGATCGAGGACGACATCGTGATCACCGAGAACGGCTGCGAGAACCTGTCGGCCCGGCTGCCCCGCTCGGCCGAGGCCGTCGAGGCCTGGATGGCGGGCATTCTCGATCGAGGTCCCGCGGGCTAGGGTGTGGGCCGGACGCGAGGGGTGGGCAATGACGCAGCGCAGCAACCGGGAATCGGCGCACGACCAACCGGTACCCGCGCCACGTCCGCCCGGCACGCCACCCGAGTTGGTCTGGTCGCGCTACCTCGGTGGCCGGCCCTGCCCCGCGGCCGGCCTGCTGGACGCCGTGGCCGCCGCCCAGCGCGGCGACGGGTACCTGTGGATCGGCCTGCACACCCCGTCCGAGCAGACCATGGCGAGGTTGGGGGCCCAGCTGGGCCTGCACGAACTGGCCGTCGAGGACGCTGTGCACGGTCATCGCCGCTCCAAGCTGGAGCGCTTCGATGAGCACCTGTTCTTCGTGGTCTCGACCGTCGCCTATCAGGAACGCGGCGCGGACGAGGTCGCCGAGATCGTCACCACCGGCGAACTGATGGTGTTTCTCGGCGAGTGGTTCGTGATGACGTCGCGGCACAGCGGCCCGTCCCGGATGCCGGAGGTGCGGGCCGAGGTCGAGCAGGACTCGGACGACATGCCGCTGGGTCCGTCCCGGGTGCTGTACGCCTGCCTGTCGGTGGCGCTCGACGACTTCGAGCGGGTCGCCGCCCAGATGGAGGAGGAGGTCGAGGAATGCGAGGAACTGGTTTTCGGCGACAGCGCCGCCCAGCCGGACGTGGAACGGCCGTACGCGATCAAACGCGAGCTGATCGAGTTCCGCCGCTGCATCGGCCCGCTGGAGGCGCCGTTGAACGCCCTGTGCACCCGCGAGTTCCCTTACGTGCACGATGACGCCAAGCCGTACTTTCGCGAGTTGGCCGAGCGTGTGCAGCTCGTCCGCGAGTCGGTGAGCGCGATGGAGGACCAGCTGACCAACATTCTGCAGTCGGCGCTGGCCCGGGCCTCGATGGCGGACAACCGAGACATGCGCAAGATCTCGGCGGCGGTCGCGATCCTGGCGATTCCGACCACCATGGGCGCGATCTACGGCATGAACTTCGAGGAAATGCCCGAGCTGCGCTGGGCGGGCAGCTACTTCGTGGTGATGGCCTTCAACGCGATCGCGATGCTCGTGCTGTACCTGCTGTTTCGCAAGTTCAAGTGGTTGTGACCCCTGCCCCGGCGCGACGCCATCCGCTAGTGTCGCGAGCGGGAGGGGGGCCCATGGATCCGCTTGACGCCGACGCCTGGGCACCGGTGCGGCGCGACTTGCGGCGGCGAGACGCGACCGCACTGCGGCTCATGCTCGGCCGAGAACTCGACCACGCCGACGGCCCCGACGGCAATCGGGTGGACGTCAGCGCACTGCTGCGCTTCTGGGCTCGGTTCTGCCAGGCGGTCTACGACGAGCAGGCGGACGACCTGTGCCTCGAACTGGGGTTGCCGCTGACCCCGCCCGGTGGCGCCATCGACTGGGACGCGATCATCGCGCGCACCTTCGACACCATGGTCGGTGCGTTCCCGCCCGCCGGCACCGACGTGGGTGCTCGGTGCCTCGCGACCTTCGCCGTCTTCGTCTACGCCGAGACCATCGTGTTCTGGGAATTCGCCGTCGTCGAGGCCGAGGTGGTGGCGCTGCGCGGGGCGCTGGATCGGCTCGCCGCGCTGGGCTGGCCCGAGCGGTCCGAGGCAGGCCCGCGCTGCCGCGAAGTGGTACTGCTGGCGGCCGAGTTGCTCGGCTGCCTCGAACGCCAACTGCTGGTCGAGCAGGCCATGACCGCGTGTGCGGTC
This sequence comes from Micropruina sp., assembly GCA_016711205.1. Taxonomy (GTDB): domain Bacteria; phylum Actinomycetota; class Actinomycetes; order Propionibacteriales; family Propionibacteriaceae; genus Micropruina. Next base: position 999,666 of record JADJTM010000002.1, on the reverse strand, counting down.
GAGGCGGCGGGAGCGCGGGCCGCCACCACCGGCGCGCAGCTCACCGTCGCCCGGGACCGCGCCGCCGCCCTGCGTGACCGGATCGCGGACGATGTCGGTGCGGGCGCGTTGCCGGCCGACCTTGCCGATCACCTCCTCGCGATGCTCGCCCTGATTCTGGACGATCTGGACGGGACTCTGCCCTACTTCGAGCTGATGGCCGAGGCCATCGCTCCGGCCAGCGCGGCACTGCTGGCCGACCTGCTTGACCGCGACAACGATGATTCGGTGGCCGCCCAGCTGCGCGAGGCAGCCCGCCGCTGCCGGGAGTTCGAGCACGGGCGGACCGGAACCTGGTCAGTGTTCGGCACCGAGGTGCGGGCCCAGCGGATTCCGCTGGAGGTGGCCGCGGCGGCCCTCGAATCGGGAACCGAGACGCTGGAGTTGCCGGCCGCCGACGTCACCTACCTCTACCCGTTCGGCCTGCCTGTCGCCGCCACCGGTACCGACGTGCTGCCCGAACTAATGAAGGCGTTGGCCCGCGCGGGCGACGGCGATCCCTCGCCGATCAGGGCGCTGGCGGGGGCCCGGATCGTGATCGACGACGCGCCCCGCTCCGACGGCTGGCTGGCGTCGTCCTCGGTGCAGGAGAAGGACTACCGGGCCTTTCGCGCCGTCTTTCCCGACCACGAGCTGATGCTCACCACCACGGACGGGGTCACCTTCGTCGGCCTCGACGTCGATGTGCGGCTCAGCGGCATGGGCAACCACTACGTCCGTCTGCGGCTGGGCACCGACACTCAGGTGGCCGGACGTGCCGCCGGCGTGGCACCGCCCTGGACGCCGCACGACCTCGAGCAGGCGATCCGGCGCGGCGGGCAGTTCGCCGGCCTGGAGCGGATCTGGTTACGGGCCCGGACGCCCGGGGTGGCCGATGGCGGCGCGTTCGGATCTCTGCTTGAACTGGCCACCCGGATCGTTGCCGACCTGGCCACAGCGGCGCACAGCCACGTGCGCAGCCCGGACGACGAGCTGGCCCGCGATCTCGACGTCGTCGAAGGCTTTTTGGCTCGCTACTGCCAGGTGTTGGTCACGGTCTCGCGAGCCGAGGCGGTCGGGCCGGGCGGAGCGCGGCGTCCGTTGATGGATGAGGCCGACCTGGAGGGCGTCCTGGGCGTGCAAACGGCGCTCACCGCGCAACGTTCGCTCGCGCAGAGCGCGCTGGAATGGGTCGCCTACCCGCGTGCCGACGCGGCCCTGCGGCAGCGTCGCACGCTGGTCGGCCGGATCCAGCGTGAGGTGGTCTGGTGCGCCGGAGACCTTACCGCGCTGTTCGTGCCAACCGCTCCGCATTGGCGCTCGCTCGAGACCCAGGCGCACGTCGAGTACGCCTCCAGCCTGATCGGGGTGTACTGGCGGCGGCAGCAGTGGTTGCGCCGCGTCGTCGATGACGTCGGGGCCGCGCTGGACGCCGACGAGAACCTGTCCTCCGAGCGGCTGGCGCAAGAGATGGCCAGGCTCAGCGAGGCGATCCGGCACGTGCAACTGCTGGTCGACCGCGCCAACGAACACACGCTCTCGAAGAACCAGCAGGGCCGCGAGGTGCTGCAGCACCTGATGGGGCTCAACGGTGTGGCCGACCTGCGCCGGTCACTGGACGCCACGGTCGAGGCGGCGCAGAGTACCCAGCGATCACTGGGCGACCGGCTGACCCACGCCCTTGCGGACGCCGAGGACTCCACGCAGCGACGTCGCCAGCGTCCGCTGGAGATCCTGCTGGCCGTGCTCGCGGTGGTCGGCGTGATCGACGTCTGGACGTGGGTCAACGACGGCTGGGACCTGACCGGCCAACGCACCTGGTGGATCGCCGAGACGGCCGTGGTGCTCGCGGTGGCGGCGGTGCTGTGGTGGCTCGGCCGCAGGGCCTGGCAGCTGAAGGGCTAGGACACGCTGAGGCGCTGGACCTGGCGCCAGTCGTCCATCGATAGCAGCGCGATCACGTCACGGGCACCGATCCGCTGCAACAGCGCGGATGCCTGCGGGTCGTCCGGCACGCGTCCCTCCGACTCGACGAAGTACTCCTCGGCCCAGGCGAGCAGCGGCGCGGACGGTACCTGGGCCGGCCCTTCCGAGCGGTGCAGCGCGAGCAGCAGCATGTCGGACACCCGGGAGCCGCCGTCAAGGGCCGGCTGCACCCAAGGCACGTCGAGCACCTCGGCGCCCGCCCGTCCGTAGAACCGCAGCCGGGCCTGGGGGCGCTCGTGCTCGGCCTCGGCATGGCCGCGCGGATCGTGCACCTCGGCCAACACCAGCGGGTAACCCGCCGCCCGCCAGTTCTGCCGCAGATGGGCGACCAGCCGTGCCCCGGCCCCGAGGTTACGCGCGGCAGCAGCGACCGCCAGGTACGCCAACAGGCTTACGCCGTCCGGTTCGAGTTCGGTGACCGCGGCACCCAGCGGCGCTCTCTCGTCGTTCACCGCGACGGTGAGCAGGCGCTGCGGCCCCGGCCGTACCGCGTGCACCCCCGACAACTCATCGCTGGTGAACGACGGACGAAGTACCGCGTGATAGGTGCGCTCGACGAGTTCCTGGTCGCCGGTGGCGTCGTGCAGGTCGATGATCGCAAGATCGGTCACCGGCTCAGGGTAGAACCCGTCCGACACGATGGGCCACGGGCCACCTCGGATGCCGCTAGCCTCGCCGTCGTGAACGCACCTGAGAAGACCAAAGTCGTCCTCGACGAGTCCAAGATCCCGACCCACTGGTACAACATCGTGGCCGACCTGCCGGAGGCACCGCCGCCGCCGTTGCACCCGGGCACCAAGCAGCCGCTGGTCCCGGCCGACCTCGAGCCACTGTTTCCGATGGGCCTGATCGCCCAGGAGGCCAGCACCGAACGCTGGATCGAGATCCCCCAGGCCGTCCGCGACATCTACCGGCTGTGGCGGCCTTCGCCGATGATCCGGGCGTGGCGGCTGGAGCAGGCGCTGGGTACCCCCGCCCGCATCTACTACAAGTACGAGGGCAGCTCACCGGTCGGCTCGCACAAGACCAACTCGGCGGTGCCGCAGGCCTACTTCAACAAGCTGGCCGGACGCACCAAGCTGACCACCGAGACCGGGGCCGGCCAGTGGGGTTCGGCCCTGGCCTTCGCCTGCGACGTGTTCGGCCTGGAGTGCGAGATCTGGCAGGTGCGCTCCTCGTACGAGGGCAAGCCCTATCGGCACGTGCTGATGGAGACGTTCGGGGCAACCGTCCACAGCTCCCCGTCCGAGCTGACCGCGACCGGACGGGCGCTGCGAGAGCGTTTTCCCGACACCACCGGATCGCTCGGCATGGCGATCTCGGAGGCCATCGAGGTGGCCGCCGGCGACCCGAACGCCTCGTACTCGCTGGGCTCGGTGCTCAACCACGTGCTGCTGCACCAGAGCGTGATCGGGCAGGAGGCGCTGCTGCAGCTGGCCGAGTTCGGCGAGGAGCAGGCCGACGTGGTGTACGGGTGCGCCGGTGGCGGCTCGAACCTGGGCGGGCTGGCGATGCCGTTCCTGCGCGAGAACCTGGCCGGCCGTACCTCCACCCGGCTGGTCGCCTGTGAACCGAAGGCGGCCCCGTCGCTGACCGAGGGCGAGTACCGCTACGACTTCGGCGACACCGCGGGCATGACGCCGCTGCTGAAGATGTACACCCTCGGCCCCGACTTTGTGCCGGACCCCGTGCATGCCGGCGGCCTGCGATACCACGGAATGGCCCCGCTGATCAGCTTCGCCAAACACCTCGGTCTACTGGACGCGATCAGCGTCAAACAGCGCGAGGCGTTCGCCGCCGGCGTGCTGTTCGCCCGCACCGAGGGCATTGTGCCCGCCTCGGAGTCGAATCACGCCATCGCGGGGGCCCTGCGCGAGGCCAAAGAGGCGGCCGAGAACGGCACCTCGCCGGTGATCGTGATCGGCGTGTCGGGTTCGGGCCAGCTCGACCTGCCCGCCTACTCCGAATACCTGGCCGGGCAGATGCCGGACAGCTGATCGCGCGCAGTTCAGAGGTTGCGCCACACGGCGAACCCGAGTGCCGCCGCACCGATCAGCAGCCACCAGCGATCGCTGCTCCAGCGCAGCCGCTTCGGCGCTCGCACGGACGGTCCGCCGAGGGCCTCGATCGTCCACAGTGCGCCGAGCAGGGTGAGCACCACCAGGCCGGTGAGCACGAAGGGGTTGGACGCCCAGGCGCCGGCCAAGTCGCCGCGCAGCAGTGCCACGCCGACGTGGGTGGCTCCGCAGAACGGGCACAGGGTGCCGGTGAGCGTGCGCCAGGGGCACGGCACACCGATGCCGGCGGTGGCGGCCAGTGCACTCAGGCCCAGCCCGACCGCGCCGAACAACGCCAGCCCCCGCAGGGCCGTGACGGCCCGAAAACCGTTCGCAGCGGCCGTGGCAGGTGACACGACGCCCATTATCGCCGACAAACGCCCTTGATAAGGGTGGCAACCGCTGTGCTCAGCCGTAGGATTCAGCCACCTGACTACGAACAGGAGCTTCCCATGAGCAACCCGACCTGGAACAACGACCCCAAGCCGGAGGGCTCCGGCGACGACAACGCGGCCGGCGGCTACACCCCGCCCAGCAGCACCCCGCCCAGCAGCACCCCGCCCAGCAGCGACGCCGGCGAGGGTCAGACCCCCGGCTGCCAGCCCCCTAACTGGGACGCAGGCCAGCAGGCGCCCAGCGGCACCAGCGGTTCCGACGCCCCGCAACAGAGCGGCTACCAGCCCCCGAACTGGGACGCAGGCCAGCAGGCGCCCAGCGGCACCAGCGGTTCCGACGCCCCGCAACAGAGCGGCTACAACCCTCCCACCTATGGCGCTCCGAGCACCCCTGATCAGAGCTTCGGGCAGACCCCGTCCTACGGCGCTCCGGACCAGGGCCAGTTCGGCCAGCAGGCCGGCGGCTATGGTCAGGCGCCCAGCGCACAGACGCCCTACGGCGCCGCGCCGCAGCAGGGTGGCTACGATCCCAACGCCGGCGGTGGCTACGGCCAGCCGCCGACCGCACCGTCTCCCTACGGTGCCGCTCCGCAGGGCGGTTACGACCCCAACTCGGCCGCCGGCAGCTACGGTCAGCCACCGGCTCCCTATGGGGCACCCGGCGGCAGTTACGGTGCGCCCACCCCGTACGGGGCACCCGGTGGCTACCAGCCGAATCCGTATGCACAGGCGGGTCCGCAGCTGGCCGTCTGGGGCCGCCGAGCCCTCGGCGGCCTGGTCGACTTCGCCGGGCCGGCCATCGTCATCAGCATCCTCATCAGCATCCTGATGCCCAACGGTGGATTCGGCGCGAACCTGCTCTCCACCGTGCTGACGCTGGGCTGGTGGGCATACAACAGCGGCTACCGGGTCGCCACCACCGGGTACTCGTTCGGGCACAAGATCGGCAAGGTGCGCGTGGTGATGGAAGACACCGGCCAGACCCCCACGCAGAACGTCGCGATCACTCGTGCGCTGGCCCACTTCCTCGACTCGCTCTGCCTGGTCGGCTTCCTGTTCCCGCTCTGGGACCCCAAGAAGCAGACCTTCGCCGACAAGATCGCCAAGACCGTGGTGATCGACGAGCAGAACGCGCAGCGCTGACCCGTCCGCACGGTGCGTTCGCACCCTGAGCAGATTCGAACAACGAAAGGGCCGCCCGGGGGGCGGCCCTTTCGCATGCCTCGACCGCGTGGCGGCGGCGCTGCTCGGCCGTCAGGTGTCGGCGCGCGGCGTGCGTCCGTCCGATTCCGGGGTCGACTCCTGCGACTGCTCCGACGAGGGCGGCTGCCCCAGTCCCTCATCGCTGCGGTAGGACCCGTAGGGTTGCCCGGCGGGTTCGGTCGCCGGCTGCGGTGCGGACGGCTGGCCGTACGACGGCTGCGCGCCCGGATCGAAGGGTTGCGCCGGTGAGTGGCCGTACTGCTGCGGCTGGTACGGCTGCTGCGTGGCGTCAGCACCGTAGGGTTGCGGTTGCGCCGGCTGGGCGGGCTGCTGACCCGTGTGGGCGTACTGCTGCTGCGGGTACTGCTGCTGTTCCGGCGCCGGCCATGCGCCCCGTTGGTTGCGCGGATCGAAGGCGGCGGCCCGCGCACCCGGCATGCCCGCCAGCAATTCGCGCGCCTGGCCGGCGACCTTGTGCTCGCTCAGCACCTCGTACTTGGCGGCCACGGTCTGGCTGATCGAGTTGAAGTCGCGCTTGCCGCGCGAGGACGCATACGCGATCGCGGCGAACACGATGCCGATCAGAATGCCGATCAGCAGCGCACCGGGCAGCAGGAGCAGCGGGTTCGTCTGCGGTTGCAGGAACCACAGGATGAACGTCACCATCAGGCCGGTGGACAGGCCGTTCTGCAGGCCGGTGATCATCACAGTCCCCCAGTTGCGGCGTCCGGTGACCCGTTCGACCGACTTCAGATCGGTGCCCACGATGGCGAGGTTCTCGACGGCGAACTTCTGGTCGGCCAGGTGGTCGACGGCGGCCTGCGCCTGCGGATAGCTGTCGTAGATGCCGACCGTCTGTGGGTACTGCAACTCGAACAGCGAGCTGAGCCGCGGGTTGGGCTGAGTCATCGGGTTCCTTCCGTTGATGCGTCTGCGTGCGCACACCTCACCATTGTCAGCGCTGACCGCCGCGGAGTCATTCCGTGTTCAGGCCTGTGGATGAGGTTTCAATGCCAGAGCCACTGCGTTCACAGATTTTCCGAGGCGGAGCGACTGCCCGGGCCCCTGCGGATGACCCCGGCGGGGCGGTGCTGCCACGAAGAATCAGGCGGGTCGGCTGCAGGACGTGCTCGTCGCTCGATCCACCCTCCCCCCCGAGCAGTCCCACGAGTTGGGCCGCGGCGATACGTCCCTGGGCGGCCACGTCCTGCGCCACCGTTGTGAGGTCGACGAATCTGGCCATGTCCATGTCATCGATGCCGACGATCGCGACGTCACCAGGCACCTTCAAACCAGCCCGGCGCAGAGCCCACATCGCACCGATGGCGAGCTCGTCGTATTCGGCCAACACGGCCGTGGGCAGATGGGGACGGCCGAGCAGTTGGGTCATTGCGACCGCACCACCCTCGATTCCGTGCGGACCTTCCACCATCAGCCGATCGTCCAGTTCCAGTCCGGCCGAGTTGAGCGCCTCTTCGTACCCGAGCCTGCGTCCGACGGACGCGGTGAAGTCGAAGCGGGCATCATCGACCTGACCGGCGATCAACCCGATCCGCCGATGGCCCTGGTTGAGCAGGTGGTTGATCGCGAGCGCCCCCGCGGCGACGTCGTCGATACCGACCGATGGCCAGCCTTCGATGTGCGAACCGATGCTGGACAGCGGTAGGCCGAGGGCGCGCAGGGACAGCGTGTGCTGCTCACTGAGCGGCATGGACAGCGACAGGATGCCGTCGACCCGACCGGCGAGCGGCATGGTCTCGAAGAAGTCGTCGCGCACCTGTGGGTAACCGAGGTGGTAGAGCAGGACGTCGTAGCCACGGCCGCGCAGGTGCTCGAGCGCTGCTGACGTCGCGGCGCTGAAGTACCAGCGGGTGAAGAAAGGCACGATGATGGCCACCGTGCGCCGACCGCGGGTACCGATCTGTGCATCGAAGGCGCGCACCGCCAGACCGTAGGAGAGTTCCTGCGCCGCGTCGAGCACCCGTTCCCGGGTGGCCGGTGCCACTTTCGCGACACCACGCAGCGACCGTGACGCGGTCGCCACCGACACCCCAGCACGCGCGGCCACATCGGCCAGGCTGGCCCCACGGCTGGCGCGGCGACCCGGTGACTGCGCCGGCTCCGCTGCGCTCACGTTACGGATCACGCCGCCACCCTATTCGCCTTCTCATCCGGCCGAACCCTGCGTACTCACACGGACTACCCACTTTGCACCCAGGATTCGCACAATGCAAGGGAAGGCTTCCACTTTGTGTAAACTTTGCATAATCGAGGATTGAATGTGACACTGGCCGCGCAAACTTTGCACTGTTGAGTATCCAGTGATCCGATGGCGGAGCACTGTCAGCAGAACCACACAGCGAGGTGGCGTGTGACAGCGAATGTGATCGTGACGGTTGAGCGGGAGTTCGACACCCCGCGTGAGCGGGTGTTCCGGGCCTGGACTCGCCCCGAAGAGTTGGCCCAGTGGCGGGGATCGCCGGGGTGGCACGTCGAGGTGGAGACGGTACGGGGTCAACTCCAACTCGGTGGACGCCACTTTCATGTCAAGGTGCGCGATGCCGACGCGACCACCCGGGTCGCCACAGACGGCGTGTACACCGAGTTCTTCGAGCCCGATGTCTTCGTCTCTCGGGAGCGGATCACCGGTGACCCCGGCATCGACCCCGACGTGCCGCTGGAACTACGGGTGGAGTTCACCGCCATGGGTCGCGACAACACCCTGGTCCGCATCATCCAGGGGCCCTACGAGATGGACGTGGCCGGCTGGCACGGCACGGCCTGGGAGGCCGAACTCGTCCGGCTCGCCGACTACCTTGCCCGTGCCGATCAGGAGGCCGTCCGATGAGCGCCGACGCCGCATCGTCCAACCTGCAGAAGATGAGCATCGTGCGCACCAAGCCGCTGATGTCGATGCCCCAGATCCTGGTGATGAACCTGGGCTTCTTCGGCATTCAGTACAGCTTCGGCATGCAGCAGACCGCGGTGAACCCGGTCTACGAGTTTCTCGGCGCCAATCCTGCCGACCTGCCGATCCTCAACCTGGCCGGGCCGATCACCGGCCTGCTCATTCAGCCCCTGATCGGCGCCTGGTCGGACCGCACCTGGAGCCCCCGCTGGGGGCGCCGCAAGCCGTTCTTCCTGATCGGCGCGATCGGCTGCAGCCTGTGCCTGTTCCTGTTCCCGTTCGTCACCGCGGTGTGGATGGCCGTGCTCCTGCTGTGGCTGCTGGACGCCAGCAACAACACCGCGATGGAGCCCTACCGGGCCTTCATCGCCGACAAGCTGCCGCCGTCACAGCTGGGCAAGGGCTTCCTGGCCCAATCGTTCTTCACCGGCCTGGGCATCACCCTGGCCAATCTCTCGCTGTTCGTCTTTCAGATCTTCATCAAGGGCGCAACCGAGGCGGGCATCCCCTATTGGGTGGTCGGCTCGTTCATGCTCGGCGCGGTCTGTTCGATCGCCTCGGTGCTGGTGTCGGTGCTGCGCACGCCGGAGATCCCGCCCAGTCCCGAGGAGTTGGCCGCCATGCGTGCCAACAAGAGCGGACTGGGTGCCACGCTGAGAGAGATCGGTGAGGCGATCCGCGACATGCCGGTGCAGTTGCGAAAGCTGTCCGTGGTCTACTTCTTCCAGTGGTACGGCATGACCGTCTACTGGCAGTTCATCGCACTGACCATCGCCCAGACCCTGTTCCCTTCGACGCAAGAAGGCAAGGAGCAGGCCGTGGCGTGGACCGGGCTGGTGAACGGCTGGTACAACATCGTCACCTTCAGCGTTGCGTTCGCGTTGGTTGCGTTCGCCCGCAAGCGGGGCGCCAAGCTGGTGCACTGCGTGTGCTTGTTGCTGGCCGCCGCCGGACTGATGATCGTTCCGTCGATCGGCAACCAGTATCTGATCTTCATTCCGATGATCGGTCTCGGCATCGCCTGGGCATCGATCATGGGCGTCCCCTACATCATGGCCGTGCGCATGATCCCCTCCACGCGGTTCGGGGTCTACATGGGCATCATCAACATGATGATCGTGGTGCCGATGCTGGTTCAGTCGGTCAGCTTCGGCTGGATCTACACCCACCTGCTGGGCGACAACCCGAGCAATGCAATCCGATTCGCCGCCGTGTTCCTGGCGATCGCCGGCGTGCTGATGCTGTGGATCAAGGAGCCCCGGATCGTCCGGGACGTCGACGACGTGACCGCCATGCCGATGGCCGGGCACTGACAGGAGTGACAGCGATGACGATGAAGGACTACCGCACGATCGTGGTCGGCACCGACGGCTCGGCCCTGGCCGAGCCCACGATCGGACGCGCCGCCTGGCTGGCCAAGCACGACGACGCCGACCTGGTGATCGTGTGCGCCTACTCGAAACTGTCCCGTCGCGGTGAGGCCAAGAACACCACGACCCTGGGTGGCGACAGCCGAATGGGCCAGGTGCTCGGACGCACTGCGGCCGGCCTCGCCCTGACCGAGGCCGTGCAGGTGGCGGCGCAGGAGGGAGCCACCGTCACCGGCGCACTGCTGGTGAACGCCGAGCCCTCCGAGGCACTGATCGAGATCTCCCTCGAGCGCAACGCCGACCTGATCGTGATGGGTGCCGTGCACGACACCAGCCTGGCCGGTCGGCTGCTGGGCTCCACCGCGGAGGAGGTCACCCGAAAGGCCAACTGCGACGTGCTGATCGTTCGACCCGAGGACGGACGAACCGAGTTCGAGGTTCCCGAGGACGCCCCTGTCGCCCGGTAGCGCTCGACGACCGACGTGACGATGCCCGCACCTGATGGTGCGGGCATCGTCACGTTCGCGAACCGTCGAGGGTTGGCCGCCGAGCGTCTGCCGACCGGGCGCTCAGCCGACCGGAGTCAGGTTGAGGGTGCGTCCGGCCAGCGAGCGACGGCGGTCGGCCAGCGTGTGGGCGAGGCCCTCGAGCGCCTGGGCAGCCGGGCGTGATCCGTCCGTCACCACCACCGGCATGCCGTCGTCGCCGCCGATGCGCACCGCCGGGTCGAGCGGAATCTCGGCCAGCAGCGGAATGTGGTAGCCCAGCCGGGTGGTCAGGGTGGCCGCCACCTCGGCGCCGCCGCCGGTGCCGAACACATCCACCCGGTGCGTTTCGCCGCAGTGCGGGCACAGGGCGTCCAGGTAGCTCATGTTCTCGACCACGCCGATCACCTTCTGGTCCATCATGGACGCCATCGTGCCGGCCCGTTCGGCCACCTCGGCGGCCGCCTGCTGCGGCGTGGTCACCACCAGCACCTCGGCGTTGGGCAGCTTCTGGCCCAGCGACAGGGCCACGTCACCGGTGCCGGGCGGCAGGTCGAGCAGCAGAAAGTCGAGGTCGCCCCAGAACACGTCCGAGAGCAATTGGTGCAGGGCCCGGTCGAGGATCGGCCCGCGCCAGGCGATCACCTGATCGCGGCTGGCCTTGAGCATGCCCATCGAGATCACCTTGAGCCCGAGCGTGGGCACCGGCAGGATCATGCCGTCCAGCGAGGTGGGTGACGCCTCGGCCACCCCCAGCATCTGTGGGATCGAGTGGCCGTAGATGTCGGCGTCCAGCACGCCCACCGACTTGCCCTGCTCAGCCAGCGCCATGGCCAGGTTGACGGTGACCGACGACTTGCCTACGCCGCCCTTGCCCGAGGCGATCAGGATCACCTGGGTCAGGTTGGCCGGGTCGGCGAACGGAATGGCCCGCTCGGCGATGCCGCCGCGCAGCTGCCGTTTCATCTCGGCGCGCTGTTCGTCGTTCATCGCGCCCAGGGTCAGGTTGATGCCGCAGACACCCGGCACGGCCGTGACGGCGGCGGTCACGTCATGCTCGATGGTGCTCTTCATCGGGCAGCCCGGAATGGTCAGCAGCACGGTGAGCGACACCACGTCGTCGTCATCGACGCTGACCGATTCCACCATGCCGAGGTCCGTGATCGGGCGTTTGATTTCGGGGTCGATGACCTCGCTCAGCGCCTCGCGGACGGCGTGCAGCAGTGCGTTCTCAGGCATGCGCTTCACCCTACTCCGCAGCCGCTGACCCGCTGGCCGGGTATCGCGCACAGCGGAAGCCCGAGGATGCCCGGCGATCAGGAAGTGGGGACGGTTCCGCATTCCTGCTCAGGCGTCAACGCGCGGGCCGGGGCTCCTTGCCGTCGTTGGACCCCGAGTTCTCGCCACGGTCGAGTTCTTCGAGCAGGTCGCGCAACTCGGAGCGGATGAAGTCGCGGGTGGCCAGGTCGCCGATCCGCATCCGCATGGCGGCCAGCTCGCGAGCGAGGAAGTCGGTGTCGGCCCGGGCCTGCGCCGCCACCTCGCGATCGTGTTCGAGGCTGACCCGCTCGCGGGCCTCCTGCCGGTTCTGGGCGAGCAGGATCAGCGGGGCCGCGTACGAGGCCTGCAGCGACAGCACCAGGGTGAGGAACAGCCACGGGTAGGGATCGAACTGCAGGCCGGCCGGCCCCACGGAGTTCCAGATCAGCCAGGCGATGATGAGGATGCTCATCCAGATCAGGAATCTGGCGGTGCCCATGAACCGCGCAAAACCCTCGGCGAAGCTGCCGAAGACCTCTGAATCCATCCGCACCCGGGGCAGCCAGCGGCGCTCGCGGCCCGGAGTGTTCAGTCGGTCACTGCTGGACACCGGTCAACCCCTCCTGCAGCTGGTCCAGCTGCACACCACGCCAGTCGTTGGGCAGGATGTGGTCGAGCACGTCGTCCACCGTGACCGCGCCCAGCAGCCGTCCATCGGCGTCCACCACGGGCGCACAGACCAGGTCGTAGGTGGCGAAGTAGCGCGCCACCAGAGCGATGTTGGACGACGGCGGCAGCGGGGTGATGCCCTTGTCCACCAGCGAAGCCGCCAGCGTGGACGGCGGTTCGCGCAACAGCCGCTGAACGTGCACGGCACCGAGGAACCGTCCGGTCGGGGTGTCCAGCGGCGTGCGGCAGACGAACGCCAGGCAGGCCAGCGCCGGGGTGAGTTCCTCGTTGCGCATCATCGCCAGCGCATCGGCCACGGTGGCATCCGGGGCCAGAATCACCGGCTCGGGAGTAATCAGGCCGCCGGCGGTCGAGGCGTCGTAGGTGAGCAGCGAGCGGACGTCCTCGGCCTCTTCGGGTTCCATCCGTTCCAGGATGTCTTCGGCCACCTCGGGCGCGAGTTCGGCGATCAGGTCGGCGGCATCGTCCGGATCCATCTCTTCGAGCACGTCCGCGGCCCGCTCGGTGTCGAGCGACTGGATCACCGCGACCTGCTCGTCCTCGGGCAGTTCCTCGAGCGCCTCGGCGAGCAGCTCGTCGTCCATCGCCTTGACCACCTCGGCGCGGCGCTGCGGGTTCATGTCGTGCAGCTCGCGGGCCACGTCGGCGGGCTTCATCTCCTGCAGTTCGGCCAGCACCTGATCGAACGCCCGGCCGGGGATCAGGGCGAAGTCGGGCACCTCGTCCCACGGCACGATGGTGACGTGCGGCCTGGCGAACGGACGCCGCCGGACCTGGTCGCGCAAAGCCACCTCAGAGAGTTCCCAGTCGCGTGGCCGCGCCTGCCGGATCGCCAGGTCATAGATGACGAACGGCTGGTTGTTACCGCGGCGGAACACGGTGCGGTCGAACAGGTCGTTGATGGCGAGGCTCTCGAGATCGCGCGGCTCGAAGCGGCGGGTGTTGACCACGCCCGAGATGATCACCTGGTTGACGTCGATCGAATGCACGCGTTCCATCGGAAAGAAGATGCGGCGCAGCGCGAACAACTCGACCACCAGGCCCTTGACCCTGGGCGCCCGCTTGCCAGGACGGTTCTGCAGCACGACATCGCGCACCTTGCCGACCTGGTCGCCGCTTGCGTCCAGCATCGGCAGGCCCTTGATGCGCGAGACGAAGATCGATGAGGTGGAGCTCACACCGGAACGGTAGCGCGTTGGCGCCCGGGTGTCGGTCAGGGACGGCGCTACGTCGCCTCGGGGTCGAACGGGGTGAGCCTTGGCGCGACCGCCTCGGGCACCTCGACCTGATCGCCCTCGGGGACGGCGTCGTCGTCGTCGCTGTGGGTGCCGGTGGCGTGCAGGGCGGTGTCGATGTTGGTGCGCGCACCCTTCAACTCGTTGGCGACGTCGGTCAGGTCGTTGGCTGCATCGGGCCCCAGGTGCTTGGCGACGAACGCCTTGGGGTTGAGGTCCGAGAGTTCGAGATCGGCGAACTCGGGACCGAGTTCCTGCCGCAACCGGCCCTGGGCGTCGTTGGCGATGCGACGGAAGTGATGGAGGACCCGGGCGGACTTGCGGGCAAGTTCAGGCAGCTTCTCGGGGCCGAACAACACGATGGCCAACACCAGCAGCAGCATCACCTCGCCCGCGTTGAAATCCATGGATCTCAGGGTAGTGCGCCGCGGCCGTTGGCCCGGTTGGTTAGGACGGGCCGGTGCGCCGGCCCCCGAGCGAGCTACAGGCCTGCGGCGTCCAGCAACGCGACGAAGGCGGACGACTGCGCGTGCGTTGCGGCCAGCAGCGGCTGACGCAGCACCGCCTGGCCGAAGCCGCGGGCCGCCAGGCCGGCCTTCACCAACATGCACCCCTGGGTGGCGAACACGCCGGTGTAGACGGGCAACAGGGCCGCGTTGTCGGCGATCGCCCCGGCCAGGTCGCCGGCCAGGAAGCGCTCGATCATCACCTTGGTGCGCGCCCCGGTGAAGTGCGTGGACGTGCCGACCACCCCTACCCCGCCGACCGACAACAGCGGCAGCGTGAAGCCGTCGTCGCCGGCGTAGTAGGCCAGGCCGGTGGCCGCGATCACGCCGGCCGACGACACGACCTGGCCCTTGGCGTCCTTGACCGCCACGATGCGCGGATGGGCGGCCAGCTCGATCAGGGTCGCCGTCTCGATCGGCACCCCCGAGCGATGCGGAATGTCGTACAGCATCACCGGCAGCGCCGTGGCGTCCGCGACAGCGACGAAGTGGGCGGCCAGCGCGTCCTGCGGGGGCCGAGAGTAGTACGGGGTGACCACCAGCAGCCCGTTCGCCCCGGCCTGCTCGGCCTGCCGGGCCAGTTCGCTGGTGTGGCGGGTGTTGTTGGTGCCGACGCCGGCCACGATCTGCGCCCGGTCGCCGACCTCGGCCACCACGGCGGCCAGCAGTTCGGCCTTCTCGGCGTCGGTGGTGGTGGGCGATTCACCGGTGGTGCCGTTGATCACCAGGGCGTCGTTGCGCTGCTCGTCCACCAGGTGCGCGGCGAGCCTGCGCGCCTGCGCCAGGTCGACCGCTCCGTCCGAGGCGAAAGGTGTCACCATCGCGGTGAGCAGGCGACCGAACACAGGCTGGGACATGGCGGCAGTGTAACCGGCTCGTTTCGGTAGGGTTTGCACCGTGACTCCTGCATCGCGTTCGGCCGCCAAGGCGACCACTGCCCCGTCGCCCTCGTGGGCGTTCTCCGAGTCGTTCATCGTGGACGACGACACCATGCGGCTGGCCCGGGCCGCGAGCCGCCAGCTGACCCTCGGCGCAGCCAGCCAGGGAGTCACCTCGGCGCTCACCTTTCTGGCCACGCTGCTCAAGGCCAGGGCCGTGGTCGAGATCGGCACCGGCGCCGGGGTGTCGGGCCTGGCGCTGATCCGCGGCATGGCGCCCGACGGCATCCTGACCAGCATCGATCTGGAGCACGAGCATCAGGTCGCGGCCAGGCAGATCTTCGCGGCCGAGGGGGTGCCGACCCGCCGGGTGCGACTCATCGCGGGGGCGGCACTCAACGTGTTGCCCAAGCTGAGCGACGGCGCCTACGACCTGGTGGTGGTGGACGGCGATCCGCTCGAGTACGTCGAATACGTCGCGCAGGCGCAACGCCTATTGCGCACGGGCGGGGTGCTGGTGCTGCACCACGCGCTGTGGAAGGGCCAGGTCGCCGACGAGTCCAACGAGGACGACGAGACGCTGATCATCCGCGAGTCGCTGCAGGCCGTCCAAGAGATGGACGACTTCACGGCGACCCTGCTGCCCGTGGGCGACGGCCTGCTGGTGGCCGTCAAGGCTTAGCGTCCTTCTGGCGCACGGGTTGAGCCTGTCGCTGGTTGAGCGTGTCGAAACCCACTGTGGGTCTCGACACGCTCGACCAGCGGTACTGCTCGACCAGTGGTGGTACTACGGCGCAGGGACCGGGAAGCTCTTCGGCACCACGGTGATGCCGTCCTCGTGGTAGAAGCCGCGGGCCCGGTCATGCTCGGGATCGACGCCGATCTCGACGCCGTCCGGCACGTGCACGTTCTTGTCGAGAATCGCCCGGCGCACCACGGCGTTGCGGCCGATCTGGCAGCCGGGAAAGATGATCGACTCCTCGACCTTGGCCCACTTGTGCACCCGCACGTTCGGCGACAGCACCGACCGGTCGACGTCGCCGCCGGAGATGATGCAGCCGGCGCTCACGATCGAGTCCTCGGCGTTGCCACGCAAGGTGAACTTGGCCCCGGGCGCCTGCACCTGGTCGGTGAACATCGGCCACTTGCGGTTGTACAGGTTGAAGTCCGGATCGACCGACACCAGGTCCATGTGCGCATTGTGGTAGGCCTGGATGGTGCCCACGTCACGCCAGTAGTTGCGGTCGCGGTCGGTCGCCCCGGGCACGTCGTTGCGGGTGAAATCGTAGACGCCCGCCCGTCCGGACTGCACGAAGTCGGGCACGATGTTGCCGCCCATGTCGTGCTTGGTGTCGCGCTCGGCGTCGTCGTTGAGCGCCTCCACGAAGGCCTTGCGGGTGAAGATGTAGTTGCCCATCGACGCGAACGACTCGTCCGGGCTGTCGATCAGTCCGGGCGGGTCGGCCGGCTTCTCCAGGAACGACTTGATCTTGGCGTTCGCGTCGGCGTCGATCACGCCGAACTCGGTCGCTTCGGAGCGCGGCACCCGGATGCCGGCCACCGTGCAGTCGAGCCCCGAATCGATGTGCGCCTCGAGCATCTGCGACACGTCCATGCGGTAGATGTTGTCGGCGCCGAAGACCACGACGTAGTCGGGATCCTCGTCGTT
Source organism: Micropruina sp. (assembly GCA_016711205.1). Lineage (GTDB taxonomy): Bacteria > Actinomycetota > Actinomycetes > Propionibacteriales > Propionibacteriaceae > Micropruina. Next base: position 983,006 of record JADJTM010000002.1, on the reverse strand, counting down.
GATCAGGTTCATCGACTGGTAGATCGCATCGGCGCTGCCCTGGAACCACTGCTTGCCGGTGCGCTGCTGGGCCGGCACCGAGGTGACGTAGGCGCCCAGCAACGTCGACATGCGCCAGGTGACCGAAATGTGCCGGTCGAGGGAGTGCGACTTGTACTGGGTCAGCACACAGATCTTGCGCAGGTCGGAGTTGACCAGGTTGGACAGGACGAAGTCGATCAGGCGATAGGTGCCGCCGAAGGGGACGGCCGGCTTGGCGCGATCCGCCGTCAGCGGCATCAGTCGCTTGCCTTCGCCACCCGCCAGCACGATCGCCAGGACACTCGGTTTGCTCATGCTCCGAACATAGGCCCCACCGCAGCTCAGTGGCAGTAGAACCGGAGGAAATCTCAGGCGTGCCGCGTTTGAGTCTGCGCAAGAGCGGCGTCCCCACCTGAGAGTCGCTGGAATCGCGCCCGGATGGCCGCGCTTCGTCCGGACCCCTCCCGTGGCGGGCGTTGGTGTGCCACGATCCGGGTATGGCACTGCGTGTATCAATCCTCACCCGCGAATACCCTCCGCACATCTACGGCGGCGCGGGCGTCCATGTCGGTCAACTCGTCCCCCAGCTGCGCAAGTTCTGCCAATCCGTGGACGTCCAGTGCATGGGTGAGCCGCGCGAAGGCGCGACGGCCCATGCCGAGGACTATCCACCCGGCGCCAACGGTGCGTTGCGCACCCTCGGGGCGGACGTGGCCATGGCGGCCGCGATCCCCGAGGTCGACGTCATTCACTCCCACACCTGGTACAGCCAGTTCGCCGGCATCATCGGCGGCCGCTACCAGGACGTGCCCACCGTCGTGACCGCGCACTCCCTCGAACCGGACCGGCCCTGGAAGGTCGAGCAGCTCGGCGGTGGCTACCGGGTCAGCTCGTGGATCGAGAAGACCGCCTATGCCGAGGCCGACGCGGTGATCGCGGTGTCGGCGGCCATGATCACCAACATCAAGAACGCCTACCCCTTCGTGGCCGACGACAAGATCCATGTGGTCAAGAACGGTATTGATCCCGACGAGTTCAAGCCCGACCACGCAACCGACGTGATCGACTCACTCGGCGTCGACCGCGACAAGCCGATCGTCACCTTCGTCGGCCGGATCACCCGCCAGAAGGGACTGATCCACCTGGTTCGGGCCGCGCAGCAGTTCGACCCCGACACCCAGGTGCTGCTGCTGGCCGGGGCGCCCGACACCCCCGAGATCGCCGCCGAGTTCGACGGTGCGTTCGCCGAACTGCACCAGAGCCGCAGCGGCGTGAAGTGGGTGCAGGAGATGCTGCCGCGCGCCGCCGTCCGGCAGGTGCTGACGCATTCGACGCTGTTCGCCTGCCCGTCCATCTACGAGCCGCTGGGCATCGTGAACCTGGAGGCGATGGCCTGCGAGATTCCGGTGGTCGCCTCGGCGGTCGGCGGCATTCCCGAGGTGGTCGTCGACGGCGAGACCGGCCTGTTGGTGCCCTATGACCCCGAGCGGGCCGGCGACCCCGAGTTCATCAGCAACTTCGAGGCCACGTTCGCCGAGAACGTCAACACCCTCACCCGCGACCGCGACCGGTCCCGCCGGATGGGCCTGGCCGGACGGCAGCGCTGCATCGACGAGTTCAGCTGGGAGAAGATCGCCCAAGAGACCGTCGACGTCTACGAGAAGGCGATCGCGGCCCACGGCTGAGCGCAGGGCGACGGACGACGGCCCCCGGGTTCACACCCGGGGGCCGTCGGCGATTCGTATTCGATCAGGCGGGGTTGACGACGCCCTTCAGCGCCTCCAGGAGTTCTGCCGCCTCGGCCGCGTTCATCTCGATGACCAGGCGTCCGCCGCCCTCGGCAGGGATGCGCATTGCGATCACGCGGCCCTCCTTGGCGACCTCAATGGGTCCGTCTCCGGTCCGCGGCTTCATTGCTGCCATTGCTCACCCTCGTTCTGGTTGGGGACTTACCGGGTCCATTATTCCAGAACGCTGTGCTGCTCGTCGGACGCAGCTGAGGAGCCACCCCAGTCGCCGCGTTGTGCAACCGGTTCGGGGGGTTCGTCACCGGTTCGGACGCCGTGGGGGTCCAGTTGCCGGGCCAACCGGTCGAGCAGCTCGTCGACCTGATCCATCGAGTAGCCGCGGGGCACCACGGCGAACCGCAGCCCGCGCAGGTCGTCGCCGCTCAGCACCCCGGTCGGCACGTGCGGACGCGGCGTGTCGGTGACGGTTCCCGGCAACTCACCGAGTCGTCCGGACGCGGCGACGGCCGCCAGCCCCAGCACGCCCACGGCGATCATCCACAGCACCCACTGCATGCCGGCCATCCTCTCACGTGCCGTTGCTGGTGCTGTGCACCCCGGTGACCGCCTCGATCACCTCGTCGACGCTGTCGGTGATGGTGACCAGCTCGAGGTCGACCTCGGAAACGTAGCCGCCGGCCACCGCGCTGTTGCGCACCCAGTCGAGCAGCGGGCTCCAGTAGGTGGTGCCGAACAGCACGATCGGAAACGAGGTCACCTTCTTGGTCTGCACCAGGGTGAGCGCCTCGAACAACTCATCGAAGGTGCCGAAGCCCCCGGGCATCACCACGAAGCCCTTGGAGTACTTCAGGAACATCACCTTGCGGGCGAAGAAGTAACGGAAGTTGATGCCGAGGGTGACGTGCTTGTTGAGCGACTGCTCGAACGGCAACTCGATGCCGAGCCCGACCGACACTCCGCCCGCCTGCGCCGCACCCTTGTTGACGGCCTCCATGATGCCGGGACCGCCACCGGTGATCACCGCGTAGCCGGCCTCGGCCAACGCCCGTCCGATCTCGACGCCCGACTGCCACATCGGGGTGTTTCTGGCGGTGCGCGCCGAGCCGAACACGCCGATCGCCGGGCCGACCTCGGCCAGCGTGCCGAAGCCTTCGACGAACTCCGCCTGGATGCGCATCACCCGCCAGGGGTCGGTGTGCACCCAGCCGGTGTCGCCGCGTCCGGCCAGCAGCCGCTGGTCGGTGGTGGTCGGCTGGACCTGGCCCTCGCGACGGATCACTGGCCCCTGGGTGCGGGTGCGTTTGCTCACGCGATCAGCGTAGTGGCGTCTCTGGACGGCTCCGAAGCGAGCCCGTGCCACTCAGCGTTTGCGCTCCCACTCCGGCAGCGTGTCGGACGCGATGGCGCGGCCGAGTGTGGTGACCCGCTGCTGGTCGGGCGCCACGTAGGCCTCGCCGGTCGGCAGCGCGCCGCGCGTGCCGGTGGGCAGCTTGATCGCCTGCAAGTATCGGGCGCCTGAGCGGGTGCGCAGCGCGAAGAACAGCTCGACCATGCGCCGGGCGTCCAGGTCGCTGTCGACGACCACCTCGGTGGCGAGCTGGTCGAGCACCGCCTTGACGACGCCGGGGTTGACCAGCGCGTTGCTGGTCAACAGCCTGCTGACCAGGCCCTGCAGCACCAGCCGTTGGCTTTCGGCCCGGTCGAGGTCGTGAGCGCCGGCCACGTCCGATCGGACGAAGGCGAGCGCCTCCTCACCCGACAGTGTGATCGCGCCGCGCGGAAACGCGAAGCGGCCGGTGGTCGCGGCGATCGGATTGTCGACCGGGATGCCGCCGACGAGGTCGATCAGCCGCGACATGCCGGGCAGCCAGGTCAGCGCCACATGATCGACGGTGATGCCGAGCAGCTGCTGCACGGCCACCACCACGGCCGCGGAGCCGCCCTGCAGATACAGCCCGCCGAGCCGGTCGGAACCGCCGACCAGCAGGTCGCAGGGCAGCGAGATCAGGTGCACGTTGCGTCCGGCCGCATCGACGTGAGCCAGCATCAGCACGCTGGCCGCGCCCCCCGGCTGGTGGGAGTCGGAGCCGATCAGCAGCAGGTTCACCGCACCCGAGGACGAGGGGGCGGGCCGGTCGGGCGGCAGCAGGGTGGGGTCGCGCCTGATGCCCGCCAACGACAGCCACAGGGAGCCGACTGCGGTGATGCTGACCACGGCGATGGCCAGGGTGGCCGCCAGCAGGCCCGCGGAGGCGCGCCGAAGCCTGCGCGCGCCCACGCCTCGGCGGGTCTGCGTGCGCGAAAAGGACAGCCTGTCGCTGATGGCCGGATCCCCCCGGTCGGCTCATGCACGAAGTGGCGCCGCCTCCTCCCGAGCGACGGCAACCGCGGCACAGCATACACGGCGGTTGGTAAAGACTCCGAACTAAACCCGGATGTCTGATGCCTTCGGCTGAACCGGGCGTTGCAGCTGACGACCTTGCAGTTTCTGCCCCGGCTCCGAGAGCCGGGCGCGCCCCAGGCGCCACTCGCCACTTTGTTGTTGATTTGAATGGGCCAGCAGAGCACCTGGAACGGGTCCGCCGACTTATGGTTGATATAGATACCCCCTGGGGGTGTTGATATCAACCACAAAGTGGCGGTCGCTCCATACCCGGTGTCCAGCGGGTCTCAGGGCCGGTCATAACCACCAAAAACCGGCGATCGGCGCGCCCCAACGCCCGATCCGGGCTTGCCGTCGTGAGTGTCGCCGACGCAGCACACCCCGGATGGGGCCGCGCAGTGGGCGCAGATCGGTGGATCCGCCCTGACTCGGCCGCGCGCTCACGGCTTGTCGGGCTCCTAGGTCGTGGTGAGCCAGCGTGCGAGCGCGTCGCGGCAGGTGAACAGTTCGGGGATGGGGCAGAACTCGTCGTCCGCGTGCGCCTTCGAAGGGTCGCCGGGGCCGAAGTTGACCGCCGGAACGCCGAGCGCCGAGAAGCGGGCGACGTCGGTCCAGCCGAACTTGGCGGACGGCTGCCCGCCCACCGCCGCGACGAATGCCGCCGCAGCGGGCAGGTTCAGCCCCGGACGGGCACCCGCGGCTTCGTCGGTGAAGGTCAACTCGTACCCGTGCAGCACGTCGCGGCAGTACTGCTTGGCCTGGTCGATGCTGCGGTGCGGGGCGAAGCGGAAGTTGACGGTGATCGTGCATCGATCCGGAATCACGTTGCCCGCGATGCCGCCGCTGATCGCCACGGCGTTCAAGCCCTCGTGGTAGCGCAGTCCGTCCACGACCGGCTGCTCCGACTCGTGCGCACCCAGCCGGGCCAGCACCTCGGCGGCGTCATGAATCGCGTTGCGACCCATCCAGGCGCGGGCCGAGTGGGCGGCCGTGCCGGTGGTGGTCACGGTGAACCGCAGCGTGCCCTGGCAGCCGCCCTCGACGCGTGCGCTGGTGGGCTCCATCAGCACCGCGAAGTCGCCGGCCAGCACCTCGGGGCGCTCGGTGGCGATCCGGCCCAGCGAATTGGCGCTCGACTCGACCTCTTCGTGGTCGTAGAAGATCCAGGTCAGGTCGCGGACGGGGTTGTCGGTCGCGACGGCGACCGCCAGCATCACCGCGATGCCGCCCTTCATGTCGCAGGTGCCGCGGCCGTAGACGCGCTCGCCCTCGACCCGGGACGGCAGGTTGCCGGCCAGGGGAACCGTGTCCAGATGCCCGGCGATCACCACCCGCTCCGGCCGGCCCAGGTTTGTCCGAGCAATCACGGTGTCGCCGTCCCGCAGCACTTCGAGGTGGGCGTGGCCGCTCAGCGCGTGCTGCACCGCATCGGCCAGCGCGCGCTCGTTGCCACTCACCGATTCGATGTCGACCACGGCTCGGAACAGCGCGACCAGATCGCCGCGAGGGTCAAGGCTCATGGCCTCAACCTAGCGATCCTTGGTCGCTGGCTGCGACCGGTCGGTCGGGGACGGCGCCGGGGCGCCCGGACGGCCCTGCGCAGCCCGCCCGGTACGCTGGCCCGCATGACCGACACCCGCTCTGCCTGGGGTTGGGGGCTGGCCAGTGTGCACGTCTCCGGCCAGGTTCTCGACACCTGGTTCCCGGCCCCGCAGCTCGGCCCGACGGCGGTCGAGACGCCGCCCAAGAACCTGATCGCCAGCCAGCTGGACGACGTCGAGCGCGCCGTGCGCACCGAGGTGCGGCTGGTCGAGATCGATCTGGACGAGGCGCCGGCGTCCACCCCGGACGCCTACCTGCGGCTGCACCTGCTCAGCCACCGGCTGATCAAGCCCCGCGAGGCGAACCTCGACGGCATCTTCGGCGCGCTGCCCAACGTGGTGTGGACCTCGGCCGGCCCCTGCGCGGTGGACGGCTTCGAGAACGTCCGGTTGGCCCTGAAGCTGAGCCGCGGTCACCTGAGCGTGTTCGGCGTCGACAAGTTCCCCCGCCTGGTCGACTACGTGGTGCCGTCCGGGGTCCGCATCGCCGACGCCGACCGGGTACGGCTCGGCGCGCACCTGGCGCCGGGCACGACCGTGATGCACGAAGGCTTCGTGAACTTCAACGCCGGCACGCTGGGCACGTCCATGGTCGAGGGACGCATCTCGGCCGGCGTCATCGTCGGCGACGGCTCCGACATCGGCGGGGGGGCGTCCATCATGGGCACCCTGTCCGGCGGCGGCACCGAGCAGGTGAGCATCGGCGAGCGGTGCCTGCTGGGTGCCGAATCGGGGTTGGGCATCTCGCTGGGCGACGACTGCACGATCGAGGCCGGCCTCTATGTGACCGCGGGCACCAAGGTGACCCTGCCCGACGGTTCGGTGCAGAAGGCACGCGAGCTGTCCGGCCGCAGCAACCTGCTGTTCCTGCGCAACTCGGTGACCGGCGCGGTGCAGGTGCGGCCCCGGTCCGGTGGCTCGTTCGAACTCAACGCCGACCTGCACGCCAACTGAATCCGATGACGGTCGAGGTGACCCGGCGACCGGGCGGGAGAACCCCCTGATGCGGCGGACGAACGGGGCGCGAGTCGCGCTGGTCGCACTGGTCCTCGCCGTCGCGCTCGCCGTGGTGGGCGGGGTGATCTGGGCCGGGCTGGCGCTGTGGTCGGGCACCACCAAGACGCCGCTGCCGCTGGACGACCAGTGCGTCGCGTCGTCCGAGGGAGCCAGCGTGGCGGTCACCCTGGAGCAGGCGCACAACGCCGCGATCATCAGCGCGGTCGGGTTGCGTCGCGGGCTGCCGGCCCGGGCGGTGACGATCGCCTTGGCGACCACCTACCAGGAGTCGGGCATCCGCAACCTCGACTATGGCCACGCCGACTCGATCGGGCTGTTCCAGCAGCGTCCAAGCAAGGGCTGGGGCACGGTGAAACAGATCATGGATCCGTACTACTCGGCCGGCAAGTTCTACGACGCGCTGCTCGGGGTGAAGAACTGGCGCACCCGAGACGTGAACGACGTGGCGCAGGCGGTGCAGCGCAGCGCCCACCCCGAGGCCTACCGCAAGCACGTCAGCAAGGCACGCGCGCTGTCCGCGGCGCTCACCGGGGTGGCGCCCGGCGGCTTCACCTGCAAGGCGGGGTCGTCCGAGCAGGCCGACGGCAAGGGGTTGGCCGCGATGGTTCGCAAGGGCCTGGGTTCCGAGGTCACGATCACCCGCACCGAGCAGGGGCTGGTGATCGAGGGCTCGACGCATCAGCGCGCGTGGGCCGCGGCCCACCTCGCGATCGCTTACGCCGACGAGTTCGGCGTGCGGAAAGTCAGCCTCGGCGGCGCAGACTGGACGCATGACACCCGCACCCTGGCCGAATGGACGGGCACCGGCAGCGGCCGGATTGTCACCGTCGGCCTGAGCAGCTGATCCTGGCGTCAGCCGGTAGCCGTCAGCCGGTCAGCCGGTTCACCGCGGCGTCGACGCGCTCGTCGGTGGCGGTCAGCGCCACCCGCACGAAGTTGGTGGACGCCGCGCCGTAGAAGTCGCCGGGAGCGACCAGGATGCCGAGTTCGGCCAGCCGGTCGACGCTCACCCTGCCCGGCTCGTCGCGGGTGCACCACAGGTAGAGCGACCCTTCGGAATGCTCGACGCGGAAGCCGGACGCCTCCAGCGCCGGGCGCAGCACCCCGCGCCGGCGCAGATATCGCTCACGCTGCTGCTGGACGTGCCGCTGGTCGCCCAGCAGTGCCGCCATGGCCGCCTGGACGGGGGTCGGCACCATGCCGCCGGCGTGCTTGCGCAGCTCACGGAGCGCCGACACCAGTGCGGACTCCCCCGCGACGAAGCCGGCGCGGTACCCGGCCACGTTGGACCGTTTCGACAGAGAATGGACGGCGAGCAGCCCGTGCAGCGACCCGCCGTTGACGGATGGATGCAGCACCGAGACCGGCTCGCGGTCCCAGCCGAACTCGCCGTAGCACTCGTCCGAGGCCAGCACCGCGCCACGCTCGCGGCAGTACCCGACCCAGGCGGCCAGGTGCCCGGCGGACAGGATCGTGCCGTGCGGGTTGGCCGGCGAGTTGATCCACACCAGCGCCGGCTTCAGCCCCTCGATCGCGGACGGGTCGTCGCACGCGACCACCCGTGCCCCGGCCAGCAGCGCACCCACCTCATAGGTCGGGTAGGCGACCTCGGGAATCACCACGACGTCGTCCGCGCCCAGGCCGAGCAGATGCGGCAGTTGGGCGACCAGTTCTTTGGTGCCGATCACCGGCAGTACGCCTTCGTCCGCGATCGGGACGCTGCCCCAACGGCCCTGCAGGTAAGTGCGCACGGCGTCCCGCAGCGCCGGCGTGCCCCACACCGTCGGATAGCCCGGAGCGTCCGCCGCCTCGATCAGCGCCCGGCGGCCCAGCTCGGGGGTCGGGTCGACCGGCGTGCCGACCGACAGGTCGACGATGCCGCCGGGATGCGCCTGGGCGCGGGTCTTGGCCCCGGCCAGCGAATCCCAGGGAAAATCGGGCAGGTGCCGATCGCGAACGCTCACTCGCCCTGGGGCGGCAGGTCGGCCACGTAGGGGTGGTCGGCGTCGATCGGACCCTGCCGCGCCGCGCCGCCGGGCGAACCGACGGTGTCGAAGAAGTTGACGTTGACGTCGTAGTACATCTTCTGGTCGGCGGGCACGTCGTCTTCGTAGAAGATGGCCTCGACCGGGCAGACCGGCTCGCACGCACCGCAGTCGACGCACTCGTCGGGCTGGATGTACAGCATGCGGTTGCCCTCGTAGATGCAGTCCACGGGGCATTCCTCAACGCACGCCAGGTCCTTTACGTCGACACAGGGCTGCGTGATGATGTACGTCACTTCGACTCTCCTCGATCGCTGCTCGAACGTCGTCACTCTACCGTGCACAACGCGCCGGAACGGGAGCCCATGGATGCCGACCGCCTGCTGATACCGCCGCTGCACCTCGGGGAGCGGGTCACGCTGCGGCTGACCGAACCCACCCGTGACCTGATCGGCTTCGTCACGGCCGTGGCTCCGCTGACCCTCGAGGACCGGCACGGCCGGCTGCACCAGATCGCGCCCGGCACCGTGCAGGCGGCCCGTCGGGTGGGCGTCTCGCTGGGTCGCGACCCGCGCAAGGCGTCCCGTGACCTGCTGGACGAGCTCGCCGCCCGAGCCGGGCTGTCGGGCGAGCCGGTGCTGCACCGGATCAGCGACCTGCTGGCCGGACGCGCCGCACCCGAGTCGGTGTTCGCGGAGCGCGACGACTGGGCGGACGGCCCGCGGCGCGCCCGGGTCGATGGCGAATGGCTGAGCACGAACGTGGACGACCCCGAGCTGCTGATCGCCCTGTGCTGGTGGGCGACACGACAGAACGCGCGCAGCGTCCAGGTGCGCGGCTGAGATCCCGGCGTCCGCCGGGATGACGAACGGTCCCACGCCCCGTCATCAGGCACGGCCGGGATCCCCGGTCCCACACCCCGTCATCACCTACGCCGGGAGCCCCCGTCCCACACCCCGTCATCCCGGCGGACGCCGGGATCTCGGAGCGTCGAGCCTGTCCAGACCCGAGCGCACGATTTCGACGTACGTGAGATCTCGGCCTTCGCCGGGATGACGGCAGTCCGGCCTACAGGCCTGAGCCGGCCCGCCGCTCGGCGGCTTCCACCGTGTTGCGGAACAGCATCGCGATCGTGGTGGGCCCGACACCACCCACCCGGGGCGTGATCCAGCCGGCCACGTCGTTGCAGGCCTCGTCCACGTCGGGCAGCAGCCGCCGCCCCACGTACCGGACGCCGCCGCCGACCACCACCCGTCCGGGCGTGAGGTGTTCGGGACGCAGAATGCCGGGCACGCCGGCGGCCGCGATCACGATGTCGGCGCGGCGGGTGTGCTCGGCCCAGTCGGGCACCCCGGTGTGCACCACGGTGACCGCCGCGTTGCCGCCCGGCCGCTTCAGCGAGAGCAGCATCGACAACGGCCGGCCCAGCGTGAAACCGCGCCCCAGGATCACCACGTCGCGGCCCGCCACCGCAATGCCGTAGAACTGCAGCAGCGCCTCGATGCCGGCCGGGGTGCACGGCAGCGGCCCCGTCATTCCGAGCGCCAGCCGGCCCATGTTCACCGGGTGGGCACCGTCCGCGTCCTTGTCGGGGTCGAGTTCGGCCAGGGCCGCCTCGTAGTCGAGGTGGGCCGGGACGGGGTGCTGGATCAGCACCGCGTCGATCTCGTCGTCGGTGTTGAAGTCGCGGATCACGCCGACCAGATCGGCCTGTGTCGCGTCGCCGGGCAGTTGCTCGTGCCGGCCGCCGAAGCCCAGGGACGCCGCTCGCTGCTGCTTCATCCGGATGTAGCCGGCGGACGCGGAGTCGTCCCCCACCAGGATCGTGCCCAGCCCCGGATTGCGCCCGGTGGCCCGCAGCGCAGCGACGCGCGGCTGCAGGTCGGCGAAAACGGCATCGGCAACCGGTTGGCCCGGCATCATCACTGCACTCACGTCGGGTCAGCCTACGCGCCGCGGCCCGATGCGCCGGAGCCAGCTCACGCCGGCACCCGGCCCCACGTGACGCTCGTCCAACTCCTTTGGGCTCGCCAAGCTCCCCCGCTGTCAACCTGGGGGTGAGACAGTTCGCGAGTGGGAGGGCAGGGCGTGGGTCAGATCAGTGTGGAGCCGGGGATGTCGGCTGGGGGGCATCGACGCTTTTCGTTGGAGTTTCGGGTGGAGTTCTTGCGCGCGTGGGATGGGTGCGTTGAGCGGGGTGCGAAGACGCGGCTATTGCGGGAGTACGGACTGGATCGGAACACCGTCTATGCGTGGGTGCGGGCGCGGGATAACGGCGAGCTGGAGCAGTCTCAGCAGCGGGTGGCGAGCCGCTCGGATGTGGGTCAGATGCGTGCCGAGTTGGCTCGATTGCGGGCCGAGAATGAAACGCTGCGGCGCAAGACCGCTCAGGCCGAAGCGGCAACCGAGATCCTGGGAAAAGCGTTCGAGCTCTTGGAGGGGATCACGACGAGCTCGGAACCGGATTCGCAGATCCCGCCGGCGTTGATGTCCGCGACCGAGTACGCGTCATGGCTGAAGCGGCTCAAGTTGTCCTGACCGACGCGGTCTCAGCGCTGTCAACGACGGCGGGCTGGACGATTAGCCGAGCCTGTCGTGTCACTGGCCTGCCACGCGCCTCTTTCTATCGGTTGACCAGGGGTTATTGTCACGATCGGCGGGTGCCGGAGCCGGTGCCGCATCGTGACCGGCACCAGCCGGCGGCCCTGGCCGAGGCCGAGCGGGCCCAAGTGATCGAGTCGCTGGTGGCGGATGAATACGCCGAGCTGTCGGTCGTGCAAACCTATTGGCGCAGTTTCGATGCCGGGCAGGTGAGCTGTTCGCAAGCCACGTTCTACCGGATCGCCCGATCCGAGAACCTGGTCGGGGATCGCCGCCGGCAACGGAGCCAAGGCAGCGGATCACGCCGGAAACGGCCCGCTCCGACCGCGCAGGCGTTCCGACCGAACCAACTGTGGTCCTGGGACGCGACCGAGTTGTGCGGCGGCCCAGAAGGCCTCGAGTGTTACCAGTTGATGCTGATCCTCGACGTCTACTCTCGCTTCCCGACCGGCTGGCTGATCGAACCCACTACCACCAGCCACGCCGCCAAAAGGCTCTTCCGGCGCGCGTTCCAGCAACACGGCCACGTGGATGTCGTCCATGCCGATAACGGCTCCGCGATGCGCTCAGCCGACCTGGCCGGCGTCTTCAACGACCACCACGTCACCGGATCGTTCTCCCGTCCGCGCGTCAGCAACGACAACCCGTTTTCCGAATCCATGTTTAAAACCATCAAATACGACATCGACCACCCACCCCGGTTCGATGACATCGACCACGCCCGCGCCTGGACACAAGCTTTCCTCGATCGATACGCCAACCACCACAGACACTCCGGCATCGGCTACTACACCCCGGCTGCCGTCTACCACGGCACCGTCGCCACCGACCAAGCCCGACGGCAAGCACAACTCGACGCCTACCACGCCGCACACCCCAACCGCTTCCGACAAGCACCCCGAGCCCCCACCGTCGGACCCACCGGCATCAACACTCGCGAACTGTCCACACCAGGTTGACAACTTCGGAGCTTCGCGAGCCCTAAGTAGTTGGGCGAGCACCTGCTTGACAGGGGCGCCAGGGTGGGTCTCGACAAGCTCGACCAGCGGGCTGGCTACGGCTTCTTGCCGCAGACCACCGGCGTGAGCGTGTTGTAGCTCCAGAAGAACGGCTCGCTCTTGACGAGCTTCTTGCCGGCGTAGAACAGGCGCTTGTACCGCACGTCGAAGCCGCCCATGGCACTCTGCGGCACGCACCCCGGTGACTCGTCGTACTGGGTCGCGGCGGGCGAGCGGTAGTTGCTGCGCACCGGTGTCGTGGTCTTGATCGTGTACCGCTTGGTCGACCACACCTTCACCGTCACCGAGCCCTGCTGGCCGACCCTGCCGGTGGTCCACGCCTGCAGGACCACCCCGTACGGAGAGTCGTTGCGGAACTTCATGTCGACGCTGAGCCAGTCCAGGGTGGCCTCGCGGCCGACCGGGTAGCGGCTGAAGTACAACGAGTGCGGCTTGTGGTAGATGTCTTCGAGGCCGGCGAAGAAGATCGCGTTGAAAGTGGTGGTGGTGGCCTGGCTGATGCCCCCGCCCAGCAGGGTCTTGATCTTGCCGCCCTCGATGCCGCCACCGGCCATCCAGCCCGCCGCCGCCGTCCGCTGGCCCAGGGTCCGGTTCATGCTGAACGTCTCGCCCGGTTTGAGAAAGGTGCCGTTGATCAGCCGCGCCGCCTTGCCGATGTTGTTCACCCGGTAGGCAGAGCCCGGGTAGTAGGTGGTGAACGAGCCGGTGACCTGTTTGACGCCGAGCTTGCGGGCGTCGGCGGTGCTGAACTCGGCCCGCTGCACGGTGGCATCGACGGTGACGCTGCGACCCGAGGGTTTGTCGAGCACCCCCAGCACGGCCGTCGCCAGGTCGTCAGGTTTCAGGCCGATCCCGTCCACCGAGGGGACGATCTTCGGCTTGCCGTTGGCGATCGTGATGTCGGCGTCTCTGGGTTGCTTCAAGCCCAGGCCCTTGATCTTCTTCGCCGCCGCGGTGGTGAGCCGGTCGGCGTCCAGGGCGGGCGTCAGGGTGCCGTCGGCGGGCTGGAAGGTCAGGGCGGCGGCGATCATCGCGGGTGCCAGCTCGAACGAGCCGGACGAGCCGGTCCGGACCGTGATCGGCGAGGCCAACGCCGGCTTGCCGATGTCGGCGGCGACCTGATCGGCCTCGGCGGTGGTGACCTCCGGTTCGTTCTGGTCGACCACGGCCTGGATCGTCGTGCCGGTCAGGAAGCCGTCCGCCAGCGCGTCCGCGGTCTGCTGTTGACGCACGCTCAGGCCCGGCTCGCCCTCGGTGCGGACGAGCGCACCCTTGGCCACGCTCAGGCCGGCGTCGACCGGGGCGGCGTCGGCCGCCTCGGCGAACTCCGCCAGGGCGCCATCGAGCACGGTGGCGTCGCGGGTGACGACCGCCGGCTGGTCGCTGCCTCCGGTCAGCACGGTGAGAATGTGCGCCGGGTGCCAACTTCGTCCAGCGCCGGCGTTGCTGACCGACGCCGCATAGTCGACACCCAAGCCGAGCTTGCCGGCGGTCGTGACGAGCTGCTCGTCACCCGCAACCAGGGTCAGCGGACGGGACAGGCGCGGCTCGAGTTCGCTGCTCAGCTTGGCGGTGGCCGCCTGCGAGGTCAGCCCGCCGATCGGCACGCCCGCCACGGACGCGTTGCGCGGCGTGTTGTCGCCGGCCAGCGCGTAACCGGTCGCGTAGGCGGCGCCGGCCAGCACCACCGCACCACCGGCGGTCCACAGGGCGATGGTTCGGGCGCTCACAGGCGGTCACCTCGGTCGTCGGCGTCAGGCATCTGACCCATCGTAAACGACCGGGCTGCCCAGCCCCGCGTGCACAGTGACCTGGAACGGCATCGACAGCGCTCCGTGCGCCTGAACCCCGAACATGCCGGCGAAGGCCTCGATGACGCCGTCCACGCTGAGCCGGGTCGGCATCGTCACCCGGGTGGCCACCGATTCGCTCGACTCGGCCGGCTTGAACTGCTTGAGGAAGCCGAGCATCGAGACCGGGCGCACCGCGATGTCCGCGCGCTTGACCGAGGCCAGCGCGCAGGCCCGGTCGATGGCCAGGTTCATGCCGCCGAGATGGTCGACCAGGCCGCGCTCGCGGGCGTCCGTGCCGGTCCAGACGCGGCCTCGGGCCACCGGTTCGAGAACCTCGATCGCCAGCTGCCGGTCGGTGGCGGCCTTGCCGGTGAAGTCGGCGTAGATGTCGTCCAGGCGCTGGTCGAGCGCCGCCCAGTGCTGCTCGGTGAACGGCTGGTTCGGGGAGAGGAAGGACGACCACGGGCCTGAGATCACATCGGCCATCACCAGCCCGATCTTGTTCTTCAGCTCGGTGGTGACGAACTTGCCGGCCAGCACCCCGATCGACCCGGTCAGGGTGGTCGGCTGCGCGACGATCTCGTTGGCCGGCATCGCCACGTAATAGCCGCCCGAGCCGGCCACGTCACCCATGCACGCCACCACCGGACGTCCGGACTCGCGCAACCTGAGCACCTCGCGGCGGATCAGGTCGGAGGCGATGTACGAACCACCCGGCGATTCGACCCGCAGCACGACCGCCTTGACCGACTCGTCGGCAGCCGCGGCCCGCAGATGCTGGCAGACCACCTCGGACGCCGCCACGGGCTGTCCGCCGCCCTGCCGCGCCGGACGTCCGGCGACGATACCACCGCGGATCTCGACGATGGCGACCGCCGGCTTCAGCTTGGCCTGGACCAGCTCCTTGGCGGCCGAAACCTTCGCGTAGCGGTGCACGTACCGCAGCTGCGCCTGCTCGCCGCGCCAGGCCGCCCGGGCCGCGGCGTAGACCTGGTCGCGATAGCCGATCTGATCGACCAGCCCGTGCTCCACCGCCTGCTGCGGGGTGAGGATGCCGGCATCGACGCTGGCCCAGACCTGCTCGGCGGTGCGGCCACGTCGCTGCGCGATCAGGTCGACCGCCCAGTGGGTCAGCGAGTTGGCGATCTGCTGCACCATCTCGTGGTTCGCCTCGGTGATCTCGCGGGCCGCGTAGGTGTCGGCGGCGCTCTTGTACTCCTTGCGCTGCGAGAACTGCGGTTCGAGGCCGACCTTGTCGAGGGTGCCGCGCAACAGGGTGATCTGGGCCCGGACGCCGCCCAGCCCCAGTTCGCCGGACGGCTGCAGCCAGACCTGGTCGGCGTGCGCGGCCAACACGTAGGGCAGCAGTGCGGTGCCGAACTCACCGAAGGACTCGGTGTAGGCCCAGACCGGCTTGTGCTCGCCGAAGCCCGCGATCGAGTCGGCCAGCTCGCAGGCCTGCGAGGCGGTCACCGGGCACGTGCCCACGTGCACGATCAGGCCGGCGACCGAAGCGTCCTCAGCGGCATCGCGCAGGCCGTCGCGCACCGCCCGCATGCTCGGCGCGTTGATCAGCTTGAGCGCCTCGAGCGGGTTGGCCGGGGCGTTGCTGAGCACCGAGAAGTCGAGGTCGAGCTCGAGAATCACCCGATCGCCGTGCGTGGACGTGCGAAACAGTGAAGACAGCTTGGCGAGAGGATCCATGCCCGCCAGCGTATGCGGGTTGATGGGGTGGTTTCTGAAATCACGACACCAGCGTGAGCCCGGGTGCGCGACACGCCGCTCCACGGCGGCACTCCGACGGGTGATTTCAGAACCACGTGGTGCTCGCTTGCGAGTCGCGCCGATCAGCGGCAGATGCCAGGCGCCGAAGGCGGCGAACGAGCCGAGCTGGGCGGCGCAGCCCAATCGGGCTGTCTGAGCGAGTCGCGGCGGGCTTCGGCGCGGGCGAGGTTCAGCATGGAGTGTGTGACTGCACGCACCTGTTATCAGCGCCTGGTTCCCGCCTGCTTGACCCTGGCCGTCGCACTGAGCGGATGCGCGCGGGTGCCACCCGCGACCATTCCGACCGCCGCTGTGCCCAGTCCCTCCGTCACCTCGCCACTGCCCACAGCCACGGACTCGACGCCGGCGACGACGACCTCATCCCCGTCGAGCACGACGGCGAGCGCCACCTCGACGACGACGGCGAGCGCCACGGCCACCTCAGGGCCCGCGGTCAAGGCGACCGGGTCGCTGAAGCTGTTCGCGGACGCCAGCAAGAAGCTCACCGGCAGCTGCCAGAACAAGGCGGGCGTCCCGACGTTGAGTGTTGCGGACAAGAAGAACGACTTCTTCAACACCATCGAGGTGGTGCTGACCCTGGCCGGTGGCAGGAAGACACTGTCGGGTCTGACCATCGAGCTGGGCGAAGACTCCGAGCTGATCACCCGCAGACTGACCTTCGACGCGGCCAAGCCGGCCGCCGGCACGTCCGCCAAGCTGACGGTGAACGCAAACACGTACCAGGTCACCGGCAAGCTGGCCAACGCTGAGGACGGCACCGCCGCCGGCACCATGCCGGTGACTCTCAAGGTCACCTGCGCCGGCAGCAACTGGTGAGCACCCAACGAGCAGAGGTGCGCTGGTAGAGCCCGTCGAAACCCCCAGGGGCCGAATCGGCACGTTGAGCACGTCCAGACCCCTTGGGCAAGATGCCCCTGGTTGACGTTGTCGAACTCCTCTGAACGAAGCGGGGCATCAATATCCGTCGGGACGTCCCCGCCGACCGGGAAAGGAACCGTCCCCAATACCCGTCGGGACTGGCGCCTCCGACCGGGAAAGGAACCGTCCCCAATACCCGTCGGGACAGTCACTCGCCGGAGGTCCGACCGCCGGGTCTCGACAGGCTGGACCAACGGGCACGGTCTCGACAAGCTCGACCAACGAGTTCCAGCGGTGGGCGGGCTCACTTGGCGATGCGCGCGCTCACCTTCGTGGACTGCGAGACATAACCCGCCTTGCGGCCGGTGACGAACACGCTGATCGGCCTGCCCTTGTCCTTGCTGGTCAGCTTGTAGCCGCTCTTGGTGGCGCCCTTCAGCTTCGTGCTGCCGCGGTACCACTGGTAGCTGAGCTTCACCGCGCCGGGTCCCCAGTTGCCGCCGTTCACCTTGATCGTGGCCGGACCTGCGGGTGCCGGTCAGCCTCGGGGTCTTCGGGATGAGCGTGCCCTTGACCACCGCTGCGGTGGCGGACGAGGTGCGCGCCACGGTGGTGTAGCCGGCCTGCGAGCCGGTCACCCGCACGGTGATCGCCTTGCCGACGTCGGCGGCCCGCGGTCGGAAGCCGGCCTTGGTGGCGCCCTTGACGGCTTTCGACCCGGCGAACCACTGGTAGCTCAGCTTGACCGTCCCCGGCGTCCAGGAGCCCGGTTGTGCCGTCAGCGTCGCGCCGACAACTGCGGTGCCGGTGATCGTCGGGGTGTCGGCGGTCAGCAACCGCGGCACGGTGGCGCTCGCCTTCGAGGTGGTGGTCACCGGGGCGTAGCCGGTCTTCGTCGCCGTCACGGCGACCTTCAGCACGGCGCCGGCGTCGGCGGCGGTGACCGGGTAGGCGGCCTTGGTGGCCCCGGTGACCTCGGTCGAGCCGCGGTACCACTGGTAGGCCAGCGCCACCGGTGCCGGGGCCCAGGTGCCCGGGTGAGCGGTCAGCGTCGAGCCCACCAGAGCCTTGCCGCTGATCGTCGGGGTGGGCGTGGCCCGCAGCTTCAGCAGCGGGACGGTCGCGGTGGCCGCCGAGGTGCGCACAGTGGTGGTGTACAGCCGCTTGATGCCGGTCGTCCGCACGCTGAGGGCGTACCCGGCGTCCGCGACGCTCGGGGTGTAGGTGGTCGTGGTCGCCCTGCTGATCGGCGTTCCGGCGCGCAGCCACTGGTAGCGCAGGCTGACGCCACCCGGTCGCCAGGTGCCGGCGCTCACGGTCAGTTTGCGCCCGACCACGGCGGTACCGGTGATCTTCGGCGTTGGGGCGGTCAGCGTCATGTAGAGAGCGGCCCAGGTGTTGTCGTCCGCTGCGCCGGTCACCGGACGTCCGGCGGCCGTCTGGAACGCCTTCACCGCATCCTCGGTGTCGCTGTCGAAGCCGGACGCGTTGCTGGTGGCATAGCCGTTGGCATTGAGCAGGGTGCGCAGCGCGGTCACCGAACTGCCCCGCGCGCCACTGGAGATCTTCGTGGTCAGCGCGGTCAGTGTCTTCGGACCGGCCTCACCGTCTACCTCGAGTGCCTTCGCCTTCTGGAACTTCTTCACTGCTGAGACCGTCGCGGAGTCGAACTTGCCGCTGGTCGACACCGGATAGCCGGCCGCCCCGAGCAGGTGCTGGGTGGCGGTCACCTTGGTGCCGGAGTCACCGGAGAGGAGCACCAGCGTGAACGGCACCACGTCGTAGCTGCGCAAGTCGTACTGCTCGATCAGCTCGTTGAGCCTCTGGGCGTAACCGGCGGCGTTCTTCGGCTGCTCCACCTTGGCGATCGCGGACACGTACGCCGGCACGTCGCCGATCACCGCGCGGGCAGCGCTGTAGGCGGAATCCTGGGCCACCGCGACGGCGTGCGCGGCGAACGAGTTTGTGATCGAGGTGTAGCGGGCGTAGCGGGTGCCCGAGATCGTCACGCAGCTCGACTGGAACGTGCTCGCCGCCGAGGCCGTCACACCGTCCGAACCGGCCAGCACGAAGCTGGACAGCCGGCGCAGCCCCGCGTAGTAGCGTCGCTGCTTCCAGTAGCTGAGCGTGCTGCGCACGACGCCGTACGCGCGTCCGCGCGCCTCGATCATGCGCCAGCCACCATTGGACAGCTTCTTGGTCAGCACCGCCACGTGGCCGATGCCGTTGGAGCGGGCCGGGTTGTTGCGCAGAAAGACCAGGTCGCCCACCTTGGGTGAGCCGGTGACCTTCTTGGTGACGTTGTACTGGGCCGCCGCCAGGTCGGTGATGCGGTTGCCGGAGCGTCCATACAGCCACTCGACCAGCTCGGAACAGTCGAACTTGGCCGGGTCGGTGTTGCTGATCGCGGCCTCGGCGCCCAGCACGTACGGCTTGCCGACCTGCGCGTCCGCGAGAGCGGCGAACTGGCCCCGCGTCAACGATGCGGCGCAGCGGGTGTCGAAGTAGTTGTTCGCTTTCTCGGACACCGCCGAAGTGCCCCAGTTGCTGGCCTCGATCGCTTGGGCGATCGATACCGACGCCGGCACGCCGTACGTGCGCTGTGCCTTCTGGGCCGGCCCGACGACGCTGTCGACGAACTTCTGCTTGGCGCCCGCGCTGATCGTCGCGGCGGTGCCGACGGGCGAGTCGACCAGCGCCACCGTGACGGCTAGGGCCAGGCTGACGGTCAGGGACAGCACCTTCGACGGGAATCGCACAGAACCTAGCTACCGACGTGCTGCGCGCCAGAGCAACCGTCCACTTGAGGGTTGCCGCTCAGGGTCTTTTCAGAATAGGGCGGTGACTAGGGGCTTTGCTTCGCCGTTCGCTCAAGTTGCCCTTAAGGGTTCACTCGAGGGTTGCATCAGACGCGCATGTCGGCCTTCGGCGGGCCGAGCCGGTGGGCCAGCAGGCTGCCGTCGGTGAACTCCACCGCGTCATCGAAGCGCGCTTCGACGGTGCCCGCGCCGAACTGCTCCTCGTAGAGCCGGGCGTACAGGCCGCCCCGGGCGAGCAGTTCGGCGTGCGTGCCCTGCTCGACCAGCCGTCCGTCCTCGATGCCGAAGATCACGTCGGCACGCATGATGGTGGAGAGCCGGTGAGCGATCGCGAGCGTCGTCCGCTGCGCCATCGCCCGCTCCAGTGCCTGCTGCACGAGGCGTTCGGTCGCGGTGTCGAGCGCGGACGTGGCCTCGTCCAGAATCAGGATGCGGGGGTCCTTGATCAGCACCCGGGCGATGGCGAGGCGCTGTTTCTCACCGCCCGAGAGCCGGAAGCCGCGCGCACCGGTGATCGTCTCGTAGCCGTCGGCGAAGCTGACGATGCGGTCGTGGATGTTGGCCGCCCGGCAGGCCTCGACGATCTCGGCATCGGTGGCGTCCACGCGGGCGTAGCGCAGGTTCTCGGTGATGGTGCCGTGAAACAGGTACGGCTCCTGAGTGACCATGCCGATGGCGTCGGCGAGCGATTCCAGCCGGATCCGGCGCACGTCGGTGCCATCGATGCGCACCGAGCCGAGGGTGGCCTCGTGCAGCCGTGGGATCAGGTAGGTGAGCGTGGTCTTGCCCGAGCCGGACGGTCCGACGATGGCGGCCAACTGCCCCGGACGCACGGTGAGCGAAATGCCCGACAGCGTCCAGCGCTCGTTTTCGACCGCGCCGTCGCCGTCCCGATCTGCAGCGGACGGCTCGTGCACCACCACCGTGGGCGCCAACCCGGTCGCGGCGCCGGTGACCGCGACGGCCGCCCCCGCCCCGTCCGGAACGGCGGTGATGGCGGGCACCTCGAGATTGGGCATATCCGAGGGCACCTCGAGGGCGCGGTAGTCGCGGCCGAAGCGGCTGGAGCGGGCACCGCGTCGTCCCTCGCCCCTACCCCCGGGCCGGGTGGCGGGGGTGGCCAACTCGCGCGGCGACGGATAGCGGAACCAGACGTCGTCCAGCTGCACCTCGCCACGCACCTGCGCTTTCGGAAGCGCCTCGGCGTCCGGGGCGTCGGTGATCGCCGGCTGCAGGTCGAGGTACTCGAACAGCCGCGCGAACAGGGCGAAGGAGGTCTGGACGTCCAAGGTGACGCGCATCAACTGCACCAGCGGCTGCTGCAGCCGCGCCTGCAGGGTGGTGTAGGCGACGATCGTGCCGGCGGTAAGCGCCTGGCCGCCGATCAGGGTGCCGCCGTTGATCAGCAGTCCGGCCACCAGGTACACGATGGCCGGGGTGAGGCCGAAGAACGTCGAAACGATCGAGAGGAACGTCTGGCCGGTCATCGCCTGCTTCAGCTGCAGCCGGCTCTGGCGCGCGTTGGCGCGGCGATAGCGGGCGATCTCGATGTCGGAGCGGTTGAACACCTTGGCCAGCAGCACCCCCGAGACGCCGAGCGATTCCTCGGTGATCGCGGTCATGTCGGCGAGCGACTCCTGGGTGCGCTTCTGCAGCCTCTTGCGGCGTGCGCCGACCCGGGTCTGGATCACCATGAACAGCGGCATCAGCACCAGCGAGATGATGGTGAGTTGCCAGCTCAGCAGCACCATCGAGACGAAGGCGGCGATCACCGTGACCACGTTGCTGAGAATCGAGCTGGCGGTCGAGGTCAGCACGTTGCGCACGCCCGCGACGTCGTTGGCGAGCCGGGACTGAATGTCACCGGTCTTGGTGGAGGTGAAGAAGGCGAGCTCCATCTTCTCCAGGTGCTCGAACAGCGCCACCCGCAGGTCGGCCATGGCCGAGTTGCCGACCCGGTTGGTCAGGTAGGTCTGGCCCACCCCGATCAGCGCGTTGACCAGTGGGATGGCGAACAATCCACCGACCAGCCAGTAGAGCAGGCCGACATTGGGACGTCCGATGGAACCGTCCGGCTGAATGGGGAACAGCGCGTCGTCGAAGATCGCCCTGGTCAGAAAGGGTGCCACGGCGGTCAGCGTGGCGGCGACCACGACGGTGACGCCGACCAGCGCCAGCCAGCCCTTATAGGGGGCGAGCAGGGCTGCGATGCGGCGCAGCATCGGCTGGCCGGGCTCGCCGGCGATACCCGCCGGACGGGGTGGGGCATCGCTCATGCGGGTCATGGTTGCACAGTGGTCAGGGACGTCCCACCCCGGTCCGGCAGGTAATGGGGACGGTTCCTTTACCTGTCGCCCAGGGAGGATCGGGCCCGGCTCCGGCAGGTATTGGGGACTGTCATGTCTCGGAGCTTCGTAGACAGTTCTGTCTCGGTGTCTTGTTGACGTTTGTGTCTCACTGGGGTCGGGTGGTCCGGGGGTGGATTGTGAGCACTTTGAAGCCGCCGGTGGGGATCGTGCCGGGGGTGGGGTACTGAGCCGAGGAGGACACCGTTGGTGTCGAAGATTTCGATGGTGGTGTGATCGAACAGGACGTGCATGGTTTGGCCGGCGAGTTTGGTGCTGACGTAGATCTTGGCGTGACAGATGTGGATGCGGCCGTTGGTGCCGACGGTTCGGTCGGCCCAGCGAGCGGCGTCGGGGTCGTCGGAGCGGCGCGTTCGCCTTTCATGCGGCGGTGGATCCCGGGTGTGATCGGGCCTGGGGTGGGTCGCGGCGTGATGGGTGTGGCCAGTTCGTGGGTGGGTGGGCCGGGGAGTGCTTTCGGTTTCGCTTGGTAGGACTCGGCGGGGGTTTGATCGGGGTGGTCGAGGGCTTGGTGGGCGCGTTGGGTGTTGTAGTAGTCGTCGAACTCGTCGATGAGCTCAGTCAGTCGTTGGCTGGTCCGGATGGGCCGGTGGGCGTCGAGGAACTGCTGAATGGTCTGATGGAGGCGTTCGTTCTTGCCTTGGGTGGTGGGCTTGCGTGGACGGCCGGTGATCGGTTCAACCCCAAGGTGTCGCAGGTACCGCTCGAGCTGGGTGATCTTGCCCTGACGGGACAGGTTGAATGCTGTGCCGTTGTCGGTCAGGAACCGGGCCGGGGCGCCGTGGCGGCCGATCGCTGCCGAGACGACCGTGATCGCTGCCTCTGCGGTCTCCGACCGGGCGACATGCGAGGCCAGGATGAACCGTGAGTGGTCGTCCTCGACCTGCAACACGCACCGCTTCGATCCTGCCTCGTCATCGAGACCGACCTCGAAACCGTCGAGCTGCCAACAGCCGTTCGGGTCCGGATACCGGAACCGGCGGTAGGAGGCGCGGGGCCGTTTCGCCGGCTCAGGAGTGACCACCCCGTAGCGGGTGAAGATCCTCGCCAGGGTCGCCCGCGACGGCGGGGGTGATGCCCCGGCGGCGCATCACGGCCGCCACCGACAACGGCCCATGGTCCCAGCCCTCCTTGCTCAGCTGGGCCCCTCACCTGCAACGCGATCGCTTCCAGTTCCTGGCTGGTCTTGTGCGGGATCGTCTTCGCGACCGGCTGCCGAGCGGCCAAAGCGGCCAGCTTGCCGTCGGTCTTCGCCCGTGCCCGAACCTGAGAACTCAGCACGCGAAATTCCGTGCTCACGACAAAACCGAGTGACCTCACCCCGACGAGGCTGGTCAGTGAAGTTGATGATCAAGCGACGAACACGCGCGTCGATACGGGCTGCCATGCCGACGACCCTCGCCACTCAGCGCACCCCGCCTGAGCCGATCGTCCACAAAGCTCCGAGACACAACCGTCAACACAACCGTCCACGAAGGCCGAGACACAACCGTCCACGAAGCTGCGAGACACAACCGTCCACGAAGGTACGAGACTTCACACAGGTATTGGGGACGGTTCCCTAACCTGTCGCCCAGGGAGGATGGGGCTCGGCTCCGGCAGGTAATGGGGACGGTTCCTTAACCTGTCGCCCAGGGAGGATCGGGCCCGGCTCCGGCAGGTAATGGTGCCCGGTTCCTTTACCTGTCGCCCAGGGAGGATGGGGCTTGCTCGCCCAGCCTGGCGACAGGTAAAGGAACCGTCCCCAATACCGGTCAGCCGATCAGAGCCTTGGCCTTGGCGACCGCCGCGTCCGCAGTGATGCCGAACTTCTCGAACAGCAGCGCACCGTCGGCGGACGCCCCGAAGCGGTCGAGACCGACCGCCTCGGTGTTCGCACCCAGCAGGTCCTTCCAGCCGACCGGAACACCGGCCTCGATGACCACCTTCGGCACCGACGCCGGCAGCACCTGCTCGCGGTACTCGTCGCTCTGGGCCCGGAACCACTCCACGCACGGCAGCGACACCACTCGGGCCGCAACACCGTCCGCTTCGAGGGTTTCGGCAGCCTTGACCGCCAGCTGCAACTCGGACCCCGTGCCGACCAGCACCACCTTCGGCTCGGCCGAGGCCTCCTTCAGCACGTAGCCGCCCAACGCCGTGTTGGACGCCGCCGCGAAGCCCGAGTCCTCGGACCGGTCCAGAATCGGCAGGTTCTGCCGCGACAGGATCAACGCCGCCGGACGGTTCTTCGTGCGCAGGATCTGTGCCCACGCATGCGCGGTCTCGTTGGCGTCACCGGGCCGCACCACGTCGAGGTTCGGCATCAACCGCAAGCTCATCACGTGCTCGATCGGCTGGTGCGTCGGCCCGTCCTCGCCGACACCCACCGAGTCGTGGGTCCACACGAACGTGGTGGGTGCGTGCGACAGTGCCGCCAGCCGCGGCGTGGTGCGCATGTAGTCGCTGAACACCAGGAACGTGGCGCAGTAGACCCGCGTCAGGCCGTCCATGGTGATGCCGTTGGCGATGTTGCCCATGGCGTGCTCACGAATGCCGAAGTGCAGCGTGCGGCCGCCGGGCGCCCCGGTGAACTCGTGGCTGCTGCGATCGGCCGGAATGAACGAGTTGACCCCCGCCATCGTGGTGTTGTTCGAGCCCGCCAGGTCGGCCGAGCCGCCCCACAGCTCCGGCACCGGTGCGGCGAGCGCCGACAGCACCTTGCCGGACGCGGCGCGGGTCGCCATCGAGCCGGGCTCGAAGACCGGAAGCGCGGCGTCCAGATCCTCAGGCACCTCGCGGGCCAGTACCCGGTCGAGCAGTTCGGCCTGCCCGGCGTTGGCCGAGCGCCACGCCTCGTAGCGCGCGTCCCACTCGGCGTGCAGGGCCTGCGCCCGCTCGGTCGCGTTGGCGCGCACCGCGTCCACCACCGCGGTGTCGAAGGCGAACGGCTGGTTCTCGAAACCGAGGTCGGCCTTGAGTGCGCTGATCTCGTCGGCGCCGAGCTTGCTGCCGTGGACGCTGTGGTCGCCGGCCTTGGTGGGCAGCGGCCAGCCGATGATCGTGGTCACCTTGATGAAGTGCGGCTTGTCGGTGACCGCCTTGGCCCGCTCGAGCACGTCGTACAGCTCGGCGACCTTCTCTTCATACGTGGTGAAGCCGTTGGTGAAGTCGACGTGGTAGGTGTCCCAGCCGTAGGCGTCGTAGCGGGCCTGAACGTCCTCGGTGAAGGCGATCTTGGTGTCGCCCTCGATCGAGATGCGGTTGTCGTCGTAGATCAGGAACAGGTTGCCCAGCTCGAGCGTCGCGGCCATGGACGATGCCTCGCCCGAGACCCCCTCCTGCATGCAGCCGTCGCCGGCGATGCAGTACACGTTGTGGTCGAAGACCGACTCACCGGGCGTCGCTTCGGGGTCGTAGAGCTCGCGGGAGCGGCGGGCGCTCATCGCGAAGCCGACGGAGTTCGCCACCCCGGCGCCGAGCGGGCCGGTAGTGCACTCCACGCCCTTGGTCAGCCCGAACTCGGGGTGCCCGGGGGTGAGCGAATCCCAGGTACGCAGGCTCTGCATGTCGTTCAGTTCGAGCCCGAACCCGTTCAGGTACAGCTGCGCGTACTGGGTCATGGACGAGTGCCCGGCCGACATCACGAACCGGTCGCGGCCCAGCCAGCGCGGCTCGGCCGGATCGATGCTCATCACCTTGGCGTAGAGCAGGTAGGCGATCGGCGCCAGCGAGACGGCGGTACCGGGGTGGCCGTTGCCGACCTTCTCGACGGCGTCGGCGGCGAGCACGCGGGCGATGTCGACCGCCTGGGCGTCCTGCTCGGTCCAGGTGAGATTGCTCATGGGCGCTTCCCTTCGAATGACACGCCTCGCTGCGTGGAGACGGCGGTGGAACCAGACACGCCCCACACTATGGGGTGCGCCCAGGGGTTGGGGAGACGGGTGAGGAAGTCTCGCATTTTGCGTGAGTTCCGGGGTCTGGACGGTCGCATCGGGCGATTGACCGCCGGAGCAGCCAGGTGAGCGGATGGGTCCGCTCGCCGCGGTGCCCAGGGCTGGCTGGACAGCGCCCGACGTTTTCGCTGGCGTCGAGCAGGCGTCGCGGGCGGGTGCCGGCGTCGCGGGCGGGTGCCGGTTCTCAGCAGCGGTACACGCTGTCACCTTCGGTACACGCTTTCGCGTTATAACACGAAACCACGTGCCCAACCCGAAACCGCGCACCGTTGCTGACAACGAGGCGCCGCCTGGGCGAGACCAGAGCGATCATCCTGAGCGAGGTCGCCGACCGAGCACGCCCGGACGGCCGCCGCGCCGCGCCGTGCCGAGATCGTTGCGTCCAGCGGGGGACGATCCTCGCTCAACTCTCCAGCGCGCGTCCGGTCTGATCGGGCAGCGCGAGCGCAGCCCCGGCGGCCAGCAGGAACGCCACTCCGAACACCCCGAAGACCAGCACCATGCCGCCCGCCCCCAGCAGCAGGGGCACGCTGAGCGGCGCCAGCATGGACGCGATCCGTCCGAACGCCGCCGCGGCGCCGGTGCCCTTGCCGCGCACCGCCGTCGGGTACAACTCGGGCCCGACGGCGTACAGCGCGCCCCAGGCGCCGAGGTTGAAGAACGACAGGGCGCAGCCGGTGACGATGATCATGGTCTCGGTGGTCGCGAAGCCGAATGCGGCGGCAGCGAACGCCGATCCGGCCAGAAAGGTCGAGAGGGTGAGCCGGCGACCCCACTTCTCGATCAGCCAGGCGGCCACCGCATACCCCGGCAGCTGGGCGAGGGTGATGATCAGCGTGAACTGAAAGCTGCGCACCAAGGGGAAACCGCGCTGCACCAGCAGGGTCGGAATCCAGATGAACGCCCCGTAGTAGCTCAGGTTGATGCAGAACCAGACGGCCCACAGCGCGGCGGTGCGGGTTCGGTGGGCCGGCGACCAGATCGAGTCGGTGGGCGTTGCCTTCGGGGGCGGCGCGTCCGGGCTCGGGACGGGATCGACGCCGGCGGCGGCCTCGAAGCTGCGGACGGCAGCCTCGGCCTCGTCGATGCGTCCCTTCGCTTCGAGGAACCGGACGGATTCGGGCAGCCCCCAACGGATCGCGGCGGCGTAGACGGTGGGAATGACGCCGACGGCCAGTGCCCAACGCCAACCGTTGTCGCTCGCGGGCACGACGAGGTAACCGATCAGGGCAGCCAGAATCCAGCCGATCGCCCAGAACGCCTCCAACGCCACCACCACCCGTCCGCGGATCGCCTTGGGGGCGTATTCGCTGACCAGGGTGGACGCGACCGGCAGCTCGGCGCCCAGGCCGATGCCGACGATGAAGCGCAGCACGATCAGCATGGCCACCGAGGTGACCAGCGCCGAAGCGCCGGTCGCGACGCCGTACACCAGCAGGGTGAGCGCGAAGACCTGGCGGCGTCCGATCCGGTCGGCCAGCAAACCCCCCAGGGACGCACCGATCGCCATGCCGACGAAGCCGATCGAACCGATCCACGACAGGGTGGTGGCGTCCAGCTTCCACTGCGCGGCCAGGGCGGCCATCACGAACGAGATCAGCCCGACGTCCATCGCATCGAGCGCCCAGCCGACGCCGGAGCCGAGCAACAGCGTGCCGTGCCTACGGGTGAACGGCAGCCGGTCGAGGCGCTCACTGCGGGTCAGCGGCGTAGTCGTGGGGACGTCGGTCATTATTGGTCCTCCTTGCCAATAAGGCTGCCTCAGTCTAGGGAGGAGCGATGGAGCCAACAAGGGCATAATCGTCGGATGAGCGCATCGACAGGCAACGCGGACGCGAAATGGATGGGCGCGGGCCTGATCGGCATGGGGGTGCTGCACTTCGCAGCGCCCAAGAAGTTCGACGCGATCATTCCGCAGGAACTGCCGGTGGCGCCGCGCACCCTCACCTACGCGTCCGGGGTTGCCGAGCTGGCGATCGGGGCGGGCCTGCTGCATCCGCGCACGCGCCGCGCCGCGGCGCTCGCGGCGGCAGCTCTGTTCGTCGCGGTCTACCCCGCCAACCTCAACACCCTGCGCGTGGTGGCCGACAAGCCGCTGCCCTACCGGGTGATCGCCTGGGCGCGGCTGCCGTTGCAGGTGCCGATGATCGCCTCCGCGCTGCGCATCTATCGCGGGGAACCGGCCTGACCCCGGCGACACGACGATTTCCGCACCCAGACCGCCCGTCGGTTCTACGCTTCGTGCCAGGCCGCACCACCGGCTCAGCATTCGGAGGTACTAGCAACGATGGGTCAGCGTCGATCCGGTTCTCGCCTGGCGCTCATGGTGCTCGCCGCCTTTCTTCTGCTCGCTGCCTGTAGCGGCACCCCGGGGCAGTCCCTTGCGACGCTCTCGCCGACCCCGAGACCCGAGATCACCGGCCAGGCCCGGCTGGACCAGACGCTGACCGCCCACCCCGGCACCTGGGGCCCGGGCGAGGTCACCCTCGCCTACCGCTGGCTTCGGGACGGGGCAGACATCGTGGGCGCCCGCGAAACCACCTACCGGTTGACCAGGGACGATCTCGGCCACCATGTCTCGGTGCGGGT
This sequence comes from Micropruina sp., assembly GCA_016711205.1. Lineage (GTDB taxonomy): Bacteria > Actinomycetota > Actinomycetes > Propionibacteriales > Propionibacteriaceae > Micropruina. Next base: position 954,486 of record JADJTM010000002.1, on the reverse strand, counting down.
TGCCGGCAGCAAACCCGGCTACACCGACGTCGATCAGGAGTCGCCTCAGGTGGGACCGGTCGCGCTGGCTGCGCTCACCCCCAGCGACCCCGAGATCGAGGGCGATGCCGCACTGGGAGTGACGGTGTCGGTGAAGCAGCCCGACTGGGGCGAAAACGTGAGCTACGCCTACCAGTGGGTCCGCGGTGACGCTCCCATCGCCGGGGCGACCGAGCGGCAATACACCATCGGCGTGAACGATCTCACGCACAAGCTCAGCGCACGGGTCGCCGCCACCCGGGAAGGCGAGCAGCCGGTCACCCGCAGCACGCAGCCGATCGGCCCGATCGGCAGGGCTGCGATCACCATCACCCGCGCGCCGACCATCGTCGGAGCGTCCCGCTACCCCTCGATACTGACCGTCGCAGAGTCGGGATGGGGTCCGGACGGGGTGACGCTCAGCTACCGCTGGCTGCGCGACGGCGCCCCGATGACCGGCGAGGGCGTCACCGGCGAGAGCTACCGCATTCGGGGCGGCGACATCGGGCACCGCATCGCGGTGCGGGTGACGGCCAAGAAGCCTGGGCACACCACGCGCACCGAAGAGTCGGCGGCCATCGGCGACATCACCCCGGGACGGCTGGACCCCACCCCGGCGCCGACCATCGAGGGCACCGCCGCGGTGAACAGGGTGCTGACGGCTTCGGTGCAGCACTGGGGTCCCAGGACCGTCACGCTCAGCTGGCAGTGGTTCCGCGGCACCACCGCGATCAAGGACGCCACCTCGACCCGGTACCGCCTGGTGGCGGCAGACCTGGGCCAGGCGATCAAGGTGCGGGTCACCGGACGGGCGACGTACTACGCCACCGTGCGGCAGTACTCCAAGCCCACCGCGAAGGTGAAGGCCGGCACGCTCAACCCCACGCCGATTCCGCTCTACTCGGGGGTGGCCCAGGTCGGCCGCACGATCACCGCACTCCCCCTCACCTGGGGACCCGGCACGGTCACGCTGAGCTATCAGTGGTACCTCGGCGGCAACACGATCAAGGGCGCCAACGCCCTCACCTACTCGGTGGTGCCCGCCGACCTGGGGCACCGGTTGCGGGTCAAGGTGACCGGCAAGCGCGCCGGTTTCACCACCGTCGCGAAGACGTCCGGCTACACCGGCACGATCGCACCGGGCGTGCTCAAACCCGGCAAACCCAAGCTGACCGGAGCGGCGATGGCGACGGCGACGCTGACCCTGCAGCCGGGCACCTGGGGGCCGGGCACGGTGGCGCTGCAGTATGCCTGGTACCGCGACAATCTACGAATCACCAAGGTCACCGGCACCACGTACCGCCTCGGTGGCGCGGATGTCGGCCACGTGATCGTGGTCCGGGTCACCGGCAGGCGCAGCGGCTACGCCACGGCGACGGTCAGCACCCCGCCCACCGAACGGGTGCAGGCCAGGGAACGGTGATCGCTCACGGGGTGACGGCGATCTTGACGCCCAGCCGATCGCGGACGGCGTCGTAGGCGGCGGGAGCATCGTCCAGGGCGAAGGTGTGGGTGACGATGGCGTCCGCGTTCAGGTGACCCGATTCGAGCAGCCGGACGGCCGCCCGCACGTCGCGGCGGCGGGCGTTGCTGCCGCCGGTGACCTCGAGTTCCTTGTAGTGCAGCAGGTTCACGTCGACCTCGGCGGTCGAGCCCTTCGGGAAGCCCGCGAAGTAGCTGACCCGGCCGCCCGGGCGGGCCAAGTCGAGCGCGACCGACGCCAGCGCCGGCTCGCCGATACAGACCACCACGACGTCGGCACCGAGCCCGCCGGTGGCCTCGAGAACGGCCTGCTGCACCTCGTCCGGGCCCACCGCGACCGCACCCAGCGCAGCCGCGGGCGCACGCCGGGCCACCGAGCGGTTCGACACGATCACCTGGGACGCTCCGGACGCCTGCGCCAACTGCAGGTGCAGCAGTCCGATCGGTCCGGCACCCAGAACCGCCACCACGTCTCCGGGCTGCACCCGGTACTGGTTCGCCGCGTTGATGCAGCACGACAGCGGTTCGGCGAGCGCCAGGTGAGTGGGGTTCACCTCGGTGCGGGTGGTGACCAGGTTGCCCTGCGCCACCGCCTGCGCCGGAATCAGGCAGTAGTCGGCCAGCCCGCCGTCGATCTCGTAGCCGATCAGCCGCAGGTTCTCGCACAGGTGCTCCAGGCCCAGCAGGCAGACCCGGCAGTGGTTGCACGAGATGACGATGGACGGCGCCGCCTGCTGCCCCACCTCGTAGCCGCTGACGCCCTCGCCGAGGGCGGCGATGCGGCCGGCGATCTCGTGACCCATGATCACGCCCTGGCGCACCCCGGCGGTCTTGGCGCCGCTGATGATGCGCAGGTCGGTGCCGCACAGGGTGGTCGCCTCGACCTTGAGCAACACCTCACCGGGCCCGGGCCGCGGGTCGGGACGCTGCTGCAGCTCGATTCGTCCGGGTTCGACCAGCACCAATGCCCGCATGACAACGCCTCCCTGTGATCGAAGACGTCAGTCTAGGAGGAAACGCCCGCGGCCAACCGTTCGAGCAGCGGACGCGTCCGGTTGCCCATCACCTGCCACAGCGAGATCACCGTGTTCGAGCGCACCACTCCCTCGATGGCGAGAATCCGGCTGGTGATGCGATGCAGGTGGCCGGTGTCGTGGGCCACCACCTTCACCAGATAGTCGGCGTCGCCGGTGGTGGCGTGCACCTCGATCACCTCGGGCACCCGGGCCACCTCGGCGGCGGTGCCCTCACCGAGGGCCTGGCTGATCGACAGCGACACGAATCCGACCACGGGATAGCCGAGGCTGGCCGGCGAAATGCGTTGGCTGAAGCCCAGAAAGACGCCCTCGCGGGTGAGCCGCTGCAGCCGGGCGTGCACTGTGTTGCGCGAGATGCCCAGCACCCGGGCGAGTTCGAGCATGGACACGTCGGGGTCGTCGTCGAGCGCCAGCAGAATCCGGGCGTCGAGTGGGTCGAGGGTCGTCATGCTGTGCATTCTGTCACTTGAAACGGGCCAGAAGCGCTTCTGTGCACAGTGATTAAGGTTGAGGTTGTGCACTGCTGCCGCGGGTTTCATCATCGGACGCATGAGCACAGCACCCCGCACCCCGCGCCTGCGGCACGCGGTCACCGCACTGGCCCCCTACGTGGCCGGACGCCGCGCCACCTCGTCCGATACCGCGTCGCTGGCCTCGAACGAGAGCCACTTTCCGCCGCTGCCCTCGGTGCTGGCCGAGATTTCGCGAGCAGCCGGACGCATCAACCGCTACCCGGACAGTGGCGCCGAGGGCCTGCGCGAGCGGATCGCCGCGCACGTCGGCGTGAGTGCGGACGAGGTCGCGGTCGGGCCGGGCAGCGTCGGGGTGCTGCAACAGATCATCGCCTCGGTCTGCGACGCCCGCGACGAGGTGGTCTTCGGCTGGCGCTCGTTCGAGGCGTACCCGCTGCTGGTCACCCTGGCCGGCGCGCAGCCCGTCCCGGTGCCGCTGACGTCGGACGAGGCCCACGACCTGCGCGCGATGGCGGCGGCGATCACGCCGCGCACCCGGCTGGTGCTGCTGTGCACGCCGAACAACCCCACCGGGGTGACGATTCCGGGCGCCGACCTGGACCGCTTTCTGGCGCGGGTGCCGTCCGAGGTGCTGGTGGTGATCGACGAGGCCTACCTCGAATACGTGACCGCCGACCCGCTGGACGCGCTCGCGCGCTACCGCCGGCACCCCAACGTGTGCGTGCTGCGCACGTTCTCGAAGGCCTACGGGCTGGCCGGGCTGCGGGTCGGCTACGCGATCGCCTCCCCGACCGTCGCCGGAGCGTTGCGCCGCACCGGGGTTCCGTTCGCGGTCAGCAGCATCGCCCAGGCCGCGGCGATCGCCTCGCTGGACGCCGCCGCCGAGCTCGCCGAGCGGGTGGCGACCGTGGCAGCCGAGCGCGATCGGGTCACGTCCGAGCTGCGCAGGCTGGGCTTCGCGGTGCCCGATTCGCAGGCCAACTTCGTCTGGCTGCGCACCGGCGAGGCCGAGCGGGAACGGTTGCTGCACGCCTTCGATGCGGCCGACATTCTGGTGCGCGGCTACGCCGGCGACGGGGTGCGGATCACCATCGCGGACGCCGCCAGCAACGATCGGGTGTTGCATGTGTTGGCCGGACGGGCGGTGGCGGCATGACCGCCCTCGGCACGCCCGCCACACCGGCGCTGGTCACGCCCACGGCCACCAAACACACCGTGGCGGAGGACCTGATGGGGTTCTCCACCGGCACCCTGCTGGCCTCGTTCGGGCTGTACCTGCTGCACGCCAGCACCACCGTCACCGGCGGCACGGCCGGGTTGTCACTGCTGCTCAGCTACGCGTTCCCGGTGCCGTTCGGGGTGCTGTTCCTCGTGGTCAACCTGCCGTTTCTGATCGCCGCTGTCTCGCGCAAGGGCTGGAGCTTCACGGTGCGGACGTTGCTCGCGATCGGCGCGGTCACCCTGCTCACCTCGCTGCACGCGGCCATGCTGCCGCAGCTGAGGCTGCCCGCGGTCTATTCGGTGGTGCTCGGAAACATGATCGCCGGCGTCGGCCTGCTGATCCTGTTTCGGCACCGCACCAGTCTGGGCGGCTTCAACATCGTCGGGCTGATCATGCAGGAGCGCCGCGGCATTCCGGCCGGCTACGTGCAGCTCGTGCTCGACCTGCTGGTGGTGCTGGCGTCCCTGGCCGTGCTGCCCTGGCCGAGCGTGGCCCTGTCGGCGCTGGGCGCCGTTGTGCTCAACCTGGTGATCGCGTTCAACCATCGTCCGGACCGGTATCTGGGGCACTGACCGGCGCGCACGTTGCCCGGTCGGCGCAAGGAGTGCCTGCGGCGGCGATACGTAAACTAGGCCGGATCCGGGCTGAAGACCAGCCGCTCGGTTTCGTCAATCATGGCCTCGAAGAACGCGTCCGCGTCCAACAGGTCGCGCCCCGCCAGCTGAAGCAACTCGGCGTAGAGCGCCCCGTCCAGCAGATGCCAAGCGGCCAGACCGGCGAGCACGGTCTGCTCCGACGCCGTCACCTCGGCCAGCGCGAGCATGGCCGCCAGACCGGGGATCGCGCTGCCGTGCCGCTCGCCTCGGATCGGTACCCGACCCGCAGCCTCGGCGTCAGCCCCCAGCCGCAGCAGCAGTACGTGCAGGCCGTAGGTGTCCGGCAGTCGCGGCCCCGGGCCCGAGATCGCGCTGCTCTGAATCAGTAACCATTCGTGGCGATGACCCAGCGACCATGACCGCAGGCTGTGGGCGAACGCGCGCCAGCGGCCGCGCAGGTCGTCGCGGGGCACCGCGTCATGAGCGGTCTGCACGGTGGCGATCAGGTCGGCATGAGCATGCGCCAGCAGCAGATTGAGCAGATCGTCACGGTCTCGCACATACCGATAGAGCGCCGAGGGAACGAGGACGAGCTTGCGGGCCAGCCCCCGGATCGTCAACGCCTCGGCGCCGCCCTCGGCCAGCAGTTGCAGACCGGCCTCGATGATCGCCGCCTCGGTGTGGTCGCGCTGCTGCGAGCGGGTGGGCATGGGCAACTCCGTTCATGGGTGGTGATGAGGCTGCGAGCCAGGCGGGTTTGCATTTTGACACGGCGCGTGTCAAGATGTAAATGCTTTCAGAGAACGTTGTTCACAGTTCCGTTCCGGGGGGCCGCGGTACCCGGGGGGTGTACCAGCGGCGAACGTGAGGCGACGACGAATCTGCTGAGTCGGCCCGGGTTGGGGGCCTCGCCCACAACCCGGGCCATCATTCAATTTCACCCCACCTCCCGCCATTGATCCCCTCGACTGCCGGCCGCGCGACGCGCTCGCTGGTGACGCCCCACACACCTCCGGACGCTCACGGTGGGCGGCCATCGACCCGCAAATGGGCCTCGACAAGCGCGACCAACGGTGTGGTCTGGACAAGCTCGGCCCACGGTGGGCCCGTTGGTCAGCGGATCAGAACGGCTCGACGAGCACGGCGTAGCTGCGGGCCGGCACCGCGGCCCACTGCCCCTCGACCCGTGTGCTCTTAATCACCTCATCGCAGCCGCGCGCCTGCACCGGGTGCAACAGGTGCCCGCTAGTGAGCCCTGGAATCTGCAGCTGCACCGGCAGCGGCGTCGCGTTGAAGACCGTGACCAGCGACCCCCACTCTGCCTGCACCGGCTCACCGACCCGATCGTCGATGCGCAGCGCGATCACGCCGGGCAACTGATGGTGGGTGTTGCTGACCGGGAACGTGATCTTGGTGCGAATCGCATGCCCGGACCCCATCCGGAACAGCCGGGTGGACGCCCGCAGCCGCAGCAGGTCGAGGGCCTGCGCATGGGCGTGCGCGATGTCGCCCGGGGCCGGTTTGAACCGTGGGTCGGCCAGGAACGGCGTGAAGTAGGCCCACTTCGGCCCGTTGTCACCCTCGGGTGGCAGGCCGGCGCCGAAGCCGTTGTCGGTCATCGTCCAGTCGAGGTAGTTGAACCAGTCGCCGGAGTTGTACGAGTTCCGGTCCAGGCTCTTGCTCCGCAGGATGTCGGTGCCAGCGTGCCACATCACCGGCCCCTGGCCGAGCGTGGCCAGAGCAAGGCACAGCGTGTTCATGCGCACCCGGTCGGGCATGGAGGTGTCGGGACGAAGCTTCAGCGTGAGCGCGTCGAACAGGGTTTCGTTGTCGTGCGCGTCGACGTAGTTGACCACCTCGTCCGGCTCGGCCGCATACCCGGCGGGCTGGCCGTTGTACTCCAACTCGTCGCCCCGGACGAACCCGCGGCGGCTGTTCGACGGCAGCCAGAAGTCGCGCAGGTTGCCGATCAGTCCCAGCTGGATCAGGTCGGTGTCGGCCAGCAGCCGGTCCAACTGCGCGTAGCCGTCGCCGTTGACCCAGGCATCGTTGGACGCGGTGAACAGCCCGGTGCCGAAGCCCTGGCCGCGCGGATCCTCGTCGAACGGTCCCCCGCCGCGGACGGCGTCGCGCAGCCGGTCGTTGAAGGTCCCGATGCCGGTGCCGGCCAGGTTGCCCTGCCTGGCCTGGACGAACCGCGCGTCGTGGGCCACCTCGCCGAAGTTCCAGCCCTCGCCGTAGATCGTGACCTGCCGCCCGTCCACGCCGTCTTTCTGCACCCTCAGCGCGTCGAGCGCCGCGCGCACGGCCAGCATGTTGTCGCGGGTGTGATGCCCCATCAGGTCGAAGCGAAATCCGTCCACCTTGTAGTCGCGGGCCCACAACACCACCGAGTCGACCATCAGCTTCTGAGCCATCGCGTGCTCGGTGGCGACGTTCGGGCAGCAGGTGGAGTGCTCGGTGAAACCCAGCGGGTCGAGCCGGTGGTAGTAGCCGGGCACCGTGCGATCGAGCACCGACTTGGTGTTCTGCCCGAAGCTCGCCGTGTGGTTGAACACCTGGTCGAGCACCACCCGCAGCCCCATCGCGTGCAGGGCCCCGATCATGGTGCGAAACTCGTGCACCCGGCCCGCGCCCTCGGCGCTGGCCAGGGTGCTGCAGAACGACCCCTCGACCGCCTGGTAATGCCAGGGGTCGTAGCCCCAGTTGTACGGGTTGCCGACCACGGTGAGCCGGATCAGCCGTTGCTGGTTGGGACTGTCGGGCGGCAGCGCCCGCAGATCGGCCTTGATCGGCCCCCGTTGACGCTCGCGAGACTCCTCCACAGTGGCGTTGTCGAACACCGGCAGCAGCTGGACGGTGTTCAGCCCGGCCTGGGCCAGCCGGCGCAGGTGACGGGTGCCCAGACTGTCGTGGGCGAAGGCCAGAAAGCTGCCCCGGGCGTCCTCGGGAACGCTCTTGTCGTGGATCGAGAAGTCGCGCACGTGCAGCTCGTAGCTGACCTGGTCGACCGGGTGCGCCAGCCGCGGCTGCGGGGTGTCGCGCCACTGTGCGGGCTGCAGGCCCGGATCATGCAGATCGACGATCACCGAGTGGGTCGAGTTCACCGTGAGCGACACCGAGTAGGGATCGGTGACTTGGTTGGTCACCATGCGCCGTCCGGACGGCGCGAACACCGTCACCTCCCAGCGGTAGCGGGCGCCGCGCCAGCCCGGTGCGCCCTCGATCGACCAGCAACCGTCCGGTTCGCGGGTGGCCTCGAAGGGACGACCGGCGTCGTGCAGGTGGTCGGCGGTCGACCACAGCATCAGCCGCACGGTGCGAGCGGTCGGCGCCCACAGCCGCAGCGTCGGCGCTCCGCCGCTCCAGGTCAGGCCGAGCCGGGCGTCCGTGGCGGCGGCGTACAGCTCGTCCAGCACGCCCGGCACCTGCAACGAGCCTGCGGTGAGCAGCTTTCCGGACGGCTGGTGCACGCTCAGCAGCACCTGCCCGCGCAGCGCCTGCTCGGCCTGGCCGGCGGCGTCCGGAGCGACCCGCAGCGCCAGGCAGCCGCGCAGATGGGGGCGGCGTTGCAGCACCTGCTCGGGCAGCCCGTCCGGATCGAGGGTCAGCTCGCCGGTGTTCCAGCTGACCGGTTCGCGGGCGGCGGGGTCGATGCCACCCTCGGCCGACCAGTGCAGCCGCCAGTCGAGCCCCCGCGGATCGACGCCGATCGGCACGGCGTCCACCGGCCACGCCACCAGGTCACGAGTGACCCAGTGGCCGGGCGCGAGGGCGAGGTCCGGAGCACCGCTCAGGGTGCGCATCAGCGCATGGTGGCCCGTGCCTGGGCGTCGGCGATCGACTGGGGGGTGGCCCCCGGTTCGCCCTCGGCGATCGGAACCACGGCGACAGCGGTGCCGTAGCAGCACACCTCAGAGAACTGGGCAGCGATCTCACCGGTGTCGAAGCGGCACGCGACGATGGCGTTGGCGCCCCGCTGCTGGGCCTGCTCCCACATGCGCTGCATCACCTGCTGGCGCGAGTCGTAGACCAGTTGGGTGTACTCGTTCACCTCGCCGCCACCGATCGCGCGAAAGCTGGCGACGAAGTTCGCGCCGATGTTCGCCGACCGTACGGTCATGCCCATGACTTCGCCGAACACGGCTTCGATGCGGTAGCCGGGAATGTCGTTGGTGGTGACGATCAGCATGGTTCCATCGTAGGGTGCAGAGGCCCGGCACAGCAGGGCGCGACGCCACCGCGGGTCTCAACCTGCGGCATCCGCTCACCTCGGCCCGGACCGGCTGCATAGGGTGAAGCATGGCCGAATCGTTGAGAATCAGTGCGGGCGACGTCACCGAAGAGCTCCCGATCACCGAGGGAGCCGTCCGGGCGACCAAGCTCGCCGCCATTCCGACCGACCGTGGCGGGCTGACGTCCTACGATCCGGGGTTCGTGAACACCGCGGCGTGCCGCAGCGCGATCACCTACATCGACGGCGAGGCGGGCATCCTCGAGCATCGCGGCTACCCGATCGAGGAGCTGGCCGAGCACTCCACCTACCTGGAGGTCGCCTACCTGCTGAGCAACGGCGAGTTGCCCACCGAGACGCAGCTGACCGAATGGCAGCATCAGGTCAACCGGCACCGACTGGTGCACGAGAACGTGTACGACATCATCAAGTCGTTCCGCTACGACGCTCATCCGATGGCCAAGCTGATGGCGGGCGTGGTGTCGCAGATGACCTTCTACCCCTCGTCCAGGCGGATCAGCGACCCGGAGTCCCGCGCCCTCAACTCGTTCCGGCTGCTGGGCAAGATGCCCACCCTCGCGGCGGCCACCTTCCGGCACTCGATCGGCCGGCACCCGGTGTATCCCAGCGACGAGATGGGCTACGTCGAGAACTTCCTGGCCATGCTGTTCCAGTCCCAGCAGCGGGTCTGGCGGGCCGACCCGCGCCTGGTCCGGGCGCTCGAGGTGCTGTTCATCCTGCACGCCGACCACGAACAGAACTGTTCGACCACCGCGGTGCGCACCGTCGCGTCGTCCGGCAACGACGTGTACACCTCGGCGGCTGCGGGCATCGGGGCGTTGTTCGGGCCGTTGCACGGTGGGGCCAACGAGGCGGTGCTCAAGATGCTGCGCGAGATCGGCACGCTGGAGCGGGTGCCCGAGTTCATCGAAGGGGTCAAGAACGGCAAGGGCCGGCTGATGGGCTTCGGCCACCGGGTGTACAAGAACTACGACCCGCGCGCCAAGGTGATCAAGCAGGCGGTCGACGACGTGTTCGAGGTGCGCGGCATGAATCCGCTGCTCGAGATCGCCGTCGAGCTGGAGAAGATCGCCCTCAACGACGAGTACTTCATCAAGCGCAAGCTCTACCCCAACGTCGACTTCTACTCCGGCCTGATCTACGAGGCGCTGAACTTTCCCACCGAGATGTTCACCGTGTTGTTCGCGGTGCCGCGCACGGCCGGCTGGATCGCGCATTGGAGCGAGCAGCTCACCGATCCCGATCAGCGCATCATCCGGCCCAAGCAGATCTACACCGGGCACGAACGGCGCGCGTACGTGCCGATCGGGGAGCGTTGAGCCACCAGTCCTGGATCGGCCCCATCACCCTGACCGGGTGGGGGGTGCAGCTGGTACCGCTGCGCAGCGAGCATGCGGCGGGCCTGGCGGCGGCCGCGGCCGACGGCGAGTTGTGGACTGCACGCGTCACCAGCGTGCCCGCTCCAGGTGGCGAACCGGCCTACATCGGGGCCGCGATGGCCGCCGAGGACCGGGTGCCTTTCGCGGTTCTGGACGCTGCCACCCGCCTGGTGCTGGGCAGCACCAGCTACCACGACATCGTCCCGGCGGTGAAGCGGGTCGAGATCGGCTACACCTGGTACGGACGCAGCGCGCAACGCTCCCACGTGAACACCGCCTGCAAGCTGCTGTTGCTCACCCACGCCTTCGACGTGGCGGGTGCCGGCGTGGTGGGTTGGCGCACCGACCACGAGAACTACGCGAGTCAGAAGGCGATCGAGCGGCTCGGCGCCCACTGGGACGGTGAGATCCGGCACCACCAGTTGCGCCGCGACGGATCGGTGCGCAACACCGTCATGTACAGCATGCTGGCGACGGAGTGGCCCGCGGCAAGGGAGTGGCTGACCGAGCGCCTCGGGCCACGCTAGGAAGCACGGCCTTGTTGCCACGTGTAGGCCCCATCGTGGAGTGCACGGTGGGCGGCAGCGCCTCTCTCGCCACTTTGTGGTCGTTATGAACGCGGTGTTCGGTCTGTGTCGACCCACCCGCGACTTTGTGGTTGATATGAATACCCACAGGGGGTATCCATATCAACCGTAAGTGCGCGGTCGAGCCGATGACCCGGCGTGAACTCACAGAGTTCCATCCATATCAACCACAAAACGGCGGTTGGCCCCCGCTTACCCCCGCAGGGGCATTGCGCCACCGGGGGGCGTAGCGAGACAGTGGCATTCCACCGTCGAAAGGGGTCGAACGATGAGCCAGCAGAGCGCGAAACTGCCCGAAGAAGAAGCCTCCGACCCAGGTGAGCTCTCCGATCAGGGTGCCGGCTTGGGCATGGGCGAGAAGAACACGTTCGAGCCCGAAGAAGAACCGGACGCCGACATCGACGCCGACCCGGACTCAGCTGAGTAGAAGCACCCGTCGGGACCGATCCTGATGACTCATGTCAAGATGCCCGCTTGGGTTGATTCGTTGACTCATCTCGTTTTGTCCGGGTGATTTTGGCTCGGGAGAGGTAGACGTGGTTGCGTTTGGCGGCTTTGAGGACGGTGCCGCGGCGGCGGGCGAGTTCGAGCAGGTTGCGTTGGATGAGGTCGATGTCGCGGCGTTGCTGGGCGGGGTTGGCTTGGGCGAGGCGTTGTTCGAGGTCGGCGCGGTCGGCGGGGTCGAGGATGTCGGGGTGGTCGCGTAGCAGGCGGCCGGCCGGGGTGGTTGCGGTGTCGTAGGTCTTGGTGACCTTGGCGCCGATGCGGGTCTTGGTGGCCAGTTTCTGTTGTGGGGTGAACAGGTTGGTGAGTTCGGCGGCGATCGGCCACAGCTGGTTCAGCAGGTCGAGTTCGCGGTTGGTGTCGAAGCGGTAGTAGCCGACGTGGCGGCGGACGCGGGTCCAGTTCTTCTGCTCGATGTGGGCCTGGTCGTTGGAGTGGTTCGGTCGGCCGCGGGTGAAGGTGATCTCACGGTTGGTGCACCAGCGCAGCAGGTGGTGGTTGATGAACTCGCTGCCGTTGTCGGAGTGAATGCCCAGGATCGCGAACGGGAACCGCAGCACGAGTTGCTCCAGCCCGGTCGCGACGATCCGTTCACCCTTCGACTTCATGGTGATGGTTTCGGTCCAGCCGGTGGCCACATCGACGGCATCCAGGGAGTAGTAGAACTCGCCGTTGTTGTCGCCGCCGTCGTGGCCGACCAGGTCGATTTCGATGAACCCGGGGGTGGTGTCGTCCCACTCGTGCCAGGTCTTCAACGGAATCGAGCTCTTCAACAGGGAACCGGGCCGGGTCAACGACCTGCCCTTGGATTCTCCGACCAGCCCGATCCGGTAAGGCCGCAGCCGGCGATCGATCGTGGCTGCCGACATGGCCAGCAGCCCGTCGATGACCTGCGGTGGTGCGTCCAGTTCGCCGCAGCTGAGCAGGCTCGCGACCAGGACCGGCAGCGCTGGTCGCAGGATCTTGCCTGCCGGCCCGTCCAGCACAGCCCAGCACACCACCAGCGCGTCGATCACCTCCTGGCCGTAGGTGAGCACCGGCTCACGCGGTTTCCGTGGCCGGTTCACGTCCTGCCCGGCGACCGCCTGCCGGATCATCTTCCGGGCATGGTCTCGGTGCCAGCCATTGACCGCGACCAGATGGTCCAGGATCGCTGACTTCTCCTGCTTGGTCGCCTTCTGCCAAGCCCTGACCTGGCTAGCCAGCACAGCCTTCCGCTGCCTCATCGTCAACCCCATCCACGCAGCCTCACCCACCCGGGCATCTTCAGATGAGTCAACGACCCCCAACACGCGGGCATTTAGCGTGAGTCAACTCGCCGATTCGTGCAGCCCGGCAGGGGCCCGTAACCTGTCGGGGTGGCTCTGACAATCGGCATCGTCGGACTGCCCAACGCGGGCAAGTCCACCCTGTTCAACGCCCTCACCCGCAACGAGGTGCTGGCGGCGAACTACCCGTTCGCGACCATCGAACCCAACGTGGGGGTGGTGGGGGTGCCGGATGCGCGGCTGCCGGTCTTGGCCACGTTGTTCCGCTCCGAGAAGATCCTGCCGGCGACGGTGAGCTTCGTCGACATCGCCGGCATCGTGAAGGGCGCCTCCCAGGGCGAGGGCATGGGCAACGCGTTTCTGGCCAACATTCGCGAGGCGGACGCGATCTGCCAGGTCACCCGGGTGTTCCGCGACCCGGACGTCACCCACGTCGACGGCGCGGTGAACCCCGGCAACGACATCGACACCATCACCACCGAACTGATCCTCGCCGATCTGCAGACGATCGAGCGGGCGATCCCCCGCCTGGAGAAGGAGGCGCGGCTGAAGAAGGAGCGCGTTTCGGTGCTGCAGGCGGTCACGCAGGCACAGGCGACGCTCGATTCGGGCGTCGGCGTCCGCGCCGCCGGGCTCGATCTGGAGCCGCTCAAAGAGCTGTTCCTGCTCACCGCAAAGCCCTACATCTACGTCTTCAACTGCGATTCGGACGAACTCACCGACGAGGCGTTGCTGGCGTCGATGCGCGCGCTGGTCGCCCCTTCGGAGGCCATCTTCCTCGACGCCAAGATCGAATCCGAACTGGTCGAGATGGAACCGGATGAGGCCCGCGAGTTCCTGGAAGAGATGGGTGTCGCAGAGCCCGGTCTCGACACGCTCGCCCGGGTCGGCTACGAAACCCTCGGCCTGCAGAGCTACCTGACCGCCGGGCCCAAGGAGTCACGTGCCTGGACGATCCGCAAGGGGGCCACCGCTCCCGAGGCGGCCGGGGTGATCCACACGGACTTCCAGAAGGGGTTCATCAAGGCCGAGATCGTGAGCTACGACGATCTGGTCGAACTGGGCTCCGTGCCGGCCGCCCGCGCCGCCGGCAAGGCCCGGATGGAGGGCAAGGACTACGTGATGCAGGACGGCGACGTGGTCGAGTTCCGGTTCAGCACCTGAGGGCAACTTGACCACCCCTGTCAGGGAGCCACGGGTAACGTAATCCCATGGAGGCTGTGATCGATTCGGGTGGTCGAGTTGTGCTGCCCAAGCAGTTTCGGGATGCGCTCGGTCTGGCGCCGGGTACCACCGTCGACATCAGTCCATACGGAGCCGGCCTTCAGCTCATCCCAGGCGGCAGAACGGCGCGACTGGTGCGCGAACAGGACGGCCGGCTGGTATCGCAGGGCGCCACCCACGTCGGCGACGAGACGATGTACGCACTGATGGACGCGGTTCGGCGTTGAGCGACCCGCAGCTTGCTCTGGACACAAGTGCGGCCGTTCCGCTGCTCGTCGCATCGCACGAGGCTCATCGTGTTGGCCAACTGGGCCGGGACGTCCACTGTGTTTGAGCGGCCACGCACTCGCTGAGACGTATGCAGTCCTGACCCGGTTGCCCGGCGATGCACGGGTCAGTGCGGCCGAGCTGAAGGTGTCCCCTAGGTTCAACCCGGCGGGATGCCGTCCCTCGCCGAACCGGCGCCAGGCCTCGGCGGCCGCCTCGGCTTGCCGCTCGTCCAAGCCGAGCGGTTCGCACGCGCCGCGGCGCGGTTAGCGTGGGCGCATGCCCATCCGGGCGATCGCCCTCAGTGTCTTGACGCCCCACTGGTAGTGAGCTGAAGTCGAGGATACGAAATAGGCGCCCAGCGTTGTGGAGCGCGTCCACGGGTAGACGCCGCCGGTGAAGAGCTGCTCGTTGCTGTGCGCTGAGATCAGGGTGGTCACGTCCCGATGGGATCCGGCCAGCAGTTCAAGCGCTTCGGCGTAGGTGGTGGACGCGTAGCGTTGCCAGATCTCGGCATTGATGGCCGGGGTCTCGCGCCAGGTGCGTCCGGGGCCGGGCACCTGCGGGGTGCCGCCCGCGTCCCCGATCGTGCACCACTCGATCGCCATCAGGTGCCACGCGTGCAGATGGGTGAGGACGTCCCGCGGGTTTTGTGACTGATCCTCGATCGGAGCACTCCAGCCGATGTCGTCCCGCTGTGACGCCGGGAAGCCGGCCAGGACGCCCAGCAGTTTGTCGTATTCCATGGCGGACGCCGTCAACAGTTCGTCCTTGGTTGTCGGACGGGGCATGCTCCGAGCGTAATCGATGCGCGAGCCAGCTTGGACTCGGTCGGCGAATCGACTTCGGGTTTTCCATCCAGCGCTGACGGATCGCTGCGCTCAGATTGACCGCGCACTTCACGCCTGCGGCACGTCGGTGGCTTCGACGTCGCGGCCCTTGAACAGCAATCGTCAGCGAAGGATGACTCACTTTGCCCAGGCCCAATGTTGACATCGTTCACATGGAACAGTAGTAGGAGGCACGATCGGTGCCGCCACCAGTACCACCGCGACGCCAGGCACCGCGACCGTCTGCATGCCGCGCCTGAACGACGATCCGGGTCTCGAGCGACCGGCGCCCACCCCCGCCTCAGTAGACCGTCAGCCCCCGCTCACGGAAGATCTGCCGGGTGCTCTCCACCAGCTCGGCGGACGGGGCCTCGGTGGCGTCCAGTTCGTAGTCAAGGCCGGTCTCTGCCCACTTGTCGCGACCCATTTGATGGAACGGCAACACCTCGACCCGCGACACGCAGGCAAGGGACGCCGCATAATCCGCGATCGGTTCGATGGTCGCCGGGTTGTCGGTGAGCCCGGGCACCAGTACGAAGCGGATCCAGGTCTCGATGCCGAGGCCGTCCAAGCGGCGTCCGAAGTCGAGGGTGGGCTGCAGCCGGCGACCGGTGACCCGGCGGTAGGTGGGCTCGTCGCCCGCCTTCACGTCGAGCAGCACCAGATCGACGTCGGCCAACAGGTCGTCGTCGGCGTTGCGGCCCAGAAAGCCGGACGTGTCGAGGGCGGTGTGAACACCGAGCTCCTTGGCCCCACGCAGAATGCGCCGGGCGAAGGCGGGCTGTTGCAGCACCTCGCCGCCCGAGAGGGTGATGCCACCCCTGGTCGCTCGGAACACCCCGCGGTAGCGCTTGATGCGATCGAGCAGGTCGTCGGCCAGCACCGATACCCCGCGGTTGGCGGCCATGGTGTCGGGGTTGTGGCAGTACAGGCAGCGCAGCGGGCAGCCGGCCAGAAAGGCGGTCATTCGGGTGCCCGGACCGTCCACGGCGGTGACCAGCTCCCACGAATGCACCGACCCGACCTCGCCCAGTCGCTGGGCCACCAGCAGTTCGCTGCGGCTCAGGTGGTCGGCCACCGGAATGCCGCCGAGCATGGTGGCCCGGACGGGGGGTGGCGAGGGTAGTGCGCGGGACCGGAGATCCCGGGGCAAGCCCGGGATGACGGCAGAGCCCCGGATGGCGACCTCCCCGTCATCCCGGCGGACGCCGGGATCTCGGAGCACGCTCGGCAGCGGCACGCCTCAGACCGACTCGTGGAAGGTGCGCGAGAGCACGTCCAGCTGCTGCTCACGGGTGAGCTTGACGTAGTTCACCGCGTAACCCGAGACCCGGATGGTGAGCTGCGGGTAGTTCTCGGGGTTCTCCATCGCATCGAGCAGCGTCTCTTTGTTCAGCACGTTGATGTTGGCGTGGTACAGCCCCTCGCCCATGCCGGCATCGAGAATGCCGACCAGGTTCGCCACCCGCTCGTCTTGGGTGCGGCCCAACGCGGGCGGGGTGATCGTGTTGGTCAGCGAGATGCCGTCCAGGGCGTCGTCGTAGCTGAGCTTGCCGACGCTCATCATGGACGCCAGCATGCCGTGGGTGTCGGCACCGTTCTCGGGGTTGGCACCCGGGGCGAACGGTGTGCCGGCCTGATGCCCGCAGGGGAACGCGCCGGTGGCCTTGCCGTACACCACGTTGCTGGTGATCGTCAGCACCGACTGGGTCGGAATCGCGTCGCGATACATCGGAATGTGCCGGATCTTGTCCATCACCGTCGATACCACCAGCGTGGCGATCTCGTCCGCCCGGTCGTCGTCGTTGCCGTAGCGCGGGAACTCGCCCTCGGTCACATAGTCGACCACCAGGCCGCTCTCGTCGCGGACGGGGATCACCGTGGCGTACTTGATCGCGGCCAGCGAGTCGGCCACGATCGACAGCCCGGCGATGCCGCAGCCCATGGTGCGCACGATCTCGTCGTCGTGCAGCGCCATCTCCATGGCCTCGTAGGCGTACTTGTCGTGGCTGTAGTGAATGATGTTGAGCGCCTCGACGTAGGTCTCGACCGCCCAGGTGAGCATCTCGTCGTACTTGGCCCACACGGTGTCGAAGTCGAGCGGCGCCTGGCCGTCGATGCCCGCGAAGTCGCGGACGATCTGCTTTCCGCTCACCTCGTCGCGGCCGCCGTTGATGGCGTACAGCAGCGCCTTCGCGGCGTTCAGGCGGGCACCGAAGAACTGCATCTGCTTGCCGATCGCCATCGGCGATACGCAGCAGGCGATGCCGGTGTCGTCGCCCCAGTGGGCGCGGATCTCACCGTCCGACTCGTACTGAATGGCGGAGGTCTCGATCGAGATCTGCGAGCAGAATGCCTTGTAGCCCTCGGGCAGCGCGGCGTCCCAGTAGATGGTGATGTTGGGCTCCGGTGCCGGGCCGAGGTTGCGCAGTGTCTGCAGCAGCCGGAACGAGGTCTTGGTGACCAGGGTGCGCCCGTCGTTGGCGAAGCCGCCGTCGGACCAGGTGGCCCAGTACGGGTCGCCGGAGAAGATCTGGTCGTAGTCGATGGTGCGCAGGAACCGGACGATGCGCAGCTTGATCACCAGCGCGTCGATGACCTCCTGCGCCTCGTCCTCGGTCAGCATGCCGGCGGCCAGGTCACGCTCGGCGTAGACGTCGAAGAAGCCGGAGAGGCGTCCGATGCTCATCGCGGCACCGTCCTGGCTCTTCACGCTGGCCAGGTAGCCGAAGTAGGTCCACTGGACGGCCTCGATGAACGTGCGGGCCGGGCGGGCGAGGTCGAAGCCGTAGCTCTCGCCCAGGTTCTTCAGCTTCTTCAGCGCCTTGATCTGCTCGGCGTGCTCCTCGCGGTAGCGCGCCCAGTTCTCGCTGAACGGCTGGTCGAGGATCGAGTCGGCGTCGGTCCGCTTGGCCTCGATCAGCCGGTCCACGCCGTACAGAGCGACCCGGCGGTAGTCGCCGATGATGCGGCCGCGACCGTAGGCATCCGGCAGCCCGGTGACCAGGTGCGAGCTGCGCGCCGCCCGGATGCGCGGGGTGTAGATGTCGAAGACCGCTTCGTTGTGGGTCTTGCGGTACTTGGTGAAGATCTCCTTGACCCGCTGGTCGGGTTCGAGCCCGGCCTCGCGGATCGCGGTCTCGACCATCCGCCAGCCGCCGGCCGGCATCATCGGACGCTTCAGCGGCGTGCCGGTCTGCAGGCCGACGATCACGTTGTCGTCGTCGCAGATGTAGCCGGCCGGAAAGGCGTCCACGTCGGCCGGAATGTGGGTCTCGACGTCGTAGACGCGCCGGGCGCGCTCAACGGAGAGGAAGTCGCGCTGCAGCGTCTCCCACACGGCCAGCGTCCGGACCGTCGGGCCGCTCAGAAAGGAGGCGTCGCCGACATAGGGGGTGAAGTTGCGAAGAATGAAGTCGCGGACGTCGACGGCGGACGTCCAGGGTCCGGTGGCGAACCCTTCCCAGGCGTCGTCACGGATTTCGGGGCGGGTGGCCACGGCGGTCAAGGGATCTCCTCGTCGACTGCCGGCACAGCGATCTGCCGTGCCGTGCGAGCAGCCACGCGCCGTTCGGCCTTGTGAGCCCGCTGTTGTCGCAACGTCGCAGTATTGGTGCTCGTGACTATTACTATAGGTCGTAGTAGCCCGCGCTGCGAAACTCGGCGTTCGCTCTTTGAGACGTCGTCCGATGGACCGGCCACAGGGGCGGTTCCGCGGGTGTCGCTCGCCCAACTATTTGGGGCTCGCGAAGCTTCGCGAGCGGCGAATAGTTAGGCGAGCGGGTGTCGCGTCAGCCGTGCACCCGTCCCGCATCGAGCCGAACCACCCGGTCGACAAGCCCGTCGGGCACGGCCACGTGCGAGATCAGCACCACCGCTTGGTCCGGGCCGACGGCCGAGAGCATGTCGGTCAGCAGGGCATCGGACGCCTCCGGGTCGACGCCCGCCGTCGGCTCGTCCACCACCAGCACGGGAAAGCCGCGCAGCAGCGCCCTGGCCAGCGAGATGCGCTGCGCCTGACCGCCCGAGATCAACGCACCGCGCTCGCCGACCCGCGCCGACAGTCCACCGCGGGCGCGTAGCCAGAGGCCCAGCCCGACGCGCTCGAGAGCCGCCTCCAGGTCGGCGTCGGACGCGGTGTCGCGGGCGAACAACAGGTTCTGCCGAATGGTCTCGTCGAACAGCATGGGGTGCTGCTCGCACAGGCCGACGGTCAGCCGGACGTCGTCCCCCGCCAGCGATGCGACCGAGGTACCGCCGATCGTGTAGCTGCCCTCGGCGTCCAGAAACCGGACCAGCACATGGGCGAGCGTGGTCTTGCCGGCCCCGGACGAACCGACGATCAGCACCCGCTCACCCGGACGCACCGCGAGGTCGATCTGGTTCAGGGACGGCAGCGTCGCCCCCGGCCACGTCGCAGTCACCCCGCGCAGCACCAGACCGTCACCGAGGGCGGGACCGATCCCGGTCGGCGCGACGGTCTCGTGGACGAGGCCGCGCGGCAGCGACGCCGGCAGCGCATCGGTGATCCGCTCCGCCCCGGCGCGCACCTGCCGCCAGGACGCCGCGGCGAGCGGAACCGTCGCGAAGACCTCGAAGACGGCCATCGGCACCAGCACCACGATGGCGAAGCCGGGCCCACCGAGGCCGGCCACCGACGGCGCCGCGACCATCACGGCGGCGACCGAGGCGGCACCCGCCACCAGTGACACGATCGCCGCCGAGCCGGCCTGGGCGCCCGCGCGGCGGACCACCGCACGCCGCAGGGCGGCATCAGCGGCGCGGACGCGGTCGCGGCTCGCTTCGGCGGCGCCGAAGGCGACCAGCACGTCCAGGCTGCCGAGGTGGTCGAGCAACGCGTCGGCCAGGCGCGCGCGCAGGGGTGCGATGGCACGTTCGGCGCGCGCGCCAGCGACCCAGCCCGACAGCGCCGCAGCCACGCCGGCGACGAGCAGGCAGCCCAGCAGGGTGAGCGCTGCCGGCCAGTGGACGAATGCGACCAGCAGCACAGCGCCCACGGCGACCGCCGCAGAGGCGACCAGCGGCTGCACCACGCGCAACGGAAGGTTCTGCAGCTCGTCGATGTCGTCGACGAGTGCGCCGAATACCGATCCGCGCCGGGTGCGCGACAGTCCGTCCGGTGCGAGCGGGATCAGCCGGCGCACCAGCGCGGTGCGGGTCGTGGCGAGCTGCCGCAGCGCCGCGTCGTGACCGGCGAGCCGATCGGTGTAGCGGAAGGCCGCCCGGAACAGCGCGAAGGCGCGGACGCCCACGACGGCGACCGAGATCATCATCACCGGGGGCTGCTCGGACGCACGCACAATGAGCCAGGCGCTCACCGCGAGCAGTGCCACCGCGGACCCCTCCGACACGAAGGCGGACGCGGCCCCGGGCCAGAACCGCGACAGCGGCGGCATCGCGCCGCGCAGGGTCTCGGCGACCCGCGCCTCGCGCGCCGAGGAGCGCCGGGACGACGTGGCCGCGCTCATGCGGGCACCTCCACCGCAGCGAGGGCGACGACCTCGTCAGCCAGTTCGCGCGCGCTCGTGCGATGCGAGACCAGCAGCACCGTGGCACCGGCGTCGGCGAGGCTGCGCACCGAGCGCCACAGTCGCGACTCCGTCTCGGCGTCCAGTGCCGAGCTGGGCTCGTCCAGCGCGATGACGCTCGCGGCGCCGGACAGGTACCGGTAGAACGCCCTTGCCACGGCGACCCGCTGCGCCTGGCCGCCGGACAGCCCGGCGCCCTGCACCCCGAGCAGGTGATCGAGGTCGATCGCGTCCGCACCGGCGAGTTCGAGCGCGCGGGTCGCTCGCGCGCGCACCGCGTCCGATTCAGCCGGCGACGCCTCCCCCAGCGTCACGTTGTCGAGCACCGATCCCGACACCAGCCCGGGGTGCTGGCCCGCCCAGGCCAGCCACTGCGCCGGCCGCAGGGTGCGCAGGTCGCGACCCGCACACGTCGCCGTCCCCTCGAACCCGGCCGCCCCGCGCAGGGCAGCGAGAATGCTGGACTTGCCGGCTCCGCTCGGCCCCTCGATGAGGGTCACGGTGCCGGGCGGGGCGACCAGGTGGACCGGTGGCAGCAACCGCTCTCCTCGCCGCACCCGCACGCCGTCGAGCACCAGCGTGCCCAGCGGCGGCCCGGCGTCCAATCCGGCCGCCCCGACCGGCGCGGCGGCACCGTGCGTGCGTGCCGCATCAAGCACGGCGAACACGTCCTCGGTCGCGGCGACACCTTCGGCCGCCGCGTGAAACTGGACGCCCACCTGCCGCAGCGGAAGGTAGGCCTCGGGCGCGAGCAGCAGCACGAACAGCCCGACCACCAGTGCGAGCGTTCCGTCGATCAGCCGGAAGCCGATCGACACCGCGATGATGGCCACCGCGATCGACGCGAGAAACTCGAGGGCGAAGCCGGACAGGAACGAGATGCGCAGCACCCGCATCGTTTCGCGCCGGTAGGTGTCGGTGACCTTTTCGATGGACGCCGCGGCCCGCTGCTGCCGTCCAAACACCTTGAGCGTCGACAGTCCCTGCACGGTGTCGGCGAATCGTGCGGCCAGCCGGTGCAGCGTCTGCCACTGCCGCTGCTGCACCGACCTGGTGGCCATGCCGATCAGCGCCATGAACGACGGGATCAGGGGCAGGGTGAGCAGCACGGTGAGTCCCGAGATCCAGTCCTGCCACCACATCACGGCGATCAGGACGGGCGTCGCGATCACCGTCTGCACCAGCTGCGGCAGATACCGGCCGAAGTAGGCGTCCAGGGCGTCGAGCCCGCGTCCGGCCGTGACGGCGAGCTGAGCGGTGTTGCGCGTCTCGAGCCACTCGGGTCCGAGGGTGTCGACGGCGGCGACCAGTGTGAGCCGCAACTGCGCCTCGACGCGCGCAGCGCCGCGGACGGCGACCAGCTCACGCACCCACAGCAGCACGGCGCGCGTCACGACGGCGAGCGAGAGAAGGCCGAGCGTGACCGTGAGCTCGGACGGCGGGGCGCCGTCGATCACACCCGTGATCGACCGGGTCAGAAACCAGGCGAACGCGATGGTCGCCAGTGTCTGCAACGCACCGATGACCGCGATGGCGACGAAGAACGCGCGCGAGGCCCGGGCGTACCGCAGCAGCCGGGGGTCGACCGGGGGCCGGCGGGTGCGCGCGGGCGCCGCGGCGCGGTCGGTCGACATGTCTCGATCCTGCCCTATTCAGGACGAGGGTCCGCGCATGAGGTGAGCTGTGGGCGGCCGGGTCGGCGGTCGAGCGCATAGGTAGCGGACGAACACCGTCCACCGGGTCAGCACGACGCACCCGATCATCGCGCGCATTCGTGGACGTACGCTGTCATGGTTGCGATTCCCATCAGGGACTAGCCTGACGGGATGGGGCGGCTCACGGCACGCAGACCCGTGGTGAGAATCGCCCTCGCGACGGGCGCGACGCGGCACATCGACGTGCTCGCCGTCGAAGAGCCACTCGAGATCCGGGTCGGCGGCAAGCCGCTCGCGGTCACCATGCGCACCCCGGGTTCGGACGTCGAACTCGCTGCCGGCTTTCTGGTCTCGGAGGGTGTGATCGCCCGCGGGGGCGAGTTGCGGACGGCCATTCACTGCGGCGGTCCCGGCTCGGGCGGTGAAGGCAACACCTACAACGTGCTCGAGGTGACCCTGGCACCCGGCGTCGCGGCACCCGAGCCGAACCGCAACTTCTACACCACCAGTTCGTGCGGGGTGTGCGGCAAGGCCTCGATCGAAGCCGTCGCCACCGTGTCGACCCATCCGGTGGCGAGCGATCCCACGTCCGTGTCGGTCGAAGCCCTGACCCGCATGCCCGGGCTACTGCGGCAGCAGCAGGCGATCTTCCACAAAACCGGAGGGCTGCATGCCGCCGCCCTCTTCGACGCCGGCACCGGCGAGCTGCTGGTGCTGCGCGAGGACGTCGGTCGTCACAACGCCGTCGACAAGGTCGTCGGCTGGGCGGTGCTGGGCGATCGGCTCCCGCTGGCGGGAACCGTGCTGCTGGTCTCTGGACGTGCGAGCTTCGAACTGGTGCAGAAGGCGGTGATGGCAGGCGTTGCGGTGCTCGCCGCGGTTTCTGCTCCCTCGTCGCTCGCCGTCGAGCTGGCCGAATCGTCAGGTCTCGCCCTCGTCGGCTTTCTGCGCGGCGAATCCATGAACGTGTACAGCCGTGCCGACCGCGTCGTGGTCAGCTCGCCCAGCGAACTCCCATAAGCGAGTCCCGACTCACGTGGAACGCCGATGGGCCGGCGGATGTGAACCCGCCAGCCCATCGATGTGACAACGGCAGTGCCGCCCAAGCTTCTATTCGGCGGGTTGGTCGCCCTCATCACCCTCTGCGGTGCGCCCCCAGGGTGCCTCTTCATTGTGGTGCCGCAGCACGCCCTCGGCGGTGTAACCCTCTTCGGTGACGTCGGGATCCGCGGCGTCGTAGCCGGTCTTCTCACCGGCGTCTTCGGTCGCGGTTTCGTACGTGTTGCGCTTCAGGTGTGGCGATTCATTGGACTCGGTCATGACTGTTTCTCCTTGTCGTTGCGCGAAGACTGGCTTCACCAGGGACGGCCATTGGCAACGGCGCTTCGGCGCGCCGCACCTTTGCAGCATAGCTGTCACCCCGTTCGACCGACAGGCAAACGAGGCTACCGCCGAGTCGGTCACCGGTTTTGTCGGTGCCACCCGGCAGGATCGAGAACATGGACGTGGCGGCGTGGATTCTGATCGCGGCAGGGCTTGGTGCCCTCCTCGGTGGGCTGGTCGTGCGCCAGGTGATGCGAGCGAATGCGACGGCCTCGCAAGCACGGCAGCAGGCCGCCGCTTCCGACACGCGCTCGGAGGTGGCGTCGGCGAGCCAGCAGGCTGCCGTCGCGCGAGCCGAGGCATCCGCTGCGCGGGCCGACGCGGCGGCCGCCCGATCCGAACTGGCGCGCAACGCAACCGATGCCGAACGGTTCCGCGCCGACGTGGCGGACGCCCGGGCCAGGGCGGCCGAAGCCATGAGCGAAGCCGCCGAGGTGTCCGCCCAGCTCGCCGCCGCTGTGGCACAGCGTGAGGCCGCCCTCAGCCGGGCGCGCGAGCTGGCGACCGATCGCGAATCGATGATCGCCCAGTTCAAGGTGCTGTCCAGCGAAACGCTCGAGCGCCAGGGCAAGTCGGCCGAGGCGAGCGCCGAGCAGCGGCTGCGGGCCACCGACCTGCTGATGAAGCCGGTCCGCGAATCGCTGGAGGCGTTCAACCAGCGGTTGGGTGAGGTCGAGAAAGAACGGGTGCGCATGACCACCGAGTTGGCCGGTCAGGTCACCGCGGTGCGTGACACCGGTGAGCGGCTGCGCACCGAAACCCGGGCGCTGATCACCGCGCTGCGCAAGCCGCACGTCCGGGGCAACTGGGGCGAGCAACAGCTCAAGCGGGTGGTCGAGGTGGCCGGCATGGTCGAGCATTGCGACTTTCTCACCCAGCAGACCACGAGCACGTCCGCAGACCGGGTCATCCGGCCCGACCTCAAGGTGCTGCTCGATGGCGGCCGCTTCGTCTGGGTCGACTCCAAGGTGCCGTTGAGCGCGTTCCTCGATGCGTACGAGGCCGACGACGCCGCCGTCCGCGAGACCGGGCTGCAACAGTTCGCCAAGAACGTGAAGACGCACATCGACCAACTGTCGGGCAAGTCGTACTTCAAGAGCGACTACGGCACTCCCGAGTTCGTGGTGCTGTTCATGCCCAGCGAGGCGCTGGCCGCCGAGGCGCTCAGCCAGCTGCCCGATCTGCACGAGTACGCGGCCACCCGCAGCATCATTCTGGCCACCCCGACCACGCTGATCGCCCTGCTGCGCGCGGTCGCCTACGGCTGGCGACAGGCCGGTCTCGCCGAGTCGGCCGCGCAGGTGTCCGAGCTGGCTCGCGAGCTGTACGACCGGCTGGGCATCCTGGGCGGGCACTTCGACCGCATCGGACGCTCGCTCACCGCGTCCGTGCGCGCCTACAACGACGCGGTCGGCTCGATCGAGGGCCGGGTGCTGCCGACCGCCCGCAAGCTGCGCGACCTGCACGTCACCGACAAGCAACTCGATGCGGTGCATGCGACCGACGCCGCCGTCCGGCCCCTGACCGCGCCCGAACTGGTCGAGAACGCCGCGCAGGTCACCCCCATCATCGGCGCCCGGCGCGACGACGATCCTGAAGGGCTCACCCGGCCCCAGCCGGCACTCGACGAACTGGTCGCCGGCGACATCGTCCAGCCACCGGCGTCCCGCGATCGACGTACTGCTGGCTGAGGGCGCGGCGAGCCGCGACAATGAGCGTCATGGTTTCGACAGGCTCCACCGAGGTGACAGCGCAGCTCATCGAGCAGGCGGCCGAGCGGTTGGCCGGCGTGGTCGTCGAGACCCCCTTGCAGTACAACAAGCGTCTCTCCGAAGCCACCGGTGCGCAGGTGTGGCTCAAGCGCGAAGACCTGCAGCCCGTCCGCTCGTACAAGCTGCGGGGCGCCTACAACCTGATCGCCCAACTCGGCCAGGCCGAGCGAGCGGCCGGCGTCGCCTGCGCGAGTGCCGGCAACCACGGTCAGGGGGTCGCCTACGCGTGCGCCCGGCTGGGCATCAAGGCGCAGATCTTCGTGCCGTCCACCACGCCGCGGCAGAAGCGGCAGCGCATGCGGCAGCTTGGCGAGGGCTGGGCCGAACTCATCGTGCACGGTGACACCTACGACGAGGCGGCCGAGCTCGCGCACCGGGTGGCGGCAGCCGAGGGCCGCACCCTGGTGCCGGCCTTCGACGACGCCCGCACCATCGCCGGCCAGGGCACCGTTGCAGCCGAGATCGTCGCGCAGCTGGGCCGGGCTCCCGACACCCTGATCGTGCCGGTGGGCGGCGGCGGCATGATCGCCGGCTGCATGACCTGGCTGGCCCAGTGGCACCCCGCCACCAAGGTGGTCGGGGCCGAACCGTCAGGGGCGGCGTCCATGACGGCCGCTCTCGAGGCCGGCCGTCCGCGCGACCTGCCCAAGCTCGACACGTTCGTCGACGGCGCGGCCGTTCGTCGGGTCGGCGACCTCACTTTCTCGATCGTGCAACGTCTCAAACCGCACATGTTCTCGGTGCCCGAGGGCCGCATCTGTTCCGAGATGCTGGCCCTGTACCAGACGGACGGTGTGATCGCCGAGCCCGCCGGCGCCCTCGCCACCGCGGCGCTGGGCATCTACCGTCCCTCGGCCGGACGGGTGGTGGTGGCGATCGTCTCCGGCGGCAACAACGACCTGTCCCGCTACGCCGAGATCGAAGAGCGGGCACTGGTCTACGAGGGCCGAAAGCACTACTTTCTGGTCAACTTTCCGCAGGAGCCGGGGGCCCTGCGGCGCTTTCTCGACGAGGTGCTCGGCCCCGACGACGACATCACCCTGTTCGAGTACGTGAAGCGCTCCAACCGCGAAGTGGGTCCGGCGCTGGTCGGCATCGAACTCGGCGACCCCGACGACCTGTCGTGGCTGCTCGACAAGATGCAGCGCAGCCGCATCAGCGTCGAACGAGTGCCACCCGACAGCCCGTTCTACCGGTTCCTGGTCTGAGATGTACCTCTACGCACCGCCGTCGGCGAAGCTGGCCAGGCAGATAGCCCTGGATGTACTCGTGGTGGCGTGGTGCACCGGTTGGTGGCTGCTCGCGCGCGTCACCGACGGCCTGATCCGATCGCTGGCCGACTATCCGCGCAGCAGCGCCGACACCGCACGCGAGATGCAGCTGCGGCTCCGCGAAGCAGCGGACGCCGCCGGCCAAGTGCCGGTGGCGGGTTCGTCGTTGCGCAGCCCGCTGGACAGCATGGCTGGAACCGTCGGCGGCCTGGTGGCCGGCTCGGACGAGCTCACCGGCCGGCTGGAGAGCCTCGCCACGGGGGCAGGCGTCGCGCTGGTCGCGCTGCCGCTGCTGATGGTGGTGCCGGGGTGGTTGTGGCACCGCGTCCGGTTCGTGCTGGATTCGCGAGCCGTCGCCGGCCTGATCGCCGCAGGCACCGACACCGAGATGCTCGCCCTGCGGGCTCTGGCCCGGCAACCTCTGCGCCGGCTCGTGACGGTGAGTGCCGACCCGTCCGGAGCGTGGCGGGACGGCGACCCAGCGGTGATCGCGCAGTTGGCGGAGCTGGAGCGGCGGCAGTGCGGCTGGCCGCGTCCGAAGCCCGCAGCAACGTCACCCGATGCCGCGATCGGCGACAACTGACGGGTCTCCTCGTCATCCCGGCGAAAGCCGGGATCTCATACAGGCCTCGACACGCTCCACCAACGGGACAGGTCCCCTCGTCATCCCGGCGAAAGCCGGGATCTCACGCACGCCGCAGGGACGCAACCATGAGGCGGAGCTGGGGCTCGGCATGGAGATCCCGGCATCCGCCGGGATGACGAAGGCCGTGACCGTGAGTGAAGGTCTCGACAGGCTCGACCTACGGACTGGGGTCAGCGAAAACGGAGGGGGTTGAGGGGGGCTCGACCCGAGTCGTGGATGGGTCTGGCCGCCGAGGGAGCCTGCGACCGAGGCTGGTTGGCTCGGGTCGAGCCCCCCTCCACCACCGACCCCGCCCACCTGGGTCTCGACAGGCCCGGCCAGCGCCAGGCTCCCCGGACGAGATCCCGGCGTCCGCCGGGATGACGGCATGGGTAAGGGTCAGCGTGACGCGCTGTGCGCCTTCATGGCCTTGCGCAGTTCGGGCGGCAGTGCGAATACGAGGTTCTCTTCGGTGAGCCGCTCCTCGACCGCCGCCGGATAGCCCCGCTGCTGCAGGAACGTCAGCACGCCCTGCACCAGCTCGTCCGGCACCGAGGCACCGGAGGTCACCCCGACGCTCTGCACACCCTGCAGCCACGCCTCGTCGATCTCGCCCGCGTTGTCGACCCGGTACGAGGCCTTGGCGCCCGACTCGAGCGCCACCTCGACCAGCCGCACCGAGTTGGACGAGTTGCTCGACCCGACCACGATCACCAGATCCGCCGTGGCCGCGATCTGCTTGACCGCCGACTGCCGGTTCTGGGTGGCGTAGCAGATGTCGTCGCTGGGCGGATCGATCAGTTGCGGAAACTTCTCGCGCAGCG
Organism: Micropruina sp.; assembly: GCA_016711205.1. Taxonomy (GTDB): domain Bacteria; phylum Actinomycetota; class Actinomycetes; order Propionibacteriales; family Propionibacteriaceae; genus Micropruina. The sequence goes on along the minus strand of JADJTM010000002.1, from coordinate 926,265 downwards.
CACCGACGGTCTGGTAGGTCTCGTCCACGCTGAGCGTGGTCTGCGACAACCACGCCACCCGGGTGGGGTCGGCGACCTGGACGCTGGCGGCGTCCTCGGGGTGTTCGACCAGGATGATGTTGTCCGGCGCCTCGCCGGCGGTGCCCTCGACCTCTTCGTGGCCGGCATGCCCGATCAGCAGGATCTGCAGGCCCTGCCCGGCGAACCTGCGGGCCTCGTGATGCACCTTGGTGACCAGCGGGCAGGTGGCGTCGATGGTCTTCAGCCCCCGCTGCTCCGCCTCGGCGTGGACGGCGGGCGACACCCCGTGCGCCGAGAACACCACGGTTGCGCCCGTGGGCACCTCGTCGAGTTCTTCCACGAAGAGCGCGCCGCGCGCTCGGAGGTCTTCGACCACATGCCGGTTGTGCACGATCTGCTTGCGTACGTACACCGGCGCCCCGTACACCTCGAGCGCCTGTTCGACCGTGATCACGGCTCGGTCGACTCCTGCGCAGTACCCGCGGGGGGCTGCGACGACGACACGCTTGGCTTCGGTCATGGCGGCCAGTCTATCGACCGCCACGACCGGGCCGGATCTCAGCCCGGATCCAGGCTCAGCTGCGCCGCCGGCGCCGAGCCGCCACCAGTACGCCCACCCCGCTCGCACTGAGCAGCAGGCCCAGCAGCACGCCCTCCAGGGAGGCGTTGGTGCCGGTCTGGGGCAGCGGCGGGTCGGGCGGGTTCGGCGGGTTCGGGCCGGGCGGAACAAAGTGCTCCGTGGTGCACACGGGACACGGCTCGGGCGGGCTGTCGCCGCCTCCGGTGACCACGTTGCGGATCGTGACGTCCGAGGCGTCGGCGTCCACGCGCACGGTGTAGGTCATCGTCGCGGTGGACTGGGCCGGGAACGAATCGATCGTCCAGCTCAGCGTGTCGCCGCTCAGCTCCGCATTGCCGATGGTGGTGCTCACGGTGCCCCAGGCGGCGTGATTCAGCACGTCCGCCAGATTGTCCGAGACCTGCAAGCCCGTCAGTGCAACCACCGATTCGTTGGTCGCGGTGACCGTGTAGGTGATCACGTCGCCGGGGTTCACCGTGCTGCCGGACGCCGGGTCGGCCGACTTGGCCAGGGTCCAGCGCGGCGGCACCTGATGCTCGGTGGTGGTGGTGCAGTCGGGGCACTCCCCCGGCGGGAACTCACCCGTGGTCGTCACCACGTTGGTGAGCGTCGCGCCCCAGGCGTCGTCGTTCACCCGCACCGTGTAGGTCAGGTTCACCAGGCCGTCCTCATCCGCCTGCAGCAACCCGATGTTCCAGGTGAGGGTGGTGCCGGTCAGTTCGGCCGTGCCCTGCTCCGCATCCGACGATACGAAGGTGGCATTGTCGAGCACCGCAGCGAGGCTGTCGGTGATCACCACGTCGTTGACGGCACCGGCGCCGGTGACCGCGACCGTGACGGTGTACGTGATCGTCTGGCCGGGCTGCACGGTGGAACCGCTGGCCGGGTCGGAGGACTTGGTCACCGTGTACGAGACCGGCTGACGCACCAGCGGGTTCTCGATCGTCACCTCGGGTTGCGGAACCATGCCGCCGATGGCCACCGGAAGGGTGAACTCGACGCTCTGACCCGATACCGCAGGGGTGCCGGTCACACCGGTCGCCTCGAAGCCGACGGTGCCCCAGACATACCCGGGCCGCACGCTGGGCAGCACCCCTTCGGTCACCGTGCAGGTGCTGCCGACCGGAATGGTCTGCGGACTCGTCCACTCGCCGCCGTCCGGAATGGACGCTGCGCCGGTGACCGGATCGCCGGTGAGCGGCGTGCAGGTGTAGGTGAAGTCGTACTCCTCCTGCGCCGAGACTCCGGCCGTGTCGCCGGTCACGTTCTTGCGCACCACGAGGTCGGTCAGGCTACGTTCGACCGGGTTGGTGACGACCAGTTCGGCCGGGCCGTCGACGCTGACCGTGACCGGACCGGTGGCCGTCCAGGCACCCCAGGTGTAGGAGCCGTCCGAGCTGAGGGGCCCCGACGACGGCGTGTTCTCGGCCGTGATCGTGCACTCGGACTCGAGCAGAATGCCGGCGATGTCGACCGAGCCCTCATCGGTGACGGTCCATTCACCGGTGACCGGGTCGTCCTCGCCGTAGGTGCAGGAGTAGGTGCCGCCGAAGGTCTGCGGAGTGTCGACGGTCACGCCCTCGGGGGCGACGATGTCTTTGGTCACCCGAATCGCCCCGTAGGCCCGCACGATGGTGTTGGTCACCGTGACGTTGCTGACCTCCTGCATGGTGGTGATCACCATGCCGCCCTCGGGACTGTAGACCGGCGCGCCCCAGGCGTACGAGGTGTCGAGCAGTTGATCCTGGTCGAGGGTGCCCTCGACCACCCGGCAGATGGACGTGGCGGGCACCAGGATCGGTCCGCCCGGGCCGGCGATCGAGCCGTCCGCTGCGAACAGTTGCTCGGTGCCGCCGCCACCGGGCAAGGTGGCGACGCCGGAGGCGACCGTGCTCATCGCGTACTCACACGACCAGGCCATGGTGACCTCGGCGTCGGGCACGCGGCCACCGGTCTCGCCGGTGAGCACCTTGGTGACGCTCATCGAGCTGTACACCCGCTCCGGGGTGTTTGTCGCGGCCAGCGTCTGCGGGCCGCCCTGCTCGATGGTCACCTCCGGATCGATCACCGGGTCGGCCCACCGCCACGAGGCGTCCACCAGATCGGACGACGCCGGGTCGTTCTCGGTGATCTCACAGGTGGTACCTACCGGCAATGCCCCGAGTGCGGGGGCGAGCGTGGCGACGCCGCCGGTCGCACCGGTGACGCTCCAGGAGCCGGCCCACGAGTCGGCGTCCGGGGCACCGTCGTTGTAGGTGCAGGAGTACGTGCCGGTGAAGGTGGCGCCGGCGTTGACGATGCCTTCAGGCACGCCGGTCGCGATCACCTTGCGCACCTCGAGCGCCCCGTTGACGCGCAGGATCGGGTTGTCGACCACCAGAGCGCCATCGTCGGTCACGGTGAGCGAACCGTCGGCGTCGACGCCGCTGATCGTGGGCACATCCCAGGCGTAGGACAGGTTGCGCAGCAGGTCAGCCGAGGGCGGCAGCTCGGCGACCCGGCACGTCCAGCCCTCGGGCACGTTGTTCAGGAACACCTGAGCTTGGCCACCGGGTGCGAGGTTCACCGTGTAGGTCAACGGATCGGCGCCGGGTGCCGTGCAACTGGCGTCCACCTGGAAGGGCGTGCCGGTGCCGATGTAGCCCAGGGTCTCGCCGCTGAGCGTCTTGCGGATCGTGACGTCGTGGGTGGCGCGGCGCACGGAGTTCTGCACCGTGATGGTGGCCACCTGCGCCGCCGACACCGTCGCGTCGCCGATCTCGGGATCGTTCCAGCTGTAGGACGGATCCGTGGACGGCGGGGTGTCGGTGCCACCGGTCTCGGTCGCGGTGCAGGACGACGTGAGCGGCAGTCCCTGCTCGGGCAGGCCGGTCAGGGTGGCGACGCCGGTGCCGGTGACGGTCCAGGTGCCACTGACCGGATCGTCCGGGGCGTGGGTGCATCGCCACGTGCCGGAGTAGACCCGGTCGGACGCCACCACGCCGGCGGGTGCGGTGAGCGACTTGGTCAGCTGCAACGGCCCGTACAGACGTCCGATCGAGTTGATCACCGTGAACTGGTAGTCACCATCGGGATCCGACAGCGTCTGTGGCGAGTCGGGGAACCTGGGTGCGAGCCAGGTGTAGGAGGCGTCGGCCAGGCCATGACCGGCCGGAATCGAGCCCTCGTCCAGGTCGCAGCGGCTGCCCAGCGGCACGTTCTCGAAGGTGACGCTCTGGCCGACCCGGGCGGCCAGCGGACCGTAGCCGGTCTGGTTGCCGTTCAGGGTGCAGACCAGCCGCAGGTTGAACGTGACCGAACTGTCGGTGAAGCCGCCGGTCGCGCCTTCGATGCGCTTCACCGCCGTGACGTCCACCTGCACGAGTTCGAGCACGTTGGTGGCCTGGACGTTGACCGGCACCCCGGTCTCGGGCAGCGTGAACGTGACCGACGTGCCTAGCTGCGGGGGGCCGTCGTTCACGGTGAACGAGGTGTCCGAGGTGACCCAGCGGTAGGGATCGATCGGGTCGGGTCGCGCCGTCTCGGTCACCGTGCAGGTGCTCGCGACCGGAAGATCATCCGGTGCATTCGCCGTGATACCGGCCAGCACCAGCAGGGTTCCGGTGCGCTCGGCGCCCGCGGCATCGACACAGCGCCAGCTGAAGGTGAAGTTGTCGTTCTCGAACGCGGTGCCCGCCGTGCCCCCGCGGACGCTCTTGCCGACGGCGAAGCTGCCGCTCAGCCGGCGCACCGGGTTGGTGACGTCGATGTGTCCGCTCGGGTCGTCGCGGGTGATGGTGACCGGCCCGGTGATCGTCTCGGCACCCCAGACGTAGCTCGGGTCGTTCGGGTTCGGGCGCGCCGGGCTGGTTCCGGTCTCGGTCGCCGAACAGGACGAGCCGATCAGGATCTGGTCGCTGGGACCGGTCAGGGTGGCCGCGCCGGCACCGGTACGGCTCCACGTGCCGGTGACCGGATCGGCACTGCCGTACTGGCAGGACCAGGTGCCGGAGAACGTGGTGCCGCTGCCGTTGACGGGACCCACCGGCCGGACGATCTTGCTCAGGCTCAGCGAGCCGTAGACCCGCCGGACGGTGTTGGTGACGGTGACGGTGACCACGCCGTCACGCTGGTCGACCGTTGCCCGCTGGCTGGCCGGCGTGCTGCCCCAGGCGTAGGAGTCATCGATCAGCTGACCCTGGGTGGGAGCGGCCTCGGTGACCGTGCAGTCGGTGCCCAACGGCAGGTTGGGGGTTTGCTGCGGCACTCCGACAGCCACGCTGAACGTGTTGGTGTAGTTGCCGTTCTCGCCTTGTGCGGGAGCGTTGCACGACACCGTGATCGAGAACCGTGCGCCGGCCGACACCCCGCCGCTGAGGTTGGCCGGGGTGATGCTCTTGGTGACCGCGAGGCGTCCCCAGACCGGGGTGGTGTGGTTGGTGACGGTGACCCGCGCGGACCCGTTCGGCGCCACCGCGACGGTGCCGTTGGTCAGACCCTCGTAGGTGGGAGCCGTCCAGTCGTGCGCCTGGTCGAGCAGGCTCTCGGCCGGCATGAGTTCGACCACGGTGCAGGAAGTGTTCGCCGGAACGTTGACCGTCTGCGAGCCCGCCGGGGCCAGGTTCACGGTGCCGGACTCGGTGCCGCACGACCAGCGGACCGCGAAGGGTGTGCCGGTACCGATGTAGCCGGCACCGTCCAGCACCTTGGCGAGCACCAGGCTGGCCCGCCGTTGAAGGAAGAAGTTGGTGACGACGCTCGAGACGGTCGTGTTGTTGCCCACGGTCACCGTGGCCGGAGCGAACGTGTAGCCGTCCCAGGCGAACGAGGCGTCCGCGAAGTCGCCGCCCTGGGCCGTCTGGGTCTCGGTGAAGCTGCACACCGAGGTGGTCGGGACGTTCGGGATCGTGACCGGCGCCCCGGTGGTCACGTTGACGGTGCCGGTGGCAGTGACGTTGGCGCCGATCCGGCAGGTGTAGGTGACCGGGAACTGGCGAGCCGTTCCGCCGGTGTAGCCGGCCGCGTTGGTGCCGGGCGCGGCGCGACCAGCTTGCCGATCTGGACGGATCCGACCCGGCGGGTGAACGTGTTGGTGATGGTGACCGACTGGGTGGCGCCGTCGGCCATCGTCACCTGGCCGTTGGTCGGCGTGTACGCGGGGGCGGCCCACACGTACGAGGCGTCGGCGAGGTTACCGGTCGGCTGATTCTCGGTCACGGTGCAGGTGACCCCGGCGGGAATCTGCGGCGAGATCCACGGCGTGCCGGTGCTGACACTGAAGGAGCCGCTGGTGCCGTTAGCGCACACGTAGGTGCCGGTGAAGGCGGTGGCGGCATTGCCGGTGAAACCTCCGGCCGGGCCCGAGATCACCTTGCTGATGCGGAAGTTGCCGGTCGCATAGCGGTTGTTGATGGTGCAGGTGGCGTTCTGGCCGTCGCTCAGGATGAGCTGGTTGCCGTTGAGCGTGCCGGAGGTGCAGCTCCAATTGCCCGGCACGTAGCCGGCGACGGTGGTCGACTCGGTCAACGTGTAGGTGCCTACCGCGACCCGCCGGTTGGTCACGGCGGCGGTGCCGCTGATGCCCGAGATGGGTGTGCCCCCGCCGGCGGAGAGGGTGAAGTTCTCCAGGGTCGCGGTACCGCCGGTGATCGTCTTGACCAGGGTGAGCGTCGCCCTCGGCGTGTAGGTGTTGGTGTAGCGGCAGGTGATCGGGCCGGCGGCGGCCGTGGCGGGGGCGGGTGTGTTGGCGAGCGTCACCAGTCCGCTGGTCGGGTTGGTGGTGACGCCGTCGGCCGTGCCGAGGGTGCGTCCGGTGCCGTCGGTGCAGACCAGCGAGGTCAACGCCCACTGATCCCCAGCGGGGATCGTTTCGGTCACGCTGACCGTCTCGCCCTGCAGCAGGTCACGGGTCACGCTCTGGCCGGTGGCCAGGTTGAAGGCCGGCGCGGCCCACGGCGAACCCGTCAGCGACGAGGTCGAGTTGAACCCGAAGGCTTGGCTCGCCGGCGGTGTGCCGACCACGGTCTTGGCAACGGTGAGCGTACGGATCTGCGACAGCGTGGCGTAGATGCAGCCGGTGGTGGTGGCGCGTTCCTCGGTGAAGAAGTTGCTGTTCGGAGTCGTGGCCCCAGGCGTCGCAGGGCAGGCTCCTGCCGGAGTGGGCGCACCGAAACCGTTGATCACCAATCGGTAGCGAATGCCGTCGTCGATCAGCTCGCCACTGGAGATGGACGCGCTGAAATTGAGCCGGTCGTCACAGGGCGTGTCGTTGGCGCCTCGGGGATCGCACAGGGACGGGAGTTGGACGTCTCCCACAACTCGTAGGAGAAGTTCAGGTCGGGCGCGGAGTCGAAACCGGACAGCCGAATGCCGAGGGTGCCGGCGAAGAACGACGAGGCGACCGTGACCGGGTTGTTGTAGTGCTTGATCGTCGACAACAGAAAGGGGGTGCCGTCGGTGACCGAGGTCACCGACGAGGGCGTCACGCCGATCGCGCTCTGAGTATCGCGGTTGAGGTTGGTGGGGCAGCTGCCCGAATAGCCGTGCGCGGCGACCGCCTCGGTGCCGGCCGGCACCCAGGTGGTGCGGTTGCTGGTGCCATCACGCGGGGTGAACCTGATGCAGTTGCTGTTGTCGTTGCCACCGGCGGTGCCGGTGTGACCATTCATCTGCGCCGTGACACCGGTCGTCACCGTCGCGGCCTGCGCGGTCTCAGGAGTGGACACCACGACCAGCGAAGCCGCCATCAACACCAACGCCAACAGCCAGGCGACCCGTCCGTGCCCTGCGCGAATACGTAGCACTCCACAAGCCCTTCCAGCCTCTGTCGCGACACGCCCAGTGCAAGCGGACGCGATCCACCGCCGTCATGTTATGGCGGATTACTTAGCTTGTCGAAAGATCTCGCGATCTCGCTCAGGGACGGGTCGAGACTTGTCGGGCGCTCAGCCTAGGCTTGCCCACGTGTCACCCCTGACCAGCAGCCCGGAACAGCCGCAGCCCCTGCGGGTGGTGCTCGCCGGCGTGAAGACCTGGGTCGAGCGCTGCGGCAGCATCTGGGTGAGCGGCCAGTTGATCGAACTCAAGCGTCGCTCGGGAGCGGTGACGCACTTCCTCACTTTGCGCGACCCGCTTGCCGACATGTCGGTCACGGTCACGGCGTCCACAGCGGTCCTCGACGCCGCCGGGCCGATCGCCGAGGGCATGGCCGTGGTGGCCCTGGTCCGACCCACGGTCTGGACCCGCAACGGGTCGCTCAGCTTCGAGTGCAGCGACCTGCGGGCGTCCGGTGAAGGGCGGCTGCTCGCCGCCATCGAGCAGCGCAAGCGCATGCTGCAGGCAGAAGGTCTGTTCGAGCAGCGGTTGAAGAAGCCGCTGCCGTTCCTGCCCACGGGCATCGGGCTGATCACCGGTCAGAACAGCGCCGCCGAGCGTGACGTGCTGCAGGTGGCACGCACCCGGTGGCCGGGTGTGCGATTCGTCGTCCGGCATGCGGTGATGCAGGGTCAGGGCTGTGTGGACGACGTCCGCGACGCGCTGGGGGTGCTCGACCGCGATCCCTCCGTCGACGTGATCGTCGTCGCCCGGGGCGGCGGCTCGGTGCAGGATCTGCTGCCGTTCTCGGACGAGTCGTTGGCCCGCGCCGTGTTCGCCTGCCGCACCCCAGTGATCAGTGCTATCGGTCACGAGCCCGACACCCCGATCCTCGATCTGGTCGCCGACGTGCGCGCCGCCACGCCCACCGATGCGGCGAAGCGGGTCGTGCCCGACGTGGCGGACGAGCGGGCGCGCGTCGTCCAGGCCACCGGGCAGCTGCGCCGTGGGCTGCTGCGCATGCTCGACCGGGAGGCCGGCCAGTTGCAGTCCCTGCGCTCCCGTCCCGTGCTGGCGAACCCGCTGGGTGCGGTGGAGGTGCAGGCGGACCAGCTGCGGCAGTTGCGTGAGCGGGCCCGGCGTGCCGTGCAGGCCCGGGTGCGCGAGGAGTCGTCGTGGGTCGAGCATGCGGTGAATCGCGTGCGGGCACTGTCGCCCCGCGCCACACTGCTGCGTGGCTACAGCATCCTGAGCGCTGCGGACGGCGGCACGATCGACTCCACCGGCATGGTGACGCCGGGCATGCAGGTGCTGGCAAGGCTCGCCGACGGCACGGTGACGGCGAAGGTCACTGAGGTGCACACGAAAGAGAAGGCCAATGACTGATCAACCGCAGACACCCGATCGTCCCCAGGCCGCCGAGCGGCCGCAGACCTACGAGGCCGCCCGGCAACGCCTGATCGAGGTCGTCCAGAAGCTCGAGTCGGGCTCGGTACCGCTGTCGAGCGCCATGGACCTGTGGCACGAGGGCGAGTCCCTCGCCCGGCAGTGCCAGCAATGGCTGGACGGTGCCCGCGCCAGTATCGACGACACACTTCACGGCGAGTCGACAGAATCTTCGGCAGACTGAGGGGTGCGCGAAAGAACCTGCGCGTTCGCTGTGAGTGAACGCCATGTCTTCACGCCAGAGGTGCCACTGGCAGCGGCCCTGTGCTATATTAGTCTAAACGACTACACGGCCGTCAGGAGGTGATGACCAATGAGCACGATCGATCGTTGGCTGGCCTCCCTGAGGCTTATGCAGGTGCAGGACATGCGCGTCCACCGCGACCTGCGCTGAGCAACCCGCGCCCGCCCGAGCAAAACCCAGGCCCTTTCGTCCACGGACGAAAGGGCCTTCGTGATTCGGCACTACTGCATAATTGCGCAGGCGTCGCAGGCAGCACGGCGCTGCGCGACGACTCAGGAGATCGACGATGCTCGAAGGGGTGGCCAACGTCCGGGACCTGGGCGGGTTGCCGGCCGGCGGGGGAACGACCCGCTCAGCGGTGTTGTTGCGTTCGGCCGGACTGGGCGAACTCACCGAGATGGGCCGCAGCCAACTAGCCAGGATGGGTGTCGGGACGGTGGTGGACCTGCGCACCGAGGCCGAAGGACCCGCGGACGCACTGCCGGACGTCCAGGTGATTCGACTGCCGCTGCTGCAGGGCGCATGGGATCTGAGTGGACTGGCTGACGGGCCACCCACGGCGCAGGCGCCGTCGGCGGTACCCGGCCTGCCCGACCTGTACGCGAGCATGATCGCCGACGGCGGAGCGACGTTTGCGCGGCTGGCCGCGGTGGTGGCGAACACGACCGGGGCGGTGCTGGTGCACTGCACCGCCGGCAAGGACCGCACCGGCATCGCCGTCGCCCTGCTGCTGGACGCGGTCGGCACCGATCGGTCAGCGGTCGTGACGGACTACGCCGCGTCGCACCAGCAACTCCGCGGCGCTTGGGCGGACGGCATGCGCGCCACCCTCGCCCGGATGGGCATTCCTGACCTGCCCGCGATCAACACTCTGCTCACCGCGTCGCCGGCCGCCGCCATCGAATCGGTGCTCGATGAACTGGACGCCCGGGGCGGTGCGCTGCCCTACCTTCGGGCCAACGGGTTGAGTGCATCGGACGCCGCCGCCCTGCAGACCAGGCTGGTCGAGCCGGCCGGCTGAGCCCGTTCCGCGCTCACTCCTCCAGTGTGGTGAGGTCCCCCTCGTCCTGACCGAGCGCCCGAGCCTTCAGCACCCGGCGCATGATCTTGCCCGAGCGGGTCTTCGGCAGCTTGTCGGGGAAGTCGATGGAGTCCGGCTTGGCGATCGGCGACAGGTGCGCCGCCACGTGCTTGCGCAGCTCTTCGGCGAGTTCCTGGCTGCCCTGCATGCCGACCCGCAGGGTGACGAACGCGTGGATCGCTTGGCCCTTCACCTCGTGCGGCAGGCCGATCACCGCGGCCTCGGTGACATCGGGATGCGACACCAGCGCCGACTCCACCTCGGCGGTGCCGAGCCGGTGACCCGAAACGTTGATCACGTCGTCGGTGCGTCCGATGATCCACAGGTAGCCGTCGGCGTCCTTGCGGGCGGCGTCGCCGGCCAGATAGCTGCCGGGATACTTCGACCAGTAGGCCTCGACGTAGCGCTCGTCGTCGCCGTACAGGGTGCGCAGCATGGCCGGCCACGGGTTCTTCAGCACGAGGAATCCCTCGTCGCCGGCGGGCACCTCGTCGCCGGCCTCGTTGAGGATCGCGGCGTCCTGACCGAAGAACGGCTTGCCGGCCGACCCGGGCTTCTGCGGCTCGCCCGGCACCTGCGTGATCTGGAACATGCCGGTCTCGGTCTGCCACCAGGTGTCGATCACCGGGCAGCGCTCCTTGCCGATCACCCGGTGGAACCAGCGCCAGGCCTCGGGGTTGATCGGCTCGCCGACCGTGCCGAGCAGGCGCAGGGAACTCAGGTCGTGCCGGTTCGGCCACGCCTCGCCGAACCGCATCAATGAGCGGATCGCGGTGGGCGCGGTGTAGAACTGCGTGATGCCGTAGTACTCCACCAGTTGCCACCAGCGGCTGGGGTAGGGGTAGGTCGGCCCGCCCTCGAACATGAACGTGGTGGCCCCGGCCAGCAACGGCCCGTAGACCATGTAGGAGTGTCCGGTCACCCAGCCCGGGTCGGCGGTGCACCACCAACGATCTTCTGGACGCATGTCGAAGCTGTACTTCAACGTCGTGTAGGTGCCCACCATGTAGCCGCCGTGGGTGTGCAGGATCGCCTTCGGCTTACCCGTCGAGCCCGAGGTGTACAGAATGTAGAGCGGGTGCTCGGCGTCGAGCTTCTCGGTTTCGCACTTGCCCTTGGCGATCGGCAGTGCCTGCAGGTCGTGGTACCAGTGGTCGCGCAACGGGTCCATGGTGACCTCGCTGCCCGTCCGCTTGATCACGATCACGTTCTCGATCGTCGGCGAGAAACGCACCGCCTGGTCGACGATGTTCTTCAGCGGAAAGACGCTGCCGTTGATCCACGACCCGTCCGAGGTGATCACCAGCTTCGACTGGGAGTCGTCGATGCGGTTGGTCAGGGCGTCCGCGCTGAAGCCCGCGAAGATCACCGAATGGATGGCGCCGATCTTGGCGCAGGCCAGCATGGCGAAGAACACCTCGGGAATGCGCGGCAGGTAGATGGTGACCCGCTCGCCCTTCTCGACCCCCATCGCCTTCAGCACGTTCGCCATCATGTTGACCTGCCGGTTCAGCGAGAAGTAGCTGAAGGTGCGGCGCTCCTTGCCGTCCTCGCTCTGCCAGATCAGCGCCAGCTTGTTCTTGTTGGGGCCGGCGAGGTGACGGTCGAGGCAGTTGTGCACGATGTTGACCTCGGCACCGGTGAACCACTTGAAGAACGGCGCGTTCGACCGGTCGAGCACCTGGTCCCACGGCTTGAACCACTCCAGCTCGTTGGCCCGGTCGGCCCAGAACTGCTCGGGATCGGCGAGCGCCTCGGCGCGCAGCGCATCCGCGTTCGGTACGTGTGATTCAGCCGCGATGGAGGGGTCTGGGTAGATGACGTCGCCGTCGAGTTCGGCCATGCGGGGATCTCCTTCATTGGAGCCGGGTTGAATGGTGCGAGACTACGGTGCCGGGTCCCCCGGCGAAAGCAGAACGCCCCGACAAACCAAACCCCGGACGCAAGCGCGGCGCCCAGCTCAGGTTTCCACGGTGGCCGCGAAAGCGTCCAACGACTCGTACGGCAGGTCGCCGCTGATCACCACTGTGCTGCCGCCGCCCGTGCGGGCCACTGCGCGGGTTCGTCCGTCGCGACTCACGTACCGCTGCCAGGGCTCATCGGCGATCACACTCTCGCCGTCGGCGTCGCCGTCGCGGGAGGCGTCCCTGATCAGGCCCGGACCGTCGGTGTCGCGCTGGTCGAGGCCGATGTACATCTGCTGCGGGGTGACGTAGCCCAGCTGGAACGTGTTGCCGACCGCGGGCTGCTGGTTCATCCCGGCTTTGCCGATCGGCGTCCACCGGGCCCGGACGACCGTCCAGCCCGCCGGCAGATTCTGCGGCACCGCGACCGGGAACGGCGATTCGGCCCGGGCCTGCGCCACCACCGGTTGCCAGTCCACCGCGGTCGCCCGCGGTTCGGGAATGCGGCTGAACCACGAGTAGATGAGCACCACCGGGATCAGCAACATCACCACGGCGATCACCATCTGGCTGAAGGTCGGACTGGGACGTCGGGCTGCCACCCGCCCATTGTTGCTCACCTTCGCCGGGCGTCGGCCGGCGGCTCAGCGCTCAGGCCGCGGTCCAGGCCAACACGCGGAGCGCCCGCAGCGTGAGCCAGCGGTTCGGCTGACCGGCGCGGGGATAGGTGAGGTGCGTGTCGCCCGGATACTGTGCGGCGGCCGACCAGCGGCCGTCCGACCCTCGACGGTGACGGATGACGTCGACGGCCGGGTCGAGCCGGGCGTCGTACGGGGTTCCGGCGGCCCGCAGCACGTCCAGCCCCCGCAGTACGTCGAAGTGCCACCGCGCCGGGTGGTGCAGCCTGGTGAACTCCGCCCGGATCGGCTCTCCGGTTCCGCGGCGCTGATAGAGCCGGCGATCCAGCAGCACCGCGGTCGCGGTGGTGATGGCGTCGCCGACCTCGGCCGCTCGGTGGCGCGAGCCGCTGCGCAGGTACTCCGAGAACCCCTCGATGACGCTGGTCGTCGTGTGCACCGATGACACCCGCGCACCCGAGCGGTTCGCGCGGCAGTTGAACCCGCCGTCCGGCATGCGCTGGCCGAGCAGGAAATCCACCACGCTCTGCAGTCGCCGCGCGTCGGCGCCGAAGTAGCAGCCGAAGGCCAGAAACATACCGTTCATGCAGGCGTCGGATTGCTCGATCTGGGTGGGGTTGAAGCCTCCGTCGGGCGCCTGGTGCCGCTCGAGCGCGAGCGCCACCTCGCGCACGCAGACGCGATTATCACGCGGCACGGCGAGATCACGCAGTTCGAGCAGCGCGTAGTGCGGGCAGGTCCACTTGGGTTGATAGAACCCGCGGCCCCACCCCGGGGTGGCGTGCGCGGCGAGGATCGCCCCCGCATCGCCGCCGGCCGGGATGAGTTGCTGCAACTGCGGGCGTTCATCGCCCAGCAGATCCCGGTAGGTCTGGAACTGAACCGCGGCGTCACCGCGTAGCAGCCACGCCAGTACCTGGCTTTCGTCGAACCGCTCGTCGCCGGCCCGCTGTCTGGTGACCACATCTCAGCGTACGACCCGAGCGGATTGGATCAGCAAGCCAAGTTCCCGAGCCAGCCGGATCGGCACATTAAGCTCGCGCCATGTCACGCGTGATCCCGATGTTGCTCGGCGTCGCCGGCCTGGCCGCCGCGAATGTGCTGGCCGGACGGATGATCACCGGTCCGTTGGACGACCTAACGGCCGAGCATCGACTGAACGCCGACCTGCGGGGCCTCGGCGGCCCGCGGGTGCACCGGTCCGCGGCCGCGGTCTCGCGCAGTTCCGACACCTCGCGGGCGATCGCTCTGGGCCTGGCGTTGACCGGGGTGCTCGCCGCCCGAGGCGGGGGGCGCGCCGCGGCGGGCGTTCCCGGGCTGGCGATGGCGCTGGCGTCCGGCACGCACGTGCTCAGTTCGTCCCTGGTCGGCCGGGAGCGGCCCGGTCTCGAGCGGCTCGGCACGGTACAGCCGACGTCCAGCTTTCCCAGTGGACACGTCGGCGCGATGACCGCCCTTGCGGTGGTGCTGGGCGGCATGGCCGGGTCGCATCCCCGTCCGGCACGGGTGCTGGTGCGCTGCGGCCTGGCCGGCTACCTGGGCGCGCTGGGGTGGTCGCGGCTCTACAACGGTCAGCACTACGCCAGCGACGTGATCGCGGGGTACGTCAACGGTGCGGTGTGTGGACGGCTGGCGCAACGGGCCCTGCGGCTGCCCTGACGAGCACCCGATTGCGCTGCTCGAGCCTGTCGAGGACCCGTCCGGCCGTTCTGATCATGGGTTTCGACACGCTCAACCAGCGGGTGTCGAATCGATCGGCGTCGGCGGGATCCCTCGCGCGCCGGACGATTACAGTCAGTCGCATGCGCACCACCGCCGAGTTCGCCGCCCTGGTCCGGAACTCGGCCGCCCTCTGGTGGCGTGGGTTGCCGAGTCTGGTGTTGTGGTTCAGCCTGGGCTACGGCATCAACGAGTTGACCGGGCACGCGTCGACGCTGCTGGTCGGTCAGCGCATCCTCGCCACCACGATCATCGTGCTCGGCATCGTCGCATGGGTGGGTTGCCTGGTGCTCGCCGTGCATTCCCTGCGGCCCGAGCACGCCCCCGAGAACTCCAGGCTCGCGGTGCTGGCCGCGTCCCTGGGCCCGTTCCTCGCGGTGTACGGGGCGTGGGGGCTGGCGCAGGAGCAATTCGAGCGACTGATCCAGGCCAACCTGATGACCCACGGCGTCGATGCCGATCAGTTCAGCATCAACGCGGGCGACTGGCAGTTCTTTCTGGGCTTCGCCGCCCTGGCCTGGGTCGTGCGCACGCTCGTCCGGTTGGCCGCGCGACGTTTCAACGCGCGCGCCCTACTCTTCGCCGGACTGGTCGCCGACGGCGCGTGGGTGTTCGCCTCGTTCTTCGTGCTGCGCGAATGGGTCGCCCGCGGCTTCGGCTGGCTCACCACCCGCGCGGTGTGGCGCTGGCTGCAGACCGGGTGGGACGGGTTCATCGACGTGCTGCCGGATGTGCCGGTGTGGTTCCAGCTGACGCTGCCCGAGGCGCTTCAGGCGCTCGCCGCAAACCTGTGGAGCTTCGTGGCCCCCGGTTTCGCCAACGCGGTGCTGCTGCCCCTGATGTGGGTGGCCCTGGTCGGAACCGTGTTCGGCCGGCGCACCTTCAGTGCTGCTGAGCTGGTCGGTGGCCTTCGGCCGGGGCGGGCGGCGTCCGGCTCGGAGCACCGCCGGAGTCGTCCGCTGCGCACCCTGACCCGGCTGGCCACCGGCGAGATGCGCGAGAAGTATGTGCCGATGGCGGCGACCGTCCGTTTGCTGCGGCACTGCGGCGCTCGGTTCATCGGCGCGTTCCTGGTGCTGGTGGCGGCGGTGCAGCTGGCCGGCTACTGGCTCGATCAGGCCCTGCTGTGGCTGATCGGCCCACGGCCGCTGGCCGACACCCTGCTGTACATGCCGACCGAGAACTACCTGGTGGCGATGCTGACCACCACCCTGCTGCTGGCGTGCTACACCGCCGCGTTCGGACGGGCTCTGGAGGCTCAGCCCCGACCCACCGGCAATCAGGGACGCAGTTCGATGGCGCGCGGCGGCGTGGAGAATCGCAGGTAGAACCGCGGCGCGTCCGCGGCCCACTGCGGCACCAGCCAGTGCATCACCAGCCGCCGCGCCACGCCCGGCTGCGGCGGGCGATCCTCACCCGTGGTGTGGCACTGCCGCTGGGCCAGGTCGCCGCCGTAGCTGGACGGCTCGTAGGCGTCCGACCACTCATAGCTGCCCGACACCAGAAACCCGGTGCACCGCAGCGAATCGGGATCAGTCCCCGCGCCTTGAAGCTGCATGGTGAAGTCGAGCCGCACCCAGACCGCACCCAGCGGAGCGATCAGCGGATCGTGGTCGCTGAACTCGATGCGCGCCAATCGCTGGACGCCCCCGACCCGGTACTCAACCCTCGCCACCGTCGTCGTCGCGTCGGCGGTCACCACCGCAGCGACCGGCGGACGCAGTTTGGCGTAGTTGCCCCAACCCACCCAGGCGGTCACCGCAAGCGCGAACGCGACGGCGAGCGCCGCGGAGCGCCATCTCATCGGGTCACCTCGCTATGAGCCGAGACGAGGCGCACCTCATCCAGCACGCGGTCGTCGCGCACGACGTCGTGAAAGGCGAGCTGAGCACGGTAGATGACCAGCATGTCCGACTGGGTGCTGACGATCAGCGTCGCACCGGGCACGCGTTCGGGCGGCAGTTCGAACACCGCGTTGCCGTGAACCGTGAAGCCTGGCTGGGTGAGTGTCAGTCCGCCCAGCCCGGCGTCGCTGAGTTGCGCATAGCTGTGGCCGTCCGAGGTTTCCATGGTGAGGCGCGACAACGGCAGCACCCGGTCGCGCACCTGTACCTCGAGTTCGATCACCACGAACACATGCTCGGTGACCAGCGGCTCCTCGATGCTCGGACGCACCACGCTGCGCGCCAGCCTGGCGCCGGCCACCCGTCCGGACGCCGTCGGCGCGTGCGCCCAGCCGTCCACGCCGGCGGTATAGGAGCGAGGCTTCGCCACCCCGTCGGAGCGCAGCCCGCTGAGCACGGCCACCATGGCGAGGCAGGCCACCAGCGCCGCCACCGACCGCAACCGGCTCACGGTTCGTTCCGGACGTCGTGCACCGGCGTCACCACATCGGTGGCATCGGCGGCGACCTGCCAGGTGTCGGTGGTGATCGGGCTGAGGTGGGGTATCTCGTCGTGGATCCGGACGGTAACCGTGCCGGCCGCCACCAGCGCCGGCTCGATCGGCGTCTCGATGTACGCCTCGGCCGGAATGTCGGGGAACAGCCCGAGGCTGCGCGGGTAGGAACGCCAGACCAGCTCGTGCAGCACAGCTCCGTCCGCAAGCACCAGGGTCACGACGCCCTGGCTGATGAAGGGGTCGCTGGTGCGATCGGTGTTGGTGATCGTGAACGTCACCCGCAGGGACGGTTCGATGTCGTGGCCCATCCGGGCGGTCGTGGTCAGTTCGGCTCTCCGGACGACCCACAGCCGGCGTCCGTTGTCGACGCTGACGCCCACCGCGACGCTGCGCCGCGCGTGGGTTGCCTCGCCGAACCCGCCGGCCAGCGCGATCACGGCGGCCACGACAGCGATCACGCCGAGGGTGCGCGCCCACGCCACCCATGCCGCCCGTTGCCGAACCTCCGCCACTGCGTCACCATAACCGCGTGGACGGCCCTGACGACCTTGCCCGCGCGCTCACCCCGCAGGGCGAGATCGCCCTGCGCCGTCGTGGCGCGGTGCACGAGTTGATCGTCAACGGCGTCTTCGCGATGGATTCTGCGGAGGTGACCAGCGAGCTCGCCCTGGCCGACGCCGCCGGACCCGACCCGGGCGTGGTCGTGGTCGGCGGCCTGGGACTGGGGTTCACGGCCGCCCGATTGCTGGCGGCCGGCGCCGATACCGTTCATGTCGTGGAGCTGGCCCGTCCGCTGATCGACTGGGCGCTGGCCGGGGTCACCGATCAGCTCGAACGGGTGGCGCACGACCCCCGGGTACGGCTGCATCACGGTGACATCGTGGAATGGCTGCCGCGACGCGAGGAACTGTTCGACGCGGTGCTGCTCGACGTCGACAACGGGCCCGGCTTCCTGATCCACGACTCCAACGCACAGGTGTACGCGGCCCTCTGGCTGGCCGACGCGGTCGAGCGGCTCAGGCCCGGCGGCGTACTGGTGATCTGGTCCGAAAGCGCGGCACCCGAACTGGCCGCCACGCTCGCTGCACTGGGTCACCTCAAGGAGCGGATGATCACCGTCGAGCGCGAGGGGCGGCGCTTCGACTACGCCCTGTACGTGCTGCGCCGCAGGGGCCCTCAACACACGGTGTGAGTTGGGGCACCGTCTGCGGTGCCTGAACTCACTTTCTGCCTGGAGGGCTCCACTAGCGTGGTGCCCGTGATCATCGGCGCCGTCATCACCGTTTCGGACCGGGCCAGTTCGGGTGCGTACCCCGACGAGTCGGGGCCATTGGCGATCCGGCTGCTCTCCGGACACGGTGTCGAGGCTGCAGGCCTGATTGTTCCCGACGACCCGGTCGAGATCCGCCGGGCCATTCGTGCGGCGGTCAAGTCGGGGGCACGGTTCGTACTGACCACCGGAGGCACCGGTGTCAGCCCGCGCGACGTCACACCCCAAGTCACCGCTGAACTGCTCGCGCTACGCCTGCCCGGCGTGGTGGACGAGGTGCGCCGGCGCAGCGCCGACCACGTGCCGACCGCGGTGCTGTCGCGGGCCGAGGCGGGCATCGTCCAACTGAGCAAGGGGGCGGCGTTCGTGGTCAACGCGCCCGGTTCGACCGGCGGGGTCAAGGACACCGTCGCGGTCGTCGGCCCGCTGATCGCGCACGTCCTCGACCAACTGGACGGCGGCGATCACGACCGCAGCGAACGCAAGGATTAGGCCGGCGAAGCCCTTCGGACGCGGTTCGCACACTCGCCGGGACGGACGTCACCGCAGCCCTCCTGAACCGGGCTGCGTCCCCGGCTGAACCGGTCCGTCGAGCGCGGCCAGCAGCCTGCTGGCGCGCTTGGCGACCGACGGCCGCCGGGAGCCACTGTGACGCTGCAGGCGTTCCCGCAGCGCCGGCGCAAGCGAGGGATCGCCAGCAGCCAGCGCGGCCAGCGCTGACATGGCGCAGGTGAGCACGATCCAGTCCTCCGCCTCGTCGAGGGTGCGGATCAGCCACCGTGCGGCGCGCTCGTGCTGGCCCGGGGTGAGCGGCACCTCGCCCCAGAGCTGGGCCAGGTGCCACTGGATCGACGGCTGGGTGCTCGCCGACAGCTCGCGATCCAGTCGGTCGACGAAGGGCACCAGCAGCTCGGGACGCTCGCGGGCGACCTTCTCCAGCGCGTCGGCGGCCCGCATCCGTGCGATCGGGTCAACGGCCGAGCAACAGTCGATGAGTTCGCCGAGCCGGGACGAGTCCACGCGCAGCGTGACGAGCACGTCTTCCACACCGGCGAGCGATCGCGGATTGCCGCCGGAGAGCATGACCAGAAAGCCCGTCGGCATGGGTGCATCCGACGTCGCCCGCAGCCGGGGCGCGGTGAACTCGTACGAGGTCTCGATCCAGTCGGCGAGGTCGTCGAGGTCGATGCGCTCGTCGAGATCGAGTCCGATCCAGCCGGACCCGCCCAGGTATGCGGGAAGGTAGGCGGCGGGCTGTGCGCGCAGCAATGACACCGCCGCCAGGTCACCGGTCAGCACCACCGACTGCGGGTGCTGCACCCACTCTCCGCCCTCCTTGAGCGCGCCGCCGTAGTAGGCGAACACCCTCGTGGTGTAGAAGGCCGGACGCCCGTGCGACACCTTCTGCGACGCCCCCGGCAACGCGAGCGCGAGATCCCGCACCCGGCGGTACCACGGGTCGGCCTCATCGAACATCAGCGGATGTGCCATCGGTTCAAGCTTGGCGTGGACCACCCGCGCGTCCATACGTCCGACTCGAAGCCCGGCCAGGCGGCTCAGCGCGTCCAGTCGCCGCTGCGGCCGCCCGACTTCGAAACGATGCGGCAGTCGGCGATCGAGGCGGACCGGTCCACGCCCTTGACCATGTCGATGATCGCCAGCGCCGCCACGGTGACCGCCGTCAGGGCCTCCATCTCGACGCCGGTGCGATCGGCCGTCCGGACGGTGGCGCTGAGTTGCACCCCTTCGTCGACGATGGCCAGGTCGAGCACCACCCCGTGCACGCCGATCACGTGCGCCAGCGGCAGCAGGTCGGGCACCTTCTTGGCAGCGGCGATGCCCGCCACCCGGGCCACAGCCAGCACGTCGCCCTTGGGCACGGTGCCGTCGCGCAGCGCCTCGACGACTGCTGACGAGCAGCGCACCAGCCCCGTCGCGGTAGCCTCGCGAACGGTGGGCTGCTTGCCGGTGACGTCGACCATGCGGGCCGCGCCGGCGTCGTCCAGATGGGTGAAGCGCATCGGCTCAGACCTCCAGAATCGTGATCGGGTCACCAGCGGCGACGGCCTCGACCTCGGCGCCGACCACGGCCAGTGCGTCCGCCAGGTGCAGGGAGGCCACCAGATGCGAGCCCGACCCCCGGCGATGACTGGGCCGCACCAGCGTGCCGCCGGCGGTCTCGTCGAGCTGCACCGGCAGGTATTGGCGCCGCCCCGGTGGGGTGTTCCAGCCCACAGCGGCGGTGGCGGTGCGGGTGCGATCGCGTGGCAGCAATCCGGCGAAGGTCTCCAGCAGCGGACGTCCGAAGACGTGAAACGACACGAACGAACTGACCGGGTTGCCGGGGAAGGCCAGCAGCGGCACGCCGTTCACCCGGCCGCAACCCTGCGGCTTGCCCGGCTGCATCGCCACCGAGCAGAACTCCAGCTCGGCCTCCAGCAGTCGCAGCGGTTCGTAGGCGCCCGCGGACACCCCGCCACTGGTGATGATCAGGTCGGCTTCGGGCAGCCGTTCCAGCAATGCCGCGAGTTCGCCGGGGTCGTCGCCACTGCACTCCGCGGCCACCACCTCGGCACCCGCCCGGGCGGCCAGCGCCGCCAGCATCACCGAGTTGGAGTCGGGAATCTCGCCCTCGGCCACCGGACGTCCGGCCGGCACCAGTTCGGCCCCGGTCGCGACCACGGCGACCCGCGGGCGACGATTCACCGGCAACACCCCCAGCCCCACCGAAGCGGCGGACGCGATCGTGCCCGGCGTGATCAGCTCCCCGGCGCGAAGCACCGGATCGCCGGCCGCCAGGTCGTCCGCAGCCCGCCGCACGTTGCGTCCAGAACCCACCGCCTCGCGCACCTCGACCCACTCGGGCAGCGGCGCGTACCCGATCGGCTGGTCGGTCAGCTCCACCGGCACCACCGCGTCGGCCCCGGAAGGCAGCCGCCCGCCGGTCATCACGCGCACCGCGCAGCCGGGTTCGACGACCGGAATCGGCCCGGACGCCGCTGCGCTCTCGCCCACCACCCGCAACACCGCAGGCACCGACGCCACGTCCGCCGCCCGCACCGCGAAACCGTCCATCGCCGAGTTGTCGAAGGGCGGGACGGCCAGCAGTGCGCTCTGACCGGCGGCGAGCACCCGTCCGAGAGCGGCCGGTAGCACCACGCTCTCCACCGCCAGCACGGCCCCGTCGGCGAGGGCGAGCACCGTGGCCAGGTATTCCTCGACGGAGATCATCGTGCCGCCCGTCGTTGCACCGACAGCGATTCCCGGCGTCCGGCTTTCATGATCGGTACGAACGAACCGCGCCACCTTTGCTGCTCGGCCCCGCCTGGGACCGCCGAGTGGCCGTGAAGTTCGCACTCGACGCTGATCACCTGCGCCCGCCGTTCCCTGGAAATTCTACGTTGCACTTAGTCACCATAACGGCCACTTCTCGGCACCCTGATCGAACGTCGCCAGCGGGACACGCCGCCCCAAGCCGGTCCCCTACTCGACTGGCCGGTAGGGTGACCGAGAGCGAAAGGAAGCATCCGTGGCCAAGAGCGTTGGGATAATTCTGGCGGGGGGCACTGGCGCCCGGGTGGGTTTGTCGATCCCTAAGCAGCTGATCAAGATCGCCGGCAAGACGGTGATGGAGCACACCATTGCGATCTTTCAGGACGCCGAAGCGATCGACGAGATCTTCGTGTTGATGCATCCCGACCACCTGGACGTCGCCCAGCAGATCAGCGCGTCTTACCCAAAGGTGACAAAGGTGATCGCGGGCGGACAGACTCGTAACGAAACAACCCGAATCGCCTTGGACGCACTCAGCGACAGCCCCCCCGACACCAAGCTGATGACGCACGACGCGGTGCGCCCTCTGTTGTCGACCCGCATCATCAACGACTGCGTCAAGGCGCTGGACGAATATGACGCGGTCGATGTGGCCATCGCCTCGGCCGACACAATCATCGAGGTGAATGACGAAAAGGTGATAACCGACATTCCGCCGCGCCATCGCATGCGTCGCGGCCAGACGCCACAGGCGTTCCGGCTGGCCACACTCGTCGACGCATACAAAAAGGCTTGGGCCGACCCCAACTTCGTAGCGACCGACGACTGCACGGTGATTTTGCGGTACCGTCCCGACAAGCCCATCTATGTCGTCGAAGGCTCCGACCATAACGTCAAGATCACCGAACCGATCGATATCTTCATCGCCGACAAGCTGTTTCAGATCGGGTCCAGCGCCGCGCCCGCTCACACCAAGCCAAGCGAGTACTCACACATTCTCAAGGGCAAAGTGCTTGTTGTGCTCGGCGCGTCCTACGGCATCGGTGCCGACATCGCCGACCTGGCGGCCAGCTTCGGGGCCGACGTGCACGGATTCAGCAGGTCCGGCACCGGCACCCACGTCGAGAACGCCGACCACGTCGAAGCCGCTCTGCAAGAGGCCTATGACAAGTCGGGTCGAATCGACTACATCGTGGTGACAGCGGGCATTCTCAATAGGGGGCGACTCGCCGACGTACCGATGGACGACATCGTCAACGGCATCCGGGTCAATTACGTCGCACCGGTCCTGGCCGCGCGAATCGGGCTGAAGTACCTTCAAGAGACCAAGGGCCAACTGCTGTTCTTCACATCGAGTTCATACACCCGCGGTCGGGCGGATTATTCGGTCTACTCGTCTTCAAAGGCCGCTGTGGTGAACCTCACGCAAGCTCTCGCTGACGAGTGGTCCGAACTGGGGGTGAGGGTGAACTGCATCAATCCTGAGCGCACCGGCACCCCGATGCGTTCCAAAGCCTTCGGCGCTGAGCCCGAGGGATCGCTGCTCTCGTCCAAGGCGGTTGCGCTCACCTCCATCGACGTATTGGTGTCGGACCTGACCGGGCACGTTGTCGACGTGCGCAGGCTGGACGGCGCGGGCGGCATGTCGCGCACCGAGCTGGAAGCAATTCGCATCCAAGAGGCGTTGGCCGCCGCCGAAGCCGGTGAGCCGATTGACCCGGACCTCCGCGACGTCTAGCGTCGGTAGGCCTGCTGGCCGAACATCGCCTATTGCTGCACCGGGGAGTCGCCGCCGGTTGCCTCAGACCGGGCTATCTGCTGCCGTAGGCACGGTTCGTTGATCGCTCGAACCGCTTCGGCGGTGAAGGCCTCCGCGCTTCCGTCCGGCCCCAGGTAGTACTGACGCAACTGCGCACGCAATTCCCTCAGCGGGTCGGCTCCGATGAACTCGTGGAGGGACCCCAGATCAGCGCGATGCACCCGGTAACAGCCACGGGCAAAAGGTGCTCTGCGTTCGTCCGAGTCGCCGGTGAGAGCAAGCGGCTTGTTCGTGTACAGGTAGTCGCTGGCAACACTTGATAAGTCCAGGACCGCCGCAGTCGACCGGTTGAAGCACTCGGCGATCGATAGAGCGCTCGCCTCTTTGCTGAGCAGGTGGTTGGTACCGTCCCCCGCGAGCATCGTGTCGATCCGGCTGATCTGCACGCGCGAGTCCGCGTCGCGAGCCGAGAACGGGTGCGGGCGAAAGATCACCGAGGCGTTCAATTGGAGCAACGCGGCAACTATGCGATCGCCCCAGTCAAGTGAGCCCAGTTGCATGTCCGCCAAGCCGCCCCGCCAGGTCGGCGCGTACAGCACCACCGGTGGCTTGTTCGTCGGCTGCTGCGCGACTATGACGTCCTCGAGTTGCGGACGTCCTACCAACCGGAACTTCTCAGCTCCGATCAGCACGCCGTGCCGAGCGAACCGATCGACCGCCGCCTGTCCGGCCACGAAGATGAGGTCGAACATGCCGAACGCCGCAGAGTAGCTCGAGGGCTTTTCCGAATCGCCGTGCCCGAGGTGCACATGTGTCCTATCCGACAGCCTCAGGCCTTCGAGGTTCAGCACATCATTGTTCACATAGAACAGCGTCGTCACTGACTCGGGCACCACGTTCGCCAACGCTTCCACGCCAGCCACAGCAACGATGGGTGCCTGGGTCAGTCGGGCCAGTTCGTTCACTCGATCAGCGTCGCGGGCCAGCACCACAAACGGTAAGCCGATGCGGACTAGGTAGGGCAGCCACATCGAAAGCTGGTAGTTGGCTTCGCTTCTACCGGCGAAGTAGATACCAAATCTCGGCGCGTAGTCCACGAGGGCCGCGCTCACCGCCCTCTCTTCGGCATGCGAACGACCCCGCGCGACGAGCCGCATGGCAACCGCCGCCACCATCGCCAGCCCGACCGTGACCACCCCGAGATAGAGCCAGGCGGGCCAACCGGTGATCGTCCAGACCGCGGCCAAGACAGCAAGAACACACAAGGGTCTGCCGATCAGCTCGTCGATCGTTGGACTTGATCGCAGGCCGGGAACGCTGATGGCAGCGATTGCCCGCGGCGCGAGCCGGCGCGCTGTCGGTAACATCAAAAAGCCCAGCACCACAAGGACGCAGGCCACAGCTCCCGTCGCATCGGCGCCCCGAACGAGTTGCCACGAGGCAGCGAGTCCGGTCGCCAGGACCGCCGAGGACGCTCCCCCGCCGCCGCGCGACCCAGCAGCCGCGGGCTTTGCGAATGCCTTCGCACCCATGGCGACCGCGCAAAGGATGGACCCCGGAAGGGGATACACCAAAACGACCAACAAGGCGATGGCGGTGCAGAACCCGGTGACCAACTGCGGAGCCTGCGAACCGAGGACTCTCGAGTAGCGCAGCCACGCCGTCCGCATCAACGATTCCCTCCAGACCCAAGTCTCAACCCTGGGTGAAGCCTAGTTGGAAACCGCGAGCGCGGGGTTTCCCCAAGTGAACGGCCGGGGGGTTGGGCTTCTCACTGGGATCTGCTGTACAGGACGCCGTCGTGCACTGGACTCGCTGGACTCGCCGAAGTTAGGTTCTGGAAACACCCTTATTGGAGCGGAGCCCCTTGATGCGTCGTCTGACACTCTGCCTGGTTGCGAGCGCCATCGTATTGTCGGTCTCGGGTCAGGCGACACCCCGGGCGTTCGCGGCTCCGGTCCTGGCCGCGCCTGCCACGCCCCACTCCACCTCAGCCGTCGATGGGTCGGCAGCAATCAAGGTCACCAATTCGATCAGGAGCGGGTTGCCCGAACGTGCGCCGTCCGGGCTGAAACACGTCGATCGCAGCACCACGTCCGTGACCCTTCGCTGGGTGGGCGCGCCTTCGGTCAGTGGCTACGAGGTGCAGTTGTCACGATCGGCCTCTTTCAATGACCGAACCAGGGTGACAACCAAGAACACATCCGTGCGCATTGTCAATGTTCGTGCGGGCGCCACGTACTATGCGCGGGTCAGGGCGTTGACGGCTGACGACCGCGTAGCGAGTCAGTTCTCTTCCTTGGTCAAGCTGACGACCAAGAACTACCCCTACCCGACTTTGAGATCCATCAAGAGACTCGATTCAGCCATGACGTCGCTCGCAGTCGGATGGACCGCGCAAGCCGGCGCCACTCGCTATCGCGTGCGCTACTCGCGTTCGGCCGCAATGACCAACGCCACAATCCGCTACACCAACACCAATCGCATCGAGTTGACTGGGCTCAAGAGGGGCGCGCGCTACTACGTACAAGCCCGTGCCGTCGCGGACAACCTGGACGCGCTCAACGATTACTCGCGGGCGGTGGCAGTGACCACACCCGAGTCCGGCCATAGTTCTTTGGCGCCAGTGGGCCTGAGGCTGACCGAGCTGGGGTCGACGAGCGTCACCATCCAGTGGTCGGCCCGTGACGGCATGCGATATCAGATTCTGGCGTCCACCAGAAGCGACTTGAGCGCAGCGTCCACGACTCTCAGTTCTGGATCATCTGCCACCATCACCCGACTCACTCCCCGCACTCGGTATTGGGTGGTGGTCCGAGTCGTGTCGGCCGCGGGAAAGCGACTCAGTGCGGATTCCAAACAACTCAAGCTGACCACCGAACCGAGCGGCCATGCCATTGTTCGTGTCGCGTCGTTCAACGTGCGCTGCCACTACTGCAGTGATACTCCGATGACTAACGAACGGCCGTGGACGGAACGTCGTTCGCGGGTCGTCAGCACGGTCCTCGACCAGCACCCGGACGTGATCGGCCTGCAGGAGGCCTCTCAGACCAGGCTGATCGGGACGAACGGCACTCCTCTCAAGCAGTCGCAGTTCGACGACATCGTGCAACGCCTCGGCAAGCCCTACGCAATCACGAACCCCTACCGCTACAACTGCGTGAACGGATATTCAGCCAGTAAGTGCAAGCCGAAATCCCGAGGGGCGTCGAAGGGAACCAAGATCGTTTACAACACCAGCACCGTCAAACTGATCAAGAGCGGCACTCAGCGACTCACCTCACCCAAGGGCAAGTACCGCTACGCCGTGTGGGCGACCTTCACCCATCGTGCGACCGGTAAATCGTTCTTCTTCGTGAACACCCATCTGGAATACGAGAAGGATCTCGCAGGGTCGACGTACTTCCACGATCTGCGAAAGCTTCAAGCCCAAGATATGGTGGCCGTCATCAAGGACCGAAGTGGGGGCTTGCCAGTGGTCATCGCCGGCGACTTCAACAGCAGCAAGAAGACCATCCCCGAGAACGCTCCCTATGACGTGGTCACTGAGGCTGGCTTTATTGACCCGTTGGGCAATGCATACCAGTCAACGAAACCCATCGGTGCCACCGTCGAGAAGCGCATACGCAGCAATTACAACAGCTATAACGGCTTCGCCGTTGACCCGCCGAAGTCGGGAAACGTGAACGGCACCTATGTGGACTACCTCTTCACGTCGGCCTCGGTGGCGGTGGCGGAGTGGGAAACTGCGCTCACTCTCGACTCGAAGGGCCGCCATGAGGGCGTGATCGCGTCGGACCACAACCTGATACGGGCAACGATCGAACTACCCTGAGGGGGCGCGGACCACTGGAGGCATGGAGACCGAAGCGTACCGGTCAGTTGCAAATCTTGTCAGACTGCTTCTGGATCGCTGCCATCGCGTCGTTCAGCTGAAACAGCACGCGCAGTTGCGCACGAACCGCATTCCAGTCGCCGCTGTCGAGCGTGATTTTGAAGTCCTTCAGGTATCTGATGACTTTTGCGTAGTCGTCCTTGAGTGCTGCCGGCGCAAGTTCGGCCGCTGCGGAGTACTTCTCGATGAGCGCCGCGTAGGTCGCTGAGAGCTTCTTGAGGTCAGCGCCGCCCTCCTCGTCCGTGGGCTCGGTGGTCGGCGCGGTGTCAAGAATTCTCTGATACGCCTGGCAATAGGCACTCGTCGACTTCACCGAGGTACGGCTCACCGTAGGAGTCGGTGACGCTGTGGGACTTGGCTCACCACTGGTTGTGAGCGACGGCGTCGGGCTGGGCGTTTCGGTTGTGGCCATCGGGCTCTGAGCGGCCGGCCCGGATGACCTCTGGCCCATTGCGACCCCTACGCCGACGACGACCAGCACGGCTACCACCACTGCGGCGATCCACAAGAGTGCTCGTTTGTTGTGTGGCATCGGGCCTTCTCTCTTGTGTGGCCAACGGGCGAGGCGCTCTCAACCATACGTCGCGCCCTCGTGTCAGTGTTGCTGGCCACCGGGTGATCGAAGGTACTTGCGAGCAGCCTCGAGGAAGGGCTGCGCGCAGTTGACCGAGGTCGCGACCCCGAGGTAGTGCGCGCGCATCGCGTGGCGGGTGGCGCTCAAAGAGTCGGGGCCCAGCATATCGTCGAGTGCCGGTTCGAGGTCCTCAACATTGCCATTCACCATATTGAGCACATAGGCTGCCTTGGCCAACGGAAATTCGTTGACAAACTCAGCCCCATGCGACGAAACCGCAACCATCGCGAACGGTTTGCCTGAGAACAGATAGTCAGAGGCGACACTCGAAACGTCGGAAATCATCGCGACACTGGCATTGAAGCAGTCGAAAACGCTCATCTCAAGCTCGGCCTGCGGCCCCCACACGTGCGCTCTCCCGGTAGCCTGGACGTCCTTTTCGAGCAAGGCGATTATCTGGTCACAGGCCGCCTGGTTCACGCTGTGCTTGCGCGCGTAGGGGTGCGGGCGGAACAGGACGTTGCAGCCGCGGTTGAGTAACGATTGCACGATCTCCACTCCGACGGGCAGCGAGCTGTAGTCAGAATCCTCATAGAAACCGGACCAGGTGGGGCTGTACAGCACGGTCCGCTCCTCAAGATCGGCGATAGGGCCGCGGGCCGGCTGAACCCCCTCGAGTTGCGGTCGTCCCACGAGTTCGAACTGCTCGCGCAATGTGGCTACGCCATGCTTGGCGAATCGCTCGATGGCCGCTTCTCCTGCGACGAAGTTCTTATCGTATTGTCGAAAGGTCGGGCTCACGCTGGCGACCTTGTCGCTGTCGCCATGGTTCAGCTGAATGTGGGTCAACTGCGGGAAGCGGATCATGTGCGAATTGCGCACAGCGGTGTTGCAGTAGAACACCACCCGCAGCGTAGGTGTGATGACTGCGTCGAGATCTGATAGGCCGGGTCGCATGATTACGGGCGCCGATGTGATCTGAGCAACCTCAGCGAGATTCACCGGGGTTCGCACCAGCACGAAGTACGGCACGCCGATTCGTTCCAAGTAGGGCAGCCACATCGAAGCCTGATAAGTGGTCCCCCCGGGAGCCTGCCAGTGAAAGCAGAATTGCGGGGCGAGCCCTGCGACGATTTCGGGTAGAAGATGTTCGAAGCGGCGCCGCTGTATTCGGTAGCGAGTCACCTGCACAACCGTGACGATCGCGAGGGCGGCGGCAGGCACCAACAGCAGAATGACGGGCCACAAGGGGTAGCGCAGCGTCGCCGCTCCAAGCAGCGTGGCCGTGGCCGCACTGTTCGCCCAGAACAGAGCGTTCGCGACTCTTGGCGAGGGCAGCGGCAATCGTCCCGCTGGCAGATTCGCCGCCAGCGGGACGCTCGTGCCGACCGGGCGCCGCACGCTGCGCTCCACGAGAAGGAGCAACGCCAGTGCGTAGCAGGCCGAAGATTCCCATGCGGGCGCCCCAGCTTCTGCGCGGAGCACGACGGCGGCCATCACGACCAGGACACGCGCGCTCTGGCCAAACCCGACCAGTACAGACGCCATGCCTGGCGCGGACAGATCCTGGGTGAGCGCCTTGCGCAGTGGCAATGCGACCGACATGGCCAGAGCCAGCCATGCCAGAACGGCGGCCGCGACTCCTCCGGTCAGCGCCACCGCGGCAATCAGCGCGGCAATAGCCACAGCATCGCAGGCCGCCTCGTAACCGCCGGTGACACGCAGAAAGGTGCGCAGGGTCGAAAGGCGAGGGTTCTCAGTGGCCATGTCAGGTTCGCTTTTGCTCGTCTAGGATCGGAGGGCACCTCAGCCTACACGTTGGCATACCCTGCCATGGGGCCGACAAGGGGCCGGGCAACGCGATTATGCTCGGAACATCGTCACGCAAGCCCGCTCGAAAGGCCAACCGGTGTCGCAACCCGCTCCGCTGATCAGTGTCATCGTTCCCACGTACCAACCGGGCGATGGCATTGATCGGGTGGTCCGCTCACTGGATGCCCAAACGTTGCCGCAGGACGCTTTCGAGGTTGTGCTGATCGACGATGGTTCGCCCGACGACACCCTGAGCCGGCTGTCGCGGCTCGCCGCCACCCGGCCGAACTATCGAGTCGAGCAGATCGAGAACTCCGGGTGGCCCAGTCGTCCTCGCAATGTCGCGACGCGGTTGGCTCGCGGCGACTACCTGCTGTATATGGACCACGATGACTCCTTGTACCCCGACGCACTGCGCCGAGCGTATGAGTTCGCGGCCGCGGCCCGCCTCGATCTACTCAGTCTGAAAGAGTCGAAGACGAAGGATGGGTGGTGGTGCATGCCGGCTCTTGCGGCCGGCAACTCCATCGATCTGAAGGCGAACCATCAGATCGACAGACTGCTGCCGATGGTGCCGCACAAGCTGTACCGGCGCGATTTTGTGCTGCAGGCCGACATCAGTTTTCCTGAGGGCCGACGGATGCTCTGGGAAGACGTCTACTTCAATGTGGACGCCTACGCGAAGGCGCAGCGGGTGGGCATCCTGGCCGATACGCCCGTTTACTTGTGGCACTCATCCACCACCAACAACTCCAAATCCTACGGCCCAAGAGACGTCGAGTTCTGGGATCGCATGGACGACCTGATGGCGTTCATCGATAACGCACTCGCCGCACCCGAACTCGCCGCCGAGCACCGCAGCGCGCTGATGCACCAGTATCGCTCGCGCATTCTCCGCAGGCTGGGCAGGGCGCTGCAGGGCGCAACTCGACATCAATCTGCCCTCGCAGTCAGCCGGGCACGCGCAATTCAAGCACGGTACATTCCCCCCGAGTGGGACCTGCTTGCCCGCCCGTGGGAGTACCCGCGCGCAATCGCTTTGCGAGCCGACCGGCCCGACCTGCTGGCTCTGCTTCACCGCTTCTACGCCGGCTTCTCTGGGCGCACTCGAGCCTCCAACCTGCGGTGGATCGACGGCGCCCTGACGTTCGACGTCGCAGCGGGCTGGTTCCTCGCCGACGGTTCGCCGTTGCCGTTCCAGCAGCGCCAGGACCGGTTGGTACTACCGCTGCCCGACTCATTGGCCGAGATCCTCGACGCGCCCCATGTCGACGTAACCGATGCCTTGGCTCAGTACATCCTGGTGATCGGCGCACGTTCGCGCACCGATCTGGTGACCTGGCAACTGCCCTTGACGCAGACGTTGCACCGCGACCTCCTGCCCGATGGAAGCGTGGGCCTTCGAATAGCTGGACAAGCGGCCTTTGACCCGGCCGGCGTGGCGTTTGGACGGCCGGCCGAGCCCGACGTGTGGGATCTGTTGGCCGTCACTCGGTGGGCGGGGCTGGCCCGCGCAGGCGGGCTCAAGTACAACATGCCTTCTTCGGCAGCGCTGTTCAGCGGGCGCCCTGCGATCGCGTACAAGTCCAACAAAGGCAATCTGGCCGTGGACTTGTGCCAGCGGTTGCGCAGTGTCGTGGTTGACGGCGGCCCCTCGATCGGTCCGGTGAGTGACACCGATGCCGGGTTCAATCTCGCCCTACCGAGGGTCACCGTCGATGGCACGACCCTGCTATCACTGTCGGCGATACTGGTCGACTCGGCCCACCCAAGCCACCGCACGGAGTTGCCAGCACGACTGATCGGTGCTGAGGGCAGCGCGCGACTGGAGGTCGACGGACGGCCCCCGAGCGGCACCTACCGCGTGCTTTTTTCGACACCTTCAGGGGTCGTCGACTCGCCTTGGCACCTCGTCTCCAGCGGCGGCGAACTGCGTATCGAACCCAGGCCCAACGATCCCTCCGGCCGCTATTGGCTCGAAGTGCGCCGAGGTCTGGCGGGCATTGCAGCCCGCACTCGAAAGGCACTTGCCAAGCTGGCGGGCCGCGCAGACCCCTGACCCCACGGCTACACGTGTCTGCGGCCAGGCGTCTCCCGATCGGACGCACAACAAGATCAGCTAAGCTGTACAGATTGTCGGACAAGCTTTTACGGGGGGCGGAGCCGCATCATGAGACTCCAGCGTGTGGTTACTACAGCAGCAATGGCGTTCGTTCTCGGGATCACCGGCGGTATCGCGCCAGCATCCTCGACCCCGTTGCCGACCAAGCTTCAGCCACCCGACTCCAGCTCCAACGTGGCCCCGTCGACGGTCGCGCCGGACGTCGCCTACACGACATCGACCGGATCGCGCGTCGAATTCTACACTTCTGTCGGCAACCTCGATAACGACGTCGACTGGCGGCAGACGAATGAGTTCGCCTACCTGGTGAAATCGGTTCCGAAAAACGAATACATTCGGGCCAGCATCTACAATGCCTACTGGGACGGTCGACACGCAGACATCGATCCGGCTACCGGCAAATACGCGATCTACGATCCCAACAATTTGCCCGAAACCGATATCTTTGGCGTGACGCAAGCGTTCCGGGACGCGATCAATCAATACTCATCACCCGCCGACGTCTCAAAGTACATCCAGACCATCGGAAACACCTATACGATCAATGACGCACTGAACAACGGGTCCAGCCTCGCCGATCTTCTCAAGAAGGCCGGCGTACTACAGTTGTGCCCATACGGCAACGGCTCTTGCATCTCCAGAGTTCCGGGTGCCATATTTCATTCCAAGTTTGCCCTCTTTTCGAAAGCAAAGGATTCCACCGGCAAGCTTTGGAGCAATGTGATTTGGATCACCTCGGCGAATCTCAACGGTGCCTCCGGTGGCAAGAAATCCAACAGCGGCATCGTGATCTTTGGCGATGAGCTTGGCTACAACAATTTGCTCGATACCTATTGGACCCCCGTCAAAAATGCGCAGGGCACTGCCGCGTTCACTAACGCAGCGAGAAACGGCCTGGGGGCTACTTCCAATGAATTCCTGTTCCTGCTGTCGCCCCGCACCGTCGATTTTGAGGGCGACTATTTGGCGGCCCGAACCAACGCCAAGCTGGGAGGCAAGAAGTCTTCGTGCAAGGTCTACGCGTCGCATTCGCTTTTCAGCAGTGCCCGCAAGCCAGTGATGAACGCGATGGTGGCACTTCAGAAGGACGGCTGTACAGTCAAAGTACTCGCGGGCCCACCGACGGTTCAAGACATCACCGACACCTATTTTTCAATGAGTGAGTCGCTGCGCAAGCTGATCTCGAACTTCGTTTTCGGCAATGTGCACGACAAGACGATCAGCATGAGTTACACGCTCGCCGGCAAGAAGTACTCCGCCATGTTCGTCGGGTCCGCGAACCTGAACGGAACCAGCCTGTCCGGCGACGATCCGTCAGTGCGGGTCACCAACGCCACGGCCACGGCTGCGTCCGAGGAACACAGTGAGTATCTGTATAAGCTGACAAAGCTCGGCACGAACGTAATTCCGGTGGTCAGCGTCTCATTGAACCAGTCGGATCTCGCGGTTATGGAAGAGAGCACCGCGACCCTGAAAGCCACCCTTCTGCCGACCAACGCGACCCAGAAGGGAATCGGCTGGAAGTCGAGCAACCCTGCCGTTGCCACCGTTGATCCCAGCGGTGTGGTCACCGGAGTGAGTGTGGGAACCACGACCATAACCGCCACTTCGGTGCAGGGACGCACGTCCGCTTCCGCAACCGTGACAGTCACTCCGGCCGCGGCCAAGTACAACGACTTCGACGATGACGGCCAGGTGGACCAGGCCTTCATCGATCCGGGCACCTCGACAGAACGCGGGTCCGTTGAGGTGCGGTACGGAAACGGCCGTACCCAGACGATCAGTCCCTCCGACGAGGGATTCCACGAGTCGAACACCAACCGCTACACGAACTGGGTGATCAAGGACATCAACTCGGATGGATACGCCGATCTCGTGCTGGGGGCCCCGGCGTTGAACGGCGCGTCGGGCACCGGCACCGGCCGGGTCTACCTTCTCTACGGGTCGGCGGAGGGCCTTCGGTCCGACACCATTGATGAGATCACTTCGCCCGTTACACCAGCCGATGACGCAACGCCTGACCAGCTGGGCAGTTTCGGTTCTGCTTTGGGCGCGATCAACAACCCTCTGCCCGTACTGCTGATCGGCGAGCCCAAGGGGAAGACCAGTACAACCAGCGGCGGCCTTGTCCATGTGATCAGGCTTGACGCCGCCGGTGAACGGTCATCGACAAGCACCATTTCGCAGAGCACAGGTGGGGTTCCTGGGGCCGACGAAGCGGGCGATGGCTTCGGCTCGGCGATCGGGGCGAGCGGCACCATCGCCGTCATCGGCATTCCCGGCGAGGATGTCGGCAGCAAGTCGGACTCCGGTTCTGCGATCGTGCTGAGGTTCAACAGCAGCGGGGGCTTCTCGGCTTCGGGCTACACCCAGGACTCGGCCGGGGTCCCGGACTCGGTTGAGGCCGGCGACCGATTCGGCGAGGTGATCACCAAGGACGGAACGATGGTGCTGGTGGGCATTCCGCACGAGGACGTCGGTTCCGACAAGGATGCCGGCAGCATTCAGCCCTTCACGGTGACATCAACCTCAATCAAATGGCTATCGGCACGCAGCCAAGATTCGGCCGGCGTACCTGGCTCCACCGAGTCGGGGGACCTGTTCGGTTCATCAGTGGCCATCATGCGACAGTGCGCTGGCCAACAGTCCTTCGTGGTGGGCGTCCCCGGCGAGGACATCGGCTCGCGAACAGATCTGGGCGTCGTGAACCTGTTGCCCACTACTCCAAGTTCGAAGTGCCCGATCCGTGAGTACACCAGCGGCACCACGGCCCTCGGCGACCAGGCCTTCACCGGAATGATGACTCCTGTCGCAGCAGTTCCGCTGCGTAGACCAGGCGCCGCTCTTGACGAACTGTTGATCGCTACCAGACGACAGGACGGCGCAGCTCAGGTGATCAGGCTAGCTAGTCCGTTCACGACGGCAGCGGCTCGCACGACGGTGAACGGGGCCTCCTCGCCGGTCGGCCCCCTCCAGTGAGGCCGACCACACCACGGCATGGCGGTGACGTCATGCCGAACCCGGTGCTAGGCCGCCGGTGAATCTCCGGTTGCGCGCCTTGGCTCCCGCCAACTTGCCTCAGGCGGAACCCCAGGCTTTTGCAGCAGCGGTGTTGTCCCCTACCGCAGCGCGCCGCAGCGCCTCAAAGGTCGTGGAACCGGTATCGCTAGGCATGATGGCCTTCGCTCTCGGGCTGGCCCTCTGGGCTGCCGTCACGCACAACGGGTGGCTCGCGATTGCCTGCTTCATCGTGGGGGTTGGCTTCGACTGGGCGGCGTGCAGTGGCCATGCGCGCGTAGTTCAACTGTTGGTCATTGTGGGCTGGGGAGGGCCGCTGCGTTCACTCGTCCGCTGGACTTTGCTGGTCGCCGCCCTGCCCGGGTCCGAATGGCTGATACTCGTTCCGGTGGCGCTGCAACTCGCGGCGTTCTCATTGGTGGTCGTCGCGCAATGGCTGTTCCAACGGCAGCCTCCATTGACGTACCGCCCAGGTGCAGCCGTCCAACCGGCAGCCACGCACTCCTACGCGGTGGTTTACGGGCGTGCTTCGAGTTGGCCTGGCGCTCTGCTCGCGATCGAGGTGGCCACAGCCCTGCTTGCCCTGATCGCCCTGCCCTTGTCCCCCTACTGGTCGGCGGCCGCTGCGCTGGTGGCGCTTGCCTATTCAGCGTGGATGGTGAGGGACGCCATACTGCTGGGGCGTAACACGCTCGCCGTCGAGAGCCAAGTGGTGCAGAAACTCGACTTGGCAAACCCCCGCTGGATCGTCCACGTGTCGGGGGGGGTCGCACAGGCCAAGTATCTGTTCAACCCCTGGATCGTCGGCTTCGACGCGCTTGCAGAGCCCCCCATTGTGGCCGTGCGCGAGGCGAGCCAGCTGGCGGTGCTTGCTCCGTCGGCCGGACACGTCGTGTACGCGCCCGCGCCGCGGCAGCTGGAAACCGCGTGTCGCCCGAGCGTGCGCGTTGCCTTCTACTTGGCGAACGGCCAGAAAAATGGGGACCTGTGGCGGGACGCGACTCTCAAGCATGTCTTTTTGGGACACGGTGACAGCGACAAGGCGACCAGTGCCAGTCCGATCGCAAAAGTCTATGACGAGATCTGGGTGGCTGGCCCGTCCGCCATCGATCGCTACCGGCGAGCCCAGATTGCCATCCCTGAGTCGGCCTTCGTCATCGTCGGACGGCCCCAAGTGGCCGGACTCGCGGCCGGTCGCCCCACGGGCCATGATCATGATCGGCAGGTCGTGCTGTATGCACCCACCTTCGAGGGCTACGCCGAGGCCACCAACTACTCGTCGCTAGCACTCTTCGGCGAAGAGATGATCACCCTGCTGCTCGCGCAGCGGCCAGAGTTGACCATCTGGTTCCGACCGCACCCATCGACGGGCGTGCAGCGGGCCGATTTTCGAGCCGCCCGCGAGCGGGTGAACGATCTGCTGCGGTCCGGTGGCAGTCACCGGGTGTTGGACGACTCTCCGGTCGAGACCCTGCAAGAATCCCTCGCGGGCGCTGACGTTCTCATCACAGACGTGTCTAGCGTGGGTAGTGACTTTCTGCAGACGGAGCGACCGGTCATTGTGACCAACCCGGCCGCAATACCGGCGTCGGAATTCATCGAGCGCTTTCCCGCTCAGCGGGCCGCTTACCGAATTGATACCGCGCAATCGGTCCTGTCCGCGATTGACTCCGCTCTCGGCGATGATCCGCTGGCGCCGGCTCGGCTTGCGCTCAAGCGCCTTGTGCTGGGTGACCTTCCTGAGGGCCCGATCGCCGCGTTCGTCGCAGCGGCCGAGCGCCTCGCTGACCGCGCTCGCGACCATTGATCCCCTCATCCCGCGAAGGATCCAGTGAACTCTGACAGAATCTAGACGCCGTACTCAGCTGAGGGAGTTTCATGCGCGTCATCACCTACGGTACCTTCGATCTGTTCCATGAAGGCCATCGCCGCCTGCTCGAACGCGCCAAGGCACTCGGCGATGAGTTGATAGTGGGTGTCACCTCATCGAGCTATGACGACAGCCGCGGCAAGCTGAACGTGCATCAACCGTTGCTGGCCCGCATTCGCAATGTAGAAGAGAGCGGTCTAGCTGACCAGATCATCGTAGAAGAGTACGAAGGTCAGAAGATTCATGACATTCAAAAACTGGGCGTTGATATCTTCGCGATCGGTTCGGATTGGCTAGGAGCCTTCGACTACCTGAAGGACTACTGCCAGGTGGTGTACCTCGAGCGCACCAAGGGCGTCTCCAGTACGCAACTGCGCAACGAATCCGCGGGTGGCGTGCTGAAGCTGGGAGTAGTGGGAGCTGGACGGATCGCCGATCGGTTCGTGAACGAGGCACGCTATGTGAGCGGCGTCAACGTTGAGGGCGTCTGGTCCAGGCGATTCGACAGCGCCGAGGTTTTCGCCGAACGCCATGAGTTGGCGCGCGCCCACAGGAACTTCGACGACCTGCTGGCCACCGTGGACGCCCTGTACATCGCATCACCGCACGGCAGCCATGCAGAGTATGCCCGCCGCGCACTCAATCGTGGGGTGCACGTGCTGTGCGAAAAGCCTCTGACGCTTGTAGCTGAGCAAGCCCGTGAGCTGTTCGCGCTTGCCGAAGAGCGCGGACTGGTGTTGCTGGAAGCAATCAAGACGGCCTTCTCCCCCGGCTTTCAACGCATGATCGCGATCGCCCGTATGGGCGAGATCGGTACCGTGCGCTCTGTAGAGGCGACCTTCACCAAGCTGGTCTCGGCGGGCCGTGAGTACGATCCTGCCGACGGCGGCAGTGTGTCCGAGTTGGCAAGCTACCCGTTGCTGGCGATCATCAAACTCCTCGGCGTCGACTTCGTTGACCTGCGCGCGTCCTCGTTACGGCCCAAGAACGCAGCCGTCGAGACCTTCACCAAGATCGACTTGACGTACCCGCAGGCCGTCGCGACAGCGCGTACGGGGATCGGGGTGAAGTCGAAAGGTGAGTTGATCGTGGCCGGCACTGAAGGATACCTGTATGTGCCTGCCCCATGGTGGAAGACGGAGTATTTCGAAACCCGTTTTGAAGACCCCGCCCGCGCTCGCCGCTACTATTCGCGTTTTGAAGGCGATGGCCTGCGTTACGAGTTGGCCGAGTTCGTCTCGATGATCCGCGCGGGCGACGTGCAATCCTTCAAGTTGCGCCCCAGCGAATCCATCGCCATCGCTGAAATAATCGAGGCAGTTAGGCGTGATTCTGTGCCGTTCGGTGTCGCTCAGCGCCCTTTCGATTCCTCGTAGACCCTGACCACTTCGTCGGTAGGCCCGTCCATGCGCAGTTCACCTCGGTGGATCCAGATTGTGCGCTCGCAGGTGTCGCGAATCGACCCCATCGAATGCGACACCAAAAAGACCGTGCCCGCGTTCTCGCGGATCTCGCGGATGCGTCCCTCGCTGCGCGCCCGGAATCCTTTGTCACCAACGGAGAGGGCTTCGTCCACGATCAAGATCTCATGCTGCTTTGCCGTGGCTATCGAGAACTTGAGCCGCGCCTGCATGCCTGAGGAGTAGGTGCGCATCGGCAGGTCGATGAACTGCTCCAGCTCTGCGAACGCCACGATCTCATCCCGCAGTTCGCGCACCTCGCGTTTGGTGAAGCCCAACGCCAAGCCACCCAGAATGATGTTGTTCTCGCCCGACAGGTCGGGCAACAAAGCGGCCCCAACGCCCAGCAGGTTCGGCCTGGACGACGCGTACACCGCCCCGCTCTCGGGCGGAGTCAAGCCGGTGATCGCTCGCATCAGCGTCGATTTGCCCGAACCGTTGTGCCCGATGATGCCGATGGATTCGTTCTGATACGCCGTGAACGTGATGCCCTTGAGCGCGTGGACGGTGCGAATGCCGCGGGTGCGCTTCAACAGGCCGGACGCCGCAGCGTTGCCCTCGGCGGCGCGCCCGCCGGCGAACACGCGATACTTGACGTGCAAGTCGTCCACCACCACCACCGGCAGCCGCCCGACCGGCTGTGCGTGCTCGGTCGGTTGCTGACCGCCGGGCCGGTCAATCTCGCCCATATCGCTCCTCGGCGACCCAGAAGAACAGCAGACCAACCACGAAGACCACCACCGACCACAGGGCAAAATACAGCCAGTAGTGCAGCGTATAGAACCCCTGGTGCATCAGCAGACCGCGTGCGATCTGTAGGACCTGGTAGATCGGATGAAAGTCGTACAGACGGATTGCCCACGGATACGCTGCGAAGATCTTGTCCACTGCGAACAGTACGCCCGAGGTGTAGAACAGGATCCGGTTGACGAAGGGCAGAATCTGAGTCAGGTCACGCACGTGAACCGTCAGTCGGGCGGCGAACAGCGCCACACCTGTGTTGAACAGGGTGTACAGCCCAATGAGGGGCACCATGAGAAGCCACTCCCAAGTCGGAAAGTGCCCCATACCGATCAAGAAGATCACCATCACCCCCATCATCGGTACCAGCTGCATAAAATTCTCGATCACTACGGCAACCGGCAGGGCGAGCCGGGGAAACGCTAGTGACTGCACCAGACCACGATTACCAGTGATTGACTTGGCGCCGTTGTTCAACGACTTACTGAAGTACTCGAAGAGGAAGACGCCGATCACGATGTAGGCCGGGTAGTCGGCGGGACGGTTGCCCCCGGTTTGCAGAAAATAGAAGATCAGCCCGTAGATCAAAGCGTTGAGTGTGGGCTGGAGAACCAGCCACACCATGCCGAGCCGGTTGGTCTCTTGCGCCGCTTGGATGCGGAATCGGGCCATCGCGATGGCGAAGTCTCGACGGTCCCAGGTCTGCTTGAGGTACTGCCACAGCTTGGGACGCGCGCCGACGCGGTGAAGCTGGTGCTCCGTGGCGAAGTCGGCCAGATTCATAGACCTTCGCTTTCCTCTCCGCGCACGTGCCCAAGGGTCAAACACGCTGATTCTAGCCATGCGCAGCACCCAACCCCGTCCGACCGCGCCGCTGCGGGCGAGCGGGAAGCCTTCAGGTGTGGCGCACAGGGTTGAACGACCGGATCGCCCTGGACGGATCTTGCGCTGCCGGCGCGAATCTGTTGAGTGAGATCGGGATGGAGCGCGCACGCGCGTTGCGCTGCTTCACCACCGCATTGGTCTTCTCGGACGCATCGCGGCCACAGGCACAACCGCAGAGCCGACCCCACACGGTCCTGTGATGGTCTGATCGGCGTTCAGCGGACAGCTGTCTTGCCTTGAATTCGTGCCTGTGACCCCGTCTACCGGACACCCGCTACAAATCAGGCGCGGTGCGCCAGGTAGTAGCCGACCAGGTTCTTCGTCGAGGGATCCTGCGCCGCCAGCGCGGCCTCGTCGCCGGCGACCGCGGGGGCGATCTGCAGAGCCAGCTGCTTGCCGAGCTCCACCCCCCACTGGTCGAAGCTGTCGATGCCCCAGATAGCACCTTGAACGAAGGTGATGTGCTCGTACAGCGCGATCAGCTGCCCGACCACGGACGGGGTCAGCGCCGGGGCGATGATCGAGGTGGTGGGCCGGTTGCCCTTGAACACCCGGGCGCTGACGATCGCCTCGGCCGTGCCCTCGGCACGCACCTCGTCCGCCGTCTTGCCGAAGGCCAGGGCCTTGGTCTGGGCGAAGAAGTTGGCCAGGAACAGCTCGTGCACGTCGGCGTCGCCGTCCTTGAGCGGGTGGGCCGGGTTGGCCACCGCGATGAAGTCGCACGGGATCAGCTGGGTGCCCTGGTGGATCAGCTGGTAGAAGGCGTGCTGGCCGTTGGTGCCGGGCTCGCCCCAGAACACCTCGCCGGTCTCGGTGTCGACCGGCGAACCGTCCAGCCGGACGCCCTTGCCGTTGGACTCCATCGTCAGCTGCTGCAGGTAGGCCGCGAAGCGGTGCAGGTACTGCGCGTAGGGCAGCACCGCATGCGAGGTGGACTTGAAGAAGTTGACGTACCAGACGTTCAGCAGGCCCATCAGCAGCGGCACGTTGCGGCGCGGCTCGGCAGTGGCGAAGTGGGTGTCGATCGCGTGGAAGCCGGCCAGCAGGTCGGCGAAGTTGTCGGCACCGAGGGTCAGGACGAGCGGCAGGCCGACCGCGGAGTCGACCGAGTAGCGTCCGCCCACCCAGTTCCAGAAACCGAACGCGTTGGCCGGGTCGATGCCGAACGCCTCGACCTTGTCGAGAGCGGTCGAGACGGCCACGAAGTGCTTGGCGACCGCGTCCGACTGCTGCGCCTGCGAGCCGTCGATGGCCCCGGTCTCGGTGAGCGCGTCCAGCAGCCACTGCCGGGCCAGCCGGGCGTTGGTCAGCGTCTCGAGGGTGGTGAAGGTCTTGGACGCGACAATGAACAGCACCGTCTCGGGATCGACGCCCTTGGTCGTCTCGGCCACGTCGGTGGGATCGATGTTGGAGATGAAGCGGGCCTCCAGACCGGGCGTCACGTAAGGCTTCAGCGCCTCGTAGACCATCACCGGACCCAGGTCGGAACCGCCGATGCCGATGTTGATGATGGTGGTGATCTTCTTGCCGGTGACGCCCACCCACTCGCCGGAACGGACCCGCTCGGCGAACGCGTACATGCCGTCCAGCACCTCGTGCACCTGCCCGACGACGTCGACACCGTCCACCTCGAGCACCTCGCCCTTGGGCCGGCGCAGCGCGGTGTGCAGCACCGACCGGTTCTCGGTGACGTTGATCCGCTCGCCGGCATACATCGCGTCGCGATGGGCGGCCACCCCCACCTGGTCGGCCAGGTCGACCAGCGCGTCCAGCACGTCGGCGTCGATCAGGTTCTTCGACATGTCGACGTAGAGGTCGGCGGCGGTGAACGAGTAGGTCTCGGCGCGCTGCGGGTCGGCGTCGAAGGCGCCGCGCAGGTCGGGCACGTATCCGGCGTGAAGGTCGCTGAGCTTGCTCCAGGCCGCGGTGGTGGTGGGGTCAACGGGAGTCTGCATACCCGCAGCCTAACCAGCGCGGCGCCGCCGGGTGAGTGCGCGGCTCGAATCTTCCACGCCCTGGCCGCCGGAACCCCAGAGCGGCTCAGCGGTCCTTGACCGCCACATGCACGTGGTCCATGTGGTTGTCGGTCGGGTTGCCCCGGTCCTCCATCAACCGCCAGACCGGCTTGTAGGGCGTCCAGATGTGCTGGCGGTAGATGATGTGGTCGACGCCGAACTCCTTGGCGTGCGCCACCAAGAAGTCGCGAACCGCGTAGCCCTGGGCGGTGTTGGTGTAGGTCATGAAGTCGATCGCCCGGCCGAACTGGTGCACCGAACGGCTGTGCGTGCGGTAGCCGCCGACGTTCTTCACGTTCCAGCGAGCCATCACGGCGCGGTAGACCACCATGGCCTCCGGCTGCAGGCCGAGCACGGAGCCGCCCGGAACCTTGCGGGTGGCCGCCTGTGCCGTGGCGTCGACGATCTGGTTCTCGGTCGGTTTGCTGTTCGACAGCGCCGTCTTCAGCACCCACGCCTCGTCGCCGTTCACCTTCACCAAGCGGTACTTGCCGGAGGTCTGCGGGGTGACGGTCACCTTGGCCGCGACCTTGACGCTGGCCACCTTCTTGGCGCCGGCGCTCGGTGTGTTGAGCGCGGTGAGGGGCTTCTTGGCGTACATCGTGCGGGTGGGCTGCAGCACGGCGCCGGCGTTGGCAACGGTGGACTGGCTGGCCGCCTCGACGGCGAGCACGTCCTCGGCGGCGATCTGCGGACGGACGGCCTCGCGCGACACCCCGCCCTCACGCAGGGACGTGTCGGGAGTGGTAACCGGGGTGGCTGCCGGTGCCGCCGTGGCGGTGCCCGCCAGCGTCAGAGCGCCCGCGGTCGCGGTGACGGCAAGGCCGAGAAAGATCGCCCCCGCCCGGTCGGCGGCCGCCACATACCAGCGGCGAGTGGCCCGGCGTGGCGCCTGGGCGACGGCATTACTGGGGGCCGCGGCCCTGCTTCGCTGGGCGGAATGGCCCCCGGAGCGTCGCGGTTGATACATGCGGTGTTACCCCCTGAGAAAAGCTGGCTCGGCTCTCAAGATACCTTAAGGTTTTGGGTCGACCAAAACGGTCCGATTCCGTACCGGCTCGGCGTGCCTCGATCCCCCGACGGGGCCTGGCCATCACGATGAGGTTCTCAGCAGCCCACCACCCGCGATCGGGGGCAATGATGCGTCGGGTCATCGTCTTCCTCACCTCCCTGGTACTGGCCCTGTCGCTCAGCGCCGGCACCGCCAACGCGGCGCCGCAGCCGGCCACGCTCAAGGCGAAGGCCCAGTCCAGCGTCGGGGCGCCTGGCTCACTCGTGCCGGTGACCGGCACCCTGCTGCACGCCAACCGGCGTCCGCTGACCGGGGCACAGGTGGTGGTCACCATCGAAGGCCGGCCGACGGGCGAGGGCGTGCAGTCCCTGACCGGCAGCGGTGGGGCCTTTGAGGTCTACGTGCCGCTTCCGGACGACCTGCCGTCCAGCGGCGTCGTCGAGCTGAAGCTCAGCTTCTCCGGCACCGCGGAGGCGGCGGCGTCCACGCTGCGCCTGCCGGTGCAACTGCAGCCGGCCGACGCGGTCACCGCGGGGCTGCAGCAGCCCGCCGTCGCGCCGGCCCCCGCGGTCACGACACCCGCCGAGCACCCGACGGTGGCCACGCTGCCCTCCAGTGGCAGCCCGTTCATCGACCAGTTGATCCTGGTGGCCGGCGGCCTGCTCGGCGTGATGATCCTGCTCTTCGGTGTCGGGGCGGTGCTGCGCCGGCGCCGGCGCAGCTAGAAGTTGTAACCCTGCGCGCGCCGGCGCAGGTCGGCCAGGTCGGGATCCTCGACGTCCGCCCTGGTGAACGTGCCGGACGGTGCCACCGCCAGCACACCCGCCTCGAGCCACATCTCACACTGAAAACGTTCCAGCTTGCCGGCCGCGATCAGCGGCTCGCCCTCGAACATGCCGGTCAGCGTCCGCGCGTAGAGCGAACCGAGCGCGTCGCAGGGAATCACCTGCACGGCCGCAGGGCCCAGGCGCAGCGCCGCGTCGACCTCGGTGGGGGTCAGCCCACCGAGCACGATCGGCGTGCCGGACGCTGCGGCCACCAGTTCGGCGCTCGCGAACGGCGAGAGCACCAGGTCGGGTTCGACCGCCAGTGCGTCCGATACCTGGGCGGGGCTGCGCAGGTCGGCGATGCCCAGCCGGACGCGGCGTCCGAACACCTGGCGAAGGCCGGCGAGTTCCGCGCTGCGCGCCACCGGCACCGTCCAGCAGTCGAGGCGTTCCTGGATCAGCACCTCACCGGCGGCGATCAGATCGTCCTGATCGGCGGCCGGCAATTCCACGATCACCTGGCAGCCTCCGAGCCCCTCCACCGACGTCATGCCCCAAGGTTAGGGTGAGAGCATGCATCTCAGCAGCGCCGCCATTCCGGACGGCTCCACCATCGAGCCGACGCACT
The DNA here is from genome assembly GCA_016711205.1 of Micropruina sp. GTDB lineage: Bacteria > Actinomycetota > Actinomycetes > Propionibacteriales > Propionibacteriaceae > Micropruina. Next base: position 882,339 of record JADJTM010000002.1, on the reverse strand, counting down.
GCGAACCCTCGTGCGGCGGTCAGAACATCAGCCCCGATCTGACCTGGTCGGACGCTCCTGAATCCGCCAAGAGCTTCGCCGTCACCTGCTTCGACCCCGACGCCCCCACCGGCAGCGGCTGGTGGCACTGGATCGCCTTCGACATTCCGCAGCACCTCACCTCGCTCGATCCCGACCAGGGCCCGCAGGCGTCGATGCGGCAGTGGACCAACGACTACGGTTACCTGGGCTACGGCGGCCCCTGTCCCCCACCCGGCCCGGCGCACCGCTACGTGTTCACTGTGTACGCACTCGACGTCGACACCCTGGACGTGCCCGACGACGCCACCAGCGCAGGCTGCCGGTTCACCCTGCTGGCGCACGCGATCGACAGCGCCTCGTTCACCGCCACCTTCGGCACGGAGCAGCGGCGCAGCAGCTGACATGGCCGTTCTCGTCGATCCGCCGCGCTGGCCCGCCCACGGTACGCAGTTCGGTCACCTGGTCTCGGACGCCTCGCTCGACGAGCTGCACGCCTTCGCCAAGGCGGCCGGGCTGCCGGCGAGGGCCTTCGACCACGACCACTACGACGTGCCGGTGGCGCGCTACCCGGAACTGATCGCGCGTGGAGCGGTCGAGGTCGGCTCCACCGAGCTGCTGAAGCGGCTGGTCGCCGCCGGGCTGCGGGTGCGTCCGGCGCAGCGCACACCGACCCGGACGCTGGCGCGCACCGCGGTGACGGCCGCGTGGCCGTTGCCCGAAGCGGACGCACTGCGTGAGGAGCTGATCGAGCGGTGGAGCGAACAGCACCGGGTCTACCACGACGTCCGCCACCTGGCCCAATGCCTGGACGCGCTGCGGCAGCTCACCGACGCCGAACCGGCCCCCCGGCTGGTGCTGCTGGCCGCCTGGTTCCACGACGCCGTGTACGACGGAACTCCCGGAGCCGACGAACGGGCGTCCGCCGAGCTGGCCCGCGAGCGCCTGGCCGGCGCGCTGCCCTCCGGCGAGGTGAGCGAGGTCGTCCGGCTGGTGCTGGGCACGATCGAGCACCACCCGGCACCCGGCGACCGCAATGCAGCATTGCTGGTCGACGCCGACCTGTCCGTGCTCGGCCAGCCCCGCGGCCGCTACCACGTGTACGCCCGGGACGTGCGCGAGGAGTACGCCCGCTACGACGACGAGACGTACCGGCGTGGCCGGCTCGCCGTGCTGGACGATCTGCTCGCTCGGGCCGAGCTGTTCCACACGCAGCGCGGCCACTCACTGTGGAACGATGCGGCCCGGCGCAATCTCTCCGAAGAGCGCGCACGGCTCGGCTGATCGCGCGAGCCCCGCTCGGTGCTGCGTTATCGTGAACCGGTGCCAGGTCAGCGTCCGCGTTCGTTGGACCACGTCCGTCCGGGCGGCAGGTACCTGCTCACCCTGGTCACGGCATTCGCGCTGATCGGCTGCTCGGCCGCGGCACCCGTGGCGACCCCGGCCACCCCTGCGGCCGGTCCGGCGCCGGCACTGTCCACCACCCCCAGTGTCGTGACCAGCCCCACCGGTGCAACGAGCACGACCCCCGCGGCAACCATCAGCGCGGCGAAGCCGAGCAGGACGCCGACGGCCACGGCCACCGCCGCGCCCAAGGACACCCGCACCGCGGCCCAGCGCAACCGGCCCTTCACCGTCAACGGCGTTCCGGTCATCTCGAAGACACATCCGATCAACGCCGACCATCGCCGCAGCAGCGTCACCCCTCCGTACGGCTTGACCAGGCAGACTCAGGCCGCCCTGAGCACCCTGATCGCCGCGGCCCGGGCCAAGGGGGTCACCATCCGGGTGCGCAGCGGCTACCGCAGCTACGCGCTGCAGGGCCAGATCCTGGCCAGCAAGATCAAGGAGTACGGCAGCGAATCCATGGCCCGTCGCTACAACGCGGCACCGGGACGCAGCGAGCATCAGACCGGCCTGGCGGTCGATCTGTGGGACGGGGCCACCTGGGGCCTGGGGGTGCGCAACACGAACACCGGCCGCTGGCTGTGGGCCAATGCCTGGCGGTATGGGTTCATCCTGCGCTACCCGAACGGCAAGGAGAAGATCACCGGCTACGCCTTCGAGCCGTGGCACTACCGCTACATCGGTACCGCGCACGCGAAGAACTTCGGGTCGCGCTCGAACCTCACCCTCGAGGAGTACCTGGGGCTCGCCTGACCCGGTGCGACCGGTGGCGAAAACCACATGGCCGGAGCATTCGGCTTGGCATTGGCTCGCTCGATGGGCCGGGACGGACCCGCGCCCAGGCCCGTCCGGCGGCTGCCTTACCACAGGTGAGGATCGGCGTGAATCACCTTGTCAGCAGCTGAACGTTGGCGAGCTCAGGAAGGACAGGGGATGCGTCCGACGAGGGACGCGACCGGCTTGCAATCCGCTGCCGGCTCTTGAGAAGTCACTTCCTGAGCTCCGTGCATGTGACTCTAGACGGGATCGCCGACAGAACCAAGACCTGTTCCGGACCCCTTGGCCAACTCACAGGAATCAACCGTGCGGCGGTCGCGCCCGTCACCGACGCGGCTGCCGCTATCCTGCGACCAACCCGTCCCCGAGCAGAGGTGCCGATGTCCAGCGAACCGATCGCGGCCGAAGTGCTGGCCGTGATTGTCGCCCTGGTGAACGGTGAACCGTGCGTGTTGAGCCTGCCGGACGCGCCGCGCCTGCCCGCCGGCCCGGTGCTGCCCGGCCATCGATCGCTGCAGACCGCCGTCCGGGCCTGGGTCGAGGAGCAGACCGGGCTGAGCGTCGGCTACCTCGAGCAGCTGTACACCTTCGCCGACCGCGACCGGGACGGCAGCGGCACCCGCACCATCTCGGTGTCGTACCTGGGCCTGGTCCGCGGGCTCACTCCGCGCGCCGGCCGGTGGCGAGGCTGGTACGAGCTCTTCCCGTGGGAGGACCGTCGTGGCAGCGACGACTCGGGCGCCACCCTCGTACCGGCCCTGAAGGCCTGGGCGGGCGAAGCAGCGGTCCGGACGCGCCGGCAACGCTGCGCGATCACCTTCGGCCTCGATGGACGGCCGTGGCAACCCGACCTGGCGCTGCAGCGTTACGAGGTGCTCTACGAGGCCGGGCTGGTGCCGGAGTCGCCGGTTTCCTCCAGCCGGTCGGCCGCCCAGGCCGGCACCCGCATGGACGGTGATCACCGCCGGGTGCTGGCCACCGGCGTGGCCCGGTTGCGGGCCAAGATCCAATACCGTCCGGTGGTGTTCGAGTTGATGCCGGCGCAGTTCACGCTCGGTCAACTGCAGGCCTGCGTGGAAGCGTTGGCGGGTCAGCCGGTGCACACCCAGAACTTTCGCCGGCTGGTCGAACAGCAACATCTGGTCGAGCCGACCGGCGAGCACGCCGGCACCGGCGGGCGTCCGGCCCGGCTGTACCGGTTTCGTCGAGAAGTGCTGGCCGAGCGTCAGGTGGCGGGCACCAAACTGCCCTCGGTGCGCGCCCGCTGAACGAGAGGTTCGCGCACCCGATCGGCGAACGGGCTTGGCTGATCCGCGGGTGTGCGGGTCCGGCTTACGCCGTGGCGCCGACCAGCACCCGCGCCGCCTCGTCCGGGCCCTGCTGACCCAGCAGCCAGTCGATCGCCTGCCGCGCCGTCCAGCCGCCGGGGTGGTGCGCCATCAGGGCGCGCGCACCTTCCAGATCCTGGCCGAGGGTGACCGCCGGTTGCTCGACGTAGCCGTTGCGGCGCACCTGGCCGAGGCCGATGTTGGCCATCAGGGCATTGCACAGGCACTTGCGACCGGTCGTTTCGGCCTCGTCGCCGCCCTTGCGCAAAAACATGTGCACCGGCTCGGACGCGCAACGGTAGGCGATCGACCCGTCGGGACGCTCGACCGGCGAGCGCAGGTAACCCAGATCGCAGATGCGCTCCCGCGCCTCGTACTGGTCGTCGTCGGCGAGGGTGCCGCCCAACTCGGCGATCTTGAACGGAAACCCGGTCGGCGATGCGCGGGGGTCGTTGCGCACGCTCAGGGTCTCGTCTTCGAGTTCGGCGATCAGCCGGTGGCGAAGGGCGGGCAGCAGGCCCGATTCGGACGCCAGCGCGAACAACGTGCCGATCTGGACGCCGGCCGCACCGGCGGCGCGCGCCTCGGCCACCTTCTCGGGGGAGGCGTAGGCGCCGGCCAGCCAGTAGGGCAGGCCCAGTTCGTTGATCTTGGCCAGGTCGGCCTCGTCCTTGGGACCATAGATCGGCTCGCCGGTCTCATCGAGCACCATGCGTCCGCGGGGCGGAGCGGAGTGGCCGCCGGCTCGCGGACCCTCGATCACGAAGCCGTCCGGACGGGTCTCGGGGTCGCGATTGAGGTACGTGGCGAGAACGTGCAACGACACGATCGCGAGGAATTTGGGCCGATTGATCTTCGGCAGGTCGGCACCCAGGTACGCGACGGGGTCGAGTTCGGCCACGTGCGCCCTGGTGGCTCCGGCCACGTCGATGGTGAGACGTCCGGTGCGTGCGGCGGCGAAATCGGTGAGCAGCCGCGGAATCTCACGCGGCACCCCGGCACCCATGATCACGTAATCGACGTCGGCCAGCATCGCGCCCAGAATCGCGGAGGCGTTGGCGGTCTGGATCTTCTCGAGCATGTTGATGCCGACCACGCCGTCATGGCCCTCCTTGGCCAGCCACACTTCGGCGAAGTTGGCGGCCAGGCTGAGTTCGATAGCAGTCCGGCTAGGTGAAATGGTCAACGTCGGGTGCGGTCGGTACGGCTTGCCGCGGCCCCGTCCGTTGGGCAGGTAGTAGGCGGCCAGAATGCGCTGGGCGATCTCGGGCGACGGAAAGTGGGCCAGCGCGCGGCGGCGATGACCGCCCGGGTCGCCGTCCTGCAGGGTGCGTGCGAGCACGCCGTCGAGCGCGGTGCCTGAGACGATGCCGAGTTGGCCGCTCATGGACACCTCGCGGGCCAGCTGCCAGGACGATACGGCGACACCCATGCCGCCCTGGATCACCACCGGCACGGATGCCTTCGTCGGGGCCTGGTGGTCGTCAACGATGGGGAACATGAATCTACGATACCGTAGGTTACGGTTCCGTAGGAAATGCACCGTCTCAGCATGCGAAGTCTCAGCCTGCTCCCTGCCGTCCGCCCGCGCGGACTCTGAGGCGCGACACCTGCCCACGAATCCGGACGAAGCCCTGATCAACATTCACTCTGCTGCCTCTGCAGCGTCTCTGCTGCCCTTACGCGGGCAGCAGAGTGTACGTAAGGGCAGCAGAGTGACGTGCGGACGCGCCGGGTGTGCGGCAGTGCGCCCGTCCGGTGAGCCGTCGGGCCCCCGAACTCGGACGGATTGCACTCCCTTTTGCTCAGATGTAGCATAAGAGGGCTTCGAGCGAGGAGGAACCCCGATGACCAGCACCCTGATCGGCGCCGCGGACCTGTACCGGCGGGTCGAACATGTCGTTCCCGCCGTCGAGTGGGCCACCATGGCCGACGACGTGAACGCGATCCTGCGGCTGAAGACCGAGCGCAACGCCGTGATCCTGGCGCACAACTACATGCGCCCCGAGATCTTTCACGGCATCTCCGACATCGTCGGCGACTCGCTCGCGTTGGCCCGCGAGGCGATGACCGTCGAGGCGGACGTGATCGTGCTGGCCGGCGTGCACTTCATGGCCGAGACCGCCAAGCTGCTCAACCCGGCCAAGACCGTGCTCATCCCCGACCTGCGCTCGGGCTGCTCGCTGGCCGAGTCGATCACGGCTGCGGACGTGCGTGAACTGCGTCGGCTGCACCCCGGCGTGCCGGTGGTCACCTACGTCAACACCTCGGCCGCGGTGAAGGCCGAAAGCGACATCTGCTGCACCTCGGGCAATGCGGTGCAGGTGATCGAGAGCCTGGGCGTGCCCGAGGTGATCATGATTCCCGACCAGTTCCTCGCCGCGAACATCGCCCGGCAGACCGGGGTGAAGGTGATCACCCACCCCGGCGCGTGTGAGGTGCACGAACGATTCACCCCGAACGACATCCGGCAACTCCGCGCCGACTACGCCGGTGACGTCACCGTGTTGGCGCACCCCGAGTGCCCGCCCGAGGTGGTGGACGTGGCCGACTACGCCGGCTCGACCGCACAGATGATCAACTTCGTCGCCGAGCGCCGGCCCACCCGCGTCGCACTGATCACCGAGTGCTCGATGAGCGACAACGTGGCCCAGCTGTACCCCGACGTCGACTTCGTCCGGCCCTGCAACCTGTGCCCGCACATGCAGCGCAACACGATGGCCAGCATTCGGCACGCCCTGGAGACGATGACCAACGAGGTCACCGTGGACGCCGAGCTCGCCGAGCGCGCGCGGGCGGCCGTGGAGCGCATGCTCGCCGTCGGAGCGCCGCCGAAATGAGCGGCGCGCGCATCGAGGTCGTCGCCGGCGGTCCGGTGATCGTCGGCGGCGGCCTCGCCGGGCTCAGCTGCGCCATCGAACTGGCCCCCGCCCCCTGCGTCGTGCTGTCGGCCGGCGCGCTCAGCACCGGCACGTCCACCGGCTGGGCGCAAGGTGGCGTCGCCGCCGCGGTCGGGCCGGACGACTCCCCCGCCGAACACGCCGCCGAAACCCTGGCCGCCGGGGCCGGGCTGTGCGAGCCGGACGTCGTCCGCGCCATCACGGCCGCCGGGCCCGAGGCGATCGAGTGGCTGGCCCGGCAGGGCACCCGCTGGGACCGCGGCGCCGACGGCTCGCTCGGGCTGGGCCTCGAAGGCGCCCACGGACGCCGGCGCATCGTGCACGCCGGCGGCGACGGCACCGGCGCCGAACTGCTCCGCACGGTGGTCGACAAGGCGCGCACGCTGCCGTCCATCGCGCTGTGGGACCACAGCCCTGCGACCAGCATCGTGGTCGAGCACGGACGGGTACTCGGTGTCGAGGCCGACACCCCCGACGGCCCGGTGCTGTTGCGCACCGACGCCGTGGTGCTGACCACCGGCGGCATCGGCGGCCTGTACAGCCACACCACGAACCCGCTCAGCTCGCGCGGCCAGGGCCTGGCACTGGCGTTCCGGGCCGGTGCTGTGCTCCGCGATCTCGAGATGGTGCAGTTCCACCCCACGGCGCTGGACGTCGCCATCGACCCGATGCCGCTGGTCAGCGAGGCGGTGCGGGGCGAGGGTGCGATCATCGTCAACGAACGGGGCGAGTGGGTGCTGGCCGACCCGTTGTCGGCCCGCGACGTGGTCAGCCGGGCCGAGTGGGCGCAGCTGCAGGCCGGCCACCGGGTGTTTCTCGACGCGCGCGCCGCGCCGGGCGCACGGTTCGGCCAGCTGTTCCCGTCCATCGCCGCTACGGCACACGCGGCCGGCCTCGACCCCACGAAGGACCTGCTGCCGGTCCGGCCCGCCGCGCACTACCACATGGGCGGCGTGGCGGTGGATCTGGCCGGACGCAGCACCGTCCCCGGCCTGTTCGCCGCCGGCGAGGTCGCCTCGACCGGCCTGCACGGGGCGAACCGGCTGGCGTCCAACTCGCTGCTCGAAGCGGTGGTCTGCGGACGTTGGGTGGCCCGCGGGCTGGCCGCCACCCAACACGGGGACGACGCCGGACCGGCCCGGCACGCGGCGTCCGGCCGGCACGGGACGCGTGACGGCTGGGCCGCGCCCGACCCGAAGGTGGATCGGATCCGTCGGCTGGTCACCGCCGGCGTCGGTGTGCTGCGCGACGCCGACGGCCTGCAGCGCACCCTGAACGAGCTTCGTCCCCACCTGAGCGACGACACCGGGCTGGTCGGCTACCTGGTCGCCCTCGCCGCGCTGCGCCGCACCGAATCGCGCGGGGCGCACAGCCGCACCGATCATCCGGCCATGGACGAACCGCGGCACACCCTGCTCTGCCTCGCCGACCTGCCCGAACTCACCGGACCGGTCGCGCCCGACCTGGTGGGAGCGGCATGAGAAGCCTGCCGAACCTGGTGATCGAACCCATCGTCCGGGCCGCTCTGCTCGAGGATCTGGGCCGGGCCGGTGACCTCACCACCGACAGCATCATCGCCGCCGGCGCGCAGGCCACCGTGCAGCTGGCCGCGCGCGAACCGGGCGTGATCGCCGGGCTGCCGTTGGCGCTGCTCGCCTGGCAGCTGGTCGACACCGCCATCAGCGTCGAGGTGCATCTGCCGGACGGCTCGCGGGTCGCGCCGGGCGGCGTGATCGCCACGGCGTCCGGTCCCGCCCGCGGACTGCTGACCGGCGAACGGGTGGCGCTGAACTTTCTCGGCCACCTCTCGGGTGTCGCCACCGGCACCGCCACCATCGCCGATGCGATCGCGCACACCAAGGCCAGGGTCGCCGACACCCGCAAGACGATTCCCGGCCTGCGGGCGCTGCAGAAGTACGCGGTGCGCTGCGGCGGCGGCGTCAACCACCGGTTCGGTCTCGACGACGCGGTGCTGATCAAGGACAACCACATCGCGGTCGCGGGCGGCATCCGTCCGGCGGTCGCAGCGGCCCGCGCCCACGCCGGTCACCTGGTGAAGATCGAGGTCGAGGTCGACTCGCTGGCGATGCTCGCCGAGCTGCTCGCGGTGGGCGCCGACGTGGTGCTGCTCGACAACATGTCTCCCGACGAACTGCGCGAGGCCGTCGCGCTGGTGGCGGGACGCATGGTCACCGAGGCGTCCGGACGCATCACGCCCGCGACCGCCGTACCGATCGCCGAGGCCGGGGTCGACCTGATCAGCGTCGGCTGGCTGACCCACAGCGCCCGGGTGCTCGACATCGGCCTCGACCACGTGCCGAGGCCCTGACCAGCACGCGCACCACAAGGACGGCCGGGTGAAGAACGGCCTGGACGCCCGGGGCGCAGCGAGCCGCCCGCACGGTCGGCACCGACCTGGGCGACTGACGACCATGGTCGGCCTGTTACGACGCGGCGACCGTTAGCATTCTCGCGTGTACTACGTGGGGCCCTACTTCGACAGGCTGTTCGAACTCATCGCCCGCACCTACCGCCTCGACCCGGCGGCCTTGACCTGGGTGCGTGATCAGCCGTACTCGATCGCCCTGACGGCCGGGGTGGCGCTGCTGGCCGGCATCTCGGTGATGTTCGGCCACGCGGTGGTGCTGCTGCTCAACCGCATCACCGGCTGGCGCTTCGCGATGGGCCTACTGGTCAGCGCGGTGTGGCTGGTGCTGTTGCACGTGCTGGAATCCGTCGTGTTGTGGGGCCTCGGCTCCTGGTTGGGCGGACAACCGGTGCCCTACCTCACCGTGCTGACCGGCGTGCTGGTTGCCACCGCACCGCAGATCTGGGGCTTCCTGGTGCTGATCCCCTACCTGGGCACCGCGATCGGGCGGTTTCTGTCGGCCTGGAGTGCGGTCTGCCTCTGGGCGGTGACGGCCACCACCTTCGGCTTCGGACGCTGGCCGGCCCTGGCCCTGGTCGGCGTCTCGTGGGTGGTGATGCACCTGGTCTCACTGATCGTCTCGCCATGGATCTCGAAGGCCCTGTCGCAGCTGTTCGAGCGGGTGGCCGGCCGTCCGTTCTGGGTGTCCGGGGCGGACGTGCTGAACGGACGTCCGCTGGTCACCAACGAGGTGCAGCCATGATCGGCGACCTGTTCATTCTGCTGCTGGCCTTGCTGGTGGCCGCGCTGGTGCTGGCCCCGCTGGAGTCGTTGCGCTGGTGGGCCACGCAGGGCGCCGAACAGATCGAGGCCGGTACGGAGCCGTCCGAGCTGCGTGAGCTCGCCGATGCTGCCGAGGCCGACCCGAGCGAGGACTCCGCCCCCCGCAAGTACCTGGTGTACCTGTCGGGCATCGGCGCCATCGGCGCCAGCGACGTGCCGCAGGAGGAGGTGCCGTTCGTCCAGGATCTGCATGACCGGCTCGAGCGGTTCACCGTGCTCGACGACGTCTTTCCCTACGCCGTCGACAACCGGGGGCTGACCGCCGAACGCTTCCTGGGCCGGCTGTGGCGCTGGCTCGACAGGGTTCGGATGAAGAACCCCAACGCCGCCCTGGCTGTGCTGATCAACCTGCGCAACGTCGCGCAGCTGTTCGTCTGCGCCGATCGTCGCTACGGCCCCACCTACAACCTGGGCACCGCCCGCGAGATCCACAAGTCGCTGGTGCGGCACGGCCATCGACCCGGCAGCCCGGACGAGGTGGTGCTGTTCGGCTGGAGCGGCGGCGGTCAGATCGCCCTCGGTGCAGCCTGGTACCTGCAGGCCCTGGGATTGCGGGTCTCGGTGCTGTCGCTGGGCGGCATGCTGTCGGACGACATCGCGCTGGCCCGGATCGAGCATCTGTGGCACCTGTACGGAACCAAGGATCCGCTGCAGGCCTCCGGCAAGGTGATGTTCGCGGGCCGCTGGCCGATCGCGAAGGCGTCGCCGTGGAACGTGGCGCTGAGCGAGGGCAAGATCACCATGGTCGAGCTGGGCCCGTACCGCCACAACGTCAAGCAGCACTACTTCGACTACGACTCCACCCTTCCCGACGGACGAAGCTACGCCGGCAACGTGATCGACACCGTCGAGAGCATTCTGGAACCGTCGAGCTGAGCGAACGCGCAGCCCTCTGGGTCGCCCTGCATCAAGGAGGCACCCGCAGTACCTGCCCAAAGTGTGCGGCGACGTGATGGAGTGGAGTCATGTTCGGAGCAGTGATTCATGCACCCGGGGACGTCCGCTACGAGAAGCGCGCCGATCCCACCATCATCAAACCGACCGACGCCGTGGTGCGCACCGTCGCCACCTGCGTGTGCGGCTCTGACCTGTGGCGCTACCGCGGCATCGCCCCGGTTAAGCAGCCGGCGCCGATCGGCCACGAGTTCTGCGGCGTCGTCGAGCAGGTCGGTGACGCGGTCACCACGGTGCGGCCGGGCGACTTCGTGGTCGGCGGCTTCAACCCCAGCGACAACACCTGCGGCCTGTGCCGCAAGGGTGCGACGGCCAACTGCCTGCACGGCGACCACTACGACGGCGCCCAGGCCGAGCGCATCCGCGTTCCCCAGGCGGACGGCACCCTGCTCGCCACCCCCGGCCTTCCCGCGGACGATCTGGTGCCCGGCATCCTGGCCCTCTCGGACGTGATGTGCACCGGCTGGCACGCGGCGCTCAGCGCCGGCGTCGGACCCGACACCAGCGTCGCGGTCGTGGGCGACGGCGCGGTCGGGCTCTCGGCCGTGTTGGCCGCCGTCCAGCTGGGTGCGCCGGTCGTGATCGCGATGAGCAGGCACGACGACCGCACCGCCCTGGCCCGCGAGTTCGGGGCGACGCACGTGGTGGCCGAACGGGACGAGGCCGGCAGCGCCGCGGTCAGGCAGCTGACCGACGGCATCGGCGCCGACTGCGTGCTGGAGTGCGTCGGCACCGAGGGTGCGCGGATGCAGGCGGTGGGCAGCGTCCGCGATGGTGGCAACATCGGCCTGGTCGGCGTGCCGCACGGCGACCTGCCGGTCAACGAGCTGTTCTGGCGCAACGTCGGCATCAAGGGGGGTACCGCCAACGTGCGCGCGTACCTGCCGCACCTGCTCGAGCTGGTGCTGGCCCGCCGCATCGATCCCGGACGGGTCTTCGACCTCGAGTTGCCGCTGGCGCAGGTGGCCGAGGCCTACGCCGCGATGGACGAGCGGCGCGCCATCAAGGTGCTGCTCCGTCCCTGAGTCTGCTGCGCCCCTGAGTCTGCTGGGCCGCCCCTGAGTCTGCTGAGCCCGGGGCGATCGGCGCTGCCGGTGGTCGCGGTACTAATCTCGGACTCAGCACCGGTCCAGGCCGACCGGGCAGTGACGCCAGGAGGCAGCCATGTCGCAAGAGAACCAGAATCCGCCGGCCGCGGTCGGCAACCCCGGCCCGGCCAGCGGCTCGGAAGAGTACGACCAGCCCACGTCGGTCGGCAACCCGGGCTCGACGCCGAACCCCGCCGACGAGTACGACCAGCCGAAGTCGATCGGCAATCCCGGCCCCACGGCCGACCCGAGCGACGAGGTCGACACGCAACAGGCGATCGGCGACCCGGGTCCGCAGGACTGAGTCCGGCTCACCCGTCGGCAACGCATCCTTGGGGCGCCGGTGCCGCCCGGTCGGCTCAGCGACCGGGCGTACCGCCGTTCGCCGGCTCGTCCAAGGTGGCGATGATGGCGTCGGCGCAGCCCTGAAAGCCCAGCCGCGCGCTGTTCAGGCACAGGTCGTACTCGCGGTGGTCGCCGAACCGGGTGCCGGTGAAGAACGACTGATATCGGCTGCGGGCCCGGTCCATGCGGGCGATGTGCTTTTCGGCCTCTTTGCGCGCCACGCCGTCGATCTGCACCGCCCGCTCGATCTTGGCCGCCTGGTCGGTGCTGTAGATGAACACCGAACGCACCGGCAGCTTGGCCTCGCGCAGGATGACGTCCGCGCAGCGTCCGATGAACACGGCCGGACGCGTCTCAGCCGCTTGCGTGATCACCTCGGCGATGGCCGAGAACATGCGGTACGGCAGGGTGGTCATCTCGGGGTCGGTGAACCCGGTGATCGACAGGTTCAGAAACTGTCCGGCCATCAGCCGCTCGTCGAAGGCCGCCAGCTGGTTGGCCGGCAGTCCGCGCTTGGCGGCCGCGTCCTGCAGGATGCGGCTGTCGAAGAACTCGGCGCCGGTGCGCTGGCTGATCTGGCGACCGATCTCACGGCCCCCGCTGCCGAACTCACGGTTGATCACGATGGACTGGCTCATCGCGCTCGCCCCCTTGCCATCGACGCTCAGTGGATCTGGCTCTGCTTCGACCCTACGCCCGCCCGGCCTGCGCCGCACCCGTCCCGCCCGACTGCCGCGACCCGGACGCCGCCCCGCGACGTGCCCGACTCGCCACCGTGGGTGTGTCTACCAATGACCCACCACTCGGCCCAGCTGAGAGACACACCACTACACTCTCGACAGTCTTCATTGTCCGTCTGAGCCGGGGTGAGTGGTCCATGTCGCAGTCGCGGGGCGGCGGTGGGCTCGGGCCGGTCGCACCGTTGGTCGTCGGGCTGGCCGTGTTCGCGGCCTACGCCCAGAGCGCCGCGTACCTCGGCCTGCTGGCCGCCCAACCCGAACTGCCGGGCCGTCCGAACGCCGAGGTGCTGACCGGCGCGGTGTCGCTGCTCGCCGGATTGACCGGGCGGCTGGCTGCGGCCGCCACGCTCGGTCTGCTGGCCGCGGTGGTCGCGTTTGTGCCTCGGGGGGCTTCGGCCGACACGACCGAGGCAGCTCGGGCTACCCTCACCCATTGGACGTTGCGGGCCGCCCAGCTCTGGCTCGCCGCCGCACTGGTGATGACCTTCGCCAACCCCACCTTCGTGCTCGGGTTGCCCTTGCGGGTGGCTTTCGTGCCCTCGTCGTGGTGGACGTTCATCACCACCACCCCCAGCGCCCTGGCCTGGCTGGTCTCGGCCCTCGTGGCGTTGGCGACGGTGCTGGCCTCGCTTCGGGTGCGAAGCCCCGGGGCGCTGATCGGGCTGTGGCTGCTCGGTGCCGGCAGCACGCTCTTCGTGGCCGTCACCGGCAATGTCACGGTGGGCCTCGACCACGACTTCGCGACCGATGCGATGACGCTGGCCGGCGCGGCGGCGGTGCTGGTCGGTTCGGCTGCGGTGGCGGTGGTGGCCGGTGCGGCGGCCGGCGTGGACCCGCGGGCCGGCCTGGCCCGCTACGTGCGCACGGGGCCCCTGCTGGTGGCGATGGCGGCCGGGTACGCGGTGGTGGCCTGGCAGCAGCTGGCCGGCGTGTCGCCGCTCGATGTCGCGTTCGGCATGCCGGTGGTGTTCGGCTTCGCCGTCCTCGCCCTGCTGGTGGCGGTCGCGGTGCTGCGGGCCCTGGTCCGTCCGGTGCGGCTCAGACTGGTCACGGCGCTGGTCGACCTGGTGCTGCTGGTGATCGCCGTCACCAGCCTCAACGCCGCCGAGCATCTGCCGCCGCCACGGTTCATGGTGCCGCAGTCGATTCAGATCAACTACCTGGGCTATGAGGTGCTCGAACCGGCGAACCTCGCCCGGGTCGCCGGACTGGGCCGGCCCAACCTGCTGTGGACGGTGATCACGATCACCGGGCTGGCCCTGTACGCGGTCGGCATGGTGCGGGCGCGCCGGCTCGGCCACGCGTGGCCGGTGTCGCGGCCGATCTTCTTCGCGGCGGGTATGGGACTGACCGGCTACCTCGCGGTCAGCGGGCTGTGGGAGTACAGCACCGCTGCGTTCAGCTGGCACATGCTCGTGCACATGACGATCAACATGATGATCCCGGTGCTGTGCGTGCTGGGTGCACCGTTCGAGCTGCTGCGGGCGGCGTCCCGGCCACGCGGAGCGGACGAGCTGCCCGGTGCCGCCCAACTGCTGGACGATCTGCTCGCGACGCGGGTGCTGCGGGTGCTGACCAGCGCCCCCGTGGTGTGGGCCGTGTACGTGTTCTCGCTGTTCGGTGTGTACTTCAGCCCGCTGTTCCCCTGGCTGATGCGCTATCACTGGGGACATCAGGCCATGCTGCTGTTCTTCATGATGGTCGGCTTCGGGTTCTTCAACCTGCTGCTGGCGCCGGGTGATGGTCCCGGCCGGCTGCCGTACGTGCTGCGCTTCGCGCTGCTGATCAGCGTGATGCCGTTCCACGCCATGTTCGCCGTCGGCATCATGTCGAGCCGCCAGGTGATCGGCGAGCAGTTCTACGCCATGCTTGCCATCCCGTGGGTGCCCGATCTGCTGGCCGACCAGAACGTCGCCGGCCAGATCACCTGGTTCACCGGCGAGGTGCCCGCCTTCATCGCCGTGGTGATGCTGGCCGCCCAGTGGTTCCGCTCCGACAGCCGCGCCGCCGCCGCCGCCGACCGGCACGAAGCCGAGACCGGCGACGCGGACCTCTCCGCCTACAACGACATGCTGGCCGAACTGGCGGCCCGCGACGCGTCCGCGCAGAAGTGGCGCCACGATGACGACTGAGACCACGGCCGGCGGCCAGCTGGACGCGTTGGGCGAACGGGTCGAGCTCGACGTCGCCGGCATGACCTGTGCCGCCTGCGCCAGCCGCATCGAACGCAAGCTGAACAAGCTGGACGGGGCCCGCGCCACCGTCAACTACGCCACCGAACGAGCCGTCGTGCTGGGCTGGCCGCCGCAGCGGGCCGGCGAACTGATCGAGACCGTCCGGGCCGCGGGGTACGACGCGAGCGAGGTGCGTCCCGACGGCGACGGCCGGCCCGACGGACGCGCCGACCGCGTCCGGATGCTGCGCAACCGGCTGATCGTCGCCGCCGTGCTCATGGTGCCGCTCGGCGATGCAGCCCTGGTGCTCGCCCTGGCGCCCCAGTTGCGGTTTCCCGGCTGGGATTGGACGCTGATCATCGGCGCTCTTCCCATCGTGTTCTGGTGCGCCTGGCCGTTCCACAAGGCGGCGTGGCGCAACCTGCGGCACGGCACCACCAGCATGGACACCTTGGTCTCGCTCGGCGTGCTGGCCTCGTTCACCTGGTCGGTGGTAGCCACCCTGGTCACCGTGCCCGGCGAGCCCGCCTATTGGTTGGGGTACGGCCCGGCGCCCGAGGGTGCCGACAGCCTGTACATCGAGGCCGCCGCCGCTGTCACCACGTTCCTGTTGGCCGGACGCTACGTCGAGGCCCGGTCGAAACGCTCGGCCCACGGCGTGCTGACCGCGATCGGACGGCTGGCGCCCACCACCGTGCGGGTGCTGCGCGACGGGGCCGAACGTGTGGTGCCGATCGGTTCGCTGGCGGTCGGCGAGCGGTTCATCGTCCGTCCGGGTGAGCGGGTGGCCACCGACGGCACGGTGGTCGCCGGAACCTCCGCAATCGACACCGCGGCCATGACCGGTGAAGCCGAACCGGTCGAGGTGGGCCTCGGCAGCCGGGTGCTGGCCGGCACCACGAACACCACCGGCGCCCTGGTCGTCGAGGCCGAACGCGTCGGCGCCCACACCCAGCTGGCGCAGCTCGCCGTGCTGGCCGAACAGGCCCAGGCCCGCAAGGCGTCCGTGCAGTCGCTGGTCGACAAGGTGGTGGCCGTTTTCGTGCCGGTCGTGCTGGTGATCTCACTGCTCACCCTGGGCGGCTGGCTGATCGCCGGCGGCGGCCTGCGGCACGCCTTCGGCGCCGCCATGTCGGTGCTGATCATCGCCTGCCCGTGCGCTCTCGGGCTGGCCACGCCGACCGCCCTGCTGGTGGGGGTCGGCCGCGGCGGGCAGCTCGGCATCCTGATCAAGGGCCCGGACGCGCTGGAGGCCTCCGGCCGGATCGACACCGTCGTGCTGGACAAGACCGGCACCCTGACCACCGGACGCATGACGCTGGTCGAGGCCACCCCCCTGGCCGGCGGCAGCGCGGATCGGCTGCTGCGGCTGGCCGCGGCCGTCGAGACCGACTCGGAACACCCGATGGCGGCGGCCGTCGTCGCGGCGGCGGTCGAGCGGGGACTGAACGCGCCGCGGCCCACGAACGTCCGTGCCCTGCCCGGTGGCGGGGTGGAGGGTGAGGTGGACGAGCAGGACGGCGTGCACCGGGTGCTGATCGGTACCCCCGAGCTGCTGGCGCAGCGGCTGGGCGAGCTGCCCGCCGAGGCCGTGGCCGCCGTCGAGACTGCGGCCGCGCAGGGCCGCAGCGCCGTGCTGGTCGCTGTCGATGACGCGATCGCGGGCCACCTGGTGCTAGCCGACACCATCAAGAACTCCGCCGCCGGTGCCGTGCAGCGGCTGCGCAGCCTGGGCCTGCACACCGTGCTGCTCAGCGGCGATCGCCGAGCCGTCGCCGAACAGGTCGGCGCCTCGGTGGGCGTGGACGAGGTCGTGGCCGAGGTGCTGCCGAGCGCGAAGGCCGAGGCGATCGAACGGTTGCAGGCGCAGGGTCGCCGGGTGGCGATGGTGGGCGACGGCATCAACGACGCCGGCGCCCTGGCCACGGCGAACCTGGGCATGGCGGTGGTCAACGGCACCGATGTGGCGTTGAAGTCGGCCGACATCATTCTGGTGCGGCGCAGCCTCGAAGCGGTGCCGGACGCGATCCAGCTGTCACGCCGCACCCTGGGGACGATTCGCAGCAACCTGATCTGGGCCTTCGGCTACAACGTGGCCGCCATTCCGCTGGCTGCGGCCGGCCTGCTCAATCCGCTCATCGCCGGGTTGGCGATGTCACTGTCGAGCGTGTTCGTGGTGGGCAACTCGATGCGGCTGCGGCGTTTCACCCCGGGCCACTGACCGTCCCGGAATCAGTGGGCTCCGTGGCAGGTGCAACCAGGCCCGCACCGGCAGCGTCCGCAGCGGCAGGCACCGCCGGTGCGGCAGGCGCACAGGTGCACATCGACCTGGTCGACGACCCGCTCGCCGAGCCCCGACGCCAGCACCGGCAAGCTGCGAACCCCGGCATTGACGCGGGTGGCCGTCTCGAGCCAGGCCGAGCAGTCCGGGCACCCGTCCAGATGCCCCATCAGCTCGTGCAGGCCCACCGACGCCTCTTCGCCGTCCAGCAGCGCCGAGAGGGCATCGTGACACTGCTGATGCGACACGTGCATCGGGGCAGCATAATCCCGAAGATGCGGGTGCTCGGGAACCAGCGGGCCTTCGCGTCCGACTATTCGGGTGGGCAGATCCCGCCCGTCCATCAGTCCAGGGAAGCGAGCCATGTTCACCTTTGCTGACACCCCGGTGAAGTTTCTCGGCCTGCTGCTGCTGTTCGCCTGGTGCACGGCGTGGTGCGGGTACGAGTTGACCCGCCCGCAGAGCGGCCGG
The DNA here is from genome assembly GCA_016711205.1 of Micropruina sp. Lineage (GTDB taxonomy): Bacteria > Actinomycetota > Actinomycetes > Propionibacteriales > Propionibacteriaceae > Micropruina. The sequence continues at coordinate 864,645 of JADJTM010000002.1, read as the reverse complement.
CAACGGGTGTCGAACGTGCTGCATCTGGCGATGGCGGTGGTGATGCTGCTGATGGTGGCCCGCCCCACGTGGACGATGCTGGTGAGCGTCGTGCCCGACGCGTGGCTGGCGATCGGTTTCGGCCTGGCCGGCGTGTGGTTCATCGCGCTGTCGGTGCAGGCCTTCGCGGGTGGCGAGCGGGCCGCGGGCTGGTACAGCCTGGGTCACGCGGCAATGTTCGGCGCCATGACGTGGCACCTCGCGGCGATGGCCGTGATGTCGGCGGCGATGGCCGGCATGGGCGGGCACGGCGAGATGGGCGGGGGCATGGGCGGGGGCATGGCCGGCCCGATGGACATGGGCGCGTGGATGGCCGAGCAGAGCCGTCCGGGTGGCACGGTGTGGATCATCGCGCTGATCGGCCTGCCGTTCATGACCTACCTGCTGGTCTCGTCGCTGCACTCGGCCTGGCTGGTGACCCGTCCGGCCGCGGCGACGCACAACTGCCCGTGCGGGCCCGGCTGCACCTGCGGCACCGAGTGCGCCTGTTCAGCCACGCACCGGGTCGCCGGGCAACGGACGCTGGTGGGCCCCGACGGTTCGGCGATCGCGGTGGCCGATCAACCGGTCGCAGGCATGGCCCTCACCTGCCACGAGGTGCGTCCCCAGGGCAGCACCAGGTATCGGCTGGCGCACACGGCCGACTTCGCGATGAACTTCGGCATGTTCTGGATGAGCACCGGGCTGCTGGTGCCCCTGCTGCCGTTCTTCGCCGCGCTGGCCTTCTGAGCCCTTCCGGCGTGCGTCAGCGGGTGGGTGCGAGCGTCGGGCGTCCGTCCAGTGCGGCCACAAGATCGGCTCGCGCCCTCGCCACCCGCGAGCGGATAGTCCCCACCGCGCAGCCACAGATCTCGGCACTCTCGGCGTAGCTGAAGCCCATCAGCTGGGTGAGCACCAGTGCGTCGCGCCGATCGGCGTCCAGCAGGGCGAGCAGTTCGGCCGCAAACACCCCGGACGACGGGTCGGGGCCGACCCAGCGGACGTCCGCCTGATCCTGCCAATCGCCGGCCACCAACCGCGGCCGGGCCAGGTCGTGCCGCACCCGGTCGACGGCCACCCGGCGAGCGATCGCCAACAGCCAGGTGCGGGCGCTGGAGCGCGCCTCGAAAGCGGGCAGCGAGCCGAGCATCCGCAGGAACGTCTCCTGGGTGAGATCGTCGGCGTGCTCGGCGCCGGCGGTGCGCGCGAGGAACAGCCACACCTGCGACTGGGTGCACCGGATGAAGTCCGACAGGGCGGCCCGATCGCCCCGGCCGGCGGCCAGGGCGAGTGCGGTGATGTCGTCGGGATCGCGCATTGCGCTCACCCTAACCGGTGCAGGACGGACGCGCCGGGCACCTCTAGAGTCGCGGCATGCACAGCCGTGAGGGACGTATGCGGATGGTGCCCCTCCGGCTTCCCCGGCGGTGACCCGATGACCGCCTGGATCGGCACGTCCGGCTGGAGCTACGACCATTGGGACGGCGTGCTGTACCCGCCCGGCACCCCCTCGCGCGAGCGGCTGGCGCACTACATGGCCGAGTTCCGCACCGTCGAACTGAACGCGTCGTTCTACCGCTGGCCGAAGACCGCGACCTTCGCCTCGTGGCGTCGCCGCTTGCCGGACGGGTTTCGGCTGACCGTCAAGGCGCCGAGGGGGCTGACCCACAGCAAGCGCCTGCTGCACCCAGATCAGTGGTGCCGCTATATCGAACGGGACTGGCACGCCCTCTACGACCGGCGGGGCGTGCTGCTCGTCCAGTTGCCGCCGGGTATGGGGCGCGACGACGCGCGGCTCGACTACTTTCTCTCGCGGCTGCCCTGGTGGGTGCCGGTGGCGGTCGAGTTTCGGCACGACTCGTGGGTGTGCGACGAGGTGTTCGCGCTGTTGGAGCGGCATCGGGCGGCCTATGTGGTGATGTCGGGGGCCGGGTTGGCCTGCGTCGTTCGCGCCACGGCACCCTTCGCCTATGTGCGGCTGCACGGGCCGGATCACGACTGGCTCTACGGTGGCTCCTACCCCGACCCCGACCTGCACTGGTGGGCCGACCGGATCCGCGAATGGCAGGGTCAGGGCCGCGACGTGTACGCCTACTTCAACAACGACGGCGGCGGCCATGCCGTCCGCAACGCGCGGAGCTTGCGCGCGATCCTCGGCCAGTAGGGGTGCGACGTCCAAGGGCGTCGTGAAATGACGACCGATCTGGGGCGCCCGCTGCCTCACCAGCCTCAGCATCCCTGCACATCGGTCGTCATTTCACGCCGAGCCGGGGAACCCCAGCTGGCGCCAGGCCTCGTAGACCGCAATGGCGGCCGCGTTGGCGAGGTTCAGCGACCGCATGCCGGGCCGCATCGGAATGCGTACCCGTTCGGTCACCCGCTCGTCAGCCAGCACCTCGGGCGCGAGCCCGGTGGGTTCCGGTCCGAACAGTAGGACGTCGCCCGCTCGGTACGCGATGTCGGTGTGGGCGAGCGTCGCGTGCGCGGTGAAGGCGAAGACCCGGGCGGGCAGTATCGCTCGATAGGCGTCGTCGAGCGAGTCATGAACGAAGGTGGCCGCCTGGTCGCGATAGTCGACGCCGGCCCGCCGCAACTTGGCGTCGTCCATGTCGAAGCCGATCGGACGGGCCACATGCAGCTCGGCGCCCGTCACCGCCGCCAGTCGCATGGTCGCACCGGTGTTGTTGGGTATCTGCGGCGAGCAGAACAGGATGCGCAGCGGACGGATCTCGGCAGCCATGTGGTCACTGTGTCATGGCAGTCAGCGAATTACGGCAGTCACTGTGGCTCACCTGCCTGTTCCGCGGTTGGCCAGCTCAGCTCGAAACTGCTGGTGTAGTCGCGCAGGGTCTGATCGATCGGGTCGCAGAAGCTGAGCCGGCGGGCGATGAGCTGCAGCGGCGCGGTGAAGTCGTCGGCAGCCACGTCCAGCACGCTCGGGTAGAGCGGGTCGCCGACGATCGGCAGGCCCAGCGTGGCCAGGTGCACGCGCAGTTGGTGGGTACGTCCGGTGCTGGGCGTCAACCGGTAGCGCGCGTGCCGTCCGCGCCGTTCGACGAGTTCGATCAGGGTCTCAGCGTTCGCATCGCCCGACACCACCTCGGCCTGCAGGCTGCCGCGCCGCTTCTCGATGCGGTTGATCACCCGGTGCGGCAAGGGCAGGGCGGGTTCGAACGGCGCCAACGCCTCGTAGGTCTTGCTCACCTGCCGGTTCTGAAAGAGCGTCGCGTAGCCGGCGCGGTGCTGCCGCGTGGTGGTGAGCAGCAGCACGCCGGCGGTCAGCCGGTCCAGCCGGTGCGCCGGGGCGAGGTCGGGCAGCTCCAGTTGTTCGCGCAGCCGCACCAGAGCGGTCTCGCGCACGTGCACGCCGCGCGGGGTGGTGGCCAGAAAGTGCGGCTTGTCGACGACCACGATGCGCTCGTCCGCATACAGCACGTGCACGTCGAAGGGCACCACCGGCTCGGGCCGAAGCGGTCGGTGAAACCAGACGAAGGCGTTGGGTCGGTAGTGCTCGCTGCCGGCCCACGGGCGTCCACGCTGATCTACGAACGCACCGGACGCGAGCAGGTCCGCGACGGGCACGCCCGCCGGCAGCCGGTCGAGCAGAAAGTCGAGCATCGTCGTCCAGCGGGGTTCGACGCCCCGGACGTTGTCGGGCGTACGCAACCAGGCGGCGTCCAGCCCGTCGCGTTGCGGCAGCGGCGAGCGCGGAGGCATCACTCCCCTGTCTGCGGACGGACCCGGCTCACGCCTCGCAGCGTACGCCGTGCGGGGTCGCGCGCGTGCCTGAGACTTTCGGTGCTCTGAGGGGACGCGGACCATGCCGCTCAGCGGTGGTGTTTCCACCAACCTCGTGGCGGGGCCCGGAGTCGCGCAGGCTGACAGGGCCCCACCCCCTGACCCTCTCCGACACTTGGGAGTCGAGATCTCGCGTCAGGAGGTGATCATCGTGTCCACCAACACACAACCGCTGCCCGCACAGACAGGAAGTGACCGGGTCGACCTCGACGAGCTGTTCCGCAATGTCCGACCGATCGGCGACGACAACGACCTTGCCGCGCCCGGAGTCTTCGAGTCGACTGACGAACTCGACGAGTTCCTCGCCTGGCTCCGCGCCGACCGCGCCGCCGGATCGCCTGAGACCCGATGCGGATCGTCCTCGACACCGACGTGTCGTCGCTGCTGCTGAAACGAACCCCCGCCGCCCGCACTGCTGGCCGAACTGGCGCCCCACGAGCCGGCGATCACCTTCGTCACAGTCGGTGAACTCCGCAGGTGGGCCGTGAGCAACGCTCGCAGCCGCCGCAAGTCTGCGAAACGTTCCACGGGACCTGCAAGAGTGAACACTTTTAGTGGTCAGAGTGTTCAGGAGGCGGTAGGCTGGGGCCATGATCTCGCCGAGCCTGACGATCAACCCCGAGGACGTGCGCGCGAGCACCGGCGCGCAGCCGGTGTGGCTGGAGCAGATTGCTGCGTATGTGCAGCGGGCTGCCGCTGACGGGGAGGTGGTGACCCTCACTGCTAAGCGACGCATGATGACCCCCGAGCAGGTCGCCGACGCAATGGGCGTGTCCCGGCCCACGATCTCCCGGAGGATCAAGGCCGGAGAGATCCGCGCGGTGAAAGTGGGTAACCGCAACCGCATCCCCTACGAGGAGTTCGAGCGGTACTGGCGCAAGACGATGGGCGACATGGTGGAACTGGTCCGCGAGGACCTGCGCGAAGACCTCTTCGCCGAACACTGATGTTGACGGTCGTCTTTCTCGACGCGAACGTCCTGGCCAAAGCCGTCACCCGAACGATCCTCATGGTCGGCGGGATGCCGAGCGGCTTCCAGCCGGTCTGGAGCGTCGCTGCAGAACTCGAAGCGGCCGCCCACATGCGCCCCCGGGCGATCTCGCCGACGCTGCTGAGGGAACGTCTCGGGCTGCAGCTCACACCACCGGGTGACAGGCCGGAACGCTTCGCCGCTACAAGGGGTTCAGATCGGCAGATCCTGGCCGACGCCGCCGCCGCACACGCGAGCTTCCTGATCACCGAGGACGTGGACGACTACGCGCCGGAGGATCTCGCCCGTGTCGGCATGTCGGCCGTGAATCCCGATGTGTTCCTCGCCGAGCGGCTGACCCGAGCCGCCTACACGACAGTGATCAACCTGTTCGTGGAGCGCCAGGTGAACCCGCCGACAACACCAGCCAACTTCCACGCGGCCATCGCACGCCAGCACCCACGACTGTTCGCCGCACAGGCCGACCTCTATGACATCGAGCCCGCCCACAGTGCCCACCCCGAGCCCGCCGTGGTCTTCCGCGGCACGCGATGCCTGCGCTGCGAGAAGATCGTCACCGACCCCGCCACGCTCATCGAAGGCCTCTGCTCAGCCTGCATCTGAATGAGCCCGGGGTGGCAACTCCTATCAGGCACGCTGTCGAGGTCCGCAGTCGCCGGTCGCCGGTCGCCGTAGGGCATCACGAGTCGAAGGCGCCGAAGCCCTCGGCAAGGACCTCGTCGACACTCTCCGGCAGGTCCGCACGGCCGTCCTTGTCGACACCCATGCCGAAGAACGCAGGCGGCCAGAGGCGTTCACTCGCCGTTTCCTGAAGCCGGCGGCGCACTCCCGCCAGTACCCGGGCGACCTGGTGGTCGGGAAGCGCGTCAACGAGTTTGTGCAACTCCTGACGATCAGCGTTCACAGCACCGAGAGTACGGCCGAACACCGCCAATGGTCCCGAGGCTCCGCGCCGCACGATGACGACAGGCCCCGGCGGCTCGTCGCGCTGTGCAACTGAGCCGACTCGGCCTGCACAGCGTGCTGCGCATGTCCGCTCGCGCCGATGCGCGGACTCGTGTCGGACGCGAAGATCGATTCACCGGCGGGCGCATGGACCGATTGGGTGGTGGCCCTAGTGAAAGCCAGTTTCGGCGTGCCATTTCCGTGGGGCGGGAGTGGCCCCGAATGGGCCTACTGACGCAAGGACGCCAACCGCGTCGAGCGAAAGCCCTAGTCACAGCGATTCGGCTCAAGCCGGGAATGGACACGAGAGGATTCGAGTCTTGATGTTTTCCCTTGTTAAAGGCACCTTACGGTGCGCGAGAGAGGAGTTGAACCTCTATTTCGCGGATTGTGAGGACTGCCTATCAGGCCTAGTGAAAACGCTTCTGGCTAGGTATGATGGTCCCGAAACAGGCCCATAATGGGTGTGCAGGACTGGGCAGAAACGGGCTCTCGTGGGCTCGTATGTTGTGCATATGTTGTGCAAGATTCGGAGCCTTCGATGGCCCGTCGGGGGCCCGGACGGCTGGGGGTGGTGGCGATGACGCAGCGACGAAGAGGATTCGGACGGGTTCGCCAGGAGCGCTCCGGCCGGTACAGCGCAGCCTACGTCGGCCCGGATCTCCAGCTCCATCGAGCACCCGAGACCTTCGTCGCCCGGATCGACGCTGAAGGCTGGCTGGCGGCCGAGCGCCGCCTGATCGACCTCGGCCAGTGGTCGTCCCCGCATTCCCGTCGGCCGACCTACGTCGACCCCGACGCGGAGCCGCGCGGCGTGACAGTCGGAGAGTACGCGACCGCCTGGTTGGAGGACCGCTGCGAGCGTGACCCGCACGATCCGCAGGCGCTGCGTCCCTCCTCGGTGAAGGACTACCGGCTGCTACTGGCCAACCACATCGTGCCCGGGCTCGGAAGCATCCCACTGGCCGAACTGAACGCCGCCCACGTCGAAGCCTGGTACCGGAAAATGGGCGCCCGCCGGATTCCGCGGGCGCGGGCGAAGGCGTACAGCCTGCTGCGGACGATTCTGAACGCGGCGAAGAATGATCCGGACGTGCCGCTGGCGGAGAATCCGGCGCACATCAAAGGCGCGGGACGGGTGCCGCGCTCGACCCAGATCCATCCCGCCACGCTGGAGGAACTGGCGACGATCACCGACGGGATGCCCGCCGAGCTACGGCTGGCCGTTCAACTCGGCGCCTGGTGCGCCCTGCGCTACGGCGAGGTGTTCGAGTTGCGCCGCAAGGACATCGACGCCGTTCAGGGTGTGGTCCACATCCGGCGTGCGGTGGTGTGGACCAGGGGCCAGGTCACCAACGACCGCCCCAAGACCAGCGCCGGCGTCCGCGACGTCACCATCCCGCCGCACCTGCTCCCGATGGTGACCGACCACCTCGAGCGGTATGTCGCCAAGCGTCCGGACGCGCTGCTGTTCCCTGACTCCGAGGGCCGCAACCTGCGTCCCTCGGGCTTCCAGGCCGCTTGGCACACCGCCCGCGCGGGCCGCCGGTCGCGACGACCTGAAGTTCCACCACCTGCGCCACACCGGCGCGGTGCTGGCCGCGCAGTCGGGCGCGACCCTGGCCGATCTGATGGGACGCCTCGGCCACACCACCCCGGCGATGGCGATGATCTACCAGCACACCGCGGCCGACCGAGACCGGCTGATCGCCGAACGCCTCTCCCAAGTCGCACTGTCCGTCTCCGGCGAGCCGACTGCATCGACCGGAGGCCGGGCAAAGCGTCGGCGACCCGCCGGGTCCGGACAGCCCAGCCTGCTTGACGCATGATGGTCCCCGCGCATGCAGGGCATCGAACGCTGCGCATGTCACACTGGGATCGAGACTCGCTTCAGGAGGTGATCATCGTGTCCACCAACCCGCAACCGCTGCCTGCGCAGGACGGAAGTGACCGCGTCGACCTCGATGAACTGTTCCGCGATGTCAGGCCGATCGGCGACGGCTCCGACCTCGCCGCGCCCGGCGTCTTCGAGTCGACCGACGAACTTTACGAGTTCCTCACCTGGCTCCGCGCCGATCGCGCGGCAGGGCTCGCCTGAGACCCGATGCGGATCGTCCTCGACACCGACGTGTCGTCCCTCCTGCTAAAACGCACCCTCCCACCTGCGGTGTTGGCCGAGTTGGCGCCCCACGAGCCGGCGATCACCTTCGTCACGGTCGGCGAACTCCGCAAGTGGGCCGTCGTCCGTGAACTGGGCCCGCGACGCGCGACGGAACTTGAAGCGTGGGTGGCGGCCCGACCGACGATCCCAGCCGGCGCGGACGTGGCGCGCACCTGGGGTGAGATCGTCGGCTACGCCGAACGACGCGGGCGCCCACGCCCGGTGAACGACTCCTGGATCGCCGCCTGCTGCCTGACCTACGACCTCCCGCTCGCCACCCTCAACGCCGCCGACTTCCAGGACTTCGCCGACTACCAGGGTCTCCAGATCATCACAAGCAAGGTCTGAGCGCCACGCCCGTTCATGGGCGCCCGATCCTTGTTCACGCTCATCAGCGTGAGGCGTTTTGCGTCAAGGGGGTCGGGGTGCCTGGCCGCTCGTCGGTCCCTGCATAGCGGTAATGGGGTTGGTCCCTGCAGCGCGTGATCGGGTTGGTTCGACGAGGGGTCGGGGCCGCCTGTGATGAGCGTCGAGCTTGGTGTCTCTATGCCGAGGAAGGCTGGCCCCGACCGGTCCTTGGGTGACGTGGACGCTTACGCCGGGTCAGGCCACGTATGCCTCCTCGACTCGGGTGAGGCCGTTGGTGGCGACGGCGGGGTTCCACGCCTGGCCGGTGGTGATCACGGCCCACAGCTGTCGGAGCAGGGCGGCGGCGAGGACGGTTTGGGCCTGGGTCGGCTTCAGCTTGTTCTGGTCGCGGGTGGTGAGGTGCCGGTAGCGGGTGGCGTACACGCTGTTGTTAGGCAGGCATCCCCATACGGCCCGCCACGCGGCGGTGCGCAGGCCTGGCCGGCCGGCGCCGGAGAGCCGGGCTTTGCCGGCGAAGGTGCCGGAGAGGCGTTCACGTGGGGCGAGTCCGGCAAGTTTCACGATTGCCCGGGCGGAGGTGAACCGGGTCAGGTCGCCGGTCTCGGCCAGGATCGCGGCCGCCCCGACCGGGGACAGGCCATCGATCGAGGTCACGAGTTGGGTGAGGCCGAGCTGGTCGAGCGCGTCGGTCATGTGCTGCTCGACCTCGGCCTGGTTGGTGCGGGCGGCGTCCCAGTCGTCCAGGATCCAGCCGATCCGCTCGAACACGCCGGCACGGTGAGCCTCGACTCCGGCGGGATCCTCGAGCGCAGCCCACAACAGGTTCAGGATCCGCAGGCAGGGCTTGATCCGTCCGCGGCGGACCACCTCGGCACGCACCTGCCGCTCGAACCGGGCCCTACCCAGGCGGCGGGTCCGAGTCAGGTCACCGCCGTCTCGGAGCATCAACACCCTCAGCGCTGCGACCCAGGTGATCGACTTGAACGGATGCTTCGCGGTCGTCAGGGCGGCTGGCCACACACACTCGAGCAGGTCCCGGACTTGCTGGATGCAGCGCGTGTGGGCATCCAGGAGTTGGGTGCGCCGGGATCCGAGGTGCCGTAGCCGGCCCCAGGTCTCATCGACCGGCTCGGGCAGGTAGCAGCGCAACTGGGCGGTGAGGCGGGCGATCAGGACCGCATCCTTGTCATCGGTCTTGTCACTGGTCAGGTCCTCAGACCTGCGTGCCCACGACGATGCCGCCGGCTGGACACACACGAACGGCATCCCCCGATCGGCAGTCAGCTGGCTCAACACCCGCCACCGGTGACCGGTCGGCTCACACGCCACCGTCACCCCGACAAACCCCGACCGCTTGGCGCGGTCGGCGGCCCAGTCCAGCGCGGTCCCCATGGCCCACGCCTTGCACCGGAACGTCTTGCGGGCCAGCACTCGGGAATCGTGGTCACACACCACCACCATCTGCTTGCGATCAGCCAGGTCGATACCGACGATCGCATTCGACACCGGAACCGCCTCCCGAAGCCGGACAAGCCGGGCATTCCTGTTGCGATCCCCACGGGACACACCACTACCGTTGGTCATGAACGTCCTCCTTGAAAGCGATGGGACTCCAAGCCCTAACAGCGCATCAGGAGGACGTTCCCCACGCCAGACCCCGACCGCTACAACACCTTCCTATGCCGATGACCGCTCGTGTTGTGGGTGCTGAGGCGGGCCGGGCAGGCCGGGTCGGGGTTCAGGGTGTTGTTGGTGCTTGTTGCCGGGCGGCTTGGATCAGGGTGGTGGAGTGCGCGAGGTGGGCTCGGACGGCTGCGCCGCCCTCTTGTTGGACGGCGGTGAGGTAGTTGCGGTGCTCGACGGTGAGGGTGCCGGCTGGGTAGTCGGGTCGGATGTGGGTGAGCAGGAGCAGGATTTCGGAGTCCAGTTGGGTGTATGCCTGCGTGATCCGTGGGCTGCCGGCTGCGGCGACCAGGGCCTGGTGAACCGCGGAGTGGGCCCGGTTCACCGTTGGCCAGCCGTCGGATGCCTCGACACTCCCGAGTCGGTCGAGCGCGGTCCGCATGGGGGCGGTGATCTCATCGGGCCAGTTGGTCCCGTGGGTCGCGCGCAGGATTCGTACTGCTTCGGTCTCCAGGGCCCCGCGCAGGTCTTGGAGGGCGAGGAGCGCGGTGTCGTCTAGTTCTGCAACGCGAGTGCCGCGGTAGGGAATGCTGTGCACCAGCCGTTCGGCGGTGAGCACGGTCAGGGCGGCCCTGACGGTGTGGCGGGAAACGTCGTAGCGCTGGGCGAGGTCCTCCTCCCGTAAGGGAGTGCCCGGTGGCGGGTCGCCGTCGAGGATCCTGGCCCTGATCTGGTCGACCAGCTCAGCGGCTGCCGTCGGTCCCGGCTCATGATCACGCCGTCGCGGGCACATCAGTCTTCGTCCGTCGCTCGGGCAGGGCCAGCAGTGCGACCCCTGAGGCGATGACAATAATGCCGGCCAGCGTGGCCGGTGTGAGTTGTTCGTGGAGCACGATCAGGCCGAGCAGGGTCGCCGACATCGGCTCGGCCAGGGTCAGGGTCGACACGGTGGTGGCGTTGAGCCGGGCAAGTCCCCAGCCGAACAGGAGGTAGGCCACGGCGGTACTGACCACTCCGAGCCAGCCGGCGAGCAGGGCGCCGGCGGGGGTAGCCAGCCAGGACGTGCCGGCCAGCAGGAGAACCGGGAGGCTGAGGACAGCCGCGGCTCCGAAAACTGCACCCATGCTGTCGGTAGGCGTCCAGGCCTGGGCGAGCAGGGCCTTGCTGGCAAGGGTGTATACGGCGTAGGACGCGCCCGCGCCGACGGAGGCAAGAACGCCGATGGGCTTGACGGAACCCAGGTGGGTCGGGTCGACCAGGCCGGAGACCAACACCACACCAGCGATCGCCAGGCCGGTCGCGGCCAGCCAGCCGGGCTCAGGCATCCTTCGCCGAATCAGGCTGTCCACCACCCCGGTCACGATCGGCGCTGAGCCGAGAGCGACGACCGTCCCCACAGCAACACCGTTCAACTCGGTCCCGAGGAAGAACGTGGGCTGGTAGGCCAGGACACCCGAAGCTCCCACCGAGACCAGCAGCCAGGCACGGACGTCGGCCCGGAAACCCACAGGGCCCGGGAACCCCCTCCCGGCGCTCCGGAAGAGGCTCAGAAGACCGAGGATTCCGCCGCCGATCAGGATCCTGGCAGCACCAACCGCGACCGGCGATGCATCCACCCCGGCCAACGCCCGCGCTGTGCCCGTGGTGGAGAAGCACAAAGCGGCGGCCAGCACCGCCAGAGTCGCCCTCACCGGAACATTGTTACACAATCTGAAGTGCTGGACGAGCGACCCCCCATCCTCCAGCGATCCGGCACCCGAACCAGGATCACGCCGTCGAGCTACCGGGTGGGGCCCTCAGGACCAGTACGCAGCCAATCGGATTTGGCCTCTCGCAGGACCGCGAGCGACTTCATAGCCACGACACTCGACGGTCACCAGCAGCAAGACGCAGCCGACGGGACCTCCTCGCCGCTGCGGTCGCCAACCAGCCATCCGCGCACCATCAGGACCAAGGCACTCTCCCAACTGCCGCCGATCACGACGCTCGACCTGCGGCCGATCAGCCGGTAAGGCGACAGCGGGTTGTCCCGAAAGGGTTCAAGAAGGGCTGAAAGTAGACCCCGATGTTGCGCCGCCCAACATCCTGTATTGCCGCGACACGCGCTGCCTACGACGGGCTAGCCTCATTTGGGGAGCAAGAGGCATTGGAGGGCACCGTGGTCACCGTGAATTACGATCCGATGCCGGCTGTTCGGTTCGATCCGGTCGGGTCGTGTATCTACTGCGGTGCCGTCGACGACCTGTCGGATGAGCACATCATCCCCTTCGGGATGGGCGGACGGTGGGTCCTTCCAGCGTCAAGTTGCCTAGGGTGCGCGGCAATCACTTCGGCATTCGAGCGCAGACTGCTCCAGTCGGGAGCATGGTGGCCGCTTCGACGCGCCCTCGAGATCGGAAGTCGCCGCCCGCGCCGACAGCCAAATGCATTTCAGGCGACCGAGAAGACCTTGAAGGGAACGCGGTCTATCACCGTTTCGATTGGCGATCATCCCCTGTGTATGGTCCTTCTGAGGTTCGAGCCGCCGGCCTGCCTGTCTGGACGTCCATTACCCGAGGGCGGTGAGCTGGCCGTGATCGCTCGCGGGATCGACGTGCTACCGCTCCGACCGCTGATTGGCACGAACGACAGTGAGATTGGCTGGGCTGGGTCCCTCACCCAATCGCGATCCGTGACGTTCGACGTGGGCTTGGACGCAGGAGACCTAGTGTCGTGTCGATGAAGTAACTTTACGTTTGTGCGGGATGATCGGGTATGGCGAACAAGACGGCTGCCCGGTTGGTTCTGCGGGACGGGGATCGGGCCAGACTGAGCGAATGACGCGGTCGGCGACCGGTGCGGCTGCGGCGGCGCAGCGGGCCAGGATTGTGTTGCTGGCCGCTGATGGTGAAGCCAACCAGGTGATCGCGGAGCGGGTCGGGGTGTCCCGGCCGACGGTGAACCTGTGGCGGGCCCGCTATGTCGAGCAGGGCATGGCCGGGTTGGCCGATGAGCCCAGGCCTGGCCGGCCCCGTGAGGTCGACCGGGCGGCGATCCTGACCGCCACGTTGACCCCACCACCGGCCAGCCTGGGGGTGACGCACTGGTCGTCGCGACTGCTCGCCCCGCGGGTCGGGGTGGACCACTCCACGGTGGCCCAGGTGTGGAAGCAGTACGGCATCCGGCCGTGGAAGGCCGAGACGTTCAAGTTCTCCACCGACCCCGAGTTGGAGGCCAAGGTGATCGACGTGGTCGGGCTCTACCTCGCGCCGCCGGAGGACGCGATCGTGCTGTGCGTGGACGAGAAGAGCCAGATCCAGGCGTTGGACCGAACCCAGAAGACGCTGCCGATGCAGCCCGGGCATGCCGAGCAGCGCACCCATGATTACGTCCGGCACGGCACCGCGACCCTGTTCGCCGCCCTCGAGGTCGCCACCGGTCAGGTCACCGGACTGTGCAAGCAGCGGCACCGCCACCAGGAGTTCCTGGTCTTCCTCAAACATCTGGCCCGCGCCTACCCCGAAGTCGAGTTGCACCTGGTGATGGACAACTACGCCACCCACAAGACCCCCGGGGTGAAAGCCTGGCTGGCTGACCACCCCCGCATCCACGTCCACTTCACCCCCACCAGCGGCTCCTGGCTGAACCTGGTCGAGGTCTGGTTCGGGATCATCGAACGCCAAGCCATCCGCCGCGGCAGCTTCACCTCAGCCCGCGACCTCACCACCAAGATCCGCACCTTCATCACCGGCTGGAACCACCGGCGCCACCCGTTCATCTGGACCAAAACCCCCGACCAGATCCTCAGCAAGATCGACCGCAAACGTAAACACGTCTCATCGACAGGCCACTAGCGCGACTTGTAGCGAAGATCGGGTGGTCCTGGGCTGTGGCAACGTATGGGTTGGACGCCTTCGATGAGGTCTTCGTTCTTGATCTCATCCTGGGCGACGTGGGCGGAGGTAAATCCTATTGTGACCTTGCTGTGCGGCATTCCGACGCGGGTACCAAATGGCCCGGGTCGTGTGCACGACCCGGGCCACGGTTTACGCTGTGTCAGCGGCCGCGGAGCTCTGGCTGTAGAGACTTCGGCGTGTCGACGGGAGCCTTGTCGGCATTCATCGTGGCGTCGTTTCCGATCACTTGGACGACACCATCGCTGACCCGGCGGTGGCCGTTGTTGTCAGAGACGATGGCGCGGAACGTGACGGGTGTTCCCGCTGGAATGCCCGCCGGGTCGAACCAGACCGACCAGTTGGGGTTGTCGTCGGTGCCGATGGAGGTCCAGGCCGCGTTTCCGACTTTGGCGACGAAGGTGACCTGGTCGTTACTGCCGCCCTGGTTTGATGTGCGGGCTTTGATCTGCCATCGGTCGGTGACGGTGGCGCCGGGCGTCATGCCGTCCAAGGTGATTGAGGGTGCGGCGCTGCTCTTCGCGACCGGCTTGGCCGCTTTGAAAACGATCACGGACATATGGGGGACGGTGACGGTGAGCTTCTTGTCGATGTCGGTGTACTGGGTTTGGCTCCCGGCCGGGTAGAGCTGGGTGAATGCCATGTCGCCGCTGTAGGTGGGGATCTTCACCTGCTTGTCGCTCCAGCCGTTGTTGACCGCGACGACGTACTCGACGCCTTTGGCGGCGTCAGTTCGACTCATGGCAAACACGCCCTGACCCTCGTCCACGTAGCGGGTGACCTGCGCGCCGTCCTTCAGGGCCGGGTTGGCGTTGACCACCGACGCGAGCCGTTGGATCTGACGGTACATCGGCACCGTGGTGCTGTAGTTGTCCTGGGCGCCGGTCCGGTCGGTGCCGAGGAGTTTCTCGTTGGCATACTCGGGAACCTGGCTGGCGAACAGTGATTCGCGTGCCCCCGTGTCGTTTCCGTCACCGACGAAGCCCTGCTCGTCACCGTAATAGACGATGGGGTTGCCCCGGGAGAAGAACAGTACCGCGTTGGCAACGGCCAGCCGTCGCAGCAAAGCCCAGTCCGGTTGCGACGGGTTGTCGATCCTCAGCATGTTGGCGATGCGGCCCATGTCGTGGTTGCTGACGAAGGTGGCGAGGTTGTAGGCGTTGAATTTCTTCGTGGTGTACATGTCGTCCTGGGCGAACAGGTCGGCCAGGGTCGAGACTGGGGCGTTCTCGGACAGCGTCTTGCGGATCGCACCCTGGAAGGCGAAGTCGAGCATGGATCCACTGTTGCCCTTGGTCGACCACCACGACACCTCCGGTGCCGTGGGCGAGGCCACCTCGCCAAACACGTAGAACTTCTTCTTACCCACGGAGGCCGCGTACTTCTCGACGTCGGGCATCACCTGCTGCCAGAACTCGATGTTGACGTGCTTGTAGGTGTCGATGCGGAAGCCGTCGACCCCGTAGTTCTTCACGTATCCCTTGAAGATGTCCTTGAAGCCCTTGACCACCTCGGGCTTTTCGGTGAAGACGTCGTCCAAACCGATGAAGTCGCCCCACACTGAGCTCTCGCCGGTGAAGGTGGAGTCTCCTCGGTTGTGATAGTTGAGCGGGTTGTTGAGGAAGGCCGGAGAACGTTTCGTGGCGTCGGACGCACTGCGCAGCACCGGCGTGTAGGGCATGTCCTCGACCTTCATCTGCGGGAACGTGCTGCTGGCCGCGTACTGGTGGGGGTCGAAGGTGTTGCCGTTGATGTCCTTGTACGGGTACTGGTCGGAGCCCCGGTAGGTGTACTCCTTCTGGGCGTAGTCGAACACGTCCGCGGTGTGGTTGGCCACCACGTCGAAGATGACCTTCATGCCGCGCTTGTGGGCGGCCGCGATGAACGCCTTCACCTCCGCCGGCGTGCCGACATGCTTGTCCATCTTGTCGAAGCCGGTGATCCAATAGCCGTGGTAGGACGCCGAGGTGTAGTTGGGCAGGATCTGTACCGGGTCGTTCTCGTAGGGCGGGGTGATCCAGATCGCGTTCATGCCGAGGCTTTGGATGTAGTCCAGCTTCTGGGTGAGGCCCTTGATGTCGCCGCCGTTGTAGAACTGCTTCTTGGTCGCGTCGAACCCGTGCTGCAGGGGTCCGCCGGAGATCCCGCCGGTGTCGTTGGACGGGTCACCGTTGGCGAACCGGTCCGTCATCACCGAGTACATGTTGAGAGTCGTCTCCTGATTGCGTGCACTCTTGCCAGCCAATGATTTGGCCTGGCTTGCAGAGATCGGCGCCACGGTGAAGTCACTGGGACCGGCTGTGGCCGTTCCAGGCCCGGACGCCAGGGTCAGGCCGGTGGTGAGGGCGCACACGGCGGTGAGCTTGATTGACCTTTTCACGAAGGTCACTTCCTCTCAAATGCGATGGTGACGTTGGCAGCAGTGATCGGCACCCGGACGGTCACGGTGCCTTTCTTGGCGTCCACCTTGGTGATCTTCACACCCTGGCTGGACGCGTCTGCATTGATCGAGGCCTTGGATGGACTGACCTTGGCTCCGGCGGCACCGCCGAACACGGGCAGGTCGCCGCGCAGCACCACGTCGTAGGTCTTGAGCTTCGATGAGTAGCCGGCATGGGTCTTCTTGGTCGACAACGAGACCGAACCGTTCGCTGTGGTCGACACGTTGATGCGATAGGTGTTGTAGCCGCCCTTCTTGTACGCCTCGGTCTTGCCGTCGTCCTCGTACAGGGTTCCGGTGGCCTTGCCATTGCCGAGAAACACGTTGAAAGCGACATTGGTGAAGTCGTTCTGTCCGGTGTGCTGCTGCACTTCGCGGGTGGGGATGACCGATCCGGCCGCCACGTAGATCGGCATCACGTCCAGTGGCGCGTCCTTGGTGATGGTCTGGCCGCCGGCGTGCTTTTCGCCGGTCCACCAGTCGATCCAGTCCTTGCCCGTGGGCAGGTATACCTGCCGCGATGTGGCGCCCTTGGTGACCACTGGTGCCACCATGATCGAATCGCCCCACATGAACTGATCGGAGATGTTGCGTACCGCCGGGTCGTTCTGGAACTGGTACACCAGCGCCTGCTGGACCGGTCGGCCGTCCCTGGTCGAGTTGTGGAACGCCGTGTTGGTGTACGGCAGCAGGCTGTAGCGCAGGCTGACGTACTTGCGGGCGATGTCCTCCACCTCGGAGCCCAGGCACCAGGGCTCCTGGCACTGCTGATCGGGCTGGAAGTTGTTGTCGTAGTGCACGCGCGCGAACGGCGCGAACGAGCCGCTTTCGATCCAGCGGGCGAACAACTCGGGGGTGGTGTCACCGACGAACCCGCCGATGTCGTTGCCCACATGCGGCACGCCCGACAGCCCGACGTTCATGTTGAGCGGCAGAGTCAGGGCCAGATGGTCCCAGTTGCTGACGTTGTCGCCGCTCCACAACGCTGCGTAGCGCTGCGATCCGGCGTACATGTCACGGCTGAACACGAAGGCCCGTTCGTTCGGCTTCACCTTCTTCAACCCCTCGTAGGTGGCCACCGTGTTCCAGAACCCGTAGATGTTGTGAACCTCGGTGTGCTGCTTGGTGCCGTTGCTGAACTCGACCTCCAATGGCAGCGTGTGATTGGGGCCGATGAAGTCGGCCGGTTCGTTCATGTCGAGCCAGATGCCGTCCACGCCCTTGTCGGTGAGCTTCGGCATCTGGTTCGCCCACCATTCGCGCACGTCGGCGCGGCTGAAGTCCGGGAAGTAGGCGGTGCCGGGCCAGACGGCGCCCTCGTAGTTGCTGCCGTCGGGGTTGGTCGCCCAGTAGCCCTTGGCCGTGCCCTCGTCGGACATCCAGTAGCCGCTCTCTTTCTTGACGCCTGGGTCGTTGATGGCGATCGTCTTCACCCCCATCGACTCCAGCTGATCGTCGATCTTGTTCTGGTCACCCCAGTTCTTGCCCCAGGTGAACACTCGCCAGCCATCCATGTAGTCGATGTCCATGTTCATCGCGTCCAGCGGGATCTTCCGTTCGCGGTAGCCCTTGGCGACGTCGACGATCTTGCTGCCCGGGAAGTATCCCCAGTGGCTTTGCTCCCACCCCAGTGACCATTCCGGAGGCTGCTGGTAGCGCCCGGTCAACTGGGTGTATCGGTCGAGCACGTCGCCCATCTTGGGACCGTTGATGAAGTAGTAGTTCAGTTCGCCGCCGTTGGCGTAGAAGTAGTAGTAGTCGGGGGACTCGCTGGCCATCTCCCACATCGAGTGGTGGGTGTTGTCGAAGAAGATGCCGTAGGCGCCGTTGCTCTTCAGTCCGGTGAAGAACGGGATGGACGCGTAGATATATTTGGCGTCGGCCTCGTAGGCGTAGTGGTCGGTGTTCCACATGCCGATGCTGTCCCCGCGCTTGTTGAGACCCTTGGTCTGCTCACCGAAACCGTAGAACGCTTCGCTCTTGTCGGTCTTCTTGAATACGTAGGGTTTGCCGTCCTCGTAGCCGCTGCCGAAGCGCGAGTCGTCGGCGTTGATGACGTTGCCCTTCTTGTCCAGCATGGTGACGCCAAACTTGCTCAGGCTGATCCGTACCGTGACGCCCTTGGTTTTCATGGTGTAGGTGGAGCGCGACTTGCTGCGTTTGATCGACACCTTGTTGATCCGGTTCTTCACCACAGCCACGCTCTGGTAGGCGGGTTGTCCGGCAGCCTGCAATGTGACCTTCACCACATCAGCGCTGACGAAGCGCACCAGACCCACGAATGACCCCATCTCGAGCTTGACGCCGTCGCTGGTGGCGGTCGACTTCGTGACCTTGAGGTTTTGCAGGTTGGATTTGTCCAGTGGCACCTCCTCGCCCGGATTGGTTGCCCGTTGCGCCTTGGCGTCGTCCGCGGCCAGTTGGGCACGACGCTCCTTCTCCAGCTTTTGAGCCTGCTGTGCGCTCAGGTCTTTGTCGGGTGTGGGGACGGGCTCGGCGGACGCGAACATGGGCACGGTGAGGGTGCAGGCCAGTGCAACACCGGCAGTGAGGAGGGAAAGTCGGCCACGGGCGAAGGGGGCGCCGCCGCGCTTGGTTGACGTGATCGACTGGTTGTCTGGAGTATTCATCAGCGAACCGATCTAGGAGTGGGAATTGTGGGGTGGGCGTGCTCGGCGTGATGCCTGGCACGGTGACTGCCGGCGGTGCATCGAGCTGTGACGGTGATGGCTGGCGGGGCCCTGCTCCGGCTCGGGCGGAACCTCATCCGCCGACTTCGATGTGTCGGGACAGGATTGCCGGTCGTCGCACTGCCGCCCTGATGGCGAGCCAAGCCGCGCCGCGCGCCCACAGCTCATCCCCGCTGCGATCGATCACCAAGCGGCACTCCGACCAGCCTGCAGAGAACGTGTGGTCGGCCGTCGCCCGTCGCAGTGGCTGCTCCATGAAATCCATCCCGCTCGTCATCTCACCGGCAATGATGACCAGCGCGGGATTCACGAGATTCACCACCGACGCCACGGCGCGGCCCAGCAACTCCCCGGTACGAGCCAGCCCATCCAAGACGACTGGATTGCCCGCCTCAGCCAGCCGCAAGATGTCGTGGAAGTCGCGAATGTCGATGCCAGGCAGTCGCTCACGCAACGCCGCGACGACTGCATGGTCTGATACAACCGCCTCCAGGCATCCCCTGTTGCCGCAGCCGCACAAAGGCCCGTCCGGCAGCAACGGCAGGTGGCCCAGTTCCCCGGCAGACCCTGACGTGCCCACATGCAGCCGGCCGCCGAGAACCAGGCCGCAGCCCAGCCCTCGACCGATTGTGATCACTGCGAGGTCATCGACGCGGCGTCCTGCGCCGAGCCAGTGTTCGCCGGCAGCGAGCGCGTTGACGTCGTTCAAGGTGACTGTCGGTAAGCCGGTGGCCCGCGCAACCGTCGAACTGACGTCGACCTGGCGCCAGCCCAGAATGTGTGAATCTACGACCAACCGGCCCTCGACGACATGGCCGCCTACCCCGATGCCCAACCCGATAACGCGCGCATCGGCGGCGTCGACCAACTCCAGTCCTCGTCGGGTCAACGCCTGGGCCATCTCGGCGACCATGCCAAGCACCCCGTCGGGTTCACGAGAACTTAGTGGGAGGCTGTCGGCGACGATGACGCCGCCGGCAATGTCGGTTACCGCACCGGTCAGTTTCTCGGGGCCGATCTTCACCCCGACCGCCAGGTGGTGAGCGTCTCTCACCCTGACCCGCTTACCTGGCCGGCCCCGCGCTGGCGTCACGGGCCTGTCGGCCGATTCCACGACCCATCCGTCGGCGGCAAGTGCAGGAACCGTCCGGGCGATGGTGGAGGTGTCCAGTCCGGTCGAATGGGCGAGTTGCTGTCGGGACTGGGGGCCCGACCGCATCAACGCGGCCAGAATCCCGGCATGGAGTCGAGCAGGGGGGTCGAGAACACGGGCGCGCACCGTCGATCACACCTCGATGAAGTTCAGGTTGATGGCGCCGACATCCTGGCTCGAACGACCGATCGTGATGAGATTGAGCCCGCGGCCCAGGTTGATTTCCCCGGGAACGGTGCCCCAGACGTCCCACGCCGACAGATGCGGAAAGCCGACCTGAAAGGGTGCGGCCACCGTTGAGCCATCGACCCGCTGGACGGTGACGGTCATGGTGGACCGGTAGCCCATCGAGTTCGCGTAGCGGTACCGAATCGGACGAATGCCGGCGGTTGGCGAGTTGACCGCGAAGGTCACCTGTGGTGCCTCCGACGCGGCCTCCAACTTGTCGACGAAACCGATCGCGCGATGATGCAGATGGTTGTTGTTGAAGTTCGCGCCACCGCCCCACGCGGCAAACACAGCCTGGAAGCGGCGACCGGTCTTCGGTGTCACCCGAAAGATGCGCGAGGTATGCGGAGCCAGCGAGACGCTGATGCCGACCTGATCGGCCTGTTCACTGTGCGTCCACAGATCGCGCACGGTGGCGCCCCCGTCGAAGCCAAGGTCGGCGGCGAAATCAATACTCTTCGTGACCGTCTCGGTATCGCCACGATTGAACAGGGCCACCGCCCAGCCGCCGTCCGGCAGTTGCCCAGCCCAGCGTTCGGTGTCGCGCGAACCGGGGTCGTCCCAGTACCGGCGGCCGTTGAGGAACAGGGGGCGCCCGCTCAATCCCGCCGCATTGAGTTCCAAGAGCTCCCTGTTCGTGAATACCCACCCATGCCCATCAATGGTGGCGTGGGTATCGCCGATCGTCAGCGGAGAGCCTGCGATGACCATCAGGTTCATCATCGTCTTGCGCTCTTCGTCGGTGGAGAACGTACTGGGCATCAAGAAATCGCCATCCAGGATCAACTGCCCCCGACCCGCACGATGCGACCAACCCGTGAATCCGCAAAACGGGTTGTGCCAGTTGGGCCACACCGACTGGTAGCTCTGGCGGCCACCGCTGAGTCGGGCCCAACCACCACGGTCCGCATCGGCGTTGATGCGCACCATGTCCCCGTGTCGCAGCTCCAGCTTCGCATCCTCGTGCAGATGTGGCATCACCAGCGAGAGCATCATGTCCGCGCCGGCCGCTTCGTCCATCCAACGCAGCGCGGTGTCGTACGCCTCGCGACCGTGCGCGACGCCGACCCGGCCAATTCCAGCGTCAGTGCCGCTCTCGAACCAGGACAGGAAATCTACCCGCAGGTAGCGCACACCCAACGCCGCGAAGTAGCGCACGTACCCTTGCACGTACTCCTTCGCGCCCGGCCGCGCGACATCGAGCCAATAGAGCCCGAGTCCCGCGCCCTTGGTCGAGAAGAGATCCCCGTCGGCCACCAGGTCTGCGACGGCGACGTCCGGCCGCCCAAGCACCTTTTTGGACCGATCCCGCATTGACGACTCGGTGACCCACAACGGGTTGTAGTAGACGCCGAGCTCCATGCCGCGCTGTTCCAGATAACCCTTCCAGTACGCCCAATCATGCTCCCACTCGTCGTTGTAGCTGATCACGTACCCGTTGGGAGTCGTCCTGGTCGACCACTCCACCCAGCCGTCGGTATTGGCCATGGTGTACCCGAACGGGGCGTACTCGCGGGCCAACCAGTCGATGTTGGCTTGCCACTCCGCCTCTGGGATGGGCGCGTCGTGCGGAAAGTTGTAGCCGTAGGTGTTCCAGTACAGGGGACCGGCCCCCCTTCTGCTCCACACCGCGTCCCGGCTTGTGGGCGATAACTCAACGGCGCCTTGAGCTGCGGGTGTGCTGACGACGGCGGCGGCGCTAGCAGCGGCGGCCGCCATGCCGCCGAGGAAGGTGCGCCTCGAGGTCGGGACCACGGGGACTCGCTCTCTTCGAGAGACCCTTGAGGGTGCTGTGGGTCAACTGTGGAATAGAGTGTCTACGGCACAAAAGTCAGTCAAGGCCGTGCCACGGGTCGAGACGGAACCTGGCGCGACGAAGCGGCCCCTCGGCGAGCGATCAACTCCATGGGTCGCCGGTGTTGGCGCTATCAGTGAGGCCGATCCGGATGGGCCCGGGACGGTAGTCACCGGTTTCGCTGAGTGAAGTGCGCACCGTGACCGCGTGCAAGCGCGGAACCCAGGGACGCCCGACCCCCCACACATGCTGCCCCCGGGGATTCCACCACGGAAAGGGCAGCCCCACTCGTTCCGTCGGCTCTGCAGTAGAACGGCGAAGCGCCCTCATCGGCACGGTCGACCGCGCCGCGTGCGGCAGATCCGGATGTTTGCGCAGCGAAATTGGCAACGACGACCGCTTTGGACACCACCATAGCCTGTTCGGTGCGCACATGCAGATAGGTGGCGTCCAGATACACGTAGGGGAAACCGGTGTGATCGAGCCGGCGGGTGCGGAACGCACCGACGGTCTCATCCAGCCCGGCACAATCCTGGACACCTCAGCGATCCGGGCCACGGTCAGGTGCTGCACCACCAGGCCTTCCAACGCCCACCGCAGCGCCCGCCGCGACAACCTCGCCCGCGGCTCGGCCGCTCTTGTGGTGTCCTGGCGCCACACGTGACCGCAGCCGGTGCAGCGGTAGCGGCGGATCGTGACCTCCAACACGGTCGGTCGCCAACCGAGCGGTTCATGAGCGAGCCGACGCACCACCGTGTCACGCCCACGCCCTCGCAGCCGCACCGTCGACACCACTGATCCCGCTCGACGACCCGACAGGCGAGCACCGCCCGCTGCGGCTCCAAGCGTTGCCCGACCACCACCCCCCAGACCAAGCTCATCCACGCGGCAGAACGTGGTCACATCAGGGCTCGCGAAGGTAGCGTCAGGCACGTCGAAGTCTTCCGGATGGGTTGGAGTGAGAACCCCCATCCTCGGAAGACCTCGACCCCTACCGGCAGAACGACTCGCCGATCACGCCCACGCCCTCACCACACCGTCGATTGTGATGAGCCGGTAATCGGTGGTTTGGGGAACTGTACTCGCGTCCGTTCCTGCAAACGCGTGAGCTCCACACGGTCGGCTGCATTCGGCATGGAGATGACCTGGCTGTCTGGATTCAGATGTTTCGATCTGACGCAGCCACTACCGAACCCTGGCCCGCCTACCAAGCCGTCGTTGCGCGCCTTCGCAGTGACGCAGGTGCACCGCGAGGTTAGTTCGGCCCGAACATCCGTATCTGCCGCGGCGGGGCAGGCTGGTCAGAAGTCGTCCTCGGACAAGCCGAGTTCTGACCACTTGACGCCGGCCTCGTCGGGCGTAAGCCAACTGAACTCGTACATTTCGGCCCCGCCACTGTCTGAGTAGTGCTCGAAGTAGCCCGCGTCGAGTTCGCGAACGGTGAGCCATTTGGGACCGTAGTCCTCGAAGGCGCGGTCCTTACCTCCGTCAGTCCAGACAATGACGAACCACGGCCACCACTGCCGAGCAGGGAACGACATCTCCAGGCGCACGCTGGCCAGGTAACCCTTCAGCTCGCCATTGAGGCGGAGCTCGCCCAAACCGTGATCGTAGGCTGCCAAGTCGGGGTCTGGCAGCTCGTAGTCCGGAGGCTCATCGTCGCCGAACCATCGCTGGAACCAATCGACCACAGCAGGAATCGTCGCACAGGCTTCCGCGCACCGTGAGCAACCAGGCCTCAGACCTGTGGCGCAAGACATCCGGTTCTGCCGCGCCTGGTGCGTTGAGTCCGATCAAGTTGGCGGTGCTGTGAGCAGGTCGCCCGATTGCCAGTCCCTGGCGATGATCCGACCGTCACTCATCCTGACTGCTTGCAGTGGCTGGCGGCCGAGGTGGTGTGACGCGACGATTCTCAGTGGCGACGGCGCAACCTCGAGAACGTCGCCGGCTCCTGGCCGTGCTACCAGAAAGTGGCCGTTGGCCGGGTCCAGCCAGCCGTCGCCAAGGAACATGCGAAGTCCGTCGACCGCTGGCTGGGCCAGGAGCGTCTGCTTCCCCTGAAGCCTCGCGTCCAGGCGCACGATCGTGTCGTAGTCGATCACCCACAGCCCGCGACCATCGCTGTCGCTGATCGGTGCAGGGTTTCCTCCACGGTCCGCCAGCCCGACGAATCGAACACGCGAGACGTCGTCGAAGCTGGCAAGCGCCAGCTCGGAACTTCGCTGCACTCCGAACAGGTATCCGTGGTCGCCGATCGCCAGCACCGACCCGACACCTTGGTAGCCGTGATCGAACCCGTCATCGAACCAATCCAGACGATCCACCCGTGCATGGGACTCGGTCACCCGGATCAGGTAGTACCCGGCCGCCCCGGTCGCGGAGTCTCCGAGATAACCGACGAACAGCCACTCGTGGCCTGCCCACACCTCGGCCGCACCGGTCATGCTGGCGGTCCAGCCAGGCACTTCGACGCTCGCTACCACCTTGGCGGGCTCCGCGTAGGTGTGCGCTGTGATGCGAAGCAGGGAACCGTCGAGGTGATGCATCACCGCGAAGACGGTCTGATTCGACAACCCGGGATGCAGCGAGAGCCATTGGGCGTCACCGAGCCGGATCTCGTCCGGTGTCAGCGAGTCGGACCTGAGAGTCCACAGGGCACCATGGTCGACCCAGGCCAGGCACGAAACGGCCACTGAGCACGCCGGGTCGGTAATCACCGAAACAGTCTGTACCTGCACACGACCGGCGCGGGCAAGAACATCCGGACATCAGCGACCCGACGGTGCGGAACGTCGGTCAAGAGCCGAACGTGTAGGTCGCGTGGGACTCGACCCAGGCTCCAGGCTCGCGCTCGCCCCACTTCAAGGACTCAGGCTCGGAAGGGCAAAGTTCGACATGGACAGTGCCGGACCTCTCCCAGCTCTGGCCCTCGTATCGGAGCTCTAGGACGAGATGGGAACCTGTGAGAGTCTCTCGGTGACCGCCAACTGCCCCCTCCGCTGTGAGCGGGCCCGCGAGCAGCACCACGCATGCCGGCTCTGTGTTCTGGCCGGGTATCCACCGCAAGATGACGCCTTCGACGCTGGATCGGCCACCAAGCCACTGGGGCTCAAAGTCGTATCCGCCACCAACCACCACGCTCGCACCCGCATTGAACTTCACTGCCCCAGCTTCTCAGCCACGGAGCCCGTGTGCGCATGAAAGGCAACAGGGAGGGAGGGGTTGGATGCACTCAAATGCCGCGCTGTGCACGGGCGATGGGTCCGCTAGCGTGGGCGCCGTGGTGAGCCAGCAAGTTGTTCCTGTTGACAAGTTCGACTTGGCTGCTGTGGAACGGGCGGTGGCACTCGGATGGCCGGCTGTCGAACCGGTGATCGGCGACCTTCTGGCCTGGGTGCAGGACTACAACTGGCCAGTCGCTCATTCCTTGACGCCATTCCTGAAGTCAATCGGACCACCATTGGCGCCGTACCTGGTCCCGATCCTTGAGGGCGACGATTATGTTTGGCAGTACTGGATCATTCAGTACCTTCTGACGGATGCCGACCCTGATCTTGTTCGGCAGTTCCGCCCGCTGCTTCAGCGAATCGCGGATGACCCATCGGACGACGAGCGGCTTGAGGGGCTCGACGAGGTTGCTGCAGCCGCACTGGGCAGGACAGGCAACGGCCCCCAGTAGTCGCGACGTCCGGACTTGCCGCGGTCAGTCCGGCTCGCTCGCGGCTCGCACGGATCGCTGGGGGATGTCGAAGTCAGATCTCCCGTCCACCGATTCGACCGAGTGCGCGAGATGGACGGTGAAGACACCCTGGTCTTTGCTGAGGACAGCGGCCTCGATCCAGGTTTCGCGCGGGTAAGCGGTGGAAGAGCTCA
Source organism: Micropruina sp. (assembly GCA_016711205.1). Classification (GTDB taxonomy): domain Bacteria; phylum Actinomycetota; class Actinomycetes; order Propionibacteriales; family Propionibacteriaceae; genus Micropruina. The sequence goes on along the minus strand of JADJTM010000002.1, from coordinate 838,668 downwards.
GTTCCTGGTCGCCCAGCACCGGGACCTTCTCGTGGATGGTGTGTCGAACTCCGTCGGCGTCCGTCAGGGTCAGCTCAACAAACCCCGGGAAGTCGTCGCTGATCCAGCGTGTGGCTGTCGCACGCACCGTCGCCATGTCGTGATTCTTCCAAAGCGGGGATCCCGCGGTGACGGAACTCGCGAAGCGTCCGGTTCTGCCGCACCTCGGACGGTCGTTCCCATCCCGAGTCAGACTCAGGCGCCGCGACGCGAACCTTGGCGACGACTGTCCGATCGGCGCAGAATGCCGCCATGGGCCATCATTCGGATCGGGATGGGCTGCGCGGCAATCTCTACGCCGTCGACGTCCCTGCCCTGATCGACGCCCTCAACGATCACGTCTGGCCTGAGGATGCCTTGCAGCTGATGGGTGAGGCCGTCCTGGTCGTGGCATGCGAGCGTGCCAACGGCGTTGGGCCGGCCGGCCGCCGTTGTGCCGTCGCGCTGCGGGATCGCGGCTGGGAGGGAGACGACGAGCTTGCCGATCAGATCGACGCCGCACTCGGCGTCGGGCCGGCCCAATCCCTCAAGAGCCTCGCGGTGGACCTCGAGGAACTCGCCGGAATACTCGAAGGCGACCCGGTCATGGGTGGTGGGCGGATCGACCTTCGGACCGGTGAGGTGTGGCCGCAGTCGGCGATCGAGTACTTCGAGGAGGTGGGCGAACTCGACCCCGACGATGACGAGGACGATGACGGGCGATGGCTGGACGTCGACTGCGAGGGATCCCGCGCGCCCTACCGCGACATGGAGATCTTCATCGACATGATCACCGACGACCGCATCGCCGATCGGCTCTCCCGGGCCATCCACGGCAGGGGGGCCTTTCGGCGGTTCAAGGACACGCTGGCAGGCTGGCCAGACCTGATGACCCGCTGGTACGGCTTCAGTGATGAGCGCCATCGCGGACGGGCCCGCACCTGGCTCGCCGGTCAGGGCTACACCCCGGCACCGCCGACACCCGAACGAGCCGACGGACCCTGATCCCGACGTCCTGCCCATCCAGGCGACTGTTCAATCAGACCCCCGGAATCTCGGACACACCCGGTGCAATCCGGCTCGAACAAGTCGTTGCGACGAAACTGAAGCCCAAGCCTGCCGCAGCCAGCATCGCCGGCACTGCAACGGGCACACACAACGTGCATCTTCGGTTGCGCGCGAAGCGCCGGTCACCAGATCGGCGCAGGTCAGGCGGTACGCAGGGGTTCGATCTGGTCGAGGGCGCTGCCGAGGTTGTCCTTCTCAGTCTCCAAGTCGAAGCGGGTCTGGAGATTGAGCCAGAACCGGTCGGTGGTGCCGAAGTAGCGTGACAGGCGCAGTGCGGTGTCGGCGGTAATCCGGCGCTTGCCGTGGACGATCTCGTTGATGCGGCGCGGTGGGACGCCGATGGCGACGGCCAGCCGGTTCTGGGAGATCTCCAAGGGCTCGAGGAACTCCTCGGCGAGGATCTCGCCGGGGTGGATGGGTGCGATGGTGGCCATGGTCACCTCCTTCAGTGGTAGTCGACGATCTCGACGTCGGCCGGTCCGGCTTCGGTCCAGGTGAAGCAGATCCGCCATTGCTGGTTGATCCTGATGCTGTGTTGGCCGGCCCGGTCGCCGTGGAGCGCTTCGAGTCTGTTGCCGGGTGGAACCCGCAGGTCTTCGAGTGTTTCGGCGGCGTCGAGGATCACCAGCTTGCGCAACGGGGCGCGTTCGATCCGGGGATCGAGTGACCGGCTGTGTTCTCGTGACCAGAGCTTCTCCGTCGCAGCATCCCGGAACGACCTGATCACGACACCACTATAACGCGACGCGTCATAGACCGCGACCTTCTGGACTCAGGCGGGCCGCAACCCCCCGAATTCGACGATCCTCATGTCCCACACACCTCTGGCATCCGCATGTAAACATATCGTTGTGACGATAGAGTTTCCGCCAACCGAGACCTGGAGCAGCGATGCAATATGAGCCATCTGGCCATGTAGCCAAACCAGGGGGACATCGACGTCCAGAACAGGAAGTCGTGTGTGGTTGGTGTGGCCGCAGTGTCCCAATTCCGTCGCGCGGACGCGTCCCGAAGTGGTGCTCGGCAACCTGCCGGAACCGCGCGTGGCAGGCCAACCGCTCGCCCGGCGATCGGCCTGTTCGGGTCGTTCAGCAGCGTGTCGAGGTGCCGGTTGCGTTCACCCCGCGCGACGTGGACGGCTGGGCCGAACTCATCGAGCTGCTTACCGCGAGACTCGCCCAGGGCCGCATCTACAAGCGCGACCTGCCCGCCCTGGTGCCACCGATCAACCACCTGCTCGAAGTGATGGAGCGGCGACTTCGAGAACGCTGATCGGCCGACATGGTAGGCAGCGATGGGGGTCTCGACAGGCTCGACGGTCGTCCGACCGAAGCACCGGAGCGACATCGGCGAGAGCATCCTTGTGCCCACATCTGCCCACAACAGCGCCTCCGACCCGCAGAGATGTTGTGCATATGTGGTGCAAGGCCCCGGACGTGACGATGGCTCCGACTATTTACCCTAGTCAGAGCCATATTCGTGAAGTGCGCGAGAGAGGAGTTGAACCTCCACGTCCTTTCGGACACACGGACCTGAACCGTGCGCGTCTGCCATTCCGCCACTCGCGCTCGTCACCCGAAGGCGACCCCGAAAACACTAGCACAGGGCCGATGGCTCCCCGGACCACGCGCTGCGTCCTGCCGACGTCCGATCCGCCACACCGACCCCACCTACGCCTCACCATCTCCCTCAACATGTGGTCCAGACCACTCAGCCCGCGAACGGCGTCCACAAGGGCGTTCCACTACTCTGGGGCGCATGGGAGTCTTCGATCGCGTCGAGAAGAAACTGGAGGGCGCCGTCAACGGCGTCTTCGCGCGCGCGTTCAAGGGCGACGTCCAGCCGGTCGAGATCACCGCGCGACTGCAGCGCGAGCTCGACTCCGAGGCGAAGCTGCTCGATCGGGAGCGGCGGCTGGTGCCCAACGACTTCACCGTGCAACTCTCCAAGCACGATCACGACCGGCTGGCGCCGTACTCGAAGATGCTCAACTCCGAGGTCATCCCGCAACTGCGTGAGTACGCCGCCGAGAAGAGCTACATCTTCAACGGGCCGGTGACCATCGACTATGAGCTGGACGACAGCCTGCCGACCGGCCGGTTCACCATCAGCAGTGCCGCGGTCGCCGGCGTGGACGGGTCCGACCCGTCGTCCAGCCAGATCCGCAAGGCCAGCCTGGTGCTCGAGGTGAACGGCATCCGGCATCCGCTCAACCCCCCGGGGGTGGTGCTCGGACGGGGCACCGAAGCCGACCTGCGCATCAACGACCCCGGCATCTCGCGCCGGCACGCCCGCATCGAGGTGTCGGGTGACGGGGCGGACCAGTTGATCACCATCGAGGATCTCGGTTCCACCAACGGCATCCTGATCAACGGCCAACGTGTACGGCAGGCCACCCTGAATGCCGGCAGCCGGTTCGAGATCGGGTCCACCCGCATCGCGATCACCTCGCCGGGCGCCGATGTCTGACCTCGTCGTCCTCGCCCTCAAGCTGCTGTTCCTGGCGCTGCTGTGGTTGTTCGTGCTGTTCGTCGGCAACGTCATCCGCACCGACATCTTCGGACGCAAGGTGGCCACCAACGAGGTCGGCGAGTTGCAGCCCGTGGCCGAGCTGCGCAAGCAGAAGAAGCAGCGCACCCGCAGCGACAAGAAGCTGCCCTCCGCGCTGCGCATCACCAAGGGCAAGCAAGAGGGGCTCACCCTGCCGCTCGGCGACGCCCTGAAGATCGGACGCTCCGCCGACTGCCAGTTGGTGCTCGACGACGACTACGTCTCGACCCGGCACGCGCAGGTGATCCGCACCGAGGCGGGCTATGTCGTGGAGGATCTGGGCTCCACCAACGGCACCTACGTCAACAACGAGCGCATCACCACCGCCACCCCGTTCACCACCACCGACACCCTGCGGATCGGCCGCACCCTGATGGTGGTGGACAAGTAGTCATGGCGCTCACGCTCAGCTATGTCGCCCGATCCGAGGTCGGCCTGGTACGCAAGAACAACCAGGATTCGGCCTACGTCTCGCCCACCATGCTGATGGTCGCGGACGGCATGGGCGGGGCGGCGGCCGGTGACCTGGCGTCCGCCGTCGCCATCGACGAGTTGCGCGACACCGACGGCGATCACACCGAAACCGACATGATCGAGGTGGTTGCCGGCGCGATCACCCGGGCCAACGAGCGAATCCGTGATCTGGTCGCGGTCGATCCCTCCCTGGACGGCATGGGCACCACCGTCTGCGGCCTACTGTTCGACGGCGAGCAGCTGGCCGTCGCCAACATCGGCGACTCGCGCGCCTACCGGCTGCGCGACGGCGAGTTCATGCGCATCACCCGCGACCACTCCTGGGTGCAGACCCTCGTCGACGACGGACGCATCACCGAAGCCGAAGCGCTGGTGCACCCCCACCGGTCGCTGATCCTCAAGGTGCTCAACGGCCAGCCCAACCACGTGCCCGACCTCGAGCCGGCCGACGTGCAGGCCGGCGATCGCTACCTGATCTGCTCCGACGGCCTGTGCGGCATGGTCACCGACGCCGCCATCGAAGAGGTGATCGGCGGTACCGACGCCGAGCAGGTGGTGGATGACCTGGTGCGCATCGCCTACGCCGAGGGCGGGCTCGACAACATCACCATCATCCTGGCCGACGTGGTCGACAACGGTCCGCTGGGCGAGACCCTGGTCCTGGGTGCGGCCGCCGAGCTCGACCTGGCTGAAGCCGTCGACGACACCGAAGACACCCGCCAGCTGCCCACCGACGGCATCCGCAGCGACCCGAACGCCCGCGACAAGGCTGAAGAGGCACGCTACCAACCGACCACCAAAGGCCGCCGCAGCGCAGGGGTGAAGGTGCTACTGGTCGTGCTGCTGCCGCTGCTGGTGATCGGCGGCGGGCTGTTCGGCTGGTACTCGTTCCTGCAGACCAAGTACTACGTCGGCGACTCGGACGAACTGGTCACCGTCTTTCGGGGTGTGCCCGACACCCTGGCGGGCATCCGGTTGAGCAGTCCGGTCCAGGTGCACAACACCAAGGTCAACGATCTGCCGTTGTTCTATCAGGACAAGGTGCGGGCGGCGATCGTGGTGCCCGACCTGGCCGCCGCGGCAGCAACCGCCGAAGAACTGCGACTCATCTCGCTGCGCTGCATCGCGCAGCGGCAGGCCCGGGCCGACCAGACCACCACGCCCTCCCCCAGCCCGACCTCGTCCGTGACCGCAACGACCACGTCCAGCCCGCGCTCGACCACGTCGCCCACCGTGTCGCCGACCACATCGCCCAACGCGTCGCCGACGAGCCCCACGCCCACCCAATCGCCCAGCGCCGACACCAGTCCCAAGGCGTCCGAGGACTGTTGACATGAGCGAAGTCGTCGTCTTTCGCAAACGGCGCGGGGTCGAACTGGTGATGCTCGTCCTGGCCATGGGCCTGGTCACCGGTGCGTTCGTGCTGACCAACCTCAACCTGTACGGCCAGCTGCCCGAGCAGTGGTGGTGGGGCGTCGCCGGCTACGTCGGCATCGGCCTGATCGCGCACGCGGTGATCCGCTGGCGCATCCCCTACGCCGACCCGCTGCTGTTTCCGCTGGTCTACCTGCTCAACGGTCTCGGCCTGGCGATGATCTACCGGCTCGATCAGGGCACGAACCCGGTGATGCGCTCGGCCGAACTGCAGCTGGTCTGGACGGCGATCTCGGTCGCCGGGTTCATCGTCGTGCTGCTGCTGCTGCGTGACCACCGCGTCCTGCAACGGTTTCCCTACCTGAGCTTTCTGGCCGGCCTGCTGATCCTGATGCTGCCGTTGGTGCCCGGGCTGGGTCATGAGAACTTCGGCGCCAGAATCTGGATCAGGATCGGCAGTTACAGTTTTCAGCCCGCCGAGCTTGCCAAGATCGTGCTGGCCATCGCGTTCGCGTCCTATCTGGTCGAGAAGAAGGACGTGCTCGCGCTGGCCGGCGCCCGCGTCCTGGGCATCGACCTGCCGCGGGCCCGTGATCTGGGGCCGATCACGATCATGTGGCTGGCCAGCCTGGCGGTGTTGATCTACCAGAAGGACCTGGGCACCTCGCTGCTGTTCTTCGGCCTGTTCGTGATGATGCTGTACGTCGCCACCGAACGGCCAAGCTGGCCGATTCTGGGCACCCTGCTGTTCGTCGGCGGGGCGTTTCTGGGCTGGCGCTACTACGGCCACGTGCAGACCCGGGTGTCGGCCTGGCTCGACCCGTTCGCGAAATGGGACAACAACTACCAGATCATCCAGGGCCAGTTCGGCATGGCCTGGGGCGGCCTGTTCGGCACCGGCTGGGGGCTCGGCCGGCCCAACCTGACCCCGCTGGCCAAGAACGACTTCATCGCGGCCGCGCTCGGCGAAGAGGTCGGGGTCGCCGGCCTGATGGCGATCATCGTGCTGTACGGGGTGATCGTGATGCGCGGCCTGCGCGCCTCGCTGACCGCGAAGGACCCGTTCAGCAAGCTGCTGGCGGCCGGGTTGTCGTTCGTGTTCGCGCTGCAGGTGTTCGCGATCATCGGCGGCGTCACCCGGCTGCTGCCGCTGACCGGCCTGACCACCCCCTTCGTGTCGCAGGGCGGCTCGTCGCTGGTGACGAACTATGTGCTGCTCGCGCTGCTGATGGTGCTCACCCACCAGGTGCGCCGTCCGCTCGCGCCGAGTGCGGAGCCGCAGCAGTCGTTGGCCCTCGACACCACGCAGTTGATCACCGTGCCGGCCCGTCCCAGTTCGGCGGTGTCGCCCCGTCCGGCACCCGCGGCGAGCCCAACCAGCACACCGGTCACCGCGGACGAGCCGACGCAGGCCATCGATTCGTCCGGCACCCCCGAGGCCGAGCCCACGGTGGCCGTGCCGCTCAGCGGCACCCCGGACGAGCCGACCCAGGCCATCCCGCAGGGTCACGCCACCGGCTGGAACCCCGACGACACCAACCCGCAAGGGAGGTTGCCGTGAACCGTCCGATCCGCCGGGTCGCCTTCGTGGCGATGCTGATGACCCTCGTGCTGCTGCTCAACGTGTGCGTCAGCTACCTCGTCCGGCAGGATTCGCTCAACGCGAACCCGCAGAACCGCCGGGTCACCGACGCCGCCTTCGCTCAGGACCGGGGCGCGATCCTGGTCGGCAACACCGCGATCGCCCAGACGGTGGCCAGCAAGGACCAGTTCAAGTTCCAGCGCCGCTACACAGACCTACGGCGCGCAACTCTCCGGCAGCGACGACTCGTTGTTCGTCAACCGGCTGATCGACCTGGCCACCGGCAGCACCCCGCGCGGCGCCAGCGTGCAGACCACGCTGAACGCGAAGGCGCAGAAGGCGGCCGCGGACGCACTCGGCTCCAAGAAGGGCGCCGTGGTGGCGGTCAACCCCAGCACCGGCGCGATCCTGGCCATGGTCACCTCGCCCAGCTTCGATCCCAACAATCTGGCCACCCACCAGCTCAGCGACGCCCGCGCATCGTGGGCGAAGCTGACCACCGACAAGAACAAGCCGATGGCGAACCGGGCGGCGCGCGAGATCTTTCCGCCCGGCTCGACCTTCAAGGTGGTCGTGTCGGCCGCGGCGCTGGAGGCGGGCTATGAGCCCGACAGCGTGCTCGACACCTCCTCCTACCGGCTGCCGGGCACCAACACCACGATCACCAGCACCTGCGGCAGCAGCCAGACCCTGAAGCGTGCCCTCGAGGTGTCGTGCAACTCCGCGTTCGCGCGGCTCGGCGTCAAGCTGGGTGCGGACGCCCTGCGCGAGCAGTCAGAGAAGTTCGGCTTCGGCACCAAGCCGCTCACCGACATCCCGTCGGTGGCCAGCCGGTTCCCCGACGAGATCGACACCCCCCAGACCGGCCTGGCCTCGATCGGCGGCTACGACGTGGCGGCCACGCCGCTGCAGATGGCGATGGTGGCGGCGGCCGTCCGCAACGACGGCATCGTGATGCAGCCCTACCTGGTCGAGTCGGTGCGTTCGGCCGACCTGCAGTTGCTGAGCCAGACCCGTCCGGCACAGCTCAGCCTGGCCAACAGCGCGGCCAACGCCGCCAAGCTGCGCCAGATGATGGTGGGTGTCGTCGAGAACGGCACCGGCTGGCGGGCCCAGATCGCCGGCGTCACGGTCGGCGGCAAGACCGGAACCGCGAACTCAGACAACGTCCGCACCCCCTATGCCTGGTTCATCGCCTGGGCGGACGACCCCGAGGTGGCGCTGTGCGTCTTCGTCCAGGACGCCGAGATGGAGGCCACCGACGTGGCCGGCGGACGGGTGGCCGCACCCATCGCGAAGGCCGTGATCGAGGCCCTGCGATGATGGGTCGGCAACAATGGACCCCGATCGACGAAAAGGGGACGCACTGATGGTCGACGAACCGAGGGTGCTCGGCGGACGCTACGAGGTGGGTAGTCCGCTGGGCCGCGGCGGCATGGCCGAGGTCAGGCGCGCCCGCGACACCCGGCTGGGCAGGCAGGTGGCCGTCAAGCTGCTGCGCGTCGACCTGGCCGGCGACCCCGTCTTTCAGGCCCGCTTCCGCCGCGAGGCGCAGGCCTCCGCCGGGCTGAACCACCCCAACATCGTGGCCGTGTACGACACCGGCGAAGAGAAGGACCCCGCTTCTGGGGTGTCCATACCCTTCATCGTGATGGAGCTGGTCGAGGGCCACACGCTGCGCGAACTGCTGCGCGACGGGCGCAAGATTCTGCCCGACCGGGCGCTCGAGTTCACCGCCGGCGTGCTGGACGCCCTGGCGTACTCGCACCGGGCCGGCATCATTCACCGCGACATCAAGCCGGCCAACGTGATGCTGACGAACTCCGGCCGGGTCAAGGTGATGGATTTCGGCATCGCCCGCGCCGTCGCCGACACCTCGGCCACGATGACCCAGACCGCGGCCGTGATCGGCACCGCCCAGTACCTGTCGCCCGAGCAGGCCCGCGGTGAGAAGGTCGACTCCCGCTCCGACATCTATTCCGCCGGCTGTCTGCTGTACGAACTGCTGGTCGCGCAGCCGCCGTTCCGCGGCGACTCGCCGGTATCGGTCGCCTATCAGCACGTGCGCGAGGCGCCGGTACCGCCCAGCCAGCTCGACCCGCTGGTCACCGCCAGCATGGACGCGATCGTGCTCAAGGCCCTGGCCAAGGATCCCGCCCAGCGCTACCAGACGGCGTCCGACATGCGCGACGACATCAACCGGCTGCTGGCCGGACACGCGGTCAAAGCGACCGCCCCGGTCGCTGCGGTGCCGGTGGGCGCCGTCGATCCGACCCGGGTGCTGCCCACCACCGTCGATCCGACGCCGACCAGTGCCGCCGAACTCACCGACACCGACACCGACACCGACACCGGAACGGTGCCGCAACGCGCGGTCGAGCAACCCCGGCGCAAGGGCGCCTGGATCTGGGGGATCGTCGCCTTCCTGCTGGTGATCGGTGTCGGCTACGGCGCCTACCTGCTCTTCAACCCGGACGCCCGAACCGAGACGATCGCCGTGCCGAACGTTTTCGATATGCGTCAGGACGCCGCCGAACGGGCGATCGCGGACGCCAAGCTGACCGTGGTGGTGAGAACCGTGAGCGGTGCTGACGACGCGAGCCTGAACCGGGTCATCAAGCAGAACCCGATCGGCGGCGTGAAGGTCGCCGTCGGCTCGACCGTGACCATCGAGATCAACACGGGGCCGAAGAAGGCCACCATTCCGGCCAACCTGATCGGCCAGTCGCTCAGCGACGCCAAGAAGGTGCTGGCCGACCTGGGCTTCACCAAAGTGGAAGATGCGGTGGACGAATCGTCCACCGCGAAGGCCAACTCGGTGCTCAGCGTGGAGCCCTCGGCCGGCGCGACGGTGGCCCTGGACACCCCGATCACCCTCACGTATGCCCCCGGCAGCGGCACCGTCCCCAACTTCTACGGTCTGACGAAGTCCGCTGCGCAGGCCCAGGCCGACCGAAGTGGGTTCACCGTCAAGTTCAACGAGGCCGAAACCGCGGAACTTGCCCCCGGCCGGGTGTTTCAGCAGAACCCGGCGGCCGGCGAGCAGATCAAGCGCAGCCAGACGATCACGTTGACGCTGGCCAAGGCGATACCCAGCCCGTCCCCCTCGCCGACGCCGACCGACACCGAAACCGAGGATCCGGACCCGACCGAGACCCCGTAGCCGTTCTCCGCATCGGTACCTGTTGTCAGTGTCGGTGCATGCTTTCGTGTTATATCGCGACAGCGTGGACCGAAGGCGACAACGTGCACCGTTGCGTAGAACGCGGACGCCGCGCAGCCGCGTCGCATGGACGACGGCCCGGCCCGTTGGCGGGCTGCAGGCACCCTCAGCGCAGTGCCATCAGCGGGGTGAGCCCCACCGCCCGCGCGGGTGCGCCGGCGTCGCCGCATTCGGCCAGCCAGTTGGCCAGCAGCTGGTAGCCACCCTCGGTGAGCACCGACTCGGGATGGAACTGCACCGATTCCACCGGCAGGCTGCGGTGCCGCACCGCCATGATCACCCCGGATTCGGTCTGCGCGGTGACCCGCAGCACGTCCGGCACCGTGGCGGGGTCGAGCGCCAGCGAGTGGTACCGGGTGGTGGTCAGCGGGCTGGGCAGGCCGGCGAACACCCCGGTGCCGTCGTGGGTCACCGCGGACGTCTTGCCGTGCAGCAGTTCCGGTGCCCGGTTGACCACACCGCCGTAGGCGACAGCGATGGACTGCAGCCCGAGACAGACGCCGAAGATGGGCAGGCGTCCACCGTGGGATCGCACGACGTCGATGCACACCCCGGCCGCTTCGGGCGTGCCCGGCCCCGGCGAAATGAGCACGCCGTCGTAGCCGTCGGCCCAGTCGTCGGCGGCGAACCGCTCGTCGTCATTGCGCCACACCTCAACCTCGGCGCCCAGTTGGGCCAGGTACTGCACGAGGTTGTAGACGAACGAGTCGTAGTTGTCGATCACCAGAATGCGCGCCATGGCTGCCATTGTTCCTGATCGGGGACGGGGCTCAGCCGATGCGTCTGGCTTGGATGTCGAGACTGCCGCGGTAGGCGGGCATGGTCACCTCGGCCTCGCGGCGCTGGCCGTAGCCCAGGCCGTACGCCGCGACGTACTGCCGGTAGACCCGAAGGGCGGACGAGTCGGCGAGGGCCCGTTCGAGCGCGTCCTGGTCACCGATGGCGATGATCTCGTACGGCGGCGCGTACGGCACGCCGTGCAGCACCACCGAGTTGCCGACGCATTTCACGCCGGTGCGCGAGGTGACCCGCTGGCCCTGAATGGTCATCGCCTCGGCGCCGCCGGACCACAGGGCGTTCACCACCGACTGGATGTCCTGCTGGTGCACCACCAGCAACTCAGCGTTCACCCCGGCCGGATGCACCCCGGACGGGGCGTCGTCCAGCACCACCGCGACCGCCGGACCGCGCACGGGAGTCTGCCCCGCGTGCGCGGCGGCCTCAGCCAGCTCCTGTTCGGACACTCCGCCGGCATCGCTCTTGGCCAGCGCGTCCACGTCTTTGCGCAGCGCGTTCACCCGCTCAGCCAGTTCCTTGTTGCGCTTGGACTCCGACGCCACCAGCCCGACCAGATCGGTGTTGCGGTTGGGCCGCAGGTCGGTGCCGCCGGCGTTGATGGCGCTGGTCGCGATCATCAGGCCGGCGAACACGCAGACGGCGACGCTCAGCAACCGGCGCGCGACCCGGACTTCACCGGAGCGACGGGACGCCCGGCGCAGCGACGAGCGGGCACGCCGCCACAGGCGCTTCATGCCGTGCCTGCGTCCATGGACGATGAGTCTAGGCGGCCGACGACGGGGGGACGGGGTCGGTTCCGGACGGGGGCGGTATGGTTGACGCCATGCCGGAGTCCAGAACGCGCAAGCAGGCCGCGGACAAGAAGAAGCAGGCGTCCGCCGAAGCGAAGGCCGAGGCCCGAAAAGATCGTCAGCGCCGGGTGGCCGCACCCGGCAGTCGGCGCTGGGTGCCGCCCACATTCATCACCGTCGGCCTGCTCGGGGTGCTGTGGCTGGTGGTCTATTACATCGCCGGGCACCTGATCCCCTTCATGAGTGAGCTGGGCGGCTGGAACGTGCTGATCGGCATGGGCTGCATGGCCGCCGCCTTCGGTATCGCCACGCTCTGGAAGTAGCGCCCCGGTCAGCGACTGGCCGACACTCGGCGCAGCCGCACGATCCTGTCCGACCCGCCCCCTACGGTGTTCTACGTGATCACGAAGCTGCGCTGGCGCAGCAGTCCGTCCGGCCGGGTGCGCTCGGCTGCCACGGCGTTGCTCGGCATCGCGGTGTCGGTGTCGCTGGCGGCCTGCGCCGGCAGCGACACGATCGTCACCGGCGATCGTCCGACCGCGGGGCAGCCGCCGGGCACCGCGGTCACCAAGCGGGCGGCGCTCGCGCTGGCCGACCTGCCCGGCTATCAGCCACCTACTGCACAAGGCGACGGCAGCCAGGGGCGTCCGTTGCTGGGGGCGACCGGAGACATCACCTGGACCATCTACGACCAGTCGAGCCGGCCGATCGACACCTACGACCCGAAGCAGCAGGTGGCCTGGGGCTCGGGCAGCCAGTACACCGAGATCCCGGGGGTGCTGACGTTTCGCGGCAACAACACCCGCTCGGCTCCGTCGTACGGCACCGCGCAGATCACCGAGAAGAAGCTCACCATCGCGTGGACCCATGACATCGGCGCGGTCAGCGCCGACGGCTCGTACTTTCCGGGGGCGGGCTGGACCGGCCAGCCGCTGCTGGTCAAGTGGCCCAAGGCCACCAAGCAGGCGATGAAGCTGCCCGCCACTGCGGTGAACGACGACAACCTCGTCGAGGTGATCTACCCGGTCTTCGACGGCAGCGTGTACCGGCTCGCACTGGCCGACGGGTCGGTCACCCGTCCGAAGATCGAGGGCACGTGGGGCTTCAAGGGCACCGGCTCCATCGATCCGCGCGGCTATCCGCTGCTGTACGCGGGGCAGGGGCTGAACGAGAACGGCACCGAGAAGGGGCCGTGGGAGTACCGCATCTTCGACCTGATCAAGAACAAGCAGGTCAGCAGCATCAGCGGAACCGACGAGGTGTCGCACCGGCAGGATCCGGCCGGCTGGGCCGCCTTCGACTCTTCGGCTTTGATCGACCGTTACTCCGACACCCTGATCGAGCCCGGCGAGAACGGCGTCGTCTACAAGGCCAAGCTCAACGCGTCCTTCGATGCGAAGGCGGGCACGGTGTCGGTCAAGCCCGAGCTCACCAAGATGACCTATCGCAGCCCGATCAGCCGGCAGTACGGCATCGAGAGCTCCGCGGCGGCGTGGAAGAACCTGATGTGGGCCACCGACAACGACGGCCTGATGATCTGCTGGGACGCCCGCACGCTCGAGGTGGTGTGGGCTCGCGCCACCGGCGACAACGCCGATTCCACCCCGGTGCTGGACGACTCCACCGGCCACCCGTACCTCTACACCGGCAACTCGGTCGGCTGGCGGGGTTCGGATCGGCGCGACCAGGTGACCAACGTCCGCAAGATCGACGGGTTGACCGGCGAGGTGGTGTGGCAGTACGACCTGCCCGCCTACTACGACTTTCACGTCAAGGGCGGGCTGCTTTCCACCCCACTTCTGGGTCAGGGCGAGGTGAGCGACCTGGTGTTCTTCAACGTGGGCAAGACCACCGCACCGTCCGAGGGCACGATGGTGGCGCTCGACCAGCGCACCGGGCAGGTGGTGTGGTCGCGCAACCTGCAGCACTACTCGTGGAGTTCGCCGGTGCTGATCCACGGTGCCGATGGCCACGAGTACGGCGTGTACGGCGATTCGGCCGGTCTGCTGCACCTGTTCGATCCCACTACCGGACGTGACCACACCACGATTTCGCTGGGCGCCAACGTCGAGGCGTCGGTGGCGGTCTACGACAACATGATCGTGGTCGCCTCGTACGACCAGAAGATCTTCGGCATCAAGGTGAGTTGAGGTGATCACCATGGCTGTTGTCGTCGCCTGCGTCCTGGCCCTGGGGGTCACCTCGGCGGTGCTGATCTGGGCCGCTCGCAAGGGCGCGGTGATGTCGGGGTTCGCCGTGCTGGTCGGCATGGTGGCGGGCAACCTGGCGTTGTGGGCGCTCGGCGGCGGCACCACGCTGATCCTGCTCGTCGTGCCCGCGGCATTACTGCTCGGCCTGGCCGAGGCGGTGCTGACCGCGCGCGGCGTGCACTGGTTCTGGCGGTTGCTGGTGCAGGGCGTGGTGATCTTCGGACTGCTGGTGCTGGAATGGCGGCGCGGCGACCTGTTCGCCTCGGGTGCCGCGATGGCCGCCGTGGCCGGTGTGCTGGTTTTCAACGTGATCAACTTCGCGATCGGTGCGGCGCAGCGATCGAGGGCCGGCCGGCTGCCGATCGTGCTGTGGCTGCTCGGGGTCGGCTACCTGGTGGTGATCGCGCTCGGTCTGCCCAACCCTGGCCTGCGCACCCTGGCACTGGTCAGCCTCGCGACCACCGCGCCGCTGCTGATCTGGCCCGCGCCGTCCGGTTTTCTCGATCGGGTGCTCGGGCCGGTGCTGGCGGCGCTGGCGTGTGCGCTGGGGTTCTACGCCTGGCTGGGCAACGCGTCACCGGCCATGGTGGTGGCCCCGCTGCTGGTGATCGGTCTCGACGTGGCGTACGCCCTGGTGCTGCGGCTGGCGACCGCCTCGGGCCGGGCCGGCCTGGCCGATGGTGGCGCTCCTGGTGATGGCGCTCCCGGTGCGGCTGGTGCGGCCGGCTGGTGGCGTCGGGTGGACGCGTGGGCGAGCCCGTCCGACGACCTGGTGGCACAGCGCGCCTGGGCGAGCTCGAAACTGAGAGCGGCGGCCTGGCTCGTCGGGGCCACCGTGGTGGTGCTGGCGTTCAGCCTGCTGCAGTGGTGGATCGGCGTGCCCTGGCTGGTCGCCTTGGCGGTGCTGCTGGTGCCGGCGCTGGGGTGGCTGGCGCTCCAGGCACCCACGTTCTCGGCGTCGCGGCAAGCGCTGCTGGTCGCGCTGTCGGTGGTGTCGGCTGTCGCCGTGCTGGCTGCCCTGGCCGCCTGGCGCCTGGACGGACGCCTGCTGGTGGCTGCCCTGCCACTGCTGGCCCTCGCGCTGGTGTGGGGTGTCGCAGTCCTGACCCGCCGTGAAGCGCTGCTGCCCGCGAAGACGCCCGCCTGAGCAGCGTCCCACCATGGCGGGTTCCGCTACCACCGCAGTGAGCGCTCGCCTAACTACTTGCCGCTCGCGAAGCTCCCCCGCTGTCAACCTGGGGGTGAGACAGTTCGCGAGTGGGAGGGCAGGGCGTGGGTCAGATCAGTGTGGAGCCGGGGATGTCGGCTGGGGGCATCGACGCTTTCGTTGGAGTTTCGGGTGGAGTTCTTGCGCGCGTGGGATGGGTGCGTTGAGCGGGGTGCGAAGACGCGGCTATTGCGGGAGTACGGACTGGATCGGAACACCGTCTATGCGTGGGTGCGGGCGCGGGATAACGGCGAGCTGGAGCAGTCTCAGCAGCGGGTGGCGAGCCGCTCGGATGTGGGTCAGATGCGTGCCGAGTTGGCTCGATTGCGGGCCGAGAATGAAACGCTGCGGCGCAAGACCGCCCAGGCCGAAGCGGCAACCGAGATCCTGGGAAAAGCGTTCGAGCTCTTGGAGGGGATCACGACGAGCTCGGAACCGGATTCGCAGATCCCGCCGGCGTTGATGTCCGCGACCGAGTACGCGTCATGGCTGAAGCGGCTCAAGTTGTCCTGACCGACGCGGTCTCAGCGCTGTCAACGACGGCGGGCTGGACGATTAGCCGAGCCTGTCGTGTCACTGGCCTGCCACGCGCCTCTTTCTATCGGTTGACCAGGGGTTATTGTCACGATCGGCGGGTGCCGGAGCCGGTGCCGCATCGTGACCGGCACCAGCCGGCGGCCCTGGCCGAGGCCGAGCGGGCCCAAGTGATCGAGTCGCTGGTGGCGGATGAATACGCCGAGCTGTCGGTCGTGCAAACCTATTGGCGCAGTTTCGATGCCGGGCAGGTGAGCTGTTCGCAAGCCACGTTCTACCGGATCGCCCGATCCGAGAACCTGGTCGGGGATCGCCGCCGGCAACGGAGCCAAGGCAGCGGATCACGCCGGAAGCGGCCCGCTCCGACCGCGCAGGCGTTCCGACCGAACCAACTGGGTCCTGGGACGCGACCGAGTTGTGCGGCGGCCCAGAAGGCCTCGAGTGTTACCAGTTGATGCTGATCCTCGACGTCTACTCTCGCTTCCCGACCGGCTGGCTGATCGAACCCACTACCACCAGCCACGCCGCCAAAAGGCTCTTCCGGCGCGCGTTCCAGCAACACGGCCACGTGGATGTCGTCCATGCCGATAACGGCTCCGCGATGCGCTCAGCCGACCTGGCCGGCGTCTTCAACGACCACCACGTCACCGGATCGTTCTCCCGTCCGCGCGTCAGCAACGACAACCCGTTTTCCGAATCCATGTTTAAAACCATCAAATACGACATCGACCACCCACCCCGGTTCGATGACATCGACCACGCCCGCGCCTGGACACAAGCTTTCCTCGATCGATACGCCAACCACCACAGACACTCCGGCATCGGCTACTACACCCCGGCTGCCGTCTACCACGGCACCGTCGCCACCGACCAAGCCCGACGGCAGCACAACTCGACGCCTACCACGCCGCACACCCCAACCGCTTCCGACAAGCACCCCGAGCCCCCACCGTCGGACCCACCGGCATCAACACTCGCGAACTGTCCACACCAGGTTGACAACTTCGGAGCTCGGCGAGCGCCAAATAGTTGGGCGAGCGACTCTGCTTCCCGCCGTTGCACCACCGTCGACCTGGCTCAGCTGTGCGGCTTCAGCAACGGAAACAGGATGGTTTCGCGAATGCCGGCACCGGTGAACAGCATGATCGTGCGGTCGATACCCAGGCCCATGCCGCCCATCGGCGGGGCACCGAACTCGAGGGCGCGCAGAAAGTCCTCATCCAGTTGCATCGCCTCGGGGTCACCGGCGGCGGCCTTCAGCGACTGGGCCACGAGCACGTCCCGCTGGATCACCGGATCGATCAGCTCCGAGAAACCGGTGCCGCGCTCGACACCCCCGATGATCAGGTCCCAGGCCTCGACCAGGCGCGGATCGTCCGGGTTGTTGCGCGCCAGCGGCTGCGCGATCGCCGGGAAGCCGTTCACGAAGGTGGGCTGGACGAGGGCGGGCTCGACGATCTCGCCGAACAGCTCCAGCACCAGCTTCTGGTCGATCCAGGCCGGGTCGTACTCGACACCCCGGGCGTCCGCGATCGTGCGCAGGCGCTCGAGCGACGTGTCGGGCGTGATCGTCTCGCCGAGGGCGTCCGACAAGGCCGGATACACCGACAACCACTGCCAGTCGCCGGTCAGGTGCACCTCGCCTGCGGGACTCTGCACCGACTCGATGCCGAGCGCCTGCGCGGCGTTGACGATCAGGTCGCGGGTCATCGCGGCGATGGTGAACTGGTCGCCCCACGACTGGTACGCCTCGAGCATGGTGAACTCGGCCGAATGCGAGCTGTCGATGCCCTCGTTGCGAAAGATGCGGCCCATCTCGTAGACCCGATCGGTGCCGCCGACGATGGCCCGCTTGAGGTACAGCTCGATCGCGATCCGCATCGTCATCGGAATGTCGAACGCGTTCAGGTGGGTGTGGAACGGACGCGCCGTGGCCCCACCGTGCACCAACTGCAGGATCGGTGTCTCGACCTCCAGATACCCCTGCTGGTGCAGTGTCTCCCTGATCGAGCGGACGATCGTCGCCCGGGTGCGCACCATGTCGCGCGCCTCGGGGCGGGCGACGAGGTCGGCGTAACGCTGCCGCACCCGGGTCTCTTCGCCGAGTTCCTTGTGCAGCGTAGGCAGCGGCCGCAGCGCCTTGGACGCGAGTCGCCACTGTGACGCCAGCACCGACAGTTCGCCGCGCTTGCTGCTGATCACCCGGCCCTGAACGAACACGAAGTCGCCCAGGTCGACGTCCGCCTTCCAGTCGGCCAGCCGGGCTTCGCCCACCTCGGCCAACGAGAGCATCACCTGCAGCCGGGTGCCGGAATCGTCGCGGGTGAACCCGTCCTGCAGGGTCGCGAAGCAGAGCTTGCCGGTGTTGCGAATGAACACCACCCGCCCGCTCACCCCGACCACGTCCTGGGTCTCTTCGCCGGCCAGCAGGTGACCCCACCCGGCGTGCACCTGGGCGGCCGAGTGGGTGCGTCCGACGCTGATCGGGTACGGGTCGGTGCCCGCCTCGAGCAGTCGGGCGCGCTTGTCGCGGCGCACCTGAAGCTGTTCGGGCACGGACGATTCATCGGGCGGCATGGTCACCGGTGGATTGTATCGGCGGCCAGAGGGCCATCCGTCACCGGACGCCGCGGCCAGCACCGCGTCACCGACCGATAATGGGGACGGTTCCATTCCCCGTCGCCACTCGACGTCAGCATTGCCGACCGATAATGGGGACGGTTCCATTCCCCGTCGCCACTCGACGTCAGCATTGCCGACCGATAATGGGGACGGTTCCATTCCCCGTCGCCACTCGCCGTCAGCAGCGATTCGGGCCAAGTTATCCACAGATTTCTGCAGCATTCGCTCGAGACGCCGTGCTTGCGCTGCGGTGCGCTTAAGCTCCAAGCTCCGCTGCGAGAGGAGCTCGACATGCCACGTCGCGCCAGGTCCCTGGCCGAGTCCGGCGTTTACCACATCATGGTACGTGGGGTGAATCGCGACGCGATCTTTCTCGAGGACGAGGACTATCACCGCTATCTGCGTGCACTCGCTCAGGCGAAGTTGGCTTCAGGCTGCCGGGTGTTGGCCTACTGCCTGATGAGCAACCATGCTCACCTGCTGCTACGCACCGGCCACGAGTCTTTGGGCAACGCCATGAGGCGCGTGGGTGTTCGCTATTCCGGCTGGTTCAATCACAAATACGATCGCGTGGGACACCTCTTTCAGGACCGATACCTGAGCAGGCCCGTCGATACGGACGCCTATCTGCTCACCCTGGTGCCCTACATCTGGCACAATCCGGTCAAGTCCCAGCTGGTGCGGCAGGCTGTGGATTACCCCTGGAACAGCTGCTGGTCGGGCGGATCCCCCGCCGGACTCGTCGATGATTCCGAGTTGGACGCGCTCGTCCCGGCCTTGGCGCGTGCCGAACTCGCCGCACCGGTGCTCGAACTCAGCCTTCAGCAGCAGCGCCCGCGAGGACGTCCCGCGCGTCACTCGCCCGAGCAGGTAGCAGAACTCATAGCGCGCAGCTGCGCGGCCCATGGCCCGGTCGACTTTGGCCTGCTCGACAGCGTGACTCAGCGACGAGTCGTCCGCGAACTACGCATGCGCTCGGTGTCGTACGATTCGATCGCGGCCGCCACCGGCCTTCATCCCTCGAAGGTCCGTCGCATGCAGGCGGGTCGGGTGGCCGGGGAGTGGGGTGACGACTCCGGGCTGCAGAATCGCCATGATCAGTCGGCTTGAGGTACGGCGATGACACGTAAGAGTCCCGGGGAGTGGTGGGCTTTGAGGTCATCTCGATGCCGACCGGTCAGCCCTGGTTGAGGGCGACGGGTTCATTGTTGCTGGGTTTGCCGATTTTGGCCATGGATTCTTCGGAGAGGTAGCGGCGCTCATGGTGGCCCATTCGTCGTGGTGTCGGCCAGGACGGCGCCGACGAGTCGGATGACGGCGGCTTCGTTGGGAAAGATGCCGACCACGCGGGCGCGGCGTTTGATTTCCTTGTTGAGCCGCTCGAGCGGGTTGGTGGACCAGATCTTGCGCCAGTGCTCGCGGGGAAGACCGCGAAGGCGAGCACTTCGGCTTTCGCTTGATCCATCAGGTCACCGATCTTGGGGTAGCGGCCGGCGAGCTCGCCGGTGACCGTCCCATTGGTTGCTCATCGAGGGCAGGTCGGGTTGAGCGAAGATGGTGCGGAACACCGCGGCGACCATTTCGGCCTCGCCCTTGGCGACGTGGGCGAGCACGTGGATGAGTGCACCCGGCAGCGTTGATGGCTGCTGCCCTGCAGGCCGCGGGCGATGGCAGCGACCAGGCCTGCGTGCTGGTCGGAGATGACCAGCCTCACCCCGCCAGGCCGCGTTTCAACGAGGTGAGGAAGCCGCGCCAGAACACTTCGTCTTCGCTGTCACCGACGTCGACGCCGAGGATCTCGCGGCGGCCCTGATCAGTGACGCCGGTGGCGACCACGACCGCTTTGGACACCACCATCGCCTGCTCGGTCCCACATGCAGATAGGTGGCGTCGATAGACGTAAGGGACCTGACATGGTCGAGTCGGCGGGTGCGGAACGCACCGACGGTCTCGCGCGCAGATGCGTGACACTCCGACTGGAGATGCCGGTGCCGCCCAGGGCAACCACCAGATCATCGACGCCGGGTGAACGCCGTGCGTGGGCTCCATCACCACCGCATACAGGGCCTGATCAATCCTGCGTCGCGGCGACAAGATGCTCGAAGAACGAGCCGCTGCGCAGTTTCGGCACCGCCAACTGGATGTCGCCGGCATGGGTGGTGAGCAGGGGTCGTGACCCGTTGCGCTCAGTGGTGCGGGTCTCGGTGCGTTCGTACCGGCCGGCACCGATCACGCTGCTTGCTTCGGTATCGATCAGGTCCATCGCGACCCGGACACACTCGCGGATGAAATCGGTGCCCTCCCCGGAGCGGAACACCTCCAAGCTCGGACAAGGCAGAATCAGACAAGGCCATCGGTGAGCTCTCCTTCGATGAGTACTTGGCGGTACACATCGAGAATCTCGCCGATGGCCCCCTCACTCAGGACGCCGCGCCGTCACCCAAACCCCACCACTCCCCGGGGCTCTGTCGATGACACAGTGCGGCGACGGAGAAAAGAACCGTCCCCATTACCCGTCGGTTGGCGCCACGACCGAAGCATGATCGCCGGTGCGAATCACGTGCCAGGCCGTCACCGGCGCGAGTGCGTCGCGCAGGGCCCGATCGTGCGTGACGATCAGCAGCGTGCCGGTGAACCTCTCCAACGCCTGCTGCACCTGGTCGATTGCCGCCGCGTCCAGATGATTGGTCGGCTCGTCAAGCACGACCATGTTGACCGCCCGTCCCTGCAGCACGGCCAGCGCCGCCCGAGTGCGTTCACCCAGCGACAGGCTGTCGCACGTCCGTCCGACCTGTGCGGCACCCAAGCCGAACTTCGCCAGCAGCGTCCGGACGGCCCCCGCGTCCGTCTCGTCCAACTGAGCGGCCACCACGTCCAGCAGCGGACGGTCCCCCGCGATCACTCCGCGCGCCTGGTCAAGCACGCCCAGCGACACCCTCGTGCCCCACGACACTCGTCCGGACGCCAGCGGCCGCTCCCCCAGCAGAACCTCGACCAGCGTGGTCTTGCCCGCTCCGTTCTCGCCCACGAGCGCCACCCGCTCACCACGGGTCACCTGAGCCGACACGGGCCCCACGACGAGCCCTCCGTTGCGCACGACCACCCGATCCAGCGTCAGCACCACATCGGCTGACGGCGGCGCCTGCGTGATCGCGAACTGCAACTGCCACTCTCTGCGGGGCTGCTCGACCTCGTCGAGTCGGTCCGCCGCGTCGCGAACCCGGGCCGCCCGCTGGTCCATGCGGCGCGCACGATCCTCCCGCCACTTCTTCTCCAGCTGCATGCCCGGCCCGAGCCTCGCGCTCTTCGCCCGGCCCATCCGCGCCCATTCGGTTTTGCGACGTGCCTGCGCAACCAGGGCAGCACGGTGATCGGCGAAGTCCGTATACGCCCGGTCGGCCTGCTGCCTCGTTCGCTCCTTGGCAGCGCGGTAGTCGCTCCAGCCGCCGGCGTACCGGGTGACCTGTTGCTGCACCTCGTCCAGTTCGAGCACGGAGGTGGCGACCGCGTCGAGGAATGCGCGATCGTGTGACGCGAGCAGCACCGGGGTACCAAGACCCTGCACGAACTCGGTCAGCGCCGCGAGCCCGGGGGCGTCCAGATTGTTGGTGGGCTCGTCCAGCAGCAGCACGTCGTAGCGGCTCACCAGAATGGACGCCAACGCGGCGCGCGACGCCTCGCCGCCGGACAGGCTGCCCAGAGGGCGCTCCAGCGCCGCCGGCAACTTCAGCCGGTCCAGCACCTGAGCCAGCCGAACCTCCAGGTCGGCGCCGCCCAACCCCAGCCAGCGGGCAAGCGCCGCATCGTACCGGTCCGCGGCCGCCGGATCATGCGCCAAGGCGGACGCGGCGGCCTCGAAGTCCCGCTGCGCCGGGCCCACCCCGGTACGGCGTCGGGCATAGTCGAGGGTCGACTGCGCGGCGCTCGGCAGCGCCTGCGGCAGGTAGCCGATGGTCGCATCGGGCGGAGCGAGCCGGACGGTGCCGACGTCCGGATCGTGTTCGCCTGCGATGATCCGCAGCAGGGTGGTCTTGCCGGACCCGTTGGGGCCGACCAGCGCGGTGACGTCCGCCTCGGCAAGGGTCAGGTCCACGCCCGCGAACAGCGGACGGGCGCCGAACGATGCGGCGATGCCGGACAGAAACAGGGATGCGGACATATCGAAGACCTTGATCGCGTGCTGGGACAGGGCGAAGGGTCAGTTCCACATGCCGTCCAGGGTGCACGCTGTGAACGAACCCCGTCAAACGCCCTCGGCGACGGGGAAAGGAACCGTCCCCAATACCGGTCGCCAGCGCTGTGAACGGCGTCGCTGTGAACGGCGTCGAACCCCGTCAACCGCCGTCGGCGACGGGGAAAGGAACCGTCCCCAATACCGGTCGCGAGCGCTGTGAACGGCGTCGCTGCGAACCGCGTCGAACCGACGGTCGGCGACGGGGAAAGGAACCGTCCCCAATACCGGTCAGTGACTTGAATGAGTGAGTGCTCACTCACTAGAGTGGTGGTCATGCCACGAGCCAACCCCATGACGCCGGACGAGCGGCGCCGCGCGCTCATCGAGGCGACGCGGCCATTGTTGCTCGAACACGGTCCCGGCGTCAGCACCCGCATGATCGCCGAGTGCGCGGACGTGGCCGAAGGCACCATCTTTCGCGCCTTCGGCACCAAGCAGGCGCTGATCGAGGCCGTGGTCGACGACTGCCTCTCGCCCGAGCCGCTGATCGAGGCGTTCTCGTCGATTCCGGCCGACCTCGACCTCGAAAACACCGTCACCTGGGTGATCACGACCCTGCAGGCCCACATTCGCCAAGTGCGCTCACTGATGTCGGCGCTGTACCCTCAGGACCGCCATGGCCCGCCCCACAAGCCGCCTCACCGACAGTTTCACGGTGCGGTGAACCAGGCCTTGGCCACGGTGCTCGAGCGCTTCGACCAGCAGCTGCGGGTGGGAACGCCCACCGCCTGCTGGGCCATCACCGCCATTTCGTTCGCCGCCAGCATGCCGTTCTCGGACGACCCCGACACCACCGATCCGCGCCAGGTGGCCCGCCTGATCCTGCACGGCATCGCCACCGACCCCACCATCAAGGACGCCCCATGCTGATCCGCATTCTGCGCGAGTACCTGAAGCCGTACAGCGGTCAGCTCGCCATGGTGGTGCTGCTGCAGCTCATCGCCAACGTCGCGGCCCTCTATCTGCCGACGCTCAACGCCCGCATCGTCGACGAGGGCATCGCCACCGGCAACACCGGACTCATCCTCAGCGTCGGGGCCCTGATGCTCGGCATCACCGTGGTGCAGATGGCAGCCCAGATCGCCGCCGTCTGGTTCGGCGCCCGCTCAGCCATGGCCTTCGGACGCGACCTGCGCGCCGCGATCTTCGACCGCACCCTGGACTTCTCCGCCCGCGAGGTGGCCAAGTTCGGCGCCCCCAGCCTGATCACCCGAACCACCAACGACGTCCAGCAGGTGCAGCAGCTGGTGATGATGACGTCGTTCATGATCATCGCCGCGCCGATCATGATGGTCGGCGGCGTGATCATGGCGTTCCGCGAAGACCCCGGCCTGACCTGGACGATCGCCGTCGCGGTTGCGCTGCTCGGCGCCGTGATCGGCCTGATCATCAGCCAGATGATGCCGCTGTTCGCCACCCAGCAGATCCGCATCGACACCATCAACCGGGTGCTCCGCGAACAGATCTCGGGCCTGCGGGTGATTCGCGCCTTCACCTCCGAAGACCGCGAGAACGACCGGTTCGCGCTCGCCAACGCCGAACTCACCGACACCGCCACCCGGGTCGGCCGGCGCATGATGACGTTGTTCCCCACCGTGTTCTTCGTGATGAACGTCTCGACCATCGGCGTCACCTGGTTCGGTGCCTTTCGGGTGGCCGACGGCACCATGGCGACCGGGCAGCTGCTGGCCTTCATTCAGTACCTGACCACCATTTTGATGAGCGTGATGATGGCCACGATGATGCTGATGATCGGCCCCCGCGCCGCCGTCAGTGCCCGCCGTATCGCCGAGGTGCTCGACACCGAATCCAGCGTGGTGACCTCGCCGAACCCCGTCCGCGCCGTCAACCAGCGCGGCCACGTGCAGCTGCAGAACGTCGAGTTTCGCTACCCCGGCGCGCAGCAACCGGTGCTGTCCGGCATCGACCTCGAGGTGCGGCCCGGGCAGACCACCGCCGTGATCGGGTCGACCGGCGCCGGAAAGACCACGCTGATCAGCCTGATCCCGCGACTGTTCGATGTCACCGGCGGACGCGTGCTGGTCGACGGGGTGGACGTCCGCGACCTCGAGCCCGACCTGCTCTGGTCCCGCATCGGGCTGGTGCCGCAGAAGCCGTACTTGTTCAGCGGCACGGTGGCGTCCAACCTGCGCTACGGCAACCCGAGCGCCACCGACGACGAGCTGTGGACCGCGCTGACCACGGCCCAGGCGGACGACTTCGTCCGGGCGATGCCGGCACAGCTGGAGGCCCCCATCGCGCAGGGCGGCACCAACGTGTCGGGCGGCCAACGGCAACGGCTGTCGATCGCGCGGGCGCTGGTCAGAAAGCCCGACATCTACATCTTCGACGACTCGTTCTCGGCCCTGGACGTGGTCACCGACGCCCGGCTGCGGGCCGCGCTGGACCGCGAGACCGCCGAGTCCGGCGTGCTGATCGTCGCCCAGCGGGTCTCAACCATCCGCGACGCGGAAACCATCGTGGTGCTCGACGACGGCCGCATCGAAGGGGTGGGCACCCACGAGCAGCTGCTCGACACCTGCCCCACCTACGCCGAGATCGTCGCGTCCCAGTTCAAGGCCGAGGAGGCAGCAGCATGAGCCAGGCACCACGCGCGTCCGAAACGACGCCGCAGACCGCGGCCGGCGCCACCCCCAAGGCCAATGCCCGCCCCGAGCACGCCGAGCACCAGCGCCGCGGCATGGGCCACGGCCCGATGCAGGGCCTCGGGTCGTCCGAGAAGGCGGTGAGCTTCGGCCCGTCCGCGCAACGACTGCTGCGGCTGATGCGCCCCGAGCGCAACCTGATTCTGGTCGTGATCGTGATCTCGGCGATCGCCACCCTCGGCAACGCGATCGGCCCGGTGATCCTGGCCCAGGGCACCGACCTGATCTTCGACGGCGCCACCAGCGGCACCGGCATCGACTTCACGGCCCTGGCGACGGTCATCTGGCAGGCCCTGGCCGTCTACGTGTTCGCCGGGCTGGTGCTGTGGTTCGCCAGCTTTCTGATCAACGACATCGTGCAGCGCACCGTGTACCGGATGCGCGAGCAGGTGGCGACCAAACTGCACCGGCTGCCGATCACCTACTTCGACGGCCAGCCGCGCGGCGAACTGCTCAGCCGGGTGACCAACGACATCGACAACATCTCCCAAACGCTGCAGCAGACGCTGGCGCAGATGCTGAACAACATCTTCACCGTGATCGGCGTGCTGGCGCTGATGTTCTGGCTGTCGCCGCCGCTGGCGCTGGTGGTGCTGGTGTCGGTGCCGCTGACGGTGCTGGTCACCGCCCAGGTGATGAAGCGCTCGCAGAGCCGGTTCGCCGACATGTGGCGGGCCACCGGCATGCTGAACGCCGAGGTCGAGGAGGCGTTCACCGGCCACTCGCTGGTCAAGGTGTTCGGCCGGCAGCGCGAGGTGGCCGCCCGGTTCGCCGAGCAGAACCATTCGCTGTACGACTCCGCTTTCAGGGCCCAGTTCATCAGCGGCATCATCATGCCCTGCGTGTTCTTCATCGGAAACCTGAGCTACGTGGCGATCGCGGTGATCGGCAGCATCTGGGTCGCGGCCGGCACCTTGACCCTGGGCGTGGTGCAGGCGTTCATTCAGTACGCCCGCATGTTCACCCAGCCGATCACCCAGCTCGCGTCCATGACCAACCTGCTGCAGTCGGGGGTCGCCTCGGCCGAGCGGGTCTTCGAGGTGCTGGACGCCCCGGAGCAGTCCATCGACCGCACCGAGCAGCTGCCCGAACCGCTGCAGGGCCGGGTCGTGTTCGACCACGTGTCGTTCAGCTACGACCCGAACAAGCCGCTGATCACCGACCTGTCGCTGGTCGCCGAGCCCGGTTCGACGGTGGCGATCGTCGGCCCGACCGGCGCCGGCAAAACCACCCTGGTGAACCTGATCATGCGGTTCTACGAGGTCGACTCCGGACGCATCACGATCGACGGGGTGACCATCGCCGACGTCCCCCGGCGCGAACTGCGCCAGAACATCGGCATGGTGCTGCAGGACGCCTGGCTGTTCGGCGGCACGATCCGCGACAACATCGCCTACGGACGTCCGGACGCCACCGAGACCGAGATCCGGGCGGCCGCCGGGGCCACCTACGTGGACCGGTTCGTGCACTCGCTGCCGGACGGCTACGACACGGTGATCGAGGACGACGGCTCGAACGTGTCGGCCGGTGAGAAACAGCTGATCACGATCGCGCGGGCGTTTCTGTCCGACCCGGCGATCCTGATTCTGGACGAGGCCACCAGCTCGGTCGACACCCGCACCGAACTGCTCGTCCAACGGGCGATGCATGCGTTGCGCGGCGGCCGGACGTCCTTCGTCATCGCGCACCGGCTGTCGACGATCCGCGACGCCGACACCATTTTGGTGATGGAGAACGGTGCGATCGTCGAGCAGGGCTCGCACGACGCACTGGTGGCCGCCGGCGGGGCCTACCAGCGGCTCTACCGTTCGCAGTTCGCCGGCGGGCTGGACGACGACGAGCAGGCGGCCTGAGGGTGCAGGTGGTCGGCGCGGCGATCGTCCGGCATTCGACGGTGCTGGCCGCGCGCCGCAGCTACCCGGCCGAGGCCGCCGGACGGTGGGAGTTCCCCGGCGGCAAGGTGGGGCCGGACGAGACGGCCGAAGCCGCGCTGGCGCGGGAGATCGACGAGGAGCTGGGGTGTTCGATCACGATCGACTCGTGGTTGCCCGGCGTCTCGCGCTGGACGGACGGCGGGCGCACCTTCGAGCTGCGGGTGGCGATCTGTGCGCTGGTGTCGGGGGAGCCGTCCACTGTCGAGCACGACGCCCTGCGCTGGCTGGCACCCGAGCAGCTGGACGAAGTCGACTGGCTGGCGCCCGATCGTCCGTTTCTGCCCAGCGTGCGCGAGGTGCTGCTCGACGGCGAGCCGCTGCCCGGCGGCAACGTCGGCGGGGCGGTGCGGATCGGGCCGACGGTGCGGCGTCCGACCGGGCCGTGGACGCCGGCCGTCCACGCCCTGCTGCGGCACCTCGCGGCGTCCGGATTGCCGGCTGTGCCGCGCGTGCACGGCATCGACGCCCGCGGACGCGAGGTGCTCGACTTTCTGCCCGGCGAGGTGATCGACGTGGACGCCGAGCAGCTGAGCGAGGAACGGCTGGCGCATCTGGGGTCGTGGCTGCGGCGGTTGCACGAGGCCTGCGCGGGCTTCACGCACGTCGGGCCGTGGCGGTTCTTCGGCGTCGACTCCCCCACCCTGATCACCCACAACGATGTCGCCCCGTACAACGTGGCGTTCGACGGCGATGCCGTGTCGGGCGTCTTCGACTGGGACCTGGCCGGCCCGTCCACCCCCGTGCAGGACCTGGGGCACACCGCGTGGAGCGCGATCCCGCTGTTCCGGCCGATCCCGGCGGCCGAGGCGGCGCGTCGACTGACCGTCTTCGCCGAGGGCTACGGCACCGACCCGCGGACGGTGCTGAAGGCCGTCCAGCCCCGGGTGCAGCTGGCGATCGACGGCATTCGCGAGGCCGTTCGGCGCGGGGACGCGGGCATGATCAACCTGGCGGCAACCGGCGAACCGGAGGGCACCGAGCGGGCGCTGGCCGGGTTTCTCGCGCGCCGGGAAGCGATCGCCGACGAGCTACCGGCGCCTGGTCGCCCCACCTGACGGACCTGCCAGAAGACAGTGTGAGTTTGACCCCCGTCTGCGGTGCCCGAACTCACACCGTCTCTGCAGCCCTGCAGTTACTCGACCCGCGCCCGCACGTCGTCCAGCACGGCGCGGCGCTGCTCGACCGGACCGGTCTCGAGCAGGGCGATGATCTCGATACTCGCCAAATGGGCCCACGAGTAGGTCGGACGGTACTGCCACGCCCGGCCGTTCAGCTCGCGCTGCAGCTGGCCCTTCTTCGCCAATCGGTCCATCACGGTCATCACCGTGGTGTAGGCCAGCTCGCGATCACGGCCGAGGGCAGCCTGGACGTCGCGCACGGACATGGCCGTGGGATTCGCCCACAGCACCTCCATGACTGCTTGTTCCAGGTCGCCAAACACCGGCATGGGGCCAGACTAGGGCTGATTGTCCATCTACGACAGCCAGTAGTAGTACATTGCCCGCATGGATCAGGTCACACTGGCACGGTGGCAGTTCGGCATCACCACCGTTTATCACTGGTTCTTCGTTCCGATCACCCTCGCACTGGGCTTCATCGTCGCGATCTTCCAGACCCTCTGGTATCGGACCCGCGATGACAAGTACCTTCGCCTGACGAAGTTCTACGGCAAGCTCTTTTTGATCAACTTCGCCATGGGCGTCGTCACCGGCATCGTGCAGGAGTTCCAGTTCGGCATGAACTGGAGCGAGTACTCACGATTCGTCGGCGACATCTTCGGCGCCCCGCTGGCCTTCGAGGCCCTGCTCGCGTTCTTCCTCGAGTCGACGTTCCTCGGCCTGTGGATCTTCGGCTGGGACCGGTTGCCGCAGCGGCTGCACCTGATGTGCATCTGGCTCGCAGCCATCGGCACCAACCTGAGCGCGATCTTCATTCTCGCGGCCAACTCGTTCATGCAGAACCCGCAGGGCGCCATCTACAACCCGGTCACCGACCGGGCCGAGATGGCCGACTTCGGCGCCGTGCTCACGAACCCGGTGCTGCTGTGGTCGCTGCCGCACACCCTGCTGGCGTCCTGGCTGACCGCCGCCGCGCTGGTGGCCGCCGTCTCCGGCTGGCACCTGGCCAAGCTGAACCGCGCCGGCGTCCCGGACGTGGCCGAAGCCAAGGCCGCTGCGGCTGCCGAGGCTGTTGAGGCTTCCACGGCTGCTCAGCCGGCCAAGAAGACCGACAACAGCGTTGCCGCGCACCGCTTCGCCGCCACCTTCGCCGCGATCGCCATGATGGTTTCGGGGGTCGGGCTGCTGATCACCGGCGACGAGGCCGGCAAGATCATGACCCAGGTGCAGCCGATGAAGATGGCCGCGGCGGAGGCGCTGTGGGAGACCGCCGGCGGTGACGGCAGCGGCGCCCCCTTCTCGATCTTCACCATCGGCACTCTCGACGGCTCGCGTCCGATCCTGCAGATCGAGATTCCGAACCTGCTGTCGTTCCTGGCGACTGGCACCTGGGACGGCAAGGTGCAAGGCATCAACGAACTCCAGGAGGCCTACTCCCAGGGCCAGTTGGTCGACCCGTCCAACAAGCTGCAGCAGGCGTACGCCGAGCACATGCGGGCGTGGGGCGTCGAAACCCACACCCCGATCATTCCGGTCACCTACTGGAGCTTCCGGTTGATGATCGGCCTCGGCATGGCGGCCATCGGGGTCGCGTTGCTGCTGCTGTGGTTCCTGCGCAAGGGCGGGCTGCCCCCCAACACGAAGTGGTGGACGTGGCTGATGGTGCTGATGCCGCTCGGCCCGCTGTTCGCCAACTCGTTCGGCTGGATCTTCACCGAGATGGGCCGGCAACCCTGGCTGGTGACCGGGGTGTTGCCCACCATGGCGGGTGTCTCGCCCGGAGTGACGGTGCTCGAGCTGTGGATCACGCTGATCGGCTACACCCTGGTCTACGGCGCACTGGCCGTGGTCGAGGTCGGGCTGATGCTCAAGTACATCCGGCTCGGCTTGCCGCAGGTCGAACCGGTCACACAGATCACGGACGAGAACGACGTGCTGTCGTTCGCCTACTGAGAGGGTGATGATTGCGATGAACGTTGAACCCACCACCCTTCAGCTGCTGTGGTTCTGCCTGATCGCGCTGCTATGGATCGGCTTCCTCGTGCTCGAGGGGTTCGACTACGGCGTGGCCATGCTGATTCCGGTTCTTGGTCGCAACGACAAAGAGCGTCGAGTGCTGATCAACACCATCGGCCCGGTTTGGGACGGCAACGAGGTCTGGCTGCTCACCGCCGGCGGCGCCACGTTCGCGGCGTTTCCGGGCTGGTACGCCACGTTGTTCTCAGGTCTCTACCTGCCGCTGTTCCTGATTCTGATCGCGCTGATCGTGCGCGGCCTGGCCTTCGAGTACCGCGCCAAGCGGCCCGAGCAGGCCTGGAAGGACCGCTGGGACTGGGGCGCCGCGATCGGCTCGTTCGTGGTGTCGCTGGTGCTGGGCATCGGCTTCTCGAACTTCGTCAAGGGCATGCCGGTGCAGGTCGCGGACGGACGTCAGGGCGTCCACGTCTTCACCGGCGGCTTCTGGTCGCTGTTCAGCCCGTTCGCACTGCTCGGCGGTGTCGTGCTCGTGGTGCTGTTCCTCTTCCACGGCGCGATCTTCCTGGCGCTCAAGACCCGGGGCGACATTCACGAGCGGGCCAAGGCGTTCGCGCTCAAGGTCGGCCTGGGTGCCATCGGCGGTGGCGGCGTGTGGCTGCTGTGGTCGAATCTCGCCTACGGCACCGGGCTGCCCGGCTGGATCCTGATGCTGGTGGCGGCCGCCGGACTGGTCTTCGCCTGGTTGATGGTGAAGCGGGAGGCCGACGGCTGGGCCTTCATCGGCACCGCCGTCTCGATCGTGGTGATCGCCATCGGGATCTTCCTGCGCATGTTCCCCGACCTGGGCTTCGACAACTCCGCGGCCGAGACACCGCTGAACATCGTCACCGCCTCGGCCACCCCGTTGACGCTGACCATCATGACCTGGGCGGCGGGTGTCTTCGTGCCGATCGTGTTGGGCTACCAGGCCTGGTCGTACTGGGTGTTCCGCCGTCGGCTGAGCGTCGCCAACATTCCGGACGAGGCCAAGGAGGCCGAGCCGGTCGGGTGACGATGAATCGTTAGCCGCCGGCCCACCAGTCGATCATCGTGCGCGCATTGTCGCTTTCGGACCTGGCCTCGATGAAGAAGCGCTGCTTTCGGTAGGTCCAGGCGACGCGGCCGCTGCCGTCGTCGGCGTCCGCCGAGCCGAGCTTGCCCAGCACCTCTTTGGGCTTGTCGGTGTACCACCAGTTGGTCAGCGCGGGGGGCGACTTCCAGTTGTCGCCGATCTTGCTTTTGCCGATGCCGGCCCGGGTGAAGAACTGGTTCATCAGGGTGGTCAGGTCGGCGCTGTCGTCGGCCCAGCGCATCGTCACGGTGGCGTTGCCGTCGATCTCGCCGCGGCTGTTCGCCGCGCAGGCGAAGGCTTCCCGGCGGGGGTCGGACGCATCGGGGGCGCAGGTGCTGATCACCACGAAGCGGCCCAGGAAGACCGCCCAGTCGCATTGGGTGGTGTTCAGTTGATCGCTGCAGTCCGCGCTGCTGCCGGTCGACTCGGGGCTGGCCGAGGCCGACGGTGTCGGGAACTCGGAGGAATCCGGTTCGGACGAATCCGGTGAGGGGGCGGCGCTCGGCGTGATCAGCGGCGAGGTGAGCACGCTCGGCTGCGCACTGACGCTGGGCACGTCGACCGTCGGCGAGGGTGCGGCAGAGCCCGACTGGCGTGGGATCAAAAACCAGGCCAGCAACCCGATCACTGCCACCGCGGCAACGATGCCGAGGATCATCGGACCCCGGTTCCGGCCGCTGCCGGCACCCCCGGGCGGCGGTGCGCCACCGCCACCGGGTGGCCCGTACTGGCCCGGGCCGTACTGACCCGGCCCGTATGGACCCGGGGGTCCGTACTGGCCCGGAGCGTACTGTCCACCCGCAGCGTTGGGTGCGTAGGGACCCGGCGCCGCGTACTGCGGCCCGGAACCGACCGGGTTCTGACCGAGACCGGGCGCGCCCGGCTGACTGCCAACCGGGTACGGTCCGGCGGGACCGGCACCCGGGTAGGGGTTGGCCGGCGACCCGAACGGCTGGGTGGGCGGGTACTGCTGGCCTGCCGGCAGCGGCTGGGTGGGCGGATACTGCTGACCCGCCGGAAGCGGCAACGTGGGGTCGGAACCCCAACCCGAATCCCCTCCCGCAGGCTGCCCCGGCCAGCCCTCAGGTTGGCCCGGCGTGGGGCCGCCGGGCGGATTCGGTGGCTGGCTCATGGCGCTCCTCCCCCGCTGAAAGCGGCGCCGGTACCGGCGAGTGTCCGGCCGACATCCCCATTCTGCAGGCAGCGTGGCGGCCCCGTCGAGGGTGCGGACGCTGCCCGCTCCGGGGTTGATCCGGTGCCATATCGTTGAGCTGTGAGTCTCGGGCCGACGGACGGCAACCAGCACTGGCCCCCCGCTGCGGCCCCGCAAGCGTCATCGTGGCAACCGGCCGCGCCACCACCCGTCCAGCCGCAACCGTCGTGGTCGCCACCCGCCCCGCATTGGGCACCGGTAGCCCCTGCTCCGCCCAAGGGCGCTGGGCCCGGTCCGTTCGCCTTCTTCGTCGTGCTGCTGCTGGCGGTGGGGCTGGTTGTCGCAGGACTGCAGGCCCTGCCGATGGACGCCGTTCCGCTGCCGACGAGCAGCGCCCGACCCAGCGCGTCCGGCTCGGCCCAGCCGACGGCGTCCACCGAACCCAGCGGGAGCAGCGGCCATCCGGACCTCACCGACAACCCGCTGTATCCGCTCACCGTGAGTGGATCCTGCCCCGCGGTGCAGACCCCCGCTTCACTGGCCGCCTACAAGGCGCAGGTCGGTGCACTGCTCGACTGCCTCGCCGGGATTTTCGACCCGCTGATCGAGCGTTCGGGAGCGGTGCCGATCAAGGTCGAGCACACCTTCTACGGCAGTCGCGTCGACACTCCGTGCGGCAGCGAGGCCGACGCCTACGCCTTCTACTGCGAGTCCGACCGCACCATCTACCTCTCCGACGAGGTGTATGAGGATTCGCAGTACGCGCGGCTTTCGGTGGCCGACACGGTGATCCACGAGTACGGCCACCACGTGCAAGAGATGGCGGGCATTTTCGAAGCCGCCGAGGATCTCGACGAGAGCCAGGCCGTGATCGTGCGGCGCGAAGAACTCCAGGTGTTCTGCTGGACCTACTACGTGTTCGCCACGGTGCCCAGCTTCGCCATCACCGAGACCGACCGCGCGTTCTTTCTCGATCTGTGGGCGCACACCAACGACCCCGAGGGGCACGGCACGGTGACAGCCCAGGAGTACTGGGGGGCGCGCGGGTTGGCCGGCCGGAATCTGGGCGCCTGCAATACCTGGAGCGTGCCCAACAGCAAGGTGCGCTGACTGGCGGGACGCATCTTCGCGGCCCGCCCCAACCGATGACCTGGCGAACGGACCCTTCCGAACGCGAGTTTCCCGTTCGGCTGTGCTGACTGCCCCCCGCAGCTACATTCAAAGGAGTTCCGAACTCGTCGTCGAGAGGACGCCATGACCGAACCGCTACGTCTGGACATGACCCACCTTCCGGACCTGGCGGCCACCGCGTCCCGGGTCGGCCCCGTGCGCACCCGCATGCCCGTGTACGTCGATCTGCTGCCACCCTGCAACAACGCCTGCCCGGCCGGCGAGAACATTCAGGAGTGGCTGCGTCTGGTCAAGGCCAACGAGGACGAGGCCGCCTGGCGCGAGCTGACCCGCAACAACCCCTTCCCGGCCATTCACGGACGGGTCTGCTACCACCCCTGTGAAACCGCCTGCAACCGCATCGAACTGGACGGCTCGGTCAGCATCCACTCCGTCGAGCGCTACCTCGGCGACCTGGCCATCGAGCAGGGCTGGACGTTCCGCCGCACCCGTCCCGCGACCGGACGCCGGGTGCTGGTCGTGGGCGCCGGACCGTCCGGACTGTCCGCCGCCTACCAGCTGGCCATGCTCGGCCACGACGTCGAGATCCGCGACGCCTCCGCGCAGCCCGGCGGCATGATGCGTTACGGCATTCCCAAGTACCGCCTCCCACGCGACGTGCTCGACGCCGAGGTGGCCCGGATCACCGATCTGGGTGTGCGCATCGTCACCGAGCACCGCATCACCGACCTGCTCGCCGAGCAGTCCGAGGGCGGTTTCGATGCCGTGTTCGTCGCGATCGGCGCGCACCTGTCGAAGCGGGTCGACATTCCGACCCGCGACGCGTCCCGGATCGTCGACGCGGTCAGCTTTCTGCGTGACGTGGCCAGTGGCGAACGCCCCGTGATCGGACGGAGGGTCGCGGTCTACGGCGGTGGCAACACGGCCATGGACGCCGCCCGCGTCGCCCGCCGGCTGGGTGCCGAGGAGTCCATCGTGGTCTACCGGCGCACCCAGGAGCAGATGCCCGCGCACCCGTCCGAACGCGAGGAGGCGCTGGCCGAGGGCGTGCAGATGAACTGGCTGCGCACCATCTCGTCGCTGGACGAGAGCGACATGACCGTCGAGGTGATGGAACTCGACGACCAGGGCCGCGCCGTCGGCACCGGCCGCTTCGAGACCCTGCAGGCCGACACCGTGATCCTGGCCCTTGGCCAGGAGACCGACTCGGACTTTCTCAAGGCGATCCCCGGCATGCGGTTCGACCGTGACGTGCTGCAGGTCGACGGCACCAGCCTGATGACCGACGTGCCCGGCATCTTCGCCGGCGGCGACGCGGTGCCGTCCGAGCGCACGGTCACGGTGGGGGTGGGGCACGGCAAGCGGGCGGCGCGGATGATCGACGCCTGGCTGGCCAGCCGTCCCCCGCTCGATCTGCCCAAGCACGACATCGCGGGTTTCGAGAAGCTCAACCTGTGGTACTTCGGCGACAACCGGCGCAGCACCCAGCCCGAGCTCAACCCGGCGCACCGGGTGACGGACTTCGACGAGATCCACGGCGGTCTCGAAGTCACCCAGGCCCACGTCGAGGCGTCCCGCTGCCTGTCGTGCGGCAACTGCTTCGAGTGCGACGGCTGCCTCGGCGCCTGCCCCGAAGACGCCGTCGTCAAGCTCGGCAAGGGCTTTCGTTACCGCTTCGACTACGAGAAATGCACCGGCTGCGCGACCTGCTTCGAACAGTGCCCCGTCCACGCCATCGAGATGATCCCGGAGCTGCAATGAGAGCCATCATCGACGGCAACGAGGCCGCCGCGTCCGTTGCCTACCGGCTGAACGAACTGTGCAGCATCTACCCGATCACGCCCAGCTCGACGATGGCCGAACTGGCCGACGAGTGGTCGGCCCAGCGCCGGCACAACATTCTGGGCACGGTGCCCACGGTGGTCGAGATGCAGTCCGAGGGTGGGGCCGCGGGCGCGCTGCACGGGGCGCTGCAGGGCGGCGCGATGAGCACCACGTTCACCGCATCGCAGGGCCTGCTGCTGATGATCCCGAACATGTACAAGATCGCCGGCGAGCTGACCTCGACGGTGTTCCACGTCGCCGCCCGCTCGTTGGCCGCGCAAGGCCTGAGCATCTTCGGTGACCATCAGGACGTGATGGCGGTGCGCCAGACCGGGTTCGCGCTGCTGAGCTCGGCTTCGGTGCAGGAGGCGCACGACCTGGCCGCCGTCGCCCAGGTGGCGACGCTGCGCTCGCGCATCCCGTTTCTGCACTTCTTCGACGGCTTTCGCACCAGTCACGAGCTGAACACCCTGGAGATGCTCAGCGATGACGACCTGCGCGCCCTGGTCGAGGAGCACCTGGTGCGCGCCCACCGTCGGCGCGCCCTGTCGCCAGAGCACCCGATCATTCGCGGCACCGCCCAGAACCCCGACACCTACTTCCAGTCCCGCGAGACGGTGAATTCCTTCTACCTGGCGATTCCGGGCATCGTCCAGACGGCCATGGACGAGTTCGCGGCCCGCACCGGACGGCGCTACGGCCTGGTCGAATACCACGGCCATCCCGAGGCCGACCGGGTGATCGTCGTGATGGGTTCGGGCGCCCAGACCGTCAAGCAGGCCATCGACCACCTCAGCGCGCAGGGCCAGCGGGTGGGTTGCGTGCAGCTGCGGCTCTACCGTCCGTTCCCGACCGAGCAGGTGCTGGCCGCCATTCCGCGCTCCGCGACCCGCGTCGCCGTGCTCGATCGCACCAAGGAACCGGGGGCCGGCGGTGAGCCGCTGTTCCTGGACGTGGTCGCGGCGCTCGGCGAGGCGTCCGCACGGGTCTCGACAAGCTCGACCAGCGACCCCCATCACCCCGCCGACCCCCATCACCCCGCCGACCCCCATCACCCCGCCGACCCCCGTCATCCCGGCGAACGCCGGGATCTCCCAAGCTCGCCCAGCGAGCCGCCCCGTCCGATGCCGCTGGTGATCGGGGGCCGCTACGGCCTGTCCAGCAAGGAGTTCACCCCGCCGATGGTGCTCGGCATCTTCGACGAGCTGGCGCTGGCCCAGCCCCGTCCGCGGTTCACCATCGGCATCACCGACGACGTCACCCGGTTGTCGCTGCCTTATGACGCGCAACTCGACCTGGAGGATCCGCGCACCCACCGGGCGGTCTTCTACGGCCTCGGCTCCGACGGCACCGTGGGCGCCAACAAGAACACGATCAAGATCCTCGGCGGCACCGGCGACTTCTACGCCCAGGGCTACTTCGTCTACGACTCCAAGAAGTCGGGTTCGCGGACGGTGTCGCACCTGCGCTTCGGCGAAAAGCCGATCGAAGCGCCCTACCTGGTCAACCGGGCCGGCTTCATCGGCTGCCACCACTGGTCGATCCTGGAGCGGGTGGACGTGCTCGAGGTCGCCCGTCCGGGCACGGTGCTGCTGGTCAACGCGCCCTACCCCGCGGACGAACTGTTCGGCCGGCTGCCGCGCGAACTGCAGGCGCGAATCATCGAACTCGGCATCGAGCTGTGGACCATCGACGCCAACGCCGTGGCCCGGGCCGCCGGCATGGGCAACCGCACCAACACCGTGCTGCAGACCTGCTTCTTCGCCATCAGCAAGGTGCTCGAGCCCGAGGTCGCAATCGAGAAGGTGAAGGCCGCGATCCGCAAGACCTATGCCCGCAAGGGCGCCGAGGTGGTGGCCAAGAACGAGGCGGCCGTGGACGCGTCCATCGAATCGCTGCACCGGGTCGAGGTGCCGGCGGCCCCGGTCAGCGACACCGAACGCATTCCTCCGGTGCCCGCCGGAGCGCCTGAGTTCGTCCGCACCGTGACGGCGTCGATGCTGGCCGGTACCGGCGACGCGCTGCCCGTCTCGGCGATGCCGGTGGACGGCACGTACCCCTCCGGCACCACCAAGTACGAGAAGCGCAACATCAGCGAGATCATCGCCGAGTGGGATCCGGAGGCCTGCATCCAGTGCGGCAACTGCGCCTTCGTCTGCCCGCACGCGGTGATCCGGGCCAAGTACTTCAAGGACGACGCGCTCGAGGGTGCGCCGGCCGGCTTCCTGTCGGCGCCGCTGAACGCCGCCGGCTTTCCCGGTTCGCGCTACACCCTGCAGATCTACGCCGAGGACTGCACCGGCTGCGGCCTGTGCGTCGAGGCATGCCCGGTCAAGCCGATCAAGACCCCCGACCGGCGCGCGATCAATCTGGCGCCGGTGCTGGATCGCACCGAAGAGAAGGCCAACGTCGAGTTCTTCGAGACGTTGCCGGTCAACAAGCGTTCCCGGATCGACTTCGGCACCGTCCGCGGCACGCAGTTCTTGGAGCCGCTGTTCGAGTTCTCCGGCGCCTGCTCCGGCTGTGGCGAGACCCCGTACCTGAAGCTGCTCACCCAGCTGTTCGGCGGCCGCACCAGCGTGGCGAACGCGACCGGGTGTTCGTCCATCTACGGTGGCAACCTGCCCACCACGCCCTGGTCGCGCAACAAGTACGGACGCGGCCCGGCCTGGTCGAACTCGCTGTTCGAGGACAACGCCGAGTTCGGGCTGGGGCTGCGGCTGGCGGCCGACCTGCAGACCGACCTGGCCCGGCAACGGCTGGACGCGCTGCGCCCGGAGTTGAGCGATGAACTGGTCGAGCTGATCCTGACGGCGCCGCAGCAGTACGAGTCGGAGCTGTCGCATCAGCGGGCCCGAGTGGAGCACGTGAAGGTGCTGCTCGACGAGATGCTCACCACCCGCTCGACGCCTTCGCACGTGAGCGTGATGTTCCCGCTGGCCATCGTCGGCCCGGACGGCGGCGGCGACGCCGAGCTGACCGGACGGCGCGGGCAGCCGGTCGCCGCCGAGGTGGACGCGGTGCCGGCCCTGCCGCCGGCGACGCCGCTGGCCGAGGACCGGCTGCGAGTGGTCGAGGATCTGCGCAGCGTCGCCGATCACCTGCTGCGGCGCTCGGTGTGGATCGTCGGCGGTGACGGCTGGGCCTACGACATCGGGTCGGGGGGCGTCGACCACGTGCTGGCGTCCGGGCGCGACATCAACGTGCTGGTGCTCGACACCGAGGTGTACAGCAACACCGGCGGGCAGGCGTCCAAGTCGACGCCGATGGGGGCGGTGGCCAAGTTCGCGGCGGCCGGCAAGACCACGTACAAGAAGGATCTGGCGATGCAGGCCATCGCCTACGGAAACGTGTACGTGGCCCGGGTCGCGATGGGAGCCGACCCACAGCAGACGCTGCGGGCGTTCCGCGAGGCGGAGATGTACGACGGGCCGTCCCTGATTCTGGCGTACAGCCACTGCATCGCGCACGGCATCGACATGCGCAAGGGCCTCGACCAGCAGTACCGGGCGGTCAACTCCGGGCACTGGCCGCTGATGCGGTTCAACCCGGTGCTGCGCGAGGCGGACAAGAACCCGTTCCTGCTCGATTCGCCGCGGCCACGGATCACCCTGCGCGACTACCACAAGCACGAGCTGCGGTTCCGCATGCTGACCAGCACCCACCCCGAAGAGGCCGAACGCATGCTGCAACTCGGTCAGGATCAGGTGCTGCGCCGGTTCGCCGAGTACGAGCAGATGGCGTCACGCACCGCGGACATGTTCGCCGCGTCCCCACGCTGAAACCGCCGGAAGGGGCGAACGATGAACCTGGGCACCCGCTATCTGGGGCTGAGCCTGCGCAACCCGGTGGTGGCTTCGGCCGGCCCCCTGTCGCTGACCGTGGACGGGGTGCGCGCCCTGGCCGCCGCCGGTGTGGGCGCGGTGGTGATGTACTCCCTGTTCGAGGAGCAGGTGCGTCGCGAACTGGAGCGCGACATCGAACTGGAACAGGCCCACGAGGAGTCGTTCGCCGAGGCGCTGAGCTACTTTCCGGCCGTCTCGACGCCGACAGAGCGGGGCGTGGCGGACGGCTACGTCGACCTGGTGCGCCGGGCGTCCGCAGCCGTGGACGTGCCGGTGATCGCCAGCATCAACGGCGCCAGCCTGGGCGGCTGGGTCGAGATCGCGCAGCAACTGGCGGACGCGGGGGCGTCTGCGATCGAACTGAACATCTACTTCGTGCCGGGCGACCTGACCATCACCGGGGCGCAGGTCGAGCAACGGCATCTCGACATCGTGGCGGCGGTGCGCCGGGCGGTGGCGTTGCCGATCGCGGTGAAGCTGAGCCCGTTCTTCTCGTCGCCGGGCAACATGGCGCTCCGACTGGTCGAGGCGGGCGCGGACGGGCTGGTGCTGTTCAACCGGTTCCTGCAGCCCGACGTCGACATCGAGACGCTGAGCGTGAAGCCGTCCGTCGCGCTGTCGAGCCGCTTCGAGGGCCGGCTGCCGCGCACCTGGATCGCCGCCCTGGCCGGGCACACGCCGGCGTCGCTGGCGGCCACGTCCGGTGTCGAGGAGTCCGCGGACGTGGTGCGTTACCTGCTGGCCGGCGCCGACGTGGTGATGAGTACCTCGGCGCTGGTGCGCCACGGAGCCGGCTATGCGTCGAATCTGATCGCCGGCCTTCAGGACTGGATGACCCGGCACGGTTACGCGTCGGTGGACGAGTTCCGGGGCCTGCTGGCGGTTCCGGCCGGCGCCGACGCGACCGCGCTGCAACGCGCCGGCTACGTCGCGGCCCTGGAGAACGCCCGGCGCACCTACGGAGCCCTGCACCACTGATCCGGGGACGGTTCTCGCAGCGGAGCGGCGCCTTTCGTCATCCCGGCGACGGTTCTCGCTGCGAAGCGGCGCCTTTCGTCATCCCGGCGACGGTTCACGCTGCGAAGCGGCGCCCTTCGTCATCCCGGCCACGGTTCTCGCAGCGGAGCGGCGCCTTTCGTCATCCCGGCGACCGTTCTCGCTGCGGAGCGGCGCCTTCGTCATCCCGGCGACGGATCTCGCAGCGGGGCGGCGCCTTCGTCATCCCGGCGACGGATCTCGCAGCGGAGCGGCGCCTTCGTCATCCCGGCGACGGATCTCGCTGCGAAGCGGCGCCCTTCGTCATCCCGGCGACGGATCTCGCTGCGAAGCGGCGCCCTTCGTCATCCCGGCGACGGATCTCGCAGCGGAGCGGCGCCCTTCGTCATCCCGGCGACGGATCTCGCAGCGAAGCGGCGCCCTTCGTCATCCCGGCGACGGATCTCGCAGCGAAGCGGCGCCCTTCGTCATCCCGGCGACGGATCTCGCAGCGAAGCGGCGCCCTTCGTCATCCCGGCGACGGATCTCGCAGCGGAGCGGCGCCCTTCGTCATCCCGGCGAACGCCGGGATCTCACCTGCGCCAAAGCGAACGTGACCGTGAAGCGCCGCGGCAACCCAGGTCGCGACAAGCTCGACCAGCGGAGGATCCCGGCATTCGCCGAAGATGACGGACGAGGGCCGGGTCTCGACAGGCACATCATCGGTGGGAGAGATCCCGGCATTCGCCGGGATGACGGACGACGGCCGGGTCTCGACAGGCACATCATCGGTGGGTGAGATCCCGGCTTTCGCCGGGATGACGGAGGAGGGCCGGGTGGCGACAAGCACATCATCGGTGGGAGAGATCCCGGCATTCGCCGGGATGACGGACGAGGGCCGGGTCTCGACAAGCCACCGGTGCGACATCAGTCCCCAAACCCGAGCGAGAACCGTCCCCCAAACCGAGCCGTGCCGCGAACTACCCCGCGCGGCACCACTAGCCTGAACCCATGGCTGATCAGGCACCGGACGCGGCAAGCCCGGACGAACTCGTGGCCGATGCGCCGGACCGACCGCTCACCATCGCGCAGTTCACCGACAACTACGGGCCTGCGCACTCGGGGCTGCTGTACGCGGTGCAGTTCCTGGAGTCGGAGGTGCTGGCCGCCGGACACCGGGTGCTGCTGGTCGCCCCCGAAGCGGACGGCCCGAACCCCCTGGCCGGCGACCCGCACCGGCGCGAGATCCGGATGCCGTCGGTGCGGATCCCGGGCGCCGGCATCCGGCTTTCGCTCGGCAAGGATCTGGAGTTCCGGCTCGCGCAGCTGGTGGCGGACCCGCCCGACATCATCCACGTGCACGGCCTCGGTGGCGTCGGCCTGTTGGGGGTGTGGGTGGCGCAGCGTGCCGAACCGTCCGCTGGTGGTCACCTGGCACACCGACCTGGAGGCCTACGCCGAGCACTACTGGCACCTGGGACCGTTCCTCTATGCGGCCTATCAGATGTTCGCGCTGCGGGCCGAGCCGAAACCGTGGGCGAAGCTGGCCAGGATGCGGGTCAAGCGGCCCCGACGCGGCGGAGCGCAGTTGCAGTTGCTGCAGGCGGCCGCCGACATGCTGTCCAGCGCCGACGTGGTGACCACCCCGTCCGACAAGACCGGCAAGCGGGTGCTCGAACTCGCTCCGGCAGCACGGGTGCGGGTGGTGCCCAACGGGCTCGATCCGCTGCCCGCCAGGCCGCCGATCCCGGCCGCCAAGGGCCCTCGCCTGCTCTATGTCGGACGGGTGTCGGCCGAGAAGGGCCTCGACCTACTGCTGGACGCGTTCGCCCTCGTCCGTGACTTCACGCCGGATGCCGAGCTGATGATCGTCGGCGACTGGCACGAGGGCCCGACGGGGTTGCGTCGTCGACTGCAGAAGGCGGCCCGGTGGAGCAACGTCCGGCTGGTCGGGCGGGTGCCGCGCGATGATCTGGCCGCCTACTACGGCGGTTCGGACGTGTTCGTGTTCCCGTCACTGACCGACACCCAGGCGCTGGTGCTGCATGAGGCGGCGCTGTGCGGCATGCCGCTGGTGATCACCGATCCCGAGCTCAACCTGGTCGTCGATCCGGGCGTCAACGCGATCGTGGCCAGGCCGAACATGGTGTCGCTGAGCCAGGCGATCATGTCGATGCTGCGGCAGCTGAAGGATCCGGCGTTCGCCGCGCGCGCGGCCGCCCGCAGCCGCGAACTCGCCCGGCAGTGGACGATCGATCGCCAGGCCACCGAGATGATGGGCATCTACCGCGACCTGAACGCCGGACGTCCGGTGCCGGTCAGCGAGGGGCTGGCCCCCGACCTGGGGCGGCCCCGCCTGGGCGGCCGGCTGCTCTGAGCAGGAAGTGGGGACGGTTCCTATTCCCGTTCACTTCTCGGCCCAATCGCCGGTCCGTCTGATGCTGAACTGAGCAGGAAGTGGGGACGGTTCCTATTCCCGTTCACTTCCCGGCCCAAGCGCCGGCCCGCCTGACGGACCGACCGGATTCGGATGGCGGTCCCACCGACGCCGACTTTTGGTGGTTATGCGCCGGGATTGGGCGACGCATCTCGGATGTACCGCAGAATCGCCGAGTTATGGTTGATATGGCTACCCCCTGGGGGTATTCATATCAACCAAAAAGTCGCGCACCGCCCTGATGGCCCCAAGCACCCGCCGCATAACCACAAGAAAGTGGCGGCTACGCCCGGAATGCCCGCAGTCGCAGGCTGTTCAACACCACGAACACCGACGAGAACGCCATCGCGGCCCCGGCGATCATCGGGTTGAGATACCCCGAGGCGGCCAGCGGAATCGCCGCCACGTTGTAGGCGAAGGCCCAGAACAGGTTGCCCTTGATCGTCGCGAGGGTAGCCCGCGACAGCCGGATCGCGGTGGCCGCCAGCCGCAGATCGCCGCGCATCAGGGTGAGGTCGGACGCCGCGATCGCCGCGTCGGTGCCGGTGCCCATCGCGATCCCCAGATCGGCCTGGGCCAGGGCTGCCGCGTCGTTGACACCGTCGCCGACCATCGCCACCTGGGTGCCGTCGGCCTGCAACCGCTGGATCTCGGCCAGCTTGTCGGCCGGCAGCACCTCGGCGATCACCCGCTCGATGCCGACCTCGGCCGCCACCGTGCCGGCCACCGCCCGGCTGTCGCCGGTCAGCAGCACCGGGGTGAGGCCCAGGGCGGTGAGTTGCGCGATCGCCTCGGCCGAGGTCGGCTTCACCGCGTCGGCAACGGCGATCATGCCGCGCAACGCGCCGTCCACGGCCACCAGGACGGCGGTGTGTCCCTTGGCCTGAGCCGCGGCGAAGCCGGTGCTCACGGTGTCGTCAGGAACCGCGTCGGCGACCAGCGCCGGGGTGCCGACCAGCACCTGATGACCCTCCACATCGGCGCGGATGCCCTGGCCGGGCAGGTTCTCGAAGCCGCCCACCCCCGCATCGGACGCCACGTGCGCCGCGATCGCCCGCGCGATCGGATGCTCGGACGCGCCCTCGGCGGCACCCGCGAGCCGCAACCAGGAATCGTCCCCCGCGTTCGAACCGACGATCTGGACGACCTGCATCTCGCCGGTGGTCACGGTGCCGGTCTTGTCGAGCACCACGGTGCTCACCGAGCGGGTGCGCTCCAGAATCTCTGGCCCCTTGATCACGACGCCGAGCTGGGCGCCCCGTCCGGTACCCACCAGCAGCGCGGTGGGCGTGGCCAGGCCGAGCGCGCAGGGGCAGGCGATGATCAGCACAGCCACGGCCGCGGACGACGCGAACGCCAGGCCGGCACCCGCCAGCAGCCAGCCGACCCAGGTGAGCAGCGCCAGCCCGATCACCACCGGCACGAAGATGGCGCTGATCCGGTCCGCGAGCCGCTGGACGTTCGCCTTGCCGGTCTGGGCCTGCTCGACCAGCCGGGCGATGTGGGCCAGCTGGGTGTCCGCACCGACCCGGGTGGCCCGGACCACCAGGCGTCCGTTGGCGTTGACCGTTGCGCCGATCACCGCATCGCCGGGGCCGACGTCGACGGGCACGGATTCCCCCGTGACCATCGAGACGTCCACCGCCGAGCTGCCCTCGACGACCTCGCCGTCGGTGGCGATCTTCTCCCCCGGACGCACCACGAACGTGTCGCCGGCAGCGAGAGAGTCGATCGGGACCCGGGTCTCGACGCCGCCCCGCAGCAGGGTTGCCTCGGTGGCGCCGAGTTGCAGCAGTGCCCGGACAGCCTCGCCCGCCTTCTGCTTGGAGCGGGCCTCGAAGTAGCGCCCGAGAAGCAGGAACGTGACGATCGCGACGACGGCCTCGAAGTAGATGCTGCTCTCGCCGGTGCCGCGCGTGAGCATGAACTCGAACGGGTGGGTGTAGCCGATCATGCCGGCGTGTCCGAAGAGCAGCACGTACAGCGACCAGCCGAAGGCGGCGGTGGTGCCGAGGCTGATCAGGGTGTCCATGGTGGTGGCGCCGTGCCGGGCGTTGACCACTGCGGA
This sequence comes from Micropruina sp., assembly GCA_016711205.1. Classification (GTDB taxonomy): domain Bacteria; phylum Actinomycetota; class Actinomycetes; order Propionibacteriales; family Propionibacteriaceae; genus Micropruina. The sequence goes on along the minus strand of JADJTM010000002.1, from coordinate 793,744 downwards.
GCGATGGAAGGGCCAGCCGGCCCACGCATAGACCGGCACGGTGAGTGCGAGCGACACCCACTGCCAGCCCGGAAACTGCCAGGCCGGCACCATGGCCAGCGCGATCACCGGCACCGCCAGCACCGCGCTGATGAGCACGCGTGAGCGAAGAGTCGCGGCGTGATCGACCTCGGGCTTGGCCGGGTCGGGCAGGGACGCATGGTAGCCCGCCTGTTCGACCACGGCGATCAGGCTGTCGACCGGGATCGGGGCGTCGGTGAGCACCCGCGCCTTCTCGGTGGCGTAGTTCACCGAGGCCGTGACGCCGTCCACCTTGTTGAGCTTCTTCTCGATCCGCGCCGCGCAACTGGCACAGGTCATGCCGTCGATGTCGAGTTCGATCGACGTGTGCTGGACGGTGCTGGTCATGTTCTCTTCTTCGCTTTCAGGCGCAGCCGGATGACGTCGGCGCGGAACGGCTGCGGGCTCGGGGCGCAGGAGGTGAGGACGTGCGCCGAGCCTCAGGCGACGGTGTAGTCCCCCGCTTCGGCGACGGCTTCGACGACGCGATCAAAGTCGACCGGCGCGTCCGAGGTGATGGTCAGCCGGCCCCCTTCGAGGACGACCTCGGCGTCGGCGACGCCCGGAATCAGCTTGACCTCTTCGGTGACGGCGGCGACGCAGTGGCCGCAGGTCATGCCTTCAACGGTGTAGGTGGTCTGCATGGGTACTCCTTCGTGGTGCGGTTTCAGGAACGGACGAGGCGCGCGATGGCATCGTGCGCCTCGGCCAGTTTGGTCTCGGCCTCGTCGCCACCTTCGCGGGCAGCTTGCACGACGCAGTGCCGCAGGTGCTCATCGAGCAGGCCTAGGGCGACGGATTCGAGGGCCCGGGTGGTGGCCGAGATCTGGGTCAGTATGTCGATGCAGTAGCGCTCCTCGGTCACCATCTTGGCCAGCCCGCCGACCTGGCCCTCGATGCGCCGAAGCCTCTTGAGGTAGTCGTCCTGGTTGCTCAGGTAGCCGTGGTGAGGGGCTGCATGAGCCGCCGTTTCGACACTCGTGGACGGTGTCGTATGGGACTGTTGTGACATGTGTTCCTCCATTCGCTGCGACGGTACGCATCAACCCTTGTCAGTATACCCCCTAAGGGTATGCCGCGTTGTGTCGCAACCATGTGGACAACCCCGGCACGAGGGCGCATACACCACGTCCAGGCGTACCTGTCAACTCGCGGTCAGCACCCGTGGGCGTGTCGCACAATAGATGAAACCCACATGAACGTTGTGTTAAATGACCTAGCCAGAGCAGGTTTTGTTGGCACAGCAATTTCTCATCCACCTCCGCTTCGGCGAGTCGTGCACAGGCCACACGGCGTGTCTCCACAGAATCCACAAGGGCAATCAGAATCTGTGGATAACTCGCGCTGGACGGCCGTGCCGGGCGGGTCTATCGTCGTCCAGTACGCAGCGGCGCGAGCTCTGCGCAGCACCTTGAAGACAACAACTTTCGAACATTTGATCGACAAGCGAACAGACTGAGCCGGATGCGCCGGCGCGGTTCCGCGCGGGCAGTGTGAAGAACTGTCAGATGCGGACCCTAGCGTCGAATGCGCACGGTGTTGTTCGCGCGCAGGCGGTCTGCGCAGGGGGGAGGGTCCACGTGTCCATCGTGTCGCTCCCCCCGTACGAAGAAGATCCTCGCGACTTCGGGGCGTCCGACCGCACCCCGCCGCAAGATGTGCAGGCCGAGCAGTCGGTGCTCGGCGCGATGCTGCTCAGCAAGGACGCGATCGGCGACGTCGCCGAGGTGGTCCGGGGCCGCGACTTCTACCTGCCCAAGCACGAGCAGATCTTCGACGCCATCATCGACCTGTTCGGCCGCGGCGAGCCGGCCGACGCCATCACGGTGGCCGACGAGTTGGCCAAGCGTGGCGAGATCGGCAAGATCGGCGGGCACATCTACCTGCACGACCTGCTGCAGATGGTGTCCATCGCGTCGAATGCCAGCTACTACGCCGAGATCGTCAAAGAGAAGGCGATCCTGCGGCGGCTGGTCGAGGCCTCGATCAAGATCAGCCAGATGGGGTACGCCGGCGGCGGCGAGGTCGCCACCATCGTCGACCAGGCCCAGCAGGCCATCTATGAGGTGGCCGAGGGCAAGACCTCCGACGACTACGAGCCGCTGAGCGTGCTGATGGAACGCACGCTCGACGAGATCGAGTCGCTCAGCCAGCACGGCGTGCTGGCGGGCGTACCCACCGGTTTCGCCGACCTGGACGAGCTGACCAACGGTCTGCACGCCGGGCAGATGATCATCATCGCGGCCCGTCCGGGCATGGGTAAGTCGACGCTGGGGCTCGACCTGGCGCGCTCGGCGTCCATCAAGAACAAGCTGACCAGCGTGTTCTTCTCGCTCGAGATGGGCAAGTCCGAGATCGTCCAGCGGCTGATCTCGGCCGAGGCCGGCGTGCCCCTCAACCACATTCGCAAGGGTCAGATGGGCGATGACGACTGGCAGCGCATCGCCCGCAAGACCGGCGAGGTCAGCAGCGCTCCGCTGTACATCGACGACTCCCCGAACCTCACCATGATGGAGATCCGGGCCAAGGCCCGCCGGCTCAAGCAGCGGCACGACCTCAAGCTGGTGATCGTCGACTACATGCAGCTGATGACCTCCGGCAAGAAGGTCGAGTCACGCCAGCTCGAGGTGTCCGAGTTCAGCCGCCAGATGAAGCTGCTCGCCAAAGAGCTGGGCGTGCCGGTGGTGGCACTGTCGCAGCTCAACCGTGGCCCCGAGCAGCGCACCGACAAGAAGCCCATGCTGTCAGACCTGCGTGAATCCGGCTCGCTGGAGCAGGACGCCGACATGGTGATTCTGCTGCACCGCGCGGACGCCTACGACAAGGACTCCGACCGGGTCGGTGAGGCCGACTTCATCGTGGCCAAGCATCGCAACGGTCCGACGGCAACGATCGGCACGGTCTTCCAGGGGCACTACAGCCGCTTCGTCGACATGCAGCACTGACACGTTTGTCGAGATGCAGGAAACATGTCGCAAATGGGCTCGTATGTTACATAAGAGCATCCTGAGAATCCCGAGCGTGTGCTGTTGGGCGGAGGCTGACTCGCCGGTGCCGCGTCGATCCGGGCACGTCGAGGCAGAGCTGATCAGTGACATCGCCGACGGACGCACATGGCGTCTGCAATCTCATGCAGTCGCATGTATCAAGTTGTACAGGGGCAGCCTCACCCAACTGTCAGGGTCATCGGCTAGCTTGACCGCGCACTGTGAGAGGAAGTGGTGACGTTGCCGTCTAGATTTGATGCAGCAACAACCAACGTTGAACCGAGACAGGGGGACGTGACGAATGCTGCAACTGCTCACTGCGAGGTCAGGGAGGTCCTCGAGGCCGACCCCCTGCTCGCGGACTGGGGCCTTGATTCAGTGCTTATTGGCTCATATAAGAGGCACGTCTCGATTCGTCGAATCAAGGACGTCGACGTATTCTGCCGCCTGGAATGCATGCCGTCTGAAGTCACCGGTGACGAGGTGATCGACGAACTTCAGCGTGTGCTGGGCGACGAGTACGGTGCTGGCGCCGTCACACGACAAGCCCGATCTCTGAAGGTGCAAGCCGCCTCCTGGGGTGGACTTCACGTGGACGCCGTGCCTGCGAGGCCCGCAGGTCCTTACTGGGAGATTCCCGACCACGACAATCCTTCCGATGGTGGCTGGCAGTTGACTAACCCTGAGGACATGACCCGCCTCAAGACCATGATGAACCAGCGAATGAACGACCTGTACGTGCCTGCCGTCAAGCTAATGCGTCAGACTCGCCGCGCCACGGGTTTGGGCCGCCGCCCCGGCGGTTTGTACGTTGAGATGGCTCTGTATCGGGCTTGCGACCTGGGGTACGTCACAGGCGATGATCTCCGCACCTTCTACGTGTCGGCGCTGAACGGCGTCGCGCGAGTGACGACGGACAAGGTGAAGTTTGGCCAGGAGATCCCGGATCCCACGTTGCCCGGATATGACCTCGCCTTCCGCGCGACGGACGACCAGTGGAAGCGTGCGGAAGCGAAGTTCGCCGAGGTCGCAGTCGATGCTGCCAAAGCCCTGAATGATACGAGGTGTGGCGAGGCGGCAATCTTCCACAGGCTATTGGGTAAGAACACTGATGACGAGTGGGTCTACCCGCTGCCTGAGGACTGCAACGCTGACGGCACGACCAAGTCTCAGATCCAGGTTGGCGAAGGCTCAGTTCGCGGAGGGGATCAGAGGTTCGCCTGATCATGGACAATGCCTTCCTTCCGCACCACCTCAATCTCGTCCATGAACTGGAGAATGCCGGGTTTAGCAAATCGCTAGAGGCAGACGTCCCAACCTTTGTCGGTGACATTACAGATCAGGGAGATTCATGGGGGGTGGTCATCACCATGGACGGTTACTACCCGGCACGACCTCCCACAGTTCGCTTGGCTGATTCCCGCTTGCCACAGGGCTGGCACGAGAATCGCGACAGGTCCATGTGCCTCTATCCCACAGCAGTGACAGGAACATTTCCGTGGTTCGTTCGCGGCAACCTGCTCGAGCGCGTCCGCACCTGGTGCCGGCAGAAGGAGGACGGATGGCCAGCCGACCAGCCTGACCTTGATCTCCACAGGTACTGGCGGCAGAGTCGGCAGTACCGTCTCGTTGTCCACGGCCCGCTTCCTCAAGGATGTCACGGCACACGACGGTTCGGCCTTGTGGCGCAAACGCGCACTCTGAGCGAGCGGGGCCAGCAGGCTCCACCACGCCGGCGCCCTACGAGTCATCGCTATCGATACGCAGCGGTGCGGGATATTGGAGAACTGTCCCAGCCAGTGACCGAGTGGCGCCAACTCCGTGACCTCATCACGGACGCGGACGACGTAGAAGCCATGCTGCGTAACGGAACAGCGCAGTTGCTTATGATCCGGTACACCCGCATGTCACACGTTGGGGTCCTGGCTTTGGATGCCACCACCGACAGGAGCGGTCTCGCACTGAGTGCGATCGAGGCTGCCGAGGACAGTGCAGAGACTCGCAACCTGCGCCGTGGATCACATCTAACAGAGTTGCTGGGCAAGAGCGTGGCAATCATCGGCGTCGGCGCGATCGGCTCGCATCTCGCACTGAGCCTCCATCGTGCTGGCGTCGGGACCCTGTCCCTTCATGACTACGACATCCTCCGACCTGGCAACTTGGCACGCCATGCCGCCGATCCGTCATACGTGGGTTGGAACAAGGCGGAGGCCGTCGCGCGCACTATTCGTTCGGGTGACCAGACTGTTCAATGGACTGACGAAATCATCAGTAGTCTCGACCGGGCCCGGACGCTCGTCAGTGAGCACGACTTGGTGGTGGACGCATCCGCCGACGAAACCGTTGTCAACCTTCTAGCCATCGCAGCAGATGAGGCAGGCAAGACCATCGTGTCGACATACCTCTCAAACCAGGGGCGATCGAAGGTCGTGGAGGTCATTGCCGGCCCCGCAAGTAGCTGGGCGGCGACCACGGAGATGGACCCGCTTGGGGTGGACGGTTACGAGGCTGGGTGCGGTGACCCCGTGTCACCAACGCCCCTCTATGAGGTGCTCGGCGTGGTCTCCATGGGTGCGCGAAGCATCACTGACCTGCTACGGGGCAAGAACACCGATACACAAGTCTGCGAACGATCGTGAGCCCTCCATCGATCCACATCGTAGAGAACGTAATCCGTGCCATCGTTGGCCGCACACTGGAGGCGCTCCCGCACGAGACTGGTGGGGCCCTTGTCGGGTGGCGAGAAGGCGCTGCGGTCATCGTCATGGACTTCATCGAGATCAGTTCTGGCAAGCCCCTCCGCGCACGGTACGACCTAGGAATTGCTGATCTCAACTCGGCCCTCGCTGACTATTTGTCGAGCGCCACGGACGCGCGCATGGGCTACGTCGGCTCGTGGCATTCACACCCGGCCGCCGTGGGTCCGTCTTTCATAGACAGGTGCACGTTTCGGAAGACGTCGCGAGCTCACGCCAACCCACTCGCCTTCGTTGTGGCTGCAACCGACGGGCGCTCGACGGGGCTGCATTTGACCTGGGCGGGGAGACGAGGCGGTCGTTACCGACTCGTCGAGCAAGAGACCATCACAAGAGGCGGGGATGATCGTGGCCAACGATGACAAGGCCGAAAACTTCAACCTCGGTGAGGCCTTCCTCCAGCGACAAGTCGCCCTGTCCCGCGAGCTTGAGATCCCGCTCAAGTTCACCACCCACCCGACGACCATCGGAGACGGCAGCGAGGCCAACTGGCAACGCATGCTCAGCTCCTTCCTACCAAGGAGGTATGCGATTGGGCCGATCTTTGCACTTGACGCCGTCGGAGGACAGAGTCAACAAATCGACATGGCCGTGTACGACCAGCAGTACAGCCCTCTGTGGTTCGAAATCGCCGGCAAGCTCTTCGTCCCGATCGAGAGTGTGTACGCCGCGTTCGAGGTCAAGCAGAAGATCACAAAGGCACATCTGGCCTACGCGGCGACCAAGGTGGAGAGTGTTCGCCAGTTGACCCGCACGTCGGAGCGGATCGTCGACTTTCGCGGCGTGCATGAAGGAGCACAACCGGGCGAGCGCCCCATTATCGGCGGCATATTGGCACTCAACTCCGCGTGGAGCGGGGGTCTGACCGGCGAAACGGGCCGCGGCAACATCGAGGCTCTCACAGGCAATCGGCACCTCGACATTGGCATCGCACTGACGGACGCAGCATTCGACAACGTGCCCGAGGGCGCAAACAGGATGCTCAAACCCGGACTTAGCTTCAGCAAGCCCGGAACGCAACTCATCTACTTCGTTATGCACCTGTTCCGACGTCTTCAAGCCTCCGGTACGGCCTTGGCCGTCGATCTCACGGTGTACGAAAGGGCGCTGGACGCCGCCGATCCCGATGCCCACCCCGACATGGACCCAGGTCACGTCCAGACAAACGACAAGACCTGCTAGCTACGTTCCTGATTCGGGTAGCGCTGAAGCTGCCAGCGCACCGCGACCAACGCCAACTCAATTGTGCGTCGCTTGCGGACGGAGCCGGGCAGTTTGAGGCAGTCGACGAGTTCAGCTTCTTGGGTGAGGAGCTGTTCGCGCTCGCGTACGTACCGGCGCCGGCACCCATCGGTACAGAAGCCTTGAGGCTGGCCGCCGCGTTCGGGCCAAATGGCTGGTTGATCGCACGTGTGCCGAAGGCACGGTTGGGTGTCGGGTCGTGGATAGTCAGAAAGCACAGCCAAGACGTCATTGATCGTCTTGTCAGGGTGCAGTGCGGAAAGTGCGGTGTCGAGGCGTGGCTTCATCGGTCCCCTTGGCGGAGGGGAGCGGGTTGGTCGGGCCCGCTGGGTGGATGCCCCGACTGTATCCGACACGATGACAGTTTAGGCCAGTTGGTCGACATGTGAAGACAGCGGATGCGATGGACCCGACAAGCGTCGACGCGCAGGGCCGTCAGTCAGTGTGCTGAAACGTCGACCTCCGGCGTCTGTGCTCCACAGCACATGTGGCACTGACTCAACTGTTCATGCAAAGTCAGGTTCCGCTATGTCTATATCCGTCGTCTTGACACTGACTCTTGCTGTTCCAGTTGGGGCGAGACTAGGCTCCGAGCGAGAGCTCGTCTTCGCCGACACGCCACTTCGCCTATTACGCAAGGTGGCGCGGCCCGTTGCAGCGGACCGCGCCGATGAGGGCTCTTCCTTGGCTTGTTAGTCCAGAAAGGATGAGTACCTCGTGCCCCACGATACCGATGCTGCGCGGCCTGAAACAGGCTGCTCCCGCGTGGATTGGGTCTTTCGGATAGACGGAACGATCGTCAGGTGGGACTGGACGAACGGGACCCCGCCCGTGAGATCCCTCGGGCCGCGTCGTATCCCGCGAGCCAGAGCCATGGCCAAGAACACGCCGACCCTCGTGTACTCCCATGTCGTCAAGGGTCACCTGGTGGTCGAGTCAGGTTTGGAACGCGAGTTGGTCGAGGAACTGGACGGCGACCCTTCGATCAGGTGGATGGTCACACAGCCGGCCGAGCTGCACCTTCGGCCGGATGGCGGGAAGCTCCGTCGCCACACACCCGACCTGTTGGTGATGCATGACGCGGGTATAACCGTTTGGGATGTCCGCCCGGTCGCCCGCCAAGACGAACGCTTCGCCCAGATGGCCACATGGACCGCGCAGGCGTGCCAGAGGGTGGGATGGGAGTACCGGCTCTTCGCCGGACACCCCCCGGTTCGCCGGGTGAACACCATGTGGCTCGCGGCGTATCGCCGACCGGCGGTGTGCATCGAGGCATACGCCGACGTCATCCGCGCCGGACTCCAGGACGGAAGCATCGCGACTGTCGGTCATGTTGCGGCCAAAGACTCTGGGTATGGCCAGTTGATCGCCGCCATGTACCACCTGCTCTGGGCTCATCGGTTGGAATGTGATCTGGACCAGCCGATCACCTCTCGCACTCGACTGCATTGGGTCGATTGATGCATCGAAGCGTCGCCACCATTCAGCCAGGGGACCAGGTGCTGACTCACCTCGGCTTGGCCAAGGTCACCTCTCTCACTAGAACAGGCGTCGAACTCGTCGGTCCAGCAGGCACCCTTCTCATTGGCTACCCCGACCTGAGCGCCCGCGAAGTCTCGGGCGTAACTGGGGTTCAAGCAGTGCACCAAGCCATGAGCACGTGGTGGGCCTCCCTCGACTCGACGACTCAGAACGCGGCCCTGTCCAAGCTGGAGATCGTCCTAGAGATACTCACCGGCTTTCGCCACGGTTGGGCCTGCGAGACCCTTCCCGGTGAGCCGTTCAAACCGTTCGGTCCCGCGTTCAACGAGTCGCAGCGACACCAAGCCCATGTGATGAGCGATCGGCTGCGCCACGAGAACCTTTCACCAACCATGCGGCCGACCGCTCGGACCATTCAACGCTGGATCCGTTCCTACACCGAGGCTGGGTTACGCGGACTCGTGGACGGCAGGCACACCAGGGATCGCAAAGACTTCGACGACCTCGACCCTCGCTTTCGTGCGATCGTCGAACAGGTGGTCAGTCCGTTCGATGGCACCATCAGCGCCGTCAATCTGGAGGAACTGCGAAGGCGCGTCTGGTTGACCATGAAGGACCAGAATGTTGCCCGCGATATCGTGCCGGAGCGACTCAGCAACGAGTACCTGTCCTGGCGCTACGCGGCGTGCGGATCCCGACCACGGGCACATCGGTCGGCCAAAGTACGGCAACGCTCCGCGCACCAGCCAAGCCCTGTGGTGCACCCGGCGCATGTGTCAATGGATTCCACCCGGGCCGACAATTTGGTCTACGACCAGTTGCGTCAGACCAGCTACTCGGTGGAGATCACCGCGATCATCTCGATGTCGACTCGCGTGGTGCTGGCACTGCGGGTAACTCCGCGTTCCACGAACAGTATCGAGGCGGGACTGTGCCTCTACGACACGATGCGTCCCTTCTCCTTGCAGGTCGAAGGCACCACCCTGGATGACTGGCGCTGGGCGGGAGTGCCGCGATCGTTGGAATCACCACTATTCCTGCCCCGTACCGATCAGTCGCACGACCCGACGACCTTGCAGGGCATCCACCGGATTCCCGGCCTGCTGCCTTGCTCCATCCGCACCGACCACGGGGCCGCGTTCATGAGCACCTACTTCAAAGCGTTGCTAGCGGACTACGGAATCAGCCTGTGGCCCTCGCGCGTCGGCGCCAGCACCGACAACGCCCACATCGAGCGGTTCTGGGAGACCATCCAGCGCGCCCTGCAGCAGATCGACGGATACAAGGGTCGCAACACCACCGAACGAGGCCGAAAGGTCATCACCGCCGATAAGCCCCTCATGACCGCCCGCGAACTGGAAACGCACCTGCGCCGCTTCGTCGCACTCGACTACCACCGCAGCCAGCATCGAGGACTCCTCGTCCCCGGACTGGAAGGCCAACGCCTCAGCCCCCTTGAGTACTTCGACTTCGCAATGGAAGCGTGCGGCGACATCACCGTCCCGCAACACCCCGACCTGATCTACGACTTCCTCCCCATTCGATGGCTGACCATCCGCCACGCCGGCGTGGAACACCGCGGCCTCTCCTACGACTCGGCAGCCCTCGATGACCACCGGCATGTCCGCCGCGGCACATTCCGCCCGGAGGATTCCGCCGCGCCCTTCATCTACGATCCCCGCGACGCCACCCGACTATGGTTCCGCTCGCCCAGCGACAACCGGATCCACGAGATACCGGCCCGCCATCAACACCTTCTTATGGCTCCGCTCACCGATCGCATCAGAGAGCGCGCCATCGCCACCTTGGCCAAACGCACCGACAACCCGGCGCTGCGCCGCACGCTGTCTACCCAACAACTCATCGACGAACTCGGCAGCCTCCATCAGGCCCCACCAGCGGCCGAATGGAACGCAGTAATGACTGCCGAACGACTTCGCTACGAGACTGCCCAACGCGACCACGCCGAGACAGTGGATGCGTGGAAGCGGTTGAACCGCGCAGCTCGACGACCCAGCAACCCCCGACAACCGCCGCTCGCCAAGGCCGACGCCTGGATGGACGAGACCTGGCCGGACCTCGAGGACCGTTGATGGACGCCCTCACCTGGCACAACCTGCTGACTCAGCAGCCAGGAACCCGACCCCAACCCAACCGCGGATCCGAAGGGCTTCATCCCGTCACCGACGCCGACAACGACGTTGAGTCGGTCGTCCCGTGGTTCTTGTCGCAATGGTTTCCAAGCCCCATGGTCGATGTGGTGGTCGAAGCCCTAGCAGGCCGCATCGAAGTCAACCGGCAAGGTTTGCTCGGAGCCAAGGAGATCCTCGGCATCGACGGCCCCTACGGCGTGGGCAAGACCAGCATGATCTTCGCCTTGTCCCGCCGGTTATACCCGAGTTACGTCTCGAAGCCCCTAGCGGGTGAGGTACCCACTTGGGCGCCGGTTCCCGGAGTCGTCCATGACCGGGTCCCGATCATGTGGGTTCAACTGCAAGCCCACGCCAGTCTCAAGGTGCTTTACGGCTCGATCCTCGACTTCCTCCGGTTCCCGATCCACGGCACCGGCGGCGTGCTCGCATCCCGCGTGTTCCGTGCCCTGGACAGGTTCGACGTGAGACTGATGATCCTCGACGACGTCCACAAGCTCCGCGAAACCCAACAGGCCTCCCGCGACATCATCGACGCCCTGCACACCCTCAACACCAACGTCGGCGAACGCGGCGGCACCCTGTGCCTGGTCGGCAGCGACATGACCAACCGCACGCTGCTGCACCACCCGCAGATCGACAGCCGACTCAAGACCTACCACCTCGATCCATTCGAGATCACCACCAATGAGGGCAAACGGGCCTGGCAAGGATTCCTGCGCGGGGTCGAAGACCTGAGCCTGCCGTACCTGCCCGGCCAGCAGTCCGGGTTCCTCTCACGCGTCCTGCCCGCCTATCTGTACGCGCGCACCCAGGGTCACATGCAAGACGTCCAGCAACTCCTCAAGGAAGGCTTCCGGCACGCCGTCACCAACGGCACACCGATGGATCGCGACGTATTCGACCAGATTCCGCTGAGCGAACGAGCCAGCCGAGCCGAAGCGCTCCTTCGCGCAACCAAGCTCAGCCTCACGCCGACGAAAGCCAGGTCGGTGTCATGATCGACTACCTTCCCGCGCACGTCGACCGGTCCCCCGGGGAATCGCTCGAGTCCTGGCTCGACCGCATCGCGGACGCAAACTCACTGCCAGTCCGGCTGCTGCTCCCCCCGAACCTGCCCATCCAGCACCTCGCCAGGCTCCTTGACCGAAGCGTCGCAGAGCTCAACGCCATGACCTGGGCCGGCTACCACCGCAGCGTCGTCGGACGAGCCCGACAGAGAACGCCGACCTGGCGAGCCGATAGACATCAATGGATCTGCCCCCGTTGCACATCCACCACCTCAGCACCCCGACGCGTGGAGTGGCAGCTCGCCCTCCACCCCATCTGCCGCTGCTGTTCCTGCTACCTCGTCCAGGCCGATTACAGTCATCCCCGCGACATTGACGTCCACCCCTCCGTGCTGGACATGGTCACGCAGCTGATGGACCTGACCACAACGGCATGGACCAACCGGAACCACGCGGACCGACTTCGCAGGGTGCGCCGCACCACCACCCTGATCGCCCAATCCCTCGACGAAGGATGGCCACCCAGGCACGTGCCGGTACCAGCCATCGACCCGTCCGCGGCAAGACTGTGGGCCGAACACACCGCACCCGACCCGCTCGTGGCCGTCACCCTCCTGGCCGCCACTGCACCCCTGGCCCCGACCCAACTGGCCCGGCTGATAGAAGACGGATGGGTCCGGATCGGCGCAAACCCTGACGTCCCTATCAGCTGGCTGCCCAAGCGGCCGTTCACCGTCCCACCCCCGCCACGGCTTCGGCACCCGCTCGAGCCGGACAAGAAGCGGTTGAAGAACCTCCGCGATGAACTCCGCCGACTGCAGGCCCGGTTCGGACTCGGCGCCCAGCATGTGCCGGCCACCTTGTTCGTCGGCACCGAGTACCCGCTACCGCACCACCACGAATGGGTCTACCGCGAGTTCAACGCCGTCGCACTGGTGATGCTTCTAGCCCGCGTCGACGCGATCCAGGCCAGCCAATACCTCCACGTCCCCTATGCGGCAGACCCGGCCCTCACCAGCCTGGAAGGCAACAGCAGCATCCGCCCCGACCACGCCACCCTGCTCCGCACAGCCACCCGGAAACTGATCCGCGAAGGCCTCACCGACTACCAGCGCCGCCGCCAGGCACTCACCGCGCAGCGCCGGCTGCCCACACCGATCCTGGCGCAGCTGCGGCTACCGCAAGCAGCCGATCCGACCATCAGTACCGAACGGTTGGCGCTGGGATGGCTATGGATCACCCTGACCCGAAGCACCCTCACCAGCAGCCCCTGGCCACTCAACAGCACCCAGGCAGCCCTCGACTTCGGCCAACATGTTCTCGACGGCGAGCAACGCCTAATCCTGCTCGAGTACGGCAACGAACTGCTCACCCTCGCCTCCGACGACGCCGACCGTGACACGCCCAAGACGACCCAGCAGCCGCTGAGGCAGGCACGATGACCCTGCCCGCCCGCATCAGCCCCGCAGCCGGCCAAGCGCTCGACTCCTACCTCGAACACGTCGCCGAGGCCAACGACCTGACCGCCGCCGACTTGACCAGCCTGATTCGGCGGAGCAGCGGCCATCCCGTCCGCTACCTCACGCTTCACCCGGACCCCGCCACGATGCTGGCGATCGCAGAACTCACCGGAACCGCCCCCATGCAGCTGGCAGCGATGACCCTGTCGAGTCTGGCTGAGCACGACGGCTGGCAGCTGGAACCCTTCGACCCGGCCGAGCGGGGCGCGTTCGCCACCATCACCAACCGTGGCTGGCTACGCAGCCGCGGCAGCCAACTGTGCCCCCGCTGCCTCGCCGACGACGGCGTCTGGAAGCTCCTCTGGCGCCTGCACACAGCCACCTGCTGCACGGAGCACGGCAGCTACCTGATCGGCCGCTGCCCCACCTGCCAGCGTCCCTTCCGCGACCACCACACCACAGCTCTCCGAGTTGCCGGCACACCAACAGTCTGCGGCAACCCGACCGGCACCGGACGAGCCGCCCGCTGCCCGCACGACCTCAGCCACATCCCCACCCGACCAGCCCCAACCGGCGACATAGCCAGGCAGCAAGCCCACGACCAGGCGTTCAGGGGCCTCCCCACACCCGTCTTCGGCCAAGCCGTGACCGCCGGTGAATATCTGGCCAGCACCCGGAGCCTGACCGTTCTATTGCTGCACCTGGCCCAACAGACCGACGTTGGAGACCCCTCTGTGTTGCCCGCGTGGGCCGCCGACGTTGCCAGCATGCCGAGACAGGTGTGGGGCAAACGGCCCCCCGAAGATGTCGAGCTGCGTTCAGCGGTGCTCGGCGAGGCGCACAGCGTCGTCACCGCAACCGATCGGCACCAGGCCGCGGAACGCTTCGCGCCGTGGCTCGAACTTGTTCCCCGCACAGGCGAGAGCGCGATCGCCTGGTGCACCGACCGCACTCGACTCACCCCGTCACTGCTCGCGCTGCTGAACGCCGCCCAGAATCCACGCCGGAGACTGTCCCACCGGCTCCAGCACGACAAGCCCCTCGTCGTCGAGGCGCGGCACATCCCCCAACAGATTCCCGAACCGATTTACCAGCATCACCTCGGCGACATTCTGCAGCTGCGGATCGACACCGGCCGCACCTTCACCTCGCTGTGCCTGGCCCGCAGCCTGCCCGGCACCACCAGCTGGATGCAGGCGGCAACCCTCATCGGACTACCCACCGAAGTTGGCGACCGGATCCCCGCTCTAGCCAGCGCCGCACTGCTCAGCAGCATCGACGAACTGCTCCAACGTCTACACGCGACAGCCGAAGATCTTCCGCTCATCGACTACCGACATCGCGAAGCACAGGTCCGCCAGCTCGCCACCACCACCGGCTGGTTCACCACCTGGCGGCAAGGCAGAGCCGGCACCCGCCCACAATCCGTCCGCTATGCCATCAGCTGGCTCTGGGAACACCACGCCCGCGGCCACCCCGCCACCAATCCCGCCGACCTGGTCGGTCCGCGGCAACACGCTACGTACCGAGCCTTCGCCAACAGCCTCACCGTCACCCAACAGCACGCCCTGCGAGGAGCCGTCAGATGAACAAGCTCACCATCGTCTGGCACCGCAATCCCGGCTCGGGCCTCAGCACGAAAGAACGCGCTTACGCCGCCGCCAACCTTGTCGGATGGATGGAAACCGCCAACTGCAGAACCTGGCCTGGCTGTGGAACGCAGCCGAGGACACCAGAGCCCAAGACGCCGGCGACCTCAACAGCCAACACGCCGCCCAGGCCGCGATCGAGCTGTGCCTCGGCTGCGCAGCCTTCACCCAATGCCGCTCCTGGGCCACCTACGACCGGTACACAGGACTCGCCGCAGGACGCTACATAGCCGACGGACGACCCACCGGCAGACGCGCCCCGATACCCCCAGCCCCAGCACCACTAAAGCTTCGCGACACCCGGCTCCTCAGCGGCAACGTGCACGCACCCACGCTCACGCAGCACAACCCGAAGCTAAGCGCCGACGCGACAGGCAACCGCACGGTCGCCGCGTACTTCCTGTTGCCCCTGCAGACCCCACTCCTGCTTGAGCCAGATGCCTCCTACGCGTTTCTGGAGGACATCAACTACGTCGAGTACATCGCCGCCCAAGCCTCCGGCCTGAAGGTGGACATCGAAGAACTACGTCGCAGTACCGGCAAGCGTGAAGCGTCCCTGCGGATCCACCCCATCCCACCCGACGCAACGAACTGGACACCCACCATCACCACAGCACTTCCCTGGCTACCACCGGCCGCCGTCGACGCTCTACCCGACACCGACCGCCCCAGCGCTTGCCTCGTCGAAGCCTGCATCCTGATGAACAGCCTCTGTCCGACCAAGAGCGACCTTCAAGACGCCCTCGACCACGTGATTGGCTGCATCCGACACCTCCAAGCCTTCGCGGCCCACACCGAGCGTCGCCGCCCACCCCGGCTCACCCGCCAGCAACTATCACCATGGGTCGGTGTCGCGGTCACCAGGCTGGATACCGACCACGTACCCGCAGGTGGCAACTTCTGGCTGATCCGCACCAGGACCGACCCCGACCTCAACATCCCGGTTCTCTCGGCCCACCCAGTATCAAACTCGCACCACGGGCTGCCCCCACCTTCACCTGCCGGTGGAGGCTGCCATGCTGGTCTCGTGCCCGAAAATGAGACCGACACCGGCACACAACGCGAACCCACCCTGAGACTCATCGGTGGCATCAACTTCACCACATGGCCCGACCTCAAGTGGAGCCGCGGGAACTCACACGTCAGCACCCTTGAGTCACGATTCACCGAATGGCTCGCCAGCGCCCCACTCAAAGTGGACCCGTGCTTCGTGACGACCGCTCAGGAATCGACCTGATATTCCGCGCCCCGCACGGGATACCCAAGCACGACTGGTCCCTCGACATCGGAGACGCGATCCACAACATCCGCAGCGCCTTCGACGCTCTCGCATGGGGCATGGCCCACGCCAACGGCAAGCAACCAACGCATCCCAAGTCCGTCAAGTTCCCTATCTGCGAAACGGACAAGCAGTGGAGGGAGGGAGTCAAGGACTGGATCGGCGAACTCCCCGAGCAGCTGCAGGACCGACTCCGGATCGTCCAGCCGTTCACGTTCGCACCCCCCGGTGCCGCCTCGGTGCTACCGATGGTCCATGAGGTGCTGGAGATCCAAGATGCGCAAGCTGAGCGCCGATCAGCCCGTTGATTTCGGGATCACCAGGTAGGTGCATTCGACCGTCCGGCGATGTCGTAGCTGTTGATCCGACGTGGGATGCGACCATCCAGCACAGCGCTGCCGTAGACGGTGTTTTGCGCGAAAGCAACGCCCTCCAAGTCCCACCAGAGGATCTGCGCCTCTTCTGCGCTTTGCGCCAGTGCGATCTTGCGCAATGATGCCGCCAAGTCGATACCGCTACATCGCAATACCTCGAAGTCGGACCAGTCGATTGTGTCGATTACCACATTGTGGAAGCTCATCGTGGCCCCCAAGGTCCGGGGTCAGCCCTACGCCACAAATCCTGAGCAGGATCGAAGTGTTACGCGGCATCAGACCTCAGGCCGGTTTAGACAGCCCACCCTCACGGACTCTTCTCCTTTCGAGCATCGTTCCGAGTGCGGTATCCAGAATCGCGAATGCAACAACAATGAAGCTACCAAAACCCACACCGTGGTCATCCAACCCGAAAAGTTCCACGCCGTTATGCTCTTCAGTACAGAAAACAGGACTATCAACAATGGCCATATCGTGAAGACGAGGCTCGCGAACCTAGAGTGGTACAGCCCAAGAAAGTCTCGATCCTTATTTAGCCTTTCGTAGGCCTTGATAAGTTGCGGCACTCTAAACCTCCCGCCCGCCGAATAGCGTCTACCAACCGCTCCCCGCTAGGCCACCGCCGACGGAGTCAGCGACACCTCCGAAGAGGCCACGCCAGGCAGCCGATTGCGGGCCCAATCTACCGGCGAATGCTGCAGCTCATAGATGACTATCACCTGCATTCTTTTCTACGCACGAACCTCGCTCGTGTCGCCAATCCCAAATTGCGACGACGACCGGATCAGCCACTGTCGCTATCAAGGTTAGGACGACAAGCGCGGTGCCAAAGAACAAGTTCTGAAGACCCTGAACAGTTAGAAACAACGCACCACCAGCCAAGATGAGGGGAGCCGCATACTTGATCCATCCTGAGTACGTCCAGATAGCTGAGATTCTCTGTCCACTGACTCTATAGATGAACGATCGCATTAAGGTCTCCTCCAAGGCACGGCATCGAATCCGCGAGCCACCCTTTCACCTAGGTCTGTCGCCCCCACCCCGCTGACCGCAGCGAATAGCGCAGCCACATAAGGATGACCAGGGGCGCTGCGAGCACCCATGAACGCTCCAGCAACGCCGAATCCATAGATGACACCCGTGTTCAATGTAGTTCGAACGAGGTTCTCCGAATCGCCCATGCCTGACTCCGAATGGATTCGCCACTCGTCGCTCCAAGTTGAGAATATCGCGAATGGTGTAACTACACGCCCGAACGCCCTCCCCCAGAGCTGTAGGGTCACCCACGAGGAC
The DNA here is from genome assembly GCA_016711205.1 of Micropruina sp. Lineage (GTDB taxonomy): Bacteria > Actinomycetota > Actinomycetes > Propionibacteriales > Propionibacteriaceae > Micropruina. The sequence goes on along the minus strand of JADJTM010000002.1, from coordinate 776,002 downwards.
GGCTTGTCGAGCAGACGCCTCCAGCGAGAATCGACGCCAAAGTCGGCCCCCATCGCCACGTCGGCGGCCCGACTAGCCCAGTCAGTAGCCTCCTTGAGAAAAGTCCAGGGCTCTTTGCTGGGACCGGGCTGCGCTACGGGTCCCGACGGTACCTCAATGTGTGGCTTGCGTGGATCTGGCCAGTTCTTGTTGAAGCTCGGCGGTCCAGGATTGAACGGCTTCCTGCGGTCGCGCTCTTTCCGCCAGTCGTTGAATTTGGGGGGGCCTGGATTGAATGTCTTTATCTTCCTAGGACGCCAGGTATTGAATGCTGGAGGGCCGGGGTTGAAGGGCTTGGCGGCCTTCTTCTTCTTTGGGACCTGATAGCCGCATTGGAAGTAGTCGGCGCATGCTTTGAGTCCGGACGGGTCTGCTTTGGTGATGGGTGAGTTGTTGCTGTAGGTGTAGGGGTTCCATTGGAGTGGGTCTGCGAGGTCTTGGATGGGGTCAAGGGTGATGAATCGTTGGAGTGCGGGGTCGTAGTCTCTGGCGCCGATTCGGGTGAGTCCGGTGGCGTCTTTGGTGCCTCCTACGTAGCCGCGGTCTCCGGTCCAGGCGGTGGGTGGGGTTCCGCGTTGTGCGCCGTAGGGGTCTTGCCAGGTGGTGGAGAGTGCTCCGGTGGCGCTGTTGATTTGGTGGTGGGTGGTGCCTTGCCAGTCGTTGATGAGGGTGGTGACGGTTTCGTTGCTGGCGCCGGTGCGGACGGCGACGGTTTGGTCGCCGTGGGTGTAGTAGCGGTTGGCTGTGACTGCTGTGGTGGCGGTGTTGAGGGTGATTTCGTTGCCGCCGAGGTAGAGGGTGGTGGTGTTGCCCTGCTTGCGCAGGATCCGGGTGCCTGACGCGTCGTAGACCATGGAGGCCACGCTAGTGCCGTCTTTGGTGACGTCGGTGAGTTGGTTGAGGTCGTCCCAGGTGAGGGTTTGGGTGCTGCCGCCGGGGTTGGGGCGGGTGGCGGTGTTGCCGGCTTGGTCGGCTGTGTAGGTGGCGGTGCCTGGGTTGCTGCCGGTGGTGGTGGTGCCGGTGACGAAGTGGGGACGGACCGCTCCGTCACCGTCTGCCTGGTAGTTGTAGGTGGTGGTGGAGGATTTGGTGGCGGTCCGGTCGGTGCGTTGGCTGGTTTTGCCGATGGTGTCGGTGGTCCAGCTGGTCCAGTAGGGGGCGGGGCCGGCCAGGTTGGCTTGGCTGCGGGCGTTGGGGTCACAGGTGGCGCTGTTGGGTGTCCAGGCTTCGCTGAGTTGTTGCTGGTAGTCGTAGCTGAAGCATTGGTTATCGACTGCGCCGCCGGCGAGGGTGGCTTTGACTTGGGTGATGTTGCCGGCCGGGTCGTAGGTGAGGGTGTCGGATTCGTCGCTGACGCCGCCTTGGCCGGAGCGGTAGAGGGCGATACCAGTCAGTCTTTGGGTCGTTTCGTCGCGTTGGTAGGCGACTTGGCTGAGCCGGTCGCTTTGGGTGCCGAACAGCATCGCGACAGGGGTTCCCCATTGCAGGTATTGGGTGTCTTGGACGTAGGTAGCGGTGGTCGAGCCGAGGGTGCCGGTGAGGGTGTCGGGTAGCCCGGTGAGGGTGGTGTAGCCGGTGGTGAGGGTTTCGGCGGGGATCGGTCCGACGGCGGGCAGGGTTTGGGTCTTGATGCTGCCGTCGGCGTTGTAGCTGGCGGCGGAGGTGTAGGTGCCGGCCAGCTGGGCGCCGATCAGGCCGCTGATTTCGGGGATCACCATGGAGGTGCTGGTGGCCCTGCCGGCGGTGTCGTAGCTGTTGATCCGGCTGGTGATGGTACCGCCGGTCAGGTGCCGGTTGGAGGCAGTGACCTGCCCTTTCTGGACGGTGTCGTAGCTGGTGGAGATCAGGGCCGTGGTGCCGTCGGCCTTGGTGGTCTTGATGGGCCGGCCGAGGTTGTCGTAGAAGTATTTCAACGTAACGCCGCGGGCGTCGGTGCTGGAGGTGAGTTGCCCGGCGGCGTCGAAGCTGGAGGTGGTGGTGCCCTTGTCCGGGTCGTTGGAGGCGGTCTTGTTGCCGGCCAGGTCGTAGCTGTAGGTCCACTTGTTGCCCTTGGCGTCGGTCATGGAGGTGAGTTGGCCGAGCAGGTCGTAGCGGTAGCTGGTGGTGGCGCCTGGTGCGTTGGTGTCAGCGCCGAGGTGCTGGATGAGTTGGGTGGTTTGGCCGTTGATGTCGACCATGGTGGTCGTCGGGGTGCCGCCGGCTGGTGGGGTGATCGTGGTGCGGTCGCCGAGGTAGCCGGTGACGGTCTGCCAACGCAGCGTTTCGTTGCCGTAGAGGGCATCGGTGGTGGTGCGGCCGGCGAAATCAACCGTGTACCGGTGTGAGGTGGTGATGTTGTCACGGAAGGTCGGCATCACCAGCGTCGTGGCTGGCACGTCGGCGTTGTAGTAGGTGTCGGTCAGCACGGTGGCGCCGCGGGAGTCGTAACGGGTGTCGTTGATGATCCGGCCACCGGCAGCGGATTGGGTTTGGGTCTGCCGGGGCCGCAGTAGCGAGTCCAGCAGCGCGATCGAGGTGTTGTAGGTGTTGCCGGTGGGCAGCAGGGTCTTGCTGGTCACCGAACTGGTCGTGGTGTTGCTGATCGTGTAGCTGTAGGTGGCGGAGGCAGAGCTCGTTTTCGGTTGGCCCGGTTGCCACACCGACGTGACCCGGCCGAGGGCGTCCAGGGTGGCTTCGGTGGTTTGCAGGCCCGGTTGCACGGTTTTGATCGGGGACCCGAGGCGGGTGTCGTAGCTGACGGTGGTGGTCAGCGGTGTCAGGGTGCCGGCTCCGTCGGGGTCGGCGCTGGTGGTGGTGGTCGTACTGAGCAGTCCGCCGGTGGTGTGGCTGTAGCTGGTGCTGGTGGTGTTGCCGAGCGGATCGGTCGCGGTGAGCGGCCGTCCCCAGGTGTCGTAGCCTGCGGTGCCGGTGGTGATCCATTGCCGGGGGTTCCCGTCTCGCAGCTGCACTGTTTTGGTTTCCAGACCGGGTGTGGCGACGGTGTCGGTGTAGTTGATGGTGCCGTAGTGGTGCCGGGTGGCCGACAACACGGTGGCGTAGTCGAGGGCGGTGGCGCATGTTCCCGGGCTCACCGATTCTTCAGCCACCAACGCGATGGGGCCGATGGTGGGCTGGGTCGGGATGGCGTAGCTGGTACGGGCGCAGGTTTCATCACCGGGGACGGCCAGGTCGCCTTGGTCCTCGGCCCGCAACGGTTGTCCGAACTCGTCCCAAGCCAGGACGGTGTCGCTGCCGGTCCGGGTCCCGCTGGGTGTCTTCTGCCTAGTGATGGTTTTGCCGACATCGATTTGGTGGGAGGTGAGCCTGCCGTCGGCGGCGGCGACTCCACCCGACATGGTGGGTTGAACGGCGGGGTCCATCAACGATCCGGTGTCTTCGGGGCCGCCGACACCGGTCAGGGTGCGGGTTTCGCGGACAGTGCCGGCCAGCCAGTCGTCATCGGGCCAGCTGCCGCCGGTGGAGTCGGTGACAGTGACGGTTTTGGTGCCGCCGGTGGTGGTGGCCCGGTCACCGTTCATGCCGCGGAAGTAGAGGGTTTCGTCGACCTCCTTGGTGGTGCCGGCGCCGGCGATGGTGGTGATTTTGCCGAAGCCGCGCCATTCGCCCCAGGTGCGGTACTTGGTTTTCACCAGGGGTGAGTCGTTGTAGCGCCAGGCGCCGCCACCGCTGTAGGTGTAGCTGGTCACCTGGTCGAAGCCGATGTCGAGTCCGGCTGGGACACTGGAGGAATCGGCCTGGCTGACCGGGTCCCGTTCGGTGACCGAGTTCACCACATACTTGTTGAACCATTGCAATGTGGGGGCGGCGGTGCCGGAGGAGTAGTAGACCGGCATGCACCGTTTCGTGTTGGTCGGTATGTCGCCCGCGGCGGGCAGGGTGGTGCTGGTGCATTCGGGATGGGAATACTCCACGATCGTCTGCGCCCCGGTTTCGGAGGTCACCACAGCCAGCCGCGGCTTTTCCAACGCGACCCCGGAGCCGCTGATCCGCGAGTCGAGCATGATCGGCGACAAGCTGACCGTCGGCAGCGTGATGGAGGTGCCAGCAGCCTTGCCGGTGCGGGTGATCGACGACAGCCACAGTGAGGGGACCGCACCCCCGTCGGAGGGTTTCGGGAACGACCCGGCCATCACCCAGCTGTCCACGGTTTCCCAGGCGGTGCCGGCGCTGTTGCGGGTGAACGTGTCGATCTGCTTGAGCCGTTTGCGGGAGAAGAACGTGGGTGAGGTCTTCTGTGAGGGGCAGTAGTCGGCGTCGCACACGGCATCCATCGGCACATCCGGCCACGCCTTCGCTGTCGACGACGTCGGCTTCGCCGACTTGCAGTTCGACACGATGGTGGTGTCGCAGCGTTCCTCCACGGTGAAGGTCACCTTCGCCGGCGAATCGTCGACGGTTTCGGCAGCCTTGCGTTCCCCGTACTGGATCTTGGTCAGATAGCCGCCCCGGTCATAGGTGGTTGAGGTGGCCAGGTTCTTCTTGTACTTGTTCGACTCTTTCGCGTAGTAGTAGGTCATGGTCACGCCGCTGGGTGACACCACATAGTCCAGGTTCCAGCGCCACGGCCGCAGCACGAACGAACTGGCGAAGCTCGAGTTGTAGCCCGGCTCACCGGAATGGTTGCCCGACACCTGCACCGACCACTTCGAGTTCGTTGTCGCCGCCGCGGTCCCGTCGGCCTGGCCTTTGCCGAAGAAATACTGGGTGCCATCAGGGGTGGTGACCCGCCAGTACTCATCATTGGAGGCGGCCGACCCGATCTTGCGGACCCGGGTGCCGTCGTCGACCTCCAAACGCCACTCGGCGCCGGTGCCGATCCGGACCAGCTCACCGGCATGCCCAGCCATGGTCAGGAACGCGTTGTCCCACTTCTGGTCATTGGTCTTCTTCGAATCGGTGTACCAGCACAGGTCTGAGGCGTTGGAGGAGGAGTTTGTGCCGCCGGAGCGGTCGTCGTAACAGTTGGCGTACTTGCGTTCGATGAACGCCGATCCCAACTCGAAACCTTCACCGACCCAGGAGGCCTGGTTGTTGGTGTTCGACACGCCCCCATCGGTTCCGCCGGATGAGTAGCTGATGCTCAGGTCCGGACTCACCTCGCCCGGTGCGTCCGGGGCGGCGATCGGGTAGGCCCAGGTGAACTCGCCGGCCATGCTGCCGGCCGCCCACGCCGCCGACGGCTTCAATGATGTCGCGGTGTAGTCGCCCTGCTCACTGGTTGTCGCCGCCGCAGCCGCCAACACCGTCACCGACTTCGCCGCACCACCGCCCGGGGTGAACGTCGATGACACCGAGGGCGCAGCCGTCGCAGTCGGCAGCACCCTGGACGGCGACGTGGACGGGCTCGGGGTGGGGGTCGCCGACGGCGCCACCGCGGGCGACTCGCTGGGGGTCGGCGTCGCCTGCGTACCCGGAACGCTGACGGCACTGGTGGCGGGCAGGGTGGCGGTCAGCAGATGGGTGGCGGAATCGTTCACCGTTTCCAGCGGTGTCTGGACCTGGCATTGCGCCAGCTGCGGTGTCGTCAACGCACACTCGGGCAGGGTGACCAGTTGCAGCCGGCTGCCGTAGCCGGCTCCGCCGGCGTCGGCGAAGCCCGAGTAGTCCATGCTGACCTGCACAGGGGCGCCGGCCGTGGACGTGACAGTGGCCACCACACCCAAACCGACCAAGGCATCGCTGGTGGCCCGGTCCAGCATCCTCACCGTGGCCGTGCTGGCCGGCTGCGGCTTGGCGCCCTGCGGCACACCCACCTTCATCGGACCTGTGCCGGCGCGGGTCAACCGGCCGGCCGGGGGTGCCGGCGAGCTGCACTGTTGCCTCCGAGGCGGTCGGCCACGTCACCTCCGCCCGAACAAACCGTGCCGTCTTCGGCACCTTCACCTTCGCCTTGGCGACCTTCGTCACCGCCACGCTGGCGGTCTGCTGCAACGTCGCTTTCCAGTTATCAGCCAGAGCAGGCGTTCCGTCGGCCGACCCGGCCACCAGCACGACACTCAACGACACTGCGGTGAGTCGCATCCCGACGATCTGAGACCTGTTCATCTGTGTCCTGCCTTCATCGTCACTGGACCGGCACCGTGCGCACGGTCGGCGTGTCCGCCTTCTGCACACCCGCTTGATACGGATCCCTGGCGAGCACACTCACCGTGTAGGACTTGCCGGCCTCGAACGGGCCGGCCGTAATGATTGCCGCCTTGGGCATCCCCGTGGCGTTGACGTTGGCGCACGTCTCCGTCGTCGTGCCGTCCTTGACGATCACTGCGCACAACTGGCTCACGTCAGCATCGGCGGAGGCTGCTGTCGCCGAGATCTGCAGGGTGCTGGCGGCCGGAAGTTCGCCACTTGCCTGCACCACCGGCGGCAACCATGACCAGGTGGGCGCTGCCGGCGCCAGGTCCACCACGAACTGGATCGACGCCGACCACGCCGATACCAGGTTGGTGTCGATGTTCCTGGCCCGCACCTTCACGGTGTAAGTACCGGCCGCCAACGCCGACAGCGCCGCGGTGGTGGAGATCTGGTTGCTTTGGGTGACCGCCGCGCCGTTGACCGAGATGGTGGACGGGCCGCCGGTCACCTCGAACTCGGCCCGAAGGCAGGCGGTGCTGGACTGGCAATTGTAGCCCGACTCCAACGACACTTTCGACGACAGCGTCGGCGTGGGGGTCAACGTGCGGCGCGGGGAGGTTTGCGGCACCGGCGCCGCCGACACGGCGAAGTCGGCGACCGCCGGCACCAACGGTTCCTTCTCGTAGGTGAGCACCAACTTCGGAGAACTGCCCTCGTTGATGTAGTGCTTCCAGCCGTCCCGATCCGCCTCGTCGTCGGAGTACAAGCCGACCGTGACGGTGGTCCGTGTGGCGTAGTTGGTGCGTTCGGTCTGCAACACGCCGGTCATGTTCCAGGTTTCGCGGTAGGTGTCGTTGCAGTAGTCCTCATGACCGACCGCCATCCGTGAGAACACCGACGCCTGCGGATGCCACGCATCCCCGGTCCGGTCCGACCACGTATTGCTGCTTTCGATCGCATTGGCCAACTTCGCCCGCACCCCAGGGAATGCGGTCGAGGTCGTTTCGCACGGACTGTGCTGCACCGAGTGGTCCTGGACGTACTCGAACACACCCGAGCGGATCTGGGACGACTTCAACCCCGACACCGGCCAGGAGAACTGGTAGAACATCCGAGACCGGTAGTAGCGAGAGGTCCAGCCGTTGTAGCCGATCTTGCCGTGGTCACCGACCGCGTCGTCCCACTTTGACCAGTCATCGGTCACCCGCAACACATGCGTTTGTGACAAGGACGCTGCCGGATCGATCACCACCGGGTACACCGTCGCTGGATCGTCCAGGAAGGAGGCCTTTACCCCAACAGACAACCTGCCGGAGGCCACCGACGCATCGATCCGAGCGACCCGCGACTGCGCGACATCGGCGACCACATCTGTCGCCGCCGTCATACCAGCAGGCTTGCCCGACCAGTCCCACATCAACGCCTGCGGCAACTGGAACCGCTCGACCCCTTTCGCGTCGATGATCGACTTGCCCCCGTTGGCCAGAGCCTTCGCAGATGTTCCCGACGGCAACGTCACTGGCATCGACCATGCCCGCACCGAAGGGTTCACGGCGGCCGCGCGGGACTTGACCACCAGGAACGTCTCCACCGACTCCAAGCCGGCCTGAACCACCAGATCCACTCCAGGAAACACCTCCGGATAGGTTGCTGTGGCCCCGTCCACGACCGCGGCTGGCAGCAGCGTCGGCCAGCCGAACTGCAACGATGCCGACCCGTCCGACAACACAGCGAGCGGAGCCGACGAAGACCCGCCCGAACTGATCGCGATCTGCGCTACCGCGGCCTCCGGACGCAGCAACCCATCCGATCCGCGCACCAGACTCGTTGACGGGGCCCGCCAACCACCCTGCCCGTCCTTCACCCGGGCCACGTTCGCCGTCAACTCCGCAATGAACTGGCCCGAGGACGGATCGGCAGTAACCAGCGTCCGCTCATCGGTCAACGACGACACGACCACCGGCGAACCGGTGGCCTTCGCCTGCCTCAACGCTTCAGACTCGCTGATCGGCACACTGTCGACCTTCGGTGTGGGTGTCGGTGTCGGGTCGGCCTGCGCCGTTTCCGCATGGCAGCAGCCCAGCGCCAGCGCGAGACACGACACCGCGACGCCGACCCGAACGCGAGCATTGTTGAGCATGACCAGATCCCCCGTTGTCCCGTTGAAGGCGTTGCGTTGTGCGTTCAGACAGGCTGGTCAGCAGCCGGGCCAGAACGGAAAGTAGTCACATACGCCGGTGCCGACGGCCTGGCTACCCGAGTGGCTACTTGATACTGGCGCGACAATCAGTGCGCCGGCGGTGGCGAAGGCAACCACGATCAACACCGACCGCGAAGCACGCTGCACCTTGAAACCCTGTCCCCGAAAGCTGTGCATGCCGCAATGCTGTGCGCAGCCTGTGCCGCCGGGGAAGCGATTCATACAAGAATTGACCGGGTGGATAGTGAACTCGGCACCACCACCTGTCCAGGTGGGCAACCCTCCCCCCAAAAGACTGGCCAACCGGCTAACGTGCCAACCATCGCAGTGCAAAAGGGGTGAACAGTGCGGTTCCTCAACAGCAACTGGGTCGAGGTCGTCCTCGCGACACTGCTGGCCAGCCTCGCGATCATCCTGGACGTGCACGGCGGTCAGATGATCAGCGTCCTGCTCGACCTCGCCGCCTGCACGGCCGCCGCCACCACAGCAAAGTGGCCCAGAGCAGGATCTGCCGCGCTCGCTGTCATCCTTGCGCTCTACATCCTGATCCCACGTGAGTGGGGGACGATGGGCGAATACTCGGCCCTGATTCCGATCCTCGGCACCGGCATCCGCGGAAACAAGCAACTTCGCGTTGTGATCAGCGTCGTCTACCTCGTGATTCTCACCGCTGTGCAGTATCACGACTACCCCGAACGCGGCGCACTGTTCCTGTTCGCAGGGCTCACCTGGGGTGTTCTCTTCGCCGCCTGCTGGGTCATCGGCGATCTGTTCAGCTCGCTGCGCCGCAACCACGCCGCATCCGAACGGGCTGCGCTGGCCGAGCAACGCCTGACCCTGGCCCGCGACCTGCACGACACCATCGCCCGCAGCATCACCAGGCTCTCCCTCACCGCCCGCCTCGCACGCGACAGCGGCAACCTGAACCGCCCCGGCGTGTCCGGAGGGCTGGTTCGTTGGAAGGATCACTCTCATGGCACGACCCAGCAAGTACCCGACCGAACTGCGTGAGCGCGCTGTCCGGCTTGTGATCGAGGTCCGTGGGGATCACCCCTCGGAGTCCGCGGCAATCAAGTCCGTCGCGGCCAAGCTCGGCATCACGTCCCCGGAGCAGCTGCGCAAGTGGCTGCGGCAGGCAGAGATCGACGGTGGTGCCCGCCAGGGCAAGACGACCGACGACATCGCTGAGATCAAGAAGCTCAAGAAGGAGAACGCCGAGCTTCGCCGAGCCAACGAAATTTTGAAGGCGGCCTCGGCTTTCTTCGCGGCGGAGCTCGACCGCCCCAACAGGTACTGATCGACTTCATCACCGACCACCGGGTGGAGTTCGGGGTCGAGCCGATCTGTCGCGTGCTCACAGAGCACGGGATCCAGATCGCCCCCTCCACCTTCTACGAAGCGCTGGACCGACGGCCGACCAGGCGGCAGGTCCGTGACGCCGAACTGATCGCCCTCATCGAGGCTGAACGCAAGCGGCAGAAACTGACCGCAAGGTTCGGCGCACGGAAGATGTGGCTCCACCTGCGCGGCCGCGGCCACGACGTGGCGAGGTGCACGATCGAGAGGATCTACCGCGAGCAAGGCTGGGTCGGCGCTCTGCGGTTGAAGAAGGTCCGCACCACCATCGGTGACCCGGCCGCCGAGCGGCCTTCGGATCTGGTCGATCGACAGTTCTGGGCGTCGCGGCCGGACCAGCTATGGGTCGCCGATTTCACCTACGTCGCGACATGGTCCGGCACCGTGTACGTGGCGTTCGTCTTCGACGTCTTCAGCCGCAGAATCGTGGGCTGGCGGGCCGCGACGAGGATGACCACAGACCTCGTGCTCGACACCCTCGAGCACGCGATCTGGACCCGACGTCAAGCCGGCATCTCCGACCTGTCCGGCCTGATCCACCACACCGATGCCGGGTCCCAATACGTCAGTTTTGCCTTCACCCAACGGCTCATCGACGAAGGCGTTGACCCCTCCGTCGGGTCCGTTGGCGATGCCTACGATAACGCCCTGGCCGAGTCCCAGATCGGGCTCTACAAAGCCGAACTCATACGCCCTGAAGGGCCCTGGCGCGGCGTCGAACACGTCGAACTGGAGACCCTGAACTGGGTCGACTTCTTCAACAACGAGCGCCCTCACGAGGCGATCGACGACTTCACCCCAGCAGCAGCCGAGGAACTTCACTACGCTGCACGAAACGAGCTCACGCCAACCGGCTGAGTCACCAAACCCAGCCTCCGGACACGCCGGGGCGGTTCAACCCGGCCGAACTGGACACAGTCATCGACGACATCCACCAAATCGGCAACGAACTGCGCTGGGTCATGACCGTACTCAACGACCCCACCCAAACCCGGCTCGCGGAATCATCCACCGGCAGCCTGCAAAGCACCATCTCCGGAATCCAGGCCAGCCTGACCAAACACGGATTCCCCACCACCGTCACACTCGAAGGCGACGACCTCGCCATCATCCCCGAGCCGATCCAACACGCGCTCAACGACGTGTTCGCCGAGGCCGCCGCCAACATTGACCGGCACGCCAAACCCGGGCGGCCGTGCGCCATCCTCGGCCAGGTCGACCCCGGCCAGGCCGACTTCCTGATCATCAACGAACACGACCCGTCCCACACCACCACCGGCACGCACATGGGACTGGACGGGATGCGGCAGCGCCTCGACCTCTATTCTGGTGCGATCGAGACGCGACAGGAGGACCCACGATGGACACTGCACATCACAGTGCCCCTGCCGCAGGCAAGGTCCGCGTCATCATCATCGATGACGACCTCTACGTCCGAACCAGCCTGAGCAGCATCCTGAACAAGTCCCACCAAGTCGTCTGCATCGCGACCTACGCCACCGGTCAGCGCGCCATCGCGGCACTGCCAACAGACCAACCCCAAGTCGCGCTCGTCGACATCAACATGCCCGACACCGACGGACCAGCCACCGCCCGCGAACTACACCAGGCAGCCCCCGACCTGCACATCCTCGCGCTGACATCGTTGGCCGACGAGCAGTCCGCCGCCGCCATGATCGACGCAGGCGCCACGGGCTTCCTCGCCAAAGACCTTCCCACCCCGTCCATGATCAGCGCCATCTGCGCCGCCGCCTCCGGCCTCAACGTGCTGTCCGGGCCCGCCAGCCGACTCATTGCCACCAGCCCCTACCGCGACCGACCCAAACTCGACGACACCGAACAACAGCTCCTCGGCCTCGTCATGGACGGCCGCAGCAACAACGAAATCGCCGAAGCCATCCACCTGGCCGAATCCACCGTCAAGTACCACCTCAACGGACTCATGGCCAAGTTCCAAGTCCGCAACCGCGTCAAACTCGCCGTCCGAGCCTCAGAACTCGGCTACCACTGAGGACGCCAAAACGACCGCCTACCCATCGGGACGGCACGCGTCTGAGAAGCTCTCAGCAACGAAGATTGCACACAGTCACGCCCACCCCGGAAACGGGCAAACTAGCAAGCGGGCGGCTGCGACAACTTCGCTGCATCTCGACAACGTTTTTGTTGCCGAGTTGCAGGAGTCGTTCGAGTTCGCCAGGGCACCTGGTTCGCGCGGCTGAGTTGCTCCAGCGTCGCCGCATCAAGGTCGAGCCCGCTCGCGCCTGGCCCCTCGAAGTCAAACGGTTCGCTGTGTTTCTGTGATACTGTGTTTCTGTGAAGAACGTGACTGTCACCGTACCGGCTGATGTGTATCGGCAGGCCCGGATCCGGGCCGCGGAGAGCGGCACGTCGGTGAGCGCGCTGGTGGCGAACTACCTGCGTTCGCTGTCCGAGCCGGACGCGGAGTTCCGGCGTCTGGCGGATCTCCAGAACCGGGTGATCGCGGAAATCCACTCCTTCAGCGCGAGCAACCACCTCGACCGCGAGGCGGTGCACGAGCGTGCGGTTCGTTGACACCAACGTCCTGCTCTACGCGGTCTCAAAAGACCCGGCTGAGGCTCCGAAGGCCGAGGTTGCGCGGGCCCTGTTGGACGGCACCGACCTCGCGCTCTCGGTGCAGGTGTTGCAGGAGTTCTACGTCCAGGCGACGCGCGCGACCCGCACCGACCGACTCAGCCACGACCAGGCTTCCGCGCTGGTCGAAGCGTTCACCCGCTTCTCCGTCCAGGACGTGACGCTCGGCATCGTGCGGGCCGCTCTCGCCACGCGGAATCGCTTCAACCTCTCCTACTGGGACGGCGCCATCATCGAAGCAGCTCGCACGATCGGCTGTACCGAGATCTTGTCCGAAGACCTGAGCGACGGCCAGGACTACGACGGGGTCATCGTCGTCAACCCCTTCGGGGCTCGGCCTCAAAGGGACGACGGGCTACCCTCGGAACCGTGATCTCCCGCGATCAAACCGGCTCCGGGCAGCGGTTCTCGTGCAGCGCGGTGACGAAGCTCCTCGACATGCGGGACGGGTACGCGCCGATCCGCAACATCCTCGGCATGAGCGACCCCAGCGTGGCCCGGGTCGACGGGCGGTGGACGATGTTCATCGGCGGGATGGGCGCCGCGTTCCGGACGAACCTGTTGACCGCAAGACTGCCGGAGGGCGACACACTGGCCTCTGACCGCTGGGAATTTGAACTGGTGCCGGGCAGCCGGTGGCGTGCACAACGTCTGATCCCCCAGCCGCCACGAGGCAGCTGGAACAGGTGTCTGCACTCGGTGTGCCATGTCCGCGGCCGGGTCGACGGGGTGGATGTGGAGCGGATCTACCACGCCGGCCGGAGCGCCGAGACCGTACTGTCCACGACATCGCCGTACCGGATCGGCTTTCTCGAACGTCGGAACGGGCGATGGGTGGCCCGGCCGCAGCCCTTGGAGATCGCAGGGCTCGGGACGGGCAAGGGCGTGCTCGAGCCGAAGGTCGAGCACGTGGACGGATCCTGGCACCTGCGCTACCTCGCACTCACCCAGCCCGGCGACGACAAGGACGGCAACCACACCATCCTCTACTCCCGCAGCGCCGACGGAGTGACCGGCTGGAGCGAGCCCACCGTCTTCAGCGACGCCAGCGCCGGCTACTACGACTCCGTGGCGCTTCCTGATCGGGCGGGGTCGGGCTACCTGCTCGCGCTGACCAGAGACTCCAACCTCTTCGGCAAACCGAACTACCCGTCCCAGGGCCTGTGGCTGGCCGACTCGGCCGACTATGCCACCTCGCTCCGAGGCTGGTCCTCGCCGAGCCTGGTGGTCGACCCGGACGATGATCGGGACGGGTGGTACCGCGGCGGCATGTGCAGTCCCAGCCTGCAGTGGAGTGACGACCCGGACGAACCCGACGTCCTCTACGCGTTCTTCGTCACGGCCACCGAGCACTGCCCTTGGCCCGCCAGGGCGGTGCGCGCCCTCCGTGCCGGACACCTGCCGCCCGTGCCTTCGCCGTTCTACTTCGCAGTGGGAAAGGCGCGGATCGAAGTCCACCCGAGAAGGACGATCCCGAAATCGTCGCTCTGATATCGGTGGTGGCCTGATGGAACAGATTCTGATCGGCATTCTTCGTGCAGGGATCAAGGCGGCGCTCCGTGCGCGCCAGGCAGCGGCACAGCTCGGCTGAGGCGGAGGCCCACGACATGCTGACCACGGCACTGGAGAGCGAGCCGGTCGCGGTGGTCGACCTGCGCCGTTCCGCATAGGCAAAGTTCATTCCTGGGAATAATCCTCACGGTAACCTGTGTTCCGTGGGCATGGACTTCTTCGAAGCGCTGGTGCGGTACGAGGTTGCGCTGTGGAGTGCGGTGGATCGTGAGTTGTCTCGCTCCGGTCAGATCGATCTGGGTCGGCTTCATGCTCTCCGCCTGCTGGAACGGCGCGCGGGGCAGGCGCGGGTCCAGGACTTGAGCGACGACATCGGCATCACGGTGGGCGCGGCGAGCAAGCTGGTTGACCGGCTCGAACGCGACGGCCTCGCGGAAAGAACGCCGAATCCGGCCAACAGACGCTCGTTCCTGATCTGCTTGACCCACGCCGGTGAGCAGACACTCCGGTCGGGCATGACGGTCTTTCGGGCGGCTGTGGCGCAGGCGTTGGGCCCGCAGGACGTGGGTGCGGTGACCGCCGAGCTACAGCGGTTGCACAGGCGACTGGTCGAGTCGGGCATCGGAGCAGCGGCGTGAGCAACGGGGCCGGCATGGTGAAATCCGGCGCCACCGGGTCGAAGGCTGCCTCAGCGGTGTCGCTGTCGTTGGTGCTGACGTTGGCCCTGCAGAGTGCGGTGCCGCCGTTCGCCACCGACATGTACACCCCGGCCTTTCCGTACGTGACCAGTGACTTGGCGACCTCAGCGTCGCTGGTGGGTTTGACGCTGACCACCTTCTTTCTCGGCATGGCCCTGGGACAGCTGTTGGGCGGGCCGCTGTCGGACCAGCGCGGCCGCAGGCTGCCGCTGATCGCCGGGGGCCTGCTGTGCACCTTGGGGGCGGTCGGCTGCGCGCTGGCACCGTCGATCGGTTGGCTGATCGGGTTCCGGGTGCTGCAGGGGTTCGGTGGCGGTATCGCCGCAGTGGTCGCCCGGGCCGTCATTGTGGACGTTGCCCGCGGTGACGTCTTGGCGCGGGTGATGTCGATCATGATGGCGCTGGGCGGTCTTGCACCGATGATCGCTCCGGTGGCCGGCGGTGCGGTCCTCACCTTCGGGGGTACGTGGCGCACCGTGTTCTGGATCCTGGTCGGATTCGGGCTGGTGATGATGATCACCGCCATCGTCTGGGTACCGGAGTCCCTGCCGCCGGAGCGTCGGCACAGCGGCGGTCTGCGCCAGTTCGCCTCGGGGCTCGGTCAGGTGGTGAAGATCCGGGTGTTCGTCGGCTACACCCTCACGGCAGCGCTGTCGGGCTTCACGATGATGGCTTACATCGCGAACTCCTCCTACGTGCTGCAGGAGCAGAAGGGCCTGCAGCCGATGCCGTTCGCCTTGTTCTTCGCCGCCACCGCGCTGGCCCAGGTGCTGCTGTCGATCCTGAACGCCCGGATCGTCGGACGCTTCCGTCCACGCACCCTGATCGGGTTCGGCCTCGTTATGTCCAGCTTCGCCGTCGCCGCCTTGGCGGTCGGGGTCTTCGCCCTTGGCACGCCGTTGCTGCTCACGTGTGCCGGATTCCTGGTGCTGATGGCGGTGCAGGCGTTCATCTTCGGTAACGCAAGCGCGTTGGCTGCGAGTGAAGCGCCGCAGGTGGCCGGCGCCGCCTCCGCCGTACTGGGAGTCGTCCAAGCCGTGGCCATGGCCGTCTCGGCGCCGCTGGCCAGCTCGGGGGGAGCAGAAACCGCCGTCCCCATGATCTGGGTCATGCTGGTCGGCGTCGCCGGTGCTTTGGTCGCCTTCCTGGTGGTGGCGCGACCACGACCTGACGCCATCGGACGCGCGGCGGCGTCGCCGACTCGTTCACAGCGGCGTTACCTCGTGGTGGCAAACCACACCCTGGGCGGCCCTGAACTGCTGGAGGCGATCCGACAGCGGATGAGCCGAGGACCGGCCGCGTTCTGGATCCTGGTTCCCGCTACACCCAGTCACCTGATCAACGACTTCAACTCCCTCAGTGGCGCCTTCCCCGTCGACTCGGAGTTGCTGGGTCGTCATCGAACCGGCAGCACCCGCCCCGAAGAAGCTGCGCAGGCACCCGAAGCGAATCAGAACGACCGAGCTGCTGAGATCGAGACGCAGGCCCGGCTCGACAACACCCTGAACGAGCTCCGCGGCATCGGCGCCACCGCCGAGGGCGCAATCGGCGATCCTGACCCGGTGGCCGCCATCGACGCGATGCTGGCTGACCAGGACTTCGACGAGATCGTGCTGTCCACCCTGCCGGCAGGCCCGTCTCGTTGGCTGGCGCTGGACATTCCGCATTGCATCCGGCGCCACACCGACGTGCCGCTCACCGTGCTCACCGCCCGCGCCGACCGCCGAGCGTCCACTGTGTGAGCCGCGCGACGACTCGCCCCTCGACGATCGCGCCCCTCGCCCCGCACCGAAGGAGACTCACGATGGTTGCTCCACATCGAGAACAGCCGCTCCGATGCCTTTCGACACCGCCGACCCACTGTTCCGCTTCGGGGACGGCCTCACCTACGTCCGTTGACCACGGTCCCGGCCCACGCACCGTCCCCCAGGAAAGGAACGACTCATGAGGGCTGTCTACTACGACCGCCAGGGACCCGCCGACCAGGTGCTGCAGCTTGGCGAGCTGCCCGATCCCGAACCCGGTCCCGGGGACGTCCGGGTGCGGCTTCGCTACTCCGGGATCAGCCCCGGCGACACCAAGAAGCGCGCCGGCTACTTCGGCTCCGCCATGACCTACCCGCGGGTCGTTCCACACAGCGACGGCTCCGGAACCATCGATCAGGTCGGCGCCGGAGTCGACCGGAGCCGGATCGGTGAACGCGTCTGGGTGTACAACGCCCAGTCCTACCGGCCCTTCGGCACTGCCGCCGACTACACCGTCGTCCCCGAGGCGACCGCCGTCCAGTTGCCCGACAGCGTCGACGAACGACTCGGGGCCTGCCTCGGCATTCCCGGAATCACCGCCCATCGGGCGGTGTTCGCCGACGGGCCCGTGGCCGGCAGGACCGTTCTCGTGCAAGGCGCGCTCGGCGCGGTCGGCTCGCTGGCCGCACAACTCGCCGCCTGGGGCGGCGCCACCGTCATCACCACTGTCCGGCGGCACACCGACCTCACCGCCTTGTCCGGACCCGCCGCGGAGCGCGCCGTTGCACTCGATCACCCGGACGCCCAGCAGGCGATCCGACAGCACGCGCCCCACGGGGTCGAGCGGATCATCGAGGTCGCCTTCTCCGACAACATCAGCCTCGACACCGCGGTGGCCGCCAACGGCGCAGTGATCGCCGCCTACGCCACCCGCGACCCCCAACCCCGGATCGACTTCTGGCCGATGCTCTTCGACAACCTCACCATCCGCCTGCTCGGCAGCGACGACTTTCCCTCCGACGCCAGGATCGCAGCCGCCCGCGACCTCACCAACGCCGCACGGGACGGGCACCTCACCGTCCCGATCGGCAACCCGTTCGCCCTGCATGAAGCGGCCGCGGCACACGACCAGGTCGACCGGGACAACCGCCAACGAGTGCTACTGGACCTGCACGCCTAACGATGCCGGGATCTCCGCTCACGCACTGTCGGGGTGCACCTCCGCTCCGCGTCAGCGTTGCGTTCGGTTCGACGTGGGCGAGATCCCGGCGTTCGCCGGGATGACGACGTGCGCCATTCCGCTGGTCGAGCTTGTCGAGACCCCAGCCGTCCATCGTGAAATGACGACCGATTCCGGACGTGGCTCGCCTCGCTGAGGCGGAAGGCCATTCAGATCGGTCGTCATTTCGCGACGGCGCTCGAGACCGCTGCGCCGATCATGCCTGTCGTAGCCGCTGGTGGAGTGGTGACATCTCGTCATCCCGGCGAACGCCGGGATCTCACCCGCACCCGCGTTCACCCAGAGAGGCGGGGCTTCCCTGATCTCGACAAGCCCGATCAACGACACACCGCCAGATTCTGCGCATTGCCGGTCCCGAGAACCGCAACAAAGCCCACGAGCGTGAACGCGGGGACTTGGACGCACTGACCCAGGCGGGTATAGCACCCCTGCCCTCGGTGCGCGGTGACTCATCTGCCGCCTCCGGCGAGGCAGCCTCGCACGCCACCGACCCGTCCAGCTACACCGCCGTCACCAGGGACGGTGTGATGACGGACTTGGGTACGCGTTCCCCGGTGCGGAGTGCCGCGCGGTTGGCGCGGGTAAGGCATTGTTGCATTACCAGAGGCAAGGTGATGGTCATGACGGTGTTGTCGGTAACGTCGCGGGGTCAAGTGACCTTCCGGCGAGAAGTGCTCGCTCACCTGGGCATCAAGCCCGGTGACAAGATCGAGATCGACCTGCTTCCGGGTGGGCGGGCGCAGCTGTCGGCAGCCCGGCCACGGGGCCCGGCCAGCCAGCTCACAGGGCTGCTGGTCGGCAAAACGAACGGCGCCAGGCTTTCGATCGAAGAGATCGAAGCAGCGATCGCGAAAGCCGGCACCGCCGCCGGACTCGGTGAGCAGTGAAGGTCACAGTCGACACGAATGTGCTGTTGCGCACGGTGGTCGCTGACGATCCCGACCAGGCGGTGGTGGCGTCCGGGTTGTTCACGCAGGCAGAGACGATCGCGATCGGCCTTCAGACCCTGACCGAACTGGTGTGGGTGCTACGCAGCTCCTACGGGGTGGCGCGCGATGACATCTCGAGCGTGATCCGCACGATCATGGACACCGAGAAAGTGGTGCTCGATCGGGCCGCCGTCGACGCCGGCCTCGCCTGCCTCGAGGCGGGTGGGGATTTCGCGGACGGGATCATCGCGCATCAGGGAGCGTGGCTGGGGAGCGACACCTTCGTGTCGTTCGACAGAAAGGCAGTCAAGGTGCTGGCCGAGTTGGGCCAGCAGACCCAGCTTCTTGCCTGACTTGATTGCCGAGGAGGGTGGACCACCTCGAGGTACCCCGGTCACGGCGTCAGATCCGACATGGTCTCGGACGCCGCTGCCCGGTCCTCGCGCCGGGCAGCGGCGCTGGGTGGGGCATCGTCCCGGTGCCGCCGCATGCCGATCGACAGCACGGCGGCGACCGCGCACAGGGCCGCACCTGCGAACCAGGCGTAGGTGTAGCTGCCGAAGGTGTCACGGACGATCCCGCCGCCGAGGGCCGCCACGGCGGCGCCGAGCTGATGGGAGGCGAAGACCCAGCCGAAAACGATGGTGCCCCGGTCGCCGAACAGGTTGCGGCACAGTGCGACGGTGGGCGGCACGGTGGCCACCCAGTCCAGGCCGTACACGACGATGAACACGATCATGCTGGGCTGGACGCTGGCGCCCAGCAGCCACGGCAGCAGCAGCAGTCCGACCCCACGAAAGGCGTAGAAGGCCAGCAACAGCACCCGCGGGTCGACCCGGTCGGTCAGCCAACCCGAGGCGACGGTGCCGAGAATGTCGAACACGCCGACCACCATCAGCAGCCCCGCCGCGGTGGTCGTGGCCATGCCGTGGTCGTGCGCGGCGGGCACGAAGTGAATGCCGACCAGACCGTTGGTGGTCGCGCCGCAGATCGCGAACGCGCCGGCCAGCGCCCAGAACGATCGGGTGCGCGCCGCTTCGCGCAGCGCCGACAACGCCAGCCCGGCCGCGTTGCCCCCTCGGACGGGAGGCGGCACGACCTGATCGCTGCCGTAGGGCGCCAAGCCCATGTCGGAGGGACGGTCGCGCAACAGCGTGAGCACCAACGGCAGCACCGCGACGGCGGCCGCGGCGACCAGCAGCGAGGCGATCTGCCAGTTCGTCGTCTCCACCAAGTAGGCGACCAGCGGAAGGAACACCAGCTGTCCGGCCGCTCCCCCGGCGGTCAGGACGCCCATCACCAGGCCCCGCCGCTTGACGAACCACGCGTTCGCCACGGTGGCGGCGAACACCATCGCCATCGAACCGGTGCCGACCCCGATCAGCACGCCCCAGGTGAAGACCAGCTGCCAGGCGTCCGTGGCCAGCACCGAGAGTCCCGCACCGGCGGCGATCAGCAACAGCCCGGCGCAGACCACCCGGCGCACCCCGAACCGCTCCATCAGCGCTGCGGCGAACGGCGCGATCAGCCCGTACAGCACCAGGTTCACGCTGACCGCCGCCGACATCGTGACGATCGACCAGCCGGCCTCGTGCAGCGGCACCATCAGCACGCCGGGAGCCGCCCGGAAGGCCGCCGCGGCCACCAGGGTCGCGAACGCCACCCCGGCCACCACCCAGGCGTAGTGGACGCGTCCCGTCCGTGCCATCGACGTCACCCCTTCTCGAATCGACGCAGCGTAACTCGCGTGTCGACGGTCGCACCGTCGGGTGCAGAGTGTGAACGGCGACTCGATTGATGTTTTCTTTTGACGTAAGTTATATTGCGGTTATGAGAACCGAGGCGCCACCGCTGCTGCCGATCTTTCGCAGTCAGGCGCAGGCCGAGATTCTCACCTGGCTGTTTCTGCATCCAGACCAGGAGTTCAGCCTGACCGACCTGGCCCGACGGGTCGGAGTGTCGGTGACGACCGTACACCGCGTGGCCGAACAGCTGGTCGAGTCGAAGCTCGCCGCTGAGACCACGCTCGGCCGCAACAGGATGCTGGGAGCCAACCTGAGTCACCCGGCAGCTGAGTCGCTGGGCCGGCTCCTTGAGGTGACCTTCGGCCCCCGCCATGTGGTTGGCGTGGAATTCGCGAAAGTTCCAGGTGCGCACACCGTGCTGATCTTCGGATCCTGGGCGGCCCGTTACTCCGGTGAAGCCGGCCACAGCCCGAACGACATCGACGTGATGGTGATCGGCGAGAGCGTTGATCGGGCCGACCTGTACGCCGCGGCCGATCGTTCCCAGCGGCGACTGGGTATCCCGGTGAACCCGGTGATGCGCACGCACGAGCAGTGGGAGGACCCGACGGACCGGCTGTCGGCGCAGGTTCACACCCAGCCGCTGGTTGACGTCACGATGGCCGGGAGGGATGTGTAGGTGTCTCGGTGGAAGCGCGGCGAAGCGACCATCAACCGTCTGCTCACCGCGGGCGACCTGGACGTCATCGGCAAGTCGGTCTCCGACGGCGCCGTCGTCCTCGAGCAGGCAAAGCGTCGCCTCAAGATTGCCGAAGCCGCACTGCAGATCGACACTGACGGCGCGTACACCAACGCCTACGATGCGGCTCGCCTCGCCGCCACCGCGCTGTTGAGCCAACAGGCCCTGCGTCCCACTCAAAGGGGTGGACACAGGGCAGTGGAAGAAGCGCTCCTGGCGCAGTTCGGTCCAGGATTCTCGAAGTTCAGCATGCTCCGGCGACGACGCCACGAACTCGACTACCCGGACACGTCCTACAGCGAGGCGTCACTGCCAGAGGCCAAGGAGGCCGTGCACACAGCGAAGCTGTTCGTGAAGACAGCGGCCACGCTCTTGCCCGAGCTGGGGTTCTTCACCGACGAATCGGCTTGAGGAAGCGCCGATTGCCGTCGGTTGGGCTTGCGAGACCCAGCTGACCCGCGTTTCGAGGTTCGGTCAGGTGGTGCTCGTCACGCTTCACAGCGGATCCTGCGGGACCAACTTCTCCATAAACTCCCAGCATGCTTCACGAGCACACCTACGTGGTGATCGGCGGAACCGGGCATCTCGGGTCCGCCACGGCGGAGGCTCTGCTGGGCTTGGGCCGGCACGTCCGAGTCGTCACTCGAAGCACGGCCAAGGCGGACGCGTGGGCGGTTCGGGGAGCAGAATCGGCGATCGCCGATATCGAGGACGCCGCGGCCATGGCGAGTGCGCTGTCGTCGCCGCAGCCGGTCAGGGTGTTCGCGCTGAATCCGCCCGGCTCGATCCACGCCGATCCGGACGCCGACGAGGATCGCACCGCGGCAGCCATCGTCGATGCGCTCGCCGCCGCCCGGGTCGACCGCGTCGTCGCCATCTCGACCTACGGAGTCCGCCGCGGCCGGCGCATCGGCGACCTCGGCACGCTGCATCGCTTCGAGTCCCTCCTGCGCGGGCTCGCGACGCCCGTCGCGATCCTGCGAGTCGCCTACCTCTACAGCAACTGGGACGGCGCGGCGACGCCAGCCCGCACGCAGGGCGAGGTTCCGATCATGCTGGACCCGGACCGTCCACTGCCCATGGTGGCGCCGGCCGATGTCGGCCGGGTGGCCGCGCGGCTCCTGACCCGGGAGCAACCCGCGGAAGGGATCGTCCACGTCGAAGGGCCCCGTCGCTACACACCGCGCGAGGTGGCCGCCGCCTTCGCTGAGGCTGTCGGCTCTCCGGTCGCCACGGTACGCACGCCGCCCCAGGAGTGGACGAACGCGTTCCTTGCGGCAGGCTTCTCAACGGAGGCGGCCGAGTCGTTCACCGGACTCACCACGCTGACCGATGGGGACGACTGGCAACTCGACGCGGCCCCCACCCGGGGGGCCACCACGCTGCCGGAGTACATCCGCGCGCTCGTCCGCAATAGTGAAGGGACGTAACGCCACAAGGAGACAGCACATGGGTGACGAGCTGAACTGGGGAGGCAACGTCCGCTACCGAGCCGTCCGCATTGAAGAACCGACCAGTCTGGACGCTGCCCGGCGCATCGTCGCCGAGGCGCGGCACGTGCGTCCGCTGGGCACGCGGCACTCGTTCAACGAGCTGCCGGACGGTCCCGAGGTCTTGCTGCAGCTGGGTAGCCAGCCGTTCGATCCCGTAATGGATCTGGAGGCGATGACCGTCACCGTCGCGGCCGGAACACGGTTCGGGGTCGTGGCGCAGTTTCTCGAGGCCAACGGCCACGCCCTGCACAACATGGGCTCGCTGCCGCACATCTCGGTCGCCGGCGCCGTCGCGACCGGCACCCACGGGTCCGGGGATCGCAACCGCAACCTGTCGGCCGCAGTGAGCGGCCTGCAGTTCATCACCGCCGACGGAGACATTGCAAGCGTCGATCGGACGGACCCTCGCTTCGACGGCATGGTCGTCGCGCTGGGCGCGCTCGGCCCGGTCACTCGGGTCACCCTCGACATCCAGCCCAGCTACCAGATCCAACAGGACGCCTACGCCGACCTGCCTTGGGACACCGCCTTGGACCACTTCGACGACATCACCGGCGCCGGCTACAGCGTCAGCCAAGTGGGGCCGTCCGGTGATCGATCGGGTGTGGGTCAAGACCCGGCTGGACGAGGCCGAGCTACGTACCGACCTGGCCGACTACGGCGCCCGACCCGTACCCGTCGCAGCGCTCGGCCATTCGCAAAACATGACCGAGTTCGGCAGTCCGGGGCCGTGGTCGCTGCGACTGCCGCACTTTCTGCTCGATGGCACTCCCAGCATGGGCGAAGAGATCCAGGTGGAATGGATGGTGCCCCGGCCGACCATTCGCCAGGTCGTGACCGAGTTGCGCGAACACAGCCACCTGATCGACCCGATTCTGGGCGCGACCGAGATTCGCACCATGGCCGCCGACGACCAATGGCTCTCACCGGCCCACGGCCGCGAGATGGTCGGCGTGCACTTCACCCTGTACCGCGACCCGGCCGCGGTGACCAACCTGCTGCGCGTCATCGAGCCGATCTTTCTGGCGACCGACGCGCGTCCGCACTGGGGCAAGCTGTTTCTCGCCACCGCGCGAAGGATCTATCGAGCCGCTACCCCAAGATCGGCGAGTGGCGCGCGCTTCGCGACCAGCTGGATCCCGACGGCAAGTTCAGTAACAGGTTCCTGATGGAGCGGGTCGGGTTGTAGAGACCTCAAGGGGCAACATGACCGGCAGGCTCGCTCGGTGGGTGCCGTGGCGCGGCTACGCCGGAATCGCGGCGCTGGTGCTGCCCGTGCGGCGATCGCGTTTCCGTACACGATCGACCCGGCCGGCAACGCGGTGCCCGGCTGGGCGGGCATGTTCCTCAACGGAGCCGGGGTGACTTACTGCATGATCACGCCGGTCGTCGTCGGCGTCATGGTGCTGCGACCCGGCGACTACCCCGTCCGAGCCCGCTGGCTGGCGGCCTACGTCGGCCTCCTGTTCGGTCTCGTCAACGCGGCCACCTGGTTCGGGCTCCGTCCGGCGAGCTGGTGGATGGGCGTCCTGCACCTACCGCTGTTGATCATCTCGGGCTTCGCACTGTGGACGATGCGCCCGGGACGCGAAATGACGACCGATAGTGAGGGTTCTTGCGCCTGAGCAGGCGAGGGACGTCCCAGATCGGTCGTCATTTGACGGAGGTGTCGGACGAAGACCGCCGCACCGCCTACAGCGCGAGCCGCCCACCCGACGCCTCGGCCACCGCATTGCCCTCCGTTGCCGCCCAGGACGCCAGCAACTGCAGTGCCTGCCACGTCGGCGAACCCACCGGCGCGGAGTACACCGTGAGCGTGAGACCCGGTTCGGCGCGCAGGTCGAGGCTCTCGTAGCCGAGTTCGAGGTCGCCGACCACATGGTGGCGAAAGTGCTTCACACCCGCTCCGTGGATGCGCACGTCGTGGGCGTGCCAGCGGTCCCGGAACGCCTCACTGCGGGTCGACAACTCACCGACCAGCTCGTGCAGCCGCTTGTCGTGCGGATCCTTGCCCGCCGCGGTGCGCAGGTTCGCCACCGTCATGTCGGCGGCCAGGTCCCAGTCGGGGTAGAACCGGCGCGCGGAGTTGTCCAGAAACGTGTAGCGCGCGAAGTTCGGCGGGGCGGACGCGTCCAGCAGCAGGTCGGCGTACATGGCCCGGCCGAGGTGGTTGGCGGCCAGAAAGTCGAGCCGGTCGTTGCCGAGGATGGCTGGGGCGCTGATGGCGTCCAGTACCTGCTGCAGGCCGGGCCGCACCACCCACTGCGCCGGACGTGACCGGCGCAGGATCCGGTTCGAACCGTCCGCCTCGTGCGCCAGCCGCAGCAGGTGGGCGCGTTCGGCGTCGTCCAGCCGCAGGGCGCGGGCCAGGGCGTCCAGCACCCCCGCCGAGACGCCGACCAGCGCTCCGCGTTCGAGCTTGGCGTAGTACTCGACGCTCATGCCGGCCAGTTGCGCCACTTCGCTGCGCCGCAGCCCCGGCACCCGGCGCCGTCCGGCCTGGGGCAGTCCGACCAGCTCGGGGCTCAGCTTGGCGCGGCGGGAGGTGAGAAACTCCCGAACCTCGGCGGCATTGTCCATGCCCCGACCCTACGACGCGGCTCGCCCGCGAGCGATGCACTGCCGGTACACCCATCGATGGTGACTTTCTACCCGGGTGCCGCCGAGGTTGGCTTGACCCATGACCACGAACACGCGCTTCGCCAACCGAGCGAGAGTGGGCCTGCGCGCCCTCGTCGCCGCCGCCTTGGTTTGCCCGGTGCTGGCCGCCGCCGGGTGCGCCGGCCGTCCTGCGCAGCTGGCGGACTTCCCCACCGACCCGGCGGACCCGTCCATCGCGACGCAGCAGATCGTGCTGCGGTTCGACAACGACGAGCGTGCAACGGCGGCGCTGAATGACAGCCCGGCGGCACGCGAGTTCGCGGCTCGGCTGCCGCTCACCCTCGACCTGTTCGACGCGATGGGTCAGGCCAGGGTCGCGCCGCTGACCGAGCCGTTGACCAGCACCGGCGGCCGGGTGAACGAACCCGACGTGGGCGGCATCTACTGGGCACCGGCCGATGAGATGATCGCCTTCTATTACGACGATCTCGGCCAGCGCGTGCCCACACCCGGGCTGGTGCCGCTCGGCGCCGCGCGCAACCCGGACGCGGTCGAGCACGGCCGCGGACTGGTCCGCATCGAGCTGGCTGCACCCGCCCAACCCTGACCCCCCAACGTCCCCCAAACACACTGTGACAAGGAGATACCTCATGCGCACCGTCGTACTGACCGGTCCTGGCAGCATCGCTGTCGAAAGCCGACCCGAACCCCGCATCATCGAACCCACGGACGCGATCCTCCGCGTGACGGCGTCCTGCATCTGCGGTTCCGACCTGTGGCCCTACCGCGGCATCGAGCCCGTCACGCAGCCCCGCGGCATGGGCCACGAGTACGTCGGCATCGTCGAGGAGGTCGGCTCTCAGGTACAGACCGTGCGGCCCGGCGAGTTCGTCGTCGGCTCGTTCTTCGCCTCCGACAACACCTGCCCGACCTGCCGGGCCGGCTACCAGTCGTCGTGTGTGCAGCGGCAAGCCGCCGCCCCGGACGGCGCCCAGGCCGAGCGCGTCCGCATCACGCTGGCGGACGGGACGCTGGTCGCCACCCCCGGCATGCCGGCCCCCGACCTGATCCCCTCGCTGCTGGCCGCCTCGGACGTGCTCGGCACCGGCTGGTTCGCCGCCGTCGCCGCGGAGGCCGGACCGGGCAAGACGGTCGCCGTGGTCGGGGACGGAGCGGTGGGCCTGCTGGGCGTGCTGGCCGCCCGCGAGCTGGGCGCGGACCGCATCATCGCCATGTCGCGGCACACCGACCGGCAGGCGCTGGCCCGCGACTTCGGCGCCACCGACATCGTCGAGGCTCGCGGCGACGCCGGGGTCGAGGCGATCAAGGACCTCACCGACGGCCTCGGCGCCCACTCGGTGATCGAGGCGGTCGGCACCCAGGAGGCCATGCAGCAGGCGCTGCGCAGCACCCGTCCCGGGGGCCACCTGGGCTTCGTCGGGGTCGCCCACGACGTGAATCTGTCGGGCGAGGAGTTGTTCTTCTCGCACGTGCATGTGCACGGCGGCCCGGCACCCGTGCGCCGGTTCCTGCCCGATCTGATCGACCGCATCTGGACCCGCCAGATCGACCCCGGACGCGTGTTCGACCTCGAACTGCCCCTGGAGCGGGCCGCCGAAGGGTATGCCGCCATGGACGAGCGCCGCGCCATCAAGGTGCTGCTGCGCGCAGAATGATGGCCATGCAACTCGACGAGTTTCTTCAGCTGGCGGCGCGGGGGCAGTTGCTCGAAAGTGGGTCGGCGGCCCACGATTTCATGCACCGCGCTGCGCAGGACGCCCTGCGCGTCACGGCACAGCTGAACTCGGGCTACCACCCGCCGGAGCAGGTCCGCGCTCTGCTGGGGGAACTCACCGGCCAGCCGATCCATGACACCGTGGCGCTGTTTCCGCCCTTCTACTGCGAGTTCGGCAAGAACCTGAGCTTCGGCCGCAACGTGTTCGTCAACCTGGGCTGCCGGTTTCAGGACACCGGCGGCATCACCATCGGCGACGAGTCGCTGATCGGTCACGGGTGCACCCTCACGACGCTCAATCACGCCGTCGACCCCGTCCGGCGCGGCGACATGGTGCCGGCGCCGATCACCATCGGACGTCGGGTCTGGCTCGGAGCCTCGGTCACCGTCGTGCCAGGGGTCACGATCGGTGACGGCGCGATCGTGGGGGCGGGCGCGGTCGTCACCAGGGACGTTCCAGCCGACACGATCGTGGCGGGCGTCCCCGCGCGAGTCATCCGCGGCACGGGCTTCGACAGCAGCGCCGGCGACTGAGTTGAGCAACGTCAACCTGCGGCAGGGCGTCCCAAACGGACCGCGAGAAGCCACACTGTGCGCATGGGCGTGACGTTCGGAGTCGAAGAAGAACTACTCGTGGTCGAACCCCGGCAGGGGCGGCCGCTCGCCGCCGGGGCCGCGGTCGTGCAGCACGCCCTGGATGCACTCGACGACGACTCCCCCTACCCGGACGACGCGATCGAGCACGAGTTCAAGCGCGAACAGGCCGAGATCGGCTCCCTGCCCTGCACCACCACCGACGAGTTGACCCGGCAGCTGATCGAGTTGCGCGCGGTGGTCGCCGCCGGTGCCGCCGAGTCGGGCGCGGCGGTCGCGGCCATCGGCACGAGCCCGTTCAAGGTGCGTCCGACGCCCACCGGCGACGAGCGCTACGAACGAATGACGGCCGAGTTCGGGCATCTGGCGCGTCAGCAACTGACCTGCGGTCAACACGTGCACGTCGAGATCGGCTCCCGCGACGAAGGTGCCGCCGTGATCGACGGGATCGCCGACTGGTTGCCGTTGCTGTTGGCGCTGTCGTCCAACTCGCCGTTCTGGCAGGGCCACGACACCGGGTACGCCAGCTTTCGCACGGTGATCTGGGGGCTGTGGCCGACCGCCGGACCGTCCGGACCCTTCGTGAACGCCGCCGGCTACGACGCCGCCGTTGCCGACCTGGTGCGCTCGGGGGCGGCGCTCGATGAGGGCATGGTGTACTTCGACGCCCGGCTGTCGGCGAAGTACCCCACCGTCGAGATCCGGGTGGCTGACGTGTGCGCCGACGTGCGGGACGCGGTGCTCGTCGCCGCGGTGAGCCGGGCGCTGGTCGTCACCGCAGCCGAGCGTCAGCAGCGCGGAACGGCGCCCCAGCCCACCCCGCCGCAATGGCGCCGTGCGGCGACCTGGCGGGCCGCACGCCACGGGCTGACCGGCGGGCTGATCGCTCCGAGAACCCGCTCGGTGGTGTCGGCTCGGGAGGCGCTGGCGTCGCTGGTCCGCGAGATCGGCGACGCGCTGGATGAGTCCGGCGATCGGGCCGTGGTGAGCGAGGGTATCGAGCGACTACTGCTCGAGGGGACCGGCGCCGAGCGACAACGGGCGGCCTACGCCCGCACCGGCTCGCTGACCGGCGTGGTGGAGGATGCCGTCCGCTGGACCGGCCGGTCGTGAGGGCAGTGCCCTGATCCAGGGCACCGCAACCGCCGAGCGTTCTGAAAAGACCCGTGGTAGTGGACAGGCCGTGAGCGTGCGGCGCTCGGCGAGCTATCGACTGGTGTCAGGATCTCAGAATCTTCGCCGAGTCACTGCGGCGGTGTGGCCGGTGGCTGCCGAGCCGTTAGGCCAGGTCCTCCGTCGAGTCGACGGCACCGAATCGGTCGAGCAGCGTGATCGCGCCGCGACGTCCGTACGAACCCGCGGTGATGGAGGCGCCGGTGTCGACGATCACCTGATCGAGCACCACGCCGGCCCCCACCTGCACCCCGTCCAGCAGCACCGAATCGCGGACCACCGCACCCTCGGCGATCGTCACGTTCGGGCCCAGCACCGACCGGTCCACCGTGCCGCGCACCTGCGATCCGGCCGAGATCATCGAGTTCGCGATGTCTGCGCCGGCGAAGATACGGGCCGGCAGCAGCTGCGGTTGCGCGGACAGAATCGGCCAGCGCGGATCGTCCAGTACCGCACCGGCGCCCTCCAGAAGTTGCATGTGCGCTTGCCAGTACGAGGTGAGGGTGCCCAGGTCCTTCCAGTAGCCGTCGTGTCGATGCGCGGCGACGGTGTGGTGCTCGACGAAGTACGGCAGCAGGTCGTGGCCGTAGTCCTCGAGCTGTCCGTTCTGCTCGTGCAGCGTCTCGAGGGCCTGCAGCAGCGCGTCCGGGTCGAACAGGAACATCTCACCGGCCACCAGCTGACCCTGGGGACGCTCCGGCTTGTAGTCGAAACCGGTGACCAGGCCCTCCGAGTCGGCCTGCACGACCGCGAACCTCGAGGGATCCTCGCTCACCTCCGTGACCACCATCGTCAGGTCGGCGTCGTGAGCCAGGTGCGTGTCGAGCACGTCCAGAAAGTTGATCGTGTAGAGGTGATCGGCGCTGAGCACGAGCACCAGATCGGGGTCGAAGTCGCGTATCAGGTGTCGCTGCCGATACAGCGAATCGGAGTTGCCGTGCGCGAAGCCTTCCCCGTCGGCGCCCTCGAATGGCGGCAGGATCTGTAGCCCGCCGTGGGAGCGATCGAGGTCCCAGGGGCGTCCGTTGGCCAGGTGCTCGTTGAGCGTGTGCGGCAGGTACTGCTGCACCAGCCAGACGTTCGAGATGTGCGAGTGCACCAGGTTCGACAGCGAGACGTCGATCAGCCGGAAGGTGCCGCCCACCGGCAGCGCCGGCTTGACCCGATGATCGGTGAGCGCACCCAACCGTGAGCCCTTACCGCCGGCCAGCACCACGGCCAGAATCCTGGGAATGCGCATCGCGGGTCCTCTCGGTCAGGGGTGGGGTCCATCTTGCCAGGACGCCGCCGCGGCCCCGTCGCATGGTGGGCCACTCTGGTTCGCCTTCGATTGATCCGCCGGGCAGGAAATGATTTACGAAAAAGAAGAGTCATGATTATGGCCGGAGTTAACGTTTCGGAGGTCACCCTGGGCATGCGCAGCAAATCACCTAACCAGAAGCCTCACGCACCCTAGCAATCAGTATTTACGAAACGCCCTGCTTCTCAAATAGAAGCGTAGTTAGGTAAGGCTTATGATGCTTGTTGCACGGCATTTGCGCGGCTATGGTGAATAGCAATTGAGGTCGTCCGCACCGCAACCAGGAGGGTTCCATCATGAGCACCACGTCGCTCGTCCAGTCCTGCGCCACCACTTCCTGCGCATACAACAACGGGGGCTGCTCCGCGTTCGCCATCACCGTCGGCGGTTCCGAGTCCGCCAGCTGCACCACGTTCATCGAACTGGACGCCCGCGCCGGCCTTGCTTCGGCCAACGGTCAGGTGGGCGCCTGCAAGCGCCTCGAATGCGTGCACAACACGGATCTGCTGTGCACCGCGGGTTCGGTCGAGGTCGGCGCCAGCGCCGAGTGCCTCACCTACGCGGTGGCCTGACCGCAACGCCTGCTTCGATGAGCTGGTCGAGTCGATCGGCCAGCTCATCGAGCACATCCACCGGCCGCGCGAATGCGAAGAACTGCACCGTGGCCTCGCCGTGGCGCACCGTCATCAGCGTGAGGCCGGTGCGGTCCACGTCGACCACATACACCTGACCCTCCAGATGCGGGCACGCGCTCTCGCCCCGGGTCGACAGGGTGATCGCCGAAGTCCAGCCATGCGCCGCCGCCTGCACGAGCCCGGCCGCCTGCCAGGGGGCCAGCGTGCCCACCACGTCACGCACCGCCCATTCCTGGTCGGCGTCGGGAAAGCTGCGACACCCGTCGGACCCCGTGCTCGGCTGGCGGTCGACGACCTGTCCGAACGGCAGGGCGTCACGCCGGCACTGTCGTGAACGAGCACCCGGTCGGTACGCACGATGCCGACTCGTCCGCCCGGCGCTGAGCCGAGTTCGATCAGTTGCGGCGGCAACCCCGCGTCAGCCACGAACTCGGGCACGATCTCGTCCGGCAGCCATTCGAGTTCACCGAGCAGATGTACCGCGCACGCTGTGATGCGCACCGCCCACTCGGGAGCCTCCTTGACCACGTCGAGCCGAACCCGCAGCGGGGTGTCGTGCCAGAGGGTGGCCGGCACCTCGGGATTGGGCAAACACGCAACAACCAGGTCCCCGCGCGCGTTCAAGCCGTGGCAGATCGCCCCGGCTTCGACCATCGGTTCCAGGTCGTAGGCCACCAGCGACGCGCGCCCGGCACCGGCGAGCAGCCGGCGGGCCAGCGACAGCGATCGCGCGTGCAAGGTGTCGGCGAGCACGCCCGGGACAGTGGTCTGGACGGGTTCCACAGGACCCCCTGTGTCTGAAAGGCGGACGGAGCGGCGACGCACTGCGTCGCGGTAAGGGCAGCCTAACCTAAACGTTCGCCTTGCACAGCCATTCATCTCAATGCTGGACTCACCTGGCGCCCCGACCTGCAGAAAGCAAGGAGGATCGGGCTTCGATATCGAAGCCCGATCCTCCGCAGTTTCGCCAGCCGTGCTCACCGGTTCAGATCGCCTGCACCAACCGACAGCGTGGGCATGTGCCCACCGGCCCCTCCCAGCCCCGCACCATCAAGAGCTGACCGACGAACCGAGCCGTCTGGCATTGCAGTGTTCCGCTGACCTGCGACCAGCCGATCCGCAAGGTGGTGAGTCCCAGTGCCGCGTGGTCGTTGTCGCGCTGCATGTCGTCGAAGGCTGCGCCGCCGCCATGATGAAGCTTGCTGTCCAGCTCGACAATGACGCCGAAGCCCTGATACAGCCCATCCGAGCGGTGACTGGCGTGCATCTTCACTTGCCGCACGGCTGTCGGAAGCTTGTGGGCCTGTTCGACGTGCACCAGGTAGCGGCGCTCGAGCGCCGAGTGGGCACCGCCGGACACGTCGCCCAGAATGTCGTTCAGCAGCGCCCGATTCTTCAGCCAGCGCCGGGCCTGCAGTTCGGCGCGCAGCCGCGCTGCGCTGGTGAGCCGACCGCTGATCGCATCGGCCAGCAGCGCCGCGACGCCGTCTTCGTCGCGGTCGGCGCAGAGGTCGATCACCGTGGCATCGACGGGGGTGCGCACCGGTTCGCCGCTACCCGCGCGCTCTGACCGAACGAACCGCCAGCCGGGCCTGTCCAGCACCCGCCGAGGCGTGAACACCACCACTTCGTCGGGCGCTCTTCGCACCAGCCCGTGCAGGTGCGCCGCGGCTTCAAGGCCAAGCACTGCGGGTGGACCACCCAGCAACAGCCCGGCCCACGCGCGGCCCAGCCACGATACGGAGCCCCCTCGCACATAGACACCCGGGGTCAGCACCTCGAGAAACTCCCCGGCCAGCATGCGCCGAATGACCATGCGCGAGAGACCGCCTTGCAGAAGCTGGCCACGACCGAGCACACCGCACTGCACCCGGGCGAGTTCTCGCAGCCCTGGGCTCAGCTGTTGTCGAACGTGCACATCTGCAGTGTGAGCACCTGCTACTCCGAAGTGTTCAAAGTGCCGGTGTGCGACCTGAAGAAAGCGAGGAGGATCGGGCTTCGATGTCGAAGCCCGATCCTCCTCGGTTTGCATCCGCCCGATCGACCCCGGGCAGGATGGACCCCATGACAACCGAAATTCTCGGCATCACCGGCTCCACCGGACGCCTGGGCGGACGGGTGGCGCGTCGGCTGGCCGCGGCAGGAGCACGGCAGCGACTGCTCGTGCGGGATCTGACCCGGGCGCCCGAGTTACCCGGTGCCGATGCGGTCGAGGCCGCCTTCAACGATGCAGCGGCGGTGCGCCGCGCCCTTCAGGGAATCAGCACGGTGCTCATGGTCTCCGCCTCCGAAAGCGCCGACCGGGTCGAGCAGCACCGCACCTTCATCGACGCCGCCGCAGCAGCGGGAGTACGCCATGTGGTGTACGTCTCGTACTACGGCGCCGCGCCCGATGCCACCTTCACCCTGGCCCGCGACCACTACCTCGACGACCAGACCAGACGGTTGATTCTGGACGAGTTGGCGCTGCGCGACGGTCAGACACTGTTCGAACTGTGCACCACGCTGACCATGCGGCACGGACTCGGCTCGACCCGGCAGGCGATCTCGCAGCACCTCGCGGTGCTCGAGGCGGCCGGCCTGGTCACCACGCAACGCCGGGGCCGCACCAAGCTGCACCATTTCAACCGCGAGCCGCTCACCGCGATCGCCGAGCGCTGGCCACCGGCCGGAAAGGACCACCCATGCGCATCAACCTGACCAGCGTCTTCGTCGACGACCAGCGAGCGGCCCGCACGTTCTACACCGAGGTGCTCGGCTTCGCGGTGCGGCACGACATTCCGCTCGGCGACGCCTCGTGGCTGACCGTGGTGTCGCCCGAGGCCCCGGACGGCGCCGAACTGTTGCTCGAACCGTCCGATCACCCGGCGGTCAAGCCGTATCGCGACGCCCTGGTCGAGGACGGCATTCCGCTGGCCCAGTTCGCCGTCGACGACCTGCACGCCGAGCACGCGCGCATGACGGGACTGGGGGTCGTCTTCACTCAACCGCCGACCGACATCGGCACCGCCTGGGTGGCCGTCTTCGACGACACCTGCGGCAACCTGATCCAACTGGTGCAGACCAAGGCCTGATCGGTGGGACCGAGGCGGGGCGAGCAGCGTCCGGCAACAGAGTCCGATCTCCACGCGGTGGCGCGCGGCATGCCGTTCGTCACGATCGAGCGCGGGTCGTCCGGGCTGCCGGTGTATCAGGTCGGCCGCAAGTCGTTCGTGTACTTTCGCACCCCGCGGCCGGACGCCTTCGACGCCGCGACCCGTCAGCGCTACGACGACGTGGTGGTGCTCTGGGTGGCCGGCGAGGCCGAGAAGCAAGGTCTGGTGCAAGATGACGCGACGCCCTTCTTCACCACGCCGCATTTCGACGGGCACCCGTCGGTGCTGCTTCGCCTGTGCCGAATCGGTGAGCTCACCCGGGCCGAACTGACCGAAGTGGTCGAGGACGCCTGGCTCGCCCGGGCCTCCGAACGTCGCCGGACGAACTGGCTGCGCGCGCACGGCGACCAGGGCTGACCCGGGTGAGCCGAGCCAGAGCGGCCACGTCTGCTAGACCCCCAGCACGCCCCGGAAGGCGAACCGGAACACCAGCTCACCGCTGGGCAGCAGGTAGTCCGACAGCGGCCGGGCGCCCCAGGAGTCGTCGCCGGCCACCCCGCGGCGCATCAACGCCGGCCGCAGCACCGTGGAGTGGATCGGCGGAAGCTCGTTGGGGTGACGGGCGTTCTCGATCTCGAACGGCGTCCAGGGCAGCGCCGAGAACTCCATGCCCTCGGCGCACTCGAACCGTAGGCCGAGGCCCCGGTCGTCCGTCACGCTCGCCCACCTGACCCCGGTGTGGTTGCCCGCCTCCTGCGGACGGACGTACGGCGTCAGCTGGGTCGCCACGTCACCGGAGTAGAGCCCCAGTCGGGCGCCGGCCCGCCGGTCGACGTAGCACTCCTCCGGGCCCTCGCCGTACCAGGTCAGCCGATGCAGATCGGCGGGCGCGGTGAACAGCATGCCGAACTCGGGCAGGTCGGGCAGCCCCTCGCCCGCCTCCAGGCGCAGGGTGACCTCGATGCGTCCCGCCCCGTCGACCCGGTAGGCGACCGAACACCGGCGGTGCGGTGAACTCGGCAGCAGGTAGCGATAGGTCACCTCGACCGCATCGCCATCCAGGCCGAAAGCGGGGGCGGGCACGTCGCGATCCAGCGCCGGGTAGCGGCTGGCCAGCAGCCACTGGCCGTCCTCGGCGGGCATGCCCCAACCCCGCTCGTTCGAGGTGGGTGCGTGCCAGAAGTTGGGCTGCGGGACCGCCGTGAGCAGTTCGTTGCCGCCGTCGGGGGTGAACCCGTACCGGTACGACACCAGCCCTCCGTACAGCTTCGAGAACAGGGCCAGGAAGCCCCGTCCGCGCACCCCGACGTTGTGAATGCCGTCGATCAGTTCGGGCGCCGCCACACCGGGCGCCGGCGCGAGCGCCGTCCGCTCGATCGCGAACACGCCCTGCCCGAAGGCCACCTCATGCCCGGACGCCGCCCAGTCGGTCGCGGCGCGCAGCCGCAGCGACACGTCCACGGTGTACTCGCCCGGACGATCGGGCAGTTCGAACGGCATCCCGTACACCCCGGACGCCCCCGGCGCCACGTCGGTCTCGACCCTCGCCTCGCGCAGCACCACGCCTTCTCGCGCCAGCGTCACCACGCACTCGTACGCGGACGAGGCGGTGAACAGCATCCGGTTGGTCAGCTCGAACGACCGCTCGCCGACCTCGATCGCGACACCCTGGTAGAGGAACTTCATCTCCTGCACCGCGGGCTTGGGTGAATGGTCGGCGAACAGCATGCCGTTGGCGCTGAAGTCGCCGTCGTGCGGCGCCTCGCCGCAATCGCCGCCGTACCCGAAATAGGGCTCGCCGTGCCGGTCGACCAGGGCGATCGCCTGATCGGCGAAGTCCCAGATGAACCCGCCCTGGAACAGCGGCTCGCGGTGGGCCAGGGCGACGTACCGCTCGACGGCGCCGAACGAGTTGCCCATGTCGTGGGCGTACTCGCACAGCACGAACGGCTTGTCGCGGTGGGTGGCCAGGAACTGCTCAACCTGCGCCGCCGGCGTGTACATCTGGCTGACCACGTCGGTGGTGTCGGGGTGGCGCGGATCCCAGTGCACGCCCTCGTAGTGCACGGGCCGGGTGTCGTCACGCTGCCGGAACCAGTCGGCGACGTCCCGAATGTTCGTTCCGCCGAACGACTCGTTGCCGCACGACCACAGCACGATGCTCGGGTGGTTCTTGTCGCGCTCGACCATGTTGGCGGCCCGGTCGAGCAGCACCGCGCTCCACTCGGGACGATCGCCGGGAATCACCTCGTCGATGGTGATCGCGCCGCGGATCAGGGCGTCCCAGTACCCGTGCGTTTCGAGGTTCATCTCATCGATCACGTACAGCCCATACCGGTCGCACAGGTCGTAAAAGAACGAGTTGTTCGGGTAGTGGCTGGTGCGCACGGCGTTGACGTTGTTGGCCTTCAGCAGCCGAAGGTCATGCTCGGTCTGCTGCCGGGTCATCACCCGGCCGTTCAGCCCGAACTCATGCCGGTTGACGCCGTTGAACACCACCCGCCGTCCGTTGATCGACAGCACGCCGTTCTCGATGCCGAACCGGCGCACGCCGACGCGCTGCGGCACCACCTCGACCAGCCGGCCGGCGGCGTCCAGCACCTCGATCACCAGGTCGTACAGGTACGGATCCTCGGCACTCCACAGCCGCGGCTCGTCCAGGGTGAGCGACAGGGTGCCGGCCTCGTCCGCGGCCAGTTCGCCGACCCCCTCGATGCGCGCCCGGACGCTGCCCGCATCGGTGCGCGCGACCTGCACGCTCACCACGGCGGAGGACTGGTCGCCCGCCACCTCGGTGCGCACCTGCACGTCATCGGCATGGACGGCGGGCCGCCGGACCAGCATCACGTCGCGGAACAGTCCCGAGAACCGGTAGAAGTCCTGGTCTTCGAGCCACGAGCCGGAGGTCCACTTGAACACCTGCGCGGCCAGCTTGTTCTCGCCCTCGACGAGCGCGCCGGTGAGGTCGAACTCGGACGGCGTGAACGAGTCGGCGCCGTAGCCGATGTAGACGCCGTTCAGCCAGACCGCGACCGCGCTCTCGGCACCCTGGAACGACACCGCCAGCCGCTCACCCTCGGCAAGCGGCTGATCGAGGGTGAACCAGGTGACATAGCTGGCCACCGGGTTGAACCGCTGCGGCGTCTCGCCGGGCCGGACGGTCTCGTGCCCGTCCCAGGGGTACTGCACGTTGGTGTACTGCGGCCGGTCGTAGCCCTGCAACTGAATGTGGCCCGGCACGACGATGTCGTCCCACGCCGAGCAGTCGAAATCCACAGCCTCGAACCCGGGTAGCACCGCCGCCTGGTTCTTGGCGTAGTGGAACTTCCAGACCCCGCTCAGCGACTTCTCGAAGCTGCTGATGCCGGACGCCGCCTCGTCGGACGAAGCGAACCAGCGATGGTCTGAATGGGGGGCCAGCCGGTTCTCGGCGAAGTATTCCGGATCGGCGATCCGGGCCGGGTCGAAGCGTTCGAGGCTCACGGGTGGCTCCTGTGCTGCGCAGTCCGTTCAGGCGGGCGGCCTCGATGATCTCACGACCCGGACGGGGACCGCTGCGCGCCCAGCGCCGGAGCGGGTCGAACCTGAGCTGTGGCGGTCACCGCATCGGCCGGTTCCCGCTGACTGATTCAATGGCAGCAGCCACTCGATCACGGCTGGCTGAGACTGGACGGCAAGGAGTCGTGGCGCGGTGACGTTGGCAGTGCTGGTCGGCTGGTCCGCCACCTTCGTCGGGGCCGTGCTGGGGTTTCCGCAGTTGTGGCGGCTGGTGCGCACCCGCAACGTCGAGGGGCTGTCGCTGTTCGCCTGGCAGTCGATTCTGGTGATGAACCTGATCTGGTTCGTACACGGGCTGCGGATCGACCAGCCCCCGCAGTTGGTGGTGAACACGATCGGAGCCTGCTCGACGGTGCCGATTGTGGTGCTGCTCGCCCGAGCCACCGGACGTAGCCTGTGGCGAGCCGTTCTGCCCTGCCTGCTGGCGGCCGCAGCCATCATGGCGATCGACCACTTTCTGGGCTCGGTCGCGTTCGGGATCGCGGCAACGGTGCCGGGTATCACCGCCACCATCGGTCAGAGCGTGGAGTTGGTCCGGGCACCGCATGTGCTGGGGGTCTCGGCGCTGTTCATGGTGCTGGCGTTCGTGAACCAGGTGCTGTGGATGGGCTGGGGGTTTCTGATCGCCGATCCCGGCACGATCATCACCACCTTGATGATCAGCCTGCTCGCCGGCCTGAACCTGGTCTGGTACGTGCTGCGCCGCCTGGGACTGCGGGCGTTCTTCGCGCCGGCCGCCGAGGTGGCGGACGCGCGGATGTGAAACGATGGGGTCACGGCCCCCTGATCGTTCGGGCCGCTTTCTGCGGCCCCTGCCGGGCCTGCTCGAAGATCCTCTTTGCTAGGAGCCGTGTTTTCCGTGTCGTTGGTCGATCTGATCGGCTGGTCCGCTACCTGCGTCGGTGCGCTGCTGGGGTTGCCGCAGCTGCTGCGGCTACTTCGCACCAAGAGCGTGGACGGGCTCTCGCTCGTCGCTTGGCGCGCGATGCTGGTGCTCAACCTCGCCTGGTTCGCCCACGGCGTGCGCATCGACCAGCTCCCGCAAATGGTCACCAATGCGGTTGCGCTGGCTGTCACCCTGCCGTTGCTGATTCTGCTGGTGCGCTCGAAGGGATTGCCGGTGCCCAGAACGCTGGCGCCGTCGCTGGTCGCCTCGGCCGCGATCATCGGCGTCGATGCCTACCTGGGCTCGCTCGCCTTCGGCATCGTGGCGATGATTCCCGGCCTGTTCACCAATCTCGGTCAGAGCGTCGAACTGATCCGGGCGCCGTCGGTGGGCGGTGTGGCACCGCTGTTCCTGCTGCTCGGCTGGGTCAACCAATGCCTGTGGCTGTCGTGGGCGCTGCTGGTGCACGACCCGGGCACGACGATCGCCGCCGGCCTCACCCTGGCGATGACCAGCTTCAACCTGGCCTGGTTCGGACTGCGGCGCCTCGGCGTAAGGGCAATATTCGTCCGGTCGTCCGACCTGGTCGAGGCCACCGACGAACCCGCGCTGGCCCGCGCCTGACGGGCTGGAGATCCCGGCGTTCGCCGGGATGACGAAAGCACCGGCCCCGTCATTCCGGCGGACGCCCGAACCTCAACCGTCGCTGCCGCGATGACGAAAACCACCGGCCCCCGTCATTCCGGCGGAGGCCGGAATCTCAGCTGTCGATGCCGCCCGACACCAGCGTTGTCCAGCGTCACCGACGGTTCCTACGCTCCTGCAGATCCCGGCGTTCGCCGGGATGACGAAAGCACCGGCCCCGTCATTCCGGCGCACGCCCGAACCTCAACCGTCGCCCCCGGGATGACGAAAGCCCCGTCATTCCGGCGGACGCCGGAATCTCAACCGTCGCTGCCGCGCGGTATCTGCAGGCTGGCCAGCAGATCCTCGTGCAGCTGGATCCACACCAGTTGGCAGGACTGTCGATCCGGTGCGTCCAGCCATTCGTGCGCACCTCGGCGAACCCGCGCCAGCGCTGAGCGGTGCAGGTTGTCGTATCCGGCGAAGCGGGTCAGCACCTCAGTCAGTGCCACCACCACCTCGTGCAGCACCTCATCCAGGGCTTCGAGCTCGACGAGCACCCGCATGTCCCAGACCGGATCGGAATGATCGTTGACCGCGCGGGGCGCGCCGGGCAGCGGCCGCAACTGCCAGTTCGTGCACGCGACCCCGTGCGGGCCGTTCAGCGCCAGAAACCGGCGATGCGCCTCGGCCACCACCGGACGCGCCGCCAGCTCGTCCAGTTCGGCGGCGAGCTGGCGTTCGTTCTCGGCCTTGCCGCGCTCGGTCAGCGACCAGGTTTCGCCGAAATAGTCGTAGCGGGTCACCCAGCCGTAGGCCTGCGCGTCCAGCAGGTGCTCGGCCACCTCGGCGGCCGGCAGCCCGAACCGCTCCGCGATCGCAGCGGTCGAGGGCCCACCCAGCACCCGGACGCCGTGCAGGCTGAGCAACGCCGGATCGGACGCCGTCCCCATGCTCAGGCGTACGTGGCGTAGGTGAACGCGGGGGTGTGCCGCAGCTCGTCCAGCGCGGCCAGATCGCTCTCGGAGGGTTGCCACTCCCCTGCCTCGACGTTGGCCGCGATCTGCTCCGGACGGCTGACGCCGCTGATCACGCTGGCCACCGCCGGCTGCGCCGCCAGCCCGCCGATCGCGACCGTGAGCAACGACAGCCCGCGCGCGTCGGCGTAGGCCTGCAGGGCGTCGATGCGAGCCCAGTCGGCGCTCTGCAGCCGCCTGGCCTGCGACTCCAGCCGCGACCCGGTCGGGGCCGCCTCGCCCTGGGTGTACTTGCCGGTGAGCAGGCCGTAGGCGAGCGGAAAGTACGGCAGGATGCCGATGCCGAAGTGGGCGCACGCGGGCACCAGTTCGTCCTCGGCGGCCCGGTTGTACAGCGAGTACTCGTTCTGCGCCGAGACGAAACGGTTCAGCCCGGACGTCCGCGCGACCCAGTCGGCGTCGGCCACCTGCCAGGCGGTCAGGTTGGACGAGCCGAGGTAGCGCACCTTGCCCTCGGTGACGAGCTCGCCCATCGCCTGCAGGGTCTCGTCGATCGGCGTGAGCGGGTCGGGCCGGTGCAGCTGGTACAGGTCGATGTAGTCGGTGCCCAGCCGGCGCAGGCTGGCCTCGACGGCGCGGCGCACGTAGCGGCGTCCGCCGTGGGCACCGAAATGCTCCGCGTCGTGGTCGCCCATGCCGAACTTGGTGGCCACGATCACGTCGTCGCGGCGGCCGCCCAGGGCCCTTCCCAGCAGTTCCTCGCTGGCCCCGTCGGCGTAGGAGTCGGCCGTGTCGAACAGGGTGATGCCGTGGTCGATCGCCGCATCGACCACCGCCTGGACGCGGTCGGCGTCGATGCGAGCACCGAAGGCGTTGCAGCCCACACCCACCGCCGAGACCCGCAATCCACTGTCACCCACCGATGTGTAACGCATGACCCGAACCTACCCCCGCGATCGGCCGCGACGGGCCTCGCGATAGCCTGGGGCGACGACCCCGAACATCGGAGCCCCCGTGACCCAAGCGAAGCTCGTCGTGGTCGCCAACCGGCTACCGGTCGGCCGCGCCCCCGACGGTGGCTGGCAGCGGGCACCCGGCGGCCTGGTGACGGCCCTCGACCCGGTGATGCGCCAGGCGGACGGCGCGTGGGTCGGCTGGCCCGGCCAGCCCGATCTCGACGTGGAGCCGTTCGACGTCGAGGGCACCTGGCTGATCCCGGTGCCGCTCAGCGCCGACGAGGTGGAGCTCTACTACGAGGGGTTCTCCAACGACACCATCTGGCCGCTCTACCACGACGTGATCGCCGCGCCGCGCTACCGTCGCCCCTGGTGGGAGGCCTATGTGACGGTGAACCGGCGGTTCGCCGAGGCGGCTGCCGAAGCTGCGGCACCCGACGCCACCGTGTGGGTGCAGGACTACCAGCTGCAGCTCGTCCCGGCCATGCTGCGCGAGGCCCGGCCCGACCTGACCATCGGCTACTTCCACCACATTCCGTTCCCCGCCTACGGTTTGTACTCGCAGTTGCCGTGGCGCCGTCAGGTGCTGCTCGGCCTGCTGGGTGCCGACGTGATCGGTTTTCAGCGGGTAGCCGACGCCGGCAACTTCGCCCGTGCCGTGCGGCGGCTGTTCAAGTACGACACCAGGGCCACCGGCATCCGGGTGCCGCGGCCGGACGGGTCGACGCACCTCGCGCTGGCCAAGGCCTTTCCGATCTCGATCGACACCGCGTCGTACATCGAACTGGCCCGCCGCCCGGACATTCGGGCGCGGGCGAAAGAGATCCGGCAGGGGTTGGGCAACCCGTCGTGCATTCTGCTCGGGGTCGACCGGCTCGACTACACCAAGGGCATCGAGCATCGGCTGAAGGCCTTCGGCGAACTGCTCGACGAGGGTCGCCTCAAGGTCGAGGACGTCACCCTGGTGCAGGTGGCCAGCCCCAGCCGCGAGCGGGTCGGAACCTATGCGCAGCTGCGGGACGAGATCGAGTTGCGCGTGGGCCGCATCAACGGCGACTCCGACACCGTCGGGCACACCTCGATCCGTTACCTGCACCAGTCCTTCCCCAAGGAGGAGATGGTCGCCCTCTACCTGGCCGCGGACGTGATGCTGGTCACGGCGCTGCGCGACGGCATGAACCTGGTCGCCAAGGAGTACCTGGCCGCCCGCACCGACAACCGCGGCGTGCTGGTGCTGAGCGAGTTCGCCGGCGCGCACGACGAGCTGGGCAGCGCCGTGATCGTCAACCCGCATGACATAGAAGGCTTGAAGGACGCCATCATGAGCGCAGTCGAGATGTCCCCGGCCGAGCAACGCCGGCGCATGCGGGTGCTGCGGCGCCGGGTCCGCGAGCACGATGTGCAGCACTGGTCGCAGGAGTTTCTGGACGCGCTGGCCGCCACCCGGGAGCGGTCGAAGTGAGCAGCCTGGAGGCATTGGCCGCCACCCCGCGATTGCTGGTTGCGCTCGACGTGGACGGTACGCTGGCGCCCCTGTCGGATCGTCCCATGGAGGTGCGGCTCACCCCAGGCGCCCGGGCCGCGGTGCTACGGCTCGCCGGGCTGCCCGACACGACAGTGGCGTTGGTGTCGGGTCGCACCCTGGAGCACCTGCGCTTCATCTCAGAACACTCCGACGACTGGCCGATACTGCTGGCCGGTTCGCACGGCGCCGAGTACTGGCTGCCCGGCGAGGGTGAGCTGGCGCGTGCCGACGATCCGGCCGAGGTGGCCCTGCGCGATGATCTGCAGGCGCAGGCGCAGGCTCTGGTCGAGACCCTGGACGGGGTGTGGATCGAGCCCAAGACGTTCGGATTGGCGGTGCACACCCGGCTGGCCTCGCCGGCGGACGGCGATCGCGCGGCGCGGCTCGTCGACGACCTGATGGCCACCCGGGCCTCCGGCTGGCGGCGGCGCACGGGTCACAACGTCGTCGAGTACGCCTTCCGCTCCGAGGGCAAGGACTCCGCAGTGCGGGTGCTGCGGCAACGCGTGCAAGCCACGGCGGTGTTGTTCGCCGGCGACGATCTCACCGACGAGGACGCGCTGGCCAGCCTCGGACCGTCCGATCTGGGCGTGCTGGTCGGTGACCGCGACACCCACGCGTCGGTGCGGGTGGCCGACATCGACGCGATGGCCGCCTTGCTGGCCCGGCTGGCCGAGCTGCGGGCGTCCACGCAACGTGGCTAGCCGCTGGTGGACACCCCTGTCTGGACCGCTCTGCGCGAAGTCGACCACCCCGTCATCCCGGCGAACGCCGGGATCTCGTACGACACGCTGGTCGAACCTGTCGAGCCACACCGTTGGTCGAGCCACCCTCCGCCACCTTCACTTTCCGCGGTCGACCACCCCGTCATCCCGGCGAACGCCGGGATCTCGTACGACACGCTGGTCGAGCCTGTCGAGCACACCGTTGGTCGAGCCATCCTCCGCCACCTCCACTTCTCCGCGGTCGACCACCCCGTCATCCCGGCGAACGCCGGGATCTCGTACGACACGCTGGTCGAACCTGTCGAGCCACACCGTTGGCCGAGCCACCCTCCGCCACCTCCACTTCTCCGCGGTCGACCACCCCGTCATCCCGGCGAACGCCGGGATCTCGTACGACACGCTGGTTGAGCCTGTCGAGCCGAACCGTTGGCCGAGCTTGTCCAGACCGTCCCCGGGAAGGCCCGCTTCACCCCCACTGGTGAGCCGCGCGCGCGGAGCGTCCGCCTACGCTGGCGACGTGCCGGTCTTCGCGGAGTTGGGGTCGTTCTTTCGCGCCAGCCTGCTCGA
This sequence comes from Micropruina sp., assembly GCA_016711205.1. Taxonomy (GTDB): domain Bacteria; phylum Actinomycetota; class Actinomycetes; order Propionibacteriales; family Propionibacteriaceae; genus Micropruina. The sequence continues at coordinate 732,670 of JADJTM010000002.1, read as the reverse complement.
CCCCGTCCGTGACGATGAGGCCGAGCCGCCGCGGGACGTCCGCCGCCGCCGGATCGTGGTCGGCCTCACCCTCGCCCTCGGCGCCGTCGCACTCGGATTCGCGCTCGGCATCCAGGCCGGCGATCCCTGGTTCTACCCCGCCACGCTGGGTGTGGCGGCGATCTGGGTGATCGGCGCGTTCGCGTCCGGAAAGTTGCACCTGGGTCGCGCGCGCACCCGTTCAGGAGGCTCCAGCTACTCGGTGCTGCAGGCGTTCATTCTGGGCGGCATGCTGCTGGCGGTTTTCCTGGCCGGTGCCGTCGTGGTCGGCCGGATCGACTGGCTGCGCGCCCCGGTGGACACCCTGTTGGCGCACGCGCGGTTCGGGTCCCTGCCGATCGTGGCCGCCATCACCGCGGTGAACGGGGTGGCCGAGGAGCTGTTCTTTCGCGGCGCGCTGTTCGCGGCGATCTCCCGGCGCTGGCGGGTGGTCGGCTCGGCGGGGCTGTACGCACTCGCCACCGTGTTCACCGGGGTGCCGCTGCTGGTGCTGGCCGCAGCGGCGCTGGGGCTGCTCACCGGCCTGCAGCGCCGCGTCACCGGCGGCGTGCTCGGCCCGATCGTGACCCACCTCACCTGGTCGCTCGGCATGCTGTTCCTCCTGCCCCTCGCCCTCGACGTTTGGAGATGATGTGAAGATCCTGGTCACCGGAGCCACCGGCTCGATCGGTTCCCACCTGGTACCGCTGCTGCTGCAGGCCGGCCACGACGTGCGCGTGCTGAGCCGCAGCCCCGGCAAACTGCCGGACGACTGGCGCGACCGGGTCGAGGTCGTCCGGGGCGACGCCGATTCGGACGACGACGTGGCCCGCGCGCTGAAGGGCGTCCAGGTCGCGTACTACCTGCTGCACTCGATGGACGGACGGGGCGACTTCGTCCGCAGGGACCGTGACCTGGCGACGCGGTTCGCGCGGGCAGCGCGCACGGCCGAGGTCGGCCGGCTGGTGTACCTGTCCGGGCTGCATCCGCAGGGGGAACTGTCGCCACACCTGGCGTCCAGGGTCGAGGTGGGTGAGATTCTGCTCGGCTCAGGGGTGCCGACGGCAGTGTTGCAGGCGGGCGTGGTGCTGGGCGCCGGGTCGGCGTCGTTCGACATGCTGCGGCACCTGACCGAGCGGCTGCCGGCGATGGTGGCGCCCAAGTGGCTGGACAATCGCATTCAGCCGATCGCCGTCGACGACGTGCTGCACTACCTGGTGCGGGCCGCCGACCTAGCGCCGCAGGTGAATCGCACCTTCGACCTGGGCGGTCCCGACGTGCTGACCTACCGCGAGATGATGCAGCAGTACGCCGAGTTGGCGGGGCTTCGTCCGCGGCTGGTGGTGACGGTGCCGGTGCTGACACCGAGGCTGGCCAGCCACTGGGTGGGGCTGGTCACGCCGATCAAGGCGGGTATCGCGCGCCCGCTGGTCGGTTCGCTGATGCATGACGCCGTGCGTTCGGAGTTCGACGCCGAGCAGGTCATGGGCGAGCCCGAGGCCGGGGCGCTGGGCTTCGACGAGGGCGTCCGGCGGGCACTGCGGGGGGTCGATCCGACCCGGTGGGCGCACACGCTGGTCATGGTGGGTGCCGCCGTCGCAGGCACGGCCGTGGTCGGCGGGCTGCTCACCGACCCGTCCAGTGACTGGTACCGGCGGTTGCGCAAGCCGGCCATTCAGCCGCCGGGGTGGGTGTTCGGGCCCGTCTGGACCACCCTGTTCGGCCTGGTCGCGGTGTCGTCGGCAGCCACCATCGCCGATGCCCGCGAGGCCGGTGACGACGAGGCCGCGGAACAGTTCGAACGCGCACTGGCGCTCAACCTGGCCCTGAACACGTCGTGGAGTGGGGTGTTCTTTCGTGGGCACGCCTTGAAGACCTCGGCGGTGACGGCCGGATTGCTGGCGGTGAGCAGTGCCGATCTGGCCCGCCGGGCCGCCCCGCACGGCACGGGCAAGGCGGCGGCGCTCGGGCTGTACGCGGCGTGGTGCGCCTTCGCGACGGTGCTGAGCACCGCGGTGGCGATCAAGAATCGACGACGGCCTCGATGATCTCGGCTTCGGCCGGTAGCGCGTGGTGGGCGACACCGGCCGAGGTGCGGTAGCGGTCGAAGGCGAGCGGCAATCCGCGGGCGGTGGCGTAGTCGAGGCTGTCGGTGACCTGCAGGTGCACGTGCGGCTGGGTGCTGTTGCCCGAGTTTCCGCACTGCCCGACCGCCTGCCCGACGGCGACCCGGTCACCGACGCCGACGGCGACCGAACCCCGACGCAGGTGAGCCACCAGCAGGTGCGGCCCTCCCGGTGCGACGGTGATCACCACGCAGTTGCCGGCAACGCCGCCCACGCCTCGGCTGACCCGGGCGCCCTGGGTGAGGGCGAAGGCCGGGTAGGCGACGGGCGAGCGCCGCACCGGTCCGTCCGGCTCGCCGTCGTGGACCAGCGCCACCACCCCAGCCACCGGCGCCCACACCGGGCGACCCCAGCCGACGAATCGGCTGGGGTCTTCGGTGGCCAGCAGGGTGCGCCAGGTGATCGGTCCGCTACGGCCCCGCGCGTCCACCGGCACGAGATCGATCGCGAACGTGCTGCCGAGCAGGTGGGTACCGTGGCTCGGTACCCGGCGGGCGGGACTGTTGCGCACCTGCCACCGCCCCCCGCCGGGTAGGTGCAGCAGCAGCAGGGGGCGCGGCTCGTCCATCGGGTGATGGTAGTCGCGGCGGGACGTTGGTGCGACGGGGAAAGGAACCGTCCCCAATACCCGTCGGCGGATAATGGGGACGGTTCCTTTACCTGTCGCTCCCCGGCACGAGGCAGGGCGTGTCGCGGGTCGAGCCGACTTCTGGTTTCCGGTTTTCAGAACCTCACCGGTCTACGACCGCTTGGTGCCCAGACCCAGGATCCGCCGGATGGTGGTGTTCAGGTCGGTCTGATCGGTGAGCCCGACGATGTTCGCCGCACCCGGTCCGTAACCGGCGATCCTCAACTGCGTGCCGGTGTGCTGCATCGACGAACCCTTTTCGGCCGTGGCGTAGTTGATCGTCATCGGGGCATCATCGGCCGTGAGCAGGTTGACGGTGAAGCCCGGGGTGACCGAGCCGGCTTCGATGATCTGGCTGGTGTGCGCGTGGTCGGCGGTGACGAACACCGAGGTGTTGCCGTCCTTCTGGGCGAACTCCATGGCTGCCTGCACGGCCTCGTCCAGATCGACCGTTTCACCGATCTGACCGCAGGCGTTCGCGGCATGGTCCTGCTTGTCGATGCTGGCACCCTCGACCTGCAAGAAGAAGCCCGGGCCGTTGCGCTTGGTGTCGAGCAGGCTGATCGCCTTCGTGGTCAGATGGGCCAGCGTGGGCTGGGTGCTGGAGCGCGCCGGGTTCTCGGTGCAACGCGCAGCCTCCTTGGCGCCTCCGTCGGAGGTGGCCTCCGGCCCGACCCAACGCACCGGCAGGTTGCCGGTCGCGAACAGGCCCAGCAGCGGCTTGGTCTGGTTGGCCCGCTTCACCTTGTCGAGGCCGGCCTTGTCGCTGACGATCTGGTAGCCGCGCTCGAACGCCTGCTGCTTGAGCGTCTTGCCCTTGTAGGCACCGGCGGTGGCCACCTCGTCGAACGTCTTTGCGCCCCCGCCGAGGGTGACGTCGGCCCGGGTGTCGATGATCTGTTCGGTGATCGACCCCAGGCCGCCGTTCTCGAGCGCGAACTGGGGGCAGGTCTTCAGCGTCGCAGCCGGGCCGTAGCACGAGCGCGCCGACACGTGCGAGGCCAGGACGGCAGGGGTGGCGTCCTGGATCTCGGCGGTGGTCACGTTGCCGGTGCGCAGGCCCTTGGCCTTGGCCTGCTCGAGCAACGTCTGCTGCGGCTTGCCGTTGACATCGACCGAGATCGCCCCGTCGTAGGACTTGAAGCCGGTCGCCCAGGCGGTACCGGTGGCGGCCGAGTCGGGGTCGTAGTCGGGCTTCTTCGTGGTCTTGTTCAGCGAGTAGGTGGTGTACTGCCCGGTCAGCGGCAGGGCATCGATGCCCGCGAAGCGTCCGGCGGCACCCTCGGCGTAGTTGCGGGCGATGGTGATCTCGGAATCACCCATGCCGTCGCCGATCAGCAGAATGACGTTGCGGGCCTTGCCGCCGACCACGGCCTGGCGCACCGTTCGGGTCTGGTCGCCGTCGTTGCGGTTGGCGCCGTACAGCACGGTCAGGTCGAGACCAGGGGCGGCCACGGCGAGCACGGTGCCGGTGGCGGCAGTGATCGCCAGGGTCGCGAGGCCGGCGCGCAGGAGGCGCCGGGTCGGGGCAGTGGGCATGAGGGGATCCCTTCGTGGGTGAGAACGACATGCGGAGTCCAGCAGTCCCGGGCGTCGGGTTCGAGGCAGGTGGGTGACGGGTGGGCGACACTTCTGTGTCCGATCGGGTCCCGGTTCTGAAATGACCCGCAGTAGTCGACACGTTGTACGGCGTGTCGCGGGTCGGGTCGTCGTCTGGTGTCAGGATTTCAGAGACTGCGGTTCGCCAGCGCGATGCGCACCAGCCGAATGAACTCGTCGGGGTCGTCGTCCAGCGCGGAGGCCGCGAAGGGCAGCACCGGCCACCCGTGTGCTCCCAGCCGCGCGTAGCGCCACCGGTCGTCGACGAACGCCACCTGCCCGCCGTGATAGGTCCAACCGTCGATCTCGACCACGAGTTGCTGCTTGGGAAACGCGATGTCGACCCAGTGATTGACGCCGTTGACCACAATGCAGTGGTTGGCCCGCCAGCCGTGGATCCGGGCGGCGCGCAGCAGCACGTGCGCCTTTCGTTCAGCCGGCGACCAGGGCTCGTTGCGCGAATCGTGCAGCAGCCGGGCACACTGCCGGTTGCCGGGCCGCCCGCGCTGCGCCCGCAAGGCCTGCCACAGCGCTTCCAGGCTGACGGCGCGGCGACGCAGGGCCTCGTCGATCACCGCGCCGCCCAGCAGCGGAATCAGGTCCAGCACCGACACCGCCGGGTGCACGAACCGCAACCCGTCGACCTCGGTGACCAGGTCGGGCGACAGGGTGCGGCGCTCCCAGCGAAAGCCCGGGTACTGCGGTTCGATCACGTTGGTCACCGCGACCGACACTGCGCTGATCGGCACCTCCGGCCACCACAACGCCAGCGCCGCAGCCGCTCCGGTGATGATGCAACCCGGACGAAAGGCGTCGGCGGCTCTTATTCGCGCTTGCCAGGTCGGTTTCGGGGCGGTGTAGATGCCGGGCAAGATGCTCTCGAGCCGGCCGGTACGGATCGCATAGTCAAGCTGTGCAGCGATCGTACGGTGGTCTTTGCGCACCAGTACGCCGCGGCTGGTCGCCAACAGTTCGTGAATGTCTCTCATGCCCTTGAATGCACTTTTCGCGACCCTGTTTGTGAGTGCCGACAGAGCCCCGGGGAGTGGTGGGGTTTGGGTGACGGCGCGGCGTCCTGAGTGAGGGGGCCATCGGCGAGATTCTCGATGTGTACCGCCAAGTACTCATCGAAGGAGAGCTCACCGATGGCCTTGTCTGATTCTGCCTTGTCCGAGCTGATGGAGGTGTTCCGCTCCGGGGAGGGCACCGATTTCATCCGCGAGTGTGTCCGGGTCGCGATGCAGGACCTGATCGATACCGAAGCAAGCAGCGTGATCGGTGCCGGCCGGTATGAACGCACCGAGACCCGCACCACTGAGCGCAACGGGTCACGACCCCGGCTGCTCACCACCCATGCCGGCGACATCCAGTTGGCGGTGCCGAAACTGCGCAGCGGCTCGTTCTTCCCGAGCATCTTGTCGCCGCGACGCAGGATTGATCAGGCCCTGTATGCGGTGGTGATGGAGGCCTACGTGCACGGCGTTTCCACCCGCAGCGTCGATGATCTGGTGGTTGCCCTGGGCGGCACCGGCATCTCCAAGTCGGAGGTGTCACGCATCTGCGCCGGCTTGGACGAGACCGTCGGTGCGTTCCGCACCCGCCGACTCGACCATGTCAGGTTCCCTTACGTCTATCTGGACGCCACCTATCTGCATGTGCGGACCGAGCAGGCGATGGTGGTGTCCAAAGCGGTCGTGGTCGCCACCGGCGTCACTGATCAGGGCCGCCGCGAGATCCTCGGCGTCGACGTCGGTGACAGCGAAGACGAAGTGTTCTGGCGCGGCTTCCTCACCTCGTTGAAGAAGCGCGGCCTGGCCGGGGTGAGGCTGGTCATCTCCGACCAGCACGCAGGCCTGGTCGCTGCCATCGCCCGCGGCCTGCAGGGCAGCAGCCATCAACGCTGCCGGGTGCACTTCATCCGCAACGTGCTCGCCCACGTCGCCAAGGGCGAGGCCGAAATGGTCGCCGCGGTGTTCCGCACCATCTTCGCTCAACCCGACCTGCCCTCGATGAGCAACCAATGGGACAAGGTCACCGGCGAGCTCGCCGGCCGCTACCCCAAGATCGGTGACCTGATGGATCAAGCGAAAGCCGAAGTGCTCGCCTTCGCGGTCTTCCCCGCGAGCACTGGCGCAAGATCTGGTCCACCAACCCGCTCGAGCGGCTCAACAAGGAAATCAAACGCCGCGCCCGCGTGGTCGGCATCTTTCCCAACGAAGCCGCCGTCATCCGACTCGTCGGCGCCGTCCTGGCCGACACCCACGACGAATGGGCCACCGATGAGCGCCGCTACCTCTCCGAAGAATCCATGGCCAAAATCGGCAAACCCAGCAACAATGAACCCGTCGCCCTCAACCAGGGCTGACCGGTCGGCATCGAGATGACCTCAAAGCCCACCACTCCCCGGGACTCTTACTGAGTGCCGGGGGCAATCGTGATCATTCTGAGATCTCGACACCAGCGTCACCCTCACCCCGCGACACGCCGAGAACCTGCTCGACCCGTGCGGGTGATCTCAGAACCGGGGCGTACCGCACCGGCCTGGAGGCCTTCGGCCATGTGACCCGGTGCGACGAGAACCACTCAGCCCAGGCGCAGCACGAACCCGCGCAGCGCATAGCCGGCGATCAGGTCGTCCCACTCGATGGTGGGTTCGGACACGATGCTCACCGGACGCGCCAGCAGCCGGCGGAGCAGCACATCGGATTCGAGCATCGCCAGCGGTTGGCCGGGGCACTTGTGCGCCCCGTCGCCGAAGCTGAGCACCGCTTCGTTCACTCCCCGCGGCAACGGACGCCCGGGGCACAGCGCGAGTGGTAACTCGCCGACGGTCTCGGGGTCGGCGTTGGCCGGACGGATGCACAGGTCGATCAGATCTCCCGGCTCGGCCGTGTGCTCTTCACCCTGGTCGCTGAACGTGACCGGCTGCTGCACCCGCCGGTAGAGATGCCCGACCACCGGTTCGAGCCGAATGATCTCGTTCAGTATCGCCAGCCGCTCGGCCTGCTCGGCCACCAGGTAGCGCGCCCGCACCGCGTCGTTGCCGAGCAGGTGCCACGCGGCCATCGCGATGAACTCACGGGTGGTGACCATGCCGGCGGTGCCGTAGGTGACGCACTCCACCAGAATGTCGGCGTTGGTGTACCCCTCGGCGATCAGATGGCTGATCACGTCATCGCGGGCTTGCGCGCGCCGCACCCGAATCGCCGGACGCACGTCACGGGCATAGAACCGCACGATCGGCAGCAGCCCGTTGAACGCCGCCTGCGCCCACTGCCGCGGGGTGCGGCCCAGCTCGGGCCTAGTGATGTCGAACGGCGGCTGGTTGAAGAACGACACCAGCCGCTTCGCCATCGCCGGTACCGGCGACTCGGTCAGCCCCACCGCCTCGGCCGTCACCTCGACGGTGTAGAGCAGGGCCAGTTCGTCCAGCCGCACCACCCCGGACGCCTCCGCGTCGCCGAGCAACCGGTCGGCGCACGACTGCATCAGGCCGAGGTACTTGGCCTCGACCACCTTGGGCGCGAAGAACCGGCCCACCTTGGTGCGTTGCTCGTCGTGCAGCGGACCGTCCGACATCAAGATCGGATGATGCTTCAGATAGCCCTTGGGGATCGCCTCGGCGGTGAAGCCGGCCTGCGTGGTCGAGCGTCGCTCGCGCAGCAACTGCCGAGCCGCCGCCGCGGAGCGTACCTGCCAGACGCGCCCCGAACGCTGCACCCGCGGCGCATCGGGCTCACCGGCACGCGCCGCCTTGCGCTCGCGGACAGGTTCCTTCATCGCGTCGCCTCAGCCGATGCCGCGGGCGATGATCGCGTCCAGCGCGCGGCCGGGCAGCAGGCGGGCCGCCGCGGTCGCCGGCTTGGCACCCAGACCGATCGCATACCGGACCCGCGGACGCCTGGCGGTGACCGCCTTGGCGATCGCTTCGGCGACCACGGACGGGGCGGATCCGGAGGCGCCTTCAAGCGCTTCGGCCACCCGCCGCGCGCTGTCGGCGTAGGCCCCTTGGCCCGAGGCCTCGACGGCCGACTGCGCAGCGATGTCGCCCCACTCGGTACGGATCGCCCCGGGCTGGATCACCACCACCTGCACCCCGAACGGCTCCAGCTCCTGGCGCAGCGCGTCGCTGAAACCCTCGAGTGCGAACTTGGTGGCGTGGTACCAGGCACCGAACGGCATCGCGAACCGGCCGCCCATCGAGCTGACGTTGACGATGCGTCCCGAGCCGCGCTCGCGCATGCCGGGCGCGACCAGTTGCACCAGCCGTGCCGCTCCGAACAGGTTGACCTCGAACTGACGCCGGGCCTCGCTCAGCGGCACGTCCTCGACGGCGCCGTAGCTGCCGTAGCCGGCGTTGTTCACCAGCGCGTCGATGCGGCCGGCCTCGGCCAGCACCTGCTGCACGCCGGCGGTCATCGACGCCTCGTCGGTCACGGCCATCGTCAGCGGCCGCACCTGCCGCCCACGAAGCTGCTCCAGCCGATCGGTGCGCCGGGCCGCCGCGTAGACGATCCAGCCGGCATCGGCCAGCCTCCGCGCCGTCTCGGCGCCGATGCCGGACGAGGCCCCGGTCACCAGTGCGACCCGCTGCGCGCTCACGAGTCGGCCCCGGTGCGTCGCAGCACCAGCACGATGTCGGTGTGGTGCCCCGCGCCGGCACCCCCCTCGATGCTGCGCGGACGCCGCTCGTGCCGCTCGATCGTCCAGCCGTCGGACGCCGCCGCCACCAGATCGTCAGGATCGAGGTAGTCGTCGGGGTCGAAGCCGTGCTCGAGCGCCGTGGCGCGATCGACGTCGGCGTGGGCCAGCATCAACACACGCCCGCCGGGTGCGGCGAGCGCTAGCAGCGCCTGCTCGGCGAGCCGCTCGGGGGTGCGCTGCAACGCCGGGTAACAGGCGGTGACCAGGTCGAACGAGCCCGCTTCGAGCTCGGACGACAGCAGCCCGGCCCGCACCCAGTCGACGGCAACACCAGCCGCCTCGGCCGCGGCCCGGCCACGTTCGAGCGCGGCGTCGGCGACGTCGAAAGCCGTCACCCGCCAGCCCCGGCCCGCCAGCCACACCGCGTCCGCGCCCTCGCCGCAACCGACATCGACGACGCGTCCGGGCCCGAGGTCGGTCACCTCGGCGACCAGTGCCCCGTTGGGGTTGCCGCTCCAGATCGCTTCGGGGGCGTAGTGCTGCTCCCACTCGGGCTCGGTGACCGGCATCCGGGTGCCGCGATGGGTGCCGGTGGCCTCAGTGGGTTCGTGGGCACCGTGGCCGGCGGGCAGGTCGTGGGCGGTGGCGTGGGCCGGCTGGTAGAGCAGCAGGTCGTCCGCGCCGGGCACCTGCAGCAGCACCCCGCGTCCGAAGCCCAGCTCACGGGGAACGCCCGTGAAGCCGGCGCCGCGGGCAGCCAGCTCGGCCATGGTGGCGTCCAGGTCGTCGCAGATCAGCGACAACGAATGGTGCCGCGGGGCGCTCCACTCCCCCTCCTGGGTCGGGTGCACGCCGAGTTCACTGGGGCCGGTGCGAAAGATCAGCCAGTCGGACGGGTCGCCGCGCTCCCCTTCTGAGACGAACGGCCGCCGGAGCACCTCGCTGAAGAACCGGCGCGTGGCGGCGGGATCGTCGGAGTAGACCAATGCGTGCAGCGCGGTCAGCATCCGCTCAGCCTAGGGCGTGTCGCATAACACTGGGCGGCGGCGCGAAACCCTCAGGTACCTTCACCCACTCGCCCCCAACCGATGCAATTTGCTGCAGGATGCTGTGTAACCACCCGAGCCGGAGGCGACACATGTCAGTCGATACCGCACCCACCGTTCCCAGCTATTCCGACGACGAATCCGCACAGATCATCCGCAACCCGCGCGGCACGCCGGTCGCGCTGCGCCCGCGGGGCAAGTGGACGCCGCTGAAGGTCGCCTTGTGGGTGGTGGTCTCGCTGCTCGGAGCCTGGGCCTGGACGATGCTGGCCATCGTCCGCGGCGAGCAGGTGAACACGATCTGGTTCGTAATCGCCGCGGTCTGCACCTACATGATCGGCTACCGGTTCTACGCCCTGTTCGTGCAGCGGGCGGTGATGCGGCCCGACGACACCAACGCCACGCCAGCAGAGCGGATCAACAACGGCACCGACTTCGACCCCACCCACTGGGTGGTGCTCTACGGCCACCACTTCGCCGCCATCGCGGGCGCCGGACCGCTGGTCGGCCCGGTGCTGGCCGCCCAGATGGGTTACCTGCCCGGCACCATGTGGATCATCTTCGGCGTGATCGTCGCCGGAGCCGTCCAGGACATGCTGGTGCTGTTCTACTCGATGCGCCGCGGCGGACGGTCCCTGGGCCAGATGGCCAGGGACGAGATCGGCCCGGTCGGCGGCACCATCGCCCTGGTCGTGGTCTTCGCGATGCTGATGATCGTGCTGGCCGTGCTGGCCATGGTCTGCGTGAACGCCCTCGCCGAAAGCCCGTGGGGCGTGTTCGCCGTGGGGTGCACCATTCCGATCGCGCTGCTGATGGGGCTGTGGCTGCGGTTCATCCAGCCGGGCAAGATCACCCAGGTCTCGCTCGTCGGATTCGCGCTGTTGATCGCCGCCATCATCGGCGGACGGTGGGTGGCCGAGAGCCCGCTCGGCGCCTACCTGCACCTCTCGCCCACCACCCTGGTCTGGGCGATGGTGATCTACGGTTTCGCCGCCGCCGTGCTGCCGGTGTGGCTGCTGCTCACCCCGCGCGACTACCTCTCCACCTTCATGAAGGTCGGCACCATCGTGGTGCTGGCGATGGGCATCGTCCTGGTCCGCCCGATCGCCGAAATGCCGGCCTTCACCAACTTCGCGTTCAACACCGCCGGCCCGGTGTTCGCCGGTGCCCTGTTCCCGTTCCTGTTCATCACCATCGCCTGCGGCGCGCTGTCCGGCATGCATGCCATGGTGTCGTCCGGCACCACGCCGAAGATGATCCAGAAGGAGTCGCAGGCCCGCTTCATCGGCTACGGCGGCATGCTGATGGAGTCGTTCGTCGCGGTCGCCGCCCTGTGCGCGGCGGTCAGCCTCAACCAGGGCGTCTACTTCGCGATGAACATGTCCACCGCCTCGATCAACGCGGCCGCGGGCACGTCGATCAGCGCCGCCTCGACCGGCGCCGAGAAGGCCGATGCGGCCACGAAGGCCGTCCAGAAGCTGGCGGTGAACCCCGACGGAACGCCGGTCGCCGTCGAGTGGCGGGTCACCGACCCCAACGGCACCGAGCGCGTGATCAGCGGGCCGGAAGCCCTCGAACAGGTGGCCGAGGACGTCGGCGAGGCCTCCGTCGTCTCGCGGACGGGCGGCGCCCCCACCCTGGCGGTGGGCATGGCGGCGATCCTGCACCGCGTCCCGCTGATCGGCGGCACCGGAATGATGGGCTTCTGGTACCACTTCGCGATCATGTTCGAAGCGCTCTTCATTCTGTCGGCGGTGGACGCCGTCACCAGGGTGGCGAGGTTCCAGCTCTCCGACGCGATCGGCAACTGGGTGCCGAAGTTCGCCAACCCGTCCTGGCGGGTCGGGTCGTGGATCACCACCGCGATCGTCGTTGCCGCCTGGGGTTCGCTGTTGCTGATGGGTGTCACCGACCCGCGCGGTGGCATTCAGACGCTGTACCCGCTGTTCGGCATCGCCAATCAGCTGATCGCGGCGGTGGCGCTCACCGTGGTGACGGTGATGGTGGTGCGCAAGGGCTACCTGAAGTGGGTCTGGATACCGCTGCTGCCGCTGACGTTCGATGTGGCGACCACCTTCACCGCCTCGTTCCAGAAGATCTTCAGCAGCGACCCGGCACTGGGTTACTGGAGGCAGTACGCCGACGCCCAGGCGAAGCTCGCCACCGGCAACCTGGACGCCGCCAACCTGGCGATCCAGCAGGCGGTGGCCCGCAACACCTTCATCCAGGGCACCCTGTCGATCGTGTTCGTGGTGTCGGTGGCCGCGGTACTGGTGGCGGCCGGCGTGCGGGTGGCACGCACCGTCCGCGGTGAGGACGCACCCTCGTCGGAGGATCCGCGCGTCGAGTCGAACTTCTACGCTCCTTCGCACCTGATCGCCTCCCCGCTGGAGCGCAAGGTCGAGGCCGAGTACGCGATCGTCGGCGATCCGGCACTCCTGGCTGGACACGGCCGCGGAGTCCTGCTCGACGAGTCGAAGTTGGGCGACGATGACGAGCCGGTCGCGACATGACAGCGCTCGCCCGGGGCTGGCGCACCCTCAGCGGATTCGTCGGGGATCTGCTGGGCGACTCGGCCTATGACCGGTACGTGCAGCGGCACCGGGTGCAGCACCCCGGCCAGCCGCCGCTGGATGCGCGCGCCTGGTGGCGGCAGCGAGCCGACGCGGCCGAGTCGGCGGTGCAGGAACGCTGCTGCTGACGCGGGGGGCTGTCGCCGTCTGTTGTCGCGGGGTGAGAATGATCGCCCCGGGCTACTGCGGGCGGCGACGGCACCGTGCACACTGTCCCCCATGATCACCATCACAGTGAAGTGGGACGTGAAGCCCGAGTACGCCGACGACTTCATGGAGCTCACCCGTGAGTTCACCGAGGCCACCCGCGCCGAGCCCGGTTGCTTGTGGTTCGACTGGTCGCGCAGCGTCGACAACCCGAACGAGTACGTCCTGGTCGAGGCGTTCCGCGACGGTGAAGCCGGCGGACTGCATGTGAACAGCGAGCACTTCCGCACGGCGATGGCCACCCAGGGCCAGTACGCGGCCAGCCGTCCGAAGATCATCAGCTACGAGATCGACCAGGACGGCTGGAACGAACTCGGCGAGATCCAGATGTAGCAGTGAAGTTCAGTTCAGGTAGCCGTGGCGGCGCAGCACGTCGTCCACGAACTGGGTGAGTTCCGGCTTGGCGTCGGTGTTGGCGTACTTGACGCTCACCGACCCCTTGCCGCCGAACGCACCGGTGATCGACTGCTGCGCGGCGGCGACCAGGTCGAAGTCGATGGCGTGCGCCGAGAAGTGACCCTTGGCCGCGGTGAACATCACGTAGCCCTTGAGGTAGCTGTCGGTGAACTTGAACATCGGCGTCGAGCGGAACATCACCAACGGCAGGTCGGGGCAGCGCTGCTCAACGTGGGCCCAGAACTCGGTCAGCCACAGACGTCCGGGCTCGGGGGCGGCGTCCAGGTACTGCTGCGGCGTTTCGGCACCCATCACGGCCTCCGCGCAGGCACGCACCGGGCGGTATCGGTTGGCATCATGGGGTCACCGTGGCACATCGGCCCCCGAACAGGAAGGTGTCATGTTCGCGAAGCGCAGTACTGAGCCCGTCGATCTGTCCGGACGGACGGCGGTGGTCACCGGCGGCGGCAGCGGCCTGGGTGCGGCGATCACCGCCCTGCTCGCCGGACGAGGCTGCCGGGTGCTGATCGGGTCGCGCAACGAAGCGCGGGTCACGCAGGCCGCGGCGCGGTGGCGCGAGCAGGCCTGGCCGTGGACGCGTTGCGCTGCGACGTCACCCGCCGCGAAGAGGTGTTCGCGCTGCGCGACGCGGCGATCGAGAGCACCGGACGGCTCGATCTGTGGGTGAACAACGCCGGCCGGGCGGGCGCGTTCGGCCCGGTGCGGCTGACACCCGAGAGCGACTTTCTGGCCACCACGGACACGGTGATCCGCGGCACCTACTTCGGCTCGCTGGCCGCCCTGGATGCGATGGTGCCGAAGGGCGCGGGCGACCTGATCAACCTGCTCGGACGCGGGGACGACGGCCCGGTCACCAACCAGGCGGCGTACGGCTCGGCGAAGACGTGGGTGCGGGCGTTCACGCGTGCACTGGCGTCGGAACAGAAGGGCAGCGGGGTGCGGGTGCATGCCTTCAACCCCGGCCTGGTGCGCACCGACATGCTGGGCCGCATCGACGCCGTCCGTGGGTTCGGGCAGGGTCTGGAGCGGTTCCCGTCCGTGGTGGCGGCGCTCGGGCTCGACCCCGACGAGGCGGCCGAGCCGCTGCTCGGGCTGATCGGCAGCGACCGGGTGGAGTACCGCGGCACCGAGCCGGCCCGGTTGCTCTCGGCGGCGCTGGGCAACCTGCGGCACCGGTTGAAGCACGGCCGATCGGCTCGGCAACCGATCGAGCTGACCGAGGTGCAGCCGCGATCGGGCGATTCGCCCTGACCCGGCGCGTGGGGTGCTTGTCGCGGGCGGGTCGGGGTGGGACGCTCATGCCATGATCCGCGCATTGTTGACCTTCGCCATCAACGTGGTGCTGTCCGCGGTTGGGCTGTTGATCGCCGCCAACGTAGCCACGGGCGTGACCCTGCAGTGGTCGGGGTTCGTGATCGCCGTGTTGATCTTCGCAGCCGCGCAGGCGATCCTGTCGCCCTTCGTGTGGAACATGGCGCGCAAGTACGCCTCGGCCGTACTCGGCGGCATCGGCATCGTGTCCACCCTGCTCGCGCTGTGGGTCGCCACCCTGCTGTCCGGCGGCGGGTTGACCATCTCGGGACTCGGTGCCTGGGTGCGCACGGCCCTGATCGTGTGGCTGGTCACCGCGCTGGGCGGCTGGTTTCTGGGCTGGCTGGTGATCCGGCGCTGGTGGGATCGGCGCCAGGAAGCCAAGAAGGTGAACGCTGCTGCGGCCCGGCTGGCCACCCCGCCCAGCGGACCGCCCGCCTGAGCAGTTCGGTCCGTCCCCTTGGCGCTCGCCTAACTATTTGCCGCTCGCGGAGCTCCGAAGTTGTCAACCTGGTGTGGACAGTTCGCGAGTGTTGATGCCGGTGGGTCCGACGGTGGGGGCTCGGGGTGCTTGTCGGAAGCGGTTGGGGTGTGCGGCGTGGTAGGCGTCGAGTTGTGCTTGCCGTCGGGCTTGGTCGGTGGCGACGGTGCCGTGGTAGACGGCAGCCGGGGTGTAGTAGCCGATGCCGGAGTGTCTGTGGTGGTTGGCGTATCGATCGAGGAAAGCTTGTGTCCAGGCGCGGGCGTGGTCGATGTCATCGAACCGGGGTGGGTGGTCGATGTCGTATTTGATGGTTTTAAACATGGATTCGGAAAACGGGTTGTCGTTGCTGACGCGCGGACGGGAGAACGATCCGGTGACGTGGTGGTCGTTGAAGACGCCGGCCAGGTCGGCTGAGCGCATCGCGGAGCCGTTATCGGCATGGACGACATCCAC
Source organism: Micropruina sp. (assembly GCA_016711205.1). GTDB lineage: Bacteria > Actinomycetota > Actinomycetes > Propionibacteriales > Propionibacteriaceae > Micropruina. The sequence goes on along the minus strand of JADJTM010000002.1, from coordinate 717,164 downwards.
GTGGCCGTGTTGCTGGAACGCGCGCCGGAAGAGCCTTTTGGCGGCGTGGCTGGTGGTAGTGGGTTCGATCAGCCAGCCGGTCGGGAAGCGAGAGTAGACGTCGAGGATCAGCATCAACTGGTAACACTCGAGGCCTTCTGGGCCGCCGCACAACTCGGTCGCGTCCCAGGACCACAGTTGGTTCGGTCGGAACGCCTGCGCGGTCGGAGCGGGCCGTTTCCGGCGTGATCCGCTGCCTTGGCTCCGTTGCCGGCGGCGATCCCCGACCAGGTTCTCGGATCGGGCGATCCGGTAGAACGTGGCTTGCGAACAGCTCACCTGCCCGGCATCGAAACTGCGCCAATAGGTTTGCACGACCGACAGCTCGGCGTATTCATCCGCCACCAGCGACTCGATCACTTGGGCCCGCTCGGCCTCGGCCAGGGCCGCCGGCTGGTGCCGGTCACGATGCGGCACCGGCTCCGGCACCCGCCGATCGTGACAATAACCCCTGGTCAACCGATAGAAAGAGGCGCGTGGCAGGCCAGTGACACGACAGGCTCGGCTAATCGTCCAGCCCGCCGTCGTTGACAGCGCTGAGACCGCGTCGGTCAGGACAACTTGAGCCGCTTCAGCCATGACGCGTACTCGGTCGCGGACATCAACGCCGGCGGGATCTGCGAATCCGGTTCCGAGCTCGTCGTGATCCCCTCCAAGAGCTCGAACGCTTTTCCCAGGATCTCGGTTGCCGCTTCGGCCTGAGCGGTCTTGCGCCGCAGCGTTTCATTCTCGGCCCGCAATCGAGCCAACTCGGCACGCATCTGACCCACATCCGAGCGGCTCGCCACCCGCTGCTGAGACTGCTCCAGCTCGCCGTTATCCCGCGCCCGCACCCACGCATAGACGGTGTTCCGATCCAGTCCGTACTCCCGCAATAGCCGCGTCTTCGCACCCCGCTCAACGCACCCATCCCACGCGCGCAAGAACTCCACCCGAAACTCCAACGAAAAGCGTCGATGCCCCCCAGCCGACATCCCCGGCTCCACACTGATCTGACCCACGCCCTGCCCTCCCACTCGCGAACTGTCTCACCCCCAGGTTGACAGCGGGGGAGCTTGGCGAGCGGCAAATAGTTAGCCGAGCGGCACTGTTCGCGGCGGTCAGATCAGAGCAGGACGTCCTGCGCGTCGCGTTCGTGGTCGAGCAGCCAGCGCTTGCGGTCCAGGCCTCCGGCGTACCCGGTGAGCGTGCCGGACGCTCCGATCACCCGATGGCAGGGCACCACGATCGCGATCGGGTTACGTCCGTTGGCCAGCCCGACGGCCCGGGACGCGGTGGGCTGCCCGATCCGGGCCGCCAGGGCGCCGTAGCTCTCGGTGCGGCCGTAGGGAATTTCACGCAATGCCGCCCACACCGTGCGCTGAAACGCCGTGCCGGTCGGCGCCAGCGTGAGGTCGAAGGTCGTCCGCTCGCAGGCGAAGTACTCGCGCAGCTGATCCGCCGCCGCCTCGGACGCCTCGGACGGGGGCGCGGGCACGTCCGGCTCGCCGAAGAGTACGGACGTGACCGCGCCCTCGGTGTTGACGCTGATCGAGACCGGCCCGACCGGGCTGTCGATGGTGCTGGTGTTCATGAAACCTCCGGCAGGGTGTTGATCGGATGGTCGAGGGTCGCCCACAAATACTGGGTGGCGTAGCTGCGCCAGGGTCGCCAGCGCTCCGCGGCCGCGCGCGGATCGGTCCAGCCCAGTGCCGAACCGGCCCGGACGATGCCCAGGTCACCGGCCGGAAACGCGTCCGGATCGCCGAGGGCGCGCATGGCGACGAGTTCGACGGTCCAGGGGCCGATGCCCAGCAACGCGGCCAGGTGGTGCCGCGTCCGGGCTCGGTCGGCGCCAGGGTCGAGGTCGAGCTCACCGGCGGCGATCGCGGACGCCAGCCCGATCAGCGTCTCCGCGCGCTTCCGCGGTCCGGGGAGCTGCGCGGGGTCGAGTGCGGCGAACGCGTCCGGCGCCGGAAACAGGTGGGTCAGGCCACCGTCAGGATCGCTGATCGGCGTGCCGACCCGGGCCACCAACCGTCCGGTCTGGGTGCGGGCGGCCGCGGTCGACACCTGCTGGCCGAGCACCGTGCGGAGCGCCAGTTCGGCACCGTCGACGGTGCCGGGCACCCGACGTCCGGGCGCGGCATGAACGAGCGGCGCCAGCGCCGGGTCGGCGGCCAGCACCTGGTCGACGGCGACCGGGTCGGCGTCCAGATCGAGCAGCCGGCGACAGCGGGCGATGGCCGGGGTGAGATCACGCGGATCGGACAGCCACAGCGTGGCGGCCACATGATCGGGCCTGGGCGCGAGCGCCACGATGCCGGGGCCGTTCGGCAGCTCAAGGGTGCGCCGGTAGGCGCCGTTGCGCCACTCCTCCACCCCCGGCACGGCCGTGGCCACCAGGTGGCCGAACAGGTTGCCGGGCTCGAACGGCAACCGCAGCGGCAACCGCAACTCCAGCGCGCCGAGCCGGGTGTCGGCACCGGGACGGCGGCGCAGCCGCGGCCGCAACTCGCCCGGGGTGAGCGCGTACGTGGCCCGGATCGCGTCGTTGAATGACCGGACGGAGCCGAAACCGGCCGCATACGCCACCTCGCCGAGCCGCATCGGGGTGGTTTCGAGCAGGATTCGGGCGGTGTGCGCCCGTTGCGCCCGGGCCAGCGCCAGCGGGGAGGCCCCCAGCTCGTCGGCCAGTAGCCGTTGCAGCTGCCGCACCGAGTACCCGAGCCGTTCGGCTACGCCCGGGACGCCCTCGCGATCGACCAGCCCGTCGCCGATCAGCCGCATGGCGCGGGCGGCGGTATCGGCGCGCACGTTCCAGGCGGCGGACCCGGGCACGGTGTCGGGACGGCAGCGTCGGCAGGCGCGATACCCGGCCTCCTGCGCGGCGGCGGCGCTGGGGTAGAAGTGGGTGTTGCGCGGCTTCGGCGTGAGCGCCGGGCAGCTGGGCCGGCAGTAGATCCGGGTGGTGCGCACGGCGGTGAAGAACTCACCGTCGAAGCGCGCGTCACGGCTGGCGACGGCTCTCAGGCACACCTCGCGGCTGGGGATCATGCGTTCCATTCTGGACGCTGCCGGCGCCCGGGCCTAGCGAGAATGCGACATCACACTCGGGGACTCGCAGTCACAGTCCCAGGACGCGCAGCGTCACGTCCACCGGCGATTCGACGGCGAGCGACTCGGCCTTGCGCACGGCGTCCTTGACCGGCAGCAGGTAGCCGCCGTCCTTGGGGAACAGCGAGGTGGTCCAGGTGGTGCCGCCGATGCCGGCCTCGACCGGGATCATGCCCCAGCCGTAGGTGACGGCCCTGGCCAGCGCCGCCACCTCGTCCGCGACCCAGTCGGGCAGGGGGACGAAGTGGAACGGCGCGGGGCCGCGCCAGCCGATCACCACGCCGGAAAAGTCGAACTCCACCACGCGGGCAGTGTGCCAGCCCGACGGCCTTCCTCAACAGGGGCGTTAGGAGCCTGCTGAACAATCATGTCCCGGCTGCGGCGCACTGGGCGGGCGATCTGCCGCAGCCACATCTTGGGCCGGTAGGCCCACTACAGACCCTCGATGTGGCCTTCCAGCTCATCCCGCCCAGCACGTCCTCGCTCGGAACAGCCTTGTTCAGCAGACCCCTAGTGCCAGGCGCCCAGCCGGTTGCGCACCGCGTGCGCGCCCAGCACCCCGTCCACCACGTCGCGTACGAGCCGCTGCGCGAGCGCGTCCTGCACCTCGCGGGGCTGGCCGCTGAGCGGGCCGAGAATGGCCAGCGAGGCGAAGCCGTGCACGCTCGACCAGCAGTGGATCGCCGCAGACGATACGGCGTCGCGCTCGAGCGCGCCCACGTCAGCAAGACCGGTGAGGGCATCGGTGAGCAGCTGAAACGGCGTGCGTCCGGTCTGGCCCGCACCCTCGGGCAGCTCGGCGTGCTGCATGCCGAGCAGACCGAACAGGCCAACCCGAAAAACGTGAGGATGATCGAGGGCGAACGCGATGTAGCCGGTGCCGACTGCCTCGAGAAGTGCTCTGCGCCGGGGCAGGCCGGCGAGCGCGGTGACCGCGGACTGATGCTGCTCGATGGTGGCGGCCAGGGCCTGCAGTGCGCGAATACCGACGGCGGTGCGCAGTTGGTCGAGGTCGGTGAAATGCCGGTAGGCCGCGGTCGGGCTGACACCCGCTCGCCGGGTCGCCCCCCGCAGCGTGAGCGCCTCGGGGCCCTGCTCGACGGCCAGAGCGTAGCCCGCCTCCACCAGTGCCGAGCGCAGGTTGCCGTGATGGTACGGACGCGCGGGGCTTGCCTCGTCCATGGCAGCACCCTACTGTGTTTCGCACGCCATGTTCACAACGTCAACTTGGGGTGTGTCGTGATTCGGACGTTCAGCGCCGCAGATCTGTCGGTGACGCCTGTCAGGGTGCCTGCATGAAGACGTCCGGCGAACGCGACCTGCTGCTCGAGCGTCTGCGCGGTCAGCGGCGGCACGTTGTGGAGCAGCTCGACGGGCTCAGCGAGGCGCAACTGCGCACCTCGTCGCTGCCGTCGGGCTGGACCCCCCTCGGCCTGGTGCGTCACCTCACTCTCTCGGACGAGCGGTACTGGTTCGAGGTGGTGATGGCCAGCGGGCCGCTCGACTTCTGGCCGCCCGGCGACAACGCCGACTGGCTCGTCGGCGCCGACGAATCGGCGGCGGGCGTGATCGACGCCTACCGGGTGGCTGCGGCCGCGTCCGATGCGCTCATCGAAGCCACCGACCTGGACGCACCGCCACGCCGGCCCGAGTCGTGGTGGGGCCAGGCGGGTCTGGCCTTCCCGACCTGCGGACGGTCCTCGTGCACGTACTCGTCGAGACCGCCACCCACGCCGGTCACCTCGACGCGGCCCGCGAACTCATCGACGGCAGGCAGTACCTGGTGTTGTAGCGCACCACCTTCGTCCCATCCATCAACGATTCACAAGGAGAAACGCATGGCAATCTCGCTCAGCCCCTACCTCAACTTTCCGGGCAACGGCCGCGAGGCGATGACCTATTACCACTCGGTCTTCGGCGGCGACCTGCAGCTGTTCGGCTTCGGCGACTACGGCATGACCGACATGCCCGAAGACGGCCTGATGCACGGCGCGCTGCGTGGGGACGGCTTCGTGATCTCGGCCTCCGACGCCATGCCCGGCGCAGAACAGACCTGGGGTGGCACCCGGGTCTATTGTTCGTTCTTCGGTGACGACCTCGACACGATGAAGGGCTGGTTCGAGGCGCTCGCGGCCGACGGCAGCGCCGGCATGCCGCTCGAGAAGCAGATCTGGGGCGACATCTACGGCATCGTCAAGGACAAGTACGGCATCGAGTGGATGTTCAACGTGTCGTCACCCGAAGGCGAGGCGCAGCAACCGGGCTGAGCCCAGCCGGTCACCGACCGTTGTGCGCCATCATGGCTGCCGAGATCCAACGAAACGAGTCTCCACCAGCACCACAGCAGCCCGTCATGCCGGCGAATGCCGGCATCTCACCCACCGGCGACTGAGCCTGCCCAAAACCCGACGAAACGAGTCTCCACCAGCGCCACAGCAGCCCGTCATCCCGGCGAATGCCGGGATCTCACCCACCGGCGACTGAGCCTGCCCAAACCCAAGTAAACGAGTCTCCACCAGCGCCACAGCAGCCCGTCATCCCGGCGAATGCCGGGATCTCACCCACCGGCGACTGAGCCTGCCCAAACCCAAGTAAACGAGTCTCCAACAGCACCACAACAGCCCGTCATCCCGGCGAATGCCGGAACATCACCCACCGGCGACTGAGCCTGCCGAAAACCGACTGAACGAGTCTCCACCAGCGCCACAGCAGCCCGTCATCCCGGCGAATGCCGGGATCTCACCATTTAGGGTCGGCGAACTCTCGACAGGCTCGACCACCGGATCACCGCGCCGGAGATCCCGGCATCCGCCGGAATGACGGAGGCTCAGCAGCGACGTCCCGACAGGCTCGACCACCGGATCACCGCGCCGGAGATCCCGGCATCCGCCGGAATGACGGAGGCTCAGCAGCGACGTCCCGACAGGCTCGACCACCGGATCACCGCGCCGGAGATCCCGGCATCCGCCGGAATGACGGAGGCTCAGCGGCGAAGTCCCGACAGGCTCGACCACCGGATCACCGCGCCGGAGATCCCGGCATCCGCCGGAATGACGGAGGCTCAGCGGCGACGTCCCGACAGGCTCGACCACCGGATCACCGCGCCGGAGATCCCGGCATCCGCCGGAATGACGGAGGCTCAGCGGCGACGTCCCGACAGGCTCGACCACCGGATCACCGCGCCGGAGATCCCGGCATCCGCCGGGATGACGGAGGCTCAGCGGCGACGTCCCGACAGGCTCGACCACCGGATCACCGCGCCGGAGATCCCGGCATCCGCCGGAATGACGGGGGCTCAGCGGGCAGGCACGGCCCGGAGATCCCGGCATCCGCCGGGATGTCGGAGGCTCAGCGGCGAAACACGGCCCCACAGATCCCGGCAGCCGGGCTGACACGCCCTAATCGTCCGGCAGCACGATGTCGTCCGGGGTCTTGTCCGGACGCCAGCCGCGCCACACGGGCATCCGCAGCCGGCCGGCGTTCGTCCACACGCCGTAGCTGACCTCGCCGACCAGGATCGGCTCCACCCAGTGCGCGTGCTTTGCGTCGGCTGCGGGCACATCGGACGCCGGCGCGGTCGGCACCTCGATCTCGCTCAGCACCAGCCTGGTGTCGGCCAGGTCCTTCTCGGTGAAACCCGAGCCGACCCGTCCGACATAGCTGAGCCCCCCGCCGTCCGGCACCGCCATCAGCAGGGCACCGATCGTGCGGGCACGGGCGCTCTCACCCGGAGTCCAGCCGATGATCACCACCTCCTGGCTGAGCACGTGCTTGATCTTGACCCAGGTGTGGGCCCGGCGTCCGGGCTGATAGACGCTGTCGGGGCGCTTGGCCACCACCCCTTCCAGGCCCAGCTCGGCGCTGATCGCCAGCGCCTCGTCGGCGTCGGAGCCCAGCTGCGTGCCCAGCTGGATGCGACGGGTGCTCTCGCCCAGCAGCTGCGCCAACATCTGCCGCCTCGCCGTGTACGGCTCACGGATCAGCGAGCGTCCGTCGAGAAACAACAGGTCGAACGCCATGAAGTACGCCTCACCCGGGTGCTGGCTGCGGTTCTGCAGCCGCTCGAAGCTGGAGCGTCCCTGCTCGTCGAGCAGCACCGCCTCGCCGTCGAGCACGGCCTGATGGCCGGCCAGCAGCCTGCCCAGTTCGGCGAGTTCCGGAAAGTCACGGGTCAGGTCGAGGCCACGCCGGCTGGTCAGGGTCACGTGGCCGTCGGCCACGGTGGCGATGGCGCGGTAGCCGTCCCACTTCACCTCGAACACCCAGTCGCCGTCGCGGACGTCCCGGGGGGTGCCGGCGGTGGCCAGCATCGGCGCGAACGTGGGCAGTTCGGCGGCGGCCGGCTCGGCCTCTGCCGCTGCTGCAGCCGCGGCGTCCAGGGGCGCCATCGCGTGGATCAGCCAGTTCTTGGCGTCGCCGCCCATCCGGGTGTGCAGCAGCGCGAACCGTCGCGGCACCCCGCCCAGGCCGCCGTCGGGGCGTCCGGTGAGGGTGGCGATGACCTCCTTGCCGTCGCGCCACTTCTCCAGTTCGAAGGTGCCGGCGTCCCAGATGCGCACGCTGCCGCCGCCGTACTCGCCGCGCGGAATCTCGCCCTCGAAGCTGCCGTACTCGAGCGGATGATCCTCGGTCTGCACCGCCAGATGATTCGTGGCCGGGTCGGTCGGCGGACCCTTCGGAATGGCCCACGACACCAGCACCCCGTCGCGCTCCAGCCGAAAGTCATAGTGCAGCCGCCGGGCGTGGTGCTCCTGGATGACGAACGACCTGCCGTCCGGACGGGGCGGTGGCGCGCTCGCCGGCACCGGCTCGGGGGTCTTGGCGCCGTCGCGCATCGATCGGTAGGTGGTCAGCCGGTCGGGGCGCAGGGTATCGACAGGCTCGACCACCGGACCCGTCCCCTCGATCGCCGCGAACGGGTCGCCGACGTCGGCCAGCCGCTCCAGCACCTCGTCGAACTCGAGCTGCCGCAAGCCGGCGTCGAGCTCATCCCAGGTTCTCGGAGCAGCGACGGTCGGGTGCGATCGGCCGCGCAGCGAGTACGGCGCGATCGTGGTCTTGGCGGCGTTGTTCTGCGACCAGTCGAGCAGCACCCGGCCCTCGCGCAGCTTCTTGTTCATGTCGCTGACCACCAGGTCGGGCCGCATCGCCTCCAGTGAACGGGCCAGGTCGTGCGCCCAGCCGGAGACCTCGTCCGAGGTCATGGCGCCGTCGAGTGCGGCATAGAGGTGAATGCCCTTGCTGCCGCTGGTCACCGGCACAGACGCGAAGCCCACCGCGTCCAGCACCTCGCGCAGCAGGTGGGCCACCTCGACGCAGTGCTCGAGCCCGGCACCCACCCCCGGATCCAGGTCGAGCACCAGCCGGTTCGGCGGCTGCACCTCGCCGTCCAGCACCGTCCACTGCGGCACGTGCAGTTCGAGCGCCGCCAGCTGCGCCAGCCAGACCAGCGTCGCGGCATCGTCGATCAGCGGGTAGACGTTGTCGCCCTCGGAGTGCTCGATGGTGAAGGTGCGCACCCACTCCGGCGTCGATTTTCGGTCGAGGTTCTTGTGAAAGAACGCCGTCTGCGGATGCTCGGGGGTGCCGACCCCATTGGGCCAGCGCTTGCGGGTCGCGGGACGTCCGGCCGCGTGCGGCACGAACGCCGGCGCGACCGCCTGGTAGTAGGCGATCACGTCGCCCTTGGTGGTGCCCGTTTCGGGGTACAGCACCTTGTCGAGGTTGGTCACCTTGATCAGGCGACCGTCCACCTCAAGGCGCTGTTCGGACGGGCTCATGGCCGCCAGTCTGGCAGTCACCGGCACGCTCTGGCAGGGTGGGCGCCGTGGCAACCGTGGAGTTGAAACGCGTTCTCGAGGCGCGCGGACCGGCCGGTGGGCTCGTGCTCACCGACGAAGAGGTGCAGGTGCTGGGCGGCGGCAAGCGCGCCGCGGTGCGGGTCCGGGTGGGCGACCGCGAGGCGAGGCTGCGGCTGGCCGTGATGGGTGGCGAGAACCTGATCGGCATGAGCAAGGCGGCCCGGGCCGAACTCGGCGTCGAGATCGGGCAGCAACTCGCCGTCTCGATCACCCTGGACGAGGAGCCACGTGAGGTGGCCGTGCCCGCCGCGTTGGCCGACGCTCTGGCCGGCGACGCGGCAGCGCAGGCCGGCTTCGACGCGTTGCCCTTCACCGCGCGCAAGGACTACGCGGTCTGGGTCGAGACCGCGAAGCGTCCAGAGACCCGGGCGGCCCGGGTGGGCGAGTCGGTGCAGCGGCTACGGGAGGGCAAGCGCCGCAGCTGATCGCGCGCGTCCTGGCTGCACGGCCTCCCACGGAGGGACGGCACGAAAGACATGCAAGACTCGGTTCATGTCTCGACGTGACGACGACCGCTACGTCAAGGACTCGACCTGGGGCACCCTGCCCGCCACGCTGCTCGGCCTGGCGGCGATGTTCCTGCTGGTCTTTCACCAGACCACGCTCGGCTACTTCCTGCTCGCCTGCGGCGTCTTCGGCGCGTGGCTGTGCGACTTCACCGCCCTCTCGGACGGCCTGCTGCCAGACCTGACCGCGGTGGCGTCCGGCATCATGATCCTCAGCCTGTCAGACCTGGCCGCCGACCTGTCGAACGCCGGCATGCTGCGGTTCACGCTCGTGCTCGGTGGTGCCCTGGTGGTGCCGTACGTGCTGACCCGCTGGGTGTTCCGGCGCGATCCGATCGTCTTTCCGTGGGGCGGCTGGCGGTGGAACCGCGCGCAATGGGCCTACCTGGCCGCGGTGGTGGTCGTCGGCTACCTGGTGCTGCCCTGGTACTTCATCAGCACCGGGGTGTACCTGAACTGGCCGGCGATCCACACCCCGAACGAGGTCGCCCGGCTGCTCGTCGGCGTCAACGCGGTGGGCATCTGGGACGAACTGTTCTTCATCTGCACCGTGTTCGCCCTGTACCGGCGGCACTTTCAGCTCTGGCAGGCCAACCTGCTGCAGGCGATGGTGTTCGTGTCGTTTCTGTGGGAGCTGGGGTACCAGTCGTGGGGTCCGCTGCTCACCATTCCGTTCGCGCTGGTGCAGGGCGCGATCTTTCAGCTGACCAAGAACCTGGCCTATGTGATCACCGTGCATCTGCTTTTCGACGTTGTGGTCTTTCTCGTGCTGATTCACGGGCACAATCCATCGTGGCCGCACATCTTTCTGACCGTTCCCTAGGAGTCCGATGACCACGCCCTCGTACCGCACCGCCTTCGGCACCGTTCAATCTCGCCCGGTCGAGCGCGTCCGGTTGCAGTCGGGCGCCCTGTCCGTCGACCTGATCACCGTCGGGGCCGCCGTGCACCGGGTGATCGTGGACGGCCGCGACGTCGCCTTGGGCCACCCGGACGCCGAGACCTACGCGCGCTCCCAGTTCTGCATCGGGCTGACCGTCGGACGCTTCGCCAACCGCATCGGCGGCGGCCGCTTCACCCTGGACGGGGTCGAGTACCGGCTGGCGACCAACGAGGGTGACAACACCCTGCACGGCGGCCCGGACGGCTTTCACCGGCGGCTCTGGACGATCGACGAACAGACCGACGACTCGGTGACGTTCGGGCTGGTCAGCCCCGAGGGCGATCAGGGGTTCCCCGGCGAACTGACGGCGTCCGTGCGGTACACGATCAGCCCGGACGAACTCCGCATGGACTACCGAGCCACCACCACCGCCCCGACCGTGGTGAACTTCACCAACCACAGCTACTTCAACCTGGCCGGCGAGGCGTCCGGATCGTCCGACGGGTTGACGGTGTGGGTGCCGGCGAGCCGGGTGGTCGAGGTGGACGACGAGCTGATCCCGACCGGACGCCTGGTGCCGGTCGGTTCGCACGACCTGCGCACCCCCCGTCCGGTGGCCGAGGCGGCACCGCTCGACACCTGCTTCGTGATCGACGCCGCGGACGGATCGGTGATGCCGCACGCGACCCTGGCCAGCAGCGACCTGGCCCTGGACGTGTTCAGCGACCAGCCCGGAATCCAGCTCTACACCGCCGATGTGATGGACGGGGTGCCCGGCTTGAGCGGCCCTTACGGCCCGCGTGCCGGGGTGGCCCTGGAGACCCAGAACCTGCCGGACGCCCCCAACCACGCCGACTTTCCGAACTCGGTCCTGCGCCCGGGCGAGGAGTTCCGCAGCACCACGAGCTGGCGGTTCCGCAGGCTCTCCTGACCGCTGGTTGCGCGGTTTCCGCATGTGCCAGGTACCCCCGGGGGTACCTTCGGATCGGGACGTTGGTTGGAGTTCGAGAATGAAACGACTGATCATCCCTTGGCGGTGGGACCGCCGGCACGATCGCTGCGAACCGGCTGCGGTCGGCGCTTGGCAGGCACGAATTGGAGATCACGGTCGTCGACCGCGATGACGCCCACCATTACCAGCCCGGATACCTGTTCCTGCCGTTCGTGATCTACCACCCGCGCGACATCGTGCGATCCCGGCACCGCTTCCTCTCCGATGCCATCGACCTGGTCTTGACCGAGATCGACCGGGTCGACCCTGCCCACCGAGCAGTCCACCTGTCCGACGGCCGGAGCCTGGGCTACGACTACCTTGTGGTCGCCACCGGGGTGAGCCCGCGTCCGGACGCCACCCCGGGGATGCTGGGCCCGCTGTGGGGTGACCGTGTTCACGAGTTCTACAGCCTGCCGGGTGCTCAGGCGCTCACGGTCGCGATGCGACGTTTCCGCGGTGGGCGCATGGTCGTCCACATCACTGAGATGCCGATCAAGTGCCCAGTCGCTCCCTTGGAGTTCGCCCTGCTCGCAGACGACTGGCTGCGCAAGCACGGAATCCGAGAGAAGACCACGCTCACCTATGTCACGCCACTGGACGGAGCGTTCACCAAGCCGGTGGCCTCGCGCGAGTTCGCCACCGCACTGGACGACCGGCAGATCGGGCTGGAGACCGACTTCACCGTCGAACGGATCGACAACGACGCTGCTGAACTCATCTCGTTCGACGGCCGCCGGATCGGCTTCGACCTGCTGGTGACCGTCCCGCTGAACATGGGTGCCGACTGGGTGGCGCGCTCAGGCATGGGGGATGAACTCAACCTGGTCCCGTGCGACCAGCACACCCTGGTGAGTCTGGCCTACCCCGATGTTTTCGTCCTCGGGGATGCGGGCACCCTCCAGACCTCCAAGGCGGGCTCGGTAGCACACTTCGCAGCCGACGTCTTCGTCCACAACTTCGTGGCCGAGTTCCGCGGCCGGACGGCCAGCCACCGCTTCGACGGCCACGCCAACTGCTTCATCGAGTCCGGCAACGGTAAGGCAATGCTGCTGGACTTCAACTACACCACCGAGCCGGTTACCGGCACCTTCCCGCTCCCGGTCGCCGGTCCGTTCAAACTGCTGCAGGAGTCCCGGATCAACCACCTCGGCAAGCTCGCTTTCCGCTGGATGTACTGGAACCTGCTGCTGCCCGGCCGGCCGATCCCGCTGATCCCCACCGAGATGAGCGAGTCCGGCAAACGGATCGAGAAGGCCGTCACCCCGACCGCGGAAGGCCACCCCACCCCGCCGACGCCAGCCAGCCAGCCCGCGCCGCGCAGTCCAGCACCCAGGTTGCCTACCTCACCGTTGCCCGCCCGCCCCGTCCCTAGACCAGTGGCCGCGGCCGCGGTGACGATGCCGGCAGCCGGCTACGTCGACCGCCCCGGCGTTGACTCCACCGCTGATCCTGGGTCGGTGTTGCCGGACCCGATCATCCCGAAGTTCTAGGAGGCGCACATGCCCACCACCCGGATCGCGGGGCGTCCGATCGACGTCACCGACGAGGGCTTCCTGGTCGCCTACGACCAGTGGGACGAGAGACTCGGCGCCGAGCTCGCCCACCTGATCGGGCTCGACCTCACCGACCAGCATTGGGCAGTGCTCCGGTTCCTTCGGTCGGATTACCCGGCCCGCGGCGAGACTGCCACGCTGCGCCGGGTGAGCATCGTCGGCGGGTTCCCCATTCCGGACCTGTTCACGCTCTTTCCCGGCAAGCCCGCCAAGAAGATGGCCTACGTCGCCGGCCTGCCCAAACCCAAAGGCTGTGTCTGAGGAGGCACCATGATCACCGTCACCGAAGCCCCGACCGTCCCTGATCCCACCGGCGAGGACAACCCGGTGCCCGCACAGGCCACCACCCGAAAGTTGGCGATCATCTGCTCCAAGGGCAACCTCGACATGGCCTACCCAGGGCTGATCCTGGCCAATGCCGCACTTGGGGAAGGCATCGAGACGCACCTGTTCTTCACCTTCTGGGGATTCGACATCATCACCCGGTCCCGCATGGACGACCTCAAGTTCACCATGCTCGGCAACACCGCGATGCACCTCACCCAAGCCCCCACGCTGCCGATCCCCGCCATGATGGGCACCCTGCCGGGCATGACCAGGATGGCCACGAAGATGATGCGCAAGCAGATCGCCGACCTGGAGGTTCCGACCGTCCCCGAAATGCTGGACCAGATCGTCCAGATGGGCGGCAAGCTGTGGGCCTGCCGGATGTCGTTCGACATGATGCAGCTCAACGAGGCCGACCTCTACGACGGGGTAGGAGCCGTGATCAGCGCCTCCGACTTCATGGAGATCTCCGAAGGCGCACAGATCATCTTCATCTAGTGGGGGAGACGGGGGCCGGTGACCAGATCGGTGAGCGCTGGGTCTCACCAGTTGAAATCCTCGACGTGGATCCGGCGGGCGGGGACCCCGCTCGCCACGGCTTCGGCGGTCACCAGGGCGGTGAAGCCGGACGGGCCGCAGAGGTAGAGGTCGGCGTCCGCAAGTCCGGGCACCAGCTCGGACAGGGTCAGGTCCACCCGGTCGGCGGGCACCCAGCATCCCTCGGCCCGGTGGCCGGTCAGCACGATCAAGGAGGCGCCGCGCCGGTGGCACAGCCGCTCGATCTCGTCGAGCAGATACAACTCCTCTGGCCGGGACGCCCGCAGGATGACGGTCGCGCAGCCGGGGGCGAAGGTAGCGTCCTCGAGCAGCGCCCGGATTGGCGCGATGCCGATGCCTGCGCCCACCAGTGCGATGGTCTTGCTGGTGCGTGCGCGGTCGGTGAAGCTGCCGTACGGCCCTTCGACAAACACCCGGGTGCCCGGGAGGACGGACGCGAGCGCGGCGCTGCCTCCGCCGCGGCTGCGGACGGTGATGCGCAGCTTGTCTGGGCCGGGCGCGGCTGACAGCGAGAACGGGTGCTGGTGCCACCACAGGCCCTTGCCGAGGAAGCGCCAGTGCAGGTACTGGCCACTGCGTGCGCCCAGGCGGTCGAGCCTGCGCCCGGACAGCTCGATGTTGTAGGCGTCGGGTCCGGCGGGCTGGACGCTGACGACCCAAAGCTTGTGACGCAGCGAGATGACCAACGGGGCGAGGAACCGGAAGACCAGCAGAGCGGCGCCGGTGACCACCAGGATCGCGATCCAGTAGGTGCGCTGCCAGGAGCCTTCGCCGAGCAGGCCGCTCATCGAGAACATGTGCGGGATCGCCAGGCCGACGGCGGCGTAGCTCGTCAGGTGGATGCCGTGCCACACCTCGTAGGGCAGACGGCGACGTGCAGCCACGACCGACGACACCACGACCAGCAGCAGCAGCAGGCCCATTCCGACCACGGCGAGGACGAAGTCGCTCTGCGGCCACAGGTAGGCCCACTCCGCGACCAGTGAGGCGTTGTCCAGCACCATGTAGCCGAGCAGCAGAAACACCGCGTGGACGCCGAGCCCGTAGACCACCTGGTCGCCGAGCCGGGAGTGCAGACTCATCGCACGTGGCTGGCCCAGCGAACCATCGATCAGCGGGACGCGGGCGGCAAGCAGCAGCATCAGCAGCAGGGCGTTGGTAGCGAGCAGGCCGGCGAGGACGCCGACGGCGACCAAGGCGCCGCCCAGGGTGGCGAAGCGGGCCAGCCCGCCGTCGGCCAGGAACAGGACCACACTCATCGCCATGGTTGCGCAACCGGCGGCGATCAGCGCCGTCCCGCCGTTCCAGGCCTCCCGCGCACGCCCATGAGCTTTGGCCGGCGTGGTGGCCCCGCCAGAGCCCAGCAGCGCGCCGCGAGCAGCGGCGGTCACGTGGCTCATGGCATTGAGGTTCCCGAACCCGCCTGTGACTCTCCTGTGCAGGTCACTGGTCCGGCCTGTGGGCCCGGACACTGACGTCCCCGCCGTTGGTCGACCCTCTGCGTAGGGTGCGGAGGGTGAACACAGACCCGTTCTCTGTGACCGCGACCTCGCGCGGGATCTACCACCCGCTGTTGGGCACCAACGTGGAGATCAGGATCATCGCCGCCGGCCCCACATCCGCCCACGAGTTGGCCAAGGCGGGGGAACAGGCCGCACTGGTGGAGATGGAGCGACTGCAGTCCGTGTTCTCCGTCTTCGATCCTGCGAGCGAACTGTCGCGCTGGCGCGCGGGTGGCTACGTCGAGCCGTCCGGCGAACTCGTCGAGGTGCTCGAAGCGGCCCAGTGCTGGTGGGCGGCGTCGGGCGGCGCCTTCCACCCGGCGACGGCACACCTGCGACAGCGCTGGCTCCGCGCCGAGGCCGAGCAGGAGTTGCCGTCGCCGGACGAGCTCCGCGGGCTGGCTGGTGACCTCGGCCGGCTTCCGTTCGCCGTGAACGACGGGACGGCGACCCGGATCGGTGACTGCTCCGGACTCGACCTGAACGCGATCGCCAAGGGCTACATCGTCGACCGCGGTGTGGCGGCTGCAGCCGCGTGCGAGGGGGTGATCGACGTGCTCGTGAACGCCGGGGGCGACCTGCGGCACGTCGGGACCGACCCACTGCGGGTAGGAGTGGAGGATCCGCGATCGCCTGGCGGCGTGCCGATCCGGGTGGTTGAGCTGGGCGAGGCCGCGATGGCCACCAGCGGGCCGGTGCACCGCGGCTTCCGGATCGAGGCGCAGTGGTTCGGCCACGTCCTCGACCCCCGGACCGGCTGGCCCGTGGCCGGGCGTCCGTCCACCACCGTGCTGGCACCGGACGCGATGTCTGCCGACGCACTGGCCACCGTGGTCGGCGTGCTCGACTGGGCCGACGCCGTCCGCGTCATCCTGGGCGTCCCCGGGGCGGCCGCGGTCACGGTCGACCCCGAAGGTGAGGAGCGCTCGTGTGGGCAGTGGTGATCAGCCGACGGCGTAGTTCACCGCAGCAGCCGTGATGTCGCCGGATGCGGTGAGGGTGGTCTGCGCGGCCGCCGCGCCGAAGGTCACCTGCTCGCGCACCAGGCTGTCCGAGCCGTGCTCGACCACGCTCTCGATACACACGTAGTAGCTCCCCTGTGCGGCCCGATCGCCGGCAGCGGTGGTGCCGTCCCAGACCGTGGTGAACCTGCCCGCCGGCACCGTGCCGCTCGTGGTGGTGTCGGTACCGCCGGACGCGGCGTACCAGCTGGCGAGCGTGTCCAGCCAGTTGTCACCGTTGGCCTTGTGGTACAGCGCGAGGGTCTTGACGAAGTTGCCGTCCGCATTCTCGATCCACACCGCCATGTAGGGATTGCGTGACCTGCCGCCGCTGGACGCGAAAGTCCACGAGACGGTCGCCGAAGCACTGGCCGGCAGGGTCTCGCCGGACGCACTCGCCGGTCCTGACGCACTCGCCGACGCGGCCGCCGTGCTGTTGGCGCTGGCAGAGCTGGTGGCCGGGCTCGACGCACTGGAGCCCGCGCCGGCACAGCCCGCGAGGCCGACAATGGCCGCGGCGGAAAGGCCGCTCAGGAACGCGCGGCGGGTCACAGCGGAGTAGCGGGAGGACAACGGGTGGCCTTTCGGTGTGCTTGAGATCATCGGAACCTAGCCGACCGGCACAGCTTTTGGGATTGCTGTGAACCGATCAGGAGTCGGCTGTGAGAGTGATGACGGACCTCCGGAATGAGCTCTGGCGCCGTCTGCAGCGATTGCGCGAACTGGCCCGACCGTAACTCAGTGTCATGCCGCAGTGCGCGGTTGCTCCCGGGTCAAGGCGGTACCGCCAAGGGGGAGATGGGCGATCTGCCGCGAGTCTGCCGGTCAATGAGTGCGGTAGATGTCGGCCCGGTGGTCGATGGCCATGATCGTCACGACAGTGGAGATCCGGTAGAGGATGCGGAAGTCTCCTCGTCGCGCGCTGTGCAGGCCTTCGAGTTCGCGACGCAGCGGTTTCCCGACCCGTTGCGGGTTGTCCGCCAAGGCGCCGTAGATGAACTCCACCGCCGCGGCGGCGACCTTGTCCGGAAGCCTGGACAGCGCCCGTCTTGCGGTGGGAGTCCAGGCAATCTGAACGGTCGCCTCACTCATGCAGTGAGGGTGCGCAGGATCTCATCCTTGGTGAGGACCTCGGCCTCTCCGGCCGCGAGTTCACTCAGGCTGGCCCGGATCTGGCGCATCAACTGTGGGCGTCCAGCGATGTCCAGGGTCTCCTCGAGCGAGGCCAGGTCGTCCACGCTGACCACGACCGCAGCTGGTCGGCCGTGCTTGGTAATCACGACTCGGTCGTGCTCGCGTTCGACCTGCTCGACAACCTCCGAGAGGTGGTTCTTCACGTCCTTCAGCGCCATCGAACCCTGAACCGTCATGGCCACAAGTGTAGCCAGATCGGACGATGATGCAATGCGCGGATCTGCCGCGCACCCGCGTGATGGACGTGCGCTGGCAGGCGGGCGGCAGGAGTGACCCATTCGAGGCAAAATCGGTACATGACCGACGAACTGTCTATGCAGTCGTGGTGGGCAAGACTCAGCTCTGAGCAGCGCGGACGCGCCATCGCCATCGCTTACAGTCCAGCACCGCGGGTGATGGCGATCGACGACCTGACGGCCACGATGGTCCTTGCTGGATTGCCCACCGCGCGTCAGGTCTGGACCGGTCAACCCGAGCACCTGGTCGAGATGCTGGACGAGGTGGCCGACTTCGTGACCAGGACCAGCAGGGCGTCCTGACAAAGTGCCCTCGCCCACACGCTCCTTGCCGTAGCCCGCGCGGTCGATCGGGTCGATGACCGCGCCTTTTGGGGAGGGTGCAGGTGGGACGATGCCGTTGTGCGACTTCGCCACACCTACCGGATCACTCAGTACGACCCGTCAGACCGCGACGAGGGCGGCCGCTACATCGGCGCAGTCGACAGCGTCAGCGATGAGGGCCCACGGGAGGCGGCCTATCTGGATGCCGTGGAAGCGTTCGCGCGAGAAGTCGGGGTCACGCATCTGACCATCCGCGACCCTCAGGTAGCCAACAGCCCCGACGACGCCGCGTACGGCGCGGAGGATGCCCTCGTTCAGTGCTTCGGGACGGGCCTGGAGGGGGTTTACGACGGTGCGGTGGTCGACCTCGCGGCAGCACGACTCATCGTCCGCAGCATGCTGCAGCAAGGGGCAGCTCCCAACTCGCAGTCCTGGAGGAGCACGCCGGGTGGCGGCGTTGGCATCGGCTGACGTCCGGTGAGGCAAGCCCTGAGCTGCACCCGCGCTGCCTGGTCTGGGTCTGGCCAGACTTCCCGGGAGACAAAGACGGAGAGGTCGAACGTCTTCACGGTTGCGACCCGGACGACCCCTATGGGTACTGCGTGTGGCAATCGCCCGACGGCCGCCTCCACGAAACTGCGATCTCCACGGATTCACAGACAGGTCTGCCGCCCCTCGACGATGCCGTGCGGGTGTGGTGGCGGGATGACGATGCGTGTCCGCCGCTCCTAGAAGGGGTCAACCCTGACGCCGACGGGGCAATCCGAGCGCGCTGGCAGCCCTGGGGGTGAGGCCACCAATCCATTCGACTCTGCCGCGAGTTCGGTGGGCTTGTGGGTCTGTGGTGTCGTGAGGAGATGGCGTGACCGCGGGCTCAGATAGCCGCGATGTCGAGGAGGTGTTCGAGTCCGGCGAAGTCGTCGATGTTGCGGGTATACAGACGTGCGCCGTGGGCGTGGGCGGTGGCGGCGATAAGGAGGTCCATCGCTCGGCGGCGTGGTTGACGTCCGGCCTCGACCACGGCGGCGGCGAGCCGTCCGTAGCTGATCGCGACCGCGTCATCAACCGGCAGTGCGTCGAAGTGCTTCTGCAGGATGCTGAGCCTGCGCAGTCGTTCGGCACGCACGGTGGGGGTCGTGGCGACCAGGACGCCGAACTGGAGTTCGGCCACGCTGATCACGCTGATCGCCAGCACGCCGGGGATCGGCGCGACATCACCGGCGATGATCACGCTGGTGTCGAGGAGCGCACGCTCGGGCGGCCGGGTGGCACTCACCGATCGGACCAGGGATCACGCAGGTCGTCGCCGACCATTTCCCGGTCGTGCTCCCACTCCGGATCGGCGGGGCCGGCGAACAATCCAGCGATGTCATCCCAACGCCGCCACTGGGTGGGTGCTGCAGGCACAAGTCGAGCGCTCGGCCGGCCGGAGACCGTGATCGTGATCTCCTCCCCGTTCTGGGCACGGCGCACCAGATCGGAGGCGTTCTGACGCAACTCCCGCAGTCCCACGTTGTTCTCCACGAAACCCACGATAGCACTTGTGCTATCCAGGCCAACCGGTCCACTGACGCGGCAACACCGCGATACTCACACGCGCGGACCTGATCAGCTCGACGAAGCGTCCTCACTCATCGAGGACTGGATGCCACGCGTTCAAGCGCTCGCCGCGAGCGGACGGTTCGAACCCCCAATGACACCGTGTCGACATGCTCGCCCCCTCGCCGCGCCACCCGTACCCGCAGGTCGGCCACCCCGCCGGCGCTCGCGGAGGGCGCCGGGAACCACAGCTGCCGGCTCACCCGGCAGCCGGCGCCGATGCGCGTCGGACGGGTCGGCAGGCCGCCCAGTGCCGCACGTCCGGCCAGGCTCGCCTCGACGATCTCGACCGCATCGGCAGCTTGCAGCCCGTGGTTGCTCACCGTGACACGCACCAACACCTCGCCGTCCAGCTCCCGCAGCACCCTGGCCCGCACCAGCAGCTCCTCCGCGTCGGCTCGCCGCGCCGGATAGGGCCGAGCCTTCCCCGTTGCTGGCCGGTTTGATCGGGCGGGGACGATGGTGAGCCGCGGGTCGGAGGGCGGCGCTGTCAGCGGCCGGCCCGCGGCCGGGCTTCCCGCGAGGTTCTCCGACGCGTACGGCGGCTGCACGTTCTGGCAGTTGGAGTCGTCGGGCGACGTCCAGTCGCCGGTCAGTTGTGGCCAGCCGTTCTGGGCGGTCAGCACGTCGCCAGGACTGACCAGCAGCGGGTAGACAGGGCCGCCGATGTCGGCGGTGTCCGGTCCGAACAACAACTGCGCGGTGGCCGGCAGCACCAGCAAGGGATGAATCAGCGGGCCGCCATACTGCGACGTGAAGTAGGTATTGCACCCCTCACCGGTGCCGGAGAGGTCCCAGAACCATCCGTTGGTCACGTAGTCGAGGTGGTTCGGGTCGTTCTGCCAGGTGATAGCGGTCGGGTTCACCGACCAGCGCCACCGCGCCGGCAGCACCAGCGCCTGCCAACACGACACCGCGTAGTTCTGCACGGCAGCCAGCTCCGTGGCGCCATCGGTTCCGTCCCAGTTCCAGGCCGGACTCCCGCTCTGCAGTTGACCGCCGATGGCCGCCAGCAGGCCGTAGTCGCCCACCAGGGGCTCGGTGGAGAAACCGCCGGTGATGGCAAGCTGCTGAGCTCCCTGAAGTTGCAGCGCGGCGGTGAACGCGTTGGTGAGTTCCGCCTGCAGTTGCACAACGTCACCCTGCAACGGGCCCGTCGACCAACTGCCCGCCGCTGCCGTGCAGGCGGTGGCCAGCACGCCGGCGACGGCCGAGGCGATCGGCGCCGCCACACCGAGCACTGCCCAGGCGATGTTGAAGGCGATGGAAAGAAGGGACAGCGCGGCCGAGGTGCTGTCCTGGTCCAGCTCGAGCGTGCCGCACACGGTGGCGAGCCCCATGTCCTGGTCCAGATAAGTCGCGTTCGTCAGTGCGTTGACGTTGCCGTACCAGCCGTTCACCGCGATCGCCCAGCCGACCTCGGTTGCAAGCTGGGTGACCGTGTCGTCCCAAACCTGCAGCGAGCCGGTGTAGCTGGAGGGCGGCGCCGGGATCGGCTTGGCGGTCAACATGGTGGCGGCGTGCGTCAGCGCCGCGGGGTCGTTGTACACGTTGCGCACCTGCAGGCCCGCCGACAGGGCCAGCAGCTCACCGACGGCCTGGTAGGCCTGCTGGTTCAGCACCGGCCACGACGCCGTGGTCGAGACCCAGCCGGAGCTTGCGTAGCGATAGGCGAGCATCGAGTAGGCGGAACGTCCGATCAGCACGTCGAGGGTGGACGGCGCGGCGCCCGCCGCCGCCGGTCCGCGCAGCACCGTGGCGGTACGGATCGTGCTGTAGTACTGCGGCAGGTTCCAGCCGTCGGCATCGGACCAGAGCGGACCGCCGGCCAGTTGCTGCCACGCGGACCCGACCAGCTTCCACGCCGCCACCTGGGCGTTGTTGCGGGCGAGCAGTTCGTCGGCCCCGTCGCCGTCGATGTCGGCGCACTGGATCGTGCTGTAGTACTGCGGCAGGTTCCACGCGTCCGCGTCGGGCATCAGCGGGCCGCCCGGCAGGCTACCCCAGCCGGCCGCGCTGAGCTTCCAGACCAGGACCTGGGTGTTGTTGCGGGCGAGCAGTTCGTCGGCGCCGTCGCCGTCCAGGTCGGCGAACTGGATGGTGCTGTAGTACGGAACCTGGTTCCAGCCGTCGGCATCTGACATCGGCGGCCCGAACGGCAACCCGACCCAGCCCGATGGCGTGAGCTTCCAGAACTGGAGTTGCGCGTTGTCGCGCCCGACGAGTTCGGCGCTGCCGTCACCGTCCACGTCGGCGCACTGGATGGTGGCGTAGTACTGGGGCAGGTTCCAACTGGCCGCGTCGGACCATCCCGGGCCGGCGGGCAGCGCCGCCCAGCCCGACGCGGTGAGCTTCCACGCCACGATCCCCGTGGTGCTGCGGGCCAGCAACTCGGCGCTGCCGTCGCCGTCCAGGTCGGCGCACTGGATGGTGCTGTAGGTCTCGGGGCTCTGCCAGTCACCGGCCGCCAGCGGATCGGGTCCGATCTCCAGCGCCGTCCAGCTGCCCGACGTCGGGTCATAGCTCCACACCTCGGTGCCGTTCGGGCCGTGCCCGAACAGCTCGGCACGCCCGTCGCCGTCGAGGTCGGCGGCCTGGATCGTGGCGTAGTAGCACTCCTGCGCCCAGCCGGCGGCGTCGCTCCAGGCCGGGCCGGACGGCAGGCTGATCCACTGGCCGCTGACCGGGTCGAAGCTGTAGGCGCTGATGCCGGCGGGCCCGCGGCAAATCAGCTCGTCCTGGCCGTCGCCGTCGAGGTCGGCCGACTGCACCGTGTGGCAGGCGGCACGGCGCGAGGTCTGGATGGTCTCGTAGTACTCCGGACGGTCGAAGTTCATGCCGTCGCTGAGCATGGGCAGGGCCAACTGCCCGCTGCCGACCGAACCGACGGCCATGATCGCCTCGCCCTCCGTCTTCGGGGCGGCCCGAGCCGGGCCCCGTCGACCCTCGCCACGAATCGCCGGGCCGACCAGTCGCCTGGGGGGCCGGCGAAGATGATTGGCCGATGGTAGCGATCCGGTCCGTGCGGCGACCATGGGCAAGGTTGCCCCTCTGGTCCCTGCTCAGTGCCCATCCCAGCGGTGTCGGTGGAGCGCCCACCCCTTGACCATCTGTGATTCCCAGTTGGCTCTTGTGGCGCCATAATGGCTCCATGCCGAACATTCAGGTCAAGGACGTGCCAGAGGACACCCACGCGGTGCTGCGGCGGCGGGCAGCTGCGGCGCACCAGTCTCTGCAGGAGTACCTGCGTTCGAAGTTGATCGCCGAAGCGTCGCAACCCACGGTGGACGAGGTGTTGGCCCGGGCTGGTGGACGGGCCGGCGGCTCGCTGCCGTTGGAAGCTGCGGTGAGTGCGCTGCGGTTCGACCGTGCTCGTCATTGACGCCAGCGTCCTGGCCGTCGCGCTCATCGACGACGGCGTGGACGGTGACACGGTGCGAGGGCGGCTCCGCGGCGAACAGCTCGCCGCACCCGCCCTGCTCGACCTCGAGGTGGCCTCGGTATGGCGCGGGCTGGCTCGCGGCGGACATCTCGATCCGCGCCGGGTCGTGCTCGCCCTGGATGATCTGCGGGACCTGCCGATTCAGCGAGTCGATCACACCGCGCTATTGGCCCGCTGTTGGGAACTGCGCGACAACCTCACGATCTACGACGCTGCCTACGTGGCCCTCGCGGAGGCGCTCCAAGCACCCCTGCTCACCGGCGACAGTCGGCTCTCCAGATCCACCGGCCCACGCTGCACCATCGAGGTCATCAGGACCCACCACTGACCTACTTCAACGCCTTCCCATGCAACACGCGCCGACTGTTCTTCGCAGGTGATGCATGCCCGCCACTCGACGGTGGACCGACGCGCTGGTGTGCGGCACCGTGACGGCGCCGCACACCTTGTCCGATCGTCTCTGATGTCACACGGCGACCGATACCCAGGGCTGATGGGCTCGCTTCGACAACTCCACGGTCCAGACCTCGCCGTCCAGCGTCAGAACGTAGGCCGTGTTGCCGATGATCTCCATCGAGGTCGGCCGGTCGAGTCCCTTGGCGACGACGTCGAAACCACCTCGGTGTGCGCGCAACAGCTGGCCGGTGTCCGGCGTGGCCGGTGAACCTTCGGGGTTGCCGATCGGCCACACGCCCTGCGCCAGGGCGTACAGGGCGCCATGTCGTCCGAGCTCAACGTCCACCAGAAGCCGGCCGCCGGCCGCCACGGTCCGTGGCTGCGGATGACGTACACCGAAGGTGACCACCCGGCCGTCCTGCGGAAGGTGCGGGATCGGGCCGGCCTCGGCGACCCACACCTGCTGGCCGCTCACTTCAAGACCGGTCGGAACGTCGTTGCCGAATGCCACCACCTCGCTGATCGCGCCCCGGGCCGTCACGCGAAGCACGCGATTGTGGTGACCATCGGTGACCAGGAATCCACCGGGCCCGTTCTCGATCGCGAACTGCAGCCCACTCGGAACGGCGAAGTCGGTGTCGGGAGGATTGGCGATGCTGTAGGCGCCGATGTCGGCGACCACCGTGGACTTGTGCCGCCCGTCGATCCGGTAGAGACCGACGACGTCATTGCCGCCCGTTTCCTTGCCGACCAGCGTGACCAGCGCGTAGGCGGTGCCGTGACGGAAGATGACGTCGGTCACTCCGCCCAAGTCGACGGCAGGGACGATCGGGGGCAGACCGTCCGCGAAGAGGGAGACCGCGCCGGTCCGGGGGTCGATCCGGACGATCTCGCCGACGAGGGGTTTGGTGACGTAGAGCGCACCGTCAGGGCCGACCGTGCTGCCCCCGCCGCGCCCCAGCCCGGTGACCAGCCGCTTGACGTTACTGTGCGAGCCGCCGTGGCCGAGCGAGGGAGTCGCCGGAACCAGCGTCAACGCCAGCGCCAGAACGGCAAGCCCGGCGATCCGTCGGACCACACTCCTGACGGCGACGCGCCCCCCCCCCCCCCCCCGGCCCCCCCCCCCCCCCCCCCCCCCGCGCCCCCCCCGCCCCCCCCCCCCCCGGCCCCCGCCCCCCCCCCCGCCCGGGCGCCCCCCCCCGGGGGGGGGGCCCGGGGGGGGGGGGCGGGGGCCCCCCCCCGCCCCCCCCCCCGGGCGCCCCCCCCCCCCCGCCGCCGGGGGCCCCCCCCCCCCCCCCCGGGCGGGGCCCGCCCGGCCCCCCCCCCCGCCCCCCCTCCGCCGCCCCCCCCGGGCGGGCCCCCCCCCCCCCCCCGGCGCCCGCCCCCCCCCGGGCCCCCCGCCGTCCCGGCCCGCCCCCCCGGGGCGCGCCCGCGGGCCGCCCCGGAGGCGGGGCCGCCCCCCCCCCCCCCCCCGCCCCGCCCCGCCCCCCCCCCCCCCCCCCCCCCGCGGCCCCCCCCCCCCCCCCCCCCCCCCCCCCCGGGCCCCCCCGCCCGCGGGCGGCCCCCCGGCGGCGCCCCCCCCCCCTCCCCCCCCTCCCCGCCCCCCCCGCGCCCCGGGCGGGGTCCTCCGCCCGGGGGGGGGGGGGGGGGGGGGGCCGGCCCCCCCCCCCCCCCCCCCCCCCGCGGGGGGGGGGGGGGCCCCCCGCCCCCCCCCCCCCCCCCGGGGCGGGGCCGGCCCCCCCCCCCCCCCGCCCCCGGGGCCCGCGCGCCCCCCCCCCCCCCCCCCCCCCCCCCCCCCCGCCCCCCCCCCCCCCCCCCCCCCCCCCCCCCCCCCCCCCGCCGCGCCCCCCGCGCGCGGGGGGGCCCCGGGCGCCCCCGCCCCCCCCCCCCGTCCCCGCGGGGCCCCGCCCCCCCCCCCCCCCCCCGCCCCCCCGGCGCCGCCGAAAAAGGGGCGGGCCCCCGCCCCCCCCCCCCCCCCGGGGGGCGGCCCCCCCCGGGGGGGGCGGGGCCCCCCCCCCCCCCCCCCCGCCCCCCGCCCCCCCCCCCCCCCCCCCCCCCCCGCCCCCCCCCCCCACCCCCCCCAGCTGCCCCGCCCCCCCCCCCCCCCCCCCCCCCCCCCCCCGGCCGGGCCGCAGGGCCCGCCGCGCCGCGCCCCGCCCCCCCCCCCCCCCCCCCCCCCCCCCCCCCCCCCGCAACCCAAGGAACCAAGGGCCCCCCCGCGGGCCCCCCCGGCCGCTACCCCAAGATCGGTGACCTGATGGATCAAGCGAAAGCCGAAGTGCTCCCTTCGCGGTCTTCCCCCGCGAGCACTGGCGCAAGATCCTGGTCCACCAACCCGCTCGCGGCTCAACAAGGAAATCAAACGCCGCTGCGCATCTTTCCAACGCCGGCGCCGTCCGCGTTCCGACACCCACGACGAATGGGCCGCCGATGAGCGCCGCTACCTCGCCGGAATCCATGGCCAAAATCGGCAAACCCAGCAACAATGAACCCGTCGCCCTCAACCAGGGCTGACCGGTCGGCATCGAGATGACCTCAAAGCCCACCACTCCCCGGGACTCTTACACGCTAGGAGCCGCGATCCGCATGCGCATGACAAGAAATGACCATTCCTGCAGCACCGCCGGTGCCGCCACGACGCCTCGACGCGCAACTGGGTAAGGCATAGGTTGGCCCCATGCGGGCCTGGAACCCACCGCCGCCGCCGGCTGGCTGGCGCTCCGTCCAGCCCCCTTTTGTTGCTCGCGAGTCTGAACTGCGGACGATCCTCTCGGCGTGGGTGGACGTGTCACGCGGGTCGCTTCGTGGCTTCGTCATCGGTGGAGAGCCGGGATCCGGCAAGTCGAGGCTGATCGCCGAGGCCGCCGGGCAACTCATCCGGAGCGGAGCCGCCGTCTTCACCGGTAGCTGCGTTGCTGAGTTCGGCGCCCCCTTCGAGCCGCTCGATGCTCCGTTGCTGAGCATTCTCGATCTGGTCCGGGGGCCGGGAGCCGGGGATCGCTCGAGCCGCCTGATCCGCGAGACGATCGAGCCGAACCCGATGGTCACCGCGGACCGGATCGATCGCACCGACACCGAGGGCGCCCAGGCTCAAGGCATGCTGGCGGCTGCCATCGTGCACCTGCTGCGGGAGGCCGCCGAACGACATCCGATCGTGCTGGTTCTGGACGACCTTCACTGGGCTGATCGGACCGCCCTGCGGCTGCTTCCACGCTTGGTGTCCAGCCTGGCGAACAGCCGGGTGCTGATACTCGCCGGCGTGCGATCCACCGACCCGGACCGCTCGACCTTCGCTGACGACATCATCGCTGGACTCAACCGCTTCGAGGGCATCCGGCGGATCGCACTCGCTCCGCTGACGGCCGCGGAGGTCGTCGACTATGTCAAGGCGATGCCGACCGGCTCGGCGGGCAAACCGCACGAGGTGGCGGCGCGTCTGACGTACCTGACCGGCGGCAACCCGTTCCTGCTGCGTGAAGCATGGCGCGAGGTGAGCAACGTCGATGACGACCTGATCGCGATCAGCTTGCCCGACACGGTCAACGACCTTCTCAGGGCGCGGCTCGGGTCGATAGCGGCCCACGATCGCGACACGTTGATAGCCGCAGCGATCCTCGGCATGGACGTGGTGCCCGCAGAACTCGCGGCGTTCAGGAGGCAACCCGCCGAACTGGTTCTGGGCACCTTGCAGCGTGCCGCGGCGGCGGGCCTGATCGAGGCTCCGCGCGGCGTGGCCCTGCCGAGCCGGTTTCCGCACGCCATCGGACGTCAGGCGCTGCTCGACCAGATCCATGCAGGTGAACTACCCGCGCTGCACGCGCGGGCCGCCACCACCCTTGAGTCCCTGACGCCGCCGCCGCACCGACTGCTGCAGAGATTGGCTCACCATTACGCCAACGCCGTGACTCTCGGTTATCGCGACAAGGCGGTGGAATACACGGCCCGAGCAGCCCAGTCGGCCGCATCCAGCCTGGCCCACGACGAAGCGGCCCGGCGGTTCGAACAGGCCGCGGAGCTGGACCCAGCGGGTGCTGCCAGCAACGACCTGCTGCTGTCCGCGGCACGGAATTGGCGTCGCGCCGCCGACTTTGCGCGAGCACGAGGCCTGTCCGAACGCGTGTTCGCAGCGGGTGGCCAGCGCCTTCGACTCGAGGCGGCCATGGAGTACGAAGAGGCGTCGTGGCGCCCGGGGATCTCCGGCGGCCGGGCAGTTGAACTGCTCAACGAGGCGCTCGCCGACCCTCGACCGCAGGATCCGGATGACAACCTGCGCAGGATCGAGGCGCTCGCCGCGCTGGCCCGCGCCACCTCCCTCACCGGACGTCCGGATGAGGCCCGAGCGATCGCCGCCATCGCCAGCACCCAGGCTCGGGCCGTTGATGACGAGGAGGTGATGGTGCGGGTGCTGCGGCGGGCGTATCTGCACAGTCTCCGGCCGGCGGGGCTCCGCGAAGCGTACGCATTGGCCGGGGAGCTCTGGAGCATCGGCAGGGCGCGCCCAGCGGGTCTCGGCGAGGATCTCTACGCGGTGCCCCACTACCGGGCCGCAGCCGCATACGTCCTGGCGGATCGTGCCGGCCTCGACGAAGCGGACGACGCACTTGCCGCAGCGGCCGAGCGATCCGGCACCTACTGGCGCTACTGGCATGAGTGCCTGGTCCACACCCGGCATTTCGTGGCCGGCAACCTTGAGCAGGCTCGAAAGGCATCGCGCCGCGCCGCAGAGGCGGAATCCAGCTTCCTGTCCGACGCCAACTCCAACGTTGCCGCCCAGCAGTTGTACATGATCAAACGCGAGCGCGGCGAGCTGGGCGGAATCCGGTTGATGTTCCACGGCAACGAGTCCCCGCAGGAGCATTGGGGTCCCGGCCTGCTCGGTCTGTACACCGAGTTCGGCATGCTGCGTCCGGCCCAGCGCGTCCTCGGCTGGCTCATCGAGCATGACCGTCCGTCCGCACACGAGTCGGCGGAGTGGCCCGCCGTGGTGGGCCTGATGACGGAGGCCGCCCTCTTTCTCGCCGATCACGACGCCCTGAGGACGCTTCGCCCGCTGGTAGCCGAATACGCGGGAATGAACCTGTCGTCGGGCTACCTCGTCACCTGCTTCGGTGCGGCGGATCGCTATCTCGGTCAGATCGACACGGTGCTGGAAATCGGAGATCCGGGCATGCTGTTCGACGCTGCCCTGGATCTCGACAGGCGGCTCGGGGCGAACCTGCATGCGGCCTACACACGCGCGGCTGCGAGCGTGTGGCTGCGTACCCAGAACGTCCGCTCCAGCGCAGGGTTGGCGCTGGCCAAGGAGGTCCGTGCCGAAGCCACGGCGGCCGGCTGGCCGCGGGTGGTGGCCCTGCTCGACCACGCCCTCACCGGCCGTGGTCGCCGGGACGGTTTGACCACCCGCGAGATAGAGATTCTGCGACTGCTCGACGAGGGACTGAGCAACCAAGCCATCGCGTCAACGCTCTGCATCAGCGGCCACACCGCCGCGAATCACGTCCGCAGCATATTGATGAAGACCTCCAGCACCAATCGATCGCAGGCTGTGCGGTATGCGCGCGACGAAGGCCTACTTTGAGAGCCTCATTCAGGACCAACCAATACGCCGTTGGCCATGATGCGTCCGGTGACTTCGACTATTGAATCCACCGGCACCCCGGCGCGATCCGCGGCCACCCGAATCGCATCCATCGACGGCGCCTCGTACAGGCAATATGTTCTGGTCCGGTCGACGGAAAGGTACGAGAAGACCCAACGCACGTCCTCTTCGTCATTCACCTCATTGATGAACTCCGCGTCGACGGGAAAGGTGATTGCTTCGGCGAACGAGCGCTCGATGATGAAATAGGGCACGGCCTCACCTTTCGTGTGCGGGGACGATTCAGCCGACAGCCTACGCTTCACCAGGCGCCTGGACGAGGGAGTCGCGCTCGGCTCGTGCCGCCACAAAAGACGCGCGGGACGGCTACGCGGCCCTCGCGGGCGGTAACACCAGATTCGTTCAGGCGGCCAGGAACATGGCCAGCACCGCGGTGTCGGCGTCCTGGTTGGGGTCGATGCCGGCCCGGCTCACCATGCGGGCGATGTTGCCCAGGCGATCCGCCTCGACCCAGGCCGCCCGATGCTCCAGGCCCAGGTGCGGAATGCCGGGCAACAGCACGCAGCCGGCCGCGACCTCGTCCTGCTCCGGTAGCGAGGGACGGATCTCGCACGGCGGGTGCAGCACGATCAGCCCCGGCGGTTGCGGGGCTGCGAACGCTCCGGGCAGCACGGCGTTCTGGCCGACCACCGGACCCTCGGCGAGCACCAGGCCGACCGCCCCCGGGTGCGCCGACTCGGGCCGCTCCTCGCGCACCCGGAACACCGTGCTCGTCGGTAGCATGCCCGGCACGCTCGCCACCCGGACGGCGAGCAGCAGGAAGCGCGCCCACTCCACGGTGTTGGCCGGCCAGCGTCCGGAGACCAGAAAGCCGCTCAGCACGCCGTGGGCCTGGAACGGCGACACCTCGACCGAACGGTCGTTCTGGCTCTGCATGATCAGCCTCCTGCGCTCGCGTTTCGGAGTTGGGCCATCGTGAATCACAACCGTGTTGGCACACAAGACCCCCCGAGTGCCAACCGGCCCGCCGGACGGCTCGTGCGGACCGCCGCGGACAGGGTCAAGAGGGATCGGTTCAGTTCGGTGATACCTTCTGATGGCGCAGCGAGAGCAACACTGAGACAACAAGATTCACGGCCGCGCGGCGTTGCCACGCCGATTACGCCGGTGAATCTTCATTCGTGTCGGCGATAGTGGCGCGAAGCTCGTCCATTATGTGAGAATCTGCCATGACCACTGTCGCAGAGACTGAAGTGTCGCAACTCGCCCAGAGCCCCGCGTGGCTCCGAGTCAAGACCGCCGCCTCCGCCCTGCATCCGTTGCAGTCGGCCAATGGAGCCATTGAGAACCCCGAAGATCACGGCCTCGCCCGCAGCCTGGTCGACGACCTGACCAGCGGCATCGCCGAACTGGCGCCCCAGTTTCCGCACGACGCCGCCTACTTGGACGCGGTGCAGCAGGACTTCCACCGCTGGGCAGACGAGGGCTTCGGCGTGCCGGACTTCTTCGACTCCCTGGTGCTGTTCCAGCCCCAGGAACACCGCGTGGACGGCCTGACGCACCTGGTGGTCTTTCCCATGTACACCCAGAACGGCTCGCGCAACCGCCTCGTCGAGGCCGTGCTCGTCCAGGTGATCTGGCCCGACTTCGTCGCCGATCTGGAGGCGTCCGACTACAGCAACAAGCTGTTCGTACCCATCCGGTTCCTCGACTTCACCGAGGGCTACGACACCAACTCGGCGGTGCTGTTCCCCGAGACGGTGGCGATGCGGCAGATTCCCACCTTCACCTGGGGAGCGATCTTCGCCGACCGCGAGGCGGCCCGGTTCCGCCGGGTGCTGCGCGCGGCGGTCGACGTGACCAAGCTCGACCTGCCCGACGAAGCGGCTGCCCTGCTGGACGACCAGCAGCTGACCGAAGAGACCTTCGTGATGTGGGACCTGATCCACGACCGCACCCACATGCGCGGCGACCTGCCGTTCGACCCGTTCATGATCAAGCAGCGGATGCCGTTCTTCCTGTACTCGCTCGAAGAGCTGCGCTGCGACCTGGCCGCGTTCCGCGAGTCCGTTGCGATCGACCGCCGCATCGCGGCACTCGCCGAGCCCACCGACGAGCAGCTCGAACTGGCCCGGCACGCCCGCCTGGTGCAGTACTGCGTGATCTTCGATCGCATCTTCCGGTTCGCAATCACCGGTTCCCGGGTGCGCAACTACGACGGTCTTGGTGGCCAACTGCTGTTCGCCTGGCTGCACCAGCACCACGTCCTGCACTGGACCGACACCCAGCTCGCCTTCGAGTGGGACAAGGTGCCCGACTGCGTCAACGAGCTCGGCGCCGAGATCGAACACCTCTACTGGTGCTCGATCGACCGGCCCAAGATCGCCCATTGGCTCGCCGCGTACAAGCTGGTCTCGGGCACAGTCGAGCCGCACCCCGCGTCGGTGTGGAAGACCGGCGACCTGCCCCTGAACGGCCTGCCGCGCGAACTGACCGACCTGATCATGGACGACGAGTTCCCGCTCAGCATGTTCTACGAGGCGTTCGAGAAGAAGATGCGGGACGTGATCGCGTCCACCTCGGGCATCACCGGAACCACCGCCTGATGCGGGTCGTCATCGCCGGCTCGGGCAGCCCCGCCGGCGACGCCACGGCGTCCGCACTGCGCGAGCACGGTCACGAGGCGATCGAGATCGGGCCGGACGAGTGCGACCTGCGTGACTTCGCCGCCGTCCAGAAGCTGGCGGACGACCTCGGGGCCGTGGACGGGGTGGTGCACCTGGTCGGCGGCTGGCGCGGCGGCGGTGGGCTGGCGGGGCAGAGCGACGACGACTGGGAGTGGTTGCAGGCCATGATCGTGGGCACCCTGCGCAACACCACCCGGGCGTTTCTGCCGGCGGTGGCGGCCTCGTCCGCGGGTGTGTTCGCGATCGTGTCGCAGACCGGGGTGGCCAAGCCGACCGCGGGCAACGCCAACTATCTGGCCGCCAAGGCGGCCGCCGAAACGTGGCTGCTGGCGGTCGGCGATGCGTTGAAGAAGAGTCCCGGGCGGGTGCACATCGAGCGGGTGATGGCGCTGTACTCCGATGCCGACGTGGCCCGTGAACCCGGCAAGGACTTCAGCCGGCACACCCACGTCCATGACCTCGGACGCACCCTGGCCGCGCTGTTCGACTGACGGCCGGTGCTTTCCGCTCGCCGAACTATTTGGGGCTCGCGAAGCTTGGCGAGCCCCAAATAGTTCGGCGAGCACCATGAGCGAGCGTCGTCGTCAGATGGCGGGCGGCGAGTCGCGGCCGGTGGAATAATCACCGGGTGCAACTCCTCGATCAGCGGCTTCACGATCCACAGCACCGCGGCTTCGCCAGCGACAACTATTCCGGCGTCCATGACGACGTGCTGGCCGCGATCGCGTCCGCCAACGGGGGCCACCAGAGCTCGTACGGCAACGACGCCTACACCGCGCGGCTGCAGCAGGTCATCCAGGCTCACTTCGGCGACCGGGCGTCCGCCTACCCGATGTTCAACGGCACGGGCGCCAACGTCACCGGCCTGCAGGCGGCGCTGCCGCGCTGGGGCGCCGTGGTCTGCGCCGCCACCGCCCACATCAACGTGGACGAGGGCGGTGCCCCCGAGAAGGTGGGCGGGCTGAAGCTCTACGCCGTGCCGACGCCGGACGGCAAGCTCACCCCCGACCTGCTGGACACCGAGGCGTGGGGCTTCGGCGATGAGCACCGGGCGCAGCCGCTGGCCGTGTCGATCACGCAGTCGACCGAACTCGGCACCCTCTACACCCCGGACGAGATCGCGGCCCTGGCGGCGCACGCGCACGAGTTGGGCATGGTGGTGCACCTGGACGGGGCCCGGCTCTCGAACGCCGCCGCAGCACTCGGTGTTCCGTTCGCGGCCTTCACCACCGACGCGGGGGTGGATTTGCTCAGCCTGGGCGGCACCAAGAACGGTGCCATGGGCGCCGAGGCCATCGTGGTGCTCGCCCCCGACCGGGTCGCCGGGTTGGTCTACCTGCGCAAGTCGAACATGCAGCTGGCCAGCAAGATGCGGTTCGTGTCGGCGCAGCTGATCGCCCTGTTCGAGGGCGACCTGTGGCTGCGCAACGCGTCCCACTCCAACGCGATGGCCGCGCGGTTACGGGCGGCGCTGGCGGGTGTGCCCGGCGTCGAGTTCACCCAACCCACCCAGGCCAACGGCGTGTTCGTCCGGCTGCCCGAGGGGGTGGCGGACGCGGTGCGCGAGCGGTTCTTCTTCTACGACTGGAACGCCGCGGCGCGCGAAGTGCGTTGGATGTGCTCCTTCGACACCGCCGAGGCCGATGTGGACGCGTTCGCCGCGCTGGTCAGGGCAGCCTGCGACCGGTAATGGGGACTGGTTATGGGGACGGTTCCTTTCCCCGTCGCGACCCTGCGAATTCGACGGGCATTGGGGACGGTTCCTTTCCCCGTCGCAACGCGGTCGCGACGGGGAAAGGAACCGTCCCCATTACCCGTCAAGCGCTGTCGCGGGCCAGGTCGTCCACGCGTTCCGCGCCGGGTAATCCGAGCAGGCCGCTGACCGGAATGAACAGCTTGGAGTGCCGAACGCCCGAGCCGATGCACACCCAGTTACGGTCGGCGACGGCCCCGTCCACCCAGATCGGCCAGCCCGCCGGCAGCCCGACCGGGTTGATGCCGCCGTACTCCATGCCGGTGGCCTCGACCGCATAGTCCATCGGGGCGAAGGACGCCTTGCGCGCATCCAACCGCCGCCGCACCACGTTGTTCACGTCGATCCGCCGGTGAGCCAGGGTCATGCAGCAGGCGTGCTTGTCGACGCCGGCCCGGGTGCCGCGCACGATCACGGCGTTCGCCGAGGCGTCCATCGGCACGCCGTACTGGGCGCACAACTGCTCGGTATCGGCGAACGCGGGATCGATCTCGGCGACCAGCGCCTCCGGGATCAGCTGGATGGCCGCGAGCACCACCGGTGCCAACAGGTCCGGACGATCGGTGGCCGGCTGCGCCCGCAGATTGCCGAAGATGGTCTGATCGGTCATGCCGCCCATCCTGCCCGCAACCGATAGCGTCGAACCCCGTCGACCACTGGGAGGACTCATGGTCACCACCGCCGAGACCACCCTTGCCGAGGCGCTCCCGGTGCTCGGGCTGCGGGTCAGCGCGGGGCCGATCGAGCTGAGCGGCCCCGACGACGACACCCTGATCGCGCTGGCGAACCTCGCCTTCGAGGGTGTGCACGCACCCGATGCGATGCCGTTTCTGGTGCCCTGGACGCTCACACCGCCCGACCGCTTTCACCGCGAGTTTTTGCAGTACCACTGGGGCGTGCGCTCGCGGTTCGGCCCGGACGCCTGGTCGCTCGAGCTGGCGGTGCGTTACGACGGCGAGTTGGTGGGCACCCAGGGTGTCAGCACCCACGACTTTCTGCTCACCCGCAGCGGTGAGACGGGCTCGTGGCTGTGTTTGCGGCACCAGGACCGCGGTATCGGCACCCTGATGCGCCGGGCGATGTGCGCCCTGCTGTTCGATCACCTGGGTTTCGAGGAGGTGGCCTCAGCAGCTTGGGTCGACAACGCGGCGTCGAATGCGGTCAGCCGCAAGGTGGGCTACCGGTCCAACGGCCTGGTGCGCAAGCCGCGCCCCCGGCCCGCCACCGCCACCGAATCCGGCTTCGACGCGGCCATCGAGCAGCGGTACCTGCTGCGCCCGGACGATCTCGTGCGCGGGCCCGACCTGCAGGTCGAGGGCGTGGCCCCCGTGCGGCGGCTGATCGGCCTCGACGATTGACCGGCTCCCGTGCCACAGCGGGCCGGGTCTGAAAGACAGTGTTGATCCGACCCCCGCAAACGGGGGTCGTATCGACAGTCTCTCGGTAGTCGACGCCAGTGCCGCGAGGGAGATCCCGGCCTTCGCCGGGATGACGGGACGTGCGACCACGCCGGCGGGACTCACATCGACGCCAGTGCCGCGAGGGAGATCCCGGCCTTCGCCGGGATGACGGGTCGTGCGACCACGCCGGGTGTACTCACATCGACGCCAGTGCCGCGAGGGAGATCCCGGCCTTCGCCGGGATGACGGCTGTGCGAGCACGCCGGGGGGACTCACATCGGCGCCAGTGGCGCGAGGGAGATCCCGGCGTTCGCCGGGATGACGGGTCGTGCGAGCACGCCGGGGGGACGCACATCGACGCCAGTGGCGCGAGGGAGATCCCGGCCTTCGCCGGGATGACGGTTGCGCGACCACGCCGGGGGGACCCACATCGACGCCAGTGCCGCGAGGGAGATCCCGGCCTTCGCCGGGATGACGGGTCGTGCGACCACGCCGGTGGGACTCACACCTGCCGATGCACAACCAGCGGCAGCACCATCGTGGCCCCCGCCTCGCGCAGCATCGCGGACGCCACCGTGACCGGCCACTGGCTGCGGGTACCGTCGACCACCAGCAACACCACCCGACCCGCCACCTGGTCGGGCTGCGGCACCGTGAGCGCGCCACGCCAGTGCGCCGCCTCGCGATCACTCGGCAGCGCGCGGTCGGGCGGGCCTGCCTGAGCGACCCCGATGGCCGACGAATCGAGCCGTCCGACGGACGCCAAATGCCCTGCCACATGCTCGGCCAGCCCCGGGTAGCTGCCGGTGTTCAGCACCACGGCCACCTCTGGCCGCGCCGGCCAGTCGCCGCGCCACCGGCTGAGCACCCCGACGCAGGCATCGGCAAGCTCCTGCCGTGCCGGCTCGTCGCCCCGGGAGGCACCGGCCAGCGTGTCGGCCCACTCGGGCGCGTCCGCATGCACCAGCACCCGGCCCACCTCTGCCAGCAGAGCGGCGGGAATGCGTCCGCGCGCCCCGAACTCGCCCCCGGGCCACATCTTGCGCGGGTCGAGCACCTGCGCGCTGCCCCGCAATCCGGTGGCCACCGCCCGCACGGTTTCGGTGTGCGGCTCGGGCTCCAAGGGAGCCGGCAGGGTGTTGCGGCACACCGAGCAGCGGCCGCAGGGGGTGGCGGTGGCATCGTCCAGCGACTCCTGCAACAGCTGCATCAGGCAGCGTTCGCCCCTGGTGTAGGCCCGCATGATCGCGGCCTCGCGCCGCCGCACCGCCAGCACCCCGTCGTAGTGCTCGGCGTCGAAGGTCCACGGACGGCCGGTCGCGAGCCAGCCGTCGGCGGTTCGCTCGGTGACCCCGGCGACCGCCAACTGTTTCAGGTACAGCTCGACCTTGGTGCGGCGTAGCCCCGTCTCGGCCTCCAACTGCGGCACGGACGCAGCCCCGCCGGAAGCCTCGAGAGCCGCCAGCAGCCGGTGCACCTCGGCCTCGACCGGGATGGTCGCGGTGGCGAAGTAGTCCCAGACGCCTTCATCGGCGGGTGAGGGCAGCAGCACCACCGAGGCGTGGTCGATGGCCCGGCCGGCGCGGCCCACCTGCTGGTAGTACGACACCGGGGACGGCGGTGATCCGACGTGCACCACGAAGCCGAGATCGGGCTTGTCGTAGCCCATGCCGAGGGCCGAGGTGGCGATCAGCGCTTTGACCCGGTTGGCCTGCAGATCGTCCTCCAGCCGATGGCGCACAGCGGCCTCAAGCTGGCCGGTGTAGGCCGCCACCGGCACCGCGTCGCCATGGACGACCCGGACCGCCTGCGCCAGCCGCTCGGCATCGGCGACCGTGAGCACGTAGACGATGCCCGAGCCCGCGAGTCGCGGCAGCTGGTCGACCACCCACGCGTACCGCTGGATCGGGCTGAGCCGGTCGACCACCGCCAACTCGAGGGAGGCCCGCGCGAGGGGCCCGCGCAGCACCAGCGTGGCCTCGCCGAGTTGCGCGGCGACGTCGTCGGTGACCCGTTCGTTGGCGGTGGCGGTGGTGGCCAACACCGGAGTGTCGGGGTTCAGCTGTCGCAGCACGTCGGACACCCGCCGGTAGTCGGGACGAAAGTCGTGCCCCCAGTCACTGACTGCGTGCGCCTCGTCGATCACCAACAGCCCCAGCCGTCCGGCGAGCTGCTGCAACACCCGCGCTCCGAAACCCGGATTCGCCAGCCGCTCGGGGCTGACCAGCACCACGTCGAGCCGATCAGCGGCCAGGTCGGCCTCGATCGCCGACCAGTCGCCCACGTTGGAGCTGTTGATGGTGGCCGCCCGCAGCCCCGCCTTCGCCGCAGCCGCAACCTGGTCGCGCATCAGCGACAACAGCGGGCTGACCACCAGCGTCGGCCCGTGCCCGGCGGCGCGGTGCAGCGCGGTCGCGCACCAGTAGACGGCCGACTTGCCCCACCCGGTGGCCTGCACCACCAGCACCCGCGACCCCGGCTGGACGAGCGCAGCGACGGCCGTGCGCTGATCGTCACGAAGCCGGGCACCCGGACCGGCCAAGGCCTCGATCACCCGCGTGACTGTCAGCTCTTCTTCGGGGGTGAGCGTTGCGAGGTCCATGCCCGCCAACCTAGAGGGCGACACCGACACTGAGGCCGCTGAAGGGCCTACCCACGGACTATCTGTGGACAACTCGCACCACAGGCGCCTCGCCCACGGTGAAACCGGCAGGTCCGCAGACGTAGCCATCGGCGTCCGCCACGAAGGCACCAGCGTGGTCAAGGTCAGATCGGCCAGCCAGGAGGCCCCGGTCACCCCACGGGTGACGACCCGCACTGGGCGGTGGCATGCTGTGCCCGAAGTTCATGCAAGACCTGGGGTGAGAGGATTGCCTGATGGGCCGGTTGCATAACGCGAATCTGAGTGGGCAGGACACGCTCGAGCACTTCATCAAGGAGTTCCCCAACCGCGAGCAGGTCGCGATGATGACCACCTGGCTCGCGGCGAACGAGCCTGGCACGTTCACGTTCACCGGTTTGGTCGACCCCAGCGACGCGACGGTGATCACACCGCAGGCGACCGTCGATTACGGCTATTGCTGGTTCAGTCTGTCCGAGGCGCCGGCGATCGTGGACACCCCGCGGTACGACAAGTTCTTCTCGGTTTCGGTGTTCGACATGTTGCACAACGTGCCGGCGGTGATCGCGAACCCGACCCGGCCGATCCTGCTGATCCGTCCCGGTCAGCAAGTGCCCGAGGGCGACTTCGAAGTGGTGGAGCTGGAAACCGATCAGGGTCTGGTGTTCACCCGGATGGTGGTGGTCGACAACCTGGAGGCGGTGCGCGCGTTGAGCGCGTCGATCGCGATGCGGGGCGGCGCCGGTGACATGCACCGACCTGTTCAGCGTTTCTCCCCGGGCGTGGAGCAGGCGGGGCTCGCGGTCATCGCCGCGGCGATCCCGTTTCTGAATCCCGACATCGCGTTCGGCAAGAGGTCGGGCGAGGTCGGCGACATCACCTTGGCGGGGGCCGTGATGCAGGGACAGTTGGGCACGCCCAGCGACACCGTCCGCTACGCCTTGATTCTCAGGGACTCCGGCGGTGCCGCGTTGACCGGCGATGACACCTACACGGTCACGGTGCCGGCGGGGATCGTTCGCGACACCGGCTACTTCTCGGTGACGGTCTACGGCGCGGACAACAAGCTGCTGATTCCCAACCCGCTCGGCGTGTACGACCGGACCACCTACAGTGCCGAGGCGGAGCCGGACGGAACCTACTCGATCACCCTGAGCCCGACCGGCGACGGCAAGAACGGCATCCCGACCGGAAAGCCGTTCTACGGCTTGCTACGCGCCTACGTGCCCATCCCCGGCGCAGACCTCACCCCCCAGGTGCGCAAGGGGTAGCCATTCTGCCTCGCGGGGCCTAGACGCCTCACTCAGTAGTAGTACGGGAACTATCAAGGCAGTGTACGGCCTGTCGCGGGAACTGTGAGTGGCGTTGGCAAACGCAGTTTGACTAGGGCTTATGGCGTTTGCTTGCGTTGGTGACGGTGGGGCGGGTTCGGTGGTCCTGCGGACTTCTTGCGGACTTTTTGCGGACTGAGCTTCAGGGGCAATGGCGATGGCGCCCGTCCAGAAGGCGAAGTCGAACAGTCTTGCGGGTCCCCGCCGCCGCGTGCTGGTCTGGACAGAAGGATCGTGCCACACCCAAAGGGGGTGGACCGGGTTCACCCACCGGCCAAAGCAGGCTTCGACGAATCTCCGACTTCAAGACCGACGGATCTCGGATTTCAGCTCCGACGAATCTGGGATTTCGTGACGCCTCAGCCTAGACTGGACCGGTGACGAGCTACCGTCCCCGCGTGGTCGACGCCGAGCTACAGGACCTCATGGGCTTCATGGGTGCCGTCCTCATCGACGGGCCGAAGGCCGTCGGGAAGACCGCGACGGCGTCCCAGCTCGCCCGGACCATCTTCCGGATGGAGGTCGACCGGGCCGCCCGGGCGGCACTGGAGACGTACCCCGACCAGTTGTTCGCCTCCCCAACGCCGATCCTCTTCGACGAGTGGCAGGACACTCCGGACATCTGGAACCTCGTCCGGCGCGCGGTCGACGACCACAGCGACAAGGGCCTCTACCTCCTCACCGGATCGTCGCGGCCCCGCGACAATGCACGGCTGCACTCCGGGGCGGGCCGGATCGCTCGTCTGCGGATGCGGCCGATGAGCCTGTTCGAGTCCGGCCACTCGACCGGCGCGGTCAGCCTGGCCGCGATCCTGGATGGCGCCGAGCCGAGTGGCGCCCCCGCCCCGTTGTCCATACCTGACTTGATCGAGCGCATCGTGGTCGGCGGCTGGCCCGAGACCATCGACCTCCCAGAACGGGCGGCGCGGGCGTGGGTCGCCGCCTACAATCGCAACGTCGTCGAGGTCGACGTTCCGGCGCTGGGACCGCGACGCAACCCGGGCAACCTCACCCGGCTGCTTGCATCGCTGGGTCGTGGCGTGGGCACTCCGCTACGTAGGTCGGCGGTCACGATCGAGGTCGGCGGTCAGAACGGCCCGATCGACGACAAGACCCTCACCAATTACCTCGACGCACTTGACCGGCTCATGCTCACCGAGCCGCTGCCCGCCTGGCAGCCCCACATGCGTTCACGAACTCGTCTCCGCACGACCCCGGTGCACCACTTTGTGGATCCCTCGATCGGGATTGCGGCGCTCGGCGTCGGAACGGCCGAGCTGCTCGCCGACCTGGAGGCTGCCGGCTTCCACTTCGAGTCGCTTGGGCTGCGGGACCTCCGCGTCTACAGCCAGGCACTCGGCGCAACGTTGTCCTGCTGGCGCGACACGCAACTGAACCAGGAGATCGACGCCATTCTCGAGCTCCCCAACGGTCGCTGGGCCGGATTCGAGTTCAAGCTCGGTGAAGCCCAGGCGGACGCTGCGGCCGAGTCGCTGCTGCACATGGCGAGCAAGGTGGACAAGGCCAGGCACGGTGAGCCCGCCGCCCTCGTGGTCGTGACCGGTGGACGTTTCGCCTATCGGCGGCCAGACGGCATCCTCGTCGTGCCGATCACGTCCTTAGGCCCGTAGCGCGGGGCTCAGGGACCGCTCGGGAAGGTGAATCCTCGATCTTCCCAACACCACCACTGATTAGGATGATGAACCGCCCCGGTGTGTCCGGAGGCTCCGAACCTTGGGAAGGTTGGAGTCATGTCAGGGAACACATCGAAGAGGTATCCGGCTGAGCTGAAGGAGCGGGCGGTCCGGATGTATGGCGAGGTCCGGCCGGATCACGACACGGACTGGGCGGCGATGGGCAAGGTGGCCGAGTTGCTCGGGGTCGGCCAGGAGACGCTGCGTAAGTGGGTCCGCCAGGGCGAGGTTGATGATGGTCAGCGGCCCGGAATCACGTCGGAGGAGTCGGCCGAGATCAAACGCCTCAAGCGGGAGAACGCGGAGTTGAAGCGGGCGAACGCGATCTTGAAGGCGGCTTCGGCTTTCTTCGCGGCCGAGCTCGACCGGCCCGGGCAGTGATCGTGGACTTCATCCGCGAGCACGCCGACGATCAGCCCGCCGACGGGCTGCGATGGGGTGTGGAGCCGATCTGTGCCGTGCTGACCGAGCATGGTGTGAAGATCGCCCCGTCGACCTACTACGAGTGGAAGGACAAGCTGCCCTCCAAACGCGACGAGCGTGACCAGGTGCTGCTTGGGCACATCCGCCGGGTCCACCAAGAGAACTTCGGTGTGTACGGACCCCGCAAGGTGTGGCTGACACTCAACCGGGAAGGTATCCCGGTGGCCCGCTGCACCATTGAGCGGCTGATGCGGGCTGACGGGCTGGCCGGAGCTGTGCGTGGCAAGGTGAAACGCACCACGATCGCCGGGGCAGGGCCCAGGCCGGACGATCTGGTGAGGCGGAACTTCGAGCCGTTGGCGCCGAACCGGTTGTGGGTGGCCGACTTCACCTACGTCTCGACGTGGGCCGGCTGGGTGTTCGTCGCTTTCGTGATTGACGCCTACGCCCGCCGGATCCTGGGCTGGCGGGCCGCCACCACCATGACCGCCGAACTGGTCCTGGACGCGGTCGAGCAGGCGATCTGGACCCGGGAACAGGACGGCTGGGACCAGTTCGACCAGCTCGTGGCCCACAACGACCGCGGCGCCCAATACCTGTCCGTAGCCTACAGCGAGCGGCTAGCCGAAGCCGGCATCAAGCCCTCCGTCGGCGCGGTCGGATCGTCGTATGACAACGCGCTCGCCGAGAGCATCAACGGCCTGTACAAGACCGAAGTCATCCGCCGGCAAGGGCCCTGGAGAGACGTCAACGCCGTCGAGATCGCCACCGCGAAATGGGTCGACTGGTACAACCACCGGCGCCTCAACGAGTACTGCGGAGACATGCCACCCGCCGTCCTCGAACAAGTCCACTACGCTCAACAACAACCCTCAGCAGCAAGCTGAGGAGTCAAACCAGCGAGTCTCCGGACATGCCGGGGCGGTTCATGATGCCCCTCAAACTCAGGATGATCGTTGCTGGCTGAGGATGGGCGGTCCTCGTCGGGGACACCGTCGCACCTCCGTGCGATCCAACCCAAGGCCTTCGGGTGGGCTCACCAGCCTGGGGTGAGGTCGGGTCCGGATCGGCCGAGGCTCGGGGGTTCTCGGCGGGGGTCGGTCCGCGTGCCGGAGGGCGGCCGGCTGGGTTTGAGTTGGGTGTGCCGGGTTTCGGCGGCCTGTTTGATGGTGGTCCAGCGGCTGGTGAGTTGGTCGGCGGCGTCGTGCCAGCTGGGGTTGCTGGCGAGCCGGGTGGCTTGCTGGTCGAGCCAGCCGAGGAGGGGCTGGCGCATGCCTCGCAGCTGGGGCCTGTCGTAGTCGCCGCTGGACACGAGGTCGTCGGGGCTGGCGGAGTCGGCGAGGGTGTGCCACTGGCTGGGGGTGGCGAGGTCGGCGAGGTGGCGGTGGTCGTTGACGAGGTCGATGATCGCCTGGACCGGGTCCGGCGTCTCGCGGGGCTGGGGCTCGGCGAGCCAGGCGTCCCGGAGGGTTTCGAGGTCGGCGCGACTGTAGGTCTGCTGGTATTCCACGCCGGGCAGCGGCATCAGGTCGAGGGTGAGCTGGTGCCGCTCGTCTCGCAGCCAGCCGAGTTGGCCTTGGGCGAGTTCGACTTCGCGGGAGAGCTGCCGGGCGGCTTCCTGTTGCCGTTGGGCGGTCTGGGTGAGCTCGGCGTGGCGCACTCGCTGGCCGGTCTCTGCCTGTCGGGCGTCCCACAGCTTGTTCCGGGCGGCAGCGAGGTCACGCTCGCGGCCGCCGCGGTTGAACGGGTTCGCGTGCCGGACACGCTGCTCGCCGGCCAGCACGGCTTCCTGCGCAGCCCGGGTGGCCTGCTCGGCCTGCCCGACCCGCTGCGCCGCACTGGCCACCCGGACCGCCACTTGCTCGTTGGCGTCACTGGCTTGGGCGAGCCTGCCGCGTAGCTGTTCGAGGCTGGCCTCCTGCCGGTCGGCGTCGGCCGCCCGCTGCCACTGCAGCTGATCGACGTGGGCGAGTGCCTGGTCGAACAGGTGCGGGTCGCGAACCTCGTCGGGCCAGCCGGCGTCCCGAGCGATCTGCTCGGCAGCTTCAGCGACCTGGCCGGCCTCGATCCCGGGGACGTGCCGGCTGCGCAGGTCGACCAGGTCGCCCATGCGTTCCCGGTCGGCTTTGGCGTGCAGGTCGGCGGATCGCCAGCCGGTGTCGGCGCCGGGCTGGCCGAGGATGTCCTCGACCTGCCGGCGGGCCAGATTGGGGTCGGCGTTCTCCGCGACCAGCGCGGTCTGGTTGGTGTACCGGCCGCGGGTGGCGCCCACATAGAACCCGGGACGGTCCGTACCGTCATCGACCAGCTGGATCGCCTCATCAACGGTCAAGCCTTGGGCCCCGTAGCCGGTCACCGCATAGGCCAGCTGCACATGCTGGCGGGCCGCCCGCGCGTCCAGCTGGACCGCCCGGGTGCCGTCCAGGCTGACCAGCCGCACTCCCCCATCCGCGTCGACCTCGCGGATGCGCCAGCGCTCCCGGTTGGCGTACCGGCAGCCGTCGGCGCCGGCGGCGTTCACGCGGGTCGCGACCACATCCCCGACACTGATCGTCTCCGACGCCCAACGACCCTCCGCCGGCGCGGTCGCGACAAACCGACCGCCACCGATGATCCCAGCCGCGACCAACTGGTCGCGGATCAGCCCGTTCAGCAGCTGCGCCTGATCGTTCGTGCCCGCGATCACCAGCCCCGTACCGGCATGGACACGCCCAGCCCAAACACCCGCAACCACCGCGGCCCGTTCGGCGCCGGAGCCGTACACCTGGGCATACTCCATCACCGTGCGTGCTGTCTGTTCGGGATCGGCGCCGGTCCGCAATGCGACACTGTGCGCGGCATAGGCCTCGTCCTTCTCGCCGGTGCGGAGCCGGAACCGGTGCACGTCGTTGGCGTCATCCAGCAGCCACACCCGTCCCGGATCGGCGGCCTGTTTGGCGAGGTCCATCACCCCACCGACCCCGACCGCGCCGAACTGGAACGAGTCCCCCTGCACCCGAACCTGCCAGCCGTGCGCGATCGCGGTCCTGACCAACGCTCGGGCGCTGTCCTGGCTGACCATGCCCGCCTCATCCACCACCAGCCAGCCACCGACGGGCAGCACATCGGCCGGTGAGGTGGGCTCAACCCACTCCCAAGCCCCGGCGGTGTTTCGGTCCCAGCCGTGCCGGATCAGGAACCGGTCGATCGTGGAGGCCTCCAGCCCGGCAACCTGGCTGGCGGCCACGTTCGCCGCGGCACCGGTCGGCGCCACGACCAACACCCGCCGGCCCGCAGCCGCCGCGGACGCGACGTGCTCGGCCAGGCTGGTCGTCTTCCCCGCACCCGCGGCCCCTTCGACCACCGTGAGCCGGTCGGCTGAGGCGAGCGCGGCCAGCCCGGCCCGCAACTCGTTCTCCCGCTCGATCACCCCGACCGAGGTGAGCCACTTCACCGCCGCCGACGGCACCCCTTCCGCCACCCCCGGCAGCAACTGCGACAAGGCCAACGCCCGGGCGGCGACATCGGCTGCGGCCTC
The DNA here is from genome assembly GCA_016711205.1 of Micropruina sp. Lineage (GTDB taxonomy): Bacteria > Actinomycetota > Actinomycetes > Propionibacteriales > Propionibacteriaceae > Micropruina. The sequence goes on along the minus strand of JADJTM010000002.1, from coordinate 672,629 downwards.
ATCCACCGCGGCCGGGTCACCCGTGACGCGTCCCTCGACGGCAAGGATCGCTGCCGCTTCCAGATCGGCCCGCGACCACGCCGACCGCTTCAAGCCCTGCGCCTCCACAATCTCCACGGCTACTGCGTCCCGGTCCAGCCGGCCGACGCTCACCCGGCCATCCAGCGGCACCAAAGTCGGCTCCGGCAGCGTGATGTGGTGCTCCGCGATCACCTCGCGGATCCGGCCTGCCCACACCGCCAGCTCGTCGTCGAGCGCCCCGGCCTCGGCCTTGTAGGGCCTTTGCTGCTCCCACGCCTGCACATCCCACAGCTTGGCCAGCCTGGCGGAGGGTTCTTTGCCGGGATGCTGGGCGCGCCACTCGGCCTCTATCCGGGCCAGGTTCCGCTCCAGCTGCGCCGAGCGGCGGCTCATCGCCTCGACCACTGGCCGCAACAGCCGGATCTGACCGTTCTCGTCCAGCTGGTAGCCCAGCCCTTCCAACACCGGCCGCACCGCCCGCAGCTGCTCGCGCTGGAAGATCGCCTGCACAGCCACGTTTAGATTCCTCGCCCCCAACGAGTCCAAAGCCCGCCACTTCCCCGCCGCCCACACCCTGGCCGAGATCTCCATGTGCCGGTGGAAATGCGGATCGGCGGACCGGGAGGAGAAGTGCTGCACCGAGGCGATCTCAATCCGCTCCACCGGCACCCGCACCACCCGGCCCGCCTGCTTCACCTGCACCGTGCCGTTCTCCCACAGATACCGCAACACCGCCCGTTCCGCATCCACCTGCCCCCGCAACAGAGCGGCGCGCACGTCGGGCTCGATAACGGCCAGAATGCTCCACTCCTTCGGCCCGTTCACCAAGAAGTCGACCACCGCAACATGCTCCGGATCAACCCGCTGCGCCCACCGCGACTCCCCCGTGTCCGGATCGAAGCCAGCCATGAACCGGGCGAACTGGTCCGCATCCAACTCCCGCTCCACCAGCTGACCATCAGCACCGATCCCGCGCCACGTCACCAGCGCCTGGCCGTGCTCCGACAGATACTCATCAGCCCGCGAATGCCCGCACGTCGCCAGATAGCGCACCATGCCAGCGGCCCCGCCCGCCCGCAGGATCCCCATCCCTGTTATGGCCATCTAGCAATGGTACATTGCGTGCGCTTCATTGGAAGAGGGCTAGAGCTGCTAGATGTCTCGGCAGCGGGTGGCTCAGTGCGAGTGGCGGTGGTGGGCGTCCGGGTAATGGGGATGGCTGTGGACGACAGCGTTGTGGGTGTGCTCGTGACTGTGCCGGGTACCGGTCGGGACTGGCTGCTCGTGGTCGTGGGTGTGATGCTCGTCGTGGACGTGGGTGTGAGTGTGAGTCACCGGCTCGTGCCGGTGAGCGTGCTCGTGGTGTTCGCTGAGGTGCAGCCACACGCCCAGGGCCATCAGGGCGCCAGCGATCACGAGGGGCCAAGTCGGCGTTTCGCCGAGGGCGAGTGCGAGCAGCGCTCCGAAGAAGGGCGCGATCGAGAAGTACGCGCCGGCTCGGGCGGTCCCGAGGTGACGCATCCCGACGATGAACAGCGCGAGGCGCACCCCGCAGGCGAAGAACCCCACGGACATGGCGGCGGCAGTCGGGCCGGGCGGGGGCATGGCCGCGCCGAGCAGGAGGCCGAGTGTCAGGTTCACCGGGCCCGCGACGCTGCCCTTGATCGCGGCGAGCCAGGTGGCGTCGGTCAGGGCGACCTTGCGGGTGAGGTTGTTGTCCAGACCCCAGGCGAGGCAGGCGCCCACAACCGCGAGGGCGGGCCAGGGGCTGCCCAGTTCCACCGCAGATGGGACGCTGAGGAGCACCGCACCGGCGACGATCACGAGCATTCCTAGCAGGATTCTGCGGTCGACGTTCTCCTTGAACACCAGCCAGGCCAGCACGACGGTGAACACGGCTTCGGCGTTCAGCAGCAGGGACGCTCCGGACGCCGGCATCGCTGACAGCCCGATCATCAGGAGCACCGGTCCGACGACGCCACCGGCGATGATGGCGCCGGCGAGCGGCCAGATCTGATGCCGGGTGAGTCGGACGCGCGGGCTCCGGCGGATCAGCCGTACCAGAAGGAGCCCGACGCCTGAACCGCAGTACAGCAGGCCGGCCATCAGCCACGGATTCACCGTGCCGAGCAGGAGTTTCGCCAGCGGCGTGCCGGCGCCGAAGAGCACCGCGGACACCAGGGCGGCCTGCACGCCGCGGTTGGCTGCTGCCGCTCTCATCTTCGCCTTCCCGATCTCGTCCCGACGTTGGTCGATTGTGTCATCGCTTGGCGGGGTGGACACACGGGTCGAGCCGCCGTCCGCACGCTCAGCTCCCGAGCCGACCCTGGATCTCCTTGACCAGGTCGGCAGGTTCCAGCCACATGGAGGGGTATTCGCCGTACCAGCGTTGGACGCCGGCCGCATCGATGAGGACGAAGCTGTGGCCGGGCAGGTCGGCGTGCATGCCTCTGCCGAGGGTGCCGTAGGCGCGGGAGACGCTGCCGTCGTCGAGGAGGAACGGGGTGGTGGCACCGTAGCGGGTCATGTCGGTGGTGATGTCGGCCTTGGTGTTCATGACGATTGGCAGGACGGTGACGCCGAGGGCGTCGAAGTCGCCCTTCTGCTTCTCGATGGCTGTCATCTGCATGATGCAGGCGCCGCAGCCGGCGCCTTCGTTAAAGTAGAGCAGGACGGGTTTGCCGCGCAGCTTCGACAAGGTGACCGTCGTGTCGTTGGTGGTGGGCAGGGTGAACTCCGGAGCGGTGGTGCTGATCGTGGCCGAGGTGGTCTGGGAGGTGACCAGCATCGCGGTGATCGCTACGACGACGGCGATCACCGAAGCCCAGGAGGCCAAGCGTTTGATGTTGCGGCGGCGCCGGTCGGTCTGCGCGGCCGCGCGCTGCCGGGCATGAAGCTGCTGTCGGGTGTTGGTAGTCATGGTCGTCTCTCTGGCTAGTGGCAGGAGTGTTCGGCGGGTTCGTCGGAGAGGTTCTCGGCCGGCTCCGATGCGGGGGCGGGATCGTCGTGTCGCCCGATCAGGGTGGCCCAGATCAAGGCACCGGCCACCAGCAGCAGACCACTGCCAAGGACGGGTTCGGGGACGGGTTGCAGCCAGCCTTGGAGCTGGGCGAACCAGCCGGCGAGGGCCTGTCCGGTGGCGACCTGGATGTCGGGGCCGCTGGTCATCTGGCCGGTGTTGGCCAGGTAGATGATGAAGCCCCCCATGAGGGTGAAGCCGGCCGCGACGATCAGGTTGACGGTGTTCGTGGCCAAGGTCCAGCGGCCGAGGCGGAGCCGGACGGGGCGGGCGATGAGACGCCGGTGGCGCAGTCCGGTGGCGTCCCAGACCAGCGCCATCACGAACAGCGGGAACACCATTCCGAAGACGTAGGCCAGGCCCAGGGAGACTCCACCGAGAGGGTCCCCGGCCAGGGCGGACAGTGTCATGACACCGACCAGGACGGGCGCGCAGCAGCTGGACGCGATGCCGCTGAACACGCCGAGGGCGTAGAAGCTGGCGCCGTCGCCCCGGGTGGTGTCCGGGGCTCGGAGAAGGCCGGGAAGGCTCCACATCCGTCCGGACACGGTGAAGGCGGCCAGGACGAGCATCAGAGCGCCGCCGGCGTAGTACAGGACGGCGTGGTACTTGGCGATGGCTGCGGCGATCAGGCTGATCCCGACGGTGATCGGGACGAGGATGGTAGCCAGCCCGGCTGCGAACAGGAAGGTGAGGGGCAGCAGGCGCCAACGACGGTTCTTGACGGCGCCGGCGAGGTAGCTGGGGGCGAGGAACACAATGCAGCAGGGCGCGAATAGTGCGACTCCGCCGGCGAAGAACGCGGCCAGGACACCGCCGGTGGTCAGCAGGTCACCCACGGGAGTTCACCGTGGCCTCGGTGTGTGTCCTGGTGCTGAGCAGTGCTTCGAGCTTGCGTCGGGGCAGACGCCCGGCGGAGAAGTAGGTACCGTTGATCAGGACGAGCGGATTCATGGCTGCCCGGTGCTGGCCGAGCAGGCGGCGCCCGTCCTCGGAGCACGCATCGACCTGCTCGACCTTGATCGACGGGTCATCGGTGGCGAGTTTGGCGAGAACCTGGTGGGCGTCATCGCAGAAGTGGCAGCCGGCGGCGGTCACCAGAGTGATCCGTGTCGTGGCGGTCAGGGGGTGGGGGCTCATCGAAGTTCGCTCCCGGAGGGAATGGCAGGGGCGCCTTGCGGCGGTTGGTCAGTGGTGAGTGGGCCAAGGACGGGCGGCGGTCCGAAGGCGGGCTGCTGCCAACCAGCGGTGAGGGGCGGCTCGTCGCCGGCCAAGCCCGTCGGGAGGCCGGGTGGAGGTTGGGCCGTTCGGTGGCCGACCACTGCGAGGACCCAGCACAGCCCTCCCCAGATGGTGGTGAGCGCAATTGCGCCGAGTATCCAGCTGGCCATGCCCATCGCGCCGAATCCCATCATCTTCGCTTCTCCTTCCGGTCTCTTGCTCGGCACATAGCCTGCGGTGGCCGTCCGGTCTAAACTCCGGACTCTCCATGAAGAAACGATGAAGGTGCACGCCGCCGGCTCAGGCGGGCCGGGCCAGCGGGGGCATCATTGCGGTCATGACCCACGATCCTGCTGCCGCGGCGGCTCATGTCCTGGTGGTGGACGACGAGACGGTGCTGGCCGGCATGGTCGCCAACTACCTGCAGCGGGCCGGGTTCCGGACCTCGACCGCTTTCGATGGCAACACCGCGGTCGAGCGGGCGCTGGCCGAGCGTCCGGACGTGGTGGTGCTCGACCTGGGCCTGCCGGGCAAGGACGGGCTCCAGGTGTGCCAGGAGATCCGCCGGCACTCCGACTGCTACATCCTGATGCTGACCGCCCGCAACGAGGAGATCGACAAGCTGGTCGGTTTGACCAGCGGGGCTGATGACTACATGACCAAACCGTTCAGCGCTCGCGAGCTGGTGGCCCGGGTGCAGGTGCTGCTGCGCCGACCCCGGGCTGATCGAGTCGTGGAGGAGCCGACCCGCACGGTCGGCCGGCTGCGGGTCGAGCCGGCCGGACGCCGGGTGTTCGTCGACGCCACCGAGGTCGAGGTCACCCGGACGGAGTTCGATCTACTCAGCGTTCTCTCGGCCCGTCCCAAGGCGGCATTCGCCCGCCGGCAGCTGGTGGCTGCGGTGTGGGGCGAGGACTGGGTCGGCGACGAGCACCTGGTCGATGTCCACGTCCTGCACCTGCGCCGCAAACTGGCCGTGGTCTCGCCGGCGGTGTTCGTTGAGACCATCCGGGGGGTCGGCTACCGGATGGGACCGTGCCGATGAACACCCGACCCCCGGGCAGTTTGAGCTCCCGGCTGCTGGCTGCTCAGGTCGGGGTGACGGTAGCCATGGCGCTGACCATGGTCGTGGTGGCGGCGATCGCCGGCCCGCCGCTGTTCGAGGCGCACATGCTGGAGGCGGGGCACGACAGCCCGGACGTCCTGGCCCATTCGGAGGAGGCGTTCACCACCGCCGGCACCCTCGCTCTGGGGATCGGGCTGGCGATCGCGGCGAGTGGCGCGATCCTGGTCAGCGTGTTGATCAGCCGTCGCCTCCGCCGGTCGCTGGGCGACCTCGGCGAGGCCGCGTCTCGCATCTCGGAGGGTGACTACGACCTGCGGGTCGGGCCGGCCGACTCCCGCGAGTTGGCCACCTTGGCCGGCAGCTTCAACACCATGGCTGGACGGCTCGCCGGTGTGGAGGCCACCCGTCGCCAGTTGCTGACCGATCTGGCCCACGAGATCCGCACCCCGCTGGCCAGCATGGAGATCTGTGTGGAAAGCCTCGAGGACGGCGCCATCGAGCCAGGGCCCGAAGCCTGGAGCATCCTGTCCAGCCAGATCGAACGCATCGCGCGGCTGGCCGACGACATCGCTCAGGTGTCCGCCGCCGAAGAGGGACGCCTCGACCTCGCCCGGCGTCCGGTCGACGCCCACGACCTCGCCGCCACCGCAGTGCTGGCCGCCGGTGAGGGCTACGACCGCAAGGGCGTCGAGCTGGTCCTCGACGCCGTGGAGAAGTCGGGTCCGCTGGTCGAGGTTGATCCGGCGCGGATCGGTCAGGTGCTGGCCAACCTGCTGTCCAACGCGCTGCGGCACACCCCGCCCGGCGGACGGGTGACGGTGAGCCTGGACACGGGTGCCGACACGGTCAACGTGGCCGTCGGCGATACCGGCGAGGGGATCTCCGGTGAACACCTGGGCCACATCTTCGAACGGTTCTACCGGGCCGACACCGCCCGGGACCGCGACCACGGCGGCACCGGGATAGGCCTGGCCATCGCCCGCGCCATCGCCCGCGCCCACGGCGGGGACCTGACCGCGACCAGCGACGGCCCGGGCGCCGGCGCAACCGTCACCCTGCGGCTGCCCCGGACAGCGGACGAAACGACAGCGAAACTTCATCAAACACCGTAGGGGCGAGGGAGGGTTCGCGCGCACGCTGGAAGGAACCGACACGAAGGGCCGCGCCTTGCCGACACCGTTCTCCCGCCGCCACCTGCTGTCCACCGGGCTGGGGCTCGGCGGCGCCGCCCTGTTCAGCGCCTGCTCCGCAGCCCGGCCCACGGCGACCACCCCGATCACTGCGCCGCCGACGCCCTCGCTGGGGACGCCGGCGGTGCAGGCCACCCTCCGCGCCGGGGTCGCCCAGGTCGACCTCGGCGGGATCACCGCGTCCACCTGGCTGTATGGCGGCGTGCTGCCCGGCAGGGAGTTGCGGGCAAAGGCCGGTGACGTGCTCCAGGTGCGGGTGGAGAACGGCCTGCCGGCCGAGACGAGTGTCCACTGGCACGGCATCCGGCTGCACAACGCCGCCGACGGCGTGCCCGGCCTCACCCAGGACCCGATCGTGAGGGGCGGGAACCTCACCTACACCTTTCGGGCGCCCGACCCCGGAACCTACTTCTTCCATCCGCACAGCGGCGTCCAGATCGACCGCGGTCTGTACGCGCCCCTGATCATCGACGACCCGGCCGAGCCGGGCGGGTATGACCACGAGTGGGTACTGGTGCTCGACGACTGGACCGACGGCGTCGGCAAGAGCCCCGACGACATCCTCGCCGAGTTCAAGGCCCAGAACGGCACGGTCAGCAAGGGCATGAACCACGACATGTCCGGCATGGATGGCATGGGCTCCTCACCCCTGGGCGACGTCGGTGACATCGCCTACCCGCACTATCTGATCAACGGACGCGTCCCGACCGCACCCCGCACCCTCACGGGCAAGCCGGGCCAGAAGGTGAGGGTCCGGGTCATCAATGCCGCCGCCGACACCCTGTTTCGGGTCGCGCTCGGCGGGCACATGCTGACGGTCACCCACACCGACGGCTACCCGGTGCAGCCGGTCGAGACCCGCGCGCTCTACCTGGCCCAGGGCGAGCGGGTCGACGTGTTCGTCACCCTCGGCGACGGTGTCTTCCCGCTGGTTGCGGCCGCCGAAGGCAAGACAGGGCAGGGCTTGATCCTGGTGCGTACCGGCTCCGGGGGCGCCCCCTCAGCTACCGTGCGTCCTGCCGAGCTGGACACCGATCCGCTCCTGATGGCCGCCCTGCTGCCCACCGACGCGGCCCGCCTGCCCGAACGGGAGCCCGACCAGGTCGAACAGGTCACCCTCAACGGCCAGATGCAGCCGTACGCCTGGGGCATGAACGGCACCGTGTTCGGCTCCGACACCCCGATCCGCACCACGGCGGGCGCCCGCGTCCGGCTGCAGATGACCAACGAGACGATGATGGCCCACCCGATGCACGTCCACGGCCACACCTGGTCGCTGCCCGGCAACGGCGGGCTGCGCAAGGACACCGTCCTGGTGCTGCCCATGCAAACCGTCACCGCGGACCTGCACGCCGACAATCCCGGCAGGTGGGCGTACCACTGCCACAACATCTACCACGCCGAGATCGGCATGATGACCAGCCTCCTGTACTAGACAGCGAGCCGGGCGGGGCGCAGGTCGAGGCGTCGCAGCCACTGGGCGTTCGCAGCCACCACGATCGTCGAGACCGACATCAGCACCGCACCCAGCTCCATCGGCAGGCTGATCCCAATCGGTGCCAGCACGCCTGCGGCAAGTGGTACAGCGGCCAGGTTGTAGCCCGCCGCCCACCACAGGTTCTGCAACATCTTGCGATAGCTCGCCCGGGACAGTTCGATCACCGACACCACCGTCCGTGGGTCGTCACCGGCCAGGATCACCCCGGCCGAGGCGATCGCCACATCGGTGCCGGCACCGATCGCCAGACCGACATCGGCCCGCGCCAGGGCCGGCGCGTCGTTCACCCCGTCGCCGACCATCGCCACCCGATCGCCCGCGGCCTGCAACTCGGCGACCCGGGCAGCCTTGTCCTCGGGACGGACCTCGGCCAGGACGGTGTCCACGCCCAACTCCGCCCCCACCCGGTCGGCCACCGAACGGGCGTCGCCGGTGATCATCGCCACCCGGATACCGAGCCGATGCAGCGCGGCGATCGCCGGAGCCGACTCGGCCCGGACCTCGTCAGCCAGGCTCAGCACACCCACCAGAACGCCGTCACGCAAGACGAACAGCCGGGTCACACCTTCCCCGCGATAGGGCGCCGGATCAACCAGTGCCTGCTCGGCGAGCAGCCGGGGCCCGCCGACCCGGACCTGCGTACCGCCGACAGTCGCGGTCACTCCCAGAGCCGGCTGGGAGGCGAAGTCAGCCGCCGCCGGCACGGGAAGTCCTCGCTCCGCCGCTGCCCGGACGATCGCCCGGGCCAGCGGGTGTTCGCTGTCAGCCTCCGCCGCCGCGGCCAGAGCGAGAACTTGGTCCTCGGTGGCGCCCGCGCCCGGCACGGACTCGACCGCGACCAGTGCCGGTTCGCCTCTGGTCAGTGTCCCGGTCTTGTCGAACGCGACCGTGGTAACCGTGCGCATCCGCTCCAAGGCGAGCCGGTCCTTCACCAACACCCCCGCCCGGGCCGACCGCTCGGTCGCAATTGCCACCACCAGCGGAATCGCCAGCCCGAGCGCGTGCGGGCAGGCAATCACCAGTACCGTGATCACTCGCGCGACAGCCTGCTCGGGTTCGCCGAGCATCGTCCATGTCACACCGGTCGCGGCGGCGGCCACCAGAGCGAACCAGAACAGCCAGGCGGCGGCACGGTCGGCGAGCCGCTGCGCCCGGGAGGTAGAACTCTGGGCCTGCTCGACCAGTCTGCGGATGCCCGCCAGGGTCGTGTCGTCGCCCGTTGCGGTCACCTCGACGCGCAGCCCCGAGTCGGTGGTGACGGTTCCGGCCGTTACGAGGTCGCCCGGACGGCGGTGCACCGTGCTCGACTCCCCGGTGACCATCGACTCGTCAAGATCGGCCTCGCCCTCGAGGATGCGTCCGTCCGCCGGCACGCTGCCGCCGGGACGTACCAGCACCACCTCACCGACCCGCAACTCGGACGGAGCACGCAACTCCACCCTCTCGCCCCGGACCACCTCGGCGGTGTCCGGCAGGAGTGCGGCGAGGGAGTCCAGAGCACTCGTGGTCCGCGCCAACGAACGCATCTCGAGCCAGTGGCCCAGCAGCATGATGACGATCAGCAGGGCCAGTTCCCACCAGAACTCCAGTTCAGGGCTGAGCAGGCCGATGGTGGCGCCCCAGCTGGCCGCGAACGCCACCGAGATCGCCAACCCGATCAGCAGCATCATCCCCGGGCGACCAGCCCGCAACTCGCCGACCGCGCCCGTCAGGAACGGGGACCCGCCCCACGCGTAGAGAACGGTGCCCAGTACCGGCGCCGCCCACGCCACCAGTCCGCCCGCAGGCAACTCGTAGCCAGCCAGCATCGCGAACATCGGCGACAACACCACCACCGGCACCGCCAGCAGCAGCATCCCCCAGAACAGCCGCCGGAAGCGTCCCGAATGGTCGCCGTGACCATCGGCATGGCGATCGTGCGCCATCCTCGCTCCTGTGGCCGGAGAGCCGCCCGCCAGGTGGGCGGGCGCGGGTTTGGGGGCCGCTGAACCGCCAACGGCATGATCGCCGTGTGGGTGATGGGCAGTCTCGTGCTCGGCCATGCGATCCTCCACTCTCTATACCCCCATGGGGTTTACGGACCAACGGACCCGTCACGTCCTTCATTCCCCCTCCGGAGCCGAGGGCAGCGAACTTCATCGAAACTTCATCGAAAGCGGCCGGGTACGGGACGCCGCGCACGAGACCCTTGGACAGACCCGCCGATTCCCCGAACCGAGGACCGTCCATGACCACCAGCACCGCCCGTCGTCCCCCCACCCTCCGGACCCTGCCGAACCCCGGTGTCGCCGCGGCCGTCCTCGCACTGACCGCCGCGTTCGCCATCGCCGCGCTGCTTGGGCCGAGCCTGGTCGCCAACGAGCTGGGCATGACCATGAGCATGGGGATGACCCACTACATGGAACTCCTCGCGGTCCACCAGCCGCGCAACCTGATCGTCTTCATGGCGATCCCGGTCGTGCTCGCCGAAACCTTGGCAATCACGGAACTCGCGATCCTCTTCCTCCGCGACGCCACCCCCGCCTGGGTGCGCACCACAAGCCGCGTCGCCGGCCTGCTCGCCGGCCCGGTGATGGTCGCGATCTTCCTTCACCTGCTGATCAACGCGGTGATCCCGCTCACCCTGACCGGCGGCTGGCGTGGCCCCGCTGACGTGATCGCCGTGCTGTTCTACCTCTCCGGCGTCGTTCCTTTCGCCGGCATCACACTCGTCGAACTCGGCGTGATCGGAACCGGCGACGGCCAAGCGCTCAAGCTGCACGCGATCTTCATCGCCATCTTCCTCGTCGTCGCCCACGTCGCCATGATCTTCGGCATGCTCGATCCCGCGCTCCTCGGCTACCAGATGGCCCACCAGCACTGACCGGGGGACCACCTCGTCCAGGTCAACGTCGACTCGCTTTACCTGGACCGTCCTCCAACCAGCACAGGACCTCCGTGCCAGCCTGGCGCGGAGGTCCTCTGCACCTGTGGCCGACGGCGGCCCTGCTATGCGGCGTACTGCCGTTGGAGCCAGGCTTCGACGTCGCTGCGGAGGTAGGCGACCTTGCGGGTGCCGAGCTTGAAGCTCTTGGGTCCTTGGCCGATGTAGCGCCACCACCGGATCGTGGTGGCGGGGGTGTGAAGGTACTCGGCCACCTGGTCGGTGTACCAGATCTCGGTGTCGTCGATCATCGCTCGCTCCATAGCAGCGTGTAGGGATACCAGCATGTTGATTATGAGCGGCAGGCCCCGACTTGTCAAGCACTGTATTGGCAACGCAACATGGCGTTGTTACGCTGAGGGCATGACAGACACCGAGGCCCCCACCAGCGGCGCCGATGTCGGCCCGCTGGGCCAGACCTTCGCACGCGAAGTTCGACGCCTCCGGGAGCTGCGCGGCCTGTCCCAGACCGACCTGGCCGTCCAACTCCGCGAGCAGTACGGGCTGAAGTTCCACCAGGCCACCATCGACCGGGTCGAGAAGGCCCAACGCCCCTGCCGACTCGACGAGGTCTACGCACTCGCCGAGGTCCTAGGTTCCACAGTGGACGACATGCTGGCGGACTGGTCGAACGCCGACGACGCCTTCCGCGAACTCACCAACATCGCCAGGCGCGCACAGGAGACCGAGTTCCGGATCTCGATGGGCATCCACCAGGAACTCGCGACCATCGACGGCGACCGTGAACGGGTCGTAGCCGGCCTCGCACGCAGCAGCGACTCTGCCCAGGGCGACCAGATACAGGCCTGGGCCGAGGAAGTGCTGGAACTGCTCGACACACTCTCCGCCGGCGCCGTGAGCGTACTGCAGGGCATCACCGGGCAACTGCCGCCCAAGCCCGGCGGCGTGAGGGAGGAGGTGAACCGCCAGTACTTCGCGGGGATCCTGACCGCCCACAACGCGGCGGTCGCCGCCCGGCGCGCCGAGTCCGAAGCCGCCGCCGCGGACGCGCACGAGTCACCAGACGGGGGGACGAACTGATGACGGGCAAGAAGATGGTGGACCTACGGCCTTTCCCCGCGTGCGTGGCAACGTACCGGACAGCTTCCGACCCGGAGCATTGGTCGGTGAAAGGAGGGCGTGATGGCGTCCATCTCGCGAAGGCCGGACGGAGTATGGCGAGCCCGCTATCGAGACGACGCCGGCAGGGAGCGCTCCCGCCACTTCCGCCGTAAGGTCGATGCGCAGCGGTGGCTGGACGAGGTCACCACGTCGATCCTCACCGGCCTATACGCGGACCCGAAAGCCGGTCGGGTGACGTTCGCTTCCTACTACCAGGGCTGGTCCGCTCGCCAGGTCTGGGTGCGGGCCACCCGCCTGTCGTTCGACCGGGCGATGGCCACCGTGCCGTTCGGCGCGCTTCCGATCGGATCCGTTCGCACCTCGCACGTCGAGGCGTGGGTGCAGAGCCAGGTGACCAACGGGCTGGCGGCATCCACGATCGGTGTCCGCTTCCAGCAGGTGCGATCGGTGTTTCGCGCCGCGATCCGGGACAAGGTGATCGCGGTGGACCCGTGCGTCGGGGTCCGGCTGCCCCGCAAGCGCAGGGCCGAGGCGGCCATGCGGATTCCTTCGTCGGAGCAGGTGGGGCTGCTGCTCGGGGTGCGCACCCCGTTCCGGGCGTTCATGGCGTTGTGCGCCTTCGCCGGGCTCCGCAAGGGAGAGGCGGCCGGCGTCCGCGTCGGCGACGTCGACTTCCTGCGACGGACGTTGACCGTGTCCCGGCAGCTGCAGCGGGCTGAGGGTGGCGGGATGGAGGTCGTGCCGCCGAAGTACGGCTCGGAGCGCGTCGTCTACCTACCCGAGCAACTCGTCGAACTGCTCTCCGAGCACGTCGCCCGGTGGTGCCCCGGTGACGATCCGGCGCGCTGGCTGTTCGCCGACGGCGGGACGTCGTGGCATGACAACCGGGTCACCTACCTGTGGCGGCGGGCGGCCGGCGGCGCGGACGTGGGCGGCGTCAGGCTGCACGATCTGCGGCACTTCTACGCGTCCGGATTGATCGCCGCCGGGTGTGACGTGGTCACCGTGCAGCGGGCTCTCGGCCACGCGTCGGCATCCACGACGCTGGGCACCTACGCGCATCTGTGGCCCTCCGCAGAGGACCGGACACGGGTCGCCGCAGGCGGTCTGATGACTACCGTCCTCGGACTTTCTGCGGACTCTGTGCGGACTAGCGGTGCCGCAAATCGCCTTGACTAGGCCTTATAGTGCCTATTCAGTAGTAGTACGGGAAGGCCGACCAGTCCGGCCGACGCTTCTGCAGAAACGAGTCCCGGCCTTCGACGGCCTCGTCGGTCATGTAGGCCAGCCGGGTGGTCTCGCCCGCGAACACCTGCTGCCCGATCAGCCCGTCGTCGATGGCGTTGAACGCGAACTTGAGCATGCGCTGCGCCGTGGGCGACTTGCCGCAGACCATGGCCGCCCACTCCAGCCCGACCGTCTCGAGTTCAGCGTGCGGCACCACCTTGTTGACCGCGCCCATCTCGTAGGCCCGCTGCGCGTCGTAGGTGGCACCGAGAAAGAAGATCTCGCGCGCCACCTTCTGGCCCACCTGGCGGGCCAGGTAGGCCGAGCCGAATCCGGCGTCGAACGAGCCGACGTCGGCGTCGGTCTGCTTGAACTTCGCGTGCTCGGACGAGGCGATGGTCAGGTCGCAGACCACGTGCAGCGAGTGCCCACCACCCGCCGCCCAGCCGTTGACCAGGGCGATCACCACCTTCGGCATGAACCGGATCAGCCGCTGCACCTCGAGGATGTGCAGCCGTCCGCCCTCGGCCTGCACGCGCCGCGCGTCGACCGTCTCGGACGTCTCGCCCTCGGCGTACTGGTACCCGGATCGTCCCCTGATCCGCTGATCACCGCCCGAGCAGAACGCCCAGCCGCCGTCCTTGGCCGAGGGCCCGTTGCCGGTCAACAGCACGCAGCCGACGTCCGCGGATCGGCGGGCATGATCGAGTGCGGTGTACAGCTCGTCCACGGTGTGCGGACGAAAGGCGTTGCGCACCTCGGGCCGGTCAAACGCGATGCGCACTGCGGGCACGTGCTTGGCGCGATGGTAGGTGATGTCGGTGAACTCGAAGCCGGGAACCTCGTCCCACAGTTCCGCCTGCCACGGGTTGCTCATGACGCACACGGTAGCGGCAGTGCGCCGCCGTCGATCAGTGAGCCGATGCACTCACCAGTTCGGCGGTGGCTTGATCACGTCGGTGAAGATGCCGTCCACGCCCAGCCGCTCGCAACGGTGCCGCTGGACGGCCTTGTTCACCGTCCAGACCCGGAGTTTGAAACCGGCCCGATGCGCCCGGGTGACGTAGCCGGGCACCATCAGCACGTGCCGCGTGGGGTGCACGGCCTGCACGTCCAGGTCGCGGAAGTAGCGCCAGGGTTCGCGCAGCATGCCGTCATGGATCGCCGCCAGTTCGCCCGTCCAGCCCTTGTCGCGCAGCCGCTGCAACGAGTAGTGGTTGAAGGACGACAGCACCACCCGGTCGTTGAGCTTGCGTTCGGCGATCATCTGCAGCACCTTCGACTCCATCGCCTTGTACGCCTTGACACTGTTCTTCAGTTCGAGGTTGATCAGCTGATCACCGGCGGCGAGCAGGTCGAGCACCTCGGCGAGAGTCGGAATGCGGGTGGTCAACGGGTCGGGCTTCTTCGTCTGCAGCGACCTCATCGCCTGCAGTTCAGCGAGGGTGTGGCTGGCGACCCAGCCGGTGCCGTCGTGGGTGCGATCCACCTTCTCGTCGTGAATCACCACCGGCACCCCGTCGGAACTGAGCTGCACGTCGAGTTCGATGCCGTCCACGCCCGGGCCCATCGCCGCGGTGAACGCCGCGATGGTGTTCTCCGGTTGCCGCGCGCTCGCACCGCGGTGCGCCCAGATCTGCATGTCACGCCCTCTCGATCCTTCGGTTCAAAATCCAGACTGTCACATCGGCGATAGCGGACGAGCGGGTTCCCGGCTCGGAACGCCGGGGGGTAGCCTCTGCCGGGTGAGCAACCGTGAATCCAGCGAACTGGACGCCCTCGCCGACGCCTACACACTCGCCTACGCCGACCTCGATCCAGTGTTCGCCACCCAGATCGGGCTGGCGGGCTATGACCACCTGATGGGCGAGGCCGGGCCCGAGTATCATGACGAGGTCAACACGCTGAACCGAATCACGCTGCGCCGGCTCGACACCGTTGCCGTCAGCGACGAAGTCGACCGGGTGACCGCCGCTGCGATGCGGGAGCGGCTGGGGCTCGACGTCGAACTGCATGCCGCGGGCGAGCAGTTCCGCGCGCTCAACAACATCGCCTCCCCTTTGCAGGAGTTCCGTGATGTGTTCGACGTGATGCCCACCGACACCGATGACCACTGGTCGAACATCGCCGCCCGGCTGGCGGGTGTGCCGCGGGCGGTCAACGGCTATTTGGCCTGCCTGCGCGAGGGCGCCCGTCGTGGCGAGCTGCCGGCGGCGCTGCAGGTGCGCGAGGGCATCGTCCAGGCCGACGAGCTGGCCGATCCCGCGTCGTCGTTCTTCACCAGCTTCCACGCCGGACAGGCCCAATCGGACGCCCTGAACGCCGACCTGCAGCGTGCGGGCCTGGCCGCCGCAGAGTCGTACGGGCTGCTGGCGCAGTTCCTGCGCGAGCTCGAAGCGGACGCCCCGGCCGCCGACGCGTCCGGACGCGACCGCTACCAGCTGCTGTCGCGGGTCTTCCTGGGCGCCGAGGTCGACCTGGACGAGACCTACGAGTGGGGGTTGGACGAGCTGGCGCGCGTCGCCGCCGAGCAGAACGCGGTGATCGAGGCATTGGCCGGGCCGGGTGCGTCCATCGAGGATGCGGTGCGGGTGCTGGACGAGGACGCCGACCGCACGCTGCACGGAACCAAGGCGCTGCAGGAATGGATGCAGGCCACGGCAGACGAGGCCATCCGCGAGCTCAACGGGGTGCACTTCAACATTCCCGAGCCGGTGCGCCGCATCGAATGCATGATCGCGCCGACCCAGAACGGCGGCATCTACTACACCGGGCCGTCCGACGACTTGAGCCGGCCGGGCCGCATGTGGTGGTCGGTGCCGCCGGGTGTCGAGCAGTTCAACACCTGGCGCGAGAAGACCACCGTCTACCACGAGGGCGTGCCGGGCCATCACCTGCAGGTCGGCCAGGCGGTCTACAACCGCGACGAGCTCAACATGTGGCGGCGGCTGGTCTGCTGGGTCTCCGGCCACGGTGAGGGCTGGGCCCTGTACTCCGAGCGCCTGATGCAGGAGTTCGGCTACATGGACGACCCGGGCGACCTGTTCGGGCTATTGGACGGCCAGCGCATGCGCGCCACCCGGGTGGTGCTCGACATCGGCGTGCACCTGGGCAAGCCGGCCCCGCAGCAGTGGGGCGGCGGCACCTGGAACGCCGACAAGGCGTGGGAACTGCTCAAGGCCAACGTGAACATGGACGAGAAGTTCCTGCGCTTCGAGCTGAACCGCTACCTGGGCTGGCCGGGGCAGGCGCCGTCCTACAAGATCGGGCAGCGGCTGTGGGAGCAGATTCGCGCCGAGGCGGCCGAGCAGGCCGGCGACGCCTTCTCGCTGAAGGACTTTCACACCCGGGCGCTCGACCTGGGCTCCCTGCCGCTCAGTGTGCTGCGGGAAGCGGTGCTGGCTGGCTGAGGCTTCTCGGTCGAGCTTGTCGAGACCTCGTCGGCGGGTCGAGCGCTGGCTGGGCGTGGTCGCGGTCGCTGGGTTTCGTCATCCCGGCGAACGCCGGGATCTCGCGCACACTCCCTGCTGGCGTCCGTTGCCGCCGAGCTTCACAGTTGCGTTGACCTCGGCGTAGGTGAGATCCCGGCGTTCGCCAGGATGACGACCTGCGCCGTTGCGCTCGTCGAGGTTGTCGAGACCCCTACCGCGGGAACGGCACCCAGCGGTAGCCGTTCTCGGCAGCGAGCAGGACGCCCGTGTCGTCCGAATAGCGAATCGGCGGCAGCTCGACGTTGTGCTCAAACAACTCACCGGTGCGCGCGTCGAGCACGTCGCCGCGTGCGGAGCCTCCGCGCCACAGGTAGGCCCAGCCTCGCACCGTGACGATCGCATCGGCCGGTTCAGCCGACGACCACAGCCGTTGGCCGTCGGCCGGGTCATGGCCTGACACGCCGTCGGCGACCAGGCAGACCACCGCGTCGGTCGCCGGAGCGCACGCCGGTTCGGCCTCGGCCAGCGCTGCCGAACGGCTCACTTCCCGCCCGGTGGCGGCCTCGATCCAGGCTGCCGCCGAGCCCGACCGCACGACCAGCGCGGACGATGATTGCGCCAGCAACGGCCCGATCGGGGTGGACGCCCGCCACGTCGGGGTGCCGTCGGGCCGGCTGCGTCCGCCCTTGCGTGTGACGACGACCTGCTCCGTCGCCGCGACCGCCTGCTCGTCGGCCGCCCAGGCCAGCGCGCCGTCCGAAGCTGCGACGACACCGCTCTGGCGGCCCGACTCGGGGTTGTCGGCCAGCACGACCGTCGCGGCGTCGGCGGCGAGCACGTGCGGCGGCAGGTCCACCCGCCACCGGTGCGCCGGATCGCTGACCAGGTGCTCGGCCTGCACCGCCCCCGTGCCGGCGTCGATCATGAGCAGGTCGAGGCGGGCGCTGGCGTCGACGTCGACGGTGCGCACGGCGACCACCGTGCGTCGATCGGCCGTCAGCCCGATGGTCGGCTGCGCGTCCCACGGCTCACCCTGGCCGAACGTCGCCTGCCAGGCGGTGACGCCGGTGGCGAGGTCGATCGCCACTACGGTGCCCTGACCGTTGGTGGCGTAGACGCGGCCGTCCGCGATCGTCCACTGCCCCGCGGCGCCCAGCTGCACCGCGGTGCCGCCACCCAGGTCGCCGGCCAATGGCGGATGGGACGGGGTGGCGCTGGGCGAGGGCGGCGCCGGCGTCGCGGCCGGGCTAGCACCACACGCAGTCAAGACGGCGAGCAACACCGCCAAGGCGAACGCCGATGCACGGCGGCGCGTGAGTGGGCGCATGGGGAAATGGTCGCGCGAGGGAGGGGTCTCGACAAGCTCGACCGACGGAACGGCGCAGGTCGTCATCCTGGCGAACGCCGGGATCTCACCTACGCCGAGGTCAACGCAACTGTGAAGCTCCGCGACAACGGACGCCAGCAGAGAATGTGCACGAGATCCCGGCGTTCGCCGGGATGACGAGAGGCGTGCGCCGGGATGACGCGGTGGTCCGGACAAGCTCGACCAGCGAAACGGCGCAGGTCGTCATCCTGGCGAACGCCGGGATCTCACCTACGCCGAGGTCAACGCAACTGTGAAGCTCCGCGACAACGGACGCCAGCAGAGAATGTGCACGAGATCCCGGCGTTCGCCGGGATGACGAGAGGCGTGCGCCGGGATGACGCGGTGGTCTCGACAAGCTCGACCAGCGAAACGGCGCGGGTCGTCATCCTGGCGAACGCCGGGATCTCACCTACGCGAGGTCAACGAAGCTTGAAGCTCCGCGGCAACGGACGCCAGCCGAGAGTGTGCACGAGATCCCGGCGTTCGCCGGGATGACGAGAGGCGTTCGCCGGGATGACGCGGTGGTCTCGACAAGCTCGACCGGCAAGCTCTCGACCAACAGCAGTTCAGCTGTTCAGCCAGGCCGCGAAGGCGTCGGTGTTGTAGGGACGGCCCAGAAAGCTCTCGACCAGGTCGGCGGCGTCACGACTGCCGCCGGGCCGCAGCACCCGGTCGCGGTAGCGCGCGGCCAGCTCGGCATCGAGCAGGTTGTCGCGATCGAAGGCGCTGAACAGGTCCTTCGCGATCACCAGCGACCACATGTAGGTGTAGTACGCCGAGGTGTACCCGGCCAAATGCCCGAATCCGGCGTAGAAATGCGTGTCGGGAAGCGGCGCCACCAGGCTGTACTGCGCGTACAACTCGAGCATGCGGGCCGTCGGGTCGCTGGGCCGCTCCACGTGGAACCGGTACGCGAGGGCGGCGTAGAACATCTGGGTGCGGGCCAGGAAGCCCTTGCCGAACTCTTCGGCCGCCTTCATCTTGGCCACCAGTTCGCGCGGAATCGGCGTGCCGTCGGCGTCGGTGGCGAAGCGTTGCAGCACGGACGCGTCCCACGCCCACTCTTCGAGCAGCTGGCTGGGGGCCTCGACGAAGTCCCACTCGGTGGCGACCCCCGAGAACCGCACCCACTGCTGACCCCCGCCGACGATGTGATGGATCAGGTGCCCGAACTCGTGGAACAGGGTGACCACGTCGCGGTGGTCCATCAGGCCGCGCGGAAAGTTGCACACCAGCACGCCCTCGGGCAGTTGCCGCTCGCGCACCCCCGCGACCAGGTCGAACTGGGCCGCGTGGTTGTACTTGCGTTCCCGCGGGTGCAGGTCGAGGTGGATGCGCCCGACCTGCGACCCGTCCACCTCATAGGAAACGTCGTAACTGGTCACGTCGGGGTGCCAAGTGCGCGCCTGCGCCGCCTCGACCGGGGTGAACTGCAGCCCGAACAGCCGGCCGGTGATGTCGAGCAGACCGTCGTGCACCTTGCCGAAGTCGAAGTAGCGCCGCACCTGCGTGGCGTCCACCCCGTACTGCTCGCGCTTGATCAGCTCGTGGAAGTGCCGCCAGTTCGACACGTCGATGACGCCCTCGCCCTCGGACGCCGCCCGGCCCAGCAACACCTCGATCTCGCGTCGGCCCGCAGCCTCGGCGTCGAGCGCCACCGTGTCGATGAACCCGGCAATGGCCGCGCCATCGCCGATCATCTTGACCTCGGCGTCGTAGTCGGCCCAGGTGGCGTAACCCAGCAGGGTGGCCAGCTCGTGCCGCAACCGCAGCAGGTCGGCGAGCACCGCGTCGTTGGCCGGCCAGGCCAGGTTGAAGAACGTGCGCGCCACGGCGCGACGGGCGTACGGATCGGTCGCGAAGGTGAGGAACGGAATGACGTCGGGGTACTCCGTGGTGATCGTCACCAGCCCCTCGGCGTCGGCCGGGTGCGACTCTATGAAGTCGGCCGGCAGCCCCTGCAGCGCGGACGCCGGGACGCGCGCCTCGGCGCGTCCGTCGCGGATGTTGCGGCTGAAGGCCTGGCCGAGATCGGTGAGCCTGGCCTCGAGCTCGCGCACCTGGTCGCGCACCTGCTCGTCACGGTCGACGCCCGAGCGGCGGAACGACTGCAGCACCTTGGCCTGCAGCCGGCGCGCGTCGGCGTCGAGCCCGCCGGTCTCGACGGAGGCCAGCGCCGCGTAGACGGCAGGGTCGAGGTACAGGTCGGTGCTGAACCGCTGCACCTCGATCTCGAGTGCTTCGGCACGCTCGATCACGGCCGCGTCCGGATGCACCGACGACAGCAGGCCGGCCACACTGCCCGCGTTGCGCAGCGCGATGCTGGCGTCGTTCCACAGCCCGAGAATGCCGGGGTCACCGGGCTGCGCGGCCGTGATGGCGGCGACGCGGTCACGGGCGAGGGCCAGCTGCCCGTCGCCTCGCTCGCCCAGCCAGCCCAGCCAGTCGGTGTCGGGCAACTGCAACGCGGAAAGAACCATGGCCGCACCCTACGGGCCGGCACCGACACCGGCCAACGCGCTTGGGTGCCGTGGCATACCGATGGCAGGATCTGCCCATGCCCACGCGAATGAGCGGCCCGACCCCGACCCGGCGCCCCGCGCCGCGCGGTCAAGTACGGGTGAGCATCACCGACGTGGCCCGCGAGGCGGGGGTGGCGATCAGCACCGTCTCGGCGGCCCTGAACGGCCGTACCGGGGTGAGCGAAGACACCCGGCAACGCATCGCCGGCGTCGCCGAAAGGCTGGGCTGGGTGCCGTCCATCCGGGGCCGCAGCCTGGTCGCTCGGCGCGCGTGGACGGTCGGCCTGCTGATGCAGCGCCCGGCCTCGGTGCTCGAGGCCGACCCGTTCTTCGCCGGCTTCATCGGCGGCATCGAAACCGTGCTGGACGATGCCGGCTACGCCCTGCTGTTGCAGCTGGCGGACAGCCGCGACGGGGTGCTGCGACGGGTGCCGCAGTGGGCCCACAGCGAGGTGGTCGACGGCATCTATCTCACCGACGTGCAGTCGGACGATCCGCGCTTCGCCCTGATCGAGCGGCTCGGACTTTCTGCGGTGGCGATCAACTGCGCCAGTCATCCCGGCGTCGCGACGGTCGACCAGCAGCATCACCCCGGCATGGGCGCCCTGCTGCGCCACCTGCTCGACCTCGGCCACACCCGCATCGCACATGTCAGCGGCCCGGACGGCTTCGTGCATTCCGCCGAGCGGGAGGCGGTGTGGCGCACCACCCTGACCGGGGCCGGTGTGCGTCCCGGCGCGCTGGTGCGGGGCGATTTCACGTCCGAGGGTGGCGCCAGGGCCGCCGATCAGCTGCTGGCCGGGGACGAGCCGCCGACGGCTGTGGTCTGCGCGAACGACCTGACGGCGATCGGGTTCATCTCGCGGGCCAGCGCGCTGGGGTTCGCCGTGCCCGCCCAGGTTTCGGTGACGGGCTTCGACGGAATTCAGCTGTCGGGGTTCACCACCCCACCGCTGACCACCGTGCAGACCAGCCCGCACGACTTGGGCGCCGAGGCGACGCGGCTGCTGCTTCACCTGATCGGCACCGGCGAGGTGCTGCATCACGAGCTTCCCGACGCGCAACTGCTGATTCGGGCCTCCACCGCGCCCCCGCCGCTCCAGAAGATGATGTGAATCCGAACCCCGTCTGCGGGGTCGGATTCACACCATTCTTCCAAGCCGGGCCGGTCCAGCATCCGACACCCGCGCCGCCTCGGTGCGGCTGTCGGTGCCCGGCATCGTCCCCCACCGCTGGAAGAAATTCTCCATCCACCCCTCGCCTTCGAGTGCTCCCGGTGTTACGGTCAGCTACCGAAACGTTTCGGACACCCCGGAGGAATCCATGTCAACGATGACGAACCGCGCTCGCCGCGCATCTTGGACCACTGGCCTGATCAGCCTCGCACTAGGCACTTCGCTCGCACTGGCCGGCTGTTCGGGCAGCGCACCGGCCAACTCGGCCGCCGTCCCGACCGATGCCGCCCAGGTGACCGGCGAACTCAACATTCTCGTTTCCAGCGCGTCCGGCTCCGATACCGGCTTCAAGGCCGTCAACGCCGCCTTCGCCAAGAAGTACCCCGACGTGAAGATCAACTTCACCGCCGTGCCCAACGAGAACTACAACCAGGCGCGCTCGTCCAGGCTGAGCGCCGGCACCATCGACGTCGGCCTCGCCAACCCCCGGCAGTTGCCCAGCTACGTGCCCGAGAGCAACAAGGGCGATGATGCGCGGCTGGCCGAGGCGGGCGGCTTCGTCGACCTGACCGACCAGGCGTTCATGAAGAAGTTCAACGCCTCGGTGCTACAGAAGATCACCTACAACGGCCGCAACTACACGGTGCCGACCGGTCTGTCGTACTACACCGGCCTGACCTACAACAAGAAGATCTTCGCCGACAACAACATCACTGTTCCGACCACCTGGAGCGACTTCATCACGGTGCTCGACCAGCTGAAGGCCAAGGGCATCACGCCGATCTCGATCGGTGGTAAGGACACCGCGGGCATCGTCATGCTGAGCGTCGTCCAAAGCCTCTACCCCACCGCGCAGAACAAGGACGACCTGGCCAGGGGCCTGTATGAGCACACCGTTTCGCTGAACGACGGCAAGCAGCTCGAGGTGCTCGAGAAGGTGCAGCAGCTGTACACCTACGGCCAGCCGAACTTCGCCGGCTCGAACTACAACCAGATGACCTCGGAGTTTCTCACCGGCAAGGCCGCGATGATCAGCGACGGCACCTGGAACGTCGGTTCGCTGCGCGATGCCGACAAGGTCGACTTCGGCTACTTCCCCCTGCCGGCCAGTGACAACGCCGCCGACAACGCCCTGCTGGGCGGCAAGGTCGAGTTGAGTCTCGCCGTGCCGAGCAATGCCAAGAACAAGGACGCCGCCATGGCGTGGCTGGCCTCGTTCGCCGACAACTACAAGCTGTTCAACGACGAGGCCGGCTTCGCACCGTCGCAGGAGGGTGTCGAGGGCGACCCGTTCTACACCGAGATCGCGAAGTTCACCACAACGTTCGAACCGGCCTGGGACACCATCTGGATCGCCAACACCAAGGCCGGTCAGGCAGCCGCCCTGCCGTTCAACTGGAACGCGGTGAAGCCGATGGGCTCCATGGACGCTCAGGGCGCCGCCGATGCGGCCCAGAAGGACTGGGAATCCGGCAAGTAGTTCCTCCTCCCGGGGATGGCCGGTTCGAACGGGTGACGCCCGTCCGAACCGGCCGTTCACCCCACCCGCGCTCGTTCGGCCGGGCCCCGATTCTCGATTCCCTCAACGGCAGGAGTGCGTCGTGAGCAACAGCTACATCGTGTTCGGACGGCGGTGGACCGCCCAGCTGACCTTCGCCATCGGCATGGCGCTGATCGTGGTGTTCTCGCTGATTCCCGCCGTGGGCATCGTGGTGATCTCGTTCACCGACATTCGCTCGTTGCCCTTCCTGCCCGTGCGCTGGGTGGGGCTGGAGAACTACCGGACGTTCTTCAGCTCGGCCCAGCTCGCCTACAACGTGGCGGCTCTGCAGAACACGTTCGTGTTCGCGTTCGCGGTGACGGTTTTCCAGAACCTGATCGCCCTGCTGATCGCGGTGCTGCTCAACCAGCGGCTGAAGGGTCGCAACTTCGCTCGCGCCGTGGTCTTTCTGCCGACCATTCTGGGCGTCACCGTGATCGGGTTGATCTTCTCGCTGATCTTCAACCCCTCAGCCGGCCCGGCCGCGCAGTTGTGGAGCATGTTCGGGGCGTCGAGCGCGTTCTTCGGCGACCCGTCCCTCGCCATGACCCTGGTGATCCTGGTGCAGGTCTGGAGCGGTATCGGGGTGGCGGTGGTGATCTATCTGGCCGGGCTGCAGGCGATTCCGCAGGAGTTGTACGAGGTGGCCGACATCGACGGTGCCACCGGCGGGCAGAAGCTGCGGCACGTCACGATTCCGCTGCTGGCGCCGTCGGTGACCGCCAACACCCTGCTGTGCATCATCGGGGCGCTGCAGAGCTACCAGCTGATCTACGTACTGACCGGACCGATCAATCCGGCCACCCAGGTGCTCAGCCTGGCGATCTTCACCCAGGGCTTCGGCGGCCCGCAGGGCGGCGCCGTCCAGTCGCAGGGGTACGCCGCCGCCATCGCGGTCGTGCAGTTCATCATCGTGGCCATCATCTCGCTGGCCACCCTGGCCTACCTGCGTAGAAGGGAGACCGCGCTATGAGCACCTTGCCCGTCACCGCCGTGCCCACCGGCGCCGGCACCGCCACCCCCACGAGCGGACGTCCGGCGGCCGAGTCGGTCGGCGCTCCCCGCCGCATCGGACTGACCGCAGTCAGCTACGCGGTGATGGCGCTGGTGATCGTGATCTACCTCTACCCGCTGCTGTTTCTGGTGAACACGGCGTTGAAGAGCAACAACGAGTTTCTGCTCAACCCGACCGGCATCGTGCAGTCGCCGCAGTTCAGCAACTTCGTCCAAGCCTGGCAGCAGGGCAACTTCGCCAGCTACATGCTCAACTCGGTGCTGTATACGTTCGTGGCGGCCGCCATGGGCACGGTGATGTCGCTGATGATCGCCGTGCCGGTGGCGCGCGGCTACGTGAAACACCCCAAGATCTGGATGGGCCTGTTCGCGTCCATGCTGTTCTTGCCGAACACGCTGGTGACGGTGTTCCAGCTCGCGCTGCGGCTGAACCTGTACGACACCCCGATCGGCTACATCCTGATCATGGCCTCGGGCGTCGGCGTCGGGCCGCTGCTGATCGCCGGCTACCTGAACTCGATTCCCCGCGAGATCGACGAGGCGGCGGCGATGGACGGCTGCGGCTACCTGCGTTACCTGTTCACGTTTCTGCCCAAGCTGATGATGCCGGTGCTGTCGACGGCCTTCATTCTGCAGGCGATCGGCGTGTGGAACGACATCATTCTGGCCACCATTCTGTTCAGCAGTCAGGAGCATTGGCCGGTGACGCTGGGGCTGTTCAACTTCAAGGGCACCTACACCAGCGAGTGGTCGCTGCTGTCGGCGGCCACCATGATCGTGGCTGCTCCGCTGCTGCTGGTCTACCTGTTCCTGCAGCGCTACCTGGTCGCCAGCGTGGTCGGCGGCGCGGTGAAGGGCTGAGCCATGACCAACGACGAAGGTCCGGACGCGATGACGGCCGAGTTTCCCTACCGGCTGGTGCGTTGCGGGGTGGTGATGCGTCCCGATCCGAACGACGCCCGTGAGGCCGAAGGAGTGCTCAACCCGGCGGCCGCCTGGTCGCCGGACGGACGTCTGACGCTGTTTCCTCGGGTGGTCGCCCAGGGCAACTTCTCCCGCATCGCGGCGGCTGAGGTGTTGATCACCGACGGGGTGCCGATCGGCGTTCGGCGGCGAGGCATCGCGCTGGCACCCGACCGGGCCTTCGAACGGGGCTCCGATCACGGCGGCGTGGAGGATCCACGTATCACGTTCGTACCGGCGCTCGGGCTCTACCTGATGGCCTACGTCGCCTTCGGCCCGGCCGGCCCCCGCGCGGCCCTGGCCAGCTCACCCGACCTGGCCGACTGGACGCGGCTGGGCCCCGTCCAGTTCCGCTACACCGACGAGCTCGGCGTGGACTTCAACCTGTTTCCCAACAAGGACCTGGCGTTCTTTCCCGACCCGGTCCCCGGACCGGACGGGACGCCGTGCCTGGCCTTTCTGCACCGTCCGATGTGGGAGTTGCCCGGCCAGCAGGTCGAACTTCCGACCGGCATCACCGACCCACGGGCGGCGATCTGGCTGTCGTACGTGCGGCTGGCGGACGCGGTCGCCGACCCCGAGGCGCTGCTGCGTCCGTTCGGGCATCGCGAGATCGCCCGCGCTGAGGCGGACTGGGAGCACTTGAAGATCGGCGGCGGACCCCCGCCCGTGCGGGTTCCGGAGGGGTGGTTGCTGCTGTACCACGGCGTGTCGGGCATCATCTCGGACAACCCGTTCGAGCCTCAGCGCAACGTGCACTATGCCGCCGGCGGACTGCTGCTCGACGCGGACGATCCTTCGCGGGTGATCGCCCGCACGGCCACCCCGTTGCTCACCGCACAGACCGTCGATGAGCGCGTGGGCATCGTCGCCAACGTGGTCTTCCCCACCGCGATCGTCGAGATCGACGGCGCCCTGTTCACCTTCTACGGCATGGCCGACGAAGCGATCGGAGTCGCCCGCATCGAACCGAAGGAGTCATCATGACCGAACTGCCCCGCCTCCCCCGCCGTACTCTGCTGGCGGCCGCCGGAGCCAGCGCCGTACTCGCCGGCGTCGGCGCACCTCCGGCCCGTGCAGCCACCCGGCTGACCAACCTGGCCCATCTGGACGAGCTGACCACCACCGTCCGGCTGCGCAGGACCGCTGCTCACTCCACGTACCGACTCGCCCAGGAGCCGGCCGTCGGCCTGCTCTGGGTGTACGCCGACGTGCAGGACGACGGCAGTTACCGGCCGGTCGGTGGCGGCAGCTACGACGCGGCGTCCGACACCTGGGGGCAGGGCGCCTACGACTCCGACGACATCGCCCGCGCCGCGGTCGTCTACCTGCGCGAGTGGCGGGCGACCGGGTCGGCGCACGCCCGCCGGCAGGCCTACCAGCAGCTGCGGGGCCTGGCGTACTTTCAGACCCTGATCGGTGAGTACGCCGGCGAGTTCCTGCTCTGGATGCAACCCGACGGCACCCTGAACCCCACCCCGACCCCGCCCGACAACCCCAATCCGGCCGATGCCGGCGAGTCGTACTGGACGGCCCGCGCCCTGTGGGCGTTCGGCGAGGGCTACGTCGCCTTCGCCCGCCGCGATCCGGCGTTCGCCGCCTTTCTTCGTCGCCGGATGGAGCTGGCCATCGCCGCGATCGAGCGGGACACCCTGGTCCGCTACGGCACATATCACGACCTGCACGGGGTGAAGGTGCCGGCGTGGCTGATCACCCAGGGTGCGGACGCCACGTCCGAGGCCCTGTTGGGTCTGGCGCCCTATGCGGCCGCCACGGGTTCCATGGCCGCACGCCGGGCCTGCCGCCGGCTGGCCCGTGGTGTGGCCGAGTTCGCCGCGGGCAGCACCACGCAATGGCCGTTCCGCGCGCTGCTGCCGTGGGCGCAGTCGCTGGACGACTGGCACGCCTGGGGCGCCGAGATGGCACAGGGCCTGGCGGCTGCCGCGAAGGCGTTGCACGACCCGAGCCTGCTGAAGCCGGCGATCGCTGACACCGCCGGCTTCACCGCCCAACTGCTCACCGCTACCGGACCCGACAACGGCTGGCTGCCGGTGCCGCTGGAGAAGGTGCAGATCGCCTACGGCGCGGACGCCCGGGTGCGCGCCTGCTATGACGTGGGACGGGTTGCCGGACGCGAGGGCCTGGAACGGCTGGCCGGCGTCGCCGCGGGCTGGTTCTTCGGCGCCAACCGGGCCGGTGTGCCCACCTACATTCCGGCCACCGGAGTCACCTTCGACGGCGTCGAGGCCGACGGACGGCTGAACCGCAACTCGGGCGCCGAGTCGACCATCCACGGCCTGCTCACCATGCAGGTTTTGGACGCGGCGCCCGACCTCGTCCGATTGGCCCGGGCATCGGCGAGGATCGCCACCCGCGACGGACTCATCGTGATCGAGGCCGAGGACGGCGAGCTCAGGGGCGGCGCGAGCGTCCAGACCCCCGACCCCGCGTGGACCGGCGAGTCGCTGTGGAGCGGCAAGCAGGTCGTGGGCGGCGCCGGTGCGACGATCAGCTGGCGGCTGCCCGCCTCGGACGAGGCGCTGCTCGTCCAGCCCGTGCTGGCGCTCGAACACGGATCCCACGCGTCGGTACGGTTCACCACCGGCGACCGCACGCTGGGACGGGTACGCGTCGGCGACGTCGGTCCGCAGGGCGACGCCGCCTCACCGTTTCGGCTGACGCCGGTGGCACTGGACGGCCTCGCGAACGCCGGCAGCACCGTCACGGCCACGGTGCGTGGCGCGGGCTCCGCCCGGCTGGACGCGCTGCTGGTGATGCCCGAGATCGCGCGGCTGGAGGCGTCCGGAAGCACCGGCTCGGTGGTGCTGCTGACCTCGAAGAGCCACCGCCGGCAGACCCGGACGGTATCAGTGCCGACCACCGGACGGCTGCGGGTCGAAGCCTACGATCGCAACGGAGCGCGCAGCCGCGAAGCCCTGCGGGGTGATCGGGTGATGATCGAACCGGGCGGCTTCACGATCGTGTTCGCGTCGGCTCGCTGAGGGCAGCAGCCATGTGCCTGCCTCAGCGCGTCGGCAGGTGGGTGCGGGGCGCCATGCGCGGGCCGTGCCGCTCACGCCAGCGCCGCATTCCGAGCAGCGCCTGCACCCGGTGCCGATGCGGACGGTACGGCTCGAGCAGTTCGGCCAGGCCGGCATCGTCCAGGTCGTGACCGAGCAGCGCGTGGCCGATCTCGTTGGCCACGTGGTAGTCGCCGAAGCTGACC
Source organism: Micropruina sp. (assembly GCA_016711205.1). Taxonomy (GTDB): domain Bacteria; phylum Actinomycetota; class Actinomycetes; order Propionibacteriales; family Propionibacteriaceae; genus Micropruina. The sequence goes on along the minus strand of JADJTM010000002.1, from coordinate 644,141 downwards.
GCGTCGGCGTCACCGTGGGCGCGGAAGCGCACCTCGGCTGAGGTCCACACACCGATGCCCGCGATGGACCGCAACCGCCGGTCGGCCTCATCGGTGGGCAGTTGCAGCGTGCGCTCCAGTGCCGGCGCCACCTGGGCGGCTCGAACCAGGGTGCGCGAGCGCGCCGGGTCGATGTGCAGCTTGAGCCACTCCCACGACGGGATCATCCGGACGACCTCCGGCCCCGGCGGCACCCACAGGTGCAGGGCCGCACCAGGGCCGGGCGCCCGCTCACCGTGAAAGTGGACCAGCCGCCGATACCCGGCGAAGGCCTCCTGCCCGGTCACCTTCTGCTCGATCACCGCCGGTAGCAATGCTTGCCACACCGAGTTGCCGCGTCCGAGCCGCCAGTGGGGGTGTTCCTTCAGCGCCTGCGCCAGCCTGGGGTGGCGGGGCACGAAGCCGCGCGGATCGTCGTCGGCTCCGAGCAGGGCCGGGACGTGCTCCAACGCCCATTCCGCACCCTCGCCCCACGCTTCGGCAACGATCACCCCGTCGGCGTTCAGGTGCTGGATCGCCAGCGTGGCGGGGCCGAGCGGCGTGCGGAGGCCGCGCCAGATCCGTCCGCGATCACTCAGGAAGGTGGGGTCGCCGGCCCCCCGGCGCCAGGGCTGCAGGATCAGCGCGGCCGGGCAAGGCCACCCCGGACGCCAGGTGCGCACCAGCGGCGGCGCCACCCCGGCGAACACGGTCATCAGGCTCCTGACTCTGGATCCGCCGAGCCTAACCCGCCGCGCCGACAGAACTGTCGGCGCCCAACGGCACAATGGACGCCATGCTGCTGGCCGATCTCGTCGCCACCTCTGCGCAGGTGGCCGCCACCCGTTCGCGGCTGGCGAAGGTGGCCGCCCTGGTCGAGGCGTTGAGCGCCGCCGAACCGTCCGAGATCGAGATCGTCACCAGCTATCTGTCGGGGTCGCTGCGCCAGCGCCGCACCGGCGTCGGCTGGCGTTCGGCGAGCGCCACGGTGCCGCCCGCAGAATCGTCCACGCTCACCGTCACCGAGGTCGACGCCGCGTTCGAGTCGCTGGCCGGGCTGTCGGGGCCGGGGTCCCAGGTGGCGCGCAAGGCGCAGTTGGACGCGCTGATGGGCCGGGCCACCGCCGTCGAGCAGCAATGGCTGGCCGGGCTGATCACCGGCGAGACCCGCCAGGGCGCCCTCGACGGCATCATGGTCGACGCCGTCATCAAGGCGAGCGGGCTGCCGGCGGCCGACGTGCGTCGCGCGGTGATGATGGCCGGCACCACCCCGGCTGTCGCCACCGCCGCCCTCACCGTGGGCGCTGACGCGGTGGCCGCGATCGGGCTGGTGGTGGGGCGTCCGATCAGGCCGATGCTGGCGGCCAGCGCCAAGTCGGTGGTCGAGGCCATGGCGTCACTCGGCGGCCCGGTCGCCGTGGAGGCCAAGCTCGACGGCATCCGCATTCAGGCGCACCGCGACGGCGCGGTGGTGCGGCTGTTCACCCGCAGCCTCGACGAGGTCACCGACCGGCTGCCCGAGGTGGTCGACGCGGTCGCCGCCCTCCCGGTCCAGCGGGTGATCCTCGACGGTGAGGCGCTCGCGATCGGGGCGGACGGCCGTCCACGCCCGTTTCAAGAGACCGCCGCCCGCTCGATGAGCCAGAACGCCGCGTCCGTGCGTGCACGCACCCCCATGACCCCGTTCTTCTTCGATCTGCTGGCGCTCGACGACGAGCAGCTGCTCGACCTGCCGGCGCACGAGCGCGCCGAGCGACTGGTGGCGCTGATCCCCGAGACGGCTCGGGTCGCCCGTCTGGTCACCGATGATCCCGAGCGGGCCGAGGCGTTCACGCGCGCGGTGCTGGCGTCCGGGCACGAGGGCGTGGTGGTCAAGGCGCTCGATGCGGCGTACGAGGCGGGTCGCCGCGGATCGTCCTGGATCAAGGTGAAGCCGGTGCACACCCTCGACCTGGTGGTGCTGGCCGTCGAATGGGGTTCGGGACGCCGCCGCGGCTGGCTCAGCAACATCCACCTCGGTGCGCGCGACCCGGCCACCGGTGGCTTTGTGATGCTCGGCAAGACCTTCAAGGGCATGACCGACGCCATGCTCACCTGGCAGACGGAGCGCTTTCTCGCACTCGAAACCGGCCGCGACGACTGGACGGTCCGGCTGCGTCCCGAACAGGTGGTCGAGATCGCCTTCGACGGGCTGCAGCGGTCCTCGCGCTATCCGGGTGGGCTGGCGCTGCGGTTCGCGCGGGTGCTGCGCTACCGCGACGACAAGACCGCTGATGAGGCCGACACCATCGACACGGTGCGGGCGGTGGGTCAGCTGCCGTAGGTGACCACGTTGACGCGCGTGGACGTGCTGTCGTCCTCGACCTCGTCCGGCTCGTCGGGCAGAAACTCGATGGCGCCGGTCACCGGGTCGAGCACGCCGGCGGCGATCTTCAGCCGCCCCGACCGGGTCAAACCGAGCAGCGAGTCCGCACGCCGCAGCGCCCACCGCAGCGCCCGTACGTGGCCCACTGCCGGATCGCCCAGCCGGGTGCCGGCAGCGGCCAGTGGTACCCAGGGTCCCAGCAGCCCGGGCAGCGGCAGGTCGCCGGCCGCGCGCGCGGCCGCAGCCGCCGCCAGCACGCCGCAGCCCTGATGCGCCAGCACCAGCACCACGCCGACGTTCTGCACCAGTGCGGCGTACTCGACGGCGGCCATGGCGTCCGTGCCCAGGCTGGGGCCGGCGTTGCGGACGACCTCGATCGCCCCCGGCTTCTCGGCGAACAGATGCTCGCCGACGGCGCCCGGCTCAAGGCAGCCGAGCACCACGGCGAACGGATAACCCGCAGGGGTGGCGTCTCCGGGGGGAGGTGCGTTGCCCGCGCGTTGCTGGCGGTGCCGGACGTTGCCTGCCTGCAGTCGCTGCAGGGCCTGCGCGGACGGCATGCGGTGTTCGGGTAGTCCCTGCGGTCGCATCCAGTCGGGGACCTGAGCAGGGGCAGCCATGAGGCGAGGCTAGTGAGCGCGAAAGCGCTTGTCGAGTGGCGGAAAGAGGGGCCCGCGCAGGCGAGGCGGGCGTCAAGCGGGACACGGCACCGGCCAAGGCTCAGCCCCGCGCAGGCGGGGCGGACCGCAGCTGCTGGGTCAGCGATTCGCGCAGCTGGGGCTCACCCCCGCGCAGGCGGGGCGGACCCCGACGACCCTACGGTCAGGATGCCCGGGGTGGGCTCACCCCCGCGCAGGCGGGGCGGACTTCCGCGGCCAGATTGCGGTGGTCCTGACGTAGAGCTCACCCCCGCGCAGGCGGGGCGGACCTCGTCTGCCAGCCCGTCCGATGGGTACGTGAGGGCTCACCCCCGCGCAGGCGGGGCGGACCTGAACGCTTCGGTCTGCTCGTCCACGGTCTCACCCCCGCGCAGGCGGGGCGGACGCCGGCCAGGCGGGTCTCGTTGCGGAGGCCAAGGGCTCACCCCCGCGCAGGCGGGGCGGACCGTCGATGAACCCCGTTGCGAGAAACGTCATGGGGCTCACCCCCGCGCAGGCGGGGCGGACACAATGCCGCGCAGAGCCGGGGCGAGTGCGTTGGGCTCACCCCCGCGCAGGCGGGGCGGACCAGGTCATGGCGGCCCTCGAGCCGCTGCAACCGGGCTCACCCCCGCGCAGGCGGGGCGGACGGGCTTTGGCCGTCCAGGTGAAGGGGTGAGGCGGGCTCACCCCCGCGCAGGCGGGGCGGACGTGGAACTCAGTTCCCATCGGCGCGACAAGGCGGGCTCACCCCCGCGCAGGCGGGGCGGACTGGCCAGCGGCAGGTGAGTGCGGCAGGTGCTCGGGCTCACCCCCGCGCAGGCGGGGCGGACCCGGCCTCGCCGCGGCTGGCGGCATCGTAGGTGGGCTCACCCCCGCGCAAGGCGGGGCGGACCGATTTGTGCGTGGGTCGTGCATTCCGGCGACGGGCTCACCCCCGCGCAGGCGGGGCGGACTTCGTGGTCGAGCTGGGGCGCGCATACCAGGAGGGCTCACCCCCGCGCAGGCGGGGCGGACGACGCCGAGCCGGGCGGCGATGCCGGGCCTCAGGGCTCACCCCCGCGCAGGCGGGGCGGACAGCGCTGGGAGTCGGTCTTGTCGGTACTCATCGGGCTCACCCCCGCGCAGGCGGGGCGGACTCGCGGTCGATCAGCGTCAGGTCGTAGCGCAGGGGCTCACCCCCGCGCAGGCGGGGCGGACCGAACGCGAGCTCGCGGTGCGGGATGATCACGGGGCTCACCCCCGCGCAGGCGGGGCGGACTGCTGCTCGCCGAGGTTGCCGAGGATCGTGTAGGGCTCACCCCCGCGCAGGCGGGGCGGACAAGGTGATGTGATCCGGCAGCGGGTCGAACGCCGGCTCACCCCCGCGCAGGCGGGGCGGACAATCTCGCCAGCAAGCTCGTGAGCACCGGCATGGGCTCACCCCCGCGCAGGCGGGGCGGACTCCACGAACTACTGGACGATCTACGCGATCATGGGCTCACCCCCGCGCAGGCGGGGCGGACAGCGGGCACACGATCAGCCCACGCCCGCGGCCGGGCTCACCCCCGCGCAGGCGGGGCGGACTGTCGCATGAGGTCGCCCAGCCAGCCCGACCTGGGCTCACCCCCGCGCAGGCGGGGCGGACGCTGGCGTTCAGTACGGGCAGGGCTCATCACGGGGCTCACCCCCGCGCAGGCGGGGCGGACAGAATGTTGCCGGTGTAGAACGTGCCGCCCAGGGGCTCACCCCCGCGCAGGCGGGGCGGACCACCGACGCGCCACGTCGTTGATGCGCTCGGAGGGCTCACCCCCGCGCAGGCGGGGCGGACATCACCGGGCCGACTGTCGGCACGGCGACCGGGGGCTCACCCCCGCGCAGGCGGGGCGGACGTCGTGACTCACGACGTGTTCGCCGTGGGCGACGGCTCACCCCCGCGCAGGCGGGGCGGACCTTGACCTGGGGGTGGGACCTCTCGGGGGGCAGGGCTCACCCCCGCGCAGGCGGGGCGGACCACCGGCTGCTCAACACCAGCGACGGCACCGACGGCTCACCCCCGCGCAGGCGGGGCGGACTCGGCGGGACGGCCGCGGCCTTTCTGCCGGATGGGCTCACCCCCGCGCAGGCGGGGCGGACGACGCCGAGAACGTGAGCGCCGCATTCAGCCGGGGCTCACCCCCGCGCAGGCGGGGCGGACATCGTGTCGCCGACCAACTTGGCAACGTTCAGGGGCTCACCCCCGCGCAGGCGGGGCGGACATGGCTTACGGGCACCGGCAACTCTTGGAGGCGGGCTCACCCCCGCGCAGGCGGGGCGGACCCTTCGCGATGATGGTTCGCACCGCGCCGCCAGGGCTCACCCCCGCGCAGGCGGGGCGGACCACAGCACCACGAGCTTCGGCCGGTCGACCGGGGGCTCACCCCCGCGCAGGCGGGGCGGACCGATACACCACCCGCGAGACCCCGCCGCGAGTGGGCTCACCCCCGCGCAGGCGGGGCGGACCAAGGTGTGAGCCTTGACGAAGTGCGGCGGATGGGCTCACCCCCGCGCAGGCGGGGCGGACCGCACCGCGCTCAACAGCGACGGTACCTCAACGGGCTCACCCCCGCGCAGGCGGGGCGGACGCGTAGCCGAGGCCGACGGCCAGGGTTGCAACGGGCTCACCCCCGCGCAGGCGGGGCGGACCCGATCAACCTGACCAGTGAAACCCTCGACGGGGGCTCACCCCCGCGCAGGCGGGGCGGACTTATCGGCGGCGTGGTGTGGGTGTCGATGCTTGGGCTCACCCCCGCGCAGGCGGGGCGGACCGGTCGTTCCAGATCAGCGAAATCGCGCGCATGGGCTCACCCCCGCGCAGGCGGGGCGGACTTGGTCAGCGCGTCGATGGTGGCCTCGGCCGACGGCTCACCCCCGCGCAGGCGGGGCGGACGTCCTAGAAGTTCGTCATGTGTCAGCCCTCCTGCGGCTCACCCCCGCGCAGGCGGGGCGGACTTGTACTTGCGCAGGCTGTCGATATTGACCGAGGGCTCACCCCCGCGCAGGCGGGGCGGACAACGTGGTTTCGGCGGTGAAGCCCACCGCCGAGGGCTCACCCCCGCGCAGGCGGGGCGGACCGGGGCCATTGGCACAGATACTCGGCGCACCACGGCTCACCCCCGCGCAGGCGGGGCGGACCAACGACTCCGTGAACGTCTCGCCCTTGCTGAGGGCTCACCCCCGCGCAGGCGGGGCGGACTTCTCGATGGACCCGGGCGAGGTGGCCGGGAAGGGCTCACCCCCGCGCAGGCGGGGCGGACCTGGTCTCGTGGGTCAAGCTGGCGATGGACGAGGGCTCACCCCCGCGCAGGCGGGGCGGACGCTTCGTGCGCGAGGAGGACGACGGGGCATGGTGGCTCACCCCCGCGCAGGCGGGGCGGACGGTGTCCGGCTTCCCGACGTGGCCCCGCGGCCGGGCTCACCCCCGCGCAGGCGGGGCGGACGCCGAAACCGACCGGCTCCGGTTCGGGCGGACGGGCTCACCCCCGCGCAGGCGGGGCGGACGTCGTCGGTGTGCGCTTGGATCAGCGGCGCACGGGCTCACCCCCGCGCAGGCGGGGCGGACCCATCCGGGACGACGGGCGTCGACGTGAATGTCGGCTCACCCCCGCGCAGGCGGGGCGGACCGAATACGACCGCCTCGGGCGCCGCTGGTGCCCGGGCTCACCCCCGCGCAGGCGGGGCGGACGCCGCGCTCGAGGTGGGTCCGGCGTGGACGACGGGCTCACCCCCGCGCAGGCGGGGCGGACGGCGCCGGTCAACTCGACGGCTCCGGGGATCAGGGCTCACCCCCGCGCAGGCGGGGCGGACTAACCCACCACCGAAAGGAACACCCTCATGAACGGCTCACCCCCGCGCAGGCGGGGCGGACCCTGTCTCGGAAGCCCTCGACCTGCTGCACGAGGGCTCACCCCCGCGCAGGCGGGGCGGACTTGCTTTTGGTGTCGCGGGCCAGGTCGTCCAGGGGCTCACCCCCGCGCAGGCGGGGCGGACGATCGGTTGGCGAAATGCACCGACTCGGAACCGGGCTCACCCCCGCGCAGGCGGGGCGGACCCCTGTGGTGGCTCCAGCCCCGCATCGACGGCGGGCTCACCCCCGCGCAGGCGGGGCGGACTTACACGGCCTGCTCTCGGAAGTCGATGACCAGGGCTCACCCCCGCGCAGGCGGGGCGGACGAACTCGAACCACTCTTTTGAGTCAACGATTTGGGCTCACCCCCGCGCAGGCGGGGCGGACGAGATTCTGCCGCGTGAGCTGCCGTTTGCTGCGGGCTCACCCCCGCGCAGGCGGGGCGGACACCGAGCCAGTCGTTAAGACGCTCGCCTCCCCGGGCTCACCCCCGCGCAGGCGGGGCGGACCACCTATCTGTGGCTGATGAGGGCCTGGGCCAGGGCTCACCCCCGCGCAGGCGGGGCGGACGCTCGTTGACTAGCCATGATGCAGCCGGAGCGAGTCATATTCAATCACTTTTCTTGGTTGGTCGCCGAGCTTTCACTCGCCTGCTAGCCACACTCCAACCAGGCCGCATCGCTGGTTCGTTCCGGTCCTGTTCGGGCCTTCGCATCAGCGTCAGACCATCGAAATCGCACGGCTCCCAGTCGTGGCGATGCACTCGGAATGCGAGTCCTTGCTCTCCACGCTTGGAGAACACCATCATCGCCCGTCCATCCTTGAGCAACTCAAGTACTCGCTGCCAAAGCTCGTCTCGAACGCGCCCGTTAACCTTGCCCACGAAAACCCCGGCGCTGATCTCTAGGAGCCATCGAGTCAAGTGCCCTCTCAACCCGGCCGGGCAGGCGGTCAGAATCACGACTACCATGGCGGCTCCTGGTCGAAGTCGGCGTAGTTCACACCGCCGACCACGCTCTCACGCGGTCCCCACAGTTCAACGACATCGCACTCAAAGTCCTCGTTCTGTTCCTGGGTGCCGAGGAGGTGGTGAATGTCTCGAACGCATCGCTCAAGCAGTCGCTGTTCGTAAATGGCGTCCCGCATCGCTCGACGCACATCTCCACCGATGTCGGTGGTCTGACCGGCCGCCACCTTGAACGCCACAGGCACGGCTATCTCCATCTTGTAGAGATCTGCCACGTCATATACGAACGATCGGTCATGGCCGGTGTGCACCATTCCGAGCGCCGGCGAACAGCCGAGTGCAACGACTACCGCGTGAACCAAGCCGTACAGACACGTTGTGGCAGCAGACAGGGCTTGGTTGACAGCATCCGAAGCCTCGAAGTCGTCGGGACGGTAGTCACGCGTCGACCAATCCACACCGGCCATCTTCGCGTGTTCTCGGTACAGTCGACGCACCCGCGCGCCCTCACGACCTCGAAGTTGTTGCATCGTGAGCCCAGCAACGTCCTCTCCCGCGAATCGCATCCCGTACATGGCTCGCGCCACGGCCAGCCGCTTGTTCTGGTTCGACACCTGTTCCACCTGGGCCAACAAGAGCCGTGATGTTCTCGCCAATGGTCGGCCGTGGGCGTAGTACCGAACGCCGCGCTCTCCCACCCAGACCGTGGCTACACCACTGTCCGCCAACAGCATCATCGCCTGATGGCTGATCGTGGTTCCAGGCCCGAGCATCACTGCTGCAACCACCGCGGCCGGCACATGGACGACGCCGCGGTCGTCTCGAACCGTAACTGCATTGCTGTCACGGTGAACGATGCAACGCTCAAGGTAGAGAAACGAGATACGATCGACGACTCTACTCACTTCACCCACCCGCATCGGGCGGATGCCCGGTATCTCTTTCATATCATTGGCGCCAAAGTGAGCAATCCGCAACCGTAGGCCTTGCCGCGGCCGATACCGGCGGTCAGCGCCCTTTCGAGGAGGGCGACATCCTCAACCTTGAGCACCCCATCGAACTGGGCTGTGGCCAAAGTCACCTGCAACCGCTTGTCCGCCGACAGCTTGCCAAAGCGAAGCGTCTCTCGTGCGGTCAGGGCCAGATTCCGCCTCGCGAACATTTCACCGGACTCGCTCGTCACGTCACCTGCATCCTGCGGGATGCTGAACCCCAGAGCCCCGCAACGCTCCAGCAGCCAGGCCTCCTGGGCCTCACGCGAACCTACGTTGACCACCCGCCCTCGCTCACCTGGACCGACCTTGGCCTTCGTGCTCTTGACGGTGTTCGCACGCAGTCTGAATCGATACTGACGGCCGACCTCAATCGTGTCCAGGAATGCCCGATAGTCCAGGACGCCGGCGGGGCTGGTGGACCACCCGCCACTCTCAACCAGGTGTGTATGGTCGGGCTGATTCGCGCTGACGGTGTACAACTCAAGCCGATGCGACCCGCGGTCAAGGCGCCACAGTGGACGGTTCTCAGCACTTTGCTCAGCGAACCCGTAAAGAATCGCGGCATGCATCTTCTGCGGCGAGGCGACCCATTCCCTGGTTGCTCGGCGTTGGGGATTCAGAAAGACTCTGCTGAGGTACATCAGAGACCTCCTGCGGCTGCGAAGAAGTCCACTCCGTTGCCTTTCGGATTTGATACTTGGACGAATCGTCGGGCAACCCGACGCCAACCATGCTCCCGGCGTCGCGGATCAAAGCTGATCGGTTCATCCCGTAGCACCTCGGCGGCTGGAGAACCATCCGTGTGCGCATCAAGCACGAGCTGCAGCGTCACCTCCTGTGGTAGCCGTCTGCGATGCCATTCGCTGGCCTGCCAGTCACAATCACGCAAGGACGTTTCGAGGTCGCTCGTCTGAACGCCTAAAGACAGCCGCCCGGACACAGGGCAGGAACGTCGCCCGAGAAAGAGCTGGAACTTGGGTTCTCGAATCGCTTCATCCAGAGCTTCCAGCAACGAGGGGTCGCCTTCTACGCCGGCCACGAATACGGCGTCGGAAAGGTAGAACCGCTCCGACAAGGGCATGGACGCGCCCGACCGCCAATCATGCGCCGTGTGGAAGTCCCGGATGATTCGGCCCGGCTGGTCGACCCTGACGCCGAATCGCAGCCCCACCAAATCCTCGATCGGGTCGGTGCGACGCCTGCCGGCAGCCGCCGCCAACAGGCCGAGTACACCACTCTTGGTGGGGTGCCGAAGGGTCTCGCGCCGCGAAAACCGACTGTCCACGCCCCAGGACTGCATCGGCCCGGCCAGCCGCAGCAGCAGCACGCTCATGCGAGCCCCAGATGCTCCGACACCGCGCCGCAAACTGCGTCCGTCAGCTGGGGCAGCGTCACTCGTGTGCCACCCAGGGCGTCGAGCGAGTCCGTTGCCGAGCCCACCCGCAACACCCAGGTCTCGCCGGCCGGTGAAGCGTACTGGGCAACCACGTCCTTGGCGTAGTCCGTGAGTGCTGCTGCCGAGTTCTGGAGGTAGCCGCCGTCCCGGCCGGCACGCACCGGACGTTCGAACGCACCTACATAGCTGACGCCCCGATCGGATCGGGCCGAAACGACGACAGCGTCGGGCAGGGTGCCATTGGCGAACGTGTTCTGTTTGCCCGTGGGCATCGATTCGATGAATGATCGCACGAACTCAGCTACCGCCCGGACCGCGTCAGACGGCTCGCCCAGCTGGGCCGCCAACAGATCAACGTTGAGCGTGGCGTATCGGTACAGAACGGAGCTGTTGAACTCGATCGTGCCCATCATGCCGGCGCCGGTCTCTTCCTTCGGGGCCTTGTCGTCGACAGCGGTATAGAAGTCGAACTCGTTGTCTACTGCATGCGTGCTCAAGGCGTGCGCGACCTGAACCGACGCATCGACGTTGAGATCGGCGTCGTTGGCCACCATTCGCCCGAACAGCGCCAGGTCGACACCGTTGTTGCCCTGCATGATCGCCTTGTACGCGCGCGCGGTCTTTTCGCCAGTCAGAGCGAGTTCGGCGAGACGATCGAGTTGTTCGTTGGAGAAGAACACCAGATACTCGGTCTTGACGCCGGGATCCTCCTCGTCGGGAGCATCCTTCTTCTTCCGCCTGGACTCCAGCTTGAGCCCGACGGCGCCAAGCGCCTGCTCGGCCAACTTGGCTGCGGCAGCCGGATCGACCGACGGGTCGAGGGTGACCACGCGCTCCGCGAGCAGTTCCGCGGCACGAAGCGTCCGCACCCCCACCTGATTGGGGCTCAGCCTTCGGGAGAAGTCCGCTCGAGTTGCGCGCTTCCAGGCCTGGCTGCTGACGCGTGCCCTGCGCACTCCGCCGTACTGGGCGCTTTTCGGGCTACCCGAGTCGTCGCGGTTGAGGTTCGACGGCGGGACCGTCTGCAGAATGTGCAGGTCGATGTTGAGGCTCACGCCAGTTCTCCTTCGTTGGGTTTGGTGGATTCGTTCTGGTTGGGTTGTCCGGTCTCTGCGGCCACGCGGCTGTAAAGATCACGAGCCCAGCGAACGCGCACGCGACGCGCATCCTCCGGGTGGCTCAATCCGCGGAGGTCGTTGGCCAGTTGGCCATAGTCGAATGCGATCGACTCTGTTCGCATCAAACGCACCAGAGCGTTCAGGTGCTCGCTTCGACCCGTCCAGGTCGGGGAGAGCAGCAACTGATCGAAGCGCCGGCGCACGCCTGGATCGAACTCCTCGCCGAGGGCAGCTCGCTTGACTCCGACTGCGCGCACCGCCCGTGCGAATCCGACACCAGACGCATGCATTGGTAACGTCTGCGCCTGTTGGTGCCGGGCGTAGGTGACAAGGGCGCAGTGTCTGGCCCTTTCGGCCGCGCTCGGATCGTCCCCTGACTTGGGCAACAACTCTGGGGGCGTGTCGCCTTGCACGATGCTCCAGCATTCGGGGTGCGTCGCCGGATCGGCCGGATCAGCCCCCCTGAGCTTCGCCAAGTCGGCCTGAGCGTTCGCTTGGGCAGCTGGACCTCGCCGGTTGAGCGAGCTTTCCTGCAGTGTATTTACGCGAGCGCGAACGTCATCTGTGAGAACGGTTCCGACCGTCCTGGGTGCTGGCACGCTCATGCTGACTCCTCATCGGTGGTAGTTTACGGATCCGGCAACGTCAGCTCGGCGTGGAGCTTCATACGGAAGAACATCCAGGCCTTGCCCAGATCCATATGCCGAGGCTTCTCGCCGGGGCGCCCGGTATTGCGGCCCTTCAGGGCGTTCGGGCCGGCTGCTTTGATCAGGCTCTCGCCCTCGGCAGTGATCTCACGCATGATCCGCATGCTCCAGGTACCCAGTGCGACATCCGGATCGGTCTCTGAATTGAGTCCTTGGAACCACTCCCGGAAGTGGGGATCGAGCGCCGAGTAGCCCTGCTCCCTGGCCTTCTGCCGACCCGCGTCGCGGTCCGAATTGGTGGCATCGGCGAGATTCGCCCCCAGCTCGGCGAGAGCCTGCACACCGTTGTCAGCGCAAGAGACGCCACGCAGGGCGAGCGTCACCCCTTGTCCTGTAGCAATCATGGCCACGTGCGCATCCAGTTCGTCGTCAACCATGGCGTCGATGACGGAGTTGTTGCTGCCGTAGGCCACCCCGACCGTACGCAGGCGAATGAGGCGATCCATCGGCAGGACGTTCTGGTCCTGGAGTGTGGCGATCCACCGAACCACACCTGGACGAAGCGTGCTGCCGTCATCACGATTCCGTTCCGGCTTGTCATCGATAAGTCCGGCCAAGCCACGCCACATCTGCCGGGCGGGATCGTGCTGTCTCGGCATGTATACCGTGGGCAAACCCAACTGCTTCTCTTGATTCGGGTTGCGCCGCCACGCAGTCATGGGCTCGATCATCAGGTTGGGTGGATCAAGTCGATCTCCATTGGAAATCTGGACATCGACCACGTGATCCTGGGTCCAGATCAGTCGGACGCGTCGCGACTGCCAGGTGTACAACCCCGCTGGACCGGTCGGGTGATAGTCGACGTCGGGTGCCGCCGACAGGGGTACTCGCTCCCAAGACGGCAGATCCGTCACTGCGCCGCCTTGGTAGGGCTGCAGGTTGAGCAGCAGCGTCTCGGCCAGGTTCGCGCCTTCGGCCACGACGACGCCCAAGCGCCCTGTCCAGGCCACCCCGATCGGATATCCCCTGCCACCAGAAACACGGTCATCGCCCAACGCGCCGGTCTTGATGCCGGAGGGATCGAACGACTGGCAGTGCACGAGCCACCGCGCGGCTTCGGCTGCGCCGAGGGAGGCTCGTCCACTGCCGGCGCGTTGGGTGAAGAATGCGTGACCATCCGGCAGTTCGGCGATCAGCTTCGTCAGGCCGGATGCCCGCCCGGTGGCGGTGGTCAAGTCAGCAACTTGCATGAACGGACTACTCGGGTGGCGCAGATCGAAGCGATGGCTCCAAACGTCGAGGTAGTCATCCACCTCAGCGAGCGGTAATCCGCTCCTCCACCACACACTCCAGGTCGAAGGCGGACGCCCTTGCCCATGCTGGCTGGCCCTCAGCAGAATGGCGAGGAGCAGGCGGAGAATGGCCACCCCCTGAGGTCGGCAGCTCACCGCAGATCGCCTCGATTTCGCGGGCACGATGGAAAGCGTCTCTGACAGATACTTCGACTATTCGACCGTTGCGATCGCGTACCTGTATCCATGGACGGTCACACAGGTTGAACGAGCTCATTCGGTGTCCTTCCTCTTGATCGCGGCCAGCCCGAGGTCGGATGAGTAGTTGAGGTCGAATCCAGCCACGGTGGCGTTGCCATCCGCATTCAGGACCAGAGCAAGTTGGCCGGCGATCCACGGCGAGGACTGCCAGTTGTCGTACTTCAGGGAGCGTTCGAGCGCAGCGATTGTCGCGTCAGTCTGGGCGGGTCCGGCGCAGAGTTGCATCGGCAGCGCGACAGTAGTCTCAGCCATGGCTCGGGCCAGCCGCCAGTCATCGAGTGGGAAAAGCTCAGGCAGTTCGTGGCCAGCCATCGGCCCCTCGCCGTCAGGTAACCGCAAGACACCGTCGCGGTCGCGCTGAACTACGATCACCTCGATCGAGTCACCACCGTCTCGCACCTGCGCCCTACCCAGTTGCGACGGCGCTTCGGGATCCTCGGATGGTGCCAGCAACCACGTGCCCATAGACCCGTCGTCCGTCGGGGGCTCAACGGTGAAGGAGCGCGCCCGGCGACGTGCATCGCCCACCCGCGTGCGTTGCTGATCTTCGGCCTTGCGCCAGGCTTCTGTCCAGCCCTGCGGTGCCGTCAGGTCGGGAGCGTAGCCGGCGGAAACGAGCGCGGGAATTGCGTCGGGCACGCGCAAACGTGCAGACTCCAGCGCAGGTTGCAGAACAGCGAGCGCTCGCAACAGCCTTGCCATGCCGTAGACGGCCACCGATCCCCGTACCGGCCTTGGCGGCTCTGCCAGCCAATCAACTCCGCTCACACAGAGCCTGGGCACGCGAACCCGCTCCGGCCGGCCCGCTCTGTTGTGCCGGTGCAGACGGCCGGCACGCTGCAGCACGAGGTCGATCGGTGCCAGGTCGGTGATCATGAGGTCGAAGTCGACGTCCAAGGATTGTTCGAGTACCTGCGTACCCACGACGATTCGTCGATGTGGTCGCGCGCCCCCCTTGCCCAGCTCAGCCAGCAGTCGTGCCTCACGCGCAGCCCGGTGCGGCGCGATGAAACGCGAATGCAGCAGGACCACATCGTCGCCGAAGTCTTCCCGGAGCCTGACGTAGGCCTCTTGCGCGCGGCCCACCGTGTTGCGAATCACCGCGGCGCAACCTCCATCCGCCAATGAATCATGCAGAAGAGCGACCAAGTGCTCAACGTCGTCATCGAGACGATTGAACTCGATCTCAACGCGCGGATTCCGATCTGGCACCAGCGTGGTACGCAAATCCCCGTCGAAGACCGTGATTCGCGGGTAGCGATAATCGTCATCCACTGCCGGGGCAGCAAATCCACCACCACGGGCATATGCGGCGACGTATGCCTCTCGTTGCTCAGGGGGCAGCGTCGCGGACATCAGGATCACGGGCGTGCGATACCTGCCCAACCACTCGAGCATGATCAGCGCGTACTCCCGCATGTAGTCATCGGCGGCATGCACTTCATCGATGACAACCACCTTGCCGGCCAGCGCGATGTGCCGAAGGACCAGGTGCTTGGCTTTCAGTCCACCCATGAGGAACTGGTCGATCGTGCCCACAACGAAGTTGGAGAGCAACGCGCGCTTGCGCCCACGCAGCCAACTCACCACCCGAATCACGCCCGCATCTCGGCCGGCTTCGTCGTAGATTGTGCCGCTGCGCGACGCCTTCACGAGCCGATCGAAGTCCGCATTGAGCGCCGCCTTTCCATGTGCCAGATTCACTGAGTTGAGCTGCGCCCCCATGGTCGACAGCCACTGGGCCACGCGCACGAACATCGGGTTGGCCGTCGCCATGGTCGGCAGGCCGATGAACAACCCACCCTGACCGAACCGCGATGCGAGCACCTCGGCTGCCATCAGTCCGGCCTCCGTCTTGCCCAAGCCCGGTCGGGCCTCGATCAGCAACAAACAAGGCGAGGTCACCTCCTCCGCCAACCGACAGGCTTGAACCTGGACCTCATTGGGAAGGTTCGCGGCAAGGTGTGGAAACCTCATCCGAAACAGCTTTTCTGCATCGACAGAGCCAACGATCTGCGGCGTCCAGGGCGGTAGGAGGGCGAGCTCGTCCAGGGCATCCGCGGCCCGCACAGCACTTGAGCGGTGATCGCGGTAGGGAAAGAGATCGGTGTTGCTGGCGATCCAGTCGGCAAGAATGACGATCGCCTGAAGCAGCGTTCGGGTTGTGAGCGGCAACTCTCGCTGTACCCAATCCGCCAGGAACGAGGACGATTCGGAGCGTTCGATCATCTGCACGATGATTTCGCCTCGCACCTCCGCCCAGACCCCGTTTTCGATGAGCAGGTAGTTTCGGCGAACAAGGACCAGATCATCGCTGGAAGGGTTCAGGCCGTGGTGACCACCGATCACTTCGCCAAGAGCGTCGGCGCCCGGTCCGTCACCCACGTTCTCGACGAGCCACTGCCGTAGAGCCAACTGACCAGTCGTGCCGTGCGGAGCCTTGTGGTTCAAAGAGGACAACTTCAACCCGTGCCGGCTCGAGCCGCTCGTCGCCCAGGGCGGGAGTGACCGCTGGAAGGCGTCCGAGGCTTTGCCGAGGTCGTGAATGCCAGCCAAGAAGCCGGCCAGTGTGCGCGCAGATTCCGCAGAGCCCAACTGGTCGGCAAGAAATGCCTTCACCGCCTCGGGCAGGAAGTTGTCCCACAACGCGTGCGCCGTGCACATCGCGTCTTCGAGGTGCGCGGCGAGGCTGAGCGTGGCATCAGAGCACGGATCCGTCTTCGCCACGATGGCGAGCAGCCTCGGGGACCAGTCTTTCTCTACCGGGGTGGGCATATCAGGAGGCTAGAGGTCAGCACTGACAAAAGGCGTGGATTCAGCGACTTCCCAGGTTCGCGATCAGACCCAAGGCAACATCGAAGGGAAGAGGGACCGCGGCACCGGCATGCACCGGATCATCAAACCCTGCCCGGCAACACCCCAAGACACAGAAACAGGACCGGGTGGAGCCGGCCCTGTTACGCGCGCCTGGAGGGATTCGAACCCCCAACCTTCTGATCCGTAGTCAGATGCTCTATCCGTTAAGCTACAGGCGCTTGGGCGATGATCCAGCGTGCCGACCACCGAGGGTCAACCTTAGTTGATGCCCCGAGATGCGTCCAACTGGTTGCAAAGCGGGCGTGCCAACCCTGCGGTTGAGGCAAGATAGTTGTTTGGAAGCGATGCCCGCGATGGCGCGGGTCGTAAGGAGTCCGTCATGTCGGTCGACACCCAGCAGCTGGCCCTCAACGCCCCCGCCGACGCGCCCGCCGCGCTGATCGAGTGGGTGGCCGGGGTGGCCGAACTCACGCAGCCCGACGCCGTCCACTGGTGTGACGGTTCCGAGGCCGAGCGTGACCGCCTTTGCGCCGAGATGCTCGCGGCCGGCACGTTCATCAAGCTCAACGAGGCGTTGCGTCCCAACAGTTACCTGGCGCGCTCCTCGGCTTCGGACGTGGCCCGGGTCGAGTCCCGCACCTACATCTGCAGCGAGAACGAGGCCGATGCCGGCCCGACGAACAACTGGGCCGACCCGGTCGAGATGAAGCAGACGTTGGCGAAGGTGTTCGACGGCAGCATGCGGGGCCGCACCATGTACGTGGTGCCGTTCTCGATGGGTCCCTTGGGCGGGAACATCTCCAAGCTCGGCATCGAGATCACCGATTCGCCCTACGTGGTGGTCAACATGCGCATCATGACCCGCATGGGTGCCGAACCCCTGGCCCGCATCGGCGCCGGCGAATACTGGGTGCCGGCCGTCCACTCGGTCGGCTACCCGCTGATCGACGCCGAGGGCAACACCCGTCCCGACGTTGCCTGGCCGTGCAGCGACGACAAGTACATCACCCACTTTCCCGAAACCCGCGAAATCTGGTCCTACGGTTCGGGCTACGGCGGCAACGCCCTGCTCGGCAAAAAGTGCTACGCGCTGCGGATCGCCTCCGTGCTGGCGCGCGACGAGGGCTGGCTGGCCGAACACATGCTGATTCTGAAGATCACCGGCCCCGACGGACGCGTCTACCACCTGACCGCCGCGTTCCCCTCCGCCTGCGGCAAGACCAACCTGGCCATGCTTCGTCCGACCATTCCCGGCTGGAAAGTCGAAACCGTGGGCGACGACATCGCCTGGATGCGGCCGGGCCCGGACGGTCGGCTCTACGCCATCAACCCCGAGGCCGGGTTCTTCGGTGTCGCACCGTTCACCTCCGAGAAGACCAACCCGACCGCGCTGCACAGCCTGTCCCACGACACCATCTTCACCAACGTGGCCCTCACCGACGACGGCGACGTCTGGTGGGAGGGCATGACCGACGACAAGCCCGCCCACCTGATCGACTGGCAGGGCAACGACTGGACACCCGAATCGTCCACCAAGGCCGCCCACCCGAACAGCCGGTTCACGGTGCGCGCCGACCAGGCCGATTCGATCTCCGACGACTGGGAGAACCCCGACGGCGTGCCGATCGACCTGATCCTGTTCGGCGGCCGCCGCGCCAGCAACGTGCCGCTGATCACCGAGACCTTCGACTGGCAACAGGGCGTGTTCGTCGGCGCCACCGTCAGCTCGGAGCAAACTGCAGCCGCCGAGGGCGCCGTCGGAGCCCTGCGCCGTGATCCCTTCGCCATGCTGCCCTTCTGCGGCTACAACATGGCCGACTACTGGAGCCACTGGTTGAAGATGGGCCGCACCCTCGGCGACCAGGCCCCGCGCGTGTTCCAGGTCAACTGGTTCCGCAAGGACGCCAACGGCACGTTCCTGTGGCCGGGCTTCGGCGAGAACGCGCGCGCCATCGAGTGGGCACTACGCCGCATCAACGGCGAAGTGGACGCCATCGACGTCCTCAACGGCCGTCAACCCAAGCGCGACGACCTCAACGCCGAAGGCCTCGACATCACCGCAGAGCAACTGGACGAGCTGTTCCACCTCGACCCCGACGCCTGGGCCACCGAAGCCGATCTCACCGAGGAATACTTCGCCCAGTTCGGCGACCGGCTGCCCAACGAACTCACCGACGAACTCACCGCCCTGCGGGGACGGATCAGCGACGCACGCTGAGCTGTCCCGGGCTCGTGGGATGACGTCCGGGTAGGCTCCCCCAATGCGTCCCGCTCCCCGCACTCTCGTCCTGGCCGCGACGGCGCCGTTGCTGCTGGCCGCTGCCTGCACCGGCTCGCCGGCAGTCACCGCGCCCCTCTCGCCCGGTCCGGCGATCTCGGTCACCTCGACAGCAGAGCCCACCAGCGGCTCCCCCACGGCTTCGGCCGGCCCGAGCGCCACCGCCTGCCCGTCCGGTGAGTACAGGGTCGTCTCGTTCACCACCGGAAGCAGTGGAGCGGCCGGCAAGGGCAGCGGCGGCGACATCGGTGTCGAGTTCACCAACGGACGCTACGAGGTCGACTTCGACGACGACGAGCCGATCAGCATCAAGACCGAGGACGGCTCCGGGCAGCTGATCGTCGACGGCAGGATCGCCGGCACCTACTCCGGCAGCAGTGACGCCCTCACCTTCGCCGTCACCACGTCGAGCGGCAAGGCCACCACAAAGCTCGGCGGCAAGACGTCCACCCTCACCATGACCCAGGTCGCCTCACTGCTTGGGCTCACCGGCAAGGGCTCGGCGACGTGTGCGAGTGACCGGCTGACGCTCGAGAGCGGCTCGACCACCATCGAGCTGGTTCAGGACTGACCCGGCTCAGCTCGTGACGCCCACGTAGCCGGCCAGATGCTGACCGGTCAGCGTGGACGCCTCCGCGATCAGCTGGGCGGGCGTGCCCTCGAACACGATCCGGCCACCGTCGTGACCGGCCCCCGGGCCCAGGTCGATGATCCAGTCTGCATGCGCCATCACCGCTTGATGATGCTCGATCACCACCACCGACTTGCCCGCGTCGACGAGCCGGTCCAGCAGCGCCAGCAGCTGCTCGACGTCGGCCAGATGCAGGCCGGTGGTCGGCTCGTCCAGAATCAGCACGCCGCCCTTCTCGCCCATCCGGGTGGCCAGCTTGAGCCGCTGTCGCTCGCCGCCCGACAAGGTGGTCAACGGCTGGCCCAGACTCAGGTAGCCCAGCCCGACGTCGTCCAGCCGTTCGAGAATGGCGTGCGCGGCCGGCGTCCTGGCTTCACCGGTGGCGAAGAAGGGGCGGGCCTCGGCGACCGGCATGGCGAGCACCTCGCTGATGTCCTTGCCGCCCAGCTTGTAGTCGAGCACGGACGCCTCGAACCGCTTGCCCTCGCAGACCTCACAGGTGGTGGCCACGCCGGCCATCATCGCCAGATCGGTGTAGATCACGGCGGCGCCGTTGCAGTTCGGGCACGCACCTTCGGAGTTCGAGCTGAACAAGGCCGGCTTCACGCCGTTGGCCTTGGCGAAGGCCTTGCGGATCGGTTCGAGCAGGCCGGTGTAGGTGGCCGGGTTGCTGCGCCGGGAGCCCTTGATGCCGGTCTGGTCGATGGTGACCACGCCGTCCCGTCCGGCGACCGAGCCCTGGATCAGGGAGCTCTTGCCCGAGCCCGCCACGCCCGTCAGCACCACCAGGACGCCCAGCGGAACGTCCACATCGACGTCGCGCAGGTTGTTGGTGGACGCTCCGCGCACCTCGAGTGCGCCCCAGGGAGTGCGCACCGCGGGCTTGAGCGACGCGCGGTCGTCGAAGTGCCGTCCGGTCAGGGTGTCGCTGCCACGCAGCTGCTCGACCGAGCCCTCGAACACCACCCGACCGCCGGCCGAACCGGCGCCCGGCCCGAGATCGACGACGTGATCGGCGATCGCGATCGTCTCGGGCTTGTGCTCGACCACCAGCACCGTGTTGCCCTTGTCGCGCAGCTGGAGCAGCAGGTCGTTCATGCGCTGGATGTCGTGCGGATGCAGTCCGATGGTGGGTTCGTCGAAGACGTAGGTGATGTCGGTCAGCGACGACCCCAGATGCCTGATCATCTTGGTGCGCTGGGCCTCGCCGCCGGACAGGGTGCCCGCCGGACGGCTCAGGCTGAGGTAGCCCAGCCCGATCTCGACGAAGGAATCCAGCGTGTGCCGCAGCGACTCCAGCAGCGGGGCGACGGACGGGTCGTCCAGCCCCCGGACCCACTCCGCGAGGTCGCTGATCTGCATCGCACAGGCGTCGGCGATGCTGATGCCCTCGATCGTGGACGAGCGTGCGGCCGCGGACAGCCGGGTGCCCTCGCAGTCGGGGCAGGTGGCGAAGGTGACCGCCCGCTCGACGAAGGCGCGAATGTGGGGCTGCATGGCGTCGACGTCTTTGGACAGGTACGACTTCTGGATCTTCGGGACCAGCCCCTCGTAGGTGATGTTGACGCCCTCGACCTTGATTCTGGTGGGCTCCTTGTACAGCAGCGCGTGCAGTTCCTTCTTGGTGAAGTCACGGATGGGCTTGTCGGCGTCGAAGAAGCCGCAACTGCGGTAGATGCGTCCGTACCAGCCCTCCATGCTGTAGCCCGGAATGGTGAGCGCGCCGTCGCTGATCGACCTGGAGTCGTCGTAGAGCGCCGTGAGATCGAAGTCGGTCACCGCCCCGGTGCCCTCGCAGCGCGGGCACATGCCGCCCGTGATGCTGAAGCTGCGCCGCTCCTTGGTGGTGGTGCCGGCCCGCTCGATGGTGACCGCGCCGGCCCCACTGATGGAGGCCACGTTGAACGAGAACGCCTGGGCCGACCCGATGTGCGGCTGTCCGAGCCGGCTGAACAGAATGCGCAACAGCGCGTTGGCGTCGGTCGCCGTGCCCACCGTGGAACGGATGTTGGCGCCCATCCGCTCTTGATCGACGATGATCGCGGTGGTCAGCCCGCTGAGCCGGTCGACGTCCGGACGGGCCAGCGACGGCATGAACCCCTGGACGAACGCCGAGTAGGTCTCGTTGATCAGCCGCTGGCTCTCGGCCGCGATGGTGCTGAACACCAGCGAACTCTTGCCCGAGCCCGACACCCCGGTGAACACGGTCAGCCGCCGCTTGGGCAACTGGACGTCCACGTTGCGCAGGTTGTTCTCACGAGCACCCTGCACGCTGATCAGGTCGTGGGTGTCGGCAGCTTGTTGGGTCATGGGCTCCTCGTTCGACAGCGGACCGGGCCCTACCCTAACCCGACGGCCCAACGGCTACGACGCGGTGCGGATCGGCTGCACGGTCGGGTCGTACAGCGCCGCTTGGCCGGCGGTCACCGTCCACACCTCCACCTCGACCAGCCCGGCGATGTCGCGAGCGATCGACCGCACCCGCTCGAGCCAGGACCGTCCGGAGCGGGTGGCGACGATGCTGCCGGGCACCGCCAGCCCGATCACCGTCGCCCCGGACGCCAGCTGGCCGGCCACCTCTTCGAACACCGATTCGAGGTCGTCGAGTTCGGCGAGCCGCTCGGCCACCTGCGGCGGCCGGTGGGTGCCCCGGGCGGCGCCGGTGCCAGCAGCGAAGGCGGGACGCGGCAACTGGTACAGGCGCACCTGGCGATCGCCGCCCCACTGCACCAGGCCGGCGCGTTGAGCGGCCGGGCCCAGTGCGCCGAGCAGGCCGTGGCCCACGAGCAGGATGCGATCGCTGGGGGCTTCGTCGATGAGGTCGTACATGGAATCGTGCTTTCTGATCGTGGGGTGATGATGGGGGTGGACGAGCTTTCGAATTGCGGTGCCTTTTGAGGGCCTTGAAAGCGGTGGCCGAGACGAAGAGCCGGGCGGCGTCGCGAAAAATACGCGACGCGGGTGAGCGGCTGGTGAATCTGGCGTGTCGTGGTGGGCGGCGGACTCTCAGCTGAGGGTCAACGCCAACACATTCGTACGCGACACCACACGTTCACGGTAGTGGGAACCCCCGAACGCACGGCGACCGGTGGCTTCGAGACCCCCTCAGTGAACATGGTGGGAATCTAATGCAGCAAGCCGTTCATCGCAAGAGTGCAATTGTAAACGTCTCATGAACATGCTCTTCTCGGTCGCGCGCATATTCTGCGCCCAATGCATTAGCGGCGAAGGAATTGGACGGCGCTCAGGCCATCGATTCGAGCGCCTCGAGCACCTCCGCACGCCGCGCGGCGCCGACGATGCGGTGCCGCACGGCCCCGCCCCGGTCGAGCAGCAGCACGGTGGGGGTGCGGGTGATGCCGAACTGCTTGACCAGGTCGAGCCGGGTTTCGGCGTTCAGGTCGATGTGCGCAACGGACGGCCTGGCGCCGGTCACCTCGGCGAGCAGCGTGTGCGTGGCCCGGCACGGCGCACAGACGCTGGACGAGAACTGCACGAACGTCGCGCTGCTGCCCAGGGATTCGCCCACCTGGGCGGGGTGCAGCCGTGGGGTGTCGTCGGCCTTTGCGGCAGCCCGGACGGGGCGGGCCCGTCCATCGGTCAGAGCGCGGTAGCCGCCGAAGACGAGCGCGACGCCCAGCGCCACGAGCACGACCCACAGGCCGGTCATCGGGCGAGCACCCGCGTGCCGAGCAGGTAGATCTCGCAGCCCAGGCAGAAGCCGAAGATCGCGTTCAGCAGTGCGGCCACCAGAGCGAAGCCGACCGCCACGTAGAACAGGGCGGGCAGGCCGGCGACGGCGCCGAGCAGCCCGACGACGGCGAAACCCAGGCCGACGCTCTGGGCGAACCGGGGCGGACGGGCGTCCTCGAGTTCGGTGGGCGGGCCCAGCCGCGGCCGGACGGCACGCCGGTAGATCTGGCCCCACGGGCTGGACGACAGGCCGAGCAGCGACCCGGCGGCGAACGCCAGGGTCTGCACGACCAGCACCCACAGGCCCGCACCGGGGCCCAGAATGATGCTCGCAGCCAGCAGCCCGGATGTGATCACGGCCGCGAAACGCTGGCCGCGCGGATCGATCAGTTCGGCCCTGGCGGCGGTCTGGGTAGTGGATGACATCGGGTGTCCTTCGGCGGCAGTTTCGATGGTGGGAATCCGGCTGACACACCGTCCTGCGTGAACCGCAGTTGCGTGGGGGTGACCGCAGCGGGGTGCGCGATCGGAGGGCGTCGTCAGTCGGTCAGCGACAGCGACAACACATGCGCGCGCAGCCGCGACCCACGAGCGGGGCGAGGCGTCCGGCGAACATGAAGGGAATGGTATCACCTAATAGCCGGGCGGCCCATGATGGGTTCGTCGTGTAGGTTCTCGGACGATCTGTCGTTCGCAACTTGGGGCTGACTGGGGCGACAGCAGTTGGCTCATGGGTCGCGGATTCTCCCTGTCTTGTCGATTCCTTGTGGTCGGGCGTTCGAGGCCGACGGAAGCAACCTTTGGGTGCGCGTGGCGTATTGGGTTGATGACTGAGTTCGCTCGAGGGAGGGGTGGTAGTGCAATGACTTGTTCGGAGGAGCGCATGCGCCGAGGGTTGGCGGAACTGGCTGGGGGTGTCAAGCCCCGGCTGGACAGCGCGGATCTTGCTGCTGGGATCGTGCGATTCGTGCGCCGGCGTCGGGCAGCGATCGGCCTGTTGGTGGCGGTGGCGGGGGTGTGGCTGGTCGTGAGTTTCGTCATCTAGTGCGGCACTCACTTCGGGTGCGGATCAGGGCACTCGAAGTTCGGTGAGAGGATCACGTCGAGATGCGACGATGCTGGGTGGCACGGCTCCGAGTGTGGCTGCGGCGGTGGTCAGGATCATTGTGGCGATGACGAACTCCCAGCCGGGTTGGGGTTCTCCGCCGATGCTCAGGGTCAGTAGGGCGACGCCGCCGCCCAGCAGGCTGGCCACGGCAGAGATCATCAGAGTGCTCGCGCTGACCAAGGTGACGATGAGGCTTCGGGTGGCCCCCAGGGCACGTCGGCGTCCGAAGTCCTTGCGCTGGATCATGACCAGCCCGAACAGCAGAGCACCGACGAGCGCGGCCAGAACGGCCATCAGGGTGAGGGTGAGGCTGCGTCCAAACCCTCCGAGTTGTCCTTGGACCAAGGCGCGGAGTCTGGCGATGTCGGGTGAGGCGGTGACGCTCACAGCGGCTGGGTCGAGGGGCGCGATCAGGGCTGTGGTGGCTGCCGTCACAGCTGCTACCTGTTCAGGCTGCCTGGCCAGGACCACCACAACAGCCACTTGGTCGTTGGAATCCGGGGCGAGCGGGGCCACGATCAGCGGTTCGAAAGCGGCTAGGAAGGGTGGCGTGACGAGGCGTCCGCTGACGCCGCAGACAGGGGTTCCGTCGCTGACGAGGTAGCCGGTGGTGTCCGGCATGCCGAGCAGGTTGAGGGCTTTGGGGCTGGCGTAGCAATCGCCTGGGGCGGGGTGATCGATGCCCAGGGTGGCGAGGTTTGTTGCGTGAAGTGTTCTGACGGCAGCAGCGACGTCGCCGCCGGTGTCGCCGTTGGTGGCGTCTCGCGCCGCGCCGAACGCTCCGACCCACTCGACCTGCTCGATGCGGCTGAGTCGGCCCACCACGCTCATATCGAGTCCAGCGTTGGGTTCGGCCCGTACCACGACGGCGCGTGATCCGGCGTCGTCGATGCTGGACAGGATGGCCCGCTCAGCAGCAGCGGTTCGGCCGGCGGTCAGCAGCACGGTGGCGCTCATGCCGCCGACGAGGACGAGAGTGAGCAGCGACGCCACCCGCTGGGCCAGCACCATCGCCAGGGCTTCACGCAGAACCTTGCGCCACCGGCCGGCAGTGTCGGTCATAGCGGCACCGACCGGTCGCAGGCTTGCTCGAGTCGGGGATCGTGGGTGACCACGATAACGGCCCGGCCGGTTTCAGCGTGCCGGCGCATCGCATGAATGACGCCCTCGGCGCTGCTGTCGTCGAGGTTCCCGGTCGGTTCGTCCGCAAGCAGTACTGCCGGGTCGTGCACTAGGGCGCGACAAAGAGCGATGCGTTGCGCTTGTCCGCCGGAGATTTGCCCGGGCCGGCGGTGTGCCGGCACCTGGACGCCGAGCTGGTCGATCAACAGTTGCGCCCTCTCTTGGGCCAGGCGCCGGTCGAGGTCGCCGTAGAGGCAGACCTCGGTGATGTTGTCCATCACCGTGCGGGTCTGGTCCAAAGCGGCGTCCTGGAAGACGAACCCGAGCAACTGCGCGCGCAGCGCTGACCGTTGGGCGTCTCGAAGGCCCGAGACGGCGTCGCCGTCGACCAGTACCGCACCGGCCCGCGGTGACAGCATCAGACCCAGCAGATACAGAAGTGTCGACTTGCCGCGTCCTGAAGGTCCGGTGATGGCAACCAGTTCGCCGGCCTGCGCGGTGAGTGAGACGTCATCGAGGATGCTGGGCAGGTTCGCATAGCCGAACGTGAGCCGCTCACAGCCGAACGAGATCATTGACCCGGTACTCGCACGGAAGTCCCGATCTGCACCCCTTGAACCACGGCCATGCCACGGGCACGAGCGAGCACGGTCACGGGCAGTCGCTGACCGTCCGCGGCGATCACAGCCGTCGATCCGTCTGCTTCCGTGATCAATGCAGCCAGCGGGACGACGATGCCCCGCACGGCCTTCTGCACCTCGGTGGTGCCCTTCAGCTGGGCTGTGCCGCTCAAGGGCACCTTGCTGCACTGCGTCCCGCACAGAGCGGAGCCGTCCTCGCCATCAACGGACGCAGTCACCGAACCGTCGGCGGACACCTTCAGTGCACCCAGCGACCCGTCCCACGCCTGCGACCCCGACTGCACGATCACGGGCATCCCCTCAGCCACCTGCTTGGCCTGGAAGTCGCTGTACTGAGCGGTGAAAACCGGGGCGCCGGCGAAGGCCTGGATCGAAGGAGCGCCCACCGACACCTGCGCACCGACGGCAAACTTGGAATCCAATGCGACCCGCATCGGCAACGATTTCACGAACACGACATCGCCTCGTTCAACCTCACCGGTCTGCTTGACCCCCAACGAGCGTTGCCAGGCACGGACGGCCTGCTGCACCGCATTCGAGTAGGTCGACGTCTTCGCGCCGAGGAACTTCTTGCCCACTAAGAAGTCGCTCAACTGACGCACATCGGCGCCGACGACCCCAGTCTGCAACGACCGGAACGCTGGCACCGACCCTTCGAGAACCGCCACCGGTCGCTCGTCCACCCGGTAGAGCACGTCTCCGGCCCGTACGCGATCTCCGCGGCCCACCAGCAGGCGGGTGATCGTGCCGTCAGCCTGATTGGCTGCCACGCTGCGGGCCGGCCAGGTCGCCGTTACAACTGTCGAAACCGATTGGCCAACCTCGCCGTCCTGTGCAGGTACCAACACATAACTCGCTTCAGCGGCTACCTGCTGTGGCGGACGAGTCGCCACCGCCACAGCCCAGCCGATCAGCCCTCCACACACCAACACAGCCATGCCCCACAGGAGAGCCCGTCGCGTGTTCACCACCATTTGTCCTGATCGATGCACGCCTTGCGCGCCGACGATCGCAACTGTTCCGGCACCCGGGACGTCGGATCCCAATCGATACATTTCGCCCGGGCCTGCTCCAAGAAGGATTGCCACGACGGGGTGGGCGGCACCTCGTAGCCTTCCCCCTGCACACACTTGCTCTGCGCCGCCAAATTGTCGAACATCACTTTAAAATCGGCATCGCTCGTGGGCTCCGGACGCGCGGGAAGGTCATCACGACACGCACTCCAAGCAACTTGCCCTGCAGAGCCATCACCACTGTTGGGATCGTTTACCTCAACGGTGGGCGCACCCTCATCGTCAACGTTGAAGGACGCCTTAACGCCCTTCTTCTGCATGCACGCAACCATTGCCTGCGTCCACTCCGTCTTGGTGCCAGAGAACACAGAACGCGGAGTGGGCGAAACCGCAACAGACGGCGCGGGCCCCGATGTGCAACCAGCACTCAGAAGCAGTAGGGGAAGGGATAGTCCGGCAACCAGCCAGGACGCTCCAAATGCTGCCATACGCAGGACTTTAGCCGTAGTTCTTGCACAGACCCTTCGTGTAGCTCTGGTCGAGATCAACGTAACCGTTGACGAACCATGACCCGCCGCCGGTGGCACCTTGCCGCGAACTGGTGTACCACGAAGTCGCTGAGCCGGACCCTACGTCCAGTACAAGACCAAGGGTGACAGAGCTGTTCGGGCTCCGGGAAGTGGAACAACCGTCGGTTCTCTAGACCAGTTCGTCGAGCACGTCCTGATAGGCCTCTCACGCGCGCAGAATGGTGAGGACCTGATCACGGCCGACAGGCCCGCTCCACAAAGGGCACGGTGTATGATCTGGTGTATGCAGCGGACGAACATCTATCTTGAGGAACGCCAGACCAGGGCGCTGGATCGTCGGGCCGCCGATGAGGGCATCTCGCGCGCGGAACTGATCCGCCGACTGCTCGACCGCGCCATCGAGGGTCAGGACGAGGATCTGGCCGCCGATCTCGCGGCCATCGACGAGTCGTTCGGCGCCGTCCCCGACCTTCGAGTCGACCCGCGCACCGTCGACGAGCGCGACGCACACCTCGATCGGCTGTGGAACGCCCCGTGATTCTCGTCGACACCGACGTGCTGATCGCGCACCTGCGCGGCGTCCGAGTGGCGCGGGACTGGCTGCACCGGGCCCGGCTCGCCGACCCGCTGGCGGTGAGTGTGGTCACCGTGGCCGAACTGACCGGCGGCATGCGCTCGGGCGAGCGCGCGGCCGTCCATCGACTACTGAGTGCGTTTCGCATCGAGCCAGTGACCGAGGCTATCGGCCGGCGGGCCGGCGAGTTCATGCGGCAATACCGACGCAGCCACACCGGCATCGCCACGGCGGATTACCTGATCGCGGCCACCGCGGACGAACGCGGCGCCGCGCTGGCCACGCTCAACGTGCGGCACTTTCCCATGCTGGACGACCTTCAGCCGCCGTTCGTACTCGACTGACCGGGCCGATGACTCAGGGCTGTTCCACCAGCGTCAGGGTCGCCCGCTGCGAAGCTCCCTCGCGCAAGAACTCCAGCTCGACCTGATCGCCCACCTTGGCGCTCACCAGCAGCCAGGCCAGCGACAGACTGCTGGCCGGTCTGCCCGCGATCGCGATGATCACGTCACCGGCGCGCAGCCCGGCCTTGGCGGCCGGCCCGTTCGCGGCGACCTGCTGCACGAACAGTCCGGACGGGGTGCCGAACCGGTTCGCCATGGCCGGGGTGATCTCGGCGGTCTGGGCACCGATCCAGGGATGCGTGGCGCGGCCATTGGTGAGAATCTCGGACGTGATGCGGGTGGCGGTCTGCGCCGAGACCGCGAAGTTGATGCCGACGCTGCCACCGCCGGCGTCCCCGGCCGCATTGGGCACCGTTGCGCCGGCGGTGTTGACGCCGATCAGCCGCCCGTCGCAGGTGACCAGGGGCCCACCGGAGTTGCCCGGGTTGATCGACGCGTCGGTCTGGATCGCCCCGGTCAGGATCGTGGTGCCACCGGCCCCGGTGGGTACCGGAACGTTGCGGTCGAGCGCGCTGACGATGCCGCTGGTGACCGAGCCCGACAGACCGAGCGGGGCACCCAGGGCCACCACCGGTTGGCCCACCACCACGGTGTTGTTGGCGTCCAGCGGCAGGGTGGGCAGCCGGGTCTTCGCGATGCGCAGCACCGCCAGGTCGGTGATCGGGTCGGTGCCGACCAGCGTGGCCGGCAGCTTCTCGCCGGTGTTCAGCAGCACCTCGATGACGCCCTGGTTCACGGCGTCGTGGATCACGTGATCGTTGGTCACGATCACTCCGTCGGCGGTGGTGATGGCGCCGCTTCCGGTGCCGCCCTGACCGTCCGCGCCCGTGGCGAACACGGTCACGACGGCGGGCAGCACGTTCTGGGCGACCTGCACGGTGTCGCAGGACGTGCCGGTGCTCGGCACCAGCCAACGGGCGGCCACCGCGCCGCCCACCGCACCCGCAACGAGTGCCGCGACGATTCCGCCGGCGAGCAGCCACAGTGTGCGGCGTGAAATCTGCCGCGGGGCAACCGGAGCCGTACTCATGCGTTCTCGTCGCCCGACCACTCGCCGGCCACCTCGGCCAGCCGCGCCGACAACTCATCGGCCCGGCCCCCTTGCCCGACCGCCACGCCGACCAGGAATGCGGTCAGCGGAGCCCCAGGCCGGGACGGGCCGTGAGCCACCACGGCGATCAGGTCGAGCAACGGCTGTTCCGCCTCGTCGACCAGAGCCGGGTCGAGGCCGAGTTCGCCGGCGACACGCTGTAGCCAGGCTCGCATCCGCTGCATCGTTGCCGGATCGTCCGCTCGCATGGGGATAGTCTGCCACGAGGAGCGCCGCGTCACCGTGCCGGCTGTCACCCTGAGAGCAGACGAACATGCCTAGTCAAACCCCGCTCGAGAACCTCGCCGCCGGGTTCGCGTCGCTGGGCCGGTTGCATCGCGACCCGCCGTCCCAGCACGTGCTCGACGCGGTGCGCGAGTTGCTCGACGACTGGCCGCTGCCCGACACCGAGGCCGCCGCGCGGGGCATCGACAGCTGGCGCCGGTCGGCCGCTGCAGCCGAAGACGCCGAGCTCGTCCGCACCGACCACGACCGGCTGTACGGCGCTGCGGCGGAGGCCCTGGTGGCCCCCTACGAGTCCGTTCACCGCGGCGCGGACGGCCTGGTCTTCGACAGGTACACGCTGGACGTGCGGCAGGCCTACGCCCGGCTGGGCCTGGTGGCGCCGGCGCTGAACCGTGAGCCGGACGATCACATCGGACTCGAGTTCGACTTCGTCGCCCAGGCGCTGCTGCAGCTGCTCGAGACCGGCGACGCCGCCATCGCCGAGACCGTGCGAGCGTTTCTGCACGATCACCTGCTGGTCTGGGCTCCCGACCTGTTGAGCGCCGTCGAGCAGCGTGCCGACACCGATTTCATGCGGGGTCTGGCCCAGTTGTCCCAGGGGGCCCTGCAGTCGGCTCGGGCGAGCTTCGACTGATCCGGGCGCGATGCAGTGAGATCTGCCCGCTGGCATCGGCGCGCGCCAACTGCCAGGGTGGCGCCAGGCTGAGGTAGGTGTCCACCACATCGTCGGGGGCGTCCGCGAACCCGGTGAGAATCCACGCATGCACCACGGCCAGCATGCTGTGCGCCTGTTGGGTGGTCGCCATGGTGCGCCACAGCGGGGTGGCCGGGGGTGCCACCAGATGCGCGGCGACCACCTGCACATAGCCGCCGGTCACCTCTTCGAAGAACCTGGTCAACGCGCTCGAGACCGGGGACTCGCCCGACGAGATCACCCGGTAGACCTCGCGGTGCTCGGCCACATGGTCGAGCAACGCCAGGTAGATCCGCCGCCACAGGGCGCCATGGTCTGCGCCGGCCCGGCCGAACTCGCCGGAGAGCTGGGTCAAGCCCGGACGGAGTTCCGCGATCAGGGTCTCGGCCAGCAGTCCCGCGGGCGTGCTGGCGTGCGCGTAGAACGAGGCCCGCGACACCCCGGCCGCGGCGGTCAGCTCCTTGACGCTGATGCTCTGGGCAGGTTGCTGACCCGCCATCCGCAGCAGCGCCCCCACCAGTTGTTGGCGCACCCGGCGGTAGCGCGGATCGTCCGTCGAATCACGACTGGGCGATCTTTGCGAATCGAGCATCCGCGCTCCCTTCCAGATCTACAGTTTGACACATGTCGAATAGTGCGCAGTCCGGCCGCTTCGATCGGCGGACGTTCCTGAAGTGGTCCGGAGCCGTTGGCGGCACCACTGCATTGATCTCGGTGGCCGACGTCGGTGTGCGCACGGCCCGCGCCGATGACCCCGCCGCCACACCGACCCTGGTCTGGTCGGCGTGCACCGTCAACTGCGGGTCACGCTGCCCGCTTCGCCTCGAGGTGACCGACGGCACCATCACCCGGGTGCTGGCCGACAACACCGGCACGGACAAGCTCGGCGAGCAGCAGGTGCGCGCCTGCGTACGGGGCCGCGCGATCCGGCACCGCATCTACAATCCCGACCGACTCAAGAAGCCGATGAAACGCAAGGCCGGCACCAAGCGCGGCGACGAACAGTGGGAGACGATCAGCTGGGAGCAGGCTCTCGACGAGATCGCCGACAAGATGAAGGACATCAAGGCCCGCTACGGCAACGAGTCCTTCTACATCAACTACGGCACCGGCACCCTCGGCGCCACGATGGCCAAGTCGTGGCCGCCGGACGAGACCCCGTTCGCCCGGCTGATGAACACCTGGGGCGGCTACCTCGATCACTACTCCGACTACTCAACGACCGCGATCACGGCCGCGTACCCCTACTTCTACGGCACCTGGTTCGGCAGCAACTCCCTCGACGACGCCGCCAACGCCAAGCTGCAGGTGATGTTCGGCAACAACCCGTTGGAGACCCGCATGTCGGGCGGCGGGCTGACCTTCGTCAGCCAGCAGGCGCGGCTGGCCAGCGACGTCCGGACCATCATCGTGGATCCCCGCTACTCCGAGACCGCCGCCCTGCTGGGCGACGACTGGATCCCGCTGCGGCCCGGCACCGATGCGGCCCTGGTGGCGGCGATGGTCCACACCATGATCGCCGACAACAGCCACGACCAGAAGTTCCTCGACACCTACTGCGTCGGCTTCGACGAGAAGACCCTACCCGCGGGTGCACCCGCCAACTCCAGCTACCGCAGCTACGTCGAGGGCAAGGGCCCGGACGGGGTCGAGAAGAGCGCCGAGTGGGCGGCCGACATCACCGGCATTCCGGCCCGCCGCATCCGCCAGCTGGCCCGCGAGATCGCCAACGCGAAGCCGTGCGCGATCACCCAGGGCTGGGGTCCGCAGCGGCACGCGAACGGCGAGCAGTCGTCGCGCGCGATCTTCCTGCTGGCGTGCGTCACCGGCAACGTCGGCATTCCCGGTGGCGGCAACGGCGCCCGCGAATCGTCCCCGGGGCTCGGCCTGGTGTCGCCGTTCAACACCGGCGTGAAGAACCCGTCCAACAAGATGATCAGTTGCTTCAGCTGGCTCGACGCCATCGAGCACGGCGCAGAGATGGACACCTTCAACGCCGGCGTCGCCGAGAAGGACGCCGGGGCGCGCTGGGTGAAGGTGCCGGTGGACGAGGCCGGCAACCCGGTCAACACCAAGCTCGGGGTACCGATCAAGATGGTCTGGCAGTACGCCGGCAACGCCCTGGTCAACCAGACCGGCGACAACAATCAGTCCGTCGCCATTCTGCGCGACGACACGCTGTGCGAACTGATCGTGGCCTGCGACATCCAGTACACCGTCTCGTGCCGCTACGCCGACTACGTGCTGCCCGGCACGTCGGCGGCCGAAGAGTTCGACCTGCACGCGGGTGAGAACGCCCCGCCGATGGCGTACGGGATCGTCTCTTCGCAGGCCATCGAGCCGCTGTACGAATGCCGGCCGGTCTACGACATCTGCGTGGAGTTGTCCAAACGGCTGGGCACCGAGCAGGCGTTCACCGAGGGCAGGACGCGCGAGGACTGGTTGCGGCTGGCGATCGACGAATCCCGCAAGGCCGACCCCACGATGCCGGACTACGACACCTGGAAGAAGGCGGGCATGTACCGGCGCAACGCCGGCCCGGTGGTGTCGATGGCCGCCTTCCGCACCGACCCGAAAGCGAACCCGCTGCCGACCCCGTCCGGCAAGGTCGAGATCTACTCCGAGCGGCTGCGCCGGATGTCCGAGAAGTGGCAGTTCGGCATCTTCCGGCCGAAGCTGGCCGGGGACGTGCTCGTGCCGCTGCCCGAGTACGTCGAGACCTGGGAGGGCCCGATGGACGCCCGGGCGTCGCAGCAGTACCCGTTGCAGGTGATCGGCCATCACTTCAAGGGCCGCACCCACTCCACCTACGGCAACGTGGACTGGCTGATGGAGGCGCATCCGCAGACGGCCTGGATCAGCGTCCTGGACGCCGAGAAGCGCGGCATCGGCAACGGCGATCAGGTCTTCGTCTTCAACGAACGCGGCACGGTGAAGCTGGAGGCCCGGGTGACCGAACGCATCATGCCGGGGGTGGTGTCGATCCCCCAAGGCGCTTGGTACGAGCCGGTGCCGACCAGCACCGTCGCGCCACCCGGAGCCGCGAACGCCGACCACCCGGTCGACGTGGCTGGCAGCGTCAACACCCTCACCTCGCTGCACCCGTCCCCCTTGGCGAAGGGCCTGTCTTCGCACACCGTGCTGGCCGACGTGGTGAAGAGTTAGGAGAAGACGATCATGAGCTCGGAGTTCACCCAGGCTGGAGCCGGGTACGGCTTCTTCTTCGACCAGACGCTGTGCACCGGCTGCAAGGCCTGTCAGATCGCCTGCGTCGACAAGCATGACCTGCCGCTCGGCATCCTGTGGCGCCGGGTGGTCGAGTACTCGGGCGGCGGCTGGCGGATGGTCGACAACACCGCGACCCCCAACGTGTTCACCTACTACACCTCGGTGGCCTGCAACCACTGCGAATCGCCGATCTGCATGCAGGTCTGCCCGACCACCGCGATGACCCAGCGCGAGGACGGCACGGTCTTCGTCGACCAGAGCAAGTGCGTCGGGTGCCGCTACTGCGAATGGGCCTGCCCCTACGGCGCGCCGCAGTTCAACGCCGCCGTGGGCCGCATGAGCAAGTGCGACCTGTGCTACGACTACCGATCCGTTGGCGAGCAACCGGCCTGCGTGGACGCCTGCCCGTCGCGCGCCCTCGAGTTCGGTCCGATCGCGGACCTGCGCGCCGCCCACGGCACCGAGGCCGGCATCGCCCCCTTGCCGGATCCGTCCGTCACCCAACCGCACCTGGTGGTCAAGCCGCACCGCGATGCGCAGGCGTGGGACCGCGCCACCGGGCACATCGCGAATCCTCGGGAGATCTGATGAACGTCCATGAGCTGCCGATGGTGATCTTCACCGTCGTGTCGCAGATGTCGGTCGGCACCTTCATCACCCTCGGCGTGATTCAACTGGTACTGGGCCGGCGGCACGACCGGGCCACGCTCGAGCGGATCATCGCACCGGTGCTGTACGCCATCGGACCGGTGCTGGTCTTCGCGCTGGTGGTGTCGCTGCTGCACCTGGGTGACATGCTGAACAGCCTCAACGTCGTGCGGCACTGGGAGTCGTCGTGGTTGTCGCGCGAGATCCTGTTGGGCGTGTCGTTCGCCGCCTTCGGCTTTCTGTTCGCGCTGATGGAGTGGTTCGGCTGGGGCAGTTACGTGCTGCGCCAGGTGGTGGCCGGGTTGACCGCGCTGCTCGGCATCGCGCTGCTGGTCGCCGAGAGCATGATCTATTACACATTGGTCACGGTGCCCGCCTGGAACTCGTGGATGGTGCCGTTCTCGTTCTTCGCCACCGCTGCCCTGCTGGGGGTACTGGCCGTGGGCGCCGCCCTGATGGCCACCACGCTGATCCGCGCTCGCCGGGCCGAGACCGCCGTTGCCGAGCCGCAGCAGTCGGTCCCGGACCAGTCCGAAACCTCGCCGTCCGGCGGTGGGCTGATGGTGCAGGTGCGTAGCCGCATCCGCCAGATCAACGCCCCGACGAGCGCGACGGAGTGGAAGATCGTGTCGGCGATGCTCAGCTGGTTCGCACTGATCGGTGCCCTGGTGGCGGTGGCGATCCTGATCGCTTACCCGCTCTACCTGGGCAGCCTCGCGGCCAACGGATCGACCGCGGCCATGCAGTCGCTGGAGGTGCTCACCGGACCGCTGCTGTGGGTGCGACTGGCCTGCGCGGGCGTCACCGCGCTGATTCTCGGCTTCTTCGTGTACCGCAAGGCCGAGACGACGAAGCTGCACCGCTCGACCACCCTGGTGGCGATGGTGCTGCTCAGTCTGGCGTTCGCCTTCGCCGGCGAGTTCATCGGACGCATGCTGCACTACGAGGCGATGTTCCGGATCGGGATCTGATCGGTGCCCGCGAGCGCCCCGACGGCCACCGCAACAGCCGGGTTCGTGGTCGCCCGGCTGTTGCTGAAGCCGCCCGACGGGGCGCTGCTCGACCGGCTCGCCGACCGTGCGGGCCGCCGGACCTGGCCCCTGCACAACCCCGCGTCGGTGGCGGCGCTGCGACTGCTGGACGACGGGTTCTCGTCCAGTGCCGTCGGTGCCGAATGGCAGGCGTTGCTCGGCGGCCCGACACCGGCCGTCCGGCTGCGCGAGTCGGAGTGGACCGGTGCGGACGAGCCCGAGCTCAGCGCCGAGCTCGTGGCGCGTTACCGCGACGCCGGGCTGGGTCTGACGCAGTTCGGCGCTGCGGAGCCCGACCAGTTGGGCGTTGAGCTGCATTACCTGGCGCACCTGGCGGCAGTGGCTGCGAAGACCGACACCGACTCCGGGGGTGCGGCCGAGATCGCGGCGTTCCGGTCCGATCACGTCGACCGGTTCTGCTCCTTGGTGCTGGACGAACTGCGGGCTCGCGCGCACACCCCCCTGCTGGCTGCTCTGCCGGGGCTGGTGGACGGCTTTCTGGAGGGGCTCGATGCCCAGCGACCGCAGCCCTGACCTGCTTCGGTGGCTGGGCGCCATCGACCCGCCCGAACTGGCGGTGATCGCCTGCCAGTCCCGCGACGTGCCCACGCCGCCGGCCGGGGTGGTGGTGGTTCGGCTGACCGGCTGCGTGACGGCGGAGTCGCTCGGGCTGCCCGCGCAACTGCTGGCGTCCGGGGTGCGCCGGGTCGAGGTGTTGCCGTGCGATCAGGACGCCGACGGGCACGACCGGGTGCTGGCCTCCTGGAGCCGGGCGATTCCCGAGCTCACCACGATCGCCGAGCCGCCGCACCGGCGTCCCGGACGACGGCGCGGCTCGGTCTACGACCTGGCCGGCACCGCGTTCGCCCGGCGTTCCGCGTTCGGCCTGCGAGTACCCTCCCCGGCGCTCGACCTCGACGCCGACGCCGAAGAACGCGGCGTCTCGGCGCTGCGGCTGCTGGCCGACCAGGGACGCGCGCAACTGAGCCCCGACGACCAACCGGCGTCCGCGCCGGTCGGGGCCCGGCTCCTCGCCGACGGTTGCACCGCGTGCGGGGTCTGCGTGCGGGCCTGCCCCCACGACGCGCTCGAACTGATCGCCGACGGCGACGCGCTGGTGCTGCGGCACCACGCTCACCTCTGCCGCGCCGACACCGCCTGCGTGCGCCTGTGCCCCCAGCAGGCGCTCAGTGTCGGCGGATCGTCCGGCCTGGTGCAGCTGGCGCAGCAACCGGAATACGACCTGGCCCGGGTGAGCACCGTGGCGTGCCCGCGCTGCGGCACCCGCCACCCCCGCGGCGAGGGCGCCCTGTGCCGGCCCTGCGCCTTTCGGGCTGAGCATGCGTTCGGCTCCGTGGTACCGGCATCACCCCCGTCCCAAACGGGCCGCTGAGCGTAGTCTCCCCACGAATATGCCAACCTTTTCGTAGAAATAGCTGACCTTTGGCCGGTCCGCTGATATGCACTACCCATGACCTCCACGCGCGCACATCTGGACGGGCCTGCGGCCGACGCCCTGCTCAAGCTGGGCCGCTACTTCACCAAGTGGGACCAGACCACGGACGGACGCGCCGTGTTCCGCGAGGGCGGCCGCCAGGGCGACGTGTTCTACCGCGACCGTTGGAGCCATGACAAGGTGGTCCGCTCCACCCACGGGGTGAACTGCACCGGTTCGTGCTCGTGGAAGGTGTACGTCAAGGACGGCATCATCACCTGGGAGTCGCAGCAGACCGACTACCCCACCACCGGCCCCGACCGGCCCGAGTACGAGCCCCGCGGCTGTCCCCGCGGCGCGGCCTTCTCGTGGTACACCTACTCGCCCACCCGCGTCCGCTACCCCTACGGACGAGGGGTGCTGATCGAGGCCTACCGGGCCGCCAAGGCCCGCCACAACGGCGACCCGGTCGCGGCGTTCGCCGAGATCTCGACCGACCCCGAGACCCGCAAGCGCTACCAGACGGCGCGCGGCAAGGGCGGCCTGGTACGCATCTCGTGGAACGAGGCGCTCGAGATCGCGGCGGCCTCGTACGTGCACACGATCGCGACCTACGGCCCCGACCGCTGCGTCAGCTTCTCGCCGATCCCGGCGATGTCGATGGTCAGCCACGCCGTCGGCACCCGGTTCAACCATTTGATCGGCGGCGCAATGACGTCGTTCTACGACTGGTACGCCGACCTGCCGGTGGCCTCGCCGCAGGTGTTCGGCGACCAGACCGACGTGCCCGAGTCGGGCGACTGGTGGGATTCGACCTACCTGATGATGTGGGGCAGCAACGTGCCCGTCACCCGCACCCCCGACGCCCACTGGATGGCCGAGGTGCGCTACCGCGGCACCAAGGTGGTCACGGTCAGCCCCGACTACGCCGACAACGTCAAGTTCGCCGACGAGTGGCTGCCCGCCCAGGCCGGCACGGACGCCGCGCTCGCGATGGCGATGGGCCACGTGATGCTCAAGGAGAACTTCGTCGATCGCGAGGTGCCGTTCTTCACCGACTACGTCAAGCAGTACACCGACCTGACCATGCTGGTCACCCTGGTCGATCATCCCGACGGCCACGGCCTGACCGCCGCCAAGTTCCTCACCGCCGCCGACCTGGTTTCGACCGGTTCGACCGGCGCGGACGAGCGTCCGGACGCCGCGTTCCGCACCGTGCTGTGGGACGGCGCGACCAACGCCCCGGTGGCCCCCAACGGCACCATGGGCGATCGCTACAACGAGGCCGGCAAGGGCAACTGGAACCTCGACCTGGGCGATCTGCAGCCCGCACTCAGCCTGCTGGACGTCGACGCGGCCGAGCAGGTCGAGATCGCCCTGCCCTGCTTCGAGGATCCGCGCGGCGAGGGCACCATCATTCGCCGCGGCGTGCCCGCCGTCCGGGTCGGTGAGCATCTGGTCACCACCGTGTTCGACCTGATGCTGGCCCAGTACGGCGTCGGACGGCCCGGCCTGCCCGGCACGTGGGCGTCCGGCTACGACGACGTGCAGACCCCCTACACCCCGGCCTGGCAGGCTGAGATCACCTCGGTGCCCGCCGAGGCCTGCATTCGCATCGCGCGCGAGTTCGCGAAGAACTCCGAGGATTCGCAGGGTCGCACGATGATCATCATCGGCGCCGGCATCTGCCACTGGTTCCACGCCGACGTGACCTACCGGGCGATCATCTCGTTGCTGATGCTGACCGGTTCGATCGGCCGCAACGGCGGCGGCTGGGCGCACTACGTCGGGCAGGAGAAGTGCCGTCCGATGACCGGCTGGTTCAACCTGGCCAACGCCCTGGACTGGTCGCGTCCGCCACGCACCATGATCGGCACCGGCTACTGGTACATGCACACCGACCAGTGGCGCACCGACGGCTACTCCGCCGACCGGGTCAAGTCGCCGCTGTCCACCGGCAAGCTGGACGGGCTGCACACCGCCGACGCCATGGCGCTCAGCCACCGGCTGGGCTGGATGCCGTTCTACCCGCAGTTCGACCGCAACCCGCTCGACCTGGCCGACGAGGCCAAGGCGGCGGTGGCCGCGGGTGAGGCGGCGAGCGTCGGCGAATGGGTGGCCGGCAAGCTGAAGGACGGCTCGCTGACCACCGCCCTGGAAGACATCGACGCCCCCGGCAACTGGCCGCGCACGATGGTGGTGTGGCGCTCGAACCTGTTCGGGTCGTCCGCCAAGGGCAACGAGTACTTTCTCAAGCACCTGTTGGGCACCGGCTCGAACCTGATGCCCAACGATCACGCGGCCGAGGCCAAGCCGAGCGTGGTGCGGTTCCGCGACGAGGCACCCGAGGGCAAGGTCGACCTGCTGCTCAGCGCCGACTTCAGGATGACGTCCACCACACTGCTCAGCGACATCGTCTTTCCGGCCGCCACCTGGTACGAGAAGTACGACCTGAGCAGCACCGACATGCACCCGTTCGTGCACGCCTTCACCCCCGCCATCGACCCGCCGTGGGAGGCCAAGAGCGACTTCGAGTTCTTCAGCCTGCTGGCCCGGGCCATCTCGACCCTGGCCAAGGGACGCCTCGACACCCGCTCCGACATCGTGGCCGTACCGATGCAGCACGACACACCCGGCCAGATCAGCCAGCCCGGCGGCCATGTGCCCGACTGGCGCGGCACCGACCTGCCCGCCGTGCCCGGTCGCAACCTGCCGCTGATGATGCTGGTCGAGCGCGACTACACCGCGATCGCCGACAAGCTGGCTTCCGTCGGCCCGCTGGCCGACCGGCTCGGCTTCACCGTGAAGAACATCACCTACGACGTGAAGCACTCGGTCGAGTTGCTGGGCCGGCTGCACGGCGTGATGCCCTCCGGCACGGCCGCCGGACGTCCGGCGATCGACACCGACTCGCGGCTGGCCGAGGCGATTCTCGCCTTCTCGGGCACCACCAACGGCGAGCTGGCCACCCAGGGCTTCCGCGATCTGGAGGCCAAGACCGGGTGCAAACTGGTCGACCTCTCCGAGGGCCAGGAAGAGCGCCGGATCACGTTCAAGCAGACCCAGGAGGCGCCGCAACCGGTGATCACCTCACCGGAATGGTCCGGCTCCGAGACCGGCGGACGACGCTACGCCGCCTTCACCATCAACACCGAGCGGCTCAAGCCGTGGCACACCCTGTCGGGCCGGATGCACTTCTTCCTCGACCACGACTGGATCATCGACGCCGGTGAACAGCTGCCCACGTTCCGTCCACCGCTGGACATGAGCCGAGCCTTCGGCGAGCCCGAACTGGGCCCGACCGGTGAGAAGGCGATCACCCTGCGCTACCTGACCGTGCACAACAAGTGGTCGATCCACTCCGAGTACCAGGACAACCTGTTCATGCTCAGCCTCGGACGAGGCGGCCCGCAGGCCTGGCTGAGCGTCGCGGACGCCCAATCGATCGGGGTCAGCGACAACGACTGGATCGAGCTGACCAACGCCAACGGGGTTTTCGTGGCCCGGGCGGTGGTCACCCACAAGCTGCCGGACGGCATCTGCTACGTGCAGCACGCCCAGGAACGCACCATCGACGTGCCCAAGTCCGAGGCCACCGGCAAGCGCGGCGGCATTCACAACTCGGTCACCCGGATCCTGCTCAAGCCGACCCATCTGATCGGTGCCTACGCGCAGTTGTCGTACGCGTTCAACTACCTCGGCCCCACCGGGGTGCAACGCGACATCGTGTCCACCGTCCGCCGTCGTAGCCAGGAGGTGACGTACTGATGAGAATCATGGCGCAGGTCGGCATGGTGATGAACCTCGACAAGTGCATCGGCTGCCATACCTGTTCGGTCACCTGCAAGCAGGCCTGGACGAACCGGGCCGGCACCGAGTACGTGTGGTTCAACAACGTCGAGACCCGGCCGGGGCTCGGCTACCCACGCCGCTACGAAGACCAGGACAAGTGGCGCGGCGGTTGGGTGCGCACCAAGTCGGGCGGCCTCAAACTGCGTAGTGGCGGGCGGTTTGCCAAGCTGCTCAGCATCTTCGCCTCACCGGTGCAGCCCGAGCTGAACGACTACTACGAGCCCTGGACCTACGATTACGCGAACCTGATCTCGGCCCCGCTCGGCGACGACTTTCCGGTCGCCCGGCCCAAGTCGCTGATCACCGGCGAAGACACCGCGATCACCTGGTCGGCCAACTGGGACGACTCTCTGGGCGGGGTGTACGCGACCGGTTCGACCGACCCGATCATCGAGAAGCTGCGCGACGAGGCGAACGAGAAGATCAAGTTCGAGTACGAGAAGAGCTTCATGTTCTTCCTGCCGCGCATCTGCGAGCACTGCCTCAACCCCTCGTGCATGGCGTCCTGCCCCTCGGGCGCCATCTACAAGCGGGCCGAGGACGGCATCGTGCTGGTCGACCAGGACCGCTGCCGCGGCTGGCGCCAGTGCATCACCGGCTGCCCGTACAAGAAGATGTACTTCAACCACCGCTCGGGCAAGGCCGAGAAGTGCACGTTCTGCTATCCGCGGGTCGAGGTGGGGCTGCCGACGGTGTGCTCCGAGACCTGTGTCGGACGGCTGCGCTACCTGGGCATCGTCTTCTACGACGCCGACAAGGTGCTCGAAGCCGCGTCCGCCCCCGACGACGAGCTGTACGAGTCGCAACTGGACCTGCTGCTCGACCCGCACGACCCCCAGGTGGTCGCCGCGGCGCAGGCGGCCGGCATGCCCGCCGACTGGATCACCGCAGCCCAGCGCTCGCCGATCTACGCCCTGATCAAGCACTTCAAGGTGGCCCTGCCGCTGCACCCGGAGTACCGGACGATGCCGATGGTCTGGTACATCCCGCCGCTGTCACCGGTCACCGACCTGCTCAAGGACCAGGGCCACGACGCCGAGGCCGCCGGCAACCTGTTCGGCGCCATCGACGCGCTGCGCATTCCGGTCAGCTACCTGGCCGAGCTGTTCACCGCCGGCGACACCTCGATCGTCACCGGCGTGCTGCAGAAGCTGGCCGCGATGCGCTCCTACATGCGCGGGGTCACCCTGGGCACCGGACGCGACCCCGAGCTGGCCGCCGCGGTGGGCATGACCCCCGAGGCCATGGAGCAGATGTACCGGTTGCTGGCGATCGCCAAGTACGACGAGCGGTACGTGATTCCCAAGGCGCACCGCGAAGAGGCGCACGGGCTCGAAGAGCTGGCCTGCTCGCTCGACTTCGAGGGTGGCCCGGGTATGTACGAGTCGGGTCCGTTCGGCGAGGCGTCCGGACGTCCGGTGCCGGTCGCGATCGAAACCTACTCGGCGCTGAAGGCACGCCAGCAGGCCGAGGAGGCGGCGTCGTCCGACCAGCTGCACCATCGGGCGGGCATGCTGAACTGGGACGCCAACGAGGACGCGAAACCATGAAGTGGCCGTTCAGCCTCGCGTCATCCCGGCGAATGCCGGGATCTCCAGCCGACCCCGCGGAGATCCCGGGGCAAGCCCGGGATGACGAGGGGCGGGCCGGGCATGACGAAGGGCGGGGCGGGCCTGGCGCACAGCGGGGTTCCGTCATCCCGGCGAACGCCGGGATCTCGTCCCCGGCAGTCCTCTACCAGGCCGCCGCCCTGGTGCTCGCCTACCCGGACGAGGCCCTGCTCGCCCGACTCGATGTGATCGAAGCCGCACTGGACGGCACCCCGGACGCCCCGCTGTTCGCCC
Organism: Micropruina sp.; assembly: GCA_016711205.1. Taxonomy (GTDB): domain Bacteria; phylum Actinomycetota; class Actinomycetes; order Propionibacteriales; family Propionibacteriaceae; genus Micropruina. The sequence goes on along the minus strand of JADJTM010000002.1, from coordinate 601,700 downwards.
CCGTCCTGTCGCATCTGCGGAGCGACTCGCTGCGCGAACTGCAGTCGTTCCACGTGCAGGAATTCGACCTGTCGCGGCGGCACGCCATGCACCTGAGCTACTGGACCGATGGCGACACCCGGCGGCGCGGCAACGTGCTGGCCGAGATCAAGCAGGTCTACCGCGACTCGGGCCTGGTGGTCGACACCGGCGGCGAGCTGCCCGACTACCTGCCGATGGTGCTCGAGTTCGTCGTGCTGGATCCCGAGCGTGGTCGAAGCCTGCTGGAGCGGTTCCGGGCCAGCCTGGAGCTGATCCGGCTCGAACTGAGCGCGGACGACCTGCCGCACGCCGGCGTCCTGACCGCGCTGTGCAACCGGCTGCCGGGCGAATCGCCGCGCAACCGGGCCGAGGTGCAGGCGCGCTTCGGCCAGACGCAGCCGGTGGAACTGGTCGGGCTCGAGCTGGCCGGTCACGGCATGGGAGATCCCGGCATCCGCCGGGATGACGGGAGGGTGAGCTGACATGAACGCGCTCGACATCATGCTGTGGGGCGTGCTGCCCTACGTGGTGGCGCTGGTGCTGGTCGCCGGCACCATCTGGCGGTACAAGTACGACCAGTTCGGCTGGACCACCCGCTCGTCCCAGCTGTACGAGTCGCGGCTGTTGCGCGTCGCGTCCCCGATGTTCCACTACGGCCTGTTCGTGGTGCTGATGGGTCACCTGATGGGCCTGCTGATCCCGAAGGCCTGGACCGACCTGGTGGTCAGCCAGGAGGGCTACCACGCGGTCGCGTTGGGCGCCGGCACGGTCGCCGGTGTCGCGACCCTGGTCGGCATCGGCCTGCTGATCTACCGACGCCGCACCACCGGCCCGGTGTTCCTGGCCACCACCCGCAACGACAAGCTGATGTACGTGATTCTGGTCGCGGCGATCGTGCTGGGCATCGTGGCCACGCTGACCGGTGATCACACGCCGACCGGTGAACATCACAACTACCGCGAGACCGTCTCAATCTGGTTCCGCTCGCTGCTGATCTTTCAACCCGACGTCGAGGCGATGGCCGCGAGCACCTGGCAGTTCAAGGTGCACATTCTGATGGGCTTCGCACTGATCGCCCTGATTCCGTTCAGCCGGCTGGTGCATGCGTTCACCGTGCCGCTGCATTACCTGTTCCGTCCCTATGTCGTGTACCGCAGCCGTGACGACGCCCCCGCGGCGCCTTCGCACGGACGCGTTCGCGGCTGGGATCCCATCGGCACCAAAGATCGCGAGCGCACCAAGCCATGAGCACCACCGACGCCCCCGCGCAGGACGTGGTTCCGCCCATCCACGACACTGGACGCGGCGCGAACCGCGTCCTGGCGATGTCGACCATCGACTTCACCGTGATGTTCGCGGTGTGGCTGATGTTCGGCATTCTGGGCATCGAGATTCAAAAGGAACTGCTGCTCGACGACGTGCAGCTGTCGTGGATCACCGCGCTGGCCGTGCTCAACGGCTCGATGTGGCGGCTGCCGGCCGGCATCATCGCCGACCGGATCGGCGGCCGCAAGGTCACCATTTTCATGCTGGCCACCACGGCGATCCCGGCCTATTTCGTCTCCACCGCGCACAGCTACGGCGTGCTGCTGATCCTTGCCTTCCTGGTCGGCTTCGCCGGCAACCTGTTCAGCGTCGGTATCTCGTGGAACGCGGCCTGGTTCGGGCGCGAGCGGCAGGGCTTCGCCCTCGGCCTGTTCGGCGCCGGCAACGTCGGAGCGTCCATCACCAAGTTCATCGGGCCGCCGCTGATCGCCGGCACCGCCGGCATGACGTTCGCGTTCGGGGTGCAGGGCGGCTGGCGGCTGGTGCCGGTGATCTATTCGGTTCTGCTGCTGGCGCTGGCCGTGATCACGTTCCTGGTGGTGCCCCGGCACGACCGGATGGCGGGTCCGGGCAAGCCGATCCGCGAGATGCTGCTGCCGCTGAAGCACCTGCGGGTGTGGCGCTTCAGCCTGTACTACGTCGCCGTCTTCGGCGCCTACGTGGCGCTGTCGGCGTGGCTGCCCAAGTACTACGTCGACAACTTCGGCGTCAACCTGTACACCGCCGCGCTGCTCACCGCCCTGTTCATCTTTCCCGCCTCGCTGCTTCGTCCGTTGGGCGGCTGGGTCTCGGACCGGCTGGGCGCCCGCAAGGTGATGTACGTCACGTTCGCGGTGATGCTGGTCACCACCGGCCTGTTGATGATGCCCAACGGCCACATCGTCATCGACCACGCCAACGGCACCCAGACCCAGCATCTCGCCTACGGCATCAACATCGTGTGGTTCACCGTGCTGGTGTTTCTGCTCGGTTGCGCGATGGGCATCGGCAAGGCCGCGGTCTACAAGCACATCCCGGAGTACTTTCCCGACAACGTCGGCTCGGTGGGCGGCCTGGTCGGCATGCTGGGCGGGTTGGGCGGCTTCATACTGCCGCCGCTGTTCGCCTACACCAAGGCCTGGACGGGGTTCCCCACCAGCACCTTCTTCGTGCTGTTCATTCTCACCGCGATCTGCGCCGTGTGGATGCACTGGACCATCGTCGTCATGCTGCATGAGCAGTCGCCCGAGTTGGCCGACCACTTCGACACCGAACACATCGACACGCGTTCTCGCCAGGAGGTCTGAGCATGAGCACCATGATGGAGAAACTGCAGGGTGGGCCCGAGTGGCTGCACGCCTGGGATCCCGAGAACGAAGAGACCTGGGACAGCAAGCTGGCCTGGCAGACCCTGTGGATCACCACCTTCACGCTGACCATGTGTTTCGTCACCTGGTTCCTGCCCTCGGCGATCGTGCCGAAGCTGAACGCGATCGGCTACAGCTTCACCAAGGAGCAGCTGTACTGGCTGGCCGCGATCCCGGGCCTGTCCGGCGGCCTGATGCGGCTGCTGTGGATGGTGCTGCCGCCGATCATGGGCACCCGCAAGATGGTGGCGGCCACCACCCTGCTGCTGTTCTTCCCGGTGCTCGGCTGGGGCGTCCGGTCGATGTCGCCCACCGCGCCCTACTGGGAGCTGCTCGTGCTGGCCTTCCTGGCCGGCATCGGCGGCGGCGCCTTCTCGGGCTTCATGCCGTCCACGTCGTACTTCTTCCCGCGCAGCAAGCAGGGCACGGCGCTGGGCCTGCAGGCCGGCATCGGCAACTTCGGTGTCTCGCTGGTGCAGTTGCTCACCCCGTGGCTGATCGGCACCGGAATGCTGTGGTGGATGGGTCAGAGCCAGATGCTCAAGACGCCCGGCAAGCCCGATCGTGAGGTCTGGTACCAGGCCGCCTCGTTCGTCTGGCTGCCGTTCATCCTGATCGGTACCTGGATCGCCTGGCAGTACCTGAAGTCGGTGCCGATCAAGGCCAACATCAAGCAGCAGTTCGACATTTTCAGCAACCAGGACACCTGGTGGATGACGATTCTCTACATCATGACCTTCGGCACGTTCTCGGGCCTGTCGGCCCAGTTCGGACTGCTGATGATCAACCTGTACGGCTCCGGCAACGGCGGCATCGTGCAGGGGTCTGGCACCACCGCACAGATCCTGATCAGCGGCTATCAGGTGCCGGACCCGGCCACCTACGTCTTCCTCGGCCCACTGGTCGGCGCCGGCGCCCGGGTGCTGTTCTCGCCGCTGACCGACCGCACCGGCGGGGCGATGTGGACCTTGCTGTCGGGCATCGGCCTGGCCGGTTCGATCGCCTGGACGATCCCCGCGCTCACCCCGGACCTGACCAGCGCCGCCACCCTGCAGGCCGGCTTCAACCACTTTCTGTGGGGCATGCTGCTGATCTTCCTGTTCGCGGGCATCGGCAACGCGTCCACCTTCAAGCAGATGCCGATGATCTTCGAGCGCCGCCAGGCGGGGGGCGTGATCGGCTGGACGGGTGCCATCGCCGCCTTCGGGCCGTTCCTGTTCGGCGTCGGGCTGACCGTGATGGCGCCCACCACGTTCTACTGGATCGGCGTCGCATGGGCCGTCATGTGCGTCGGCATCACCTGGTGGCGCTACGCCCGTCCAGGGGCGCCGAAGAAGTCCTGAGCCGATGACCGATGCGACGACCAGCACGGACGTCGCCTCGCTCGCCGAGGCGACCCTGCGCCGCGCGGCCGAGGTGCGCGCGGCCGTGATCGTGGTGTCGGACGAGGTCGCCTCGGGCGCCGACTCCGACCGCGGCGGTCCGGTGGCCGAGGCGGAACTGGCCCGCTACGGCGTGCCGTCGGAGCGCACCGTGGTGCCGGACGAGCCGGACCTGCTGCGGGCGGCGATCCGTTCGGCCGTGGCGGACGGCGCGCGGGTGGTGATCGCCTGCGGCGGCACCGGGATCGGTCCGCGGGACCGCACCAGCGACGTCGTCCGTGCCCTGATCGACTTCGAGATACCCGGCATCGCCGAAGAGATCAGGCGCCGCGGCGCGGCCCACACCCGGCTGGCGCTGGTGTCTCGCGAGGTGGCCGGCGTCATGCATCGGGTCGACGCCCCGGCGGTGCTGCTGCTGGCCGTGCCGGGTTCGCGCGGCGGGATTCGCGACGCGATGGGTGTGCTCGGCGAGCTGATCGGCTACATCATCGAACAGCTGGACGGCGCCGGCCACGTCTGACCCGGCTCCGGGTCTACTGCAGGGCTGAGGTGAGGCGCGCCACGTTGTCGAGCACGGTGGAACGCAGCGGCTGCTGCAGCCACTCCTCGAGCGTGAGTTGCCGTGACACCGCCCGGTACTGCGCCTCGACCTGCCGCAGCTCGTCGACGAAGCCGGCACCGCGCACCAGCACCGAGATCTCGAGGTTGAGGCCGAAGGAGCGCATGTCCATGTTGCTGGAGCCGATCACCGCCACCTCGTCATCGATCGACATCGACTTGGAATGCAGAATGAACGGCTTCTCGTACATCCAGATCGTCACCCCGGCCCGCAACAGCCCCTCGTAGTAGCTGCGCTGGGCGTGGTAGACCATCGCCTGGTCGCCCTCCTCCGAGACGAACAGTTCGACCTGCAGCCCCCGCTGGCTGGCGGTGGTGAGGGCGAGCAGCAGCCCCTCGTCCGGAATGAAGTAGGGCGAAACGATGATCAGCCGCTGCTGCGCGGCGTTCATCAGGCCGGCGAACAACTTGAGGTTGTTCTCGAACTCGAAGCCGGGGCCGGAGGGCACCACCTGGCAGTCCAGGCGTCCGGACGAGGGGGTGATGTCGAACAGGTGCGTCTCTTCGCTCAGCACCTCGCCGGTTTCGCTGTACCAGTCGCCGAGAAAGACCGCGTTGATGCTCGACACGACCGGGCCTTCGAAGCGCGCCATCAGGTCGACCCAGTGCAACCCGCGGCGAAGGTTCGCCTTCAGGTTGTAGGTCGAGTCGGTCAGGTTCTGCGACCCGGTGAAGGCGATCCGTCCGTCGACCACGAGCAGCTTGCGGTGGTTGCGCAGGTCGGGCCGCTGGTAGTCGCCCCGCAGCGGACGGACCGGCAGCATCAGGTGCCACTGGGCGCCGATGGCGTCCAGGCGTGCCTTCGTCTGCTGGTAGAAGGGCTTGCCGCGGTTGGCCCAGTGGTCGAGCAGCACGCGCACGGTGACGCCGCGGGCGGCAGCGTCCTGGAGGGCCTGGAAGAACACCTCGGTGGTCGCGTCGACCTGCAGAATGTAGAACTCCACGTGCACATAGCGGTTCGCGCCGCGCACCGCGTCGGCCATCGCGCGAATGCTCTGCTCGTAGTCAGGGTGCAGATCGGCGGTGTTGTCACCGCACAGCGGCATTGCGCCAAGGGTGCGGTTGAGGCCGACCAGCGAGTCGAACCACTGCGGTGCCCCCGGCTGCGGTGTGCCGAAGTTCACACCCTCGGTGGCCTCGTGGATGTGCGCGTTGATCTGCTCCTGCTTGCGCAGGCGGCTGGGCGGCAGCTTCGGATTGCCGATGACGAGAAACAGCAGCACCCCGACCACCGGAATGAAGTAGATGGCGAGCAGCCACGCCATGGCGGCGGTGGGCCGGCGGTTGCGGGGAATGATGATGATGGCGCCGACGCGAATGACCAGGTCGACGGCGAACAGCAGCCACCACTTCCAGTCGGTGAAGAAGTCGGACACGCACACCCCGCACGATTGACGATGAACGCGCTCAATGTAGCGATCTGGCTGGGGGGATCGGCGCCGCCCCCGCCCCCCGGGCAGCCAGTGTGAGTTTGGGCACCGTCTGAGGTGCCCAAGCTCACGGTTTGTTGTGGACCTGCGCTCCGGGCGGCGTCCACACGTCCGCAGAATCCCGAGCGAACCGCTCGAACGTCGTCGCAGGGGTGCCGGTGAGGCGTCGCACTACCTTGTTGGGCAACGCCGAGACGTTCATGCGCACCACCCGGTGGATCATCTTCTGCACCGCCAGGTAGTCCGCGGGCGCACCGGCGGCGGCCAGTGCGGCCAAATACCGCTTCTCCGAGGGCCGGGCGTAGCGGATCGGCCGGCCCAGGACCTCGGACATGATCGTGGCGACGGCGGCATAGCCGAGGCTCTGCTCTCCGGACAGCGTGTAGGCCTTGCGCAGGTGTCCGGGTGAGGTGAAGACAGCCGCGGCGACCCGTCCGATGTCGCGGGCGTCGATGAAGGCGGTGCGCGCACGTCCGGCGGGCACGAAGATCTCGCCGGTGGCGCGGATCCGCTCGGCGTAGGTGGTGGAGAGGTTCTGCATGAAGAAGTTCGGCCGCAGAAAGGTGTAGGGGGCATTCCTGCGGCGCAAATGGGCCTCGACGGCGTGGTGGGGCGTGCCCCGGTTGGCCTGGACTCCCTGCAGCGACAGAAAGGCGACCTGCCGCACGCCGGCTTCGCGGGCCACGTCGATCAGCGGGAACAGGTACCGCTGCACGTCCGCGATCGGTGGAGGCCTCATCAGGAACAGCCGGTCACAGCCGGCCAGTGCGCCCCGCAGTTCGGCCGCCGGCGCACCGAAGTCGAACTCTCGCACCTGCGCGCCCGGCGCCAGCTTCTCGGCGTCGGCTTCGTGCCGGACGGCGGCCACCACCGGCTCACCGCGTTCCAGCAACTGGGTGACCACCGCTGAGCCGACCGTGCCGGTGGCTCCGGTGCGAACACCGCGTTCATCCGAATCCTCTCGTCCTGGTCAGCATTGTGATGGAGGGGCGCTATCGACCCGCGTTCGTCCGGCATCACGGCACTGCGGTGAATTCCGTTGCAGGCCATTGTGCTCACCATCGACCTCGACATCCCCATCCTCGGCAGCGGAGCCATGCCGATCCGGGCGTTCTGGAGAGCACTGTCTTGGTGCGATACCAAACTGGTATCATCGTGTCATGGCGATGACTCTGCGACTGAGTCCCGAGGACGAGCGGGCGCTCACGCTGCTGGCTGAGGCCGAGGGGATCAGCAAGCAAGAAGCGACCGTGCGTGCGATCCATGAGGCGGCATCTCGCCGGCTGCGCCGCGACCAGGTCACCACCCTTTCGGCCGTCGCCCGGGAGCGCTACGCCGACCTGCTCGACCGTCTCGGCCAGTGATCGAATACCTCACCTTGGAAGACGTCCTCAGCCTGATCGAAGACCTTGGCGTTGGGCCGATCCGAGACATCGGCCTGCTTGATTCCGCAGTCCACCGACCCCAGGTCAGCGTGTTCGGTGACGATGCCTACCCCGGCATCGATGCCAAGGCCGCGGCCCTGCTCGAATCCCTGGTTCGCAACCACGCGCTGGTCGACGGCAACAGGCGGATCGGATGGTTGTCCACCGTGGTGTTCTACGGTCTCAACGGCATCACTCTGGACGCCGTCGACGATGACGCCTACGACCTGGCAATCGCGATCGCCAGCGGCACCGCGACCTACCGGGACGCGGCGACGCTCCTCGCGAACTGGCACTGACATCTGCGTCGGTCGCGGGTCGATCCTGAGTCCTACCCTTGGGGAGTGACAGCGTTCAGCTCGCTCCCGGTACGAGAGGTGATCGGCGAGATCGGCGACGACGACCGCGGTTGGCCGTTCACGCTGGCGCCAGTCGCTCAACTGCTGCGTGATGGGCTCGAGCTCACCGAGCTGACCATCCTCGTGGGAGAGAACGGGGTCGGAAAGTCGACGATCATCGAGGCGATCGCGATGGCGTACGGGCTCAGCCCCGAGGGTGGCAGCAAGGTGAGCAGAGGGTCGGAGCGTCCGAGCGAGTCACCGTTGCACGCACGCATCCGGTTGGTGCGCGGCGTCAGTCGTTCCCGCTGGGGGTACTTTCTCCGCGCCGAGACCATGCATGGGCTGCTCACCTACCTCGAAGCAAACCCCTCCTGGCATCAGGCGGAAGCTCGCTATCACGAACGCTCCCACGGCCAGGCGTTCAACGAACTGCTGACTCTCAAGCTGGGGCACATGGCAGGCCGCGGCGGATTTCTGGTGATGGACGAACCTGAGGCCGGGCTCTCATTGCTCTCTCAAATCGCGCTGACCCACCAACTGACTCAACTGCGCGACGACGGCATCCAGGTACTGCTCGCCACCCACTCCCCGATTCTCGCCGCCACCCCGGGTGCACGGATCATCGAACTCGACGAGACGGGACTCCACACCCGCAACTGGGACGAACTGATGACGGTCGCGCTGTATCGCCGCTTCCTCGCTGATCCTGGCTACTTCGGCCTGGAGTGAGTCCGGCTCTTCAAGCCAGCGCTCAGTTGTGGCCCACCACACCGTGCGGGACGTACGGCGCCTCCAGGGCTGCGACCTCCTCGGGGGTCAGCTGGACGTCGAGGGCGGCCAGCGCGCTGTCGATGTGGTCGGTCTTGGTGGCGCCGATGATCGGGGCGACGACCGGGTTGCGGGAGAGCAACCAGGCGAGGGCGACCTGGACGCGGGCGACTCCGCGCGCCTCAGCGATCCGGCCGACCGCCTCCACGATGGCCCTGTCGGTCGCCTCGGTGGAGTCGTACTTCGAGCGGGCGATCTGGTCGGTCTCGAAGCGTTTGGTGGTGTCGGCCCAGTCGCGGGTGAGCCGTCCGGCCGCGAGCGGACTGTAGGGGGTGGACGCCATACCCTGCGCGCGCAGCAGCGGCATCATCTCCCGCTCCTCCTCACGGTAGAGCAGGTTGTAATGGTTCTGCATCGAGACGAAACGCTCCCAGCCATTGCGGTCGGCCACGTTCGAGGCGGTGAGCAGCTGCCAGGCGAACATCGCCGACGCGCCGAGGTAGCGCACCTTGCCGGCCCGCACGGCGTCGTTCAGCGCCGACATCGTCTCTTCGATCGGGGTCTGGTAGTCCCACCGATGAATGATGTACAGGTCGATGTACTCGGTGCCCAGCCTGCGCAGTGAGGCGTCCAGTTCAGCATGAATGGCCTTGCGGGACAGGCCCTGCCCGTTGGGCCCGTCGTGCATCTTGCCGTGCACCTTGGTGGCCAGCACGATCTCGTCGCGGTTGGCGAAGTCCTTCAGCGCCTTGCCGAGAATCTCTTCGCTGCGGCCCAGCGAGTACACGTTGGCGGTGTCGAAGAAGTTGATGCCGGCCTCGACCGCGTGCCGGATCACCGGACGGGCGGCGTCCTCCTCCAGCACCCATTTGTGCATCCAGGCGGGATCGCCGAAACCCATCGCACCGATGCACAGCCGGGACACGTCCAGACCGGTGTGGCCGAGCTTGGTGTACTCCATTTTGGTGTTCTCCTTCAGTCGCGGGTGACGCTTGCTTCGACTGGACGGACGGGCCGGATGCCTAACGTGGCGGCCTTGGCCCGAGCGCCGATCATTGGTGCCAGGTAGGGGCTGGCAGCGTATTTGCTGCGGTACGCATCGTCGATGGCGGCGGTGAGATCGCCCGGCGCCGGCTCGAAGGTGACGTCGAACACGTGTCCGGCGGCGTGGATGCGGCCGTCCGGGCGGGCCAGCGCCGCGGTGTACCAGCGAGAGTCGGTGCCGTTGTAGCCGCGGACGTACAGCTCGCCGTCGACGATCACCGACCAGATCCAGGTGGGCGTGCCAAAGGTGACGCCGTCGGCTCGCAGTGGCGAGACCTTGAGGTCGTCGGCCTCGTCGATGGCGGCCAGCATGTCGGCCGGCCAGCGCCGCTGGGCGACAGGATCGGTGCTCGTCACGGCTGTGGTCCTTGTTCGTGCGTTTCCTGCAGGTTGGTCGTCCCTTGGCTCCATCCTGGCAAGACGATCCCGCTGGCAGCAGGTACTGGTTGTACCCCCTACGCCGGCAGCGGTCAGGAATGCAGCAGCCGGGTCAGGCGTTCCGCGGTGTCCGATCCAGGCTCGGCGGTGTAGACGACGATCCGCATCCGGTCGTGACCGATCGGCTGCAGGCCCTGAAAGTCGATCGCCAGCCGGCCCACAACCGGATGATTCAACTCGCGAGTGCCGAACTGCTGAAACGCGACGAGGTGGCTCTGCCAGGCTTCATCGAACACCGTGCTGCGCTCACGCAGCCGACCGACAAGAGTGGCCAGCGAACGGCTCCGGGGGTTGCCCGCCACAGCGTTGCGCAAGAAGAAGACGCCCTGGTCGGCCCACTGCTTCCAGTTGACGAAGAACTGCTGAGCACGCGGGTCGAGGAACAGGAACGCGATCGTGTTCGGATGCTCGGAGTGTTCAAAGTGGTAGGGGTACAGGGCGCGTCCGGCCGGGTTGGTGGCGATGATGTCGGCACGTTCGTTGTGCACATGCGCGGGGGTCTCGCCGAGCGCGCGCAACAGCCGCGCAGTCGGGATCATCGGGTCGTCGTGGGCCGGGCTGCCCGCGGCGATGCCGGCGATCGGGATCAGCGACGCCACGTAGGCGCGCTCCTGGGGTGTGAGGGCCAGTGCGGAGGTCAGACCGTCCAGCACGGCCGCGGAGATGCCGTGAACCTTCCCGCGTTCGAGCTTGGTGTAGTAGGTCGCCGAGATCAGTGCGAGCTCTGCGACCTCCTCACGGCGCAGGCCGGCCACCCGTCGTCCCTCGGTGGGAAACAGCGAGTCGGGCGGGACGGGCGTCTGCTCACGCTTGGCGCGCAGGAACCGCGCCAGTTCGCCGCGCGCATCCATGGCGGCAGCATAGGCGCGCGAAGGGGGGTACCGGGATGCGGACCCGGCTGGAGGACGTCCTGCGACCCAATCAACGGACCGCTGAGTTAGTGGGGCTCGCCGCCGATCCGAGCCAGATCCTCCTGGAAGCGGCGGGGTTCGCTACGCACAGGGGTGATGTTTCCGTCGGCGACTCCGTCGAGCGCGCCGGGGATGTCGGGACGCAGCGCGGCGAAGTCGGGCGTGAGATCGTCCTGCTCGGCGCCAGTCTCGACGGCGAGCTCAAGTGTCCTCCGGTTCGCAGCATCCGCGCTCAGGCTGTCGATCAGCACCCGGGCAATCTGGTCCCGGGCGATCACGCCGTCGGCAGGTGTCCCGGACTGGGCCGTGTCACCCTGCCGCAGGACTACTCGGCGCTGGTCGGCGTCGTTGTAGTCGAACCAGCCTGGCCGAACGATGGTGTAGTCGTTGCCGCTGGCCCGGACCAGTCGCTCACCTCGGCGCTTCCACGCCGCGTACGGCACGCCCGGACGGGTGGTGCCGACCGCTGTCATCAGCGCGATCCGCGCCGGCCGGCCGCGCAACGCCAGCAGCACATTCGCCACCCCCGCGTAGTCGATGTCGCGGACGTCCGCCTCGCGGGTTGTGGAGCCGTGAGTGAATACGATCGCGTCCACCGCGTCCACGGCGGCGACCAGCGTGTCGGGAATGGTGAGATCCCCGACGACGAGTTCGGCCTGCTTCGGTAGGGACGAGGCCCTCCCGATGTCGCGGACGAGCGCCCGGACTCGATAGCCCTGGTGGAGAGCCTCGCGCACCGCGTGCCGGCCGATGCTGCCGGTGGCGCCGACCACCAGCACCACAGCATTCGTTTGGTTCATGCGTCCCCCTGTCCGGCGGGCATCGGGGTCGGGGCCTTGCCCGCGAGCGGTCCGTAGAAGTGGGAGGCGGTGCCGCCGCCGTCCATCAGAATGTCGCTGCCGGTGATGAACGCGCCGCGCTCGCTCATCAGCAACTCACCCACGGTGCCGACCTCGTCGGGGGTGCCGGCCCGGCCGGCCGGCGCCAGTTCGATCATCCGCCGGTAACCGGCGCCATTGGGTCCGTTCAGCTCGTCCCGGGCGAGCGGGGTGATGATGATGCCGGGGCTGATCGCGTTCACCCGGGCCCCGCGCTCGCCCCAGCGGACGGCCTCCGCCCGCACCCGCAGCACGTTGGCCCGCTTCGACACCTGATAGGCGTGCAACCCATCCTTGAACTGGTCCGGCTGCAGCATCGGCAGGCTCAGCAGTTCGTCGGCCGGGGTGGTGGCCAGGGCCCGATCCTGCTCCACGGTAAGTGCCGGAAGGCGGTGACCCGACTGGGAAGAGATGACCACGCCGGAGCCGCCCGTAGCGATCACCATGCCGAACTCGTCCAGCACCAGTGCGGTGCCGTAGAGATCGACGCGGAGGATCTGCTCGATCGAGGCCTGGCTGGCCGACACGCCGGCCGCATGGATGACCCCGGTGACCTCACCCAGGCCGGTGGCAATCCGCACCAGGGCGTGCACCGACTCGCGGGAGGAGACGTCCACGGTGGCGGTGCTGACCGCGAATCCGGCGTTTGCGAGCACGTTCGCCGCGGCGTCCGCGTTCTCCTGTCGCACGTCGGCCAGCAGGATGTGCTTGCCGGAGCCGATCCGCCGAGCTATGGCCTGCCCGATCGCTCCAGCGCCGGTGACGACGATCACGTTACTCATGTTTCCCCTAGCTACCCGGGTCGGGCCCACTCCGGGGGGCGCCGCGGAGTGGGCCTGATTCATGCCTCGATCAGAAGCCGGCTCGGAGCGATGTCATCGACCACCTGCCGATCGGACCGGTCCGCGGCCGACCACCAGATACGTCTCGAGGTCCCGGTTGAAGAGTGATCCGTACGCGCCCACGTTGATGCCGCCGACGCCCTGCTTGTTGGCGAGGTCGGCGAACTGTTGGGTGTGGGTGAGGGTTTCCAGGATGCGGGCGGCGTTGCGTTGCAGGTCGCCCAGCCGGATCAGACCATGCTCGCCGGTGTAGGTGACGGTGTAGGACGTGACCGGTGACGTGTCATCGCCGGGGTTCTGCCGGGAGTTGACCGTGACCTTGATTCCGGCGCGTTGGGCGTCGGTGAGCCAGCCGATGGTGATCGGGTCGACCTTCACGTTCGGGTCGAGCTGCGCCAGCACCCACGTATAGGCGTCATCCACGCTGCCCCACGGAGCGAGGTGGGAGGTTTGGGTGACGCATTCCATGGTGATATTGGTGCTGCACACGCCCGACGCGGGAGTCGTGGTCAGGTCGGTGTTCTCGTCGACGGTGACCGAGTAGGTTGTCGAGCCGCCGGGTCCGGCGACGAACGTCTCCCAATCCCACAGGTGTGCCCCGATCGGGTTGCCGACCGAGTTGCGCTGTACGTAGTGGTAGACCGGCAGTCCGGCGAGGTCGAAGGTGGGGTCGGTGGGGCTGATGACGGCGTCGGTGATCTGGGCGGGGGTGTTGCCCGGCATGATCATGTCGTTGCCGGAGTAGACCGTCTTCTTGACGTTGTAGTTGGCCCCCCAGTCAGTCATCACCACACCCTTGAAGTCCCACTCGCCTCGCAGGACGTCCTCGGTGAGGTCGTAGCTGCCGGACGCGGCGGTGCCGTTGACGAGGTTGTAGGACGTCATCACCGCCATCGGCTGGGCCGACTTCACCGCGATCTCGAACCCCTTGAGGTAGATCTCGCGCAGTGCCCGTTCGCCGATCACCGAGTCGGTGCGCTGGCGTTCCAGTTCCTGCTGGTTCGCTGCCAGGTGCTTGATCGTGACGCCGATACCCGGGTGCGACTGCACTCCGATCGTCTCGGCCGCCGCAGTGAGTCCGGAGACGAGGGGATCTTCGGAGAAGTACTCGAAGTTGCGGCCGTTGAGCGGATCGCGATGGATGTTCATGCCTGGTGCGAGCCACATGGTGGAGCCGAACTCGGTCAGCTCGACGCCGACCGCCTTGCCCACCTGCTCGACCAGGTCGCGGTCCCAGGTCTGGGCCAGCAGGGTGCCGATCGGCCAAGCCGTCGCGTACTGGTAGTAGGTCACCCCGCCGGAGGTGTACTCCTTGGTGATGCGGACGCCAGCAGGACCGTCGACGAGCGACGCCGCCGGAACCCCCTTGTCTTCATAGAGCGCTGTGGTGGTACCGGCCACACCCGGGGTGATGTCGGTGCCCGCCGACGCCCCCTCGACGATGTGAGCCAACTGGTCCACGCTCAGCCCGGCAACGAAGCGACGCATCGACACCGTCCCCTTGGCGACGTCGAAGAGGGTGGCGCCGGGTGCGGCTCGGACGACCTTGACCTTCTCACCGGTCTTGGCCTGATAAGCCGAACCGGTGCCTTCCCAGTCGGTGCCGCCGGTGGTGAAGGCGGTGGTGGCCGACAACAGCGATCCATCCAGCGGGTAGTAGCCGGACGAGGCGTCCACCTCGACCGACTGGGCGATCCTGGACGCGTTGCGGGCCGGGCGGAAACCACGAGTCGACAGCGCAACCACTGGCGCGTTGCGAACCTGCCGATCTTCACCGCGGTTGCTGTAGAAGCTGCGCGGGGTTGCTGGTGAGTTCCTTCTTGATCGTGGGCGCATCGAGCTGCGCCGAGAGCTTCTCGGTCACCAGCCTCCGGTCGAGTCGGAGTTTGGCCGCCACTGCCGTGGTCCGCGAGGAGTCGCCGACGCGGATCAGGTAGTCGCCGGCGTCCATCACGTTGGCCGACTTCGCGGCGTCGTAGGAAGCCATCTCAGTCGTGGCGAAGCTGACCTTCAGTTGCTGCGACTGGCCCGGTCGCAGCAGATCCGTCTTCGCGTAGCCGGCCAGCTCCTGGTAAGGCTTGTCCAGCCCGTCCTGCGGGGCGGAGAAGTAGACTTGGACGACCTGGTTGCCGGCGTAGGCGCGGCCGGTGTTCGTCACTTTGACGGTGACCGAGACATTCTGCAGATCGGCCTGCACGCTCGTGGTCTTCACATCGAACGTCGTGTACGACTCGCCGAAGCCGAAGGGGTAGTCGACGACGCTGCCCGGCTTGGCCCTGTTGATCTTCCTGTAGAACGAGTCGAAGTACCGGTAGCCGACGTAGACACCCTCGGAATACACCTCGGGAGTGAACTGGCCATCGTTGTTGCTGAACGTCTTCGCGGCCGGATAGTAGTCGTAGCTCGACGCCCAGCTGTCGACGGTCTTGCCGGACGGAGTCACCGCGCCGGTCAGCACGTCGACCAGCGCATTGCCCGCCTCCTGGCCCGGCTGGCTCATCAGCAGCAGTGCGTCCAATCCTTGGCCGCCACGGGGGTCGAGGATCCGGTCGTTCATGTCGTCGAAGAACGCGGTGTCCACCACAGCGCCCACGTTGAGCACCACGACCACCTGACGATACGTCCGGGCCAGCAGGGCGAGGTTCGCCGATTCGGTGTCGGTCAGGTAGTAGTCACCCTTGGTCGCCGAACGATCGCGGCCCTCGCCGGAGTTGCGGGAGAGAACGAAGACTGCGGTCTTCGTCGACTCACTCGGGCGGGCAGTGTCGGTGGTCAGCGCCTGCTCGGCCTTCGCGGCCACCATCGCGTCCCAGTACCCGGCGGACGTGGTGATCGTGAAGCCCGCCTTCTCGAAGCCCTGCCGGACGTTCACCGTGGTGCGATTGTTCACATCGCCAGACCCCGTGCCGCCCTTGACCGTGGCGTAGGCGCCGTAGCCGAACAGGGCGACATTGCCGCGCGCGGCCATCGGCAGCGCCCCGGCGTTCTCGAACAGCACCATCCCCTCGGTCGCTGCCTGTCGGGACAGGGCCGCGTTGGCGATCTCACGCGGGCTCGGATCAGGGTCGGTGGTCGCGGCTCGGGCACCAAGCGCCGGCAGTGATGCGGCGAGCGCCGTGCAGAGCAGCAGGCAACCTGCGGCTCGGGACCATGTTGGTCGATGGTGAGTGGTCATCGGTTGTCCTCCATGACAACGGGGAACTGCCGGCGGCTGTGCGGCGCAGTTCGGGGGGTGTGTGACAAGGCCCGGCACCGTGCGGAGCCCTCGCAAGACACGCTAGATGCACACTCCGCCGGCTGGGAGGTACTGGTTGTACCTGTCAGCGCACCGAGTCCTCAACGCGGTCCGCGCTTCAGGTTGCAGATTTCAAGAGTTTCAGTCGATACTGAAAGCATGTCGATGCCGTCGCCAGCACAGATGGACTGGTGCGACCGGGTAGGCGCCTACTTCGCGCAGAATGCAGGGTTGGCTCCGATCACCGGCCGGGTCATGGCGTGGTTGATGATCTGCGACCCCGCTGAGCAGTCCCCGGCGGAGCTGTCCGCGGCGTTGGGGGTGAGTCGCGCCTCGCTTACCTCGACGCTGCGGATCCTGATAATCACCGGGCTGGTGCGGCGATCGACCCGTCCGGGTTCGCGGGCGTCCTTCTACCGGGTCGTCGACGAGGCCTGGGCCGCGGCGCTACGGCAGCGGATGTTGTCGCTGGGGGCGTTCCTGGATCTGGTGGAGGCCGGCCGGAAGCTCGTAGGACCGGATCCGGAGCACGCTTCGCGTTTGGACGCGGCGGGCGAGGTCTATCGCTGGTTCGCCGAGGAGATCGAACCGTTGTGGGAGCGCTTCGAGGCCCGGCGGGCTGAGCGCGACGACGCGCAGTAAGCGCGAGAGGGGAGTTCCATGGGTGCGGTGATCGAGGCCGCCGGCCTCACCAAGGACTACGGGCGCGTCCGCGCCCTTGACGGGCTCGATCTGGAGGTGGGCCAGGGCGAGGTGCACGGCTTCCTGGGCCCGAACGGTGCGGGCAAGACAACGACGATCCGCATCCTGCTGGGCCTGCTCCGCAGCGGCGGCGGGCGGGTCGCGTTGTGGGGTCGGGATCCGTGGCGGGACAGCACCGAACTGCACCAGCGACTGTCGTACGTGCCTGGAGACGTGACCCTGTAGCCGAACCTGACCGGCGGTGAGGTCATCGACCTGCTCGGGCGGCTGCGCGGTGGTCTGAACGAGGCTCGCCGGCGCTGATTGACCGGTTCGAGCTCGACCCGTCCAAGAAGGCCAGCACCTACTCGAAAGGCAACCGGCAGAAGGTCGCCCTGGTCGCGGCGCTGGCAGCCGAGGTGGACCTGCTCATCCTGGACGAGCCGACGTCGGGTCTGGACCCGCTGATGGAGGCAGAGTTCCGGGTGTGCATCGCCGAATGCCGCGGCGCCGGACGGACCGTGCTGCTGTCCAGCCACATCCTGGGTGAGGTCGACCAGGTGTGTGACCACGTGTCGATCGTACGGTCGGGACGGACGGTGCAGTCGGGGCCGCTCGCGGCGATGAGGCACCTCGGCGGGACCGTGGTCGAAGCCGAGACAACCGGCCCCGTCGATGGCATCGATCGGCTGCCCGGGGTCTCCGCGGTCCAGGTCGACGGCACCCGGCTGCGGTGTGTTGTCGACGGCGACGGGCTGCCGGGGCTGCTCGCCGCGCTGACCCGCGCCGGGGTGGCGCAGTTGCGCTGCGCGCCGCCGACGCTGGAGGAACTATTCCTGCGCTACTACGACTCCACCGAGCAGGCGGCGTGACCGCGAGCGTCGGGACGGGCACGCTCGTCAGACTCATCCTGCGCCGCGACCGGGTCGTCCTGGCGGGCTGGGTGACAGCGATCGTGCTGGTCGGTGTCGGCACCGTCGCCTACTACCTCGGCGTGTTCGCCTCGGCCGAGACCCGACAGGCGGTCTTCGCGGACATCGCCGGCACGCCGGCCCTGCTCGGCTTCAACGGCCAGTTGTTCGGCGACTCCCTCGACATCCTCGCCACCTGGCGGATGCGTGACCTCAGCTACACCCTGGTGTCGGTGATGACGTTGATGACGGTCGTCCGGCACACCCGCCGCGAGGAAGACCACGGCCGCCTCGAGCTCGTCGGCTCGGCCGCGATCGGCCGGCATGCTCCCCTGGCGGCAGCCATCTGCGTGGCCGCGGCTGCCGGCGTCGCGGCGTCCCTGCTGATCGGCCTGGGGATGATCGGGCTCGGGCTCGACCCGGCCGGCGCCCTCGCCTTCGCGGCGGCAGCGTCCGCAACGGGCGCGGTGTTCGCCGGCGTCGGCGCGGTCGCCGCGCAGATCGTCTCGACGGGGCGCGGCGCGCTGGGTTTGGGCGCGACGGTGCTCGGCCTGAGCTACCTGCTCCGCTTCACAGCCGACAGCAGCGGCGCGACCGCGCTGAGCTGGGTCACCCCACTCGGCTGGGCCCACCAGATCCGGCCCTTCGCCGACGAGCGCTGGGCGGTGCTGCTGCTGCCGCTAGCGGCAGCCATTGGTCTGGCTGCCCTCGCACACGCGCTGCTGGCCCGGCGGGACTTCGGCGCCGGGTTGCTGCCCGCCCGCAACGGTCCGGCACGCGGCCACACCTCGGCGGCGTGGCCGGCCTGGCGTGGCGGCAACAGCGCGGCATACTCGCCGGCTGGACCGCCGCCTATGCGGTCGCGGGCATCTTCTTCGGCGGACTCGTCGCCGCCGTTCAGAACGCCCCCGAAGCGATCGGCTCAAGCCCGGTGATGCAGGCGTTCCTCGACCGCTACGCCGACGCCGACGGCGCCGCCGGCGCCGACGTCTTCCTGTGGGTCATCGCACTCACCCTCGGCTACACCGCCACCCTCTACCCGGCCCTGGCCATCACACGGCTGCGAGCCGAAGAAGAACGCGGACTCGGCGAACTACTGCTGTCCACACCCGCCAGTCGCACCGCGTGGGCGACGTCCCACGCCCTGATCGCAGCCGCCGGGACCGTCCTCATCCTCGGCGCCGGCGGCCTCACCACCGGTATCGCCGTCGCCGCCGGGACCGCAGCCATCACCCCAGCACCAGCCCTGGCCGCCACCCTGCTTCAAGCCCCAGCCGCCTTGGTCCTCGGCGGACTAACCCTGCTCGCCTTCGGGCTCCTACCCCGCGCGACCGCCGGAATCGCCTGGATCGGATTCCTGTCCATCCAGCTCTTCGAACTGGTCGGCCCGATCGTCGGCATCGACTTCCAGTTGGTCGAGTGGATCATCCCCTACTTCCACCTGCCCAAGATCCTCACCGGCGGCACCTTCACCGCCACGCCCGTGATCATCCTGATAGCACTCACCACCGCACTTGGCGCGAGCGGGGTCCTGGCGCTGCGACGCCGCGACCTCCAACCACTCAACTGACGAGTGAGAGTTGCTCCCCGGGCGTATTTGCCGCAGCTGCGCGGACTCTATTCGCTGGGCTGAGGTGGTTGCGGAAACCCTCTTTTCCAGCCGAACGCTGTCGTCTTTGGACTTGGACCTGGCTTACGGAGCTTCCCAAGCCATTCAGCTACAAGCCCTGGGGGCGCATCATCTGGGTCAACGTCCCGCTCCCGGTACCGATCACCATCAGCCCGAGCTCGACAAGACGGTCTGAGCGGATCTCCGCGCCAACTTGGCCGGGTACTTCCGCGATACCACCGATGCTCGTCGGCTCGGCCCGCGAACGCGAAAGTCCCGTGGAGTGGTGGGGTTTGGGATCCGCGTGCTTGATCTGAGGGGGGTCGATAATGTGGGGCCACCGTTGACGCGGCGGGGAGGCCGCGGACGTGAAGGGCGGTCTGCAGTGATCCGAATCATGCTATGTGGTGCGGCTGACGTTCGTGACTTCCAGGAGGACTTCAAAGAGACGGTCCGCGAGTTCGGTGGTGATCCTTGGAGCTTTCTTGACGGTTCCATTCACCATCTCAACAGCGCTGGCGCAGACTATCGCGCCAACAGCGAGATGTCGGTACGGGCAGCTGACCTGTGCGTGTTCGTGATAAACCGCGAGTACGGTGAGATCACCTGGAACGTCGAAATGGAAGAGGCGCTCAGGTCGGGCAGGCCCTTCCTGCTGCTCGCCCACGAGGAGACGTTCAAGCAGTACCAGGTCATTCGTGACCAATTCACGAACATGAGCGCCCTGCACATCAAGAGTACGAAGCTCTTCCTGGCCATTCGGGACGCGGAGCGACGAAACCTCACAGTCCTGCCATTTCGCTCCTCAAAGTTCGCCGACAGTCTGCGGCAGGGACTCTCAATCGTGCTCCAGCGAGGACTAGCCGCCCTGGAGCAGCAATCGAGTCACGCCGAGGTTGCCTCACACATCATCGAGGAACGAGACGCGTTGAACGCGCAGGCTCAGCAGCTGAGCGCCGAACTGCTGCGCTCAAACGAGTCCAACCTTCGTCTGCGTGGCGAGATCGGCGCCCATGTGCGGACTGAAGCTGAACTTCGCCAGAAGAACGATCGTCTCGGTCATGATTACGCTGCAACGTTGGCCGCGAACACACAGTGGAAGCAGGAAGTGGACCGGCGGCGTCGAGCGTCCGTCAAGTTGGTGGGGGTAGCGGCGTTGATTGCCCTTATCCTCGGGGCGATTCCATCGTGGTTCTTGAGCGACGCCTTTACTCGACGGTCGAGTGCTGCGGAGCCGACGGCGTCTGTGGCCGCTCGGTCCGAGCCACCACGTCCGTTGCCTCAGCAGTCCTCACCATCATGGCCCGCAGGGATTCAGGAGGTCACCCTAAGCGCCAGAGAATGTGGTCAGAACGTGGTGCAACTGGCTACGGTGACCGACGAGTTGGAGCAGGCCAAGCTCATCAGAACGTCAGTACTGATAGCCGACCTGAACCGTCGCTTCAAGGACGCCAGGCTGGACTTGGAAGCCCATGCGAGTTCGGGGGTCTTCTATTGCACCGAGTCTGAGCACGACGACGATTTCATCGTCCTCTGGACAGGCCCCTTCGAATCGCGCCGACTCGCCAACCAGGCCACGTCGGGCATGCGTCGCAAAGGAGTCTGCACCGACTGCTACCCCGTCAGCTAGTGGCGCATCAGCGACGCAAAGTGGGCTACCTACCGGTGCTCCCTCTTGACCCCTGTCGCAGCCTCGACCGTCTTGAGCCAATCCGACAGCGAAGGCGCATCGGTGCCCGACTACGTCCGTGCGGCGCTTACGCAAGTATTGAAGTGAGTTGCGGCGTCGCAGCCTGCGAATCTTGTCATTCTGGACGGAGGCCAACAATTAGCTCGCCGCTTTCATAGGGGTGGTCCAAGCTGTGCCTGTGGGCCGCCGAGTCCATGTCCACCACCTGGGGATAGTTCGTGAACGAGGCATAGCCGGTAAAGAACATCGGGTGTGCCCGGAACGTGCCGACCGGCTGGGTCGCAGCCAGACGGTGGCGGCGCTTGCCGACATCGGTGCGGTGACGCGCAGCCTTCCTGTCGGACCATGAGCGAACTCGCCCGCCGCGTCGGTATGAGCCGCGACGGCCTGTACAAGGCACTGTCGGCTGAGGGCAACCCCACCTGGTCGACTGTGCTCACGGTCACCCAGGCCCTAGGGGTTCGTCTCACTCTGCACGCCGTCGCCTGACGGCCCAGGCTCCAGCCGGTGGACGTCGATTCGCACCGCACGCGCCTCACGCTGATGTCCGGGTGTTGCGCGGCGCAAGACCGGGGTCTACTTGCAGCCCTTCTCGAACCCTCGCGGGACGACCCGTGTCTTGCCTTACCGGCTGTTCGGCCGCGCAGATGAGCCTAGCGATCGGCGGCAGTAGCGGATGCTGACTGGGGGAACCACCGTGAAGAGGAGTGTTTGAGGTCACGAAGAAGTATCGTTTGATGGCGCGCACTGGTATCGTACGAACGTGCTGTACACGCGGCGGCTGATCGATGACGAACTCGATGCGCTTATGCCAGAGCTCCCCGCCATCGGTGTCGACGGACCGAAAGGGGTGGGCAAGACCGCCACCGGACTCCAGCGGGCCAACACCGTTCTGAGTCTGGACGATCCGGTGGCGCTGTCGGTGGTGCGTGCTGACCCATCCCGGGCACTGGGTCGGCCGCGCCCGATCCTGGTAGACGAGTGGCAGCGGGCCCCCGAAGTGTGGGATCACGTCCGCCGCGCCGTGGACGCCGGCGCCCCCGCGTCCAGCTTCCTGTTGACCGGCAGCGCCACCCCGGCCCTGGGCTCCATCACCCACTCCGGGGCCGGCCGGATCGTCTCGCTCCGGATGCGGCCCATGGCCCTGCCCGAACGCGATCTGGCCGAGCCCACGGTGAGCCTGGCGGCCCTGCTGGAGGGACGCCGGAGCGTGCAGGGTGACTGTCGGCTGGCGTTGGCCGACTACGCCCATGAGATCGAAGCCTCGGGTTTTCCCGGGATCCGCTCCATGTCACCACGTGCCCGACGGACCCAACTGGACTCCTACCTCACCCGAGCGTTGTCCCGCGACCTGACCGACGAGCAGGGCGTCACCGTCCGTCGGCCCGACAGCCTGCGCGCATGGGCCACCGCCTACGCCACCGCCACCGGGAGCACCGCTACATGGGAGACCATCAGATCCGCCGCCAGCCCCGGCGACGCCGACCCGCCCAGCAAGGCCACCACCATCCGCTACCGGGACTGGTTGACCGCCCTGTGGCTACTGGACCCGGTCCCCGCTTGGCTTCCCTACGGCACCGCCCTGAAAGGCCTCACCAAAGGACCCAAGCACCACCTGGCAGACCCCGCCCTGGCCGCCCGACTGATGAAGCTCGGCGCATACGCGCTGCTCGATGGCGAAGGCCGTGTCCTGACCGGGACGCCGGCCTCCGCACTGGGAGCACTCTTCGAGAGCCTGGCCACCCTCACCGTCCGTGTCTGCGCCCAGGCTGCCGAAGCCACCACCAGCCACCTCCGCACCGAACGCGGCGAACACGAAGTCGACCTGATCATCGAACGCCACGACGGACACGTCCTGGGCATCGAGGTCAAACTCGCCGCCAGCATCGACGACAAAGACGTCCGCCACCTCCACTGGCTCCGCGGCCACCACGGCCCACGCGTTCAGGACCTCATCGTTGTCACTACCGGACCCCACGCCTACCGGCGCCCCGACGGCATCGCGGTCGTCCCCCTCGGACTACTGGGCCCTTGACCCATCCCGTACCGCCATCGCCACTGAACGACGTGGTCCGGGTCCCACCGGTGGCCTGAGCCACGGGGAGGGGCAGCCGCATACTCGGTCAGGCGCTGCCATCGGCATGAGCGCGCGTACCGGCCGACCCGAGCCTTCGCGGCCGCTATCAGCATCTAGGCTTGTCAAAGGGACATCCGACGGCGAGTTCGACGATGCCCGCTTCCTAAGCGGAATGCACCCGGGACTTCTCGTCGACCGCCGTCCAGCGTCGTTCGCTCCCGTCCGCGCGAGGGCCGTATTCGAACATGAACGGGCGCCAACTGAGACTGGAACTGAGACCAAAACTGAGACCACTGGCCCGAACTCCGCTGAAAAACGCCTCTCCCGAGCTACCTCGGAAGAGGCGTTTCCCCTTGTCAGAGCGGAGGTGGCGAGATTTGAACTCGCGATCGGGTTAACCCCGAAACCCGCTTAGCAGGCGGGCGCCATAGACCGGACTAGGCGACACCTCCCCAACCGAGAGACGAGCCTACTGTAGGCCACGCGACGGCGGCAAAGCGGCTGCTCGAACCCACCCTCAAGTGGTGCACGAGGCGGGCCAGGGCATTAGGGAAGTCAACTACTACAATCGGCGTGTCTCGAAACGGAAACAGAGGATCACGATGTCCGAGCCCAAACGCGCGCTCTCAGACCCGGCGGACGGCACGCCCGTTGCCGACGCCGCTGCTGACGCTCCGCGCCGGGTTGCCGGGCATGGACGATTCCGTTGGGCGGTGCTCTGGACGGCGCTGGGCGCACTGATTCCCGGACTTGGTCTTTGGCATGCCGGACGCAAGGCCGCAGGGGCCACCGTGATGGGCATCTTCACCGCTCTGCTGCTCTCGGTGGTCTACCTGGCCACGGCCGGCAGGGACCGCGTCACCGCCCTTGCCACCAATGTGGACGTGCTCAACGGCGTCGCGATCGCTCTGCTGGTGCTGGGGGTGATCTGGGTCGGCGTCATCGCCACCACGCACCTCGCCCTCCGTCCGACGCAGCCTTCGGCCGCGCAGCGAGCACTCGGCGGCCTGCTGGTCGGCGCGCTCTCCCTGGCCGTCGCCACCCCACTCGCCGTCGGTGCCGAGTATTCCCGATCCGCCGCCACGCTACTGGGCACGGTCTTCAGCGACGACGCGCCCGACCCGGCGACCACCACGTCCGCAAGCCCCGGGGCCACCACCCCCGCCGACCCGTGGGGCGACAAGGACCGGATCAACGTGCTGGTGATCGGCGGGGACTCCGGAACGAATCGCGACCCGACGCTCGGCCTGCGGGCGGATGCGGTGATGATGGCGTCCATCAACACCCACACCGGAGCGACCACACTGTTCTCGCTGCCCCGGCAGACGGCACGCATTCCCTTTCCGAAGGATTCGCCACTGCACGAGTACTACCCCAACGGCTTCTTCGACGGTGTCAGCGGTACCAATCCCGAGTACTTCCTCAACGCCATGTACAACAACGTTCCCAAGCGCATCCCCCAGGATCTGCTCGGCGACAACGTGAAGAACCTGGGTGCCGAGGTGATGAAGATCGGCGTCGGCGAGGCGCTCGGTCTGGGCAAGGCCGACTACTTCGTGATCGTCAACATGGACGGCTTCAAGCAGTTCATCAACGCTCTCGGCGGGATCACCCTCAACGTGAACTACCGCATTCCGATCGGCGGCAAGACCACCGAGAACGTGCCGCCGAGCGGTTGGATCGAGCCCGGCCCCAACCAGCACCTCAACGGACGGCTGGCGCTCTGGTACGCCCGCGGCCGGTACCACGTGAAGGGCGCTGACTACAGCCGCATGGAGCGCCAGCGCTGCGTGATCAACGCGGTCGTGCAGCAGGCCAAGCCCGAGGTGGTGCTGACCAACTTCGAGAAGATCGCCTCAGCGGGCGCGAAGACGATCCAGACCGACATTCCGCGCAGCAAGTTGCCGCTCATGATCGACCTCGCGCTCAAGGTGAAGAACACCAGCCTGCGCAGCGTCGTCTTCCAGCCCGGAGTGGCCGGTTGGGTGAGCGCCGATCCGCCGTGGCCGGCCGTCCAGCGTCGCGTGCAGCAAGCGATCAAGGAGGCCGACGCGGCCGAGAGCGCCAAGACGGCGAGCCCGTCCGCCAGCGCGTCCGCCTCGGTCAGTACCTCGTCGCCGAAGCCCACCAAGTCGAGCACGAGTTCGCCCGGCAAGACCGACAACCTCAAGGACGCGTGCGCCTACCGTCCGGCGAAGGACTGACGGCTACATCGGCGAGTTGTAGCCGCGACTGGCGTCCAGGCGTCGCACCAGGTCGCCGCTCAAGTGGAGCAGTTCGGCGGTCACGCCGCGTTGGCTGACCAGCCGAACCCGATGGTCGTGGCCATGATGAATGACCAGGGTGGTCGGTGACTGGGTGACCTTGGTGACGTCCGCCCAGCGCCCCCGCTCGTGGGCGTCCGGGCCGGCGATGATGTAGCCGTCGTCGGTGAGTTCGACCCGGACGCGCATCCGGCGCCAGGTCGTCCAGGCGATGACGCACAGCGCCACCGCGCCGGCCAGCAGAATCCAGCCGACCACGGCGACCGAGACCGGCAGGCCAGCGGCGGAGGCGGCCACGATCAGTCCCGCACCCACCACCGCGAGCAGAGCGGCCAGTCCGACAGCGCGCAGCGGCAGGGGTGGAGTAAGAACATGAACACGGGACGACACGCGGCGAGGGTGGGATTCGAACCCACGGAGCGTTTCCGCTCGGCCGCTTTCAAGGCGGCTGCACTAGTCCACTATGCGACCTCGCCCAGCGCTCCATCGTAGTGGCTGTCGGCGGTGGTCAACGCCGGTCCCGCGTGCCAGGGTGGAGGCATGCGTGCGATTGTGACCAACGGCTTCGGCGGCCCGGACGTGCTCGAACTGGCCGAGGCGCCCGACCCCGTCGCCGGCCCCGGTGAGGTGCTGATCGAGGTGGTGGCGTCCGGAGTGAACCGGGCCGACCTGTTGCAGCGCCAAGGCCACTACCCACCGCCGGACGGCATCAGCGACATCATCGGGCTGGAGGTGTCCGGACGCATCGCCGCCCTGGGCGAGGGGGTCGAGGGATGGCAGCCGGGTGAGGCGTGCGTCGCGCTGCTGGCGGGCGGCGGCTACGCCGAACTGGTCGCGGTGCCGGCCGGACAGGTCGTCCGGCCGCCGACCGGCATCGACCTGGTCTCCGCCGCCGGACTGATTGAGGTCGCGGCCACCGTGGCGTCCAACTTCACCCGGGTGGCGCTGACGCCCGGCGAGGTGTTTCTGGTGCACGGCGGCACCGGCGGCATCGGCAGCTTCGCGATCCAGTACGCGGCCGCGTTGGGTGCGCGGGTCTTCGCCACCGGCGGCAACGCCGACAAGCTGGCGCTCAGCCGCGAACTGGGCGCCGAGGCCGCGTTCGACTACCACGACGACTGGCTGGGTGCGCTCAAGGGTGCCACCGCCGGCCACGGCGCCGACGTGATCCTGGACGTGATCGGGGCCAAGTACCTGGAGCTCAACGTGGACGCGCTCGCCGATGACGGACGGCTGGTGGTGATCGGCCTGCAGGGCGGACGCAAGGGCACCCTCGACCTCGGCAAGCTGCTGGCCAAGCGCGGCCTGGTGACCGCGACCAGCCTGCGCGGACGTCCGCTGGAACAGAAGGCGGCGATCTGCGCCGAGGTGGCCCGCAACGTCTGGCCGTTGTTCGACAACGGCACGATCCGGCCGGCGCAAGAGACCCGGTTCCCGATCGCCAGCGTCCGGGCCGCGCATGAGCATCTGGCCTCTGGCGATGCGATCGGCAAGCTGATCCTGACCTGGTGAACGGTAAGTAGGAACCGTCCCCGATTACTGATCACGAGCGCCAGGTGTGCCACAGCCGGGCGTATTCGCCGCCCTGCTCCAGCAGTTCGGAGTGCGACCCGAGCTCCTCGATGCGGCCGTCGATCACCACCGCGATCCGGTCGGCGTCGTGGGCGGTGTGCAGCCGGTGAGCGATCGCGACCACGGTGCGTCCCTCGAGCAGCGCGGCCATCGACCCCTCCAGGTGACGCGCGGTGCGCGGATCGATCAGCGAGGTGGCCTCGTCCAGCACCAGGGTGTGCGGATCAGCCACCACCAGCCGCGCCAGCGCCACCTGTTGGGCCTGCGCCGGGGTGAGTTGGGTGCGTCCGTGACCGAGCATGGTGTCCAGCCCGTTCGGCAGCTTCTGCACCCAGTCCAGCGCGTCCACCGCCCGCAGCGCATTGACCACCGCCGCGTCGCCCTGCTCGGGGGTCAGCTGGTGGTCGCGGGCCAGCACGATGTTGTCGCGCACCGTGCCGACGAACACGTGGTGCTCCTGGGTGACCAGGGCCACCTCGGTGCGCAGCACGTCCAGCGGCAGGCGCATCAGCTCCACTTCACCCACCTGGACGGTGCCGGCGCGCGGCCCGTTGATGCCGGCCAGCAGGCGTCCCAGCGTCGACTTGCCCGAACCGGACGGCCCCACCACCGCGAGCCGCTCCCCCGGCCGCAGGTCGAGATCGATGCCGTGCAGGACGTCGCGACCCTCGCGGTAGGCGAACCGCAGATCGCTGCCGACCAGATGCTCATCGACCGGACGCTGCAGTCCCGGCTCGCGGTCCTGCGGCACCTCCGCGACACCCAGCAGACGCGTGGTCGCGGCCAGCCCGATCTGCAGCCGGTCGGCCACCTGGATCAGCCGGTCCAGCGGCTCGACCAGCTGTTGCACGTAGATCGCGGCGGTGGTGATCTGGCCGATCGTCACCCAGCCATTGGCATAACCCCAGGTGCCCAGCACGACCACTGCCACCAGCGGCAACTGATAGCTGGCGTCCAGAAAGATGAACAGCAGGTTGCGCAACGTCATCGTGTAGCGCTCGGCCTGATTCGACCACTCGATGTCGTCTTCGCCGATCGCGATCCGCCGGCCCTGCAGCCCCAGCGCCTCGACCGTGCGCGCACCCTCGACGCTCTCGGTCATCGTCGAGTTGATTTGCGAGTACGTGCCCGACTCGGTGATGTAGCCGGGCATGGCCCGGCGCAGGTACACCCGGGTGACGGCGACCAGCACGGTGATCGACACCACCAGCGGCAGCGCCAGGAACCACGAGTTGAGCACCATCGCCACGATGGTCAGCGCGGTCACCACCACCGACATCACCAGCTGCGGAAACGCCCACCGCACCGACTCGCTCATCTTCGACACATCGGAGGTGATGCGGGTCAGCAGGTCGCCCGAGCTGGCCGACTCGATCCGGCCCAGCGGCAGCCGCAGCACGGTGCGCACGATCGCCTCGCGGGCGGCGGCCAGCATGTCGTAGCCGAACACGGCGGACGCCCGGCGCGCCGCGAACGTCAACACAGCCTGCAGCACCACCACGCCCGCGACGCCCAGGATGATCGCATCGACGGCCGCCAACTGAGTGTTGCCCGCGGCGACCTCGTCCACCAGGTCGCCCAGCATGCGGGGCACGACCAGCCCCGCCGTCGCGGCCAGCACGTTGAAGGCGATCACCGCGGCGAGCAGGCCGCGCCGGGTCGACAACAGCGAACCGATGAACGCGAAGGCCTTCTGGTTGTGCGCAACGGGCAGCCCGCGCTCGGGGTTTCGGGAGGCGGCGAAGAAGTCCTCCGCCATGGCCCGGCGGGTACGGAACCGGATGCCCAGACCGGGTATGCCCGGCGCCGGCGCCACCAGTTCGGGCGGCAGCACGAACTCGTTCGGCGCGTCCGACCACGTGGACGCCGATGTCGTCAACACGTCAGCGCTCATCGTCGTCCTCCATTCCACGGTTGATCACGGACCGGTAGCCCGGATGGTTGCGCACCAACTGGTCGTGGGTGCCGGTGGCGACCTGGCGTCCGTCCGCCAGAAAGGCCACCCGGTCGGCCTGATGGACCAGCAGCGGCGAGCCGGTCATCACCACGGTGGTGCGGCCCCGGCGATGCTCGGCCAGCCGGGCGGCGATCGCCTCTTCGGTGTGCGCGTCGACGGCGGACGTGGGCTCGACCAGCACCAGCACCTCGGGGTCGGCCAGCAGCGCCCGGGCCAGCACGACCCGCTGGCGCTGACCGCCGGACAGGCCCCGGCCCTTCTCGTCGACCCGGCTGGCCCAGCCCTCCGGCAGGCTCTCGAACACGTCCTCGCCGGCGGCCGTGCGCAACGCCTGCTCGGCCTGCTCGCGGCTGTGGGTTGCGAGCGGGTCGACGGCCTGCTGGAACGTGCCGGCGAACAGCTGGCTGCCGGCGTCCGATACCAGCACGCGCTCACGCAGCGAGTCCATCCGGTAATGCTGATAGTCCAGCCCGTCGGCGGTAACGCCCCACGGCGCCGCGGCGGTCTCCGCGTCACGGCGCGCGATCTCTGCGCGTCGCCGCTCCTTCTCGGCTCGCGCCCGCCGGGCGGCGCGGCCCTTCAGCTCGTCCTCGTCCGGCTCGTCGGCGTGCGCGCCGTCCGCCGTGGGCAGGTAACGGCCCAGCCGATCGGCCAGCGCCGCCGACTCGTCCGGGTCGGCGCTGACCACGACCAGAAACTCGCCGGGCTCGACGACCAGCTGTGACGTGTCGTCCTGCAACCTCGGACGCGCGGACAGCGGCAGGTCGCCCTCCGTCCACGGCACTTCGCAGTTGAGCAGCGCGATCGTCTTGCGGGCGGAGACCAGCCCACGCACCCACTTCTGGGCCACCTCGAACATGGTCTGCAGTGGCCACACCATGAAGATCGCGTAGCCGACGAAGCTGATCAGCTGCCCCAGTGTCAGCCGGCCGGCCATCATTTCGTGCGAGCCCAGCCAGACCAGCACCACCAGCAGCAGGCCCGACAGAAGGACCGAGAGCGTTTCGACCACGGCCTGCCAGGTGCCGGCGGTCACGCCGAGCCGGCGCACCTTCTGCGACTGCGTCGCGTAGTTGTCGCCGAACGTCTTCTCGCCGCCGATGCCGCGCAGAATGCGCAGCCCGGCGACGATGTCGGCGGCCATCGAGGTGAGCTCGCCGTTTTGGGTGCGCTCCGCGGTTTGAGCCCGGTTCAGCGGACGCAGCACCGGCGTCGCCGCCGCCACCATCAGCGGCGCGATCAGCAGCACCACCAGACCCAGCGGGCCGGACGTGCTCAACATCAGCCCCGCGACCAGCAGAAACGCCCCGAACGCGCCCAGCGCGCGCGCCACCACTTCGAACGTGGCGCCGAAGATGTCCGAGTCGGACGAGCTGATGCTCAGCACCTCACCGGTGGGCAGTCGCCGGTTCAGCACGTGACCCAGCTGGACCGACTTGCGGGTGACCAGCTTCTGGGTGCCGTACAGCGAGATCAGCCAGCCCCGCACCGCGAAGGTGTGCATCACGATGCCGCTGGCCGCGCCGATCAGGATCACCCCGGCCAGCAGCGAGGCCCACAGGATCGTCGCCGCCCAATCGCCGACCAGAATGCCGGCATCGATGGTGCGGCCGAGCAGGTACGGGCTGAGCGCGCTGGGCAGAAACCAGGCCAATCCGGCCAGGGTCAGGGCTGCGAGCACGTCCCATTGCACGCGCAGCGTCCACAGCAGGAATCGTGCTGGGCTGCGCGTGTCCGGCCTGGCGGTTTCGGCGCGCGTGTAGGCGTCGATCCGCGGTGGGAAATCGTGCATAGCCGAGCTACGTTACGCCTCGACCCCGAGCTTGTCGACCCGGGACGGCGCTCGCCCGGCGGGTCTGTTCAGCCTGAACGGTCGCGGCAGGCATCATGGATCGAACACCGCAGGCAAGGAGGCAGGCGATGACTCAGGTGGTTCCGATCCTTCGCGTCGCCGACGTCGACGCGTCCCTGACGTGGTGGCAGCAGCTCGGTTTCAGCCACGATTTCACCCATCGCTACGGCGCCGGCACCACGCACCGTTTCATGGGCATTCGCCGCGACGGCGCCGACATGTTTCTCAGCGAGAACCGGGCCGACGCCACGAGTCCTGCCCTGGTGTTCGTCTGGGGTGCCCGACGTGGACGCCATCGCGCAGCGCCTCGGTGCCACGGTCGACCAACACCCGTGGGCCCGTGACTTCGAGGTGACCGACCCGGACGGCAACCGGGTGCGCGTCGGCACCAAAGAGGTCGGCCAGTCGGCTTGAGGGGTGGACGAAGCGCTCAGCGCAGGAACAGGGCCCGCAACCGCACCGTGCAGAAGGCGACACCCAGTACGGACATCACGCCGAAGTA
Organism: Micropruina sp.; assembly: GCA_016711205.1. Lineage (GTDB taxonomy): Bacteria > Actinomycetota > Actinomycetes > Propionibacteriales > Propionibacteriaceae > Micropruina. Next base: position 570,581 of record JADJTM010000002.1, on the reverse strand, counting down.
GGCCAGGTGCACGGCCGTCATCGGGCCGAACGCACCGATGGAGAGCTGACGCATCAACTCCACCCCGTGCCACAGCGGCAGCGCCTGAATGAACCATTGGACGGCCTGCGGGTACACGTCGATCGGAAACAGCGTCGAGCTGAACATGAACATCGGCAGCAGCACGATGTTGATCAGCTCCATTTGCTGGAAGGACGTGAACCAGCTGGTCACCGCCATGCCGACCGCGGCGAAGCCCAGCGCGATCAGCAGCGCAACCGGCACCATCGCCAGCGCCCACCACGACGTGGCGATGCCCAGCACCGCCATCACGCCCAGAAACCCGCAGGCGTACAGCAGCCCCCGGAACAGCGCCATCGCGATCTCACCCGCGGCCACGTCGAGCGGGCCGAGCGAGGTGCTGAGCATGGCCTCGTACAGCCGTCCGAAGCGCATCTTGAAGAACACGTTCCAAGTGCTGTCGTAGATGGCACCGTTCATCGCCGAGGTGGCCAGCAGCGCCGGCGCGATGAACGCCACGTAGGTCATCGGCGTGCCGTTCGGCCCGGTCACCTGACCGACCAGTCCGCCCAGCCCGAAGCCCATCGCGAGCAGGTAGAACACCGGCTCGAAGAAGCCGCTGACCAGGATCGCCCAGTTCTGGGTGCCGATCACCTTGAAGCCCCGCTCGAGCACCGCCCGGACGTTGCCCGCGTACAGCCCGCTGAGCACGGTCATCGAGTAAGCCTGCGGGTGAAGATGCGGACGGCGAACCAGGTGCCCGCCACCGCCGTGACCAGCAGCACGACCAGGTGCAGCACGCTCAGCCAGACCGGGTTGGGCATGCCGAAGCAGACCACCCGGGCCAGCTGCGTGCCGTGCCACATCGGCGAGATCCAACCGATCCACTGCAGGTACCAGGGCATCGCCCCGAGCGGAAAGAACGTGCCGGCGAACAGGAACATGGGCATCACCACGAACCGCTGAATGAACGCGAACTGCGCACCCTCGTCGGTCTGCGTGGCCGCGAACGCCAGCAGCGGCGCGCCGAACGCCAGCGCCGCCAGCGGGGCGATCAGGATCACCAGCCACGACGTGGCCGCGGTGACCGCGCCGAACAGCAGCAGCGCCAGCCAGAACACCACCGTCTCGATCAGGAACCGCAACCCGACCGCGACGACTTCGCCCACCGCGATCTGCCCCGGACGAACCGGGGACGCCGCCGCCGCGAAGAAGTGCTTCTGCCACTTGAAGCCGCTCATCACCGGGTAGGTGAACTCACCCGTCGCCTCCATCACGATGGACGACACCAACAACCCCGGCGCCACGAACACCAGATAGCTGACCCCATCGACCCCACCGGCGCCCGAATCGACCAGGGCGCCCAGGCCCAACCCCATCGAGGCCAGGTACAGCAGCGGCAGGCCGATGGAGCGGATCACGATGGTCTGCAGATAGGCCCGCATCGAGGTGAGCCGGTACTCCGCGTACAGCAACCACCCCCACCGCCGGGCGGTGCGGGCCTGCGCTGCGGGCGCCAGCACCCCGCCGGTGTAGGCGAGGCGATTGGAGTCGGTGGCGACGCCGGTCGCCACCCGGGCCTGGTCAGTCAATGAGCGACCGTCCGGTGAGCCGGAGGAACACGTCCTCCAGCGACGAACGCCGCACCAGTGAGGTGAGCGGCTGCAGGCCCAGCGACGTGACCCGCTCGAGCGCCGCCTCGCCGTCGTCGGTGTAGAGCAGGATGCGGTCGGGCAGCACCTCGAGCCGCTCGGCCACGTCACCCAACTGCTGGACGACGGCGGCGTTGCGTTCGGAGCCGAACCGCACCTCGAGCACCTCGCGGGTGCAGTACTGCCGGATCAGCTGTGCCGGCGACCCCTCGGCAACGATGCGGCCGCGATCCATCACCACCAGCCGGTCGCAGAGCTGCTCGGCCTCGTCCATGAAGTGGGTGGTGACCACGAGCGTCACGCCCTCTTCTTTGAGCCGGAACAGCCGGTCCCACAGAATGTGCCGGGCCTGTGGGTCGAGGCCGGTGGTCGGCTCGTCCAGCAGCAGGATGCGGGGCTCGTTGATCAGCCCGCGGGCGATGGTGAGGCGGCGTTTCATGCCGCCGGAGAGGTTGTCGACCTTCTCGCCCGCCTTGTCGGTGAGCTGGGCGAACTCGAGCAGGTCGTCGGCCCGCCGCTGCAGATAGCTGCGCGGCAGCCCGAAGTAGCGGCCGTAGGTGATCAGGTTGTCGCGCACCCGCAGTTCGGTGTCGAGGTTGTCCTGCTGCGGTATCACCCCCAGGTTGGCGCGCACCTCGGGGCCGTGGGTCTCGGGGTCCATGCCCAGCACCGACAGGGTTCCGGACGTGCGCAACGAGGTGCCGCCGATCATGCGCATCGTGGTGGACTTGCCCGCCCCGTTCGGCCCGAGCAGACCGAAGGACTCCCCCGCCGCCACGTCGAAGTCGATGCCGTCGACGGCATTGAGGTCACCGTAGCTCTTGACCAGCGAGCGGGCTTGGATCACGGACACGGCCAGCAACCTACCAATCGGCCGCGACAGAAAAGGAATCGACGCGGACGACGCCGGGGTCGGCGCTGCCCGAGTCAGCGCAGGTCGTCGCCCACGGACGGCGGCAGGGCTCGCTGCTCGTCGGTGCGTTGCGCGCGTCCACCACCGTTGATCCAGCCGAGGATCACCGGGATCGCGGTGCCCAGCATCGGCCACATCGGCCAGTAGTAGATCAGCTCGCCAGATCCGATCACGGTCAGCAGCCAGATCAGGTTGAACATCACCGCCAGGCCGAGCCACCACCGCGGCAGCCCGCCGAGCGTTCCACCCGCCTGCTTCGCCGTGAGCATGCCCGGCATGCAGCTCTCGTCGGCATTCTGCGGTTGGGCACGCTGCACGCCGACGTCGTTCAGCACCGGCACGAGCTCACCCAGGCTCTTGGCGCTGGTCGCCTGGTTCAGCCGCTGCTCGTATTCGTCCTGATCGAGCCGTCCGTCGGCGTGGGCGTCGGCCAGCAGCGAGGCGGCGAGGCCGCGGTCGGCGTCCGAGGCGCGCAGGTGTTGGTACTGGGCCTCGCGCGGGTCGGCCGAGAAACCGGCCCAGCCCTGACCACGGGAGTGGGGAGGGACCGGCAGGTTCTGCCATTGCGGAGTCGACATGGGGTACACCTTCGCTCGCGGGTGGGTCCATTGTGCCCCGGCGCGCGGGCCGGCGACCCCTGGCCCTACCCCGAGCTCAGCCCGGCTCAGCGGCCGCCGCGGTGGTAGCGCAACGAGTTCGGGCGACACTCGGCCTCGTCGCCGATGCGCAGGTCGCGGGAGATCCGGCCGTCGTCGCGCAACGCCTGCAGTCTCGGCACCACCCGATCGCGGATGGCCCACGGGTCGAGCGTGTTCAGGTAGATCTTGGTGGCTCCCTCAAAGCCGGCCAGGGTCGAGATGCGCCATTTGAGCACGATGCGCCACGGCATCGCGACGTCCACATCGATCGGACGGTAGTGCCACTCCTCGTTGGACGGCACAGCGACCCCGGTCGCCGCATGCATCGCGTGCAGCATGTCGGACATGCCCCGCAGCTCGTCCGGCGACAGCTCCCACGGATCGCACTGCTCGCTCTTGGAGTAGATCTCCAACGAAGGAAAACGGTGCCCGAAGCCGGCGAAGGCGATCGCCGAGTCGCTCTCGGCCAGCACCAGGTTGTTGTAGCCGGCGTAGTTGACCGCATGGTCGTTGAACACGTTCGGATTGGTGCGCAGCGACGCCACCGCTCGCTCGGCCTGGACGCCGCGCTCGTCCACGGCGACGAGTTGCTTGTGCAGATGGTCGAAGGACGCCCCGGCCGGGCGCAGCCAGTTCTGGAACACCACCACGTAGCGGGCGTAGCGGTTCAGGTTGAACAGCGCCTGGATCGACTCGACGGTGAAGGTGAGAAAGTGCGCGTGCTCGTCCGGGGTCATGGTGCCGGACGCCGCCAGCTGGGTGTTGTCGGTGGCACCGTCGACGAAATGCCGGCGACTGATGATCACATCGTGACCCCCGCCGAAGAACCCGGAGGTGTGACCGAGGCGCTCCTCGGGGCTCATGGCATCGATCTCTTCGGGGGTGCGTCCGCCGGCCAACAGCTTGGCGCGCACCACCCTCAGCACATGATCGCGGCCGGTCGACGAGGCCAGGTAGGCCGCCTTGCGGGCCTCGACGCGCGGCGGCAGCGTGTAGCGATAGTTGGCGTGGCAGTACTGGTAGCTGAGAATCTCGAACAGGTTCGGCACCCGGCGGAACTCGGCCACGGTGGCGAACAGGTCTTCGGGCTTGATGCCGTAAAGGGTCTCGCGGCGCCCGTCATCGCGGCGCACCATGCGCGACTTCTCGGGAGGTGTGTCCAGGTACCGCTGCTCGCAGAAGGCACAGAAGCGGCCGTGCTGGGTCAGGTCGAGCGGAACCGGGTCGGGCAGCGTCACGCCGAGCGGACGGTTGCCGCGGCCGGCCACCGTCCACACCTCGGTACCCGAGAACGGGTTGAGCTGCTTGACGGTGCCGTCAGCCATCGTGGTGAGCCAATCCGGCTCTTTGGTGAATGCGTACATGGGTAGGGCTCCCCTGGAATACGTAGTCAGAGCCAGGGTAGCCGCCCACTCAGGGTGTTTTCGGGGTGAACTGCAACCGAATCGTGACTTTCCGCGTCCAACCCCGACGAGGACCAGTCACGGAAGCGAGAACGAACATGACGCACAGCATCCGCAGCGAGCGCGCCGCCTGCATCGACGACCCGGCCGTGTTTCAGCATCAGTTGTTGGAGGAGCCGACCCAGGCTCGGCGCGGTGCCGAGAACGAACGTGCGCTCACGCTGCTGACCGCACGCGCCGCGGCCGTCTGCGACGACTGCCCACTGTTCCGCTCATGCCTGTACGAGGCGGTGGTCGACCATGACGTGGCCGGGTTCGCCGCCGGCACCACCCCGGCCCAGCGCACGCAGCTCCGGCTGGCGCTGGGGGTCAAGGTCGAGCCCGAGGACTTCGACGCGTTCGCGGGCGTCGTCCGTGGCGCCCGGCAGCTCAACCACGACGAGGTCGTCCGGCTGCGGCAGGCGAACCCGCACGAGAGCCTCGAAACGCTCGCGATGCGGCTGGGCTGCTCGCTGTCGACGGTGAAGAGGCACATGCGCCGGGCCCGCGAGGCGTCCGGCGAGGTGAGCTTGACCGTGGTCAAGCCGACCATGGAGCGGGTGCTGGCCGCGTACGCCACCGTGGTGGGGGCCCCACGTCGCCGGCGCGTGCAGCGGGTTGCCTGAGCCGGTCGGGCGGTCCTGTTGAGGGGCTGACGTCGTTGGCGCTCGCCCAACTATTTGGGGCTCGCCAAGCTTCGCGAGCGCCAAATAGTTGGGCGAGCACCCCTGGGTGGGGCGGGGGGACCAGCGGGTCAGTCGGCGGCGACGGCCTCGACCACCAGGGAATCCATGGGTTGTACCTCGCCGGACGCGATCTGCTCGGCCCAGTGGCACGACACCCGACGGCCCGGGTGGCCCTCGATCTCACGCAGGTGGGGCTCGTCGGTGTCGCACCGGGTCGGCTGACGGTAGGGGCAGCGGGTGTGAAAGCGGCAGCCGGACGGCGGGTTGGCCGGGCTGGGCAGGTCGCCGCGCAGCAGAATGCGTTCCCGCCGGTCCTCGACCTCGGGGTCGGGGATCGGGATCGCCGACATCAACGCGATCGTGTACGGGTGCAGCGGCTGGGCGTACAGGTCGTCCGAACCGGCCTCTTCGACCATCTGGCCGAGGTACATCACGCCGACGACGTCCGAGATGTGCCGCACCACCGCCAGGTCGTGGGCGATCACGATGTAGGTGAGCCCGAACTCGCGCTGCAGCTTCTCGAGCAGGTTGATCACCTGGGCCTGCACCGAGACGTCGAGGGCCGAGACGGGTTCGTCGGCGATCACCAGTTCGGGGTTGAGGATCATCGCACGCGCGATGCCGATGCGCTGCCGCTGGCCGCCCGAGAACTCGTGCGGATACTTGGCCAGCGCCGCGCGGGGCATGCCGACCAGTTCGAGCATCTCGGCCGCCCGCGCCACCAGCTGGTCGTTCGGGGCGGGCTGGTGCACCCGCAGCGGCTCGATCATCAGGCTCTGGACGGACTGGCGCGGGTCGAGCGAGGCCAGCGGATCCTGGAACACCATCTGCATGCGCCGGCGGGCCTGCCTCAGCGCTTCGCCCTTGAGGCCGGTGACGCTCTCGCCGTCGAGCATGACGGTTCCGCCGGTCGGTTCTTCGAGCCGCAGGACGGCGCGGCCGAAGGTGGACTTGCCGCAGCCGGACTCGCCGACCAGGCCGTAGGTACTGCCGCGACGGACCCGCAGCGAGACCCCGTCCACCGCCTTCACGTGGCCGACGGTGCGGTCGAACACGAGGCCGCGCTTGATCGGAAAGTGCACCTGCAGGTTCTCGACGACCAGCAGGTCGTCGCGGTCCGGCTCGGATGCCACCGGCGGGGTTTCGACAGGCTCAACCATCTCAGGCCTCCGCTGGGTGGACGCAGCGCACCGGATGGTCCGGCGGCGAATCGGGCAGGGGTTGCAGCGGCAGGTCGGGCCGGACGCAGTCGTCGGTGGCATGCATGCAGCGAGGCGCGAACGCGCACGCCTTGGCCCACGCGACGGTGTCGCGCGGAGTACCGGGAATCGGGTGCAGCGGGTCGCCGCGGGGCAGGTCGAGGCGCGGAATGGAGGCGAGCAGTCCGTGGGTGTAGCGATGCCGTGGGTGCGCGAACAGTTCGCCCCGGGGTGCGGCCTCGACGATGCGTCCGGAGTACATCACGTTCACCTGGTCACACAGGCCGGCCACCACACCCAGGTCGTGGGTGATCATGATCATCGCCGTGCCCGAGTCGGTGACCAGTTCTTTGAGCAGTTCGAGCACCTGTGCCTGAATCGTCACGTCGAGCGCGGTGGTCGGCTCGTCACAGATCAGCAGCTTGGGCTTGCAGGCCAGCGCCATGGCGATCAGTGCCCGCTGCCGCATGCCGCCCGAGAGCTGATGCGGGTATTCCTTCAGCCGCCGGTCGGGGTCGGGAATGCCGCAGCGGCGCAGCAGGTCGACCGACTCGGCCATGGCCGCCTTGCGGGTGGTCTTGGTGTGCGCCAGCAGCACCTCGGAGACCTGCACCCCGATGGGCACCACCGGGTTGAGCGAACTGATCGGGTCCTGAAAGACCATCGCGATCTCGCGGCCCCGCAGCTTGGCCATCTCGGAATCGCCGAGGCTGAGCAGGTCGCGTCCGTTGTAGCGCACCTGCCCGGTCACCTCGACGCCGCGATCGGGCAGCAGGCCCATCAGCGCCAGCACGGTGACCGACTTGCCCGAACCCGATTCGCCCACCACGCCGACGATCTCGCCGGGCGCGACCGAGTAGCTCACCCCGTCCACGGCCCGGGTCACGGAGCGGCGACGCCGGAACGTGACGCTCAGGTTGTCGATCTCGAGCAACGGTTCGCGCATGGTCACCGCCTCGACTTCGGGTCGAGGGCCTCGCGCAGCGCCTCGCCGAGCAGGGTGAAACCGAGCGCGGTGACGGCGATGCAGATGCCGGGGAACAGGGTCAGGTGCGGGGCGGACTGCAGCCGCTCCTGCGCCTTGACCAGCATGCGTCCCCATTCGGCCACGGCCGGGTCGGGATCGCCCAGGCCGAGGTATGACAGGGCCGCGACCTCGATGATCGCCGTGGCCAGCGACAGCGTGGCCTGGACGAGCACCGGCCCCAGCGAGTTGGGCAGCACGTGACCCATCGTGATGGTGCGCCGGCGCAGGCCGAGCGACCAGGACGCGAGTACGTAGTCCTTGCGTGATTCGGACAGCATCGAACCGCGCAGCAGCCGGGCGAAGATCGGCACCTGGGCGGCCGCGATGGCGACCATGATGGCCAGCGGCTGCCGACCCATCACCGCGGCCACCGACACCGCCAGCAGCAGCGAGGGAATGGACAGCAGAATGTCGACCAGGCGCATCACCAGCACGTCCACCCAGCCGCCGAAGGCACCGGCCAGGCCGCCCAGGATCGCACCGCCGATCAGCCCGAGCACGGTGCTGACAACGCCGATGATCAGCGACTGCCGGGCCCCGAAGATGAGCTGGGTGAGCAGGTCGGAGCCGAACGGGTCGAGGCCCAGCGGATGCTCCGGCGAGAACGGAGGCAACGTGGACGGGGTGATCTGGCTGATCCACTGCGACCCGGCCGGCTCGTACGGGGCCAGCACGGGCGCGAACACCGCGATCAGCACGAAGCCGGCCACGATCACCGCGCCGATGATCGCCGACGGGTTGCGGACCAGGCGCTGGAACGCGCCCTTCCACAGGCTGGTGCCCTCTTCGTGGACGCCGTCGTCGCCCATCGCTTCGGCGAGCAGCGGCGGCCGTTCGATCAGCCCGACGGACGTGGCGACAGCGATGTCGGGAATGACCGGCAGGTCGTCGTCGCCCCACTGGTCGTCGGTGCGGCTGCGGTGCGGTTCGTCGGCGCTCATCGGGTTCTCAACCTCGGATCGATCAGGCCGTACAACAGGTCGACCACCAGGTTCACCAACGCATACACCAGCGCGATGAACACGATGAAGCCCTGCAGCACGGCGAAGTCCAGGTTCGAGATGGCCTCGAACAGATAGGAGCCGATGCCGTTGATCGCGAACACCGATTCGGTCAGCACCGCACCGGCGAGCAGGGCACCGGTCTGCAGGCCGATCGTGGTGGTGACCGGCAGCAGCGCGTTGCGCAGCACGTGGCGCCTGCTGACCAGGCCGGAGGGCAGGCCCTTGGCCCGGGCGGTGCGCACATAGTCCTCGTGCAGCACGTCCAGCACCGAGGCGCGGGTCATTCGCACGATGATGGCCAACGGAATGCTGCCCAGGGCGATGGCGGGCAGGATGAGGTGCAGGATCGCGTCCCAGGCGGCGTCCAGCTCGCCGGTCAGCAGCCCGTCCAGCACGTAGAAGTTGGTCACGTGGGTGGCGTCGATGGTGACCGACTGTCTACCGGACGAGGGCAGCACCGCCAGCCATTCCCAACCGGGCAGCCCGACCGCGAACACCACCTTGAGCAGGTAAGCGAGCACGAAGACCGGAACCACCACGCCGGCCAGCGAGGCCGAGACAGTGAGGGTGTCGATCATCCCGCCGGCCCGCTTGGCGGCGAGGTACCCCAGCGGAATGCCGATGACCACCGCGAACAACAAGGCGGCGAGGGCGAGCTCGATGGTGGCCGGAAAGCGCAGCAGGAACGTCTCGACCACCGGCTCACCGGTGCGGGGGCTGCTGCCGAAGTCGCCACGGACGAGCTGACCGACATAGGTGAGGTACTGCTGCAGGATCGGCTGGTCGAAGCCGTACTGCGCGTTGATGCGGGCGATGGCCTCGGGCGTCGCCTTCTCGCCTAGCAGGGCCCGGGCGGGGTCGCCCGGCAGCGCACGAAGCCACAGGAACAGCAGCACGCTCAGCCCGAACAGCACCGGAACCAGCAGCAGAATGCGGCGGACGGCGAACCTGAGCATGCGGGGCCTTTGGGCTAGGGGGCCGGGTCGGGCCCACGTAATAGTGGTACCGACCCGGCCCGCAGATCAAGAGATCAGCGAAAGATCACTTGGTAATCGACACCACGTTCCAGACCTCGTCCTGGATCGGCGAGGGCACGTAACCCTGAACGCCCTTGGCGAAAGCCAGGGACGGCGGGGCGTGGGTGAGCGGAACGCCCGGCACGAAATCGGCGATCATGGCGTTGATCTCTTCGTACTTGGCCTTCTGAGCCGCGGCATCGCCCATGGCGCGGGCCTCTTTGAGAGCGTTGAACAGCTCGGGGTTGTCGAAGCCCCACTCGTTGGACTTGGTGCCGAAGAAGACGCCGATGAAGTTGTCGGGGTCGTTGTAGTCACCGGTCCAGCCGAGCAGGTGGATGCCGTGGCTGCTGCCGCCCTGGATGACCTGCAGGTAGTCGGGGCTCCACTTGTTGGCCACCGGGGTGACCTTGACGCCGACCGCTTCGAGCTGCGCCTTCAGCGAGGCGTAGATGTCTTCGGGCGAAGGCATGTACGGCCGGGACACGCCGGTCGGGTAGTTGAACTCGAGGGTCAGGTTCTCTTGCCCGGCCTCCTTGAGCAGCTGCTTGGCCTTGTCGGGGTTGTAGGCGTACTTCTCGACGCTGCCGTTCCAGCCGGTCACGTTGTCGGGCATGAAGTTGATCGCGGCCGTGGTGCCCTCGGGCATCACCTGCTTGATCAGGGCGTCCTTGTCGATCGCATAGGCGAGGGCCTGACGCACCTTGAGGTCCGAGAGGGCCTTCACCTTCTGGTTCATGCCCAGGTAGAGAATGTTGAACGCCGGGCGGTTGAGAATCTGGAAGCCGCCACTCTTCAGCGTGGCCTGATCGGCCGGGGCCACCAGGTCGTAGCCGTCGATGTTGCCAGCCTGCAGCTCCTGGGTGCGGGCCTTCGAATCCGAGATGGTGCGAATGATCACCTCGGAGACCTTGGCCTTCTCGCCCCAGTAGTTGTCGTTGCGCTTGAGCTTGACCTGCTGGCCGCGGTCCCAGGACTCGAAGACGAACGGACCGGTGCCGGTCGGGTGCTCGGTGGCGTACTCAGAGAAGCGCGGATCGTCCTCGGTGCCGCTGGTGTTGTCGGCGTTGAACTTCTTCAGTGCGGTCGGCGACTGCATCGAGAAGGCCGGCAGCGTCATGGCGTCCGGGAAGTGCACGAAGGGGCTGTTGAGGTTGATCGTCACCTCGGTGGGGCTGGTGGCCTCACAGTTCTTGTACAGCGCATCAGCGGCGTTGTCGCCGGTCTTGAAGCCGCGCATCAGCTTGCCGTAGTAGTACGAGATGTTCTCGGACTGGTTGATGCCCGTCCAGTTGAACCAGCGGTCGAAGTTGGCGCAGACCGCTTCGGCGTTGAAGTCGGTGTCGTCTGAGAACTTGACCCCCTCGCGCAGCGTGAAGGTGAACGAGGCGTTGTCGGCCGCCGCCTTCCACTCGGTCGCCAGCAGGGGCTCCAGTTCGGTGGTGCCGGGCTTGGTGCCGATCAGCCCCTCGAACTGCTGGCGGGCGACGCGGAAGGTCTCGCCGTCGCTGGCCATCGCAGGGTCGAGCATGACCGGGTCGGACGAAGCCGCGAACACGAACATGTCCTTGGTGCCGCCCGCGGTGGCACCGGGGCTGGCCGTCTCACGCTGGCTCTGGACGCAGCCGCCGAATCCGACGAGCAGGGCGATCGCCGCGGTTGCGGCCACCCCGCGGCGTAGGGGGATGGTCTTACTCACTCAATTTCTCCCATCGTGTCCCGGCGGCGCAGCGCCGCCGTTTGGGGGCACGCTAGCGGCCGGTCAGCGAACACGGCAGTCCTGACACCGAGTTGTGTTCAACCTGTTATCTGCGGGACAAGGCCGGACGTCGTCGCCCGCCGCCCGCGCTCAGTGGATCGACGCGGGGTCGCGGCGCCGCCGCAGCGTGCCGACGGCGTCCGTTGCCGCCAAGGCGCCGACGACCAGGAACGGCTGGAAGAGCAGCCGGACGAGCCGTGCCTGATCGGTGTCGAGCCCGAAACCGTCCTTGCCCTCGACGAACTGCGCGACGTTGCCCGGGAAGATCGCGACGAAGAACGCGGCCGTCGTCGCGCCGAGCCAGGCGCGTGCGGGCTGCTTCCAGAGGGTCAGCAGTGCGACCCCGAGACCGATCTCGACCACCCCGGACGCGAGCACCACCACGTCCGGGTCGGCCGGGAACCAGGACGGCACCTGGGCCTGGAACTCTTCGCGGGCACCGGTCAGGTGCATGGTGCCGGCGAAGGCCAGGGCTGTACCGAGAGCGACCTGGCCGACGGCCCGGGAGACGCGGGCGGGTTTGAGAGAAGCCACACGTGATCCTTTCACGCGCAGAGAGCCCGGACGGGAGAGGGCTACCTCAGCTGCCGATGGTGCGGCGGGATGACGGTCCAGTCCACACTCCGTCATCCCGGCGCATGCCGGGATCTTCGTTCCCACCCCACGCTCCGTCATCCCGGCGCATGCCCGGACCTCACCCCGCAGGACGCACGGCTGGGCACGACCCCAGCGCGCCGCACGAGATCCCGGCATGCGCCGGGATGACGAGGGGGTGCGGCGGGATGACGAGGGGGTGCGGCGGGACGGCGAGAGCGTGCGCCGGGCGGACGGTCCACCCCACAGCCCGTCATTCCGGCGCATGCCGGGACCTTCGTTCCGAGCCCACACTCCGTCATCCCGGCGCATGCCCGGATCTTCGTTCCGAGCCGGCACTGCGTCATCCCGGCGAACGCCAGGATCTCACCCCCGCGGGACGCACGCCTGGGCACGACCCCAGCGCGCCGCACGAGATCCCGGCATCCGCCGGGATGACGAGGGGTCGGCGGGACGACGAGAGCGTGCGCCGGGCGGACGGTCCACCCCACAGCCCGTCATCCCGGCGCATGCCGGGATCTTCGTTCCCACCCCACGCTCCGTCATCCCGGCGCATGCCCGGACCTCACCCCCGCGGGACGCACGCCTGGGCACGACCCCAGCGCGCCGCACGAGATCCCGGCATGCGCCGGGATGACGAGGGGGTGCGGCGGGATGACGAGGGGGTGCGGCGGGACGACGAGAGCGTGCGCCGGCATGACGAGGGGTCGCCGGGATGACGAGGGGTCGGTGGGATGACGAGCCTCAGCAGCTGCAGAAACTGAAGAGCCTCATCGCGGTGGCCACGGCGCGTTGCAGGTTCGCCGGGCCTTCGGCCAATGCCGTGGGCAGGTCGCACGGGCCGGTGGTGATCGGCACCACCGCTGCGAAGCCGTTGCCGACCAGCACGTCCGCGTCGTCACCGAGGCGTCCGGCGAAGGCGATCACCGGCACCCCGAACCGCCCCGCGACCTCGGCGACCCCGGCCGGCGTCTTGCCGGCCAGCGTCTGGCTGTCGATCGATCCCTCGCCGGTGAGCACCAGATCGGCGCCCTCGACGTGGGCTGCCAGGCCGGCCGCCTCGGCGACCACCTCGACGCCGCGGCGGCGCCGGCCACCCAGCGACAGCAGCGCCGCACCGAGTCCGCCGGCCGCCCCGGCGCCGGGCACCTCACGCACCTCGGGCGCACCGGCTGCGACCAGGGCGTCGGCGATGCGCGCCAGCATGCCGTCCAGCACCGGCACCTGCTCGGGCGTGGCGCCCTTCTGCGGCCCGAACACCGCCGCCGATCCGGACGGTCCGAGCAGCGGGTTGGTCACGTCGCAGGCCAGGTCGATGGTGACCCCGGCCAGCCGCGGATCCAGCCCGGACAGCTCGACCCGGTCCAGCGCCGCCAGGGCTGTCGGCGTGGGTGCGAGCACGGCACCGTCCGCAGCCAGCCAGACGGCACCGAGCCCCGCCAGCAGCCCGGCCCCACCGTCGGTGGTGGCCGAGCCGCCGAGCCCGACGATCAGCCGGGTCGCGCCGGCGTCCAGCGCGTCGCGGACCAGGTCGGCCACGCCGATCGAACTGGCCGCCATCACGTCGCGCTCGGCCGGAGCGATCTGCCCGATGCCGACCGTGGCCGCCACCTCGATCACCGCGAGGCCGTCGGGGGTGAGCCCGTAGCGAGCGGTGATCCGACGGCCGAGCGCATCCACGCTCGACACGCTGCGCCACTCACCGCCCAGGGCGTCCACCAGAGCCTCGGTGGTTCCTTCGCCGCCATCGGCCATCGGCACCTCGATGCAGGTGGCGTCGGGGAGCACCTCGCGCACCCCGCGCGCCATCGCCGCTGCCGCCTCGGCGGCCGACATGGACTCCTTGAACGAGTCCGGGGCCAGGACGACCTTCATGGTTGCCTCCTCCGCTGAGTGCTCAGCGCACCATGGCGGGACGCTTGTTGTCGAACGTCCAGCCCGGAATCAGGAACTGCATGCCGGCCGCGTCGTCCCGGGCGCCCAGGGCGTGCTGCTGGTACAGCTCGTGGGCGGCCAGAACCTGGTCGCGGTCGATCTCGATGCCCAGCCCGGGCGCGTCGGTGACGGCGATCTCGCCGCCGACGATCTGCGGCGGTTGCTTGGTCAGCCGCTCGACGCCCTCCTGCCAGATCCAGTGGGTGTCCAGAGCGTTGTACTCACCCGGAGCGGCCGCCCCGCAGTGGGCCACCATGGCCAGCGAGATGTCGAAGTGGTTGTTGCTGTGGCAACCCCAGGTCAGCCCGGTGTCGTGGCACAACTGGGCGACCCGGACGGAGCCGCGCATCGTCCAGAAGTGCGGGTCGGCCAGCGGGATCGACACCGACTGCAGCAGCATCGAGCTGGTCATCTGCCGCCAGTCGGTGGCGACCATGTTGGTGGCGGTCGGCAGCCCGGTGGCCCGGCGGAACTCGGCCAGGATCTCGCGGCCGGAGAAGCCCTCTTCGGCGCCGCAGGGGTCCTCGGCGTAGGCGAGGGTGCCGACCAGCGGCTTGCACAGCCGGATCGCCTCGGCCAGCGACCAGGCGCCGTTGGGGTCGAGGGTGATCCGGGCGTCCGGGAAGCGGGCCTTGAGCGCCTTGATCGCCTCGACCTCGGCGTCGCCGTCGAACACGCCGCCCTTGAGCTTGAAGTCCTCGAAGCCGTACTTGGCGTACGCCGTCTCGCCGAGCGCGACGATCTGCTCGGGGGTGACGGCCTCTTCGTGCCGCAGCCGGTACCAGTCGGTCGCCGACTCGGGCTCGCGCAGGTAGCCGATGTCGGTCTTGTCGGGGTCGCCGACATAGAACAGGTAGCCGAGCACCTTGACCGAGTCACGCTGCTTGCCCTCGCCGAGCAGCTCGGCGACGGGCACGCCGAGATGCTTGCCGAGCAGGTCGAGGTAGGCCGACTCGATCGCCGTCACGGCATGGACGGTGGTGCGCAGGTCGAAGGTCTGCAGGCCGCGTCCGCCGGAATCGCGGGCGGCATAGCGTTCACCGATGCCGCGAAGAATGCTGGCGAAGCCGCCGATGGACGATCCGATGACGTACTCGAACGCGTCGGTGATGGTGTCGGTGATCTTCTGCCCGCCCGGCACCTCACCGACGCCGGTGTTACCTTCCGAATCGGTGAGAATGACGATGTTGCGGGTGAAGTAGGGGCCGTGGGCCCCGGACAGGTTCAGTTCCATGCAGTCGCGTCCGGCGACCGGAAAGACCTCGGCGGCGACGATGGTCGGGATGCTCATGATGTCTCCTCGTTGAGTTGAGCGATGGATGTCAGGCGGACGGTTCGCCGCGGCCGAATTCGATGCCGGCGGCGGATTCGTAGGTGCGCAGCAGCGACGAGTGGTCTTCACCCTCGAAGCCGTGCGCCTTGAGCTGCGTCATCAGTTCGAACACTGACGCGGTCAGCGGCATCGGCGAGGCCACCGCGTGGGCGGTGGACATGACGTTGGTCAGGTCCTTCAGGTGCAGGTTGATCCGGAAGCCGGGGTCGAAGCGGCGGTCCAGCATCATCGGCGCCTTGGCGTTCATCACGTTGGAGCCCGCGAGCCCGCCCTTGATCGCCTCGAACACCGATTCGGGGTCGACGCCGGCCTTCTGGGCCAGCACCAGCGCCTCGGCGACCACCGCGATGTTGACCGCGACGATGGCCTGGTTGGCGAGCTTGGCGATGTTGCCGGCACCGATCTCGCCGACTCGGACGACCGACTTGCCCATCGCCGACAGCACCGGCGCGTAGGTGTCGAACAGCTCCTGCGGGCCGCCGACCATGAACGACAGCGTGCCCGCGATGGCGAACGGTTCGCCGCCGGAGACCGGCGCGTCGAGCATCTGGACGCCCTTGGCCGCCAGTTCGTCCGCCACTTCGCGAGAGACCAGCGGGTCGATGGAGCTCATGTCGATGTAGACCAAGCCGTCGTGCGCCCCGTCCGCGATGCCGTCGGTACCGAGCGCGACCTCACGCACCTGCGGTGAGTTGGGCAGCATGGTGAGCACCAGGTCGACCTGCTCGGCGACCTGCCTGGCCGAGTCGGCGACGCTGGCACCCAGCGCGACGAGTTCGTTCTGGCTGTCGGTGTTGTTGTCGCGGACGACCAGCGCGTGACCGGCCTTGACCAGGTTCTTGGCCATGGGCTTGCCCATGATGCCGAGTCCGATGATTCCGATCTTCATGAGTGATCCTTTCGATGGGTGGGTCGATGGGTGCGAGTGCTCAGTGGATGAAGGTGCTCAGCAGCAGCACGCCACCGAGGCCCAGAATCGCGAGCGTCGTGGTGTAGGTGGTGCGGGTCTTGAGGGCATCGGTGACCGAGAGGCCGAAGTACTCCTTGAA
Source organism: Micropruina sp. (assembly GCA_016711205.1). Classification (GTDB taxonomy): domain Bacteria; phylum Actinomycetota; class Actinomycetes; order Propionibacteriales; family Propionibacteriaceae; genus Micropruina. Next base: position 554,334 of record JADJTM010000002.1, on the reverse strand, counting down.
CATCCAGAACCCCGGGTCGTTGACGTGGCTGAAGGCGATCGAGCCGCAGGACGTGGCCAGCACCATCAGTTCGGGCGAGATGCCGCTGCCGGCGACCAGCGGGGCCGCGATGCCGGCTGCGGTGACCACCGCGACGGTGGCCGAGCCGAGCGCGATCCGCAGGATCACGGCGATCAGCCAGGCCAGGATGATCGGCGAGATGTTCCAGGTGCTGGTCAGCTCGGCGATGTAGTCGGCGATGCCGGCCTCGGTGAGGATCTCTTTGAAGGCGCCGCCGGCGCCGATCACCATCAGGATGATCGCCATCGGTTTCGCGGAGTCAACGGCCGACTTGCCGACGTCGTCGAGGGTGCGTCCGATCATCGGGCCGAACACGTAGCACGCGATCAGCAGGGTGATCAGCAGCGCGATCGGCGCCGAGCCGATGAACTGCACGAAGCCGATGGCGGGGGATTCCGGCGCCGTCATCTCAAAGATCGCGGCGCCGGCGATCAGCACCACGGGCAGCAGGGCCACGGCGAGCGACGTCCACAGCGACGGCATTTCGTCGTCGTCGAACAGCTTGTCCGAGACCAGGCCGGCCGGGATCTGCGGGTCCATCTTGCGGACGAAGCTGAGCCGGGGCCAGACCAGGGCGATCAGGGCGCCGGCCGGGACGGCGATCAGCAGGCCGTAGGCCAGCGTCAGGCCCACCGAAGCCTCGTAGGTGCCGGCGACGGCGACCGGACCGGGGTGCGGGGGCAGGAAGCTGTGCATGGTCGATAGCGTGATCGACATCGGCAGGCCGACCCACAGCAGGTTGGACTTGGTGGCGCGGACCAGGGTGAAGGCGACGGGCACGATGATCACGAACGCGACCTCGTAGAACATGGTGACGCCGACCAGCATGGCGGTGATCACCATGGCGACCTGGACGCCCTTGAGGCCGACCTTCTCGACCATCTTCATGGCGATGCGTTGGGCGGCGCCGGCGTCGCCCATGACGCGTCCGATCATTGCGCCGAGGCCGATCACCAGCAGGGTGTCGTCCAGCTGGCCACCCACGCCGTCGGCGAGGATGCCCGGAATGTCGGCGAGCGGAATGCCTTCGACCAGGCCGACGGCCACGGCGACGACGAGTAGGGCGACGAAGCCGTTGATCTTCAGCTTCGTCATCAGGAACAGCAGAACCAGGACCGAGATCCCGACGATTACCAGAGGCATGACAAGCTCCTTCAGTGCAGCTTGGGTTGGGGGTCAGATGAGGTTGGCCACGACGGTGGCGAGTTCGGCGCGGTAGCGCTCGTCGAGATCGCGGGCGGGGGCCAGGCAGTAGCCGGCGTCGATTCCGGCGGCCCGCAGGCCCTCTTTCAGCACCACCGGGAACGTGGCGACGTCGACGAGGTTGCGCAGCGGGGTGAGTTCGCTCTGCAGCCGTAGCGCCTCGGCGGTGTCGCCGGCCTGGAACGCGTCGTAGATGCCCACGATCAGCTTCGGCACGATGTTGCCGGTGGACGCGATGGCGCCGGACGCCCCGTGGCACAGGCCCGCGTAGATCAGAGTGTCGCGACCGAGCAGCACGGCGAAGTCGTCCGGGGTCTCGCGGATGTAGTCGGTGCTCAGGGTGAAGTCACCGCTGGAATCCTTGATGCCCACGATGGTGTCGACCATTGCCAGTTGGACGGCGCTGGCCACGGTGATCGGCACCTTGGTGCGGCCCGGGTTGTTGTAGAGCACCAGCGGCAGGTCGGTGGCCGCGGCGATGGTGCGGTAGTGCTCGACCAGCTCGGCCTGGGTGGGGGTCATGAAGTAGGGGGTGAGCACCGACAGCGCGTCGACGCCGCCGACCTCGGCCGCGAGCTTCGCGGTCTTCACGCAGTCGCGGGTGGTGATCTCGCTGGCGCCGGCGTAGACCGCGACCCGGCCGTTGACGTGCTCGGTGGTGACCTCGAGCACCCGGCGCTTCTGGGCGTCGTCCAGGCCGTAGATCTCACCGGAGCTGCCCAGTACGAAGACCCCGTGCACTCCGCCGGCGATCACGTAGTCGAGCAGGTTGCGCAGGCCGTCCTCCATCAGTTCGCCCTCCCGCGTCAGCGGGGTGACGAGCGCCGGGATGATGCCTTGTGGTGTGAACATCTTCGTTCCTCCTCCACGGCACTGGGTGCCGGTCCAGTTCGCATATCCGAATCACCGTCCAGATACGTGAACATCATGCGCCCATCTGACGTTCATGTCAACAGACTGCGTACATGTATCTGAATCTTTTCTGTCTATATGCACATAGCGCACGTGGCTGTACTGTGACGACATGGCCATTCAGCGCAGCGAGGCGCCCGGCGATGACCGCTCCCCGTCGGTGAAGTCGGCGCTGCGCACCGTCCAATTGCTCGAAACCCTCGCCGAGCGCAACGGGCTGCCCGCGAGGTTGCGCGAGCTGGCCGACGATCTGCGCGCTCCGCGCTCCAGCGTGCATGCGTTGCTGCGCACGCTGACGGCGTCCGGCTGGGTGCGTACCGACCCGACGGGCACCCTGTACACGCTCGGACTACGGGCGTTGCTGGTGGGCGCGGCGTTCCTGGAGGCCGATCCGTATGTGCGCGCCGCCCGTCCGGTGCTCGCCGACCTGCGCGACGACCTCGGCGAGACGATTCACCTGGCCCGCCTCGACGGCGACCGCATGGTGTACCTGATCACCCAGGAATCCGGGCAGAGCGCCCGCCGCATCTCGCGCGTGGGTCGCTGGTTGCCGGCGCACTCGACCAGCCTGGGCAAGGCCGTGCTGGCCGCGCGCGGCGATGAGTTGTCCGGCCCGCTGGAGGCGCTCACCGACCGTACGATCACCGATCCGGACGCCCTGGCCGCCGACCTGGCGCTGACCCGCGAGCGCGGCTACTCGATCGACGACGAAGAGAACACCCGCGGCACCCATTGCGTGGGCATGGCACTGGGCTACACCTCGCCGGTGACGGACGCGATCAGCTGTTCGATGCCGCTCGATCGGTACAGCGCCAAGCGGGAGGCCGAGGTGATCACGGCGCTGACCCGGGCGCGAATCAAGCTGGAGGAATCGGCCCCGCTGCAGGGCAGCTTCTGACGCCGCCCGAGCTCGTCGACACCCATCCGTCGGTCGAGCGCAGAGATCCCGGCGTCCGCCGGGATGACGAGGGGGTGCGGCGGGATGAAGGGGGGGTGCGGCGGGGGACGGTTCCAGCCCACAGCCCGTCATCGCGGCGCATGCCGGGATCTTCGTTCCGAGCCGGCACTCCGTCATCCCGGCGCACGCCGGGATCTCACCTCCGCGGGACGCACGCCTGGGCATGACCCCAGCGCGCCGCACGAGATCCCGCCATCCGCCGGGATGTCGGGACCAGCGGGCGTTCGTCATCCCGGGCCTGCCCCGGGATCCCCGGGGGCTCGGCGGATCGACACGAAGGGGGTCTCGACAAGCTCGACCGGCGTCAGAACCAGCGCCGCAGCTCCTTCGCTGTACCGCCGTCGGCGAACCGCTCCGCCACCGCGTCCGCGGCCCGCTTCACCTCTTCGGGCGCCTCACCGAGGGCGACGCCCCGTCCGGCCCAGGTGAGCATCTCGATGTCGTTGCGGCCATCGCCCAGGGCCAGCACGTCCGCGCGGTCGATGCCCAGGTCGCGACACACCGACGACAGGCCGTAGGACTTGTCCACACCGTCGGGCGCGATGTCGAGCCAGGCGGTGTAGCCGATGAAGTAGGTGACGCCCTCCATGCCCAGCCGGTGCGCGAGCCGGATGAAGTCCTGCTCGGACGCGTTGGGGTCGCGGACCACGACGCGGGTGACCGGCTCGGCGACCAGTTCGCCCAGGTCCACTTCGATCAGTTCGCCGGTCAGCTCACCCTCGGGGAAGACCCGGTTGACCTTGAACCCCTGCCCAATCACCTCGACGGCCAGCATCGCCTCGGGGTGCTCGACCAGCACCCGTTCGACCACGGCCGCCGGGTCGAAGGTCACCCGCTCGAGTACCTCCAGCGGCGGGTAGCTGACCCGCACCGCGCCGTTGGACGACACGTGCTGGCCCGGCGGCAACCCCAGGGCGTGCGCCAGCGGCTTGGTGCCGGCCCAGCCACGTCCGGTGCTGAGCACCACGGGCACACCGGCGTCGACGACGGCCCGGACGGCCCGGTGGACGGCGGGCGGCAGCCGTCCGTCATGGCCGATCAGGGTGCCGTCGATGTCGAGCGCCACCAGCTTCGGTCGCCAGGTCATCGGCCGCTCAGTTCACCGGGGTGAGGAACTCCCGGCCCGCCAGGTACGGCCGCAGCGCTGCGGGAATGCGCACTGACCCGTCCGGCTGCTGGTGGTTCTCGAGCAGCAGGATGATCATGCGGGTCATCGCGCACAGCGTGCCGTTGAGCGTGGCCACCGACTCGGTGCCCTGCTCGGTACGCATGCGGATGTTCAGCCGCCTGGCCTGGAACGTGGTGCAGTTCGAGGTGGACGTGATCTCGCGGTAGCGGCCCTGGGTGGGAATCCAGCCGTAGCAGTCGAACTTGCGGGCGGCGCTCAGCCCCAGATCGCCCGAGGCCACCTCGAGCACCTGGAAGGGCAGTTCGAGCGAGGTGATGAAGTCCTTCTCGAAGTCGAGCAGCGTGCGGTGCAGTGCGTCCGCCTCGTCGGGGTGGCAGTAGACGAACATCTCGACCTTGTCGAACCAGTGCACCCGAAAGATGCCCTTGGTGTCCTTGCCGTAGCTGCCCGCCTCGCGGCGATAGCACGGCGAGAAGCCGGCGTACTTCAGTGGCAGGGCGGTCGGCTCGAGAATCTCGTCGCTGTGAAAGGCGGCCAACGCCACCTCGGACGTGCCGACCAGGTACAGGTCGTCGGCGGGCAAGTGGTAGACGTCCTGCGCGGCCTGGCCCAGAAAGCCGGTGCCCTCCATCGCCGACGGCTTGACCAGCGCCGGCGGCAGGATCGGCGTGAAGCCCCACTCGACGGCCTTGGCCATGGCCAGATTGACCAGCGCCAGTTCGAGCAACGCCCCTTGTCCGGTGAGAAAGTAGAAGCGCGAGCCCGACACCTTGGTGCCGCGGGCCATGTCGATCGCGCCCAGCAGTTCGCCCAGCTCGAGGTGGTCGCGCGGGGCGAACCCCTCGGCCGCGAAGTCGCGCGGTGTGCCGTGGGTCGAGACGACCACGAAGTCGTCCTCGCCGCCGCGGGGCACGTCGGCGAACACCGGATTGGGCAAGGCGAGCATCAGTTCGTCGAAGCGCTCGGCGGCCTGGTTGACGGCGCTCTCTGCGGCCTTGACCTGCGCCGAGAGTGTTTTGGTGCGGGTGATCAGGGCCACCTTCTCGTCGCCCTTGGCTCGCGCCACCTCGCGTCCGATCGTCTTCTGCTCGGCCCGCAGCGCCTCGAACGCGGCGATGGACGAGCGCCGCGACTCGTCCGCAGCGATCAGTTCGTCGACCAGTTGGACGGACTCGCCGCGCGCCTCCTGCGCGGCTCGCAGGGCATCGGGCTGGGTGCGCAGCAACTTCGGGTCGATCACCGAGCCAGCCTATCGGGCGCGCCCGCGCGTCCCGAGCCGCCGCCGGAGCGGTTGGCTGGCGGGGTGCCACAATGACGCATGCGCACACGCCGGCTGGGCATCGCACCGATCGCGGCCATCGGGTTCGGGGTCGGTTTCGCGCTGTGGACCTGGCTTACGTTCGCCGGCGCGCTTCGGGGTCTGGACGCCCTGCAGGCACCGCCCCCGCGCTGGCAGAGCCCGGCGGTGCAGGTCGCCGCGGCCGTCGCGGTGGTCTTTCATCCGTTCGTCGTCTACAGCGCGCTGGCCGGTATCGCGATCTGGGCGTTCCGGCGCCGGCTGCGCAACCTCACCCTCGCCGTGCTCGGTTCGATCGTGCTGGGCTGGGGTGGGCAGGAGCTGATGCGCGGGGTGTTCCGGCGCGAGCGTCCGCCGGGTTCGCTGCCCGAGCTGATCACCAACCAGGGCTACGCGTACCCGTCCGGGCATCTGGTGGCGGTCACGCTCGCCGCACTGCTGGTGATCGCCACCACCACCACGACCCGGCAGCCGCGACGCGTGATCGAACTGTGGCGCTGGCTCGGCATCGGGCTGATCGTGGTGGTCGGTGTGGATCGCTGGCTGCTGCATGCCCACTGGCTGAGCGATCTGGTGGGCGGGCTGCTGTGGGGTGGCTTCGCGGCCAGCCTGTGCCTGAGCATCGCGCGGGTGCACATGCAGCCGGAGCGTCCGACCCGGGCAGCGGCGCTGCAGGGACGCCGTGCGAAGCGGTGCGCGATCGTGGTGAACCCGACCAAGATCCCCGACTGGGCGGCGTTCCGCAGGCACGTCGAGTTCGACTGCCGGCAGAACGGCTGGGTGCCGATGTTCCTCGAGACCAGCGCCGACGACCCCGGACGCGGCATGGCCCGGGCGGCCATCGAAGCCAAGGTCGATCTGGTGCTGGTGGCGGGTGGCGACGGCACTGTGCGGGTGGTGTGTTCGGAGCTGTCGGGCACCGATGTTCCGCTGGGAGTGCTGCCGTCCGGCACCGGAAACCTGCTGGCCCGCAACCTGGGCGTTCCCCTGGATGAGTCACAGGCGCTCGAGGTGGTCTTTCACGGTGTGCGGAAGCGTATCGACCTGGTCGAGGTGCTGATCGATGACACCGAGACCCCCGAACACATCGCGGTGATGGCCGGCCTGGGCCTGGACGCCCGCATCATGAGCGGCACGGACGACGGCCTGAAGAAGGTGATCGGTCCCGCCGCCTACGTGGTGGCCGCCCCGGACGCCGCCAACCTGCCGATGTTCGACGTGACCGTGCGGCTCGACGAGGCCGAGGCGTTCGAGCGGCACGCCGGGCTGGTGATCGTCGGCAACGTCGGCAACCTGCAGGGCAACGTGCAGTTGCTGCCCGATGCCCGCTTCGACGACGGACTGCTCGACCTGTTCGTCGCCTCGCCGACCAACGTGGCCGACTGGGTGCGAATCACCACCAGCGTGATCCTGCCGGTGCCCGAGGCGTCCGAGATCGACCGCGGGCAGGGCCGCACGGTGTTGATCGAGTGTCGCGAGCCGGTCGAATACCAGCTGGACGGTGACGCGTCCGGCGAGTGCCGGCGACTGCGCGCGAAGGTGGTGCCGCAGGCGCTCACGGTGATGGTGCCGGGCTGAGCGGTCTCGACAAGCTTGACCAGCGGTGATTGAGCGGACGAGATCCCGGCGTTCGCCGGGATGACGGGGTCAGCCGGGAGTCGGGCGCACCACCGGCGTCCGGGGGGACCACGGCACCACGCCCAGGTCGCGAACCCCGTCCGGCAGCTCGACGACCGCCTGGCTGCTCACCCACAGGCACTGCCCCTCGGCGTCGGTGAGCAGCTCGTCGAAGCCCGCGCCGCGTCCGATCAGATGAGCGATCGAGGCGACCGACGGCGCCAGCACGATGCGGCGAAGGGTGGGGTCGGAGCCGTCCCGGTGCTCGGCGAAGGCGTCCGGCTGGCCGACGATCAGAAAGCGGGTGATCGAACCCGAAAGGTCGTCGATCTCGCGCTCCACCACGTGGACGAAGCCGTGGTCGGCCTCGGCGCCCGAGGACGCGATCGCGATCGCCGGGCCGTCCACCTGCTGCAGCCGATGCAGGGCGTCGGTGGTGGACGCACACGGCTGCGGGTCCAGCCCCCAGCGGGTGACGAAGTTCGCACACTGGGCCAGCGCCTGCGGGTGGCTGAACACCGGCGCCCCACGCAGTTCGGCCAGCACCACCGGCCCGGCGGCATAGGCGTCGAACCGCACCGCCACGTCGACCACGCCACCGGCCACCAGATTCGCGGAGCAGCCCAGCAGCGCCCGGGTGGCCCGGCTGACCAGGCCCGATGCCGAGCTGGTGATCGGCAGCACGCCGAGGCCGCCGGCGCCGACGAAGTCGAGCACGTCGTCGAACGAACCCGTCGGCTCGATCTGCACCGAATGCTCCCCGGCCCCGGTCAACCCGACCGCGAACTGCCGGGCGGCGCTTTCTGAGAAGCTGCCGGGCGGCCCCAGGTAGCGCAGTTCCGGGGCTGCGCCTCGCACCGGACGGGCCACGCCGTGCGGCCAGGCGTAGGCGACCTCGACGGCGCGGCGCAGGCGTTCGATGGTTTCGTCCAGGTCGAGGTCGGCCCGAATTCCGGTGCGGATCACCACGGCCCGCTGCCCCGTCCGGACCGCTTCGGAGACCAGCTGCGCCGAACCAATACCGCGCTGCTCGCGCACCACGGACGCGATGCCCTCGCCGGCCACCGACTCGGGCACCAGAAAACGGACGTCGCGGCGCACGTGGGCCAGCCACTCGTCCAGGGCGACCTCGAGTTCGGCGTCGGCCAGCACCTCGACGTGTCCGATGCCGAACCGGGTGCGCACCACGTTGCCGCGCCGGCCCAGCCGGGCCGCATTGCGGACGCCGGCGCCGAGCAGCAGCGCCGCCGACCCCTTCGGCCCGATCAGCAGCTCCTCCAGCACCAGATGGACGGGGGTCAGCTCGACCAGCCGGCCGACGCGCAGCTTGTCGGGGCGTCCGCTGGGGTGCAGCCCGACCAGTCCGCCCAGCCGGCGTGCCCGGGCCAGCACCGCCCGCTTGGACTGGCCGGCGCTCAGGGTGGCGGCCGCGGTCGTCCGCACGGTGTCGAACAGTGCGCCGGTGAAGCGGTCGCGAGTGGCGCCGATGCGAGCCGAGAAGGCCTCGCGCGAATCCACCGCCTCGGCCACCGACGCAGCGGCCCGCGCAAGGCGCGCGGAGGCCTCGCCGCCGCGCAGGCTGGCCTGCACGTGGGCGAGGGTGAGTTCCTGATTCTCTTCGAGCACGCTGACCGCCAGGCCCAGCAGCGCCTCGAACAGCGGGGTGCGGGTGGCCCACAGCTCGTCGGTCAGATCGAGTTCGGTGTCGGTGACGGCGGTGACGAAGCCGAGCAGCGCCTGGTGGGTGAGCGCGAGCACGTCGGTCATGATGCGGTCGTGCCGCTCGGGTGACAGCACGGTGTAGATGCCGCCCCGTCCGGTGATGGCGCCGGCCAGCCAGCCGGTCGCCGCGCCGCGCACCTCGGTGGCGCAGACGCTCTGCCCGTCGAGCGATCGGGCGGCGGTGTCCATCAGCGGGTGCAGCGCGACGGCGGTGCGTCCGGGCACCGAGGCCAGCACGTCCATCGCCCAGGTGAAGCTGACGCTGACCAGAATGATCGGGGCGTCGGGGGGCACCAGGGCGTCCAGTTCGGCCAGGACGCCGGGGGCCGCACTGTCGGGTACGGCGACGCAGAGCACGAACCCGGGCTCGCCGAGTTCGGCCGCCACCTCGCGCAGGGTGCCGGTGCGCACCGGCGTACTGCCGTAACCGGCCGCCGCCCCGGCCAACAGTGTCTCGGACGGTGCGGTGTCGACCAGCACCACCTGCTGCCAGGGCAGTTCGGCGAACAGGTGATCCGACAGCCAGCGGCCCATGCCGGCAGCCGCACCCACCACCGCCAGCCGGGTCGGGCCGGGGTCAGCCGGGCCACGCTCAGCGGTCTGGGTCACCGCAGCAGTCTAGTGACGCGTCGATCGGTCAGGACGCAGGGACGATGGACGCCGCCGCCGCGTCGATGGCGGCGAAGTGCGGCGTAGCGGTGGGCCGGTCGGGCTTCACCCCGACGAAGGCGAAGGTGCGTGCGTTGGGCAGGCTGACCAGCAGCAGCGAGATCGCGACGCGTTCGGTGGCGCCGCTGGTCAGTCGGCCGGTCACCTCGGCGTGCGCCCACTGGGCCGGGTAACTGCCGATCGCGAACGGATCGTCGGAGCGCACGCCGGCCACCACGAGTCCGTCCAGGGTCGAGAAGCTGCGCCGGCTGAACTCGGCGACCACGCCGCGGGCGGTGCCGCCCAGGTCGCCCTCGATCACCGCGGCCGGCTCCAACTCGCCGACCACGATGGTGGCCGGCAGGTTCTCGTCCTGATCCCAGTCGGGGTCGGACGTGACGCCGCCGAAGACCACGTCGCTGAACAGGCCCTTGACCGACGTGGGTGCGTCGAAAGCGAACGGGCGCGGGGGCATCCGGCCGCTCAAATACGGCTCGACGGTGAGCTCGCGGGTGAGCGTGTCGACGACCACCGCAGCGACCGGCGGGGACGGCAGCACCGAAGCCGGCCCGGGCGTCGGGGCAGCGATAGTGGCGGCGGGCAGCGGCGGCCCCAGCCGGCCGCCGATCACGCCCAAGCCGACGGTCAGCAAGAGGAGCGCCGCACCGGCAGCCAACGCCCAGCGGCCGGCGCGGGCCGGGAGCCAGCTGCGCGTCGGTTCGTCCACGGCGGGCAGTCTAGGCCGGGTCTAGGCCCGGACGGCCGCGCATGCGGCGCCAGCCGTCCCGGACGATCCGGACGTCCGGCAGCACGCCGCCCTCTTTGCGCCACCACCAGACCACCCACACGATGGCGATGATCTGGGCTGCGGTGCACAGCACGTCGCGCATGATGAAGCCGGCCACCACCACGCCGGGCCCGAACTCGATCACCCGTCCGGTGACGTAGGCCAGCGAGAGCCAGGTGCCGCGCCACATGGTGATCACGTCGAGCCGGTTGGCCGCCATCAGCGACAGCGGCACCCAGGTGATCAGGTCGTACCAGCTGAGCGTGTACGGCGAGGTGATCAGCCAGGCTGCGGTCAGCAGCGCGGCGGTGCGGACCGTGATGGTGAGCGGGTCGCGCCGCGGGTCGGTACCCGGCGCGCCACCGGGGGCGGTCACCCAGGGCAGCACGCGCGAGAGCATCCAGCCGATCACGAAAAGGCCGATCAGGCCCAGCGTGCTCATCACCCGCCGCGACGCGGCGTCGCCAATGGTGACCTGGCCGAGGGCGTGCAACCATTCGGTCCACGAGCCGGCCGAGACGTAGCTGGTGTTGCGGGCGGCGGCGAACAGGGCCTCGGGTGCGAACAGTCCGTACCCCAGCCCGATCGTGGCCGCCGCGGCCACGCACAGCTGCAGCAGCTTGCGCGGCTGGTGCCGGTACCCCCAGACCATCGCGATGCCGTAGTAGACCAGCGACACCTTCACGCAGCCGGCCAGGCCGATGCCCAACCCGGCCAGCCAGGCGTTGCGGCGCAGGAACCAGAAGCCCCCGACGGCGAACATCAGCGTCAGCGGCTCGTTGTGCGCCTGGGCGCAGATCGACCAGATCATGATCGGGTTCAGCACCGTGAACAGCACCGCCCGGGTTTGAAAGGCGGGGTCGCCGTGGGCCATCTTGACCACGATCAGTCCGACGATCAGAAAGGGGATCAGCGCGAACATCTGCAGCCAGAACACCACCTGATGCATGTTCTCGCCGCCCAGGGTGGCGGCCAGCCACTGGCTGAACGCTGCGATCGGTCCGTACACCGACGGCGTGTCCTGCCAGGGCGCCTCGACCCAGCGCATCACCGAATCGAACTCTTGGCGGATGATGTTCGCCGGGGTGATGTCGTAGGGGTTCCAGCCCAGCACCATCAGCCGTCCGTAGGCGGCGTACATCAGCACGTCCGCCGAGGTCAGTGGCGGCACCAGCGAGGTGACCGTCGCGAGCGTCGCGCCGAGCAGAAACAACCGGCGGACGGGGGGCCGCCAGCCCACCTCGACCGCCCGGTAGCAGATCCACAGCCCGATCGCCCCCGCGGCCAGCGCCACCCACAGCGAGATGACGGCCACCCACTCATTCACCTGCACCCAGCCGACCGGCAGGTACCAGGGCGGCATGAAGGTGGTGCGCGGGCCGAGCCGCAGCGCGACGGCCGACGGTCCCAGGAAGGCGATCAGCACGGTGAGCAGGGTCGCTGCGACGATCAGCCGCAGGCCGAGCCGGGCGTTGCTCGTCCAGGGTGAATCGAGCACGGCCCGCGCCCGCGTGATCAGCGCGCTCGGCATGGGTGCTCCTCGGGGTTCGGACGGCAAGGCAGAGACTATCGGCGGCCCCGTCCGCTCCCCACAAAGGGCCCTGGGTCGAGACCAGCTTGTTACCGGAGGCTGCTACTTGAGCAGTTTGGACAGCCTGCGATCGGCCAGCAGCTTGCCGCCGGTCTGGCAGCCGGGGCAGTACTGCAGGGACGAGTCGGCGAAGCTGACCTCGGCGATCGGGGTGCCGCACACGTCGCAGGGTTCACCGGTGCGGCCGTGCACCCGCAGGCCGATCTTCTTCTCACCCTTGAGCTCTTTGGCCGCGCGGCCGACGGAGCGCGCGATGGCGTCACCCAGTTCGTCCTTGATCGCCCGGAACAGCCGCTCGTGCTCGTCGGCGCTCAGTCCGTTGGACGGCTTGTAGGGGCTGAGCCTGGCGGCGTGCAGAATCTCGTCGCTGTAGGCGTTGCCGATGCCGGCGATCACCCGCTGGTCGCGCAGCACGCCCTTCAGCTGGGCGCGTCCGGCCTTGGCCAGAATCGCGGCCAGCGCCGCGGAGTCGAAGGTGTCGGCCAGCGGGTCCGGCCCCAGCGTGGTGATCATCGCGATCTCGGACGGGTCGCCCACCACGTGCACGGCCAGCTTGCGCTGGGTGCCCATCTCGGTGAGGTCGAAACCGGAGTCGTCGGCCAGCACGACGCGCAGGCTGAGCGGACCCCGTCCGGGACGGGTCGGCTTGGCCGGCATGGCATCCCGCCAGGTCAGCCAACCGGCCCTGGCCAGGTGGAACACCAGCCAACTGCCGCCGGCGTCGATGGCGATGAACTTGCCGTAGCGGCGGACGTCGGTGATCTCGGCGCCGTGCAGCGCGGCCAGCGGCAGCTGAAAGGTCTTCAGCGCGCTGAAGGCGAGCAGTTCGGTGCGGGCGATCGTCCGGCCGATCAGCCGGTCGTGCAGAAACGACCGCAGGGCCTCGACCTCGGGCAGTTCAGGCAACCTCGGGCTCCTTGCCTCGTTCGGCACTCCAGTCGGGGGAGGGCAGCACCAAGGTCTCGTCCAGCGTCGACAGGTACTCCTCACGGTCGATCTCGATCACCCCGAGGGTGGCCAGGTGATCGGTGCGCCACTGCACGTCGATGATGCGGTCACCGGACCCGTCGCGGGTCATCGCCGACACCAGGCGCAGCAGCGCGACCTTGGACGCGTCCCGTCCGATGGCGGGGTCGTGAAACATCGACTCCCCCGCGAACAGGCCACCGAGCGAGACGCCGTAGAGGCCGCCGGCGAGACGTCCGTCGGGGGTCCAGGTCTCGACGCTGTGCACCACCCCGCGGCGGTGCAGCTCGGCGAACACGGCCACGATGTCGTCGTCGATCCAGCCGTGCGGGCGGCCCGGGTCCGCGCAGCGGGCGAGCACCTCGTCGAAGGCGGCATCGATCGTGGTCGTGTAGTGGTGCGCCGACTTGCGCAGCGAGCGGGTGACCCGCACCCCATCGGGCAGCAGCACACCGCGGCGCATCGGCGACCACCAGCCCATCCGGGCCGGAAACCACGAGTTGTGCAGCGGCATCGGAAACACGCCGCAGCGGTAGGCGAGCACCACCAGGTCGGCGTCGAGTTCGTCCGAGAGGCCGATCAGGTCCTGCGCGGGCCAATCCCGCGACGGCCCGAAGATGCCTGGACGACTCATTGCACGATTGTGCCACCCGCACCCGCTGAGCGGCCGGTTGCCGAGTTGTGGTGGTTATGAAAGGAGTCGCGCCCCCGGTCGGCCACTTTCGCCACTTTATGGTTGATATCGATACCCCGGTGGGTATCCATATCAACCACATCGTCGCGAAACGGGACGGCTGGGCCCGATGCCCCGCTGATAACGACAAAAAAGTGGCGGCACTCCCCCCGGGGCTGCGCAGGGACTCCCCCGATGGTGAGGCCCGGCCCGCTGAGTAGATTGGAGCGGTCGCACCAGGCCAGGAGGCAACCCGCAGATGACCACGACCCCGGAGCCGAGCAAGACCCTCGTTCAGCGCGCGCCCGAGGTGGCCGGCAGCGTGCTGCGCAACATTCTGGAGTTCGCGATCGACGGTCGGGGCAACATTCCGGGCGCCAAGAGCGCCGCGGCGAAATCGTTGCAGAGCAGGGGCGAGCACGAGGCCGCGGTGGAGTGGATCGTCATGCAGCACGTCGGCTACGCCGGCGCTCAGGGCCTGCTGACCAACATCGGCGGCCTGCTCACCCTGCCCGTCGCGCTGCCCGCCAACCTGGCCGGACTCGCGGTCGTCCAGATGCGCATGATCGCCGCGGTGGCACACCTGCGCGGCTACGACGTGGACGACCGGCGGGTGCGGGTCGCGCTCACCCTCGCCATGCTCGGCGAGGACGAGATTCGCAAGCAGATCGCCGCCGGCAAGCTGCCCAGCACCCCGATGGTGGTCGCCACCGCTCCGGTGTTCGACCCGAACCTGGACCGGCACGTGAACGAGCGGGTGTTCGGCGACCTGGGCACCAAGATGGCCGGCAAGCACGCGGTGGTGCAGGCGGCCAAGCGCATTCCGCTGATCGGTGGCGGGGTCGGTGCCGCCGCGGACGGCTACCTCACCTACGCCCTGGGTCAGTACGCGCGGCGCGAGTTCGTCCGGCGCCGGGGCTGACGGCCGCGCGAAAGTGCGGAGGATCGGGCTTCGATGTCGAAGCCTGATCTGCCACCCTTTTGTGCGTCCGGCTTTCTTCACCCCGGAGGCGGCTGTGCTCACCCTGGCGGCAGTGATTCCTGCAGCCTCGCGACCACCCTGCGCATGGCTGCGACCAGCTCATCGCCGCCCTCGATCACGAACGGCAGCTGGACCTGGGCGAGCCACTCCCCCGCATACATGTCGGGGTTGCTGGTGGTGCCGACCAGCAGGCAGCCCTCCCCATCGGCCCGCAGCTCACCCATCGTTCCGGGTAGCCAGGGCCGCACCCGCTCGACCGGGTCGAAGAAGCGGACCCGGGTCGGGTACTGCCATCCCTGGCTGAGGCTGTGCTCCAGCTGGGCGACGGCGTCCAGCTCGGCGGGTACGTTCGCGTGGGCGCTGAGTGGCTCGAGCGAGGTGATCCGGTCGACGCGGTAGGTGCGCACCTCGTCTGCGCCCTTGGCGCACAGCAGGTACCACAGGCCTCGACGCACCACCACGGCCCACGGGTCGACCTCGTTGGTCCACTCGTGGCCGGCGGCGCTGCGATAGCCGATGCGTACCCGCCGTCCGGCCGCGACCGCATCGACCAGGCCGCTGGTGATCGCCGGCTCGGGACGCGGAAACTCAGACGGCGCCGCCGCCGTGTGCTGCCAGAGCTGCCGGGCGGATCGGGCGACCGACTCGGGCAGGGCGCGCAGCAGCTTGCCGACGGCCTCGCCGACCGGGGTGTCGGGCGGGGCGCCGGCGCGCGAGTCGACCACCGCCATCACCAGGGCCAGCGCCTCGGTGCCGCTGAACGCCACTGGGGGCAGCCGGACGCCACGGCCGATCTGGTAGCCGCCGTAGCGTCCGGGGGTGCCGGTGACGGGAACGCCGGCGTCACGCAGGGTGCCCACGTACCGCCGGACGGCGCGCTCAGTGACCCCGAGCCGCTCGGCCAGATCGGCGGCGGTGATGCCCGGACGGTTGTGGATCAGGTCGAGCGTGCGGAGCGACCGGGCGGTGGGACTGTCGTCCATGACGCCAGGGTCACTGCCGCAGCTTGCCGCTGCGCGCCAGGTCGGGGTCGGTGCACGACGACAGGTCGAAGCAGCAGGGGCGGCGCTTGCCGGCGTCCAGCTTGCTGATGGTGACCTCGACGCGCCGCTGCCTGGTGTCGGGGTTCTTGGTCGACTTGACCCAGCGCACCCATTCCCAGCGCGCCATCGGGGTGATGTCGCTCCAGACCCGCTCGATCGCGGCCGGGGCAGCCGCCAGCGCGGCGGCAAGATCCTCGGGAACGGTCGGTTCGGGCCAGTCCTTGCGCACGGCAAACTCGATGTCTACCGAGTCACCCACGGTGCGGCCGGCTTCCTGCTGCGCGGTGGCGTCGAGGTCGATCCAGTGCCCGCCGCGTCCGTCCGGCTCGACCACGGTCGTGAACGGCTGATCGTCGATCGTGCCCTGCACGGCCACCTGGCCTCTGGACGGCAGCTGCCGGCTGATCTGCTCGGGCACCCGCAGCAGGCGGCGATCGTCGATGGTGTCGACCGTGGCGGCGAACCGCAGCGTCGGCGCCCCGGTGCGGGTTTCGGTGGCCATTGCACCCTCCTTCAACGATCGCCCACCCTACTCGCGGACCCACGATCGGATCGAGCGTTGTTCCCGGACGACGTTCGTCCGGGTATGCCTCTAGGTTGAACGCACGACGAGAGGAGTTTCGATGGCCGACTTCGTACTGATCCAGGGGCTGTGGCTCACGCCGCAGGTGTGGGCCGACGTCGAGCGCGAGCTGGTGGCGTTGGGGCATCGCGCTCGCGCCGTCGACCTGCCGATCGGCGCCGACGCCACGCTCGATGACCAGGTCGAGGCGGTGCTCGCCGCTGTCGACGCCGCGGACGACCCGGTGGTGGTCGGCCACTCGGCGGCGGCGAGTTTGGCCTGGATCGCCGCCGACCGGCGTGCGGTGGGCAAAGTGGTGCTGATCGGCGGCTTCCCGGCGCCGGACGGCGAGGTGTACGCGAGCTTCCTGCCCAGCACGGGAGCGCCGATTCCCTTCCTCGGCTGGGAGCAGTTCGAGGGCCCCGACTCGGCCGACCTGGACGCGCCGACGCGCGCCCGGATGGCGTCCGCGATGGTGGCCGTGCCCGACGGGGTGGCGCAGGGCACCGTCCGGCTGGCGAACGAGCGGCGCTACCGCACGCCGGTCACGCTGATCTGCCCCGAGTTCAGCCCGAACGACGCGCGCGACTGGATCGCGAGCGGCGACCTGCCCGAGTTGGCGAAGGCCGAGCAGTTGACCTTTGTCGATCTCGACTCGGGCCACTGGCCGATGGTCTCGCAGCCGCGCGCGCTGGCCGAGGCGCTGGCGGCGGCCGCGGGCTGACTCTCAGCCCACGGCCGTCCGTGGTTTGAACAGGAACGCGGCCAGGTACAGCAGCGCCACCACGACCAGCAGGTTGCGGTAGCCGGTGACCAGCGCGGCGTACTCGAGGCAGCCGCCGACGATCGCGCCGAGCAGGTTGAGCCCGAACGCCGCCTGGGACGAATCGGCCTGGGCGAAGCGCTTCGCGAACGCCACGTTGGCGAGAAAGATCGGCAGGAAGGCCAGCACCACCGCCACTGCCAGCCGGGGCCAGAAGGGCAGCGGCAGCAGGGCGTCCGGTGGAACCAGGTAGGCGACCAGCTGTGCGGCCGCGATGCCCCCGTACACCACGGGTAGCGGCGGGGTGCGGAACCGCCGGGTCGTCTCGACGGCGGCCAGCACCACCAGCAGCACCCCGGCGAACACCAGGGCGTTGACCAGCCAGGTGGTGCCGAACAGCAGCGCGAACGTGGCGATGTTCTTGGTTTCGAGCAGCAGGAACGCCGCCCCCATGAAGAACAGGTCGGCGTAGGGACGCATCTCGCGCAGCGGCCCGCCAAGAATGCGCACCGTCAGTACCGAGATGACCAGAATGCCGCCCAGCACCCACAGGTACTCGGCGGGCACGAACCCGCCGCGAAAGTACAGGAAGGGCGCGTCGTCGTCCGCAGGGACGACCACGTCGGTGCCGATCAGGTGATTGGTGGCGGCGCACTGCTGGTTGCTCAGGTCCTTGGCGACCGTGACCACCGCTTGGTGGGCGGTGAAGATGTCCATGCAGGGGGCATGGCCGAAGGTCTGCAGCGCGGTGTTGCCGAGCCGGTCGATCAGCCAGTCCTCGCGGTAGTAGTTGTACATCGCGAAGACACCCTGGTCGGTGAGGTGATCACGGGCCTCGCGCAGCGCCTCGGCGGTGAACAGGTACGACTCCAGCCGAATCTGCGAGGCGCCGTTGACCAGGGCCAGCGAGTCGGGCAGGGCGAACAGAATCAGGTCGTACTCGGTGTCGGTCGATTGCAGAAAGGCCCGCCCGTCGTTGACGTGCCGGGTCACCCGCGGATCGGAGTAGGGATGGTCGGGGTTCAGCTCGGCGCCGATCTGCATGATGCGGGGGTCGATGTCGACGGCGTCCACGTGCTCGGCGCCCTTGGTCAGGGCGATGGAGACGTCCGAGCCGGAGCCGGCACCGATGATCAGCACGTTGCGCAGCGGGGCGTCCACGCGACGTTCGTAGGGGGTGCGGTACTGCGCCTCGGCGGCGGTCAGCTTGAAGTCGGCCGAGCCCATCAGCTGGTGCGGCACCCCGTTGACGCTGATCAGGTAGAGCGGTTTGCCCTGATAGGCGCCTTCCTGGCTGAGCCGCACCTTGTAGTAGGGCGACCAGCTGATGCCGGGCGTGAGGGTTTCGGCCGTCAGGCAGGCCAGGGTGACGCCGCAGGCGATGCCCGCGACCACCCGGCGCCAGCCCCACAGCAGGGTGAGATAGGCGGCGGTGGCCAGCACACCCCACACCACCGACGGCGCCTGCCACCACGACAGCAGGGTGAAGGCGATGATGCCGGTCAGGCTGCCGATCAGGTCCCAGCGGTACGCGATCAGGTTGTCGAGCTGGCCGAAGCACCGTCCGACCGCTTCGGCGGGCCCGGCGAGAATCGCGGCGACCCCGATGAACACCAGCGGCAATACGACCCAGGACGGCGGACCGTTGGTGGCCAGCGACGTGAACGCCTCAGCGAGGAGGGCGCACGGTTCGTCCACCACACGCTTCGGACGGCGGGCGTGCGCGAGGCTCCCGTGGAGCGCCTGCGCAGCTCGCTGCGGGTGGACTACCGCCGCATCACGCTGTTCCACGAGCCGACCGCGACCAGGGTGACGATCGACTCCGGGCTGACCTGGTGGGACGTGCGCACCGGCGCCTGGTTGAGCCTTCCGGAGTTGTCGATCATCGAGACCAAATCGGCTGGCCGTCCCTCCGGCATGGACCGGCTGTTGTGGTCGTTGGGGCATCGTCCGGGCAGCATCTCGAAGTACGCCACGGCACTCGCCGCCATGCACCCCCACCTGCCGTCCAACAAATGGCGGCCGGTGCTGAAGCGGCACTTCGGCGTGCTCGCCTGACCGGACCGACGCCCCATTGCACGGCGCGGCGGCGCGCCGCGGGTAGGGTGCGGCCATGACGCCAGCCCGCTTTCGCGTCGCGATCGTCGGTGCGGGGCCGTCCGGGCTGTTCGCGGCGCAATTCCTCACCGCGCACCCCGACGTGGCCGTCGACATCTTCGATCGCCTGCCCACCCCGTACGGGCTGCTGCGTTACGGGGTGGCGCCCGATCACACCTCGATCAAGTCCGTGGCGACCGCGCTGGCCAGGGTGTTCGAGTCGCCCGCCGTCCGGTTTCTGGGGTTGGTCACGTTCGGGCGTGACGTCACCCGCGAGGAGTTGCTGGCCGGCTACGACGCGGTGATCTACGCCGTCGGCGCCAGCGAGGACCTGCGGATGGGCGTGACCGGCGAGGATGCGACCGGCAGCCGCTCGGCGCGCGAGTTCGTGGCCTGGTATTCCGGCCATCCGGACGCCGAGCCGCAGTCGCTGGCCGGAGTGCACCAGGCAGCGGCGGTCGGCGTCGGCAACGTGGCCGTCGACGTGGCGCGCCTGCTGGTGAAGGAACCGCTGGCGCTGGCCTCGACCGACATGCCCGAGGACGTGCTCGCCGAGTTGAGCCGAGCGGACGTGCGCGATGTGTGGGTGATCGGACGCCGCGGTCCCCAGCACGCGAGCTTCACCACCACCGAGCTGCGCGAGCTGTGCAACACCCCGGGTGTGCGGGTCAGCGTTGAGCCCGAATCGTTCGAGTGGATCGAGGACGACCTGCTCGACCGGCGCAGCCGCACCAACCTGGCGGTGCTGCGGGCGGCGTCCGAGACTCGGGTGCAGAACCCCAGGGTGCGGCTGCACTTCTTGTTCTGGCGCCGTCCGGTCGAGGTGCAGGGCGACCCGGTGAGCGGCCTGGTGCTGGAGCGCACCGTGATCGGCCCGGACGGACGGGTGCGCGGCACCGGCGAGACCGAGCAGCTGAGCGTGCAACTGGTGCTGCGGGCGATCGGCTATCGGGCGATCCGGCCGCCGGGGGTGCCGTTCGACGACCGGCTGGGGGTCATTCCCACCGAGCGTGGCCGGGTGCTGCACGACGGAGCCGTCGCGCCGCGCGAATATGCGGTGGGCTGGATCAAGCGCGGCCCGGTCGGGGTGATCGGCACCAACAAGTCGGACGCCCGCGAGACCGTCCAGCAGGTGCTGGCCGACCTGGCGGAACTCGGTCCGCGTGACGAGCACACCGACGTGCCGGCCCTCCTCAGTGACCGCGGGCTGCACCCCTCGACCTTCGAGGACTGGCGGCGCATCGAGGCGGCCGAGGCCAACCGCGGAGCGTCCCACGAGCGGGAACGGATGAAGATCGAGGCCTGGCACGAACTGCTCGACCTCGTGCAGCGGGAGCGTCCGGGCGGGCCGATTCCGCAGTGACCCTCGGTTGCCGACGGGTTCCAGGCTGGGGCCGCGCGGGTCGATTGGGCGGCTGTTCGGCGACGCACGCTCGCCTGCGGGGTCAGCTGCGTACACTGCCAGCAGGCATCCCCCGAGGAGCGGAGCGAAACATGTCGATCGGTGACTGGTGGGCGAGGCTGCGCGGCCGCATTGCGCCTCGGCAGGCGCAAGAGAGTGCGCGGGCCGAGGAAACTCTGGACCGGCAGCGGCAGCAGTACGAAGCCGAGCAGCAACAGCGCGGCCGGATGGGGCCGGGTCAAGGTGCGGGAAACGTTGGCTTCTGAGACCTGCGGGTGCGTGAGCGCGACCGTGCCGCTGTAGCGCGCGGGCCGATTGGGCAGTGAGTTATCCACAGATTTCTCGCGCGAGGCCTCGGGCGGGCGATTTCGTCGGAAGTGCCGCCTAGTTTGCTGCCATGACGCACCGCCCCCGCGCCCTCGCCACCCTCGTCGTCCTCGTGCTGCTGCTGGTCGGCTGCACGGGTGAAACGCCGCCCGAGCCGGTGCCCACCGCATCACCGGTGAATGCCCCCGCTCTGCCGGCCGCGGCGTTCCCGGCGTTGCCCGCTCGTGGCAGCGGCGTCGAGACCACGATCGAGGCGATGACGGGTGACGGCTCCACCCTGGTCATGGTGGTCACCATCGAGGGTCGGGCGTCGCTGCCGGTGCTGCGTTCGTCCACCGACGCGGGCGCCACCTGGACCGACGGGCGGCTCACCGACGAGGCCGCTCGCGCCACCGAGGTGGGCGAAGCGGCCGTGGGCGTCGCGGCGGTGGCCCGCATCGGCAGCGAGCGGCACTGGCTGGCACTGGGCGAGACCCGTGACAGCATCTTCGCCTGGACCAGCGCCGACACCCTCACCTGGGCCCGCACACCTCTCGTGGGCATCGACGCCGACAACGACCAGATCGAGAGCGTCGCCGGTTTCGCGGGCGGCGGGTTCGTCGCCGTGGGCTACACCTGGACGGCGGCCCGCACCACTCCGCGCATCTGGACCTCGCCCGACGGCATCACCTGGACGAGGTCCAAGCCACCTGCCGGTGAGGGGACTCTCCGCGAGGTCGCTACCAGTGGCGATCGGGTGGTGGCCGTCGGGTCGCACGACCTGCCCGCGCCGGTGAAAGGACGCTCGGCCGAAGCGTTGCTCTACACCTCCACCGACCGGGCCGGCAGCTGGCGGTCGGTGCGGGTGCGCGAGCCGTCCGACTCGGGCAATTTCATCGCGCAGCTGGGGGAGGTCGCCGACACCGATACCGGCTTTGTCGTGGGCGGGTCGTACTACGACAAGTACGAAGACACGTACCGGCCGCTGCTGCTCAGCAGCTCGGATCTGACCCGTTGGCAGCACATGCGCCGGCTTCGTGAGTACGACGAGTCGTCGTCGGTGCACGAGGTACTGGCTGTCGGCTCGACCACCGTGGTGGTGCAGGGCAGCGAGACTGCGGATGCGCGCGACAAGCTCGCCGTGCACTATCTGCGCCCGGGCAGCTCGGGGTGGGCACGGGCGAGCAGCGGTGTCTCGCGCGAATCGGTCACCGAGGCGGCCGGCGCGGTGGTGGGCGAGGGCATGGTGATCGGCGTGCACCTCGACACCAGGCCGGCCACGTCCACCCTGTGGCGCTACGACAAGCTGCCCAGCATGAGCGAGTCGGCGGTGACCGCACCGGACGCGGGGGCGGTGATCCGCCCCAGCGGCCTGATGCTGGCCGACGGTGGCCTGGCCGCCTACGGCACCGCACAGGGCGCCGAGGTGTGGTGGCCGGCGCAGCCGGGTGGCTTCGGCACACCCCAGGTGGTGCTCGACGAAGCCGGCGCCGGCCTCGGCCAGCTGCGCTGGAGCAGGGCGGGGGGCTTTGTGGCCGGTGCGTGGGGTGCCGGCAACAACGCCTTCGTGCTGCACTCGAAGAACGGCACCACGTGGAACCGCACATCGACCACCACGTTCGGAGCTACCAAGCAGTACCACTACTCCGAGATCAACGACGCCACCTGGGCGCATGGCCGCTGGGTGGTCGTGGGCGAGAAATCCACCAACGGCAGCATCCGAAGATCGGCGCTGGCCTACACCTCGAGCGACGGCAGCGCCTGGGTGCAGGGCCGGCCCACGAAGGTGACCGCGCGGGGCGATTGGTACCGCCGTTCCTCGCCCCTGGACGATCTGCACGGCCTCGACAATCGCGGCCGCTCGATGAACGCCGTACTGGGCATGACCAAGGGCCTGCTGGCGGTGGGCGAGACCAGCACGGCGAGGTACTACCGCCCGGCGGCCTGGCTCAGCACCGACAGTCGCACGTGGCGGCTGATCGACCTCGACTCCCCCGGTTATGTGAGCGCGGGCGTGTACGACGTGCGCCGGGTCGGTGACACGGTGGTTGCGCTCGGCTGGGGGTTGGCGGCCAAGGCGAAGCGGAGCGTCCGGGCCACGTGGCGCTCTGCGGACGGCGGTCGCACGTGGCGCTTCCAGGCGTTCGACGGCGGCTACGCCGGCGCGATGCTGGCGGCCGGCGAGCGCGAGTTCGTCACCGTCGTGCGCTCGGACGATCAGCGCACGCTCACCCTGCACCGTTCCACCGACGGGCTCACCTGGACGGCTGCCCCACTCACGGTGAGCGGCCTGGCCGACGGCATGCAGGTCTACCTCGAGGACGCCCTGGTTGATGGCGGAAGCCTGCACCTGATGCTCACCCTCGCCACCCGGTTGGACGCCACCACGATCGTCCAGACCGTGCCGCTGTAGCGCGCGGCTATTCGCCGTACTGCCTGGTCACCCGTCCGGTGATCAGACAGGTCACCTCGTAGGGGATCGTGCCCATCGTCTCGGCGACCTCGGCGACGGTGATCTCGTCGTCGCCGCTTCGTCCGATCAGCACCACCTGGTCGCCCACCGCCACAGCGGGCTGCGGGCCCAGGTCGATCATGGTCTGGTCCATGCAGACGCGGCCGGCGATCGGGTACGAATGCCCGTCGATCAGCACCCGGCCGCGGTTCGACAGCAGCCGCGAATAGCCGTCGCCGTAGCCGACCGGAATGGTCGCGATCCAGGTGTCACGCGGGGCCGCCCAGGTGCGTCCGTAACCCACGGTTTCGCCCCTGGGTACGGGTTTCACGAACGACACGGCGGTGGTCAGCCGCAATCCGAGGCGCAGGTCGACGGTGCGCTGCGCCAGCGGGTCGGGCAGGCTGCCGTAGATCATGATGCCGGGCCGCACCAGGTCGAACCAGGCGTCCGGGTGCCCCAGCACCGCGCCCGAGTTGGCCAGGTGCGTCAGCTGAATGGGTCCGGCCACCGACTCGATCGCGGCCACCGTGCGGGCGAACAGCTCGATCTGCTGCCGGGTGAACGCGTCGCCGGCCGGGCTGTCCGAGATCGGCAGGTGGCTGAACACGCCCTGCAGCCGAAGCCGCCCGGTCTGCCCGACGCGCCCCGCGAGCCCGGGCGCGTCCGACGGCTCCACCCCGACGCGTCGCATGCCCGTGTCGACCTTCAGGTGCACCGGTACGTCGCTCAGCCCGAGGGCGCAGGCCGCGCGTTCCGCCTCGATGATGGACGCCTCGTCCACCACCGTCAGCGTCACCTCGGCGGCCAGGGCGCGCGTCACGTCGTCGCTACCGCGGGCCTGCGACAGCTTGAGGATCGGCAGGGTGATGCCGGCCGCCCGCAGTTCGAGGCCTTCCTCCACGGTCGCCACGCCGAGCCAGTCCGCGGCACCGGTGCGCTCGATCATCCGCGCCACCGGCACGGCACCGTGACCGTAGGCGTTCGCCTTCACTGCGGCCAGCAACAGCCGGTCGCCCACCCGTTTGCTAATGCCGCGCAGGTTGTGCTCGATGTTGCCCAGCAGGGTGCGGGCGGTCGTCGGGTAGGTCATGGCACCCTCAGTGCTCGCCGGTGGCCACCGGACGGTCCGGGTCGTTGCTCCACGCCGACCACGAGCCGGGATACAGCGCGACGTCGCGATCGATGACCGCCCCCGCGAGCACCAACTGCGCCGCGCTCACCCCCGAGCCGCAGTAGGCCGCCAGCGAGCCTTGATGGTCGAGCAACTGCCGCAGCAGCGCATCGTCGGGCAGCCGGCCATGGTTGAAGAACTGACCCACCGGCACGTTGACGGCGCCGGGAATGTGCCCCGCCACCGGGTCGATCGGCTCGGTTTCGCCGCGGTACCGCTCGGGCGCGCGGGCGTCCATCAGGGTGCCGTCGAAGGCAGCCGCCCGGTCGGCGTCGAGGGTGGGCAGGTGCCCCAGGGTGAGCAGCAGGTCGGCGGGCTCGTCGAGCGTCGCGCCCTCTGCCAGCGGACGGCCCTGCCCCGTCCATGCGTCGATGCCGCCGTCCAGCACCCGTACGTTCAGCCCGGCCCAGCGCAGCACCCACCAGGCCCGGGACGCCGCGAACGATCCGGCCTCGTCGTACACCACGATCAGCCGGTCGCCGTTCACCCCCAGAGCACCGAGGCCGGCCTCGATGGTGTCGACGTCGGGCAGCGGGTGCCGGCCCTCGATCGGCTCGCCGTGCCTGGTCAGCACCGCTTCCAGGTCGAGAAACCGGGCGCCCGGCAGATGCCCGGCCAGGTACCGTTCGCGTCCGGCGCCGGCGGGCTCGCCCAGCCGCCAGCGCACGTCGAGCAGGTCGACGTCGGCCAGGGTGGCGTCCAGTTGATCGGCAGTGATCAGCACATCCTCGCGAGCCATGGTTCACCTTCTCACGCGCCCGCTCGGGGTGCCGCTCGGAGCACCCGGACAGCGTCGCGGTATCAGTGGGCTCCCCGGTGCGCTCCTTGGGACACACGTCCGCCTCGACCGAGTACGCGGACCCGTTGAAGGGACGCCCATGGTATCCACTGGACAGATCCTGCGCGCGTTGATGTCGGCCGACCGGCTCGCTCTGATCATCGCGCTCAACCCCAAGGCCGCGGACGTGATTCCGCGCGGACCGCTCGCCGTCCGGATCGCCGCGTCCTTCCGGGGTGGTGACGAGGTGGCACTTAACCCGCAGCCGCTGCCGCCGAAGGAGATCGACCTCGGCTGGCAGGCCATGCAGCGGGTGGCCGGAGCGGCGATCGCCCGCGACGGCGGCTTCGGCGGCTCGTTCCTGTCCGAGATCGAGGAGTGGTGCGGCACCGGCTGGCCGCGCCGCTGGCCGAAGGGCTGGCCGGTGGGCGGCCCGCAGCCCGACCCGCGTGCCAACGCACAGGTCCTGCTCGGCGCGCTGCTCGCCGCTGCCGAACTGTCGGCGTACTACGACGACCGCGAGGCGGTGGACGCCCTCGACAAGGCGGTCGAGCTGCTGGGCGAGGCGGCGGTGCAGCAACTCGGCTGAGTCAGAACATCATCGCCAGGCCGGGATCGGCCAGGATCGCCGCCACGTCGCTGAGGAACCGGGAGGCCAGCTCGCCGTCCACCAGCCGGTGATCGAAGGTCAGCGACAGGGTGCAGACCGACCGGATCACGATCTGCTCGTCCGCGCCCTTGCCGACCACCCACGGACGACGCGCGATCGTGCCCAGGCACATGATCGCCGACTCGCCCAGATTGAGGATCGGGGTGCCACCGTCCACCCCGAACACGCCCACGTTGGTGATCGTGAACGTGCCCTTGGTGAGGTCCTCGGTCGGCACCTTGCCGGTCTTGGCCACCTGCACCATGTTGTGCAGCGCCTCAGCCAACTGCAGCAGGTTCATCCGGTTGGCGCCCTTGATGTTGGGCACCATCAGCCCCCGCGGGGTGGCCGCGGCGATGCCGAGGTTGACGTTCTCGTTGCGGACGATCTCGCTGGCGCCCATGTCGAGGGTCGAGTTCAGGTCGGGGTTGCGGGCGATCGCCAGGCAGGCCGCCTTGGCGAAGATCAGCAGGGGTGACACCCGTAGTCCGGCGAACTCGCGGCGGTTCTTCAGCCGCTCCACCAGCTGCATGGACGCCGTCACGTCGGTCTGCATCATCACCGTCGCGGTCGGCACCTTGAACGACTCCGCCATGGTGCGGGCCATCTCGCGCCGCACACCCTTCAGCGGTACCCGCTCGGACGCGCGTCGGCTCAGCCGGGTCTCGCCGCCGCGGGCGGCGACCGCCGCCGCGATGACGTCGTCGGCGGTGATGGTGCCGTGGGCGCCGGTGGCGTCCACGGCGTCCAGGTCGAGACCGAGATCGCGGGCCAGCCGGCGCACCGGCGGCTTGGCCAGTGCACGTTTGGACGCCGACGCCGACCTGGGTGCC
Source organism: Micropruina sp. (assembly GCA_016711205.1). GTDB lineage: Bacteria > Actinomycetota > Actinomycetes > Propionibacteriales > Propionibacteriaceae > Micropruina. The sequence continues at coordinate 527,730 of JADJTM010000002.1, read as the reverse complement.
TGCCCCGGCCGGGGCAGGGGTTCGCCGCTGGCTTCGGCGCTGATCGGGCCGGTGGTGGTGGACTGATCGATCGGACGCGAGACCGGCTGGTCGGCGGCATAGGAGTCCTGCACCTGGTCGGTCACCGGGCCGATCGGCTTGCCGATGCCCGCCGCGTTCTTGCGGGGCCGGCGGGCCAGCGGCGCGCTCTTCACCCCGTAGCCGACCAGAAACGCCTCGCTCTCGCTGGCTGAGCCCGTCGAGGCCTCGGCGACGACGGGCTGGGTCTCGACAAGCTCGACCACCGGCTCGGGCTCGAACACCGGCTGGGTTTCGACCACAGGCTGGGTCTGGACCACCAGCGTGGTGGGCTCGGCCGGTGCGTCGACCCCGTCGTCGATCAGCACGATCGGCGCCCCCACCTCGACGGTTGCCCCTTCGTCGGCGATCAGCCGCGCGATGCGTCCGGCCCAGGGCGAAGGCAGTTCGACGATCGACTTCGCGGTTTCGATCTCGACGAGAATGTCGTTGACTTTCACCTCGTCGCCCTCGCTGACGACCCAGCGGACGATGTCGGCCTCGACCAGTCCCTCGCCTGGGTCGGGTAGGCGGAACTCCTTCATCGCAATCTCCCCTTGTCAGCAGCTCATCATCGGTGGGTGGTGGTCAGTAGGCCATGGAGCGGTCGACGGCGTCGAGCACTCGATCGAGGTCGGGCAGGTACGCGGTCTCGACTCGGCTGGGTGGGTACGGAATGTCATAGCCGGTCACCCGCAGCACCGGGGCCTGCAGCGCGTAGAAGCACTCCTGCTGCAACCGGGCGGCGATTTCGGCGCCCATGCCTAGGGTGAGCGCCGCCTCGTGGACGACCACCGCCCGTCCGGTCTTCTGCACCGACTCGACCACGGTGGCCATGTCGAGCGGCGCCAGTGAACGCAGGTCGACCACCTCGATGTCGCGACCCTCGTCGCCGGCCGCCAACGCCGCCTCGACGCACGTGCGCACCATCGGGCCGTAGGTGATCAGGGTGAGGTCGTCGCCGGGTTTCACCACCCGCGACTGATACAGCGGCATCGGCTCGGCCTCGGTGTCGACCTCGCCCTTCTCGTGGTAGCGCCGTTTCGGCTCGAAGAAGATCACCGGGTTGTCGGACGCGATCGCCTGCTGAATCATCCAGTAGGCGTCCAGCGGGTTCGAACAGGTGACCACCTTGAGCCCCGGGGTGTGCGCGAAGTACGCCTCCGGCGATTCGGAATGGTGCTCGATCGCCCCGATGCCCCCGCCGTAGGGAATGCGCACCACCAGCGGCACCGTGAGCGCCCCGTGCGAGCGGAAGTGCAGCCGCGAGAGCTGGCTGATGATCTGGTCGAACGCCGGGTAGACGAAGCCGTCGAACTGGATCTCGACCACCGGGCGGTACCCGCGCAGCCCCAGCCCGATCGCGGTGCCCAGAATGCCCGACTCGGCCAGCGGCGAGTCGATCACCCGATCGGGGCCGAAGTCGCGTTGCAGATGCTCGGTGATGCGGAAGACGCCGCCGAGCTTGCCGATGTCCTCACCGGCCAGCAGCACCTTGGGATCGGCCTCCAGCGCGCGCCGCAGACCGGCGTTCAACGCTTTCGCCAGGGTCATCGTGGGCATCAGAACGCCCCCTGGGCCTGCGACTGCGAGTGCGCCGCCTCTGCGTCCGGAACGCTCGGATGGTCGAAGCCGGCCTCGTATTCCAGGTAGTCGTCGCGCTGTTCCAGCAGAATCTCGGGCGGATCGATGACCACGTGCTCGAAGAACTCCTCCAGTTGGGGCTCGCGCAGGGCGACGCATCCTTCGCGCACCCGGACCGCCAGTTGCTCGCTCTCGGCCTCCAGCGAGTCCAGCCACGCCTGGTCGATCGCCCCGGACGCCAGCAGGTAGGCCTGCGCCCGGCTGATCGGGTCACGGGCCCGCCAACGGTCGGTCTCGTCTCGGCTGCGATACTTGGTCGGATCATCGGACGTGGTGTGCGCGCCCATCCGATAGGTGTAGGCCTCGATCAGCGTGGGTCCCTCGCCCTGGCGGGCCCGCTGCAGCGCCCAGCTGGTGACCGCCTGCACGGCCAGCACGTCGTTTCCGTCCACCCGAATGCCGGGAAAACCGAACCCGGACGCCCGCCGGTACAGCGGGATCTTCGACTGCAGGGCGATCGGCTCCGAGATCGCGTACTGGTTGTTCTGGCAGAAGAACACCACCGGCGCGGTGTAGCTGGCGGCGAAGATGAAGGCCTCGTTGACGTCGCCCTGACTGGTGGCACCGTCGCCGAAGTAGACGATCGCGGCACCGTTGGCGTCCGGATCGGGGTTGCCGACCAGGCCATCACGCTGCATGCCCATCGCGTACCCGACCGCGTGCAGGGTCTGGGTGCCGATGACGAAGCTGTAGATGTGCAGGCCGCGCTCGGCGCTCTTCCACGGAACCATCGCGGTACCGCGAAAGGTGGTCAGCATCTCGACCGCGTCGACGCCCAGGTGCAGGGCGACCGCATGTTCGCGATAGGACGGAAAGACGTGATCGGGCAGCCGGGTGGCGTTGACGGAGCCGACCTGTGCGGCCTCCTGCCCCAGCGCCGGTGGCCACAACCCCAACTCGCCCTTGCGCTGCAGCGCGGTGGCCTCGTTGTCGAACCGGCGGGCCAGCACCATGTCGCGAAGGTAGCCCGCGACCTGCTCGTCGCTGCCGCCGAACGCGAAGTCCGGGTGCTGGACACGTTCACCCTCGGGAGTCAGCAGTTGAACGAAGTCATCTACGACGGGGTCGGACACAGTCGTTCCTTTCGAGCCCATGATCCAGGGCACGGTCTCGGTTCGAGCTAAGTTACTGGTTACGTAACCGTAGGTCAAAGCTCACCCACGGCGTCCCACCGCATCATTCGCGCTGGTGGTGGGCGATGCACGGCTCCTTTCCGTGGGCTGCGACGCCCGTCCGCCCATCTTCCACCCGCCCGTGCGTGGGGTCGAGACCCCGCGCCGCGCCGGCGACGTCCGGGGTGCCGGACGCCTGAGCCACACGCGCTCCAGATAGTTCAGTACTACTGAATGATGATGAAGAAAACCGAGCTTGTGCTAACGCTTGGACAGCGAGAGAGTAGTCGCGACGAAGCCGCTGGAAGGAGCCGCCCGACATGGAGATCCTGCTGACACTCGCTCTGTTCGCACCCCTGGTGTGGCTGATGGAGCGCACTCACCGCCGCGCCCGCGACCTGCCTCGCGTGCGGTTCGGCGCCGCCGCCGAATCCGAATATGCACGCCTGTATCGGCGGCAAATGGCCGAACTGCGGGCACTTTCTGATCAACTGGAATACTCCGAGAAAGAGGTCGTCCAGGCCCGTTGTGAGGCTGAGGCACCAGCCATTCGGACGCCCGCCGCGTCCGCCCGGCTGACCCCGCTGACTCGGCTGCAGCGCACCTTGGGCGCCGGCTTCAGCCCGCTGGGTGGCTGGTCCGGCACGGCGAGCATGGTGAAGCACTGCTGATGAGTGGCCGTCGACCCACAGGCGGTGCTTGATACTGTGAGCGCCATGGTGGACGTGCAACGCCTTCGGGTCTACCGGGCGGTCGTGGCGGCCGGGTCGATCCAGTCCGCGGCCGCGAATCTAGGCTTCACCCCGTCGGCGGTCAGCCAGAAGGTGTCCGCGCTGGCGCGCGAGACCGGCCTGGTGCTGCTGGGCAAGGCGGGCCGCGGCATCGAGCCCACCGATGCGGGCCTCGCGCTCGTCCAGGCGGCCGACAGCCTGTTCGGCGAACTCGCCGAGGTCGAGGCCAAGGTGGCCGATCTGCGGGAGGGCCGGGCCGGCACGCTGAGCATGTCCTACTTCACCTCGACCGCCATGGTGTGGATTCCCGCGATCGTGCAGCGGCTGCTGCAACAGCACCCGCGGCTGCGGCTCGACCTGCGGGTGCGCGAGATTCCTACCGGCGAGGACGAGCACACCGACGTCGAGGTGCTCGTGGCACCGGCCGATTTCGCCGCCCCGCCCGGGTTCCGGTCGCGTCCGCTGGTCACCGAGCCGTACGTGGCGGTGCTGCCGGCGGATCATCGGTTGGCCGACCGCAGCGTGATCGAACTCGCCGAGCTGGCCGACGAGCGCTGGATCGCCCACGATTCCGACCTGTCGTGGTGCGTGATCAATCTGGCGCGGGCATGTACGGCGGCCGGGTTCACCCCCACCTATTCGGTGCGCACCGCCGGCCACACCACCGCGATCGCCTTCGTCGCGGTCGGGATCGGGGTCACCGTGATGCCCCGGCTCTGCACGATCGAGCTGCCCGCGGGGGTGCGTACCGTCGAGGTGGTCAACCCGACCCCGGTGCGCACCATTCACGCCATGGTGCGCCGGGCCGTCGAACGCACCCCGGCCGTCCGCATGGTGATGGACGGGCTGGCCGACATGGCCCGTGAGTACTCCGACACGTTCCCGGTCGACACCCTCGCCCAGCATCCCCGGCGCGACGGATAACGGAACCGTCCCCAATACCCGTCGACGGGGAAAGGAACCGTCCCCAATACCCGTCGACTGGTAATGGGGACGGTTCCTTTCCCCGTCGCGACGGAGATTCTGCGACACTCTTGCGCAGTCTGCGATGAGGGCTAGATCGCGCCATACAGTCCAATCATGGACCCGATCAGAAACCCCTACGCTCCCGGGGCCGGCCAGCGTCCGCCTGAACTCGCCGGCCGGGACGCACAGCTGGCGGCGTTCCGGTTCGTGATCGAGCGGGTGGCCAAGGGCCGTCCGGAACGCTCGATCGTGCTCGTCGGCCTGCGCGGCGTCGGCAAGACCGTGCTGCTCAACGCGATGCGGTCGCAGGCCGTCCGGGCCGGCTGGGGCACCGGCAAGCTGGAGGCGCGGCCCGACCAGACCATTCGGCGTCCGTTGGGCGCGGCGTTGCACATGGCGATCCGCGAGCTCGCCCACCCCGACGCCACCGCCGTGCTCTCCACCCTCAAGGCCTTCGTCGAGCGCGCCGCGCCGGCCAACGCCAAGGCCTACGACCGGTGGAACTCCGGCATCACCGCCCCCACGGTTACCGGACGCGCCGACTCGGGCGACATCGAGATCGACTTGGTCGAACTGCTCAGCGATGTCGCCGGACTGGCCGCCGACAAGGGCAAAGGGGTCGCGGTGTTCATCGACGAGATGCAGGATCTGGGCGCCGACGACGTCTCGGCGCTGTGCGCCGCCTGTCACGAGTTGGGTCAGCAGGGGCTGCCGCTGATCGTGGTCGGGGCCGGCCTGCCGCACCTGCCGGCGGTGCTCAGCGCGTCCAAGTCGTACTCGGAGCGGTTGTTCTCCTACGCCCGCATCGACCGCCTCGACCGTGCCGCCGCCGACCTGGCGCTGGCCTCCCCCGCCGCCGACGAGGGCGCGGCGTTCTCGCCGGATGCGCTCGGCGAGATGTACCGGGTCACCGGCGGCTACCCCTACTTCGTGCAGGCCTACGGCAAGGTGGTCTGGGATCTCGCGCCGCGCAGTCCGATCACCGCGGACGACGTCGCTGTCGCCGCCCCCGAGGCCGAACACGAACTTGCGGTCGGCTTCTTCGGCTCACGGCTCGAGCGGGCCACGGCGGCCGAGCGGGAGTACCTGCGCGCGATGGCGGACGCCGATCCGGACGACTCGGGCACTGTGCCGTCCGCACGGGTGGCGGAGGTGCTCGGCCGCAAGCCGCAGTCGCTGTCGCCGGCCCGGGATGCGCTGATCAAGAAGGGCCTGGTGTACGCCAGCGAACGGGGCCGGATCGCCTTCACCGTGCCCCATTTCGGACGCTTCCTGCGCGGCCGGGTCGACATGGTCGACACCGCGTAGGGGGTCGAGACGACGGCACCGTCCCGTCGGCATCCCACTCTGCTGCCTTCGGGTGCACTCTGCTGCCTTCACAAGGGCAGCACAGTGGGTCCAAGGGCAGCAGAGTGACAGCGGACGTGCCTCGCCCCAGTCCCAGCGCACCCGACAGCAAAGCGCCGTGTTCACTCCGTCGGCTGCTCCGAGCGCGCCGCGGCCCGGGTGCGGTGCCGGCGCAGCAACGGCCACGCGATCGCGCCCCCGACCAGGGCGAAGGGCAGCACCGCCCCGATGATCGTGAGCAGCATGCCGATGGACTTCTGCAGCGCCTCCCAGCCCTGGCTCAGCCCGATGACGAAGGGGTTGGTGGACGGCGCGACCTGGTCCGGCCCGATCAACGTCACCGTGATCGGCGCGCTCTCGACCTGATTCTTCAGCGCGGCCTGCCGACCGAGCAGCGACTCCAGCTCCGACTGGCGCTGCGTGAGCTCACTCTCGACGGCGGCGATGGCGGTGATCGAGCCGGTCTTCTGCATCAACGCCCTGATCCGTTCGATGGACGCGCGCAGGGTGCGGATGCGCGCCTCCACGTCGACCACCTGGTCGGTGACGTCCTTCGCCGTCACGGTGCGGTCGACCAGCTCACCGACCTTGGCGGCCTCGTCCATCACCCGGGTCAGCGAATCGCTGGGCACGCTGATCACCACGCGCGTCGTGCCGGACGAGCCGTCGCCGAGGTAGACCCGCTCGTCGACCACGATGCCCTGGTTGGCCGCGGCCAGATCGCGCAGCCGAGCGGCGGCCTGCTGCACGTCGCCGGTGCGGACGGTCAGCGTGCCGGTGCGCATCACCTGGCGCTCGTCGAACGGACCCTGCTGCGGGGCCGAGGTGTCCTGCGGCGCGGCCGTGGCCTCGGGCCCCGACGCCGCCTCGGCGTCGGAGCGCTCCGCGACCTCACTGGCGCCGGTGGCGGTGCAGCCGGCCAGCGCCACAATCAGGGCGAGCGCGGCCAGAGCGCGACGTGGCATGAGCATCTTCATGCCTCACACACGCAGCGCTGGTCGCTCACGTTGCAGGTGCGGACGGCGCCGGGGTCAGCGCTAGGTGACCAGGCAGCCCGCCAGATGGTCGTCGACGTAGCCGAGCGCCTGCATGGCCGCATAGGCCGTGGTCGGGCCGACGAAGCGGAAGCCGAGCGTCTTCAGCTGCTTGGCCAGCGCCGCCGACTCGGGAGTGGACCCCGGCACCTCACCGAACGACGCGGGCCGGACGGCGCGCGCCGCCGGCCGGTGCGCCTCGAACAGCGCCGCCAGCTGTTCTTCCCGCTGATGCAGCGCTAGCAGCGCCCGCGCGTTGGCGATCGTCGCCTCGATCTTCGCCCGATTGCGGACGATGCCCGCATCGCCCATCAGCCGTTGCACGTCGGCCGCGTCGAAGCCGGCCACCACCGCCGGATCGAACCCGGCGAACGCTGCCCGGAACGCCTCGCGCTTGCGCAGAATGGTGATCCAGGCCAGGCCGGACTGAAAGGCCTCGAGGCTGAGGCGTTCGAACAGCTCCCGCTCATCGGCGGAGGTTGCCGGCGGCACGCCCCACTCGGTGTCGTGATACGCCTCGTACAGCGGATCGCCCGTGCCGAAACAGCGAAAGCTCACCGCTGATCCGGGTGGCGAAAGCCGTCGGCGATGCCCTGTAGCCGGGCCCGGTACTCGGCCCAGCCGGCAGAATCCAGTTCGGGCAGATTGTCGCTGTCGGCGCGGACGCCCGCGGCACCGTCCAGCAGTTCGCGCAGTATGTCGAGCTGGCCCGCGTGCCGGGCGATCTCGTCGACCATGTGCACCAGGATGCGGTGCAACGTGACGTGGCCACCCTCACCCCACCAGGGCACCCGTCCGGGCGCGTCCAGGTCGAGCGCGGCCACGGTCGCGGCCGTGTTGCGGGCCGCCTCGCCGAACAGCTGGAGCACCTCGGCGCGGGTCTGCTCGGCGCCGGCGTACATATCGATGTTCGGCACGGACTCCATCGCTGCCTCGTCGCTCGCCCACCACGAGACGCTCACCTCGGGGGTGCGGCCGAACACCTCACCGAAGTAGCCCAACTCGACCATAGCCAGGTGTTTCACCACCCCCAGCAGGTTGGTGCCGGTCGGCGTCAACGGACGCCGGACGTCGTGGTCGCTCAGCCCCTCCAGCTTCCACAGCACCGCCGAGCGGCTGCGTTGCAGATAGCGCAACAGCACCTGCTTGGGATCATTGTCATCGTCGGACATCGGGGCTCCTCTCCTTCACAGATTGGCCTGCGGCACCGACAGGTCCCGACAAGCTCGATCAACGACAGGCCTGGCCGAGTGTCATGCCCGCCCGTGCGCAATGGTCCGTGCGCCTCAGCTCGCCGTGCACACGTCCATCGGCTGAACCCCGACGTGGTCCCACTTGACCGCCCCGTTGTCACCCACCAAGACCCGCATCGGGTAGATCCACCGGCAGTCGAGCCGACTATAGGCGGCCTTGTCGTTGCCGGTGACGTCGGCGTCTTGCGGGGGCAGCCCGATCAGAAAGCCGGTGGCGCGCACCCGATAACGACAATCAATCGCCACCAGGCTGAGCTGGCCGAACTCGACCGGGAGCGACCACGCGTACGCCTCACCCGAATGGCGATAGACCTCGCACGAGTAGCTCTCGTGAATCTCCGGCTCTTCGAAGTTCCAGCTGAACACGAAGGGGGCGCCGTTGGGGTTGAGGGTCACGTCGGCGGGTAGCTCGCCAGTCTCCCAGTACCGCGTGAGCTGACTGGTCAGGGCGGGGGCAGGAGGCTTGACCATCGCACTTTCGACGCCCTTGGGCATCCACATCTCGTGAGTCCACGGAATCGTGAAGAGCATCGACAGCTCGTTGCCCCGCCAGCTGAAAACGGACACACTCTCAGAGCCGTTGGAGTCGCGCTGAGCCGCTATCGCCAGCGAACCCGACTCGGCGTACACCGTTGATGGTGACTCCGGATCGCGGGTCGGATAGTAGTCGGTCTCCTTCCAGGCCTTGTTCAGACGATCCTGGTAGCGCTCCACCTGGGGCAGGTAGCCCGTGGAAACCTGCTGCCATGGCCGCTTGTCCCACGGCTTGCCCCAAAAGGTCGTCAACACGTTCTCGCGGCGGTTGATGGCGTCGTGAATACGCTGATCTCGCACCGAGAGTGCTGCGGTCGGCGTCGCTGAATCAGACGCGCTTTCGGCAGGAGGGTTTGGTGGTGAGGCCGTGCACCCCAGCAGCGGCAGGCATAGTCCGCCCGCGACCATCGCCAACCTTCGGAGCCCACTACGGCGGTGCCAGCGCCTCACCCCCTCACAGCCCCAGCAGTTCGATGGCCGCCATCGCGGCGTTCTGGCCCGCGATGCCCGAGACACCGCCGCCACGCCGGGCACCCGCGCCGCAGAGCAGCACCCGGTCGTGCTGGGTCGCCACGCCCCAGCGCTGCGCCGGGGTGGCCAGCGGCTCGTCCGGCTCGGCCCACGGCCACGACAGCGGAGCGTGAAAGATGTTGCCGCCCGGCATCGCCAACGCCGTCTCGATGTCGCGGGTGGTCTTCACCTCGATGCATGGACGGCCCTCGCCGTCGGTGGCCAGCAACGGCTCGATCGGCTCGGCCAGCACCGAGTCGAGGCTGGCCAGGGCAGCGGTGCGCAGCGCCTCGCGCAACGCGTCGTTGCCCCACGAATCGACCAGCCGGTCGGGTACGTGCAGGCCGAAGAGGGTGAGCGTCTGATAGCCCTCAGCCTGCAGCCGCTCCCCCAGGATCGACGGGTCGGCCAGCGAGTGGCAGTAGATCTCGGCGGGCAGCGGGTCGGGCAGCCGTCCGTCGAGGGCCGCCGCATGACCGGCGGCCAACTCGCTCAGCGTCTCGTGAATGTGGAACGTGCCTCCGAAGGCCGCCTCGGGGGCGATGCCGGCCTGCCGCAGCCGCGGCAGGCGGCGCAGCAGCAGGTTGATCTTCACCTGCGCACCCTCGGCCCGCACGGACGGCGCCTCGCGCAGTAGCCCGGCCAGCACCTCGGGCGCGGCACCGCACAGCACCAGGTCGGCGGTGACCCGGTGGGCCTGCTCACCGGCCACGTAGGTGACGGCCCCGTCCGGGTCGATCTCGGTCACCTCGGCCTCGGCGATCAGCCGCGCTCCGGCGACCCGGGCGGCCTGCTCCACGCCGCCGGACAGCACGCCCATGCCGCCGACCGGCACGTCCCAGTCGCCGGTGCCGCCGCCGATCACGTGGTAGAGCAGGCAGCGGTTGCCGTCGGTGGAGTCGTGCAGGTCGGTGAACGTACCGATCAGCGCGTCGGTAGCGATCACGCCGCGCACCAGATCGTGCTCGACGGAGGCTTCGATCACCTCGCCGATCGGACGGTGCACGAACGCGTCCCAGTCGTCACCGAGCAGGGCCTGCGCCTGCGCGGCCGTGGGCAGCGGCGAGGTCACGGTGTCGAACAGTGCACCGGCGAACCGGGCGATGCGGCGGTAGAAGGCGGCGAACCGCTCCGCGTCGGCAGTTGCCCCGACCGAGGCGAACGACGCCGTGGAGGCCGCCCAGTCGCCGTTGTCGACCAGCAGCCCGCCGTTCGTGTCCGGCACCGGCGTGTAGGACGAATAGCGCCGGCGCACCAGCGACACGTTGAGGCCGAGATCGTTCGCGATCGAGGGGGGCAGCAGGCTGACGAGGTAGGCGTACCGGCTCAGTCGCGCGTCCAGCCCGGTGAAGGCGGTCGCCGAAATCGCGGCGCCACCGAACACGTCCAGCCGCTCGAGCACCGTCACGTCGGCGCCCGCCCGGGCCAGATAGGCGGCAGCGGTGAGCCCGTTGTGGCCGCCCCCGACGATCACCACCCGTCGCCGGCTCGAGGACGCGGACGCACCACGCGGCTCGTCCGCCGGATCGCGCAGCAGTTGCTCAGTCATCTGTTACCTCTCTCGCTGGATCACCTGGGCCGGCCGCCCACATGGGCGGGGTGCCGTAACGCTGGGTGCGGATCAGCCGGCCCGCGGCGCTGTCGGCGATCAACTCGCCGATGCGCTTGTCACGGGTGGCCTCAGTTTTGGCCTGCATCACCCAGCCGACGCACAGCCGGCGATACGACGCCGTCGCGCGCGCGTAGAAGAACGCGGTGGCGGCCGGGTCGGCGCGCAGCCTGGCCTCATAGTCGGGTGGCAGGGCCAGTTCGCCGTCGCGCTCGTAGCTGTAGCCGTCGAAGTCGCGGCGCCGTTCGAACGCGGCCAGGCCGGCGGGTTGCATGCGGCCCTGCGCGGTCAGCTGCTCGACCAGAGCGACGTTCACCTTGCTCCAGTTGCTGGCGGGCTTGCGGGGCGTCCACCGTTGCCGGACGGTGTCGTGGTCGAGGCGGTGCATGACCGAATCGATCCAGCCCCAGCACAGTGCCACCGGAACGGCCTGCGCCCAGGTCAGCCCCTGATGCGCCGCGTGCTTCTTGAACAGGCCCGCCCACAGTTCGGTCTCGGTGGCGTGGTGCTGGGCCAACCAGGCGTCGAAGTCGTCCGGACCCGAGAAGAAGCGCGCTGGATGCTCGCTGGTTCCCCGAGCCACGTCGCCATGCGGTCATTCTGACACCAGCCTCCGACAGCGTTCACGCAGACTTCGCCCGGCGGAGTCTTGCGCGCGCCCGTCCGGCCACCAAGAATGCTCGGGTACTGGGCGGGGGAATCACATGGAGGGTGCAGCATGAAGATTCGGATAGGCCTCAGCATCGTCGCAGTCGTCGCCACGCTCGGTGTCGCTCCCGGCTCGGCGTACGCCCTGCCTGGCCCGGGGCTGCCGGCCGCGGTCTGCGACACCACCACGCCGCTGACCGTGTTGAGCTTCAACGACTTTCACGGACGGCTGTCGAACTCCAGCCCCAACACGGCCGCCTGGGTGGGCACCATCGAAGAGCAGCGGGCCGCTGCGGGTGAGAACAACACCCTGCTGGTCTCCGGCGGCGACAGCGTCGGCGCCTCGCTGTTCGCGTCGTTCGCCCAGGACGACGAGCCCACCATCGAACTGCTCAACGCCCTCGACCTCACCGCCTCGTCGGTCGGCAACCACGAGTTCGACCGGGGCTGGCCCGACCTGCGCGACCGGATCAAGCCAGGGGTGGACTTTCCCTACTTGGTGTCGAATGTGACCGACAACACCACCGGCAACACGATCCTGCCCGCCTACGACATCGTCGAGAAGAACGGTCTGCGAGTCGGCATCATCGGTGGCGTCACTCAGGATCTGGGCAGCCTGGTCTCACCGGCGGGGTTGACCGGCATCACCGTTGAACCCCTGGTGCCTGCGGTGAACGGCGTGATCGCCGACCTCAAGGACGGTGATCCGGCCAACGGTGAGGCCGACGTGATCGTCGTCACCGTGCACGAGGGAGCACCGGTGGGAACCCAGACTCTCGAGCAGAACGTGGCCGCGTCACCGGCGTTCGCAGACATCGCCAACAACCTCGACGCGCGCGCCCAGGTCGTGGTGAACGCCCACACCCATCAGGCCTACGCGTTCCAGGCGCCGATCGGTACGGGCACCCGTCCGATCCTGTCGGCGGGCAGCTATGCGTCCAATGTCGGACGGGTGCAGCTCACCCTGGACGCGACCACCGGCGCCACCTGCGCGTACACGGCCACGGTGCTGCCGGTGACGTCCACCCCGGTGGCCACGCTGGTGGCCACCTACCCGCGGGTTGCCCAGGCCAAGGCGATCGTGGACGAGGCCATCGCGACGTCCAACGAGATCGGCAAGCAGGTGATCGGCACGGCGACGGACCCGATCAGCAGGGCGCTGATCACCAACGCGGCCGGCGTGGTGACCGGTGACGACCGGGCCCGTGAGTCGACGATGTCGAACCTGGTCGCGCAGATGTTCCACGAGGTGCTCGGCAAAGGCGACAAGTACTTCATCGGCATGCAGAACCCCGGCGGCACCCGAGCGGACTTCGACGAGGGCCCGATCAGCTACGCCGAGGCGGCCGCGATCCTGCCGTTCGCGAACGAACTGATGACCAGCAAGCTGACCGGCGCGCAGGTGAAGACGGTGCTCGAGCAGCAGTGGCAGCGCGACGCCAACGGCAACGTGCCGACCAGGGCGTACCTGCAACTGGGGCTGAGCAACAACGTCCGCTACACCTATGACGCGGCCTTGCCCGAAGGCAAGCGGATCACGTCGATCTCGGTGGCCGGCAAGCCGATCGACCCCAAGAAGCTGTACACGATCGGGTCGGGATCGTTCCTGATCGCCGGCGGCGACAACTTCCGCGAGGTTGCCAAGGGCAGGGACGCGCTCGACGCCGGCCGAGCGGATCTGGAGGCCTGGGTGGGGTGGATCAAGAGCAAGGCGACGGTGTCACCGTCGTTCGCGAAGCACGCGGTGTCCGTCCACACGTTGCCGACCACGCTCAAGCTGAGGAAGACCGTCACGTTCACCCTGGGCGATCCGCAGAATGAGCCGGCAGCGGGTGCCCTCGACACGCTCGACTTCAAGAGCAACGGGCTGGCCAACGACAACGTGATCGCGTGGATCGAGGTCAAGCAGCGCACCTGGTGGGGCATGGGCATCGCGCCGGTCGGGTTCGGCGACGTGATCGCGGGCAAGTCCACGCTCCGCGTGCGCATTCCCGGCTGGGTGAAGCCGCAAAAGGCGACCCTGGTGGTCAAGGCCTACGACTCCGGCACCGTCGTCCGCATTCCGGTGACGATCAAGCGCCGGTAGGCCCCGACGGGGAATGGGGACGGTTCCTTTCCCCGTCGCCCCCGCCCCGGCGAAAGCCCAAGCCAACGCAGGATCGCGACCGCAAGCGACGGGGAAAGGAACCGTCCCCATTACCTGTCAGCGAGTCGTGGACGGCGCCGGCTGCGTCTCGCTCGGCACGGCGGACGCGGTCGGCTCCGGCGCGCACATCCGTGCGGCCCTGCCGAAGCCGCTGGTGAACGTGATCGGCGGCACCATGATCGCCTGGCATGCCTCGCCGGTCAGCTGCTGAGCCTGCCCCTGGTTGGTGATGCCGTTGCCCTGGCAGCCGGAATACCGCACCCGCACGTCGGAGGGCTGCTCGCCCCACACCCGCACGATCACGAACGTGTCGCCTTCCCCCTGGCAGGACGAGTCGTCTGGCCCGCTGCCTTTCGGGGCGGTGGCCAGGGCTTCAACGACTTCGTCTGCCTGCCGGCCCGACAGCGCCGTGGACGCCACCAACTGCCGACCCTGGGCCAGGTCGTACTGGCACAGCGAGACACCCCCGGCGTTCGGAGCGGACGATCCACCCAGCGCGCCGACCGCCGAACAGCCGTTGGGGTCCACCTCGCCGATCGGACGCACCGACGCCACGATCTCTGCCGCCACCCGCGCCTCCTTCTCGGGGTGGACGACCTCGAGCCGGTATCCGTCCAGTTCGGTGGCGGCGATGCGCCAGCCGGACGGCAGGTCCCAGCCCCGGTCGAACCCCACCACCCGGACCGTCACGAACATCGACAACCGGGTGGCGGGAATCGCCCGCGGGCAGGCGATCGCGGCGACTGCCCGCAGCTCGGGGGCCACGTCGACGATCGCGCCGTACTTGGTGACGGACGACCCGGCCGCGCACCAGTCTTTGGCCGGCGCCCAGCCGTACCCCCAGGACGTCGGCACCTGGTAGCTGAGCACTCGGTACGACTCCCAGCGCAGGCCGGGCGTGGACGGTGCCGACCCCGTCGCCTCGGCAGCCGCGGTGGTATCGCTGCGCTCGGCGCCAGAGTCTCCGGCGGGCACCGCAGCTGTGGTGCCACCGCCGCCGCCGGCCTGGTTGATCACCAGCGGAACCACCAGCACCGCCAGCGCGATCAGTGCGGCTGCGGGTAGCCACCGCGTCCAACGCCGGCGCGGAGCCGCCGCCACGTCGACCGTGAGCGGACGGAAGATCGGCCCGTCCGCGTGGGTCCGCAAGGTGTCGCGCAGGGCACGCTCGGCGCGGTCGTCCGGTTCAGTCATCGGAGTCCTCGATCAGGGTGGTGCGCAGCCTGGTCAGCGCGCGGTGAACGTGGGATCGGGCGGTCGCCTCGGCGCAGCCGAGAATGCCGCCGATGGCCGGGTAGTCGAGGTCGTCGTAGAAGCGCAGCACCACCGCGGCCCGCTGCAGCGGCGGCAGCGTTGCGCACAGCCGCCAGGCCACTTCGGCGTCGGTGACCTGGCCGGCGTGGTCGGGGACGACCGTACCCAGATCCGGCTGGTCACTCGCGTGCTCCTTGCCTGTGCGACGCCAGCGACTGATGCTCGCGTTGACGATGCTGCGCTTGACGTAGGCGTCCGGGTTGCCTTCCGCGCTCACCCTGCTCCAGCGTGGATACAGGCCGAGCAGTGCCTCCTGCACCAGATCGCGGGCGTCCTCGACGTTGTGGCAGACGAGATAGGCGAAGCGCTGCAGCGCGACGGACCGGGCGGCGACGTAGTCTTCGAAACGAACCGTGGCCACCGGCGCCTCCTGCACGAGCGTCATGCCCTCCACACGCAGCGGAGCGGCACGTCGTTGCAAGTATCGCCACACCGTCGTGGCCGGCGGGGAAGGGAACGCACGTGTTGCTCGCCGAGGACGCACTGCTCCTGGCCACCGACGACGAAACCGGCAAGAAGCTCGGGCGCCACACCGACCTGCTGGTCGGGGGCGCGCTGCTGGCCGACCTGGCGCTGGCCGGCAACATCCGGCTCGCGGAGCGCGGCGAAGAGGTCCGCAAGAACCGCGCCCTGACGGTACCGGACGCCCCGTGGCCGGCCGATCCGCTGCTGGCCGACGCGCTGCTGCTCGCCGGCACCAAACCACAGTGGTCACCGCCGACGCTGGTCGAGAAGCTCAGCCGCAAGCGGGTGGACGCGGTCTACGAACGGCTCGCCAGGGCCGAACTCGTCAGCCGCGTCGAGCACCGGGTGCTAAGCGTGTTCCCCACCAGTCGCTGGACCTCGATCGACAATCGGTACGAGGACGGCCTGCGCGCCCGCCTCGACGAGGTGTTCCTGTTCGGCGTGGAACCCGATCCGTCCACTGCCGCACTGGCCGCCCTGCTCTCGGCGGCGGGCGTGCTGGTGCAGGTGCTTGATCGTGGCCGCAAGCTGGATCGGCGCAGCGTCAAGCAGCGCGGCAAGGACCTGCAGCGGCAGTACTGGCCGGCCATGGCACTGGAACGCGCTGCCCAGAACGCCGACGCAGCAGCGGCGGCGGCGGCCAGCTAGTGGCTGCTGACGAGCGCCATCAACCGGCCAGCGTCGCCACCAGGATCGCCTTGATCGTGTGCAGCCGGTTCTCGGCCTGATCGAAAACCAGGGATGCGGGCGACTCGAACACCTCTTCGGTGACCTCGTACACGTCGAGGCCGGTGGCCGCACGGATGTCGCGCGCCACCCGGGTGTCGAGGTCGTGGTAGCTGGGCAGGCAGTGCATGAACTTCACATCGGGGTTCTCGGTACGCTCCAGCAGCTCGGTGGTCACCCGGTACGGCGTCAGCATCTCGATGCGCGGCGCCCAGACCTCCTTCGGCTCGCCCATCGACACCCAGATGTCGGTGTGCACGAAGTCGACGCCCCGCACCACCGCCACGTCGTCGGTGATGGTCAGATGCGCGCCGGTGCCCGCACCGATCCGGCGGGCGGTCGCCACCAGGTCGGGGTCGGGCTGCAACGCCGGGGGTGCCACGATGCGCACGTCCATGCCCATCATCGCGCCGGCGATCAGCAGCGAGCGGCCCTGGTTGAACCGTGCGTCGCCGATGTAGGCGAAGCTGATGTCGCGATCGTCCAGTCCGGACGACTCGCGCATGGTGAACATGTCGCACAGGCTCTGCGTGGGGTGCCATTCGTCGGTCAGGCCGTTCCAGACCGGCACCGAACTGTGCTGGGCGAGGGTTTCGACGATGCGCTGCTGCGAGCCGCGGTACTGAATGCCGTCGTAGAACCGTGACAGCACCCGGGCGGTGTCGGCGATCGACTCCTTGTGCCCCATGTGGGCGCCGGTCTCGTCGAAGTAGCTGACGTTGGCGCCCTGCTGGTAGGCGGCCACCTCGAAGGACGAGCGGGTGCGGGTGGACGGCTTCTCGAAGATCAACGCGAGCGTCACCCCGTCCAGGCGCTTGTGCTCGGCCCGGTCACGGCGCGCCTTCTTGAGCTCGGCGGTGAGGTCGAGCAGCGCCTTCCACTCGGTGGGGGTGAAGTCCAGTTCCTTGAGGAAGTGGCGGTGGCGCAGGTTCACGAGCGGCCCATCTGTCGGTCGGGTTACTGATGGGAGAACTCTGCCATGACACAATTGCCTTCATGGTCATGCGATTCCTTTTCAGCGCCGCCGCCTTGGCGTTCGCCACCTGGGTGGTTCCCGGCATCCGCATGACCGGCACCGAGCCGCAGAACTCGCTGCTCGGCATCCTGGCCGTCGCGATCATCTTCGGCATCGTGAACTCCCTGGTCAAACCGCTGTTCGCGGTGGCCACCGCACCCCTGCTGCTGCTCACCCTCGGCATCTTTCTGCTGGTGATCAACGCGCTGATGCTGTGGCTCACCTCGTGGGTCGCCGAACAGCTGCACCTGGGGTGGCACGTGGACGGGTTCTGGTCCGCCTTCTGGGGGGCGCTGATCGTGTCGGTGGTGTCGTTCATCCTGAACTCGTCGTTCTTGTCCAAGAGCGAAGTCAACCGCTGACGTGATGCGGGTCAACTTCGTCTGCTGGGGCAACATCTGCCGCTCTCCGATGGCCGAGCGCGTGGCGCAGGGCTGGGCCGAGCGCGAGGGGCTGCACGACGTGACGTTCACCTCGTCCGGGGTCTCCACCGAAGAGCGGGGCAATCCGATCGACCCACGGGCCCAGCGGGTGCTCGCCCGCAACGGGTTCAGCACCGGGGGTCACCGCGCCCACCAGATCACGGCGCGCGAGATCGATGAAGCCGACCTTGTGATCGCGATGGAAGAACATCACCTGAGCCGTCTGCGTCGGCTGGCGCCGGACGCGTCCAACCTGGCGCTGCTCACCGACTTCGACCCGGACGCCACACCGGGCTCGGGTGTGCCCGACCCCTGGTACGGCGCCGCGTCCGGTTTCGACGACACGCTGGCGGCGATCGAGGCGGCCATGCCGGGGGTGCTGAAGCGGGTGCGCGAGCTCGGGGCGTCCTGAGCAGGAATCGGGGACGGTTCCTACTTCCTGCTCACTCGAAACCCCGGCTCAGCTCCCCCGAAACCCCTCCCCCCGACCCCGGCGTCACCGTCATCCCAGAGCCTCTCGTCCGTCATCCCGGCGAATGCCGGGATCTCAGCACGTCCAGATCACAACGCGCTGGACGGTTCCGGCCACGCTCCTCGGGCCTCTCGCCACCCTGCAACCCGAAACCGTTCCTGAGAATGAGCTGAAAAAGGAACCGTCCCCGATTCCTGCTCACCGCCCGTCCCGGCCCTGTACGCACCGGTCCATCGCGCCGCGTGGCAGGCTGAGCCCATGCACATCCTCGTTGTCGACGATGATCAAGCCGTCCGCGACTCCCTCGCCCGCTCCCTGCAGTACTCGGGGTACGAGGTGACGGCCGCCGGCGACGGCCTGGAGGCGTTGGCCCGGCTCTCGGCGCTGCGTCCCGACGCGGTGATCATGGACGTGATGATGCCCCGCCTGGACGGCCTCGAAACCACCCGCATGCTTCGTTCCACGGGAAACGACGTGCCGATTCTGGTGCTCACCGCACGGGACGCCGTCGGCGACCGCGTGGACGGTCTCGACGCCGGCGCCGACGACTACATGGCCAAACCGTTCTCGCTGGACGAACTGCTGGCCCGGCTGCGCGCCCTCACCCGCCGCTCGAAGCCGGTCACCGAAGAGCAGAACGGCAACGAGGTGCTGACCTTCGCCGACCTGTCTCTCGATGCGCAGACCCGCGAGGTGCTGCGCGCCGGACGCCGGATCAGCCTGACCCGCACCGAGTTCGCGCTGCTGCAGACCTTCCTCGAACACCCCCGCAAGGTGCTCGAGCGGGGCTGGCTGCTCAACGAGGTGTGGGGCTTCGACTTTCCCACCACCGCCAACTCGCTCGAGGTGTACATCGGCTACCTGCGCCGCAAGACCGAGGGCGAGGGCGAGAGCCGCCTGATCCACACCGTGCGCGGCATCGGCTACGTGCTGCGTGAGACGCCCCCGTGAGAGGTTGGCTGACCCGCCTGGTCTCGTTTCGTGGCCAGGCACTCCAGGATCGCCTCGCTGTTCTGGTGGCCGCGGCGGTGGCTTCTGCCGTCGCGCTCACCGGCGTGGCGGCGTGGGTGCTGACCAACATCGCCGTGTACAACCAGCTCGACAGTGAGCTGATCGACGTCGCCGCGGTGACCGCCAACTGGGTCGCCATCGACATCGAAGGCATGGGTGGGCTCGACACCGATGCGCTGCGGGCCGCCAACGTGACCGTCATGCTGGTGCGCGCCGACGGACGTCCGACCACCCTGCCGGGCGAGCAGGTGACGTTGGTGCCGGGCCCTGAGGAACTGTCGGTCGCCCGCCGCCAGCAGGGTTCGTCGGCGCGCACCGGGGTGGCGTCCGACGGTGAGCCGTACCGCATCGTCGCGGTTCCGTTCCAGTCGGCGACGGCCAACTACGCGCTGGTGCTCGGGCGTCCGCTGCAGGCCACCAACAACATCATGGGGACGCTGGCGTGGTCGCTGATGCTGTTCGGCGTGCTCGGCGTCGGCGGCTCCAGCGCGGTCGGCTTCGTGATCGCGCGCTCGGCGATCCGTCCGGTGCAACGGTTGGCCGAAGCCGTCACCCGGGTCAAGGACTCCAACGACCTCACCCCGATCGCCATCGACGGCTCCGGCGAACTGGCCGATCTGGGCCGCTCGTTCAACACCATGCTGGCCAGCCTCGCCTCGTCCAGGGATCGGCAGAAGCGACTGATCGGGGACGCCGGGCACGAGTTGCGCACGCCGCTCACCTCACTGCGCACCAACGTCGAGCTGTTGGTGGCGGACGAGCGCAGCCGCATGCTGCCCGAGGGTGCACGCGGCGACATTCTGCGCGACATCGCCGCCCAGCTCGGTGAATTCACCACTTTGGTCGGCGACCTGGTGCATCTGAGCCGCGAGGACGTCGTTGAACCGCACCCCGAGCCGATCGATCTGCGCGACGTGATCAACAGCGCCATCGCCCGCGCCAAGCGGCGCGGGCCGTCCCTCACCTTCGACGTCGAGCTGAACCCGCTGTTCCTGGTCGGCGAACCGGACTCGCTCGAGCGAGCGATCACCAACCTGCTCGACAACGCGGTCAAATTCTCGCCACTTGGGGGAACGATCCACGTGCTGCTGGAGGGCGATCGGCTGCGCATCTCGGATCAGGGCCCCGGTATCGCCGATGAAGACTTGCCGCACGTGTTCGACCGGTTCTGGCGCTCACCGTCGGCCCGCAACGCTCCCGGTTCGGGGCTGGGCCTGTCGATCGTCGCGCAGACCATCAAGGCGCACGGCGGATGGGTGAAGGCGGGCCGATCCGCCGAGGGGGGCGCGGAATTCATTGTTCGGCTGCCGGGCGAGTCGACACCGCACGATGAGGATGCCGACGACGAACCCACCGTGCTGCTGCCCAAACAGCAGGGGTAGCGGCCCGGACTTCCCGATCATCCGGGCGCGAGACTTCAACGCCAGTCAGTCGGCCTTCTTCGGCACACCGAAGGTGAAGGTCTTCACGGTGACGGACGGGGCGGCGGGCGCGTCAGGCTTCTCGTTCGCCTTGGCCGGCGGTTCGCCCGGCTGCACCGGCCGGACGCCCTCGCCCAGCGCGGCACGGATCGCCTCACCCACGACACTGGTCGCCGGGTTGTACTTGCGGGTCTCGGCCATGCCCGGATTCTACTCATCGACGGCTGTGCCGCTGCTGGCGCGCTCCTGTGCGGCGGCTGAGTCCGCCAGAGCCGGCCGCGGCCCGCCCCATCGGTGCGTTGCCGGATCGCCGCGTGACCGAAAGTAGGCTGTGCACTTTCTGTCAGTGCCATCCGGCAGCCTGGTGATGATAAGGAGGACCCCGTGAACCGCGCGCGCTTCAACCAGTTGCTGCTGAACACGTTCCTGGCCAACGTGACCACCGGCTTTCTGTGGTTCGCCCTGGTCTTCTGGGTGTTTCTCGAAACCCGCTCGGTGCTGGTCACCTCGTTCATGGGCGGCTCGTACATGCTGCTGATCGCGGTGGTCGGGGTGCCGTTCGGCAGCTGGGTCGACCGCACCCGCAAAAGACAGGTGATGCTGGTAGCCCAAGTGGTCACCACGGTGGCGTTCACGGTGGCCTTGCTGTTGTTCCTCAGCACCCCCCAGGCGCAGCTGCTCAGCCTGGCCAGCTGGCAGCTGTATGCGTTCATCGGCATCTGCCTGCTCGGTGCCGTGGTCGAATCGGCCCGCAACATCGCGCTCTCCACCTGCGTCACGCTGATGATCGACGAGTCCGAGCGCGACAGGGTCAACGGCCTGGTGGGCATGGTCGGCGGCCTGGGTTTCGCCGTCACGTCGGTGTTCTCGGGTCTGGCCGTGGGCCGGTTGGGCATCACCTACACCCTGATGATCGCCGTCGCCCTCACCGTGGTGTCGCTGGTGCACCTGCTGTTCGTGCAGATCCCCGAACCCGAGATCGTCCATCTCGACGGCCCACCCCGAGCCGTCGACTTCGCCGGCGCCTTCCGCGCCATCCGCGAGGTGCCCGGCCTCACCGGCCTGGTGCTGTTCGCCAGCTTCAACAACCTGCTGGGCGGGGTGTTCATGGCGCTGCTCGACCCGTACGGCCTCACCCTGGTGTCGGTCGAGGTCTGGGGCCTGCTGTGGGGGGTGCTCAGTTTCGGCTTCATCATCGGCGCCGGCTGGGTGTCGCGCAAGGGCCTCGGTGCGCGACCGCTGCGGGCGTTGCTGCTGGCCAACGTGGGCATGTGGCTGGTGGCGATGAGCTTCACGATCCGCGAGAACATCTGGTTGCTGGCCGCCGGCACGCTGGCCTACCTGGCCCTGATCCCGGTTGCCGAGGCCGCCGAGCAGACCGTGTTGCAGAAGGTCGTGCCGTTCGCCAAACAGGGCCGGGTGTTCGGGCTGGCGATGACCGTCGAGGTGGGGGCCGCGCCGATCACCGCCTTCATGATCGGCCCGGTCGCTCAGTTCTGGCTGATCCCCTACGCCGACTCGGACGCGGGACGCGCCCAGCTCGGCTGGTTGCTGGGCGAGGGTCAGGCTCGGGGCATCGCTTTGGTGTTCCTGCTGGCAGGCCTGGCCGGGCTGGCGCTCACCATGTTCGCGTTCACCACCCGCTCGTACCACTGGTTGTCCGCCCGGTACGCGGGCACCGACACCGCAGAGGTCGCCGAGCCGGTGTAGAGCCCGCTGGTCGAGCTTGTCGAGATCAGTGGCCACCGCTGGTCGAGAGCTTGTCGAGACCCCGGCATACGCCGATCGCGCCGTACGAGGTCGCGGCATGCGCCGGAACCACCACGCGCGGAGACTGGAGGTGGCGGAGGGGGGCTCGATCCGAGTCGTGGATGGGTCTGGCCGCCGAGGGAGCCTGCGACCGAGGCTGGTTGGCTCGGGTCGAGCCCCCCTCCGCCACCGACCCAGCGCAGTCTGGTCTCGACAAGCTCGACCAGCGAAAAGCGTTCAGTCGGTGACCAGCACCGCCTCCGGCGCAACGGGCGTCCGGTCATCGTCGTCATCGTTCTCGCGTCCGCGTTCGCGGCGCAGGTGCACCCAGTAGGCGATGCTCAGCGCGACGAACCACACCGGGGTGACGGCAAGCGCCATGCGGGTGTCCGGCTCCATGGCCAGAATGCCGATCATCACGCCGAAGAACGCGAAGACCACCCAGCTCATCACGACGCCGGCCGGCATCTTGTACGCCGACGCCTCGTGCTTCTCGGGGTTGCGGCGGCGGTACACCAGGTACGACGCCACGATCAGGCCCCAGACGAAGATGAACAGCACCGAGGCCACGGTGGTCGCCAGCGTGAATGCAGCGATGATCGAGTCGGTGGTGTACAGCAGAATCAGGCCGGGCAACAGGCAGCAGCACGAGAAGAGCAGGCCGTTGGCGGGCACGCTGAACTTGGACAACTGGCCGAACTTCTTGTGCGCCTGCCGGTCCAGAGCCAGTCCGTACAGCATCCGCGAGGTCGAGTAGATCCCCGAGTTGGCCGACGAGGCGGCCGAGGTCAGCACCACGAAGTTGATCGCCGACGCGGCCAGACCGAAGCCCGCCAGGCCGAACATCGACACGAACGGGCTGACCGCCGGGTCGATCAGCTGCCACGGGGTGACAGCCATGATGGCGGCCAGGGCGCAGATGTAGAACAGGCCGACCCGGATCGGGATCGCGTTGATGGCCCGCGGCAGGGTGCGGGTGGGGTCCTTGGTCTCAGCGGCTGCGGTGCCGACGAGTTCGATGCCCAGGAAGGCGAAGAAGGCGATCTGGAAGCCGGCCAGGAAGCCGCCGACACCGGTCGGGAAGAAGCCGCCACCGCTCCACAGGTTCGACACCGCCGCCTGATGCCCCTCCGGCGAAACGAAGCCGACGGCGACCATCACGATGGCGACCACGATCAGGGCGACGATCGCCACAATCTTGATCAGCGCGAACCAGAACTCGATCTCGCCGAACAGCTTCACCGTGACCAGGTTGAGCACCAGCAGCAGCAGCACCAGGCCGGTGGCCGCGATCCAACGGGGCAGATCGGGGAACCAGTACGACACGTAGGCGGTGACCGCGGTCAGGTCGGCGACGCCGATCACGATCCAGCAGAACCAGTACGTCCAGCCGGCGAAGAAGCCGGCCCAGGGCCCGAGCACGTCCTCGGCGATGTCGCGGAACGACTTGTACTTGAGGTTGCTGAGCAGCAGTTCGCCCATGGCACGCATGACGAAGAACAGAAAGGCGCCGATGATCGCGTAGACGAGCACGATGGACGGCCCGGCCAGCGAAATGGTCTTGCCGGAGCCCATGAACAGACCGGTGCCGATCGCGCCGCCGATGGCGATCATCTGCAGGTGGCGGTTGCCCAGGGCGCGGGCGAGCTGGTGCGAATCGTTCGGCCGGCCGGCCTCGGGGGTCTCGGACGGACGGGGTTGGGCGGTCAGGTTGGTCATGAAAACTCCCTTGTCTTCATTGGGGGGATGGGGTGAATGTGAACGGCGTCAACATGCGCAGGGTGGACGGGCGGGGAGACCGTCCACCACCCGTGCCCACCGGGCGGGGGGGTCGTCCGGTGGGCGAAGGGAGGGCACTGGCTCAGGCAGCGAGCACGTGCTGGATCGGCGTGAACGAATGGCCCCACGCCTCGGCGACCGGCTCGCTGGTCAGGGCGCCGTCGATGGTGGACAGACCGCGGGCCAGGGTGCGGTCGGCGCGCAGGGCGTCGCGCCAGCCGGCGTCGGCGATCCTGGTCACGTACGGCAGCGTCGCGTTCGTCAGCGCGTAGGTCGAGGTGACGGGCACGGCGCCGGGCATGTTCGCCACGGCGTAGAACACCGCGTCGTGCACCCGGTAGGTCGGGTCGGCGTGGGTGGTCGCGTGGGTGTCTGCGAAGCAGCCGCCCTGGTCGACGGCGATGTCGACGAAGACCGCCCCGGCCTTGGCATTGGCGACCATGGCGTTGGTCACCAGTTTGGGGGCGCGGGCGCCGGGCACCAGCACCGATCCGATCACCAGGTCGGCGTCGGCGATGGCGCGCTCGATCGCGTACGCGGTCGACATCTGGGTCTTGACCTGGCCGTTGAACTCGGAATCGATCTGGACGAGGCGCTCAGGGCTGATGTCGATGATGGTGACGTTGGCGCGTAGGCCGTGGGCCATCTGCGCCGCGTTCAGGCCGGCCACGCCGCCGCCGATCACGACCACCTTGCCGGGGGTGACGCCGGGAACGCCCGGCAGCAGCACGCCGTCGCCGCCGGCATGCTTCATCAGGGCGTGGGTGCCGGCCAACACCGACAGGCGTCCGGCCACTTCGCTCATCGGCCGCAGCAGCGGTAGCGCACCGGCGTCGGTCTGCACGGTCTCGTAGGCGATCGCGGTGGTGCCGGAGGTGAGTAGCGCCTCGGTCTGCGGCTGGTCCGCGGCCAGGTGCAGGTAGGTGAACAGCACCTGATCGGGGCGCAGGAAGCCGTACTCGGCGGCGATCGGCTCCTTGACCTTGAGCAGCAGATCGGCGCCGCCCCAGACGTCCGCGGCGGCGGGAACGATGGTGGCGCCGGCCTGGCGGAAGGCGTCGTCGGTGATCGCAGAGCCGATGCCGGCACCGGCCTGGACGAGCACCTGATGATCGCGCAGGGTGAGGTGATGCACGCCGGCGGGCGTGATCGCGACGCGGTTCTCTTGGCTCTTGATTTCGGTGGGGACGCCGATCTTCATGGTCGTGTGCCTCTCTACATTGAGATTTGTTGGCCCGGGGTGGCCGATACCGAGGATTCTTCGCACCGGGCACCCCCGATGTCTCTACCCGGGCCGCAGATCAGCAGAAGCTTCGGTAACCTGCGACAGTGACTGGGGAAGACGCCAGTGAAAAGTCGGCGCGAACGAAGAATCCTCGGACGCTCGACGACATCGATCGGCGCCTGCTACGGCAACTGACCGGCAACGGACGCATGTCGAACAGCCGGCTGGCCCTCGGTGCGAACATCGCCGAATCGACCGCGCACACCCGGGTCGCGGCCCTGGTGGAGTCCGGCGTGATCCGCGGTTTCCACGCCGATGTGAACCTGGTGGCGCTCGGTGCGCCCGTCCAATCGCTGATTCTGGTCAAGCTGAAAGAGAGCGCCCGTCCGCAGTTGCGCGACGAGGCGCACCGGTTGGCCGGTACCCGCGGGGTGCTGCGGGTGATGTTTCTCACCGGCCAGTACGACCTGGCGGTGACGGTGGCGGCGTCCGACCCCGCCGAGCTGCGCGACTTCGTGGTCAACGAACTGTCGCGGCACCCCGAGATCGCGAGCACCGAGACCTGCGTGGTGCTGGAGGACATCCGGGGCAGCTGGCTACCGTTCGGCTGACGGGTGGCGCAGGGCGTCCGTGCCGAGCACACCCCTCTGGGTGCGTTCGAGAGGCCGCACGCACCCGGCTGGGCCGGCACCCGATCTCCGCATCGGTACACGCTGTCACCTTCGGTGCATGCTGTCGTGTTATAACGCGAAAGCGTGTACCCCACCTGCGAGCCTGCACCGTTGCTGAGATCGGTACACGCTGTCACCTTCGGCACACGCTGCCACCTTCGGCACACGCGGTCGTTTCAACGCGAAGGCCTGTGCCTGCAGGTGCCGCGATGCTGCGCGATTGGCGTCCGACGATGGAACGCCACAGACTTGCGTCATGAGCGAGCGGAACGAGCGGCGAGAGTTGCGCGGGGCGACGTACGGCGCGGCACCCGACGCCCTGCTGCAGAGGCTCACGCGGCACGACTGGCCCGAGGATGCTCTGCAGGTGGTGGGCGAAGGGGTACTCGTGCTGGCGCGCGAGCCCGGGGTTGACATTGCACCGACCGCCCGCCGGTGTGTTCGTGAGCTCCGAGAGCGCTGCTGGCGAGGTGACAGCGAGCTCGCCGGACAGATCGAAGCCGCGCTCGGCTGGACCGGCACCCCGATGCTGCTGCCCCTTGCGTTGGACCTGCAGGAGCTGGCCGAGCTGCTGGAAGGCGATCCGATGGTGGGCGGGGGCGTCATCGATCTGTCGAGCGGCAATACGTGGCCGCAATCCATCCTGGACGGCGACGGCCTCGTGGATGAGGATGACCCGGACCTTGACGATCAGGAGCGCTGGTTGTGGGTGCACTGCGAGGGCTCCCGTGCGGGCTACCACGACATGCAACTGTTCACTGCCGACCTTCCGGACGGCCCCGTCGCCGACCGTTTGGCGCGGTCGATCGAGGGGCGCGGTGCGTTCCGTCGGTTCAAGGACACCTTGGACGAGTGGCCCGAACTGTTGACCCGCTGGCTTGAGTTCAGCGATGAGCGCCAACTCGGACGGGCTCGCGCCTGGCTCGCCGAACAGGGTTACGCCGCGGTACCGCAGCAGGTTGAGCCCTGATCGTTGTGACCGGGCCTGGGCACAATGGGCGCATGATCGACCTGAGCGAGCTGTGGAACTTCGACGATCCGGAAGCCTCGGAGCGCCGGTTCCGGGCCGCTCTTGCCGGCACCCTCGGCGCTGACCGGGCTGTGTTGCAGACCCAGGTCGCTCGCGCGCTGGGGCTGCAGCAGCGTTACGGTGAGGCGCTGGCGGTGCTGGACGCGATCGAATCCACCGGCCCCGAGGTGCACGTGCGACTGCTGTTGGAGCGCGGCCGGGTCTACCGTTCCAGCGGCGATCCGTCCGCTGCGGAACCGCTGTTCCGGGCAGCGGTGACGGCCGCCGACACCGCCGGTCTGGACGCTCTCGCGATCGATGCGATGCACATGGTGGCGCTCACCCTGCCGAACGCGGAGCAGGTGGCCTACACGCGGACGATCCTCGACCGGGCCCGCGCCTGCGCTGACCCGGCCGCCCGCGGTTGGGTGGCGTCGCTGCTGAACAATCTCGGTATGGCCCACAGCGAGTTGGGCCAGTGGCAGTTGGCGTTGGGTGCTTTCGAGGAGGCGCTCATTGAGCGCCGGTCGGGTACGGACGCCGTCGCCACCGATGCGGCGCGCTGGATGGTGGCCTGGGCGTTGCGCAACCTGGGCCGCACCGACGAGGCTCGCGAGCAGCAGTCGGCCCTGAAGGCGGACCTCGCCGCCGCTGGGCGCACGGACCGCTACGTGGATGAGGAACTCGCTCTCTTGGCGGACCGATGACCGTCGTGCTGCCCGGCACCGCGGCCTGCCCGTGCGGCGGCGGCCGGTACGCGGACTGCTGCGCTTCCTTCCTGCGCCGGGAGGCCTGGCCCGACACCGCGGAACAGCTGATGCGGTCCCGCTACACCGCCTTCGCCCTGGGCGACGCCGAGCACCTGCTGCGCACCTGGCATCCGCGCACCCGTCCGGAGACCCTCGACCTGGACGATCGCGCCTGGGTGGGTCTCGAGGTGACCGACACGGTGGACGGGGCCGCGGACGACCAACTGGGCATCGTCGGCTTCGTCGCCCACTGGCGCCAAGGACGCGAGGCCGGACGGCTGGTCGAACGCTCGGCCTTCGTGCGCCGGGGCGGACGGTGGTTCGACCTGGCCGCGACCCCCGAGGCCGAGTGAGTTGTGCGGGTCAGGCACGAGATCCCGCGTCAAGCCCGGGATGACGGACCCCGCCCGGCGTTCCCGTCATCCCGGCGAACGCCGGGATCTCGGCCCGCTCAACCACCGGCGAACCAGGAGATCCCGGGTCAAGCCCGGGATGACGAACCCGGCCCGACGTTCCCGTCATCCCGGCGAACGCCGGGATCTCGCGGCGCTCAACCCGAGAGGTCTCGACACGCTCAACCACCGGCGAAATCCGCGCTCAGCCTGTCCAGCGCCGCCGGGGAGCAACCGGCTGCCTCCAGGGTGAGCAGAGCGGCGCCGAGAATCGGCGGCTGGGTGAGCACCACAGCCCAGGCGGACGGCGATGCACCTGCCAGGCCCTGCCGCACACGCGCCATCAGCCGGGGCGGTTGCGCCTGCAGAATGCCGCCGCCGAGCACCACCGGCACGCCGGCATCGAGCAGCTCCAGCCGACGCAGGCACGTGCCGGCCAGGGTGACGATCTCGTCCCCGAGCCGGTCGATCAGGGCGCCCGCGACCGCGTCACCGTGCTCGGCAGCCGCCACCACGGTCTGTGCCAACCCGGCCAGTTCGCCGTGGTCGCGCTCGCCGAAGTGCAGCTGGGCAATCAGCTCGGCGATGGATCGAACACCGAAGTGGGTGCACACGGCCTCGGCCAGAACGGTGCGCGGCTCCCGCCCGTCCTCATCGCGGGCCGCATGCCACAGGGCTTCCCGGCCCAGGCAGTCCCCACCGCCCCAGTCGCCGGAGACAGCGCCCAGCGCCGGGAACCGGACCGTGGCACCGTCCGCGCGCCGTCCGACCGCGTTGATGCCGGTGCCGCAGACCACGGCAACGGCGTCCAGCTCGCAGGTACCCGCGCGCAGCAGCGCGAAGACATCGTTGTCGACCAGCAGGGTCGGCGAGAGTCCCGCGGACTGCAGACCCAGGGTGTAGGCAGCGACCTCGCGCGGTAGGTCGAGCCCTGACAGGTACACCCCGACCGCAGCGATGGACGCACCGCCGGCCGCCGCCGACACCCACTTCGCCACCCGTGCCACCGACGCCTCGACGCCGATCGCATGCGGCATCGCCGAGCCGTGGCGCCGGCGAACGACGATCTCACCGGTCAGCGTGGCTGCGAGCACGTCGGTCTTGGTGCCCCCGCCGTCCACGGCAACGATCACGCCCACGGCAGGAACTTCGCGTTCGCTGCCAGCAGCAGGTCGGTCAGCTTCTCGGCCCGATCGTGCTGCAGCACCAGCGGATGAGCCCGCATCGCCCGCAATACGCGTTCGCGCCCACCCTGAACGGCCGCGTCCAGCGCCAGCCGCTCGTAGCCGGCGACCGCGGCGATCAATCCGGCCAGGTCGTCCGGCAGCGGGTCGATCGGCTCGGCCACGAACCTTCCATCGACGAATCGGGCCGGCACCTCGATCACGTGATCCTCCGGCAGGAACGACAGGGCGCCGTCATTGCCCAGGTTGACCACCCGGACGCTGCCGTCGCCACGCATCGCGGCCAGCAGTTCGATCGCCGCCTCGGAGTAGAACGCGCCCCCGCGCCGCGACAGCGCCTCGGGTTTGGTGTTCACCGAAGGGTCGGCGTACAGCGCGAGCAGTTCCTTCTCGATCGCCTGGACGGCCCGCGCCCGCGACGGTTCACGCCGCTGCTCGGCCAGCACCTCGTCGTGGGCGTAGTAGTAGCGCAGATAGGACGAGGGCACCATGCTCAGGCCCGCCACCAACGAGGGTGGCAAGCCGGCCTCGTCGGCGAGCTCGTCCAGACGCTCGGCGAGCATCGACGGCAGCCGGTCGACGCCGTCCACCGTGACGGACCGCTCCCAGGTCAGGTGATTCAGCCCCACATGCCCCAGTGCCACCCGGTCGTGCGGCACCCCCAGAGCCTCGGCGAAGCGGCGCTGAAAGCCGATCGCCATGTTGCACAGCCCGACGGCGCGATGCCCGGCCTGTAGCAGGGCCCGGGTGACGATGCCGACCGGGTTGGTGAAGTCGATGATCCAGGCGTCCGGACGAGCGTGCTGCCGCACCACGTCCGCGATGCCGAGCACCACCGGCACGGTGCGCAGCGCCTTCGCGAACCCGCCCGGGCCGGTGGTCTCCTGCCCGATGCAGTGCTCCTGATGGGGCCAGGTCTCGTCGTCGTGCCTGGTGGCTTGCCCGCCGACCCGAAGCTGGACGAGCACCGCCTCGGCGTCCGAAACCCCGGCGATCAGGTCATTGGTCGCCACCACCCGGGCCGGATGACCCGCGCGGGCCAGCATCCGTCGCGCCATGCCGGCCACCAGCCGCAGGCGTTCGGCGTCCGGATCGATCAGGTGCACCTCGGCCAGGGGCAGCTCGTCACGTAGCCGGGCGAAACCGTCGATCAACTCGGGGGTGTACGTCGATCCACCTCCCACGATGGCCAGCTTCATCGAACCTCCTCCACGATCCGTTGCTCCAGTCGATGGGGCCCCCGAACACGCTCACGCTAACCGACCGGAACCGAACCCGGGCAGAATGGGTGGCCGTGACCAAACCACCCCCCGGACGGCGGTTCACCACGGACCCGGCCCCCGTCGTCCACGGCACAGCGACCCGCGCCGTTCCGGGGCGACGAACGGCGCCCGGCCGCTCGTCCGGCTCATCGCGGTCGGGTACGCGGGGCATGCAACTGCTGCCCGCGCTGCCGAGGCGGCGGGTGCCGGCCCTGCAACGCTACGGTGTCGCGGCCGCCGAACTGGCCGGTGCGGCCCTGGCGATCGCCGCCGTCTGGCTGATCTGGATGACCGTGTACCCCACCGAACCGCTGATGCGACTCGTCGCGTGGTTCGGGGTGATTCTCGCCGCAGGCCTGGCGATCGTGGCCGTGCTACGGCTGCGACAAGGCCTGTCACCGGCCGCCCGGACCGCGGCGGTCGGTGACGGCGTCGGGGTGGGCGTGCGCGCATGGACCGGCGAGTTCTGGCTCGAGGTGCTGATGGACGCGGCCCTGGCCACACTCTGCCTCGGCGTGCTGGGCCTCGATCTGGCCCGCGGCGGGCACTGGTTGCCCTGGTCCACGGCGCTGTTGTTGCCGGCCGCCTGGTTCGGCGGCCTGAGCGTGCTGGCGGTTCTGCGACGACGCAACCCCGAGGCGGTATGGGTGGTCGACGAGTGGCTGGTGCACGAGTCGGCGTGGGGACGTGAACGGGCCGCGCTGTCAGCCTGCCAAATCATCAGCGATGAGGGCTCGACGCTGGTGCTCACCTTCGCCGAACCCTCCGAGCGGACGCTCTGCCCGCGCCCCTGGCGACCGGGCGTGCCCGCACCCACGCAGCTGCGGATCGACTGTGGTCAGCTCGGCTATGCCCCGGCCGACCTCGTCGACTGGTTGGCGCCGCTGACGCCGCACGGCTGTGAGATTCGAGTGGACGGCGTCACCGGTCGCGACGGCGTCACCGGTCGCGACGGCGTCACCGGTCGCGACGGCGTCGCTCACCAATCGGCGCCCTGACAGCCGGACGCTCCTTCGGCCTCGATCTGCAGGGTGGCGTGTGCGATCGCGAACCGATCCCGCAGCGTGCTGCTGGCCTGCTGCAGCACCGGCCCGGGCTGCGCGGCCGCCGTGGTGACCAGGTGCGCGGTGGCGACGTCCATGCCGGAGGTGAGCCGCCACACGTGCAGGTCGTGCACCTCGGTGACCCCCTCCACCGCGAGCAGCGCTCGGGTGAGGGCGGCGGGCTCCATGCCGTCGGGAGCGTGCTGGCCGAGCACCGCGAGCACCTCTCGTCCGAGCAGGACCGCGCGAACCACCACGAACACGGCGATGGCAAGGGCGATCACGGTGTCCCACCAGCCGTTGCCGGTCCAGCCGACGAGCGCGCCGGCCACGATCACCCCGACCGAGCCGAGGCTGTCGGCGACGACCTCGAGGTAGGCGCCCTTGACGTTCAGGCTCTCGGCGGCACCGGAGCGAAGCAGCAGCAGGCAGATCACGTTGACGACCAGGCCCACGGCGCCGACGACCATCATCACCCCGGACGCCGGTTCGACGCCGGCGCCGATGCGCCCGACCGCCTCGACCGCGATGTAGACCCCGACGCCGATCATCAGCAGCACCGCCAGCCCTGAGGCGAACACCTCGGCGCGGTACGAGCCGAAGGTACGGCGTCCGGTGGTGTCCCTGCGGGTGGCCAGCCGGGTGGCGACCAGTGCGGCGCCGAGGGTGGTCACGTCGGCGGCCATGTGCCCGGCGTCCGACAGCAGGGCGAGCGAGCCCGAATGCCACGCGGCCAACAGTTCGACCACGAAGAAGCCGGCGACCAGCACGAAGGCGACAGCGAGCCGCCAGCGGTGCCGTCCGGTCGCGCCGGCGTGGTTGTGGGCGTGCGAATGACTCATCGGGTCACCCCGCCCACGCTGCCCGCCGCGCCGTGGGCAACGCCGGCGTCGTGGGCAACGCCGGCGTCGTGGGCAGCGCCGGCGTCGTGGGTACCGCCGGCGTCGTGGGTACCGCCGGCGTCGTGGGTGATGTGCTCGCGGGTGACGTCGAGCAGCAGCCGGACGTGCGCGTCCGACAGCCGGTAGAACACGTTGCGTCCCTCGCGCCGTCCGGTGACCACGGACGAGGCGCGCAGCAGCCGAAGCGCCTGTGACACGGTCGCCTCGGCGGTCGCGGTCGCGGCCGCGAGATCGCAGACGCAGAGCTCGCCGGCCTCGAGCAGTGCGTACAACAGGCGCGCGCGGGTCGGGTCGCCGAGCAACTTGAACACGGCACTGAGCCTCGCCAGTTCGTCCGCATCAGGAGCATTCGCCGTGACCAACCGCACCTTGTCGGGGTGCACCTGGGGCACCACGCAGCCGTCCAAGCCCCTCACCGCTTCCACCGCCAACTCCCCATCTGATCGTATGATCAGATGATAGTATTTCTTCGAATGGTTGACCGGGGCGTTCGGCGGTGTCTTCCTGCGGCCGGGTAGGTTGCCCTCTAGACTCACTCAGCGGTGAGCCGGAGAGTCTGGTCGGCATCCGCACCCATCACGATGGGTGCGGTCCAGCGACGTGCGGAGAGCCGATGAATCGGGCGACAACTGAGCGATGGCCCGGCCGAGTGCGCCGGTTCGTGACCGGCGAAGCCACCGGCGGAGTCCTGTTGCTCGGCGCGGCGGCGATCGGGTTCGCGTTGGCCAACTCCCCACTCAACGCCTGGTTCACGGCCCTCTCGCAGTACCGCGTCGGACCGGCGGTGGTTCACCTCGACCTGCCCCTGGCCACCTGGGCCGCGGACGGTTTGCTGGCCATCTTCTTCTTCGTGGTGGGCGTGGAACTCAAGCACGAGCTGGTCGCCGGCAGCCTGCGTCACCCGCGCGAGGCGGGCGTTCCGGTGGTGGCGGCGGTCGGCGGCATGGTGCTGCCCGCGGCATTGTTCACCGCGATCGTGATGCTGTCGGGCGAACAGGCGGCACTGGACGGTTGGGCGGTTCCGACCGCCACCGACATTGCCTTCGCGCTGGCAGTGCTCGCGGTCTTCGGCCGCGGGCTGCCGCGAGCCCTGCGCACATTCCTGCTGACCCTGGCGGTGGTGGACGACCTGTTGGCCATCATCGTGATCGCCGCCTTCTACACCGAACAGATCCATCCCTGGGCGCTGCTGGCCGCGGCGGTGGCGATCGCCGGCTTCGGCCTGGCCGTCCGGGCCCGAGTGCTGCGCTGGTGGGTGCTGCTGCCACTCGCCCTGGTGGCCTGGACGCTGATGCACGACAGCGGCGTCCACGCGACCATCGCCGGGGTGGCGCTCGGCCTGACCGTGCCGGCGCTCACCCAGGGCGCCGAGCAGGAGCCGCGCACCCACCGGGTCGATTCCGCGGTCAGGCCGTGGTCGGCCGGCCTTGCGCTGCCGGTGTTCGCGTTCTTCGCCTCGGGCGTCACCCTGGTCGGACGCGGATCGGACGGCTTCGACCTGCCGGTGTTCGCGGCCGTCCTGACCGGCTTGATGGCCGGCAAGCTGATCGGGGTGCTCGGGGCCACCGCGTTGGTCACCCGCTTCACGCCGCTGCGACTACCGGACGCCATCGGGCTGCGCGACCTGGTGCCGATCGGCTTTCTGTGCGGCATCGGCTTCACGGTGTCCCTGCTGATCGCGGAGTTGTCGTTCGACGACCAGGCGTTCACGGTGGCGGCCAAGGTGGGCGTGCTGCTGGCCAGCGTGCTCACCGCGGTCATGGGCGCGATCACCCTGCGGTGGGACGCTCGGCAGGCCCGCGCCGCCGACATGAACGTCGACGGAGTCGTCGACCACGACGTCCGTCTCATCGGTGACGGCTCGGTCGACTGACCGATCGCGATTTCGTCCAGTTCGCCGTCGCACGGGGAAAGCCGTTCTCCGCATCGGTACACGCTGTCACCTTGGGTGCACGCTTTCGCGTTATGACGCGACAACGTGCACCGTTTCTGAAACCATGCACCGTTCCTGAAATCATCGCTTGAGAAGCGTGCCAGTGTGGCAACGACACTACCCATGAGAAGTGGGCCGAGACGGGTGATGGCCGGCTGTGGTGCCGCCCGTGCAAACGGGTCCTGATCGGTGACCCGGCAGGGTTCGACTGGGTCACCACCCGGGTCGGCGAACGGGTTCGGCGGACGCGCGCGGCTGCGACACGTTCAGCGAATGGCGGTGGATTCGACCAGGAACCAACTCCAACCGAAACTGCGGACGAGCTGGCGGGTGGGGTTCTTACCAATCATTTCGACTCATGCAGAAATCAAGGTTGCACAATGGAGTTGGAGTCAGTCACACACACATGAGCAAGGGGGCCATCATGACTGTCACCACGAATCCGTCCAAGACGAACGCGGCACATGCGGCCGATATTCCGGTGTCGAAGGCCAACGTGCGCGACTGTCTGGACAGTGCCCGCTACTGGGTGCTGTTGCTGCCGGCGTACGCCAACGACAAGCAGCGCACCGCTGATCGGTGGGCAATCGCGGCGGGCCTGCTGGCCGCCGTCACCAGCCTGACCGTCTGGGCGACCCTTGAAGAATCAACGAGTAATTGGGCCCGCGCGGCCGTCGCGATCTTCTCTTTGGCGACGGCAGTCTGCGCTCTCTTTCCGCGGGTGAAGAACTACGGCGAAATGGCCGGCCATGCCCGCGAACTCAGTGCCCGCTACGGCCAGATTTTGGGTGACCTGTTCAATCTGTGGGATCACCCCAGCGCCCTGAGCACTCCAGCCGCGCATGAGGTGATCACCGCATTCGACGCCGTCAAAGCGGCAAAGGACGCGAATCTTCGCGATCTTCCGCTGAAGCCCTTGGGCACCGTGCCGCGCGATGCGAACGGCGTTGCACTGTGGCCCCTGAACGTCTACCGGATCGCCAAGCGGGGCGGATCCATCGGAGCGGCCGAGTGATCGGGTGCCGACGTGAACGGGAAAGGAACCGTCCCCATTACCCGTCGACAGTCTTGCGGATCCGGTCCGTCAGTGCGGCCAGGTGCACGGCCACATCCACGGACGGGTCCCCGAGCCAGGCCGGCTGAATGCCCTCGATCTGCGCGGTGATCAGCCGGGCGATCATGTCGAGATCCAAACCCTCGCGCAACCGTCCGGCCTGATACTCGGCCGCCAGTTCCGCTCGCACGGACGCCACGAACCTCGCCTCGCGCTGCTGGACGAACGTGTGCGCCACATGATCGCGGTGCATCGCTTCGGCCTGCACGGTGACGTCCAGCTGGACTGAGCGTGGCAATGCCGGTAGACCCGACAACAGGTACCCAACCTGAAGGCCCGCACCGCTCTCGACAACGGCACCCCACCTTGCCGTCGTCGACGGGACGCTGCACGCTGGAGCCTTCGACCTGGCGGAGGGTTCCATGGGCAAACTGATCTACGCGGCCAACACCTCGCTCGACGGCTTCATCGAGGACGAGGCCGGTGCGTTCGACTGGTCCGTGCCCGACGAGGCCGTCCACTCCTTCTGGAACGAGCACGAACGAGGGATCGGCACGTCACTGTATGGACGACGCATGTACGAGACGATGCAGGTCTGGCAGAGCGATGACTGGCTGGCGGACGAGCCGGCGGTCGTCCGCGAGTACGCCGATATCTGGCGCGACACCGACAAGATTGTCTACTCCACGTCACTCGCCGACGTGTCGACCCCACGCACCAGGATCGAGCGGCGGTTCGAGCCCGAGTCGGTCCGACAGCTCAAGCAGACCTCCGGCCGGGATCTGAGCATCGGCGGCGCACAGATCGCGGCCGAAGCGTTCCGGCACGGACTTGTCGACGAGTGCGTGCTGCTGCTCTGCCCGGTCAGCATCGGCGGCGGCAAGCCGGCGCTACCTCGCGGCGTCCGACTCGACCTCGAACTGCTGGACCACCGCAGATTCGACAACGGCGTGATCTACCTGCGCCACGCCGTCCGACACGCTTGAACGCGGTTGGGGCCTCCGGCGACGTTCTCCGCAGCGGTGCAGGTTGTCACGTTCGATCCACGCTTTCGTGTTATGACCCGACAACGTGTACCGAACCTGAAAGCCTGTACCGCTCTCGACAACGGCAGCCCCAGTGGACGAGGTGCACACCGGGCCCGCTGCAAGCCAACGTGATCTCCGCAGCAGCTACTCGCCGACGGCACCGTCGATGGCCTCGCGGATCAGGTCGGCGTGGCCGTTGTGGCGGGCCCACTCCTCGATCAGGTGCAGGTACAGGGTGCGGATGCTCCACACCTCGTCGCGGCGCGCGAAGGTGTCGTCCAGGTCGAAACGGGCCGCGACCGCGTCCACCATCGACCACTCGTTGACGAGTTGCTCGTAGTCGGCGGCCGCCGTCGTGGGGTCGAGTGGCCCCCATTCGGCATCGTCGTCGTAGAGGTTGGGGACGTTCTCGCCGGCCACCCGATGCCGCCACCAGTGGCGTTCCACCTCGGCCATGTGCCGGATGATGCCCAGCAGGCTGATGCCCGTGCTGGCGATCGGGTGCGACGCGAGCTGCTCAGCGCTGAGGCCTTCGCACTTCCACAGGAAGGTCTGGCGGTGGAAGTCGACGAACGCCGACAGGGCTTGACGCTCAGGCAGGTCGAGCGCGAACTCCTCGCGCGTGATCGTGGGTGCGGTCCAGGTCATGACCCCATCCTCCCCGCCGGCCGTATCGTGCGCGAAGCCGACCGCAAGCGGCGTGACGTACGGGTCACGTCCACAGGCCACCCGGCGCGAAGACCTCCTCGACCAGCTCATCGAACCAGCCGGCCTCGCGGGCCAGATCGAGCACGCTGTAGCGGCTGCGGTAGTAGGCGGCGCTGTGGAAGGTCTGTTTCACCTGTTCGGCCGTGAGCCCGATGTCTTCGGGGACGCTCGGCGCGCCCGCCTCGCGCAGCATCGTCTGCAATTCGCGGGCCGGCTTCAGCTGGCTCTGCAGTCGAGCGCGCACCTCGTCCCATGAACCGATCAAAGCGGTCAGCCGTTGCCGCAGGCCGTCAGCGTCCAGGTACTTGGTGCGCGTCTCCTTCACGCAGTGGTCGGCCAGCGAGCCGGACAACCGGGTGCGAATGTCGGTCTCGATCGCGGCCCAACTCGGCCAGGCCGCCACTGCGGCGTCCACGTCGAGGGCGGCGAGATCGCGGGCCATGAATCGTTCGTAGAAGGCGCACATGGCGAGCGTGCCGATGGCCACCTTGAAGCCGTGCGAGAGCGGCGGATCCCAGTCCTGGCCGAGGTGGTCGAGCTCCCACAGGTGGCTGAAGTAGTGCTCGGCGCCCGAGGCCGGACGGGTGCCGCCGTACACCTGCATCGACAACCCGGAGAGAATCAGCCCGTTCACCAGGCCCTCGTAGGCCGCCGGCTCGCCCGCCGCCAGGCCCAACGGATCGGCCAGCGCGTCGGCCACGCCCCCTTGGACCAACTGCCAGGCCAACGGATGCATCGGCTCCCAACCGACGGCGTCGGACAGAATCCAGTCCGCTCCGCCGGGGATCTTCGCCGACAGGTCGCCGTAGCCGGAGCCCACCATGTTCTTGGGGGCGGCCGCGGCGACGTCGAGGTCGAAGAGCACCACCGTGGGCGCCGGGCAGGGCATGGTTACCTTGACGCCGTCGCGGGTCATCGGAGCGCCGAAGCCGGTGTAGCCGTCCATCGAGGCCGCCGTGCCCACCACCGCATAGGGCTGTTCGAGTTCCCCGGACGCCAGCTTGACCAGGTCGTTCAGCGTTCCCGCCCCGACCGCGACACCGAGCGCGCCGAGTTCGCGCAGGCGCTCACGGATGGTTTCGGCATGCTCGTACGCGGCGTAGAGCGCCGGCGTGCCCGGAAAGATCAGCGGCTCGGCCACGCTCAGCCCCGCGTCCCGCAACGACTGCTGGACGGCCTGGCCGGCGGCCGCCCAGGTGCGTTCGTCGGCCACGATCAGCACCGGCCGGGCCTCGACGTCGAGGTGTTCGGCGATGATCGCGCCGGCGCGGGCCAGCACGCCGCGGCCGACCTCGACCACTTCGGTTTGGTCGGCGTGGGTCAGCCCCGTCTTGATCGCGTCGCTCATGCTCGTGCCTCCGTCAGATCGGTCAGTTCGTGCTGCAACTCGTGCACCGCCGGGTACAACTTTCCGTACAGCCGCACCAGCGGGACGTACTGCTCGTGCACGTCCGCCCGCGGCAGAACGGTTTCCTTTTCGTGCACCATGGCGCGCGCGGCGTCCTGCACCGAGGCGTAAACCCCGCCGGCAGCAGCGGCCAGCACGCACGAGCCCAGGGCCACCGCGTCACCGACCTCGGTCAGGACGATCGGTACACCGGTCACGTCCGCGTGCATCTGCACCCAGTCGCGCGAGCGGGTGGCGCCGCCGCACATCACCATCTCGGTGGGCACGAAGCCGGATGCCGCCAGTGATTTCAGGTTGAGGGCGACCCCGTAGCAGACGGCCTCTTGCAGTGCCCGGTAGATGTGGTGCGGACGATGCGACAACGTCAGGCCGAGCATCACCCCGCGTGCCTTCGAGTCGGAGTAGGGGGTGCGGTTGCCCTGGAAGTACTCGTTGATGATCAGTCCGTCCGACCCCGGCGGCAGATCCTTGGATCGCTCGTTCAGCAGGTCATAGGGGCTGACGCCCTGCTGCTCGGCCTCGATCAGCACGTCGTGCGCGAAATGGTCCTTGAACCAGTTCAGCGCCGATCCGGTGGAGACGCCGGAGGTCTCGACCAGGAACAGTCCCGGCACCACGGCGTCGGTGAACGCTCCCCAGAAGCCGGTTCCGCTGATCGGACGTTCGGCCTGCCCGAGCATCACGTGCGATGAGCCGGTGGTCAGCGACATGCGGCCGGGTGTGAGCACGTTCAGTCCGACCATGCCGTGCTCGGCGTCGATGCCGCCCTGCGCGACCGGCGTGCCGGCTCGCAACCCCAGGGCGTCCGCGGCGCGCTCGGTCAGCACCCCCAGCTGCGTGCCCAGTGGGTTGACCGGTTCGGGCAGCTTGCCGAACACGTCACCGCAGCCGGCCACGTCGTACACCTGATGCAGAAAGCCGCCCTGGGTGCGGTCGTGGTACATGCGGATCGAGGCCGAGCAGGTGTTGTTGGCGAACTGCCCGGTGAGCTGTGCGCCCACCCAGTCGGGGGCGTCCAGCAGCCAGCGGGCTCGACCGTAGGTTTCCGGTTCGTTCTCTTTGAGCCAGGCCAGCTTGAACGGCGCCCACTCGGCGCTGCTCGGCTGGGTGCCGCCCGCGTTGTAGCGGCGCACCTGCCCCTCCAGCGCGTCGGTGCGCGCCGCCTGCTTCGTCGCCCGCACGTCCATCCACATGATGGCGTCGCGCAACGCGTTGCCGTCGGCGTCGGTCGGCACCAGCGAGTACGAGGTGGCGTCGTAGCCGATGCCGACGATCTGCTCGGGCTTCAGTCCGCTCTGCGCCAGGGCCTGGTGGGTGGACGCCACCAGCGCGTCCCACCAGTCCTTCGGGGACTGTTCGGCCCAACCCGGACGGGGCCGGTGGGTCGGGTACGCGGTGGCCGCGAAGGTGACCGGACGTCCGTCCGCGGTGAAGATGCCGACCCGGCAGCTCTCTGTGCCGTAGTCGATTCCGAGCAGGTGGTGATCGGTCATCGTTGACTCTTTTCGATCTAGTGGACGGAACTCAGGTGGGCTTCGATGGCGGCCAGTGCGGCCTGTTCGTCGGCACCGTCGGCCAGTACCTCGACTGTGGCACCACACGCCAGCCCGAGGGCGAGAATGCTGATCGGATTTCGCAGGGTGGCGGTGCTGCCGCCTCGGCGCAGGTAGATGCTGCTGGCGAATGACTTCGCCAGCACCACCAGCTCCTGCGCCGTGCGGGCATGCACCCCGGCGGTGTCGATCACGGTGACGTCGCGGCGAATCATGCCGCCTCGATCACCAGGGTGCTTCCGATCTGCAGGTCGGGCGGAGCCGCAGCAGGTGCGACGTGGATCGCGCCCGCCAGACCGGCCTCGTCCGCCGCGTCCAGCTTGATCGTGACGTGGCCCAGGGAATCCAGGTTGCGCTGAGCCACCTCCCCGACCGCCGTGATGGCGAAGGCCTGCTGATCGATCCAGAGCGTCTGTCCCACCTCGATCGGCGCCACCGTGAGGGACGGGGCGACGATGAAGCAGAACTCGCGCAGTTCTTCCGGAGCGTTCGAGCCGAAGGTGATCAGCATGCCCTCGCCGAGGAACGCGGTGGCCAGCGGCCCGGTCTCGGTGATCTGGGGGCGACAGATCGCGGTCATGCGTACAGACCGATGCTCGCCAGCCAAGCCACGGCCACGCGGGGAACGCCGTTGAGGAACCGCGAGTACAGCACCGACGGGACGCCGACCTCGACCGTGGTCGGTTCGGCCTCGGCCAGCCCGAGCCCGACCGGAATGAAGTCGCAGGCGTTCTGGGTGTTGATCGCGAACAGTGCGGGCAGGGCCAGGTTCGGCGGCACGTTGCCCTTGCCGATCTCGACGCCGATCAGGGTGCCGATGATGGAACCGATCACCGCACCCGGGCCGAGCAGCGGCGACAGGAAGGGCAGCGAGCAGATGAACCCGAGAACCAGCAGTCCGACGCCCGAGCCGGCCAGCGGGGTGAGCAGGTTCGAGAACCAGGTGCCGAATCCCGAGGCGTTGATGACCCCGATCAGCATGGCCACGAACGCCATGAAGGGCAGGATCGTGGTCAGCATCGCCTGAATGCCGTCGCGTCCGGCCTGGTAGAAGATGGCCACCACCCGTCCGGCACCCAGACCGATCTTCTCCAGCCAACTCTTCTGCCGCTTGGCTGCGATCGTCTCGGAGATCTTCTTGTCGGTCGACCATTCCCCTTGGACGGCGAAGCCGGGTGAGTGACCATCGGTGCTGCCGGCAGCCTCGTCCACGCTGGCGTGTCCCGCGGCCACCCCGACGGCGACCGGCTGCTCGTCCGCGAGGGTGACCTGGTCCGTCCCGACGGCGGAGACGTAGATCTGCTCGTTGATGAACTGAGCCAGCGGACCGGTCTTGCCGGTCGGCATCACGTTGATGGTCGGGATGCCCTTCTTCGGGTACAGCCCGCAGCGCAACGTGCCGCCGCAGTCGATCACGGCCGCGAAGGTTTCGTCCTCGGGGACCGATGTGCTGAAGCCGTTGACGGGGGTGGCGCCGGTCAACTCCGCGATGCGGTCGACGACGTCGGGCTTCATGCCGCCGCCGACGATGTAGATCAGCTTGTTGCGCTGTTCGGTCGGCGTGAGGGTGAGCGGGCCGCCGTAGCCTCCGGGGCCACGGGTGACGGTGATGGAGCGATATTCAGTCATGTGTGCACCTATCCTTCGAGCTTCGGCTCGGCGCTGAGGGTGACGCCTTGCTGCTTACTGACCCAGGCGGTGGTGAGATCGGTGGTCCAGCCGCCGACGAAGTTCATCACCAGGCCGACCAGGAGGTAGCGGATCGCCAACTCGCCGGTCGGCAGGCCGAGTTGGGTGATGCCGGCTGCGACGCCGAGCCAGATGAACAGTTCGCCCGCGTTGATGTGCGGGAACACACCGTTGCTGGTGTGGCAGAACTGGCCTGCGCTGGCGAAGTAGGACGGCTTGTAGCGCTCGGGCATGAACCGGCCCAGCGAATGCACCATTGGGTTGGCCAGCATGAACGAGCCGATGAACGGCAGCAGCATGTACCGGCTGAGGGGGTTGTTGCCCGCTTTGGATGCGAACCGGTCGATCTTCTCGGCGCCGATCAGGTTGATGATCGAGTTCATCGCGATGATCAACATCAGCACGAGCGGCACGATGCCGGTCATCCAACTGATGAAGGTCTCAGCTCCTGCTTGGAACAGGCCGATGAACCATTCGGCGGCTTGGACCAGGAAGTCCATGGTCACTCCTTTCGGAGGTGTGGGTAGTGGATGGGTAGTGGGCGGATGAATCAGGCTGAGAGGGGGCTGCGACGCTTGAACAGCGAGCGGAGCCGGCGGGTGTGACGGGCGAGCGCCGTCGGGGGTTCGGCGGCGACGCCGCCTGAGGTGATGATCAGGTAGTTGTCGCGGGCGTTCTCGGCCGCCGAGCGGAGGCCGGCCGAATACCGACGGTCCCTACCCAGGGCCAGGGTGGCGAGCTGTTGGCCGTCGAAGTCGGTGAGCGGACGAAAGCGGGCCAGCACGGTGACCCCCGTCATCCGGCGGCCTTCGACGATGGTGCCCTCGTCGTCGATCCGAAACATCACCAGAGCGCCGGCGCTGAACAGTCCTTTTCGCTTTCCGATGGCGACGCGGCCCTGTCGGCGCAGTTCGCTGAATACCGCCGCGAAATGCTTCGCCTGGCGAAGTCCGAGAATCAACTGAATGATGTAGACGAGAACGAACGTGACGACCAACAGCCAGAACATGGCGCTCCTCTTAGTGGTGGGGCCGGGTGGTTGAGTTCTCCATCAGATAGAAGAACTGCTCGTAACTGGACAAGCGCGAAATCTTGCTCACCAGAGCCGGGTCACTGCCCAGCCGGATCATTTCGTCGTAGATCCTGATCAGGATCGTGTCGTCGTAGTCGGCCTTGTTCGGCACGGCCATGACGAAGATCAGACGCAGCCCCGGTTCGCCGTCCGAACGCGGTATCACGCCCATGGCACAGGCGAGCTCAGCGCTCCCTTCGGCGACCGCGTGCGGAAAGGCCACGTAGTCGCCCAGCTGCATGGTCGACAGCGACTCGCGCTCCGCCAGCACGGCCGGGAACTGCTCGTCCACGGCACCCTGGCTGACCAGCAATGCGGCCAGCCAGAGCATGCCCTCGGCGTAGCCCATCCCGGCAGGCAGCCGGACGAAGCGCTGCTCGTCCAGCAGAGCGACCAGCGGCGAGCGGGCGGCACCCGGCAGCACCAGCGGCCCGTGTGCGGCGAACCGCATCAGGCTGAGCCGGCGAACCAGCTCCGAGGCGTCGAACACCTCCGACAACGCCACGGTGGGGCGCTCGGTGTCGAACCTGACCCCGGGGGGAAGCACGACCAGGTCGACCGCGTCCAGCGGCCCGGGATCCGGTTCGAGCGCCCGCACGGTGTAGTCGGTGTGAGCGGGCAGCACCTTGGCGAGTTGCGTTTGGATCAGCCGTGCCGTGGCGGGGCTGCGGTTGGTCAGGATCATCACCCGGAACGGACGCTGCCGCTGCGACGAATGCTGCTCGAGGAACACCTGAAAGTAGGTGGTGGCAGGCGCAAGCTCGTTCTCGTCCATGACCAACGCGGTCCTCTCGGCAATCACGTCGCGGGCGATGGTGGCCATGCGATAAGCCACCGGGTAGGCCTCGCGCACCTGATCGGGCAGCAGCGTGTCGCCGACGTGCAGCGAGTAGCGCATCCGGTTCAGCATGAACGCGACGTGGTGCGAGAACTCGGGCAGCAGATCCGCGGGGTCGATGGCCAGATCCAGCTGCGCATCGATGCGGTCGAAGATGCTGCGCAGCAGCTCATCGGTGGGTAGCGGGGTCAGCGACACCGACAACGTGGCCAGGTCGACGGGGGTGCGCATGCCTGCCGCGGGCACCGCGAGGAAGAGCACCTCGGCGGCCGGCAGTTCTTCCATGATCAGCGGGCCGACCCGGTCCGCGACGGTCTGGGCGAACGTGTGGGCCGGCGATCCGATCAGGGTGTCGAAGGCGGCCGGCAGGTCGATCAAGGGGTGGCCACCGATGTGCCGGTCGAGCAGCACCGTGAACCAGCGCAACAGTGACGACATCAACTCAACGCTCAAGCCGTGCTCGACGGCGATCTCGCGCAGCGGCCGCTCGAGCTCCGGGCCGATCTGGTAATCGCCATAGGCGGCGTCGAAGGCGTGCCGCAACACGGCCATGCGAATGCCGAGTTCGGGCCCGCGCAGGGCCAGCCCGACGTGGGTGCGACCCTCGACGATCACCTCGAAGGGCGCCAGCAGCGTGCGAAGCGCGGCCAGATCGGCCACTGCGGTGGTGCGACCGACCGACATCTCCGAGGCGAGCTCATCGATCCGAACCGCGATGTCACTGCGAACCAGCCGGGCGAGAATGAAGCGCGCCCGAGCGTCCGGGCTGCTGAACGATTCCCGCTCGACGGTGATTGCATCGCGAATGGTGGCGAATGCGCCCTGATCCACGACCAGGAGTCGGTAGCGCCCCTCG
Organism: Micropruina sp.; assembly: GCA_016711205.1. Classification (GTDB taxonomy): domain Bacteria; phylum Actinomycetota; class Actinomycetes; order Propionibacteriales; family Propionibacteriaceae; genus Micropruina. Next base: position 483,189 of record JADJTM010000002.1, on the reverse strand, counting down.
TCCAGTCGTACCGAACCGCTCTGCCCCAATAGCTGATTGAGTTGTGCAATATCGGCGGCAATGGCGCGAGTGCCCACACCGAAACGTTGGGACAACGATTCCGGTGTCGCTGACAGCGACGATTCCAGTGTTGAAAGAATATGTGCGACGCGGCTCATGTTCCTCCTCCATTGGCGATGTGAGCTGGCTTCTCTCGAAGGCTAGTGCTCTCACCCACCCGCCGATAGGGCGGAATAGACCGCCAGATTTCGCGCGCCGCGCCGAAGGGCGACCGATTCAGCCAGCGGACCGGCAGCGTCCGATGGAAGGGTCGGCGCAGTCAGGGGTCTTGGGTCCGCACGCCGCACGCCACACGCCCGCTGTACTATGCGTGAAAACTGGGATGAATCCGTCCCTTTTCACGGCTGCGCAGGGAGCGGTATGATCAACCAGGCAACCAAATCGCGGATCGCGCGCCTCGGCCATCGCTACGCACTACTTGCGGCCGACAACCGCCAGGCGCTGCATCAGATCAGCCTGGCAGAGTTGCCCGAGACGGTGCATCAGTCAATTGCGATCGAGAACTCGACCCTGACACTGGCCGACACCGAGTGGATCCTCGCCGGTGGCACATTACCCCGCGGGCTGAACCTGCGAGAGGTGTACGAGGCCCGCAACCTGGCCGCCGTGACGGCGTCCATCTCGAGCCTGAGCGGTCCCCCGACGCAGGATGACATCGTGCGCTGGCACGGCCAGCTGCTGGCCGGCATCCGCGACGAGGTGGCGGGGCGCTTCAGACGCGCCAACGAATGGGTCCGAGTCGGCGCCCACCTGGGCGTCAATCCTGAGTTCGTACCCCGGTTGATCGAGGATGCCCTGGCCCACTACACCGCGGACGAGAGTGGGTACTTCGTCGAGCAGATCGCCAGGTTCCACTGCGAGTTCGAGATCACTCACCCGTTCGTGGACGGGAATGGACGCATCGGCCGGGTACTGATGAACGCCCAACTGCAGGCGCTGGGCTGGCCACCGGTGATCGTGCGGGCGAAGAATCGACACCGCGACTACTACCCCGCGCTGGAGCGCTACGCCTCCACCGACCGGCATGACGCGATGACCGCCCTGCTCGCCCTCCTGCTCCAAGAGTCGCTGCACAAGCGGATCGCGCTGCTGACCGCCCCTCGCATCATTCCCCTGGCGAACTGGGCGAGGTCCGCGGGAATCCGCGGGAATGTGGCTGCCAACAAGGCCAAACGCCAAACCATCCCCGCGTTCCGCATGCGTGACAGGTGGATGATCGCCGCCGAACATCAGGCGAACGATTCTGAGCAGTCCGTCCGCTGAGCCGCCTCGTCGATGTGCGCTGTGCGCGGGAAGAAGCCGGAGCGGGCGGGCAGAACCCGATCGCCGTCGCCTGCGGTGATGCCTGCCGTCAGTTCTCCAGTCGGCGAGGGGCGAGCCAGCGGACCATCTGGGGGTCCTTGTGGTCGAAGAACTGGGAGCCGCCCGCGTCCAGGGTGGCGATCTGGGCCATGTCGTCGTCGGTCAGGGTGAAGTCGAAGACGTCGAGGTTCTGCGCCATCCGCTCAGGGCTGACCGTCTTGGGAATCACCACCACGTTGCGCTGGATCATCCAACGCAGCACCACCTGCGCCACCGACTTGCCGTGCTGTTCGCCGATCGCGCTGAGCAGCGGGTTGGTGAACAGTCCGTTGCGGCCCTCGGCGAACGGGCCCCACGACTCGATCTGGACGCCCTCGGCCACCAGGACCTCCTGGTCGGCGACCCGCTGATGGAACGGGTTGGTTTCGATCTGGTTGACCGCGGGGGTGACCTCGTTGTTGAGGATCAGGTCGAGAATCCGGTCGGCCGGAAAGTTGGAGACCCCGATCGCCCGGGCGCGTCCGTCGGCGTTGATCTTCTCCATCGCCCGCCACTGGCCGTAGTAGTCGCCGAACGGCTGGTGAATCAAGTACAGATCGACGTAATCGAGGTCGAGCTTGCGCAGCGAGTCGTCGAAGGCGCGCGCGGTGTTGGCCTCGGCCGGGGCGTCTTGGATCCACAGCTTGGTGGTGATGAACAGCTCGTCGCGCGCGATGCCCGAGGCGGCGATCGCCGCGCCGACGGCTGCTTCGTTGCCGTAGGCGGCAGCGGTGTCGATGGAGCGGTAGCCGGCCGCGAGTGCGGCACTGACTGCCGCCTGGGTCTCGTCCGGGCCGACCTGATAGACGCCGAAGCCGAGAATCGGCATCTCGACGCCGTTGTTGAGGGTGACTGTCTGCATGGAGACGTTCCTTTCGTTGAAGCCAGGTCTACCGGTGCGCTCGCCGGTTGGCGAGGTCTGCCGGGCCATTCGCGACGACGGTGAGCCCGTCGATCGCTGCCGGCCCCTTGCTCGACACCGGACGGGTTGTGGTCATGCCCTCCAGTGCACTCCGTTCACGCGGAATGTGGAAGGTGGTGATGATCCGTGTACTGACAGGACCTCCCAGATCGGCGGGCCGGCACCTAGCGTGGTCACCATGGATCAACAGAGCGAGGTGCGCGAGTTTCTGCGCACCCGCCGGGCTCGCATCACCCCTGACCAGGCCGGCATCATCGGCGGCGGACGTCGTCGCGTCCCGGGGCTGCGACGCGAAGAGGTGGCCTTTCTGGCCGGCGTCAGCGTCGACTACTACGCCCGCCTCGAGCGCGGCAACCTGGCCGGCGTCTCGGACGAGGTGCTGTCGGCGATCGCGACCGTGCTGCGCCTGGACGACGCCGAGGTCACCTACCTGCACGACCTCGCCCGCGCGGCGCAACCGCAACCCGTGGCACGCCGAAAGAAGCCGCAGCGGGACAACACGATCCGGCCCAGCCTGCAGCACTTCCTGGACTCGATCACCGGATCGGCGGTGTGGATCGGCAACGAGCGCATGGACTTCATCGCCGGCAACGCGCTCGGCCGGGCGGTGTACGCGCCGGTGATGGACGACCCCAGCAGCCGGGGCGGCAACAACGCGTTGTTCGCGTTTCTCAGCCCGGCGGCCCGCAACTTCTATGTCGACTGGGAGAAGGGCGCCGACGACATGGTGGCAAGCCTGCGGCTGTTGGCTGGCCGGAACCCTCGCGACAAGGGCCTGAGCGACCTGATCGGCGAACTGATCACCCGCAGTGACGAGTTCGCCCGCCGGTGGTCGTCGCACAACGTGCGGTTCCATCGCAGCGGACTCAAGCGCCTGCGCCATCCGCTGGTCGGCGACCTCGAACTGAGCTACGACGCGATGCAGCTCGCCGACAGTCCCGGCTGGACCCTGTTCGCGTTCACCGCCGAGCCCGGCAGCGCTTCGGACGACCGGCTGCGGCTGCTGGGCAGCCTGACGGCCGAGCGTCCCGCGGTCAGCGCGAAGGCCGTCCACCGACCCGACCTGATGGATCGCACCAGTCTGCTCAGCACCGTCCTGCCGCTACTCTTCGAATGCAGTTCCGGGTTTGAGGTCTCGGCCTTCTGCCCTGCGGTAGTGCGAGACAATGCGTTGGTGACCACGAGTTCGAGCCGCTCAGCGAGCAGACCAGCGACGGCTACTTGATGGCTGGTAAACATCTGGACCTGTTCCTTGTCGACGGATCACCGGGAGGCCTGACGACTGCGGAGATCACGAACTGGACTGGGCATGTCGTCACCGCTCCAAGATCCAAACTCGCCGAGCTCCTTGTGCGTGAAGAGCTGCGCCGGACTGGGGCCTACCTGCTGTTGGGCGACGATCCGGACGCCGTTGGCGGCATCCGGCTCTACGTGGGCGAAGCTGACGAGATCCGAACCAGGCTGCGTGAGCACAATAGGTCGAAGGACTATTGGGAACGTGTGGTGGTGATCACTTCGAAGGACGCCAACCTCACAAAGTCGCACGGACGATACCTGGAGGCACGCCTGATCGCGCTTGCCTCCCAGGCGGGTCGTTGTCACGTGGAGAACGGCACAAACCCTCCTCTCCCGGCGCTGCCGGAGGCCGATGTGTCCGATATGGACTACTTCCTTGACGAACTCAAGATCGTCTTGCCCATGCTCGGGGTGAACGTCCTCCGAAGCCGTAGTACGGTCGTGGACCAACCCAAACCCGTGTCATCGCGCGTCACCTCACCCGAGTTCCACCTGTCCGTACCCCGGAGACGCATCGCTGGTCGAGCCGTCCCGGTCGACGGAGAGTTCACGATTCTGAAGGACTCGGTCGGCGCCACTGCAGTGCGAACCGGTGAGTTCGCCACCAGCACAGCCAACGCTTACCGCGCCTACCAAACCCTGCACGACAAGTTGATCGCGGACGGGTCGTTGGAGATTCAGGACGGCCACGCCCGGTTCACCCGCGACGTAGTGTTCACGTCGCCCTCCACTGCCGGTGCCGTCCTCACCGGCAGATCCTGCAATGGCCGCAAACAATGGCTGACAGCGGAGGGGATTTCATTCGGGGCTTGGGAACAGCAGGGGGTCGACGACGTCAGCCATCCAGGGGGATAGACGGCCCAGTCGCCACACGCAGAGTCAGCGCGCCAGCCTGAGTGGAGTGAACCCGGGATTTGAGCCGGAAGAGTTCGCACCTTCGAGGAAGCACTGGAATGGCTTGTCGGCCCGCGAAATGGCTCACAGATTGCTGTCTACCCTTTGCCCCTTTGCCAGGACCGCTGATTGAGCACTGACCGATCGTCGTCATTCGCGGATTGTGGCTCCACGCTTGGGCACGGGGTCATCGCCGGGGGCGAACGTCGCCAATCCACTTTCGTCCAGCTCGGCCGACCTGTCGAAGCCCAAATCGGCTCGGATCGCGCCTTCCTTCGGTTTGTGCAGTTCGAGGTAGAACAGCTTGCCGAGCAGGTCGATCAGGGTGACTTCGACTCCATGCTTGGTGTGGAAGAGCTCGGTCATTCGGCCGTGGGTTTCATCGGTCTCGGCGACGGCGAGGGTGACCGCGTCACGCAGGGTGGGGCTGGCCAGGAATTGGTCCTGGTTGTTGACGTAGCCCTGTTCGACCAGTTCTGCGTCGGTCCACATGGCGGCCATCAGCGACTCGACCCACGAGATCTCCTGGTGTTCGGGAAAGTCCTCGCCGGCGAACTGCTCGTTCAGCCGGGCGATGATCTCGTCCAGCAGCACCAGCCGCGGGTCGTGGCTCTTCCGCGAGCCGGCTGCTGTCATCGGCGCCATCGGGGTGGCCTCGCCCTGTGCCAGGTCGAGGGAGTGACGGCCGGTCTGCTTCTGCTTGATGTGGGCGAGTGACACCTCCGAGAGGTCCACCTCGGGAGCGGTGTTGGTGCCGCGGATCTGGGTGGCGAGCACCCGGAAGAAGATCGCATGCTTCTCGACGTCGGTGTCGGCGAAGTTGACGATCTGGCTCAGAAAGTCGTGCAGCCGCACGAACGTGGTCACGTCCTTGCGGAACAGCCGCAGCTCATCGATCCGTGCCTTGTCCCCGGCTCGCACGGCGGTGTTCATGGCTGCCACGAAGCGTTGCCGCACCGGCGCGATCGCCCCCGACAGGGCGTTGTTGCCCAGGTTCTTCACTTCGGCCTCGGCGACCGCGTGCACCTCGTCGTCGGTGTACAGCCCCGCCACGTCGAGCTTGTTCTGCAGGTCGTGGATCAGGTTCGGGTCGGTCGTGGCCGAGATCGTCGCCTCTTCGTAGTAGGGCTTGAAGGCGGCCAGAATGTCGTCGGCCTTGTTCGCGAAGTCGAGCACCATCGTGGTCTTGCCGGGCAGGTACCGGTTCAGCCGTGACAGGGTCTGGACGGCCGCCACCCCGTCCAACCGTTTGTCGACGTACATCGCGCACAGCTTGGTCTGGTCGAAGCCGGTCTGGAACTTGTTCGCCACGATCATCACCCGGTAGTCGGGCTTGTCGAACGCGGTCCGCAGGTCACCCACGCCGGGGTTCATCGACGCCTCGGTGAACCTGGCGGTCAGCGAGGGCGGCTCGGGATCCTCGGCGATGAGTTGCACCTCGCCGGAGAACGCCACCAGTGTGGCCAGTTCGAGGGAGTGTTCTGCGATGTAGGCGTCGATCGCCAGCTTGTAGGACACCGCAGCCTTGCGGGATTCGGTGACCACCATCGCCTTGGCCTGCCCGCCGAGCAGGTGCTTCACGTTGGCCTCGAAGTGCTCCACGATGATCGCCACCTTCTGGGCGATGTTCGTCGGGTGTAGCTTCACCCACGTGACCAGCCCCTTGGTGGCCGCGGCCTCATCGACCATCTCGCCGGTGTCGGCGTCCACCCGTTTCAGCGGACGCATCTGGCCGGCCGCCACCTCCTTGGCCAACTCGTAGGCGGTGGAGTAGGTGGAGTAGTTGGCCAGCACGTCGAGGATGAACTTCTCCTCGATCGCCTGCCGCATCGTGTACAGGTGGAACGGCCGCGGCAATCCGGTCACCAGCTCAGGGGTGCCGAACAGTTCCAGCGTCTTCGCCTTCGGGGTCGCGGTGAATGCATAGAACGAGATGTTGCGGGTGTCCGCCTTCGCCGCAGCCTCGGCCAGCAGCACCGATTCCACGTCGATCTCGCCACCGTCAGCCAGATCCGCCGCCTCGGCCGCGGACAACACCTGCTTCAGCTTCGCCGCCGCCTGCCCGGTCTGCGACGAATGTGCCTCGTCGGCGATCACCGCGAACCTTCGCCCCTGCAACGCCTGATCGGTCTTGATCGCCTCCAGCACGAACGGGAACGTCTGCAGGGTCACCACCACGATCAACTTTCCCGACGTGAGCGCCTGCGTCAGGTAGTTCGACTTCGCCGCGAACCCCTTGCTCGCCGCCTCCTTGGTGTTGATCGTCGCGACCAACCCGTCCTTGGCCTCGATCTGCTTCACCGCCTCCTGCAGCTGGGCGTCCAGGACGTTGCGGTCGGTCACGACCACCACCGTGTCGAACACCTTCGCCCCGGACGCGTCGTGCAAGGTCGCCAACCGATGCGCAGCCCAGGCGATCGTGCGGGTCTTGCCCGAACCAGCCGAATGCTGCACCAGGTACCGCTCCCCCGGCCCGGACGCGCGGGAGTCGGCGACCAGCCGGGTGACCGCATCGAGCTGATGGAACCGCGGAAAGATCAACGCCCGGCTCTCGGTGACCTTGCCCGTCACCGGGTCCTTGGTGCGGTCTCGTAGTGGATGAACTTGCCCAGGATGTCGAGCCACTGGTCCCGATCCAACACCTCCTGCCACAGATAGGTCGTCGGGGAACCGTTCGCTTCGTCGAGACCGTTACCGGCATGCCCGTCATCGCCGCGGTTGAACGGCAGAAAGTAGGTCTTCGCGCCGGCCAGCTTGGTGGTCATCCACACTTCGTCGTTGGACACCGCGAAGTGCACCAACGCTCGGGTGCCGAACCCCAGCAGCGGCTCCCCACCGGGTGGACGATCGAACTGGTACTGCTTCTTCGCGTCGTTCACGCTCTGGGTGAAGTCGGTCTTCAACTCCAGTGTCGCCACCGGAATGCCGTTGCACAACAACACCAGGTCGATCGAGTTGTTGTTCTTCGTCGAGTAGTGAACCTGCCGCATCACCCGCAACCGGTTCGCCGCATAGCGGGCGTTCACCGCCGGGTTCGACGCAGTCTCGGGACGTTTCTGCAGCATCGCCCGAAACGAGGCCGGGGTGTCCTTGAACCCGTTGCGCAACACCTGCAGCGCCCCACCCGCCGGAGCGGGGGTGTCCAGCACCTTCACCAACCGGTCGAGCAACGCCTGCTTGGCCTTCTCTTGCGCTCCCGCGGACGAGGCGGGCTTCACCAGCTTCACCCACTCCTCGGCCTGGGTCTCCTCCAGCCAACCGAACACATCGGACGGGAACAGCGCCCGCTGTTTGTCGTAGCCAGCATCATTCGGCGAATACAGCCAGCCGTGGGACGCCAGGTGCTCACACAGTTCGGACTCGAACTGAATCTCGTTGTGCTGAGCCATCTACGCTGCCTCCCCGATGTCGAGCTGACCGGTCACAGCTGCCGTGATGAGAGCCGAGCGGCTCTCCCGAGCCAGCCCAATAAACTGATTCGCTTTCGCGATCAGGTCATCGATACTCGACATTTGCCTGTCGAGGGAGTCTGCAATCGCTCGCTGCTCGTCTGCTGGTGGAGCCGCGATCCGAAGACGTCCGAGCTTCTCAGCCGTGAGATGTGGCATCGACACCGTGTCGCAATACGCATGCATGTATCCGGTTGAGCGGATGGCGAGCAGCACATATGTGAGGAACCGACCATCGTTCGCCTCGGGGCGAAGACGGTTGATGGAGTTCTGGAATCCGACACCTGGCAAGCCCTCGCGCACGTATGCCGCTCGTCCGAACCCACCTTGGCCGCCTTCCACGACCACAACGTCACCTGGCAGGAGGTCGAGTGACGAGAGTTCCTTCGGCGTGAACCACATCTCGCTCAACTCGTCGAAGGCCGACACCCCGTCGGGTTGCACGTTGGCAGCACGCAGGTACGGCGCTCGTACAGCCTCCGGACTAGGCGGAACTGGCGTAACCATCTTGCCCAATGTGATCTTCGCTAGGCACTTCATAGGCCGGGGAATCCATGACCTTGGGAATGAGTCAAGCCAGCCAAGTGGGGACTCCACTGTCTCGCCAACGGCACCCGATCCTGTCACAGCTTGGAGGATCAGGGTCGATCTCTTCACACGCAGCCGTTCGACCATCCCCTCCTGCTTGGTAATGAGAGCGTCGATCTTTGCCGTCTCGCGGTCCAGGAAGTCGGCGATCGCCACCTGTTCCGGTTTCGGCGGGAGTGCTATTGGGAGAGTACGCAAGTAGCTGTTGTCGATTTCGGCCTGCCCGGGCCTCACACCTCGTGAGTATGCCGCGAGACCCTGCGAATAGGTCTGCGATCGGACCAACCAGTTGAGGAAGCGAGGGTCCTCAGCATGGGTCGGCCTGAAGCATAAGTAGTGGCCAGAGCAGATTCCGCGGATATCGCTAACGCCAACTGAGCCCTGCCATGCCTTCATTCGGTTGACGATGAGCCAGCCGGGCTCGATGAGCTGGTAGATGTTGCGATTCTCGGCCGTCTGGTTGAGGTTGGGCTGGCTGTCTTTGAATACAACGCCGTGATCGCGAAAGACCGAGACCATGGGTTCGTCGGGGAAGCCTACTCGCGATTCCCGCTGGAACATTGACCACAGCGGCCTGAGGCTCCACGACGAAGGGTGGAGCGGTTCCCATCGCGGAACGCCCCTTCTCACCCTTCCACCGCCTGCAGTAGCTCAATGATCTCCTTGGCCAACTGATTCAGCTCGGCGTCGATCTCGGCCAAGGGCCGGGGCGGAACGTAGGTGTAGAACAGCCGGGTGAACGGGATTTCGTAGCCGATCTTGGTCTTCGAATGGTCGATCCAGGCGTCCGGCACGTAGGGCTTCACTTCACGCCCGAAGTAGGCCTCAACGTCGTCGCGGAAGGGCACGAGTTCGGTGTCGCGCAGGCCGGTGTCCGGCTCTGGTTTGCCCTTGTCGAGGCATACGTCCGCGGTCTCGTCCCGCTCACCGATGGCACCCACAAGTGCCTTGTAGACCGGCAGACCGAGCAGCGCGCCGGCGTCCTTCACCGCCTTGCCGAGCGCGGTGCGGAATGCGTCCCGGTTGAGGTACACCTGGTCGGCCAGCGTGCTGAGTGCGGTGCGCAGGCTGGCCTGGGTGGCGGCGTCCAGCTTGGCCAGCGGCTTGATCGCCAGGTACTGCTCGATGCGGTCGGCGTCCACACAGAAGCGCAGCCGCAGCGGTCGTTCGACGGTGATCTCGGTGTAGCCGAAGTCGGCCGCCTCGCGGAGTTTGCAGTGGTCGTTCTCCTCGAAGTCGGCGTACAGCTTGGCGATCTGTTCGCGGTCGGCGTCGCCCAGCTCGCGGTTCTTCGAGCCGAGGTTCTTGCGCAGCTTGGTCCAGAAGCCGGTGCCGTCGATGAGCTGGATCGTGCCCTTGCGTTCGCCGGTCTTGTTGTTGTCGAGCAGCCAGATGTAGGTGGCTATCCCGGTGTTGAAGAACATGTTCGTGGGCAGGGCGATGATCGCGTCCACCAGGTCGGCCTCGAGCAGCCAGCGGCGAATCTCGGACTCCCCCGACCCGGCACCACCGGTGAACAGCGGCGAGCCGTTGAGCACGATCGCGGCACGTCCGCCGGAGTTCTCCTCACCGGCCTTCGCCGGGCGCATCTTCGAGACCAGGTGCTGCAGAAACAGCAGTTGGCCGTCGCTGATCCGCGGCAGGCCGGCGTCGAAGCGTCCGCCCTTGGCCAGGTGCTCCTTGCGAACGACCGGCTCGGCCGCCTTCCAATCCACACCGTAGGGCGGGTTCGACAGGCAGTAGTCGAAGGTCTTGCCGGCGTGCAGGTCGTTGCGCAGGGTGTCGCCGAGCTTGATCGCGTCCACCGCCTGGCCCTGGCCGATCATGTCGGACTTGCAGATCGCGTACGACTCGTCGTTGAGTTCCTGGCCCGACAGGGTCACCCGCGCCTTCGGGTTCAGTTCGAAGATGCGCTCTTCGGCCACCGACAACATGCCGCCGGTGCCGGCGGTCGGGTCGTAGATCGTGCGCACCGCACCCGCCTGGGTGAGCATCGTGGCGTCGGGGGCCAGCAGCAGGTCGACCATCAACCGGATCGCGTCCCTGGGGGTGAAGTGCTCACCGGCGGTCTCGTTCGACGCCTCGGCGAAGCGCCGGATCAGATCCTCGAACACCGAACCCATGCCGGCGTTGGTGATCGTGTCGGGGTGCATGTCGGCTTCGGCGAACTGCTGGGTCACCAGGTAGAGCCGATCGTTCTCGTCCAGCTTGGTCAGCGTCTTGGTGAAGCCGTACTTGTCGAAGATGTCCGCAACGTCGGTGGAGAACTTCGACACATAGTCGATCAGCCCGTCCGCCAGGTTCTCCGGGTCACCCAGCAGCGACTTGAGCGTGTGCGGCGAACGGTTCCAGAAGTGCAGGCCGTACTGCTTGCGCAGCTTCGCAGCCAGCGCCTGCTCGTTGGCGGTGGCCGCGATCAGTGGGGCGATCGCGTCGCGGTGGGCGTCCACCACGCACTCCATGCGGCGCAGGATCGTGAACGGCAACACCACCGACCCGTACTGCGCCGGCTTGTACACACCTCGTAGCTGATCAGCGATGGACCACACGAAGTTGCCGAGCTGGGTCATGACCTGCCTTCACGTGCTTTGGGGTGTGCCGGTCGACGCCGACGGGCTCACCCCACCCTAGAGCGCCGGACATTGGTTGACAGCCAGAAGTCACCGGCGGCCGATGCTGTGCGGCGCCACCCCCGCCAACCGGGCTTTGGTGGGCAGGGCCAGGCGCAGGTCGCCCGCGGGGGCATCGAGCTGCAGACGATCGCTTCGCGTCGCGGCTGGCACCGCCCGCTCACCCCGCGCACCGCGAATCCGGATGAATGACATCGATGTGGTTATCCCCATTGTGGACGCCCCTGTGGATAACTCACGCACCATTCGTCCCAACCGTCACAGCGTCCCGCCGGTGGGTGTTTCGGCCCGGCTCGGCACGTGGTACGGCGCGGACATGCGGCGAACGCCACCGGGTAGCCCTCCTGGGCGCGGGTGCTGGTGACGACCGGCGGACAGCATCGGCACCGTCCAGGCGTCCACGTTGCAGGCACCTTCTGAAATCACCCGCGTGGGGTGTCGCCAAAACCCGGCGTGTCGGCCCCCGACGCCACGGCTGGTGTCGGGATATCAGAATTGTGCCGTCGAGAGCCTCAGCGGGCCTCCGCGCCGTCGAGAACTTCATGAGAGGCAGGCAATCCCCTCCCGCCGGTAGCCGCACCGGCGTAGCGTGAAGTCAAGCTTCGAGTGGAAGGAGCGGCCATCATGAAGGCCCGCTTGCTAAGCCTCGCCACCGCGGTTCTTGCCCTGGTGGTCTGCGCGCCTGCGACGTCGGCGTACGCCGGCCAAGCGAATGACAACTACCTCGCCGTCGGCGATTCGGTTGCCTACGGAGTGGGCGTCTCCACGCCCTACCCCGAACTCATCGACCGCTTGAGCCGAGGGCTCGACCTGGCGGACAATCTGTCCACCTCCGGCGCCACCACCGGCGATGTCGGCCTCCAGCTCGTCGGCTACGCCGACCCGGGCGAGGTTCGGGAGCTCACCATCACGGTCGGCGCCAACGACATCGGCTGGACCAGCGTGCTGCAGGCCTGCCTCGGCGACGGCTCGTGCGCCGACGACGTCCAGCTGAAGGCAGCCCTGGGCGCGTTGTCCGGAAGTCTCAAATCGTTGCTCGCCGGTGCGCAGGCCCGCTTCGACAACGCCAGCATCAGCGTCACCGGGTACTACGAACTGTTCGGTGACAAGGCGAAGGCCTGCACGGTGGCACCCGGGGTGTCGATCAACCTGGACAACAAGAAATGGCTCAACTCCGCGGTGCAGCAACTCAACATCACCATCAAGTCCGCGGCGAACAGCGTCGGGGGCAGCGTGAGATACGTCGACGTGGCCGAGGCTTTCCAAGGTCACGGACTGTGCGACACCGGTCTGCCGTGGGTGATCTCCGGGCTCCGGCCCAGCGCCGCCGGACACCCGAACGCTCTCGGGCAAGCCGCCTACGCCGTCGTCCTGTTCTCCGCCGGCGTCCGCTGACCCGTTGGGGGGACGGGGGACCCAGCCGGCTTCCATTGGGAAGCCGGCTGGTCTCGGCCCGGAGTGTCGGGACCCTCTCGTCCGCCAGCCATTCTGCCTTGCATGCTGCGAAGTCCGCCGGCGCCTTCGCCGGGTGAGTCCCGGTGGGAGTGCTCAGCGGCTCGGTGAGCAGGAACTAGGAACCGTCCCCGATTCCTGCTCAGCGGCTCGGTGAGCAGGAATTAGGAACCGTCCCCGATTCCTGCTCAGTTCGCCAGCGGCGTGTTCGTGGCCAGCATGTGCCGCATGCGGGCCTGGTTGGCCGGCAGCACCACCAGCCGCAGCGCCACGTCGAGTTCGCGCCGCAGCAAGTCCTGCTCGGTGAGCCGCTCGTCGCCGGTCAGCATCGCCGCCAGCGAGGCGACGATCTGCCGGTCCGTCTCGGACGCGTCCGCCCACGAAGCGTCCAGCGGTTCCAGCCGTGGGTCGTGCAACGGGAACGTCTGCGGCTCCGCGCGCCGCTCGACGCCGACCAGCTCCAGGGCCGCCGCCTTGGCCCGCTCCAGCACCCGGGAGGCGTTCAACAGGATCTCGTCGGAGGGAAGCAGCAATCCCTCCGCCTGCGCCTCGTACGCCGACCCGCTGATCACGCACGTCGACGCCAGCGCGAATGCTCTCGCCGCCGGATCGGGCAAACCCCGTAGTGACGAGCGGATCAACGTGCGCGTCACACCGCCCCAGGCCGGAATCAGGCCGACCTTGCGCTCGGGGAAGCCGGCGTACAGCTCGGCCGCCGCCACCACGTGCTGCGCGGCCAGCATCAGCTCACACCCACCACCCAGGGCCAGCCCGCGCGCAGCCGCCACCACCGGGAACGAAGCCGCCCGCAACCGCGCGAACGCCTGCTGGCCGCGCTCGGTGAACCGCCGCAGTTCGTCTGAATCGTTGCGGTCCACCAGCCTGGCGAAAACGTTGAGGTTGGCGCCGGCCGAGAAGGCGCGCGGGTGGTCCGAGCCGATCACCAGGGCCCGGAAAGCGCCCTGCGAACCCAGCTCGAGCGCCCGGTCGATGATGTCGAACAGCCCCGGCTCGCAGACGTTCATCTTGCTCCGCGGGGTGAGGCAGGCCACCCCGTCGCCCAGGTCCACCAGCGCGGCCGAGTCGTTCTCGGCCAGCACGCCACGCGCCTGCGCCACCGTGAGTGGACCCGCCGACAGCTCGATCACCGACCCGTCGGTGGCCAGCACCGCTCCCGCCCGCGGACGGAACCCGCCGGCCTGCTGCGCCTGCCGCAACAACGCCGGCACCGGACGTCCCTCAGCCTCGAAACGCTCCACCAGCCAGTCGAGCCCCACCGCGTCGGCCAGCGCGAACGGCCCCGCCTGCCAGGCGTAACCGAGCGTCATCGCGTCGTCGATCAGGCCGATGTGATCGGCGATCTCGGGGGCCGCCCAGCAGCAGTAGTCGACCAGCTCGCGCAGCACCGCCCAGGCGTAGCGGCCCCCCGGCGAATCGGTGTCGCAGGCCGCCTTCAGTCCACGCGTCTGCAGCACCGGATCGGACGGCTCACGCCGCGGCCGGTACTGGAAGGTGACGGTGTAGATCACCTCGTCGACCGGACCGTCCGCGGTCTTGGTGCGCCGGGTGAAACCGCCGGGCCCGCGCCGTCCGACCAGGCCGCGATCGAGCAGGCCGGTGAACACGGGATCGGTGGTGATGTCGTAGCGGTGATACGCGTCGTCGCTGCCCAGCAGCTTGAGAAAGCTGGTCCAGATCAGCGGCACCAGGTTGATGCCGACCAGGTCGAACAGCCCGAACACCCCGGTGCGCGGCGTGCCGAAATGCCTGGCCATCACCGCATCGGCGGTCTCGATGTCGATGTCTGTGCGCAGTGCCTCGGCAGCCGCGACGGCCATCCAGAAGTTGCCGATGCGGTTGGCCAGAAAGCCCGGGGTGTCGCGGCAGCGCAACACGCTCTTGCCGAGCTGGTGATCGCCGGCGGCCGTCAGCGCCTCCACCACGGACGCCTGCGTGCCCGGCCCGGCGACCAGCTCCAGCAGCGGCAGCTGCCGCGGGGGGTTGAAGAAGTGCGTGATCGCGAAGTGCGCAACGAAGCCCTCGTCGCGGCCCTCGACCAGCCGGGCCAGCGGAATCGTCGAGGTGTTGGACGTCACCATCGTCGCCTCGCCGCGGTGCTGCTCGATCACCTCGTAGAGCGCGCGCTTGACCGCGAGGTCCTCGAACACCGCCTCGATCACCCAGTCGGCCTCGGCATACGCGGCCATGTCGTCCACGATGTTGCCGGGCGTCACCCGGTCGGCGAACACCGGCAGCATGAAGCCTCCACCCTTCACCTGCCGTGCGATGGCCTCACGCGCCAGCCGCGAGCGATCCTCGGTTTCACCCTCGGGCACCACATCGAGCAGCCGGACCCTCACCCCCGCGTTCGCCAGGTGGGCCGCGATTCCCGACCCCATCGCTCCGGCACCGACCACCACCGCTGTACGCACCCGCGTCGTGTTCACGACCACCCCTCATCATCGAGATCGGACATCGACGAGCCTACCGATCACCGGGTGTCGGCGATCCCGTCCCCTGCGGCTTGGGGCACGCACCGGAATGGTTGACTGGCCGCATGAAGGTCAACCTGGTGTTGGGTTCGGGTGGCGCCCGTGGTTTCGCGCACGTCGGGGTGGTGGACGAGCTGCAGTCCCGGGGCCACGAGGTGGTCGGGGTGGCCGGCTCGTCCATGGGCGCCCTGGTCGGCGGCGTGCTGGCCGCCGGCGCCATGGACGACTTCGTCGCCTGGTGCCGCACGCTCACCAGAGCGGACGTGATGCGGCTCACCGACCTGACCCTGGGCGCGGCCGGGCTGGTGCGGCTGCAGCGCGTGATGAAGGAGCTGCATCGGTTCATCGGCGACGTCCGCATCGAAGACCTGCCGATCCCCTACACGGCGGTGGCGACCGACATCGACCAGCAGCGCGAGGTGTGGTTTCGCAGCGGCCCGCTGGTCGCGGCGATCCGGGCGTCCATCGCGATTCCGGTGGTGTTCACCCCGGTGCGCATCGGGCCGCGGCTGCTGGTGGACGGGGGCGTGCTGAACCCGTTGCCGGTGGCCGCCGCCATCGACATGCCGGGCGAGCTGATCATCGGTGTGTCGCTGTTCGGTAAGCCGCCGGGCCTGAATCAGCTGTCGCCCTCGGACGAATCGTCGGACGCCGCGCGCGCCGACAACGCCGAGGTGGCCGCCGATGCCGCGCAGCCCTCGTGGACCGAGCGGCTCGGCGAGTCACTGCGCGATTCATGGGCCGGCAAGCAGATCGCGCGAGTGGTCGAGGCCCGTCCGGCCGAGCCCGAGAAGGACTTCGAGGACCTGCCGTCCGACGTCAACATCGCCGACCTGCTGGGGCGCACGCTCGACGTGATGCAGGGCCGGATCGAGGTCGCCCGCACCGCCACCAACCCACCGGACGTGCTGGTCTGGGTGCCGACCGACTGCGCCGGCGTGCTCGACTTTCAGCGCGCCGATGAGCTGATGGACCTCGGACGCAGCCTCGCCACGGCAGAGTTCGACCGCGTCGGGCTGTGACCAGCGGGGGACGAGACGGGCCCCGTCCGCAGGCCCCCACGCCCTATCAGGAGCCGATCTGGCGCGATCCCATCGACCGCACGGTCCGCATGCGGTAAGCATGGAGGCCCCGAAGGGAGCAGATTATGACCGTCAGAAAGAACACGGACCACGGCAAAGAGCCCTACGTCCTCGACATCGAGAAGAAGACCCTCGACAACAACAACTTCCGCACCACGCTGTGGACCGGCAGCCACCTGCAGCTGACCGTGATGTCCATTCCGGTGGGCGGCGACGTGGGCCTCGAGGTGCACCCGAAGAACGACCAGTTCCTGCGCATCGAGAAGGGCGAGGGCCTGGTTGAGATGGGCCCGAAGAAGAGCGATCTCAGCTTTCGCAAGAAGGTCGAGGACGACTTTGTGATTTTGGTGCCGGCCGGCACCTGGCACAACGTCACCAACACCGGCGACGAGCCGCTGAAGCTCTACGCCCTGTACGGACCCTCCGACCACGAGCCCGGCACCGTCCACCCGACGCAGCACGACGCAGAAACGGATCCCGCGGAGGACTGACGCGCACCGTCACGGCCAGGGGTTGGCCTTGCAGCCGTTCAGCCCGGCCCCCTGCGGCATCATCACCGGCGCCTTGCTGCCCTTGCCACCGCAGTCGGCTTCGGACTTGCCGAGCAGCAGGCCGACCGCATGGTTGATCAAGAAGGTGCGATAGGCGGCGAGATTGCCCGCGAACGACGCCGGGGGCGTCTTCCACTGCGCCGCGTTGATCACCGCGGTCTTGCCCTTGGCGCAGGCGTAGGACGCGGCGGCGTCCGAGCCGCACACTGCCGCGGCGGTCTTCGTGCTGGCCAGCTGAATGCGCACCTCGGCCTTCGATTCGCCGACCAGCGCGAACCGCGCCTCGCCGTCGCCGGTCCAGCTGCGGGGATCGTTGAGCACGCCGGCGATGGTGCCGGCCACGCTGTTCGCCTGGAGATTGGCCGAACTCTCGACGCCCACCACGTAGCGGTACAGGGTGCCGGACGATCCGGACGCCGCCACGCTCGCCGTCGACCAGTCGAAGTCACCGGTCGCCTTGATGCTGCTCGCCGGCTTGCTGGACGGGGTGGGGCTGGCGGTCGCGGTACCGCTCTCGGTACCGGTCGGGCTCGGTGAAGGTGAGGGACTGGTGAACCGCGTTCCGCTCGGCGACGGCACCGGAATCGTGGGAGCACCGGCCTTCTCGACCGGGGCGGAGAGCGCACGCACCCCGAAGACCACGGCGATCAGGGCCGCAACGGCGCCGACCACGAGCGCGATCCGGCCCCAGTTGAAACCGCGTCGACGCACCCCCGGATCACTCACCGGTTCACCCTATGCGACGTCCGGACGCCGCTGCGGGTGCGACCCCCCGCGCGGCCTCGATCGGTACGCCGCGGTGAGTCGCCGGGCCACGACCAGGCCGGCCAGGGCTGCGAGCAGGCCGCCGGCGGTGGCGATCCAGGCCGCGGTCTGCGGCGTGAACGCGTCCACCAGCTGCCCCGCCAGCGCAGTCCCCGCGGCGACCCCCACCACGCCGATCGTGGACAGCACCGCCATCAGCGTCGACAGCCGCTCCGGCGGCGAGATGCGCTCGGCCAACGCGTACGCCGTGACCAGAATCGGACCCACCATCACGCCGACCAGCAGGCAGGCCAAGGCCATGCTCGGCGCGTCCCAGGCGAACACCAGCAGCGGTGAGACGAGCGCGCAACCCAGCCCGAACACCACGATGCGCCAACTGAGCGAGAAGCGCCGCGGCAGCCGGTTGGTGAGCAGGCCCATCGAGGCGCTACCGACCGCCATCGTGCCGTAGACCAGGCCGGTCACCGCCTGTTCATCGCGCAGTGTGAAGAAGGCGGCCAGGCTGGTCTGGGTGCCGCCGAACAACAGGCCCACCGCACCGGCGACCACCCCGAGCAGCACCAGCATCGTCCAGTCGATGTGTTCGGGTGAGTGCTCGTGCCGCAGCCGTCCGTGATGTACGGGGGGCAGCGCGCTGCGGTGCAGGGCGAAGCCGACCTGCCCGATCCAGGCGAGCACGATGGCGACGATCACCGGAGCCGCCGGCGCAAGGGCCGCCAGCGTGGTCGCGATCACCGGGCCGATCACGAACGACACCTCGTCGACCGCACCCTCCCAGGCCATGGCGGCCGAGGTGTAGGGGGCGCGATCCGCGCGCTGGGTGGCGGCCTGCGACCAACGGGCGCGCGCCATGCCACCCACCTGCGGGTTGGCGAAGCCGATCACGGCCGCGCAGGCGAGCGGAGCGGCCAGCGGCGCGTCCGGACGGCAGGTGAACAGGAAGCCCACCATCGCCAGCGTCTGCACGAGGGTCGCCCCGACCCCGATCACACGATGGCCGTGGGTATCGGCCAGGTGGCCGACGAGGACCGCGCCGGCAGCGCCACCGAGGCTGAGGAAGGCCGTTGCGAGCCCGGCCAGAGCGAACGATCCGAGCTGCGACTGCGCGAAGAGCAGCAGTGCCAGCGGCAGAATGCTGCCGGGGAGACGTCCGATGATGCTGAGCGCGGTGAACGAGCGGCCCATGGTGCGCAGCAGCACCGGGTACGGCACGTGCTGCGTCATGGCGGTCCTATCGGGTCGAGCGGTCGACGGGAACGCGGCGACGTTGGCAGCGAGGTCCCCGAGCCACCCTGCCACGCCCGGGCCGCGGGAGCCTGCTGCACCAGCCGATCCGGGGTGCGTGTGCTGATCCCGGCGCCGGCGCCGGCGCCCAAGAGGAGGCAGATCCGCCTTTGAGTCCGCATGCGTTCTGATCCGATCAGCCGTTGGCGTGCCCTGCCATCCACCGTCGCACGCACGGTGTGGATCTGAGCACCGCAGACGGGGGTCGGACTCACACCATGTTGCCGGGTCTCGTCGATCCAGCGAGTGAACTGCCTGCGAGCGGCGACTGCGGCCGGTGAGGAGGAAGTAGGAACCGTCCCCCATTCCTGCTCAACCCACTAACGGCGCCGAACTGAGCAGGAAGTAGGAACCGTCCCCCAATCCTGCTCACCCTGCGCCGACCACTGAACGGGAAGTAGGAACCGTCCCCAATCCCGGTCAGCTCACTGAGCAGGAAGGAGAAGCCGTCCCCCCGAAGAGTGTGGAGGATCGGGCTTCGATGTCGAAGCCCAATCCTCCACACTTCCTGAGCCATCCCACGATTGGGCATGACAAAGGGGCGGGGTCTCACGACCCCGCCCCCTGGTTGTCAGCCGGTGGCGCTCAGGCGGCGACGACGTCCACGTTGATGTGGGCGACGACACCGCTGGTGAGCTTGAGCCCGACGGTGTGGGTGCCGACGTTCTTGATCGGCTTGCCGATCTCGACGGCGCGCTTGTCGACGGCCGGGCCGCCGGCCTTCTTCACCGCGAGCACGATGTCGGATGCGGTGACGGCGCCGAACAGCTTGCCCGAGTCACCGGCATTGGCCGGCAGCGACACCTTGAGCTCTTCGAGCTGGGTGCGGATCTCACGGGCATGCTCGACGTTGCGGATCTCACGAGCATCACGCGCCCGCTTGATGCCGTCGATCTGCTTCTCGGCGCCCTTGGTCCACTTGATGGCGAAACCGCGGGGCAGCAGGTAGTTACGGCCGTAGCCGTCCTTGACCTCGACGATCTCGCCCGGAATGCCGAGGTGGTCGACAGAGGCGGTCAGAATGAGCTTCATGCGTTCGTCGTCCCTTCTCAGCGAGCGGTCGAGGCGTACGGCAGCAGGGCCAGCTCACGCGCGTTCTTGACGGCGATCGCAACCTTGCGCTGCTCTTGGACGGACAGACCCGTGACCCGGCGAGCGCGGATCTTGCCCCGCTCGCTGATGAACTTGCGCAGGGTCGCGGTGTCTTTGTAGTCGATGTGGCCGATGCGCACGGACTTGGCCGGCGCGATCTTCTTCTTGTTCACAGGCTTGCGCTGCTGTGGGGCCATTGTGGTGCTCCCTTTCAGTGAGCCCGGCCGAAGCCGGAATGACGTGACTGTTGTGCATGCGGACGATCACCGCCCGCGGGTGATCAGAACGGCGGTTCTTCGCTCTGGGCCTGGGCCCAGGGGTCGTTGCCGGACGAGCGGTTGCTGTTACCCCCGCCACCGGACGACCACGCGTCGTTGCCGCCGGCGTTACCGCCCGAGTTGCCCCCGGCATTGCCGCCGCCGGCGTTGCCCCCGCCGGAATAGCCGCCGGAGCTACCGCCGCCCGAATAGTTGCCGCCGCCGGTGTTGCGGGTGACCTTCGCCGTGGCGTACTTGAGCGCCGGGCCAACCTCTTCAACCTCGACCTCGAACACGGTGCGGCGCTCGCCCTCGCGGGTCTCGTACGAGCGCGACTTGAGCCGCCCCGATACGACGACCCGCATGCCCTTGGTGAGCGACTCGGCGACGTTCTCGGCCGCCTGCCGCCACACGGAGCAGTTGAGGAACATGGCGTCGCCGTCTTTCCATTCGCTGGTCTGACGGTCGAACGTGCGCGGCGTGGAGGCAACGGTGAAGTTGGCCACGGCCGCACCGGACGGGGTGAAGCGCAGCTCGGGATCGGCGGTCAGGTTGCCGACGAGCGTGATGTTGGTTTCGCCTGCCATGAGTGTGTCTTTCGATCGATGTGATGAGAGACCCGGAGTCTGTCAGTCGGCGCCGACAGATTCTCTAGCGGGTGTCGGGGCGGATGACCTTGGTGCGCATGATCTGCTCGTTGAGCGTGAACTGGCGATCCAGTTCTTTCACATCGGCAGGCTCTGCGGTGATGTTGATGACGGCGTAGATGCCTTCGGACTTCTTGCGAATGTCGTAGGCGAGCCGACGACGGCCCCAGATGTCCAGGTTGTCGACGGTGCCACCGGCCTTGGTCAGAACTGCGAGCGGCTTTTCAAGAACGCCGTTCACCTGACGGTCGTCCACGTCGGGATCGATGATGACCATGACTTCGTATTGACGCATACGCGAACTCCACCTCCTCTGGTCTCGAGCGGCCATGAGCATTTCCCATGGCAGGAGGGCGTGTGCACGGTGCCAGGAGGCACCGAGGAGCAACTTTAGCGTCCGGACGTCCGTGGGTGCCAATCGCGTCCTGCCGTGCGACGGCGAATGGGGACGGTTCCTTTCCCGTTCGCCGCGCTGGGTAGGCGAAAGGGTGTCGGTGGGGGTTCGTCTCCCGCCGCGGGGTGGCCCAGCACGCGCAGGTCGGACGCTCCGTCACCGCGCGTCTGCGACAGGTAAAGGAACCGTCCCCAATACCGGTCGGACGCTCCGTCACCGCGCGTCCGCGACAGGTAAAGGAACCGTCCCCAATACCGTTCAAGCCAGCCGCAGGTACTGCTCAATGGTCGTGTCGGCATGTGTGACGGACGGGGCCCGCCACCACCACTACCTTCCGAGACCGCGTGCAATCCCGCCCAAGCCGACTTACCCTGCTGGCACCGACCTGATGCCGCGACCCGCCTGCGAGGCCCCCATGCGCAACCTGCTCCGACCGTTCATCGCCGCCCTGGCGGCCCTGCTGGTGCTGCTCGCTCCCGTCGCCCAGGCCCGCGCCACCAACCCGACACCGCCCAGGACGCTGCAGACTCCCGGCGTCGACGCCCACCTCGGCTACATCGCCCAGCACACCTGCACGCCGGCGGCCAAGCCGGGCACGAAGGCCCTGCTCAAGGCGCTGATCAAGAACTGGGGCGGCTCGTCCTGGGGCATCTCGCGGTTCTGCACCAGTGGCGGGACCTCAGAGCACAAAGAGGGCCGCGCGCTCGACTGGCACATGGACTCGCGCAAGGCCAAGGACCGCGCCAAGGTCGCCGACATGGTGAAGTGGATGACGGCCAACAACGGCGAGGTCGCCTACCGGCTGGGCGTCATGTACATCATCTGGAACCAGAAGATCTGGTCGATCTACTACCAGGAGCTCGGCTGGCGAAAGATGGCGAACCGCGGCTCGTGGACCGCCAACCACAAGGACCACGTGCACGTCTCGCTGTCGTGGGACGGCGCCATGGCACAGACGTCCTGGTGGACGGGCAAGGTGCTCACGGTGCCGAAGCTCGGGCCGTGCGGCACCAAGAACTTCGGCAGTTGCGTGAAAACGATCGGACGCTCCGCGGTCAGGACGTGGCCGAAGGTGAGCGTGGGCCCGTTCAGCCCATACCCCTCGGTGGTGCCCGCCATCGCCGGCAGCGCCCGCGTCGGGCTCACCCTGAAGGCCGTGGCCGGCACCTGGATGCCCAACGGTGCGACGCTCGGCTACCAGTGGCTGCGGGACGGCCGGGCGATCGGCGGCGCCACCGGCACCGAGTACCTGGTGGCGGCCGCCGACCTCGGGCATGCGATCAAAGTGCGGGTGAGCGCCACCCTGGGCACCACCACGATCACCAAGACCTCCGACGGGACCACCGACACGGTCAAGGGTGTCTTCGCCAAGCCCCGTCCGGTGGTGACCGGAACGTACGTCTTCGGGTCCACCCTGACCGGAGCTCCCGGCGCGGGCTTCCCCGACGGCACCGCCTACGCCTACCGGTGGCAGCGCAACGGCACGAACATCTCCGGCGCCACCGCACCCACCTACACCCTGGTCGCTGCGGACGTCGGCAAGGACGTCCGGCTGCGTGTGCGGGTGTCGAAGGCGGGCTTCACCACGGCCTACACCTACACCAGGGCCGTCGAGGTGAAACCGCTGAGCTTCGAGACCACCACGCCACCCGGCATCGACGGCATCCTGCGGGTCGGCGGTGTGCTGACCGCGGTGCCGGGCGCCTGGACGCCCGCGCCGGCCTTCACCTACACCTGGTTCCGGGCCGGCAAGGCGATCAAGGGGGCGACCAAGGCCACCTACACGCTGACGTCGTCCGATCTGGGCAAGGCGATCAGCGTGCGGGTGCGCGGCGCGTTGACCGGCTACCGGGCGGTGAGCCTGCTGTCGGCGGCGACCGCGAAGGTGCAGGTGGGGCTCACCTCCGCGGCACCCACGCTGTCGGACACCACGCCCACCGTCGGCCAGGTGATCACCGTCAACACCGGCACCTGGAAGCCGGCCGGGGTCACCTTCATCTACCGCTGGTACCGGGGCGGGGTGCCGATCGAGGGCGCCGCCGAGGGCAGCTACACCGTCACCGCCGCCGACCAGGGCAGCACGCTCACGGCGCAGGTGGACGGCAGCCTGGACGGGTACCCATCCGTCACGCGGAAGACGGCACCCTCCAGCAAGGTGCGCTGATTCGCGCGATCACACCCTCGCGGCACGACTCAGAATCTGGACGGTGCCCGCGGCCCCGTCCAGCAGCACCCGGTCGCCGGTGTGCAGCCGCACCGTCGCGTCGCCGCAGCCGACCACCGCAGGCACGCCCAACTCGCGCGCCACGATCGCGGCGTGGCTGAGGGGAGCGCCCAGATCCGTGATGATGCCCGCGGCCCGGGGGAACAGCGGTGTCCACCCGATGTTGGTCAGCGGCGTCACCAGGATCTCGCCGGGCCGCAGGTCGTCCGCATTCTCGAAGCGGTCGATGCGGCGCACCGTGCCCTCGACGCGGCCGAGGGCGCCCGGGTGCCCGGTCACCACAGCACCGGACGCCGCCACTGCCGCACCCTCTTCTGCGCCGGCGACGAACTTGTCGGTGCGCCGCTGCGGGTCGGCGGCCCAGGCGAACGGGTCGAAACCTCCGACGATGAGCGCGGGCAGGGCCGGCAGGTCGCGGTAGCGCTGCAGCGTGGCACGCCGCAGTTCGAACAGCGCAAACGGGGCGCGATCGCCGCGCAGCGCGGCCAGCAACTCCTCGATGGTGAGCAGAAACACGTCGTCGCCGGTGCCCAGCACCTGGCCGCAGCGCAACGCCCAGGCGCGCAGCACGCCGGTGGTGCGCACCCCCTCGGAGCGGACGGCCTCGCGCAGCGCCGCCTGCCGCGCGACCTTCAACAAGCGCCGCCCCACGTGTTCGGCCCGACGGGCGTCCTTGGCAGTGACCGCGCCGGACGCCTTGTCGTAGGCCTCTTCCTGGCGGACGCGCAGCGCGTCCAGAGCTTCGCTGCCGGTGGCGCCGGCCAGCATGCGGTCGAGCCAGCCGGGGTCCTCGGACGGCCGCGGCCAGGCGAGTTCGACCTCGTTGACGCCCCGATGGCCGAACTGGTGCAGATAGTCGGCGCGGGTCATCCGGCCGGCCAGCACCTCGGCCAAGCCGGTGGTGGGCCCCATGCTGGCCAGCCCGCCGGCCAACCCGGACAGGTTCGACATCAGCGCCGCCGCGATGTCGGCACCGTACTCGTCGCGCAACTGTTGCTCGAGGCGTGCCGGCGAGTCCGAGCCCGAGGCGATCACCGCCCAGAACGAGTCGATGCCGAAGCCGAAGAGGTCGGTGTTCCACAGCCGCAGCAGGTCATCGGCACCGGCGCAGCTCTCGATCCGCGACTCCAGGTGGTCGCACTGGCGCGCATGGTCACGCAGGAACCGCGGCAGCCGCAGCCGCACCCACCCCATCCGCAGCATGCTGCCGAGCAGCGGCAGCCCGGCCTGCTGCCAATCGTCGGCGGTCATCGGCAGCAGCGGCACCGGGACGCCGTCCGGAAGGCTGCCCCACCAGCCGGCGAGCTTGCGGTACACCTCGCGTGGATCGTCCTTGCCCGCCTTGCCGCGCCGGGCCGTGATCTGCACGGTGAGGTTGGCGTAGGGACGTCCGCCGATGAAGCCGGCCATTTCACGTCCACGCAGGGCCATGGACGGGCCGCCGTGGGCCTGCTGGTAACGCGAGAGCGAGATGGTCAGCGGCGTCTGCGGCACCGGGTTGGCCTCGCTGAGGTTGGTCGCCGACCACAGGCAGGTGCCGGCCAGCGAGTCGTTGCGTTCGGCCGTGAGCGGGTTCCACGGGTTGAGCGTGGTGATCGGACGGGCCTGCACGACCGACAGCCGGCCCCCCGCGATCACCCACTCGATGTCCTGCGGCACGCCGTCGAACGTGGTTTCGATGCGGTGCGCCTCGGCGTGCAGTTGGTGGGCGAAGGGACGCAGCACGTCCGGTCCGCTGTAGTCGCCGGTCGGCCTGGCCAGGGTGAACTGCTCGCCGGTGTCGGCCCCCGAGACCAGCGCCTCGCCCGCCCCGTGGACGACCGAGCCGAGCATCTGATCCAGCGCCCCGGTGAGCGGATGGACGGTGAACAGCACGCCTGCGAGGTCGGCAGCGACCATGCTCTGCACCACGACCGCGAGGTCACCGCGGTCGGCATCCAGCGCCCGGCTGTAGGCGCCCACCCGGGCGGCGCCGGCCGAGGCGCGCACGCGGGTGATGGCCGCGTCCAGGTCGGCGGCGGCCACGTCGACCACCGACTCGTACGCGCCGGCGAACGAGGCCTCGGCCGAATCCTCCGCGGTCGCGGACGAGCGGACGGCGAACCGCTGCCCGGGCTCGAACCGTGCCAGCTCGGTGCGTAGGTCTGCGCGGGTGGGTTCGGTCAGCCCGTGGTCATCGAAGCCCCGGGGCAGCAACACCAGCCCGGGCGGTACCGGGCTGCCGGCCCGCACCAGCCGGCTGAGCGAACGCGCCTTGCCGCCCGCGGAGCTCTCCTGCGGCGGCAGTGCGCCCAGCCGGTACAGCGAGCGTCCGGCCGGTGCGTACCCGGCCTGGGCGAAGCTGCGCGCGGCGAAACGTCCGAGAAAGTAGCCGGCGAACCAGCCCAGGGTGCCGGTGATTGGGGCGACCAGCAGCGCCCAGGGGGTGAAGCCGGTGGCCCAGGCACCGGCCAGGCCGGCGATGGCGGCCACCGCGTTGGCGGCGATCGCCGTGGTGCGAGTCGCGGTGCGCTCAGTCAGCATCGGGGTCGGCCCCCAGAATGGCCGCGCTGCCGGGGTGCCGGGCGAGCACGTCATCGGCCTTGGCCAGCGCAATGCCGTGCTGCAGGTCGCCGAAGACCAGCAGCTTGTTGCCCACCTCGATGCCGAAGTCGCGCCGGGCCTGCACGGGAATCGCGATCTGCCCCCGCTCGCTCACCGTGATCGCGCCATAGAACTTCTTGTTCGGATTCTTGTCCGTGGTCATCTCTTCCTCCAAGACTTGTCTTGTATTCAAGACTCTACTCCCTCTTGGACGCCCCCCACTCCGTTTCACGTCGGAGAATGACGACCGATCTGCGACCCCTGATGCCTCACCGAGGCGAGACCGCGTTTAGATCGGTCGTCATTTCACGGACGGCGGGCGCCACCACCGAGGTAACCGCCGGGCTAGGCTCGCGGTCATGATCGCCATGGGGGCTCACGTCGACCAGACCGACCCGATCGCCGAGGCCAGGGCGCGCGGCGCACAGCTCAGCCAGTTCTTTCTGGGCGATCCGCAGGGCTGGAAGGGTCCGCAGGTCGCCTACGCCGGCGGTGCCGCCGCCCTCAAGGCGGACGCCGAGGCGGCCGGCATCGCCCTCTACGTACACGCGCCGTACGTGCTCAACGTGGCCAGCACCAACAACCGCGTCCGCATTCCGTCGCGGCAGCACCTGCAGAAGCAACTCACCGCTGCGGCGAGCATCGGTGCGGCAGGCGTCATCGTCCATGGTGGGCATCTGAACGCCAACGAGGACCCCGAAATCGGCTTCACCAACTGGTTCAAGGCCGTGGACGGGCTCGACATCGCCGTGCCGTTGCTGATCGAGAACACCGCGGGCGGCGCCAACGCCATGACCCGGCAGTTGGAGCGCATCGATCGGCTCTGGGCCGCGATCGGTGCGTCCGCGCACGCCGACCGGGTCGGCTTCTGCCTCGACACCTGCCACGCCCACGCCGGCGGCAACGAACTGCTCGGCCTGGTCGACCGGGTCATGGCCATCACCGGACGAGTCGACCTGATCCACGCCAACGATTCCCGCGACCCCTTCGACTCCGGCGCCGACCGGCACGCCAACTGGGGCACCGGTCACTGCGATCCGGACGGGGTGGCCGACGTCCTCCGCAGCGCCGACGCACCCATCGTGATCGAAACCCCCGGAGGGGTCACCGAGCACATCCGCGACCTGACCTGGTTGGCCGACCGGCTCTGAGTCCGTCCAGAGTCGGGGAGTCCGAGCGGCAGAGCCCGCCGAGGCAAGGCGAGGCGGGCGAGGTAGGCGCCGTTGGGGGGCGCGTCTCGGATCGCCGACAGGTATGGGGACTGTGAAGTCTCGTACCTTCGTGGACGGTTGTGTCTCGCAGCTTCGTGGACGGTTGTGTCTCGGCCTTCGTGGACGGTTGTGTTGACGGTTGTGTCTCGGAGCTTTGTGGACGATCGGCTCAGGCGGGGGTGCGCTGAGTGGCGAGGGTCGTCGGCATGGCAGCCCGTATCGACGCGCGTGTTCGTCGCTTGATCATCAACTTCACTGACCAGCCTCGTCGGGGTGAGGTCACTCGGTTTTGTCGTGAGCACGGGAATTTCGCGTGCTGAGTTCTGCAAGGTTCGGGCACGGGCGAAGACCGACGGCAAGCTGGCCGCTTTGGCCGCTCGGCAGCCGGTCGCGAAGACGATCCCGCACAAGACCAGCCAGGAACTGGAAGCGATCGCGTTGCAGGTGAGGGCCCAGCTGAGCAAGGAGGGCTGGGACCATGGGCCGTTGTCGGTGGCGGCCGTATGCGCCGCCGGGGCATCACCCCGCCGTCGCGGGCGACCCTGGCGAGGATCTTCACCCGCTACGGGGTGGTCACTCCTGAGCCGGCGAAACGGCCCCGGCCTCCTACCGCCGGTTCCGGTATCCGGACCCGAACGGCTGTTGGCAGCTCGACGGTTTCGAGGTCGGTCTCGATGACGAGGCAGGATCGAAGCGGTGCGTGTTGCAGGTCGAGGACGACCACTCACGGTTCATCCTGGCCTCGCATGTCGCCCGGTCGGAGACCGCAGGGCAGCGATCACGGTCGTCTCGGCAGCGATCGGCCGCCGGCGCCCCGGCCCGGTTCCTGACCGACAACGGCACAGCATTCAACCTGTCCCGTCAGGGCAAGATCACCCAGCTCGAGCGGTACCTGCGACACCTTGGGGTTGAACCGATCACCGGCCGTCCACGCAAGCCCACCACCCAAGGCAAGAACGAACGCCTCCATCAGACCATTCAGCAGTTCCTCGACGCCCACCGGCCCATCCGGACCAGCCAACGACTGACTGAGCTCATCGACGAGTTCGACGACTACTACAACACCCAACGCGCCCACCAAGCCCTCGACCACCCCGATCAAACCCCCGCCGAGTCCTACCAAGCGAAACCGAAAGCACTCCCCGGCCCACCCACCCACGAACTGGCCACACCCATCACGCCGCGACCCACCCCAGGCCCGATCACACCCGGGATCCACCGCCGCATGAAAGGCGAACGCGCCGTCTCCGACGACCCCGACGCCGCTCGCTGGGCCGACCGAACCGTCGGCACCAACGGCCGCATCCACATCTGTCACGCCAAGATCTACGTCAGCACCAAACTCGCCGGCCAAACCATGCACGTCCTGTTCGATCACACCACCATCGAAATCTTCGACACCAACGGTGTCCTCCTCGGCTCAGTACCCCACCCCGGCACGATCCCCACCGGCGGCTTCAAAGTGCTCACAATCCACCCCCGGACCACCTGACCCCAGTGAGACACAAACGTCAACAAGACACCGAGACAGAACTGTCTACGAAGCTCCAGGCTGACACTGAAGTCTCGTACCTTCGTGGCGGCGAACCACGGGGAAAGGGACCGTCCCCAATCCCTGTCGGGCCTCACAGTCGGCGAACCCCGAGGAAGGACCGTCCCAATCCCTGTCGCGCCCCCCTGGGCGCGAACCCGACGGGAAAGGAACCGTCCCCAATCCCTGTCGGGCCCCCCCGGTGCGGCGGCGAACCCCGACGACGGGGAAAGGAACCGTCCCCATTCCCTGTCGGGCACCCAGAGCTGCCCGCGAACCGGGCGCCCGGCAGACAGCCCGCGGCCAGGGGTTTAGCCTGAGTCTCGTGACCCGAAGCATCTACGTGGCTGCCCCTGAGGGCCAGACCGGCAAATCCGTCATCGCTCTGGGTGTGCTCGACACCCTGCTGCGCGAGGTCGAGTCGGTGGGCGTCTTCCGCCCCCTGGTCAGGACCGGTGCGCCTGACGACATTCTCGAGATGCTGCTCGCACAGCCCGGTGTCGACCTGGCCTACGAAGAAGCGGTCGGCATCACCTACGACGAGATGCGTGCCGATTTCGACTCCGCACTGCAGACGATCGTCGACAAGTTCGGACGCATCAGCCCGCGCTTCGACGCCATCGTGGTGCTGGGCTCCGACTACGCCGACGTGACCAGCCCGACCGAACTCGCCTTCAACGCCGAGATCGCAGCCAACCTCAACAGCTCGCTGGTGCTGGTGGTCAGCGGCCACGACCGCGACGCCCAGCAGATCCGCGACGCCGCCGAATCGGCGCTCAACGAGTTCACCGCGCACCATGTTCAGACCATCGGCGTGATCGCCAACCGCGTCGACCCCGCGATCATGAGCGACGCCGTCGAGGCCCTGCACGGCCTCACCGACTTGCTGGTGGCGGCACTGCCGTCTGACAAGATCCTGGTCGCGCCCACCCTGCGCGCCCAGTACGAGGCGGTCGATGCCGTACACGTGCTGGGCAACCCCGACCTGCTCGACCGCGAGAGCCAGGACGTCGTGGTCGCCGCCATGACGCTGCCCAACATCCTGTCGCGGCTGGTCACCGAGGCCACGGTGCTGGTGCCGAGCGACCGCTCCGAGCTGCTGCCCGGGCTGATCCTGGCCCATCACTCCGGGTCGTTCCCCCAGCTCACCGGCGTCATTCTGACCGGCGGCTACCCGATTCCCGACACGGTGGTGAAGCTCTTCGACGGCATGCACCTCGATCTGCCGATCGGCATCAGCCACCTCGGCACCTACACCACCGCCAAGAAGGTGTTCAACACCGAGGGCCACTTCACCTCCTCGCCGCGCAAGGTCGAGATCTCGCGCCGCGTCTTCTCTGAGAACGTCGACGCCGACGCACTGATGAAGGCGATCGAGGTGGAACCGTCCAAGGCGATCACCCCGCTGATGTTCGGCTACCAACTCAACGGACTCGCCCGGCGCGACCGGCGCCGCATCGTGATGCCCGAGTCGTCGGACGACCGCATTCTCGAGTCCGCCTCGATCCTGCTGCAGCGGGGCGTGGCCGACCTGATCCTGCTCGGTGACCCGGTCGAGATAAAGACCCGCGCGTCGGCGATGGGCTGGGTGCTGGACGGCGTGCAGATCGTCAACCCGAACGACCGTGAGCTGCTCGACCAGTTCAGCGCCGAGTACGCGAAAATGCGCGCCCACAAGGGCGTCACCGTTGAACAGGCCCGCGAGAAGATGAAGGACCTGTCGTACTTCGGCACCATGATGGTGCACCTCGGCATGGCCGACGGCATGGTGTCCGGGGCCATCAACACCACTGCCAACACGATCCGTCCGTCGCTCGAGTTCATCAAGACCAAGCCGGGCGTCAAGGTGGTGTCGGGTTCGTTCCTGATGTGCATGGCTGATCGGGTGCACGTGTAC
The DNA here is from genome assembly GCA_016711205.1 of Micropruina sp. Taxonomy (GTDB): domain Bacteria; phylum Actinomycetota; class Actinomycetes; order Propionibacteriales; family Propionibacteriaceae; genus Micropruina. The sequence goes on along the minus strand of JADJTM010000002.1, from coordinate 452,547 downwards.
GCCGACTGCGCGGTCAACCCCGACCCCACCGCCGACCAGCTGGCCGACATCGCGATCAGCTCGGCCGAAACCGCGATCGCCTTCGGCATCGAGCCGCGGGTCGCGATGCTGTCGTATTCGACCGGCACGTCCGGTTCGGGCGTCGAAGTCGACAAGGTGCGGCAGGCCACCGAACTGGTGCGCGAGCGCCGTCCGGACCTGGCGCTGGAGGGCCCGATCCAGTTCGACGCGGCCGTCGACCCGGCGGTCGCAAAGACGAAGCTGCCCGACTCGGCGGTCGCCGGCAAGGCCACGGTGTTCATCTTTCCGGACCTCAACACCGGCAACAACACCTACAAGGCGGTGCAGCGCTCATCGGGTGCGGTGGCGATCGGCCCGATCCTGCAGGGTCTCAAGAAGGCGGTCAACGACCTGTCGCGCGGCGCCTTGGTGGACGACATCGTCAACACCGTGGTGATCACCGCCATTCAGGCCCAGGCCGACACCGAGTGACCACTGACAAGCACCTTCAACCCCGATCTCACGCCCTAGGAGCGCCCGCATGAGCACGCCCATCCTGCTGTTGAACGCCGGATCGTCCTCGATCAAATACCAGGTCATCGATGCCGACGACGAGGACGTACTGGCGTCCGGCATCATCCAGCGGATCGGTGACGAGTCCGGCACCATCGACCACCGGGTCGACGGCCAGACCCACCACCAGACCCGCGGCTTTCCCAACCACGGGCGGGCGCTCACCGTGCTGGTGCAGATGTTCGACGAGTTCGGCCCCGCGCTGGCCAGCGTCAAGGCGGTCGGGCACCGCATCGTGCACGGCGGCGCGCTGTTCAACTCGACCACGGTGATCGACGACGAGGTGCTCGCCCACCTGCGTGAGGTGTCGCCGCTGGCCCCGCTGCACAACCCGCCGGCCATCGCGGGCGTCGAGGCGGCCCGCCGCAGCCTGCCGGACGTTCCGCACGTCGCGATCTTCGACACGGCCTTCTTCAGCACCCTGCCGGCCGAGGCGTACACCTACGCCATTCCCCGCGAACTGGCCGCTGAGCACGGCATCCGCAAGTACGGCTTTCACGGCACCTCGCACAGCTACGTCAGCCGCAAGGTCGCGGACGTGCTGGGCAAGCCCTACGACTCGTTCAACCAGATCGTCTGCCACCTCGGCAACGGCGCCTCGATCTCGGCGATCGCGAACGGTGTGGCCGTCGAGGCGTCCATGGGCCTCACCCCGCTCGCGGGCCTGGTGATGGGCACCCGCTCCGGTGACGTCGACCCCGGCCTGCACGCGTTCCTGGCCCGCCAGGTCGGCATGAGCATCGACGACATCGACAACGTGCTGAACAAGAAGTCGGGCATGCTCGGCCTCTCGGGCGTCACGGATTTTCGCGACATCAACGAGCTGATCGCCGAGGGCGACGAGGGCGCCACGCTTGCGCTGGCCGTCTACACCCACCGGCTGCTCAGCTTCATCGGGTCGTACATTGCGATTCTGGGCGGGGTCGAGGCGATCACCTTCACCGCCGGCGTCGGCGAGAACAACCCGGGGCTGCGGGCGGCCATCGCGAAGCGACTCGCCTTCCTGGGCGTCACCCTGGACGAGGCCGTCAACGACACCCGCTCCAAGGACGCACGCGCGATCTCGACCCCGGATTCGTCCATCGCGATCCTGGTGGTGCCGACGAACGAAGAGCTGGCCATGGCCCGCGAGACCAAGGCGGCGATCAGCGCCTGAGCCTTTCGAGCTCGAGACCCCGTACGCGGGGTCGGTGGCGGAGGGGGGCTCGACCCGAGCCAACCAGCCTCGGTCGCAAGCTCCTTCGGCGGCCAGACCCATCCACGACTCGGGTCGAGCCCCCCTCCGCCACCTTCACCTTCGCTGGTCGAGCCTGTACTAACCCCCGCTCGTCGAGCCTGTCTCGCCGGCGAACACGGGCTATGAGTCACTGGACACCGGTGCCGGCGATCACCGCGCGCACGCCGAGGTGATCGGTACCCGGCACGTGGAAGGTCGAGAAGGCGGTCGCGGTGAGCCGTTGATCGACGAGCACGTGGTCGATGCCGATCATCGGCGGAATGCGTCTGTTCGCCGGCCAGGTGCGGACGAAGCCGGCCCCGGCCAGGTGGGCCGCACTGCGCCACCCGTCGGCATACAACGCGCGCATCGTGACGTGGTCGTCCACAGCGTTGAAGTCACCGGCCACCACGGTCGGAATCGACCGGTCGAGATCGGCGAGCCAGCCGCGCAGGGTGGCCGCCTCCTGCGCCCACAGCCCGCCCCGGCAGTACGGGTTGCACGGATGCACGCCGACCACCCGCACCTCTCCCAGCTGTGGGGTGTCGACCGTTGCCGTCCACTGCCCCATCGAGCTCGTGGGGAGCGGACCCATCGGCGTGACCGGATGGCGCGAGAAGATCACGGCGTCCTCGACGTCACCGGGCTCGGGCCCCTGGTACGGAAACTCCTGACGAAACGAGGCGGGCATCGACTGCGCCCAGTGCTGCGCCGCCTCCAGAAACACGACCACGTCCGCGCCCTGCGCCGCACGCGCCACGGCCGCCGGATCGGCCGTCTGCGCCACATTGAGGCTGACCACGGTGAGCGGCGCTGTGGTGGTCGCCTGCTGGTCCACAGTGAAGGCCGGGGCGTGCCAGACGATGGTGGCGCCCAGGCCCGCGACCGTCACCAGGCTGAGCAGGCTCAAGGTGACCCTGCCCGAACTGCGGTGCCGCCACGCACGCACCGCGGCGAGCGCCAGCAGCACCGCCGCCGGCAACCAGAACACCAGCCCGTAGGGAATGAACGCCGCCGCCTTCGCCCAGCGCTCGGTGGTGGGCGACAGCACGCGCAGCCCGGTGGCGAGCGTTGCGGGTAGCGCGGCGAGCAGACCGAGGGTGGCCAACGCCACCTGTCCACGTGGGCTGCGGCGTCGCGTCCCGCGCGGATGGGCCCGTCGGGGGACGGTGGGGGTCGCAGTCACGGCGTCCAGGGTGCCGGATGGGCCCAAGCGGCGCTCACCAGGGAGCGGACGTGGACCGCGATGATCGCTGGTAGAGCTCGTTGGAAACGTCCCGGCCGGGTATCGACCCGCTCACCAGCGGCTTCTCAGACAAGTACGAACGACGACCCGTCCCGCGCACTGAGCTGACGGACGGCGGCGAGCCCGCGTCCGTTCAGCACGGCTGCCTCGCCGATCACCTGCAGCGTGCGCTGCACCGCCGCGGCCGACAGGTGCGGCTCGCGCCCGACCGCCAGCGCCAGGTCCGAGGTGTGCACGACCAGTTCGACCGTGCGGGTCTCGAGGTAGTCATCGAGCCGGATCGCCCCGAAGCGGGTGCGGATCACCACCTCATCGGACGTGCCGGCCAGGGCCACCCGCAGTCGCTCGATCATCGTCTCGATCACCTCACCCGGCTCGTCACCGAGCTCGTGACCCGCCTCGATGCCACGGGCTGCCACCGCGTCGTGAATCGAGCGGTCCGCGCGAAACCCCGTTGCCAGGTAGTCCGCCGCCGAGGCCAACTCGGCTGTGGCAGCGCGATCGTTGAGGTAGTCGAGCACCGTGGTGACCGCGCGAGCGGTGTGCCCGACCAGCGAACGCACGTCCCAGACGCCCAGGGCGGGCAGGTCCCACGCATCGTGCGGAATCTCGCTGACCAGCGCGACGAACGCTTCGGCGGCATCCAGCATGGTCTCGGCGGTGTCCATGCCTGACCGTAGCGCCGCGCCGCGTGCCGCGCAGCAGATCCGTGCCGTCGTCCCGACGCACAGGCGAGGCTCGCCGGCCGGCCGAGTAGCGTTCTGCCATGCCCACCGCACTCGTCACCGGCGGCACCTCCGGCATCGGGGCCGCGTTCGCACGAGCACTCGCCGAACGCGGTCACGATCTGGTGCTGGTCGCCCGCAACACCGACCGCCTCGATGCGTCCGCCGCCGAACTCACCGAGCGCTACGGGGTCGCAGTCGAGACCCTCAGCGCCGACCTGGCGCTCGCCGCCGACGTCCAGCGGGTGGCCGACCGGCTGGAGAGCGCGGAGCGTCCGATCGAGGTATTGATCAACAACGCCGGCTACGGGTTGCACGTGAAACTGCTCGACGACCGGCCGGACGAGCACCGCCGCGCGATCGACGTGATGTGCCTGGCGGTGCTGCTGCTAGGCGGCGCCGCCGGCCGGGCGATGAAGGCCCGCGACCACGGCCTGATCATCAACGTCGCCTCGCTGGCCGCATACATCAGCCAAGGGGCGTATTCGCCGATCAAGGCCTACGTGCTGGCCTACTCCGAGGGGCTGGCCAACGAACTGCACGGCACCGGTGTGACGGTCACCGCCCTCAACCCCGGCTGGGTGAAGACCGAGTTCCACCAGCGGGCCGGCATCACCACCTCGTCCATCCCGGATTTCATCTGGGTGGAAGCCGACAGGGTTGCTCGCGAGGCTTTGGCGGATGCCGACAAAGGCCGGGTCATTTCAGTGCCCACGAAGCGCTGGAAACTACAAAAGCTGATGGCTCGTCACGCACCGCGCGGCGCGGTTCGGTGGGTCTCCCGTATGTTGAGCAGCAGCAGACAGTGAGCCCGCTGCCCTAGGGTGTGCTGCGCGACAATGTGCTGATCTACCAGCGGAAGGCGAACGGTGGCTGACGACAACACCAACCGTTACTCGTCCTCCCCGGGCGTGGCCGCTCGCTTCGTCTCACAGAAGCTGGTGATGAAGCCGTACATCTGGTCGATCGTGCACGTGCACGAGCACAGCCGGCGCAACCTGGACGGCCTGAAACCCCCGTTCATCGCCGTCGCCAACCACTCCAGCCACCTGGACGCTCCGCTGGTGATGGGGTCGCTGCCCCGCCGGCTGAGCCAGAATCTGGCCGCCGGCGCCGCCGCCGACTACTTCTTCGACAAGTGGTACACCGCGGCCGCCACCCGACTCTTCTTCAACGCCTTCCCGGTCGATCGCAAGGGCCTGCGCAACCGCAAAGGGCTGGCAGGGGTGCTGCTCAGCGAGGGCGTCCCGCTGTTGTTGTTCCCCGAGGGCACCCGTTCGCGCACCGGCGCGATGAAGAACTTCACCCCTGGCCACGCGGCCCTCTCGATCAGCCGCAACGTGCCGGTGCTGCCGATGGCCCTGGTCGGCGCCTACGCCGCGATGCCGTACGGCGCCAACGTGCCGGTGGCCGGACGTCCGGACGTGCACGTGGTGTTCGGACGTCCGCTCAAGGCCGCCCCCGGCGAGATCGCCCACCAGTTCGCCGAGCGCATCTACCGCTACGTGGTCGAACTGCACGACTCGACCGCCCGCGCGTACGGCATGCCCACGCAGGCGGACTTTCACCGCGCGGTCGCGCTGCGCAAAGCCGCAACCGAACAGGCCCAACTGGCCGAGGCCGAGGCGGCGCGCGACGCCGAGCCGCCCATGGATCCGGACGCGCAGCCGAGCACCGAGTCGGCACCGGAAACGGCCGAGGGTGAACCGTCCGATTCCTGACCGGGCTGGTCCATCACCGGGCCTTTGGCGCTCGCCCAACTATTTCCCGCTCGCGAAGCTTCGCGAGCCCCAAATAGTTCGGTGAGCGCCATTAGGTCAGCTCAACCGCTGACGCGACACGAACCGGAATCGGTCGCCGCGGAAGCGTCCGATCGACCATTCGACGCCGCGGCCCTGCGCGTCCCACCCGGTGCGGTTGATCAGCAGCAGCGGCAGTCCGGTGTCGACCCGCAGCAGGCCGGCGGTGACCGGATCTGCCAGCGCCGTCTCGACGGTGTCCTCGGCGGTGGCCAGGTCGATGCCGTAGGCCTCGTGCAGGGTGCGGTACAGCGAGGAATGCAGCGCCAGCTGCTCGGCCAGACCGGGCAGCGGCCCGGGCAGCAGCGCGACCTCGTGGGCGATCGGCTCATCGGCCGCGGTGCGCAACCGCTCCACCCGGTGCACGGTGGCACCGACGGCGATCTGCAGACGCTCAGCCGCCTCGGGCGAGGCCGGTACCGCTGAGATGTCGAGCACCACGCTGCCGGGCCGCCAGCCCTCCGACTGAAGGTCCTGGCTGAACGAGGTCAGCGGACGCACCACCATCAGCTTGGGTTGAGCGACGAACGTGCCACTGCCCTGGGTGCGCTCGAGGCGTCCGTCGACCACCAGCTCGGCGATCGCCTGCCGCACCGTCGTGCGCGAAGTCTCGAAGCGGGACGCCAGGTCGCGCTCGGTGGGCACCGGCGATCCGGGCGCGAGGCCGGCGATCAACGCCAGAATCTCGCTCTTCACCCAGTAGTACTTGGGCACCCGCACCGCTGCCGGCTCACGCACATGGACGGTCATGGGACCACCGTAGGCGACTATTGGCCTAGACCAAAGCTTGACGAATGCTGCCGATTCATGCCAAGCTAGGTATTGGTCTATACCAATCACCTTCTCCCCGTCCCTGCCCACGGGGTCTCGCTACGCTCGGCCATCGATCCACCCACCCCTACACTCTTCTCTCAGCACAAGGAGCAACAGTCATGGAAATCGTCATCTGCCGCGACGCCGCCGAGGCCGGCCGACTCGGCGCCGCCGCCATCGTCGACCTGCTGCAGCGCAAGCCCGACGCCGTTCTCGGCCTGGCCACCGGATCGTCCCCGCTCGCGATCTACGACGAGCTGGCCCGGCGTCACGAGGCCGGCGAGGTCTCGTTCGCGCACGCCCGCGGCTTCACCCTGGACGAGTACGTCGGCCTGCCCGCCGACCACCCCGAGACCTACCACAACGTGATCCGCCGCGACATCGTCGGCCGGGTCGACTTCGCCCCCGACGCCGTGCACGGCCCGGACGGGCTGGCCGCCGACATTCCGGCCTTCTGCCGCAGCTACGAAGAGGCGATCGCGGCGGCCGGCGGTGTCGATCTGCAGATTCTGGGCATCGGGACCGAGGGGCACATCGGCTTCAACGAGCCGGGCTCGTCCCTGGCCTCGCGCACCCGGATCAAGACGCTGACCAAGCAGACCCGGCTCGACAACGCCCGGTTCTTCGACGGCGACATCAATCAGGTGCCGACCCACTGCATCACCCAGGGTCTGGGCACCATCATGGCCGCCCGGCACGTGGTGCTGGTGGCCAGTGGGGCAGGCAAGGCGGAGGCGGTCCATCACCTGGCCGAGGGATCGGTGAGCGCGATGTGGCCGGGCACGATCCTGCAGCATCACCCGCACGTGACGGTGCTGCTGGACGAGGGCGCCGCCGGCCGGTTGCAGCTGTCGGACTACTACCGCGAGACCTACGCCGCCAAGCCGGCGTGGCAGGGTCTGTGAGCGATCGACGGACGGGAGCGCAGCGATGCTGTTCACGGCCGACCGGGTGTGCACCGGCGCCGAGGTGCTGAGTCCGGGCTTCGTCGAGGTGACGGACGGGCTGATCACCGGCGTCGGAGCCGGCGCCCCGGATCGTCCGGCCGATTCGCCGTTGGGCGCGGTCACGGTGGTACCGGGGTTCGTCGACATGCACACCCACGGCGGCGGCTCGGGAGCCTTTCCGGAGGCGTCCGAGGCCGGTTCGCGGGCGGCGGTCGACCTGCACCGGCGGCACGGTACCACCACGTTGATCGCCTCCCTGGTGTCGGCGCATCCGGCCGAACTGCTGCGGCAGGCGAGCGTGCTGGGCGAGCAGGTGCAGGACGGGCTGATCGCCGGCATCCACCTGGAGGGGCCGTGGTTGTCGTCGCTGCGCTGCGGGGCCCACGAGCCGTCCGCCTTGCGGGCACCCGACCTGGATGAGATCGACCGGGTGTTCGCGGCGGCGAAGGGCGGGGTGCGCATGGTCACCATCGCCCCCGAACTGGACGGTGCCCTGCCCGCGATCCGCCGCATGGTCGAACTGGGGGCGGTTGCCGCCGTCGGCCACACCGACGCCAGCTACGCGGGGGCCAAGGCCGCTGTCGAGGCCGGGGCCACGGCGGCGACGCACCTGTTCAACGCGATGCGTCCGATTCATCATCGCGAACCGGGGCCGGTGCTGGCGTTGCTGGAGGACCCACGGGTCATGATCGAACTGATCGTGGACGGGGTGCACCTGCACCCGGCGCTGTACCGGTCGGTGACCCGCGAGGCGGGGCCGGACCGGGTGGCGCTGATCACCGACGCGATGGCGGCGGCGGGCATGGCCGACGGCTCGTACACCCTCGGCGCGCTCACCGTGGACGTGACGAACGGCGTGGCCCATATTGCCGGCACCGACACCATCGCCGGCAGCACCGCCACCATGGATCGGGTGTTCCGCAACGCGGTGCTGGCCAGCGACCTGCCCCGCGAACAGGCGTTGGCGGTGGCCGTACGGCAGACCTCGCTCAATCCGGCCCGGGCGATCGGCCTGCCGGGTGCGGGGCTGGTGGTCGGCACACCGGCCGACCTGGTGGTGTTGAGCGACGACCTGGTGGTGCAGCGCGTGCTGCACCAGGGCACCTGGGCGACTGGAGTCTGACCGGCCCCCCGGCCCCGCGAAAGTGAGGCAGATCGGGCTTCGATGTCGAAGCCCGATCTGCCTCACTCTTGCGGGACCCCCGGGACTGATCCGATTCCAGCGACGGGTCCACACCGGATCAGCGAGGTCTCGCCACGCTCGACCCGGTTAGTGAGTCGGTCGACATTCTCAGGTCAGAGCGGTGAGTTCCGTCAGCCGTACGGTGCGACGGCGCAGCACCGCCGCCGCGCTCGCGCCCAGGGCGATCACCGCCCAGCCCAGCAGCGTGAACACCGCGGCCGGTGCCCCCGTCGAGTCGGTCAGCAGGGCGCGCAGACCGTCCAGTGCCGGGCTCACCGGCGACATCGGACGCAGCGTGTCGAACACCGTCGGCACCGCGCTGGTCACCGCGCTCACCGTGGTGAGCACCGCGAAGGCGATCGAGATCAGCCGTCCCGCGTTGCCGAACCAGGCCGCCAGGGCGTGATTCACCAGGACGAACGCGATTCCGGCCAGAACCAGGAAGGCTGCCAGCGCCGCCGCCTTGGGCAGTGCCAGGCCGAGCACCGCGGTGCCGATCGCGGTCAGCACGATCGCCTGCGCCGCCGCCACGATCACCCCGGGCAGCACGGCCCTGGTGATCAGCGTCGCGGTGCCTGCCGTCGAGAGCGCGAGGCGTCCGTCGAGCGGTTTGATCACCGCGAACGTCGCCAGCGCGCCCAGCCACAACGCCAATGCGATCAGCAGGCTGACCCACGACACCGTCGGGGTGACCACGCCGTCGATCTGCGAGGTGTCCACCGGGGCCGCCACCACCGTGGCCAGGTTCTCCCGGTCGGCCTTGCTGAAGCTGGGCACCTTGTCGGCGCCCTTGGCCAGCCCGTCGGCGAGCTTGCGCGATCCGTCGGCCAGGGTGCCGGACCCGTCCGCCGCCTGGTTGAGGCCGGTGCTCAAGGACGAGACGCCACTCGCCAGTTGATCGGCACCGTTGGCGACCTTGCCGATGCCATCGGTCAGGGCAGGCATGCCCTCGGCCAGCTGCTTGGTGCCCGATGCGAGCTGCTTGCCGCCGGCAATCAGCTGGTTGAGCTTCTTGGTCGTTGTGCTGACGTCCGGCAGCGCTTCCTGCAGCTGCCCATTCAGTTCGCTCATGCCGGAGGCGAGCGCCTGTGCCCCGCTGATCAGGCTCTCGCCACTGTCAGGATCCTTGGTCTCCATGCCTGCGGCTGCCTGCTTGAGAGCCCCGGAGGCCCCTTTCAGCGATCCGACGCAGCCGGCTCCGGCCGTGGCCAGGTTTGCGGCATCGGTGTCCACGCCGCATGCATCCCTGATCGCGGTGATCGCCATGGCACTGGCCGGATGGCTCTGCTGCCTGCGAAGCTGCTCGAGCCCGTCCGCGCTTTGCCTGACCGGCTTGAGTGCTGAGCGCCCCCTGATAGGTCGACAGCCCACCCGAGATACCAGACGCGCCCTGACTCAACTGCTTCACTCCCGAAGCCAGCTTGGCCTGACCCGGCAGAGAGTCGATCGTGCTCTGCGCCAGTCCGTTGGCCCCTTCGACGTAGGCCGACACCCCGCTGGAGAGCTTCTTGGTCTGCGTCGGCAACGAGGACGTCTTCGAGTCCAGCGTGCCGAGGCCGTTCGCCAACTGCCGGGCGCCGGTGGACAACTGAGCCGAGCCGTCCGACGCCGACCGGATGCCGTCGCTCAGTTCGTCCGTGCCGTCGGCGAGTTTGCTCGCCGCGTCCGCAACTGTCTGGAACTGCTTTCCGGTGTCGTTGAAGCCGATGTAGATCTGGTCGAGGTACGCCTTGGTGAGCATCGCGTTCAGCGTGCTGGACGCCTGCGTGGCCAGCACGTTGCCCAGCCACGCGTCCGCGACGCCGGCCACCGGCGAGGTGTGCACAGCAATGGTGGCCTGCTCGGCGCTCTGCGGATCATCGTTGCCGTAGGACGTCGCCGCCTTGGAGAAGTTCTCCGGAATCACCACGACGGCGGCGTACCGTCCCGACGCCAGCCCCGGCCACGCGTGCGCCTCATCAGCCAGCACCCAGGTGAAGTTCTGCTCTTTGCTGGAGTCGACCAGGTCGGCCGACAGCTGCCGTCCGAGCGGGATGAACTGATCGTCGAGCGTGACCCCCTCGTCGAGGTTCACCACGGCGGCTTCGACCTGATGCAGCCGGTCGCCGGAGTTCCAGGTGCCCCACAGGAATCCGCCGGCGACCAGCACCGGGATCATCACCAGGGCGAGCAGGGTGCGCCACGAGAAAGAGCGAGTGGCTTCAGGCATGGCTGAGTTCTCCTTGAAGATTCAGGGTGCGATGCGCGGCGGGCAGGACGTCGGAGAGATCCGCGCCGGGGGCATGGGCAAGCACGGCGCAACCGCCGGCTTCGGTCAGGGTGCGCAGCCGCTCGGCGAGGGCGGCACGTTCGGCCTGGGTGAACTGATCGGCCTCCTCGACCAGCAGCACCGGCCCGTCGAAGTTGTGGATCGGGGACGGGTGCCCGGTGGTCGCCACCGCCGCCAGCCGACGCACCTCGGACGCCTGCTCTGGCAGCACCCGTCCGGCCACCACGATGTCGCCGGCGGTGAAGGCCAACCGTCCGGCCAGGGCCATCAGCAGGGCCCGGCGGCCCGTCGTTTCGCCTTCGACGACCAGCACCTCGCCCGGTTTGACCGCGACATCGACGCCAGAGAAGGCGTTGTCGCACGCCAACCCGCGGCCATAGATCACGTGGCCGCCGGCCTCGGGCCAGCCCTGCAGCTTCAGCTGATGCGCCAGCGTCTCGCCCTCGATGTCGACGACGGGCAGCCGCCGGTCGAGCCAGCGCGGCAGCCACCAGGCCCGGGTGCCGAACAGCTTCATCACCGCCGGCACGAGGGTCATGCGCACCACGAAGGCGTCCAGCGCGACGCCGATGGCCAGGGCGAACGCGATGGGTTTGATCGACCCTTCGCCCGAGGGCACGAAGAACGCGAACACCGCGAACATGATCAGTGCGGCAGCCACCACCACCCGCGAGGAGTGTACGAAGCCCTCCTCGACGAACGTGTCGCGGTTGCCGTGCACGAACTCCTCGCGCATACGGCTGACCAGAAAGACCTCATAGTCCATAGCCAGGCCGAACAGCACGCCCATCAGGATGATCGGCAGAAAGCTGATCACCGGCCCCGGTTCGCCGAGGTTGACGAGTTGTTTGAACCAGCCCTGGTTGAACACCAGCGCGGTGGCACCGAACGCCGCCGCCACGCTGAGCAGAAAACCGACCGCCGCCTTGAGCGGCACCCACAGCGAGCGGAACACCAGCGTGAGCAGCACCAACGACAACCCGACCACGAAGATCGCGAAGGGAATCAGTGCGTCCGAGAGGCGTTGGCTGACGTCGATCTGGACGGCCGTCGCCCCGGTCACCGAGGTGTCGATGCCGTACTCGTCGAGCCAGTGCTGATGCTGGTCACGCAGCCGCTGGACGAGCTCGGCGGTCGCCGGATCGTCCGGTCCGGTGGTGGGGATCACCTGGATCAGCGCGGTGTCGGCGTTCTCGTTGGGGGTGGCCAGCGGCACCAGCTGCACCCCGGGCATGGCCTCGATCTCATCCCTGAGGCCGTCGGTGATCTTCAGCGGATCGTCCGATTCGACGATCGTGCCGGTCACCACGAGCGGCCCGTTGTAGCCGATACCGAACTCGCGGCTGATCACGTCGAACGTGACCCGGTCGCCGTAGCTGGCCGGGTTGCGTCCGGAGTTGGGCAGGGCGAGCTGCAGGTCGCGGGCCGGCAGCGCCAGCACGCCCAGCGCCGCGATCACCAGCGCGACGGTCAGCAGCGGCACCGCGGTGACCAGGCGCACCCAGACCCGGCGCAGGTCGAAGACGGGGGACGGGGCGCGTCCGGCTTCGGCGGCTTGCGCCGCCCGCTCGGCCTGTGCCGCCGCTTCGGCCGCAGCCGCTCGCCGGCAAAGCCCAGGAAGGCCGGCAGCAGGGTGAGCGCCAGCAGCACCTCGACGCCGACGCCGACGGCAGAGAACATGCCCATCACGCCCAGGAACGGGATGCCCGAGATGGACAGGCCGACCAGCGCGATGATCACCGTCAGGCCGGCGAAGACCACCGCGGAGCCGGCGGTCGCGACCGCGCGGGCCGTTGATTCCTCGGCTTCGAGGCCGTGACTGAGCTGGTCGCGGTGCCGGCTGACGATGAACAGGGCGTAGTCGATGCCGACCGCCAGCGAGATCATCACCGCGAGCATCAGGCTGGTCGAGTTCACCTCGATCACGCGCGAGGCGATCATGGTGATCTCGACGGCGATGCCCACCCCGATCAGGGCGGTGGCGACCGGCATCGCAGCCGCAGTGATCGAGCCCAGCACGACGAGCAGCACAACCACGGCGACCACCACACCGAGACCCTCGATGATGCTGATGTGCGGGATGTGGGTGCTGAACACTTCACCGCCCAGGTGCACCTCGGAGCCCGGCAACAGCGCGGCCACCTTCTCGGCCTGCGCCTCGAGGCTCTGCTTCTGCGCGTCGGTGATGGACGTCATCGTCACGTTGAGTTGCACGCTGGCCAGGCCGGCGCGTCCGTTGTCGCTGATCAGTCCCTCGACGTGCTCGCTGTAGGGGGTGATCACGTCGGTGACGATCGGCAGCGATTTGAAGGTGTCGAGCGCCGTCTCGACCTCGGTGCGAATAGCCTTGTCGTTCAGCGATTGGCCCTCGGGCAACAGCACCACGACCTGGGCGGTGGCGGCGGCGGCCGACGGGAAGGTCATCTTCAGCTGGTCGAGCGCGACCTGCGACGACGCCCCGGGAATCCGAAAGCTGTCGTTGAACTGCGCGCCGCCGGCCAGCACGACCGCCCCGCCGAGCGCCGCCAGCAGCATCAGCCAGACGGCCAGGACGCGGCCCCCGTGGCGGTAGCACGCCCGGCCGATCCGGTACAGCATCGACGACATCGGCCGCCCTCTCTCGCGTCCGGATACACATGTGTATCCAATGCAGTAGTGTATTCAATACAGGTGTGTATGCAAACCGCTAGGATGACCGAAATGACCACCACCCCAGAGGCTCACCGCGCAACCCGCCGGACGTCCGCCGCCGGGGCTGTCACCCGCGAACCCAGTGCCCGCCGGTTGGCCACCCGCGAGCGGCTGCTGGACGCCGCGGTCGAACTGTTCGCCGAACGGGGGGTGCTGGCGGCATCGGTCGAAGAGATCTGCGAGCGGGCCGGGTTCACCCGGGGTGCGTTCTACTCGAACTTCGAATCCAAGGACGAGCTGTGCCTGGGTGTGCTTCGGCGCAAGTGCGAGCAATATCTGGACGGTCTACAGGCGGCGATCGAGGTCATTCCAGAGGTGCGCAGCGGCGAGACCGGGCTTGAGGGCCTGATCGACCAGGCCGTGGTGGTCTTTCTCGAAGGCCAGCCCAAGGACCTCAGCGACCTGATCGCCATGATGGAGCTAAGGCTCTACGCACTGCGCAACCCCGACCTGCGTGAGGGCTGGCTGGTCGAGCATCACGGCATCATCTCGTCGGTCTCGCGGCTGCTCGACATCGCGCTGCAGCGGGTCGGTGCCCGGCTGAGCATGCCCACCCCGCTGGTGATCGAGCTGCTCGGGGCGGTGTACGAGAACACGATCAGCATGAGCGTGCTGAACGGCGAGAAGCGGGCCACCGGTCTGGCCGAACAGCTGGCCACTTTGCTGGAGGCCCTGGTGGTACGCGACTGCGACTGAGCGAGCCGCCCGTCACGGCCAAGGCTCATGCACGGGAGTTAAGCCACTTCAGCGCTTCACGTCTCGACAGTGGCGACAGCCGGTCCGCGTGCGCCTCGACGAAGGCGCGCACCCAGGCCTCGTCCGTTTTGGAGTACTCACGCAGCGCCCAGCCGATGGCCTTGCGGGCGAAGAAGTCCGGGTCGTCCAGGCTGCCCTCGATCGCGACGGTGAGCAGTTCGGTGTCGGTCGCGGCCCGGGACAGCAGCTGGCTGAGAATCGCCGTGCGCCGCAGCCACAGATCGCTGTCGTGCGCCCAGCCGCGCAGCACCGGCGTCATCGTGCCGGGGTCGGCCCGCAGCAGGTCGCCGGCAACGTGGGCCGCGAGGTCGTCCACCAGATCCCACCAGGCACCCGAGACGATCAGGTGCCGCAGCAGAGCGAGCAGTTCGTCATCTGCGACGAGCCAGGCGTGGTGGCGGCGTTGCCGCAGCACCGCGATCGCGCCATAGCGCTCCTCGCGATGCGTCGCGCCGTCCCACATCTTTCGGACGACCCACAACCAGGACGCACGCTCCGTCAGCGGGTGCGCCCTGGCCACCTGCTGGACGATGCTGCGGGTCCGGGTCATGCTCAGGCCGTGATACGGCAGCGCGGACTTCATGTAGCGCTGCTGACCCTCCGCCTTGACGGGGTCGCCGTGCTCGGCCAAGGCGGCACGCACGGCGGCCACCCACGCGCGCGCGGCCTCGTCCATCGCCGCATTGCATCACAACTGCCGTCAAATGACGAAGCTGCCAACGACCCAGGCTCAGGACGCCCAGCGTCCGGTGAAGAACAGCCAGCCCCACCAGCACAGCACGTACGCGGCGACGGCCATCGCGGCCGCCGTCACCAACATGCGGACGCGGCGTCGACCAGGCGATACGTTCCAACCGCCCGACAGCCGCTCGCCGATCAGAATGAAGAGCGGAAACCACAGCAGCACGGCCCGGTTGACGCTGAGGTACCAGTACGAGCACGAGAACGCCAGCACCTGAATGCCCACCCATGCGGCCTCGGCCCAGCGGCGCTTGCGCAGGCAGATCAGCGTGACGATCACCCCGACCGCCATGGCCGCCAGCTCGGCCCGGAACACCCACGACCACTCCGGAAACGCGGGGTAGGCCGTCGAGGTCGCCGCCTCGATGGTGTGCTGCAGCGCCACCCACGGCCAGGTGAAGCCGCGCGGCCAGCCGGTCGACTGCGCCCGGTACCAGGCGTTCCAGTCGCCGGTCAGCCGGTACAGATAGAACACGTAGGCGAACATCGTCAGCGCCGGAATGCTCAGCCACGCCAGCGCCCGAAGCCGCCGGTCGCGCAGCCACCCGCGCGCGAGGGCGGGGTCTTGCGGCGGTGGCCAACCGGACGCCTGCGGCGCGGGCCACGCGGACGGGCCGGGCCACGGGCTGGGGCTGATCTCGGGTCGCTGAACCGCCGGAAAGAGCGCCAAAATCATCAGCGCGCCCAGCAGGAACAGCCCCGACACCCGCAGCGTGCAAGCCAGCGCGGCCAGGCCGGCCGCGGCGCCCCACCGTCCGGCTCGGGCCCGCTCCCACGCCCAGAAGGCGGCGGCGCAGAACGGCGCCTCGGTGTAGGGCACCATGGTGAACACCGTGGTGGGCGCCAGCAGCCACACCACCGCTGCGATCGGTCCGCCCAGCCGGTACAGCGCCGCAGCCGCCAACGCCGAGCAGATCACCGCGATGCCGACGCCCGCCCACAGCATCGGCACGCCCAGGCTCGCAACGGCCCGCAGCACCAGCGGCCAGCCCGGAAAGAACGCGATGTCGTTGTCGGCGGCGTAGCCGTTCTTGGCGATGTCGAAGTAGTGCTGCACGTCCCAGTTGGCGAGCATGTCGCTCGCCGGAGCGTCCGGTGGTCTTTCCCACCCACAGCGCCACCCCGACCAACAACAGCCGGGTGATCAGCCAGGTCTGCACCACCAGCCGGCTGCCGTCGCGCACCCCCACCATCGGTCGGGACGCCGGCGCGTACGTCACCGCAGCCACGGCACGACCCGCATCCAACCGGCGTCGGGCGCCCGGTCGAGCACGCCGCCGTCCGGATCGTCGAGCAGCGGCTCGGCCAGTGCGTGCCGGCTGTTCCACTGCGGATTGCGGACGGGGTCGAACTCGGGCCGGAAGATGTCGCGGATCACCAAACCGGCGATCCACAGCTGCACCCCGATCCGCAGGAAGACCGCCGCCATATACGGCCCGGACCCGCCCGCACCCGTGGACAGGGTGCCGTCCAATTGGCCCCAGATCGCCATGAAGTACAGCGTCTCGGCGACCCCGAAGACCGCCCAGTCACGCCAGCGTGGCCGGGCCAACACCACGAACGGCAACAGCCACAGCACGTACTGCGGCGAGTAGACCTTGTTCACCACCAGGAACAGCACCAGCACCAGCAGCACACCCTGCGACCAGCGCGGACGCCGCGGCGCCAGCAGCAGCAGCGCACAGATGGCCGCCGTACCGAGCACCATCCACACGCTCTGCGCCCGCGACACGTCCTCGACCTGCACCCCGACCAGGCTGAGCGCGTACCACAGCGAGCCCCAGTCGGCGCCGCGGTCGACGTTGAAGGTCCAGAAGTAGAGCCACCCCGACGGGCTGAGCACGTAGACCGGCAGGTTCACCGCCACCCAACTGGCCACCCCGCCGGCCAGCGCCAGCCAGAACTGCCGCAGTCTGCCGGAGCGGAAGCACAGCACCGCCAACGGCACGAACAGCAGCAGCGGGTACAGCTTGGCGGCCACCCCGAGCCCCAGCCACACCCCGGCCCACACCGGACGGTTCCGCGCCCACGCCAGCACGCCCAGTGCGGTGAGTGCCACCACCATGAAGTCCCAGTTGATCAGGCCGGTGGTGATCACCGCCGGCGAGACCGCGATCATCATCGCGTCCCAGGGCCGCGACAGGCGCAGATGCGCCCACAGCAGCACCATGAAGAACCCGAACAGCAGCAGCGCGTTCACGCCGACGAAAATGTTGGCCGCCTCGGTGATCACCGAATCCGGCAGGTCGGGGCCCACCTGCCCGCCCAGCGCCATCGTGAGGCGGCGCGAGAAGCCCATCAGAAAGCACGTTAGCACCGGGTATTCGACCTCGGCGCTGATGAACGGCACCCTGCCCTCGGACAGCCCGCGCGCAGTAGAACAGCGGCCGGATGTCGCTGTAGCACATCGCCTTGTAGACCGGGGCGCCCGGCCAGGCACGGCATCTGCCGCAGCATCAGCACCAGATACGACGCGGTGCCGGCCAGCATCACCCACGGCTGGGGGTTGAACCACACCCCGGCGCGGTCCGCCCGGCGGCCCACCTCGCCGCCCAGTGCACGCGCCGAGGTCACGTCTGTGTCGCGGTCGGCTTGACCGTCGGCTGCTCGGTGGGCTCTTGCGTGGGTTCGCCGGTCGGCTCGGTGGTGGGCTCGGTCGTCGCGGTCT
Source organism: Micropruina sp. (assembly GCA_016711205.1). Taxonomy (GTDB): domain Bacteria; phylum Actinomycetota; class Actinomycetes; order Propionibacteriales; family Propionibacteriaceae; genus Micropruina. The sequence continues at coordinate 434,920 of JADJTM010000002.1, read as the reverse complement.
CGGTGGGCTTGGTGGTGGCCGTCTGGGTCGGCCTGGCCGTGGTGGGCTGCTGGGTCCGCGGCGGCGCGGTCGGCGACTGGGTGGACGTGCGCCGGGTGGGGGGTTCGAACTCGATGCTCTTCAAACCCTTCTGGGCGACCTGCATGTACGCCATCCAGGTCGACAGCGGCGGTCCGGAGCCGAAGAACCCGGCCGGGTAGAACTCGTTCAGGTCGTCCGTGCCCTCATCGCCGGCCACGTACATGACGGCGGTCGCGATCTGCCTGCTCATTCCGACGAACCAGCAGGCGGTCGTCTTGGCGCCACCGGCGGCGTCGCGCAGGTAGTAGGTGCCGGTTTTGCCCGCGATCGGAAAGCCCATGCCGCCGGCGCGGGCGGCGGTGCCGTCCTGCACCACCTGGGTGAGCGCGGCGGCGACATCGTTGGCGACGTCGGCTTCGATGGTCTGCTCGGCGGTGGTGTCGGCCTTGAACAGGGTGGCGCCGGAGGCGTCCTTCACCTCGGCCACCACATGGGTCTCGATCAGCTTGCCGCCGCGCGCGAACGTGGCGAAGCCGGTGGCCTGGCCGAGCGGGCTGACCTCGGGCACGCCCAGCGGCACCACCACCGTCGGATCCCAGCCCGGCGCCTTCGGCAGCCCCGCCGCCTGCGCGAACTCGAGAGTGGCCTCGGGGCCGTCCGTCATCTGGGTTTCGAGGTCGACGAACGCGGTGTTGATCGAGTTCGTGGTGGCCTGCTGCAGAGTGACGGTGCCGTAGTTGCGGTCACCGGCGTTGCGCACCGGCTTGCTGGCGCCCGGGGGAACGAACTGCGAGCCGTTGACCTGGTCGGTGAGCGTGAAGCCCTGGTCGAGCGCGGCGCCCAGCGCGTAGGGCTTGAACGTCGAGCCGGTCGGACGGGGGGTGGTCGCCCAGTTGCGGCTGTTCTTGACGAAGTCGGGGCCGCCGTACAGGGCCAGCACACCGCCGGTCTCGACGTCGATGGACGCCAGCCCGGCGTGCAGGTTCGCCGCCTTCTTGCCGCCGGTCGCCGCGGTTTGCGCGGTGACCTGCTGGGCGGCCTTCACCGCCGCCTCCTGAGCGTCGGCGTCGAACGTGGTGCGAATGGTCAACCCGCCGCCTTGGACCTGCTCGTCGCTGAAGCCCTTGGCCTTCAGCTCGTCCTGCACCATGGTGAGCAGAAAGCCCTTGGGGCCACCCAGTTGGCTGTCGCGCTCCACCTTGGGAAACTTCGGCAGCTGGTAGTAGATCTCGGCCTTCTGGGCTTCGGTCATCTTGCCCATCTCGACCAGGCCGTTGATCGTGTACTGGTAGCGCTCCAGCAGGTCGGCCGCCTGCTTCTCGCCCTTGGCCGGGTCGAGGTTGCCGGGGCTGTTCACGATCGAGGTCAGCGCGATCGCCTGCCGATCGGTCAGCTTGGACGCCGGAATGTTGAAGTAGGCCTGAGCGGCCGCCTCGATGCCGTACGCGCCCCGTCCGAAGTAGACGGTGTTGAGATAGCCCTCGAGGATCGTCTCTTTCGACAGCTCGTTGCCCATCTTGGCCGCCAGCAGAATCTCGGTGAACTTGCGGCTGAAGGTCTTCTCTTGGTTGAGGTAGAGCACCTTGATGTACTGCTGGGTGATCGTCGAGCCGCCGACGACGTCGTCGCCGCGGGCCACCGAGTAGACGGCGCGGGCGATGCCGGGCAGCGAGATGCCGGGGTCCGTCCAGAAGGTGCGGTTCTCGCCGGCGACGATGGCGTCCTTCACGTTCTGCGGAATCTCCGCGTAGGCCAGGGTCTGCCGGTTCTGGATCGAGTAGCTGCCGATCTTGCCCTTGCCGTCCCTGAAGTAGACGAACGAGGTGTTGGTCTGAAAGTCGGCGTTGGGGTCGGGCAGCTTGACGGTGCTGTACGCGAAGCCGAGCAACCCGGCCCCGGCCAGCATCAGCACCAGCACCGTGATGCCGAGCCAGGTGAAGAACCGGCGCCAGCCGCTCTTCTTTCTGGCCGGCTTGCCGGATGCTCGCAAGGTGTCAGCCATAGATGTCCTCAACGGTCTTTTGGCGGCGGGGCGGACGGCGCGTGACGCCGTCGCCCAGAAGGAATGCGGTGATCATGTGGTTCCAGCCGCAGTCGGTGCACACCTCGACCACGCGGACGGTGAACTCGCCGAACTCGCTCTGCATCTGGGTCAGTTCGGCGGTGGATCTGATCCGCCCGGAGTACTGACCGAGTTGGTCGCCGAAGACATAGTGCAGATTCACCATGCGCGCTTCGCAGATCGGGCAACGCCGGTCGGCGTCCTCACCATGGTGCAGTGCGGCCCGGATCAGCAGCGGGTCGGCGTCGCAGGCGTCCGAGCGCGAAAGGGTGCGCGGCGAGCGCCGCAACGCCTGCAGGGTGTTGCGGCGTTGCAGCGCATAATCGATCACCTCGCGCTTGGACCACATGGCACCCAGGGTAGTTGGACGGCTGCGCCGGGGTCGATGCGGCCGCCCGGGTCGGGCTATGATCGTCCGGGTCATCACGACCGGGGACGTGGCGCAACTGGCAGCGCAAGACCTTTGCAAGGTCGAGGTTGAGGGTTCGAGTCCCTTCGTCTCCACCCGGATACGCAATGCCGCTGCCCGGTCACTACCGCGCGGCAACCCTGATGGCCGGCTCTCCGGCGTGACGATCGGTCATCGCGTCGGCCGAGGGCCCGCAGTTCACAGCTGGTCGGTCGCAGCGTTCCACGTCGCGGCGATCCGCGCTCGCCTGCGCCGCGAGGGCTGGGCAACGATGGCAGCGGCGGCCACCAGAGCCGCGACAGCGAACATGAACCTCACGGCAGTGAGTGTAATGACCCCGGGCCGGCCGTCGGAGCACGCTGTTGCACCTGCGCCCCGGCTCCGGACCCGTTGCTCGTCGATCGTCTGTCAGCGTGGCCGAAGTTCCGGCAGCGGCTGCCACAGGCCGGTCTGTCCGGCCGACCACCGCTTCACCTGATCGGTGTGCAGCGCCGTCGTCAGCTGCTTGATCCGGTCGGTGTCCGGAACGATCACCTGCGTGCCCCGCAGTTCGCTGAGCCCGGCCAGCGGCAACGGCGTGCCGGTCACCGCATCGGAGGTCAGGTGCATGTCGAGCGCCATCCGGCGGATCTCACCCGGAGTCAGCGCGGCATCGACCACCACGCACGAGTTCAGCACGCTGCCGATCGACTCGACCTTGGCCGGGTTGGTCAGCGCGTCTCCACTGGCCATGCCCCGCACGATCTCGACGAACACCGCCTCGGTGCGCTCGAGACGGGTCATCGAATGGGTGGACGTACTGAGGTAGATCAGCGCTTTGTCACCGGTCAACCGCAGCTCGCCGGCGCCGAAGTGCCAGCCTTCGGCGGCGATCTGGGTGCGGTTGTCGACCGTGACCCCGCCCAGCACGTCGATGATGCGGGTGAACCCGTCCAGATCGACCTGCACCAGGTGATCGACGCGCACGTCCACCAGGCCTTCGATCGCGCGCACCGCCGCAGCGGGTGCCTGCGCGAACTGCGACGACAACGTCGCGTCCATTCCATGCGGGTCGCTGACCAGCAGGTTCGCCGGCAGGCCGATCAGATGCAGCGCGTCGCGCGCAGCCGTCAGGTGGGCCAGGTACGCGCTGGCCAGTGCGCCCTTCTCGTCGGTGACCAGCACCAGGTAGCGGACGGCCCGGTTGCCGTCGGCCTGCTGCGCCGCGGGACGTCCGTCGTAGTCGGGCAGGGACGCCGTGCGCGGCACCCCCGACATGGCCTGGGTGACGGCGCCGAGGTACAGCGACACCAGGCCGAGCACTCCGGCCACGACGACGAACGCACCGAGGGTGGCGACGGCAACCAGCCGGTCGCTACGGGTACGCATGCGGCAAGGCTAGGTTGCCCGGGCAACCCGGTGCGCGTTATGACCGACGCCTTAGGCTGAGCACGGTATGAACGCGCGCGAGTTGTGGTTTCCGCCCGGTGCCACCAGGCACGACTGGGTGCTCGACGGCATGCTCGCGCTGGCCATGTTTCTGCTGACCGTGCTGCCGTACGCGAGCTACTCGGCCTGGAACTCGACCCCGCGCATGTTGCTGATGTTCATCCTGAGCCTGATGGTCGCGCCGCTGGTGGTGCGCCGGCACTCGCCGCTGCTGATGCTCGCGGGCTGCACGGTCGCCGGCATCGCGCAGGTGATCGTGGTGAACACCTTCACCGCGACGCTGGTGGTGCTGCCGATCGTCGCCTACTCGGTGGCGCGCTGGGTGCCCGGGGTGACGGCCCGCTCCGTGGTGGTGATCGGCGCGTTCGCCTCGGTGATCGGGCCGCTGCGCTGGACCACCGCTGCCGAGGGAGTGGGCATCAGCGCCCGCGGCATCGTGCTCTTCGTGCTGGCGGCGTTCGTCTGCCTGGGTTTGATCGTCACCCCCTACGCGATCGGACGGCGGGTGCGCGAGTCGTCCGTCTTCCACGCCGATCGGGTCGCCGCCGCCGAGGAGCGCTACCACCTGCTGCTGGCCGAGCGCGAGCAGCAGGCCCGGCTGGCCGAGTCGCGGGCCCGGGCCACCATCGCGCGTGAACTGCACGACATCGTCGCGCACTCGCTGTCGGTGATGATCGTGCAGGCCGAGGGCGGACGGGCGGTGGCCGCGAAACGTCCGGAAGCCGCGGTGAGCGCCCTGGACACGATCGCCGACACCGGACGCGAGGCGCTCAACGAGATGCGCCGCATCGTCGGCGTGCTGCGCAGCGAGCCGGAACGCCGGGGCGCCGACTGGGAGCCCGCACCGTCCCTGGCCGACATTCCCGATCTGGTGCACCGGGCGTCCGACCGGGCCACGCTGGTGGTGCACGGCGAGCCGCCGCGGGTGTCGCCGGCACTGGAACTGACGCTGTACCGGGTCGTCCAAGAGGCCCTGACGAACTTTCTCAAGCACGCCGGCCCGACCGCGACGGCGGTGGTCACGATCGACTACTCGCCCACCCAGATCATGGTCGAGGTGGTCGACAACGGCCCCGGCCCCGGCCAGGTCACCACCACGCCCGGCCACGGCCTGCGCGGCATGGCCGAGCGGGTCACGTCCATGGACGGCCGGCTCGAGGCGCACCCGCTGGCGTTGGGCGGCTTCGTGGTGCGCGCCGTCCTGCCCGTCCATCACCGACAAGGAGTGCAGCGATGAGCCATTCGATCCGGGTGTTCCTGGCTGATGACCAGGCGCTGGTCCGCAGCGGGTTCCGCATGCTGATCGAATCCGAGGACGACCTGGTGGTGGTCGGTGAGGCGTCGGACGGTGCCGCCGCCCTCCGGGCGCTGACCGTGCAGCCGGCGGACGTGGTGCTGATGGACATCCGGATGCCGGTGATGGACGGGGTCGAAGCCACCCGGCAGATCGTGCAGGCGGGCCTGGGCACCCGGGTGTTGGTGCTCACCACCTTCGATTTGGACGAGTACGTGTTCGCGGCGTTGAAAGCCGGGGCGTCCGGCTTTCTGCTCAAGGACGCCCGGCCGGCCGACCTGCTGAACGCGATCCGCACGGTGGCCGCGGGTGAGGCGGTGATGGCGCCGTCGGCGACCCGGCGGCTGCTCGACCACGTGGTGCCGACGTTGCCCACCTCCCCCGAGGCCGATCACCGGCTCGACGTGCTCACCGACCGTGAGCGCGAGGTGCTGATCGAGATCGCGGCGGGCGCCACCAACTCAGAGATCGCCACCCGGCTGTACATGGCCGAGGGCACCGTCAAGACCCACATCGGACGGCTGCTGGCCAAGCTGCACATTCGCGACCGGGTCGGGCTGGTGCTGCTGGCCTACGAGACGGGCCTGGTGCGCCGCTGACTTGGGGACGGTTCCTTTCCCGTGCTGCCCACCTTCCGCGGTATGGGGCCTTCCTCGACGGGAGGGGACGGTTCCTTTCCCGGTCGCTGCCCACGGTCCCGACGGGGAATGGGGACGGTTCCTTTCCCGGTCGCTTTCGGTCGCCCGAATCGTTTGACTAGGCGTTTTGTCGGGACTTGCGACCGGTAAAGGAACCGTCCCCATTACCTGTCGCAAGCCCGGGGGACGGGTTCGGTAGGCTCGGCGGGTGCGCTACGTGTCGACCCGCAGTGCCGATCCGGGCCCCGGCCTGCCGTTCTGCGACATTCTGCTCAGCGGTCTCGCCCCGGACGGCGGCCTCTACCTGCCCGATCACTACCCGCAGCTGAGCCCCGAGACGCTGACCGCCTGGGACGTGCTGCTGCACACCCGCGGCTACGCCGCCGTCGCGTTCGAGGTGCTCAGCCTGTTCGTGGACGACATTCCGGCCGACGACCTGCGGGCCATCTGCTCGCGCGCCTACGCGCCCGAGGTGTTCGGCACCGTCGTGGTGCCCGTCAGCGAACTGTCGGACGGGCTGTGGCTGGCCCACCTCTCCGAAGGCCCGACCGCCGCCTTCAAGGACATGGCCATGCAGCTGCTCGGCCACCTGTTCGAGTACGAGCTCGGCCGCCGCGGGGAAGTGCTCACGATTCTGGGTGCCACCTCCGGCGACACCGGCTCGGCCGCCGAATACGCCATGCGCGGACGCCGCGGCATCACCGTGTTCATGCTGTCGCCACAGGGCAGGATGAGCCCCTTTCAGCAGGCGCAGATGTTCAGCCTGGACGATCCGCGCATCGTCAATCTGGCCGTCGACGGTGTGTTCGACGACTGCCAGGATCTGGTCAAGGCCGTGCTGGGCGATGCCGCCTTCAAGGCCGAACACAGCATCGGGGCGGTCAACTCGATCAACTGGGGCCGGGTCGTCGCCCAGGTGATCTACTACGTGGTCGGCTACCTGCGGGTCACGCATCAGTTGCGGGCCACCGGCCGTCCGGCGACTCGGGTGTCGTTCGCCGTACCCACCGGCAACTTCGGCAACATCTGCGCCGCCCATGTGGCCCGCCGGCTGGGTCTGCCGATCGACACCCTGATCCTGGCCACCAACGAGAACAACGTGCTGGACGAGTTCTTCCGCACCGGCGTCTACCGGGTGCGCTCAGGCGCGGCCGAGACGTCCAGCCCGTCCATGGACATCAGCAAGGCCAGCAACTTCGAGCGCTTCATCTTCGACCTGCTGGGCCGGGACGGTGCCCGCATCGCTGAGCTGTTCGGCCGCGAGCTGGGCGAGAGCGGGGTGATCGACCTGTCGGCGACCCCCGAGTTCGCCACCCTGCGCGAGCGCTACGGGTTCGTGTCGGGCACCTCGACGCACGCCGACCGGCTGGCCACGATCCGCCGCGTCCAAGCCACGGACGGCGTGGTGATCGATCCGCACACCGCCGACGCGGTGACGGTGGGGCACGACCTGCGGGCCGGCGTCGACGGGCCGATCATCGTGACCGAGACGGCACTGCCGGTGAAGTTCGCCGCCACCATCGTCGAGGCGCTGGGTCGTGAGCCTGAGCGGCCGGCCGCGTTCGAGGGCATCGAGAACCTACCCCGGCACGTGACCGACATCGCGCCCGACGCCGAGGGGCTCAAGGCCCTGATCGCCCAGCGACTGGCCGAACTGGCCAGCCACCCCGCCCCGGCGCTCGCCGAACTATTTGGCGGGAGCTCCGCGAGCGGCAAATAGTTAGGCGAGCGCCAATGGTGGGCGGCGGTCAACGGGCGAGCAGCAACCAGCCGCCACCGACCAGCGCGGCCAGGCAGAGCACGAAGAACAGGGCGACCCACAGCATCGCCGGCACGCGGGTCAGCCGGGCCAGCTGGTCGACGTCCGAGCCCGCTCCGCGACCCCTGCGCCGTTGCAACTGCAGTTCGATCACCGACCGGGGTGCCGCCAGCAGCAGTGCCCACACCAGCGCCGTGGCCACCCAGACCAACCACGCGGACGGCGCCAGCCACGACAGCACCGCCACCGCGACGCCGGTCGCCAGCACCACCCAGAGGCCGTACAGGTTGCGGATCAGCAGCAGCATCACGGCACAGGCGAGCACCAGCGTCCACAGCATGCCGGCGGCGTAACCGCGGCCGAGCACGAAGGCGCCCAGCAGCCCCAGTGCCGACGGCGCCAGGTACCCCGCCATCAGCGTGGCCACCATGCCCGGACCGGTCGGACGGCCCTTGCTGAGCGTCAGCCCCGAGGTGTCCGAGTGCAGCCGGATGCCGCGCAGGCTGCGTCCGGCCAGGGTGGCGACCAGGGCGTGCCCCGCCTCGTGCACCATCGTCACCAGGTGCCGCACCAGCCGATAGCCGACCGGCGACCAGACGATCACCAGCGCGATCACGCCGACCAGCACCACCGACGAGGTCGGCAGCGGCGGTTGCACGGTGGTGGCCCGCACCCACAGCTCACGAAGCACGGCGCCCACGGTAGACGCCCGAGTCTGTGAACGAATGCCGAGGCCGGCGCACTCAGCCCTCGATCAGCCCCAGCCGGACGAACGCGTTGGCCAGCCCGTTCTCGTCCACGTCATCGGTGACCAGGGTGGCGGCGGCCTTCACCTCGTCGGGGGCGTTGCCCATGGCGACGGACGTTCCGCACGCCGCGAACAGCTCCAGGTCGCTGCGGGCGTCACCGAAGCCGATCAGGTCGTCGCGCGTCCGCACCCAGGTGCTCGGCCAGCCGACGGACGGCCCCGCCCTTGTGAATGCCCAGTTGGCCGAACTCGCCGAACTCGGGGCCGTTGCCGGTCATGCTCCAGGTGTCGATGGACGCCTCGCCGGCGTAGTCGCGCGCGAGGGCGTCCAGGTCGATGCCGTCCTCGAGCACGAAGCTGATCTTGTTTACGTCGTCGCGCCCCTCGCGCGCGCCGTAGATCATGTCGGGGAAGCCGTTGCGCACGAAGGCCACGTTCTCGGGTGTCGGCCCGCCGAGGATCGCCGCGGCCTTCTCGGGCAGGTTGTCGCTGCCGAACAGGCCCGCGTTGCATTCGAGGTAGAAGCCGAGGTCACGCTCCAGCATCCAGTCGACGGCACGCTGCACCACGACCGGGTCGAGCACCTGGTGAAAGACGACCAGGTCACCGTCCTCGACGTAGCTGCCGTTGCCGCCGATCAGCCCGTCCACCCCGAGCTCCCACAGGTGCGGGTAGATCTCGGCGCGGCTTCGTCCGGTGCAGAGGTAGACCAGGTGTCCGCGCCCGCGCACCGCCCGCAGCGCATCGGCCGCGCCGGGCGGCACCTCGAGCCGGTAGTTGACCACGGTGCCGTCGATGTCGAGCAGCAGCACGCTCGGGCCACGTCGCGTCGCCATGGTCGCGTCCTCAGTTCAGCCCGCGGCGGGTCAGCAGATGGCCGATGTCGGGATCCTGACCACGGAAGTCGCGGTAGGTCGCCAGCACGTCCACCGAGCCGCCGGGCGCCAGCAGTTTCTCACGGTACCGCTGCCCGTTGGCCCTGGTCAGGCCGCCGTTGGCGAGAAACCAGGCGCCCGCGTCGGCGTCCAGCACCTCGGACCAGAGGTAGCTGTAGTAGCCCGCCGCGTACCCACCTTCGAAGATGTGCCGAAAGTAGGTGGACCGGTAGCGGGTGGGCGCCAGCGGCGCGTCGACGCCCGCCGTGGCCAGCGAACGCCGCTCGAAGTCGAGCACCTCGTCGGCCCTTGTGGGCAGTTGATCGATGGGCGTCGAGTGCCAGGCCTGATCCAGCATCGAGGCGGCCAGCAGTTCGGTGGTCGACCAGCCCTGGTTGAACAGTTCCGCGGCCCGCAGATCGCTCACCCACTCGGACGGGATCGGTTCCCCGGTCTGGTGATGCACCGCGAACCGCTGCAGCAGCGCGGGATCGAGCGACCACATCTCGTTGACCTGCGAAGGGAACTCGACGAAGTCGCGTGGCGTCTGCGCCCCCGACTGGGACGGGTAGTGGCTGTCGGCGAGCAGCCCGTGCAGGGCGTGGCCGAACTCGTGGAACAGGGTGCGCACCTCGCCCCAGGTCAGCAGCGTCGGCTGCCCCGCCGGCGGTTTGACGATGTTGAGGTTGTTCACCACCACCGGCCGCTGCCCCAGCAGGTGGTTCTGGTCGACGATGTTGTTCATCCAGGCGCCGCCCTGCTTGCCGGCGCGGGTGTAGTAGTCGGCCAGAAACAGGCCGAGCCCGGTGCCGTCGGCGTCGAAGACCTCGAAGACCCGCACCTCGTCGTGGTAGCCGGCCAGGTCGGTGCGCTCGTCGAACGTGATGCCGAACAGGCCGGTGGCGGCGGCGAACACGCCCTCGTGCAGCACCCGCTCCAGCTCGAGGTAGGGCCGCAGCAGGGCGGCGTCGAAGTGGTAGCGGCGGCCCTTGAGCTGTTCGGAGCAGTACTCCCAGTCCCAGGGTTCGAGCGGCTCGTCCTGCAGCGGCTGCAGGTCGGCCGCCTCGGCGTGCACGTTCCGCACCGCCGGCGCCGCCAGCCGGCTGAGCATTCCGTGCACCGCCTCGGACGTCTTCGCGCACGCGTCCGCCGCGACGTACTCGGAGTGGTTCGGGTAGCCCAGCAGCACGGCACGCTCGGCCCTGGCGCGGGCGATGTCGACCACCAGCCCCCGGGTGTCGTGCTCGCCGCTCCAGCCCCGCGCGGTGGACGCCTCGTGCACCCGCCGGCGCAGCTCGCGGTCGCTGAGCTCGGCGAGGATCGCCTGCGGCGTGCACGAGTCGAGCTCGAGCAGCCAGCCGTCCAGACCGCGGGTTTCGGCGGCGGCCCGGGCCCCGGCCTTGGTGGACTCGGACGCCCCGGCCAGCTCGGCCTCGTCTTCGACCAGCACGGCGGCGGCGTTCGAGCCGGCGAGTGAGCGCCGGCCGAAGGAGGACTGCAGCTCGGCCAGGGTGGCGTTGAGTTCGCGCAGCCGGGCCCGATCCTGTTCGGGCAGCCCCACTCCGGCCCGGACGAAGTCGCGCAGCCGCTGCTCCAGCCAATAGGACGCCTGCGGGTCGAGCTGCACCTCGCCGGCCTCGACCCGCCCGGCCAGCGCGCTGACGCGGTCGTAGAGCGCCTGGTTCTGGTAGATCGCATCGCCCAGCCGCGCCATCTTGGGCGCGATCTCGGCGTCGATGGCGTCCAGTTCGTCGGTGGTGTCGGCGGGCTGCACGGTCCAGAACGCGCCCAGAGCACGGCCGAGCAGCTGCCCGGAGGACTCCCAGGCGTCGATCACGTTGGCCTGATCGGGCGGCTCGGTGTTGTCGGCGACGGCCTGCAGCTCGGCCAGCCGCTGCTCGATGCCGGCATCGACGGCCGGCAGGTAGTGCTCGGCCCGCACCTTTGCCCACGGTGTGAGCAGGTACGGCAGCGTGGACGGGCTGGCGAACGGGTTCGCGGCATCGAGCGTCATGGGTTCATCTTGCCGAGTCACCGCAGCGCGTGCACATGCTGTGAATCCGACCCCCATGACGGGGGTCGGATCAACACCATCATGTAGAGGGGGTCAACACCGCTCGGAAGAGGTGGTCAGATGACGGTCGGTTCGCCCTCGTCGGCGGCCAACGGCTTGCCCGCGGCGGCCCACGCCAGGGTGCCTCCGGTCACGTTGACCGCGTCGATGCCCTGACCGCGCAGAAACTCGACCACCTTCGCGGAACGCCCGCCCGCGCGGCAGACCACCGGCAGGGGACCGGTGAGCTTCGGCAGGCTCGCCAGCTGGTCGGCCACGCTGCCCATCGGCAGGTGGACCGCGTTCGGCACGTGCCCGCGGGCCCATTCGTTGGGTTCGCGCACATCGAGCACCACGGCGTCGTCGGACAGGTCGGTCACAGCAATCTCAGGCAGGCTCACCGGTCCATACTGGCACGGGGAACTCAGGACATGGGCGGCTGCTCGAAGTCGCCGGGCGTGGCCTGCGGCGCGGGCGGCGTGGCGCGGTGGGCGGTGGACGAGAACCCCTCGGCCAGCACGGTACGGCCCCGGTCGGAGAGGCTGAGGTAGGCCTCCTTGACCTCGCCGATCAGACCCTGCACCCGCCCCGGCACCTGCTTGACCCGGGTCACCACCGGGGTCTCACCGGCCGCCTTGCGTTCGGTGTAGGTCGCCCGGCCCTGTTTGACGACGTCCTGCACGGTGCCGGCGACGACGTCAGCCATGCCGGTCAGCACGAAGGCCGTCTCGGTGGCAACCCGGGTGGCGATCCGGCCGACCTTCTCGGGAGTGATGCGGGTGTGGGACGACATTGGTTTGCTCCTTGTTCGCGGCGCGACGTTGGCACGCCGCAACGGCAAGCTTGGCTGCGCGGACGCCGTTCTTCAACGCTTCGCCGGTGGTTCCGGGGGCTGCTTGGGGTCGGCTCAGGGGCGCCGCTACGCTCGCGTCATGACCCTGCATGATGCCGTGAACGCCGTGCTGCCCGGAGTCGTCAGCGAGTTGGCCGAACTGGTCGCGATCCCCTCGGTGAGCGCTCTTGCGGCGCACGACGACGACGTCCAGCGCTCGGCGGAATGGATCGCCGACCGGCTGCGCGCGCTCGATTGTCCGGACGTCCGCGTCGTCGCCGAAGGCGGTCAACCGGCGGTGATCGCCCGCTTTCCGGCGCCTGCGGGTGCTCCGACGGTCTGCCTGTACGCGCATCACGATGTGCAGCCCACCGGGGATCGCAGCAAGTGGAGCACCGGCGACCCGCTCGTGGTGCGCGAGGCCGACGGACGGCTGTTCGCCCGCGGCGTCGCCGACGACAAGGCCGGGGTGCTGGTGCATCTGGCGGCGTTGCGCGCGTTCGAGGGACGTCCGCCGGTCGGGGTGACCGTGTTCATCGAGGGCGAGGAAGAGGTCGGATCGCCCTCGTTGGCCGACCTGATCGCCCGCCACCGCGACGAGTTGGCCGCCGACGTGTATGTGATCGCCGACTCCGGCAACTGGCAGGTCGGGCAGCCCGCCTTCACCGACACCCTGCGCGGCCTGGTCGACTGTGTCATCGAGGTGAGCACGCTCGACCACGCGCTGCATTCGGGGCAGTTCGGCGGTGCCGTGCCGGACGCGCTGACCACGCTGTGCAGGCTGCTGGCCACCCTGCACGACGAGCAGGGCAACGTGGCGATCCAGGGGCTGGGCAGCATGCCCGACCCTGAGCTCGACTATCCCGAGCAGCGGCTTCGCGACGAGACCGGGCTGCTGGAGGGCGTCCGCGTGCTCGGCCAGGGCTCGATCGCCGGCCGGCTCTGGACGAAACCCACCGCCACCGTGCTGGGCATCGACGCCACACCGGTGGCCGACGCGTCCAACACCCTGGCACCGAGCGCCAGGGCGAAGGTGAGCGTGCGGATCGCGCCGGACGCCGATCCGACGGCTGCACTGGCCGCGCTCACCGAGCACCTGCGGCGCCACACGCCCTGGGGTGCGCTCGTGCGCATCAGCGACGGCTCGACCGGTTCGGGCACCACGATTCCGTTCACCGGGCCTGCTGCCGAGGCGGCGCGGGCGGCGTTCGCCGAGGCCTGGGGGGTTCAGCCGGTGTTCATGGGGCAGGGTGGATCGATTCCGATGGTGGCGGATTTTCAACAGGCCTTTCCGGACGCGACGGTGCTGGTCACCGCGGTCTGCGACCCGGACTCACGCCCGCACGGCATCGACGAGTCGCTGCATCTGGGCGACTTCGCCAAGGCCTGTCTGGCCGAGGCTCTGCTGCTCTCCAAGCTGGCCGAGTGAGCCCATCGCAACAGCCCTGATCGCTGCGAGCCGGACGACCCGGCCCGCAACTGTCACAGCAGGGACTTGACGATGCCGGTCGCGGCGAGCACCGCCTGCTGTTCCCAGCCCTCGAGGTCGGACGCCTTCACCGCCTTCTCGAACGCGGTCAGGTTGTCCTTCGGGTTGGATCCGGCCGAGATCCTGCCGCTCATGGTCTCCCACAGCTGCACCAGGTCGGCCTTCGCCTCGCTGTCGGGCAGCGAACCCAGCGCCAGCTGGACGCCCTGCAGTGCGGCTGCGAGTGCCACCGCGGTGCCCGCGTCGGGTGTGTTGGTCTTCTTGGACGCGGTGGCGCTCGGCCTGGGCGAGGCGCCGGTCGGCTTCGCCGAGGTGCTCGCAGCGGGAAACACTCGGCCCAGGTTGGTCAGCGCCAACCCGCTCAGGTTGACCGCGACCCCGGCGACCAGCACCGCCGCCATCAGGCTGAGCAACACCCCGGCGATCCACCAGGAGCCGGGCTGCTGCGGCAGGGTGGCCCGCGCCCGGACGGCCGGCGACCCGGACGACTGCGCGGGCGCCGGTTGGGTGTAGGGCCGGGTCGGCTGCATCGGCGCCGCGGTGGGCGCCGTCGCGGGCGGCGCGGCCAGCGGCACCGTCGGGGCGGACGGGTTGGCCTGCAGTTGCTCGATCGCCCGCAGGGTCCTGGTGGTGTCCGGACGCTCCGACGGGCTCTTGGCCAGCAGGGCCGCGACCAGCGCGTCCAGACCCTGGGGAACCTCCGGTCGCCGCTGGCTCAGCCGGGGCGGAGCGCTGTTGATCTGATGGGCGGCCACCACCACGGGCTGGTCGCCGTCGAACGGCGGACGTCCGGTCAGCATGGTCATGATCAGGCAACCGAGCGCGTAGAGGTCGGTGGCGGCGTCCACCCGCAGTCCGGCCGCCTGTTCCGGCGACATGTAGGCGGCGGTGCCGATGGTCATCGAGGGCGCGGTCAGGTGCGGGTCGGCCTGACCGGTCAGCTGGGCGATGCCGAAGTCGAGCAGCTTCACCTTGCCGCCCTCGGTGAGCATCACGTTGGCGGGTTTGATGTCGCGATGCACCAGACCGACCGCGTGCGCCGCGGCCAGGCCCAGCGTCACCTGACGGGCCACGTCGAGGGTCGCGGTCAGCCCGAGCGGGCCGCGGCGACTGATCAGTTCGGCCAGCGATTCGCCGCGCAACAACTCCATCACCAGGTAGGCGGTGTTGCCGTCCACGCCGCCGTCGAAGACGGTCACCGTGTGCGGGCTGGTCAGCCGGGCCGTGAGCACGATCTCGCGCTGGAACCGTCCAGCCAGCGAGGGGTCACGCACGCCGCCGAGGTCGACGGTCTTGATCGCCACCTCGCGATCGAGCCGGACGTCGCGGGCGCGCCACACCCGGCCCATGCCGCCGGCGCCGATCTCGCGTTCCAGGCGATAACGTCCGGCGAGTAGGTGCTCTGTCATCTACTCACAGGTGCCCATCGCGCCAGCACCGACATCGGTCGGGGTCTTGGCGTCATCGCCGCGGTACCACAGGCCCGAGGGTGTGGTGAACACCCACACCGACGACTCGCCGAGCGCGATCCTCGCCAGCTTGCCCTTGGGGAACGCCGTCTTCAGCTTGGCGAACGTGGTGTCGAGCGGGTAGCCGTCCGCCAGCCGCATGGTCGCGCTCAGCGGTTGGTCGAGGTTGACCACCCAACTGGTGAACGTGCGCGGCGAGGTCTTGGTGCCCCTGGCCTTGCTCTGAAACAGGAACGCCGCCCCGCCGTAGAGCAACTGGCGGCCATAGGGCGTGGCGTCGTCGAGTTCGCAGACCTGGCCGGAGTAGCTGTCGTCCGCCTTGCCGACCTTGGCGCTCAGCACCGCGGTCACCTTGGCTTCAGCGGTGCCGAACCCGAGCGTGTCAACACCCTTGGGCTGCAGCACCAGCGTGGTCGCGGCCGGGCTGGGCGGCGCGCTCGGGCTGCCGGACGGGCTGGCTGAGGCCGAACTCGGCACGGACGCGCTGGGCGAGGCCGACTCTACCGAGGGGGTGGCCGAGGTTGCGGCGACCGACGGTGCGGTCGTGCCGGCGACGGGCCGGGTGGTTCCACAGGCGGTCAGCAGCGCCAAAGCACCGATCGCGCCGAGGGCGCGCAACGAGAAGGCCATGGCACAACGATAGGCGCCGGCCCACGAGAAGGTCAGGAATCGGATGCCGACTCCCACGCGCTTTGGGATACCGGGCTCTCACAATCGAGCATCTCGGTGCCTTGAGGCACACCGTTGTGCGCGGAGACTGGGGAGTCGTGTCGGATTGCCGGGCGGTGCTCGTGGGGGCACGTTTCGTCAGGCATGCTTGGTGTCCCCGGGGCCGTATCACCATCGTCACCACTCAACTCCTAGGGCCTTCAAGAGCTTGGTTGGTCTCCTTGCAACGAACGTGTATTTCTTTCCCTCTGCCATCACGTGAATGAATGGAAAGACGGCGCCTTCTACGACCTCTATTTTATATGGCTTCTTCAGAGTTACAGGTCGCGCACCGAAAAGCCGTTCGAACCGATCGGGCCCAAAGGTGAGGTTGCTGTCTTGCACTTCCAAAATGCCACCCATGGGATAGAAGCCACGCCACCCCCGACGCCATATGCCGGGGCTCACAATGCGGACCTCATCTTGGCTAGTCACGGTCAGCCCAGCCAGTGAGGAGCTGCATTGCCATTCCGCCAACACACCCTCCGATGAACCCCGCCACGAATCCCGTGCCCATGCCCGGTCCGATTCCAACTCCAACAGTGCCCGTTCCTACCACGATCGCACCAGCGACGGCTCCCGCTATGCCTCCACCAACGCCATTGATGATGCACGCCTCCATGAGCGAGATTTGCAGGCCGGTGGGGTCGGTGTTGTTAATGGGGTCGTTGCCGGCATAGCTGTAGCGGTTGGCGTTGTTGGGGTCGAGGGGGGCGTCGACGGGGTCTTGTTGGGTCCAGGTGGCGGTGGTGGGGTCGTAGTAGCGGGCGGCGTAGTGGATCCAGCCGGTAGTGCGGTCGGCGAATCCGTTGGCGAAGGTGTAGGGGTTGGTGTTGGTGATTTCGGCGTCGTTGGTGTTGGTGATGGTGGCGACGCCGAAGGGATTGTAATCGGCAGCCCAGGCGTGGAGTTGACCCCTTAACCCGGACACCGTCTTGGCGGGTTCCCTTGTCGGGGGCCGCCGGAGAGGATGTCCTCAATGGGAACGACGAAGAAGCGGAACACTTACACGCCGGAGTATCGGCGGGAGGCTGCGCATCTGGTGCTCGACACCGGCCGGACGATCACGGCGGTCGCCGCCGAGATCAGGGTCGGTGAGCAACTGTTGGGCCGCTGGGTCCAGCAGGAACGCGACCGGATAGGTGCGCCACCCGAGGCGCCGTTGGATGCCAGTGAGCGGGCCGAACTGGACCGGCTTCGCCGGGAGAACACCGAGTTGCGGCTGGACAACGAGTTCCTGGGAAAAGCCGCAGCCTTCTTCGCAGCGAAGAACACTCCCGGCAGGAGCGCTTCGAGGTGATCGATGCGGAGAAGGCGAACTACACGATCAGCCGGATGTGCCGGCTACTGAAGGTGGACCGGCGCCGCTACTACGAATGGGTCGCACGGCGGACTGCCGGGCCGTCGCTGGCGGAGCAGCGTCGCCAAGAGTTGACCGGCAGGATCGTCGAGTTCCACAAGGCCTCTGATGGCACCTACGGGGCACCCAGGATCCTGCACGACCTGCGTGAGGCTGGCGAGACGGTGTCAGTCAAAACGGTCGCGAAATGCATGCGGCAAGCCGAGATAGCCGGGATCAGCCCACGCACCTGGCATCCGCCCACCACCGTGCCCGGCCCGAACCCGGACCCGGCACCCGACCTGGTCAAACGTGTCTTCGACCAAGGCCGACGCGATCTCGCCTGGTTCTCCGACATCACCTATCTGGCCACCGGCCAGGGCTGGGCATATCTGTGCACCGTCCGAGACGGGCACACCCGACGAGTGTTGGGCCGTACCGTCGCCGACCACCTCCGCGCCGACCTCGTCGAAGACGCCCTGCGCCAAGCCGTCGCCCTGCGTGGCCAGCTGCCCCGAAAGGTCATCTTCCACGCCGACCGAGGCTGCCAATACACCAGCAAACAAATCGCCAAGCTGGCCGGCGAACTCGACCTGCTCCGCTCGATGGGCCGCACCGGGGTGTGCTGGGACAACGCAGCCGCCGAATCGTTCTGGTCAACGTTCAAAACGAGTACTACCACCGCCACGTGTTCGCCACCATCAGCGATGCCCGCCGCGGCGCCTACACCTGGATCGACGCCTGGTACAACGCCCGCCGACGACACTCCAGCATCGGCTACATCAGCCCACTACAGTACGAACACCAGCTGGCCACCCAGGCGACCAACCCGGCCGCCTGACCAAACAACCACCTGTCCGGCATCAAGGGTCATCTCCAGGCGACAGCGGCGTTGCTGGTGAGGATGGCGATGGGCGAGCCGGGTTTGCCGTCGTAAGTGACGAGGGCTTGCAGGCCGGATGCGGTTTGGAGCAGGAGGGGTTGGCCGGTGGTGGGGTCGGAGATGACCGAGGCAGCGGTGCCGTTGCGGGCGACCTGTTCGAGGACGGGTGAGGTTCCCCCCGAATCGTGGAGGCATCAGCTATAAGGAGTAGCTATGCCTGAGAAGCGCAAGAAGTACGATGCGGAGTTCCGTGAGGGAGCGGTCCGGATCGTTGAGGAGACTAGGAAGCCGATCGCCCAGGTGGCTCGGGATCTGGGGGTGAATGAGGGCACGCTGGGGAACTGGGTGAACCAGGCCCGGGCTGCCCGGGAAGGCCACGGGGAACTCGCGAAGGACGACTACGAGGAGCTGCGGCGGCTGCGGGCCGAGGTCGCCGAGCTGCGGATGGAGCGTGATGTCCTCAAGCGTTCCGTGGTCTTGTGGGTGAAAGAGGCGACGAAGTGAGCGTGGCACGCTTCATCGCTGACCAGAAGACCTTCTGGCGGGTGCCCGTCGCGGTGTGCTGTGCCCTGCTCGGGGTGAGCGTGTCGTGGTTCTACAAGTGGTGGCCGCGCGCCATGGCCGGCGGGCCGCCGACGAAGCGGGCGAAACGCCGCGCCGAGGTGGATGCGGCGGTGAAGACCGCGTTCACCGCTGCTCGTGGGCTGCACGGCTCGCCGCGGCTGGTGCACGATCTGCGGGATGCCGGCTGGGCCATCTCGGAGAAGACGGTGGCCGATTCGATGCGCCGCCAACAGCTGGTGGCAAGGCGAATCAGACGCCGCAACGGGCTGACCCGGCAGGATCTGAGCGCGCCGAAGTTCCCCGACCTGATCAAACGCGACTTCACCGCGCAGGCGCCGAACTGCCGCTGGGTGGGTGACATCACCGAGATCCCGACCGATCACGGCAAGTTGTACCTGGCCACCGTGATCGACCTGTTCAGCCGCCGCCTGCTCGGCGCGGCGACCGGGCTGCACCCGGACGCGCAGCTGGCCTGTGACGCGATCACGATGGCCGTCGCCACCCGTGGCGGAAAGCGGGTGATCTGGCGCGACGACCAGACCCAGCGGGTGATCTTCCACACCGACCGGGGCTCCACCTACACCGCCAAATCGTTCACCAAGCTGTGCCGGAAGATGGGCATCCGGCAATCCATGGGCCGGGTCGGGTCCTGCTTCGACAACGCCGCCGCCGAAGCCTTCTTCTCCAGCCTGGAATGGGAAGTGCTATCCCGGCACCGGTTCGCCGACACCCAACACGCCCAAGCTGCTGTGCTCGAGTGGTGCTACGGCTTCTACAACCACACCCGCCGACACAGCAGCGCTGACATGATGAGCCCAATCAACTACGAAACCGCCGCCCTCAACCGAGAAGCGGCATGACGAACCCTCCACGGTTCGGGGTGAACCTCACGGGGTTGCCCTGTCGATCGTCACGGCCGTAGGCGTATTGATAGGTGCCGTTCGGCGTGGTTTGGTAAACCAGTTCGTTGTTGCCGCGCCCGCCGTATTTGTACTGGTACGTGGTGCCCGATTTGGTGACCGACTTCAACTGGTCGTCGGGGGTGTAGGTCATGGTGCCCTGGGTGGGGTGGGCGGTGAGGTTGCCGGCGGCGTCGTAGCTGTACCCGGTGCTGGTGATCTGGTTGGCGGCGTTGAAGGTCAGGGTTTGGTTGGTCTGGCCGGTGCCGGAGGCGCTGGTGCGGTTGGAGTTCTTGCTGTAGCCGTAGTTGAACGTCTTGGTGGCGCTGCCGGATTGGGTGGCGGTCTTGAGCCGGCCGGAGGTGTCGTAGCTGTATTTGGTGGTGATCCCGGTCTTGTTGTCCTTCTTCCATTCCAGTTTGTTGCGGTCCAGGGAGGTACTGGCGGTGCAGCTGGAGCCGGGGGTGGTGTTGTAGATGTAGCAGTAGGTGATGTCAACGACACGGGTGTAGGAGGAGTTGCCGGTGCCGATGTCGGCGGTGACCTTGGTAACCCGGTCGGACTTGTCGTAGGTCTGGTTGGTGCGGGCGGTCCAGGTCGTTTTGGCGTCGTTGCTGTTCATGAAGGTGGCGGTGCGCCGGTTGTGGTCGTCCGTGGTGAACAGCGTTTGTTTGGTGCCGGCCCCGGACGGATAACTGATCTTGGTGGGGGTGCCGGCGGCGTCGTAGCTGTAGGTGATGGCGCCACCGGAGGACGGGTTGGTCGAGGTGGCCAGCCTGGAGTCCTTGTCGTAAGTGTAGTTGGTGGTGCCGCCGAACGCCGAGTTCTGGACTTGCAGCATCCGGCCGAGCTGGTCGTAGCCGTAGTGGGTGACGCCGGTGGAGTCGGTGCGGGTCTCCAGCTGCCCGGCGGAGGTGTAGGTGAACGCGATGCCGGTGCCGTCGCCGTAGTCGACGGTGGTGAGCCGGTCGTTGACGTCGTAGCCGAGCGTGGTGGTGATGCCGCGGCCGTTGCTGGAGGTCTTCAACCGGCCGTAGATGTCGTAGCTGTAGGTGCGGACCCCCAGGCCGGCGCCGGTGACCGGAGTGATCGCGGTCACCTGCTTGTCGGTGTAGGCGTACTTGGTTTTGTTGCGGGACGCGTCGGCCTTGTCGTCCTCGATCGGGGTCCAGGCCGCTGATGGGGTGCCGTCGGAGTTCCACGACACCTGCGCCTTCTCCGCAGCCGCGCTCGATGAGGACAGCGGATTGCCCGTGCCGTTGTAGCTGTAGGTGGTGTCGTTGCCGCGATCATCGGCGCCCTTGCGGGGCAGGTACTGGTTGGGCGATTGGGTGCCGTAGGTGAACGACTGGGCGGCACCGGTCGGCGACTGAGACTTGGTCAACGATTCGTTGCTGTTCGCGCCGAAGGTGTTGGTGGTGGTCGATTCCGACCCCGACGAGCCGACCGAATGCGACGCGACGTCGAAGTTCGCGGTGTAGCTGTCGGAGCGGGTCCGGCCCGCAGCATCAACGGCTTTGGTGACCCGCTGGTTGGAATCGATGGTGTAGGTGATGTGCGGCACCGAAGCCACCGACTGGCCCTGATCGGTGGACGGGGAGGCCATCAACGTCTGCGTCGTCGACGGATAGGTCAACCGGGTGATCGAGTTGCCCGGGTTGCCGGTCGACTCGACCTGGCTGATCGTGGTGACCCGGTTCGACGAGTCGTAGCTGAACGACGTTTCCGCCCCGGACGCCCCGCCGGGTGCCTCGATCGAGGTGAGCAGACCGTTGCTGTCATAGCCGAAGGTGGTGTCGCGGCCCAACGGGTCGGTCGCCTTCGTCATCACCGACCCTACCGTCGCGAACAGCACCTCCCGCGGTGTGGTCACGTTCGGCTGCCGCACCGACGTCACACCTGACAGCAAGGTTTTCACCGTCGCTGTGCGGGCATCCGCCGGGCCGGCGGTGGAGCTAACGGTCAGATCCGCAAACGAGCCCTGCCCGGCCGACGACGCGATACTGGTGGTGTTGCCGTTGCGGTCGGTCACCGAGATCAGCGCCCCGGAGGTGTCGAACGTGCGTTTGATCTTCGAGGTCCGCTCCGTCAACGTCCACCCCGACGACGACTTCACCAGATCGGACTTGAACCCCTTCGCCGAGGTGTAGTTCGTGGTCGAACCCGACACCAGCGGGAAGTTGCCGACCAGCCCACCCGGGCCGTAGTAGGTGACCGAGTTGTCCGACTGCTGCGCCACCCGGACATCGCCGGTGTAGTCCAACCCCCACCCCTTCCCCAGCCGCGGGGTTGGGCTGGATGCGGCCGCCGCCGAGTTGTAGAAGGCGCCGATCTCGGTTTGCGCCGACACCCCCTGCAAAGCGATGCCGCGCACCGTCACATACAGATTGCCCGATCCGACGTCCACCTGGGCCTTCACCCGGTCCCCGGCGTCGAACTTCAACCGGGTCGCCTGCGGCCGCGGCCCCGCACCAGACAATGCGCCGATCGACGCAGCCCTCGCCGGCGGTGCCGTGGCCAACAACGTCACCAACCCCAACGACGACGCGAGGATTACCGCAAGTGAGCGCGCAACAGCACGATGAACAAACATGGGGGTGACCTTCCAGAAGCGTTATTGACCAAACCATGAAAGATGCCTTGCGCCGATTTCAATAACAACGGTGGTGTCACAACTGATCACCGAGAGCAAAAATCCTTCGTGGCCCCACTGATGAGGCAAGCGCAAGCATTGAAGCGTTCCGTGAGTCACTTCGACACCCTTTCAGGTGGTTGAGCTGACACGATGCTGGATGCCGCGCGGGCGTAACGAAGTTGTAACCACTATTCGACGCAGGAGGTGCCAGTGACAACCGCGCGGCCGATGCCGTCGCGCCGATAGGTTGTGCCCATGACCTCGAACAACAGCGCCGAAAAGTCGTCCGGCAGGTCCTCGTCCACGGCTGCCAAGCAGGGCCGCGCCGAGGGTGAGGGCGCGGAGAAGGCCGTGCGTGCGACGCAGACGAAGGGCCGAGGAATGACCAGCGCCAAGAAGACGTCCGGCCGCAGTGGCGAGAAGACGCGCGCGAGGTCGTCCTCGAAAAGGGCGAAGGCGGCAGCCCCTGCGCCGGCCAATCAGCAGCCGATGCTTGAGGGCATGGGGGCTATCGTCAACGCCGACGGCTGCGGCTTCCGGGTCTGGGCACCGAACGCCGAGGCGGTGGCGGCGTACGGCACCTTCAACGAATGGTCGGCGACGGCCGACCCGCTGGGCAGCGAGGGCAACGGCTTCTGGTACGGCTTCGTGCCGGGTGCGAAGCCGGGCGACGAATACAAGCTGGTGATCACCAACGGTGAGCAGACACTGGAGCGCGTCGACCCGTACGCCTACCAGGTCACCAACTCCATCGGCAACGGCATCATCTACGACCACGCCGCCTTCGACTGGCGGGACGACTCCTTCAGCTGCCCGCCGCACAACGAACTGGTGATCTACGAACTGCACGTCGGCTCGTTCGCACCCACAACCGAGGGCGAGGTCGGCACGTTCGAAGAGGTGCAGGCCAACATCGAGCACTTCCAACGGCTGGGCGTCAGCGCGATCCAGCTGATGCCGTCCGCGGAGTTCGCGGGCGACTACTCGTGGGGCTACAACCCGGCCCACATCTTCGCGGTCGAGAGCGCCTACGGCGGCCCGGACGCCCTCAAAACCCTGGTGCGCGAGGCGCACAAGGCGGGAATCGCCGTCATCATGGACGTGGTCTACAACCACTTCGGCCCCACCGACCTCGATCTGTGGCGGTTCGACGGCTGGAGCGAGAACGACAAGGGCGGCATCTACTTCTACAACGACTGGCGCTCGGCGACCCCGTGGGGCGACACCCGTCCCGACTACGGACGGGGCGAGGTGCGCAGCTACATTCGCGACAACGCCGGCATGTGGCTGCGCGATTATCACGTGGACGGCCTGCGCTTCGACATGACCCCCTACATGCGTTCGGTGAATGCCGGGGCGATCGACCTGCCCGAGGGGTGGAGCCTGCAGTCGTGGATCAACCGGTGGGTGCGCGAGGAGTTTCCGGACGCGATCACGATCGCCGAGGACCTGCACGGCGAGCCGCTGGTGACCAGCACCGCACCCGAGGGTGCGGCCTATCACGCGCAGTGGGAGGCCAAGTTCGTGCATCCGGTGCGCGAGGCGATCATCATGGCCAGCGACGCCTACCGGTCGGTGACCGCCGTCGCGGACGCGGTCAGCCACAGCTACGGCGACACCTACGCCCGGGTGATCTACACCGAGTCGCACGACGAGGTGGCCAACGGCAAGGCCCGGGTGCCGCAAGAGGTCGACCCAGGCGACCCGGACGGCTACTGGGCACAGAAGCGCTCCACGCTCGGCGCCGGGCTGGTGCTGACCGCACCGGGCATTCCGATGATCTTTCAGGGTCAAGAGTTTCTCGAGGGCGGGTGGTTCCGCGACAACGTGCCGCTGGACTGGGACCGCAGCGACGAGTACCACGGCATCGTCCGGCTCTACCGCGACCTGATCCAGTTGCGTCGCGACTACCACTCCACCACCAGGGGTCTGAAGGGGTCGGGGGTGCGCATCATCCACACCGACGACGACCTCAACCTGCTGGCGTTCCAGCGCTGGTACGACCACGGCCCGCACGACGACGTGGTGGTGATCGCCAACCTCGATGCCCAGGCGAAGCAGAAATACCGCATCGGCATGCCCGAGGCCGGCCTGTGGAAGCTGCGTTTCAACAGCGACGCCAAGCTCTACTCCGACGCGTTCGGCGACTTCGACTCGTTCGACGTCACCGCTCACGCCGGCGATCTGGACGGGCTCGCGGCGCACGCAGAAATCGACATCGCGCCCTACAGCCTGCTGATCTACAGCATGGACGAATAGGACCCACGTTCTCGTCATCCCGGCGAACGCAACGCTGAAGCGCCGCACGTTCGTCATCCCGGCGCACGCCGGGATCTCAACTGACACCCAAGCGAACGCTGAAGCGCGGCACGTTCGTCATCCCGGCGAACGCCGGGATCTCAACTGACACCAAGGCGAACGCAACACTGAAACGCCACACGTCGTCATCCCGGCTGCACGCCGGGATCTCACCGACACCGAGACAAACGCAACACTGAAACGCCACACGTCGTCATCCCGGCGAACGCCGGGATCTCAACTGACACCGAGACAAACGCAACACTGAAACGCCACACGTCGTCATCCCGGCGAACGCCGGGATCTCAACTGACACCGAGACAAACGCAACACTGGAGCGCCACGGCAACGAGGTTCTCGACAAGCTGAACGGCGGAAAGGAGAGATCCCGGCGTTCGCCGGGATGACGAGCAGCCGGGATGAAGCGCCGCCGGGATGACGAGCAGCCGGGATGACGAGCAGCCGGGATGACCAGCAGCCGGGATGACCAGCAGCCGGGATGACCAGCAGCCGGGATGACCAGCAGCCGGGATGACCAGCAGCCGGGATGACCAGCAGCCGGGATGACCAGCAGCCGGGATGACCAGCAGCCGGGATGACGAGCAGCCGAAATGACGAGCAGCCGAAATGACAAGAGGCGTTCGCCGCAAAGGGTTCCCAGCGGCCGTTGCAGCGCGCTAGCTTGTGGCCACCCTTCACCGACCCCTGGGGAGCCGATCATGGCACTGACACTCCGCGAACAACTGCTGCGGCGCAAGCCGATCGTCTTTCAGCAGCAGCACCACCAGGGCGAGGAGCTGGCGCGCAATCTGTCGACCTTTCAGTTGATGATGTTCGGCGTCGGCGCCACAGTCGGCACCGGCATCTTCTTCGTGCTCGGCGAGGCGGTGCCCAAGGCCGGTCCGGCGGTGCTGATCTCATTTCTGATCGCCGGCATCGCGGCAGGCCTTTCCGCCCTGTGCTACGCCGAGCTGGCCTCGGCGATTCCGGTCAGCGGCTCCACCTACAGCTACGCGTATCACGCGCTCGGCGAGTTCGTCGCGGTGATCATCGCGGGCTGCGTCCTGCTCGAATACGGCGTCTCGACCGGAGCGGTCGCCGTGGGCTGGAGCAGCTACTTCAACGAACTGCTGCACTCGACGATCGGCTGGCAACTGCCGCAGGCCCTGTCGGTCTCGCCGATCCCGGTCGGGCCCGACTTCGAACCGACCGGTGGCCTGATCAACCTGCCCGCGGTGGTGCTGGTGATGCTGTGCATGCTGCTGCTGATCCGCGGAGCGTCCGAGTCGGCAACGATCAACTCGATCATGGTGATGATCAAGCTCGGCGTGCTGCTGCTGTTCACCGTGATCGGCTTCAGCGCGTTCAACGCCGACCATTTCTCGAACTTCTTCGCCTTCGGCGTCGGCGGCATCAGCGCGGCGGCGGGCACCATCTTTTTCTCGTTCATCGGCCTGGACGCCGTCGCAACCGCCGGCGAAGAGGTGAAGAATCCGCAGAAGGCCTTACCGCGGGCCATCATCGGGGCACTGACGATCGTCTCGGGCGTGTACATCGCGGTCGCCGCGGCCGGTATCGCGGCCAAGCCCGTGGCGTTCTTCGAAGAGACCCAGGGCGAGGCCGGGCTGGCGCTGATTCTGAAAGAGATCACCGGCAACCAGGTCTGGAGCACCATTCTGGCCGCCGGTGCGGTGATCTCGATCTTTTCGGTCACCCTGGTCACCCTGTACGGCCAGACCCGCATCCTGTTCGCGGTCGGTCGCGACGGGTTGATTCCCAAGCGGTTCCTCAAGGTCAACCCGACGACCATGACGCCCACCTTCAACACCGTCGTGGTGTCGATCGTGGTCGCCCTGATCGGTGGGTTCGTGCCCGCCGAATACCTCTGGGACACCGTGTCGATCGGCACCCTGATGGCCTTCTCGGTGGTGGCGATCGGCATCATCGTGCTGCGCCGCACCCATCCGGACCTGGAACGTCCGTTCAAGGTGCCGGGTTACCCGGTGATACCCATTCTGACCGTGGCCGTGTGCATCTACATTCTGGCCGGGCTGGCGTGGATCACCTGGGTGATCTTCGTCTGCTGGATCGCCCTGGTGGTCGGCTACTACTTCGCTTACGGACGACGGCACGCCACGCTCAACCACTATGTCGACGAAGAAGAGATCGCCGAGCCGAGCGGTCGCAAGCGACGGGACGATGAGGAATGACCTATCTGGTCGGCTACAGCCCGCACAAGGACGACGCCTGCGCCCTGGCGTTGGCCTGCCAGTTCGCCCGGTCGGAGGCGGGCACCGTCCACGCGTTGACGGTGGTGCCGCGGGGCTGGGAGGCCGTCGACGGCAGCGCAACCGACGGCGAGTTCGAGCAGTGGGCCGCCGAGGAGGGCGAAGCCAGTGCGGTCGAGGCACTCGAACAGCTGGCCGCATACCCCGACATCACCTCGACCGCCACCTGGGTGACCGGACGCTCGGTGCCGGCCGCGATGCTGCACCAGGCCACCGCCCTGGACGCCTCGCTGATCATCGTCGGCTCCGGTCTGGACGGGCCCGAGGGGGTGGTCACCGTGGCGTCCAAGACGGGCCGTCTGCTGCACAGCTCACACGTGCCGGTG
This sequence comes from Micropruina sp., assembly GCA_016711205.1. Taxonomy (GTDB): domain Bacteria; phylum Actinomycetota; class Actinomycetes; order Propionibacteriales; family Propionibacteriaceae; genus Micropruina. The sequence continues at coordinate 407,903 of JADJTM010000002.1, read as the reverse complement.
GCGATCGCCCCCCGCGGCTACAACCCGCCGGCCGATGCGCGGATCACCAGGGTCACCCTCGCCTTTCGCGATGACGACGCGACCTGGCGGCTGCTCGACGAGGTGGCTGGAATCTGCCAGCGCGTCGGCGCGGAGTTGCGGTTGCTGACCGTCGCGCTGAAACAGCGCATGATGGTGAGTTCGGGCGTGCGGCGCAACGAAGAGCTGGTGTACGCCAAGCTGCTCGAGCAGGTCGGTGCCGCACAGGCAGAGGCGGTCGAGCACCTGGCCGGCCTCGGGGTGCAGGCCAGCACCGAGGTGGCCCGGGGCACCTCATGGCCGGACGCGCTGGCGACAGTTCCGTTCGACGTCGGCGACGTACTGATCGTCGGGTCGTCGTCGACGCATCGGCTGGCACATGTGTTTCTGGGCTCCAGCGCGACCAAGATCGTACGCAACGCGAGGGTCCCGGTCGTGGTGGTGCCCTGACCTGTCCCGCGACCGGCCGCTGGACGGTGAGTGGCCAGCGACACGCCCCTACGGCGCGAGGCGCTCGCGCACCCAGCGACCGTCGTCCAAGCGGTAGCGCAGCCGGTCGTGCAACCGTGAGGGCCGGCCCTGCCAGAACTCCCAGACCTCGGGCACCAGGCGATAGCCGCCCCAGTGGGTTGGCCGCGGCGGGTGTTCGCCGAAGTGCGCGGACGCCTCCGCCTCGGCCTCGATCAACACCTCACGGTCGATGATCACCTCGCTCTGCGGCGACGCCCAGGCGCCCAGCCGTGAGCCGAGTGGACGGCTGGCGAAGTACTCGTCCGATTCGGCGGCGCTGACCTGCGCGACCGGGCCCTCGATGCGGACCACCCGCTGCAGGCTCGGCCAGAAGAACTGCAGCGCCGCATAGGGCTGCGCGGCCAGGTCGCGGCCCTTGCGGGACTCGTAATTGGTGAAGAACACCAGGCCGGCGGCGTCGTAGCCCTTGAGCAGCACGATGCGGGTGGACGGGCGTCCGTCCGGCCCGACGGTGGCCAGCGTCATCGCGTTGGCCTCGAGGGCATCCATGGCGACGGCCTGAGCGAACCACGCGTCGAACTGGCGCAGCGGCTCGTCGGCCGCCGACCCCTCGCTGAGACTGTCGAGGTCGTAGCTGGTGCGCATGCCGGCAGGGTCCATGAGTCGAGACTATTCCCGGATCGGCCGATTTCCGCCCACCACGCGGCCTCGCCCGGGCGCCCTGGCCGGATCGGGAACCACTCGCCACTTTGTTGTTGTTTTGGCTGGGAGGGTTGCGAGCCGGCAGCTGATCCGCCACCTTCTGGTTGGTATGGATACCCGGCGGGGTATTGGTATCAACCATAAAGTGGCGGTCGCCGCGTTCGGACGGCCCAGCTGGTCAAACGGCCGGTGATAACAACCAGAACCCGGCGATCGGCGGGCGATCGGCGCGCGCACGACGCCCCGATCGGGCAGAGCTGCCGCGCGGCGCGCTCAGCGGACGGCCCGTGGCCGGGTGCGGCCCTCCAGCACCTGCTGGCAGGCGTCGACCGTTTCGGGCGCCAGGTCGACGCCGAGCTCGCGGGCCTGACCGGTGACCCAGCGCACCAGCCGCTCCACCTCGGCGGTGTTGCCGGCCAGGTGCTCGGTGTGGATGCGCTCGACCAGCAGCATCTCGTCCTCGGGCGCGGCCAGCAGCGCGCGGGCGGCCGCCCAGCGGGCCAGATCGAGGTCGCGATGCTCGATCGCCCAGCGGGTGAGCAGCACCCCCGCATCGCGCGCCACCGAGGCCATGTCGGTGCGCAGCTCCTCGGCCCAGCGCCACTGGCCGGGAGCGGCATCCGCCAACGGGGCACCGCGAACCAACTCGAGCACGTCCACCAGGGTTTCGGCGGTCAACCGGTTCAGCCCCGGCGCGACCAGCACCTGCATGCGCTGCCAATCGGAGGTGACCTGCGGGTGCAGCGCGATGCGTCCGGAATAGGCCTCGGGCAGGTAGGGCTGGCCTTCGGCGTCCACACCCAGCCACGAGCGCAGCCGCGACATGTTGGAGCGCCTAGTGGTTTCGGCGACCACCAGTTCGGTCGCCATGCGGGTCGCGGTGCTGCGCGGGTTCTCGAGCAGCCAGGCGCAGTACTCCTCGCACTGCCGCAGCGAGCGGGCGGGGGCCGGTCCGGCGGCACCGACCAGTTCGATCGGGCCGAACACCATCAGGTACGGCCGTTGCGGTGGCGCCGGCCGCGTCTCGTCGACACTGATCCGCTCAGCTGCCCGGCGCGGTACCAGCGTGCGGACGTTGTCGGCCGCCTGGTCGGCCCACCACCCGGCGGGCTGGTGCGCGGCCTCGTCCGTTGCCACGAAGATGGTGCCGATCGCGGCCCGGGTGTGCGCGGGGACCAGTTGCGGGACCAGTGCCAGCGCACCCGGTTGGAGGGTCGCCGACGGGTCGCTCTCGGTGCCGCCCAACACCAGCGCCCATGCCCCGGCACCCCCCACCACTGCGCTCAGGCCGAGATCGGGGTCGAGCAACGTTTCCAGGCGCGCGCGCTGCTGCTCGGGCAGTTCGTCGGCGATCAGCACCACCTGGGCTGCACCCGCCTCGGCCCGGTCGGGATCGACCCGCAGCAGTGCGGTGGGCGACTCGTCCGCGGCGCGCTCGTGGACGACCGCCTCGATCAGGTCGAGGGCCGAGCGCGCGTCGGCCTCGTACCGGACGAGCTCGGTGCACGCGGCCCGCACGAACACCTCGTCGCCGCCCACCACCAGCAGGTTCACCTCGGCAGCCCAGGGCGAGCACGACAGTTCCACGGCCATGGCGGCCGCGGCCGCGTGCCGAAGTGCCCGGGGACCGGTCAGCGCCAACGGCGGGGACGACTCCAGGTCGACCATCAGCCAGCAACCCGCCTCGTCGCGACCCACCGTGACCAGCGCCGGGAACGGCACCGGATGAGTCGAATCGGGCAGCGCATCGGCCGCGCGGGTGGACAGCAACCACGCCGAGCCGACCGCCCGGAACGGCTCCGGCGGGTCGCCGGCCGGGCCGCGCCAGTGGAAGGCGACGCCGACCTCGTCCAGCAGTACCCGCTCCAGCGGCGGCAGCGCCAGGCCGGAGGTGTGCGCATGAGCGCCGAGGTGTCGCAACGCCTTCTCCAGCAGCGCCGGCGAATCGGGCCGCTCGCGCTTGCCGAGGGCGGTCTCGTAACGCCGGACATCGACGGGCGGGTGGGCGATCCGGCGTCCGAGCGGCCGGGCGCGCAGCTGGCTGGCCCGGTGCGCGCCCAGCCCGGTCAGGATCATCGCCGCGGTCGCCGCGCCCAGGCCGCCGATCAGCGGCCAGGCCGGATCGCCCGACGGCTCGGACGGCTCGGACGGCTCGGACGGCTCGGACGGCTGGGACGGCTCGGCGGCGCTGGAGGGTGCCGCCGACGGGGTCGCCGCAGCGGATGAGCTTGGTGAGGGTTGTTCGACGCCGGACCGGTCGCCCTCGACCGTGCTGGCCGGACGCCGGGGCGGCCGGGTCTGTTCGGGCACCCGGTGCGGGGCGGCGTTCGCCGGTATGACCAGCCGCCAGCCGATGTCGATCAGGTCGGGGTCTTCGATCAGGTCGGCGTTGGCCCGGTAGATCCGCGGCCATTTGGCCGTGTCGCCCAGGTGCTTGTCGGCGAGTCCGCTGAGCGTGTCACCCCGCGCCACGGTGATCGTGTGCGCCCTGGCCTGCCGGTGCACCGCATCGGCGCCGGGATCAGCCGGCAGCACCAGGCGGGTGCCGGGCACCAGGTCGATCGTCGGGTTGGCGAGCAGGTCGGTGTTCGCCTCGGCGAGCCGGCGCCACAGCTGGCCATCGCCCAGTACCTGCTCGGCGATGCTCCACAGGTCATCGCCCGGCCGCACCCGGTAGCCCGGCACCTCGGCCTCATCCTCGGCCTCCTCCTGAGATTCCGCGCTCTGATCCGGCACGGCCGTCTCGGGAGCAGGCTGGGCGGACGCCACCACGACCGTGGCCGGTTGCCGTACGTCGGCCGTCGCCAGATTCGACTCCGCTGCACCGGCCGCACCCGCCGCAGCGATCGGCGTCAGTGCGGTGAACACGAGCGCTCCGGCCACCGCCTGCAGGGCGCCGAGCAGCGGCAACCGGATGGGCACGGCCCGCCGTCCCAGCACGTTGATCGCCTCGACCACGACCGAGACGGTGAACGCGGCCCAGGCCACCCAGCCGATCGCCGTGAGCAGCGCGAGCAGCGCGGATCCGTCGTCGGGGCGGAACAGGTTGGCCGCCACGCCGGGGGACACGCCCCAGACCAGCAACGCCACGGGCGCCGCGACGACGATGAGCAGCAGCGCCAGGGCGGCACCGACCGATCGGACCCGACTCATGTCAGCCTCTTGTCGGAGTTGTCGTGGGTTGATCGCTCTCGGGTGGTCGTTGCGAAGAGCGTTGTCCGGTGCCGAGCGGCTGTTCGAACTCCTGCAGCGACCATTGAAGTTTCGTCAGGAATCGTGAAAGAGTGACTGGATTCATGAGGGTTCTCCAAGGATTCGGAATCGGCGATGTCGAGTGGCCTTGCGGTTGTGCGAAGTCTTGGCTCTTCTCGTCGCCTCAGCACCCAGGCGGAGCGGGACGACTTCGACCAGGAGTTGGTGGATCAGTGGGCGCTGGCGATGGCTGGTGCTGGAGCGACGGACTCTCATGTCAGTGGCGAGCGTTCGGCGATCCTTGAGTTCGTTCGTTTCATGGGTCGCCCCGTGTGGACGGCAGCACCCGGGGACGGTGATCGCTGGTTGGGGTCGCTGCGAAAGCGTGGTCAGGCGGCGACAACCGTGAAGGACAAGTCCAGCTCCGTGGCCAGGTTCTACTCGTTCTTGATGGCCCGCTATCAGGGTGAGATTCACACCCTCACAGGAGCTGTGCTTTGCCAGCCCATTGACGAGTTCAACCGACCCGCGCGTGGCGACTATGCAGCGCCGCGAGTGCCGCCCTCTGACGGGGAGGTGACCGCCTTGTTCACAGCCTGGCGAGAATCGTTGCCCAGTAGTCGGAAGTATCTGCCCGCAGCCCGGGACTATTTGGCGGCATCGCTGTGGCGCCGGGTGGGTCTGCGGATCAACGAGACCGCGATGCTCGACATCCGCGACTGGAGACCCGACCTTGGCCCGTCTGGCAAGATCCACGTTCGCTTCGGCAAGGGATCGGTTGGGCGTGGGCCGAAGTCCCGCCTCGTGCCGGGCATCAACGCGGCCAACGATCTGCTGACCTGGTGGTTGACCGATGTCCGCCACCAGTTCGACGACCAGTGGGACAACCCTGACGCGCCACTGCTTCCCAGCGAGCGTCACGACCCTCACACCGGCGAAGCCGGCCGAGCCGGTGCTGACGCCTTGCGTAAAGGCTTGGCGCAGGCCGTGACCCGTTGGTTGCCCGACTGGGCCACTCCTGAACGGCGCCTGACCCCCCATGGTCTGCGACACTTCTGCGCTTCGTCGCTGTATGCCAACGGCGTCGGACTGAAGGCCATCCAGGACCTGCTGGGTCACTCTTGGCTTTCCACGACCACGCTCTATATCCATGTCCACGACGACCACATCGAGAAGGCGTGGCGCGAGGCCAACAGCCGAGTCACAGCCCGACTGATCGGAGAATGAAATGCAGTGGAACCTACGAATGCGAGCGGCCGAAAGAGGCATCTGGAAATCGTTGGAGATGCGACGCCTGCTCGCCGAGGCCGGTCTCGAGATCAGCACAGGCAAGATGTCAATGCTCTGGACAACAACCCCCACCACGCTTCGCCTCGAAGACCTCGAAGTGATCTGCTTCGTGCTCAACTGCACCCCGACCGACCTACTGACCATTGACCCGGCTGCGGTCTCGGCTCGACAGACGCGGATCGTCAAAACCAGCAACGGCCCCGACGACGTCGACAACTCCCACAAGGTCACACCCCGACTTGGTCGAAACCGCAGCCTGCCTCCCGCATAGCGACCATGACCGCATCCAAGGGCAAGGCCAGGCAACTGCTGACCCGCTGCAGCGTCTGCGACCTGAACCCGATAGCCATCCAGCGAGTCCCCTACTGCTTCACCTGCTGGCCCGGAGGGCCAGTCACCCCACCGCCCTGCCTCAAGTGCGGAGCCACCACCAACTACTTTGCCGCCGGCCTTTGCAACCAGTGCCACAAACTGGGCGACCCTGGCATCGACTCCTGCCGCGACTGCCTCGCGTGGGGAGCCACCCGCACCCACAAATGGCTCTGCCTCGGATGCGTCAGCTGGCGAGCCAAATACTCCCCAACCAGCCAAGGGTGGCGGGATCGGAACTTGCCAGGGCTGCGGACGCACCCTCATGTTGGGCGTCCGCGGCGTCTGCCGCTTGTGCCACAAGAACGCGACCTACTGTCGCGAACCCCACCAACCATTCGACCCGATCGGGCCCAACAAGCACGGCCAACAGTTGTTCTTCGCCGACATGTTCAACTTCCCTAAGGGGCACAAGCGCCAACGACCGGCCCTGCCAGAGCCGAACGCTCCCCCTAGCCCTCCGCACTGGCTCATCCCGCGGGACCAACAAATGGCGCTGTTCCCGGCCAAACCCGACCTTGCTGCCCATGGCCGGGCTGGGCTTCACCTGCGTGCCCACCCCGACGACGTTGCCCCGCTCGAAGCCGTCGCTCGTGACCTCGCCGAGGCCCACCACTGGACCCAAGGTCAGCTGTATGACGCCACCATCGGCTTGCGGATCATGCTCGGAATCCAAACCGACGGACGAGCACCCGTTCCAGCGAGCCAAGTCGAGGCCCTGCGTGAAATCGACCTCCCCGTCTGGTCGGTGCTGGAAGTGTTGTCCACCGCCGGAGCCCTGCTCGAAGACCGAACACCACAGATAGAGCTGTGGTTCCAAGAACGCGTTGCACCTCTCCCCAAGCAAATGGCAACCGAACTCACCTTCTGGTTCAAAATCAAACGGACCGGTAGCACGAAGGCCCCCCGATCGCGGCCGCGCAGCGACATCACTATCCAACTTCAGCTCGGCTGGGCCCTTCCCATCTTGTTGAGCTGGGCCGATGTCGGACGCCAAAGCCTGCGCGAGATCTCCCGCCAAGACGTGCTCAACGCTTTGCCAGCTGGCGGGCCACAACGAGCCCGCGCCGGTCAAGGGCTCAGGTCGATCTTTCGCCTCCTCAAAGCCCACAAAGTCACGTTCACCGACCCCACCTTCCGAGTCCCGACCGGCATGCACCCATCCAACGTCCCCACCAAACTGGACGTCGACCTCATCGTCGCTCGACTCAACTCCACCAACCCCGCAACCGCCTTGATCATCGCGCTGCTCGCTTTCCACGGTCCCCGCCTCGAGCAACTGCGGCGACTGCTCATCACCGATGTCCAGGACGGAAGGCTGTTCCTTCCGGGCCGCACCATCCCGCTCGCCCACCCCGTCAGAACCCGGCTGGCCACCTACCTCACTGAACGCAACAACCGATGGCCCGAAGCACTCAATCCACACCTGTTCATCAACCAACGAACTTGGAGAGCCCAGAACGCCTGCGGCACCCGCTGGTTCCACCTCGCCATCGGACCGGGCCTGACAGCCAGACAACTCCGCGAAGACCGCATCCTCAACGAAGCAGACGCCACCGGCGGGGACATCCGTGCCATCTCCGACCTCTTCGGCCTCTCTGTCAACGCCTCCAGCCGATATGCCCACCCGCTCGCCGAGGACGACTACACCGGCGCCCAACCGCCCTCCAGTTCGTGAACCCACACAATCCCCTGGCCTCGACAGCATCATCGCCCCCTCGGGTTGGGAGTCCCCAGCCCGTCAGAATTGATGAACCCGCTAGTTCTTCTTCGATAGCGATCCAGGGCCGACGTGGCGTCGGCGCTCAGTTGCCACGACCCCGGCCAGCCGGGCACGACCAGGTCGGCGAGCGGCACGGTGCAACTCAGCTGCACCGAGACGGTGGCCGGCTGACCGACCGGCACCTGAAAACCAGCCACGTCGGCGTGCACGGTCAGGCCGATGCAGGTGAGGCCGTTGGTGGCGGCCTGCGCCTGCGCGATGCGCTGCGCCGCGGCCTTCGCCTCGGCCGGGTTGGTTGCCTGCGAGGCGGCCCGGGCCGCGGTGCCGGCCACCTGTTCGACGATCGTGGTGGCGAACCACACCCGGGCCGCGCCGATCATCATCGCGATCAGCAGGCCGAGCACGGGGACGATCACGACGAACTCGAGCGCTGCGGCGCCGCGTTCGGACCGGCCCGCACCGGGGTGCAGGCCACTCATCGCCTGACCTCTTCGAGCGGCATCAGCACATGCTCGCTGACGGCGCCGAACCCGAGATCGAGCAGCAGCGGCGGCCGCCCGGTCACCGTGACCCGGACGTTGCCCGCGGTGCGTTCGATCTGCACCTGGGCACCGTCCAGCCCACCCGAACCGGCGATGCGCCGGGCCATGGCGGCCGCGTCGCCGTCCGAGCCGCGCGACCAGGCCACCTGCTCGGCCGCGGCACCGGCGGCGTTCGTGGCCACGGTGCGCGCGTGCAGCCAGATCCCGGCCTGGATGGTGCCCAGCACGACGAGCATCAGGGCAGGGATCAGCAGCGCCCACTGGGTGGACTCCGAGACCCCGCGCTCGCTCACTTCAGTGCGCCGAGCTTTCCGGTCACGTAGGCCGTCACCACGCCGACGACGGTGATCGCGACGCCGACGGCGCCGGCCAGCAGCAGGGCGTTCTCGGTCGATTGCGACAATCCCTTCTCGTCGCGGGTGGGCGGGCTGAGTAGAAACCCGATCAGGGTGTGGACGATGGTGGTCATGGGTATCTCCTTCGGTGTGACGGATGTCAGCTGCCCAGCAGTCTGAGCAGGGGTGGAACCAGGAACAGCAGCCCGAAGATCAGGCTGGGAATGACCATCAGGAACGTCATGCGTTCGCTGACGGCGGCGGCCTCGATCTTGGCCCGGGTGAGGTGTGCGTCGCGCAACTCCTTGACCCGCGCCCGCAACGCCTCCGACAACGACGCGCCAGAATCGTCCAGCTTCATCACGTCGGCGATGTCGCTCAGCGCCGGCAGTTCGAGCTCGTCCCCCAGCCGTTTCAGCTCGGCGAAGGGGGCGCGCTGCTGCAGCCGGGCGCGCTGCAACGAGTCGCGGATCGCGACGAAAACCGCTTGATCGGAGATGTTCGCGGCCGCGTGCAGCGACTGGGTGGCGCTGGAGTTGGCGAGCCGTTCGAGCGTGACCAGATCGACGAAGGTGAGCAACGCCTCGGTGGCATCGGCCGAGGTGCTCACCCGGCTGCGCGCGATCGCGAGGTCGGGCACGAAGAAGCCGACCAGGCCCAGTAACAGACCGGCGAGCACCGGAAGCACGAGCGACAGTCCGGTGCTGAGCAGCAGCACCAGGCCGATCACGCTGGGGGCCGCGAGACCCACCAAGGCACAGATCACCTTGAAGGTGTAGAACCGGTCGATCCCGATGCCGCGCAGCTGCAACTGCCTCGCCACCCGGTCGTCCACCGCCCCCGGCAGCCGGGTGCGTGCCCAGGCCCCCACCCGATCGGCCCCGGTGGCGTCGATCTGTTCGACGCGGACGCGTCCGTCCATCACCTTGAAGGCGTCGCCCAGCCGCGGGTGGGCAGGCACGAAGTAGCCGGCCAGGGCCCACACACCAGCCGCCAGCAGCACACCGGACGCGATCGCCACCCACAGCCCGGTCATCGCGCACCGCGCAGAATGCGTTCGCGCCGGCGGGGCGTGATCATGCGCCGGAGCACCACCAGCGACATCACGTACAGCCCCAGCAGGCAGAGCAGGATCACCTGACCCACCGGCGTGCCGTAGGGCGCGAAGAAGCCCCGGCCGAACACCATCACCAGGGCGAGCACCGCCACGGTGATCACCGTGACCTGCCGCACCACCAGCCGCGGCTTGGCGCGTTCGGTCTCGATCTCGCGTTGCGCCCTGAGCCGGTCCTGAATCGAGTCGGCGAGCGCATGCAGGGTGGCGGTGGCGCCGGTGCCGCCGCGTTCGGCGGCCAACGCCAGGGCCGCGAGCACGGCGTCGGCGTCCGGCGAGTCGAGTTCGTCGGCCATCGCCCGCAGGGCCTCCGCCGAGGTCCAGCGATCATCCAGCCTGGCCACCAGCAGCGCCAGCGGCCCGGCCAGCAGCTCGGGGGCGGAGCGCTGCGACAGTCGCATCGCGTCCGTGATCGAGCGGCCGGTCGGCAGCGTGGCGGCCAGCCCGCGGATCCACCGGTCGAGCGCCTGCAGAAGGTCGATCTCGCGGTTCGAGGGGGCGCTGAGCAGCACCGGCAGGCCGACCACGGCTACCGGCACCACCAGCAGCATCACGCTCATGCCGGTGAAGGCCGCGAAGACGACTCCACCGATCAGCCCGAGCGCCAGCCGCAGGCCGTACTTCTTCAGCAGCGGACGCAGCCGCTCGGCCGTCGGTGAGCGCCGCTGCACCGCGACGGGCCGGGCTCGCACCCGCAGGCCCGCAACGACCAGGACTACGCCCGCGCACACCAGAGCGCCCAACAGGGCGACGACGGCCGTCACGGCAGGCTCCAGGCGTCGTCGAACTCGGCGAGTTCGGCTGCGAACGTCGGGTCCGGATGGAAGACCTCAGGCGTGGTGGCGGTCGGCGCGGCGTACACCAGGTGCGTGACGGGTCGGCCGCCTTCGAGAGCACCGGTCAGCTGACGGATCTCGGCCACCCGGCGGGTGCGCCGTCCGCCTCGCCAGGTGTCGTCGACCAGCCGCACGTAGATGAGCAGGTGAATGTGGTGCGCGACCTGGCGGTAGGCCTCTTCAACGCTCAACACGCCGCCCTGGGCCACCCGCGAGGCCAGCCGGTCCATGGTGGAGCCCGCCGAATGCGAGTGGGTGGTCGACAGAGTGCCGGCGCCCGCCTGCATGGCCTCGAACATCGCTCCGGCCTCCGAGCCGCGCACCTCGCCGATGATCAGCCGCGACAGGTTCTGCCGCAGCGCCTCGGGAATCAGGTCGGCGACCGAGTACTCGCCCAGCCGGCGTCCGTCCTGCTGCTCACCCATGCCGACCTTGGCCTGCAACGCCAGCATGTTGCGCCGCTCCGGACGCAGGTGGGTGAGCAGCTCGTAGTCGGTTTCGAGCGTGCCGAAGCGTTCGTTGTCGGGTATGGCTTCGATCAGCGCCCGCAGCAGGGTGGTCTTGCCGGCGCCCTGGTCGCCGGCGATCACCATCGACTTGCGGGCCATCACCGCGGCGTGCAGAAAGCGCCCCACCTGGTCGGGCATCATGCCGGTGCCGACCAGGTCCTTGAGCGAGATCTCGGTGAGAATGTGCTGCCGAATCGTGATCGAGGGCCGGAACGAGAGGCCGAACCCGATCGCATGCAGCCGGAACCGATCCCCCAGCGCCAGCGTCATGGTCGGGTGCGCGTCGTCGAACGGACGGGCCGGGCTGACCGATTCGCCCAGAAACCGGATCGCCTCGACCAACTCCTGGTCGCTGTCGGCCACCGGCGCGCGGGGCTCGCGCCGTCCGTCGCCGTACTGCACCATCACCGAGTCGTGCCCGTGGATCTCGATGTTCTCGGCACCCGGAATCTCGAACAGCGGCTGCAGTCGCCCGTAGCCGAAGATCGCGTTCTCGACACCCTCGGCGTAGGCGTGTTCGAGCGAGATCGGCCACAGCGCCTGGCCGTTGGTCGAGAGGTCCTCGGCGTGGTCGCGGACCACCTGCTTGACCAGGGAACGGCCGAGCAGCCGGCGATCGAGGTCGGGCAGCGCGACCCCGTGCCGGTCGTGGTGGTCGGCCATGGCGGCGGCGATCAGCTCGGACGCCTTGCGGCGCAGCACCACCACCAGGCTCCAGTCGAGCGATGCGGCCTCGTCGGACGAAGCGGGCCGTGGCTTGACCGGACGGCTGCGGCGCCAGTCGGGCACCTCGGCGTTCACCGGCTCGCGGGCAGGCAACCGGTCGGCGGTGACGGTGGCGTCGAACGGCAGGTCCTGCAGGAGCGGCACGGTGGTCAGCTTGGTCATCGCCGCACCCCGATCAGCTCACGCGCCGCAACCAGGCGTCCGCAGATCGAGCGGGCCGCGAGCGTCACCCCACGGAAGTAGCTGCCGCCGGTGTAGCGGCGCGGCGCGGGGAGGCCGTCGCTCAGCACCGCGGCCGCTTCGGGGTCGTGCGGCAGGTCGGCGGCGACGGTGGTGCCGAACTGGTCCTGAACCTCGGCCCGCGAGTACGGCATCGAGCTGCCGATCAGCGCGAGCGCGGTGCGATCGGCGTCGGCGGCGTCCTGCAGCACGGGCAGGTACAGCCGCAGTGCGGCCAGCGACACCAGCGTGGTGCGGCTCACCACCAGCACCAGATCCGCCGCCGTCACCAGCGAGTGCGGCAACCCCTCGGGACCGATCCGTCCGGCATCGACCAGCACGTCGCCCTCGCGCGCGGTCAGCGCCGACATCAGGTCGGGCCACGCGCTCGCGAACAGGCCGACCACGCCCGGGTGCGGAAACCCGGCCAGAAAGCGGGGCTGGGCACCGCTCAGCAGCGGCGGCAGGTTCACCAACTCGGCCTCGATCGCCTCCTCGAACGGACGCCGCTCGCGCAGCACCTGCAACAGGCCGCCCAGGCCGTGGTGCCCGGGCCGCTCCCCGCGCAGGTAGCCGGCGAGCACGGACTGGGTCGGGGTGCGATCGGCGTCGACCAGCAGCACCGGACGGGGCCACGCCAGCGCCATGCCCAGGGCGGTGGTGGTCACGCCGGGAGCGTGGCCGGCCGAACACAGCAGCACGACCGCCATCAGCCGGCCCGCTTCACCACGACGAGCCGGCCGGCCGCGGCCAGTCGCGCCACCTGGTCGCTGTCGGCGTCGGCCACCGTCACCTCGAGCGAGGTGTTGCCGTCGGCGAGCGTGACCGGCGCCACCGAGACCGTCGCCCGGTACGACGCCCCCGACTCTTCGCCGTCGTTGGCCGCGGCGATGGGTACCAGCACCACTGCGGTGCCGGCCGGCAGTGGGGAGATCGGCACCTGACCCGGCGTCAGCCGCAGGCCCAGTCGTGAGTAGCCGCGCTGCACCTCGGCCTCACCGATGGCGGTGGGTACCACCAGCGAGCCGTTCGGCAGGTCAGTCAGCGCGGTCTTGCCGACCAGTTCGGACGCCCGCTCGGCCGGCACCGTCTCGACCCCCAGGTGCGTGCCGAGGCTGACCGGCCCCAGATCGGCCGCCCCGATCACCTCACCGCGATAGATGGTTCGGTTCACCTTGAGCACCGTGGTGGCGTTGGAGACGCTGGAGTACAGCATCGCCGAACCCAGCCCGCCGAGGCAGATCGCCAGCACGCCGATCAGGATCCAGCGCAGGTTGCGGCGCGGCCTGGCGGCGGTGGCGGAGAGCGCGGCTTCGGTCATCGGGATACCTCTGGGTGGGCGATGCGTCCGGTTGAGAGTAAGTGCGGTTTTGGGCAATTCCGGGGGGTCTCAAGAAAATTGTGGATAACTCCGCCCACTCACGGCGCGGCGGTTTGACATGGCAATCGCAGTACGGGGCGGAAGCGCGGGGACGTCCGGCGCCCCACACGGCACCCGGGTGGACGTCCGTCCGTCCGAACCCATGCCCCCGTGCGCACTCTGCTGCCTTCAGGGGCACTCTGCTGCCCTTGTGAAGGCAGCAGAGTGTGTCTACGGGCAGCAGAGTGAGCGCCGACGGCGTCCCACTCGCTTACGCTCTCAGCCCTGCTGCTCGGCCCACCAGGCCAGCAGCGCCGCACCCGCGGCCTCTTCGCCCAGCGGTCCCTCGTCGATCCGCTTCTCGAGCAGGTACTTGTACGCCCGGCCCACCGCCGGACCCGGCCCGATGCCCAGGATCGCCATGATCTGCGTGCCGTCCAGGTCCGGACGCAGCGCGCTCAGTTCCTCCTGCTCGGCCAGTTCGTCGATGCGCCACTCCAGCTGCTCGTACGCGGTGCGCAACCGGGCCGCCTTGCGAGCGTTGCGGGTGGTGCAGTCCGACCGGGTCAGCACGTGCAGCCGCTCCAACTGATCGCCCGCGTCGCGCACGTAGCGTCGCACCGCCGAATCCGTCCAGTCGGCGTCGGCGTAGCCGTGAAATCGCAGGTGCAGTTCGACCAGCTTCGTCACCGCCTTGATCTGCTCGGTGGGAAACTTCAGCGCCTGCATGCGCTTGGCGGCCAGCTTCGCCCCCACCACGTCATGGTGGTGGAACGACACCTTTCCGCCCGGCTCGAAGCGGCGCGTCCGCGGCTTGCCGATGTCGTGCAGCAGCGCCGCCAGCCGGGCGATCAGATCGGGCCCGCCGAGCCGGTCCTCCAGCTCGATGGTCTGGTCGAGCACGGTCAGGGTGTGCTCGTAGACGTCCTTGTGCCGGTTGTGCTCGTCGCGTTCCATCCGCAGCGCGGGCAGTTCGGGCAGCACGAACCCGGCCAGCCCGGTAGACACCAGCAGGTTCAAACCCGGCCGCGGCTGGGCCGCCATGATCGTCTTGATCAGCTCGTCGCGCACCCGCTCCGCCGACACGATGGTGATCCGCTCGGCCATCGCGGTCATCGCCGCCACCACCTCGGGGGCCGGCACCAGGTCGAGTTGCGCCACGAAGCGCGCCGCCCGCATCATGCGCAGCGGGTCGTCGCTGAACGACAACTCGGGCGTCGAGGGCGTCATCAACACCCGGTTCACCAGGTCGGACCCCCCGCCGAAGGGGTCGAGCAGCGCACCGGTGGTCATGTCGAGCGCCATCGCGTTGACGGTGAAGTCTCGCCGCAGCAGGTCGCCGCCCAGATGGTCGCCGAACACCACGGCCGGCTTGCGCGACTCGGAGGTGTAGGCGTCGGAGCGAAAGGTGGTCACCTCGATGATCAGCCTGACCGGTTCGCCGTCCGGGCCGGGTTCGTCGACCGCGCAGCCGATGGTGCCGAAGTCGCGTCCGATGTCCCACACCGCATGCGTCAGCTGCCGCAGCATCGTCTCGATCTCGTCGGGACGGGCCGAGGTGGTGAAGTCGAGATCGTGCACCTGCCTGCCCAGCAGCGCATCGCGCACCGGACCGCCGACCAGGTAGAGCTCGTGATCGGCCTGCGCGAACACCGCGGCCAGCCGGCGCACCGCCGCCGAGCCGGTGCGCAGGTCGGCCAGGGCGGCACGCTGGGCCAAGGTCAGGTCGGGCACGTCGAGACACTGTACCGGCCGCCGCTCACGCCGTCAGCGCAGCGCAGCGGCACACCCGACGCCCCTGGACTCGCACCGTGCACCGTCCCGGACGCCGTCGGGCTGCACCCTACGATGGGACGGTGACCCGCACCGCATCGGCCAAGCTTGCGCTTGCGCTGGCTTGGCTGGTCACGGTGGCCGTGGTGCTCGTCGCTCCCGCACCCCACGCCAAGGCGCAGGCCGCCCTGCCGCAACTCAGCGTCGAGTTCACCGGGTTGCGCACCACCGGTTCGGCCGAGAAGCAGGGCATCACGCTCACCGGCCGGGTCACCAACACCGGTGCCCAGGCCGCGTTCGGCGTCCGGGTGGTGCTGTGGCGCTCGCGCGACCCGATCACCGAGGCCAGTGCGTTCGGCACGGTGCTCAGCGGCGAGAACTCCCCCTGGGGCGTGATGCTGGACCGCACCGCCGACAACTACTTCTCGGTGACCGCCTCGGACGAATCGTTCGACCCGGGCGCAAGCGCCGAGTTCACCGTCAAGGGCACCCTGGCCGACCTCGGCTTCACCTCGTCCGGCAGCGTGTACCTGATGGGCGTGCAGGTGCGCGGCACCGCGGACGCCTCCAGCAACTATCAGGTGCTGGCCAAGGCCCGCACGTTCTATGTCACCGCACCCGAGAATCGGCTACCGCTCACGTCGATCGTGCTGCTCGCGGCCGCCCCCACCAAGGTCCGTCCCGACGTGTTCGTCAACGAGAGCCTGGTCGGTGAGCTGACCGGACGCCTCGACAGCATGGTCGGCCTGGCGGGCCGTCCGGGCAGTTCGTGGCTGGTCGACCCGGCGCTGATCGACGAGGTGAGCGACATGGCCGACGGCTACCAGGTGCTGGAGGGTGACGCAGCCCGGCCCGGCACCGGGCAGGCGGCTGCCCAGGCCTGGCTGCAACGCTTCCGGATGCTGCCGAACGATCGTGGGGCCCGCACCCTCTTCGCCAACCCGGACGTGCTGGGTGCTGAGAGGAACGATGCGACCGACGTGGTCGAGCGGGCCGAGGACGCGATGACCATCGCCGAACTGGACGACCTGCCACTGCTGGTGCTGCCGTACGCGGGCGTTGCCGCAGCCACCACCGCCGGCTTCGTCGAATCCGCCGACCCGGACGCCCTGCTGGTCAGCGATGCCGGCCGCGGCCCGGTGGTCGCCACCAGCGACGACGATGCGACGATCGTCCGGCTGGCTCCCGCCGCAACCATGGCGGGCCCCGGCGATCAGGACGGGCCGGTGCAACGCCAGCAGCGGCAGTACGCCGAGGCGATCTTCGGCAAGGGGCTGGTGCGGCTGATCGGCACCGCGGACGACGCGAGCGCCGACACCGCACCACGGTGGTTGCAGCGCACCGGGCTGGACGAACTGCTCGCGCGCACGCCGTCCGGTTCGGCGAACCCGACCCTGCCGGCGAAGACCACCACCCTGTCGGCCGGCCGGTTCCGGCAACTGAAGGCCATGGCAGGCGACTTCGCCCGCTACGTCGACCTGGTGCCCGAATCGGCGCTGGCCACGGACGCCCCACAGACCCTCTCCCGGATGGTGTCGGCCTGGTGGATCGGCAATCAGTCCGCCGGCACCTGGATCAGCGCCGTGGACGATGCCGTCGGCCAGTCCGAGGTGAACGAGAACGTCACCCTCTCGGCCAGCCCGCGGGTGTTGATGTCGTCGCGCACCAACGAGTTTCCGGTCACGGTCAGCAATCAGCTCGCCGAGCCGATCCAGGTGCGGGTGGTGTTCACCTCGGACAACCCGCAGCGGCTCACCATTCCCGCCTCGGCGGTGATCACCGTCGGTCCCGGGCAGAACCAGACCGTCAACGTTCGTCCGGAGGCCACCTCGAACGGCCTGGTCAACGTGACGGCCGCGCTGCAGACCGGGTCGGGCGCACCGGTCGGACGCACCACCCGGATCGCGGTCGAGGTCACCGATCTGGGCATGATCGGGTGGATCATTGTGATCGTCTCGGGCGTCGTGCTGGTCGCGGCGACCGCACTGCGCATCCGCCAGGTGCGCCGAAAGCAGAAGGAGGACCAGGCGTGAGCGACGAGAGCCGCGACGCTCCCGCCGGCAGCGGCCGCAGGCTGCTGAACGCCACGGCGGTGATGGCCTCGGGCACGATGGTGTCGCGCATACTCGGGTTCGGCCGGGCCATTCTGCTCGCCTTCGTGCTCGGCAACGGCACCCGCCAGGCCGAGATGTTCAACCTGGCCACGCTCATTCCGAACACCCTCTACATGCTGTTCGCCGGCGGCGCACTGAACACCGTGCTGGTGCCGCAGATCGTCCGGGCGATCAAGAACGACCGCGACGGCGGCCAGACCTTCGTGAACCGCATCATCACCGCCTTTCTGGTCGCACTGGCCGGGGTGACCGCGCTGATGGTGGTGGCGGTGCCTTGGCTGCTGACGCTGTGGACGGCGCCGCAGTGGCAGACCCTGCCGCACTGGCAGTCGCTGGTGCTGATCACCTACCTGACCATGCCGCAACTGTTCTTCTACGGGGCGTTCTTTCTGATCGGGCAGGTGCTCAACGCCCGCGACGTGTTCGGGCCGATGATGTGGGCGCCGCTGGTCAACAACGTGGTGCAGATCGGCGTGCTGGGCATGTACGCGGTGGTCTGGGGGCACGGGGTGAGCACCTCGGAACCCTTCACCACGCAGCAGGCGCTGCTGCTCGGCGGCGGCTCGACGGTCGGGATCCTGGCCCAGACCCTGGTGCTGATCCCGTTCTACCGCCGCACCGGCTTCGGCTACCGCCCCCGCTGGGATCTCAAGGGCACCGGCCTGGGCCACACGTTCCACCTGGCCAAGTGGATGATGGGCTACGTCGCCCTGACCCTGATCGCGCAGGTGGTGGTCACCCGGCTGGCCACCTCGGCCGTGGTCGGGGGGTCGGGCGCCGGCAGCAACGCCTACAACCAGGCCTATCTGATCTGGGTGCTGCCGCACTCGCTGCTGACGGTGTCGCTGGCCACCGCTATGCTTCCGCAGGCGTCCCGGTTGGCGGCGGCCAAGGACCTGGTCGGGGTGGCGGACGAGGTGAACCGCGCGATCCGCCTGGCGGTCACCTTTCTGGTGCCGGCCTCGATCGGCCTGATCGTGCTGGCCGACCCGATCGCTCGGGTCGCCTTCGGATCGGGCCAGGGCCGCACCGACTACCACTTCGTGGCCTGGACGCTGATGGCGTTCGCGGTCGGTCTGGTGCCGTACACCATTCAGTACCTGTACCTGCGCGGCTTCTACGCGCTCGAAGACACCAGTACCCCGTTCTACCTGCAGGTGGCGATCTCGGGGGCGAACACCGTGCTGGCGATCGGGTTCACGCTGGCCTGGCAGAACGTCACCACGGTTGCGCCGCGGCTGGCACTCGCCTACAGCTTCGCGTACCTGCTCGGCGTCTGGATCTCGCATCGGGCGCTGCGCAAGCGGCTGTCGGCGCTGAGCGGCGGCAGCCTCGTGCGGCACCTCGCGACCCTGGTCGGCGCCACCGTGCCCGCGGCGCTGCTGGCCTATGCGATCACCTGGTTCTTCGGACGGTTCACCGGCCTCGTGATGGCCCTGGTCGGCCTGGCCTTGGCCGGCGTGGTCGCAGTGCTCACCTTCTTCTTCGCCGCCAAGCGGCTGGGCATCGTCGAGACCACCCAGATGCTGGCGGTGCTGCGCCGCCGGCGCACCGAGCCCGAACTCGAACCCGTGGTCGTGGTCGAGAACGAGATCGACGAGCTGGCCGACGAGGTCGGCCACGGCCCGCCGGATGCCCCCGAGCTTGAAGCGGTCGACACCGTGAACGACGATCCGGACGGAACCGGGCAGTTCATCGCGGTGGACCGGCCGGATACGCCACCGTCCGATCAGCCCCTGCTGCACTACCCCGACCCCGAGGACGGACACGCGCCGGTGATGGACGTACCCACCGACAGCGCAGTGGCGGACGTGGTGGTCGGGCAGGTGCTCGGCGAGCGCTACCGGCTGGACGAGGTGCTGGCCCGCCGCGGCAATGCACTGACCTGGCGGGCCTTCGACCAACGGCTGTCCCGTCCGGTTCTGATGCACCTGCTGCCCCCGGACGACCCGCGCGGCCCCGAGTTGATCGGTGTCGCCAAACGCGCCTCCGGCGCCCCCGACTCGGCCTTCCTGCGGGTGCTGGACGCCGGTGCCTTCGACGACGGCGAGTCGTACATCGTCTACGAGTACTCCACCGGTACCTCGATCGCCGAGGTGCTGCGCGGCGGCGCGCTGTCGCCGGTCGAGGCGGCCTGGGTGGTCAAGGAGCTCGCCCAGGCCATGGCGGCGCTGCACAGCCGCGGCCTGTTCCACGAGCGGCTCAACCCCGAGACCGTGGTGATCACCGCGGCGGGCAACGTCCGCATCGTCGGGTTGCTGGTCGAGGCGGCGCTCGACCCGACCCCGCAGACACACCAGGGCGAGGCCGCGGACGTCCGCGCGCTGGGTTCGCTGCTGTACGCGTGCCTGGTCACCCGCTGGCCCGGCGCCGACGGCTACGGCATGAAGGCCGCGCCGGCCGACGGCGCCCGCACGCTCTCGCCCGCGCAGGTCAAGGCGGGGGTGCCACGCATGCTCGACACCCTGTGCGATCGCATCCTGAATCGGACGCCACGCAACCGGCAGAGCCCGATCACCACGGCCCGGGGCATCGCCCAGCAGCTGAACGCGGTGCTCGGCCAGGCCAGTGCCGCACCCGACCTGGAACGCCGGCTGCGGATGCCGATCGAGCCGATCCGCACCACGGCGGGCCGATCCACACCCGGGGCAGCCACCACCAGCGCGCTCGGCACGGCCGGCACGTTCAACGCACCCGTGCCGCCGCCGCTGCCTCGTCCGGCCACCAGCACCGCGGATGAGTTCGAGACCGGCGAAAGCACCCAGCCGTGGCAGTTCCCCGGCCTGGGCAAGCCTGAGGAGTCCACCGAACCCTTCACCCCGATCCCGCCGCCGGCGCGCACCCCCGAGCCGCGACTGATGGTGCCCTCACCGCAACGCGGCGGCATCGGCCGGCCGCGCCGCACCGCGCTCGCGGTCGTCATCGGACTGTTCGGCCTGCTGCTGGCCGGCGGGCTGGTGTGGGTCGCGGTGGTTCAGCTGAACACGCCGCGCGCACAGCCCTCGCCCACCGTCACCGCCAGCGCCGCCCAGGTGATCCCGATCGCGTCCGTCAAGGACTTCGACCCCTCCGCGGACGGCGGCAGCGACGCCGAGAACCCACGGCTGGCCGGCCGCGCGATCGACGACGACCCCGAGACCTTCTGGCTCACCGAGCGGTACCGTGGCGACCCGCGGATGGGCCGGATGAAGCCCGGCGCCGGGTTGGTGGTCGACCTGGGCAGCGTCACGAGCGTCAGCCAGGTCAGCGTCGGCGTGCTGGGCACCGGCACCGCGGTCGAACTGCGCTCACCCAAAGAGGCCGGCGCCACCAGCGCCCCGATGCGCAGCCAGGCCGACTGGACGATCATCGACTCGATCCCCAAGGCCACCGGCACCGCCGTGTTCAAGCTCAGCAAGCCGATCAAGACCCGGTTCCTGCTGATCTATCTGACCTCACTGCCGCCCGAGTCGGGCAGCTACTACCAGGGCGGCATCGGCACCATCGAGGTGCGCGGGTAGGACACGCCCGAGCGATCATTCGCTAGCCTGCGGGGTGTGACCCGACAGCCCCCCGACGCAGATCGCGGGGCGCATGAGCGTCCGGGCAGCGTGCGGCACCGATGATGGCGCCCACCTTTCGCCGGCCGCTGACCGATCCGGACGCACCCTCCGACGCCCAACTGCTGGCTGCCCACGTGGCCGGCGACGACCGCGCTTTCGGCCTGCTGATGCAGCGCCATGCCGACCGGCTGTGGGCCCTTGCGCTCCGCGTGATGAGCAACCGCGAAGACGCGGCGGACGCGCTGCAGGACGCGATGATCTCGGCCTTCCGGCGCGCGGGCGATTTTCGCGGCGACGCGGCCGTCACCACCTGGCTGCACCGCATCGTGCTGAACGCCTGCCTGGACCGGTTGCGGCGCATCGCCGTCCGGGCGGCCGTTCCGCTACCCCAGGACGCCGAACGCTCGGCGGACCTGGCCGCACCCGATGATCCCGAGCGGGACGCGGTGCGCGCCAGCATCGCCGACGAGGTGACCGAGGCGCTCGGACGCATCGGCGCCGACCAGCGGGCCGCCCTGGTGCTGGTCGACCTCGAGGGGTATTCGATGGACGAGGCCGCACGTATTCTCGGGTGTGCCGTCGGCACCGTGAAGAGCCGCTGCAGCCGAGGCCGCGCCCGGCTCGCCGTGCTGCTCCAGCATCTCAAGGAGGTGGACTGACGTGGGAACCGAATCACCCGCCGGTGCGTCCAACCCTGGGTCAACCCCTGCAGAAGGAGCACCGATGCTGGATCCGACAGCGGTGGCCGAGGAGGTGGTCACCCGATTTCTTCGGGGTGCGCCCCCCCTCGTCATGCCGCTTGAGGTGATGGCCCGGCTGCACAGCGTCATTGCCGACGAGGCCCAGGTGCGGCGAGCCGGCCGGGTCGAACCCGACGCAGAACTCGCCGACCTGAAACCCCAGTCACTCCTCTGGTCGGACGACAGCGTCGAGGACCGTTAGGCAACCCAGGTCTCGACAAGCTCGACCACCGAAACGGCCGTCATCCCGGCGAACGCCGGGATCTCACTCATATCGTTGGCGCATCACCAGGGCAGTTTCGTGGGAGGTACTGCCCGCAACGGTCAGAAGATGCGATTCACGATGGACGCCGGCGCGTCCAGCAATGCCTCGATCTCGTCGTCCAGCCGAACCAGGGTGAGCGAGGCGCCGGCCATCTCGAGGCTGGTGCAGTACTCGCCGACGTAGCTCTTGGCCACCGTGATGCCCTGGTCGGCCAGCTTCTGCGCGGCGATGCCGAACAGCAGGTACAGCTCACTGATCGGCGTGCCGCCCAGCCCGTTGATCATCAACGCGACCCGATCGCCCTGGACGAACGGCAGATCGGGCACCACGGCACCCAACAGTTCGTCCACGATCTCGTCGGCGCTGACCAGCTTCGCCCGGCGCCGTCCCGGCTCGCCGTGAATGCCGACGCCCACCTCGATCTCGTCATCGGCCAGCTCGAACAGCGGGCTGCCCTTGGCCGGCGGGGTGCAGGCGGTGAGGGCGATGCCCATCGTGCGCGCCACCGAGTTGACCTTTTCGCCGACCCGGATCACCTCATCCAGCTCGGCCCCCTGCTCGGCCTTGGCGCCGACGGCCTTGATCACGAAGAAGTTGCCGGCCACGCCGCGGCGTCCGACCGTCCAGGTCGAATCCTGCACCGCGACGTCGTCGTCGATGAACAGGGTGGCGCACTTGATGTCGTCGGCCTCGGCCAGCTCCTGCGCCATCTCGAAGGCCATCCGGTCGCCGGTGTAGTTGTTGACCAGCAGCAGCACACCCTTGTCGGAGGCCAGTCGCTTGGCGGTCTCGTACACATAGTCGGCGGGGGGTGCGGCGAACACGTCGCCGGGGCACGCGGCATCGAGCATGCCCGGGCCGACCGCCATCACGTGAGCCGGTTCGTGGCCCGAACCGGAGCCCTGCACGATGCTGACCTTGTTGTTGTTCGGGGCGTCCGAACGCATGATCAGGTTGTATTCGGGCACATAGGTGATGGTGTCGGGGTTGGCCAGCGCGATGCCCTTGAGCATCTCGGGCACGAACTGCTTGGGGTCGTTGACGAACTTCTTCATGTTGCCCTCCCGTTGGGTTGATGGTCGATGGACGGCGGGCCGGCGGTGGCCCGCCGCAGGTCAGTTGCTGGGCCAGTCGGACGCCAGTTGCGTCAGGAGCACCGCGATCGCCATGGCGCCGGCGTCCACCGATCCGATGCTGCGCTCGCCGGTGTAACTGGCCCGACCACGCCGGGCCTGCAGCGAGGCGGTGGCGTCGGCGGCACGACGCGCTGTCTCGGCCATGGCCGCGACGATCTCGGCCGGCGCCGCCCCGGCCTGCGCCTGCTGCTCCAGGGTGTCGATGGCCGGCACCAGTGCGTCCAACAGCGTCTTGTCGCCGAGTTCGGCCTTGCCGCGAGCCTGAATGCCGGCGACCGAGGCGCGCAGTCCGGCCACCACGTCGGCGGCGGTGAACTCGGGCTTGCCCTTCAAGGCCGACCCCATCCGCAGGAACGCGGTGCCCCAGATCGGCCCTGAGGTGCCGCCGATCCGCGCCGACAGCGCCATGGCGACCTTGGTCAGGAACACGCCGGGGTCGGTGCGGTCGTAGTCATCCCAGCTCTGCAGGATGATCTCGAAGCCGCGGGCCAGCGAGTAGCCGAAGTCGCCGTCGCCCACCACCGCGTCCAGATCGCCGAAGTAGGTCTCGTTGTCGACAACCGTTCGACTGAGGTTGCGCACCACGAACTCGACGTCGGTCAGCGAACCGGACATGGTGCTCCTTGCGGATCGGGCGGCCGAGCGAGCCGGCGAGCGGAGGTTGGCGATCGGGGCTGCGTCGCCCCCGCCGGTACTGCGTGGATGGGCCTCACGCTACTCGTCTGTACATGCTCGCACCAGAGCCCGGGTCGTCCGGATCCGGGTGAAGAACCGGGCCCGCCACCACGAAGGTGACGGGCCCGGCCTGCACTCAATGCGTCCGCGGTACGGATCGGCACGAACCGGGCGATACCCCCGGCCGGCCGATCACCGCTCACTCACTCCTTGACGTCGTCGTCGACCCAGTCGAAGGTGCGGGTGACCGCCTTCTTCCACTGCCGGTACAGGCGCTCGCGCTCGGCCTCGTCCATCGAGGGCTCCCAGCGCTTGTCCTCGGCCCAGTTGTCGATGACGTCCTGCTCGCCGTTCCAGAAGCCGACCGCGATGCCGGCCGCGTAGGCCGCGCCGAGCGCTGTGGTTTCGGCCACCACCGGACGCACCACCGGCACGCCCACCTGATCGGCCTGGAACTGCATCAGGGTGTCGTTCATCGTCATGCCGCCGTCGACCTTGAGCTCGGCCAGCGTGACACCCGAGTCGGCCTCCATCGCGTCCAGCACCTCACGGGTCTGGTAGGCGGTCGACTCCAGCACCGCGCGGGCGATGTGGTTGCGGTTGACGTAACGGGTCAGGCCGACGATCGCGCCGCGGGCGTCCGACTTCCAGTACGGCGCGAACAGGCCCGAGAACGCCGGCACCACGTAGACGCCGCCGTTGTCGTCGACCTGCTTGGCCAGCTCTTCGACCTCGGGGGCTGAGGCGAACATCTTCAGGTTGTCGCGCAGCCACTGCACCAGCGAGCCGGTGACGGCGATCGAACCCTCGAGCGCGTAGATCGGCTTGTTGTCGCCGATCTTGTAGCACACGGTGGTGAGCAGGCCGTTCTTGGACGGAACCAGCTCTTCACCGGTGTTCATGATCATGAAGCAGCCGGTACCGTAGGTGTTCTTGGCCATGCCGACCTCGAACGCCGCCTGGCCGAAGGTGGCCGCCTGCTGGTCGCCCAGGTCGCCGGCGATCGGCACGCCGCCGAGCAGACCGGCCTCGCGGCCGTGGCCGTAGACCTCGGACGACGACTTGATCTCGGGCAGCATCGACATCGGAATGCCCATGTCGGCGGCGATGCTCTCGTCCCAGCTCAGGGTCTTCAGGTCCATCAGCATGGTGCGCGAGGCGTTGGTGACGTCGGTGACGTGCACGCCGCCGTCGACCCCGCCGGTCAGGTTCCAGATCACCCAGGTGTCCATGTTGCCCATGACCAGATCGCCGGCCTCGGCGCGCGCGCGGGCGCCCTCGACGTTGTCGAGGATCCACTTCACCTTGGGCCCGGAGAAGTAGGTGGCCAGTGGCAGGCCCACCCGATCCTTGTACTTGTCCTGGTTGCCGCCGCCCAGCTCGTCCACGATCTTGGCGGTGCGGGTGTCCTGCCAGACGATCGCGTTGTAGACCGGCTCACCGGTGGTCTTGTCCCAGACCAGGGTGGTCTCGCGCTGATTGGTCACGCCGACGGCGACGATGCTGTCTTTGTTGACCTCGGCGTCGGCGAGTGCGACACCGACGACCTCGCGAATGCTGTCCCAGATCTCCAGAGCGTTGTGCTCGACCCAGCCCGCCTTCGGGAAGATCTGCTCGTGTTCCTTCTGCCCGGTGCCGATGATCCGGCCCGCGTGATTGAACACGATCGCACGGGAACTCGTGGTGCCCTGGTCGATCGCGAGAACGTACTTCTCAGCCATTGTGGTCCTTTCCACATCGTTGTAGAGGTCTCTTACATCCTGCCCTGCTCCGGGCGGCAGCGCCAGCCGTCGCCGCCCGGGCAGAGCTTCGAGGTTGCTGTCTGATCAGGGCAGCAGGACGCCCGAGAGCAGGCCCGCCAGCACGCCGCCGATGATCGGGCCGACAACCGGGATCCACGAGTAGCTCCAGTCGGAGCCGCCCTTGTTGGGAATCGGCAGCACCGCATGCGCGATGCGCGGACCGAGGTCGCGGGCCGGGTTGATCGCGTAACCGGTGGGGCCACCGAGCGAGGCGCCGATTCCGACGACCAGCAGGGCGACGCCGAGCGCACCCAGCCAGCCCAGGTTCGCCGCGGGAGTCGGGCTCGCACCGGTGAACTTGCCGGATGCGAGCACCACGAAGACCAGCACGAAGGTCGCGATGATCTCAGTGACGACGTTCCAGACCGGGTCGCGCACCTCGGGACCGGTGGAGAAGACGCCCAGCTTGAAGCCCTCGGGTGCATCGCCGTCGAACTGCTTCTTGTACGCCAGCCACGCCAGCACCGCACCGAGGAAGGCGCCGACCATCTGCGCCGCGATGTAGGTGAGGATGGACATGAAGTCGACCGGAATGCCGGCCACGAACTCCTTGGCCCCCGACGCCGCGACGCCCAGGGTGACGGCCGGGTTGAGGTGCCCGCCCGACTTGTACGAAACCAACACGCCTGCGAAGACGGCCAAACCCCAGCCGAAGTTCACCATCAGGAACCCGGTGCCCGCACCCTTGTTCCTCGGCAGGATGTTGTTGGCAACCACGCCGGCGCCGAGCAGCAGCAGCATGGCTGTGCCCACGACTTCGGAGAGAAAGATGGTTGCTAGTGTCACTGAGACTCACTCCCTTCAGGCACCGGTGAGCGGTGCCGCGCAAATGTCGGAGTATCCCCCGACAACCAGAAACTACGCCGTGCCCGCGGGCGCGGCGGGGATTTCAGGGGTGATCGAAGCCGGCGCCATAACAACTGCGGGCCGGCTGTCGGACGGCCGCCCCCACGGCCGACTGCACATAGTCTTGCCACAAGCTGCACGCATGCGCTAGGCCTGTGCACGAAGGTGCAAGAGGGGGATCGGTGAACGAGCGGTACGACGACATGTACCAGGCCGCGTCCGGCTATTACGTGCAGGGCGAAACCATGGACGCGATCGCCAAACAGCTGGGTTTGTCGCGCTCCACGGTCAGCCGGCTGCTCAAGGAAGCGCGGCGCAGTGGTGTCGTGCGCATCTCGCTGGCCGACCACACCGGCTCGCGATCGCCGCTGGCCCACGCCCTGGATCGTGCCTTCGGCGTCCGGGTGCACCTGGTGGCCGTGCGGGACACCGCGTCGGAGTACCGGCGCTTCGACCAAGTGGCCCGACTGGCCGGCCGTCTGCTGTCCGATGCGGTGACCGACAACAGCGTGATCGGCATCGCGTGGGGCGTCACCTCGTCCACGGTGGTGCGCTACCTGCAACCCAAGCCGCTGGCCGGATCGACCGTCGTCCAGATGAACGGCGGCACCAACCAGTGGAGCTCGGGCATTCCGTACGTGGGCGAGATCCTGCAGAGCGTCGGCGACGCCTTCGGATCGCGGGTGGTCTACTTTCCGGTCCCCGCGTTCTTCGACTACGCCGAGACCAAGAGCGCCATGTGGCGCGAGCGCTCGGTGCAGAACGTGATCGGACTGCAGCGACGGCTCGACGTGGCGGTGTTCGGCGTCGGCTGCCTGAACGCCCGGGTGCCGTCCCACGTCTACACCGCCGGCTACATGGACGACGACGACAAACGTGCGCTGGCCGCCGACGGTGTCGTCGGCGATGTGGCAACCGTGCTGCTGCGCGAGGACGGTTCGTGGAAGGACATCGCCTTCAACGAGCGCGCCTCCGGCCTGACCCCGAGCGAACTGGCCCGGGTGCCGCGCAGGTTCTGCGTGGTGGCCGACCCCTCCCGGGCCGCCGCGGTGGTGGGCGCCCTGCGCGCGGGCACCACCACCGACCTGGTGATCGACAACGGGACGGCCCAGGCCGTGCTGGACCGGCTGTAACGGTGGGTGCCAACCGGCCCGTGATCGGCCCCGCCTCGCTGCTGGAGTCGGACGACCGTCCGGCCTGGTGGTCACCGCCCGGCCGACCCCACCGGCTCGAGGCGGTGATCGGCACCCTGAACGACGACGGCA
This sequence comes from Micropruina sp., assembly GCA_016711205.1. Classification (GTDB taxonomy): domain Bacteria; phylum Actinomycetota; class Actinomycetes; order Propionibacteriales; family Propionibacteriaceae; genus Micropruina. The sequence continues at coordinate 380,339 of JADJTM010000002.1, read as the reverse complement.
TGCTCAGCCTGCACCACTGGTTCTGTGGCCAACAGCGCCCCGACACGCCGTGGCTGCGGGGCGACCTGATCACCGCGTCGGCGCTCGCTCCTGGAGCAGTCGAGCAACGGGGCCGCCCCGGCACGGCGGCGCACGAACTGGTCGTCCACGTTGCTGAACCGGACGGCCTGATCGAGTACGCCTGGTCGGTGAACGAGCCGGCGCCGTCCCGGTGGCGACGCATCGGCCCTCTCGGCGCACCTGCGGCCATCGAGCGTCCGGCCTGGGACGGGCCCGAGCACGCCACCGAGTGGGGCTCGGGCACCGTGATCGCCACCGCGACGGCAGCCACCCGGCTGAAGTCGGGGTGGGTGCAGGCGCTGGTCCAGGTGGACGGCTCGGTCTACCACCTGCACCGGAGGGAACGGGCCGGCCCGGTGCGGTGGGTGCGGCACGCCTGCCTGCGGCTCGATGACCTCTCGCCCTGGACGGCCGCGCCGCTACCGTCGCGCAAGGTGGCACAGGTGACCGGCGAGCGTGACAGCCAGCCGGCGCGTCCGGACGCCACCTTGTCGACCCGGTGGCGCTCAGGCGTGCTCGGCACCGATCTGGGCGTCCGGGTCGACCACGAGGGCCGCACCTTTCTGCTGTTCGGCGACACCCACTGGCACCGGCGACCGTGGTTGGGCACCCGCGACGCGATCGCCGAGGTGCATGATCCGGACGTCGACCTGCCGGCGGTGCGACTGCACGGCGCGCCGCTCAGCGTGCGCGGCGGCGGGGTCACCCTGCGCGAGTACGACGTGCCGCTGGACGCGTTCAGCCTCGACGGCGAGCTGTACGCGTTCTTCACCTCCGACCACTTCCGCGACGCCCAGGTGATGGGACGCAGCGTGCTCACCCGGGCACCCGGGTTACGGGTCGATCCGCGGGCGAGGTGGCGTCCGCTGCGGTTCCACCACCTGGGCACCTTCTCGACCCACCGGTTCATCAACGTGTCGGCCCAGCGGATCGGAGCGCACCTCTACCTGTGGGGCAGCGGCGCCTACCGAGCGGACGACCTGCGGCTGGCGCGGGTCGACCTGACCACCCCGGGGCTGGCCGGCGACCTGCGAGCGGGCCGCTTCGAAACGTTCGCCGGGGCCGTCCGGTACTGGACGGGCCACGGCCGGGACTGGTCGGCGTGCGAGAGCGAGGCGCTGCCGTTGTTGTCACCGGGTGCACTCGGCGAGGTGTCGGTGCGCTGGGTGCCCGAGGTCGACCGCTATCTGATGCTCACCATGTCAGGCCCGGACGACCCGATCGGCTCCGCCGTGGTGTTGCGCGCGGCCGCCCACCCATGGGGTCCGTGGTCGCCCCGGCTGCGGCTGTTCGACTGGGTGAGTTCGGGCATGAGTTTCGCTGACCCGGCGCGGCGCTTCATCAAGGCGATCGCGGACGGCAGCGACCCGGTCGGCGATCGCGTCTTCCGTGCTCAGTCCACCGCGACCGGAGCCGCCTACGCGCCCTACTTCTACGACGCCCGGCTTGACGGCGACGAACTGGTGCTGCGCTACACGCTGTCGACCTGGAACCCCTATCAGGTGGTGCTCATGCAGCACCGCATCGCGCGGGCATGGCTGGCCGGGGTCACACCTGCACCACCTGTGGCTCAGTGCCCGTAGATCAGAAACAGGGCCAGACCGATCAGCACCAGACCCGCTGAGGGCAGCCCGACCAGCAGGGCTCGGTTGGGGCCGGTGCCGGTGACCCGCCGCCGGTTCAGCCACACGATCAGTCCCGCCACTGCCCCGGTCGCCAGCGGGATCACCACGCTGGGCCACCAGGCCCGGCCGTGCTGCAGCGCCTCCTGCACCCCGAATACGATGAAGATGAGCGCCGCGATCGCCAGGCCGACGATCACGAGCCGGTGCACCACGGGCCCGGCCGGGGGCGGTTTCATGCTGGCAGCCTAACCGCGTGACAAGGGTTCGGACGGCCAGCCCACACGTATTGTCCGAAGTGACAGCCGTCGTACGGAATCCGGTTGTAATCTCACAACGAATGTGAAAACACGTACCCAGCGTCGATGCACGGAGGTCGACGGCACCCGCCGTCGAATGCACATCTGCTCCCAAAGGATGTGCCGGGCAACCCCGGCGCTGGGGCCGAATAGCCTGGTCAGCAGTTTCGCCCAGCGACTGGACGCTGTCGTCCGGCCCGCCGATCGGAGGTCAACGGTGAAGACACTCTCAGCAGACGTCGTCGTGGTGGGCGGTGGGTCCACCGGAGTCGGCGTGGTACGTGACGTGGCGATGCGGGGCTACTCGGCGATCCTGGTCGACCGTGCCGACCTGGCCCAGGGCACCACGGGCCGCTACCACGGGCTGCTGCATTCCGGCGGACGCTACGTGGTCAGCGACCCACACTCGGCCACCGAGTGCGCCGAAGAGAACGCGATCATCAGCCGGATCAACGCCGACGCCGTCGAACTGACCGGTGGGTACTTCGTGGCCACCCAGGTGGACGATCCGGCCTGGGGCGACGACTGGGCCAAGGGCGCCACCGACACCAAGGTGCCTTTTGAGGAGGTGTCCGTCGCCGACGTGCTGAAAGCCGAACCTCGGCTCAACCCGAAGATCAGCAGGGCCTTCGCGGTGCAGGACGGCTCCGTCGACGGCTGGCAGATGGTCTGGGGAGCGGCGAACTCGGCCAAGCAGTACGGCGCGCAGATTCTCACCTACCACCGGGTGACCGGCATCACCCGCGACGGCGACCGGGTCAGCCAGGTGATCTGCACCGACGACAAGACCGGCGAAGAGGTGCGCATCAGCACCAACTTCGTGCTCAACTGCGCCGCCGCGTGGGGTGGTGGGATCGCCGCCATGGCCGGCTGCCCCGACGTGCAGGTGGTGCCCGGCGCGGGCATCATGATCGCGATGAACCACCGGCTGACCAACTCGGTGGTGAACCGGCTCACCTACCCCGCCGACGGCGACATCCTGGTGCCGGTGCACACCGTGTGCATCATCGGCACCACCGACCAGAAGGCTGATGATCCCGACCGGCTGATGATCGACTGGGGCGAGGTGCAGCAGATGATGGACTGCGGCGAGCTGCTGGTGCCCGGCTTCCGCAGCGCACGCGCGATCCACGCCTGGGCGGGCGCCCGTCCGCTGGTGAAGGACTCGCGGGTGGGCGCGGGCGACACCCGGCACATGAGCCGCGGCATGTCGATCATCGACCACTCCGACCGCGACGGGCTCAAGGGTCTGCTGACCATCGCCGGCGGCAAGCTGACCACCTACCGGCTGATGGCCGAGAAGGTGGTGAACGCCATGTGCGCCCAGCTGAACGACCCCCGTCCGTGCCGGACGGCGACCGAACAGGTGCCGGGCTCGGAGAGCGGCAGGAACTACGTGATCACCCATCGCCTCGAAGAACGCGAGCACGACCGGTACGACGACCAGATCCTGTGCGAGTGCGAGCTGATGAGCAAGGGCATGTTCACCCGGGCGCTCGCCGACCAGCCCAAGGGCAGCTTCGACGATCTGCGCCGCCAGCTGCGGCTCGGCATGGGTCCTTGTCAGGGCGGGTTCTGTTCGATGCGGGCGACCGGGGTTGCGCTGCAGAGCGAGCACATCGACATCGAGCGCGCCACCGGGCTGATGCGGTTGTTCCTGAAGAACCGTTGGATCGGCATCTGGCCGATCCTGTACGGCGACCAGGTGCGCCAGACCGCACTCGACAATTGGATCTTTCAGGGAACGCTCGACGTCGAGCACCTTCCCGGCCCCACCCATGAGGAGGTCGTGTGATGACACGGGTCGTGGTGATCGGTGCCGGCCTGGCCGGGCTGGTCGCGTCCATTCGGCTGGCGGACGCCGGGGCGCGGGTCGCCCTGCTCAACAAGGGCACCGGCGGGCTGCAGCTGGGCCAGGGCACCGTTGACGTGCTCGGCTACGCGCCCGAGCGGGTGCAGCGGCCGCTGGACGCGCTGGCCGGATTCGCGCAGGCACACCCGGGCCACCCCTATGGAATGCTCGACGCGGCGCTGGTCGCGCGCTCGCTGGAGTACCTCAAGGAGTTGCTCGGCCCGGGCCTGCTGACCGGCGACCCGGCCGTCAACCTGCACCTGCCGACCGCGGTGGGTTCGGTGCGCCCGACCGCGCTGGTGTCACCGAGCATGACCGCCGGTTCCTGTGTCGACGGCGCCTCCTTCGTCATCGTCGGGCTGCGCCGGATCAAGGACTTCTACCCCGAACTGGTGGCCCAGAACCTGAACCGCACCGACCTACCGGGCGGCGGCCGGCTGACCGCCCGGCACGTGATGATCGACATTCCCGCGCGCGAGAACGAGGTCGACTCCAGCGGGCTCACCTACGCCCGGGCCCTGGACGATCCCGGCTTCCGCCGCCGCTTCGCCCAGGGCGTCGCAGCGGTGGTCGGTGAGGGTGAGACCGTCGGCCTGCCCGCCGTCCTGGGTCTGGACGACCACGGCGCCTGGGCCGAGATCGCCGAACTGATCGGCGCACCGGTCTTCGAGATCCCGCTGCCGCCCCCGTCCGTGCCCGGCATGCGGCAGAACCGCGCGCTGACGGCGCGTGCCAAGGCGGCGGGCGTCCGGGTGGTGCCGGGCAGCCGGGTGACCGGCTTCCGCAGTTCCGCCGGCGCGGTCGACAGCGTGCAGCTGGCCACCGCCGGCGGTGACCGCGACTTCAAGGCCGACGCGTTCCTGCTCGCCACCGGCGGTTTCGAGTCGGGCGCGCTGAGCGCCGACTCTTACCACAACCTGCACGAGGCGGTGTTCGACCTGCCGCTGCGCAGGCCCGAAGGGCACCTGGTGCACGGCGACTACTGGGGTGATCCGCAGCCGCTGTTCACCGCCGGCGTCGAGACCGACGACACCATGCTGGTGCGGCATCCCGGCGGTGAGCCCGTTTACTCCAACCTGTACGCGGCCGGCGGCATCCTGGCCGGCGCCACCCGCTGGCAGGAGAAGTCCGGCGAGGGCATAGCGGTCGCCAGCGCCGTCCGGGCCGCCGATTCGATTCTCGAAGCAGCCACCACCGCAACCACCCAGGGAGCAGCCTCATGAACGCCTCCGACGGCCTGGACTACGCCGCGACGCAGCTCGCCCGGGCCTCCCTCGACCATTGCGTGAAGTGCACCATCTGCGAGACGCACTGCCCGGTCTCGGCGGTCACCGACAAGTTCACCGGGCCCAAGTACGTGGGCCCCCAGGCGGAGCGCTTCCGGCACGGCGAGTCGGTGGACCATTCACTCGACTACTGCAGTTCGTGCGGCGCGTGCACGCTGGCCTGTCCGCAGGGCGTCAAGATCGCCGAGTTGAACGGTCAGGCCAGGGCGGTGATGAAGAGCGACCACATGCCGCTGCGCGACCAACTGATCAGCCAGACCACCCTGATGGGCATGGCGATGACCCCGGTGGCGCCGGTCGCCAACGCGGCGCTGTCGATCAAGCCGCTGCGCACGGTGATCGAGAAGGTGATGGGCATTCATCGCGACGCGCCGATGCCCAAGGCGAACACGCAGACCCTCGCCGGCTGGCTGAAGAAGCGCCCGAAGCCCACCGCGAAGGCCACCCGGGGCACCCTGGTGTTCTTCCACGGCTGCGCCGGCGGCTACTTCGAGGTCGAGACGTCCAAGAAGTCGATCGAGGTGCTGGAGCACCTGGGCTATGAGGTGCTGGTGCCCAAGCAGGGCTGCTGTGGGCTGGCCGAGCAGTCCAACGGCCTGTTCGACGGCGCCACCGCCAAGGTGCTCAAGCTGTGCGACGAGCTGCGCAGCGCCGGTCGCGACCTCACCATCATCAGTTCGTCGGGGTCGTGCACGGGCATGCTCAAGCACGAGGCGCACCTGATCATGGGCGTGGACGACGCGCGGCTCGCCGACGTCGGCACGCGCATCCGCGACATCATGGAGTTCCTGCTCGAGTTGTACGAGGCGGGTGAGCTGCCCACCGACTTCAAGCCGATCGAGCTGACCGCCGTCTACCACGCACCCTGCCAGCTGAAGAGCCAGGGCATGGGTCAGCCGGCGCTCGAGATCCTGAAGCTGATCCCCGGCGTCCAGGCGGTCGAATCCGAGGTCGCCTGCTGCGGCATCGCCGGCACCTACGGGTTGAAGAAGGAGAAGTACGAGATCGCGCAGGCCGTCGGCAAGCCGCTGTTCGACAAGGTGAAGCGGGTCAACCCCGAGTTCGCGATGTGCGACACCGAAACCTGTCGCTGGCAGATCCGCAAGGGCTCCGGCGCCAAGGTGGAGCACCCGGTCTTCCTGGTGCACCAGGCGTACGGGTTGAGCTGACCGGTATTGGGGACGGTTCCTTTCCCCGTCGCACACGGGCGGTGCTGAGCCGTTGCGACTGGTATTGGGGACGGTTCCTTTCCCTGTCGCGAGCGGTTGCTGAGCCGTCCCGACCGGTAATGGGGACGGTTCCTTTACCTGTCGCGAGCGATGCTGAGCCGTTGCGACTGGTATTGGGGGGTTCCTTTACCTGTCGCGAGCGATGCTGAGCCGTTGCGACTGGTATTGGGGACGGTTCCTTTCCCTGTCGCGAGCGATGCTGAGCCGTTGCGACTGGTATTGGGGACGGTTCCTTTCCCTGTCGCGAGGACCTCCCAAGCGGACGCCTGACCCTGCTCATCAGCCTGCCCACCAGACGCGCTGGTCCGCCTGTCGACGATCTCGCCACCTCGACGGGATTGAACGACAGGCGTCCCCATTGTCCGTCATCGCCAGTGCCCATGACTCGCGCGCGGAGTCTACCCGGCTGTCCCGCCGGGACAGGTGAACGGGAAAGGAACCGGTCCCCATTACCCGTCGCCGGCGCGGGACGGGTGAACGGGAAAGGAACCGTCCCCATTACCCGTCGCCGGCGCGGGACGGGTGAACGGGAAAAGAACCGTCCCCATTACCCGTCGGCGACGCTTCAGCCCTGCCCGGACCCGTCCGAGCCGAAGAAGGTCTTCCACGGCACGTCGACCGCCCGGTCCTTGGCCACCACTTCGTGCAGATGCCGCAGCAACGGGAACTGCTCCGGCTGCAATACACCGCGCTCGGTGAGCCGCTCGAAGGCATCGCCGATCACCTGAATCGCCGCCGCCCCCTCAAGGGTGACACCGGGCATGCGATCGCGTGCCTCGCTGAAAGTCAGACCTTCGCCGACCAGCGTGCCCACCTTCACATTGCGTCCGCCCATCGAGGTGACGAAGCAGTCGCCGATACCGGGCAGTCCGAGCACCGTGGTCTGCCGGCCGCCGAGCAGGTCCATGAACTGGGTCATCTCGATCGACGCCTGGCCGAACAGCGCAGCACCGTAGTTGTAGTTCACGTACTGCGGGTTGGTCTCGCGCAGCGCGTTGAGCGTGCCGTGCATGAAGCCCGCACCGAACGCGTAGCAGTTCTTGGTGGCGGCGCACACCTCGACGCCGACGAAGTCGGTGTTGGTCCAGACGTGATAGAAGTCGGTCTCGAACAGCTCCTTCCACATCGCCAGCACCTCGGGATTCTCGCCGGTGAACACCACCCCGGTGTGCCGCCGGATCGCCACCTCGCCCGCAATGGACGGCCCCGCGATCGCCGAGATCGACACCTGCTCGCGCAGGCTCTCGGGCACGTGGGCCATCAGCGCCCGGGGCAGGATCGTCAGGTTGCCGTCCGCGTCGGCCTGCATGCCCTTGGCGAGCGCGACCACGTGCATGCCCGGCCGCAGCAACCCGGCCAACTGTTCACCCGCCCAGTCCACGCCGAACGAGTTCACCCCGCTCATCACCAGATCGACGCCCTCGAACGCTTCGGCGGCCTCTTCGAGCTGGTAGGCGCTGACGCCGGCCGGCACCTTGAGGTTCAGGTTCGGATGCACCCCGCTGGTCTTGATCGATTCGATGATGTCGCGATCGAGATGGGTGCCGACCAGACGCACCTCGTTGCCGTTGTCGGTGAATGGGGTGGCCAGTGCGGTGGCCATGATGCCTGAGCCGAGTACCACGAGGGTTGCCATGACTGCTCCTTTCCGGCTGCCTTGCCGGGACGGTGACCGGCGCGTACCGGCCGAGCGCTGGCACGGGGCGCCCGCCAGCGGGCGTGAGCACCGGGCCGAGCCTGGATTTTTACCCAACCTAGCTGTTGGGGACGCACACTGTCGCCCACTGCGTTGATTGCCGCACAACCGGTGTGAATAGCACCCTCGTGAAGCCGGCCGGTCACGGCTCGCCATGCGTTCCTCACCCCGCAACGGCCTCGTCGTCGATGCCCTGACCAGGTTCAGTCGCTGTTCAGTTGAGAAGAAACGCACGAATTCCTATCATCTGCGGCACAATGCGTGTTACCCACACACGAATATGGGCAAGCGAGGCACCACATTGGCTGTCAAGGGTCGCGGACGGGGTTCCGCTGGAGCGCTCCGTGAGCGTCGCATGACGATTGCCGAGCGGGTGGTCAAGAACGGCTCCGCCGCCGTCGAAGAGCTGGTGGAGCTGACCGGCGTCTCGGCGATGACGGTCTACCGCGACATCGAGGCCCTCGAAGAGGCCGGCGTGCTGTTGCGGCATCGCGGCCAGGTCACCGCCGTCGCCACCGGGCTCAACGAGATCGCGGCCGGCATCCGGGTCAATCAGAACGCCGAACTCAAGCAGCAGGTAGCCCGCGTGGTGGCCGAGCGCATCCGTCCCGGCAGTTCGATCATGGTGGACGACTCCACCACCGCCCTGTGGGTGCTGCGGCTGCTCGAGGTGGTTCCGATCACGGTGGTCACCAACTCGATGCTGGTGGCCCGCGAGTTGGAGCGCCGTTCGGGCGTGCGCCTGTTCGTCACCGGCGGCGAGTACCAGGCCTGGGCCGAGGCGTTGCTGGGCCAGACCACCACCGACGTGATCGCGGGCATCCGGGCCGACTACTGCCTGATGTCGGCATCGGGCATCAGCGACCTGCAGTGCTTCCACCCCTACGAGGACTGCGTGCAGGTGAAGCGGGCCATGATGGCCTCGGCCGCCGAGTCGATCCTGCTGCTCGACCACAGCAAGCTCGACCGTCGAGCCCTGCACACGTTCGCCTCGATGACCGATTTCGATCAGGTGGTCGTCGACGCGCTGACCCCGGAGTCGTTGGTCACCGACCTGCGCGAACGCGGCGTGAGCGTGGTCTGCGCTCCGGCGCCCTCTGCCTGACTCCAGGCTGAGCAGAGTGCCCCCGGCACGTCCCGGCTCCATCATCGAGCCTCCGGTCGTCGCGCGCGAGGGCGCCGCAACACGTCCGCGCGAACCTCACAAACTCTGTTACAAACCCCTTCCTCACTGGTAGGTTCTTGACAAGCGGGCCCTGTCGGCGGGTCCGCCAACCTCGTGCAAAGGAGTACGAATGGGTCTGCGCGTCGTGGTCGCGGCTGATACAGCCGGGTTCGACTACAAAGAGCAACTGAAGAAGGATCTCGAAGCCGACAACCGTGTCGATGAGGTTATCGACGCAGGCATCGGGTCCGGTGAGGACATCGACTACCCCCACGTTGCGGTGGCGGGTGCGCGACTGATCGCAGAGGGCAAGGCCGATCGTGGCCTGTTCATCTGCGGAACGGGTATGGGCGTCGCGATCGCGGCGAACAAGGTGCCCGGAATCAGGGCGAGTGTGGCGCACGACAGCTTTTCCGTCGAGCGGCTCGTGTTGTCGAACAACGCCCAGGTTCTCACTTTCGGTCAGCGCGTCATCGGGCTGGAACTGGCCCGGCGGCTTGCGAAGGAGTGGCTCGGCTACACCTTCGACCCCACATCGTCCTCTGCACCCAAGGTGGCCGCGCTCGAGTCGTACGACAAGGGCGACAACAGCACGGAAGCCGAACAAACCAGTTGCGACTGAGCAACTGATCCTTCCCACCATCACATCTGACAAGGACGGCACATGTTCACCAGTGACATTGCAATCTTCTTGCTCGGCCTGATCGCGGCCCTCTTCGGCGGCTACTTCGGTGCAGCCATCGGTGGCAACTTCGCGTTCGCGCTGACCGGCTTGATGATCCTGGTCTCCTGGGGCATCTTCGCGGGCACCAGCAGCACCATCGGCTTCGACTACCTAGCGTTCGGTCCCGTCATGGGCCCGCACATCACCTTCGCCGCCGGTGTCGCCGGCGCCGCCTACGCAATGAAACAGGGATTAATCGAATCAGGCCGTGACGCGACCTCACCGCTGGCCCGTCTCGGACGGGTGGACGTGCTGCTCGTCGGTGCCGCGTTCGGCGCTTTCGGTTACCTGCTGAACCTGGGCCTCGGTCTGCTGCCGTGGTTCGGTAGCCACACCGACACCGTTGCGCTCACCGTCTTCACCAGCAACGTGCTGGCCCGCGTGCTCTGGGGCAACAGCGTGGTGGTTCCCGAGAAGTTCAACAAGGGCGCGACGTCGTTGTTCGCCAAGATCGCTCCCAACGAAACCGATTTCTGGCTGCGCTACCAAGAGAAGCCGAGCCAGTACATTCCGCTGGGCATCTTCGCCGGTGGCATGGCCGCCGGTGCGGGCATCATGCTGGGTCACTACGTGCCCGGCGGTGCCGCCGTCGCGCACACCCTTCCGTTCGCGATCTCGGCCATCATCATCCTGTTCCTGATCCTGGGCGCAGAGATGCCGGTGCAGCACCACATCACCATCATCGGTGCCCTGGCCGCGGTGAAGTTCATGCCGGTGCTGGCCGGAGCGGGCTTCGACTGGAACGGGCAGTGGACCTCCGGCACCTGGATGACCGCCATCGGCGCCATCCTGATCGGCTGCGTCTTCGGCGCGATCTCGGCCTTCCTCGCCGAGTTCCAGTCCCAGTTGTTCCATCAGCGTGGCACCACCCACATCGACCCGCCCGCGGCAGCAATCTGGTCGTCGACCTTCCTGATCCTGGTGATCACGGGCGCACTCACCCCTGCCTGAGCCCGAACCTGCCCTGAAAGGTGACCGCCATGTCGAGCGACGTGCTGCGTGGACCCTCCGAGTTCTACGACGCCTACGTGTTCGACATGGACGGCACCATCTACCTGGGTGACCACCTCCTGCCCGGCGCAGCTCGCATGATCAATGAGCTGCGCCGGCGGGAGTTGCCCATTCGCTACCTCTCGAACAACCCCACCAAAGACCCCGAGATGTATGCCCGCAAGCTGACCAAGCTCGGCCTGCCCACCCCGGTGGAAGACATCTCGAACACCATCGTCACCACCACCAAGTGGCTGCTGGCCCACCACCCCGACGCCGTGCTCTTTCCGATCAGCGAACAGCCGCTCAAGAATGCGCTGGTCAAGGCCGGGTTCACGCTGAGCGATGACCCCGAAGAGATCGACATCGTGATCTCGAGCTACGACCGCACCTTCGAGTACCGCAAGTTGCAGATCGCCTTCGACGCCATCTGGTTCTACAAGCGGGCGTTCCTGATCGAGACCAACCCCGACCGGTTCTGCCCCTTCCCCGGCGGCCGCGGCGAACCGGACTGCGCGTCCATCACGGCCGCCATCGAGGCCTGCACCCGTACGAAGTGCGTCAAGTCGCTGGGCAAGCCCGACCCGATCATGCTGCAGGTCACCATGGAGGGCTTGGACGCGCGCGTCGAACACTCCGTGATGGTCGGCGACCGGTTGCAGACCGACATTCAGATGGCGCTCGACACCGGCATGGTCTCGGGCCTGGTGCTCACCGGCGAGGCGACGGCCGACGATGTCCGTGCGCTGACGGACGAGCACCGGCCCACCTACGTGATGGACCGCATCGACCGGCTCATCCCGGCCGCCGCGTGGGACGAGCTGGGCTGGACCGACGACAACTGGGTCGACGCCTGAGCCGTCGACGCCCGGTGGCCGCCTGTCGGCCCCGGGCGTTCGCATTCCCCAACCATCCCGAAGCCACGAAACGGAGCGACACACATGTCTGAACTGATCGAACGGGCGCTGCAGACCTCGACCGACACCAAGGCGGTGATCGCCGGCGAGTCGGCCATCGCTCAGGTCGCCGAGGTGTTCCGGTCCACGTTCGGTGACCGGCCGGCGATCGTGGTGGGCGATGAGCGCACCATGGCCGTGGCCGGTGACGCGGTCGTCCAGCAGTTGACGGCCGCAGGCATCGAGCTGGCCGAGCAGTACGTCTTTCCCGGTGAGCCGGAGCTGTACGCCCGGTACGAGAACATCGAGGTGCTGCGGGACGCGCTGCGCGAGGTGGACGCAGTTCCGGTGGCCGTGGGCGCCGGCACCCTGAACGACATCGTCAAACGGGCCGCCGGCGAGCTGGAGAGGCCCTACCTGGTGGTGTGCACCGCTTCGTCCATGGACGGCTACACCGCCTTCGGCTCATCCATCGCGGTCGATGGCTACAAGCAGACGCTGAACTGCCCGGCGCCCGCGGTGTGCCTTGCCGACTGGACGGTGCTGGCGGCCGCTCCGGCGGAGATGACCGCGTCCGGGTACGGCGACCTGCTGGGCAAGGTGCCGGCCGGTGCCGACTGGATCCTGGCCGACGCGGTCGGTGTCGAAGCGCTGGACGATTATGTGTGGGGGCTTGTCCAGGGCCCGTTGCGGGCCTCGTTGTCCCGGCCCGACGCACTCGCCGCCGGTGACGAAGCGGCGATCGGCGAACTCACCGAGGGCCTGTTGATGTCGGGTCTGGCCATGCAGGCGCACGAGTCGTCGCGGCCCGCCTCGGGTGCCGAACATCAGTTCAGCCACCTGTGGGAGATGGAGGGCCACGGCGTCGACATCACCCCGCGCCGGCTCTCGCACGGCTTCAAGGTGGCGGTCGGCAGCGTCTCGATCGCCGCGCTCTACGAGCGGTTCCTCGAGCGCGACCTGTCGCAGGTGAACGTGGACGACGCCGTTGCCGCCTACCCCGACGCCGCCGGCATGGAGGCCCGGTCTCGAGCCGCCCACCAGCCGCACCTGGCGGACGAGATCGTCGCCCAGACGTTGGCCAAGCATCTCAGCCCCGATCAGCTGCGTGAGCGCCTTGAGCTCGTCCGCTCGAGCTGGCCCGACCTGAAGGCGAAGCTGCAGGCCCAGCTGATGCCCGCGGCCGAGCTTCAGCGCATGCTGCGCGCCGCCGGCGCACCGGCGCATCCCTACGACATCGAGCTGACCTGGGCCGAGTTCAGGGCCACTTACCAGCGGGCGCAGATGATCCGCAAGCGCTACACCGTCCTCGACCTGCTGCTTGAGCTCAACCTGCTGGACGAGCTCGTCGACGAACTGTTCGCCCCGGGCGGATTCTGGGCCGAGCAGGAGTAGCCGCGCTCAGCCCATCCAGGCTCAGACCTCAGGCGATACCGCTGCGGTAGGCCAGGATCACCAGCTGGGCGCGATCGCGGCAGCCGGTCCTGGTCAGCAGCCTGCTTAGGTAGCTCTTCACGGTGGCTGGGCTGAGATGCCGCTGCTCCGCGATCTCTTCGTTGCTCAACCCCTGAGCGACCAGGCGCAGCAGCGCGACATCGCTGTCACCGAGGCCACCGATGTCGACCGCTGCCTGCTGGGTGTACCGCGCTATCAGCCGGGTGACGAGCTGCGGTGACAGCATGGCCTCACCGGCGTGCACGACCTGAATGGCGCGGACGATCTCGCCGACCGTGCTGCCCTTGAGCAGAAAGCCGGCGGCTCCGGCCTGCAGGGCGTCGGCGAAGGTCTCGTCATCACTCATCGTGGTGAGTGCGATCAGCCGCGGCCGCGGCCCGGCTGCGGCGATCCGCCGGATCGCCTCGATGCCGCTCATCTTCGGCATCAACAGATCGATCAGCAGCACGTCGGGGTCCAGGGCTTCGACCAGCCGGATGGCGTCGAAACCGTCCTGGCCCTCGCCCACGCATTCGACCACCGGGACCCGTTCGAACATGCGGACGAGCGAACGCAGCATGGCGGGTTGATCGTCGACGACGACGACCCGGATCGGCACTGCCATGTCCACATCCTGCTGACTGTCGGCTGGGGGCTCTGGGCCGTAGACTATCGGGGTCGTCGGTGATCGTCGCCTGCGATGCCCTGGGGTGTCACTGCCCACCAGTGACACCCCTTTTCGCTGTCCAGCGTCGATCAAGCAGCCGGCAGCAGGCACGCCAGGCCAGTGCACCGTCCGTGCCGGCCACCGGTACCAGGTTGGCCGCATGGACGAGCGCGAACCCGCCCGCGATCCACAACGGTGCCACCGGCGTCCAGCCCAGCGAGGCGGCAGCGCCCACCACCGGTCCGGCCACAGCGACCGCAACGGCCTGCCCCGGGGTCAGCTCTGGTGCGCGCACAGCGAGCGTCGAGCCTGACCTGACAACCTCCGCCGCGGCCGCCCCCGCCAACCGCCGCGCCATGATCAGGTGGGCTGCCTCGTGCGCCCAGAGCCCACTGACCCCGATCAGCACGCCCCAACCGGCGGCGGTCAGGGCCACGGGCAGGTCACCCGCCGCAGCGCCGGCCAGCACCGCGACCCCGAACAGCAGGCCCGCCATCGTGAGCACCGCACGGACCGAGGCGACCACGACCTGCAGCAGGCCGGTCATGCCCGGCCCGCCGCCCGCGCCACCAACAGGTAGCCCGCCAACGCGCACAGCACGACCAGCGCCTGCATCGACATCGCCAGGGGCAGGCTGGTGATACCTCCGAGCGCGCTCTGCACCCCGGCGGTCAGTGCGATCACCAGCACCAGGGTCGCCGCCTCGCTGACCGATCCGTTGATCGACTGCTCGGCCGACACCGGCAGCATCACGCCGATCGTCATGGCGACGAGCACCTCCGCGGCCAGCAACGGCAGCATCCAGGCCAGATCGACCAGGCTCCACTGACCGAGCCAGACCAGGGCCGCGCCGTAGCCAACGATGATCAGCGCCCACACCGACAGCACGGCCAGCAGTTTCGGCACCACCCACGCGGTCGGACGTCCGGTGACGCGAAAGATCCACAGCACCCGCCGGGTCGGGCCGAATGCGCCCACCCCGATCGCGCTCAGGATCGGCAGGATCAGGTAGGACGTTCCGAACTGGTCGCCGCCGGTGGTGACCACCCCCACCAGGCCGAGCACCGCGACACCGTTGAGAAAGACGAGCATCACCAGGTTGGGTCCGAATCGCAGCCACTGCCGGCGCTCCAGTGCGGTGAGACTGGCCGCCGCGCGCACCGCTGCGACCGAGTGGTTCGTTCGTCCGCGGGTCGCGCCGGCGACCTCCCACCAACCGCTGACCTGCCACAAGACCCAGGTCAGCACCGCGATGCCCGCCACGGCCAGCCAGCCGACCGGTCCGCTCAAGGCCCAGACCAGCGCATCACCCAGGCCCAGCGCCGGTCCGTGCGCGACGTTCTGATTCATCGGCATCGCCGCCATGAACATCCACGCGAACCCGGTGAGCACGATCAGCGCGGCGAGTGCCCGTGCGATCAGCGGCGAGATCGGCAACAGGCCGAGCCCGGTCTCGAGCAGCCGGGTCGCCAGCAGCGTGAGCAGCGTGACCAGTGCGACCGTGCCGATCAGCACCGCCGCGGCCCGAAGGCGCTGTTCGAGGCTTCCGCTGACCAGCGGCTGCACCAGAATCGGGCCGGTCAACAGCAGGGCGAGGGTCGCGCCGACCAGGATCTCCTGGGCGCGCGCGGCCCGCCTGAGCACCTGACGCGGCACCGGCAGGGGTGACAGATGTGCCACCAGCACGTTGCGATCGGGGGTGTAGAGGCAGGCCACCAGGGCACCGAGGGCGGACAAGCAGGCCACTGCGCCCACAACGACAGCAGGAGCCTCGCGGATCAGATCCAGTCCGGCCACCGTGTCGAGCATGGCCATCGAACTCCAGCCCAGCGCGGCCAGCGCGAGTGCGCTCACTCCGGCGACCAACCCGGCCGCGCGCCAGCGTCCACCCAGGCCACGAGCCACCTGGTTGAACCAGCCCCGCCACGTGACGCCGAGCAGCACCGCGGTCGGGGACCGGGATCCACGCTGCCCCAGCGACACCCCGCTCATCGACGTCTCCGCTTCCGGCGCCGGTTCAGAGGTGGCTGGGCGCGGGCCGCAACCGGGTGATCATGGTCAGCAGCAGTGCGCCGCCGAGAGTGATCACCAGCAGGCCGAGCGGCTCGAAGGTCAGTTGCAGGGACGGTGCTGCACCACTGCGCGGCGGCGCGTCCACCAGCCACGGGATCTGCACCCCCGCGCCGGTGATGAAACAGGCCACCGCCACGCCGATCATGCCCACGATGACGACGCCGGCTGCGATTCCGAGATTACGGACGAACTTCATGATGTGCCTCCAAGCACGAGTGGGTGATTGATGTCGAGAGTGAGGGTGAGCCGGCGCAGCTTGGCCGCGAGGCCGTCGCGGATGCCGGTCAGGGTGAGAAAGACGTCTTCGAGCGAGGACGCGCCGTGCTCGCTCTTCAGGTCGGCGGGAGCGCCCTGGGCCACGACGCGGCCCTGGCTGACGATCACCACCGAGTCGCAGGTGCGTTCGGCTTCGGCCAGGTCGTGGGTGGCGATCAGCACCCCGCCGGCCGAGCCGGCGAAGCTGCTGATCACCGTGCTGGTCAGAATGGCCGCCTCCGGATCGAGTCCGCGCAGCGGTTCGTCGAGCACCAGCAGGGTCGGACGATGCGCCAGCGCCAGCACGAGTTGAAGCTTGCGCTTCATGCCGTGGCTGTAGTCACCGACGTAGCGATCCAGGTGATCCATCAGGTCGAACACCTCGAGCAGGTCGTAGGCGGTGTCGAGCTGCAGGCCGGGGCGCAGGTGCGCGTGCAGCATCAGCAACTCGCGACCGCTCAGCGATTCCGGCAGCGGCAGATCGTCGGGCAGAAACCCCAGCCGGCTCTTGGCGCTGGGCCGATCATGAGGGTGACCGGCGATCAGCACCTCGCCGCTGGTGGCGTTGTGATAGTCGGTGATGCAGTGAAGCGTGGTGGACTTGCCGCAGCCGTTGGGTCCCAGTAGCCCGACGATCTCGCCGGGACGCACCTCGAAGCTCGCCTCGGCGATGCCGGCCCGGGTGCCGTAGAGCTTGGTCAGTCCATGCACCGTCAGCGGAATGTCCACCACGCCTCCTTTCAGCAGTCAGTTGCGATGGTCAGTAGCAGCCGAGCTTGACGCCGATCTTGATGCCGAACGGGCCCCGGACGGCTTCGATGTGACCGCTGAACCCGCGGTAGCCGGCGTTGCGGCAGTAGACCCAGGCGACCGCCGCGGCGATCACGAGGATGCCGATCAGCACCAGCCAGACCCACCGGTATTCGCTGCGGGTGGCCAACTCCGCCTGCCGGCGGACGAAGTCCTCGACCGCCAGACGAGTCTTGACGTAGGTACCCAACATGATGACTCCCTTCCGCGCCGGGCGATCGTCGCCTCGGCGCCGCTGGGCCGTTGCCCACCAACGACCACGACCAGTTCAAGCCGCGCGGCGCCATCGCGACAATGCCTGGCGGCAAACATGCAACTTCTGGAGACGTCGGCCATCCCCCAAAGGTGTCCAACGAGCCGGGTGCCTCGTGCACTCAGCGGTTCGCTGCCTAGCGTGATCGGCGTTAGCCACCAACAGGAGCAAAGGAGCACCACATGCGCGCGTTCGTCATCTCCACCGCCTTCGGCCTCGCCCTGGGCGCCGGCCTGACCAGCGCCACACCGCTCGTCCACCCCGCCCCGACCCCGGCGAGCGCTGGCAGTTCCACGCAGGTGATTCCCTGGCTCTGCCGAATCTTCGGGCTCTGCTGCGAGCGTTCCTAGTACCGCGGCCCGGTGGGCTGACACTATGGGCTGGTGGCAGCACCCCCAGCACCCACGAAACCCCGCGCCGACCGGCTGACCAATGTGTTGAGCCACATTCCGATCGAGGCGATTCTCGCCGCCCTGCTGCTGTGTACGGCGTTGGTCACCACCGAGGAGTCCGGCTGGGTCAGAGCCTTCGACGTCGTCGCCTGTGTGGCCGGCGGGTTGGCCCGAACCCGCCCGATGGTCGCCGCCGGGCTCGCGGCCCTGGCGCTGGTGCTGCTGTTGAGCACCGGAGACGTGCCGGGCATCGGCCTGCTCGGCGTCAATCTGGTCGTACTGTCCTGGGCCGCTCAGGGCCGGCGCGGCACCGTGCTGCTGGCGGTGGTGCTGCTGGCGCTCAGCCTGCCGCCCGCGGCGCTGTGGCCCGCGGACGGCCGCCATTCGGTGGCCAGCAGCATCTTCTTCACGGTGTTGATGGCGGGCACCGTGCTGTTGGGCCTCACCTGGCGCGTCCTGGAGCTTCGCCTGGTGGCGGCCGAACGAGCCAGGGCCGACGCCGTCCGCGACGTGCGGCGCAGCATCGCGCAGGATCTGCACGACACCGTGGCGCAGACCGACACGCTGATCGCCATGCGGGCCGACGATGCGCTGGACGAGCCGGACGTGCCCCCGCAGGTGGAGGCCGCCCTGCGTGAGATCGCTCAACTGGCCCGCGGCTCGATCCAGGACATGCGCGCCATGCTGCACGTGCTGCGAGCCGACACCGATCGGCCCGCCTGGCAGGTGACCGATCTGGGCGAGTTCCTGAGCGCTCAGCGTGACCGGCTGCAACGCAACGGCTTTCAGGTCGATCTGCAGTACCAGCCGGTGCCGGCGTCGTTGCGTCCGGCACTGCGCCAGGCGGTCGGCAAGTTCCTGGTCGAGGGCATCAACAACATCGTCAAACACGCCACCCCCGGTGCTCACTGCCTGGTCGCACTCACCCATGACAGCGAGCAGGTTCAGCTGACGCTGGTCAACGACTCCGCGGACGGCGGGGTCATCAACCGCGACGGTCTGGGCCTGATCGGGGCGCGTGAGCGCATCGAGGCGCTCGGCGGTCAGGTGGCGATCTCCAGTGCGCAGGGCCGCTGGAGCCTGCGCGCGGCGCTGCCGATCAACTGACGCCGCTCGAAGAGCGGCACGGGGTGCGCGTGATCGTCACGGGTGCGGGTGAGCAGCACGGGTGCGGGTGGGAATACCGAGGCTGTCGGCGCGGTTCGCACAGAGGTCAGCACAAGGGTCAGCCGGTAGGCTGAGCCGGTCGTCCCACACCACGAGGTAGTGCATGTCTGAGGTTCGCGAAGTCATCATCATCGGCTCCGGCCCGTCCGGGTTCACCGCCGCCATCTATGCAGCGCGCGCCGATCTGCGTCCGCTGGTGTTCGAGGGCGCCCTCGATTCGGGCGGCGCGCTGATGAACACCACCGACGTCGAGAACTTTCCCGGCTTTCCCGAAGGCATCATGGGCCCCGACCTGATGGGCAACCTGCGTAGCCAGGCCGAGCGGTTCGGGGCCGAGATCGTCACCGACGACATCGTCGAGGTCGACCTCACCGGCGTCATCAAATCGGTCACCGACTCCGAGGGCGGCGTCCACCGGGCGAAGGCCGTGATCTTGGCCATGGGGTCCGGCTACCGGCGGCTGGGCGTGCCCGGTGAGGACGAGCTGAGCGGACGGGGCGTCAGCTGGTGCGCCACCTGCGACGGGTTCTTCTTCCGCGACAAGGACATCGCGGTGATCGGCGGCGGCGACTCGGCGCTGGAGGAGGCGACGTTCCTGTCGCGGTTCGCCAGTTCGGTCACGGTGGTGCACCGCCGCGACGAGCTGCGTGCGTCCAAGATCATGATCGCGCGGGCCGAACTCGACCCCAAGATCGGCTTCGCGTGGAACTCACGGGTGGTCTCGCTCAACGGCGACCCGTCGCTGAGTTCGATCACGCTGGCCGACACCGTCACCGGTGAGCAGCGCGACCTGGCCGTGCAGGGCTGCTTCATCGCCATCGGCCACGACCCGCGCTCCGCTCTCGTGCAGGGCTCGGTCGACACCGACGCCGCCGGCTACGTGCTGGTGCGGCCGGGCAGCACGCAGACCAACGTGCCCGGCGTCTTCGCCGCCGGCGACCTGGTCGATCACACCTACCGTCAGGCGATCACCGCCGCCGGCACCGGCTGTTCGGCCGCTCTGGACGCCGAGCGCTACCTGGCCGAGTTGGCCGACCTCGCCGAGCTGACCGAACTGTCCGAGCTCAGCGCTAACGTCTGAGTACGTCCGCAGCCCCGAGCACAACCGAGAGGATCCCCGAATGGCCGAAGTCAGCGCCGTTACCGACGACACCTTCGAAGCGCTGGTGGTGCGGGCCAACAAGCCCGTGCTGGTCGACTACTGGGCCGACTGGTGCGCACCCTGCCGCCAGATCGCGCCGATCATCGACGAGTTGGCCGGCCAGTTCGGTGACCGCATGGGCTTCTACAAACTCGACACCAACACCAACCCGCGGGTGCCGACCGAACAGGGTGTGCTCGGCCTGCCCACCATTCAGATCTTCTCCGGCGGCGAGGTGGTCAAGTCGTTCACCGGCGGCAAGACCAAGGCCGCGCTGATCCGCGCGATCGAAGAGTTCATCTGAGCGGCTCGGCCTGATTGTGGGCCGGTTCGGGTGGGGCCAGCGGGCCCACCGACTGAACCAGCCGCCCCAGCCGGTCGAGAACCGACGGCTTGAACACCCGCACGGTGGTGCCCAGGTCGAGCGCCCACAATGACCCGCCGGGCTGGGCGACGAAGCCCGTCCCGGCCAGAAAGCCGGCCGGTGGAGCGCTGCAGTTCGGCCTCGTCTTCGCGCCGGCGAGCAGAAGGGTGATCCGTGCCTTGGCCAGGCCGCCGGCCACGGTGCGCAGCAGCGCGCGGCCCACGCCGTTACCGCAATGCTGCGGTGCCACCCAGGCCGAGGTGATGCGCGCAGCCGCACGTCCGTGCAGCTCGGACGGGGCCAGCAGCAGCAGACCGATGAGGTGACCGTTGGCGTTCGCGCTCGCGCCGCACAGCCCCCACGCGGACTGGGCGGCCCGCATGCCGTCCGCGTCGCGGGGCATCGCGCGGCCGCAGTAGGGGCAGGCCAGCCCGGCGATCGCTGCGGGTGTGACCAGTTCGACCCCGACCAATGGATGACTCCTGCCCGTTACCCGCGGCTACCGCCACGTCGCCCCATCGCGTTGCGTTCCATCCTAGTGACGCATCGCCACGGGTGACGCGTCGCCACAGTGCCGCACTAGGCTGGGCGGGTGAGCCTGCCGGAACCCCTTCAGCGTCGTGACACGGTCTTCGACCCGTGGATCGACACCTACGCCGAACGCACCCACGGGCTCACCGTGTCGGCCGTGCGGGCGTTGTTCTCGGTGGCCAACCGGCCCGAGGTGGTGTCGCTGGCCGGCGGCATGCCCAACATCGCCGACCTGCCCCGCGCGGCGATCGGCGAGGCGATCGCGGGCCTGATCCGCGACCACGGGGCGCAGGCCATGCAGTACGGCTCAGGGCAGGGCGAGCCGTTCATGCGCGAGCACATCGCCGAGGTGATGGCCGACGAGGCGATCGCCGCACATCCCGACGATGTGGTGGTCACGTGCGGCTCGCAGCAGGCGCTCGACCTGGTCACCCGCACCTTCTGCGACCCCGGCGACGTGATTCTTGCCGAGGCCCCTTCGTACGTGGGCGCGATCGGCACGTTCCGCGCCTACCAGGTGCAGATCGTCCACGTGGCCATGGACGAGTTCGGCATCGTGCCGCAGGCGCTGCGCGAGGCGTTGGCCACCTGCCGGGCGGCCGGCAGGCGGGTCAAGTTCCTGTACACGATCCCCAACTTTCAGAACCCGACCGGGGTCACCCAGACGCTCCAGCGGCGCCGTGAGTTGATCGCGATCGCCCACGAGACGGACCTGCTGATCGTCGAGGACAACCCCTACGGGCTGCTCACCATCGAGGGCGAGCCGCTACCGGCGCTGCGCTCCATGGATGACGAGCGGGTGATCTACCTCGGCTCGTTCTCGAAGACGTTCGCGCCGGGTTTCCGCGTCGGCTGGTCGCTGGCACCACACGCCGTCCGCGAGAAGCTGACCTTGGCGCAGGAGTCGGCGACGCTGGCTCCCCCGGTGTTCAGCCAGTTCGCCATCGCCACTTACCTGCAGAAGTTCGACTGGCGCGCCCAGATCGTCGCCTACCGCGACATGTACCGCGGCCGGCGCGACGCGATGCTGCGCGGCCTGGTCGACAACATGCCGGCCGGTTGCACGTGGACCCGTCCCACCGGCGGCTTCTTCGTCTGGCTGACCATGCCGGACGGCCTGGACTCGCAGGCGATGCTGCCCCGCGCCGTCTCGGCCCGGGTGGCCTACGTGCCCGGCACCGCGTTCTATGCCGACGGACTGGGCAGCCGCAACCTGCGGCTGTCGTACTGCTTCCCCAGTGAGGACCGCATTCTCGAAGGCACCCGGCGCCTGGGCGAGGTGCTGCACGACGAACTCGACATGCTGCACACGTTCGGCATCGGCCCCGGCACCGCCGAGCATCTCTACCGCGACATCACCGCCGGCCCGGCACCCGACATCACCTGAAGGATCACCATGAGCAGCGACATCGGCAGCATCGTCGTACTGGCCGGCGGCCTTTCGCACGAGCGCGACGTCTCCCTGCGCTCCGGACGGCGTGTGGCCCAGGCACTGCGCGACAGTGGACACGCGGTGATCGAGGCCGACGTCACCGGTGGTCTCGCCGACCTGCTGGCCGGCACGCCCGACCCGGTGGTGTTCCCGGTGCTGCACGGTGGCGACGGCGAGGACGGGTCGCTGCGTCAGGTGCTCGACCTGTTCGGGGTGCCGTACGTCGGCTCGACCGGGCCGGCGTCGCAGCGGGCGTTCGACAAGTCGATCTGCACGCCCCTGCTCGACGTGCGCACCCCCGCGCAGGTCGCCCTGCCCAACTCCGTGTTCCGCGAACTGGGTGCCCGGGCGCTGGTGCTGGCCCTCGCCGAACGGCTCGGACTACCGCTGATGGTCAAGCCCAGCCGCAGCGGATCGGCGCTGGGCTGCACGAAGGTCGAGCGGGTCGAGGCGCTGCCCGGTGCCATGGTGGCCGCCTACGCCTACGGCGAGAACGCGGTGATCGAGCAGTTCATCGAGGGCACCGAGGTGGCGGTCACCGTGATCGACACCGGGGACGGTCCGCGGGCGCTGCCCGCGGTCGAGATCCGTCCACGCGGAGGGGTGTACGACTACACGGCTCGCTACACCGCCGGCGAAACCCGCTTTCTCTGCCCCGCCGAGATCTCGGACGCCGACGCCCGCGAATGCGCCGAACTGGCGCTCAGCGTCCACCGGCAACTGGGACTGCGGGACCTCTCGCGCACCGACATCATCATCGGTCCCCAGGGGCCCACCTTCATCGAGACCAACGTCTCCCCCGGCATGACCGAAACCTCGCTGGTGCCCCTGTCGATCGAGGCGGACGGGCTGAACTTCGGTGAGCTGTGCCTGGCCCTGGTGCGCCAGGCGCACAGCCGGGGTGCGGCACCGGCCGAGGCCTGACATGCCACTGCGGGTGCGGCAGGGCCTGGTGATCGCGCTGGGTGTCGTCGCGGCGGCGGTGATGACCTGGCTCGGCTTCTGGCAACTGCAGGTGTTCACCGATCAGGGCAACGCGTCGGTGCAGGCTCGCGCGCAGCAGCCGGCCGTGCTGCTGCTCGACCAGGTCAGCGCCGACGGCACTGTCGGCGACATCTACGGCAAGCCTGTGATTGCGACCGGACGCTACCTGGCCGACCAACAACGGGTGCTGGGTGCGGACGGGGTGGTGCGGGTGCTCTCAGCCCTGCAGTTGGCGGACGGGCGGGTGCTGTCGGTGGTGCGCGGCGTCATCGCCCAAGGAGCGGACGTCCCGCCGGTGCCGACCGGCGAGCTCACCCAGACAGGCATCTTCCTGGGCTCGGAAGCAGGCACCGACCATGCTCTGGCTACGGGTTATGAGCTGGGGTCCGTACGGCTGGCGCAGCTGGCGCAACTATGGCCGCAGCCGCTGCTGCCCGGCTTCATCACCCTCGACGCCGCCGAGGCCGCTCGGCAGGGCCTGCAGCCGGCCACCGTGACCCTGCCGAGCGGTGACGGCTCCTGGCGCAACAGCGGCTATGCCCTGCAATGGTGGGTGTTCGCGTTGTTCGGCCTCGGCATGACGATCCGGATCGCCCAGAGCATGGGCAAACGCGAGCGAGCAGATGTAGCGCCGGACGCACGCTGAGCGGTTGTACCACCCACAACCCGTCATCCCGCCGCAAGCCGGGATCCCACCACCCGGGCCCGCACCCGTACAACCCCGTCATCCCGGCGGACGCCGGGATCTCAGGCCCCGGTCTCCGACAAGCTCGACCAGCAAGTTTCAGCCGGCGCGACCCTCGAGTTCAGCGTTGGTGGGCTCGTTGCGGACGACCTCGACGCTCGCCAACCGCCGGCGGACGTCCCTGGTGGCGTAGCGCTCGGCGACGAACGAGAGGAACGGCACGGTGCCCGCCGCTGCGATCAGGAGCAGCCGCAGCCAGGGCCAGTTGACGCGACGTCCGAGGTCGTAGGCGGTGATCAGCAGGATCATGTACAGCCAGCCGTGCGGAACTCCGGTCCAGGTCACCACCGTGTCGTTGTTGCCCAGGTACTTCATCGGCACACCGATGCAGACGAGCACCACCAGCAGCACGCCGACCACCCACGCCATGATGCGGTAGCGCAGCAGGGCAGAGCGGACGGCAGGAGCTTCCTCGGCTGTGATCACGAATCCGAGGCTACCGGTCTGGGTCGAGCCGGACCGGCCGGGCCAGAGATCCCGGCGTTCGCCGGGATGACGAGGTGGGCGAGCCGGACCGGCCGGGCCAGAGATCCCGGCGTTCGCCGGGATGACGAGGTGGGCGAGCCGAACGGCCCTGCCAGAGATCCCGGCCTCCGCCGAAATGACGAGGTCGAGAGTCCTGCCGCTACGACGCTTGGCGAGGAGGGCGAGACCCTGACCGAAGATCCCGGCGCGCGACGGGATCACGAGGCAGACGTATTTGTCGATAAAATGATAAGTATCTGAGTCGTTACGTTGTTAAGTCGTCCCCAACAGTGCCGCGACCCGATCCAGGTCGTCCTCACCGGCGAAGTCGATCACGATGCGTCCCTTGCCCTTGGCCCCCATCACCACGTTGACCCGGGTGTCGAGCCGTTCGATCAGGCGCTCGGCCAGCACGCTCGCCCGCGCGCTCGGTTCACGGACGATGCGGGCCCGTGGTCGAGACTGCCGGGTGCCCTCGCCGATGGCGACGATCTCTTCGACCGCGCGCACCGACAGGTTCTCGGCAACCACCCGCTGCGCCAGCCGCTCCATGGCCAGCGGGTCGCCCAGGGCCAGGATCGCCCGGGCATGACCGGCGCTGAGCACCCCCGCCGCCACCCGTCGCTGCACCGGCGCGGGCAGTTGCAGCAGCCGGATGGTGTTGCTGATGTGCGGACGACTGCGCTTGATCCGTGCCGACAGCTCCTCCTGCGTGCAGTCGAAGTCGGTGAGCAGCTGCTGGTAGGCCGCGGCCTCCTCGAGCGGGTTCAGCTGGGCACGGTGCAGGTTCTCCAGTAGCGCGTCCCGCAGCAGGTCGTGCTCCTGCGTGGGCCGCACGATGGCAGGGATGGTCGTCAGGCCGGCGGCCTGGGTGGCCCGCAATCGACGCTCGCCCATCACCAACTCGTAGCCGCCGTCGTCCAGCGGACGCACGACCACCGGTTGCAACAGGCCGACCTCGCGAATGGATTCGACCAGTTCGGCCAGTGCGTCCTCGTCGAAGACCTGTCGCGGCTGCTTGGGGTTCGGACGGATGTCGCCCACCGGCACGTCCGCGTAGAAGGTGCCCTCGGGTGGTTCGACGGCCAGCGGTGCGAGCCGCTGAGGCTCCAAGCTGGGATCGGTTCGATGGATCAGATCGCCAAGGCCCCGGCCCAGACCCGGGCGCGGTTTGGTGGCGCTCATCACTGCACTCTCGCTGCGATGCTGCGGTGCGCGATCTCTTCGGCAACCGAAAGATACGCCTGCGAACCAGCGGACGCCTGATCGTAGGTGATCACCGTGCGTCCATAGCTGGGTGCCTCGGACACCCGGACCGAACGCGGTATAGCGGTGCGTAGGGTCTCGGACCTGAAGTGGGTGCGCACCTCGGCCGCGACCTGCGCCGACAACCTGGTGCGGGCGTCGTACATGGTCAGCACGATGGTCGAAAGCCGCAACCGGTCGTTCATCGAGCCCTTGACCAGGTCGATCGTGCGCAGCAGTTGCGAGACCCCCTCGAGTGCGTAGTACTCGCATTGGATCGGCACCAGCAGCTCTTCCGCGGCCACCAGGGCGTTCAGAGTGAGCAGGCCCAGCGACGGGGGACAGTCGATGAACACATAGTCCAGGCTGTGCTTCGCGAGCAGGCTCTCCAGGGCTCGCAGCAGCTGGCTTTCGCGGCCGGGCACGTCCACCAGCCCGATCTCGGCCCCGGCCAGATCAATGGTGGCCGGAAGCACCCACAGCGTGTCGGCCTCGGGCGAGGCCTGCACGTGTTCTTCGATGGCCTCGCCGTCGATCAGCACCTCGTAGGTTCCGGGCACGCCCGCCTCGTGGTCGATGCCGAGTGCAGTGGAGGCGTTGCCCTGCGGATCGAGGTCGATCACCAACACTCGTAGCCCACCGCGGGCCAAGCACGTCGCGATGTTCACCGCGGACGTGGTCTTGCCCACGCCACCTTTCTGGTTGGCGATCACGAAGACCCGGGTACGCGCCGGGACGGGGAGCGGGCCCGTTTCACGTGGAACGGACGCATCAGGCAACTCGGCAGCGACGAGAGCGAACTCGTCCTGGTCATAAGCGATGCGACGCGGCACTGCCGACTGCGTCATCGAGACGCCTGCCCGGTTCGCGGTGTTTCACGTGAAACCGCCATTGTGTGACCTCCGAAGTCGCCTGACCATCCGGTTTCCGAGCCTAATGCTGGCGACCGGAGCAATCGGGTTCATCCGCTGCGAGTCCGCAAAGCACCAGGGGGAGGGTGGACCGGCGGCGGCAGAGGCACCCGGCACCGCTGAACTCAGCGGATCCGTACCACCCAGGTGGGCTCGGCCTCCGCGTGTGCCCGTACCGACAGCACCTCGCCGGTCAGCCGGCGCGACCGCAGCACGCCCTGCACGTCGAGTAGTTCCTGCTCGGCATTCTCGCCCTTGATCGCGAGCAATTGGCCATGAGGTGCCACCAGCGGCATGCACCAGCCGAGCAACTTGGGTAGGGAGGCCACCGCGCGGCAGGTCACCACCTGGTGCGTGCTGTGCTGGTCCTCGGCTCGTCCACGCAGCACCGTGACCCGATCCTGCAGGCCGAGCTCGGTCACCGTCTCGGAAAGAAAGTTGAAACGACGAAGCAGGGGCTCGAGCAGCGTCACGCTCAGATCCGGTCGCAGAATCGCCAGTGGTAAGCCGGGTAGTCCCGCACCCGACCCCACGTCCAGCACTTCGGCGGACTGTTCGATCACACCGCTGATCGCCACCGAGTTGAGCACGTGACGTGCCCAGAGCTTGTCGACCTCCCGGGGCCCGATCAGGCCCCCGTCGACTCCTCTACTTGACAATATATCGACATATTGCTGAGCCAGATCGTATCGGTCTTGAAACACCTCACGAGCGATCTGCATGCGTACCTGTCTACCTGCAGCAAGCCCTGGGCACCAACTCGGACGCCGACTCTCGGACGCATCCTCGCGGGTCGAAGCCGGCCTGACCCACACCGTCGTCCAGGGTGTACCTCAGTCCTTGGGCAGCACGATCACGCGGCGGCGCGGCTCTTCGCCTTCGGACTCGCTGACCAGGCCGGCGGCGGCCACCACGTCGTGAACGATCTTGCGCTCGAACGGGTTCATCGGTGCCAGCCGGACGGGCTCGCCCCCCTCAATCACCTCGGCGATGGCGTCGCCGGCCAGCACCTCGAGCTCCTTGCGGCGCTTGTCGCGATGACCGGCCACGTCGAGCATCAACCTGGAGCGGTGACCGGTCTCGGTCATCACCGCGAGCCGAGCGAGCTCTTGCAGGGCCTCCAGCACTTCGCCGTTACGGCCGACAAGCACCTCGGAGTTGGTCACGATCGAGACGTGCGCCCGGCCGCCTTCGCTGAAGGTGTCGATGTCACCGTCCAGATCGGCGATGTCGAGCAGTTCCTCGAGGTAGTCCGCAGCGATCTCACCCTCGTTGTCGAGCGCCTGCTCACGCTTGGAGCGCGACGGCTCCTGATCCGCGCCCTCGATCGCGGCCTCCGGCTCGGCGCCGTCCACCTCGCTCTCGACCTCGGGATCAATCTCGGCCGGACTCACGACCTCGCTCTCGATCTCGGTCACGGCGGGCACATCTGTTTGCACATCGGTCATGGTTGCGGTCACTTCCTCGCGGCCGGCTCAGACATCGCCGGTGGTGGGTTTGGGCTTCGCGGGCCCGGTTTTGCGGGCCGAGCGGCTCGAGCGCTGCGGCTGTTGGCGCTGCACCTGCTGGCGCTGCACCTGCTGGACGGGCGCCTCGGCGTCATCGGCGGCCGCCGTCTTCGCGGTACCCGAGGAACCCTGGCGGGCCACCTTGGTCGCATCGGCGGCCGGCGCGGCCGGGGCGGCCTTGCGACCCTTGCCCGCGCGCTTGCGAGCGAGCTCGTCGGGGTCCTTGCCCTTGGCGCGCATCCGCTCCTCCCAGTCGATGTAGGCCGGGGTGTTCGGGGCCGGGTTGTTGTGGATCAGGATGTACTGCTGGGTCATCGTCCACAGGTTCGAGACCAGCCAGTAGAGCAGCACGCCGACCGGAATGTTGACGCCCATGAACAGGTACATGAACGGAAAGACGTACAGCATGATCTTCTGCTGCTGAGCGAACTGGCCGGTGAGCGCTTCGGGCGGCATGTTTTTGCGCATCAGCTGCAGCTGGGTGACGAACAGCACCCCGGTCATGCTGAGCACCAGCACGGCGGTCAGAATCTGCGTGGGCCCGAACCCGCCGACCATCGGCCAGAAAATGCCGGACAGCTTGGCGCCGAAGATGGTGGCGTTGCGCAGCGACTCGGCCTGTTCGACGCTCATCACGCCGATCGCGTACCCCTGCGAGGACTGCCACAACACCTGGTACAAGGCGATGAAGATCGGCATCTGCAGCACCAGCGGCAGACACGACGCCATCGGGTTGACGCCCTCGTCCTTGTACAGCTTCATCGTCTCTTGACCAAGACGCTCGCGGTCGTGGCCGTGCTTCTCCTGCAGCACCTTCATCTGCGGCTGCAGCAGCTGCATGTTGCGCGAGCTGCGGATCTGCCGCACGAACAGCGGGATCAGCAGGGTTCGGATCACCACCGTCAGCGAGATGATGGCCAGCGCCCACGACCAGCCGCTGTCGGGCCCCAGCATCGCCGCGTACATCGTGTGGAAGCTGGTCATGATCCACGACACGGCCCAGTACAGGGGGGCCATCATGGTGTTGAGCGCGCCGAGGAAGTCGGACCACAGATCCAGCGGGATGAGCTGTGGAATCGGTGACATCAGATTGCTCCTCGCGGTTCGGTGTGTGACAAGCCCTGCTCGTTGGCCCACTGCGCCGCCGCCGGCGTGCCGGGTACCGGGTCGTAGCCGCCGAGCGACCACGGATGGCAATGCCCGAGCCGGCGCAGGGCCAGGCCGGCGCCGCGCCAGGCTCCGTGCACCTGCACCGCCTCCAACGCATAGGCCGAACAGGTCGGGTAGTACTTGCAGACAGGGCCGTACAGCGGGCTGATGACGGCCCGGTAGATCTTCAGCAGAGCGATCAGCAGCGTTTTCATGTGGCGGTCAGCTTTGCGGTGGTCACGCGCCAGGCCTGGTTCAGGTCGTCCGACAGGGCACCGTGCTGCGGCAGGGCCCGCACCACCACGTCACACGCGAACGGGGTGTCGGCCAGCCGGGCCGCGACCAGGTGACGCAGTTGCCGCTTGACGCGGTTGCGACGAACCGCGGTGCCGACAGCCTTGGACACCACAAAACCCGCCCGGGACGGCGGGTTGTCGGTGCGCATCATGTGCAGCACCAGCGTGGGGCGTGCGCAACGGACACCACGACGCAGAGTGGTGCGAAACTCGTCTGCGGTGCGCAGCCGCGCGGCCTGAGCCAACACCTGACGACTCGTCAGGGGCTGGTCAGCCGGCCAGGCGAGAGCGGCCGCGACTGCGACGAGCCGAGATGATGCTGCGGCCGGCGCGGGTGCGCATGCGCAGGCGAAAACCATGGGTGCGGCTGCGACGCCGGTTGCTCGGCTGGAAAGTGCGCTTGCTCACGGAAGTGCTCCTGGTCGAATGTCTTGCTGGAACCGATGCGCCCACTCCGGACGCACGCAGGTGAATCGCTGGCGGCGACCTGCCAAGGTTACGCGGCCCGCCCGACTGTGAGCAAACCCGTGCCGAACCGGTCAGCGTCGAGGCGACACGCCGAGGGGCGTCGACTTTTCTTCCAGATCGTTTGCGGAGGGCCCGCGAAGAGGCTAGCGTTTCGCTCCGTTGACCCTGGGATGTCCCCACCCTGGGACCACCATTCTTTGTTCACACCCTGTGGAAAACTTGTGTGGACGACTCGGTCGACCCGTGTGAGCAGACAGAGAAGGGGGCGCAGGTGCCCGACCATCCGGCTACCCCTCCCAGCATTCCCCTCGCCGATCTGGACGACGCCTGGCGTTTCGTCTGGTCCGAGGCCGACGCCCCGTCCCGGGCCTGGCTGAAGAACACCCACGCCGAAACCATGCACGACAGCACGGTGATCATCAGCGTGCCGAACGACTTCACCCGCGCCCGGGTCGAATCCCGCCTGCGCGGCTGGGTCGAAGGGCAGTTGACCAGCTACTTCGGACGTCCGGTGGGCATCGCGCTGGTGATCAGCGCACCCGACGACGAGGCCGACGACGACGATTTCGACCTGTCGCCGGCCACCTCGGCGCCCAGCCCGGCGCTCAGTGCCGTCACCGAACCGGACGAGCGCTCCGGCGGCCGGCTCAACCCCAAGTACACCTTCGAGTCGTTTGTCATCGGCAGTTCGAACCGGTTCGCCCACGCCGCCGCGGTCGCCGTCGCCGAAGCGCCCGGCAAGGCCTACAACCCGCTGATGATCTACGGCGAATCGGGTCTGGGCAAGACCCACCTGCTGCACGCCCTGGGTCACTACGTGCGCAACTACCACGCCAATCGCCGGGTCAAGTACGTCTCGACCGAAGAGCTGACCAACGACTTCATCAACGCGATCAGCGACAACCGCACCGCCGATTTCCGCCGCACCTACCGTGACGTGGACGTGCTGCTGATCGACGACATCCAGTTTCTGGAGAGCAAGATCCAGACCCAGGAGGAGTTCTTCCACACCTTCAACACCCTGCACACCGCGCAGAAGCAGATCGTGATCACGTCCGATCGTCCGCCGAAGTCGCTGGAGGCTCTGGAGCCGAGGTTGCGCAGCCGTTTCGAGTGGGGCCTGATGACCGACATCCAGCCGCCCGACCTCGAAACCCGGATCGCGATCCTGCGCAAGAAGGCGGCCGCCGAGCGGCTGACCGCCGGCCCCGAGGTGCTGGAGTTCATCGCCAGCAAGATCCAGGCCAACATCCGTGAGCTCGAAGGTGCCCTGATCCGGGTGACCGCGTTCGCCAGCCTGAACCGGCAGGAGGTCGACCTGCCGCTGGCAGAGGTGGTGCTGCGCGACCTGATTCCGCACGGCGACGACACCCCGATCACCGCCGGCCTGATCCAGAGCGAGACCGCTGCCTACTTCTCGATCAGCGCCGAAGATCTGTCCGGTACCAGCCGGGTGCAGAGCGTGGTGATGGCGCGGCAGATGGCCATGTACCTGTGCCGCGAACTCACCGACCTGTCGCTGCCCAAGATCGGCCAGTCGTTCGGCGGTCGCGATCACACCACGGTGATGCACGCCAACAAGAAGATCCGACATCTGATGGGCGAGGACCGCAAGGTTTTCAACCAGGTCGCTGAGTTGACCAACCGCATCAAGCAGCGCGCCGCCAAACGCTGAGCCGCCGCACCGAGATCCCGCATGACGAGATCCCGGCGTTCGCCGGGATGACGGAAGCGGGCGGGATGACGCACCAGCCGCACCGCGTGACCCCCAACACCGTCATCCCGGGACCCACCGTCATCCCGGGACCCACCGTCATCAATGGACCCACCGTCATCCCGGCGAACGCCGGGATCTCGCCCCCGACCCCTGTCATTCGTCGGTGGAGAACCACACGTTCGTGGGCGCCGGGGCTGTGGACGACGCGAGGCGGGCCGCGGGCGTCCGCAACTACTACCCGTGTGATTCCGACTTGTGCACAGCCCCGTCCATACCCGCAATCATGCTCTGAGCAGCAGTTTCGAAGGTTGTCCCCACAATTCACACCAGTGATGACTACGACGAATTGATACTTGTCAAAGATCACTCAAAGTAACCCGGTCCCCATGGTGTGGATGCTGATCGCTGCTTCGCCGCTGCAGATATGATCGACCCCCGGACCTATGAGCAAGGGAGCCACGTGAAGATCCGTCTTGATCGCGATGTACTCGCCGAAGCAGTCGCCTGGACGGCTCGCAGCCTGCCCACCCGGCCGAGCGTGCCGATTCTGGCCGGCCTGCTGATCAAGGCCGCGGACGGGCAGGTGGTGATGTCGAGCTTCGACTACGAGACCTCCGCCCAGATCACCGTCAAGGCCGACGTCAGCGACGACGGGGTTGCGCTGGTGTCCGGCCGGCTGCTGGCCGACATCGCCCGCTCGCTGCCCAACAAGCCGGTCGACCTGAGCGCCGACGCCTCCCGCATGGAGCTGGTCTGCGGCAGCGCCCGGTTCACCCTGCAAACCCTGCCGGTCGACGACTATCCGGCCCTGCCGAGCATGCCCGAGGCCACCGGCACCGTGGCCAGCGACGAGTTCGCCCGCGCGGTGTCGCAGGTGGTCGTGGCGGCCGGGCGCGACGAACTGCTGCCGGTGTTCACCGGTGTGCGCATGGAGATCGACGGCGACACCCTCTCGCTGCTCGCCACCGACCGCTACCGCATGGCGCTCAAAGAGATCTCGTGGAACCCCGGCTCGGTGCGCAGCGACGGCGCCGCACTGGTTCCGGCCCGGGTGCTGGGCGAGACGGCCAAGTCCATGACGTCCGGTGAGGTGGTCACGCTCAGCCTGGCCGCCACCGGCAGCGGCGACGGCCTGATCGGCTTCGAAGGCGACGGTCCCGCGGGCGTTCGCGAGATCACCACCCGTCTGCTCGACGGCGAGTTTCCCAAGGTGCGGCACCTGATGAACGTGCAGGCCACGCTGACTGTGCGGGCCAACACCGCCGAGGTGATCGCCGCGGTCAAGCGCGTCGGGCTGGTGGCCGAGCGCAACACCTCGCTGCGCATGATCATCGGCGACCAGGCGATCACCCTCGAGGCCGCCACCGGTGACCAGGCGCAGGCGGTCGAGGCGCTGGAGGCGGTCGTCCACGATGAGACCGGCGACGGCCCGGCCCTCACCGCCGCCGGCTTCAACCCGCACTACCTCTCCGACGCACTCGCCGCCCTGGACGCCCCCTACGTGCACTTCGCGTTCACGGCGCCCGGTAAGCCGTGCCTGCTGACCGCCCTCAACGAGCTGGACGGCGAGCCGCTCGCCGATTACCGGCACGTCATCATGCTGATGCGGCTACCAACCGTCGACGGTCGGTAGTCAGGCATGCAACTCGGACTCGTCGGCCTGGGCAAAATGGGCAACAACATGCGCGAGCGCATGCGCCGGGCCGGCCTGAGCGTGGTGGGGTACGACCGCAACCCCGAGGTGAGCGACACTGCTTCGCTGGCCGAACTCGTCGAAAGGTTGACCGGCGACGGCCCCCGGGTGGTCTGGGTGATGCTGCCGATCCAGGTGGTCGATGCGGTGATCGGCGAGCTCCGCGACCTGCTGGCGCCGGGTGACCTGGTGATCGATGGCGGCAACACCAAGTGGACCGCCGACGCCGTTCACGCCGCCTCGCTCGCCGAGAAGGGCATCCACTTTCTCGACTGCGGCGTCTCTGGCGGCGTGTGGGGGCTGCAGAACGGGTACGCGCTGATGGTCGGTGGCGACGACGCGGACGTCGCCCTGGCCCGGCCGATCTTCGAAGCCCTGAAACCCGAAGGCGAATACGGCTTCGTGCACGCCGGCAAGGTCGGCGCCGGTCACTTCGCCAAAATGGTGCACAACGGCATCGAATACGGCTTGATGCAGGCCTACGCCGAAGGCTGGGAGCTGCTCGAGGCCGCCGGCAACGTGACCAACGTGCCCGAGGTGTTCACCTCGTGGCGCGAGGGCACGGTGATCCGCTCGTGGTTGCTCGACCTGATGGTGCTGGCGCTACAGAACGACCCGCACCTCGACACGATCGAGGGTTACGCGGCCGACTCGGGCGAGGGCCGGTGGACGGTCAACGCGGCGGTCGACCTGGGCGTTCCCGTGCCGACCATGGCGGCCGCTCTGTTCGCCCGGTTCACCTCGCAGCAGGAGGACTCGCCGTCGATGAAGATGGTCGCGGCGATGCGAAACCAGTTCGGAGGACACGCGGTGAAGGCGGAGCCGGGTTCCTGACCGCCCCCGGTTCTTGCGGATCGGTCGTCAGTGGGATGGGTCGGTCGGGGTGGGACAGCGCCCGAGCCGCCCACCTCCAGATCGTCCTCGCAAGCTCGGACGATCTTCCGGACGCCCACCTACCTGCCTCGGGCGCTGTCCCACCCCGACCTTCACTCTTCCGGCCGCCTCGCCCCGGATCCTGCGTGGGCGAAGAGAACCCTGCTCCACTGTCATTCGCGCGAGCACGGTCGCTGGTGGGGGTTGTCGAGACCCTTCTGCCGCGCCTCAGGTTCGACGGTCTCGGGGATCGGGTGAGGTCGCCGAGCCGCGTCGGATGCGTCTCGATCTCGCCTGGACCAGCGCGAATGCGTTGCCGGCGCTCACATCGGCTGGCCGGGGTGAACCACGCCGTGTTCATAGGCGAGTATCACCAGTTGCGCGCGGTCGCGGGCGTCCAGCTTGGCCAACAGCCGGCTGACGTGTGTCTTCGCCGTGGCGTAGCTGATCACGAGGCGGTCGGCGATCTCGGCGTTGGACAGGCCGGCTGCGACGGCGGCGAGCACCTCCACCTCACGCTCGGTGAGCACGTCCAACGCGCCGGTGGAGACGGTGGCGGGCACGCTGCGGCGGAACTCCTCGATCAGCCGTCGGGTGGCGTGGGGGGCGAGGAGTGATTCGCCGGAGGCGACGATCCGGATCGCGTCGAGCAGCATGTCGGGTTCGGTGTCCTTGGGCAGAAATCCGCTGGCGCCGGCTCGTAGTGCCTTGAACACGTTCGCGTCGTGGTCGAAGGTGGTGAGGATCAGCACGCGGCTGGCGGCGGTTCGGGGATCGAGGGCCAGCCGGCGGGTGGCCTCGAGGCCGTCGATGCCCGGCATCCGAATGTCCATCAGCACGACGTCGGGACGTTGCTCACCCACGACTCTCACCGCAGTCAGGCCGTCGCCAGCGAGCCCGGCCACCTCGAAGCCGGGTTCGTGCCGCAGCAGCACCGCCAGCCCGCTACGCACCAGCGCCTCGTCGTCGGCGATCACCACCCGGATCATGGTTCGCCTCGTTGGCCCGGCAGCCTCGCGATCACCTGGTAGCCGCCACCGGCGGCCGGCCCGGCGTCCAGGCTGCCACCCCACGCCGTCATGCGTTCGCGCATGCCACGTTGTCCGGACGCCGGAACGCTGCCCGGAGCCGGACCCCGCCCGTGATCGAGGATGCGCAACTCCAGCGCGTCCGGGGTGTAGCCGATCCTGACCCGGGCCCGATCGGTACCGGCATGCCGCACGACGTTGGTCAGGGACTCCTGCAGCACCCGGTAGGCGCTGAGGTCCATCGCGGGGGTCAGCGGCCACGGGTCGCCGTGCTGTTCCAGATCGACGTGCAGCCCGGCGGCGGCCAGGTCGGCGACGAGTTCGGGGATGGCCGCGAGCCCGGGATCGGGGCTGGTCGTCGACTCGGGGTCGCGGACGGCGCCGAGGATCTGCCGGACCTCACGCAGCGATTCGCGGCTGCGGTCGGCGATGGCCAGCAGTGCCGCCTTCGCCTCGGCGGGATCGGACTCGACCAGCCGGGCACCCACCCCGGCCTGCAGCGCGATGACGCCGAGGGAGTGTCCGACCACGTCGTGCAGTTCGCGGGCGATCCGCAACCGCTCCTCGGTGAGAGTCGCCCGCGCTTCCTTGACCTGGATGCGCTCGGCGAGTGCGGCGCGGTCGGCCTCGAGCCGGGCAGCCGCCCGGTGGACGCGCGCGGCGCGGCCCAGTACGAACGAGCCCCCGAACAGGGCGAGGTTGGTCGCCACCTCCCCCAGCGGCATGCGGTCGGGGAAGAACACCGCGACCACGATCAGGATCGCCAAGGCGTAGGCCGCAGCGATCACCGTGACCGCCGCCGAGCGATGCGCCGCCACTGTGTAGGCCATCAGGAACAGGCCCGCACCGATCACCGCCGTGCCGTAGCCGAGCGCGATCATGATCACCACGAGCGCCCCGGTGGCGAGGAACGCCGGCAGCGGAGCCGCCCGTCGGGCGGCGTATCCGGCGGCTGCGGCGACCATCAAGACCACCTGCCACGCCGGGACGGGCCCGGCGGCTGCCGCCGCCCACAACGCCGCCGCCAGCAGGCCCAGCGCGAGGACGGCGTCCAGCAACCAGGGCCGATCCCGGTCCAGCCGCAGCAGACCTTGCCACGAGGTCATTCCCCGAACGTATCCAACCGGCCAGGACGCCACAACGTCCGCGGGAGGTAGCCGGCCCTACATCTCCAGATGTACCGGGTACCCGCGCACCGTCCCGGAGATGACCGGAAGACCCGGCTGCGGCCGGACGCGACGACCCGCGTCCCCGGCGAGGGTGGTGGCATGACGAACATCATGGGAAGAATCGGTAGCCGAACACAACCGGCGGCCCCCAGACGCTGGATCGGGCTGGGACTCGGGACGCTGGGGACAGCCGTGGGCGGGGTTGCCGCCGGACTCCTGCAGCCGCTGGGGCCCACCACCGCCGCCGGAGCGCTCGCGCTGCTGGCCGGTGGCCTAGCCCTTGGCCTGGTGGCAGGGGCACTGGCCCACTCACGCTGGATGCTGCTGCTCGCGCCGCTGTCGTTCATCGTTGCGTTCGAAGCGGCGCGCTCGGGCGCCGGGTTGCTCACCACCGGCCCGCTGCGGCTCGGATCGGCTTACGGCCCGCTCGCCTACCTGCTGGGACGGTTCGTTCCGTGGACGTTGGCGGGCATCTCGTTGACCCTCGGCGCCGGCTGGGGCGTCCGCGCCGCGCTACGGCGTCCGGCTGGCAGGGGACCGGTCATCGCCAGCGCGCTGACGGCACTGCTGGCGGGGGCGCTGCTGCTGCCGGCCAGTTCGCCGGCTCTGCGCAACGCCGCCGGTGCACCCATCCAGGGATCGGTGTCCGAGCTGGTCAGCGTCGAACTGGGTGGGCAGCAGCAATGGATCCAGGTACGCGGAGCCCGGGCGAACCTGCCGGTGTTGCTCTACCTCAGCGGTGGCCCCGGCCAGAGCGACCTCGCCTTCTCGCGAGTGCTGTTCGAGCCGTTGACCGAGGACTTCCTGGTCGTCGGCTGGGATCAGCGGGGCACCGGCAAGTCGTACGCCGCCATCGACACCGGGATCACCCTCGACCGGGCGGTGCAGGACACGATCGAGCTGGCGCGCACGCTGACGCAGCGTTACAGCCAGCAGAAGATCTACCTGCTCGGAGAGTCCTGGGGCAGCATCCTCGGGGTGTTGGCCGTGCAGCGGGCGCCCGAGTTGTTCCACGCCTACATCGGCAGTGGGTAGATGGTGGACCCGCTCGCGACGGATGCCGCGATCTACCGTGACTTGGTGACAACGGCGATGAGCACGGGCAACGGTGACCTGGTCGCGTCGCTGGCGACAATGGGCCCGCCCCCCTACTCGGGTGGAACGATCGACTACGCCTTCATCGCCGGCCACTACGCCATGCTCGAGGGCAGCTACACCCCGCCCGCGGCCTACATGCGGCGCGGGACGGACTCCGGGGTCGGCCCATGGGGGATCCTCGGCCAGGAATACGGACCCCTCGAGAAACTCAACGTGCTGCGTGGCCTGATCGACCTGCACTCCGTGATGTACCCACAACTGCAGCAACTCGACCTGCGCCGCGAC
This sequence comes from Micropruina sp., assembly GCA_016711205.1. GTDB lineage: Bacteria > Actinomycetota > Actinomycetes > Propionibacteriales > Propionibacteriaceae > Micropruina. The sequence goes on along the minus strand of JADJTM010000002.1, from coordinate 342,367 downwards.
GCCACCAGCCTTCAGGTGCCGGTACACCTGCTCATGGGCGAACACGAACTCGCTGCCCGCACCGGGCCGGCGAAGGAATGGTTCGAGCTGCTGCAAGCCCCCGACAAGCACTGGTACTCGCTACCTGACAGCGGGCACTCGGTGGCATTCGAGCAGGCGGACGAACTGCACCGCATCCTGCTGCAGGAGGCACGCGGCTGAGGTGCGTGGCCCGCACGCGACCGGGGCAGGTCAGCGAGGGGTCCCACCCCGGTGACCCCGGGTGACTCGTTATGGTTGCCTGGTGTTCGTCACGCACCTGTCGCTGGCCGACTTCCGGTCGTACCCGAGTGCCGAGGTGGCGCTCGAACCCGGGGTGACAACGTTCACCGGGGCCAACGGGCAGGGCAAGACCAACCTGATCGAGGCCGTCGACTACCTGGCGACGCTCGGCTCGCACCGGGTGTCGTCCGAACAGCCGCTGGTGCGGCACGGGGCCGAGCGGGCGATCGTCCGGGCGCGGGTGCAGGCCGGGCTGGACGATCCGCGCCAACTGCTGCTCGAGGTCGAGATCCTGCCCGGCAAGCAGAACCGGGCCAGCCTCAACCGGGCTCCGTTGCGCCGCCCCCGCGAGCTGCTCGGCGCGCTGCGCACGGTGGTCTTCTCGCCGGAGGATCTGGCGCTGGTCAAGGGCGATCCGAGTGAGCGGCGCCGGTTTCTGGACGAGCTGATCACCACCCGCTGGCCGCGGATGGCCGGCGTCCGGGCCGATTACGACCGGGTGCTGCGCCAGCGGGTGACCTTGCTGAAGTCGCTGATGGGACGGCCCCGCAGCGTGCGGGCCGACGCCGAATCGACCCTCGAGGTGTGGGACGAGTCGCTGGCCAGGTTCGGTGCCGAGCTGATGCACGCCCGGCTGGCGACACTGGCCGACCTGGCGCCGCACGTCCAGCATGCCTACCTGGCGATCGCCCCGGCCAACAACGAGGCCCGGCTGGACTACCGCTGCGCGATCGGTGCGGATTCGACCACCCCGCAGGCCGAGATCGAGGCCCGGCTGCTGCTGGCGATGGGGGAGCGGCGAGCTGACGAACTGCAGCGTGGGGTGTGCCTGGTCGGGCCGCACCGCGACGACCTGGTGCTGAGCCTGGGCGAGCTGCCCGCCAAGGGCTACGCCTCGCACGGCGAATCGTGGTCGTTCGCACTGTCGCTCAAGCTCGGTGCCTTCGCGCTGCTGGCGGCCGATCGGGTCGAGCCGGTGCTGATCCTGGACGACGTGTTCGCCGAACTCGACCAGTTGCGCCGCGAGCGGCTGGCGGGCATGATCCACGCCGCAGAGCAGGTGCTGATCACCGCGGCAGTGCCGGACGACGTGCCGGCCGCCCTGGGTGGGCGGCAGTTCCGGGTGGGCGGCGGCGAGGTGAGTGAGGTGAGCGATGCCTGAACACGATCCGACCGGCATCGAGCTGGCCCGGCTGATCGCCCGCAACGCCCAGGGCGGGCCGGCCACCCCACGTCCGGCCAAGTCGGCCAAACCCGCGAAGGCGCGCAAGCCGGCCAGACAACGCGCGGCGGGCGACCCGCAGCCGCTGGGCGAGGCCCTGGACGAGCTGATCGAGCGGTCCGGGTGGAGCACCGAGGTGAACCTGCAGCACCTGCTCGGCCGGTGGGCCGACCTGGTCGGGCCGACGAACGCCGAGCACTCCAGGCCCGAGGGCTTCGCGAACCAGGTGCTGCAGGTGCGCACCGACTCGACCGCGTGGGCCACCAACCTGCGGTTGCTGGCCCCGTCCATCGTGGCCCGGCTGAACGACCAACTGGGCGACGCAACGGTGCTGCGCATCGTGGTGAAAGGCCCGGACGCCCCGAGCTGGAAGCACGGCATCCGCAGCGTCCGCGACGGACGCGGCCCGCGCGACACCTACGGGTGAGCACCCGGCGACGGTTAGGATCGCCCACGATGACCGCGGTACGCACCCTGCTGCACCACCTCAATCAGCTGGTCACCTCGGCCGGGCTGGTGTGGTGGCGCTGCCTGCCGCGGCTGCTGGTCACCGCCATGCTCGGCTGGCTCGGGTACCGGTTCTTCGCGCAGCTGGCCGGGATGCTCGTCGCCGTCAGCGCCTGGTGGTCGTTGTTGATGCTGTCGATGGGTTTCGTGGTGCGGCTGTCGGCGATCATCATCGGGTTGCGGATCGCCGGTGAGGAACTGCAGATCCGCGCGGCGATACCGCTGCCGCAGGACGATCCCCGCGACGTCTCGATCTCGCACCTGCTGTCGCGCACCCTGCTGCCGTTCCTCGGCATCTACGCCGTCTTCGACACCGTGACCGATGCCGCCAACAACATCGAGATCGACTACTACGTGTTCCACGGGCTGACGTTCGAGCGTCCGGTGCTCAGTCAGCTCAGCCCCCAGGGTGCCGGGGTGTGGGTGATCGTCGGCGTGATCGTCGCCCTGTACGTGGCCAGGCGCCTGGTGGACTGGTGGTTCGAGAGCTCCGGGCTGCGCCCGCTGGGTCTGGTCGCGGCCATGATCGAGGGCTTCTTCCTGCTGATCGTGATCCTGAGCGGACGCCAAGTGCTGGTCTCGCTGTCGCACTGGGTGGACGCGCGCACCTTTCGGGTCTGGCTCGACTACCCCGGCTGGGGACTGCAACAGGTGTTCGGCGGCCTGGGCATCGACATCTCGGACGTGCTCGACCGGCTCGGTTCGCTGTGGTGGGACGTCGTCTGGCCCGGGGTGAGCGCCATGGTGGTGGAACCGATGCTGTGGCTGGCACTGGCGTCCCTGGTGTTCGGCAGCCAGGTGCTCTCGGCCGCCGATCTGTGGCGCAAGGGTCGTCCGGTGAGCGTGCAGACGAAGCGGGCGCACCTGCGCGTGGGGGATCGGCAGCGCCGCATGGCGCTGGAGTTTCAGGAGGCGTTCTTCGGCGACCTCAACGACAAGTACCTGCCCACGTTCCAGTCGGTGCGGCTGGTGCTCGGTGTCGGGGCGCCGTTCTTCGCCGCCTTCATACTCTGCTACGGCACGATCACCATCGGCCGGGAGTGGCTCATGCGGGCCTTCTACACCGGCCTCGGTGGTCACCCGGCCACGTTCTGGACGGTGGCCGGCCCGCCGATCGACCTGCTGGTCGAGCTGATCACCGAACCGCTGCGGTGGGTGCTGCTGGCCACGTCGTTCAGGGCCTGCATCGCCCTGTTCGCCGCCCGCAGCGGCCAGCCCGAGGCGGCGTCGGGGTCCATGCCGGGTGAGCCCCCCACCGTCGATGACGCCGCCAGTGTGCCGGTGACGCCATGAGGGGCCGGGCCACCCAGTGGCTGCTGGCCGTGGTCGCCTGCCTGGCGATGATCGGCCTGCACGCGTTCACCGGGGAGTTTCCGCAGGAGTCCGTTCGGCAGGTGCAGCTCGGCCAGGCCGCCCGGCTCTACGGATCGACGATCACCGCCAACTCGTGGACGATCGGCCAGGTGCTCTACGAGGACGACCGTTTCGTCGGACGCAGCGGGGTGATGTTTCTCGCCGTCAACGTCACGGTCGCGACCGACAGCCCTCAGGAACTGCGCAGTGAGTGGCAGGTGGGCGGCACGGCGAACGGGCACACCCTGGCCGCCAGGGCCGACCTTCGCCCGCCGCAGCCCGGATTCACCCGCACCCAGGACGTGGTCTTCGAGTTGAACCCCGACGACCTGGCCGGCTTCACGCTGACGGTGCTGGACCGGGCACCGATCTTCGCCTTCGATCCGCAGCTGAACATCGATCTGGGCATCACCGCGCAGCATGCGGCGGACGAACTCGAGCGGGCCCGCTACGCCACGGTGAGAGCGGCCAGCGGCTCGATCCAGGTGATCCGGTGACCGCGCGGGCCCGGCAGTGGCTCTTGGCCGCCGTCACTTTCGCGGTGGTGGTGGCGGTGACGGGCGGCTGGCTGGCCTACCTCAACGCCCGCAGCACGCCGCACCACCAGCAGACCGCCCCCGGGGCGCAGGCCGTCCCCGACTTCGATGGCGGCCTGACCGTGCGGCTGCTCTCGCTGGTGGTCACCCCCACGCTGGTCACCGACAAAGAGCCGGCGCATGCCCCGGCGGGAGCGGCGTACGTGGTCGCGTTGGTCGACTACGAGCCGCAAGCCGACGGGACGGGCTGCTGGCTGCACCTGCTGGCGGTGGACGGCCGTCGCTGGTCGATGCTCGATCCGTTGGAGCTGCCCGGCCGGCGGGAGCTGCCGAGCAACTGCTCGGCGAGCCCCGGCGACGCCACGACGCGGGCGGAACTGATCTACCTGATTCCCGAGCAGGCGACGGGCGCGTTGGCCGGACTGGTCAGCAGCGGCTTGGCGCACCGCAGCACCGAGGCGTACCCGGTGCTGACCCCGCCGCAGTGACGCGGCTGGTGTCGCGTCAGCAAGCTCCTAGCCCTCGTCCCGATCGAGCACCACCGGCACCTCGAACCGGTAGGTCACCCGGGCCGCCGACCAGACCATGGTGCCCTCGCCGGTGGGGCTGGAGTCGATCCACTCCAGCTCGGACGCGCCGACCGACACGTGGCTGGTGTCGGGAAAGGTCTCGAAGGTGATCGCCAGCTGGCAGGGCACCATCGGCGTGCCGGGGTTGAGCACTCCCGAGTTGCCGAGCGTGTCGCCGGGGCCGAAGAACAGCGACACCTGGTCAGGGATCTCCTTGCTCACCGGGTGCTGGGCGCCGAGGCCGTTTCTGACCAACCGGTCCGCGGCCGAATCCAGCGGCCGGCCGGTGTTGTTGCGGCAGCGTCCGAACACGTACAGGGTCCAGCTGCCGAAGTGCTCGCGGGCCAGGGCCCGATCGAATGCGATCGACATCGGCCCCAAATCCACCACCGTGCCCACCGGCAGCCGAAAGGACCGTCCCTTCGCCTCGTCGAACCCACCGGCCCACCAGACCCCGCCGCTCAGGGCGAGCACGACGGCCAGGACGATCAGCATCGCCGGGATCGAGCGGCGCGATGTTTGCGGCTCTTGCTCGGCCACGGCGTCCGGGGGTTGCGCGTCGGTCACGCCGGCAGTCTAGAGGGCCGGCGACTCACGGCTTTGGGACGGCACCGACCGCGCTGGGTACGGGGGGCCGTGGACGGGGGCAACGTGGCTCAGAGGGCCCTTTTCGGCCGTTCTGTCCACAATTTGTCTGCGCGGACCCCCTTCAGATTCGAGCTGACGGTATCGACACGGTAGACTGGACGGGTTGTGCTACCGCCAGTCCGCGCCGGTTCGTGGCGCTGGGCGTGCGGTCGAAACCCGACATCTGCAAGGGGTACCTGAGTGTCTGAACCCGTCACCGGTCGTGCGGCCGGCGCCGCGTCGTACGCCGTCGAGGCCGGCAACTACGAGGCCAGCGCCATCACCGTCCTGGAGGGCCTGGAGGCCGTCCGCAAGCGTCCGGGCATGTACATCGGGTCCACCGGCGAACGAGGGCTGCACCACCTGGTGCAAGAGGTGGTTGACAACTCGGTCGACGAGGCGCTCGCCGGCTACTGCGACACGATCATCGTGCGGCTGCTCGACGAGGGCGGCGTGCAGGTGATCGACAACGGCCGCGGCATTCCGGTCTCGGAGCACCCGAAAGAGAAGGTGTCGGCGCTGACGGTCGCGCTGACCATGCTGCACGCCGGTGGCAAGTTCGGCGACGGCGGCTACAAGGTTTCGGGCGGTCTGCACGGCGTCGGGGTGTCGGTGGTGAACGCGCTGTCCAGCCACCTGACCGCGGACGTGCGCCGTGACGGCTACCACTGGCAGCAGTCGTTCTCACTCGGTGATCCGGACGCTCCGCTGGCGCAACTCGAGCCGGCCAACGACACCGGCACCATGATCACCTTCTACGCCAGCCCCGACATCTTCGAGACCACCACCTACAGCTACGAAACGCTGGCCACCCGGTTCCGCGAGATGGCGTTCCTGAACAAGGGACTGACCATCACCCTGATCGACGAGCGGGCCGACCGGCGGGCCGAAGACGAAGAGCCGCCGAGCGACACCTTCCGGTTCGACGCCGGCCTGATCGACTTCGTCAAGTTCCTCACCGGCAGCAAAGAGACCATTCACCCCTCGGTCATCGCGATCGACGCCAACAACGACGATTCTCGGCTCAGCCTCGAGGTCGCGATGCAGTGGAACAGCTCGTTCAACGAGAGCGTGCACACCTTCGCCAACACCATCAACACCCACGAGGGCGGCACCCACGAAGAGGGTTTCCGGGCCTCGCTGACCAACACCGTCAACCGCTGGGGCGAAACCTGGGGGTTGATCAAGAAGCGCGACGACCGGGTCTCCGGCGACGACATCCGCGAAGGCCTGACCGCGATCCTCAGCATCAAGCTGGCCGAGCCGCAGTTCGAGGGCCAGACCAAGACCAAGCTGGGCAACACCGAGGCGCGCTCGTTCGTGCAGAAGGTGGTCAACGACCTGCTCGGCGACTGGTTCGAGAAGAACCCGGCCGAGGGCCGCGACATCGTCCGCAAGGCGCAGGCGGCGGCGTCCGCACGGCTGGCCGCGCGCAAGGCCCGCGACATCGCCCGTAGCCGCAAGGGTCTGCTGAAGACGGGGCAGTACGGCAAGCTGTCCGATTGCCAGTCGACCGAGCCGGCCGAATGCGAGGTGTTCATCGTCGAGGGCGACTCCGCCGGTGGCTCGGCCAAGGGTGGCCGCGACCCGCGCATCCAGGCGATCCTGCCGATCCGCGGCAAGATCCTCAACGTCGAGAAGGCGCGCATCGACAAGATCCTGCAGAACCGAGAGGTCGAGGCGATCATCAACGTGCTCGGCACCGGCGTCCAGGACGACTTCGACGTCAACAAGCTGCGCTACCACAAGATCGTGCTGATGGCCGATGCCGACGTGGACGGTGCGCACATCCGCACCCTGCTGCTCACCCTGCTGTTCCGGTTCATGCGGCCGCTGATCGATCACGGCTACGTGTACCTGGCGCAGCCGCCGCTGTACCGGTTGCGGTGGACCAACGCACCGCACGAACTGGCCTACAGCGACGCCGAGCGCGATTCTTCGCGCGATGCGGGCTTCGCGGCCGGCAAGAAGCTGCCCGCGCCGAACAACAACCCGATCCAGCGTTACAAGGGCCTCGGCGAGATGAACGCCGACGACCTGTGGGACACCACGATGGATCCCGGCAAGCGTTCGCTGCTGCAGGTCACCCTCGAAGACGCGGCCACCGCCGACAACATGTTCTCGATCCTGATGGGCGAGGAGGTGGAGCCCCGGCGTCACTTCATTCAGCGCAACGCCAAGGACGTCCGCTTCCTCGATATCTGATGGGTCACCATGCTGCTACGGAGATTCAGTGGGGTTCCGCGTTCGGGGACCATGCCCGAGCCGCCCACCTCCAGATCGTCCTCGCAAGCTCGGACGATCTTCCGGACGCCCACCTACCTGCCTCGGGCATGGTCCCCGAACGCTTCGATGTCACCTATCGCCGGTGGAGCTGTGGCCCCGCCTGCCGTGTGTGGACGTCCTTGGCGTTGCGCGCTCATTCCGAACAGCTCTTTGTCAAAACCGCGACAGCTCCCCCGTCATCCCGGCGAACTTCACCGTCATCCCGGCGAACGCCGGGATCTCGGTACCCCGCAGACCACAGCGCCTGCCCCGTCATCCCGGCGAATTTCACCGTCATCCCGGCGAATGCCGGGATCTCGGTACCCCGCAGACCACAGCGCCTGCCCCGTCATCCCGGCGAACTTCACCGTCATCCCGGCGCACTTCACCGTCATCCCGGCGAATGCCGGGATCTCGGTACCCCGCAGACCACACACTCACTTGGAGACTGACCGATGACTGACGGTCCCAACGACGACGACATCACCCCCGACCTGCCGGAGGGTGAGCAGGCTCCGATCGAGCCGGCGAACGACGCCGGCACCGTGCCCACTCAGGCGCGCATCGACGAGATCGACCTGAGCGTCGAGATTCAGCGCTCCTACCTCGACTACGCGATGAGCGTGATCGTCGGACGGGCGCTGCCCGACGTCCGAGACGGGCTCAAACCGGTGCATCGCCGGGTGCTGTACGCGATGTACGACGGCGGCTACCGGCCCGACCGGGGCTGGAACAAGTGCTCCCGCGTGGTGGGCGAGGTGATGGGCCTGTACCACCCGCACGGTGACTCGGCGATCTACGACACCTTGGTCCGCCTGGCGCAGCCGTGGGTGATGCGGGCGCCGTTGGTGGCCGGCCAGGGCAACTTCGGTTCGCCGGGCAACGACCCCGCCGCCGCCATGCGGTACACCGAATGCCGCATGGCGCCCCTGGCCATGGAGATGGTGCGCGACATCAACGAGGACACCGTTGATTTCCGGCCGAACTACGACAACCGCGACACCGAGCCGACGGTGCTGCCGGCACGCTTTCCGAACCTGCTGGTCAACGGCTCCACCGGCATCGCCGTCGGCATGGCCACCAACATCCCGACCCACAACCTGCGTGAGGTCGCCGACGCCGTCCAATGGTCGCTGGAGCATCCGGAAGCCACCAAGGAAGAGTTGCTCGAGGCGTCCATCGAACGCATCAAAGGCCCGGACTTTCCGCTCGGGGCGCTGATCGTCGGCCGCAAGGGCATCGAGGACGCCTACCGCACCGGCCGTGGGTCGGTGATCATGCGCGCGGTGATCGACATCGAAGAGGACAAGGGCGGGCGCACGCTGCTGGTGGTCACCGAGCTGCCCTACATGTGCAATCCCGACAACCTGGCCACCAAGATCGCCGAACTGGTCAACGCCGGCAAGATGAGCGGAATCTCCGACATCCGCGACGATTCGTCCGCGCGAACCGGCCAGCGCCTGGTGATCGTGCTCAAGCGCGACGCCCAGCCGCGGGTGGTGATGAACAACCTGTACAAGCACACCCAGCTGCAGGACACGTTCGGCTGCAACATGCTGGCTCTGGTGGACGAGGTGCCGCGCACCCTGCGGCTGGACCAGTTCATCAGCCACTGGGTCAAGCATCAGCTTCAGGTGATCCAGCGGCGCACGGCGTTCCGGCTGGGTGAGGCCGAGAAGATGGCCCACATCTACCGCGGCCTGGTCAAGGCCCTGGACGCCCTGGACGAGGTGATCGCCCTGATCCGCCGCAGCTCGGACGCCGACTCGGCGCGCACCGGGCTGATGCAGCTGCTCGAGATCGACGAGGCGCAGGCCAACGCGATTCTCGAGATGCAGCTGCGCCGGCTGGCGGCCCTGGAGCGTCAGAAGATCATCGATCGGCTGGCCGAACTGGAGCGCCAGATCGCCGACCTGCAGGACATTCTCGACCGGCCCGAGCGGCAGCGCAGCATCATCAGCGAAGAGCTCGCCGAGATCGTCGAGAAGTACGGCACCGACCGGCGTACCCGGATCATCTCCGCCGACGGCGACCTGTCGAATGAGGACCTCATTCCCGATGAGGACATGATCGTCACCATCACCCACGGCGGCTACGCCAAACGCACCCGAACCGACCAGTACCGGGCGCAGAAGCGCGGTGGCAAGGGGGTTCGTGGCGCGTCGTTGCGGGCGGACGACGAGGTGGAGCACCTGTTCGCCACCACCAACCACCACTGGATCCTGTTCTTCACCAACCTCGGCCGGGTGTACCGGGCCAAGGTGTGGCAGCTGCCCGAATCCGGCCGGGACGCCAAGGGCGGCCACGTGGCGGGCCTGCTGTCGTTCCTGCCCGAGGAGCACATCGCGCAGGTGCTGACGCTGCGCACCTACACCGACGCGCCGTACCTGCTGCTCGCCACCCGGCGGGGTCTGGTCAAGAAGACCTCGCTGACCGCCTACGACTCCCCCCGGCAGGCGGGCGTGATCGCGGTCGCCTTCCGCGAGGACGACGACGAGTTGATCGGTGCCGAGCTGTGCTCGTGGCCCGACGACGTGCTGCTGATCTCGCGCAAGGGCCAGGCCATCCGGTTCGCGGCCAGCGACGAGCAGCTTCGTCCGATGGGGCGGGCCACCTCGGGCGTGACCGGCATGAAGTTCCGCGCCGGTGACGCCCTGCTCAGCATGTCGGTGATCGATGCCGACATGCCCGAGGACGACCGGTTCGTCTTCACCGTCACCGATGGGGGCTTCGCCAAGCGCACAGCGGTGTCCGAGTACCGCCAGCAAGGGCGGGGCGGTCTCGGCATCAAGGCGATGAAACTCAACGAGGATCGCGGCTCACTGGTCGGCGGGCTGGTGGTGCAGGAGCTCGACGAGATCATGGCGATCAAGACCTCCGGGCAGATCATCCGCTCCTCGGTGAGCGAGGTTCCGGTCAAGGGCCGCGACACCATGGGCGTGAAGTTCGTGTCCGTCGATGCCGACGATTCGGTGGCCGTGATCGCGCTATACCCGGAAAACGGCGCGGATGAGGAACAATCGACCACGGTGGCAGGGTCGGATACCGTGCCGGGGTCGGATACCGTTGGGCCGAGTGCGCCCGACGCACAGCAACCCACCGACTGACCAGGTCGAGGAGAACCATGAGCGACCAGCAGGGCAGAACCCGCACGTCCGCCCCGGACAGTGTGTGGAGTTCGGGTGAGCGTGCCGACGACCTCTACCGGCCGGATGCACCCGGCGCCACCACCCCGGTGCGACCGGACTTCGAGGCGGCGGACCAGACGCGCGTGCAGCCGGCGGTCAGCGACAAGCCGGCGGACGCCCCGGCCCAGCCGGCACAGCCGGCCCGTCCGTCCGTGGTTTCGGCCGGACCCCGATCGGTCGGCCGGCGCACCCGCAAAGCCCGGCTGCGGTTGTCGCGCATCGATCCGTGGTCGGTGATGAAGACGTCGTTCCTGTTCTCGATCGCCTTCGGCATCATGTTCTGGTTCGCCACCTACGTGGTGTGGTCGGTGGTCGGCGCATCCGGCCTGTTCGACGCGCTGAACAGCATTCTGCAAGTCCTGTTGAGCAACCCCAACGACCAGACCCAGATTCGCATCGAGGACTTCGTCAACACCAACAAGGTGCTGGGCATCGCTGCCCTGATCGCGGTGATCAACGTGGTGCTGCTGACGGCGATCGGCACGCTCACGGCCTTTCTGTACAACCTGTCCGCCAACATTCTGGGCGGCCTCGAGCTGACCCTCGCCGAAGACTGACCGGCCGTCGATCTCGTGCCGGGACCCGTTTCCTCACGCCGTCATCCCGGCCGCAAGATCTCGTGCCGAGACCCTTTTGCTCACTGCGTCATCCCGGCGGACGCCGGGATCTCGTGCCGGGACCCGTTTCCCCACTGCGTCATCCCGGCGGACGCGGAGATCTCGTGCCGAGACCCTTCTACTCACTCCGTCATCCCGGCGGACGCGGTGATCTCGTGCCGGGACCCGTTTCCCCACTCCGTCATCCCGGCGGACGCGGGGATCTCGTGCCGAGACCCTTCTACTCACTCCGTCATCCCGGCGGACGCGGTGATCTCGTGCCGGGACCCGTTTCCCCACTCCGTCATCCCGGCGGACGCCGGGATCTCGTGCCGGGACCCGTTTCCCCACTCCGTCATCCCGGCCGCAGGATCTCGTGCCGGGACCCTTTTCCTGACTGCGTCATCCCGGCGGACGCCGGGATCTCTTCGCCCCGCTCCCATTGGTCGAGCCGCTCGATGCTCTTCTCGGCTGGTCGAGTTTGTCGAGACCTTCACCCCCCGCGCTGCACTGGGGTTGGCTTTGTCCGGTGTGAGATCCCGGCGTTCGCCGGGATGACGGGGGGACCGCCGCTCCGCTGCATTGTGCGTTCGCTTTGACGCGGGTGAGATCCCGGCGTCCGCCGGGATGACGGGGTACGCCCCCGCTGGTCGAGGTTGTCGAGCCCCCATCGTGTTCCGGTCGCCCTTGGTAGGTGTGGGCCGCGTCGTCTAGCGTCGGGCCTGTGACGACCCACCCCACCACCACCGAGCCGTCCGCCCGGTACACACCGCGCGACTGGCGCTCACTGGTCGGCATGGCTGCGTTCATCGTGTTGCTGCACGTGGTCGGTTGGGGCGTGCTGCTCGGTGTGGTGATGCCGCAGCAGTGGCAGCTCGGCGAGCAGGTGCTGGGGGTCGGCATCGGCCTGACGGCCTACACCCTCGGCATGCGGCACGCCTTCGACGCCGACCACATCGCGGCGATCGACAACACCACCCGCAAGCAGCTCGCCGAGGGCGAACGGCCGCTGTCCGTGGGCTTCTGGTTCTCGCTCGGCCACTCGACGATCGTGTTCGTGCTGGTGGTTCTGCTGGCTGCCGGAGTGGCCGCCCTGGCCGGGCCGCTGGCCGACGACAACTCGACGCTGCAGCAGGTCACCGGCCTGTTCGGCACGCTGGTCTCGGGCAGCTTCCTGGTGCTCATCGGACTGCTCAACCTGGTGGTGCTGATCGGGATCGTCCGAGTGTTCGCCCGCGCTCGTCGTGATGGCGCGGTGGACGAGGCTGCACTCGAACGCCAGCTGCAGAGCCGGGGTGCGCTGGCCCGCATCGCCGGACGGGCCACCGCGATGGTGACCAAACCCTGGCACATGTACCCGGTCGGGTTGCTGTTCGGGCTCGGCTTCGACACCGCCACCGAGATCGGGCTGCTGGTACTTGCCGGCGGCGCCGCCGCGGTCAGCCTGCCGTGGTACGCCATCCTCACCCTGCCGATCCTGTTCGCTGCCGGCATGTGCCTGCTGGACACCGCCGACGGTGTGCTGATGTTCCACGCGTACGGCTGGGCGCAGACACGTCCGGTGCGCAAGCTCTACTACAACCTGACCGTGACCGGATTGTCGGTCGCCGTCGCCCTGCTGATCGGCGGTATCGAGCTGATCGGCGTGCTGGTGGCCAGGACCGGCATCACCAGCGGTCCGTTGGCCGCCATCGCGAGCATTGAACTGGGTGATCTCGGCTTCGTGGTGGTGGGACTGTTTGCCGTCGCCTGGCTGCTGGCCGTCGTGGTGTGGAAGCTGGGCAGGATCGAGGAACGCTGGAGCTGAGCGGCGAGAATCGTACGGACTGCCGCGCGCCCCGTTGCCGCCTGTTGCCCTGGACGGTTGTTCCTGGCCGGTCGTGGGTGCAAGGTGAGCCCATGACCGAGATCATCGCCGACCTCGCCGCGTCCGCCGCCAGCATCGGCGGCCCCGGCGCGACCCTGACCCCCGACCAGGTCGAGAGCTTCATCCGCACACAGCTGGACGCCACCGACCTCGACGGCAAGTCGGTGTGCCTGGTGATACCGGACGGCACCCGCTCCAGTCCGCTGCCGCTGCTGCTGACGGCGGTGCACGCCGCGCTGCACGGCCGGGTCAGCCGGCTGACCGCGGTGGTGGCCCTCGGCACCCACGTTGCGATGAGCGAGCAGGCGCTGGCACACCACCTGGGCTATGAGGAGCGCGGGCTGGAGGCCACCTACCCGGGGCTGAGCGTGCTGAACCACGAATGGTGGAAGCCCGAGACCTTCGTCACGCTGGGCACGATCAGCGCCGAACGGGTCGACGAGCTGAGCGGGGGTCTGCTGTCGGTGCCCGCCGAGGTGGCGCTCAACCGTGCCGTCGTCGACCACGACGTGGCGCTGGTGATCGGTCCGGTCTTTCCGCACGAGGTGGTCGGTTTCTCCGGCGGCAACAAGTACTTCTTTCCCGGCATCGCCGGCCAGCAGATCATCGACCTGACCCACTGGGTGGGGGCCCTGATCACCAGCACTCAGATCATCGGCACGCTCGGCATCACCCCCGTCCGGGCCCTGATCAACGAGGCCGCGGCGATGATCCCGTCCACCCGGCTGGCGTTGTGCGTGGTGGCCAAGTCGGGCAGCTACGACCTGCACGCCGCCGCGTTCGGATCGCCCGAGGCGGCCTGGGCCGCCTGCGCGTTGGTGTCGTCCGAGACCCACGTGAAGTACCTCGATCGTCCGGTCAAGCGGGTGGTGTCGCTGATTCCCGAGAAGTACGAAGACATCTGGACGGCTGCCAAGGGCTTCTACAAGCTCGAACCGGTGGTCGCCGACGGCGGCGAGGTGATCATCTACGCCCCGCACGTGCGTGAGATCTCGTTCGTGCACGACGAGATCTACGACATCGGCTACCACTGCCGCGACTACTTCGTGAAGCAGTGGGACCGGTTCTCGGGCATCCACTGGGGGGTGCTGGCGCACAGCACGCATCTGCGTGGTGCCGGCAGCTACGACCCCGACACCGGTGAGCAGTGCCGGGTCGACGTCACTCTGTGCACCGGCATCTCGGAGCAGAAGGTGCGCCAGGTCAGCCTGGGTTTCCTGTCGCCGGACGACTTCGACCTGGCGGCCTACGAGTCCGATCCGGACACTCTGGTGGTGCCCAACGCGGGCGAGACCCTGTTCAGGCTGCGTTGAGCCGTCGAGCCGCGAATGCGCAGCTGCACCGGCATCACCATCGGCTCCGTGGCCGACGAGCGGTCACCGTTGATGATCGCGACCACGTTGCTGACCGCCGTGGCGCCCATCTGCCGCATGGGCGCGGCGACCGTGGTCAGGGTCGGCAGCACCAGCCGCGCGGTCAGAATGTCGTCGAAGCCGATCACGCTGACCTGCTCGGGCACCCGCAGACCGGTGCGGAGCAGGCCGTGCATGACCCCCACCGCGATCAGGTCGTTGTAGCCGATCACCGCGGTCGGCTGGCGCTCGGACAGCAGCCTGGCCGCCGAAAGCCCGCCCTCGAACGTGGGCAGCACCGGGCCGACCCGGTGCACGGTGATGCCGAGCGCGGGGGCATGGTCACGCAGGGCGCGGAAGCGGGCACCGTCCGGCCAGGCCGCCTCCGGTCCGGCCACGTAGTACACGTCGTCGTGGTGGAGTTCGCGCAGCAACTCCAGTGCCGCCCGGACGCCGCCGGCGTTGTCGGTGACCACGCTCGGAACATCCGCCAGTGCCCGGTTGAGCACCACCATCGGGCGCTGCTTGGCGATCATCCGCAACGCGGAGTCCGACATGCGCGAACTGCCGATGATGAAGCCGTCCACGACCGGCATCACCCGCTCCAGCGCCGCCCGCTCGCGGGTGCCCGATTCGCGCGAGTCGGCGAGCAGGATCTCGTACCCGAGTTCGTTCGCGGCCAGTTGCGTACCGCGGATGAGTTGCGAATAGAACGGGTTCGCGACGTCCGAGACCATGACGCCCAACAGCTTGGTGCGGGTGGTCGCAGGCCCCTGGCGTATCTGGGTCGAGCGGTAACCGAGCTGCTCGGCTACCTGGCGCACCCGCTCGGCGGTGTCGGCGTTGACCCGTCCGGGGCGCGCGAAGGTGCGGCTCACGGTCGATGGCGCGACCCCGGCTGCCTTGGCGACGTCATAGATCGTGACCGGGCCGCGCGGCTGGTCCGTCACGGGCTCATCGTAACTCCGCAGCCACTTTCGGCAAGAGGTGGGCTTTGTGTACCGAAGGGAACGGTCGATGGATGACGCGAAGCTGAGTTCCGCGGCGGCGGCGATGGCCGAGCGGGTCGAAGCGGCCCTGGGAGGGCAGGGCCGGGTCGGGGTGGCCTTCTCCGGTGGCGTCGACTCTTCGGTGCTGTTGGCTCTGGCCACCCGGTGCCTGGGTCCGGCCCGCACGCTGGCCATTCTCGGCGTCTCGGCCAGCCTGGCCACGGACGAGCGGCGCCGGGCGCACGAGGTGGCGGCCCGGATCGGGGCGCCGCTGGTCGAGTTGGTGACCCATGAGCTGGAGCGTGCCGACTACCGGGCCAACGGTCCCGACCGTTGCTTCCACTGCAAGAGCGAGCTGTTCGAGCGTATCGACGACGAGCTGGTGCGTCGCCACGGACTGACCGCCGTCGCCTACGGCGAGAACGCGGACGACGCCCTGCGCGCCGATCGTCCGGGTGCGCAGGCGGCCACCGATCACCGGGTGCTGCGTCCGCTGGCGCAGGCGGGGCTGACCAAGACGGACGTCCGGCTGCTGGCGAGCGAACTCGGCCTGCCGTGTGCCGACAAGCCCGCGGCCCCGTGCCTGGCCTCACGCATTCCGCACCACGAGCCGGTCACCGAGGCCAAGTTGCGGCAGATCGACGACGCCGAGCAGGTGCTGCGTGATCTCGGCTTCGGCGAGGCAAGGGTGCGGCATCACGGCGACGTGGCACGCATCGAGGTACCGGCGGCGGACCTGGAGCGTGCCGTGACCGAGCCCGTGCGCGGCCGGCTGCTGGGCGGCGTCCGGGCGGCCGGGTTCCGGTTCGTCAGCCTCGACCTCGGGGGCGTCCAGTCGGGTGCGTTCACGCTGCCCCTGGTCACCGTGCGACCGGTGCACCCGTGACCTCGGGCGACCAGCCGGCGTGGCAGCCGCCGCCGGAACTGACCGAGCTGGCCGAACTGGACCTCGACCGGGCCGGCCGTCGCGGCTACCCCGAAGCGGTGTACTGCGAGTTCAAGACGCCCACGCAGCTGCGCCGGATCGCTGCCGAACTGCGCGACCGGGACGCCCGCACGCTGTTCACCCGGGCCGACGACGAGCGCGCCGCCGCCGTGCTCGATGTGCTGCCCGATGCCGGTCACGACCCCGAGGCGCGGCTGTTGTGGTGGCCGTCCGAGCCTCCGGAACCCTCCGGAGGGCTGGTGGTGGTGGCCGCGGCGGGCACGTCCGATCTGCCGGTGGCCCGCGAGGCGCAACGCACCGCCGAACTGCTCGGCCGGCGCACCGAACTGGTGATGGACGTGGGGGTGGCCGGCCTGCACCGCATCCTGCGCCGGCTCGACCTGCTGCGCCGCGCCGCCGCGATCGTCGTGGTGGCCGGCATGGACGGCGCCCTACCCAGCGTGGTGGCCGGGCTGGTGCCGGCGCCGGTGGTGGCGGTGCCGACCTCCGTCGGCTACGGTGCCGCGTTCGACGGGCTGGCACCGCTGCTCACCATGCTCAACTCGTGCGCCCCGGGGGTGGCGGTGGTGAACATCGACAACGGCTACGGCGCCGGGCATCTGGCGGCCCAGATCGCTGCCCCGCCGCGCGACAAGTGATGGCAACCGCTGCGCGCGAGCGCCGGCCCCGTCCGAGACTGGATGAAACAACGATGCAAGGAGCAACGATGCTGCGACCCCAGGACACCACCACCCGCGAACGCAAGCCGTTGGGCGGGCTGTGGGCCTTCCGGCTGGACGCCCCGGGCGAGGGTCGGCGTGAGAAGTGGTTCGAGACGCCGCTGACCGATGCCCGCGAGATGGCCGTGCCGGCCAGCTACAACGACATCATTCCCGGCACCGAGACCCGCGACCACGTCGGCGACGCCTGGTACGAGACTACGGCGCTGGTGCCGCGCGGCTGGGCCGGTGAGCGCATCGTCCTGCGGTTCGATTCGGCCACCCATGCCGCGGTGGTCTGGGTGGACGGCGTCGAGGTGATGGCGCACCAGGGTGGCTACACGCCGTTCGAGGCCGACATCACCCATCTGGCCCGGCCCGGCACCCCGGTGCGGATCACCGCCGTGGTGAACAACGAACTGACCTTCGACACCCTGCCGCCCGGCATCATCGAAGAGACCCCGCAGGGGCGCCGCCAGAAGTACTTCCACGACTTCTACAACTTCGCCGGACTGCACCGGCAGGTCTGGCTCTACGCCACCCCGGCCACGTTCGTGGACGACATCACCGTCACCACCGGCATCGACGGCGAGGACGGGCTGGTCGACTACACCGTGGCGGTCGCGGGCGACGGTTCGCCGGACGTCCGGGTGCGGCTGAACGACGCCACCGGCGCGCAGGTGGCCGAGCAGACCGGCGCGTCCGGCCGGCTGACGGTGCCGCAGGCGCACCTGTGGGCGCCCGGCGACGGGTACCTGTACACCGCGGTGGTCGAACTGCTGGACGGTGAGAGCATCGTCGACAGCTACGAGCAGACGGTCGGCATTCGCACCGTGGCCGTGGACGGCAACCGGTTCCTGATCAACGGCGCACCCTTCTACTTCACCGGCTTCGGCAAACACGAGGACACCCCGGTACGCGGCAAGGGCCACGACGACGCTTTTCTGGTGCACGACTTCGAACTGTTCGACTGGATCGGCGCCAACTCGTTTCGCACCTCGCACTACCCCTACGCGGAAGAGGTGTACGACTACGCCGACCGGCACGGCATCGTGATCATCGACGAAACCCCGGCGGTCGGCCAGAACTTCGGTCTGATGGGCGGTGTGTTCGGCGGTGAGACCCTGGTCACCTTCTCGCCCGAGACGGTGGGGCAGGCGGCGCAGGACGCCCACCGGCAGGTGATCCGCGAGCTGATCGCCCGCGACAAGAACCATCCGAGCGTGGTGGTGTGGTCGATCGCGAACGAACCCGAGTCGCACACCGACGAGGCGGAGGCGTACTTCCGTCCGCTGTTCGCGTTGGCCCGCGAGCTCGACCCCAGCCGTCCCGTCGGCTTCGTCAACGTGATGCTGAGCCCGCACGGTGCGTGCAAGGTGTCGGCCATGGCCGACGTGCTGATGCTCAACCGCTACTACGGCTGGTACGTCGACACCGCCGACCTGGCGGCCGCCGAGCTGCACTGGCGCGACGAGCTGCGCGGCTGGTCGAGTGAGAACAAGCCGATCATCATCACCGAGTACGGCGCCGACACGATCAGCGGATTGCACTCGTTGAACCCCGACCCGTGGTCGGAGGAGTACCAGAGCGCCTACCTGGCGATGAACCATCGGGTCTTCGACGACTGCGAGGCAGTGGTCGGCGAACAGGTCTGGAACTTCGCCGACTTCCGCACCTAGAACGCGATCTTCCGGGTGGGTGGCAACAAAAAGGGCATCTTCACCGCCGACCGAAAGCCGAAGTCGGCGGCGCACCTGCTGCGTGAGCGCTGGACGGGCCTGCGGGGCTAGCGACCAAGGATCGCTAGTGAACGCTGCGCTCCCACGCGCCGATCGCGGCGGTGAGCACGTCGCGCTGGGTGCGTCCGAGGGCCAGCGCGGCGGCCGCGACGTCGGCGAACTCGGGCGTGGCGGTGAGCACCTCGCCATCGCGCAGCCCGAGCTTGATGCGGACCGAGTGACCGTCGACCTCGACCTCGACCCAACGGCGATCCAGCACCCACTTCGTGACGGCATGCTCGCGGACGCCGAGGGTGGGCACGAGTTCGACGATCAGGTCGCGCAGGGCCGGCGCCGTCTCGGCGTCGGCGAGCACGTGCAGCGTGTGCGCGGGGCGTCCCTTCTTCATCAGGATCGGCACCAGCCAGGCGTCGTCCGCGCGGGCGGACAGCAGCCGGGTCAGCACCTCGGGCCACAGGCGCGGGTCCAGGTCGTCCACGTTGGTGCTGATTTCGATCGACCGTTGCGGGTGGGACGCCTGCTCCTCGGTGGCGTCGAAGCGTCCCAACAGCACCCGGACGACGTTCGGCCGGCCAGGGTCGTCGCGTGTGCCGGCCCCGATACCCACCCCGTCCAGCACGCCGGTGGGTAGCGTCGGGCTCGGTTCGCACAGCGTGGTCAGCAGGGCCACCCCGGTGGGCGTGGCCAACTCCCCCTGGCCGCCGGCCGTCACTCGCCAGCCGAGCGCGAGTTGGACGACGGCCGGCACCGGGACCGGAATCTCACCGTGCGCGGCGCGGACGGTGCCGGAGCCCAGCCCGATCACACCGCAGCTCAACCGGCTCAGCCCCAGATCGTGCACGGCGGCGCAGACGCCGACCACGTCGGCGATCGAGTCCCAGGCACCCACCTCATGAAAGTGCACGCGCTCCACGTCGATGCCGTGCGCCTCGGCCTCCGCGGCCGCCAGCGCCGCGAATACGGCGAGCGCGTTCGTGCGCACGGGTTGCGGCAGCGGAGCCGCGGTGATCAGGGCGCGAATCGTCGTCCAGTCGCGGTGGTGATGATCGTCGACCAGCGGTGTCACGTCGACCTTGGTGGCGCGCAAACCCGCCCGGTGCACCGTGTGCACGGTCAGCCGGACGGTGTCGGGCAGCACCGCCTCGATGGCGGCGACCACTTCGGTGAGATCGGCCCCGGCGTCCAGCAGAGCTCCGAGCAGCATGTCACCGGCCACCCCGTTGGTGGCGTCCACAAAGGCGTGGCGCGAGCGGGTGGGTGGGGAGGCGCTGGTCACAGGCCGATCGTAGAGCGGATGGGCCACCGAACGGTGGGCCGCAGGCAACAGCCTGCAACAGCCTGCAACAGCAGGCGGCAGCCGGCTACAGCCGACGATGGCGACGGTGCGGCGTGGTGGCGCGCCGGCCGGACGCCCGCGCCCTGC
Organism: Micropruina sp.; assembly: GCA_016711205.1. Lineage (GTDB taxonomy): Bacteria > Actinomycetota > Actinomycetes > Propionibacteriales > Propionibacteriaceae > Micropruina. Next base: position 322,229 of record JADJTM010000002.1, on the reverse strand, counting down.
ATGGGGAGGAGTCCCCGGAGGGTCGGTGATGAACCCGGCCGCACCTAAGCTGATGGGGTTCCCGCTCACCTCAGCGAAGGTAACCCGCCATGACCGACCAGAATCGTCCGATCGATCCCAGCCAGCAGAACCCGCAGGTGCCGTCCGCGGGTTCTCCCTACGGCCCCCCGGGCAGCTATCAGGCGCCGGGCCAACCTAGCTACGGCCAGCCGGCCCAAGGCAGCTATGGGCCGGCTCCCGACCAGGGCTTCGGTCAGCCGCCCGGGTTCGGTCAGCCGCCTGCTTATGGCCAGCAGCCACCGCCCGGTCAGCAGCCTCCTGGCTACGGGCAACAGCAGCCGGTGTACGGCTTCACGGCGCCCGGTGCCGGGCCGCAGGCGTCCGGCCAGTTCGGCGTCGGCGCTGATCAGCAGCCGCCGGCCGGATGGGGAGCGCCGGTGCCCCCCGCACAGCCGAAGACGCCGGGCTCCAAGACTCCATTGATCATCGGCGGGGCAGTGGTGCTGATCGTCGCGCTGATCATTGCCGGGATGCAGCTGCTCAACCGGCCTTCGACCGGGACGACCGGAACGCCCGTGACCGCAGCCCCGGCGACGGCATCGCCGAGTGCGTCCGCCGGCGTCGGGGCGGCCTCGGCCACCGAGGTGGTGCAGAAGTACTTCGACGGGCTGGAAGCGTCCGACCCCGACGCCATCATGGGTCTGGTTCGCGATGACCTGCCGGATCGCACGTTCCTGACCAAAGAGGTGCTGAGCGCGGCCACGCAGGCCGCTCCGATCACCAACCTGCAGTTGAGGGAGTTGGAGTCCAGCAAGTACTCGGCGGAGGTTCAGGCCTCGTACACCATCAATGGCCGTACGCAGACGCAGAAGTTCTATGTGGGTTCCCGGGACGACGCGTGGTACCTGAGCACAATCACCGCCAGGTTGTACGTGAAGGCGCTCAGCCCCAACGACACCGGCCTCACGGTCAACGGTGTTGCAGTACCGACGGACGCCGAATCGGTCGACGTGTTTCCCGGCGGCTACACGCTGGGCACCACGAGCGAGGACTTCGCGCTGAGCAAGAACGAGGTGGTGGTCGAGTCGCTCAGCTCGGACGCCTCCATCTACAAGATCGACGTGAAGCTCACCGACAGCGCGCTGAAGTCGTTCAAGGCGGCGACCACCAAGCTGATCAACTCGTGCAAGAAACCCGGCGCGCTGGTGAAGGAGCAGTGCGGAATCGCGTTCAGACAACTGAAGGGCGACAAGGCGGTGGTGAGCACAATCGCGTGCACGCCGTCCGGCACCAACTCGATCGACCGCATGAAGCCGCGGGTCAACACGTCGGACTTCAGCGTGCAGGCGTCGCTCTCGATCACGTGGAAGTGTTCGATCAAGGGCAAGAGCGGCAGGCCTTACACCGGCAGGGGCTACCTCTTCTCGGTCTACGGTCAGCAGACCGACTCGGGTTGGTCGGTCACTGGCAAGCGTCCGTGAGCATCGGGCTCGGGTCGATCAAACGGTCGGCCCGAGCCGCCCCGGCGTCGAGTTGAGCCGATGCCGGTTGAGTCGGTAATGTTGCTTCTCGGTGTTCCCGCACGTGCGGGCCTATAGCTCAGTTGGTTAGAGCGCCGCCCTGATAAGGCGGAGGTCACTGGTTCAAGTCCAGTTAGGCCCACCAGATCTCGAGGAGATCTACGCACGCCTCTTCTACGCTCGCTGACTAGGGCATACGCTTGTCCTGAGCAGGTCGAGCACGTGGTCAGAAGTAGGCAGATGAGGGCAGAAATGGGCCCTCATATTGCACGCAAGTTGCACGACATCCGGGGCTAGTGGGGCAGGTGGGACCCTCATGGCAGGAGCGAAGCGATCCTTCGGAGCGATCCGGAGGTTGCCCTCGAAGCGGTACCAGGCGAGCTACATCGGGCCGGACATCGCCCGGCACAACGCCCCCGGCACCTTCACCAACAAGGCCGACGCCGAGGCGTGGCTGGCCATGGAACGCCGGCTGATCGAGTGGGACGAGTGGATGCCGCCGGCTCAGCTACGGCGAAGCAGCTCCACGACGACACCCAGACCTTGCGGACGTACACGTTGACCTGGCTGCCGGAGCGGACCGCCGTGCGCGGTTTGAAGCCCAAGACGGTGAGCGAGTACCAGCGATACCTCGACCGGCTGATCTACCCGACGCTGGGCGACATGCGCTTGAAGGACATCACGCCGGCAGCGGTGCGGGCGTGGATCGGGAAGCTGAACGCGAAGACGCCGCGGATCAACGAGCACGCGTATTCGCTGTTGAAGACGATCTTCGCCACGGCGGTGCAGGACGAGCTGCTCGACCGGAACCCGTGTCGGGAACGGATGCGGAAGCCCGTCCGGCACATTGGGGAGCCGGCAACGCTCGACGAGTTGGCGCTACTGGTGGCGGCGATGCCGGAACGTCTCCGGCTGATGATAGAGCTGGCGGCCTGGTGCGCGCTGCGCTTCGGCGAGGTCGCCGAACTGCGGCGTGGCGATGTCGACCTCAAGAACGGCGTGATCCGGGTCAGCCGCGCCGTCCAGTGGGTCGACGGCAAGAAGATCGTGGCCGCGCCCAAGGCGGACAGTGTTCGCGTGGTCGCCTTCCCGCCCCACATCGGCGAGGCGATCAAGGAGCACCTTCGGAAGCACGCCCAGTGGGGCAAGGACGGCCTGCTGTTCCCAACCACCCACGGCGAGCAGTACCGGGCGCCCACGTTCCATCAGGCCTACTTCAGGAAGGCCCGAGAGGCCGCTGGACGGCCCGACCTCCGGTTCCACGACCTCCGGCACACCGGAGCGACGCTCGCGGCAGCATCAGGCGCCACGCTGGCCGAGCTGATGCAACGGCTGGGCCACTCAACGGTATCGGCCGCATTGGCGTACCAGCACGCCGCGCAGGGCTCGGACAAGCGCATCGCGGCCCAACTCTCGGTCATCGCCCTGGCACCCCGTCTCTAGCCTCAGCGGACTCGCGCAGCGGATCTTTGGCGACGACTGTCTGGCGAGTCGTATGGGCCCCGGGACCGCTTAGGAGCCGCCGACGCCGACCCCACCAACTTCGTCAGCTGACCCTGCCCCACGGCGAGCGGCCTGAGACCTCCATGCTCTGGCGTGTTGTACGAGCATGTGCGCGATCTCGGGATAAGTGAGGTCAGTTGGCAACTCGTCTACCTCCCGGGTCTCGGCCATTTCGAAGTGCGGAAGCGGGTGGCGGGTGCCGACCTCGGCGACGAAGACCCTGCCAGTGACATCCCCGACGCGGTAGTCCCCCAAGTCGGAGAGGGTGCGCGCTGTGATGCCAGCTTCCTCATAAAGCTCTCGAACGGCTGCCTCGTAAGGCGCCTCACCATGCTCGATGTGGCCGCCAGGAGTCTCCCAAGTCAGGCGATCTCGATGCCTGCAGAGGACGATTCGATTCCCGACGAAAGCGATCACGACCACGTACTTGTAGTCAGTGAACTCACCAACGGCGCCCACCTGAACGATCATCCGGAGAGGCTACCGCGCGGCTGGGACACTCAGATCGCGCAACAGAGTGTCCAACCGACAGCCTGCCTGGCCAAGCCGGTCCCCCAGAGCCGCCTGAGGACCCGCTTATCCTCCCGGTCCTCGGCGCCAGCCGCCGCGCCCTATGTGACCAATAATCTTTGGGTATTTCCCCCGACTCCCGCCCGAGGATGGTTAGGCTCCCGATTACCACCCCGAAGGCAGGAACTGACGACATGCACAACGACATTGATCTCAAGGCCGCCATCAACGCCATCTCCGACGTGGTTCAGAATCGACCGCGACCCCTGCGGGAGTTCGACCAGATCTACATGAAGAGCGGCGACATGGTCATGCAGAGCGAGTTCGTCTCTCGCTGGGCTGACGGCAAATCTCTTGCCTTCATCGGAGATGGGGACGCCATCAGCGTCTGTACGGCTTACCTGAGCGCCAAGGGAATCCTTCCCACGGGGCCGAGCCGCATCGTCGTTTACGACTTTGACGAGCGGATTGTCTCCGCCGTGAAGCGCTTCGCGGACCAGGAGCGGCTCCAGAACCTCGACGCCGTCTTGTACAACTGCTTGGACGCGTTCCCCGATCTGGGAGCTTTCGACTGCGTCTACACCAATCCGCCGTGGGGGGCGAGCAACGGGGGTGAGAGCGTAAAGGTGTTCCTGCAGCGAGGTATCGAGGCGCTACGGCGGCCGGGCGAGGGGTTGGTTGTGATCGCCGACGATCCAGACCTTGACTGGCCAAAGCAGGTGCTTCATCGAGTGCAATGGTTTGGCCTGGAGCATGGCTTCTATGTGAGCCGGATGATGCCCCGATTACACTCCTACCACTTGGACGATGCGCCGGAGCTACGGTCCTGCAATCTCATGTTCAGTTCACTACCTGGGTCGGTGCCCGCACTGAGGAGTGAGGAGATACGTGATCCAGATCAACTGAAGCACTTCTATGGGCGGTCAGCGTCGGCTCGCGTCCGCTACGTTCGTGAGCGCAAGCGGGTTGACTATGGCAGAGCCAACACCTCGGAGTACGAGTTCGAGCTGCTCGAGGAGGAGTAATAGATGACCATTCGGCCGGGAGACAAGATTCTCTTCATGAAGGTGGGTACCCACGCTGCCGAGGATCTCACGGACATCATCGCGCGCAAGCAAGCTGAGATCGAACGTGAGGGGTTTGCCCTGTGGGGATATGGGGGCAACACTTGCAACCCCACGAGCATGGTTCAGCCCTTCGCACTGAACGCGCAAGGTCCGATCGTTCTCGCAATGCAGCCGATGAAGTCGAACCATTTCGCTGAGCCGATTAGGGCCGAGGAATACTCGCCCGACGGGCTGACTTGGACCCGGGTACCGTCCGGGATCAACTGCGTCGGGTCTCGGTACGCGCTCGTCATCGACTCGCTCGAAGAGGTGGAGGATGCTATCGACCTCGCAAGCACTCGAGTGGCTGTCGGGCCCAGCCTTGGGCGGGTGGGGTCGGCATATATTCAAGGCCGGGTCGACAAGGCGTGTCTCGAGGTCACCGATGAACTGGTTGGTGACCCCAAGATCATCGAAATCGGACTACGGGCAAACGTAGTTGACCCTTTCGCGGTCTACCTGCGCAATTGACCCGCGTCTACAAGCTTAGGGTGTCGCTCGGGATCAGCATCGTTGGAGCGCTTGCGCGAAGGTCATGGATGTAGCTAAGCAGGCCGGTGGGCCAGAAATCTGCTGAAGGCGCTGGATTAGTGACCTGAAAGCAGATGTCGACGGCTATGTCCATCCGCCGTTCGGTCAGCACGAGGTCGCGCACGGCGAGCGGGCCAAGCCGCTCCGTGGCCCGGATCATGGCCTGCTCAAGGCATGCAAGGCGCATCGAGAGCCCGGCCAACGCTGGCTGGGCTGCCAAGAGGGCTTCGGCTGCCTTGATCGCTCTCTTGTCCCCGGTAAGGACGACAGGGCACCCACGACTCAGCGCGATTGCGCAGAGCTGGCTCTCTCCGATATCGAGATCGACCCCGGCCCGTGCCGCGGCGTCCTCAAAGCCTGCCGCAAGCTGGAGCTCGACCGAAGTCGGCTCGAGAAGAGCAACTGCAGAGCAATAGTCGTTAAGCCGAGCCGTGGCGCCCGCGGGATCGCTGGCCTTCTTGCCAAGTTGGTTGAGAGCCACATACCGGGACGCCGCTATGAGCCCGTTTCGCTCCATGCAGCCGCTGGCGCAGCCTGGGTGGTCGATTACCGGTAGGAGGTTGTACGCGGCGAGCTTGATGAGGACGTCGGTATCAAGGAGCAGTTCACACATCACCCTGCTCCCCGCGCATCACGGTCTGAAGGTATTCCTGACTGTCCGAGGACAAGGCAGACCAGTCAATCTGATGTGTGGCTAGCTCGTTCACTCCACCGGCGACGTCCGTCACGCCGGGAGTGAGTATGTCAACTTGACTTGGCCCCACCTGGACGGCTTGATGTGGCCCCACTTGTAGCGCGGGTGTGGGCGAGTCGGTAGCTGGTGGTGCCGGTTTCGATGATGGTGGCGTGGTAGGTGAGTCGGTCGACGATGGCGGCGCAGAGGCGTGGGTCGGTGAAGGTTTTGGTCCAGCCGCTGAAGGGTTCGTTGGATGCGATCGCGATGGCGGTCTTCTCTTCGCGTTCGGTGAGGACTTGGAACAGGAGTTCGGCGCCGCGCCGGTCGAGTTGGAGGTATCCCAGTTCATCCAGGCAGAGCAGGTCGATCCGGCCGTAGCGGGCGATGACTTTGGTGAGGGCTCGGTCGTTGTCGGCTTCGGCGAGCTCGTTGACCAGGCGGGAGGCGAGGACGTAGCGGACCCGGTAGCCGGCTTCGGCGGCGGCGGTGCCGAGCCCGATCAGGAGGTGGGTTTTGCCGGTTCCGGAGTCCCCGATCAGGCACAGCGGTCGGCCTTTCGCGATCCATTCGCCGCCGGCGAGGGTGTTGATCACGGCGGGGTTGAGGCTGGTGTTCGCGGTGTAGTCGATGTCGTCGAGGCGTTTGGGGCGGGGGAAGCCGGCCTCCTGGACCCGGCGGGTCCGGCGGCGTTCGTCGCGGTCGTCGCATTCGGCGAGCAGCAGTTCGGCCAGGAAGCCTTGGTAGGTGTGCTGCTCGCGGGCCGCGACCTGGGCGGCGTGGCCGGCTTGTTCGCGGATGGTCGGCAACCTGAGGGTGCGGCAGGCGGTGTCGATGGCGACCTCGACGGCTTGGGGGGTCATGGCGGTCATGATGGGGTTCCTCCACTCAGCAGGGTGTCGTAGGCCTCGAGCGTCGGCAGGGGCCGGGTGTCGGTGGGGTAGGCGATCCGTCCGTCGCCGGTGACCAGGCCGAGCTGTGGGCGCGACATGGTTTCGCCGGCGCGGCGGACCTCGACCGCGACCGCCTCGGGAGACAGCGCCCCCACCGCGAGGGCGGCCTCGACACCGGCCAGGACCTGACGGTGGGGATAGCTGCGGTGCAGCAGCAGCGCCTCGACCAGGGCCTGGGTGCCGGTCTTGTCGCCGTAGCGGGCTTTCGCCGCGCTCCAGTACCGCTCGTGGGTGCTGGTGAACGCCCCACTCTTACGGGCCTGGACCAGCGCGGTCGCGCCGGGCAGCGCCCCGGGCTTGTAGGCCAACACCTCCAAGTAGTGGTCCAGGACCAGGCTGACCGACCCCCGGATCGTGGAGCGTTCGTGTTCGGCGACCAGCCGCGGCCCGTCGAAGATGAGCACGCTGGTGGCGCGCAGCAGCACCCGCACCTGACGGCCGACGTAACGGGCCGGCACCGAGTACTGGCATTGCCGAACGGTGACCCTGGCGTGCCGGTCCACCCGGGGCCGCAAGCTGAGCCCGGTTTCGAACGGCTCGACCGGCAATGCGCGCAGCAACACCTGTTCGGTGGCGAAGTCGTCGCCGACGGTGCTGACCCGCTGCCCAACCCGACGGTGATCATCCTTGGCGTCACACCGGGCGAGGTAGGCGTTCAGCTCGGCCAGCGTCTCGACGTTCGGCATCGGGACGGTGTGGGTGCGGCGGAACCGGCCACCCTCACCCTCCACCCCGCCCTTCTCGTGCGCCCCCTCCACGCCGGGACGGCAGTAGAACACGTCGAAGCCGTAGTGGGACCTAAACAGCACCCACCGGTCGGACTCGATCCTGCTGCGGCCGGTCAACACCCGCGACACCGCCGCTTTCAGGTTGTCGTAGCGGATGTGGACCGTCGGGATCCCGCCGAGCTGCTCGAATGCGTAGCGGTGGCCGTCCAGGAACGCCTCCTGGGAACAGGTCGCGTAGGCGCGGTGGATCGCTTTGCCGGAATACGACAGGCGTAGCGTGAACAGGAACACCTTGGTCTTCACCCCGGCCCACACGATCCACAGATCAGCGAAATCGACCTCGGCCTCGGCGCCGGCGGGATGGGTTTGGGGCACGAACACCTCGGCCAGCTGCTTCCCGGCCTCGGTGGCGATCCGCGGCCGGGCCTCACGCACATAATCGCGGACCGTGGAGTAGGCCACCACCAGCTGGTGCTCCTCCAACAGCCGGTCCCGGACCCGCAGCGCGGTGTGACGCTGCTTACGCGGCGCATCCAGATCCGCCCGGAGCATCGCATCAATCAGAGGCTTCACCGGGTCCAACACCGGCGCCGCCCGGACCGGCACCTTCCGTGCCGGCGGCTCGGCCGCGGCCAACGCTTGCCGCACGGTGCGCCGATGGACCCCATGCCGCACCGCCAACTCGCGGATCGACACATCCGGATCATCCCGACGGTCCCGACGGATCGCTTCAAACACCCTGACACGACTCCCAACAGACACGCTGGCCCCTTCACCGACGACGACGAACACCTCGTCGCCAGCCTGAAGTGGGGCCAGATCAGACCGTCATAACCGCCCCGGCGTGTCATACCCGGGGCCAGATCGGACCGTCACGGTGGGGCCAAATCAGAGTGTCATTTCCACCGGGAGGGATGATCTTGAGCGCTCCGAAGGCGCGGTCCCACTTCTCCGTGCTGTGTCCCGCGCACATCGCGAGCACTCCGGGATCTATGCCTAGCAACGGTCCACGCTGACGTGCCGCATGGGCTAGTTGTGTGGCGGAGAAGTGATCTTGGTCCGGCAGCACGACTGGGCTTGGTTGTCCGGTAAGTAGCTCCAGCGCATACGCGTCGGCCTGGGTCTCCTCGTCGTCGTCGCCCGCCGGCCCCTGAAGCGGCGCCTCAAAGTCAACGAGCGCGCCACCATCGAGGTGCCCAAGCATGACGTGGCCAAGCTCGTGCGCGAGTGTAAAGGCCATTGGCGCTAGGTAGGACTCGTTCCGGGCCATGAGGATTACCGCGCGTTCCTGGATGCCGACGGACATAGCATTCATCCGCTTTTGCTGAAGCGGGAACAGACGGAGGTGCATCACCGGCACCCCCAGAGCCCAGGCCGAGACAAGGAGGCTCCTGGCGTCCACGACGGGCGACGTTCCCAGGATGGACTCCCGCAGCTCAAGCGCGGAGTAGCGGTTCAGGACTGCGGGGGCCGCTCCCAGCAGCAGAACCCGAGCAACCGCGAAGCCGAATGACGATAGAGCGCCCTCCTCACCTGGATCTTGAGCGTTGAGGCGCTTGTATTTCGTCTCGTCGCGCCAAACGAATTGCGCCTCGCCATCTAGCAAGGCTTGCGGAGCAAGTCCAAGGCGCCGAGCGACGGTGAAGGTGAGCTCGGCCGATGCTGAGAGGGAGCCTTCGGCATCCGCGCTCCACCACTGCGGCCGACAGAGCCCCGGGGAGTGGTGGGGTTTGGGTGACGGCGCGGCGTCCTGAGTGAGGGGGCCATCGGCGAGATTCTCGATGTGTACCGCCAAGTACTCATCGAAGGAGAGCTCACCGATGGCCTTGTCTGATTCTGCCTTGTCCGAGCTGATGGAGGTGTTCCGCTCCGGGGAGGGCACCGATTTCATCCGCGAGTGTGTCCGGGTCGCGATGCAGGACCTGATCGATACCGAAGCAAGCAGCGTGATCGGTGCCGGCCGGTATGAACGCACCGAGACCCGCACCACTGAGCGCAACGGGTCACGACCCGGCTGCTCACCACCCATGCCGGCGACATCCAGTTGGCGGTGCCGAAACTGCGCAGCGGCTCGTTCTTCCGAGCATCTTGTCGCCGCGACGCAGGATTGATCAGGCCCTGTATGCGGTGGTGATGGAGGCCTACGTGCACGGCGTTTCCACCCGCAGCGTCGATGATCTGGTGGTTGCCCTGGGCGGCACCGGCATCTCCAAGTCGGAGGTGTCACGCATCTGCGCCGGCTGGACGAGACCGTCGGTGCGTTCCGCACCCGCCGACTCGACCATGTCAGGTTCCCTTACGTCTATCTGGACGCCACCTATCTGCATGTGCGGACCGAGCAGGCGATGGTGGTGTCCAAAGCGGTCGTGGTCGCCACCGGCGTCACTGATCAGGGCCGCCGCGAGATCCTCGGCGTCGACGTCGGTGACAGCGAAGACGAAGTGTTCTGGCGCGGCTTCCTCACCTCGTTGAAGAAGCGCGGCCTGGCCGGGGTGAGGCTGGTCATCTCCGACCAGCACGCAGGCCTGGTCGCTGCCATCGCCCGCGGCCTGCAGGGCAGCAGCCATCAACGCTGCCGGGTGCACTTCATCCGCAACGTGCTCGCCCACGTCGCCAGGGCGAGGCCGAAATGGTCGCCGCGGTGTTCCGCACCATCTTCGCTCAACCCGACCTGCCCTCGATGAGCAACCAATGGGACAAGGTCACCGGCGAGCTCGCCGGCCGCTACCCCAAGATCGGTGACCTGATGGATCAAGCGAAAGCCGAGGTGCTCGCCTTCGCGGTCTTCCCCGCGAGCACTGGCGCAAGATCTGGTCCACCAACCCGCTCGAGCGGCTCAACAAGGAAATCAAACGCCGCGCCCGCGTGGTCGGCATCTTTCCCAACGAAGCCGCCGTCATCCGACTCGTCGGCGCCGTCCTGGCCGACACCCACGACGAATGGGCCACCGATGAGCGCCGCTACCTCTCCGAAGAATCCATGGCCAAAATCGGCAAACCCAGCAACAATGAACCCGTCGCCCTCAACCAGGGCTGACCGGTCGGCATCGAGATGACCTCAAAGCCCACCACTCCCCGGGACTCTTACCTGCGGCCAGACCGCGTCGACGGCCGCGTTGGCTATACCGGCTCGCCGGAGTTCCACGCGGAGGGCAGAAGATGACAGAACCATCAGTGACCTCCCAAGTCGCCGTCGACACACGCATCCAGAGGCACCCGACTTGCGGTGCTGAAGGTTATTATCCGGGCGTGGACCCAAGATTCAGTGCTGATTCGACGATCCAATTGCCTCAGATGTTCTGCTGGACCAAGTTCGGCACAGAGGCTGGCGAGGTGGCGTCCTCGATTCTCCGGCGGAAGGAGTGGGAGCGCCAGTCCGGCGACGGCCTCTTTCTGTGGGGGATCGGTAACGCCATTGGCCCCTCGCTGGAGGAGTTGCTCGGCCTCACTGACGACCCGAAGGTCGTCTTCACTCCGATGCTGTCTCAGCCGGCTGCGAGGGACGTCACGCCCTCGAGAGTTGCGGTTTGGCGCCGTGGTCGCGGCCTTGACGGTGAGTCCTTCGACATCCCACGACACGCGAGGGTCACGAGTCGGGTCGGCTCCGGAAATCGGCCCCACTACGCCCTAGTCTGCCGCCGAGAAGCTCCCATTACTCACGAACCGTCCTCGCGCTCGTTCACGGCATCAAGCGTCTGGAATCTACGCTCCGGAGCGCCCGTCGGCTCTTCCCAAGTGACCTCAGTCGTTAAGAGAGCGGGCATCGACTCAATCGAGACCGGGGCAAGATACCGAGTCGCATTCATCGCCGACCTTGTTGCTCCGTACCTCGTAAGGCTTACCGAGCACGCGGTTGCCTGACCCGCAGGGGCACGCACGCATGGCGACTCCCGTTCGCCAGGCGCCGACAAGCCTGCGTCTCCGCCTCGCCGAGATGATCGACTTACTGGTCCAAGCGTTGCTGCAACAGCCATTTCTGCTCGCGTGGGCTAATGCCTTCTCGCTAGGTGCTCGGCTGCCTCCTGGTACGTGATCGAGCGGCTCGCAACGGAAGTGACCAAGTCGTAGCCCTCGTCGTCGGGTGCTTCCAGTTCCATGTCGTTGAGCCCGTAGAACACGACCGTCGCGAGCCAGCCGACCCGGTTGTTGCCGTCGATCAGAGCGGGGTTTCGGACCAGCGACTCCAGGAGCACGGCGGCCTTCTGGTCGATCTTGGGATAAGCGTCCACACCGAAGACCATGGCCTGGGGTCTACGCACTGCGGAGCCGAGCAACCCTACGTCCCGGATCGGGCCGACCTGTAGGTCCTCGATGAGCCTCAAGACGTCTTCGAGCGTGAGGTACTCGATCACTTGCCTAGGCGATCCAGCAGGTCGGCGTACCCTCGTGCGCTGGCGGAGAGAGTGCGGATCGTGTCCTGGAGGAGCCTGCGCGACGCGGCTTCGTGGATCGCACGGACGGTGGCTTCCTGCCTGCTCACGCCGTCAGCTTCAGCCAGCAGGCGAGGGCGTGCTCATCGTTGGGAGTCAGTCGCAAGGGCATCGCCATGACGCAATGATACCAACTTGGTATCGCGTCGTCCTGGGCCCCGAAGGAAGCGGGAGGATGTACACCCAAGGCGGTTGGAGTAGAGCTCGACCGATCCGCTTGGAACATGTCGAGAGGGCGACGACCCGATCTGCGGAGCACCGCACCCGACCCGTCCGGAGACGACGATCCTTTCGTGCCAACGAGATGGTCGTCGGCTGCATGCCAGAGGTGTGTGCCACTTGATATGGTAAGAGTCCCGGGGAGTGGTGGGCTTTGAGGTCATCTCGATGCCGACCGGTCAGCCCTGGTTGAGGGCGACGGGTTCATTGTTGCTGGGTTTGCCGATTTTGGCCATGGATTCTTCGGAGAGGTAGCGGCGCTCATCGGTGGCCCATTCGTCGTGGGTGTCGGCCAGGACGGCGCCGACGAGTCGGATGACGGCGGCTTCGTTGGGAAAGATGCCGACCACGCGGGCGCGGCGTTTGATTTCCTTGTTGAGCCGCTCGAGCGGGTTGGTGGACCAGATCTTGCGCCAGTGCTCGCGGGGGAAGACCGCGAAGGCGAGCACTTCGGCTTTCGCTTGATCCATCAGGTCACCGATCTTGGGGTAGCGGCCGGCGAGCTCGCCGGTGACCTTTGTCCCATTGGTTGCTCATCGAGGGCAGGTCGGGTTGAGCGAAGATGGTGCGGAACACCGCGGCGACCATTTCGGCCTCGCCCTTGGCGACGTGGGCGAGCACGTTGCGGATGAAGTGCACCCGGCAGCGTTGATGGCTGCTGCCCTGCAGGCCGCGGGCGATGGCAGCGACCAGGCCTGCGTGCTGGTCGGAGATGACCAGCCTCACCCCGGCCAGGCCGCGCTTCTTCAACGAGGTGAGGAAGCCGCGCCAGAACACTTCGTCTTCGCTGTCACCGACGTCGACGCCGAGGATCTCGCGGCGGCCCTGATCAGTGACGCCGGTGGCGACCACGACCGCTTTGGACACCACCATCGCCTGCTCGGTCCGCACATGCAGATAGGTGGCGTCCAGATAGACGTAAGGGAACCTGACATGGTCGAGTCGGCGGGTGCGGAACGCACCGACGGTCTCGTCCAAGCCGGCGCAGATGCGTGACACCTCCGACTTGGAGATGCCGGTGCCGCCCAGGGCAACCACCAGATCATCGACGCTGCGGGTGGAAACGCCGTGCACGTAGGCCTCCATCACCACCGCATACAGGGCCTGATCAATCCTGCGTCGCGGCGACAAGATGCTCGGGAAGAACGAGCCGCTGCGCAGTTTCGGCACCGCCAACTGGATGTCGCCGGCATGGGTGGTGAGCAGCCGGGGTCGTGACCCGTTGCGCTCAGTGGTGCGGGTCTCGGTGCGTTCATACCGGCCGGCACCGATCACGCTGCTTGCTTCGGTATCGATCAGGTCCTGCATCGCGACCCGGACACACTCGCGGATGAAATCGGTGCCCTCCCCGGAGCGGAACACCTCCATCAGCTCGGACAAGGCAGAATCAGACAAGGCCATCGGTGAGCTCTCCTTCGATGAGTACTTGGCGGTACACATCGAGAATCTCGCCGATGGCCCCCTCACTCAGGACGCCGCGCCGTCACCCAAACCCCACCACTCCCCGGGGCTCTGTCCTTGATATGTGCCAGTTCTGGGCGGTAGCGGGATGTAAGCAGTCGGATGTGGGAGCAGCTGATTCGAGGTGCCGAGGCAGGGTTAGTGGGCTTCGTCTGCGGATCAGGGATTCTGGTTGATGGTGCGTAGCCAGACGTCGGCGAGGCGACGGACGGCCGGCTCCAGTGTGGGCAGATCGCGGCGATAGATCCGGCCCTGAGCAAGTCGAGTGGCGAACGTCTCGAGGAGGGTCGCCCACTCCTCGGCGCTGCGAGGTTCCGTGGGCACCGGGACCTTGACCGAACGAATAACCGCCTTCTCCACCTCAACGGTGCGTGTGACGACGCGAACCTCGCCCTGCGGGTCGCGACTGGCCCGGCGAGACTCCCAGGCTCGATGCCGGCACGACGATGAGCACCACAACGGAACGCGACCGCGTGCAGGCACCTCCACGGGCCGGCCACACCACCCGCACTCGATCGTCTGGCCAGGACGGCGAGATAGTAGGCGCGCAATGGTCTCGGGAGCTGTGCTGTCGTCGGGCATGGCTGGCACCTCGATTCGTGCCAACGAGTTTACGTCGGCCCGGATGCATGAGGTCTGTGGGACTTCGGCGTAGAGCTGGCGACGGTGCGACCCCGGTGCTTCTGTGCCAACGACTTCCTAGAGCCGGAAATGCACATTGTGTGTGTCGTGTCTCGTGTGTCGTGTTGGAGGGGAGTTCGAGCGAAAGGTCGAGGGGTCGGAGGACGAGGAGAGCGGAGCGGAGCAAGAGGGTGGCCGGATGATGAGGGTGCGTGTTGGGGCTGCCGGTTGGAAGAGGCGGCAGTGAGATCCTCGCGTTGGGCGATCAGTTTCGTGAGGAGAGGGTGGTCACGTTTCCCATGCGCCGGTTGCAGCGGACCATCGATGGCCGGCCGCGGAGCCATCGAGCGCGGGGGCGAGGAAAGTGGTGACGAACGCGACAGCGGTTGGGAAGGTCGCCATGCCCTCACAAGCACGCACGGGGCGAGCGACCCGCGAGTACTGGCTCTCCCAAAGGGCCGGCGGGGCAAACGCGGGCTGACCCGGTAGTGATCGATGCGCCCACTCGGCGCGGATGGCGACGATGAGCTCGTCGCCGTCGATGTCTTGAGTGCGGCCGAACACCACAAGATCGACGAGGTCGCGAACACGACTCGATGGCAGTGTCCCGTCGCTCCCGTAGGTTGCCTGAGTTGCGCACAGCTTGTCGGCGATGTGGTCGACGACGGGATAGAGCCGAATCGATGCGGCGGTGATGCCGCGCAACTCAAGCACTGGGTCGACCGTGACGTCCGGGGTTGACGTCATCATGGACCCAGTGACGAGGTCGACCCCAAAGGTGTCCTTCTTCTGGGCTCCGCAGTAGGCATCCACACTCACGCGGTATCCGTCAACTGCCGGTTGACCGCCGCCGAGGCTGCGGTCGACCCGCGTGATCACGAACCTGAAGTGGTCGTCGATGTGAACGGCGGTGGTTGCGAGCCGAAGGGCTTCAAGGGCGGCATCGAGGTTGTTCAACGTATGCAACAGGTCGACATCCTTCGTCGTCCTGGCATCGTGCACGCGTGCGAGGACGGCGGTTCCGCCTTTGAGGACCCAGGGGGCGCTTGGGTCATGGAACACGCGGGCCAGGAAGCGATCGAAGACAAGACGGCGGAGCAGTGCATGGCTCGACACGCCCGTTTCCTTAGAGATGGCCTTGGCGCGAGAGGCTGCGGCGGACCAGAGTGCTACTCCGTCACGGTATTCGCCCGTCACAATCACGGCTTCCCCTCCCCTTCATCCGTCAGCGTTTGAGCCAGCGCCGCCGTGGGAGCAGATCCCTTTCCTTCGGATTCGGACTCCGCTGACGTCTCGGCGAGTGGCGACAGACCGGTGGACGCTGCCCGTGGCAGGGAGAGGGTCTGAGCAATAGTCAAGACCTGTGGATCGGCGTGTCACGCGGCTTGTTGATCGCTTCCTGATTCGTGGCTCGGTTCGTCGTCTCGTTCGACGAGGATGCCGTTCTTGAACGTCGCGCCGGCGCGGACGAGTGCGACGAGGTGGGGTGCGTTGACGGCGCGCCATCTGGCTTGTGCGGACTCGATGAGCTTGAACGCCATGGCGACCCCGGCGGTTCGCGAGCCGGGTCCCTTGGTGACCCGCTGCCGCAGCCGCACCGTGGCGAAGGTCGACTCGATCGGGTTGGTGATGCGCAGGTGGACCCAGTGCTCGGCGGGGTAGTCGTAGAAGGCCAGGAGCACGTCGAGATCCTCGGTGATCTTGCTGCAGCCTTGGGCCACTTTGTGCCGTAGTCGGCGACGAACACCTTCACCGCCGCCCGCGCGTGGTCCTTGTCCTCGGCGTTCCAGATCTCCGCGAGCGCGGCCTTCGCGCCGGGCTGCGCCGACTTCGGCAAGACGTTGAGGACGTTGGCGATCTTGTGGAACCAGCACCTCTGCTCACGGGTTTCGGGGAACACCGTGCGGACCGCGGCCCAGAACCCCAACGCGCCGTCGCCGACGGCGAGGACCGGTGCCCGCATCCCACGCCGCTTGCAGCCACGCAGCAGGTCGGCCCACGACTCGGTGGACTCGCGTTGACCGTCGTCGAGCGCAATCAGCTCCTTGGTGCCATCAGCTCGGACCCCGATCATCACGAGCAGGCACACCTTGTCCTGTTCGAGTCGGACCTTGAGGTGGATCCCGTCAACCCACACGTAGACGTAGTCGGTGCCGGCCAGGGGCCGCTTGTTGAACGCGACCGCCTCGTCTTGCCAGTCCTTGGTCAGGCGGGTGATGGTGGCCGGCGAGAGTCCCTGTGCCGAACCGAGGAACTGCGTCAACGCGGGCCCGAAGTCGCCCGAGGACAGGCCGTGCAGGTAGAGCAGCGGCAGCACCTCGGCAACCCGCGGAGACTTCCTGGCCCACGCCGGCAAGATGGCCGAGGCGAACCGCTTGCGCTCGCCGGTGGCCTGGTCGGTGCGCTTGTCGTTGACCCGCGGCGCGCGGACCGTGATCGCGCCGGCCGCAGTTGTCACCTGCCGTTCGTTGTGGTGCCCGTTGCGGACCACCAGTCGTCGGCCGTGCTCGTCGAGCTCGTCGGTGAACGCCTCGACGTAGGCGGCGACCTCGGCCTGAAGCGCTGCAGCCAGCATCTGCCGGGCACCGTCGCGCACGATCTCATCAAGCAGCGACCCACCGGCCACCTCGTTGGACGCATCGGCGTCGTGAACTACCTTGAGCATGGGCACACCTTCCCGAGCCGGCGCGCCAACGCCGACCCCGATCAGAACTTGCATGGACTTCGATCTTGCTCGGGAGGTGCGCCCGCTTCACGTCACCCCGCCGAGAGCCATCCACAGGTTCTGATCATTGCTCAGAGGGTCTTGGCCATTTGGGCTATCTGGGCCGCAGCGGGGTTGGCCAGGTTGCGCTCGATGGTCTTGGTCATCTCTTGCATGCCTGTGATCCTGCTGAGGTCGAGCGTTTGTAGGAGCGGTGCGAGTGCCTCGATGTAGGCCGTCGCATGGCCAGCAGCCAGGATCTCGGGTCCAGGACTTAGTAGCGAGAGACTCTTGGCCATTTGGGCTATCTGGGCCGCAGCGGGGTTGGCCAGGTTGCGCTCGATGGTCTTGGTCATCTCTTGCATGCCTGTGATCCTGCTGAGGTCGAGCGTTTGTAGGAGCGGTGCGAGTGCCTCGATGAGGGCCGTCGCACGGCCAGCAGCCAGGAGTTCCTGTCCAGCGTTGCTCTTGGCAAGGTCACGCATGACCGCAGCAGGGCTCAGGCCGACGAGATCCAGCAGGTGAGCGACCAGAGACTGGCCGTCCGGCTGCCCGTATCGGCGCGATAGCGGCTCGAGATGCTCTGCCAGGTCAGGAGGATCGATGACGCCGCGGCGGACGCCCTGCTCGATGATCTGGGCTATGTGTTCGGGGTCATGACCGTCGCGGAGCAGATCAGCGACGGTTCGTTCCTCGGTCGTCGTGGGAAGACCGTCGACCAGGGTCACGTCAGCCTCGGCGAGGTCGGCACGATGAAGGCGAATGCCTCTCCGAGTCTGCTTGCGGTATGGGTAGGTGATCTCAGGCACGTCATCGAGGAGATCACCAAGCTTGTGCAGGCCGGCAGCAGAAGTGTGCGAGATGACGCCGGCACCCATGGGGTTGGCGAGACGCTCCTCGGCCGTCTGAGCAGGGTCCAGAGCGAGCCAAGCGGCCCGGAGTCCACGGTTCTGGTCGGCCGATGACGTCGTCGCGTATACGCCCCGTTCGACCCGATCCAGGACGCCTGCGTCGGTGAGCCGGGTGAGCTGACTGCGGGTGATGTCTTGGCGCTCTGCTTGGGCAGCGGTGAGCATCCCCCCCTGGCCAGCGGCGAGCCGGGACACTCGAGCTAGAACCTCCGCTGTAGTGGGCATACTGCGATTGTAGCATCTAGTTGCGACTAACGTAGATACACCTCTGGACCTCGCCGCGTCCAATTCTACGTTCGTCGCCCGCAGTTGCGACTAACGCAGTGGCTGCTTGCAGGGGTCAGCGCGTGGGGCCTTACGCAGGGCTTCGACGTCGTCGACAATAGGGCTACCACCTGAGGACAAGATGACCTGACTCCTGATCGGCACGAACGGCTCGCCACTTGATACTGCACGCAAGTTGCACGGCGGCAGAACCAGTTAGGATCCACCAACCATCTCCGCTAGTGAAACACGTATTTGAGCGCCTCACTTGTCTGGTTCAAGTCCAGTTAGGCCCACCAGATCTCAAGCCGTGGCACGCCGGTGCAGTTCTCGGTTGGTGTTTGGCGAATGTGTCCGCGGCAGTCATTTCGACGCTCAGTTCCCTGGCCAGAAGGTGTGTTCGCGTGGGGTAGGTACACCTAGACGCCGAGGACACCGAGGGGGATCACGTGAACTCCCGACGGCAGGGTGTAGGCGTACTGGGTGCCGGTGACGATCGCCAGGAAGGCGGGCGGGCCGACGCGGTCGAGGTCGACCCGTTGATCGCGCAGGGTGCGGAGTGCCTTCTCGGCGTCCGCGATCTTGTTCGATCCGAGCTTCACCTCGATCGCGGCCCATCGGCCGTCCGGGTACTCGAGGATCGCGTCGACCTCCAGGCCGGTGTTGTCGCGGTAGTGGTAAACCCGTCCCTGCTCGGCAGACGACAGTGCGCGGACGTCGCGGATCGCCATCGCCTCGAACACCTGGCCGAAGAACTCGGGGTCGCCAGCCAGCCGCTCCGCGCCGATGCCGAGGACCGCGCACGCCAGGGCGGGGTCTGCGAGATGGAGTTTCGAGCTGGTGCGCAGCCGCGACCTCGAGCGCAGTGCGACACTCCACGCCGGCAGTTCTTCCAGCGCGAAGACTCTGGTCAGGGCGTCCAGGTAGGTGCGCACCGTCTCGGAGTTCAGCTGGCCGCCGTCGGCAGATACGTCCCGTGCGAGGTTCTCCAGGGTCGCCTCGCTCGCTATGTTGCGGGAGATCGCTCCCAGCAGCCGCCGCATCCGAACCGAGTCGTGGCGCACGCCGGTGGCGAGGGGGATGGCGGAGGAGCACAGGTCATCGACGTAGGAGCGGTTGAAGGTGACGGCGTCCGCCTCGGTGGCCGACAGCAGCGCGGGCCATCCGCCCCGAACGGCTTCCACCGCTAGGTTGGCATAGCTCAGCGGACTGGTGCCTGCTACCTGGACGCCACCGCCGAGCGTGCCGAGTGAGACCTCGGATGTTGAGCGCTGGCTTTCGGCGAGCGACATCGGCCGCATGCGGAGGCGCGCAACCCGGCCGGCCCCGGAGTGTCGCGTCACATCCTCTGGTGGCGCCGCCGAGCCCGAGAGGATGAACTGCCCGCGCAGTTGGCGGTCGTCGATCTCGTGGCGGATCACGTTCCACAGGCTGGGCGCGAGTTGCCATTCGTCGATCAGCCGCGGCGCCTCGCCCGTGAGGAGGGCGGCGGGGTTCAGTGAGGCAAGTTCGATCAGCTGCGGGGAGCTGTCCAGGCGGAGCGAGCTGCGTGCGTGCTCCAGCCCCGTGGAGGTCTTGCCGCAGCCCCGGGCACCCTCGATGAGGACGGCTCCCATCGCGTGCAGAAGCCGGTCGAGCGCAATGTCCACAGCCCGCACGAGGTACGCCATGCGCCCACGATACCGGGAAAGGCAACAGATCTATACCGGATGCTGCAACAGTGTCGAACCGGAGATCGCAACGGGGCCCGTTGAGTCCTGGCGATCTCAAGACCCAGTGCGGCGCTTCGTACAAACCACGTCATGCGGCCGTGGGAAGCGATGCCGTTACGGCGCCTCAAGCTGATCACTCGGGATTCCATACTCTCGTGCTGCCAGAATGGCCGAGTGCTGCGGACCTTGTCGTTGATCGGGCAGGACGCCCCTGCGCTCGGACCCCCGGCGGCGGCTCGGTCTACACCCGCACGGGGATAGGCCTCCTCAAACCCGTCGTGGGTTGCTGCCAGCGGGCTACCACCATGGACCGCAGAACACCCGGTTCGGCCGCTGGCTCAATCGACGCGGCCCCAGCGCGGCGCCCGGTCGATAGGGTCGCGGCCATGGGCAGGACACATCCGCACCTCGACCAGCCGACGCCCGAGGCGCTCGCGGCATTGGTCGCCGACCGGCCGGAGGGGATCCGGGACGCCTACCTCGCGCTGCACCGGGTGGTGGTGGAGGCGGCCCCCGCCGACCTCAGGTACTCGGTGGACGAGGTCGACCGCTCGATCGGCTACGCCGCGCGGCAGTACGGCTACAACGGCTGGGGGATGGTGGCGGTCACGCCGTACGCGAAGTGGGTGGCGATCACCTTCCTGGACGGGAAGCTGTTGATGGACCCCGCCAGCCTGCTGCAGGGCACGGCCCAGATGCGGCACGTGCGGGTCACCGGGGTGGCCGCCGTCCGCGAGCACGAAGCCGAGCTCGCCGGGCTGGTCCGCGTGGCCGTCCGGCTGCACCTCGCCCCAGAGTGACTTCGCCCACCGAACATGGTGGGCCAACTCACTCCCTCGCAGGCGCAGTCACTATCAGGCGCGTTGCTGCGCCGACACCTCCACCAGCCAGACGAACCGGCCATCACGTCCGATTTCCAGCTCGATCTCGAGCCGGACCTCACCATTGCCACCGTGCATCGCCAGGCTGCTGGGGTCGTCGTAGTGGCTGCCGTCGTCGTCGTGGAGTGGCCTACTGTCCGGGGACGCCCCCCACGTGAGAGTCTCTGCTCGTGCCCCTCGTCAGTGCATTCGGTCAGGCCGCCCTGGCCTTCGCCGTCGCTGTGGCGTGGTGGCTGATCGCGACTCGGGGCCGGGAGGGGTTCCTGCCGTGGGTGGGTTTGAGCAGTCCCCGCATCGAGAGGCCCCGTCTGTTCTGGACGATCGCGGCCTCGTCCCTGCTCGCCTTCAGCGTGGTGGGCGTCGTGACCCTCGAGGCCATGAAGGACGCACCCGGCCTGTCGGTGGCAGCGTTCCGCGGGCTGGGCTGGGCGGCCGTGCCCGGCGTCGCTGCATACGCCATCGTCCAGACTGCTCTGAGCGAGGAGATCGTGTTTCGTGGCCTGCTCGGCAAGAACCTGATCCGACGCTGGGGGTTCGGCGTTGGCAACGCCCTTCAGGCGCTGGCTTTCGGAGCCCTGCACGGGCTGCTGTTCGCCCCCGCCCTCGGATGGGTTCCGGCCACCGCACTGGCCATGTTCACCGCGGCGATCGGCTGGGTCTTCGGCGAACTCAACGAGCGACTTTCGGACGGCTCGCTCCTCCCGAGCTGGGGGCTGCATGCGGTGTCGAACCTGATCGCGGGCTGCTGGGCCGCGTTCGCCTGGTGACGCGACACGGTCGTTCGGGGAGCGTCAATGCGATCGACGCGGCTGGCCAGCGGCTCAGGCGGCATCGTGCTCGCGCGGGTCTCGCCAAGCTCGTGTGACGAGCACGAACTCCGGGAGTAGGTGTTCCGGGGTCCGTGCGCGGCGGTGGGCTACGAGGCCACGGACTCGCTCTTCGCCTTCACCCCAGCGACGATGATCTGCGCGGCCGCCTCCGGCGACAGCCGGTCGGTGTTCACGATCACGTCGTAGTACTTGTCGTCGCGCGGGTCCCAGTTGTAGAGCCGCAGGGCCATGGCCGAGCGCCCCTCGTCCTCGTTGATCTGGCGACGGGCTGCCCGTTCGGGGTCGATGCCGGCGAGTTCGGCTGCCCTGGCCACCCGCCGCTCGACGCTGCCGTCGAGTTTCACGTGCAACGCCTTGGGGTTGCCGGCGAGCACGACCGTGCCGTTGCGGCCCAGGACGACGCCGCCGCCGGCGGTGAAGTCGAGCAGGGTGCGGTTGATTCCAGCCACCACCTGCTGGTCGTCCTGTTGATCGCTGGGAATGAGAATGTTGTCCAGGTGTTCCACCGACGGCTGGCCGAAGCGCTTGAAGAAGCGCATCAGGAACCCGTCCTCGGAGTCCTGCTGATGGGCGGAGGCCTGTTCGAGCATCTCCGATGAGTACTGCTGGCTGAGGAACTGGACGCCGAGCAGTTCGGCCACTCGGGTACCGACCTGTTCGGCACCCGAACCGTACGACTCGAAAAGGGTGACCACCGGTCCGGTGGACGTGATGACTGGTTGGCTCATGATTGTTCTCCTGTGATTGGTGACGATGCCGGACGGGCCCGACTTCGGCGGCCTCCCGTCCGGCGGTTCGGGCTCAGTAGAGCTGCTGCCCCTTGGCGGCCAGCTCGAGCTTGCGGGCTTCGTTCTCGTCGCGGATCTGGCTGAACAGCTTGTCGGTTAGCGGGTACTTCCAGAAGATCAGCATCGCCACGATCGCCATGATGGCGGGGAACAGGCCGATGGTGAACTTGACCGCGAGGATGGCGGACTCGGGCTGCACCGGGTTGGGATTGGTGGCCGTGGCCGACAGGTATCCGCCGATCGCCAACGCCCAGGCACCGGCCGCGCCGCCGATGGACTGCGTGAGCTTGCGGGTGAACGAGAAGATCGCGTAGGTGGCGCCTTCGGAGCGCTTGCCCGACTTCCACTCGCCGTACTCGACCGTGTCGGCTTCCAGGCCGAACATCACGGTGTTGATCAGCGAGGCGCCGACGCCCTTGATGGCCAGGAAGATCAGGGCCAGCGCCAGCGCACCGGTGGGCACGAAGAACAACGCCACGCCACCGATGACGGTGAAGACACCGCAGTACTGGAACATCGTCTTCTTGCCGATCCGGCGGATCAACGCCGGAATGAAGGGGGTGATCAGCAGCGAGATGCCGACGTTGACCAGCGTCATGTTGGCGGTCTGGCCGATGTCGCCCATCACGTACTTGGCGTAGTAGGCGGTGGATCCGCCGACGGCGAAGGCTGCGATCAGGTAGAAGAAGCTGGCGGCGCAAAGGAAGGCGAGCGCCTTGTTCGACTTCAGCGTGTCGAACGTCTCGCGCACCGACACCGTGGGTGTCACCCGGACGACCGACTCGCGGCACCACCAGAACGTCAAGAAGAACGCGACGCTGCCGATCAGCACGAACCACAACGTGGTCTGGGTGAAGATGCTCTGCAGGTTCTGTCGGTAGACCAGCGCGGCGGCCTCGTAGGCGGCCTTCGCCGCGGCGTCCGCATTCTCGGCCAGCTTGGGGGCGGTCTTCTGCAGCGCCGAGATCTGGGGAGAGATGATGTAGGTGAGCAGCACGCCACCGATGGCTGCCCCGAACGCGCGCCCGGCCACCAACTTGGCGCGCTCACCGATGGACTGCGTCATCGCCGAGGCCAGCGAGCCGTAAGGAATGTTGATCAGCGAGTAGGCCAGGCCGAGAATCGCGTAGGCCAGGTAGGCGTAGAGCAGTCGACCGGTGTAGTCGAGATTCCACTCGAACAGGCCCAGCCATTTGATTCCGGGCGACGGAATGTTGAAGTTGAGGAAGCTGAGGAACGGCACCGCGAACCACAGCAGGAACGGGCGGAACTTGCCGAACCGCGTCATCGTCTTGTCGACCATGCGACCGGCGAACAGGTCGGTGAACGCGTCCCACAAACGCACGATCAGGAACATGGTGCCGACCGCGGCGGCACCGACGCCGGCCACATCGGTCATGTAGTACAGCAGGAACGTCGTGGTCATGGCGATGGAGAGGTTGCACGCGAAGTCGCCCAGGCCGTAACCGATCACTGAGGTCGCGGATTGTTTGGCCAGCGGGTCACGCATTTCGGGAGGAGCTACGGTCGTCGTCATTGATGATCCTTTGTTGGGGCACAAATCGCTGTGCGGGTTGAGAGGAATGTAAGCGGCCGGTCGAGGCTTCAAATACTGATTGCCACCTGTTTCCATGGGCTGCCACACGTCTCCATCGGCCGAGATCCCGGCGTTCGCCGGGATGACGAACGCCGGTGGATGACGGAGGTCGCCGGGTTGACGGAGGTCGCCGGGATGACGAAGGTCGCCGGGATGACGAACGCCGGTGGATGACGGAGGTCGCCGGGTTGACGGAGGTCGCCGGGTTGACGAAGGTCGCCGGGATGACGAACGCCGGTGGATGACGAAGGTCGCCGGGTTGGCGAAGGCGGCCGAGATCCCGGCGTTCGCCGGGATGACGAACTCCGGGGGTTGGCGGAGGTCGCCGGGTTGGCGAGCGCCGCCGGGATGACGGAGGTCGCCGGGCCGGGCGGTCGGCGGCACATCCGCAGGGGTGACGGGTGCCGTCGTACTCAGTAGCCGAGGCTACGGATGTGGTTGATCGAGTCGGTCAAGCAGTCGAAGGGGTCGCGGCCGTACAGCTGGTCCTGTTCGACCAGCAGGTGCTCGGCGCCGCTGGCCAGTGCCTGTTTGATCACCGCGGCGAAGTCGAGCGTGCCCTGGCCCACCTCGGCGAACTGCACCAGGTTGCTGAACGCCTGCATGAAGCCGGCGAAGTCGCCGGCCTTGAGCAGCTCGAGGCCGGATTCGGGAAGTGGCGCCACCCGGTAGTCCTTCAGGTGCACCAGTTCGACCTGGCCGGCGAACTCGCGCAGGACGGCGACCGGGTCACGGCCCCCGCGCTGCACCCAGTGCACGTCGATCTCGAAGTGCAGGGTGGGTGACACCCGGCGGACGATGTCGAACAGGGTTTCGCCGTCATGCTTGGCGAAGTCGACGTGGTGGTTGTGGTAGGCCAGCGTGATGCCCGCCTCGGCAAGCCGCTGGGCCGCCTGCTCGGCGTCCCGAGCGAAGCCGACCACCGCGTCCTTGCTGACCATCGCCTCGAACGGCATCATGCCGATCCGGGTGAAGCGACAGTCGAGCCGGCGACAGTCGGCGACGATCTTGTCGAAGTCGGCGTCGATGGCGTCGCCGGTGGTGGTGGGGCCCTTCTTCAGCCCCACCGACAGCGCCGCCACCTGCAGGTCGAGATCGCCACGGGCCCGCTCCAGCGCGGCGACGTTCGCCTCGTCGGTGGGCACCTGCGACACCTCGACCGAGCGGTAGCCCAGGTCGGCGATCCGCTGCAGCACCGGGAACATGCCCTGGGTGGCGATTTCGTCCTTGACCATCACAACTGCACGCCCACGGTGGCCATGTCAGCCCTCCTCACGCAGCGGGAAGGTGCCCTCCTGCGCGATTCGCCGGTTCAGCTCGCGCAGGTATCGATCCTCGTCGAAGTCGGTGATCGACACGTCTTCGCCGGTCCAGGCCGACAGGTGGATCGCGTTGGCCAATCGGACGCCGTGCATGCCGTCCTCGACCGGCGCGACCAGGGGTTCACCGTCCAGCACGTGCGCGGCGAAGTTCTGCAGTACCGCCGGGTGCTGATCCGTCCAGGGCGAGTCGTAGGTTCTGGTGCTGGTGTCGGCGTACGTCGACACGTCGGTTTGACCGGTGAACAGGCCCCGCACCTCGTCCATGCCCAAGGTGGCGCTGATCTGCTGCTCGGGCGCCGTCAACCGGGTGATGGTGACGGTCTTGGAGTCGTCCACGACGATCTTGCCGCCGTCGAGAAGGATCTCCAGCCGGTCGGTGCCGACCAGATCGTGGGTGCTGGTGGTGAACGTGCCGGTGGCGCCATCGCCGAAATCGACCAGCGCGGTCACCTCGTCCTCGACGGCGATGTCGCGCTTGAACCCGAAGGCGCACTTCGCGAACACCGACTGCGGAATACCGCACAGCCACTGCCACAGGTCCAGCTGGTGCGGTGCCTGGTTGACCAGCACGCCGCCGCCTTCCCCGCCCCAGGTGGCCCGCCACGCGCTCTGGTCGTAGTAGCCCTGCGGACGCCACCAGGTGGTGATGATCCAGTTGGTGTGGCGCAGCTTGCCCAGTTCACCGCTGTGAATCAGGTTGTGCAGGTAGATGTACAGCGGGTTGGTGCGCTGGTTGAACATCACCGCCGTGGTGAGTTCGGGCTTGGTCGCCGCGTGATCGAGCAGCCGGCGGGCCTGCTTGGTATAGACGCCGATCGGCTTCTCGACCAGCACGTGCAGGCCGTGATCGAGAGCCGCGATCGCCACCTCGGGGTGCATGAAGTGCGGGATCGTGGTGACCACTGCGTCGATGTCGCCACTAGCCAGCATCGAGACATAGTCGGTGAAGAACGGCACGCCGTAGCCGTCGGCGACGGTCCGTTTCGATGCGTCGGTGTCGCAGATCGCTGCGAGCACGATGTTGGGAACGCGGCCTTTGCTGAGGAAGCCGGCGTAATAGCCGCCCTGTGCTCCGAGCCCGATGATTCCCAAGCGGATGGTGCGATCGGTCATTGATTGCCCTCCGAAACTGTTGGTGTGGGGGATATGTTGCGCTCACGCTAAACCCGGGTTCCCGTGGGGTGACCCTTGTTGCCACCTGTTGTCAGCGACGGTTGCCGGGCGAGGTAAGTCGGGCTGCAATGGGTGGTGCAGGGCGACGTTGCCCCCGAACGAAGGTGAATACGACCATGTGGACTCTTTCCGGTTTTGCCGACGAAATCTCCTCGGACCTCGACGAACAGATCGCGGTGGTAACCGACCTGGGCTTGAAGTACATCGAGTTCCGTTCCGCGTGGGACCTCAACGTGCTCCAGCTGGACGACCAGCAGCTGCGCCGGGCCAAGAACGCCCTGGACGCGGCCGGGGTGAAGGTGTCGAGCATCGGCTCGCCGATCGGCAAGATCAAGATCAGCGACGACAACGGGCCGCACCTGGAGCACATGCGGCGGGCGCTCAAGGTCGCCGACTTCTTCGAGGCACCCTTCATTCGGATCTTCTCGTACTTCATTCCCGAAACCGACGATCCGGACGACTACCGCGACGAGGTGATCACCCGCATGCGGGACCTGGCCGCCGTCGCGGAAGGCTCGGGTGTCACCTTGATCCACGAGAATGAGAAGGAGATCTACGGCGACATTCCGCGGCGCTGCCTCGAGATCGTCCAGGCGGTCGACAACCCGGCGTTGCGGCTGACCTGGGACAACGCCAACTTCGTGCAGTGCGGAGTGAAGCCCTACACAGAGGGCTACCAGTTGCTGTCGCCCTACGTCGACTACCTGCAGGTCAAGGACGCCCGGTTCGCCGACGGCGTCGTGGTGCCGGCCGGCGAAGGTGACGGCGAGTTCCGGCAGAGCATGCGAGCCTTCGCCGCGGACGGCTTCGAGGGCTTCGCCTCGCTCGAGCCGCACCTGCAGATCGGCCACTCGCTCGGGGGCTTCTCCGGGCCGGAAAACTGGCGGCGTGCGCACGCCGCGTTCGTCCAGGTGCTGCAGCAGGAGGGCATCGCTCATGAGTGAACGCCCGCAGCTCACCGCTGCGGTCGTGGGCCTGGGTGACATCTCGGCGGTGCACCTGGACGCGATCCAGCGGAATCCCGCCGTCCGGCTGGTCGGCGTGTGCGACATCGACCCCGAGCGCGCCCGCCGGGTGGGGACGCAGCTGGGGGTACCGGCCTACGCCGAGCATCGCCGGCTGCTGGACGAAGTGCGCCCCGACGTCCTGCACGTCACCACTCCGCATCATCAGCATGTGCCGCTCGCCCTGGACGCCATCGACGCAGGAGTGAACGTGCTGACCGAGAAGCCGGTCGCCCACACCGTCGCGGACGGTGAACGGCTGGCCGAGCGCGCTCGCCAGGCTGACGTGTCGGTCGGGGTCGTGCTGCAGAACCGCTACAACCCCACGTCCGTGGCGATCCGAGAGACGCTGCGCTCCGGCGCGCTGGGCACCATCCAGGGTGCGCGTGCGTCCCTGTGGTGGTCGCGGACGCCGGCCTACTACGCCTCGTCCCCCTGGCGCGGACGATGGGCCGAGGCCGGCGGCGGGGTGCTGATCAACCAGGCCATCCACACCCTGGACCTGCTGCTGTGGTTGCTGGGCGATCCCGTCAACGTCCGCGGCACCGCTGCGACCCTCGCCCTGGCCGATCTGATCGAGGTGGAGGACACCGCCACCCTGGTGATCGACCACGCAGGCGGGGCGAGGTCGGTGCTGTTCGCCACGAACACCCACCACACCAACGCCGACGTCGAGCTGGAGATCTCCGGAAGCAACGGCACCCTCGCGCTGGTGGAGGGTCGGGCCATGCTGACGGACGGCGCCGGCACCCGAATGCTCGCCACCGACGCCCGCGACGACGGCGAGCGGTCGTACTGGGGCATGAGCCACGCGGCGCTGATCGACGACTTCTACGCCCAGCTGGCCAAGGGTGCGCCCTTCTGGCTCACGCCCGAGGTGGGCCTGCCCGCGCTGCGAACCCTGCGCTCGGCCTACCTGCAGTCGGGTCTATTGCCCGCCGGCACCCCCCTCTAGTCCCTGTTCACCCAACAGCTCACCATCACCACATTTCGAAAGCAGCCCACATGCCCCGCCTGCAACCGCACCCCGACCGCATTCTGCCCAGCGACCCGTCGCTGCGCGCCATCGCCCGCGAGATCTATCAGTCGGTGAAGGATCTGCCGATCGTGTCGCCGCACGGTCACGTACCCGGCGACTGGCTGGCCGACGATCAGCCGTTCGCCGATCCGACGTCGCTGCTGATCACCCCCGACCACTACGTGAACCGGCTGCTGCACGCCAACGGAGTGGCGCTGTCACAGCTGGGTGTCGGGCAGGCCGGGTTCACCCCGGAGCAGTCCCGAGAGGCCTTCGGGCTGTTGTGCCGGCACTGGAGCGTGCTGCGGGGCACACCGATGCGGTTCTGGTTCGAGTCGGAACTGGCCGACATCTTCGGCATCGACCTCGAGCCGTCGCCCGAGACCGCGGACGCGATCTATGACGCGATCGCGGCCGCCCTGGCGACCCCCGAGTTTCGCCCCCGTGCCCTGTACCACCGGTTCCGGATCGAGTTGCTGGCCACCACCGATGACCCGTGCGACGACCTGGCCGCGCACGCCAGGCTGGCCGCTGACCCGTCCTGGACGGGGAAGGTGGTGCCGACCTTCCGTCCGGATCGCTACCTGGAATCGGCGACACCTCAGTGGAACGACCTCGTCGACCGCCTGGGCGAGGCGAGCGGCCACGACACCGGCAGCTACGCCGGCTGGGTGGCGGCCATGGAGAACCGCCGGGGCTACTTCAAACAGCACGGCGCAATTTCGGCCGACCACTCCCACCGCGACGCGCGAGCCGAGCCGCTTGAGCCGACCGAAGCGGAACGGCTCTACGCGCTGGCCAGAGCCGGCCGGATCACCCCGGACGAGGCCGACACCCTGCGGCGCGCCTTCATGTTCGAGCAGGCCAGGATGGCGGCCGACGACGGGCTGGTAATGACGCTGCACCCGGCGGTGTACCGCAACCACCACACGTCCACGTTCGAGACCTACGGTGCCGACGTGGGCTGCGACATACCGATGGCCGTCGAGTTCACCAACGCGCTGCAGCCGATGCTGGCCGCGTTCGGAACGTCCGCCAACTTTCAACTGGTGCCGTTCACCATCGACGAAACGGTGTACTCGCGGGAGTTGGCGCCGCTGGCGGGCTTCTACCCGTCGGTGTTCGTCGGGGTGCCGTGGTGGTTCATCGACGCGCCCGAGGCGATGGCCAGGTTCCGGGGTGCGGTCACCGAGACGATCGGGTTCACCCGCACCTCGGGCTTCATCGACGACACCCGGGCCTACCTGTCGATTCCGGCCCGGCACGACCTCAGCCGCCGGGTCGACTCCGGTTACCTCGCGAAGCTGGTCGGCGACCACCGGTTGAGCGTGGACGAGGCGCTCGAGAGCGCCCACGAGCTCGTCGTCGGCAACCCGCGTCGGGCGTTCAAACTCAACGCATAGCGGTTCAAGGTCACGGCGCTCCGGGCGCCGTTTCCTTGCTCACCTTGCGCACGTGAAAGCCGGCCACCAGCAGCGCGATGCCCCAGATGATGGCCAATACCCCTAGCCACAGACTGATGGCCAGCGCCGCCATACCGGGAAAACTGATCACCAGAACGCCGGCGAGCACCCACAGCGCACCACCGAGCGCCAACAGCCAGCGCGACTGGGCGTCGGTGTTGGTGAAGGCGCCGATCAGCTCCATGACGCCGCGGACGATCAGCCACAGGCCGATGATCCAGGCCAGCGCCACGGCGCTCTTGAAGGGCTGCAGAACGGCGAACAGGCCGGCGGCGATGCCGACCACGGCGGTGAAGATCAACAATCCGCGCGACTGGCGTCGTTCCACGCTGAAGGCGAGGAACGCGGCGGCGACCCCGTCGATCAGGGCGTAGATGCCCCACAGCACCACCAGGGTCAGCGCGGTGGCGACGGGAAAGAACGCGGCGACAATTCCGAAGATGGTGGCCAACGCACCGAAGACGATCAAGCTGGTGGACGATCGCTTCATCAGGTCGATCATGGCGGTGCTCCTTTTCGGGCTGCAAAGGGCCGGTCCAGCGCCGTCCCGACACGCACACTGTCTCATGACCCCGTAGATGTGCGTGGCTGCGCAACGGCGGCATGGTGTGAAACTGCCAAGGGTTCGCTGAGCGTGCGACCCGCGTCATCGTCCCTGGTTGGTGGGCGGCAGCACCCTAGACTGACACTTCCACCACCGGACGACCGGTGTGACCCCCTGGTGCGAGGAGCGTGACGGTGCCCTGGCTCGACGTGATCGGCTGGATACTCCAGACGATCATGGTGCTCGGCGGCATCTACGGCCTGTATCACGTGGTGATCGGGCTGAACTCGTTCGGCGAGCTGAAGCTGCCCGAGCCGCAGCCCGACGAGAAGCAGCACCGGTTCGCGATCCTGGTCTGCGCCAAGAACGAGTCGATGGTCATCGACCAGTTGCTGGTGACCGTCGAGAACCTCGACTACCCGCGTGAGCTGTACGACGTGTTCGTGGTTGCGGACAACTGCACCGACGACACCGCCGAGATCTGCCGCCGCGCCGGCGCCTATGTGTACGAGCGCACCGATGCCCAGCGCAAGGGCAAGGGCTTTGCGATGGCGTGGTTCTTCGAGCGTTTCGGCGTCGACCACGCGGGCGTGTACGACGCGTGTGTGGTCTTCGACGCCGACAACGTCGTCGAGGTCGGCTTTCTGACCGCGCTCAACACCCGGTTCAACGCCGGCGAGAGCATCGTCGTCGGCTACCGCACCGGCAAGAACCCGTCCTCGTCGTGGGTGGCCGGGTGCAGCACGCTGTACTGGCTGCTGCAGACCCGTTTCTTCCACCTGCCCCGCAACCGGTTCGGCTGGTCGCTGTTCTCGGTCAGCGGTACCGGCTTCGGCTTTCTGCTGTCGGTGCTCGACGGCAAGGGCTGGAACACCCGTACCCAGTGCGAAGACATCGAGTTCACCCTCAACGCGATCGCGGACGGGCATCGCGCCGTTCTCGAACCCCGTGCGGTCTTCTTCGACGAGCAGCCGCAGCAGCTGTGGACGTCCATCAAGCAGCGGTACCGCTGGGCCCTGGGCGGGGTACAGATCGTGCCGATCTGCACGCCAAGGCTGTGGCGGCGGGTGCTTTCGGGTGACCGGCTGGCCACGGACGGGCTGATCTACAGCGTCGGCCTGCTGGTGTCGGCGATCTCGGGCTGGTGCGGCATGGTCTTCAGCGTGATGCTCGCCGCCCGCACGGGTCGTTGGGATCTGCTGGTGCTCGGCTCGCTGGCCTTCGGCCTGTTCGCCTACGTGTTCACCGGCATCTTCGGCTGGATCACGGTGCTGCTCGAGGACGCCCGCTGGCCCGGCATGTGGAAGACGGTGGTGTTGTTTCCGCTGCACCTGGGCATCTGGTGGGTGCTGATGCTGGTGGCGCTGTTCTACCGCGACGACACCTGGCACGACATTCCGCACACCGTGCGGCTCAGCCTCAGCGAGATCGAGGCCGAACACCACACCGGACGCCTGATGCCGCTCAACCGGCCCACGCGACGCCGTCCACCCGAGCCCGAGGTGCAGGCGGACGACGCCTGACCGGTAGGCGCCGACTCAGGCGGCGGAGGTCGCCCACTCCCACACGGTGCCCGGACGGCCGCGTCCCAGCACCACCCGCTTGCTGCTGACCGTGAGGCCGCGCAACGCGGCCAGCCGGCGGTTGAGGTTGCCGCGGTCGGGGGTGATGCCGCTGAGCGTCTGGGTGATGCCGACGGCCGCCGAGACCGGGAATACCGGGCCGGTCAGCGCGCGGGTGAACTCCAGGTCGCGCCACAGCATGTCGACCAGCAACGGACGGCACTCGAACAGCATCACGTTGTGATCGAAGGCCAGGTTGGGCACGTCGTCGAACGAATACCAGTCGGCATCGCCGTCGCCCACTGCCCACATCGCCACCGACAAGGAGAAGCCCCGAGGGTCACGGTTGGGCTGGTCGAACACCGTCAACTGGCCCAGCGCCGAGACGTCGAAGCCGACCTTGGTGGTGACGGCACGGTGCGCCGCGGCGGCCAGCCGCTCGCCCTCTTGCAGCAGCACGCCCGGCAGAGCCGGCTTGCCCAGGAACGGCTCCGTGGTGCGCGGCTTGGTCGCCATCTCGACCCGTCGCAGCTGGGGGTTGTAGCGCAGCGCGAGCACGTCCACCGAAACCAGGGACGCCCTGTTCTGCATGTGTCTGCTCTTTCCCGCACGGAGACTCCGGATTAGTCTACTTGACTATAACGTGCTGACAAGGGTGTTGCCTTCAGTTCTGCCGAAGTGTCGGAGGCGGCCTCGCGGACGGCGCGCGGAGCGTCCGGACGAGCTGTGGCATAGTCCCCAACGTGCGCGCGGCTCTGGCCCGGATCGATCCGGTGTGGATGGTGCTGGTCGGCATCGCCTCGGTGCAGCTGGGTGCAGCCTTCGCCAAGGATCTCTTTGCGACCACCACACCCGTCGCGACCGCCTGGCTGCGGCTGTGCTTCTCGACCCTGATCTTTCTCACCTTCGCGCGGCCGCGAGTACGTGGACGCACGCCGCGCGAGTGGGTGATCGTCGGCAGTTACGGCGTGGCGCTGGCCGGCATGAACTGGGCGATTTATGAGAGCTTCGCCCGCATTCCGATCGGCGTGGCGGTCACCGTCGAGTTTCTCGGGCCGCTGGCGGTCGCCGTGGCCGGGTCGCGCCGCGCCCGCGATCTGATCTGGGTCGGCCTGGCCGCGCTGGGGGTTGCCCTCCTGGGCCTGCAGCCGATCGATCCGGATTGGGTGGGCTTGGGCCTCGCCCTGCTGGCCGGGGCCCTGTGGGCGGCCTACATTCTGCTGGCCGGTCCGACCGGACGGCACTTCGAGGGCGTGTCGGGTGTGACCGTCGCCAGCCTGATCGGCGTGGTCATGCTGGCGGTGCCGGCGCTCACCCTGGGCAGTCCCGTGATCAACCTGCACGTGCTGGGGGTGGCGCTGGCCGTGGGGCTGTTGTCGTCGGTGATCCCCTACGGGCTTGAGATGGTGGCGTTGCGGCGGATGCGTCCGGGCTTGTTCGGCATTCTGATGAGCCTCGAGCCGGGTGCTGCGGCATTGTTCGCGCTGCTGGTGCTGGGGGAGTCGCTCACCTGGATCGAATGCGCCGCGATGGCCTGCGTGGTGGTGGCCAGCGTGGGCGCGACGCGCGCCCGCAGAGCGTCCGAACCCCCGCTGATCGACTGATCGCGACAGAGAAAGGAACCGTCCCCATTAGCTGTCGGCAGGGAATGGGGACGGTTCGTTAATCCGTCGGCAGGGCGAGCCACGGCGATCCGCGAGAGCAGGCATGGGTTCCGGCACGCCTCCCCTGACCAGCCAGTCCGCTCCGGTCACCGGCGTCTCTCGCAGGCGCGGAATCGGCTTCGCGGTGGCCCGCCGGCCAGGAAGTGCGCAGCCTGCCGGGTGCCTCGCCCCGGGCTGCTGCTCAGGCGGTGGCCGGAGCGTCCGAGGTGTCGTCCGCGGCGGCGAACTCCTCGGGCCGGGGCTGGCGGGGGAACAAGAAGGTCAGCGCGAAGAACACCACGAGCAGGCCGGCCTGCACCAGCAGCGCGTCCTGAAAACCGCGATCGGGGTCGCCCGTTTTCACCGCCGAGAAGAACACCGAGCCGAACACGGCGACGCCGATGGAGCCGGCGATCGACTGGACCGCCGACAGCACCCCGGACGCGGACCCGATCTCGTCGTCCTCGACCGCAGCCAGAATGACGCTGAACAGGGCGGCGATGATCATGCCCGACCCGGCCCCGGCGATGACGATGGCGGGGACCAACGGCCAGATCGAGAATGTGCCGCTGGAGGCGTCGTCCAAAGAGCCGAGCTGGAACCAGAGCACGACGGCTGCGGCCAGTTGCACGACGGCCCCCAGCTGGAGCACTGCTCGGCCCAGGTTCGCGGCCAGCACCGCACCGCTGAGGGCGCCGCCGACCGCGGTGCCCAAGGCCAGGGGGAGGTTGCCGAGCCCGGCCTGACCGGCGGTGAAGCCCTGTCCGATCTGCAGGAACAGGGTCAGCACCAGCTGGGTGCCGATGAGGCCGGCGAAGAACAGGGCGATCCCGCCCAGTCCGACGCTGAAGGCGGCGCGGGTGAAGATGCTGGGCATCACCAGCGGCACGGTGCCGGCAGCGACGGCGCGGCGCTGTTGCAGGACGAAGAGGCCGAACCCGGCGACAGCGGCGGCCAGGCACGCCCACGTCCACCAGGGCCAGCCCTCTTCCTGGCCGAAGTTCAGCGGCAGCACGAGCAGGGCGGACGAAAGGACGATCAGCGCCGCGCCGCTCACGTCGACGCCGACGGCGCGGTCACCGGCTCGGCGGGGCAGGATGTGCCAGGCCACGGCCACGGCGGCCAGGCCGATCGGGACGTTGACCAGAAACACCAGACGCCAGCCGAGTCCGAACAGATCTGCCTGGATCAGGCCGCCGCCGAGGACGGGTCCGATGATGCCACCCAGGCCGAGGACGGGTCCGAAGATACCGAAGACCGTGACCAGTTCGGCGCCGGAGAAGTTCTCGCGCAGCAGACCCAGGCCCTGGGGCAACAGCAGGGCGCCGGCGAGGCCCTGGACCAGCCGCACCCCGATCAGCACGCCGATCGAGGGAGCCAGCGCGCACGCCAGCGACGCGACGGTGAACGCGATCAACCCGGCCAGGAACATGCGCCGTCGGCCGTAGCGGTCGCCGAGGCGGCCACCCAGGATCAGGCCCGCGCCGAGGGCGAGGGCATAGCCGCCGATCACCCACTGCAGCCCGACCGGGCTCGCGCCCAGTGACTGCTCCAGCGAGGGTCCGGCGACGTTGACGATGGTGGCGTCGAGCAGGTCCATGATTTCGGCGACCATGACCACCACCAGGATCAGCCAGCGCCAGCGGACGGGTTCGGTGCGAGCAGACATTTCATCCTATTGGTTATCAAGCAGATTGATAACTTTGAGTATTAGGGTGGTGGCCATGGAAGTCAAACCGCGCGACGTCGAGGTCGCCGTCGTGCAGATCGCGGACCAGCTGGAGCGGGTCACGCAGCAGCAGCAGCAGTTCGAACGCCAACTCGCTCGTCGCCTGGCGGTCGACGCGACCGGCCTGGCTGCCATGGAGCACCTGATGCGAACCGGCGCGTCGACACCCTCGGAGTTGTCGCGCAAGCTCGGCGTCTCCACCGCAGCGATGACACTGGTGGTGGACCGGCTCGCCGGCGCCGGACACGTCAGCCGCCGACCTCATCCGACCGACCGGCGCAAGGTGGTCATCACCGCGACGCCTGCCACCGCCACCACCGCACAGGCCCTGGTCGAACCCCTGACCCACGGGGTCGAGACGCTCATCTCATCGCTCGATACGCATGAGCGGCAGACGGTGGCGACGTTTCTCGCGGGCATGCTGCAGGTGTACGACGAGGTGCTCGACGCCGATCTCCGGGCGGGGCAGGTGCCGACCAGCGGCGGAGGCTTTTCGATCGAGTAGCCGCGCGGGGGGTGCTACTGCGCAGGGGGTGGCGTCGGGAGCATCCGCGGGCCCTTGATGCCGGCGTCCTTCAAGGCCTGAAGCTCACGATCGAGAATCGCGCGCTGCACGCGCCAGTGCTGGTTGGGCGCCGTCCTGGCGGTGATCCGGATCGTCATCCGGCCCGCTTCGACCGATTGGACGCCGGCCACCGTCGGCTGCTCGAGCAGCACCTGGGACCACTCGGGGTCGGCGTACACCTCGGCGCAGATGCCGGTGAGCACCTCGATCACCCGGGTGGAGTTCTCGCTCGAGTCCACCGGAATGTCGATGGTCGCCGTCGACCAGCCCTGGCTCTTGTTGCCCACCCGGACGATCTCGCCGTTGCGGATGTACCAGACCTGCCCGCCGGCGTCGCGCAGCCTGGTGACCCGCAGGCCGACGTCCTCGATGGTGCCGCTGGCCTCACCGAGGTCGACCAGGTCGCCGACGCCGTACTGATCCTCGACGATCATGAAGATGCCGGACAGATAGTCCCGGACGAGGCTCTGGGCGCCGAAACCCAGGGCGACGCCGCCGACCCCGGCGGAGGCGAGAATCGGGGTGAGCGGAATGTTGAGGATGGCCATCACGGTGAGCACGGCCAGGACGGCGACGGCCGCATTGATGACGCTGCGCAGCAAGGAGCCCATGGTGGCGGCACGCGCAGAATGCCTGGCGGCGTACAGGGCGGCATCGTCCTGGCCCTGGTCGGTGCGGCGTTGGTTGGCCCGGTCCACGGCGAGATCGGTGCCGCGTTTGACCGCTCGCAGCAGCAGCCACCGGCCGGCGATCGCGACCACCAGCGTGATCAGGATCGCCAGTGGCGTGTCGGGCCAGATCCATTCGATGGCCAAGGGCGTCATGGCGCCATTCTCGCGGGGCGGACGCGCGGTTGGCGGCTAACGCGCGGGAGGCGGGTGATGCGGCGGAGGTTCGGCGGTGAGCAGGAATGAGGAACCGTCCCCGATTCCTGCTCAGCTGCTGCTCGTCATCGCGGGATTGCCCCGGGTTCTCTGAGGAACTTCGCTGAGATCCCGGCATTCGCCGGGATGACGGTGGTTCTCGACGGGCTCGTCCAGCGGTTGACGGCGCGAGGGGTGGGTCTCGACGGGCTCGTCCAGCGGTTGACGGCGCGAGGGGTGGGTCTCGACGGGCTCGTCCAGCGGTTGACGCCGCGAGGGGTGGGTCTCGGCGGGCTCGTCCAGCGGTTGTTCGTCATCCCGGGCTTGCCCCGGGATCTCCGAGGGTGCCGCTGGAATCCCGGCGTTCGACGGTGAGCAGGAATGAGGAACCGTCCCCGATTCCTGCTCAGCTGCTGCTCGTCATCGCGGGATTGCCCCGGGTTCTCTGAGGAACTCCGCTGAGATCCCGGCGTTCGCCGGGATGACGGTGGTTCTCGACGGGCTCGTCCAGCGGTTGACGGCGCGAGGGGTGGGTCTCGACGGGCTCGTCCAGCGGTTGTTCGTCATCCCGGGCTTGCCCCGGGATCTCCGAGGGTGCCGCTGGAATCCCGGCGTTCGGCGGTGAGCAGGAATGAGGAACCGTCCCCGATTCCTGCTCAGACCATCCCGTCAGTCCTCGCCGAGGTAGGCGCGCTTGACCCGGTCGTCGCCGAGCAACTGCTCCCCGGTGCCCTCCAGGGTGATCTGCCCGACCTCGAGCACGTACGCCTTGTCCGAGAGCTTGAGTGCCGCCGCGGCGTTCTGCTCGACCAGCAGAATCGTGATTCCCTCGTCGCGCAACGATCGGATCGTGCTCATGATCAGTTGCATCATGATCGGCGACAGGCCCATCGACGGCTCGTCCAGCATCAGCAGGCGGGGACGGCTCATCATCGCTCGGCCGATCGCAAGCATCTGCTGCTCGCCACCGGAGAAGAGCCCGGCGCGCTCGGTCCGCCGGCTGCCCAGCACCGGGAACAGGTCGAAGATCCGGTCCATGTCGGTCCGGACGCCCGCTGCGTCCTTGCGAGAGAAGGCGCCCAGCCGCAGGTTGTCCTCGACGGACATCTGCCGGAACAGCCGGCGTCCCTCCGGCGATTGTGCGATGCCCTTCTCGACCACCTTGTGCGCGGCGACCCCGTCCAGGCGTTCGCCTTCGAACCACATCTCGCCGGACACCGGCGTCAAGAGCCCGGAGATGGTGCGTAGGGTGGTGGACTTGCCGGCCCCATTGGTGCCCAGCAGGGTGACGATCTGGCCCTGCTCCACGTTGAAGCTGATGCCCTTGACCGCGTTCACCCGGCCGTAGGCCACCACCAGTTGCTTGACCTCAAGCATCGGCCTCACCCTTCTGCTCGGGCTCATCGGCTGCGGGCACGGCCGGCTCGTCGTCGGTTTCGGACGATCCGATGTAGGCCTCGATCACTCGAGGATCGTTCTGCACCACTTCGCCCGGGCCTTCGATCAGCACCTCGCCGCGGACCAGGCAGCAGACCCGGTCGCACAGGTTGAAGATGAACCGCATGTCGTGCTCGATCACCAGCACGGCGAGCCCCAGGTCGCGGATTCGGAAGATCAGTTCCTCTGCTTGCCGGGTCTCTTGGGGGTTCATGCCGGCGGTCGGCTCGTCCAGCAGCAGCAGCTTGGGCTCGGTGGCCAGCGCCCGCGCGATCTCCAACCGACGCTGGTCGCCGTAGGGCAGGTTGCGGGACAGGGTGTCGGCGGCTTTGCTCAGCCCGACGAAGTCGAGCAGTTCCTTGGCCCGTTCCGTGCTCGCGAGTTCTTCTCGTCGGTGTCGCGGCAGCCGGAACACCGCGTCGATGGCGTTGGTCTGGGTGCGGCTGTACATGCCCACCATGACGTTCTCGAGGGCGGTCATGTTGTGAAACAGCCGGATGTTCTGAAAGGTGCGGGCCATGCCGCGACGAACCACCAGGCGCGGCTTGGGCGGCAACACCTCACCGAGAAAGCGCACTTCGCCGGAGGTCGGCCGGTAGAGCCCGGTCAGGCAATTGAACAAGGTGGTCTTGCCGGCGCCGTTCGGCCCGATCAGACCGACGATCTCGCCGCTGTGCACGTTCAGGCTGACGTTGTTGACCGCGGTCAGGCCGCCGAACCGCATGGTGACCGCGGACGCCCCGAGCAGCACTGTGCCGGTGTCGACGCTGTGACCGTCAGTGATTGTCTGGCTCACAGATCCCACTCCTTCGGCTCGGGATTGAGGTGGACGTGCTTGGCCCGCATCTCTTCCTGGATCTCGACGGCGAGGGCGTCGTCCTCGTCGTGGAACTCCAGCTGGCGGCGCTCGTCGGCGATGATGCCCTCGGGCCGGAACCGCATCATGATCACCATCAGCAGCCCGAACAGCAGCAGCCGGTAGTCGGAGAAGAAGCGCAGCTTCTCGGGAAGCAGCTTGAGGATGGTGGCGCCGATCAGCACGCCCATCACCGTGCCCATACCGCCGAGCACGACCGCAGCGAGCAGGAAGGCCGACTCCAGGAAGACGTACTGGTCGGGGGTGACCGACACGTCGTAGTGGGCCTTGACCGCGCCGGCCACGCCGGCCAGGAACGCGCCGCCGGCGAAGGCGAGCAGCTTGAGCGCGAAGGTGTTGACGCCCATCGCTTCGGCGGCCAGTTCGTCCTCGCGGATGGCCACCCAGCCGCGGCCGATCCGCGAATAGTTCAGGTTCATGAACACCACGATGATGATCGCGATCACCACCAACATCAGCCAGTAGTAGTTGGCGAACCGGCCGATGTCGATGCCGAAGATCACGTGCGCCTTGCCGAAGTCGAACCCGAAGAAGTTGAGGTCGGGAATCGCCGAGATGCCGTTGGAGCCATTGGTCAGGTTCGGTCCGTCGTTGCCGTCGAGGTTGTTCATGGTGATTCGAAAGATCTCGCCGAACGCCAGCGTGACGATGGCCAGGTAGTCACCCGATACCCGCAGGGTGGGCGCGCCGATCAACAGGCCGAGCAATGAGGACACCGTGCCCGCGATCAGCACGGTCAACCAGAACGGCGGCACCCAGTCGATCGTGGCGAAGGCCGAGCCGGAGAGAATGGCCGCCGTGAAGGCACCCGCGCCGAGAAAGGCGATGTAGCCGAGGTCCAGCAAGCCGACCAGACCGACCACGATGTTGAGGCCGAGGGCGGTGGCGGCGAAGATCAGCACCTGTGAAGCGATCGACATGTTGGCATCCGATCCGTTCTGGGTGAACGGAAAAGCGAACGCGACCACGAAGGCCGACGTCACCAGCACGCGGTTGTTGTTGGCCGCTGCAATGCTCAGCCAGCTGAAGATGCCGAACTGGCGCAGCACCATCACCACGCCGACCACTGAGGCGCCGAAGGTCAGAAACTGGTCGGCGTTCTCGAAGTTCAGCAGGTACGCCGCGCCGAACAGCAGCACAGCCATCACCCCGACGATGGCCAGGATCTGCACCCACTGCGGGCTCTTCAGCCGGTACAGGTTCGGATCCGGCGAATCGGGGAGGAACAACGTGCTGGCCACGGCGATCAAGGCGCCGGCCAGCGCCACCCAGCCCCCTGGATCGACGTTGACCAAGCCCCCGAGACCGATGGCGATCGACGCGATCATCACCGCCGTCACGGCCAGCGACCAGATCGCGCACGTCTTGGCCGAGGTGTTCCAGGCCACGAGTTTGGCCCACCGGCCAAGGCGTCCCCGACCCAGCAACGGCACCGCCAGCAGTAGGACGCCGAGCACCGGCAGCACCGCGTAGTAGAGCTGCAGGGGAGAGGGCGCACCCCAGTAGCCCACGTCGTCCAGCACCGTGTGGCCGTACGACCAGGACATGAAGATGGACGCGATCATCAGCGTGCAGCCCACCAGGCCGATGATGCGGGCGGGCACCCGGAAGCGAACCTTGACGTCGTCGGGAATGATCACGTTCATGCCCGGTCCACCACCTTGGCGCCGAGCAGACCCTCGGGCCGGAACACCAGCACCAGGATCAGCAGAGCGAATGCCCAGACGTCCTTCCAGGCCGAACTGCCGAACTGACCGGGAATGAACGAGGTGGCCATCGCCTCGGCGACACCGAGCACGAGGCCCCCCACCACGGCGCCGGCGATGTTGCCGATGCCGCCGAGCACAGCCGCGGTGAACGCCTTGAGGCCGGCCAGGAAGCCCATCCGGAAGTCGATGTTGCCGTAGCGCAGGCCGTGCGCGACGCCGGCGATGGCGGCGAGGGCAGCACCGAGGGCGAAGGCGGCCATGATCACCCGGTCGACGTTGATGCCCATCAGCCGGGCGGTGTCGGGATCCTGCGAGGTGGCCACCATGGCCCGTCCGGTCTTCGTCCGGTTGACGAAGTACCACAGGAAGACCGAGCAGACCGCCAAGGCGGCCAGGGTGAAGACCGCCGGCATCTGGATCAGGACCTCACCGAACTGCAGGCTTTCGCCGGACAGGCCGGGAACGGAAGGGAAGGGGATGGCGCTCTTGGCGTCCGGAAAGCCGGGAACCCAGCCGTAGAACAACCGGACGAACTCCTGCAGGAACACCGAAACGCCGATGGCGGTGATCAGCGGAGCGAGTCGTGGTGCATTGCGCAGCGGACGGTAGGCGAACCGTTCGGTCATCAGGGCCACCGTCACCGAGGCCACCATGCCGCCGATCAGCATCGCCGGCAGCAGCACCAGCAACGACATGGTGGTGCTCCAGTCGGTCGGCTGGCCCAGGATCATCCAGGTGGCGTACGCCCCGAAGGCCCCGATCATGAAGATCTCGCCGTGGGCGAAGTTGATCAGTTGCACGATGCCGTAGACCACCGTGTAGCCAACCGCGATCAACGCATAGAGGGCGCCCAGCGAAAGCCCGTTGATCAGTTGCTGCAGAAAGTACTCCACCCGCCGACTCCTGTCGTTGTCGAGTCTTGAGCGCGGCTGACGCCCTCCCTCGGGAGGGCGTCAGCCAGCTGAATCAGCTTGAAACGTCGACGGTCTTGACCGTCGCCCACTTGCCGGACTCGACCTTGTAGATGGTGATCACCTTCGACTTGGTGTCGCCGAACTCGTCGAATGCGACCTGTCCGGTGGCGCCGGTGAAGCTCACCTTGGCCATGCCGGCGATGGTCGCCTCACGAGCGGACTTGGCATCGGCCGCCGACGGCAGGCTGGTCTTCAGCGACTCGATGATCGCCTTGGCGGCGTCATAGGACTGGGCGCCGTAAGCCGCGTAGGGCTCCTCGAAGCCGGCCGCCTTGTAGGCCGCGATGAAGGCCTGTGCCGACTCGGCGGTGTCCACCGGCTCGCCGACGGAGGTGGCCAGGTCGTTGTTGGCGGCATCGCCGGCCAGCTCGATGAAGGTCGGGTCGAAAATGCCGTCGCCGCCCATCAGCGCAACCTTGAGGCCGGCAGCCTTCATCTGCTTCGACA
The DNA here is from genome assembly GCA_016711205.1 of Micropruina sp. Taxonomy (GTDB): domain Bacteria; phylum Actinomycetota; class Actinomycetes; order Propionibacteriales; family Propionibacteriaceae; genus Micropruina. Next base: position 279,958 of record JADJTM010000002.1, on the reverse strand, counting down.
ACGGGCCCGCCTGCGGGTACTCGCCACCGTAGAAGACGGCCTGCGGGTTGGCGCCCTTGACCTTGGTGACGACCGGGCCGAAGTCCTTGTCGTCGGGGTTGATCGTCTCGGCCGCCACGATGGTGCCGCCGCCCGCCTTGAAGTTCTCGGTCACCGCGCCCACCAGGCCCTGGCCGTAGATCTTCTTGTCATGGATGGTGGCCAGTTGCTTGATGCCCGACTCCAGCAGGTACTGGGCGGCCACCTTGCCCTGGATCAGGTCCGTGGTGCAGGTACGGAAGAAGTTGTCGTAGGGGCGCTTGGGCGCCGTGAGGAAGTCCGCACCCATGGTGAGCGACGGACCGGTGTTGGCCGGTGACACCTGGACGATGCGAGCCGGCTGCAGTACCGGAATCACCTGCTGGCTGACTGAGGAGTTGAGAGCGCCGACGACTCCGACCACCTCGTCGTCGGACGACAACTTGGTGGCGGCGTTCTTGCCGACGTCGGGGGTGGCCTGGTCGTCCTCGGCGGCCAGTTCGAGCTTCCAGCCGGGAATGGCATTGGCCTTGTTCGCCTCTTGGATGGCCAGGTCGACCGAGTTGCGAATGCCCAGGCCCAGCGCCGAGAGATCGCCCGACAGCGGTGCAATCACACCGATCTTCGCGGTCTTGGTGGCAGCTCCGCCCGTCGCCGTGGCCGCCGGCTCGCTGCGGCTGCCACAGCCGGCGAACAGCAGCGACGCGCTCAACAGGGCGGCAGCGCCACCGAGCAGCTTCTTGTTACGCACATTTCCTCCTTGTCACTCGCGACCCGCCGTCGCGATGATGCGGCAACTATGGCGGTCGACTGCGCACAAACGAAGCCAGATGGACAATCGTTGGTCGATTGTGACCATGCTGCAACCTTGTGACACCGGAATCGTCCCCCCGCTCCCGCTAGCAACGCATCTAAGCGTCAATACGGCCGCAGCGCCAGAGTGTGGGCAAAGGTCTCAGTCATTGGCCGTCGACACGGGTTCGTCATCTGCGCGCAGTAGAGCGGGTACAGCCACCACGATCGGGTCGCGCAGCACGTACGCCGCAAGCCCGTCGTAGTCGGTCGGTTCGGCGTTGACGAGAACCATCGCGACCCCGCGCCGGTGGGCGTACGGCACCAGTCCGGCCGCCGGGTGAACGCTCAGCGAGGTGCCGATCACCAGCAGCGCGTCCGCCTCGTCGACCGACGCCACCGCCTCGTCGATGACGGCCGGGTCGAGCGCCTCCTCGAACAGAATCGTCGTCGCCCGGACGATGCCGCCGTCGTACGGGCAGCGCGGGTCGACCTCGCCGCGGCGCACCCGTCCCACCATGTCGGTCATCGGACCGGTGGCCCGGCAGGTCTCGCACCGCCAGGTGCGGCTGTTGCCGTGCAGTTCGATCACCAGCTCGGGGTTCGAGCCGGCCAGCTGATGCAGGCCGTCGGTGTTCTGCGTGGTCAGCCCGGTCAGCCTGGCGCCACGCTCGAGCCCGACCAGCGCCCGGTGCGCGGCGTTGGGTTGCGCATCGTAGACCGGCGACTCGGCACGAAACCGCCAGGCCCGGGCGCGCACGTCCGGATCGCTGAGGTACCACGACAGGGTCGAGACCTTCTCGGCCTCGGGATCGAGGGTCCAGCGGCCCTGCGGGCCACGAAAGTCACCGATGCCGGACGCCGTCGAGATGCCGGCCCCGGTGAGCACCGCGACGCGATCGGCCTGCCGCAGCAGGGTGCGGGCGAGAGACATTTCGTCCATCGGGTCAGTGTGGCAAGCGGACGTCCCGGGCGTCGAGATCGCGGGCGGAGCCGGTGGGACGTCGGGCGCAGGTGGATCCTGGCAGGAAGGCGGAGGGAATAGCCTCGCGGGGCACGGCGTTGGGCAGTATAGTTGAAGCGACAACTACTTGGGAGCAGTCATGCAGTTCGGCATCTTCACCGTCGGCGACATCACCACCGACCCGACCACCGGGGTCACCCCCACCGAGCACGAGCGCATCAAGGCCGCCGTCGCGATCGCGCAGAAGGCCGAAGAGGTCGGCCTGGACGTGTTCGCCCACGGTGAGCACCACAACCCGCCGTTCCACCCGTCCAGCCCGACCACGTTGCTGGGCTACATCGCGGCGAAGACCGACCGGATTCTGCTGTCGACCGCCACCACGCTGATCACCACCAACGATCCGGTGAAGATCGCCGAGGACTACTCGGTGCTGCAGCACCTGGCCGACGGCCGGGTCGACCTGATGCTCGGTCGGGGCAACACCGGCCCGGTCTATCCGTGGTTCGGTCGTGACATTCGCGACGGCATCAGCCTGGCGGTTGAGAACTATGCACTGCTGCGCCGCCTGTGGCGCGAGCCGGTGGTCGACTGGGAGGGCAAGTTCCGCACGCCGCTGCAGGGCTTCACGCTGGCCCCGCAACCGTTGGACGGCGTGCCGCCCTTCGTGTGGCACGGCTCGATCCGCAGCCCGCAGATCGCCGAGCAGGCCGCGTTCTACGGCGACGGTTTCTTTCACAACCACATCTTCTGGCCGCAGACCCACACCCGGCAGATGGTCGAGCTGTACCGCCGGCGCTGGGAGCACTACGGCCACGGACCGGCCGACACGGCCATCGTCGGGCTGGGCGGGCAGTTCTTCATGCGCCGCAACAGCCAGGACGCGGTGGCCGAGTTCCGGCCGTACTTCGACGTGGCGCCGGTCTATGGGCACGGCCCCAGCCTGGAGGAGTTCATGGCGCAGACGCCGCTCGTGGTTGGTTCGCCACAGCAGGTGATCGAGCGCACGCTCAGATCCCGCGAAGTGGTGGGCGACTACCAGCGCCAGCTGTTCCTGATCGACCATGCCGGCCTGCCGCTGAAGACCGTGCTGGAGCAACTCGACCTGCTCGGCGAGATTCTGCCGGAACTGCGCGAGGGCTTCGCGGCGGGTCGTCCGGCGCAGGTTCCGGACGCTCCCACGCACGCGTCGCTGGTCGCGGCGTCCGAGGCCGAGCGCAGGGTGTCGACGGAGCTGCCCACCGCCGTCGACGACGTCACCGGACGTAGCCCGTACGAGGCTGCCGAAGCGGGTGCGCAGGCATGAGCGACACCGTGGTGGTGATCACCGCCGGGGTCGGCACGCCGTCGTCCAGCCAGCTGCTGGGGGCGCAGCTGGGCAACGCGACCCAGCGGGTGTTGGCCGCGGCCGGCCGGCCGGTCGAGCAGGTGACGATCGAACTGCGCACGCTGGCGTCCGACCTGGCGCACCAGCTGACCACCCACGTGCCCTCGCCGGCGCTCACGAAGGCGTACGGCGCGATCGGCCGGGCGGTCGGTGTGATCGTGGTCACGCCGGTGTTCAACGCGTCGTACTCGGGGCTGTTCAAGCTGTTCTTCGACCTGATGGACGAGGGCGTGATGGCCGGGCGACCGGTGTTGTTGGCCGCGACCGGTGGCACCGCGCGGCACTCGCTGGTGATCGACACCGCGATGCTGCCGCTGTTCCACTACCTGAAGGCGGCGATCGCCCCGGTCGGAGTGTTCGCCGCCACCGGCGACTGGGGCGACTCGTCCGGCCAGCTGAGCGCCCGTGTCGAGTCGGCGGCGCGCGCGTTCGGGCAGCTGGTCGTCGAGCATCCGGGCACCCCGGTAGAGGACGAGTTCGCCGGCGACATCGATTTTGAGAACCTGCTGCGCGGCGCCTGAAAACTGCCCAGCCGGATCGAGCCGGTGGCGGTCGGGCCATCGCGTCGGCCGTATTCGGAGGCCGCGCGCAAGGTTATGGTGGTTATCAGCGGGGACCGGGCACCGAATCACCGCGCTCTGAGCGAAACGCCGACTTGTGGTGGATATGGATACCCACCAGGGGTATCCAAATCAACCAGAAAGTGACGGGCCGCCCAGCCGTGGCCGCGGTCGACCGATATAACCACCACAAAGTGGCGTGAACCGGCCCCGGGCTGAGTGCGACCAGGATCGACCGACCACCGCCTACCACCCTGATCGGCCAGGGATCGGTCCGGCTGCACCTCACCGGCTGGTTGCTGGGCAATGGCACGCTGTGAGGGTGTCGCGCGTGGAGAGGCTCTGGCTGACGCTGGCCGCCGTTCTGGCGGTGCTGGCGTTGGTGGCCGCGCTGCTGGCGAGCCGATCGCCCGAACCGGCCGGGCCGTCCCCCGAGGTCCGGGGCGGTGCGGGGTTGGGTGACCCCTACTACCCGCACGCCGGGGGCGGCGGCTACGACGTGCAGCACTACGCCGTGCAGGTGCGCGCCGGCGCGCCGGGCAGCGAACTGCAGGGCACCACCACCATCACCGCGACCGCCGTGCAGGATCTGGACCTGGTGCACCTCGACCTGCACCTGACGGCGCGCGCCGCAACCGTGAACGGACTCCCCGCCACCTTCGAGCAACGCGGCGATGACCTCGGCGTGCGTGCCCCACGCGTGGACCCTGCAAAGCCGGCGCTACCCGGCGGAGGGGTCTTCACCGTGACCATCGACTACGCGGGGGATCCGGGCCGGGGCGCGATGCAGAACCTGGGCGCGTACTACCGGGCGGGCAACGAGTTCGTCATCGCCGGTGAGCCGTTCAGCGCCTCGCTGTGGTACCCCGCCAACGACCATCCCAGCGACGCCGCCACCATGGACTTCACCGTCAGTGTGCCCAAGGGTGTCGAGGCCATCTGCGCAGGCCGCCTGATCACCCACGGTGCCGACCCGTCCGAGGCTGGGCGCGACCGCTGGTCCTGGCAGGTGGACGCACCCACGGTCACCTATGCGAGCTTCCTCGCCGTCGGGCAGTACCGGATCGAGCAGGGCATCGCGGACGGACGTCCGTTCGTCCATGCGGTAAGCGAGCGGCTCAGCGCATCCGATCAGAGCAAGGCGCTGCGCTGGCTGGCCGGAACCCCGTCCGCGATCAGGCGGCTGGAGGAATACCTGGGGCCGTACCCGTTCAGCGGCACCGGTGGGTTCGTGGGCGGGGTCGACTTCTACTGGGCCGGGCTCGAAACGGCGATGCGCCCGGTCTACAGCAATCGGGGGATCGGCTCGGACGATCTGCTGAACCATGAACTGGCGCACATGTGGCTTGGCGACACGGTGACCCTGGCGCAGTGGAACGACCTGTTCGACAACGAGGGCCTGGCCAGCTATGCACAGTGGTTGACCGCCACCGACAGCGACCCCGGCGACAACTTCCGGGGGGTCTACAGCGCCGGTAGCCGCAGCTTCTGGTCACCACCGCTGTCGGACCCGGGCCGTGAGCACCTGTTCGAACGGGTCTACGACCGTGGCCCGGCCGCGGTGCACGCGCTGCGCTCCCGGATGGGCGATCAGGCGTTCTTCGCCATGCTGAAGGTGTGGGCGCAACAGCCGGGGGCCCGCAGCCTGGAGGACTTCCGCCGGCACGCCGACGATGCGACCCCCGATGACCTCACCGGGTTCTTTCGCGAATGGCTGGACGAGTCGGATCGCCCCGCAGCCACGACGGACAACGGCGTGGTTCGCTGATCCGGCCCGGCCCGGCGCTGCGCAGAGTGGGGAGGATCGGGCTTCGATGTCGAAGCCCAATCCTCCCCACTTTGCTGACCGTCAGCCGATCACCTTCGGCACGTGCGCCAGCAGGGCGACGATCGACTGGCCACCGGGGGTTTCCACCGCCGCTGCGGCCGCGTACAGCGCCTGGTTGACGGCCTCGAGCAGCGCCGGGCGATCGGCACTGCTCGTTGTCAGCGCCCGCTGCAGGGCGACCGACACCTCGGTCTGCTTCTCGGCGGGCAGGAACGGCACCTGACCCAGGGCCGTGGACAGGATCACCCGCACCTGATCGGCGTCGTCGTCGTGAGTCGAGGACGCGGTGGGGAACGGTAGGCGGTCGCCGGGGGCGGTGGCAGGGGCCGGAGTCACGCCGGACGGACCTGCGGTGGTCACGCCCGATTCCGGCGCAGCCCTGCCCCCCTCCAGCGCGACGGTGGGGGGCGCCACCGGCGTGAGCGGCGGCAGCCCGTCAATGGGATCGAGAGCGACCACCTCGCGCAGCTGCGGCACCACCGCGGTCAGCCCCAACACCCGGTGAATGCGGGCGGCGAGGTTCTCGGCGGCCTGCTGCTCACCGTGCACGCAGAACACGGTGCGCGGCTGGGGGTCGAGCCCGGCCAGCCAGTCGATCAGGTCGGAGCCGTCGGCATGCACCGAGAACTCCGAGTCCTGGACGATCTCGGCATGCACGGGCACGAACCGGCCACGGAACTTCATCTCGGCGGCTCCGTCGAGCAGCGTCCGGCCACGGGTGCCGACGCCCTGATAGCCGGTGAAGACCACGGCGTTGCGCTGCTGCGGCAGCAGGTGCTCCAGGTGGTGCAGCACCCGTCCGCCGGTGGCCATGCCCGAGGACGACACGATGATGCAGGGCCTCTCGGGCCGGTTCAGCCGCTTCGATTCCTCCGCATCGGTCACCTCGTGCAGGTTGGGCAGGCCGAGGAACTCGTCCAGGTGCAGGTCGTCGCGCAGGTCGCCGTTGCGGGCGGCCGTACGGTACACGGCCAACGCGGCCACGGCCATCGGTGAGTTGACGAAGATCGGTACGTCCGGAATGCGGTTCTCACGACGCAGCTGGGCCAGCGCCCTCAGCACCACCGGCGTCCGGTCGACCGCGAAGGCAGGGATCAGCACTGTGCCGCCACGGGCGATGGTGCGCCTGATCACGCCGGCGAGCAACTCGTGCGGCGCACCGTCCGGCTCGGGGTGTTCGCGGTCGCCGTAGGTCGATTCGATCAGGACGTAACCGGCCCCCGGCGGGGTATCGCGCGACTCGAGCAGCGGGTGGTCGTGACGGCCGAGATCGCCGGAGACGAGCAGCGAGGTGGTGCCGTGCCGCAGTGTCACGCTGGCCGAACCCAGAATGTGACCGGCCCTGGTGAGCCGAAGGGTGAGGCCGGCACCCAGGTCGAGATCGCTGTCGTAGGGGGCCGCCCGCAGCAGCGGGATGGAGCGCTCCACGTCGGCGACGGTGTACAGCGGCAGCGGGGGGTTGTGCTTGGAGTAGCCACCCTCGGCCGCGTACTCGGCCTCGCGCTCCTGCAGGTGGCCGGCGTCCATCAGCACGATCTCGGCCAGCGCAAGTGTCTCTGCGGTGCACCACACCGGGCCATGGAAACCCTGGGCGACCAGGGCGGGCAGGTAACCGCAGTGGTCCATGTGGGCGTGGGTGAGCACGATCGCGTCCAGGCTGCTGGGCGGCACCGGAAACTCGGCCCAGTTGAGTTCACGCCACCGTTTCTCGCCCTGGAACATGCCGGCATCGACCATGACCTTTCGGCCGCCCACACTCAGCAGATGCTTCGAGCCGGTGACGGTGCCCGCGCCGCCGAGAAAGGTCAGGCTGATCGGATCATTCATGGTGATCAGCCTTGCCGATCGACGGTGCGAACGGAAGCGAAACGGCGCTGCGGGCGTGGGTGGTGAGGGGCTTGATGGTGCGCTCCGATGCCGCCCGCTGAGGATCTGCTCGGACAAAGGTGCCGACGGGGCCCTGTGCAGCAATGGCCCCGGTAGGGTGACGCCATGTCGTCCAGCAGCCGTGCCGAAGACGCGCGACGCCGCGAAGAAATGGCGGCCGCGGCCCTGCGTAACGAGTCGGTCGCCGCGCAGGTGTTGGTGGACGAGTTCGTCGCCACCGCGAAGGAGCGTGGCCTGGTGCCCGAGCCGCTGCGCGCGCAGCTGATGGACGGCACCCGGGTCAAGAGCGACCAGGTCGGCTGGTATGTGAACAAGGCGCGCACCCTGGCGATCGCTCCCGACGGCCGGTTCTACCAGCTGCTCACCACGGGGGGCCGGCTGGCCAGGTTCACCGGGGTGAAGCTGCGTCCGAGCCCGCCGCCGCTGGTGGTGGGCAGAGGTGGACGCGACGGCGAGACCGGCGACCTGGCGGACTTTCTGCAGCGAGCCCTCAGCGACTACGCGGTTTAGTCCGCGGGAATCCCGGCCCGTGGTGGGCCGGACGTGCTGATGCCGGCGCCGACCTGTTGGTCAAGACGCCGGCACCCGCTCCCGTTAAGGGCTCCAGGGGACTGCTGGAGGCGCCCATGCAGCCCCCTGGGCGAAATCGATGGTTGAGTTGGCAACCACGCACCCCGATAGTGACACGTCAATCATATGACCCCAAGGTGCTCATCGCCCAGCGCAGCGCGCGCGACGACACTGAACTGTTATCGAAAGCAGCCCACGCGAACGGGCAACACCTTCGCGCGGCTGACAACACCGGTGACAACACCGCATCGGCACCGTGGGTGTATGAGCTCAGCCGACCCCTGCATCGCCGCCCTCAACCGCGAATGGAGCCGGCTGTGCACCCAGGAGGCGCCGACCCACTGGCGGGTCGACGCCGGCACGCTCGCTGAGGTGTTGGCCGCGATTCCCGAGCGACCCGACGAGGTGCTGGGCACCTTGCTGCGGCGCCGCAGCCAAGGCGATGAGCTGGCCGGTCGCGTGGTGCTGCAGGCGATGTTGGGCAAGCTCGTGTTGCTGGCAGCGCACGACCCGCACCACTGCGCGGCAGACTACGTCACCGAGTGCTGGGTGCAGCTCTGCCGGTACCCGCTGGCCCGACGTCCCAGGCGCATCGCCGCCAACCTGGCGCTCGACACCCGCCGGGCGCTGTGGTCGATCGCGGCGCCCCCGTTGCTCATCGACCCGGCGGTGCTGGATGAGCTCGCGCCGCCTGCTGTCATCGACACGGTGGCGCTGATCCGGGCAGCGACCCGGCTCGGGCTGATCGACCGTCCGGCGGGTGCCTGTCTGGTCGCCGTCTACTGCCTGGGGCTGCGCAGCCACGAGGCCGCCGCCAAGCTGGCCATCAGCCCCGAACTGGTGCGCTGGCGCAACGCCCGCTCGATCCGACGGCTCGCTCCGCATGCCGCGACGCTGGCGGCGGTGGCGTGATGAGCCTGGCATCTCGCCTTGTCGAGCACTGTCTAGCGATTCTTCTAGAATCATTGAGACATGCTCATACCTCCGTTGGGGTGGGTCGCTGCGGGCAGTGCGCAGGGGCACTCGGTGGTGGGATAGGTTGGCGCTCTCACTCAGAAGGGAGTGCCGGTGGAGCAGGCTCAGGGTGCGGTTCGCACGCTTCGCATCGGCTGCGAGTTCAACCATGTCGCGCAGTCCCCCACGCCGGCCGCGTTTCTGATCCGCCCGGCCTCCGATGCGCCTATCGTGCGCGAGCTGTGGACCACCGACCCGGTGCTGCAGTACGGCCACTACATCGATCTGTACGGCAACGAGGTGCGGCGTCTGACTCTGCCGTCGGGCGAGTCGCTGGTGTCGCACTACGCGCTCGCTCATGTGCCAGATGAGGTCGACGAGGCCGACTTCAGTGCGCCTGCCCTGTTGGCCCAGGACCTGCCGCCCGACGTGCTGGTGTACCTGCTGCCCAGCCGGTACTGCCAATCCGACATGCTGAGCGAGTCCGCCTGGAACCTGTTCGGTTCGCAGGAACGCACCTACGAACTGGTCGCCAAGATTCAGGACTGGGTCTGGCACCACCTCGAGTACCGCACCGGCAGCACCGGCTCGTGGTGGACGGCCAAGGACTCCTTCGACAACGGCTACGGCGTGTGCCGTGACTTCGCGCACTTGATGGTCACCATGTGTCGCGCGGTCACCATTCCTGCCCGGTACTGCTACGGCTACCTGCCCGACATGGACGTGGAGCCGCTGCCCACCGCGATGGACTTTCACGCCTGGGTCGAGGTCTACCTGGGCGGCCGGTGGTACACCTTCGATCCCCGGCACAACGCCCGTCGCAAGGGTCACGTGCCGATCGGACGAGGCCGTGACGCCACCGATCTCGCCATGGTGACCACCTGGGGGGTGCCCTGGCTGCGCCGGCTGACGGTGTGGGCCGACGAAGACCTGAGCGAGTCGTGGCCGCCGCTGGACACCTCGATGGCCGCCCGGGACCCGTTCGGCGACTGACGCCAGCGCCGGCGCGTGGCTCAGGCCGACTCGCGGATGATCAGGCCGCTGGGCAGGATCACCGGCGACTCGGGCTCGCGTCCGTTCAGCTTCTCGAGCAGCATCTGGCCGGCGGTGCGCGCCAGCACGTCGGGTCGGTTCTCCATCGTGGTCAACTGCGGAATGCACTGGGTGGCGATCAGCGAGTCGTCGAAACCGACCAGCAGCAGGTCGTCCGGTACGCGTCGTCCGAGTCGCTCGGCCGCCCGGATCGCTCCCGAGGCCATTAGATCGGACGCCACGAACAGCGCGTCGATCTGCGGGTGGTGGCTGAGCAGATCGAACGCGGCCGCCTCACCGCCGGCGAACGTGAAGTCGCCTTCGGCGACCAGGTGCCCGCTGCGGCCCGCCTGCGCCATCGCCTGCCGAAACCCGCGCAGCCGCTCGACGCCGGCGGTCATGTCCATCGGTCCGGTCACCGTGCCGATCACGGTGGCGCCGCGCGAGAGCAGGTGACGGGTGGCGGTGGCCGCCGAATGCACGTGATCGACGTCCACATAGGCCAGACCGGGCACGCCCGGATTGCCCACGAACACCACCGGACGAGACGACGCAGCCACCGACCGGGCGAAGTCCTGGCCGTGGTGCGAGATGACGATCGCGCCGTCGGTGGCGTCCGACAGGAAGAAGGCCAGCATCGGGCCGACCCCGTCCTGCGGGTGCGACATGGACAGCAGCACGTGGATGCCGGTGTGGTGAAAGGCCTCGAGGGCGCCGTGATATGCCCTCGGGAAGAACGGATCCGAGAAGACCCGGTCCTCGGTTTCGGGCACCAGCACGACCACAGCGCCGACCCGTCGGGTGACCAGAGCCCGAGCGGCGACGTTGGGCCGGTAGCCCAGCATGGTCACCGCCTTGCGCACCGCGTCGGCGGCCGGGCGGGACACCGGCACCACGCCGTTGATCACCCGCGACGCGGTCGCCCGCGACACGCCCGCGGCACGGGCGACGTCGTCCAGGGTGGGTGCGATGCGCTCGCTCATCGACTGCGCGCCTCCTCGTCGAGCCGTTGGGTGACCGATCAGTGCGGCTGGGGCACGCAAAGCGTACCGGTCGCCGAGAAGTCCGGGCACCACAGCGAGGTGCCCTCCCCACCGTAGTGGGGAGGGCACTGATCAACTTCCGGGCCTGGGACGGACGTGGCCCGCATCCGGGCCTAGTCCTTGACTGCCCCGCCGGTGGTGTTCATGATGCGCCGCTGGAAGATGAAGAACATCACCGCCACCGGAATCGTCATCAGGGTCGCCGCCGCCAACTTGATCGGGTACTGGTTGCCGGACGACAACTGGCCCGAGGCGAGCGAGGCCACGCCGCGGGTCAGCGTGGTCAGGCCAGGCGACTGGGTGGAAATGATGAAGTGGTTGAGTTCGTTCCAGGAGCCCTGAAAACTCAGGATGATGATCGTCATCAGCGCCGGGCGCGCCATCGGCAGCACGATCGACCAGAAGGTGCGGAACGTGCCTGCGCCGTCGATCCGGGCCGCCTCTTCGACCGCGACCGGAATGGACTCGAAGAAGTTCTTCATGATGAAGACGCCGGCGGCGTCGACCAACAGCGGCAGGATCATGCCCGGGTAGCTGTCGTAGATGCCCAACTCTTTGATCACCAGGAACTTCGGAATCATCAGCACCACGCCCGGTACTGCCATCACCCCGATCAGCATGACGAACACCACCGCCCGGCCCGGAAACTGCAGCCGGGCCAGTGCGTAGCCGGCCAGGGATACGAAAAACACCCGGCCCAGCGTCACCAGCACGGTGACGATCAGCGAGTTCATCGTCCACAGGGCGAAGTCGGAGTTGTTGAACAGCGTCGTGTACGCGGCGCTGGTCCAGTTCGCGGACCACAGGGCCAGCCCGGCGTTGGTTGCCTCTTCGTCGGACTTGAACGAGTTCGCCACCTGCACCAGGAACGGAAAGATGTAGACCAGCGCGAGCAGAATGAGCACGCCGAAGGCGATCAGCCAGCCGCGGCCGCCGCGATCACCAGGGGAACGGCTCTCAGCCACCGGAACCACCCCCGGTGCTGTTCGTGACCGCGCCGACGGGCACGGTCGTTGCCGCCGTGTTGCGTGTGCGTTGGGCGCGCAGATCACGCCTGCTCGGCTGGGTCGGATCGGAGTTGCCGAGAATCAGCCGTTGCAGCAGCGTGAAGATCACGATGATCGCGAAAAGAACGAACGCGATCGCGGCGCCGCGGCCCCAGCGTTGCGCCTCGAAGGCCGTCTGATACGACAGGAACGCGGGGGTCAGGGTGGTCTTGGACGGGCCGCCCTTGCTGCCGGTATAGATCTGGTCGAACACCTGCCAGGTGCCGATCAGCCCGAGCGTGATCACGGTGAACATGGTCGGCCGCAGCATCGGCAGCGTCACGTGCCAGAACCGTTGCCAGGCAGACGCGCCGTCGACCATCGCGGCTTCGTCGGTCTCTTCGCCGATCGACTGCAGAGCGGCCAGGAAGAGCAGCATGAAGGTGCCGGACGTGGTGAAGATCGCCATCAGGATGAAGGCGCACATCGCGACGGACGGGCCCGAGATCCACTCCCAGGTGCTGATGCCGAGCAGCCCCGGCTCAGCCAACGCCGCCGGAGCTGTGCCGCCGCCCATCAGCAGGTGGAACACGCCGCGCGGATCCTGGAACCAGTTCGGACCAGTGATGCTGAACGCCGACAGGAAGGCGTTGACGGCCCCCGATGCCGAGAACAGGAACAGCCACAGCACCGTGATCGCCACCGATGAGGTAACCGAGGGAAAGTAGAAGGCGGTGCGGAAGAAGCCTTTGCCGCGCAACGCCCGCTTGTTCACCATGAACGCCAACCCCAATGCAGCTGCGGTCTGTAGCGGCACCACGAAGATCACGTAGTAGAGGTTGTTACGAATGGCGGTGCCGAAGTCGCGGGCAGCCAGGCCTCGCCCGCCAAGCATCTCGGCGTAGTTGCTGGCGCCGACGAAGTTGACGTTGCTGCTGAGCGGTGAACCGCGTCCGGACCAGTCCGAGACGCTGACCCACGCCGCCATCAGCACCGGTACGAAGAGAAAGATCCCGAGAATCAGCACGGTGGGTGACACGAACAGCCAGCCTGTTCCGGTCTGGTTGTGAATGCCCTTGCCAGCACGCTGTCGACCAGGCGCGGACGAGGGTGCCCGCACCTGGGTGGTGGTATCGACAGGCATCGGGATCAGCCGACTACGGCCTGCAGGTCGCCCTGGGTGGCCTCCAGGATGGCCTGCGGATCGCCGTCCTTGAGCTTGGCCAGCTTGCTGTTCAGCTCGGTCAGCACCTCGGAGACGTCCCTTTGCGCGGGCAGGTTCTGGGCGTAGGCGGCCCCGTCGATGAACGGCACCATGGTGGGGTTGGCTTCCTTGTAGCCCTCGGTGGCCGACTGCACCGACGGCATCACGCCGAAGGCCTTGGCGAACGCCAGTTGCTGGTCGGTGGTGGTCAAGAACTCGACCAGGCTCTTGGCGGCCTCCTTGTTGTCGGCGTCGGCCGCGATGCCCCAGCAGTTGGTGAACTGCAGGGTGCCCTGCTGGGTGCCGGCCGGCAATGCGGCGACGGTGTAGTCGAGGTTCGGGTAGTCCTTCTTCGCACCGGTGATCCAGTTGCCCTCGACCACCATCGCGGCCTGGTTCTTGCCCAGCGCCTCGCCGCCCCAGCCGGCGCCGATGTCGGTGTTGAAGGCGGCCCCGCCCTCGTTCAGCATCTTCTTGACGAAGGCGAGCGCTTCCACGTTCTGCGTGGAATTCGCCGTCGCCGCACCGTCAGTGACCAGGCCGCCACCGTTCTGGGCCATGAACACGCCGAGCCGCTGGACCTCGTGGCTGAGCACCAGGCCCTTGACCTTGCCCTTGGTCAGCTTCTTGGCCACGGTCTCGAGGTCGGCCCAGGTCTTCGGCACGTCGTTGTCGGTCAGGCCCGCGTCCTTCCACAGCTTGGTGTTGATCACCAGGGCGAGGGTGGAGAAGTCTTTCGGCGCGCAGTAGAAGGTGCCGTCGACGGTGAACGCCTCGACCAGCTTGGGGTAGAAGTCGGACTTGTTGCTGAGCTGGTCGCCGTAAGCTTCGAGGGACTTGTTGGCGGCCCAGCCGGCGAGGGCGTCGGTGGACACGTACAGCACATCGTCCGGCTTGCCGCCGGCGAAGCCCTGGGTGGCCTGCTGGGTGAGGTTGGATGCGACCTTGACCTCGCCCGGAATGCCGGACTGCTTCGACCAGGCGGCCACCGCGGCCGTGACGGCGGTGGTCTCGGCCTCACCGGACGAACCGATCAGCACCGAGACCGGGTTGGTGTTGGCGGAGGCTGCACCACCGGGGGTGGGTGAGGCTGCGGTACCGGACGAGCACGCGGTGACCGCGGCCAAGGCGAGGGCCGACACGGCCGCGAGGCCGAGCTGGAATGGACGGATCTTCATGAGGGGTTCCCTTCGGGTGGGGTTGTGGTTGGTCAGGGCTGGAGCGGTTGGTGCCCGCGCAATACCAGGTGTGCGGGCAGTAGGCTGTGGGGGGCGCTCAGGCGCTCGCCGCGCAGCACGGCGAGCGTCATCGTGATGAGGGTCGCAGCGGCCTGCTCGACGGGTTGGGCGATGCTGGACAGACCCAACGCTGCGGCCACGGGGGTGTCGTCGAAGCCGATGACGTCGGCCGCGGAACGTCCGGCCGATCGAAAGCGCGAGGCCGCACCCAGGGCGAGCGAATCGCTCACGCAGACGACGGCGGTGGCCCCGGCGGTGAGGAGCGCGGCGGTCGCCTCGACGCCTTGGCGCACACCGTCCTCGGCGTGCACCCGCAATCCGGCGACGTCGAGACCCGCCATGCCTCGCGCCCAGCCCGAGCACCGGTCGTCCCCGGCGCCGGAACCCTCCGGCCAGCCCAGAAAGCCGATCCGGGTGTGGCCCTGAGCCCGCAGGTGTGCCACTGCCTCTTCGCAGCCGGCGCCCCCGTCGATGTCGAGCCAGGCGTGCGGTGATTCCAGATCACCCCAGGGCCGTCCGAACGCGACGACGGGCAGGCCGGCCCGGGTCAGGCGTCGCGGCCGGGGATCGCCGCTGTGGGTGTCGGTCAGCACGCAGGCGTCGATAAGTCCCGCTTGGTGCTGTTCCACCAGCGCGTCGATCTCGGCGGGGTAGCTCGGAGTGTCGAACAGCGTGACCCGGTACCCGTGCCGCTGGGCCTGCACGACAAGGTGGTGCAGAAAGCGGTCCATCACGGCACCGTTGATGCCGTCGACCGCCGGGTACAGCCGGTAGGCCAGGTTCATCGATCGGCGCGTGCGTAGGGCCCGGCCGACCGCGGACGGACGGTACCCGGACGCGGTGATCGCGGCCAGCACGCGCTCGCGGGTTTCTGGCGCGACGACGTGCGGGGCGTTGAGGGCGTTGCTCACCGTTTGGCGTGAAACTCCCAGCTCGCGGGCCAGGCTGACCAGCGTCGGCTTGGCCGTGGCTGCAGACGTCATCGCCCCTCCTTTGCGCGATTTGATCGTTCAAAGTCAGCGGTGCGAGACCTTTTGAACGATCAAATGATGCTGCTATCTTGAGAGCGCGCCGCTCCGATGTCAACCCCTCAGGGGGCGGTGAACCGGCATCAGGGAGAGTTCTCAATGTCTTTTCAGCAGCCGTTCGTGCACGACCTGACCGTGGCACTCTGCGCGCCGGTGCAGATCTGGGCCAGGCCTGATGGCGAGATTGACGGCGTGGGTGCCCAGGGGGCCTACCTGGGCGACCATCGCGTGCTGCGTGAACTCAGCATGCGGCTGGAGGGTCCGGACGGTCCGATCCAGTGGGTGCACGGGTCGACCTCGTCCGGCGTCGACGGTGCGGTGACTTTCCACGCGGTGGCGCGGCTGCACGACAGCTCCGAGGATCCGGTCGGTTCCCTCACCCGCACGCGCACGCCGCATTCGTCCGGGTTCGACGAGCGGATCGTGGTGGCGACGTCCCTGCCGGTGCCGCTGGAGCTGCGGCTCACCCTGCGCCTGGTGCCGGACGCGACGCCGATCAACCTGATCAAGGCCGGCGCCGCGCAGACCGGTGAGCCGCTGCGCGAGGGCGCCACCTGGAGCTGGGGCGCGGGCACGTCCGCCACGGTGCGCGCGCCGGGTGCCGAGGTGAAGCTCGGCGATGCGATCGAGTTCAGCTGGACGGGCACCGTACCCAGGTACGGCTCGCTCGCGCTGGACTGGGGTGTGACGGCGGTCGATGAGAAGCTGCCGTTCGTGGGCAGCGTCGCGGCGCCGATTTCGGCGCCGGCGTTGCGCGGAGCGTCCGCATCGTTGAGCCGGCTGGTGTCGCGTTCGGTAGCCGACCTGAACGCCTTGCGGCTGTGCGAGCGTGACGACCCCGGCCGCACCTTCTACGCGGCGGGCGCGCCCTGGTTTCTCACCCTGTTCGGTCGTGACTCGCTGATCGCCGCCCGGCTCGCGCTGCCGATCGACTCCTCGATGGCACTCGCCACCCTGCGCACGCTCGCCGCCCGGCAGGGCCGCGTCGTCGACATCGACCGGGCCGAGCAGCCCGGCAAGATGCTGCACGAGGTACGGGCCGAGGCGCTCGACCTGTTGCAGGGCACCGTGCTGCCGCCGCAGTACTACGGCACCGTGGACGCGACCGCGCTGTGGGTGTTGCTGTTGGCCGACGGGGTCGAATCCGGGATCGACCCGGTGCAGCAGGGTCTGTTCGACGCGCTGCTCGGGGCGTTGAGCTGGCTGCGCGACCACTCCGACCCGGACGGCGACGGGTTCGCCGAGTACCACGACACCTCCGGGCACGGCCTGGCGAACCAGGGCTGGAAGGATTCGGGCGATTCGATCCGGTTCGCGGACGGCCGCGTCGCCGACGGCCCGATCGCGCTGGTCGAGGTGCAGGGCTACTGCCACGCCGCCGCCCGGGCCGGCGCCGACCTGCTGGAGCGCTTCGGACGAACGCCGGCCGAGCGAGCCCAGGCGGCACCGTGGCGGGCCTGGGCGGCCGCCCTGAAGGCACGGTTCCGCGACCGGTTCTGGGTTTCGGACGAGCGCGGCGACTACCCCGCGCTGGCGCTGGATCGCGACAAGCGGGCCGTGACCGGGGTGGCGTCCAACATGGGGCACCTGCTCGGCACCGGGCTGCTGGAGCCGGCCGAGGAGCGGCTGGTGGTCGACCGGTTGATGAGCCCCGACATGTTCTCCGGCTACGGCATTCGCACCATGTCGACGACGAACGCGGCGTATTGGCCGACCCGGTACCACGTCGGCTCGGTGTGGACCCACGACACCGCGATGATCATCGACGGCATGATGCGGGCGGGTTTCGACGCCGAGGCCACGCGGCTGGCCGAGGGTCTGCTGCGGGCGGCCGAGGGCTTCGATCACCGGCTGCCCGAGCTGTTCGGCGGGCAGGCGTCCGACGCGGTCTTTCCGCCGGTGCCGTACCCGGCCTCGTGCCGTCCGCAGGCGTGGGCGGCAGCGTCCGGCATCACGGTGGCGAAAGCGTTGGGCGCACTCTAGGCCCGGATCCACCGATTTGCGCCTACTGCGCGGCCCCATCCGGGCGTCCTGGCTGCGCCGGCCACGCTCAACAGACGACCCGGTATGCCCTCGCGCGGACCGGCTGCCCAGCCCACCCGTCTGGTGCCGCTCGCAACGGCGCCCATCGGTGGATCCGGGCTGAGCCCGACGCCCTCGACCCGCGCTGCCGGGTTGGTTAGGTTGTCGCAATGAGCGAAACCCCGAGCATCGAGAAGCTACCCGACGAGGACTTCAAGCGGGTGTTGTGCGTCGTCGCGCATCCAGACGACATGGAGTACGGCAGCTCCGCCGCCGTCGCTGAGTGGACGGACCGTGGGGTCGAGGTCGCCTACCTGTTACTGACCAAGGGTGAGGCGGGCATGCAGATTCCGCCGCTGGAGTGCGCCCGGATCCGCCGCGGCGAGCAGGAACGCGCGTGCGAGCAGGTGGGCGTCAGCAACCTGGTGATGCTCGACCATCCCGACGGCATGCTCGAGCACACCTTGGAGTTGCGTCGCGACGTGGCCCGGGTGATCAGGCAGTTCAAGCCCGACGCCGTGGTGACCGGGGCGTGGGACATCGAGGCGCCCTGGGGCCTCAACATGGCCGACCACCGGGTGGCTGGGCTGGTGAGCGTCGACGCCATCCGGGACGCCGACAACACCTGGGTGCACACCGAGCTGGCCAAGGCCGAAGGGCTGCCCAAGTGGGGCACCCGGTGGCTGCTGGTGAACGGCCATCCGCAGCCGACGCACGGTGTGCCGGTTTCGGCGGCATCGCTTGAGCGGGCGGTGAAATCCCTGGAGTGCCATCAGGAGTACCTGGCGGCGATTCCCGGGCACCCGGCTCCGAGCGCCTTCATTCCCGAGATCCTGGCCGGCGGCGGCAAGGCGATGGGTATCGAGCACGCGGTGCTGTTCAAGGGCTTCGACCTGCGGGGACGTCCGGCCGGGGCCGAGTAGCTCGAAAGGCGGTCAGTCCAGGCCGTCGCGGTCGGCCCACTCCAGCAGGGTGTCGAGCCGGAACGACTCCTCATCGATCGTGTCGTGCAGGTCGCCCAGGGCGGCGAACCGGGCCGGCACGGACGCCATGGTGAAGTCGCGCGGGTCGAGGTCGTCCAGCTCGTCCCACAGCACGGGCGTCGAGACGGTGCCTGTGGGGGTGCCGCGCACCGAGTAGGCGCAGGCGATGGTGTGGTCGCGGGCGTTCTGGTTGAAGTCGACGAACACCTTCTTGGGGTCACGGTCCTTGCGCCACCAGATCGTGGTCGCCTCGTGGCAGCGCCGCTCCAACTCGCGGGCGAAGGCCAGCGCGGCCCGCCGCACCTCGTGGAAGCCCCACTCGGGCACGATTCGGACGTAGACGTGAAACCCCTTGCCACCGGACGTTTTGGGGTAGCCGGTGATGCCCAGCTCGGTGAGCACCTGGTGCGCGAGATGGGCCACCGGGCGCACCGTGTCGAAGCCGCACTCGGGCATCGGGTCGAGGTCAATGCGCCATTCGTCCGGCTGCTCGACGTGGCCGCGCCGGCTGTTCCAAGGATGAAACTCGACCGTCGACATCTGCACCGCCCAGATCACCTGGGCGAGTTCGGTGACGCACAGTTCGTCAGCGGTGCGCCCGTAGCGGGGGAACCAGAGTTCGACGGTCTGCACCCAGTCGGGCGCACCGCCCGGCAGCCGTTTCTGGTGCACCTTGGCCCCCGCCAGGCCGTCCGGAAAGCGATGCAGCATGCAGGGCCGCTCGCGCAATGCCCGGACGATGCCCGGCCCGACCGACAGGTAGTAGTCGACCAGGTCGCGCTTGGTCCAGCCGGTTTCGGGAAAGTAGGTGCGATCGGGGTTGGTCACCCGCACTGTGCGTTCGCCGACCTGGATGTCGACCGAGGGGCTCGCCATGCACCGACCGTAGTGGGTTGCGCTCGGGATCGCGGTGATGAGTGCCGGGTAAGAGCATGGCTGCCGGTCTGCAAAGCGGCAGCGGCGCCCCGAACCGGCGGCCCCGCCCGCTCACGTCATCGGGCGGGGTGGGGCGCGGTCAGCTCAGTGAGCCGTCCGCGTTCACCCGGAACACGTCGACCTTCACCTCGAGGGTCGACTTCTTCGCCTCCGTGTACACCACGCCCTTCAAGGGCGACACGTCGCGGAAGTCACGGCCCCAGGCGGTGACGATGTAGCGCGAGTCGGCGAAGTGGTCGTTGGTGGGGTCGAGGTCGATCCACTCGCCACCGGGCACCAGCACCGAGGTCCAGGCGTGCGAGGCGTCCGAACCCTCCAGTTTGGGTTGTCCGGGCGGGGGAGAGGTCTCGACGTAGCCCGACACGTAGCGGGCCGGCAGCCCGACCGACCGTAGGCAGCCGACCGCCAGATGGGCGAAATCCTGGCAGACGCCCCTGCGCAACTGCAGCAGTTCCGGCAGCATGGTGCGCACCGAGGTGGCGCCCAGTTCGTACTTGAAGTCGCGGTAGATGGTCGAGTACAGCCCCACCAGGGCGTCCCCCAGCGGACGCTCCGGCGGCAGGATCGAGCGTGCGTATGCCAGCACCTCCGGCCCCAGCTCGACCAGATCGGACGGCAGCAGAAACTCCGCGTACTCCAGCGGGTCGGCCTCCTGCTCGACCAGTGCGGCCGCCTGGGCCACCGTGACGTCGTTCAGCGAGTCGAGCACCGGCCGTGGCCAGGCCACGTCGACGAAGGCGGTCTTGCCGACCACCAGTTCGCGGTGCGGGCTGCGGATCTCGACGTAGTAGCTGTGGTTGCCGAAGTGGTCGACGTGGTGGGTGATCACGTCGGCTTCGGGCGAGACCGTCACCTCGTTGGCCACCACCTGCTGCGACCAGGTCTCCAGCGGTCGCAGAAAGCCGCGCTCGTAGCAGGCCTCGACGTCGTCGTCGTAGGTGTAGATGGTCGAATGCCGCACCCGGTATCGGCGGGGCGCGTAGTGGTCCACAGGGGTGTCAGCGGCCACCGGTCACCTGCCATTGGCTGCCCCAGCCGGACGTCTGCGCGCGCCGCGGTGCCTGCCGCACGAAGTGCCGCGCGGCCAGCTCGCTGGAGAGCCGGCGGAACTCCTGCTCCAGAGAGGCGAGCGTCGCGGCCAGCACGGCGGGCCGCAGCAACTCGTCCAGGTCTGCCTCGGCGATCTGCCGGGCCACACCGAGTGCCCCGGCGGCGGACGCCTCGTCGCCCAGCAGTCTCAGATCGGAAGCCAGCTGCTCGGCCTGGTAGAGCACCGAACGCGGGTTCTGACGATCGAGCAGCAGCAGGTCGACGGCCGATTCCAGCGCCATGGTCGGGCCGGTGCCGGCGGCAGCACGGCGACGGTGCGTGATGATCGACTCTCCGGCCCGTAGCACGCCCTCGACCACCAGGTCGTTCACCGCGCGATCGCGTTCGCCGGTCAGGGTGCGGCCCAGCAACGACAGCGTCATCTGGGCCCGCTCCATGCGGCAACCGGCATCGAGGAACGCCCACGACTCGTCGCGCACCATGCTCTGGGCCAGAATGCCGTCCAGCGCCAGCAGCGATTCGAGCACGTCGGCCAGCAGTGGCTGCAGCTGATCCTTGTCGTCCGGGGTGTTCGCCAGGGTCTGCTGCAGGCGTCCGAGCACCGACCAGGTGTCGACGCTGAGCAGGTCCCGGACGTGCTGGGCGGCGTTGGTCACCTGGTTGGCGCAGTGCTGCACGGTGCCGGAGCGGGTGGCGTCCAGGACGGCCCGGCGCAGGTAGCTCAGGGACGTCTCGCCCGCGCGGATCGAACCGGTCACGGTGACCCAGGCGACGGCGTCCAGCAGCACCTCGGTGGCCTGGGCGCCGGGGGTGCCGGTGCGGCTGCTGTTGTCTTCGGCGAAGTCGTCCACCACCTTGAGCAGCCGCGCGGTGCCCTCGGCGCGTTCGGCGTAGCGGCCCATCCAGTACAGGTTGTCGGCCACCCGGGGTGACAGGCCGGCCGCGCGGTCGATCGGCGGCTGGCGCAGGCTGCGGTCGCGGGCGATACCGGGCTTTTCGGCCTCTGCCGAGATCACCCAGACGTCCTTGGCCAGGGCACCACTGAAGTTCGAGACGGTGTACTCGTTCACCCCCGCCGCCACCCGGCCGAGCCCGCCGGGCAGAAAGTGGTAGTCGTCGTCGTGGGCGACACCGAAGGTGCGCAGCACGAACCGGCGCGGCTCCAGCCCGTCCCGGGTCACCACGGGCGCGGTCGAGAGCTGCATCGGCTCCTGTCCGCACCAGGCCCAGGGTTCGGCCTCGATCTGCGCGGCCAGGTCGGCGCGCTCGCCGGCGGTGAGCTGCCAGCCGTAGCGCCGCAGGTCGCCGCCCCGCGAGATCGGCTTGATCACCAGCTGGTCGAGGCGTGCCAGCACGTGCGAGCGGGCGGACGCCTCGCCGCACCACCAGGTGGCCGGCATCGGCAGCAGCAGGTCTTCGCCGAGCAGGGCGCGGGCGGCGGCGGCCAGGTGCGGCACCAGGCCCGGGTTCTCGAGCACGCCGGCGCCGATCGGGTTGACCACGGCGACCGAACGGTTGCGCGCCGCCTCGATCAGGCCCGGAATGCCCAGCTGCGAGTCGCCCCGCAGCTCCAGCGGGTCGGAGTAGGCGGCGTCCACCCGGCGCAGGATCACGTCGACCTGCTCCAGCCGGTCGCCGGCCCGCAGCCACACCATGCCGCGGTGCATCACCAAGTCGTCGGCCTCGACCAGCGGAAAGCCCAGCAGAGTGGCCAGGTAGGCCTGCTCGAAGGCGGTCTCGCTGCCCGGGCCGGGGGTGAGCAGCACCACCCGGGGCGGTTCGGTCGCGGACGGCGACGCGTCCTGCAGCGCGGCGGTGAAGGTCTGGAAGAAGCCGCGCAGCCGGGCCAGCGGGGTGCCGCGGTGCAGGCCGGACATCACCCGCGAGATGATCCGACGGGTCGCCATCGCGTACCCCGGCCCGGACGGTGCCTGGGTGCGGTCCGAGATCACCGTCCAGTTGCCGCCCGCGTCACGTCCCAGATCGGCCGCCGCAACCACCAGCTGGCGCCGTCCGGGAGCACCGATGCCGTCGGTCTGGCGAATGTAGCCGTCGTGGGCCAGCACCAGCTGCGGCGGAATCACCCGGCGCCGCAGCAGGGTGCGCTCGCCGTAGAGGTCCGAGAGCACCAGGTCGAGCAGCGTCGCCCGCTGCCGCAGGCCCTTCTCGAGTGACTTCCACTCCGCGGCCCCCAGCAGCACCGGAATCGGATCGATCGCCCAGCTGCGGCTGCCGCTGCGTTCGGTGCCGTAGGTGACGCCCTCGTCCGAGGCGAACGTGCGGGCCTCGGCCCGAGCCGCCCGCAGGCCGGCCAGGCCCAGCGCGTCCACAGCGGCACCCAGGGCGGCCTGGTCGGCGCGCAGCCCCGATTCGGTGACCAGCTCGTCGACCGCGCCGGCCCCGAGGCGTGCTCGATAGCCCTCGAGTATGCCGGTATCGAGGCTTACCGCAGCGGACATGGCGCCACCTTACGGGGTTTGTGCTGCTCGATCGTCAGTCGTTCACGTGGCCGGGGGAGTAGCGGCGCAGGTCGAGCGTGCAGGGGTATTCGGTGCCCATCGGCGCGAACACCGCCTCGGCCGGGGGCCAGCCGCCGACGTCGATCGGGCCGGGACTGTGCCCCTGTTCGCTGAACCGGGACGCCCGGCGCGATTCGGCCTCGACGGCGTTGACCGGATAGGTGTCGTAGTTGCGGCCGCCCGGATGCACCACGTGGTAGGTGAAGCCGCCCAGGGAGCGGTTGTTCCAGGTGTCGACCAGGTCGAACACCAGCGGCGTGTGCACGCCCATGGTGGGGTGCAGCGCCGACCAGGGCGCCCATGCCCGGTAGCGGACGCCGCCGACGAACATGCCGGTGGTGGCCGGCGCGTCGTCCGAGCCCAGCGCGGTGCCCCAACCGCCGTGTTCGACGGCGGTCAACGGCACCGGCACCCCGTTGCAGGTGAGCACGTGCCGGCCCTCGATCAGCCCGGACGCGGCGATCTGCACCCGTTCGACCGACGAGTCCACGTAGCGAGCAGTTCCGGTGGCGGTGGCCTCCTCACCCAGCACGTGCCACGGCTCGATGGCCTGCCGCAGCTCCAGCCGGACGCCCGCCACCTCGCTCTCGCCGAGCCGCGGAAAGCGGAACTCCAGGAACGGATCGAGCCAGGCCGGGTCGAACCGCGCGCCCGGAGCCGCCGTCGCCAGCCAGTCGTTGATGTCGCCGACCACCTCGCGCAGGTCGGCCGCGGCGAACGCGGGCAGCAGAAAGCGGTCGTGCAGCCGGGTGCCCCAGCGGATCAGCCGGCCCCGGTAGGGACGCTCCCAGAACCGCGCCACCAGGCAGCGCACCAGCAGCGCCTGGACGAGCGCCATCCGGGCGTGTGGCGGCATCTCGAAGCCGCGCAGCTCGAGCAGCCCGAGCCGTCCGCGCTGCGAATCGGGGGAGAACAGCTTGTCGATGCAGAACTCGGAACGGTGGGTGTTGCCGGTCAGGTCGGTGAGCAGGTGCCGCAACAACCGGTCGGTGTTCCAGGGCAGTGCCGGCAGCTCGCTGCCCTCCGGCGGCCGGAACGCCTCGGCGTCGGCGGTCACCCGGTCGAGTTCGGCGAAGGCGATCTCGAGCTCGTACAGGGTCTCGTGGCGACCCTCGTCCACCCGTGGTGCCTGCGAGGTGGGGCCGATGAACCGTCCCGAAAACACGTACGACAAGGCCGGATGATGCTGCCAGTAGGTGAGCAGCGAGCGCAGCAGATCGGGCCGGCGCAGCAGCGGCGAATCGGCCGGGGTGGCGCCGCCCAGGGTGAAGTGGTTGCCGCCGCCGGTGCCGGTGTGGGTGCCGTCCAGGTCGAACTTCTCGGTGGCCAGCCGGGTCTGCCGGGCGTCGTCGTAGAGCGACAGGGTGAGCTCACGCTGCTCGGCCCAGTTCACGGTGGGCTGGGTGTTGACCTCGATCACGCCCGGGTCGGGGGTGACCGACAGCGTCTTGGTGCGCAGGTCGAAGGGCAGCGGGTAGCCCTCGAGCACCACCGGCAACTCGACGGCACCGGCGGCGTTCTCGACCACGCTGAGCAGTTCGAGGGCGTCCTCGAGTTTGGTCAGCGGCGGCAGGAACACGTACAGGTGCCCGCCGCGCTCCTCGATGGCCACGGCGGTGCGCGGGGCGTCCTCGATCGGCTGGACGATCGCGGGCGGCGACTCGCCGTCGATGATGATCGGCAGCAGGCCGGTCATCTCCAGCGCGGAGCGTTCGATCTCGTCGGGCGCCTCGCCCCAGGCCAGCGACGACAGCGGCAGCCGGAAACCGAGCGGAGACGAGCCGGGCGTCAGGAACAGCTGCGTGCGGCGCGGACGCCAGCGAGCGGTGCCCCAGCGGCCCTCGTCCACCAGCCGGAAGAGCGGAATCACCCAGCCCTTCGGTGCCCCGCGTCTGGCGTCGATCTCGGCCACCGTGGCGGCTCGGGTGAGCTCGTCGGCCAGGGCGGGATCGTCGGGATCCAGGTCCTCCGGACGCAGCTCGCCCTCGGGCCGCTGCGCCTCGGAGATCAGCTCCACCAGCGGATCCTCGAACGCCGGCAGCACGTGCGCCGAGGGCACCCCCAGGCCGCCGGAGATGTAGACCGCGAGATCACGGGCCGCCCGTTGCGCCGCCCTCGACCCGGGTTCGACCACCGGAGCGTCCCAGGGGTTGGCCAGCAGCGAGCGGTCGTCCCAGATCGCGATGCCGTCCGGCCGCCAGGTGATCGCGATGTTCCACCGCGGCAGGTCCTCGCCCGGATACCACTTGCCCTGCCCGTGATGGACGACCCCGCCCCGCGACCAGTGTCGCTCCAGCCGGGCCGCCAGCGCCTGGGCCAGGGCCCGCTTCTCCGGGCCGTCGGCGGCGCCCTCCCACTGCGGGGTGGCGGTGTCGTCGGCGGAGACGAAGGTGGGCTCGCCGCCCATGGTCAGCCGCACATCGCCGGCGGCCAGCAGTTCGTCCACGCGCTCGCCCAGGGCGTCCACGGCCGTCCAC
Organism: Micropruina sp.; assembly: GCA_016711205.1. Taxonomy (GTDB): domain Bacteria; phylum Actinomycetota; class Actinomycetes; order Propionibacteriales; family Propionibacteriaceae; genus Micropruina. Next base: position 254,483 of record JADJTM010000002.1, on the reverse strand, counting down.
TGCGCATCGGAGTACGGCCTGGTGACCCGGGGGTCCTCGTGCACCCGGGTCACGGTGTTGGCGAAGTGCATGGTCACCGCGACTGGTGCGGTGGAGCCGCTGATCGGTGCCGCCGAGGACGGGTGCGGCGTCGCCGAGAGGGGAATGTGACCCTCGCCGGCGAACAGGCCGGACGTGGGATCGAGGCCGATCCAGCCGGCGCCGGGCACGAACACCTCGGCCCAGGCGTGCAGGTCGGTGAAGTCCTCGGTGGGGCCGGACGGACCGTCCAGCGCCTCGACGTCGGAGGTGAGCTGCACCAGGTAGCCGGAGACGAACCGGGCGGCCAGGCCCGCCTCGCGCAGCACCGACACCAGCAGCCAGGCCGAGTCGCGGCACGAGCCGAGTGCTTTGGCCAGCGTGCTGTCGGGGGTCTGCACGCCCGGTTCCATGCGCACGGTGTAGGCGATGTCGTGCTGCAGCGCGGTGTTGACCGCAACCAGAAAGTCGACCATGCGCGGCCGCGCGTCGCCGGTGAGCGCCGCGTACCGATCGGTGATGTGCTGCTGCACCCACTGCTGCACCAGCGGACCGGGGCCGCCGGCGCCCCCCTCGTCCACGCGCCGCAGGTAGGGCTCGAGGTCGGCGCGCAGCGCGGGCGGGTAGCTGAAGGGGAAGCGCTCGGCGTAGGGCTCGAGAAAGAAGTCGAACGGGTTGATCACCGTCATGTCGGCGACCACGTCGACGGTGATGTCGAGCTCTTTGACGGGTTCGGGGAACACCAGCCTGGCCAGGTAGTTGCCGAAGGGGTCCTGCTGCCAGTTGATGAAGTGGTTGCGGGGGCTCACGGTGAGCGAGTACGCGGCGATCGGCGTGCGCGAGTGCGGCGCCGGTCGCAGCCGGACGGTGTGCGGAAACACCTCCACCGGCTCTGAGAAGGTGTAGGTGGTGCGGTGTTCGAGGGCTACCCGGATCGTCACTCCTGGCAATGTAGCGGCCCGCCGGTGGTTGAGCACTCGATGCACAGCACCGAAACCTCACTGAAACGTGACGGCGAAGTACTCGTGAACACCATTAACCTAGCCGGGTGACTTCTCAGCAACCCGAGCGCGAACGGCCCGTCGAACCGGCCGCTGCGAACGACCCGGTTCAGGCCGGCGACCCGGTGCAGCCGGGTACCCCGGCGCTGCGGCGACCGCGCCGGCTGTGGATCGCGGCCGCCGTGCTCGCCATTTCGGCCCTGGTGGGCGGCATCGCGTGGGCGGTGCGTCCGCAGCCCGCGCCGGACGCCGTGGCCGCGGCCACGCCCCAGCAGGCGGTGACCGGCTTTCTGCAGGCGCTGGCCGCGGGCGACGCGGAGCGCGCGCTGCGCTACGCCGCCACCGTGCCCACCGACACCAGCCTGTTGACCCGTGAGGTGCTGGACGTGTCGCACGAAGAGGCACCGCTGGCGATCGTGAACGTGCCCGAGGTGCCGGGCGGCGGCCCGGTGCAGGTGCCGGCCGCGGTGACCTTCGGCGACCAGCCGGCCACCATCACCTTCTCGGTCAACTCGACCGAGCAGGGCTGGCGGCTGGGCCAGGTCACTTCGACGATCGACCCGGGCACGCTACCGTCCGCACTGGGCGCGACGCTGAACGGCGCAACCCTGACCAACCCGTCCCACCTCGAGGTCTTCCCCGGCGTCTACACCTTCGGCGAGAAGGTGCCCGAGATCACGCTCAAGGGCGCGCGCGTGGTGGTGGCGGCCGTGGGCGAGGACGTTCGGGCGGGCCTGCAGCCGACCCTGACCGACACCGGGGTGAAGACGGCGAACCGCATCGCCGCGAACGCCGTTGCGGCCTGCATGAAGCAGCGCGACCCGGCGCCGAAGGGCTGCCCCAACAGCGTGACCGTGTCGGTGGGGCAGAAGGTGAACGCCAAGACGATCCGGTGGAACCTGGTCGGTGATCCCTGGAAGAACGCCACCTACACCCTGGACGTGAACGATCCGACGCAGGCCCGGGGCGCCGCCACGCTCACCTTCCGGTTCCGTTGCACGCTCACCCAGAACGGTGAGACGTACATGGTCGACCAGACCAACTCCGTCGACGTGCGTTACATGCTGACGGTCACCGATCCCAAGGTCGCGGTTGTCTGGCAGCGCATCACCTGAGCCGTCCCGGCCGGCGGCCGGGTCACCGGACCTGGCCGGCAGTTGCGTCGTGCTGGGCGGGGGCGGACTGACCGGCATCGCCTGGCTCGGCGGGGTGCTGGACGAGCTGCCGCAGGTGTTGGCCACGGCGGACCGGGTGGTCGGCACGTCCGCGGGCGCCCTGTTGGCGGCGAGGCTGTTGAGCGGTGGCCGGGTTGCGGGTCTGCGAGATTTCACGGCGCAGCTGGACGGGGTGCGGCTGCGTCCGGCGGCGGTGGCCCGGCTGGGCGCGGCGCAGGTGTGGCCCAGCCGGCGGCATGCGCTGCAGTGGCTCGGACGGCATGCGGCGCGGGCGACCAGCCTGCCGGAACCCGACTTCGTCCGGCTGGTGCAGGGGGCGATCGGAACCGACGCGTGGCCGGCGTCCCTGATCGTGGTGGCGGTGGACGCCGGCTCGGGACGTCCGGCCTACTTCACCGCCCGCTCGGAGGTTCCGCTCGCGCGGGCGGTGGCGGCCAGCTGTGCGATGCCGGGAGTTTTGCCGCCGGTGCGGATCGAGGACCGGCACTATCTGGACGGCGGGCTGCGCTCCCCGGCCAACGCCGACCTGGCCACCGGGTGCGCACGGGTGCTGGTGCTCGCGCCGCAGTGGCGTTCGGCGCGGGTCGTCCGGCGCCCCGAGCACCAGGTCGACAAGCTGCGGGCCGAGGGTGCCGAGGTGGTGCTGGCGCAATCCCCGAACACCGAAGCTCAGGTGCTGACCGCGTCCGCGCTGCCCGCCGCCCGCGAGGCCGGACGGCGCCAGGGCCGCGCCGTCGCCGCCGAGATCGGCCGGCTGTGGGACTGAGCTTGGGGCGAGTGAGCAGGAATGCGGAACCGTCCCCAATTACCGATCAGGCCGCAGGCTGTGGTCCTCATGCTGGGTCAGCCACAGCCGGTGCGCGGTGATCACCACGGTTAACCAGGCGATGCCCAGGCACCAGGCCGCGAGCACGTCGGTCAGCCAGTGGTGGCCGAGGTAGACCCGCGAGAGGCCCATCGCCACCGCGTAGAGCACGCCGATGGTGATCGTGGCCGCGCGGGCGAGCGTGCTGGTCAGGTGTGACACCAGCAGGTAACAGAACATGCCGGCGATCACGATCGAGTTCAGCGAGTGGCCGGACGGGAACGAGGCGGAGGTCTCATACGGCGGCACCGCCAGCGCCTGCGGCGGCCGCGTCCGGTCGGTGATCCGCTTGCCGGCCACCGTCATGGCCAATGATCCCGACACCGCGATCAGCATCAGCACCAGCGGCGTCCAACGCTTCCAGCGCCAGCACACGACCGTCACCGCGGCGCTGGTGATGATCGTCATCCACAGGGTGCCACCCGAGTTGCTGAACACCGCGACGAACGCGGTGAAGCCGGGGGTCCGGGCCTCGACCATCCACTGCAGCACCGGCTCGTCCAGCAGGCTGATGCCGTGCCCGGACGACACCGCCTCGTAGATCTCGCCGGCCAGCATCGTGGCAGCGACCGCCAGCACCATCGCCACGGCGATCAGCAGCAGCGCGGCCAGGTCGACGTTGCGCAGCCGGTCGGCCAGCGCCCCGAAGAGGCGGCTCAGCCAGCGTCCCGGCCGGCTGTACCACCGGGTCAGGTCGCGCGAGCCGATCGCCGTTTCGTCGGGGCTCGGCCGCAGCGGGTGCATCGGCACAGTCTGTCAGGCCGCTGCGAGCGGCCGGGGCCCCCGTCGCCGGAGTGGCCGAACGCGTTCCCCCGTCCGATGGTTTGTGTCAGGCTTTCGGCCAGACGGTGTGGACGAACGGGGACGCCTGCCCCGCTGTGCTGCGTCCGACAACGCTGTGAGGAGAACCATGTTCCGCAAGATCCTGGTCGCGAACCGTGGCGAGATCGCCGTCCGTGCCTTTCGAGCAGCGACCGAACTGGGGATCGGCACCGTTGCCGTCTTCCCGTTCGAGGACCGGTTCGCCGAGTACCGGCTGAAGGCGGACGAGAGCTATCAGATCGGCGAGGTCGGGCACCCGGTGCGCGCCTACCTCGACGTCGAAGGCATCATCCACGCAGCCCTCGAGGCCGGCGCGGACGCGATCTACCCCGGCTACGGTTTTCTCTCCGAGAACCCCGACCTGGCCCAGGCCTGCGAGGACAACGGCATCACGTTCGTCGGGCCGCCGCACACGGTGCTCGAACTGACCGGCGACAAGGCCGCCGCCATCGCCGCCGCGCACGCCGCCGGACTGCCGACCCTGCGCGGCAGCGAACCCTCGGACGATCCTGAGGTGCTGATCGCCGCGGCGCGCGAGTTCGATTTTCCGGTGTTCGTCAAGGCCGTCTCGGGCGGCGGCGGACGGGGCATGCGCCGGGTCGAGACCTCGGACGCCCTGCCGGCGGCGATCACCCAGGCGATGCGCGAGGCGCAGGCGGCCTTCGGCGACAGCCGGATGTACCTGGAGCAGGCCGTGCTCGGTCCACGCCACATCGAGGTGCAGATCCTGGCCGACACCCACGGCGACGTGATCCACCTGTTCGAGCGTGACTGCTCGGTGCAGCGGCGGCACCAGAAGGTGGTCGAACTGGCACCGGCACCCAACCTCGACCCCGCCCTGCGCGACGCCATGTGCGCCGACGCGGTGAAGTTCGCCCGCAGCATCCACTACTGCAACGCCGGCACGGTCGAGTTTCTGCTGGGCGCCGACGGACGCTACGTGTTCATCGAGATGAACCCCCGCATTCAGGTCGAGCACACCGTCACCGAAGAGGTCACCGACGTCGACCTGGTCAGCTCACAGCTACGGATCGCCGCCGGCGAGAGCCTGGCCGATCTGGGCCTGACGCAGGACAGCATCCAGGTGCGCGGGCAGGCCATGCAGTGCCGGGTGACCACCGAGGATCCGTCCAACGGCTTCCGCCCCGACACCGGACGGCTGTCGGTCTACCGCACGCCGGGCGGCGCGGGGGTACGGCTGGACGGCGGCGTGGTGTTCGCCGGCGCCGAGGTCAGCGCCCACTTCGACTCGATGCTGGTCAAGCTGACCTGCCGCGGCAGCGACCTGCCCACGGCCGCCCGGCGCGCCTACCGGGCGCTCACCGAGTTCCGCATTCGTGGGGTGTCGACGAACATTCCGTTCCTCGAAGCCGTCATCACCGACCCCGACTTTCTGGCCGGCCGGGCGACCACCTCGTTCATCGAGGAGCGTCCGCAGCTGATGAACCACCGGATGCCCGCCGATCGGGGCACCAAGCTGCTCAGCTATCTGGCCGGGGTGGCGGTGAACAAGCCCAACGGAGAGGCGCGCACCACGCTGATCGCCCGCGACAAGCTGCCGGCGCTGCCGCGGGCCGAACTGAGCGCGCCCGCCCCGTCCGGGTCGAAGCAGATGCTGCTGTCGGAGGGCGCGGAGCGGTTCGCGCAGGCGTTGCGCGACCAGACCGCGGTGGCGGTCACCGACACCACGTTCCGCGACGCGCACCAGAGCCTGCTGGCCACCCGGGTACGCACCCGCGACCTGCTGCACGTGGCGCCCTACATCGCGCGGATGCTGCCGGGGCTGTTCTCGATGGAGTCGTGGGGCGGGGCCACCTACGACGTCACGCTGCGGTTTCTCAAGGAGGATCCGTGGGACCGCCTCGCCAAGTTCGCCGAGGCGATGCCGAACATTCCCCAGCAAATGCTGCTTCGCGGCCGGAACACGGTCGGCTACACCCCCTACCCGCTGGCCGTGACGCGCGCGTTCGTCCACGAGGCGGCGCGGACGGGCTGCGACATCTTTCGCATCTTCGACGCCCTGAACAACATCGACCAGATCAGGCCGGCGATCGAGGCGGTGCGCGAAACCGATCACGGGGTCGCCGAGGCCGCGATCTGCTACACCGGCAACCTGACCAGCCCGTCCGAGACCCTGTACACGCTCGACTACTACCTGCGCTTCGCCGACCAGCTGGTCGCCGCCGGTGCGCACATTCTGGCGATCAAGGACATGGCCGGGCTGCTGCGGGCGCCGGCCGCGGCCAAGCTCGTCACTGCGCTGCGCTCGAGGTTCGACCTGCCCGTGCACCTGCACACCCACGACACCGCCGGCGGCCAGCTGGGCACCCTGCTCGCGGCGATCGGGGCGGGCGTCGACGCCGTGGACGTCGCTTCGGCGGCCTGGGCGGGCACCACGTCCCAGGTTTCGATGTCGGCGTTGATCGCCGCCACGGATGACACCGAGCGGGCCACCGGGCTGTCGTTGACGGCGGCCACCGACCTGGAGCCGTACTTCGAAGCCGTCCGGCTGCTGTACGCGCCGTTCGAGTCGGGGCTGCCCGGCCCGACCGGACGGGTCTACCTGCACGAGATCCCGGGTGGCCAGTTGAGCAACCTGCGTCAGCAGGCGATCGCGCTGGGGCTGGGTCACCGGTTCGAGGCGATCGAGAACATGTACGCTGCGGCGAACCGCATTCTGGGCAACATCGTGAAGGTGACGCCGTCGTCCAAGGTGGTCGGCGATCTCGCGCTCGCGCTGGTCGGCGCCAACGCTGACCCGGCCGACTTCGAGGCCAACCCGAGCCGCTACGACATTCCCGCCTCGGTGATCGGCTTTCTGAACGGCGAGCTGGGCGATCCGCCCGGCGGCTGGCCCGAGCCGTTCCGCACCAAGGCGTTGGCCGGGCGCACCATCAAGCCGGTCGAGACCGAGTTGTCTTCCGACGACGAGGCCGCGTTGGCCGCCGAACCCCGGCGCACCCTGAACCGGTTGTTGTTCCCGGGGCCGACCAAGGACTACGAGGACGCCGTCGATGAGTTCTCGGAGCTCTCGGTGCTGTCGACCCGCGAGTTCCTGCACGGGCTGAGCGTGCACCAGGAGCACGAGGTCGAGATCGAGAAGGGCAAGAAGCTGCTGCTCGGGCTCGAGGCCATCGGCCAACCGGACGAGCGCGGCTACCGCCAGGTGGTCTGCTCGATCAACGGGCAGATGCGCGTGGTGTCGGTGCGCGACCATTCGGCCGAGTCGCACGTGGTGACCAGGGAGCGGGCGGACGCGGCGACGCCCGGCCAGGTGCCGGCGCCCTTCGCCGGCGTGGTCACGCTGACCGTCGAAGTGGGCGAGACGGTGACCGCCGGGCAGCCCGTCGCCACCATCGAGGCGATGAAGATGGAGGCCGCGATCACCGCGCCGGTGTCGGGCACGGTGGAGCGGTTGGCGATCGGGCATGCGCAGGCGGTCGAGGGCGGTGACCTGTTGCTGGTGATCGGCTGAGTGCCGCCGGAGGATTCGGCCGACTCTTGTTTCACGGGGATGGGTGTGGTTGATTGACCACAGCCCGGGACCGTGCGTGTCCCTCCCGTGGGCCCCGGCCAGGAGTCGACCAACATGAACCATGCATCTCGCCGTCGAGGAACGGCTGCGGTCTCGATCCTCACCTGTCTCGCCTTGAGCACGGCCTTTTCGGCCACCCCTGCGGGTGCGGCGCCAGGCGATGACACGATCCCCGTGCCCGACAAGTCGTCGAAGCTCGAACGTCGTGCGCCGGTCGCCGATGGAAGCCTCGCCGACGCCAAGGTGAGCCCCCGGGTTCTCGCCGATCCCCAGAAGACCCAGGCGGTGTTCGTCCAGCTGAGCGGACGCAGTGCGGCCCAGGTCAACGCGACGGCGCGCGAGAACGGCGCCAGCCGGGCCAACGCCTCGAAGGCGACCCGCGAGCGGCAGGCACAGGTCGAGCGTGGCGCGAACACCGTCGCTGCCGCGGCCCGTAAGGCCGACGCCGGCGCCGAGCAGCTCTTCGCCGTGGCCAACGGCCTGCCCGGGGTCGCGGTGCGCACCGACGCGGCCGGCATCAAGGCGATGGCGCGGCGCAGCGACGTGGTGAAGATCACGCCGCTGAAGACCTACCGGACCACCAACGCCAGCGCCGCCCAGCTGACCCAGACGCTCAAGGCCTGGCAGAGCACCGGGCTCACCGGCAGCGGCGTCCGGGTCGGCGTGATCGACACCGGCATCGACTACACCCACGCCGACTTCGGCGGCGAGGGCACCGTGGCGGCGTTCGAGGCCGCCGATGCCGTCGACACCGAACCCGGCTGGGAGACCGCGAAGGTCCGGGGCGGCTACGACTTCGTCGGCGACGACTACAACGCGGACCCGACGTCCGACGACTACCAGCCGGTGCCGAATCCGGACCCCAATCCGCTCGACTGCAACGGCCACGGCACGCACGTGGCCGGCACTGCGGCCGGCACCGGCGTGAACGGCAACGGGTCGACGTTCACCGGCAACTACCGCACGCTGACCGCCGCCGCCCTCAACGCCATGCGGATCGGGCCCGGAACTGCGCCCAAGGCCTCGTTGTACGGGCTGCGGGTGTTCGGCTGCGAGGGCTCGACGAACGTGATCATGCCCGCCCTGGACTGGGCCCTGGATCCCAACGGCGACGGCGACTTCAGCGACCGCCTGCACGTGATCAACATGTCGCTCGGCGCCGACTACGACTCGCCCGACGATCCCGAGAACACCCTCATCGACCAGCTCGCCCAGCAGGGCGTGCTGACGGTCAACAGCGCCGGCAACGCCGGTGACTACACCGACGCCGGCTCGGCGGCCAAGCGGGCGCTCACGGTCGCCTGGAGCGTCGACAGCTACAGCCTGCAGGACGGCCTGATCGTCAACGCACCGGCGGACGTCGCGGGGCAGGTCTCCGGCCAGACCTCGGTGGCCTACCCGTGGAGCACCAAGCCGGACGTAACCGGCGCGGTCGCACTTCCGCTGTCGGCGGCGAACGCGGACGGGTGCAGCGCGCTGTCCAGCGCGGACGCCGCAAAGGTGCTCGGCAAGGTGGCCTGGCTGGAGTGGGACGACAACGACTCCACCCGGCGGTGCGGGTCGGTAGCCCGAAGTGCCAACGTGAAGGCCGCTGGTGCGATCGGCGCGCTGTTCACCACGTCAGCGGCGGACTTCGGCGCCGGCATCACCGGTGACGCCACGATCCCGGTGTTCCAGTTGAACCTCGCTGCGACCACCAATCTGCGACCGGCCGCGGAGGCGGGCACGCTGCAGGTCACCTTCACCGGCAGCCTGCTCGGCACCGTGGAGGTGGACAATCCGGCCATCGTCGACATGCTGAGCCCGTCCAGTTCCCGCGGCACACGCGGGGCGCCCGGCACACTCAAGCCCGACGTCGCCGCCCCCGGCCAGACGATCATCTCGGCCAACGTCGGGTCCGGCAACGGTGGCTCGTCCAGCAACGGCACCTCGATGGCCAGCCCCCACGTGGCCGGCATCGCCGCGCTGCTGCGCTCGAAGTACCCGACCTGGTCGGTGGAGCAGATCAAGGCGGCGATCATGAACACCGCCGGGCACGACCTCTACACTGAACCCAACAAGGGCGGCGACCGCTACGGTCCGAACCGGGTGGGTGCCGGACGGGTTAACGCCAACCACGCGGCCACCACGCAGGTGCTCGCCTACAGCACATCCGATCCGGGCGTGGTGAGCGCCGGCTTCGGCGTCGTCGAGGCGCCGATCACCTCATCGACGGTCACTAGGACCAAGTCGATCCAGCTGCGCAACGTCGGTTCATCCACTCGGACCGTGAGTCTGAGCTACTCCCCGGTGGTCTCACAACCCGGCGTCACCTATTCGGTCTCGCCCAGGTCGGTGCGGATTCCGCGCAAGGGCACCAAGACCGTCAAGGTCACCATGACGATCAAGCCGAGCAAGTTGCGGCGCACGATCGATCCGACCATGTCGACCACGACGGTCAACAGCTGGACGGGCTGGGAGGGCGCGCGTCAGTACGTGTCCGACGCGTCCGGACGCCTGCTGGTCAAGCCGTCCGGGCAGAGCGCGCTGCGGGTGCCGGTGTACGGGGCGGCCAAGCCGGTCTCGGTCACCACCTCGTCGGTGGGCACCGACGAGATCACGCTCAAGGGCAAGGGCGTCGAGCAAGGAACAGGCATGGAGCAGTACCTGTCGAAGGCGTCGCTGCTGACCCTGGGCGCGACCAGCCGCAGGATGCCGTCCTGCGTGCTCGGCCAGGTGACTGGTTGCGCGCTGAACGCCACCGCGCGCTCGTCCGACCTGCGCTACACCGCGGCCGGATCCACCGGTGGTGGCTACCTGTGGTTCGGCGTCAGCATGTGGGGCAACGCGTCGCATCTCGGCGGTGGCCGGGAGACCGACATCGACATCGACGTGGACGGTGACGGTGAGCCAGACTACGTGGTGGCCGCCTTCACCTGGGGCGACAGCGACCAGCCAATCGCCCTGCTGCTCCGGGTGGAACCGAATGGGGAACTGCAGGAGATCAGCTGGTGGCCGATCAACTTCCTTGAGGGCGACATCGAAACCAACGCTTTCGACAACGACTCGTTCCTAGTTCCGGTCGATCCCGCTGACATCGGGATGCCGGCGGGTGCGGCCACGTACCCGATCCAGTACCGCACCTCCACCTTCAGCGAGTTCGACTTCGACGGCGGTGCGTTCGATCAGACCGGGTGGGTCGCCTTCGACGTGGCCAACCCCGCCGTACGGGTCGATGCGCCGCTGTACGCCGACCTGGCCGGGGTGCAGATCGACTACACGGCGACCGCGCCCGTGGTGGCCGGCGATGGCGGCAAGGTGGTGGTGAACACGACCACGCCCGCGGCGACGGTGGACGGACTGGTCATCCACCTGGGTGCGCGCACCGGATACCGGGCCGAGGTCGTCAAGCTGAGGGCTGGCTAGTAGTACCGACTCGATGGCGCCGGACGTGGGTGATCCCGCGTCCGGCGCCCTCGTGCTTTTGCCAGCGCCTCCCAGACGTAGGGCCGCCCTGGAAGGGGCCGGGTAGGCTGGAGGCCGGATCCGGGGGGAATCTGAATGGTGACACGCGATGACGCAGCCGCGGGCGACAGCCTGAGCGGGCTGCTGCACGACGGCGACGACCAACCGAGCAACGACCAACCCGCCAAGGGCAAGCGCGCAATGCGGCGGTGGCTGATCGTGCTGGGCTGCGTGCTGGTCGCGTTGATCGTCGCGGCGGGATCGCTGGTCGGTTGGGGCGTCGGGCAACTCAGCGCGGTCAAGCGCGAACCCGGCCTGCTGCCGTCCGGACGCCCCAGCGTCGACCCGGCCGAGCTGGTGAACAAGCCGCTCAACTTTCTGCTGCTCGGCTCGGACTCGCGCGGCGAGGAACGGGGCCGCTCCGACGTGATGATGCTGGTGCACGCCGACGCGAACCGCGCCAAGCTCTACCTGATCTCGCTGCCGCGCGACCTGTGGGTGCCGATTCCTGGGCACGGCACCAACAAGATCAACGCCGCCTATGCCTTCGGCGGCGCACCGCTCGCGGTCGACACGGTCGAGAAGCTGCTCGATGTGCGCATCGACAACGTGGCGCTCACCGACTTCGAGGGCTTCTTCAACCTGATCGACGACCTGGGCGGCGTCACGGTGTTCAACGAGAATCCGTCGGCCAACCTGGGCTTCACGTTTCCGCGGGGCGACCTGAAGTTGACGGGGGCGTCCGCGCTGGCTTTCGTGCGCGAGCGGTACGCGCTGCCCAGGGGCGACTTCGACCGGGCCGAGCGGCAGCGCCTGGTGATCAAGGCGATGGTCGACAAGCTTGCCAGCAAGGGCACGCTGAGCGATCCGGGCAAGCTGCTGGCGGTGATCAACCGGCTCTCGAAGTCGGTCACCGTGGATGACACGCTGACCAACCAGCGCATCCTTGCGCTGGTCAAGGATCTGCAGATCACCTCCGGCGAAGACATCGACCAGCTGCAGGTGCCGGTGGCGGGTTTCGGCACCTCGAAGGCCGGTGCCAGCTACGTGAAGCCCGACAACGCGGGCATCGCCAAGCTGGCCGAGGCTCTCAGCGGCGGACGCATGGACGGCTACCGGCGCTGACGCACCGCACCCGACGACGTCGACTCAGCGGCTGAGCAGCGCCTGATACAGCTGCCGGACGGCGCGTAGCTGGCGCCGCATGTGACTCGGGTCACCGGTGGCCCGGCACAGAATGAACGCACCCTCGAAGGTGACGAACAGGTGGTCGGCCACGTCGTGCAGGTCGAGGCCGGGGGGGTCGGGCAGGGCCGCCTGCAGCAGCCCCGTCAAGCCTTCGCGCCAGGCCACGATCGCGTTGGTGACCTGGCCCGAGGTGCCGCGCTCGACCAGTTCGCGCTCGGTCAGCACCGACACGTACAGGCAGCTGCTCTGGGCCGACATCAGCTCGTCCGCGGTGTCTTCGAAGCTGCGGACGAAGCGAAGCACGCGCTCAGCGGCATCGTCGCTCGCCGCGTTCGCCTCGGCCAGCGCGGTCTCCAGGTGCGCGATGTCGGCCGCCGCGTACCGCTCGACCAGGGCACGAGCCAGTTCGTCCTTGCTCGCGAAGTGGTGAAAGAACGATCCCTTGCTGGAGTGGGATTCCGCGATCACCCGGTCGAGCGACGTGGCGGCGTAGCCGTTGTCGATCACCAGCCGCTCGGCGGCGTCGAGAATGCGTTCGCGGGTCGGGGCTCCATTTCGTGGCACGAATCCCTTGTATCAGACCAGTCGGTCTGTTACAACTAGACCAATCGGTCTAGTACGAAGGAGCGTCCAATGAGTACCAGCACCCTGCTGCCGCACGCAGCCGGCTACGTCACCGACGGCGGAATGGAAACCGACCTGATCTTTCATCACGGTGTCGACCTGCCCGAGTTCGCCGCCTTTCCGCTGCTGGACGATTCAGGCGGACGCGCCCTACTGCGCACCTACTACGACGGCTACGCAGCCATCGCGGCGGCCACCGGGGCCGGGCTGTTGCTGGAAAGCCCGACGTGGCGAGCCAGCACCGACTGGGGTCCGCGGGTCGGCTACGACCAGGCCGCGCTCGACCGCATCAATGTTGACGCTGTGCACTTCTTAGCCTCCATCGCCCAGGACTGGCGCGCACGGGTGGCGCCGATTCTGCTGGTCGGCACGATCGGTCCGCGCGGCGACGGCTACCGCGCGTCCGACGTCGAGCCGGACGAAGCGGCCGCCTACCATCTGCCCCAGGTGCGGGCACTGGCGCGGGGTGGGGCCGATCTGATCAACGCGTACACGATGGCCGGTGTCGGTGAGGCGACCGGCGTGGCGCTGGCCGCGCGCACCGTCGGCATACCGGTCGGCATCGCCTTCACGGTCGAGACCGATGGACGACTGCCCGACGGCACCCCGTTGCACCGGGCGATCGCGGCCGTGGATGCCGTCAGCCCGCCTGCCCACTTCGGCGTCAACTGCGCCCACCCGTCGCACATCAGCGCGGGACTGGTCGCCGGGGCGTCCGAACTGAGCCGGGTCGCGGTCGTGCGCGCCAACGCGTCCGAGCTCAGCCATGCCGAACTCGACCAGAGCGACGAACTGGACGACGGCGACCCGGCGGGTTGGGCGGACGACCTGCACCGGCTACGCGACCTGCTGCCCTCGGTGCGGGTGATCGGTGGTTGCTGCGGCACGGACGCCCGGCACGTGGCGGCGATGTGGGGGGTGGCGGCCTGATCCACGGTGCCAGCGGATCGGCATCCACCGGTCTTCCGGTGTTCACGAGAATGTCACCCGCGCATGCGAGAGTGCGGCTTTCGCCCCTGAAGGAGGTTCGCATGACGCGTTCAGTGCTTTTCGTGTGCACCCACAATGCCGGCCGGTCGCAGATGGCGGCGGGGTACCTGGCCCAGCTCAGCGGCGGCACCGTCGCCGTCGAATCGGCGGGCACCGCACCCGCGGACGCCCTCAACCCTGCTGTCGTCGCGGCGATGCTCGAAGACGGCGTCGACCTGCGCGACGAAGAACCCAAACTGCTCACCGTCGAGGCGCTGCAGAGCGCCGATGTGGTGATCACCCTCGGGGTCGACGTCGCGGCGCTCGCCCCCGGCTCGCACTACACCGACTGGGACTTTCCCGATCCGGCGGGCAGCCGGCTCGACACCGTCCGCCCGATCCGTGCGGCGATCAAGCGTCGGGTGATCGAGTTGCTGGCCGAACTCAGCGCGCCGGCCGCCGCCTGATCACCCGTTGGACGTGGCCGGCTCGGCCGAGCGCCCGCCGACCAGCTTGAGCCCGATCATGGCCGAGACCAGGCCGAACAGCAGCAGCACCCGCACCGGGCCGAGCGGGTCGCCGAAGGCCACGGCGCCGACGATCACGGTGCCGACCGCGCCGATGCCCGTCCAGATCGCATAGGCGAGGCCGAGCGGAATCGTGCGGATCGCCTTCGCCAGGCACTCGAAACCTGCGATCCCGCAGGCCAGAAACAGCCACAGGAACTGCGTGTTCTGCTGCTCCAGCTTCAGCGCGGTGGTCATGCCGATCTCGAACACCCCGGCCACCAGCAGCCATAGCCAGCCGTTCATGACACCACCTTCAACCCGATGATCATCGCCACCACGACACCCAGCAGCGCCAGCGCCGGTGGTCGCAGCCGTTCGCCGAACGCGACGGCCCCGACCAGCACGGTGCCCACGGCGCCGATGCCCGTCCAGACGGCATAGGCGGTGCCCAGCGGAATCGTCTCCATCGCCTGCGACAGCAGCGTGAAGCTGATGCCCGCGCAGATCAGAAACGGCACGATGAACCACTTGCTGCGTTCTTCGAGCTTGAGACAGGTGGTGAAACCCACCTCGAAAGCCCCGGCGGCAACCAGGGTCAGCCATGGATCCATCGGTGTGCTCCTCGATCGGCGATGCCCTATCTCCTTTTTAGCACGAGTGTGCTAAGTAGGCAAGATCGCACGAGTGTGCTACAACTTCCGTATGCCCCGGGTGGTCGACCATCAACAGCGCAGGGACGAACTCGTCGCCGTCGTCTGGCAACTGATCGTGAGCGATGGACTACCCGGCATCACGATCCGCCGGGTCGCCGAGCGCAGCGGGTGGTCCAGTGGTGCCGTGCGGCACTACCTGCCCAACCGCGAGGCGATTCTGGACGCCGCCGCCGGGCGGGTCGGTGAGGTGATCGAACAGCGGCTGCGGGCGGTGCCGCCGTCCGCGCAGCCGCCGTCCGCGCAGCCGCGCGAGGCTCTGATCGCCGTGCTCGAAGCACTGCTGCCCACCGACGAGGTGATGGTGCTCGCCTCCAAGGTGTGGCTGGCGTTCGTGGGGCAGGCGGCCAGCGACAAGTCGCTGGCCGACGCCCAGGGCATCGTCTACCGCGACCTCAACCGGCTGCTGGTCGAGTTGCTGCAGTGGGCCGAGTCGACCGGCCACCGGGTCGTGGGCGGACCGAGGACAGCAGCCGCGCAGCTGCAGGCCCTGGTGGACGGCCTGACCGTGCACCTGCTGCTCGGGCAGATCGGTGCCGAGCGGGCGGACGAAGTGGTGCGCGACTCGGTGAGCGCTGTCATCGCCGTGGAGTGAGCGTGTCGAGATCCGCCGGGTGGAGGGTCTCGACACGCTCGACCAGGCGGTCAGCAGGCCAGCGGGTCAGGCGGCGCCGGCGGCCAGCAGCGCGTCCAACTTGGCGTAGCCGTCGTTCACGCCCACCTCCATGCCGGACTGCAGCCAGGCGTCCCGGCCCTCGAAGCTGTCGGTGAGCGAGGACGCCAGCAACCGGCACCAGCCGTCGCCGAGGTCGGTGACGGTCATGGTTTCTAGCGCCACGCCCTCGGGCATGCCCTCCCAGGTGAAGGTCTGGACGATCCGGTGCTCGCCGATCTCGTGGAAGCAGCCGCGAAAGGCCTGCACGTCGGCATCGGTGCTGTCGAGGTAGCGCCAGCTGCCGCCGGTGCGGGCGTCCCAGTAGTCGATGGTGATGGTGCGGTGGTCCGGCCCCATCCAGGCCATGGCCAGTTCGGGGTCGACGTGGGCGCGGATCACCTGGGCGGGCGTGGCCTTGAAGTCGCGGGTGATGTTGATGGCCGGCACCACCGGGTCGGCGGCGATCGTGGCGGTGGTCACATGCTCCGTGGTCTGCTGCTGAGTCATGGTGCGTCCTTTCGGGTGGCGGAGGCTGGGCCGTCCGTCGGTTGGTCGGTCAACTGGTCGGTCATGCCGGCGAGCACCCGTTCGAGACGGCTGTAGCGTCGCTCGGCCAGCTGGGCGTAGTGCTCCACCCACTGAGTGAGCGCGCGCAGGGCGTCCGCCTCGAGATGCACGAGGCGCCGTTGCGCCTCGGCTCGCTTGGTGACCAGGCCTGCGTCGGTCAGCACCTTCAGGTGCTTCGAGATGGCCTGCACGGTCATGTCGTAGGGGGCGGCCAGCTCGCCGACCGTCGCATCGCCGATCGCCAGTCGAGCGATCAGGTCGCGGCGAGTGGCGTCCGACAGTGCCGCGAAGGCCTTGTCGAGCTGGTCCGTCATGGAAAAGGATGCTCCTCAACCGGTTGGTTGAAAAAGACTCTAGCCGCTCGCAACGGCATCGTCAACCACCTGGTTGAATAACATCCCCCCGACCTACGGGTCTGGCGTCCGGCTCAGATCCAGCCGTTGTCGACGGCGGTCCGAATGGCTTCGGCCCGGTTGCGGGCGCCGAGCTTGCCGATCGCGGCACTCAGGTAGTTGCGCACGGTGCCCTCGGAGAGGAAGACCTGGTGCGCGATTTCGGCGGTGGACGCGCCGCCGACGCTCGCTGCCAGCACGTGTGCCTCGCGCTCGGTGAGCGGGGACGCTCCCAGGCTGAGGCTGGCGGCGGCCAGTTCGGGGTCGACATGCCGAAGCCCCTGCGCGGCTCGGCGAATACCGTCCAGCAGGCGCTCGACGGGCGCGTCCTTGACCATGAAGCCGATCGCCCCCGCCTCGAGCGCGCGGCGCAGGTAGCCGGGGCGTCCGAAGGTGGTGACGATCAGCACCCGGGACTGCGGTGCCGCCGCGAGCAGCGGAGCGATCGCGTCGATGCCGTCGTCGCCGGGCAGACCCGCGGTGGGCATCTGCACATCGAGCAGCACCACAGCGGGTTGGCTGGCCCGGGCCAACTCGACGGTCTCCGCGCAGGTGCCCGCGGTCGCGACCACCTCGATGTCCGGCTCCAGGCCGAGAGTCGTGGCCAGCGCCGAGCGGATCAGCTCCTGGTCGTCGGCGACCAGCACCCGGATCATGGCGCGTCCGCCGGGCGAGCCGCCAGCCGGACCTCCACCCCGGTACCGGGGTGCAGCGGGGTCACGGTCAGTTCGGCGCCGGCCCGCCCTACGCGTTCACGCAACCCGGCCAGGCCGCTGCCGGTGGTCGTTGCGCTGTCGGCGAAGCCGCGTCCGTCGTCGCCGATCGTGATTCCGGCCGCGCTCACCTCGATTGTGCACGTGGATGCCCGGGCGTGCCTGACCACGTTGGTCACCGCCTCGCGCACGGCGTAGCCCAGCAGCTCACTGTCGGCGTCACGCAGCACAGGCAGCGCGACCGGTGTCCGGCATTCGAGACCGGCAGAGGTGAGTACGGCCCGGGCCGCCGCGATCTCGGACGCCAGCCGCACCTCGCGCATGCCCGCGGCCGTCGCCCGGACGTCCCGGAGCGACTGCCTCGCCACGGCGGCGAGTTCACGGATCTGCTCGGCGGCAGCGCCCGGGTCGCGGGTGGCCAGCCGCTCGGCCAGGTCGGCCTTCACCACGATCGCGGTCAGCGAGTGTCCGAGAATGTCGTGCAGGTCGCGTCCGATCCGCTCGCGTTCGGCGGCCACGGCCAGCACCGCGGTGCGTTCCTCGGCCTGGCGCAATTCTTCGCGGGCGGCCTCGTAGCGCATGCCGAGCCCGATGGCGAGGGCGAGCGCCAGGCCCATCAGCACCATCACCACGCCGAACAGGTCGTTGTTCAGCAGCGCGACGCCGAGACCCACCGCGGTGGCTGCGATCACCACCACCAATGCATGCCGCCAGGCGATCAGGGTGACCGCGATGCAGGTGACGAACGGTGTGAAGTAGACCGGACGGGCCGTCGGAAAGACGCCCAACAGCACGATGGACGTGATCAGCCCGGCCAGCCACAGCCACCGGCCGGTCTCCGGCCAGTGCATCACCAGGGTGCTGCCGAGAAAGAACACCATGATCACGGCGCAGATCAGCGCCACCATCCAGAGCAGCTGCGGCGGCTGGTCGAGCGCGAAGGCGATCGGCAGAAACGCGAACACGGCGCTGGGCAGAATGTAGCCGGCGCCCTGGGCGAACGCCCGCCGGTACCAGGGCAGACCTCGTGCCCCGGGGACGTAGCCCGGGGCACGAAGATCGGTCGCTGCGGTCATGAGGGTGGCATCTGCTGGGTCAACGACGGGATGTGCGAACAGAGTGACCGTAGCCCAGCGCGCCCAGTGCGGCCAGCGCCACCAGCCATCCGACCAGCACCGCAACGCCGGTCCACGGGAAGGCGCCGCCGGTCAGCGGCCAGCTGCCGATCTGGCTGACCCAGTACGACGGCAGCAACCGTCCGATCGTTTGCATGGCGGCGGGCATCAGGTCGAGCGGAAACCACAGCCCACCCAGCATGGCCAGCGCGAGCATGGCGAACGTGGTCACCGCGGTGGCCGTCTGCGGTTTGAACCACAGGCCGATCACCAGACCGAGCACCACCATCGGCAGCAGTGCGCCCACCATCAGAGCCAGGGACGCCGCCCACACCCCCGCGTCCAGGCGCACCCCGCAGGCGGCGCCGGCGATGAAGACCGCGCTGATGGCCGGCACCACGACCGCAACGGCCGTGACGATCTTCGCGAGCACGAACTGGGTCGGGGTGAGCGAGGTCAGCATCAGCTGCCGGAACCACCCCGACGACCGCTCGGACTGAATCTGCGAGCCCGCGTTCATCGCTGCGCCGAGCCCGCCGTAGGCACCCATCATCACCATCATGAACGCGGCCACCTCCTGCCCGCTCGACTGGCCGCCGTAGATCGTGACGAAGAACAGGTACACCGAGGTCGGCATCACGATCACGAAGCCGAGAAAGGCCCAGTCGCGCAGCTGGATCGTGATGCTCTGGCCGAGGTAGTGCAGTAACCGGCGCTCCTGGCGAATCGATGGTGAGCCGGGACGCGCGGGCGTCCGGTCGGTGGCGGAGGGTGGGTGGGCGAGCGTGGTCACGGCAGGTCCTTCGGTCGGTGGGGTCAGGAGACCAGGGTGAGGAAGGCGTCCTCAAGGCTGGGTGCGCTGGTTTCGATGTCGGCGACGGACAGGTCGGCGAGCAGTGCCCGCAGCGTGGCGTCGGAGTCGGTGCTGGTCAGCACGGTGCGGGCGCCGCGGCGCTCCATGGCGACGACCCCGGCCAGGCCGGTGTGGTCGCCGCGTCCGCCGGTGAATCCGATCCGGCGTCCGCCGACCACCGCCTTGATCTGGCTGCCGGTGCCGTCGGCGACGATCCGGCCGTCGTCGAGCACCACGATCCGGTCGGCGAACTCGTCCGCCTCGTCGAGATGGTGGGTGGCGAACACGATGGTGCGGCCGCCGCCCGCCAGCGAGTCCATGGACGCCCAGAAGGTACGCCGCGAGTCCACATCCATGCCGACGGTGGGCTCGTCCAGGATCAGCAGCCGCGGGTCGGCCATGATGGCCAGCGCGAACCGCACCCGCTGTGCCTGGCCGCCGGAGAGCTTGTTGGTGTTCGACGGCAGAATTCCGCCCAGGTGGGCGCGCTCGATCACCTCGTCCAGGGGGAGCGGGTGGGCGTAGAGGCCGTGCATGAGGCGAAGCAGCCGGCGCACGGTGACGTCCCACAGCAGGGCGCCGTTCTGCAGCATGGCGCCCACGTCGCCCGCCCGCATGGCCGTCACGGCGTCCCTGCCGAACACGCGGACGGTGCCCGCGTCCGGCCTGGTCAGGCCGAGGATCATCTCGGTGGTGGTGGACTTGCCGGCCCCGTTGGGACCGAGCAGGGCGAGGATCTGGCCGGCCGGAACGGACGCATCGAGCGCGTCCACGGCTGTCAACGAGCCGTAGGCCTTGGTGACCGAAGTGAGAGTGATCGCGTCCATGGCTCAACGGTGCCGTGGCCCGCGCCGCAGGATCAGGGCACGCTGTCACCGCAGCGGCATGACACCTGTCACGCTGGGTCAGCCGCCTGGGCGGAACGCCGAGCCCATCGCGGCCAGGGCGCCGTCCGCAACCGGTATCCGGCCCTCGCGGGCGGCCTTGACCAGCGCGGCGTGGTCGGCCTCGGTCTGGTCGGCGTACAGCCGCGCGAACCGCGAGAACGCCTTGCTGGCCGCTTCGCCCTTGCCCAGGTAGCCCGCGATCATGGACGCCCCCGAGGTGCGGGCGTGTCCCTTGGCCAGCAGGTGGCCGACGATGCCGGCGTAGTCGGCCAGCGAGGTGGCGGTCAGAGAATCCAGCGGAATGGTGCCCTTCATGTTGCGGAACTGCCGCACGTAGTACTGCCGGCCGTCGACCTCCGTCCAGCCGAGCAGGGGATCCGAGACGGTCTGCAGCGCCTGCTGGTACTCCACCACCCGCTGGCCCTGGTGGGCGTGCCAGGCGTTGTCGCCGTGCACGTAGCGGGCCAGCACCGAGCGGCGGGCCTGCTTCAGCTGCAGGAACAGCACGTCATCGGGCGAGCTGCCCTCGAGCAGCGCCACATAGGCACGAAGGCCGACCGACCCGACGCCGACCACCTTGTGCGCGATGTCGACCAGGGTGTAGCCGGCGACCACCCGGCGCCAGTGCGGGGCGAGCGTGTCGAGGTAGGCGTCCAGGCCCTCGGCCAGCTGCTCGTACTCGTCGCCGGTCACCGAACGGATCAGCGGCGGGTCCTCGAGGATGCGCCGCTCGCCCTCGCCGGACTCGTCGGTGAACTTGGGCAGCGCGCGATCGGACGTGCGCTTGCGGGCCTCTTTGCCGGCCCGCCTGATCTCGTCGCGCAACTCCTTCTCGGTCGCCGTCTCGTGCAGCCGCTCGATGTCGAGCCGGTTGTACGAGCGGGCCAGCAGCGGCATGTGGGCCAGCAGGTCGACCTCGTCGCGGTAGGCCATCACGCACGCGTGCACGGCGTCGGCGATGGCGTCCTCGCCGTAGCCGTTCTCGCGTCCGGCCACCCAGACGGCGGCCGCGAGCCGGCGCAGATCCCACTCCCAGGCGCCCGGGTGGGCCTCGTCGAAGTCGTTCAGGTCGATCACCTGCTCGCCCTCGGGCGAGCGGTAGAAGCCGAAGTTGCCCAGGTGCGAGTCGCCGCAGATCACCGGCATGATGCCCGTGATCGGCAGCATCGCCACGTCGGCCGCCATCACCACGGCACTGCCGCGGTAGAAGCCGTACGGCGAGCTGACCATGCGTCCGACCCGGATCGGCACCAGGTCGTCCAGCCGGCCCTGGTGGGACTCGTTGATCAACGCGATCGGGTCCGGACGGGCCTGGGTCGCGTTCCACACCCCCAGCGCCGGGATCGGCACCCGCTCGCGCAGCGCGCGGCCCAGGGCGAAACGCTCCTCGCGGGTGGTGGTGCGCTCCCGGACGGACGCGAACGCCCGGCTGTCGGTGCTGGCCAGCACGGTGTGGCTGAACTGCATCGTTGCTCCTCTCGGCGCGCTGAGCCTAGTACCGCGGCACAGCGGCGGCGGAATCAGACCGGAACGCCCAGGCTGCGCAGGTCGTCGGCGAGACCCTCGGCGCCGGTGTCGGAGCGATGCAACGCGGCGCGCAGGCCGACCGCTCGGGCGCCGACCACGTTCGCGGGCGCGTCATCGACGAACGCGACCTGGTGCGCCGGCACGTCCAGCACCTGGACGATATGGGCGAAATACTGCTGCGCGGGCTTCGCGTGAGCCACCTCGTAGGAGTAGAAGGTGCGGTCGAAGTGCCGGTCGAAGTCGAGCACCTCACGCATGTGGGTGCCGCGGTAGCTCTGCTGATTGGTGGCCAGGCCGGTGGTCAGCCCGGCGCGGCGCACCCGGTCGACCAGGGCGAGGGCCCCGTCGTCGATCACGATCTCATGCCAGACGGTGAGGATCTCATCGACGGTGGTGCCGGTGCCGGCGTCGTCCAGCAGCTGCTGCAGCAGCGGGCGCAGGTCGGCGCCCCCGGCCAGGCACTCACGCTCGGCAGCGAACGAGTCCACCACGAAGTTCGGGCCGCCCAGCCGGACGAAGTCGCTCAGCCAGCCCGGACGGGGCACCTGCAGCACGCCGTCGGCATCGAAGAGCACGGCGGTGACGTCGGCCGTCGGAGTGGGGTTGCGGCTGTTCAGGTAGGCGCTCGCGCCGCTGAGAATGTAGCGCCAGTGATCGTGCGCCGCGGGGGCGTCGGAGTCGGGGACGGCGCGGGCGTCCAGCACCAGGTCGTTGTCGACGAACGCCACGAAGCGTCCGGGCTGGGGCCAGTGCGGTCCGCCCCAGCTGAACTCGACCCGTCCCGGCTGCACCTGCACGATGGTGCCGGCCCCGCCGCTGCCGCGCTGGCTGGTGGCGTTGTACGGCTGCCCCGCGCGCAGGTCGGGGGCGCCGTGACCGAACAGCAGCTCGGGGTGAGCGGTCAGCTCGTCCCAGGCCCCCTCGGGCGCGTGCAGCGGCTCGGTCAGCGTGAAGGCGGTCATGGGGCCATTGTGTCGTGCCGCGTGTGTGCCGAATCTGGCGCACACGGTGACGTGCCCGATACTGGGCGGGTGAGCGTGGCGAGGCAGGCGAAACTGTGGCAGTGGGGCGCGTTGGTCTACACCCTGATCGCGTCGGTGTTCTTCGCGTTCATGCCCCTGGTCGCGGTGCCCGGCGGCGACAGGCCCCGCTTCGTCTCGGCGTTCGCGATGTTGGGCTGGGGCGTCTTCGGGCCGCTGTTGCTGCCGATCGTTCTCACCCTGATCCCGATCGTGGTGCGCCGCTCGCGCGTGCGGGTGGCCTGGATCTGCACCGCCGTGCTGGGTTTGATCTGCGTGCTGCTGGCGCTGTCGTGGGGGCTCATCTTCGTGCCCGCACCGCTGATCGGCGCGATGGGGGCCTACCTGACCGGTCGTGCCCCGATCGAGGACGTCGAGATCGTGGACGCCCCGTGGAAGGTGCCGGGGGACTGACGCCCCTTGCTCACCCGGTTGGAGCGAGGCATTCTTGACCAACCGGACAAAGATGTCCGGTTGGTACGCGAGGTGCGGCCGGGCATCGTCCTGGGCACGGTGCAGCCGTCTCGCCGAACAGAGCAGAGGGAACCGTGCAGATCGCGAACAAGGTCTTCGTCGTCACCGGCGGTGGCAACGGCATCGGGCGTGAGGTCGTGCTCGGGCTGCTGGCCCGCGGGGCCAGGGTCGCAGCGGTCGATCTCAGCCAGGAACGTCTGGACGGCACCGCGAAGCTGGCCGGCGCGGGCAACCGGCTGAGCACGCACGTGGTCAACGTGACGGACGCCGCCGCCGTCGACCAGCTGCCGGCGGCGGTGATCGACGCCCACGGGCAGGTCGACGGCCTGCTCAACGTGGCCGGCATCATTCAGCGGTTCGTCCCCTTCGCCGAACTGGAGGTCGACGACATCGAGCGGGTCCTTCAGGTCAACTTCTGGGGTGTCGTCGCCACCGTGCGCGCGTTCCTGCCCCATCTGTTGCGCCGGCCCGAGGCGGCGCTGGTGAACGTGTCGAGCATGGGCGCCTTCATTCCGGTGCCTGGCCAGAGCGTGTACGGGGCGTCCAAGGCGGCCGTCAAGCTGCTCACCGAGGGACTGCACGCCGAACTCCGCGACACGCCGGTGCGGGTGACCGTGGTGTTTCCTGGCGCAGTGGCAACCAGCATCACCGACAACAGTGGCGTCAAGGCACCAGCGGTGGCCGGAGCCAACGACAACGCCGCGAACACCAAGGTGCTGCCGCCCGCGCAAGCCGCCGACATCATCATCCGGGGCATGCAGAAGGGTGCCAACCGGGTGCTCGTCGGCCGTGACGCGCAGGTGATGGACTGGTTCACCCGCCTGGTGCCCGAGCGTGCGATGACGATGATCGCCGACCGGATGGCGGGCCTGCTGCAACGCTGACGAGGCTCGCTCTCTCTTGGTCGCACCTGTTGCCCCGGAGTGGGGGTGGACCCCGTCCCGCCCTTGCGAGCCTGATCGGCTAACGCCGTTCAGTTCGCAAACGCCCGACCACGCCCTGACGGGGTCCACCCCCACTCCGCTTCAGCGTTGCGTCTGCGCCGCTGGTCGAGCTCTCCGTCATCCCGGCGAACGCCCCCGTCATCCCGGCGAACGCATCCGTCATCCCGGCGAACGCCGGGATCTCGTCTGCGCGCTGACCCACTCCGCTTCCGCGTTGCGTTCGCTTCAACGTAGGTGAAATCCCGGCGTTCGCCGGGATGACGACTTGTGCTGGATCGCCTTACAGCTCGTCCGGATCCCGCCGCGCGGCACCTTTGTCGGCCGACTGGGCGAGCAGGGCGAAGATCTTCAGCGCCGGCGACACCTCGCGCACGCGGGTCTTCGGCCTCCAGCCCCGAGCCTCGGCCTCGGCGCGGCGGGCGGTGAGCGTCGCGTCGTCCACCTCGAGGGTGACGCTGCGGTTCGGGATCGAGACCGTGATGATGTCGCCGTCCTCGACCAGGCCGATGGTGCCACCCGAGCCCGCCTCGGGCGACACGTGCCCGATCGACAGCCCGGACGAGCCGCCGGAGAACCGTCCGTCGGTGATCAGCGCGCACTTGGGGCCGAGTCCGACCCCCTTCAGGTACGCGGTGGGGTACAGCATCTCTTGCATGCCGGGGCCGCCCTTGGGCCCCTCGTAGCGCACCACCACCACGTCGCCCGGCTTCACCTGAGCGCCGAGGATCTTCTCGACCGCCTCCTCCTGCGACTCGGCGACCACCGCCGGCCCGCTGAACTCCCACTGGTCTTCGGGTACCCCCGCCGTCTTGACGATGCAGCCGTCCTCGGCCAGGTTGCCGTACAGCACGCCGAGCCCGCCGTCGGTGGTGTAGGGGGCACTCACCGAGCGGATGCAGCCGTTGGCGTTGTCCTTGTCGAGGCTGGCCCAGCGCCGGGTCGATGAAAACGCCTCGACCGTGCGCACCCCTCCCGGCGCCGCGTAGAACAGGTCCTCGTTGGCGGGCAACGCCTTGCCGCCGCGAATGTCCCAGTCGTCGAGCCAGGCGTCCAGTGAGGGCGCATGGACGGCGTGCACGTCGCGATCGAGCAGGCCGCCGCGGTCGAGTTCGCCCATGATGGCGACGATGCCGCCGGCGCGATGGACGTCCTCCATGTAGTAGTTGGTGGTGTTCGGCGCGACCTTGCAGATGCAGGGCGTCACCCTCGACAGCGCGTCGATGTCGTGCTGGTCGAAGTCGACCCGGGCCTCCTGTGCGGCGGCCAGCAGGTGCAGCACCGTGTTGGTCGAGCCGCCCATCGCGATGTCGACCCGCATCGCGTTGTTGAACGCCTGCTTGGTCGCGATCGACAGCGGCAGCACCGAGTCGTCGTCGTTCTCGTAGTAGCGGTTGGCCAGGTCGACCACCAGCCGTCCGGCGTTCAGAAACAGGTCACGTCGCGCGGACGCGGTCGCCAGCGTCGAGCCGTTGCCGGGCAGCGACAGGCCCAGCACCTCGGTCAGGCAGTTCATCGAGTTGGCGGTGAACATGCCCGAGCACGAGCCGCAGGTCGGGCAGGCGTTCTGTTCGATGTCGCGCAGGTGATCGTCCTCGATGGACGGGTCGACGGCCTTCACCATGGCGTCCACCAGGTCGAGCCGCGGGGTGATCATCGGGGCGACGTTGTGCTCATCGGGTGCGCCCCCGGCGAGCGGGTTGTCGGGTATGCGACCGGCCTCCATGGGACCGCCCGAGACGAACACGGTCGGAATGTTCAGCCGCAGCGCCGCCAGCAGCATGCCGGGGGTGATCTTGTCGCAGTTGCTGATGCAGACCAGGGCGTCCGCACAGTGCGCGTTGACCATGTACTCCACCGAGTCGGCGATGATCTCGCGGCTGGGCAGCGAGTAGAGCATGCCGTGGTGACCCATCGCGATGCCGTCGTCGACGGCGATGGTGTTGAACTCGCGGCCCACGCCGCCGGCCTCGGCCACCGCTTCGGCCACCAGGGCGCCCATGTTGCGCAGGTGCACATGACCCGGCACGAACTGGGTGAAGCTGTTGGCGATGGCGATGATGGGCTTGCCGAAGTCCGATTCGCCCATGCCCGTCGCGCGCCAGAGCGCCCGGGCGCCGGCCATGTTGCGGCCGTGGGTGGTGGTTCGAGAACGCAGAACAGGCATGAGGCGTAGCGTACGCCGGGCTGCGATCCAGCGGGTCGGGGGTCAGGGCGCGATCCGTCCACGGCCCCGAACTCACCTAAGCTGCCGAGTTGGCGAGTGGGCGACGAAAGGGGCACGGGTGAGCGAACCCAGTGGCTTCGAACGTCCGCAGGCGTGGAAGAAGCTGGACGATCCGGCGCGGGCACCCATCCCCTCCGCGCCGGCCGAAACCGGCGGCCGCAAGCGACGACGTCGACGCGGCAAGCGGCCGGCCGGGTTGGGCACCCGGAGCGCCGGGCCTGACTTTCGCTGGCCCAGCGCCCCGGCCGAGCCGGCACCGACGACCCCCGGCGCGGCCTCCCCGACCCGCACCACCCTCGCGCAGCTCACCCAGCCCCAGGCCGGCAACCGGCGGGTGCCGGCACGAACCCGCGTCGTCCAGCGCGATCAGCAGGGACGCGACGCCGGCGCTCAGCTCGACCGGGCCCGCCGCAGGTTGGCTTGGTCCCTGGGGCTGTTGGCCGTCTTCTTCGTGGGCCTGATCGTGTTGGGGATGGTGAGCCGGGCGAGCGTCTCCGGCACGCGGCCCCGTCCGGTACCGACGACCGGCACCAGCACCCCGTCGTCCCAGCTCGGAGCTCGATGGACGCTGCCCGCCCTGAGTCTGCGCCCCGATCTGGCCAAGGCCGAGCTGGTCGGTGATGTGGACGGCACCTTCGACGATCACCGGGTGATTGATGCCGGCCAGGCGTGGGTGGTGCTCACCGGCGACGCCAACGACAACGCCGTCTGGGTGCACGGACTGGATCCGGGCTCGGGTCGCGAGCTGTGGAAACACGCCCTCGACAACGGGTTGTGCGCCGCCGACCTGGTCGGCACCGCAGTGCTGTGCGCGTCCGCGATCGAGCAGGACCCGGCCACCGGACTGGGCACGCGCTGGCACCTGGCGCTGCTCGATCCGGCCACCGGCAACGAACGCAACGGCGTCGACTGGACCGGCTGGCTGACCCTGCTGCACGTGGACGGCGATCGGGTGCTGCTGGTCGAGCAACGCCAGCCGGCGCCGCATGCGGTGCTGACCGTGTTGAACGGCTCGTTGCAGCAGCGCGCCCAGCTCGACCTGCGCGAGCAGTCGCAGCACGAAGGGCTGTTCAGCGACAACCGCATCTTCAGCCGCAAGCTGCCCATACCGGACGGGCCGGCGCTGGATCGTCCGCGCGTTCGGCAGGTCGCGGACGGACTCACCGCCCTGTGGGCCGGCCGGACCACGGTCTTCGTCGATCTGGCCAAGGCCGCCCTGGTGAGCATGCCGCGCTGTTCGCGGCTGGTGGACGACGGTGAGCGGCTCTGGTGCAACCAGGGCAACCTCGCGGCGGCGCTGAGCTACTCCCTGACGCCGCTGTACGAGACCGACCTGGGCACCCGGCTCGCCTTCCCCGATCGCGACCCACGCGCCGGGGACGTGACCGACCCGGTCTTTCTGCGAACGGACGGCGGCGCGGTGCGCGTCGATCTGACCACCGGACGCACCGTCGGGCCCTTGGTGAACAGCCGCAACGGGTCCGCTTTCGGCATGGTGACCGCGCCCCGCACAGCGTTCGTCGACGGCATCACGCTGGTGTCGGACTCGTCCCAGCTGTTCGCCGTCAAGGCGCGGACGGGGGAGCTGCTGTGGCAGCAGCAGAACCCGGCGCACTTCGACGCCGCGTACGCATGGGACGGTCGGCTGTTGCTGACCGGCTATCAGCTGCGGGTGGTCGATCCGGACTCGGGCACGGTCGTTCGCTCGTACCGGCAGACGCTGGGGCTGTACACCCGACCCGTCGCTGAAGCCCTGGTGGGTGTGGGCCCCGACGAGCTCGCTCGGCTGGTCGATCCGTAAGGGCCTGCTGAACAATCATGTCCCGGCTGCGGCGCACTGGGCGGGCGATCTGCTGCGGCCACATCTTGGGCCGGTAGGCCCACTACAGACCCTAGATGTGGCCTTGCAGCTCATCCCGCCCAGCACGTCCTCGCTCGGAACAGCCTTGTTCAGCAGACTCCTAGCCTCACCGCGGGGTGCGGCCGTGCCTAGACTATGGCGATGAGTGACTTCTTCGAGCTGTTCAACCCGGGCGTGCGGCACGCCCGGCAGCAGCGCGATCTGGAGAACTCGATCCAGGTCGACTACGAGAAGGGCGCCTGGGGGCCAAAACCGCACGACCTCGCGTCCGGCCAGGTGACCATCAAGATGCCGACGATCAAGCCCAAGCCCACGGACGCCGAATAGCGCCAGGCAGCTGCATGCCCTACCTGATCGGGTCGGGGCACAGGTCGCGTCTTCCGCAACCCTCGCAGTGCTCACCCATCCAGAAGGCGTCGAACGTGCGCTCCAGCATGCCGACGAACTCGGTTTCGCGGCCGACCGCGCCCAGTTCGAGGTTGCGGTTCGCCTCGCTCTTGGCGCCCAGCCCCGCTCCGGTGAAGTTGGCCGAGCCGGCGTAGCCGAGCACGCCGTCCACGATCACCATCTTCCAGTGGCTGCGCGGGCAGATCTGCAGCTCCAGACCGCCGTCCACCAGGGCGGGAAGGGAGTCGAAGGTCTCGCGGAAGCTGCGTGAGGGCAGTTCGGCGTGGATCACCCGGATCTGGACGCCGTCGCGGGCGAGCCGGCTGAACTCGTCCAGGATCGGACGGTACCGGCGTCCGGTACCGGGCACGTAGAGATCCTTGAGGTTGGCGGTGGCGATCCAGATGGACCGCTCGGCCCGCAGCACCCCCTCGGTGATGACGGCGCGGTACAGCTCGCGTCCGGTCAGCCACTCCATGCGGTGACAGTACCGGCGCACGGCGTCCACAGCGGCGTCCACACCTGTGGAGAACTACACCGATGTGGTTCGGCCCGCACCTCGACGGCACTGCCCACTGCGGTTCATCGCCGGCGTTCGGTCCACTTCTCGGGCTCTGCCGCCCTGGCGGCTGCGCGTTGCTGGGGTTCGGTGATCAGCTTTCCGGCCTTCAGCCGCGCGAGCACCTCGCACCGCACGGCCAGCACGCGAGCCGCGGAACGCTGCATCGCCTCGGGGCCGGCGGTGGACCACCACCGGTCGAGGGCGTCGAAAACCGGGACCGCATCCCGCTGGTCGATGAGGTCGCCGGTCAGTCGGGCGATGCCGGTCTGACGCCCGGACCGGTCGGCCCGCAGCGCGCGCTCGCCCAGGAGGAGGGCCGCCAGGCCGGCACACCCCAGCAGCGTGAGGCCGGCGATGGCCGGCAGCGCCGCGAAGGTGCCGACCTCTCCCCATCGGAAGGCGACAGCGCCGGCGCCGGCGAGCAGCCACATGCCGCCGAAGGCGAGGTGGATCACGGCGGGCACCCGGGATCCCCACAGCGATCCGTTGGCGCGACGCGGTTCGAGCCAGTACAGCAGCCCCACCGCGAGCGTGGCGAGCAGCCCGACGGGCAGCATCGCATTCTGCAAGGCCAGTGCGCTGGTCTTGGGGGTGGTCAGCAGCGCCACCGCCACCACACCGGCGATGAGGGCGACTCCGAGCGCGGCGCGGTGCAGCCCGGTGGAGGTGGGGATGCGCGGTGCGGTGGGGTCGCGGCGGTGGTTCGCCGCCCCGACCGCTGCGGCCCGGGCCCGCTCGTGTGCCGCGCGGGTGCGTGGATCGGACGCCATCACGGCGACCCGCCACGAATCCTCGAGGGCCGCCTTCGCGTCGCGATAGTCGGCGTCGAAGAGGATGAGGTCGATGCGGCCGAGCGTGCGCTCGTCCATGCCGGTCACCGACGCGTGCTGGGTTCCAGCCATGGTGCCCTCCCTCGCACTGCGGGTCTCGGACGGCGAGTGTGTGGTCCAGAGTAGGCTCGGCGGCGCAACTATCACAGGGGGCGGCATCACCATCCGGCCCCGCCCGCGCGGCCGAACGGCCCGCAAACGAGGGCGGATCAGCTGATCGTGGCGACGACGATGCCCGCCCCGGCGGCGACCGCACGATCCAGCGCCATCAATTCCTCGCCGGCCTGCGCCAGGTCGACCACCCGTCCGACCAGCTGTCCCGGATCGAGGGTGCCGTTGCCGATCAGTTCCAGCATGCGCGGGTACTCCGCGGCCGCCATGCCGTGACTGCCGGCAATGGTCAGTTCGTGCGCGATCACCCGGTCCCAGGGCAGCGGCGCGTTCGCCTGGGCGCCGAGCATCAGGCCGGCCTGCACGTGGCGTCCACGCCGGCGCAGGCTCAGCACCCCGGCGCAGGCGGTGGCGGCGGATCCGACCGCGTCCAGGCTGACGTGCGCCCCGCCGTCCGTCAGCAGCTGGACGGCCTCGGGGTCGGCGGTCGCAAGCACCTGTTCGGCACCGAGTTGGGCGGCCCTTTCGCGGGCGGACGCGGACGGGTCGACGGCGACCACCCGCGCCCCGAGGGAACCTCCGATGAGGACCGCCGACAGCCCCACGCCCCCGCAGCCGAGCACCAGCAGCCATTCACCGGCCGCGAGTCCGCTCCGTGCGGTCAACGCGTGGAAGGCCGTGGCGAACCGGCAGCCGAGCGCGGCGGCGGTCACGAAGTCGACACCCTCCGGCAGTCGGACCAGGTTGAAGTCGGCCGCCCGCACCACCACCTGTTCGGCGAACGAACCCGGGTGGGTGAACCCCGGTTGGGTCTGGTCGGGGCACACCTGGGCCTGCCCGTCGGCGCACCAGGCGCAGCGTCCGCACCCGTTCACGAAGGGAGCCGTCACCCGGTCGCCCACAGCGAAACCCCTGACCAGCGGCCCGATCCTGGCGATCACGCCGGCGAACTCGTGGCCGGGCACCATCGGCAACGGCACCGGATCATGGCCGCGCCAGGCGTGCCAGTCCGAGCGGCAGACCCCGGTGGCCCGCACCGCCACGACCACCCCGTCCGGCGGGCACTCGGGTTCAGGCAGGTCGACCAGCCCCGGAGTGGAGCCGTATTCGGTGTACCTCACTGCGCGCACGGCCACATACTGCCAGCAGGCCATGCCGGCGGACGGGTGGATTGCGGCCGCCCGCCACCGCACGAAAAAGGTGGCGCCGTTGGGGGGCAACGGCGCCGGGAAGCTCCACGATGGTTCCGACTCAATGGGGGGGTCAGACGGGAACCTCCGAAATAACGATATCGAGTGGGTGGCCGGTCCGCAGGCGAGTCGGATAATTCCTCATCGGGAATGGGTGTCGGGTTCGCGCGTGCTCGGCGGAGCTGGCCAAAGCTACGGCGGTGCCGACCGAATTCGGCGTGCATCCGGGCTCGGCTCAGGGCCGGTAGCGCTGCCAGAGCACGTCACGCTCGGACGCCCGAACCGGGGTGGCAGCCAACACGGTGGACGCGATGTCGTCGAGCTCGAATCGTGCCTGTTCGAGCGCCTCGACGACCGGCCAGCCCGGTGCCTGGTCGTGCCGCGGAGGGTCTCGCCGGCCGTCCAGCCAGCAGATTCGGTACCAGAGCCACTCCTGCTGCGCCCAGAACACGGGCATGGATCGCATCGGAACCACCTGGGTGATCAGGTACGCCTGCACCACGCCGGCCTTCGAGAGTTGCCACACTGCGTCGCGAAACGGATCGAGCCGTGGGTCGCGCGGCCAGTCATCGGTGGGGCGCATGGCCTCATCGTGGCATGACGGTTCATCGAGTCGTCCGCCACTTCTACACTGTCGACATGTTGCGGACCTCCCTCGCCCTGCGGTTGGCCACCGTCGCCGCCGGCGCCCTCGCCCTGACCGGATGCAGCCAGGTCGGTCTCTCGGCCGCCGATGCATACAAGGTGGGCTGCCCGGCCCTGGACGCGGTCGCCGCTTCGGGCTCGGTGGCCGGCCGGGTGGCGCTGGCCGGACTGGAGCAGTTGCGCGGCTCGGGCCAGCTGGCCGGCCAGAGCCAGCAGTTCGTGGAAACCGCGATCCTGTATCTGAAAGACCCCACGCAGGTACCGGCCGAGGGGCGCCAGGCGATCAAGGACGGTTGCGCCGCCAACGGCTACCAGCTGAAGAACTTCTGAGGCGGACGGCTCCGCGAGCGATGCGGTCACTCAGCCGGCGAGGTGCTTGATCAGCCGGCGGGGTCCGGCTCGTCCAACAGCCGGCGCACGCCGAACCGGGCGAACAGCAGCAGCAGAATCAAGCCGGTCACCGACCAGAACCCGCCGAGCTGCACCGAATCGGCGAAGAAGAGGGCGACCAGTTCGAGCACCACGAACTTGCTGCCGATCATCAGCGCCCACAGCAGCAGCCCGGAACCGACCTTGGCCGGCACGCTGTCGGCCGCCTGGAACCGCCCCTTCACGCGGTCCTTGCACCACACCACCGCCTCGAGCACCAGCTTGAGCAGCAGCGCGGTGAGCAGTGACAGGGTGAACGTCTCGGTGATCACCAGCGGCACGTACTCGGCGGCCAGGTTGAGCACCACCACGTAGACGAAGACGTCGACCACGTCCGCCGGGCTCACCCATGGCCTGCGGGACGTCGAGGTGTCGGTCATCTGTGCCTCAGCCTGCCTTCTGATCGCTCGCGTGCGTGGACGATTGTCGCGTGCCCCACCATGGTGTCACCAGTGCGGTCGCCGAACCGTGCGCACCGAATCGTGTCACGCTGCTCGATGGTGCAGCACCGCGCCCAGCAGATTCGCGTCGTTGAAGTGGCGGCACGCGCGGATCTCAGGCCGAGGCAACTGCACCGTGGTCTGCGCGAAGGCGGCCTCGGCCATGGTTCGCAGCCGTTCGACGAACACGGATTGGGCGCTGATGCCGCCACCGATCGCGACCGCGTCCACATCGAGCAGCGCCTGCAGGTTGACGATGTAGCCGCCCAGGACGGCGCAGTAGTCGGTGAGTGCGGCGTCCGCGACCCGATCACCCGCGTTCACGCGCTCGAAGAACTCGCGGCCGTTTGCCACTGGTCCCACGGTTCCGGACGAACGGGCGTAGCCGGCCAGCAGGGCGCCGACTCCCGCCACCTGGTTGAGCTGGGGGCTGGCGGGGTCCCGCACGTCGGTTCTGGTGAAGCTGGCGTTGCCGGCGTGGAAGTGCGACCCGTGATAGATGGCCCGTTCGATCATGATCGCGCCGCCCACGGCGGTGCCGATGATCAGCGCGGCGGCGTTGCGGCAGTCGGTCAAGCTGCCCAGGCGGGCCTCGGCCAGCAGCGCGCAGTTCGCATCGTTCTCGACCGTCACCGGCACGCCGCAGCGGGCCTGCACCGATTCGATCATGTTGACGCCGGAGTTGAACCGCAGCGTGCCGCCGGAGAACATCTGACCGGTCCGCGGATCAAGCTCTCCACAACTGCTGATGGCGACGCCGTCCACCGGCCGCCCGAGGCCGTGATAGATGCCGCCGACCGTGTCGATGAAGGCGGCGTGGCTGTCGTAGCGGGTCGGGACGATGCCGCGATCCGACAGTTCGTAGGCTTGATTCACCACCGCGTGCTTGATGCCGGAGCCGCCGACATCGAGCGCCAGCCAATGCATGCCGCCCCCTTACAGAGCCCGTCCGTTGCTGGCGATCACCGTGCGATACCAGTCGAACGACCGCTTCTTGGTTCTGGCGAGGGTGCCGTTGCCGGCGTTGTCGCGGTCGACGTGGATCACCCCGTACCGCTTCTTCATCTCACCGGTGGTGAACGAGACGCAGTCGATGATGCCCCACGGTGTGTAGCCGATCAGCTCGACCCCATCGCTGACGACGGCTTCGGTGAGCTGCTTGATGTGTGCGCGCAGATAGTCGATGCGGGCATCGTCGTGGATGGACCCGTCCGCGGCGATCTCGTCGATCGCCCCGAAGCCGTTCTCGACGATGAAGAGGGGCTTCTCGTAGCGCTCGGCGAGCACGTTCAGGGTGTAGCGCAGCCCGACCGGATCGATCTGCCACCCCCAGTCGCTGGCCGACAGATGCGGGTTGGGCACGGAGTTGGCGGGTCCTCCGTTCACCGCCGTCCCCGGGTCGGCCGTGTCGGCCCCTGCCTTGACGGCGGCCGACATGTAGTAGCTGAAGCCGATGTAGTCGACCACCCCGTCGGCCAGCACCTGCGCGTCGCCGGGCTGCATGCCGAGGTCGTAGCCCTCACGCTCGATCTCTGCCAGGGCGTAGGACGGGTAGTGGCCGCGCACGTGCACGTCGGGAAACAGAAATCGCTCACGCATGGCGATCTGGGCGGCCAGCACGTCGTCGGGGTGGCACGAGTAGGGGTAGATCGGCACGTGCGACACCATGCAGCCGATCTGCAGCGAGGGGTCGATCTGGTGTCCGATCGCCACGGCGCGGGCGCTGGCCAGCAACTCGTTGTGTGCCACCCGGAACACCACCTCGCGGGGGTTCTCGCCGGGGCTCAGTTGCACCCCCGAGTTCGTCCAAAAGAACAGCGGGTTGGACGTGTTCAGCTGGTTGTTGATCTCATTGAACGTCATCCAGTAGCGCACCTTGGTGTGGTAGCGCTCGAAGCAGACTCGGGCGAAGCGGGCGAAGAACTCGACCAGCGCACGGCTGCGAAAGCCGCCGTAGGCACGCGCGAGGTGCAGCGGCAACTCGAAGTGCGACAGCGTGATCACGGGCTGAATGCCGTGCCGCAGCAACTCGTCGAACACCTCGTCGTAGAAGGCCAGGCCGGCCTCGTTCGGTTCGGTCTCGTCGCCGTTGGGAAAGATGCGTGACCAGGCGATGGACGTGCGCAGGCAGGTCAGCCCCAACTCCGCGAACAGCGCGATGTCGTCGCGGAAGCGGTGATAGAAGTCGATCGCGTCGTGGTTGGGGTAGAACTCCCCGGCCTCGATCGTCTCGGTGATGCGGCGCGACACGCCGTGCGCCCCGGCGGTCAGCACGTCGACCACGCTCGGGCCCTTGCCGGCGGCGTCCCAACCGCCTTCGAACTGGTGCGCCGCCAGGGCACCGCCCCACAGAAAGCCGTCCGGCAGGCCCGGTGTCTCTGGCGTGGTGGTCACTGGCTCTCACTCTCTTCGTGCGGTTGATGGACGGTCGCCCGAGACGCGTTGAGCGTGGTGAGGGCGCGCTCCACCTCGGCCACCACCAAGGGTGACAGCTCGCTGAGCGCTCCCGAGAGGGGTTGGCCCGGCAGCCAGGCGGTTCGCCGGACGACCTTGGTCGCGGCGGCCGGGTCGATGCGTCGGCAGGCCTCGATCACCGCCGCATGGGCCTCGGCGTCATCGATCACGCTGGCGAGCGGGCTGGACAGCAGCACCGGTGCGGCGGTCGGCTGCGGCGGCTGCTGCACCGACCACTCGTGCTGACCGGCGGCCACGTCGAAGCGGCGTCCGTCGGGCAGCCGCACGTGTGCGCAGGTGTTGGCCGGCACGGTCGCATTGATCCTGATTGTGCTTCCGTGGCGGCGCCAGGCGACCGACGCCCGTCCGTAGGGGGTGTCGTGGCTGGTGCTCGCCCAGTCGAGGGTGGGTAGTGGTTGGGGTGCGATGTGGAGGGTGCGGTAACCGGGCGCCGCAGGGGCGAGCCCGCCGACCACCCGGTGCAGCCAGTCGGCGACCGCGCCGAGGGCGTAGTGGTTGAAGCTGGTCATCTCGCCGGGGTTGATGGAGCCGTCCTCGAGCAGTGAATCCCAGCGTTCCCAGATGGTGGTGGCGCCCATGGTGACCGAGTAGAGCCAGGAGGGGCACTCGGTCTGTTGCAGCATGCGGCCCGCTTCGCGGAGGTGGCCGGTGCGGGTGAGGGCGTCGGTGACCAGCGGGGTGCCGACGAAGCCGGTGCTGATCCGGTAGCCGTCGCGGCGGGCGAGCCAGGCCAGCCGGTCGCCCATCTGTTGGGCGAGTGCACCCTCGGCGAGGCCGAACTCGATGGCCAGGGCGTAGCTGGTCTGGGCGTCGGACAGGATCCGTCCGGCGGGGGTGACGTACTCGGCCAGCCAGGCCAGCCGCACCTGTTCGGCCCGGGCGGCGTAGCGGGCGGCGTCGTCGGTGTGTCCGAGCACGGTGGCGGCTAGGGCCAGTAGGTGGGTGGAGCGGTAGAGGTAGGCGGAGGCGACCAGGTCGGGGTCGGCTTTGGCTTTGGCGGGGTTGTCGGGGGGAGCATCCGGGTCGACCCAGTCGCCGAACTGGAAGCCGCCTTCCCACAGGTTGCGGTCGCCGGCGATCGCCAGCAACTGCTCCACCCAGGCCTTCATGGAGGGGTACTGGGTGTGCAGTAGGCCGGGGTCGCCGAAGCGTTGGTACAGCACCCAGGGCAGGATGACGGCGACGTCGCCCCAGGCGGCGGCGGGCACCTTGCCGGAGCCGAGCACGTCCGGAACGATGAACGGCACCCCGCCGGCGGCGTGTTGTTCGAGGGCGAGGTCGGTTAGCCAGGAGGCCAGGAAGCCGTTGCTGTCGAACAGGTAGCTGGCGGTGGGGCTGAAGACTTGGATGTCGCCGGTCCAGCCGAGGCGTTCGTCACGCTGCGGGCAGTCGGTGGGCAGGTAGAGAAA
Organism: Micropruina sp.; assembly: GCA_016711205.1. GTDB lineage: Bacteria > Actinomycetota > Actinomycetes > Propionibacteriales > Propionibacteriaceae > Micropruina. The sequence goes on along the minus strand of JADJTM010000002.1, from coordinate 217,914 downwards.
GTTGCCGCGCATGCCCCAGACCACGTTGTCGTGCAGCCGGTTGATCAGTGGGTCGGAGCAGTCGAACCAGCCGGTGCGCACCAGCTCTGAGCCGATCACCTCGGCGACGATCGCTGCCGGGTCCAGCTCGCCTGGCCAGCCGGTCACTTCGGCGTAGCGGAAGCCGTGGAACGTGAACGCGGGCGCCCATTCCTCGACGCCGTCGCCAGCCAGGGTGTAGGTGTCGGTGGCGTCGGCGACCCGTAGCGGCCGCACGCCCAGTTCCCCGTTATCGAGCACCTCGGCGTGCCGCAGCATGACGGTGGTGCCGGCCGGACCGGTGACCCTGAGACGTAGCCGGCCGACCAGGTTCTGGCCGAAGTCGAGCAGCCTGGCACCGGAGGGGGTGGTCAGCACCTGCTGCACCGCGATCTGTTCGGTGACCCGCACGACCGGGCCGGTGCGGGGTTCGGGAGCAGGGCCGGCCGGACGGAGCTGTGCGGCCACCCAGCCTGTTGCGTCGAAGTCAGGCGTCGACCAGCCCGCGGGCACCAGTCGGGCGTCGTAGTGCTCGCCCTGGTAAATACCGGTGTCGACCCAAGGCCCCTCGCCGCTGGCCCGCCACTGATCGTCGGTGACAACCCACTCATGGTGTCCGTCGGTGTACTCCAGCAGCAGTTGGCCGGCGAACGTCGGCTGGGTGCCGTAGAACGGCTGCGCCTGGCCCTGAAAACCGTAGCTCTCGGTGAACCAGCCGCCGGCCAGCGCGACGCCCAGGGCGTTGCGGCCGGCATGTAGCAGGGCGGTGACGTCGGTGGTCTCGTGGATCAGCCGGAACTGATACGGCGTCCAACCGGGTTTGAGCAGTTGGTCGTCGACCTGCGCACCGTTCACTTCGGTCTGGTACACCCCCTGCGCGGTGGCATACCAGGTGGCCCGCAGCAGCCCCTCCGCCACCTCGAACTCGTGCCGCAGCAGCGCAGGATGAGCGTGCCGCACCGGATCCGGCAACCCGATGAACGACGCCTGCCATTCCTCCTCACCCAGAAAGGACGCGAACACCTCCTGCTCGGCGCTCCAGCCTGTCCAACCGTCCGGACCCTGCACCCGTACCTGAAGGCTGCCCGACGTCCGCGGCGCCAAGGGTTCGAACGGCCACGCGACCAGCACCGACTCGTCCGACTCGAACCGGTGCACCTGGCGGTTCACCCCGTCGTTCCAGGCGAGCTCGGCCGCGGTCTGCCGCCAGCCCGCCCGGTCGCTGCCGGTCACCCATGACACCCGGGGTGACGCAACGGCGACCTGTGGGCCGGGCTGGTATTCGAGTCGGACGGATTGCACGTGCGTGGGCATGATCATGCCTTTCAGAGGTGGGAAGGTGTGGGCTCAGCCCTTGACGGCGCCGGAGGTCATGCCGGCCACGATCTGACGCTGGAAGAAGATGTAGAGAACCAGCATCGGGATCGTGATCACCAGGATGTTGGCGAACAGCAGGTTGTAGCTGGTTGCGTACTGGGACTGGAAGTTGAACAGGGTGAGCTGCACGGTGGCGTTGGCGTTGCCGGGCAGAAAGTACAGCGGGTTCTGAAAGTCGTTGAAGATGAAGATGGACTGCACCACGATGATCGTCACGATCACTGAGCGCAGCAGGGGAAAGATCACCCGGAAGAACAGGGTGAGCGGCCCGGCTCCGTCCACGATCGCGGCCTCGTCCAGTTCTTTGGGAATGGTGGCGACGAAGGCCCGCATGGTCAGCACGGTGAACGACAACCCGAACGCGACCTCGATCAGAATCAGACCGATCATGGTCTTGAAGATGCCCAGGCTCTGCATCACCCAGATGGTGGGCACCACGGCCGGCGGAATGATCAGTCCGGCCAGCACGAACGTGTTGATCAGCGGGTTCAGCTTGCTCTTGCGTCGATCCAGGGTGAAGGCGATCAGCGAGCCCAAAATGACCAGCAGAGCCACCGACGCGACGGTGAGAATGGTCGAGTTGATGAATGCGATCACCAGCATGTAGTCGCGGGCCTGAAAGACGGCGACGATGTTGTCCCACAGCTGAAAGTGGGTGGGCCAACTGAACTGCAGCAGCGAGGCCTCGTTCTTGTCTTTGGCCGCCTGGGTGAAGATGAAGGCGAACGGGGTCAAGAACAGCAGGGTGGTGACCAGAATGCCGAGCAGGCCGACCAGCCATGCGGTGCGTTTGCGGATGGCGTTCACAGGACCGTCTCCTTCGAGTTCAACCAACGCGACAGCGGGTAGATGATGGCCGCGACAACGACGAACAGGATCACGTTGCCGGCGGTGGACAGGCCGTAGAAGCCCGCCTGGTACTGCTTGTAGACCACCGAGGCGATGACGTCGGAGGCGAAGCCGGGACCGCCCTGGGTGGTGGTCCAGATCAGGTCGAAGCTGCGCAGGCCGCCGATCAGCGACAGGATGATCACCGTCGAGGTGGCGGGAAAGCTCAGCGGCAGAATGATGTGCCGGAACATCTGCCACGAGCTGGCGCCGTCCACCCGGGCGGCCTCGAAGTACTCGTTGGGAATGGCGGCGATGCCGGCGATGTAGATCAGGGTGGCCAGCCCGACGCCCTTCCAGATGTCGATTCCGGCGACGCTGAGCAGCGCGATGTTGGGGTCGGTCAGCCAGCCCGGACCGTCCGAGCCCGTCACTGAGGTGATCAGCTTGTTCACCACACCGTTGTAGGGGTCGAGCAGTACCTGAAAGGTCAGGCCGACGCCGACGGCGGAGACCAGCACCGGAAAGAACGTCACCGAACGCAGGTAGCCGCGGGCGATGATCGGCATGCTGAGCACCACGGCCAGCACCATGCCCAATGCCACCTTGGCACCAGAGGTGAGAAAGCCGTAGATCAGGGTGTTCTTCAGTGAGCCGATCAGGCCGGGTTCGTTGAAGAACAGGACGAAGTTCTCAAAGCCGATGAAGGTGGACTTGAACAGCGTCCAGCGGGTGAAGGCGAAGTAGAAGCTGAACAGCGTGGGCACGATGAACAACACGATGTAGACGATGCCGCCGGGCAGGTGGAACCAGAGCGGGTACGTCTTGTCGACATGCTGGGCCGATGCGCGAGGGGCGCGAGTCAGGGTCAGCTCCTCGCCGGCGCGTGATTGTACGGAGGTCATGGGGAACGTCCTTGTTTCGGGGCGGTTGGAATGGGGCCCGGGTCGGTCGTGACCCGGCGTGTTGGTCACCCCGGGGACTGTTTCGTCATCCCGGGGGGGTGTTCGTCATCCCGGGGGTCCTCGTCATCCCGGCGGGTGTTCGTCATCCCGGGGGGTCTTCGTCATCCCGGCGGGTGTTCGTCATCCCGGCGAACGCCGGGATCTCGTTGTGGTCCGGAGATCCCGGAACAACCCCGGGATGACGGGTGGGGGAGTGTTTCGTCCGGTATGACGGCGTGGGGGCCGGGTGCGTCCGGCCCCCACGAACCTTCACCAGCCTTCGAGACCCAGCTGCTGGGCCTGCTTCTTGACATCCTCGTCGTAGCGCTTCGCGCCGTCCAAGGCCGGCGTGATGCCGGAGCCCACCTCAACGGTGATCTTCTCCATGTTCGGACCCTTCACCGGCGACAGGTACTCCAGCGCCGGACTGGACTTGCCGGCATCGACGTAGCTCTGAACGTCCTTCACGGCCTGAGCCACCGAGTCGGGGAGCTCGCAGCCCTTCACCACGAAGGCGCCGTCGACGGTGACCGTGGACGCGTACACGTCGCAGGCCTCGGTGCTGGCCGCCCAGGCCTCGAACTTCTTGGCGGCATCCAGCTTGGCGCCGGTGGTGGTGGTGGGAATGTAGATCGCGGACGGAATCCACAGGGTCACACCCTGGGTGGCGGCGTCGTCACCGGGTTGGGGAAAGAAGCCGATGTTGTCCTTGTTCGCCGCATCGTTCGCGACCATGTTGGGAATGGCGAAGGTGATCATCGGGTACTGCGCACCCTTGCCCGACGCCAGGTAGGTCTGTGCCTGGTCGTACTTCATCGACGCGAAGTTCTTGTTCAGGTAGCCGGCGTCGTGCACGTCCTGCAGTCGCTGGAACCCCTTGAGCGCGGGGTCCACAGCGAACTTGGCGGTGGGATCGTTCTTGGTGTAGCGCTCCGCCCACTGCGGATCGGCCTTGTTGATGTTGTTGAAGTCGGCCAGAACCAGCAGCTGCGAGGTCCAGGTGTCGCCGTAGGACTGAATCACCGGGTCGATGCCGGCGGCCTTGATCTTGGCGTTGTTGGCCATGAACTCGGCCCAGGTGGTGGGCACCGTGAGGCCCAGGTCGGCGAACACCTTGCGGTTGTACAGAAAGCCGCCGCCGGTGGCGGTGCCGAACGGTGCGCCGTAGATCTCGGTGCCCGAGCTGGCCGCCCGCTTGAAGTTGTCGTCGAGGTTGGCCACCCACGGCTCGCTGGTCACCGGCACCAGGTTCTTGGCCGGGTCGAGCGCCTGCAGCAGCGAGCCCGAGTTGTACTGGAACAGGTCGGCCATCTCGCCGGTCGACAACCTGGTCTTGACGAAGTTGTCGCCGTCGGTGCCCTGCGGACGGGTGTCGACCGTCACCTTGATGGTGGGGTTGGCCTTCATGAAGGCCGCCGCCTGCGCGTTCGCGATCTTCACGCTGTTGTCGCCGTTGTCGACCATGTAGGTGATGCTGACGTTCTCGACGCCACCGCCGGTGGCGCCGGGCGAGGCGTTGGAGCCGAGGCTGCCCGGACTGCAGGCGCTCAGCGTTCCGAGGGCCAGGGCGGCGGCCGCCGTTGTCATCAGCCACTTCTTGATTTCCATGAGGATCTCCCTTGATTATGGCCGCCCGCTGCGGCGCTCGTGGTTGTCAATCGATTGACACTCTGCCCCTGCTTGGTCGACTGTGGCGACCGGGGATGCGACCAGTGTGAACCGATTCACACGCACCTGTCAAGAGCGTTCGGCGAGATTCGTCAATTGATTGACGCGAGCCCTAGGATTAGCCTGTGGCGGGGTGTCCGGCTCACCGCCCAGATCCGAACCGAACGTCCAGGAGGTCACGTGAGCGAGTCGCGCAGTGCGGGCACCGTCCGCCGACCAGCGCTGCGTGACGTGGCGCGAGAGGCGGGGGTGTCGGAGGGGGCGGTGTCCAAGGTGATCCGCAACGCTTACGGCGTCAGCCCGGCGATGCGCGCGAGGGTCGAGCAGGCCATCGACAAGCTCGGGTATCGGCCACGAACGGCTGCTCGAGCAATGCGCGGCCGGAGTTTCACCCTGGGCTTCGAAACTCCGCACATCGGCAACGACCTGCACACCCTGGTGATCGAGGGAGCCGCCGAGCAACTGGACGGATCGCCGTATCAGTTGGTGATCGTGCCCGGCATGGGCCGGCTGGGCGCCAAGGAGATTCTGGACGCGCTGGTCGATCGCCAGGTGGACGGCATCATCGCCATCGCCTCCGAGGTTGAGACCGAGTGGATCGAGAAGCTGGCCAGACACACTCCGGTGGTGATTCTCGGCCGCCACGATCAGTCGGAGCGATTCGACACGATCATCAACGACGACGTGGCCGGAACCGATCTGGTGATGGATCACCTGCTCGGACTGGGGCACACCCGCATCGCTCATCTCACCATCAGTTCCCCGTCGGCGATGACGCCGCACGTGTTCAGGCAGACCACGTACGTGCAGCGCATGGAGGCGGCCGGGCTGTCCCCGGTGGTGACGCAGGCTCGCGCGTCCGAGCGAGGTGCGTACGAGGCGGCCGTCGGCCTGCTGAGCGGACCTGAGCGTCCCACCGCCATCTTTGCCGGCCACGACTCGTTGGCCATCGGCGTGCTGCGCGCCGTCGCGGATGCGGGGTTGGACGCGTCCGAGGTGTCCGTGGTGGGGTACGACAACATCGAGCTGGCTCGGCACCCATTGGTGTCGCTGACCACGGTCGACCAGTGCGGAGACGAGGCCGGACGGGTCGCCATTCAGCTGTTGATGGAGAGAATCGAGGGACGCACGGTGGCCCGGCACGAGTGCTTCACGCCGACGCTCTGCGTGCGGCGAAGCAGTGGGCCGGCGCCTTCGTAGGCCCGACGGATCAACACTCTGACGCACCCTCCCAGCACGAGCGCATGCTGGGCCAGTCGAAGCGCAACGTGCCGAACCGTCCCGAACTGATCGAACAGTACGGCTGGGACGTCAAGTACGGCAGTCACGCGCTGCGGCTGGCCTACCAGGGTCACGAGATTGCGAGCACCGGCGCGCTGTCGTTGCCACTGCCGCAGTTGGAGCGTGAGCGGGTGCTCGCTGTGAAGCGTGGCCAAGTGCCGCGGGACGAGGTCTCGGCAGAGATCGGACGGCTGGAGGCGCAGGTCCGCCCTGCTCGACGAGCGACGCTGTCCGCTGCCGGTGACCGCCGACGCGGCGGCGATCTCGGCGTGGGCGATCAGCGCGCAGCGGCGGCACTGGGGCTGGTGAGCGCCGGACACCCGGCCGCCGGAGTCAGGGACGGTGCTGCTACGCACAACTACCCAGGCGCTCGTTGGTACCTGCGGGTCTAGCCTCGCGAGCGGGGGCTCAGTCAGGAGGTTGCCATGCAGCCGGTGGAGGGTGCCCGCACGTTTCAGGTGGCCAGCGAGAACTACGACCGTTTCATGGGCCGGTATTCCAAGCCACTGGCCACTTCGTTCGCCGCCTTCGCGGGGATCGATGCCGCTCTTCGGGTGCTGGACGTCGGCTGCGGGCCTGGGGCGTTGACGTCCGAACTGGTCGGGCTGGTGGGTACGGCGCAGGTGGCGGCTTGCGACCCGTCGCCGCCCTTCGTGGCGGCCTGCGCCGCGCGCCACCCCGGCGTGCAGGTTCGAGCCGGAAGCGCCGAACACGTGCCCTTCGACGACGACGCGTTCGATGCCGCGGTGGCCCAACTGGTGTTGCATTTCGTCTCCGACCCGAAGGCCGCGGCCAGCGAGCTGAGGAGGGTGACTCGGGCCGGCGGCACCGTCGCCGCCTGTGTGTGGGATTTCGACGAGGGCATGCAGATGCTGCGTGCGTTCTGGGACGCGGCCGTCGCAACCGATCCAGACGCGCCGAACGAGGCGCAGGTGCTGCGTTTCGGGCGGCACGGCGAGCTGTCGCAGTGGCTCGCCGATGGTGGCTTCGACGAGATCGACGAGACGCAGTTGCACGTGGACTCGACCTACCGCGACTTCGAAGAGTTGTGGGGCGGCTTTGAGGCCGGCATCGGACCGGCCGGCGACTACCTCAAGGGTCGTGGCGAGGGTGATCGCGTCCAAGTGCGGGAGGCGTTCTTCGAGCGCGTAGGACGACCAGAGAGTGCGTTCACCCTGCACGCCGTCGCACGCGCGGTGCGGGGTTGCGTAGCATCGTGATCCGACGACCCCTCCACCAGCGCTGGTCGAGAGTGTCGAGACCCTTCCATTCTCAGTTCTGATCCTCCGGGCCACCATCTCACTGCGCCGTTGCTGCCGGGTGCTCGTGCCGTCATCCCGGCGAATGCCGGGATCTCGCCGACCGTGTGACTGCCGCGGTCAGGGACCATGGGGGGCGGGGCTACTTCGTTGGCTGGGGGGTGCTGGTGCCGTCATCCCGGCGAATGCCGGGATCTGGCCGGTGAGACTTTCGCTGCTGGGAGAGATTCCGGGTCGAGGCCGGGATGGCGCCCGGGGGGGTGCGGCGGCGAGCAGAGTGGCGTTGCAGCCGGCGAAATCAGGGCTGGTGATCGTGGCGGAGGTGGGGGTCTCTGGTGGTGTGCACACTGGTGGGCAGGGACGCTGTCGGGCTGGTTTGGGCGCGCGGCGTTCGTCTACATTCCGACCCGCCGCCCGCCGCCCCGCCGCCCGCCGCCCCGTCACCTCATCCTGGGCAGCGATCACAACCCTCGACAGTGCTGGGGTCTGAACCGCCCCGGTGTGTCCGGAGGCTCCGAACCTTGGGAAGGTTGGAGTCATGTCAGGGAACACATCGAAGAGGTATCCGGCTGAGCTGAAGGAGCGGGCGGTCCGGATGTATGGCGAGGTCCGGCCGGATCACGACACGGACTGGGCGGCGATGGGCAAGGTGGCCGAGTTGCTCGGGGTCGGCCAGGAGACGCTGCGTAAGTGGGTCCGCCAGGGCGAGGTTGATGATGGTCAGCGGCCCGGAATCACGTCGGAGGAGTCGGCCGAGATCAAACGCCTCAAGCGGGAGAACGCGGAGTTGAAGCGGGCGAACGCGATCTTGAAGGCGGCTTCGGCTTTCTTCGCGGCCGAGCTCGACCGGCCCGGGCAGTGATCGTGGACTTCATCCGCGAGCACGCCGACGATCAGCCCGCCGACGGGCTGCGATGGGGTGTGGAGCCGATCTGTGCCGTGCTGACCGAGCATGGTGTGAAGATCGCCCCGTCGACCTACTACGAGTGGAAGGACAAGCTGCCCTCCAAACGCGACGAGCGTGACCAGGTGCTGCTCGAGCACATCCGCCGGGTCCACCAAGAGAACTTCGGTGTGTACGGACCCCGCAAGGTGTGGCTGACACTCAACCGGGAAGGTATCCCGGTGGCCCGGTGCACGATCGAGCGGCTGATGCGGGCTGACGGGCTGGCCGGGCTGTGCGTGGCAAGGTGAAACGCACCACGATCGCCGGGGCAGGGCCCAGGCCGGACGATCTGGTGAGGCGGAACTTCGAGCCGTTGGCGCCGAACCGGTTGTGGGTGGCCGACTTCACCTACGTCTCGACGTGGGCCGGCTGGGTGTTCGTCGCTTTCGTGATTGACGCCTACGCCCGCCGGATCCTGGGCTGGCGGGCCGCCACCACCATGACCGCCGAACTGGTCCTGGACGCGGTCGAGCAGGCGATCTGGACCCGGGAACAGGACGGCTGGGACCAGTTCGACCAGCTCGTGGCCCACAACGACCGCGGCGCCCAATACCTGTCCGTGGCCTACAGCGAGCGGCTAGCCGAAGCCGGCATCAAGCCCTCCGTCGGCGCGGTCGGATCGTCGTATGACAACGCGCTCGCCGAGAGCATCAACGGCCTGTACAAGACCGAAGTCATCCGCCGGCAAGGGCCCTGGAGAGACGTCAACGCCGTCGAGATCGCCACCGCGAAATGGGTCGACTGGTACAACCACCGGCGCCTCAACGAGTACTGCGGAGACATGCCACCCGCCGTCCTCGAACAAGTCCACTACGCTCAACAACAACCCTCAGCAGCAAGCTGAGGAGTCAAACCAGCGAGTCTCCGGACATGCCGGGGCGGTTCACGATGTGGTGGGCGTGACAGGCCGCGGGTGGTTTGTCGCAGCCGGGGAACACGCAGCCTTGGTCGCGGATTTCGAGGGCGGCCCTGATCGGTGGGGTGAGGAGCCGTTGGGCACGGCCCACATCAAGGGGTTGGGTGTCGCCGTCGAGCACGATGGGCAGGATGTCGGCGTCGCACAGGAGGCGGCGCAGCACACTGCCGGGGATGGTTCACCGGTGGAGATCAACCGGCCCTGTAACAGTCCGTGCTGGTGGGCGGCGGCGTGCAGGGTGTCGTAGTTGAGGGTGATGGTGGCGCGGGGCCGGTCCCCGGCCCGGTTCGGGGCGTGTGCGCATTGCTGGTGGGCGTGGACGAGGGCCATGAGTGCATCGGCGCGGCGCATGCCGGGGGTGAGGGTGGGGGTGAGCGGGTCGAGTTTGTCGATGCCTTGTTGTGCGGTCACGTAGGAGTCGATGAGCGCGATGAACTGCTCGGCATCGGTGCTGGGCAGGCTGCCGCGGATGAACACCGACCCGTGATGATCGGGGGTGAAGCTCAAGTGCCGGTTACGGGTGGCTTGGCGGTGTTGCCGTTCGAGCCGGTCGGCTTCCTTTGCCTCGGCGATGTCGGGGGCGACGCATTCGAGCAGGTGGCTGGACAGCCGGCGCAGTTCGGCCGAGTTGTGACTGCCCGCGAACTGCACCATCAACTGCTCACCGTCAGCGATGGTGGCGGTTGGTAGGTCGTCGGGCAGGTCGGCCAACACGGCGGTGATCGCTTCGGCTTGGGCCGGGTGCAGCTCGCCGGCCAGGGCGGCCTGGGCGATGGTCGGGAACCGGGTGAGTCGTTGCCCGGTCTTCACCAGTTTCGCTGCTTCGCGGTGGGTGTAGCGCAGGGTGGTGATCGCCCAGGTGGTCAGTGAGGTGCCATGGGCCCGTTCGGCTACTTCGGCGGCGTCCAGCTGCGCGGCCCGGGTTTGCAGCCAGCTCACCAGCCGGCCCTGGGCACGGATCGCCGCCGCCAACACGGCGAGTTGTTCACGATCGGTGGCCAGGGTGAGCCGTTCGCAGGTGAGTTGGTTCAGGGCAGCGTCCACCACGGCCACCAGTTGGGCCTCGGTGAGGTCGCGGTACTGCTCCATGACTCCACGCTAAACGTCGGCTCTGACAGTTTTCGAACAGATCCGGCTCTGCGGCAAGGTATGTTCGAATGAATATTTTCGCGGGCTTACGCGTGCTGGATGGCGTGGGCCGAGATCCCGGCATTCGCCGGGATGACGGGTGGCGCCAGCGTGGGTCTCGACTGGGTCTGGATGCCGGTGTGTGCGTCCCGCGTCACGATCGCGATGGTGTGGACCGAGATCCCGGCATTCGCCGGGATGACCGGTTGGGGTTGGCGTGGTGGGATGCGGGTCGGTCCGTTGCTGCAGTCCTGCGGCGCGTCATCCCGGAATCTGGCTAGCGGCGGGCGTCCAGTTCGTCCGCGAGATCCCGGCATTCGCCGGGAGAACCTGTGAAGCCCCGGTTGCTCGTCCGAGATCCCGGCGTTCCCCGGGATAACAGGGCTCGTGCAGAGGCCCAATCTCTCGCAGCTCTTTCACAGGGTTGTTAGCGTGGGTGTATGCGACGGTTCATCGTGGTGCTGGCCGGTCTGACCTTCCTCCTGCTCGGAGTCTCTGCCGCGCCACTTGCGCGGGCCGATTCAGCCGACGACAGCATCACCCGCTACGCCGTCACGGCCGATGCCGCCGAGAACGGCACCACCACCGTCACGCTCGACTTCGACTTCAACTTCGGCAGCGATTCGGGCCACGGACCCTACATCACGTTGCCGCTGCGCCAAGAGATCGCCGACGATCCCGATCATTGGCGCATGCTCGACGTCAGCCCCGGTGCGGTGACCAGCCCGTCCGGGGCCAGCGCCGAGGTGCAGACCGAGACCGAGAACGGCAACCTGCTGATCCGCGTCGGCAACGAGAATCGCACCTACACCGGCACCCAGAGCTATCGGATCACCTACACGATCCGTGGTCTGATCGCGCCGAAGCAGGCCACGTCCGGGCTGGACGAGTTCAACTGGAACGTGATCGGCAGCTACTGGCAGGTGCCGATCCGCAACATCACCGCCAAGGTGACCGGGCCGGTCGACGTCGTCCGGACGGCCTGTTTCGCCGGCGGCGCCCTCACCGCCGGCTGCACGTCCGCCACCTCGGACGGCACCACAGCCACGTTCACGCAGCGCTCTGTCTACCCCGGTGAACCGGTGCAGATCACCGCCGGCTTTCCGGCCGGCACCTTCGTCGGCGCTGAGGCGAGGCTCGAGAAGCGGCTCACCATCGGCAACATGTTCCCGGTCACTCCGGTGACCGGCGGCATCGCGGCCGTGCTCACCGCGGTGGGGCTGGGCGCGCTGCTGCGCCGCACCCGCCGGGGGGCGCGCGATGAGGTGTACCTGGGTCTGACGCCCGGCGTCGTGCCTGCTCCAGGTCAAGAGGCCACCATCGGACGCGGCGCCGTGGACGCCCCCGTCGCGGTGCAGTTCACCCCGCCCAAGGGCGCTCGGCCCGGCGAGATCGGCGTGCTGACCGACTCCACCGCAGACAACATCGACATCACCGCCACCATCATCGACCTCGCCGTACGCAAGCACCTGCGCATCGAGCAGCAGGACAAGAACGACTGGACCTTCGTTCAGCTGCAAGGCCGCGACCAGCTCAACGGCTACGAGTCGCACCTGTTGTCAGAGCTGTTCCAGCACGGGTCCACGGTCACCACCGATGACCTGAAGGACCGCGACTACTCGGGCCTGCTCGAAGGCACTCGTGAGCGGCTGTATCAGCGCGTCACCAGCGAGCTGCAATGGTTCAAGGGCAACCCCCGCATGGTGCGTGGAGCGGCCGTCGTGGGTGGCGTCGCGCTCGTGGCGCTCGGGGCGGGCCTTGGCTTCGCGCTCGGTCTGGTCGGCTTCGGCCTGATCGGAGTGGCCGCGGTGATCTGCGGTCTGGTGATGCTCGCGATGAACAACCGCTTCGGCGCGCGAACCGCCGACGGATCGGCGGTGCTGGCCCAGGCGAAGGGCTTCGAGCTCTACCTGACCACCGCCGAAGCCGACCAGATCAAGTTCGAGGAGGGCGTCGACATCTTCAGTCGCTACCTGCCCTACGCGATCGTGTTCGGGGTCGCCGAGCGTTGGGCGAAGGTTTTCGAGCAGCTCGCCGCCCAGGGACGCTACGTGGCCGACAACTCCTGGTACGTCGGGTACGGCTACGGCACGTTCTTCAGCAGCGGCTTCACCTCGTCGCTCGACCAGTTGGCGAACACCATGTCGACGTCGATGCAGTCGGCGACCGCGGCCACCAGCGGCGGCTCCGGCTTCAGCGGTGGCGGCGGTTTCGGCGGTGGCGGTGGCGGCGGCTGGTGAGCCGCGGCGCTACACCAGCAGAAACAGGTCGGTGCGCAGGGTCGTCGGATCAATCTCCGGCGAAGGTTCGGTGACGTAGACCTCGAGCAAGCCGGACGGCGTCAGGCCCAGTCCCCTGACGTGTTCGTCCAGCCGCCCCCAGCTTTCGTGCAGTGAGCCGTAGGCGCCCAGATGGCTGAGCGCCCACGCCGAGCCGGCCGGCAATTGTGACGGTTCGACCGTCTCGACGCCCCGGACGGGCTGTGCCAGCGGCTCAGCCACCGGGAAGCCGAGGTCGAGGTCGAACTCGGCGCCGGTGTCGCCGCGGTACAGGGCGAACGCAGGCCCGTTGATCGAGGCACCGCTCGCGGCGATGGCCATGAACCCGCTGTCGAACAACGGACGCAGCGTGGCGAGCGTGACCCGTTCGTGCCGCACCACCGCGGTGGGTGCGGCGTCGAGGGTCACCTGGGTCGGTTCGGTGAGGGGTTCGGAGGTGATCATGCCTCGATCGTGCACGACACGCTGCACGCAGACCAGCCCCGCGAGGGGGTGATGATTCGCCAGTTGCAGCGATTCAGCGGGCGTCGTAACGGCGCCGGGCCTGCACCACCGCATCCATGTGATCCACCGCCCACTGTTCCAGCGCCTGCAGAGGCTGCTGCAGGCTTCGCCCGGACGCGGTGAGCTCGTACTCGACCCGCGGCGGCACCTCGGCGTGCACGGTGCGGGTGACCAGCCCGTCGCGCTCAAGTGAGCGCAGCGTCTGGGTGAGCATCTTCTGCGAAATGCCGTCGATTCGCCTGCTCAGTTCGGTGAACCGCAGCGAGCGAGCGGCGAGGGTGCCGACCACGAGCACCGTCCAGCGGTCGCCGATGCGGTCGAGCATTTGGCGACTGGGACAGTCGCGCTCGTAGGGATCCCAGGCGGACTGGGTCATCGCGCACCTCCTTCGGAACACTGACCGGCCACGTCGACCGGACGCGCTACTGACCAAGAAGTCAGCTACGTACTCTCAGGTGCCTTGTTGCTTACAGTTAGTAGCTCTCCTAGAGTAACTAATGGCGCTCGCAGACGGAAGAGCGTCGATCATCGCGACGAAAGAGACACTCATGGCACGGATCACCATCATCGGCGGCACCGGATACGCCGGCAGCCACATCGCTGACGAGGCCGCGACCCGCGGCCACGCGGTCACCTCCTGGTCACGCACGTCGCCCGAGCAGCCTCTCGACGGCGTCACCTACCGCACCGGCTCGGTGACCGACGGCGACACGCTCACCGCCGCGGTTGAGGGGGCTGACGTGGTGATCGTGAGTCTCTCGCCGCGCGGCAGCATGCTCGGTCAGGTCGAGCTCGTCGTGGCCAACCTCGCGAACAAGCTGGCCGGCACGGCCACCCGGCTCGGTGTGATCGGCGGCGCCGGGTCACTGCAGGTCGCTCCCGGTGGCCCGAGGCTGATTGACGGCGACCAGTTTCCGGACGCGTTCAAGGCGGAGGCCGCCGAGCTGGGCCGGGTGCTCGACCAGCTGCGGGCGTCCGAAGAGTCCTTGAAATGGTTCTTCGTCAGCCCCGCCGCGGGCTTCGGCAGCTACGCACCTGGCGAGCGAACCGGTCACTACCGGGTCGGCGGCGACGTGCTGCTCACCGACGATGAGGGCCAGTCCGACATCTCGGGCGCAGACCTGGGCATCGCCATCGCGGACGAGATCGAGCGGCCCGCGCACCACCGCCGGCGGTTCACCGTCGCGTACTGAGCAGTTCGACCGGCGGGCCACCGTCGATCGAGGCTTCTCGAGATGCTGGCCAGCGCATGCTCGGGTTCATCGCACACGTTCGGAAGAGCGGGCGACTCGAAAGAACAGGGTCACGGCACGATGACCTCGACGCCGTAGCGGGCGAAGCCGTGGTCGAAGGTGGCCACGGCGCAGCTGTTCTCGAGAGCGATCGCTGCGAGGTGGGCGTCGGTGGTCAGGTTGCCGCCGGCGCCGGCGCGAGTGAGCAGGTCGTCGAGGATCGCCAGATGCCGCGGGCCGGGCTCGGCCACGATGGCGTTCGACGGCGCCGTCCAGGCCTGTACGGCGGCGATCGCATCAGCGACCGCGAGCGGGCGCGGCATGATGCGGGGGTTGGTGGTCAGCCGGATGAAACCCAGCAGGCTCACCCAGGGAAATCCCACCGTCTCGCCGGAGTTCAACGTCGCGCTCAGCCAAGCACGGGCCGCCGCGTGCTGTGGTGAGGACGTATTGACCGCATAGATCAGAACGTTCGTGTCAACGATGTACACCTCAGCGGCCCTCGGTGAGCCGATGGATCAGCCCTTCGTCTTCGAGCACCTGGGCGACCCGATTGGCCGACGTCAGATCGACGTTGGGCACGCCGAGGTCGAAGGCCGGAAAGCTGAGGTCCGTCCGAACCGAGCCGCCGCCGAGGCCGGAGCGTAGCCCTTCGTTGATGGCCTGCTTGAAGCCGATCGAGCGTTGCTGCATCGCCCGCCTGACCAACGCAGCAACATCGGGGTCGAGGGTCACTGTCGTCCGCATCGAGACATCATAGCATCAACTAGTGTGATGCCTTGATGCTACCCTCGCTGCACTGCCATGGGTATGCTGCCCGAACGAACTTCGGCAACATGCGCGGTGCGGGTGCGAAGGGAAGCGATGGTGTTCGAGCGGTTGAAGTCAGCGTTGACCGGTGCGCCGGCCGGGCCCAGCCAGCCGCTCAGGCAGGCGTTGCTGCCGGCCAAGGCCGTGTCGGGGACGCTGTACGAGCGCATGGTCGCCTTCGTTCATGACGCCAGCTTCCCCGAGGTGCTGCTCGAGGTCGACGCGGCCCACGCGCCCGAACTGGATCGGGCGCTGCTGCAGCCGGCAACGCTGCAGTCGTGGACGCCCTGGCCCGACCCGGCCTTGACCACCCGACTGCAGCAGGCCGGCTGTGCAAATCCGCGGGTGTCGATACCGAACGCCCGGTGGCAGCTCTACCAGAGCCCGCTGTTCACCCAGCCGCAGGCGCTGCGCCTGGGCCACCTGCTCGCCGCCCTGGGCGCCGGGCCCAATCGCCGCGTCGAGGGGGTGCCGTGGTGGCTCATCGCGCTGATCAACGACCTGTGCGGAACGCTGCCCGACAAGGCGTCCAGGCAACTGAACTGGCCGCCGGAGAGGTTCGCCGACCTGCTGCGCCATGACGGCGCGGACGAGCGGCAGATTCCGTCCCTGATCTTCCTCGCGTTCAGCGAGCAGGTGAACGGCATGAGCTCCGCACGGGTGCAGCCGCACGCGCTGCCAGCAATCGACAACTACCTGCTCGGCTTCGGCCACCTGATCCCACCCGATGCGGTCGACCGGCTCAGCGCGCGCGGGCGCACCGGCGTCGCGGAGCGAGCGGTGGCCAACCCCGCCTGCGCTCGCGTGCTCGCTCCGATGCTGGCGCGGTTGGCGGCTGACAAGGCCAAGGGCGTCCGCAGCGCCGCGGTCACGGCATTGCCGATGCTGCCGGCCGACCTGCAGGCGTTCGTGCTGCGTCCGGTGCTGTTGACGGTTCCGGCGGGTCAGGCGGGCGAACTGATCGAGTACCTGTCGCGCACCCCCCAGGGTGCTGCACTGCTGAACGAGGCCGTCGCGGCGGGGGCGAAGCTCGGCGCCGCGGTCGAGAAGGCGAACGCGCGCCGGGACGCACTGGCGACCGCACACGCCGTGCGGGTGCTGATCGTTCCACCCTTCGTCCCGCTGCCGGACGAGCTCGACCAGCAGCGCGCCGTG
This sequence comes from Micropruina sp., assembly GCA_016711205.1. GTDB lineage: Bacteria > Actinomycetota > Actinomycetes > Propionibacteriales > Propionibacteriaceae > Micropruina. Next base: position 201,569 of record JADJTM010000002.1, on the reverse strand, counting down.
GCAGAGCTGCGGCGCTTCGTCGATGCCCAACTGGCCCGCCACGGCAACCCGACCCACGACTGGCAGCGGCGCCGGGTGAAGGAGTTGCGGGCGGTCACCGACGCCGACCTGCGACGCCTGGTGGCCGGTGCTGCCGGCCTCGGCCCCCGTCCCGTGGTCGGCGAAGCGCTGAACTCGGTGCAGATCGCTGACGCCGTGCCGTCCTTCAACCTCGTGCACCTGCTGCGACTGCAGGCGCCGAAGCAGCGCCGCTCAGTGATCTGGCTGGTGCCGATCCGCTCCGAGCAGATCACCGACCTGCGTCAGGTGGAGGACGCGATTCGTCGCTCGATCAACACCACCGAAGCGTTGGACGATGTACCGCGGCTGGCCCGCGCGTCCAGCTACCACCCCACGCTCGAACCCGAGGTGACCTGGCCCTGGTTCGCGGACCGGCTGGACGTGCTGCAGGCCTGGCTGACCGGCGACGCCACCGACATCGGCGACGCGCTGGCCGTACTGGACGGCTTCCCGTCCATTCCACCGGCGTTGCTGCCCGCGCTCGCCGCCGTCGCGCTAGGCACCTCGCGGCGCAACCGGCCGGAGGCGCAGGCGTTGCTCACCCGGCATGGCGCCGCGAGCGCGTTGGCCGAGCAGGGCCTGAGCGACGGAAAGGCCGAACTGCGGGCGGCGTCCGCCGACTGGCTCGCCGACCAGAGCAGCGCCGATGCGCTGCCCGCCCTGCGGGCCGCACTGGGCAAGGAGAAGCGCGAGGTGCCCCGGGCGGCGATGCTTCGTGCCCTGCAGAGCCTGGGCGACGACATCTCCGCCGACCTCGCGCCCGAACGGCTGCTGGCCGAGGCGAAGGCAGGACTACGGGCCAAGGTTCCGGACACGCTGGACTGGTTCGGCTTCGACCAACTGCCGGCGCTGCAGTGGCGTGACGGCACCCCGGTCGATCCGCTGATCCCGCGCTGGTGGGCGGTGCTCGCCAACAAACTCAAGGATCCGGACGGCTCCGGGCTGCTCGACCTCTACCTGGAGCAGTTGGCGCCCGCCTCCGCCGAAGCGCTCGGCCGGTTCGTCTTCGATTCGTGGCTGGCGCAGGACGTGCGGCATCCGTCCGAGGAGCAGAGCCGGGTCGCGGCGGCAGCCACCGGTGCGCAGCGGCATCAGTACGCCCAAGGTCTCGTCACACGCCTCCAGGTCAACCCCGGCGCCAATGGCGAGTACCTGGCCTGGGCGCGCGAACAGGCAGCATTGCCACGCGAACGCCACGTGCAGCAGGCCTTCGCCGAGCACCAGGGCACCTACCTGGGCTCGGCCGCCGCGCACCGCGGACTGCTGGCACTCACCACCCGTGTGCCGGGCATCGAGCTGGCGGACGGCGTCCAGGGCTACATCCGCAACCACGGCGGCCGCCGGGCGCAGGTCGATGCGCTGATGTACGCGCTGTTCGCCAACGGGCAGCCGGCCGCCGTCCAGTTGCTGTTGTCGATCTCGCGCCGGTTCAAGCAGGCCAGCGTGCAGGCCACCGCCGCTGCCCTGGTCGAGAAGCTGGCTGAGCGGCGCGGCTGGAGCGCCGACGAGCTGGCGGACCGCACCATTCCGACGGCGGGCTTCGACCCCGACGCGTTGCTGCGGCTCGACTTCGGCTCGCGGCAGTTTCTCGGCCGCGCCACACCTGGGGGCACCATCGAACTCAGCACGACGGACGGCAAGCCGATCAAGGCGCTGCCGGCCCCCCGCGCCGCCGATGACGACGAGTTGGTCAAGGCGGCCAAGAAGCAGCTCACCACCTCGCGCAAGGAGCTCAAGGCTGTGCTCAACCAGCAGTCCGCGCGGCTGTATGAGGCGATGTGTGCCGCACGCAGCTGGCCGGCCGCCGACTGGAGCGAGTTCCTGCTCACGCACCCCCTGGTCGGTCAACTGGTCAGCCGGTTGGTCTGGGTGATCGATCCGGGTCCGGGGCAACGCCTGTTCCGCCCGACCGAAGACGGCAGTCTGATCGACGCGGACGACGAGACCGTCGAACTGCCGGACGATGCCCGCGTCGGCCTGGCCCACCGGGTGAGCGTGGGCGGGGCGGCGTCAGACATCTGGCTGGCCCACCTGGCCGACTACGAGGTGACACCCTTGTTCGACCAGTTCGGCAACGGGTTGCCGGCCCTCGACCGCGAGGCAACCGCGGTCACCGACCTCAAGGGGCACCTGACGGACACGTTCAGCGTCCGTGGTGTGGCGACCAAGCGCGGCTACCAGCGCGGCGCCGCCGAGGACGGGGCCTGGTTCAACGAGTACAGCAAGGCGTTCAGCTCGGCCGGGCTCACCGCGGTGCTGGAGTTCACCGGCAGCTACCTGCCCGAAGAGAACATCCCCTGCGCCACGATCGGGCTGTCGTTCCGTGCCCGGCGCCGCCGGGTGGTGCCGCTGTCGGAGGTGCCTGATGTACTGCTGGCGGAGTCGTACGCCGACTACGCCGCACTGGCGGCGCTCGGTCCGTTCGACCTGAACTGGCAGCAGAAGGCAGGCACATGACCGAGACGACCTCCGGCGCGCACGAAGCCGTCGGCGATCCCGCAGCGATCAGTGAGTTGCGGCCACCCGCCGAGGTGCGTTTCGCCGGCGAACTCGCCGCGCTGAAGCGGGCCGACGCCGAATCGGGCGCGCCGATCCCGCCGGGCTGGCAACTGAGCGCGCACGCCGTCCGGGCGTTCGTGTTGGGCGATGCCCGGCTGGGCGTGACCCGCAAGTTCTACGGCGACGACCCGCTGGTCGACCGAGCCATCGTGTCGCTGCTGGGCCGGCAGGGGCTGATGCTGGTCGGCGAGCCGGGCACCGCCAAGTCGATGCTGTCGGAGTTGTTGGCCGCGGCCATCTCGGGCACCTCGAACCTGACCATTCAGGGCTCGGCCGGCACCACCGAAGACCACGTCCGGTACTCATGGAACTACGCCCTGCTGATCGCCGAGGGCCCCACCCAGCGGGCGCTGGTGCCGTCGCCCGTGTACCAGGCGATGGCGCGCGGCGCGATCGGCCGATTCGAAGAGATCACCCGTTGTCCGGCCGAGATTCAGGACACCCTGGTGTCGATTCTCTCCGAGAAGCAGATCATGATTCCGGAGTTCGGCGACGAGGCGCGGCTCGCCGCCCGTCCGGGGTTCAACGTGATCGCCACCGCGAACCTGCGTGACCGGGGCGTCCACGAGATGTCGGCGGCGCTCAAGCGGCGGTTCAACTTCGAAACCGTCCGACCGATCAGGGACCGGGCCTTCGAGGCCGAGTTGATCGCACGGGCGCTCGAGGCCGAGCTGGGCCCGCAGCGTCCGGTGCTGGCGCCCCCGGTGCTCGACGTACTGGTCACCGCGTTCGCCGATCTGCGCACCGGACGCACCGACGCCGGCACCCCGGTGAAGCGTCCGGACGCGGTGATGTCGACCGCCGAGGCGGTCAACGTGGCGATTGCGGCGTCCATGGCGGCCCGGTATCTGGGCGACGGAACCGTCCGGGCCGGCGACATCGCCCGTCAGATCGTCGGCGTGGCCCAGAAGGGTGAAGAAGAGGACACCCGGCTGGTGCGGCACTACGTCGACAACGTGGTGCGGCAGCGGGCCCGCGGCGATCGGCAGTGGCGCGAGTTCTTCGACGCCGCCGAAGGGCTGTGGAGCTGACCGTGCCGACCGTTCCAGTGGTCGAGCCCGATCCGCTGGTCGAGCTTGTCGAGACCCGGCTGGCCGCCCACGCGCGCTGGCGTGACGCGGGTGTTCACCTGGTCGGCATCCGGCACCACTCGCCCGCGTGCGCGGCGGCGCTGGGCGCGCTGCTGCGCGAGGTGCGTCCGGCCGTGGTGCTGATCGAGGGCCCGCGCGAGTACGGTGTGCTGCTACCCGCCCTGGCCGCCGAGCGCACCAAGCCGCCGATCGCGATCCTGTCGGTGGGGCAGCGCCGCAGCGGCTTCTACCCGCTGGCCGACTTCTCGCCCGAGTGGGTGGCGCTGCGCTGGGGCATGGCCAACGGGGCGAGCGTCGAGTTCATCGACGCCGGCTACACCGATCAGGACGACCCGGACGCCGACGAGGTGCGCACCCTGCAGGCCGAACACCATCTGGCCCGCAGCGAGCTGATCGGTGCGGTGGCGGCCCGGCTGGGCTGTCGCGATCATGACGAGGTCTGGGAGCACCTGTTCGAGGTGCGGTCACCGCAGAGCCTGGTCGATTGGCGCACGTTCTTCGCCGACACCCTGGCCTGGGGCGCGCTGGCCCGGCTGGACGCCGATCGCGCGCTGCTGGACGGCGACGGCACGCACGCCCGCGAAGCGGTGATGGCGGCGATGCTGGATCGCTACCGAGGCGAAACGGGGGGTGTGGTGGTCGTCACCGGCGCCTTTCACACCCCCGCGCTGCTCGACGTGCTCGACAACACCCCGCAGGCCGCATGGGTGCGGGCGCATCGTCCGGGTGACCTCGACCGGGTCCGCGAGGCGTGGCTGATCCGCTACGACTTCGAGCGGCTGGACGGACTGCGCGGCTACGGCGCCGGCATGCCGTCACCGGGTTTCTGGCAGCGGGCCTGGCAGGCGCGGATGGCCGGCGTCGATCCACGCGAGTTCGCTATCGGGGTGGTGCTGGACGTCGCGGCCCACCTGCGTGCCGGCGGCGAACCGGTGGGGTCGGCGTCCGCGCTGGACGCGGCGGGGCAGGCGGTCCGGCTGGCGCAGTTGCGCGGACGCTCCTGGCCCGGCCGCACCGACCTGACCGACGCACTGCTGAGCTGCTTCGTCAAGGACGACTACGGCCTGTCGGGGGCGATCGGCGAGGCCCTGCGAGCGACCTTCGGCGGCTCCGCCCTCGGCGACGTCCCGGACGGCGTCGCCGCCCCGCCGCTGGTCGCCGAAGCCAGGCGCGAGGCGTCCAGGCTGCGGCTGGTGATCACCGATGCCGGCGTGCGGCAGGTCAGCCTCGACACCCAACGCAAGCCGGCCCACGTGAAGCGTCGCGAGTTCCTGGCCCGGATGCGGTTCGTCGGCAGCGGGTTCGCCCGTCAGATCGGTGGCGCCGACCTGGTGCAGGGTACGGGTGCGGGGCTGCTGTTCGAGGAGTGGGAGTACGCCTGGACGCCGCTGGTCGAGGCGAACCTGATCGCCGCGTCGGCGCGCGGCGCAACGCTGGCCGAACTGGTCCGCGCCGCGGTCACCCGTCGGCTGAGCGGAGCCGAGGTGTCATCGGGGGCGGTCGCGGCGCTGATCGCCGAACTGGTCGTGATCGGCGAGCCGGACGCCCTCGGGCCGGCCCTGGCCGCCCTGCGCGAGTGTTACGACAACGACGCCCACCTGCGTTCGGTGGTGGCCAGCCTGCACGCGCTGACCGGGCTGCTCGGTGAGCAGGGCCGGCTGGCGCTGGGCGGACAGGCCGAGGTGGTGCGGCAACTGCTGGGCAGCGGCCTCGCGGCCGTCGCCGGCCTGGTGCCGGCGCTGCGCGGCCTGCGCGACGACGACCTGCCCGGGGCCTGCGACGACCTGATCGCCCTGCGCGCACTTCTGCTGCGGCTGGTCGAGACCGAGCGTGTCGAGACCCAGCCCGTCCGCCGCGAACTGCGCCGGATGCGCGCTCAGGTCTCGTTACCGGCCCGGCTGCACGGCTGTCTGCTCGGGCTGGCGTTCTGCGACGGCGACCTCGACGCCGGCGAACTCGCCGCGGCTACGGCCGCCCACCTCAACCCGGGGGCCGACCCCGAGCGCATCGCCGCGTTTCTGCTCGGCCTGCTGCAGGCGGCACCCGACCTGCTGCTGCACACACCCGAGCTCGTCACGGCGCTGAACCAGGCGCTGTCGGCCATGGACGCGCAGGCCTTTCTCAGCGTGCTGCCCGACCTGCGCCGCGCCTTCACCTGGCTGAAACCGACCGAAACCTCGCGGCTGGCGGCCCTGCTGGCGCAATTGACCGGGGCCCGGCCCGGCGAGCTGGACGCGGTGCTCGACCTCGACCCGGCCCTGGTCGAACAGGCCACGCAGATCGAACGCGAGGTGGCATCGTCACTGGTCAGAGACGGTTTGAGCGCCTGGGTGGCGCCGTGAGCACCGAATCGGCCCGGCGCTGGCGACTGGTGCTGGGGCGCTACGCCGAGAACAACCTGCCGCGCGGTGCCGGCGATGGCGAGCTGGACGAGGCGCTCGGCTACCTGTACGACCGTGAGTACACCGCGCGCGGGCACCGCACCGCCAAGGGCGGCGGGGGCTCGCTCGACCCGTCCGCGATCAAGACGCTGAACTGGCTCAGGCGGGCACGCACGCTGTTTCCGACCTCGACGTTGGAGCGACTCCAGGCCGACGCCGTCACCCGCTACGGCTTGGACGATCTGCTGGCCGACCCGGCCACCGTCGAGTCGCTGGCCCCGAACCAGCAGCTGGCCACCGCGCTGCTGCGAATGAAGGGCAGGTTGTCCCCGGCGGCGGCGCAGGGCCTGCGCACCCTGATCGCCAAGGTTGTCGCCGACATCGTCGAGCGCCTGAAACCGCGATTCACCACGGCCCTGACCGGTTCCCGGGACCGGTTCAGGCGCACGCCGCACGCCTCGTCCGCGAACTTCGACTGGAAGCGCACCATCGCCGCGAACCTGGGCAACGTCGACCCGGCCACCGGACGCATGCTGGTCGAGCAGGTGCGCTTCGCCGCCCGCAAGCGCCGCAGCAACCTGCACTGGGACGTGATCGTGCTGGTCGACCAGTCCGGCTCGATGGCGGCCTCGCTGCTGCACGCGGCGGTGTCGGCCTCGATCCTGGCCGGGCTGCCGGGCATCAGCGTGCGGCTGATCCTGTTCGACACCAGCCTGGTCGACCTGTCGTACCTGGCCCACGACCCGGTCGAGGTGCTGCTCACCGCGCAACTCGGCGGCGGCACCAACATCGCCCAAGCGATGCAGCACGCCGAAACCCTGGTCAGCCAGCCGACCCGCACGGTGGTCGCGCTGATCAGCGACTTCGAAGAGGGCGGCTCGGTCTCTGCGCTGGTGAGCAGCGTCCGGCGGCTGGCGAGCAGCGGGGCGACCCTGCTCGGGCTGGCCGCCATGTCGGACGAGGGCGACCCCTGGTACGACGTGGCGACGGCCTCGCGCCTGGTCGCCGCCGGCATGCCGGTGGCCGCGATGACCCCCGACCGGTTCGCCGAGTGGCTGGCCGAGGTGATGGCATGACCGCGCTCCCGGCCTGGCTGGCCGGCTATGCGGCGCTGGGCGACGACACGCTGGCCGTGCTCGCCAACCGGGGACTGGTGCGCCGGGGGCACAAGGAGGTGTCCCATATCGAGCTGGTCGCTGCCGAGGAGTCGTCGGTGCGGGTGCGCTACACGGGGGTTCCGGCCGCTGAGGTGACGCTGCTGCCGGGCGGGCCGCGGCAGGCGTCCTGTGGGTGTCCGGTCGCCGGCAGCTGTCTGCACATCGTTGCGGCCTGCCTCTGGGCACGCTCGATCCCGTCGGACGAGCCGGACGTGCTGGCCGAACTGCTCGCCCTCGATCCCTCAGCAACCAATCGGGCCGCCGGCATTGCCGCGGTGCGCCGGGTCGCGAGGGTGCAGCCGTCCGGTGACACGGTGGTTGAGCAGCGGCCGGGCTCGGTGACCATCAGCTGGCCCGGCTCGCCGACCATCGTGGCGGTCGCCGGCGGCGGTTTCGCCGGCATGGTGACCTCCGGCGGCCACAGCGACGTGGCCGAGCGGGCGTGGCGCCTCGAAGCCGTGGTCCGGCTGTTCGCCGCTCACCGGCTCACCTGGGTCTGGCCGGCCGCCGTCGATGTGGCGCACGTCGTCCACCCCGGGCAGCGTGACGCGATGCGGCAGGCGATCGAGTCGATCGAGGCGCTGCTGCGGGTCGGGCTGGCCCGACTGAACGCGGACGGGTCCGCGCGCCTGGTCGCCGCCGCCCAGCGGGCCCGGCTGGAGGCGCTGCCGCTGCTGGCGATACTGCTCACCCAGGCGTCCGGACGTGCCGCGCAGGTCGCGGCGCGCGCCGACGACGCGTCCGAGCGTGACCTGCTCGACGTGCTGGCCCGGGCTCATGCCCTGGCCGGTGCCCTGAGCGCGGCCGAGCCGCCGCTGCCCGCTCAGCTGGTCGGTGCCGGCCGGGGCGCGAGCGAGGCGGTCGAGGTCGGGGTGCTGACGCCCCTGGCGCTGCGCTGGTGGACGGCTTCCTCGGGGGCCCGCGGACTGACCGCCACCCTGTGGGACACCGAGCACGCCCGGCTCGAAACCGTCACCACCGGTCGCGCCGCCGGCACCGACCCGTCCTTCGCCCGCTCGTGGACGGCCCCGCTGCTGTGGGGCACCTCGGCGTCCACCCTTGCCGGCGGCCCCTTCACCCTGCTGGGCGCCGAGCGTCGCGACGACGGCACGCTCAGCCCGACCACTCGCACCCGGGTGCACCCCGAGCCGCGGTTCGCGCAGGCGCCGGCGGAGGTCGGCAGGCTCGCCGCAGCGGTCAACGGCGAGGGCGGCGACGCCCGCACCCTCGGCTTTCTGCCGCCGCCCACCCGTGTGCGCGTGCTGCTGCCCCGGCGGCTGCTCGGCGTGGGCGGGAGCGATTTGGACGAGGTCGCGCAGCAGCTGGTCTGGCCGGTCACCGACCGTTCCGGGGTGAAGCACCTGCTGCGCATGGACGCCACCGGCCCCGACCAGGGCGTGATCGGCTGGTTGCTGGTCGAGCGGGTGCCGATCGAGGCGGTGGTGGTCGATGAACAGCACCGTCCGCTGGGCCTGTTCGTCACCCACCGGGGGGCGCAGCGGCTGATCGCCCCGTCGCTGACGCCGGCCGATTGGGCGGCACCCCGCGGACGGGCTGAGCGCCGGCGCTCGGCGCGGCAGCCGCGTGCCCACACCGGGTCGGCGCCGGCGCCGTCCGGCCCGCTGGCGCAGCTGTGCGACGCCCTGCTGGACGTCTGCGAGGCCCTCGCTTCGACCGGACGTCCCGCGCTCAGTGCCCGGCAGCGCGACACCGTGCAGGCCAGGGTCCGGCAGGCGGACGATCTGGGGTTGCGCTCGCTCGCCGGGTCGAGGGCCCTGCTGCTGGCCGACCCGGTGCCGCCGGCGGCGGTGCTGCGCGCCACGTTCGTCGTACAGCGCGTCCGGCAACTGGCCGGCGACTGAGCCCTAGAGCACCCAGTTGAAGCAGCGCGCCCGGGCCAGCCGCTCGGGATGGTAGCCCTCCCACTTGCCCGCGGGAACCTCGTCGCGCGCCACCTCGGTGAAGCCGCGGTGCAGAAAGAAGGTGGCGGCCTCGTCCGAGACCGTGACGGCGAACACCCTGGTCAGCCCCTGGTCGCGGGCCCGGCCGAGCAGGGCGTCGATGAGCAGGCCGCCGGCGCCGGCACCGGAGAACTCGCTGACCGTGATCAGCCCCGACACCTCGCCGACCCCGAGGGTGCCGTAGGCGTCCACCTCAAGGCCGACCAGCCCGGCCAGGTGGCCGGTGCGAATCACCCGGGCGCCCAGGCCGCCGACCATCATGCGGGCGATCTGTTGGCGGCTGCGCGGCTTCAGGATGCCGGTGTCGACGCCCCGCGCCACCAGGTCTTCGACGGCGGCGAAGTCGTCGACCCGCAGGTCGCTGACCCCCAGGTAGCCGTTCAGGGTGATCAGCGTGCCGGCGCCGTCGAAGGTGAACAGCTCGAGTTCGACGTCTTCTGGACGGCACAGGTTCACCGAGAAGGCGCCACCGCGCAGGGCCAGCTCGACCGCGTCCAGCAGGCCGGGGGTGGCGCGCTCGGACAGCGCCCGCTCAAGGGAGCGCCGATGCCGGCGAAGCTCGGCGAAGCTGCGCGGCGGATCCCCCCAGCCGCCCCCGGGGTCGGTGAGCACCAGCTTGGACGCCCCCAGCCCGGCCGCGATCCGGGCTGAGGCCTCGGCGGTGGCCTCGGCCACCACCACCAGCACCCGGGCGTCCGTGGTGGCGATCCACAGCTCGGCCAGGGCGTCGGCGTTCCACTGCAGGGGGGCGGGCACGGTGCGTCCGGCGTGGATGGGTTCGGCGACCCGGGCGGCGGCCTCGTCGTCGCGCACCACCAGCACGAAGCGGGTGTCGCCGGTGGCGTAGCCGCTGATCGTGCGGGCGAGGCCCTGCACCGCGTCGGGGGTCAGCACCGGCAGCCCGACCACGATCGTGACGCCGCGGAACTCCTCGACGAAGAACGCGTGTTCGGCCGGCGTGATCACCGGGGCCGAACGTGCCGCCGCGATCACCGCGACGCCCTCGTGTGGATGCTCCACCCGCACCGTCGGCGCCGGCGGACGCCCGCGCCGCGGACGCGGGGTGCCGGCGATGGGTGAGCGGGCCATGCGGACCAGTCTGTCAGCGCGGGCCTTCCGCCCCGCGCTCGTCCATCGGCAGGTAGTCGCGCTCTACCTCGCCGATGTACACCTGGCGCGGACGGCCGATCTTGGTGGTGGGGTCGAGGTGCTGCTCGCGCCAGTGCGCGATCCAGCCGGGCAGCCGTCCGATGGTGAACAGCACGGTGAACATGTTCGCCGGAAAGCCCATCGCCTGGTAGATCAGGCCGGTGTAGAAGTCGACGTTGGGGTACAGCTTGCGCTCGGCGAAGTAGTCGTCGCTGAGCGCCGCCTCTTCGAGGGAGAGGGCCAGGTCGAGCAGCTCGTCGTTGCCCGGACGTTCGCGCAGAATCAGGTCCGCGTGCTGTTTCACGATCTGGGCGCGCGGGTCGAAGTTCTTGTAGATGCGGTGCCCGAAGCCCATCAGCTTGACCCCGGACTTGGAGTCCTTGACCTTCTGAACGAAGGTGGCGGCGTTCTGGCCGCTGTCGCGCAGCTGCCGCAGCATCTCGATCACGGCCTGGTTGGCACCGCCGTGCAGCGGGCCGGACAGGGCGCTCACCCCGGCGGCGACCGACAGGTACAGGTTGGCCCCGGACGAGCCGACCATGCGCACCGTCGAGGTGGAGCAGTTCTGTTCGTGGTCGGCGTGCAGGATCAGCAGCACGTCCAGCGCTCGGACGATGGTGGGATCGATCTCGTAAGCCCGGGTCGGCAGTCCGAAGCTCATCCGCAGGAAGTTCTCGATGTAGCCCAGCGAGTCGTCGGGGTAGAGGGTCGGCAGGCCGAGGGAGTTCTTGTAGCCGTAGGCGGCCAGCGTGGGCACCTTGGCCATCAGCCGATAGGCGTGCTGCTCGAGCGACTTCTCGGTCAGCGCCACCGGCGGCATCTCGAAGGTCGACAGGGCGTTGAGGCCGGCCGCCAGCACCGGCATCGGGTGCGAGCGGCGGGGGAACAGGCCGAACATGGCCTTCAACCGCTCGTCCAGCAGGTGGTGGGTGCCGATCTGTTCGGTGAAGTCGATCAGCTGCTCGAGAGTGGGCAGTTCGCCGTACAACACCAGGTAGGACGTCTCGAGAAACGTCGAATGTTCGGCCAACTGCTCGATGGGGTAGCCGCGGTAGCGCAGAATGCCCGCGTCACCGTCGATGTAGGTGATCGCTGAGGCGCAGGACGCCGTGTTGCCGAAGCCGGTGTCGAGGGTGACGGCGCCGGTGGTGGCCAGCAGCTTGGACAGGTCGTAGCCGTTGCTGCCTACGCTGGCCCTCACCTCGGGCAGCTCGCACTGCTGATCATTCCGGACGAACTGGGCTGCGCTCACGGAACCCTCCTTTCACGACGACGTGACAGGACGGGGGGCGACGTCGCCTGATCCTCAGCCTAGTCGGACCAACCGGTGAGAAGTTTGTTGACACATCACCGAAAGACGCCTACTATGAAGTTAGTTGATATTTCAAGCACAACCCCGAGGAGCTCGCCCCATGTCCACACTCACCGATCTCAAGGGCACCTACGTGCTCGACCCCAGCCACAGCCAGCTCGGCTTCGTCGCTCGTCACGCCATGGTCACCAAGGTGCGCGGCAGCTTCAACGAGGTCAGCGGCACCGCGACCGTCGACGGCGCCAACCCGGCCGCGTCCACCCTGATCGTGACCGTCGACACGGCGTCCGTCGACACCCGCAACGAGGGCCGCGACGGTCACCTGAAGTCTCCCGACTTCTTCGACGTCGAGAAGTTCCCCGAGATCACCTTCGTGGGCACCGACTTCGCGCTCGACGGCGACGTGGTCAACGTGACCGGCGACCTGACCATCAAGGGCAACACCCACCCGGTCACCATTCCGCTGGAGTTCCAGGGCGAGGCCAAGGACCCCTTCGGCAACGACCGCATCGGCTTCGAGGGCTCCGTCGTCGTCAACCGCAAGGACTGGGACCTGACCTGGAACGCGGCTCTCGAGACCGGCGGGGTGCTGGTCAGCGAGAAGGTCACGCTCGAGCTCGAGGTCTCCGCGATCAAGCAGGCCTGACCTCAGCTGCAGGCGGCCCGGCCCGGGGGGTGCCGGGCCGCTTTGCTGCGCGCTGTGCGGCTTCACGATTCGGCGGGCATCATGAGCCATGCGATCCATGCTGGCCAGACTTGCCGCTGCGGCGTTCCTGGCACTCGCCTCGATCATGCTCGGCCCGACCCCCGTCGCCTGCGCATGTTCGTGCGCCCCCGTCACCACGGCGGACGCACTCGCCCGCTCCAGCGCCGTCTTCGAGGGCGAGGTGGTGGCCGCCGGCGCACCGACGGGTGGCTTCAGCGCCGAACTGGTGTCGTACACGATCACCGTCTCGCGGGTCTTCAAGGGCTCTGTTCCCGCTCAGGTGGTGGTGCGATCCGAGGCGTCCGAAGCTTCGTGCGGCATCGTGCTGAAGGGCCACGTGGTGGTGTTCGCATCCGGCGCATCGGACGACCTGCGCACCACTCTCTGCTCTGTGCCCGAGAAGCTGGATCGCGCCGAACTGGGGGAGGGAACCAACCCCGCGTCCACCACCCCGACGCCGACGGCGAGCACGACTGAGGCCGGTTCGACCCCCACGCCACTTCCCGACGCCTTGGCCGACTCCGCACTCGACGCCGCGCCCCTCGTGCTCTGGACGCTGGCCGGTCTGGTCGCCGTCGCCGTTCTCGTCAGCTGGTTGGTTCGTCGCCGCTGAGGCATGTGGGGCACGTGAGGGGGCGACACGCCGGGGGGATCAAGCCTTCTCGGCGCGCGCTTCGTCCAGGGCGTCCACCAGGGCGTCCACGGCTCGGTCGAGCTCGTCGCGCTCGATCACCAGCGGCGGGGCCAGCCGGATGGTCTTCTCGTGGGTGTCCTTGGCGATCACGCCGCGTGCCAGCAGCTTGTAGCAGACGCTGCGGGCCGTACCCAGGTACGGGTCGATGTCGACGCCCGCCCACAGGCCCTTGCCGCGCACCGCGTCCACCCCATGGCCGATCAGGCCACGCAGCCTGCGATGCAGGTGAGTACCCAACTCGGCCGAGCGCTGCTGCAGTTCGCCGGTCTGCAGCAGTTGCACCGCGGCGAGCCCGACGGCGGCGGCCAGCGGGTTGCCGCCGAAGGTCGAGCCGTGCTGGCCCGGGTGCAGCAGGCCAAGAATGTCGCGGTTGCCGACCACCGCCGAGACGGGCAGAATGCCGCCGCCGAGCGCCTTGCCGAGCAGGTACAGGTCGGGCACCACGCCGCTGTGCTCGCAGGCGAACGTGCGGCCGGTGCGTCCCAGGCCGGACTGGATCTCGTCCGCGATCATCAGCACTTTGCGCTCGGTGCACAGCGTGCGCAGCGCGGGCAGGAACTTCTTCGGCGGCACGATCACCCCCGCCTCGCCCTGGATCGGCTCGACCAGCACCGCCACGGTGTTGGCGTCGATCTCATCCTCGATCGCAGCCACGTCCCCGTACGGCACGATCCGGAACCCGGGGGTGAACGGTCCGAAGTTGCGCCGGGCGGTCTCGTCGTTGCTGAACGAGATCACCGTGGTGGTGCGGCCGTGAAAGTTGTTGGCCATCACGATGATGTTGGCGTGCCGCTCTTCGACGCCCTTGACCTCGTAGCCCCACTTGCGGGCCAGCTTGATGCCCGACTCGACGGCCTCGACGCCGGTGTTCATCGGCAGCACCATCTCTTTGCCGCACAGCTGCGCCAACGCCTGGACGAAGGGGCCGTAGGTCGCCGAGAACACCGCCCGCGAGGTGATCGTCACCTTGCCGAGTTGATCGGTGACCGCCTTGGTCAGCACCGGGTTCGCGTGACCGAAGTTGACCGCCGAGTAGGCCGAGAGGAAGTCGAGGTACCGGTTGCCGTCGATGTCGGTCAGCCAGGCGCCCTGCCCCGACTCGATCACCACGGGCAGGGGCAGGTAGTTGTGCGCACCCCAGGCCTCGGTCTGTTCGATGGCGGCCTGCTGCGCCGGACTGATGCCCTTGCGATCGGTCATGGTGATTCTCCGGTTCCACTCAAGTGAGGCGCTGATTCTTGCGGCAAATCCTAAGAAGTGCAAGAAAATGCCCAGGCGCCGCCGCGTGCGCTCACCCTTATCGTGCCGCCCCGGACGGTCCGGGGCCAGTCCCCGCGGTCAGGACGCCCGGCGCCCCCAGCCCAGCGCCCTGGCGATGTTCACCCGGCTGGCGTAGCTGATCGAGCCCGTCCGGAACAGCCGCACGCCCAGGGTCAGGAACAGCCAGCCGAAGAAGGCCAGCACCGACAGTGCGAGCGCGGCCTCCCACCAGTACAGCCCGCCGGTCGCGTTGCGCACCAGCGCCGAGACCGGTGCCGTCAGCGGAAAGAAGGTGAACACCTGCGACACCACCCCGTGCGGGTCGCTAACCAGCAACGAGGCCGCATACAGGGGCACGAACATCGCGATGATCACCACCCCGAACGTGTTGCCCGCCTCCTTCGCGGACGGCATCACCGCCCCGATGGCCACCAGCAGTCCGGTGAACATCAGAAAGCTGAACAGGAACAACAGGGCCCCGACGATCGTGCGGACGGGATCGATCGGCAGCGAACCGAGCGTGGCCGTGCCCGCCGCCGCCGGCGCCCCCATCACCCCACTGAGCAGGCTGAACGCGAAGCCGGCCGGAATCGCGACCACGATGCCCTGCACGATGCCGATCAGCACCAGCGCGATCACCTTGCCGACGATCAGCGTGGTGGGGTTCATCGTGGTCAGGATCATCTCGGTGACCCGGTTCTCCTTCTCTTCGAGGGTGACGTTCAGCATCTGGTTGCCCAGCATCAGCACGGCCAGGTAGAACAGCACCAGGAACAGCGCGGGCACGATCACGCCGGCGATGCCGGGGGTCGCGACCCCGTCGGCGAAGGTGACCAGCTGCACGTCCGGACCCTGAACCGCCAGCTGAGCCAGCCTCGGGTTACCGATCTGGTGCACGATCGACTCCTCGAACACCGACGAGGCCACTGCCGCGTAGCGCTCGGAGTCGAACAGGCCGAGATCCTGGCCGCTCACCTGGATCGGCCGGCTCAGCGGGTCGCTCGGGTAGTCGATGTGGCATTCGGACGTGCCCGCGACCACCGCCGCGCGCGCTGTCGCCCCGTCCGTCACCAGGGTGCCGCCGGCCGCCGTCGCGGTCGCCGGGTCGATCAAGCCGGACGCGTCGGTGTAGGTGAAGGTGACCGCCTCCTGGTCCTGGCTCTGGGCCCGGTCGGCCGTGGTCTGGCCGCTGATCGCGATCAGCGCCACCACGACCGCGATCAGCAGCGGGACCGCCAGCGAGATCAGCCAGAACTTCGGCTTGAGCACGGTGCGCCGAAACTCGAACGAGATCACCGTGCCGAGGTTGTGCCGGTTCACGCCGCCACCGCCTTCTCGCCGTACACCTTGAGAAAGATCTCTTCCAGCGACACCCGCGCGGTCTCGAACCCGCGCAGCTGCACCCCGGCGTCCAACAGTTCGCGGACGACGGTGGTCGCCTCCACCCCGTCGGCCAGTTCGAGTTCGGCGTAGTTGCGTTCGCTGACCGCCACCCGGTAGTTCGGCGAGGCCGGCAGCACGCCGCTGAACGTGAGCCGCATGCGCCGTCCGCCGAACGAGTCCTGCACCTGGGCGAGGGTGCCGTACGCCTCGGCGCGGCCGTCCTTGAGCAGCAGGATGCGGTCGCAGAGCCGTTCGACCTCGTCCATCTGGTGGGTGACCATCACCACGGTCGAGCCCTGGGCGCGCTGCTCGTCCACCAGATCCATCAGCAGCCGCCGGTTGACCGGGTCGAAGCCCTTGGTCGGCTCGTCCAGGATCAGGATGCTGGGGGCGTTCATGATCGTCACACCCAACTGCACCTTCTGCTGCTCACCGCCGGAGAGCTTGTCGAGGCGGACCTTGGCGTGATCGGCCAGATCCACCCGGCGCAGGTACTCCTTCGACCAGCTGGACGCCGCCTCGTGGCTCAGCCCCTTGAGCCGGCCGAAGTAGGTCATCACCTCGAGCACCGACTCCTTGCGGTACAGGCCGCGCTCTTCGGGCAGGTAGCCCAGCCGTGAGCCCAGCGCCGGGTCGAAGGGGCGTCCCTCCACCAGCAGCGAGCCGGCGGTGGGCTCGTAGATGCCGAGCAGGGCGCGAATGGTGGTGGTCTTGCCGGATCCGTTCGAGCCGAGCAGCCCGAAGGTCTCGCCGGCGTGCACCTCGAAGCTGAGATCGTCGATCACGACCTGGTCGCCGAACCGCATCCGAAAGTCGCGGACCTCGATGGTGGGGGTGGTGGTCATGGGTCCATCCTTGCCGATCTCGCCGCCGCCATCGGTAGAGTCGGTGCATGGACGCTCCCATGCCAATCGTGGTCGGCAACGACGGTTCTGATTTCGCGCGGCTGGCGCTGCGCAAGGCGCTCTGGCTCGCCCAGTTGCTCAAGGCCGAGGTGCGGGTCGTGCGCGCCTGGTCGATCAGCACGGCTCCGCGCCCGTCCACCTGGTCGCCGGGCTACGTGCCGCCGGCCGACGACTTCGAGGCCATCGTCAAGCAGCGGCTGGCGAAAGAGGTCACGCCGATCGCCGCCGAGTACCCGGAGGTGAAGGTGAGCCTGGAGACCCCGCACGGTCCCGCCGGACGCGAGCTGCTCAAGGCGTCCGCGCACGCCCGGCTGCTGGTGGTGGGCACCCGTGGCTTGGGCGGTTTCAAGGGCCTGCTGATGGGGTCGGTGTCGAATCAGGTGGTCGAGCACGCGCCGTGTGACGTGCTGGTGGTGCGCAAGGGCAACGACGAGGTGGCGCCCGACCGCCAGGTGCAGTTGGATCGCGTCCTCGATCACTGACGCCGCACTCGTGACGCCCGCCACCTGGACGTGCCTCGCCGACCAGCTGAACCTGGACGGCGAGGCGCTGCTGTTCGCCGACGCCGCGCAGACGACGGCGCTGGCGCAACGTTCGCAGGCCGCCGGCTACCGGGTGGTCGAGGTCGACACGGCCCAGGTGACCGACTTTCGGGTGGCGCAGGCCCGCCTCGCCGCCGCCCTGCGGCTGCCCGCAACCGCAGGCCGCAACCTGGACGCCCTGGCCGACAGCCTGGGTGACCTGGCCCGGTACTGGCCGGACGCTCCCCGCATCGCGCTGTTCTGGACGCACCCCGAGACGCTGATCGACAAGGACACCGCAGGCTGGTTCCGGCTTGCGGACGTGCTGCAGGACGCCACGGCGCAGCTGTGGCGCGGCGGTGGCGACCCCGCCGATCGGTTGTTCGAGACCGTCCTGCTCGTACCGGGTCTCGACGCATGAACACGGCCAGGCAGCGCACCCTGCTCGCCGTGGGGCTGGTGCTGCTGCTGCTCGCCCTGGTGATCGGCTGGGGGCTGGGCGGGGGCAACGGACAGCCGACTGCGGCCACCCCAGAGACGAAGGCCACCTACGCGACGAAGGCCGCGTCCGCGCCGGCGACCCGCACCCCGTCCGGGCTGCCGGTGTGCACCTCGGTGCCGGCGGAGGTGCACGACGCGGTGGCCGCCGTGCGCGCGAACGGGCCTTACCTTCGTCCGCGCGACGACGGTGGCACGTTCGGCAACCGCGAGCGCCTGCTGCCCGCAAAACCGGGCGGCTACTACCGGGAATACACCGTCAAGGCCCCGGGTGAGCGGTTCCCGGGCCCGCGCCGGCTGGTCACCGGCGGCCAGTCGAAGCTGGGTGCCGAGCCGGCCGTCTGGTTCTACACCGCCGATCACTACGAGTCGTTCTGCGAGTTGCACGTCTGACCCGGGGGCCGGCGCCACCAGCGGGGCCGTCATCCGGGCGGTAACTCGTCATCCCGGCGAATGCCGGGATCTCAGCCACGTCGAAAGCGAACGCGACCAGGGGAGCGGGCAGGCTAACGCTAGGGGCGTCCCCCGAGATCCCGGCATTCGCCGGGATGACGAGTACCGCCGGGATGACGAGTACCGCCGGGATGACGAGTACCGCCGGGATGACGGCGGTCGCGTCGGATGCCCGACCGGGAATGGGGACGGTTCCTTTACCTGTCGCTCCGACAGGTAAAGGAACCGTCCCCAATATCGGTCAGCTGAGCAGACCCTTGGCGGTCAACCAGCCCTTGGCGATCACTGCGGACGACTGCTGCTCGGCGACGCTCAACGCGTTCAGGGCCACCAGCTCGTCGGTGCTCAACGCCGCGCCGACCTTGTCGATCACGGCCGCTGCCTGCTCGTTGACCTTGGCCGACACCACCGGTACCACGTTCTGCGGCAGGATCAGCGCCTTCGGGTCGCTCAGCGTGACCAGGTCGTTGCTGGCGATGGACGGGTCGGCCGAGTAGATGTCGGCGGTGTCGCACTTGCCGTCCTTGAGCGCCTTGACGGTCAGCGGACCTCCGGAATCCTCCACCGGAATCACCTCGACGTTCAGCCCGTAGTCGTTCTTCAGGCCGGTCGGCCCGTAGGGACGCTTCTCGAGCTCGGAGTTGGCGCACACCTTGATCGAGTCGCCCACCTTGGCCAGGTCGGCGATGGTGGCCAGGCCGTACTTGTCGGCGTTGGCTTTGGTGACGTTGTACGAGTCCTGATCGGCGGCCGCGGCCGCGGTCAGCGGACGCAGCGCGCTGCCGAGCGCGGCCGGCAGGGCTGCGTTCACCTCGGCGGCGGTCTTGGCGGTCGAGGTCTTGTCGAGGTACTGCAGCAGGTTGCCGGAGTACTCGGGAAAGACGTCGATCTTGCCGGACTGCAGCTCGGGCAGATACACCTCACGCTGACCGATCTGGTACTGCCGGGTGATGGTGAAGCCGTTGTGCTCGAGCGCCTGCGCGTACAGCTCGGCGATGATCTCGTTGGAGTAGTACTGCTGCGAACCGACCACCAGGGTGGTGGTCGCGCCCCCGGCGGTGGGCGAGCCGGACGGTGCGGCGCTGGCCGAGCCCAGCGGATTGGACGACGCGCAGGCGCTCAGCGCCAGCGCTCCGGCCATCAGGACGGCGGCGATACGGGTCTTCATCGGTGGTTACCTTTCCAAAGCGAGCAGGATCGAGGGTCAGTGGGTGCGCAGGCGTTGGGCGGCCTGGCGTTCGGCGAGTTCATAGGCTCCTTCCAGAATCAGCGCGATCACCATCACCAGCAGGGCCGCGGCAAGCATCTGTGGATAATCCTGCGTCTTCAGTCCAAGAAACAGGAACCGGCCCAGGCCGCCGGCGCCCACGTAGGCGGCCAGGGTGGCGGTGGCCACCACCTGCAGGGTCGCCGAACGCAGGCCGCCGATCAGCAGCGGCAGCCCCAGCGGAATCTCCACCTTGGTCAGCACCTGCCATTCCGACATGCCCATCGAGCGGGCGGCGTCCTTGGTGCGTGGATCGATCGCCTCGACGCCCGCGTACGCGCCGGCCAGCACCGAGGGAACGGCCAGCAGCACCAGCGCCACCATCGGCGCGAACAGGCCGATGCCGAAAATCAGCCCGACCAGGGTGACCACGCCGAGGGTGGGCAGTGCCCTCGCCGCCCCGGACGTGGCCACCACCAGCCCGCGGCCGCGTCCGGTGTGGCCGACCAGGTAGCCGAGCGGAATCGCGATGACGGACGCCACCAGCACCGCCAGCAGCGTGTACCAGATCTGCTCCCAGCTGCGGGCCAGCAGGCCCCCGTCGCCGTGCAGATTCTCAGGATCGGCGATCCAGGCCAGGGCCTGCGTGAAATAGTTCACCGGCGCACCGCCGTCCAGGGCATCAGCAGCCGGCCGAGCAGCACCAGCAGGCCGTCCACGATCAGCGCGAGCAGCACGGTGGCGACGATGCCGGTCAGCACCTCGGCCAGGATGCCGCGCTGAAAGCCGTCCACGAACAGCAGCCCGAGGTTGTCCACACCCAGCAGCGAGCTCACCGTGACCAGGCTGATCGTGCTGACCGCCACCACCCGCAGCCCGGCCAGCAGCACCGGCCCGGCCAGCGGCAGCTCGACCTGAAAGAACCGGCTGGCGGCCGAGTACCCCAGCGCCGTGGACGACAGCACCACCGGCGCGCCGACGGACGCCAGGGCGTCCGCGGCCGAGCGCACCATCAGGGCGATTCCGTACAGGGTGAGCGCCACGATCACGTTGAGCCGATCACGCACCCCGAAGCCGAGAATCGTCGGCAGCACCACGAACAGCGGCAGCGACGGAATCGCGTACAGCAGCCCGGCAGCGCTCAGCAGGGTGGCCCGCGACCACCGAAATCGGTTGGCGATCCAGCCCAGCGGCAGCGCGAGCACGAACGACAGCACGATCGCCGGCACCGCCAGCAGCAGGTGCGACACCGTCCGCGACCCGATCAGCTGCAGGTTGGCCAGCACCCAGGTCACGCCGTCGCGTCCGTTCGTGACTCGCCGACCAGGCGACCGGCCGGACGTCCGTGCGCGTCGAGCACCAGCGTGCCGGTCGGCGTCTCGCGCAGGTGCAGGTCGAGGGAGCCGCGGCCCAGACCGAGAAAGTCGGCGACGAACGAGTCGGCCGGCTCGGCCACCACCTCCTGAGGGGTGCCGGTCTGCGCGATGCGTGCCCCCTTGGCCAGGATCACGATCTGATCGCCGAGCGCGAGGGCTTCGGCGATGTCGTGGGTGACGAACAGAATGGTCTTGTGCAGCTCGCGCTGAATGCGCAGCAACTCGGCCTGCAGGTCGGCGCGCACCAGCGGGTCGACGGCGCCGAACGGCTCGTCCATCAGCAGAATGTTGGGGTCGGCGGCCAGCCCGCGGGCCACCCCCACCCGCTGCTGCTGACCGCCCGAAAGCTGATCGGGGTACCGCTTGCCCATCCGCGGCTCCAGACCGACCAACTCCATGAGTTCGGACGCCCGACGGTGGGCTTCCGCCTTCGGCACCCCGTTCAACAGCGGAACGGTGGCGATGTTGTCGATCACCAGGCGATGCGGCAGCAGGCCGGCGTTCTGCATCACGTAGCCGATCCGCCGGCGCAGCGGCACCGGCGGCACCTCGGCCACGTTCTCGTCGTCGATCCACACGATGCCGCTGGTCGGGTCGACCATGCGGTTGACCATGCGCAGCAGGGTGGTCTTGCCGCAGCCGGACGAGCCGACCAGCACCGTCGTGCAACCGGTCGGGGCCTCCAGCGTGAAACCGCGGACGGCTTCGGTACCATCCGGGTAGGACTTGCTGACGTCCTCGAAGCGGATCATTGCTCTACTCAACCCCATGTGGTCGAGATAGGTAACACCTAGCCGGTTCTGAGACCCTGATGTCGAGCGATTTCACCCCAATGAGCGTATGCGGACCGGAGGAAGCGATGAGCGAGCCAGTCAGGCACAACGAGCGCCGGTCGCGCTTCGAGATCTTCGTGGACGACGCGCTGGCCGGCTTCGCGCACTACCACCTCTCCAACGGCGTGGCCACGTTCGACCACACCGAGGTCAAGCCGGAGTTCAACGGACGCGGCCTGGGCACCACGCTGGTGGCCGGCGCGCTCGACCAGGTGCGAGCGACAGGGGCGTGGCGGGTGCGTCCGGTCTGCCCGTTCGTGGTCACGTTCATCAAGCGACACCCCGAGTACGCCGACCTCGTGGTGCCCTGAGCTCGGGCTCAGTCCCTGGCGTACCGGGTGACGAAGTTGCGCAGCAGCCGGTGCGGGTGCTCCGCCACCCCGGACGTACGCGCCATCTCGATCAGAATGTCGAAGTCGTCGGGGTGGAAGTACCCGGCGTTGCGGTAGATCTGCATGCGTTGAGCCAGCGACTCGATGTCGAGCTCGGGGTGGAACTGCGTGACGTACACGTTGGCGCCGTACCGGTACATCTGCACCGGGCAGGCCACGCCGGTGCCCAGCACGGTGGCCCCCGGTGGGGCGCCGTTGCAGGCCTCCTTGTGGCCGACGAACGCGTGGAAGCGGGGCGGCAGGCCGTCCATCATCGCGTCGTCCGCGGCCTCGGGGGTGAGCGTCACCTCGATGGCCCCGAGGCCCTCGGCGTAGGTGCGATCGACCGTACCGCCCAGGTGCGCCGTCACCGTGCCGATGCCGTAGCACATGCCCAGAAACGGAAAGTCGGCGTCGACGATGTGGTCGACCACATTGCGAATGTCGCCCTCGACCCGCAGCTGCAGGTCGGACTTCACCGCGTCGCTGATGTTGAACGGGCTGCCGCCGAGGAACACCCCCGAGTAGTCCTCGAGGTACAGCCGCGGTAGCGGCCCGGCTTCGACCCGCAGGTGCACCAGATCCTCGGACGCGAGGCCCGCGTGCATGAGTACCGACTCGTATTCGTCGCGGGCGGCCTTGTCGTGGTCGCGGGTGGCCAGCAGCATGAACGGTTTCACGGCGAGAAGGGTAGCGGCCAGGCCGGCCGCTCCGCCCCGGTCTCGGACACCAACTGGCGCAGCGCCTCGGACGGCCCGCCCGCGGCCCGTTGCCGAAGGTAGCTGGGCCCGTGTTCGAGCAGGACGGCGATGAACCCCAGCTCGTCGGCGCAGTGCAGTTCGGCCGCGATCGGTTCCAGCCGGTTGAGCCAGTCGAGAATGCCCTCGCGCATCGGACGGACCTTCTGGCCCACCCGGGGCGTCACCACGTCGGTGTCGAGCCCGTAGCGGGCCGCCCGCCACTTGTTCTCTTTCATGAACCACATCGGCAGCCGGGCGATGCCCCGTCCGTCGTCCAGTTCGCGCGACATGTAGGTGGCCAGGCACTGGGTCAGCGCGGTCATGGCGCCGAGTTCGGCGAAGGTCGGGACCGAGTCGAACACGCGGTTCTCGACGGTGCCGAAGGTGGACGGACGCACGTCCCAGCGGATCTCGTTCGGTGCGGTGATCATGCCCGCCAGCTCGAGTTCGGTGGCGTAGTGCTCGAACTCGTCCCAGGTGTCCATCGGGTAGGGCAGGCCGTTGGTGGGCAGCTGCTGGAACAGCATGGTGCGGTGCGAGGCGAAGCCGGTGTCCTCGCCCTCCCAGTACGGCGACGACGCGGTGAGCGCGATGAAGTAGGGCGAGAAGCGGGCCAGGCCGTAGGTGATCGGCAGTGCCTTATCGCGATGGTCGATGCCGACGTGGATGTGGGTGCCGAAGATCGCCATCAGCCGGCCCCAGTAGGCGTTGCGCTCGGCGACCACGTGGTAGCGCGGAATGTCGTAGTGATGCTGGTCATGGGCCAGCGAGGTGGGGTGCACGCCGGCACCGAGCAGCAGGGTGTCCGCACCCACGATCGCTCGCACCTCTCTCAACCGTTCGCGCAGGTCGTCCATCGCTTCGTCGACCCGGTGGTGCACGCCGGTGACCAGTTCGATCATGTTGGTCAGGTACTCGCGCCGGATCGGGCCACCCTTCGGGTCGTCGACCGCATCGAGGACGCGCTGCGCCCGCGGCACCAGCTCGAGCGACTCGGCGTCCACCAGGGCGAGCTCCCATTCGACGCCGATGGTGGGGCCGCCCGAGGGCACGAAGTCGAATCGCATGGCGGCTCCTCACTGGTTGTGGATCAGGCCTCGACCCACCCGTAGATAGTCTTGGCGGCAACGGTGCGCTCGGCGACCCGGTTGTCGACGTCGCCGCCGATCACCTTGAGCTTGCTGTTCGCCAACACCTCGATCACGATATCGACCCGGGTGCTGGTCTTGGGGCTGGTGGGGCCGGTGCCGGTGAGCACCAGGTCGCCGGGGCCCACGCCCTCGGTGCCCTCGTGGGAACGGTTGTGCTTCTGGCCCCAGGTGAACAGGTCGCCCGAGAACGAGAACTTCGGCACCACATTGCCGGCCTTGTTCCAGACCCAAGTGGCGAACAGCGAACTCCACGGCATGCAGCCGCCGTAGGGGTTGCACTGCTTCTTCTTGCCCTCGACCCCGCGCTGACCGCGGGCCACCTTGACGATGGCCTGTTCGACGTTGGGTGGCCGGGTGGTGACCGTTGGGTTCGGTTTGGCCGTCTTCTCTTGGCACAGCGTCAGCTCAACCGAGTCGCCACCGCGCACGAACACCGATGCGACGTAGCCGGTCTTCTTCTTGTAGGTGACCCGGTTCCACACGTTCGAGGCGCGGGAGCCGTTGCTGACGGTGACACCCAGGGTTTTGCAGAGCATCGTGATTGAGGTCTTGTTCGGAATGCCCAGCAACCGTCTGCTGGCCGTCGTCGGCTGCTCGCGCAGCGACAGGGGCGTGGACTTGCTGGTCTGCACCGTGCCCTTGACGGTCGGCGGCCTGACGCCTGCGGTGGCGAGGGTCGATCGGGGCGTGGGGCTCTGCTGACTGCTGGGTGCGCCGACCGTGCAGCCAGCCAGAGCAGCTGCCAGGGTCAGCGCCAGTGCCGCAGTCACTGCGTTCCATGCCGCCATGGCCTCGACGGTAACACGCCGCCCGGACGGTGCGCTGGGCGTCTGTCGCCGTGGGCGCACCGCCCGGCCCCATTGGGGTGGGTGGGTAGCGGGATCAGCCGTTCATGCCGGCCAGAGTCTCGCCGAAGGCTGCATCCGCAGGCACGCTGGGTGAGCCGGTGTCCTCCAGCAGCAGGGTGTACCAGGTGTCGGTGCTGCGGGTGTAGGTGACCGAGCCGGCATCGGCGGTGCTGCCGATGTCTTCGTGCGGGGTGCCGACCACGACCCCGTCCGTCATCGCCTCGCCGTCGTCGAGGTCGCCGCCCAGCACGCTGACCGACCAACCGAAGTGATCGGCCGCCTCAGGTGCACCGGCGATGCCGCCGGCACCCTGCCGGATCGTCCAGGCCAGGCCACCGGAGCGATTGGCGCGGAACATGGTCACGGCGCCGGCACCCAGCACGGTGCCGATCGCCTCGCCGGGTGCGCCGACGATCGCGGTCAGCTGGTCGAGGGTGTTGATGCCCAGCGCAACGGACGAGCCGAAGTAGTCGCCCCGCTCGTTGGCGCCGGGAATGCCCGCGGTGTTCTGATGCACCGCGCGCAGCGAGCGCGCCTTGCGGGTGGCCGGGTCGAAGTTGAGAACGTGCGCCTGGCCCGCGCCCTTGGCCGACCCGATGGTTTCGCCCGGCACCCCCACCAGCACGTAGTGGTCGCGGAACGCGACGGCAGAGCCGAACAGATCGTTGCTCTCGGCGGTGCCCGGCACCCCGCTGGTGTTCTGGGTGACCGCGACGCCGGCGAACGTGGTGGGGTTGGCGGCGCTCGCCGACAGCAGCGTGACCGAACCGGCGGCCGACCTGGTGCCCACGGCCTCGGCCGGGGTGCCGATCACGATCGTGCGCCCCTGTCCGGCCAGGGCGGTGCCGAACCGGTCCCCGTTCTCGGACGTTCCGGGCACGCCCGGCGAGTTCTGGGTGATGATCACCGTGCCGGCGGCGAGTGCGCCGGTGGCGGTCAGCGGCTGCACGACCACCCGGCCGGCCTCCCATGCGCTGCCGTCGTCGGCCGTGGGCGCCGAGGCGACCAACTGCTGCCCGGTACGGACGTAACCCGCTGCCGTCAGCTTCTCGGTGGTCAACAGCACGACCTGGGCGCCGAGGCTGCCGTGGGCGGCGGTGCCGGTGAACGTGGCGCCGGTGACGAGGCTGTTGTCGGCGCGTCCGAACAGCAGGTGCACCCGGCCCCTGCTCGAGTTGTGGCCGGGAGCCCCCACGGCCAGGTCGTCGCAGCCGTCGTCGTCGATGTCGGCCGACGACACCGATTCACCGAACCGGTCGCCGGGAGCGGAGCTCAGGCCGAGGCTGCCGGCCGTCCGGAAACTGCGGGTGCCGTCGCTGAACAGAATGTCGATGGCGCCCCGGTCGCCGTCGTAGGACGGCACGCCGACGATCACGTCGGCCAGGCCGTCCGAGTTCAGGTCACCGTCAACGCCGTTGGCTTGGCATGAGACGGCCGCGTAACTGGTCTGTGCCGAAAACTGGGCCATCGACATGGTGAGTCCGATGGCTGCGACAGCGATGAGTGCGCGACGAACGCGGGACATGAGGCCTCCTCTGGGCGTTGTGATGCCCACAGGAGCACGCCGGGGCCGCGCTGATACGCGCGGCCCCGGCCGAGCCTCAACTGCTGAAGAACAGCCCGCCCAAGCCCTTGCGCCGGTAGTGCTGACCGCCGCGGTGGCCCCACTCGGGGCCGTACCCGTAGCCGCCCTGCGCGGGCGGTGGGGCAGCGGCGAACCGCGCTTCGAGCTGGGTGATGCTCTCGAGTTCGCCGAAGTCGAGGAACACGCCGCGGCAGTTCAGGCACTGTTCGATGTGGACGCCGTTGCGGTCGACGGTGCGCATGTGGCCGCCGCACTTGGGGCAGGTCATCGCACCTTGGGGGGCGCCGGCGGCCTGGTACGGCTCGTAGCGGGGCGGCGGGTCGTGCGGCAGTTGGGACATGGATTCACTGTGCCATTGCCCGACAAGCCTCGACCAGTGCGTCGGCTGTGCCCTCGCTGTGGGACGGTTCGCGCAGCGCACGCACCGCGGCCACGTAGACGGCGACCCGGGCGGGCAGGTCGAGGGTGGGCCAGGGGTCGCCGGCGGGCGGCACGGCCGGCCCACCCGCCGTGCGATAGGCGTCGAGAAAGGCGTGCCAGTCGGCGTCGCCGAGCAGGCCGGCGGCCCAGAACCCGGCCGGTCGGGCCAGATCCCAGGCCGGGTCGCCGACGCCGAGGTCGTCGATGTCGATCAGCCGCCAGCCCGCCGCCCATGAACCCAGCTGACCCAGATGCCAATCGCCGTGGACGAGCCCCGGGGCTCGGCCGTCCGGCGCGGGCGCTCGGCTGCTCCCCAGATCACCAGCCCGGGGGCGCGCGCGGGCCGGCCAGCCGGCGGGGGGTCCGTCCGGGGCTCCGCAGGCCGGCCAACAGGCGTCCGGCCTCGGCCCAGGGCAGGGCCGGATCCGTGGGCGTGGCCACCGCGACCCGCGGCCAGACGGTGAGCGGACGACCGTCCCGGGTGGTCAGTGGCCGGCTCACCAGTGGCGGCACGAAGGCGGGGTGCGTGCCCGCCAGCCGCAGCCTGGTGACCAGTTCGGTACGGGCGGTCCGGGCTGCGTGCTCTTTCACGACCGGGCGGGCGCCAATAGATCGCCGGGCCGGGAGGGGCGGCAGGTGTAGCCGTGGGCCCGCCGGAATGGAAGGATCGGGGCATGGATACCAGCCCGATCGTCCACGAACTCAGCCTCAGCTGCAGCCCCGAGCACGCCTTCGACGTCTTCACCGCCAAGACCGGCGAGTGGTGGGATCCGGCCCACACCGGCAGCCCCGAAACCTACGCCACGGTCACCATCGATCCGCGCATGCGCGGCCAGGTCACCGAACGTCACACGGACGGCTCCGAGCACGACTGGGGCGAGGTGATCGGCTGGGACCCGCCGGCCAAGGTGGCGTTCAGCTTCACCCTCGCGCAGGACCGCACCGTGCCGTCGGTGGTGCGGGTCACCTTCGTGCCCTCGGATTCCGGCACCCACGTCACCTTCGAGCACGACGGCTGGAACGAGTTCAACGCCGCATCCCGAGGCAAGTTCGCCTGGCCGCACCTGCTGGCCCGGTTCGCCGACGCGGCGCAGCAGTGACGCGGCAATGATCACCACCGTGTGCAACGTGCACGTCACCGCTGAGGGCGTCGAGGCGTTCAAGGCGGCGTCGCTGGCCAACGCCGAAGGCAGCCGCAACGAACCCGGGGTGACCCGGTTCGACCTGCTGCAGCAGGTGGACGACCCGACCCGGTTCGTCCTGTACGAGGAGTACGTGGACGAGGCCGCCACCCAGGCCCACAAGCAGACGCCGCACTACCTGGCCTGGCGCGAGGCCGTGACCGACCTGATGGCCACCCCGCGGGCGACCTACAGCTTCGGCGATCGCCTCTGAGCCGCGCTGCGATCCCGGCGGTGCAGGGTGAGCCCGACGATGCGGGACACCACGATCGCCAGATAGAGCATGCCCGCGATCTGCTGGATCATCACCAGCGAGCGGGCGTGCGGCTTGATCGGGATCACGTCCGAGAGGCCGGTGGAGGTCATCGTCGTGCACGACAGGAACAGCAACTCGAACCACGTCCGCTGCCCTTCGGCTTCGGCGAAGGCCGCGAAGGAGCCCGGCACCAGCGTCTGGCAGATCGAGTACACGTAGGCGAACAGCCAGATGCCGATGGTGAACGTCGCACCGATCGCGTACAGCTCGTCGGTGCTCACCCGGTCGTCGGCGAACATGTAGCGCAGCAGGGCCACCAGCGTGTAGGCGTAAAAGCCGGCATGAAAGATGTCCGACAGCAGATGCCAGGGTTGGGCGTTCTGGGTGAACACGTCGACGAAGGTGAGCAGCACGGCGGGCACGCCGATCAGCACCGCCACCCAGGTCAGCGAGGGGGTCGCCCGGACGGTCGCCACCGCCAGGCCGAGCACCACCAAGCCGAACAGCGACAGCACCAGGGTGCCGAACTGGTCGCCGGGACCCTCCAGGTAGGGGTACAGCAGAATGCCGCCGAGCTGCGCGTACAGCAGCACGGCACTGGGGTTGCGCTCGATCCACCGCCAGGCGTCCGTCATGGTCGGCAGCCTAATCGGGCCGAGCCCGAATCAGGCTGGGGTGCGAACCACCCCACCCACCTGCTGAATACTTGCTGAATGGTTGTGGCGCCACCGTGTGTTGCACCCAGCACCGGGCATCGTGTGCACAGCAACGTTGCCACCCCCACGGAGAGAAGGTCACCCACATGCACGCTCCACTCTCGCGCTCCCGGCTGCGCACCGGCGTCACCGGCCTGATGGCACTGGTGCTGGCCGGTGCCGGCATCGCCGCCACGCCGGGCCCCGCCCACGCAGCGTCCGAGTCGTTCTGTGCCGACGGCAGCGTGCCGATGGCCACGGTCGCCGAAGTGGAGGCCTATGCCGCCGGCACGGCGGTGACCGGCAGCAGCGTGGTGCAGGGCACCGCACCGTCCGGCTTCACCGGCAGCTACCTCGGCCACCTCGACGACGGCCTCGGCAAGGGCAAGGACCTGTTGCTGTTCCAGCTCAGCAGCCCCACCATCGACGGAACCGGCGGACTCAAGGCGGCCGGCATCTGGGCCGGCATGTCGGGCTCGCCGGTCTACGCCGCGGACGGCTCGCTGATCGGGGCCGTGTCGTACAGCCTCAACTACGACAACCTGCCGGTCGCCGGCGTCACGCCCGCCGAGCACATGAAGGCGATCGGCGGCACCCTCGCCGCACCGGCCACGATCAGGATCACCCCCGGCACGCTCACCAGGGCCGACGGGCTGCGGCCCTCGTCCGCGCAGGCCTCGGCGCTCAACAGCGGATCCGCGCTGCACCAGGTGGCCACGGCGAACGTGGCCGTGGCCTCGGCCCAAGGCGCCAAGCTGACCAACGCCCTGCTGGCCCGGGTGCCCAGAAACAGCAGCACGGCCGCGGAACGGCTGCGCAGCCGATCGTTCGCCGCGGTCGGCACAGCCGCCGCCGGCAGCGCCGCCGACGATCCCCTGGTGGCCGGCGGCAACATCGCCGTGCTGTACAGCACCGGCGATGCCCTGTTGGGCGGCGTCGGCACGGTGACCGTGGTCTGCGGCAACGACGTGTGGGCGTTCGGGCATCCGATGGACTTCGCCGGCGCCACCACCTACGGCCTCGCCAACGCCAGCGCCGCGATGGTGGTTCCGGACGCCACCGGCACGATCGGCTCCTACAAGCAGGTGAGTGCCATCGGTGACGCGCAGGGCATGATCACGCAGGATCGCCTGGTGGGTGTCAAGGGTACCCTCGGCGCAGTGTCGGGCTACCCGGTGACGCTCACCGTCCGCTCCGCCTCGGGCGTGGTGGTCGACTCACGCAGCTCCACCGTGGTGTTGCCGGAGGCCGGGCCGGGGGTGACCTCGTCCTTGGTCGGCAACGCCGTCATCGAGGATCTCGACAACTACTACCGCGGCACCCTGCGCTTCACCTGGTCCATCGGGTACCGGACGGCCGAGGGCGACACCGGAACCCTGACCAAGAGCCAGATCTATGCGGGCACCGACGTGGTCGCGGCGCGTCCCGCCATGCAGGTGGAGGACGACCTCTACTCGTTGATCGACAACGGCTTCACCGATGTCGAGATCACCCGCGTCGCCATGAACCTCACGCTGGTCAGCGAGGACGCGGTCCGCTACGGGCTCAGCGGGGTCCAGTACCGCAAGGGTCAGACCTGGGTGACGCTCAGCGGCAAGACCCTGAAGGCCGGAACCACGTACTCGGTGCGTCCGGTCTACCGCAAGAGCGTGAACGACAAGCTGAGCGGGCCGACGATCACCGGAGCCACCCGCACGGTGGGTCTGTCGAAGAAGGCGACCAGCAAGGGCTCACTGCGCTACTCCGAGGCATCCGGGGCGTCCGAGTGCGACATCTGGGACGACTGCGAGATCGACGAGGTCGAGGCGTCCAGCTTCGATGAGCTGATCGATGAGCTGGCGACGGTGCTGCGCAACGACCAGCTGACCCAGACGCTGGGCTATTCGCGCAAGGGCACCAGCTCGTACCGCTCGGTGCAGGTGTTCACCGGTCCCGGCGTGGTCGAGGGCTCGGTCAAGGTCAGCTTCAAGGTGAGCTGAGGACTGGTACACCCTCAACCGCGATACGTCGAACCGGACGACCCCAGCCTTTGCTGGGGTCGTCCGTCGTCCGTGGGGCCCAGGCCGCCCTGGCATCCGGGGCAGTAGAACATGGTGCGTTCGCGGGTGGGCGGCCCGATCATCGCCACCCGGACGGTGCCGCCGCAGCGCCGGCACGGTTGACCGTTGCGGGCGTGCACGTAGCCGGTCTCACCGTGCCGACGGCTGCCGGTGGTGGACTGCACCGCGAAGTCCTTGTTCGCCTGCAGCAGCCGGTGGGCACGATCGATGATCGCGGCGATCCGCTGGGCGGGTAGCTCACCCGCCGGCGTCCACGGGTTGAGCTTTTCGAGAAACAGCGATTCCGAGGCATAGAGGGTGCCGACGCCGGCCAGGTTGGTCTGGTCGAGCAGGGCGGCTCCGATGGTGGTTGCGGCTGCGATCAGGTTCTGCTCGGCGAGCCGCGGGTTCCAGTCGGGACCGAGCACGTCCGGGCCGAGGTGGCCGACCAGCGTGTGTTCGTCCGCGGTATGGACGACGTCGAGCATGCCGAGCCGCTGGCCCAGGGCGGTCCACTCGGTGGTGCCGAGCAGCGCGCGGGTCTGGGCGTTCGCGCGGGCGTTCGGCTTCTCGATGCGCCACTGGCCGTCCATACGCAGGTGGCTGTGGATCGTCCAGCCCGAGTCGAGACGGTGCAGCAGATGCTTGCCGCGGCTGATCACCGCCAGCGTGCGCTGACCGGTGAAGTCGAGCGTGGACAGCTCTGGCCAGCGCAGGTCGCAGCGGGTCAGCGGCTCGCCGGCGAACACCTGATGCAGGCGTCGTGCCGTGCGCCAGACAGTGTCACCCTCGGGCATCGGAGGCCTTCATCGCCGCAACCTCAGCCCCTGCGGGGTCAGCCGGAACCCGGCCGCGGCGAGAGCGTCGGCCAGGGCGTGGTCGCTACCGAGCACGTCCGCCCCGTCGATCTTGGCGACGGTGAGCTTGCCCAACGCTCCGGCATGGACGGCCTGCGCGAGCGCCGTGGCGGCGGCGCTCAGAACGGTGGGGTCGGGGCTGAACGAGAGCAGGGTGCGTCCGCCGCGCTCGACGTAGAGGGCGAGGTCGCCATCGACCAGCACCACCAGCGCACCGGCCTTGCGGCCCGGCTGGTGCTTGGTGCCCTCGGCGCGGGCCGGCCAGCCCAGCGCGGCGCCGTAGGGGTTCGCCGGATCGGTGGCGGCCAAGACGACGGCGCCCGGTTGCTCGGCGACCTCACGCAGCAGGTCGACGGCGTGCCGGTCGCCGAACTGGGCCGCGCCGAGGCCCTCGACGAAGTACCCGCGGCGCACCTGGCCCGACTCTTCGAGCGCGGCGAACACCCGGTAGGCGCCGGCGAAGCCGCCGGTGACCTCTTCGTTGGCGACGCTGCCGCGGGTGACCACCCCGTAGCGGTCGAGCAGCACGTCGGCCCGGGCGGCGGCGAGCACGGTGGGGTCGGTCTCGGCGGTGGGGAGCAGCGACCAGCGTCCGGTGGTGCTGGGCGGCCCGGACGGGGTGGGCAACGGTGCGCGGGCCAGCGGACGCCGCCCGTACCGCAGCCGCGCCGCGGTCGGACGCTGCTTGAGCGTGGCCCGTCCGCCACCGAGCAGGGAGCGCAGGGGAGCCAGCGTGTCGTTGGTCAGCTGCCCCGACCAGACCAGCTGCCACAGGGTTGCGGCCAGCTCGGTGTCGCCGACGCCGAGGCGCTGCGACAGGGCCCGGAACAGATAGCTGCCGCCGCCGGCCAGCGCATCCAGGATCTGCTGCGCCTGCTCACTTTCCACCTCGGAGGGTGCCGCCAGGGTCAGGGCGGCGGCGTCGGCCGGGTGCAGGCTCACCCAGCCGTCGGTGCCGGCGAGCGCCCCGGCGCCCTGCCAGACCACCTCGCCGGAGGCCAGCAGCTCGTCCAGCAGCGCGGGGGTGTAGTCGCGCACCCGGGCGGGTAGCACGAGCGATTCCAGCGAACTGGCCGGCACAGGGTAGCCGGCGAGCTGCTGCACGGCCGACAACAGTCCGGCCGTGCCCCACAGGGGCTTGG
Organism: Micropruina sp.; assembly: GCA_016711205.1. Classification (GTDB taxonomy): domain Bacteria; phylum Actinomycetota; class Actinomycetes; order Propionibacteriales; family Propionibacteriaceae; genus Micropruina. Next base: position 168,778 of record JADJTM010000002.1, on the reverse strand, counting down.
CGATGCCCTGCCACTGGGTGAGGAACCGGGCGAACTGCCGCGGCGGCACCGGCTCGACGGCATTGCGCAGCGCGGCCAGCGAGCGGCGGCGAAGAACCCGCAGCACGCCCGGATCGCAGTAGGTGAGGCCGGCGTTGCGGGCTGTGGGGTGGCTGGCAGAGGCCTCGTCAGGCCCGACCGGCGGCGAGACCGCCGGCGACGGCGGCACCCACCCTGGCGGACGCAGGTCGCCCTCGACCAGCCGCCCTTCGGCGACCAGCCGGCGCAGCACCCCGTGCACCACGGCCTGCCCGAGACTCAGCCACGAGGCCACCTCGCCGGCCAGGAACGGCGCGTGGTTGCGTGCCCAGCGCAGCACCAAGTCACCCAACGGGTCGGCAACCGGCGCCCGGTGCACCTCGGGCACTCCCACCGGCACGCTCACGCCCAGGGCGTCGATCAGCCGTCCGGAGTCTTCGACCGCGGCCCAATGGGTGCGGCCGCCGACCCGCACCTCGATCACCCGGCGTTGTTCGGCCAGCGCCACCAGCCAGTCGGCGGTCGCGTCGGGTGACGTGCTGCGCGCCTGCAGCGCCGGCAGATCCAACGGTCCCAGCACCCGGATCACGTCGGCCAGGTCTTCGGCGTCGCGCGCCCGGCGGCCTTCGGCCAGGTGCTGCAGTTCGGCCTCGGTGCGGGTCAGCGACTCGGGGTCGAGCAGGTCGGCCAGGGCGAGCCCGTCCGAGGTGCCGAGCAGTTCCGAGAGCAGGGTGGGGTCGAGGGTGAGCGCCGCCGCCCGCTTCTCGGCCAGCGGCGAGTCGCCCTCGTAGAGAAACTGCGCCACGTACCCGAACAGCAGCGACGACGCGAAGGGGGACGGACGCGACGTGGTCACCTCGACGGTGCGCACCTGCCGCGACGCGATCGACCGCATCAGCTCGACCAACGCGGGCACGTCGAACACGTCCTGCACGCACTCGCGCACCGCCTCGAGCACGATCGGAAAGCTGGGGTATTGGGCGGCCACCTCAAGCAGCTGCGAAGCCCGCTGACGCTGCTGCCACAAGGCCTGACGCCGATCCGGACGGCGTTTGGGCAGCAACAGCGCCCGCCCGGCACACTCACGGAAACGACTGGCGAACAGGGCCGATCCGCCGATCTGTTCGGTCACGATGCCGGCCACCTCGTCGGGGTCGATCACGATCACGTCGAGCAGGTCGGGGGCCGCCGTCTCGGCGTCGGACCAGTCCGTTTCGGGCAGCCTCAGCACGATGCCGTCGTCGCCGTGCATGGCAGAGACGTCGACCCCGTGCGCCTCGCGCAGCCGGGCCGCGATCGCCAACGCCCAGGGTGCGTGCACCGGCGCCCCGAACGGTGAGTGCACGACCACCCGCCAGTCGCCGAGTTCGTCGCGGAACCGTTCCACCACGATCGTGGTGTCGCTGGGCAGCTGCGGGATCGCCTCGCGCTGCTCGTGCAGATAGCCGACCAGGTTGTCGGCGGCCCAGTCGTCCAGGCCCGCGGTACGCGCCCGCGCTCGGGCCGCCTCGGGCGACATCGCCCCCAGTTCGCGGACGAACCCGCCCAGGGCACGGCCCAGCTCGGCCGGACGACCCAGCGTGTCGCCCTTCCAGAACGGCAGCCGCCCCCCCTCGCCCGGCGCCGGGCTGACCCGCACCTGGTCGTGGGTGATCTCTTCGATGCGCCATGTGGACGTGCCGAGCGTGATCACGTCGCCGACCCGCGACTCGTAGACCATCTCTTCGTCCAGCTCGCCCACCCGGCGCCCGACCCCGTCGCCGGCGATGAACACCCCGAACAGGCCACGGTCGGGAATGGTGCCGCCCGAGGTGACCGCCAGGCGCTGGGCGCCGCGGCGTCCGGTCAGGGTGTCGGTTGCGCGGTCCCAGACCAGCCGGGGCCGCAGTTCGGCGAACGCTTCGGACGGGTACCGCCCGGCCAGCATGTCGAGCACCGATTCGAGCACCCCCCGGGTCAGCGCCGAGAACGGTGCCGCCCGCCGCACCAGCGCCTCCAGGTCGGGCACCGTGATGTCGTCGAGGGCGCAGATGGCCACGATCTGCTGGGCCAGCACGTCGAGCGGGTTGGACGGCACCCGCAGCGCTTCGATCGCCCCGGCCCGCATACGCTCGGTGATCACCGCGGTCTGCACCAGGTCGCCGCGGAACTTGGGGAACAGCACCCCGCGCGAGGTGGCGCCGACCTGATGTCCGGCCCGGCCGACCCGCTGCAACCCCGACGCGACCGACGGCGGCGACTCGACCTGCACCACCAGGTCGACCGCACCCATGTCGATGCCCAGTTCGAGGGACGACGTGGCGACCACCGCCGGCAGCCGACCGGCCTTCAGGTCTTCTTCGGTGGCGGCCCGCTGCTCTTTGCTGACCGAGCCGTGATGCGCCCGCGCCAGCAGCGGAGCCGCCCCGTGCGACTGGCCCGCCTGACCCATCAGCTGCGCGGGAGGGCGTTCGGCCGGCTGCTCGGGTTCGCCCAGGCGCTCGGCCCAGATCTCGTTCAGCCGCGCCGTCAGCCGTTCGGCCAGCCGGCGCGAGTTGGCGAACACCAATGTGGAGCGATGCGCCGCGATCAGGTCGACGATCTTCTCTTCGACATGCGGCCAGATGGACGTGCGCTGCTGGGCCCCGGCGGCCGGCCCGGACAGGTCGTCGGTGAGCTCGCCGAGCGCCCCCAGGTCGGGCACCGGCACCACCACGGACAGGTCCCACGACTTCTCGCTGGGCGGGTTGACGATGCTGACCGGACGCCCGCCGGCCAGGAACCGGGCCACCTCGTCGATCGGACGCACCGTGGCCGACAACCCGATGCGTTGCGCCGGCTTGGGCAGCAGTGCGTCCAGGCGTTCGAGCGACAGGGCCAGATGGGCACCCCGCTTGCCGCCGGCCAGCGCGTGGATCTCGTCGATGATCACCGTTTCGATGCCTGCGAGCGCCTCGCGGGCGGCCGAGGTCAGCAGCAGGAACAGCGACTCGGGCGTGGTGATCAGAATGTCGGACGGCTCGCGCGCGAACGTGCGCCGCTGGTCGGCCGGAGTGTCGCCCGAGCGCACCGCCACCGTGATGTTCGGCGCCGGCAGGCCCAGCCGTACCGACTCGTGATCGATGCCGACCAGCGGCGAGCGCAGGTTGCGTTCGACGTCGACCGCCAGCGCCTTGAGCGGCGACACGTACAGCACCCGGCAGCGTTTCAGCTTGTCGGACGGCGGTGGCTCACTGGCCAGCCGGTCGAGCGCCCACAGGAAGGCCGACAGCGTCTTGCCCGATCCGGTGGGCGCCACCACCAGCGTGTGCCGGCCCGAGCTGATCGCGCTCCACGCCCCGGTCTGGGCTGCGGTGGGCGTGGTGAAGCTGCCCCGAAACCAGGCCGCGGTGGCAGGGCTGAAACGCTCCAGCAGGTCGTCCGTCATGTCGGGCCCCACAATGCCATGGGGCACCGACACTTCAGCGAATCAGCGCTTGCGGATCACCCCACGCCAGTTCAGGCCGTAGCCGAAGGCGTAGCGATGACCCGCCGAGTCGACGTACGCCACCATGTCCTCACCGACGTCCTCGAACTGCTTCTCGACGGCGTTCATGTTCTTCGGGCTGGCGATCGGCAGGCGTCCCTGCGGGTTGTGCTGACCCAGGGCGGTCTCGATCAGCACCCGGTCGTTCAGCGAATACCCGACCAGGATCGCGTCCACCTTCTTCTCGAACTCGGCCGGAATGAAGCTGGTCTTGGCCTTGACCGCGACGATCACCGGAATGTGCCGGCCGGTGCGCCGTTCGATGCCCTTGACCGTCTTCACGGTGCGGTTCAGCGCGGTCAGGTCGAAGGCGTTGCCGATCTTAGAACTCGCCCCGAAGTACGACCGGTTCTCGACCGTGCCGTCGTCGCGAAGGTCGCCCGCGATGGACGTGCGCCGCACGTTCGGCCCGTTCGCCGTGTACGGACCCCACTGCAGCGACAACGGGTAGTAGGTACCGTCGGAGTTGCGTCCCGCCCCGGTGAAGTTGTTGCCGTTGTCGGGGCTTCGCATGCCGGCCAGCACCACGTCGACGTCGGCCAGGTCGGGCATCACGTAGTCGATCACCTTGCCGGCGCTGTCGAGCACCGGGGTGTCGGTGAGCACTTTGGCGAAGTACTGCTTGGCCACCTCGGCATCGAGCGTCGGCCCGGTGATGTCCGTGGTGGACTGCGAGAACACGCTCGGGAAGCCGTGCCCGATCGAACTCGGAATGTAGACCGTCTGCTTGGCGAACTTCTTCAACGCGGACGGGCGAATGGTGCGGTTCGCGTTCTTCAGCATCACCACGGAGTCGAACTGGGCATCGAGGCCGGCCTGGATCTTGTCGTCGCTGGCCACGATCGTCTTGGAGACGGCCAGGTCGAGGTAGGGGTTCTCGAACAGGCCGGGCAGCATCAGCATGCGCAGGATGCGCTCAGCCGACTGGCGGAACCGGGTGTCGGCGTCGATGGCGTTCTTGCCCGCCACGAAGTCGGCCTGCCACAGCGCGTGCGCGGCCAGCACCGGCACCTTGTTGTTGTTGCCGCCGAACATGTCGACGCCGGCCCGCAGCACGGCGTAGTGCCGTTCGTTGACGGACGCCTTCTCCATGCCCCAGGCCATGCCGAAGATCGAGTTGGCGTCGGTGTAGCCGGTGGTCACGCCCCAGTCGGTGCAGATCACGCCGTCGTAGCCCGAGTTGCGCAGCAGGTCGATCTTCACCTTGTCGTAGGCCGAGCCGACCCGGTTGCCGGTCAACGCCGAGCCGTCCTTGGCGATCGCGATCGAGTACGAACTCATCACCGCGGTGGCGTCCTTGGCGGCCAGGAAGGGCAGCGTGTGCTCGTCGAAGTTGTCGCCGGGGTACACCGCGTACTTGCCCGCGTTCAGGTGGGACTCGCGGCCGCCCTCACCGGCGCCGTCACCGGGCCAGTGCTTGATCATCGTGTTGATCGAGTCGGCACCCCAGCCCACGGAGCGTCCGCGCTTGTCGTAGGTGTTCTGCGACCCCTCGACGTAGGCCTCGGCCATCGTGCTGGCCAGTTCGACGTTCTCGCCGAACGTGCCGTCGACGCGCAGCCAGCGGGGCTCGGTGGCCAGGTCGATCTGCGGGCCGAGCGCCGTGGTGATGCCCATCGCCCGGTACTCCGCCGAGGACGCCTTGGCGAACTTCAGCATGGTGGAGCGCGAGAAGGTGGCGGCCAGCCCCAGGTTCGAGGGCCAACGCGAAATGTCGTCGCCCTCGGCGTTGTAGGCCGAGTCGTTGGCCGCCGTCGAGCGCGGGTCGGAGCTGAAGTTGACCGGCACGTACGGGGTCGTGGACGACAGTTGCTGCTCGGCGAAGGCCTGCACGGCGTTGACCCAGGTCACGTTCGCGGTGACGTCGTTCGCGCCCGCGTTCAGCACGTTGCGCAGGTGATCGTCCTTGAGGTACTTGCGTTGCGCATCCGTGAGTCCGGCCTCGGGGGAACGCTCGTGCGAGCTGAACAGCATCAGGCCGGCGATCTGTTCCATGGTGAGTTCCTTCGCCAACGCCTTGGCGCGTTCGGCGACCGGACGGCGCCAGTCCTCCCAGACGTCGAGGCGTCCGTTGGCGTTGAGGTCCTTGAACGCCAGCGTGGAACGGCCCGATCGCACCTTCAGCAGCGTGACGGAACCGCCCTTGACGTAACTCAGGGTGGCCCCGTCGCCGGGGTTGGTCACCACGGTGAACGCGGTGACGCCGTCGCTGATGGTCTGTTCGCGGGGCACGGCACCATTCTGCGCCTCCGCGGTGGTCGCGGGGGTCAACATCGAGGCGGTGAGCAGGCCGCCGATGAGGGCGGCGAGGGTGGGAATGGGTCGCATGAAGCACTCCTTCGGCTGCCCGCGGGGGTTGGGGGGTGCGGGCCAGGCGCCGAGCGTCACTGCCCGAGCGTCTCGAGCCATGGTGGCACAGCACGTTCGGCGGCGCACCCGGCGAACATTCTGAAATCCCGACACCAGTCAGCTGCTCGGGTCGCGACACGCCGGGGATTGCGGTGACTCCCACGGGTCATTTCAGGAAGTGCGCGGTCACAGTCCGCGTAGGCTGCCGTCGTGTCCCAGACCCTGCTGCACCGGGTGTCGATCCGCCCCGGGCACCTGGACGCGTGGCTCGCCACCTGGCCCGAGCAGGTGCGGCTGCGCGAGCAGCACGGCTTCACCCACCTGCAGGCCTACCTGCAGCAGCAGGCCGAACCGAAACTGACCTGGCTGTATCGCCACGACGACGCACCGGCCGGCGAGGCGGCGCTGGCGGCCGATCCCGACCACGTCGCCCTGCGCGAGCGAGCCGCACCGCACGTGTTCGGCAACCTGGTGGTGCGCCCCATCCGGGTTGAACTGCTGGCGGACCGTCCGGACCAGCCCGGACGCACCGTCTGCCTGCGCCGCTACTCGATCGTGGGCGACTGGCAGCAGTTCCTGGCACTCTGGCGCCGCATCGTCGTGGTGCGCGAGCGGCACGGCTTCCGCTGCCTGTTCGCCGTCGCGGACGAGCCGAAGGACCTGTTCACCTGGGCCTTCGACTTCACCGGCACCTGGGACGACTTCGCGGCCGTGCAGCGGCCCTACTACCACGACCCCGAACGGGTCGCGCTGCGCGCGGTCTTCGACTACATGGCCGACTACAGCCTCGACCCGGCTTGCCGGCTGGGTCGAGTCAGCGGGTGAACGAGTACCGCGCCCCAAGCAGCCACATCACCCCGGCGAGTACGGCGGTGCCGATCAGCTGGACGGGGTAGAGCCACCCCATCGGCAGTCCGGCGGGGGCCTCGATCGCGGCGAACACCGCCGCGGCGACGGTGACCAGGGGAATCAGCACCCGCAGCACCTGCAGCGTGACGGCGTACCCGCGGTCGCTGCGACCCAGCTGCTGCAGCAGCGCCGTGCACAGGCAGAACACGAAGGCCAGCACGGCCAGCCGGTTCAGGGGTGAGGCGAGCACGTTGATGATGGCGAACGGCGAGATCATCAGCACCAGCTCGAGCACCAGCGCGACCACCGCCAGGTTGCGGGCCCAGCCGAACCACTTGTTCACCTCGGCCAGTTGATGCATGCCGCCGACCACCATCAGCCAGCCGAGCAGGTCGAGCGACAGCGTGAACGAGCCCAGGTTGATCGTGACCAGCACGAGCAGCAGGCCGATGGCGGCAAGACGAAGCGGTGGCATGCCGCCAGGGTAGTCGGGCCGCTACTGCACGTGGGGCAGGTGACGGCGCAGGTCCGGCTTGCCGGACGGACCCGGCTCGACCGGACTGACCCACGGTCCCTCGTCGCGGGGCGGTGTGATGCCCGATTCGACGAAGGCGTAATGGCCCTCGAGCACCTGCTTGGCGGCGGCGCCGTCGGCGTCGTCGGTGTTCTGCCACAACGCGGTGAACAGTGCGTCGATGCGCACCCGGGCCTGGGCGCAGAACAGGTCGGCCAACTGGACGCCCTGCGGATGCGCGGCGCGCTCGGCCCTGGCCCGTCCGCAGGCGGCGGTCATCGCGAACAGCTCGGCACCGATGTCGACCACCCGGCCGAGGAAGGCCTGCTTGCGCTCCATCGCTCCTTGCCAGCGAGCCATCCCGTAGAAGATCGAGCGGGCCAGCTTGCGGGTGGCGCGTTCGATGAAGCGCAGGTGGGTGGCCAGTGGTCCGAAGTCGCCGAACGACGTGGGCACCACACCCTTGCCGGCCACCAGGGTCGGCAACCAGCCGGCGTAGAAGGCGCCCGCCTTGCCCACCGCCTTGAGCTTCTCGTCACGGGAGGCCTCGGGGTCGATGATGTCGCCCGCCACGTCGAGGTGGGCGTCCACGGCCTCGCGCGCGATCAGCAGGTGCATGATCTCGGACGAGCCCTCGAAGATGCGCATGATCCGCAGGTCACGCAGCACCTGCTCGGCCTCAAGGCCGCGCTCGCCCCGCGCCCGCTGCGAATCGGCGGTCTCGAAGCCCCGCCCGCCGCGAATCTGCACGAGCTCGTCAGCGACCTTCCACGCCATCTCGGACGCGTACAGCTTGAGCAGCGCCGCCTCGATGCGAATGTCGTTCTCGTCGTCGTCGGCCAGCAGGCAGGTCAGGTCGACCATCGCCTCCAGTGCGTAGGTGGTGGCGGCGATGAAGCTGATCTTGGTCGCCAGCGCCTCGTGCCGACCCACCGGACGGCCCCACTGCACCCGCTCGGCCGCCCAGCCCCGGGCCACCCCCAGGCACCACTTGGACGAGGTCACGCACATCGCCGGCAGCGACAGCCGTCCGGTGTTCAAGGTGGTCAGGGCGATCTTCAAGCCGCGGCCCACCCCGCCCACCACGTTCTCCGACGGCACGAAGACGTCGTGGAACCGGGTCACCGAGTTCTCGATCCCGCGCAGGCCCATGAACGCGTTGCGGTTCTCGACCGTGATGCCCTCGGAGTCGGCCTCGACGACGAACGCCGTGACGCCGCCGCGCCGGCCCTCGCCGGCGGGCACCCGCGCCATCACCACCAGCAGGGTGGCGACGGTGCCGTTGGTGCCCCACAGCTTGACCCCGTTGAGCAGGTAGCCGCCATCGACGGGCCGGGCCTCAAAGGCGAGCCTGGCCGGGTCGCTGCCGACGTCCGGCTCGGTGAGCAGAAATGCGGACACCTCGCCGCCGGCGACCCGGGGCAGGTAGCGCTGCTTCTGCTCCTCGGTTCCGAACATCTTGACCGGCTGCGGCACGCCGATCGACTGGTGCGCGCTCAGCAGCGTGCCGACCGAGGCGTGCGCCGAACCGACCAGGGTGAGCGCCTTACAGTAGTACAGGTGCGACAACCCGACCCCGCCGTAGGCCTGCGGCACCTTCATGCCGAACGCCCCCAGTTCGGCCAGGCCGGCGAACACCTCGTCCGAGATGGACGCGTCGCGCTCGATCGCCGCCCCGTCGATGCTCTCGACGAACGGACGCAGCCGGGCCAGGTACGCCTCACCCGCAGCGATCTGCTCGGGGCTGTTGGACGGCCACGGATCGACCAGGTCGAGCCGCAGCCGGCCGAGGAAGAGCTCCTTGCCGAAGCTCGGCTTGGTCCAGCGGGTCTCGCGGGCTGCCTCGGCGACCTTGCGGGCCTCGCGCTCGGTCGGGCCGGCCTGAGTGGTGGACATGCGCACCTCCTTGTGCTGAGACTCCGAAGGTAGTCGCTGCTCAGGCCGTTGCGTAGAGGTAAGCCGAATCGTCCGTGCCGACCGTCTCCCGCGGCCGGATCCAATCCAGCGCGGTGACCAGGCCGATCCGGCGCGACGGCATGAACCAGTGAAAGAAGACCCACCGCGCCAGCCAGGCCGGCCAGCCGGTCAGCTGCACGCCGTAGAGTTCCGCGGCACCCCGCCCGACACCCAAGCTGGCGCCCTGGCCGAGACCCGGAAAGGTGAACGGACGAGGCGCCCGGCCCTGCAGGGTGCGGACTAGGTTCGCGCCGATCCGCTTGCCGTGGTAGATCGCCCACAGGGCGTTGGCCGGGCAGGCGCCCTGACCGGACGGGTGCGGCACCGCGGCCACGTCGCCCCCAGCCCAGATGCCCGGCGCGACGCCGAGGCAGCGGTCGGTTGCCAGGCGTCCGGACGCGTCGCGGGCGAATGCGTCCAGGCCGGGCAGGGCCACCGGGGTCTGCCCGATCGTGGTGATCACGGTGGCCGAGGCGACGAAACCCTCGGTGTCCAGCTCGGCACCCTCGGCGCTGACCCGCAGCAGGCGCGCGCCGGGGATGAACTCGACCCCGCAGCGGCGAGCCTGGTCGATCGCATAGTCCGCGACCCGGCTGAACCGGGGCCGCAGCATCGGCAGCGCGACCGGCCCGGGGTGGGCCAGCAGCACGCGGGCAGTGGGCACCTGCTGGGCGATCGCGGTGGCCGCCTCGACGCCGGTGAAGCCGGCGCCGGCGACGACGATGGTGGCACCGGGCGGCAGCGTATCGAGGTGCGTGCGCAGGGCGGCCAGGCCGTCGGGGTCTTTCAGTGACCAGGCGTGCTCGGCCAGGCCGGGCACCCGTTCGGTGGCGTCCCGGCTGCCGACCCCGACGACCAGTTGGTCGTAGCTCAGCTGCCGGAGGCCGGTGGCCGTCTGCACCTGCACGGTGCGCCGGCGCGGGTCGACGGCGCCGACCCGGCCGTGCACCAGTTCGACGCCGGGCAGCAGCTGGGTCAGCGGCACCCGGGCCCGCTCGGGACGGACGTGCCCGGTGATCACCTCGGCCGTCCAGCCGTGGAAGGAGTGCTCGGGCTCGGCCGAGACCATCCGGATGCGCACGTCGCGCAGCGCTCCCGACCGGACCGCGCGGGTCATGCGGCGCGCGGCCCAGACGCCGGTGTAGCCGCCGCCCAGCAGGACCACCTCGGTGGCCACCTCAGGCCGCCACGGATGCGAGCGCCGGGGCCGGCCACGACACGGAGCGGCCGAACGACAGCGGCTCGGCCAGGTCGAAGCCCAGGTGCGCGAACCGCCGGGCGGCATCGCGCATGCGTACCGCATGCTCGACCGACGCCTGCCCGACCGCCCGTTGGGTGTGGCCGGTGAAGGCCATCAGCATGGTCTCGCACAGGCACGCGTAGGCGAGCCCGCGCGGCAGGCCGATGTCGCCGCGCAGCTCGATGCCGGGAATCGCGGCCACCCCGCCGTCGATCACCGTGACGTCCGGACGTTCGTGCACCAGTCGTGGGTCGGTGTTGCGGGGCTGGGTGTCGTCCAGCACGATGGCGCCGGGCTTGAGGTGCTGCGAGCCGATCACCGCGTCGGCGGCCGAGGTGAGCAGCAGCACCACGTCGGCCTCGCGCACCGCGTCCAGCGACGTGGAGGTGTGGACGGGCACGCCCGTGCCGGCGGCCGCGAAGTCGCCGGCCAGCTCGCGCAACCTGCGTTCGCCGCGCGCGATGAGGGTGAGCTGCGAACCGAGCGGTTCCTCGGCCAGCAGCCGCACCACGCACGAGCCGACGCTGCCGGTGGCCCCGACGATCGCCAGCCGGCCGCCCGGCGCGGCGGGGAGTAGCCGGCGCAGGCCTTCGACGCTCAGGTGCGCGGTGAACGCGTTGCCGGTGGTCAGCGTCAGGCCGTCGCGCTCGCGCAGCTTGGCGCCGCCCGCGGTGACCGGGGCGGTCAGGGCACCCAGCCCCACCACCGAGGCTCCCAGCTGTTCCGCTCGGTCGACGGCGGCCTCGATCCGGCCGATCACCCAGCCGCGGTCCTCGGTCAGCAGCTGGCGGGCACCCACCGGCACGACCAGGATCCAGCCGTCCGGCTCGGTGGCACCGCGGCGGCGCACGGAGGCGAGAGTGATCGGCGGCACCGGCAGGCGGCGCAGCCCCCAGTCCCAGGACCGGGCAGGTACCCGGCCGAGCGGACGCCAGATGCGCGCCATGTCGGTGGCGACGTCGGCGCGGGGATGGACGAGGAACGCGAACTTGTTGGAGGTACGATCCGGCGCGGAGTCGTGCATTGCGGGCCCCCTGGTCGAACGAGTCGGTTCGAGCACAGAGAGCCGGGCGCCGCGGTTGCTGATACCTCAGTCAACCCGGAGTTACCGGTGTCAGGACTTCTCGCGAGGACTCTTCGCAATCTGCTCGGCGTCGGCGATCGCCTCGGCCTGCGCCTGCGGCTCCGGTTCGGGCTCGACCAGCGGATCGTCCTTGACGGTGGGCGCCTCCAGCGGCGGGACGGTCTCGGCGCCCCCCAGCTCTTGCAGGCTGCCGCCCATGAACACCGACACCCAGCGGGTACGCGGGTAGGCGTCGAAGAACACGCTCTTGCAGAACAGGGTGAGCGGCACGGCCAGAATCGGGCCGAGCGGGCCCATGATGATGGCCCAGAACACCAGGGAGATGAATGTGGTGGTGATGTTCAGCCCGACCGCGTCACCGGTCACCTTCGGCTGGATCACCATCGATGCGATGAAGTTCACCACCAGGTAGGCGGCGACCATGATCAGCATGGTCTGGGCGTCGCGCGCCAGCAACGCCATCAGCGCGGGCGGGATCATGCCGATCAGAAAGCCGACGTTGGGAATGTAGGCGGTGACGAACGCGAGAATGCCCCAGGTCAGCACCAGCGGAATCTGCAGCCACGCCAGAATGCTCATGTTGATCAGCGCAACGACCAGACCGAAGATGGTGTTGACGATCCAGTACTTGCGCACCCGCCACGAGAAATCGAGCAGGGCCGCAGCCAGGTTGGGCTTGACCGCGGCCAGCTTGGCGCGCTGCTCGGTGGTGTCGGTCAGGTCGACCGCGACGAAGGCGACGAACAGGAACAACGAGCCGACGAAGGTGGCCCAGAACTGCACCGAGCTCATCAGGCCGGTGATGTAGCCGAGCAGCCGGGTGTAGTCGAACGTGAGCAGCCATTCGGTGATGGTGGTCTGGCTGACCCCCCAGGCGATCAGTTGCTGGGACGCCGCGTTGTACAGGTCGTTGAACCGGTCGGCGTAGGCCGGAATCGCCTGCCCGAACTGGATCAGTGCGACGGTGACCGCGAACAGGATCGCCATCAGCACCAGGAACACCACCACCATGCCGATCAGCGAGCTGACCAACTTGGGCACCCGGTGGTGGTTGAGCCACAACACCAGCGGACGGACCGTCAGCACCAGCGTGATGGCCAAGAACACCGGTGCCACCACGTCATGAATGAAGTAGATGCCGATCAGACACGCGACGATCGCCGCACCTGCGTAGAGGATGCGGATGCCCTCGGGCGGCCGGAGCCCCTCCACGTCGGTTTGCGTGCTCACCCGGAGGAGTCTATTGCCGATCGCGGACAGTTTCGGACGGACTCACCCCGCAAGGATGAGCCCGTCCGAAACCTAGTGTGACTAACGCCCTTAGGCGCCCGCGCGCCAGCCTGCCGTGCGCACCGGAGCGTCGTACAGCTCGGTGAGCTCGTCGTCCAGCCGCATCACCGTCAGCGAAGCGCCCGACATCTCCAGCGAGGTGAAGAAGTTGCCGATCTGGCTACGGGTGACGTTGATGCCCTTCGCGGTGAGCACGTCGTGGGCGTGGTTGTACATGATGTACTGCTCGCTCAGCGGGGTGGCGCCGAGGCCGTTGATGTACAGCAGCACGTTGGTGCCGGCTTCGAGCTTGAGGTCGTCGAGCACCTTCTCGAGCAGCACGTCGGTGATGTCGTCGGCCTTCATCATCGGCACCCGCTTGACGCCCGGCTCGCCGTGCACGCCGATGCCGAGTTCCATCTCGTCCTCGCCGAGTTCGAAGCTGGGCTTGCCGACGGTGGGCACCGTGCAGGCGGTCATCGCCAGGCCCATGGTGGCCATCCAGTCGTTGGCCTTGGCAGCGATCCGGGTGACGTTCTCGAGGTCGTCGCCGCGATCGGCGGCGGCGCCGGCCAGCTTGAACGCAACGATGGCACCGGCGACACCACGACGCCCCGCCGTCCAGGTGGAGTTCTCGACGGCTACGTCGTCGTTGATCACGACGGTCTTGATCGGAATCTCTTCGAGTTCGGCCAGTTCGGCGCCGGTCTCGAAGTTGAGGATGTCACCGGTGTAGTTGAGGATCAGGTGCAGGACGCCGGCGCCACCGTCCGCGGCCTGGGTGGCGGCCAGGATCTGGTCGGGGGTCGGCGAGCTGAAGAACGCGCCGGGTGCGGCCGCACTCAGCATGCCCTCGCCGACGTAGCCGCCACCGAGCGGCTCGTGGCCGGAGCCGCCGCCCGAGATCACGCCCACCTTGCCCTGCACTGCGCCGCCCTTGCGGCACACGAACAGCGGGTCGAGGTGCAACTCGACGATGTCGGCGTACGCGGTGGCGAAGCCCCGGTTCATCTCGTCGAGAACGGTGGACGGATCGTTGATGATCTTCTTCATGTGCCTCTCCTTCGAGGTCAGAGCAGTAGCTGGATGGGGCGGGCGATCAGGGCGGAGAAGGCCTGCAGGTATTGCGCCCCGAGCGCGCCGTCGATGGCGCGATGATCGAAGGATGCCGTGATCCTGCAGGTGGTGGCGACCGTGAGTTGCCCGGAGGCGTCCACCCACGGACGTGGCTTGCCGGAGCCGATCGCCAGGATCGTGCTCTGCGGCGGGTTCAGAATGGCGGCGAACTCGTCGACGTCGAACATGCCGAGATTGCTCACGGTCAGCGAGCCGCCCTCGAGCTCCTTCTGCTGCAGCCGGCCTTCACCGGCCCGTTTCGCAGCGTCCTTGATGGCGGCCGAGAGCACGGTCAGGCCGAGGGTCTCGACGCCGCGGATCACCGGGGTGACCAGGCCGCGCTCACTGGCGACCGCCACGGCCACGTCGCTGCTGCCGTACTGCAACAGCTCGTCCTCGGCGTAGCTGACGTTGGCCTCGGGTACCTGCTTCAGGGCCAGGCCGGCGGCCTTGACCAGCAGGTCGTTGACGGACACCCGCACCTCGCCGCCCTCGTTCACCTGCGCCCGCAGCGCCAGCAGCGGGCCCAGGTCGAGCTCGCGGGTCAGGTAGAAGTGCGGGGCGTTCTGCTTCGAACTCTGCAGCCGGCCGGCGATCGCGCGGCGCAACCGGGTGTGCGGAATGCGGTTGACCGCGCCGGCCGCGGTTTCGGGAGCCGCTTGTTGAACCGGACGATGCCCGGTCGGCGGCGCGGCGTGCTGGGCGGCATCCGCGTAGGCGGCCTCGACGTCCTTCTTGGTGACCCGGTGGGCCGGGCCGGTGCCGCCGATGTCGGCCAATTCGAGGCCGTACTCGGCGGCCAGCCGGCGCGCCAGCGGGCTTGAGAAGATGCGTTCACCCGGACGACGGGACGGCCGCGCGGCCGGTGCGGCGGGCGTCTCCGGATCGGGCGCCCGCATGTCTTCGGCCACCGCGATGGTGTCGACCGTCACGGCCGGCTCGGGCGCCGGCTCTGGTGCCGGGGCCGTGCCGCCCAGCTGGGCGGCCAGTGCCGCGGCGGCGGACGGATCCTCGCCCGGCTCGCAGAGCACCGCGATCGGATCGCCCACCGCGACGGTCGAGCCGCCGTCGACGAGCAGGATGTGCACCACCGCGTCCGACTCGGCCTCGATCTCGACCATCGCCTTGTCGGTCTCGACGGTGGCCAGCACGTCCCCACGACTGACCGAATCGCCGGCGGCGATCGACCAGCTTTCGAGCAGGGCGGTGTCGGCGTCGGCGGAGACTCCCGGCATGCGTAGCAGCGAGGCCATCAGGTCATCCCTTCAGGTCGGCCAGCGCGGCGACGATGTCGCCGGTGTTGGCGTTGGCCGCGGTCTCGAGCGCCTTGGAGATGCTGGGCGCGGCCTCGCCGCCCTGCACCCGCAGCACCGGAGCATCCAGCCAGTCGAACAGCCGGCGCGAGATCTCGCCGGCCAGCCAGCCGCCGTAGCTGGTGCCCTGGGCGCCCTGCTCGACGATCACCACCCGGTTGGTCTTCTTCACCGACGCCTCGATCGTGTCCCAGTCGAGGCTGGCCCGGTCGAGCCAGCGCAGGTCGATCACCTCGCCGTCCACGCCGGACTGCTCGACGGCGTCCAGACAGCGCTGCACCATCGACAGGTAGCTGATCAGGGTGACCTCGGCGCCCTCGCGGCGCACGGCAGCCTTACCGAACGGCAGCACGAAGTCGAGGTCCTTGGGCGCCAGGCCCTCCAGCTTGTACAGGTCGGCGTCGTGTTCGAGCACCGCCACCGGGTCGCGGGTCAGCATCGCCGCATTGAGCAGGCCGACATAGTCGAGCGGGGTGGACGGGGCGATGATCCGCCAGCCCACCGAGTTGGAGAGGATGCCGGCCGGGTCCATCGAGTGCTGTGAGCCGTACCCCGTGGTGGTACCGATCTTGAGCCGCAGCAGCATCGCCATGTCGTGGTCGCCGCCGAACATGTGCCGGGCGCGTCCGATCTGGTTGAAGATCTGGTCGGCCGCCACCCAGATGAAGTCGGCGTACATCAGCTCGACGACGGGGTAGAACCGGCCGTCCAGGGCGACGCCGCCGCCCAGGCCGGTGAAGCCCGCTTCGGCGATCGGGGTGCCCAGCACCCGTCCGGGAAAGTCCTGCGGGAGGCCCTTGGTGGCCCCGCGCGAGCCGCCGTTGAGCTTGTGCACGTCTTCGCCGAGCACGATCACCGAATCGTCGGTCTCCATCCGGCGGTGCATCACCGCGGCGATGGTGTCGACGAAGCGCTGCGGGTGCAGTTCGTCGTCGGTGAAGTCGTGCTCGGTGCGGATGTGGTCCGAGCTGGGCCACTCGCCGCGGATGCCGACGTCGATGAAGGACGCCGCGGGCCACAATTCGGGCCGGATGCGCAACTGCCCCGGCCGTCCGGCGGGGTCGGGCTCGGTGAGCTTGTCCGACAGCTGCTGCATGGTCGCCTTGCACTGCTTGCGCAGGCCGTCCAGCTGCTCACGGCTGGCGATGCCGAGCCGCTCCAGGTGGGCCTCGGCGATCTGCAGCGGGTCACGGGCCCGCCAGCCGGTCTCCTCCTCCTTGGTGCGGTAGCCGAACGCGCTGCCGGGGAACGGACCGTTCTGGTGGAAGAACCGGTAGGTGTCGGCCTCCACCACGGCCGGGCCCGCGCCGGAGCGCACGTGGGCGAGCACCTCGTCCATCAGCAGCTTGACCGCCAGGGCGTCCTGCCCGTCGACCCGCCAGCTGGGGATGCCGAAGCCGAGGCCGCGCACGCTCAGCCGCGGGTCGGCGGTGGATTCGTGGACGGTGGTCGACACGGCGTACTGGTTGTTCTCGATGAAGAAGACGATCGGCAGCTTCCAGGCGGCGGCGATGTTGAGCGCCTCGAGCGTCGAGCCGATGTTGGACGCGCCGTCGCCGAAGTAGGTGACCGCGACGGCGTCGGTGCCGGCCAGCTTGTGCGACATCGCGAAGCCGGTGGCGAACGGGACGGCGCCGCCGACGATGGCGTTGGTGCCCATGGCCCCGACTTCTTTCCACTGCAGGTGCATCGAGCCGCCGCGGCCGTGGCAGTAACCCTCCGACAACCCGGCGATCTCGGACAGCGTGCGGTGCAGCAGGGTGACCACTTCGGGCGTCCAGTCGGCGCCGATGGTGAAGCCGTCGGGCGCAACGGCGTTCAGCGCCTTGGCCAGAAACTGGTGGTGGCCGCGGTGCGAGCCGTTGATCTGGTCCTCAACGGTCAGCGGAATCGCGGAGCCGACCGCGCCGCCCTCCTGGCCGATCGAGCTGTGCGCCGGGCCGTTGATCAGCTTCTGGCCGGCCAGGTCGAGCACCTGCTCTTCGAAGGCCCGGATCAGGTGCATCTCGACCGTCATGTTCTGCAACAGGCCCGGATCGGCGGCCTCCCAGTCGTCGGCGGTCGCGGTGAACTGGTTCCAGGTTGCGGACGGCTTCAGCGGCTCGGTTATCGGCATGGCTTCGTTTGCCTCCTCGGTGCTGCGTGGCCTGCGCGGTCGCTGCGCGACCGCTGGGGTAGGCTCAGGCTAGCCAAGCTACTGCACATGACCATACATGTACAGTCAAGTTGTGACTGCCAGCGACGATCGGCAGGGGAGGGACAGCGTGACCACCACCTTGAACCGGAACTCCGCCGTTCCCCTGTACCTGCAGCTCGCCGATGAGTTGCGACACAAGATTCTCAGCGGTGAATGGCAGCCGGAGCAACGCATACCGTCCGAAAACGAGCTGAATCAGATCTACTCGATCAGCCGCATGACGATCCGGCAGGTGCTCGGCAAGCTCGTGGACGAGGGGCTGGTCTTCCGGGTGCACGGCAAGGGCACCTTCGTGGCGCAGACGAAGATCCCGACCCGCTCGCCCAGCTACCACGGCGTCCGCGAGCAGTTGGAGCAGCAGGGCTATTCCACGCGCACCGAGACCCTGGCCTCCGAGGTGATCGAGGCGGACGACCGGTTGTCGCGCCAACTGAACGTGCCGTTGGGCACCCCGCTGTCGATGGTGGAGCGGTTGCGGTACGCGGGCGAGACGCCGATCAGCCTGCACAAGTCGTACGTTCCGGTGCCGCTGGCACCCGGGCTGCTCGAGCACGACCTGGCGCAGCGGCAGTTGTGCCAGGTGCTGGCGCAGGACTACGGGCTGAACATGGTCTACGTGCACGAGAGCCTGGAGTCGTTGAGTCCCACCCCGCACGAGTTGAGCGCACTGCAGGTGCGCCGCAGCACCCCGCTGCTGCTGCTCGAGCAGCGCATCAGCGACCGGTCCCGCCGGCTGTTCGAGTACACCCGGATCAAGTTCCGTGGCGACCGCGTCCGGCTCGAGTTCGACTACGACCTCAGCGATGTGCGGGCGGCGGCAACGCGGCAGCTGGCGTTCGGATAGCGTCGATCGCAAACGCGAGAGGGCGTGGTGAACATGGCGAAGAAGCAGTGGCACGAGTTGTCGGCCCTGACGCGCATCGCGATCGTGAAGCTGGTGGTGCTCGACGTCGGGCTGCGGGTCTGGGCGCTGGCTGATCTGGCGCACCGTCCCAAGGAGCAGGTCAAAGGCTCCAAGACGGCCTGGGCGCTCGCGCTCAGCGTGGTCAGCTCGGTGGGCATACTGCCGGCGATCTACCTGACCAAGGGGCGCCGGACGCACTGACAATCTCGAACGGGGTGCCGGCTCGGGTGTGTCATCCCGGCGTATGCCGGGATCTCGTGCGGCGCGTTGGAGACGTGCCCAGCCGTGCGTCTGGCGGGGGGTGAGATCCCGGCGTTCGCCGGGATGACGGAATCAGCGACCCAACGGGTTAGGCCCGGGCCAGCACCCGCTCGATCAGCTCGTCCGTCCATTCCCCGGTCATCACCAGCAGGTCGGGCAGGGTCAGCCGGTCGCGCATGTAGGGCAGGGCGCGCAGGCTCCAGAGCAGGGCGTCGCGGCTGACCGGGGGGTTGAGTTCGCTGAACCGCACGGCCGCCCCCCAGTGCCGCAAGGTGCCCGCCGCCCGCACGGGGTCGCCGACGTAGCCGAACAGCCGCTCCAGCACGTCCGCACGGTTGCGGTCGCACTCGCTGCGGTCGGCGGCGTTCCACCGGGCGACCTTGCGGGCCACGGCCGTCCAGCACTCCTGCCCCAGCGCACCGGACGGGTCCAGCGCCGCCCAGGTCTCGCGCACCCGCTCTTCAAAATCGTCGGGGTAGCGCAGCTCGGCCCAGGGCACGTCGAACACCCGGCAGGTTGCCCGCACCTCGTGCCACAGCGCCGTGCACACCACGGTCGCCGCGCCCACCTGCGCGCCGTGCAGGTCGTGCTCGGCGCCGCGGGCCATCGCCGCCATGTCGAGAATGTGGCTGGTCAGGTGCTCCGAACCCGACAGCGGGGCCGTCGAGTCGGCGACGCCGATCACCAGCCCGCCCACCGTCAGCGATTCGATCAGAGCGTTCCGTGCGACGGCAGCGTCGGGGTCTGCCAGAGCGTCCACCGCCTCCAGCACCGGACGGACGGCCTCGTCCAGGAACGGTCCGTCCAGGCCGAGCCGGCAGGCCAGGTACCAGTCGGCCGGCGCCGACCAGATCGCGATGGCGTCGCCGACCCCCGACCGGTTCAGGAAGGCCGGTGCGGCGTCGATCAACCGGTCGTCGATGAACAGCGCCGCCGGCCAGGTGGACGGCTTGGTGCGCTTCGCGCCCCCGATCACCAGCACGCTGAGCGGGTCGGAGAACCCGTTCACCGACGCCGCCGTCTGCACCGCGACCAGCGGCGCACCGCAGCGCGCCGAGATCACCTTGCCCAGATCGGTGATGGTGCCCGAGCCCAGCGAGATGATCAGCGCCGGTGAGCCCACGGCGGCCACCGCCGATTCGATGGGCGCCTCGTCCAGCGTCACCTGTGCATGTCTGGCCCGGACGATCACCTGCCGCACCTCGCCGACCAGCTCGCTCACCCACGCGACCAGGTCGCGTCCTTCGGCCGACTTGCCGACCGAGTCGATCAGCAGCACCCGCTCGCCGGTGGGCGCCAGCCGGCGACACTGGACAGCCAGTTCGTCCAGTGCCGCCGGACCGGTGGCCAGCCGGCTCAGCGCCCCCCGGGACACCTCGCGCGCGAAGTCGTCCAGTCGCACCAATCAGCCCTCGCGCCGGGTGATCGCCTGCAGCTTGTCCCAGATCGGCGGCATGGCCTCGCGGTACTCCTTGTAGATCGCGAAGTACTCGTCGTACTGGGCGGTCTTCTTCTTCTTGGGCTTGTACTTGCGCAGAATGTTGACGGTGTGGTCGGCGCCCTGCTCGTAGCTGTCGAACATGCCGATGCCCACGCCGGCCACGATCGCGGCCCCCTTGGCGCCGAACTCGGTGCCGGCCGGCACCAC
The DNA here is from genome assembly GCA_016711205.1 of Micropruina sp. Taxonomy (GTDB): domain Bacteria; phylum Actinomycetota; class Actinomycetes; order Propionibacteriales; family Propionibacteriaceae; genus Micropruina. The sequence goes on along the minus strand of JADJTM010000002.1, from coordinate 148,555 downwards.
CACCTTGCGGCCGAGCACATCGGCGAAGATCTGCGCCCACACCGGTGAGTTGGCGCCGCCGCCGGCCATCCGGACGACCGTGACCTCTGTCGGAATGGCGTCCAGGCAGTCGCGGATGCCGTAGGCGACACCCTCATAGACCGCGCGCAGCAGGTCGTTGCGGGTGTGCGCACCGGTGATGCCGATGAATGACGCCCGGGCGGACGGCTTGACGAACGGCGCCCGCTCGCCGCCGGGGGCGGTGTAGCCGTGGAACATCACGCCGCGCGAGCCGACCGGCACGCTCTGGACGACCTCGTCCAGGTACTCGAAGAATGTGAGTTGCGGCCCGCGGGCCTCGGCCTCACGCCGGAAGGAGCCGCCGAACTCGCGCAGGTACCAGTCGACGTTCGGGGTGCACGAGCTCATGCCCAGGGCCCGGATCCAGGTGGTCGGCGAATGCGGAATGACCCAGCCGACGTCGTCGGGTTCGATGGTGTCGCCCAGGTCGGAGGTGGCGACGGTGACGATTCCGGCGGTGCCGATCACCGCCATGCAGTCGCCCGGACGAGCCACGCCCACGCCCAGGGACGAGGCGGTGATGTCCATCTGGCCCTTGTACACCGGCGTGCCCTCGACCAGGCCGGTCAGCCCGGCGGCCTCGGCGGTGATGCCGCCGATCTGGGTGATCGGGGACTTGATCACCGGCAGCACCGGCTTGGCGACGGTCAGCCCCAGGTGGGTCAGCACCTCGTCGGACCAGTCGCGGGTGCGTACGTCGATGCCGGCCAAGGACGCGTCCGAGGGGTCGGTGGAAAGGTCGCCGGTCAGCTTGTACTCGACCCAGTCCTTGCACCACAGGTTGGTCGCGCCCTCGAGGATCTGGGGCTCGTTCTCGACCCGCCAGCGCAGCAGCGCCGACGCGGTGCCCGCGTACGGGCCCAGGCCCGAGATCTGGAACTGCTTGCTGATCGTGCCGTCGGCGTACCAGGTGTCGATGATGTCGGCGGCGCGCCCGTCGGTCCACAGATAGGCGGGGCCGGCCGGTTCGCCGTCGGAATCGACGAGCCAGGTGCCGTCGCCCTGGCCGGTGGCCGAGATCGCGACGATCTCGGACGCGTGCACCGCGGAGCCCTCGATCGCGTCGCGGATCGCGAGGGTGGCGGCCACCCACACGGTGTCCATGTCTTCTTCGGCCATGTAGGTGGTCGGGTTGATGATCGGCACGTTGTGGGCGCCGCGGCTGAGCTCGTTGCCGTGCTCATCGAAGATCGCGGCCTTGATCACGCTGGTTCCGGCATCGATGCCGAGCAGGTACTGGGGCATGGGCACTCTTTCGAGGTCGGGACGCGCTCCGCTGCGCGTACACGGTGTCAGCGATGCTAAGTGATCTTGTATAGACATGTCTAGGGGTGGACATACCTTCCGGGAGCGTGCTACCAAGACGCCATGCGCGCCCTGGTGAAGTACGCCCCCGGCCCCGGCAACGTCGAGCTGCGGGACGTCCCCCGACCGCAACCCGGGCCCGGACAGGTGCTGATCGACGTGGCCTTCGCGGGGGTCTGCGGCACTGACCGAAGCGCTCTGGACGGGCACTTCGCCGGCCTGATTCCGCGCACGCTGGGGCACGAGGCGTCCGGAATCGTCGCGGAACTGGGGCCCGGGCTGCGGGCAGATCTGGCGGTGGGCGACCGGGTCACCTTCGAAACCGACGCGTACCTGTGCGGCACCTGCCGCTACTGCCGCGCCGAGCAGTACCAGCGCTGCCCGCACCGCAAAGGCATCGGCACCACCGCGGACGGGGCGCTGGCCGATTCGCTGGTGATGCCCGAACTGGCCGTGCACAGGCTGCCCGACGGTGTCTCGCTGCTGGCCGCGGCTCTGACCGAGCCGCTGGCGATCTGCGTGCACGCGGTGATCGAACGCAGCCCGTCCCTGGCCGGCGAGGTGGTGATCGTCACCGGGCCGGGCGCGATCGGGGCGCTGACCAGCGCCGTCGCCACCCAGGTCGGCGCCACCACCGTGCTGGTCGGACGTTCCCGGCACGCCGCTCAGCTCGCCGACGCCCTCGATCGGGGCATCGCCGACCACGCGCTGGACGGCGACAGCGTGGACGTCGGTGCCTACGTCGCCGGGCTGACCGACGGCTACGGGGCGCATTCGGCGTTCGAGTGTTCGGCCGCGCACGAGTGGCCGTCCCGGCTGCAGCCGATGCTTCAGCGCGGTGGACGCCTGGTACTGGTCGCCCTGTACCACGGCGATCCGCCGGTCAACTTCGACCTGCTGGTCAACCGCGAGCACGAGATCGTCGGCTCCCGCGGCAAGAACGCGCAGAGCTACCGCACCGCCCTGCGGCTGATGGCCGACGGACGGATCGACGCCGAGTCGTTCATCAGCGAGGTCTTGCCACTGGAGCGCTGGAGCGATGGACTCGATCTGGTCGCCAAGGGTCGCAAGGTGGTCTTCCAGGTGGCGGGGACCACGCCGCAGTAGCCACGCAGCACCTAGTTGTCTATAGTTGTACATACGAGTTTGCCGACCCAGCGTCGAGTCAGCCGAAGGAGTCTCATGCCATACGTCAACACCCTCGATCTGGTCACCGCGGCCAAGGGCAAGGGCTACGCGGTGCCCGCGATCAACATCGTGGACCCGCTCACGATCAAAGCGGTCGTCGAGGCCGCCGACTCGATCGGTTCGCCGGTGATTCTGCAGACCTCGGTGAAGACGGTGAAGTCGGCCGGCGCCGCGCTACTGCACTTCGCGGCCCGCGAGGCGGCCGAGGCCGCGTCCGTCGGGGTCTCGCTGCATCTGGACCACTGCCCCGACCGCGAGGTGATCACGCTGGCGATCAGGCAGGGCTGGAGCTCGGTGCTGTTCGACGCGTCCGACCGCGACCTCGACCAGGCCCGCAAAGAGACCGCGGAGGTGTGTGCCGAGGCGCACGCGGCCGGGGTCAGCGTAGAGAGCGAGATCGAGAACATCATCGGGGTCGAAGACGGGGTCGGCTCCGACCTGGCGAAGCACTCCTACACCGTCGAGCAGCTGGTCGAGGTGGCCCGCGAGACCGGCACCGACCTGCTGGCGCCGCAGCTGGGTACTGCGCACGGCATGTACACCGCCAAGCCGGTGCTGTTGCCGCAGCGGGTGCGTCAGATCGCGGCGTTGAGCGACATTCCGGTGGTGCTGCACGGCGGCACCGGGCTGACCAACGCCGAGTTCGACGAGTTCATCGACGCCGGCGTCACCAAGATCAACATCTCCACGGCACTCAAGCGGGCCTACATGCAGTCGGCGTTGGAGTACCTCAAGCAGTGCGAGGCCACCAACAAGTGGGAGCCGACCAAGCTGTTCGAGCCGATGATCGCCGCGTCCAAGTCGCTGCTGATCGAGTTCGCGGGCATCTTCCACTCGACCGGACGGGACGGCGACAAGTGAGCGAGCACGCGCTGATCCTGGACTGCGACGGCGTCCTGGCCGACACCGAGAAGGACGGCCACCTGGTCGCGTTCAACCAGGTTTTCGAAGAGGCCGGGTACCCGTTCCGCTGGTCCGAGGACGAGTACGCCGACCTGCTCAAGGTGGGTGGCGGCAAGGAACGCATGCGGCACTACCTGTCGCTGCATCCCGAACTCGAGCTGCCCGGTTCGGACGACCTGGACTCGCTGCTCGCCGAGGTGCACCGGCGCAAGAGCTACGACTACCAGCAGATCGTGAACTCGGGCCGGATTCCGGGACGGCCCGGCGTCAGGCGGCTGGTCGAGGACGCCCTCGATCACGGTTGGCGGGTCGCGATCGCGTCCACCTCGGCGGTGTCCAGTGTCGAGGCGGTGGCGGTGGCGGTGTTCGGCCAGGCCACCAGGGACCGGCTGTTCGGCATCTACGGCGGCGACATCGTCCAGGCGAAGAAGCCGGCACCCGACATCTACCTGTACGCGCTCGAGCAGCTCGGCCTGCGGCCCGATCAGGCGGTCGTCGTCGAGGACTCCGAGAGTGGCGCCAAGGCGGCGGAAGCGGCCGGCATCAAGCACATCGTGACGGTCAGCCACTTCACCGTGGACGACCCGTTCCCGGCGGCGTCGGTGGTGGTCGGCGATCTGGGCGAGCCCGGTGCCCCCGCGCAGGTACTGGCGGGCGAGGACGTCCGCGATGCCGACGGGCTGATCAGTTACGAGTCGTTACAGCGCATTCTCGGGGACGACGCGTGAGTGACGCCTTCCCCACGGTGGCACCGCTGCCGTCGGTGCTGATCGGCGCGAGCAGCAAGGCCTACCTGGGGTTGGCCGAGTCGCTGAACTGGGCCCGAATAGTCTCGGCCGGGCTGGGCGAGCTCGGTGGCGGCGACGGGGCGTACCTGTGCATGCCGGCCCCGCTGCTGGGCGCGGTCGGGCCGGGCCTGGTCGAGGCCGGCATGCTGATCGGCGCCCAGGACGTCTCACGCTTCGGCCCCGGCGCGCACACCGGTGAGACCACCGCCGAGGTGCTCGCCGACCTCGGTGCCCGGCTGGTGATGATCGGCCACCCCGAACGGGTCCGCGACCAGCGCGAGACGCTGGACGACTTTCGCGGCAAGGCTCTCGCGGCGGCCCGCAACGGCATCGTCCCGATCCTGATCGCCGGCGAGCCGACCCGCGGCGCCGACCCCGAGGTGGCGATCGCGCCGCAGCTGGACGTGATTCTCGCCGACGTGCCGGCCGACTTTCCGGTGATCATCGCCTACGAACCCACCTGGGCGATCGGGCAACCCGAGCCGGCACCCGCCGACCACATCGCGGCGACCACCGGCGCGATCCGCGAACTGTTGCACGCCCGCGGACGTCGCGCGTCGCGCATCGTCTACGGCGGCAGCGCCGTGGTGGGCACCTTCACCGGCATCGTGGAAGCAGCGAACGATGCGGCGCAGCGTCCGGACGGCATCTTCCTGGGCCGGGGCGCACTGGCGCCGGAGAACTTCCTGGCCACGGTGGACGAAGTCCGCGCCGCCACCTGATCCGGCCGCCCGTCATCCCGGGGCCCCGTCATCCCGGCGAATGCCGGGATCTCGGGCGACCCCGGGATGACGAGCCACCTGTCCGAGCCCCGTCATCCGGCGAATGCCGGGATCTCGGGCGAGCCCGGGATGACGAGCTACCTGTCAGCCCCCGAGCCCCGTCATCCGGCGAATGCCGGGATCTCGGGCGAGCCCGGGATGACGAGCTACCTGTCATCCCCTGGGGCCCCGTCATCCCGGCGAATGCCGGGATCTTTGAACCTGGCTGTGGATAACTCGTCGTCGGCGGCGATTCTGTCGTGAGGGCGGGTTAGCGTCCAGCCATGGTTCGAGAAGCCTTCGTGTACCTGATGAGCAACGTGCGCAACAACGTCCTCTACGTCGGGGTGACCAACGACCTGCTGCGCCGCGTTGCCGAACACCAACTCGGACGACAACCGGGCTTCACCCAGCGTTACCACTGCACCAAGTTGGTCTACTACGAAGTCGGCGACAGCATCGTTGCCGCCATTGAGCGCGAAAAACAGCTGAAGAACTGGCGCCGAGCATGGAAGGACGACCTGGTCGCCGCCATGAATCCCTCATGGGAGGACCTGGCGCCTTCGATCGGTCTGACGCCTGAGGTTCTCGCAGCGATCAGAAGAGATCCCGGGGGAAGCCCGGGATGACGGACAGCCGTCATGCCGGATGACGTAGCCCATGGCCACGGGACGTAGCCCGTGGGCACGGGACGTTGGCTGCTCGTCATCCCGGGCTTGCCCCGGGATCTCCGGGGTCGGGTGAGATCCCGGCATTCGCCGGGATGACGGGGTTCGCCGGCGTCGACAGATGGATGGCCGTCATGCCGGATGACGTAGCCCATGGGCACGGGACGCTGGCTGTTCGTCATCCCGGGCTTGCCCCGGGATCTCCGGGGGTCGGGTGAGATCCCGGCTTTCGCCGGGATGACGGGTTCGCCGGGATGATGGACGGCCGTCATGCCGGATGACGTAGCCCCATGGCCACGGGACGTTGGCTGCTCGTCATCCCGGGCTTGCCCCGGGATCTCCGGGGGTCGGGTGAGATCCCGGCATTCGCCGGGATGACGGGGATCGCCGGGATGACGGGGATCGCCGGGATGACGGGGATCGCCGGGATGACGGGACCGCCGGGATGACGGGCCTGGCCGCGGATTACAGGCTGCCCCACAGTTCCAGGGCGATGGCCAGTTCGGAGTGCTCCTTGGCCGAGTCCTCGGCGCTGACGCCGGCCAATGCGGCGTCCACCGCCTGCCGCATCGCCCGGACGCCCGCGGCGGCCCCGTCCGGATGGCCCTGGATCGCGCCCCCGACCCCCAGCACGATGTCGCTGCCCAGTTCGCCGACGAAGCGCGCCACCGTGCCCGGGTGCACACCGCCGCCGATCACCGGCATGGCCGGCTTGAGGTGTGGACGGGGCAGCGCCAGCTGATGGGCGGTGCGCAGGTACTGCAGCCGGGTGATCGGGTAGCCGCCGTAGGGGGAGACCACCAGGGCCAGGTCGGCGCCGGCCAGCCGTGGGAACAGTCCGGTCGCCAGCGGCGCGCTGATGCCCGTCCGTGGTCCCTCGTACAGCGGGGCGGCGCCGGCGAAGTGCCCCAATATCGGAACCCCGACCTCGTCCGCCAGCATCTCGACCGCGCCCAGGCCGACGGTCGTGTACGCCACCATCAAGGCCCGCGCACCGGCCTCGACGGCCCGCTTCGCCGTCTGCAGCATCCGGTCCGGACGGTCGGAGACGTTGGGCAGGTAGATGGTCCGCACCCCGGTGCTCCGACACGCGCGCTCGGCCGCGGCGGTGAACAGCTCCACCCGGCGCAGCACCGTGGAGTACTCGGTGTTGCCCATCAGCTCGTCGTCCTTGATCAGGTCGATCCCGCCGAGCGCCGTCGCCTCGAACACCTGCGCCGCCGCCTCGGGCGACAACCCCGTGCACGGCTTGAGCATGTTCAGCAGCAGCGGACGATCGTGCACCCCGGTCAGCTCACGCACCCCGGCGATGCCGAACCGAGGCCCGCCGAAGCCACTCTCCAGCGCGCCCGGTAACTGCAGATCGACCAGCTTGGCCTCCACCGAGGTGGACGCGTCGTTGCCGATCAGCGTGTTCAACAGCTGCGGCAGCGACGCCCCGAAGTTAACAACCGGATAGGCCAGCGTGGCCAGATAGCTGATCGTGTCGCCGCCGGCGTGCGTGGTGGTGTCGGCGGCCGGCACCGGCAGCACCTGCACCACGCGGCCCTCATGCGCAGCCCGCAACTCGCCTGTCAGCCCCGGCACCTCGACCCAGGTGCCCGTGGTCTGGCCCACCGCGAACCGCGAGACCCGCGCCCACGGATCGGTGTCGGCCGGCAGTTCCAGCACATAGGTCGCGAGCAGGTAGTCGCCGTCGCGAGCCACCTCGGCCAGCATCACCCCTGCGCTCATGCCAACGCCTCCTGTACCTCGATCAGCCGCTCCAGCAGGGCCGCAGCCCCATCGTCGGCGTTGGACGGGGCCTCGGCAAGCGTCACCCTGCGTACCTCCGGACGGGCATTGCCCATCGCGACCGGAAAGCCGATCCGGCTGAGCCAGATCACGTCGTTGCCGCCGTCGCCGGCGCCCAGCACCAAGGCCGGGTCGATCTGATAGCGCCGCAGCGCCCACTCCAGCGCGTGCCACTTGGTCGAATCGGGGTGGACGACCTCGAACAGGTTGTCCAGCGAGCGCTGTGCGGTCGGCATCCGGCGATGGATCTCGCCGGCGACCTCGTCCAGGTAGGCCTCGTCCGCCATCGCCATCATCTTCAGCACCACCGCGTCGCCGAGCGTGTCGGGGTCGGCGACAATCGCCCGCTCGTTGTTCAGCTGCCAGATCAGCTCGGCCATCGGCCCTTGCCGGGTGACATACATCTCATGCTCGGTCCACCAGGTCAGGTCCAGCCCCAGATCGTCGGCCAGCGCGCGGAACGTCTCCTTGTCGCTCGCCGGCATCGGGTTGACGGCCAGGTTCTGCTCCGTGGCCGGATCGATCACCAGCGCACCGTTGCAGGCGATCGCGACGTGCTGGACGCCCGCCCGCCGCGCGATGTCGAGGGTGTTGCGCCGCGAGCGTCCGGTCAACACGATCACCGGAACACCCAACGCGGCGACCCGTCGCATCGCGAGGATCGTGCGCTCGGACACCTGCGAATCGGGGCCGGCCAACGTTCCGTCCACGTCGAGCGCAACCGCGCGAACGGTGGAGAGGTCGAGTTGGTGCATGCGGGTCCTTCCCAACGAACTCGGAGAGTACACGTATAGACAAGTATGTTCAAGGGTTGACCAGTCTGGCACACCGTCCCTAGGGTGAGACTTCCGGATTCACCCAACCACACCGACGTGAGGGTCCTTATGACGAAGTACATCCTTGGCATCGATTCGGGAACCACCAGCGTGCGGTCGTTCGTGATCGACGAGGCCGCCAGCGTGATCGGCTTCGGCCAGGCCGAGATCACCCAGATCTACCCGCGCCCCGGCTGGATCGAGCACGATCCCAAGCAGATCCTCAGCATGCAGCTCGAGGTCATGCGCGCGGCCCTGCGTGATGCGAACGTGCAGCCTGCGGACATCAGCGCTGCCGGCATCACCAACCAGCGGGAGACCTCCGTGGTGTGGGACAAGTCGACCGGCGAACCCATCTACAACGCGATCGTCTGGTCGTCGCGGCAGACCGTCCCGGTCATCGAACAGTGGGTCGAGAAGGGCATCGGCGAGCTGATCGAAGAGCGCACCGGGCTCATTCCCGACGCCTACTACTCGGCGTCCAAGATCCGTTGGATCCTCGACCACGTCGCGGGTGCGCAGGAGCGGGCCGAGAAGGGCGAGCTGCTCGCCGGCACCATCGACACCTGGCTGATGTGGAACTTCACCAACGGCAAGTCCTTCGTCACCGACGTGTCCAACGGGTCGCGCACCATGATGATGAACCTGCAGACGCTGGACTGGGACGACGAACTGCTCGGCCACTACAACATCCCACGTCAGATGCTGGCGCAGATCATGCCCAGTGACGCCCACTTCGGCGATCTGGAGCCGACCTTCGGTGCGCCCATCCCGCTGGGCTCCGATCTCGGTGACCAGCAGGCCGGGTTGTTCGGCCAGGCGGCGTTCGAGCAGGGCCAGTGCAAGATGACCTACGGCACGGCCGGCGTGCTCAACATCAACTGTGGCCAGCAGCCGCAGCGGATCGCCGGCCTCACCCCCAGCGTCGGTTGGACGGTGCAGGGCAAGACCGCCTACGAGATCGAGGGCGTGCTGTTCGCCCAGGGCAAGACCATGCAGTGGCTGCGGGACGATCTGCAGCTGATTCACGCCGCGCCCGACTCCGAGTGGTACGCCGGACAGGTCAAGAGCACCGACGGCGTCTACCTGGTGCCCGCCTTCACCGGTCTCTCGGCCCCCACCTGGGACCCCTACGCCCGGGCCGCCATCATCGGCATCAGCAACGCGACCACCCGGCTGCACATCATCCGTGCCGCGGTGGAGTCGATGGTCTACCAGACCCGCGACATGGTCGAGGCCGCCACCGCCGACGGAACCATCAAGATTCCCGAACTGCGCGTCGACGGCGGCGCGGTGAAGAACAACCTGCTGTGCCAGATGCAGGCCGACATTCTCGGCATTCCGGTGATCCGGCCGAAGAACCACGAGGCCACGATCTTCGGCGTCATGCTGCTGGCCGGCCTGTCCACCGGCATCTACAGCTCGCTGGACGAGCTGCAGGACATGTGGGCGGTCGAGCGCGTGTTCGAGCCGCAGCTGAGCAGGGACGAGGCGGACGGCCTCTACTCCGGCTGGCTCGCCGCCCGCGAGCTCACCAAGGGCTGGACGAAGAAGCTGCCGCAGCACTGACCTGTGGACGATGGACCCACGGACACTCATCCCCCCGGTGGCCGTGGGTTCTTTCGTCCGCGTCCGTCACCCCGGGGGGCATCCCCCGCGCAGCCTCACCCTCCGGGCGGGATTGTGCGGGGCTGGTCCCGCGGTCGCGGGCGCGTCCGGCGGCCGGGCTGGGCTACACCGACACCAACGGGCGCTGTGGAATACGGCGACCTCCGGTGGTGATTCTCGGCTGCGCCCCGGGTGAGCGGCTCAGGCCGGACGTTCGATGCCGAACACGGCCTGCAGACCGTCCAGGAACTCGTCGCGGCGACCGGAGTCGGCCAGCTCGCGGGCCCGTACGGACGGCCGGTGCAACAGCACCCCGGCGAAGTGCCGCAGGGCGGCCTCTGCCTTCTCTGCCGTCTCGGCGTCGTAGCGGCGGCGCACCCGGGCGATCTCGGCCTCCAGCGCTTCACCCACCTGGGCACGCAGGGCGGTGACCGCCGGACCGATCGCCACCGCGTCGTCCGCGTGCGCTGCGGCTGCTTCACGCACCAGGGCCTGCGCGTCGTCGGTGACCGCAAGGTGCTGCAGCGGCGCGTGCAGCTTGATCGCCGCGAGATCGAGCAACTCGACGCCCGGCAGGTGGGCGACGTGCGGGTCGACGTTGCGAGGCAGTCCCAGATCGATGATCACCCGGCGCCGGGATTGCACCTCGGCCTGACCGACCGGGCACTGGGCCGCAACGTGGCTGGTGACCGGGCACGAGCCGTCCAGCAGTGCGGGGGTGACCAACAGCTCGGCGCTGGTCGAGCAGCAGACGATCACCTCGACCCGGCCGGCCGCGGCGGCCACCGCCTGACCTCTGGCAACGGTGAGGCCGTGGCGCAGGGCGAAGTCGTCGCCGCGTCCGGACGGCGACCAGACGGTGAGGTGGGCCACTCCGCGGTCACGCAGCGCCTCGAGGCACGAGGTGGCGTAGCGGCCGGTGCCGACCAGCAGCACCCGGGTGCCGGGCCAGTCGGTGATCCGGTGCGAGGCCAGGTCGAGGGCCAGCCGGATCAGTGACGGACGGGCCGAGCCCAGCCCGGTGCGGCTGCGCACGGCGCGACGGGTTTGCAGGGCATCGGAGAAGACCCGTTGAAGCATCGGGCTGGCGGTGCCGGAACTCTCGGCCTGATTGAGGGCCCGGCGCACCTGGCCCGCGATCTCGGGCTCGCCGACCACCACCGACTCCAGGCCGGCGGCCACCCCAAACAGGTGTCGCGCCGCATCTTCGCCCTGCAGCAGCTGCAGTTCGCCGGCCAGCTGCTGAACCGACGGCAGCGCGTGCTGGATCGGCGTCCAGGTACACCTCGAAACGGTTGCAGGTGCCCAGCACGATCTCGCCGGCGACCCCGTCGCTGGCCAGCAGCTTCTCTGCAAGAACCGTTCCCGATGACGTACTCAGCCGCTCCAGCACGGCGAAGTCGTGTGTGCGGTGGCTTGCGGTCAGGCACAACAGCACCGCGCCAGCATAGACCGCCCTGCTGGGTGCCGGTGCCCCGTTCGGTGCAGCGCGTAGCTTCGGTCGGGGTCGTGGTGACGCAATAAGGTGGAGGTTGTGCCCACCACCGTTCTGCCGCCCAGCCATCCGCTGAACTCGGACACCTCGACGTCCTGGGTGGTGTCGGCCTACCGGGGCTCGCAGCCTGCGGTGACCCCGGTCTGGTTCATGCGGCAGGCCGGACGCTCGCTGCCCGAGTATCGGGCCCTGCGGGTCGGCACGCACATGCTGGACGCCTGCCTCGACCCCGAACTGGTCGCCGAGATCACCCTTCAGCCGGTGCGCCGGCACGGGGTGGACGCGGCGATCTTCTTCTCCGACATCGTGGTGCCGCTCAAGCTGGCCGGAGTAGCGGTGCGTATCGAGCCGGGCGTCGGGCCGGTGTTCGACGGGCCGGTCGACACCCCCGAGGCGGTCGAGGCGCTTGTCGCCGGGCATCCGCCGCAGCTGCTGGACGAGGCGCTGGCCCCGATCAGCGAAGGGGTGCGGCGCACCGTGACCGGGCTGCGGTTGCTGCAGGGTGGCCGCGACCCGCTGATCGGGTTCGCCGGGGCACCGTTCACCCTGGCGGCCTACCTGGTCGCCGGCCGTCCGAGCAAGGACCACCTGGCCGCGCGAACGATGATCCACCGGCACCCGGGTCACTGGGCGGCGCTGTTGGGCTGGTGCGCCGCGATCTCTGGACGGTTCCTGCGCGCCCAGGTGCTCGCCGGTGCGTCCGCGGTGCAACTGTTCGACTCGTGGGCCGGGTCGCTGCCGGCCGCCACCTACGTCACGCACGTGGCGCCGGCGTCCCGGGCGACCTTCGACGCGGTCCGCGACCTGACCGACGACGCGGGCCGCCGGGTGCCGCTGGTGCACTTCGCGGTCGGCGCCGGAGAGCTGTACCCCCAGCTCGACCTCGACGTCGACTGCGTCGGCGTCGACTGGCGCACCCCCCTGGACGAGGCCGCCCTACGCATCGGCGGGCCGTCCGTGCAGGGCAACCTCGACCCCGCGCTGCTGGGTGCACCCTGGCCGGTGCTGCGCGACGCGGTCGACGACGTGCTGCGCCGCGGCCGTGCGGCGTCCGGGCACGTCTTCAACCTGGGCCACGGGGTGCCGCCCGACACCGATCCCGAGGTGTTGACCCGCATCGTCGACCACGTGCACAGCGCATGAGCACCGGCACGCGCACGGACGCGATCGTCGTCGGCGCCGGCTGCGGTGGCCTCGTGGCGGCCTGGCAGCTGGCCCAATCCGGCTGTGACGTGACGCTGCTGGACGCCTGGAAGTGGCCCGGCGGCCTGCTCGCCGGAGCCGAGCTGGGCGGCCTTCGAGTGGACGTCGGGGCCGAGGGCTACTCGGTGCGCGGCGGCGAGGTCGAGCGGCTGCTGCACGAGCTGGGCGCGGCCGAACTGATCGCCACGCCAATCCCGGCTGGGCGCCTGGCTGCAGACGTTGACCGGGGCGCACCCGATCCCGAAGCGGCTGGTGTTCGGGATGCCTGCCGACCCCGACGCCGAGGACGTCCGGGCGGTGGTGGGGAAGGTGCCACCCGGTGCGCCGTCGGCGGGGTCGCTGGCCGAGGTGGTCCGGCCGGCTACGGCCGGCGGGTGCTCGACGACCTGGTCAGCCCCGCTGGTCGGCGGGGTCTATTCGACCGACCCGCACCAGGTGCGCTGGCCGAGCTGGCGCCCGAGCTGGCGGCGCGGGTGGCGTCCGGCCTGTCGTTGCGCGAGGCGGTGGCGGCGAGCCTGCGGACCTCTCCACCCGGTGGCGCGGTGCACGGCATCCGCGGCGGCATGAACGCGCTGGTGGAGCTGTTGGTGAGCTCGGCGCGGGCGGCGTCCGGGGCGTTCGAGCTCAGTTGCGGCGAGCCGGTGACCGGGCTGCAGCGCGAAAGCGGACGCTGGCGGGTGACCACCTCGAAGCGCACGCTCAGCGCGCCGATCGTGGTGCTCGCGCTGCCGCTGGACGCGGCCGTGCGGCTGCTGGGCGCCCCGTCCTTGCCGCAGACCACACGCATCGAGGTGATCACCCTGGTGCTGGACGCGCCCGGACTCGACGGCGACGAGCCGCGGGGCACCGGGGTGCTGGTCGGCGCCGAGGTGCCCGGCGTGACGGCCAAGGCGCTCACCCACTCCAGCGCCAAGTGGGCCTGGCTGCGCGAGCAGGCGCAGGGCCGCGACTACGTCCGGCTCTCGTACGGACGGCGCGGTCAGGCTCCGGCCACCGCGGGCCTGGACGAGGCCGAGTTGCGCCGCCTGGTCCGGCCGGACGCGGCCGCGCTGCTGGGCCGTCCGGTGCCCGAACCGGTGGCGGTGCGGCGCACGGCGTGGTGGATCCTGCCCCTGGAACGCCCGGGCTGGCCGGCACAGTCCAGTGGTTGACTGGGCAGCGAACCGACGGTCTCGGGTTGGTCGGGGCCGGCATCGCCGGGGTCGGGTTGGCCGCAGTCGTACCCCAGGCCCGGGCCGAGGTCGCACGGTTGATCGAGAACGCACCACTGACAAGGGAGAACAGATGAGTGAGCAGGCCCGCAACGGCTTCGCCGTGTGGACGGTGCTGCGGCGCGACGCGCTCACCGCCGCGAACGCCCAGCCGGGCACGCAGTCGCTGGCCGACGCGATCGCCGAAGTCGAGGCCGACGGCGTGACGGTGCGCGGTATGTACGACGTGAGCGTGCTGCGGGCCGACGCCGACCTGATGCTGTGGCTGCACGGCCACGACGCGGAGGGCTTGCAGGCGGCGGTGCGACGGTTGCGCCGCTCGTCCGAGCTGGCGGGGCTGGCGCTCACCTGGTCGGCGATGGGCGTGCACCGCGACGCCGAGTTCAACAAGGCGCACGTACCGGGCTTCCTGCGCGGCGAGCGGGCGCGCGACTGGCTGTGCGTGTACCCGTTCGTGCGCTCCTACGACTGGTACCTGCTGCCGGAGGAGGAGCGGCGCGCGATGCTGGCCGAGCACGGTCGCAAGGGGGCCGCGTTCACCAGCGTGATCGCCAACACAGTGTCGTCGTTCGCGCTCAACGATTACGAGTGGCTGCTGCCGATGGAGTCGGACGAACTGACCGACCTGGTCGACATGATGCGCGACCTGCGCGCCACCAAGGCACGGCTGCACGTGCGCGAAGAGGTGCCGTTCTTCACCGGCCGGCTGATTCGCGCCGACGAGGTGGCGGAGGTGCTGGCGTGAGCCCGCTGGGCAGCAAGCCGGCGGCCGCGTCCGGGGTGCACTACGACCAGGGTGCCCTGGTGGCCGGCGCGACGCCCGGGGCGGCGTCCGGTGCGGCCCATGTCGAGGTGCCGACCAGCTATGACGCGGTGCTGCTGGCCGGTTTCGGCGGGCCCGAGGGGCAGGACGACGTCATAGCGTTCCTGCGCAATGTGACCCGGGGCCGCGGCATTCCCGACGAGCGGCTCGAGGCGGTGGCCCATCACTATCGGGCCTTCGGCGGAGTGTCGCCGATCAACGAGCACAATCGTGAACTGAGGGAGGCGCTGCAGGCGCGGCTGGCCGAGCGGGGCCTGCCGCTGCCGGTCTACTGGGGCAACCGCAACTGGACGCCGTACCTCAACGACGCGATGGCGCAGGCGCACGCGGACGGGCATCGCACGCTGATCGCGGTTCCCACCAGCGCCTACTCGTCGTACTCGTCGTGCCGGCAGTACCGCGAGGACTGGGCGGACGCGCTGGAGGACACCGGTTTGGGGGCCGAGCTGCGCATCGACAAGGTGCGGGCGTTCTTCAACCATCCGGGGTTCGTGCAGCCGTTCGTTGACGGTGTCGCCGCGGCGCTCGCTCAGGCACAGACGGACGGCATCGCGTCCGGTGAACTCGAGGTGCTGTTCTGCACGCATTCGGTGCCCACCGCCGACGCCCACCTGTCGGGGCCGCGCGAGCTCGACCTGGGACCCGACGGCGCGTATGCCGCCCAGCACCTGGCCGTCGCCGGGTACGTGATGCAGCGCTCCGCACCCGAGGTGGCGTGGCAGCTGGTCTACCAGAGCCGCTCGGGCCCGCCGCACCAGCCCTGGCTCGAGCCGGACGTCAACGACGCCATCAACGCGCTGCAGGGCCGGCGCGGGGTGATCCTGGTGCCGCTGGGGTTCGTCAGCGACCACATGGAGGTGCTCTGGGATCTCGACACCGAGGCCGTCCAGACCGCGACCGAGGCAGGTCTGTGGGTGCGGCGCACGCCTACGCCGGGTGTCGATCCTGCCTTCGTGGACGCCCTGGCCGACCTGGTCGCCGAGCGGGTCGAGGGCCGTCCGGTCGATCAGCGGGCGGTGGTCACCTCGATCGGGCCTTGGTTCGACGTGTGCCGTCCGGGCTGTTGCGAGAACAAGCGGATGGGGTTCAAACCGGCCATTGCGGGTCTCGCGCCGTAGCGCCCACCGGGTCGACTCCGTGGCCTCCGCCGTCACGGCCACCCGCCGCGCACAAATCGCAAACGAACTCTGTGGATAACTCCCGAGATGACCTGGTTGGGCGCAGGCGGCGTGTCAGACTGGCCGGCAACCCCGAGGAGGTGTATGCGCATGAGACGAGTTCGCAAGCGAACGGCCGGTGTACTCGCGGCGCTCTCGTTGGCCCTGACCGGGTGCGTCGGGCCGGCTCCCAGCACGCCGAGCCCCAGCCCGTCCCCCACGTTCATGTGCACGCCTGAGGCAGGAGGTAGCGAAGCGCCCTGCTCCGAGCAGCAGTTTCAGGAGATGAAGGCCAAGGACGCGCTGTACGCAGAAGCCGAGCAGGTATACCGGACGTATCAAGCGGAGTTCTTGAAGGTGATTCGAGCTGGCGGAGCGGACAAGCTAACACCCGGTTTGGAAGCCGTGATCGGGAGCGAGGATGTGAGGAAAGTCGTGCTGGGGGAGTTGCAGTTGTTTAAGCAGGATCGCCTCAGTATCAAGGGGCCAGGCGCACAAATCGTGGAAGTAGTCAGGAGGCCCAGCCTCATCAAGGGCGGTTCTGAGGTCACTCTGGACTTCTGCGTGGACTCTAGAGCTACCAACATCTATCAGGGTTCCAAGAAAGTCAACACAGGAATCCTAGCCAGAGAAACCACGTATTTTGGCCACGTTGACGGCAATCTCCGAATAGTGTCTATTGTTGGAGAAGAGGTGAAGACATGTTGAGAGTGGCGGGTGCCCTTTGCGTACTGACGATTATTGCTGTCCAAGCGATGATATGCGTCGCCAACGAGGCGCAAGCCGCCGATTGTCCACATGCGGCACCGTCTCGACAGCGGTGAAATCTAACGGGTCCAATGCGGGCCTCTGCAAGAAGTCTCAGAGCCGCTGCGTGAAGAACAAGGTGGTCAAGAAGGCGCTGGACCAATCTTCCTCTGAAGGGTCTCGTAGTTCCAATCAAAGCACCACCAACCCGCTTGAGGGCTGCATCATAATGGGCGTGACCGATGAGGAGCGCGCGAATGGTGCCTTGCGGATCGACGGTCATCGTTGGGCGAGATGTCCAACCGGGCTGACCCTGGTGCGTAACAACAACTCGACTGAGGTCGTCGACCTGGGCACGATGGCCCGCTCGCTCGCCGTCCATTTGCGTTTGCCTGACGCGACGCCGATCTTCGGTCCGGATCCGAAGAAGAACTAGTGGAAGATGTTGGCGGTGGGGTATCCGGTGTGGCTGACCACGGAGGGGCCGCGGTACCGGGCCACGAGTGCCACCTCGCAAGGGCTCACGTTCCGGCTGAGCGCGCGGCTTCAGTCCACGGCGTTCAGCATGGGTGACGGGGCCACCGTCACCTGCACCGCGATGTCGGCGTACACCGCCTCGGTGAAGGCCGGGTCGCCCTCGCCCACCTGCGGCCACGCGTACACCAAGCCGTCCCTGCCGAAGGGTTCCTACACGGTGACGGCGACCGCCAACTGGCTGGTGAACTGGAGCGTGGACGGCTTCTCGGGCAGCTTCCCGATGTCGTACTCGGACTCGGCTCAGCTGCCGATCGGCGAGCTGCAGGCGCTCAATCGCTGACGCATCAGCGGGATGGGCAATTGTGCGCATACTGGGACCGATCCCAGCGGGCCGCGACTGAGGATATTGTCTCCGTGACCCGGGGGGGTTGTGCGTGACGGGGGGAGCGCAAGCGAGGGGGTTGGCCCGCGAGGCCGCACGGGACTCAACGTTCCGTGCGGCCTCGCGGGCCTCTTGCGTGCCAGGGGTGCAGCCGTAGCATTCGCGCATGGCTTTCGATGAGATCTTGGCCGGCCTCATCCGCACGCTGCTGGTCGACGAGGCCGACGTGACCGAGAAACGCATGTTCGGTGGTCTGGCCTTCCTGGTCGCGGGGCACATGGCGGTCGCGGCCACGTCCGGGGGCGTGATGGTGCGCACCGCACCGTCCGAAGCCAACGCCCCGTACTTCGCACACGCCGAGCCGATGGTGATGCGCGGCCGCGAACTTGCCGGCTGGCTGCTGCTGCCGGCCGAGTCGGTCA
Organism: Micropruina sp.; assembly: GCA_016711205.1. Taxonomy (GTDB): domain Bacteria; phylum Actinomycetota; class Actinomycetes; order Propionibacteriales; family Propionibacteriaceae; genus Micropruina. The sequence continues at coordinate 130,748 of JADJTM010000002.1, read as the reverse complement.
CGGACGACGACACGCTCGCGGCCGTGGTCGAGCATGGGCGGGCGTTCACCCGAACCCTGCCCGCGAAGTAGCTTTCGGCAATATTCTCGGCGGTATGAGCACGCGCAACGAATCAGACAGCATGGGCACCATCGAGGTGCAGTCCGACCGCTACTGGGGGGCTCAGACGCAGCGCAGCCTCGGCAACTTCGACATCGGCCGAGACACCTTCGTGTGGGGACGTCCGATGATCCGGGCGCTGGGGGTGCTCAAGAAGGCGGCTGCGCAGGCGAACGCTGAACTCGGCCAGTTGCCCGGCGACGTGGCCGACCTGATCGTGCAGGCGGCGGACGAGGTGATCGCCGGCAAGCTGGACGACCACTTTCCGCTGGTGGTGTTCCAAACCGGTTCGGGCACCCAGTCGAACATGAACTCCAACGAGGTGATCAGCAACCGCGGCATCGACTTGGCGGGCGGCGAGATGGGCAGCAAGAAGCCCGTGCATCCCAACGACCACGTGAACCGCGGCCAGTCGTCCAACGACACCTTCCCCACCGCCATGCACATCGCCGTGGTGTGCGAACTGAATGAGCGGCTCTACGCACCGGTGACCGAACTGCGCGACGTGCTGGCCGCGAAGGCCGCCGAGTTCGAAGACGTGATCATGGTGGGCCGCACCCACCTGCAGGACGCCACCCCGATCCGGCTCGGCCAAGTGATCGGCAGCTGGGTCGCGCAGATCGACTTCGCTCTGGACGGGGTGCGCGCGGCCGACGTTCGCGCCCGCAGCCTCGCTATCGGCGGCACCGCGGTGGGCACCGGCCTGAACGCGCACCCCGACTTCGGTGCGCTGACCGCCACGAAGATCACCGACGAGACCGGGCTGGACTTCCATCAGGCCGACAACCTGTTCGCGGCCTTGTCGGCACACGATTCGCTGGTCGAAGTGAGCGGTTCGCTGCGGGTGCTGGCCGGCGCGTTGATGAAGATCGCCAACGACGTGCGCTGGTACGCGTCCGGTCCGCGCAACGGCATCGGCGAGTTGCTGATTCCCGAGAACGAGCCGGGATCGTCCATCATGCCGGGCAAGGTGAACCCCACCCAGTGCGAGGCGCTGACCATGGTGGCCACCCGGGTGTTCGGCAACGACGTCACGGTCGGCTTCGCCGGTAGCCAGGGCAACTTCCAGCTCAACGTGTACAAGCCGGTGATGGCGCACGCGGTGCTCGAGTCGACCCGCCTGCTGGCCGACGGCTGCCGCTCGTTCACCGAGCACTGCGCGGTGGGCATCGAGCCGAACCGGGCCAAGATCGACGCCAACCTGAGCAGCAACCTGATGGTGGTCACCGCGCTCAACCGCCACATCGGCTACGACAAGGCGGCCGCGATGGCCAAGAAGGCGCACAAGCAGGGCATCACGCTGCGCGAGGCAGCGCTGGCGTCTGGCGATCTGACCGGCGACGAGTTCGACGCGTGGGTGGTTCCGGCGGACATGACGCACCCGTCCGCCTGATTCAGGTGGGTGGGCTTTCGTCGAGACGCCATCGCACGCCGCGTTCCGCGGTTGACCAGTCGTGCAGATCGGTGGTGCCCTGCGGGGTGACCCGGTAGCACTGACCGCGCGGTGAGTGCCACCAGAAGACGCCGCTCGCGGGTTGGCTGACCTGCCACCGGCGTGCGGTCTTGGCCCGATGGACGCGGCGCGTCAGCGGCCCCAGGTTGTCGGGACGGGTCTGCTGCGCGACGCCCTCGACATAGGGGATCGTGTGGTCCTGGTCGAGCCGCCGAGCGGCACGGCTGCTGTACGGGAACACCTCGCAGATGTCGCGCAGCCGCACCGACTCGGCGATGCGATCCGGGATCTCGTAGCTGTCGACCGCGGCTTCGCTGCCGGCGTGGACGACGGGCGTCACCGTGATGCGGTGGGTGCCGAACAGCTCGGTCAGCCGGGCCTTGACGATCGGCCCCATGGTCTCGCAGCGAGCGACTCCTGAGCCGGTGAGCATGCCGTGCGGCAGGTGCAGGAAGACCCGGGTGCGCGGCAGGTAGCGGTCGTCGTCGCTGCCGCCCAGCAGCGCGGTGGCGCGCTGTGGAGTGGCGAGTATGCCGAGTGCCTTGGCCCGACGAACGTCGAGGCTGTCAGTGTCGCCGAGGCCCGCCAGAGCCTTGGCGATCGCACTCAGGGTGGCGTCGAGTTGCTGCGCGTCGGCGGTGTCGAGCCGGGCCCACAGTTCGCTCACGACGGGTTCGTCGGCGGGCGCGATGCGGCAGAACCGCGCCTCGCGCGCCCGATCGGCGGCGGCCGTCATGGCGTCGGCGGCGATCAGGGCGATCATTCCGCGGGCGAGCCGCATCAGCCGTGCCCAGCCGAGGGTGCCCAGCTTGGGTGCCAGCGCGGCGTCGACTTCGTGCGCCTGACTCTGCGTGAGCTCGTACTTCGCGGCAAGCTGAGCGACCTGGAACGCCTGGTACGGCTGCACCTCACCTCGGCTGACGCAACCCCACAGCAGTGGGTGCCGGCTCTGCAGGTTGACCACGTCGCGAACCAGCCAGGTGGCCGCGGTGACCGAGATGCCCTTCACCGCGGCGACCTCCAGCGGCAGGAACTCGCCCACCTGCGGGCTGCCGTCGGCGCCCAGGCGGACCGCGCGCTCACGGGTGACGTCGAACTCGTCTTCGGTGCTCCACGAGTGCTCGGCCGCCAGGTCTGCCAGTGCCTGCATCTCGTCGACGTCGGCCTGACGGCGCAGCTGCGCGGAGTGCCGCAGACGCCCCACAGCGTCGCCCGTGAACTCGATCGGCAAGACGTTCATGTGTACGATTATAGCTCCCTCCAACCTTGCCCACAAGACTATCGTTCCGGTAAAATGCGAACCTGATGGGGTGATCGAACCGAGCGAGATCCAGCGTTCTGAACAAGCGTGACCGGTTTCTTCAAGCTTGGTCGGCGGGTCGCTCGGGGTGTGCCTTCAACAGGTCATCCATCCTCACGTGGAGTGCCGTAGCGAGGGTGTCCAGATCGGTGTCCACAGGAGCCTCCAGAGCTTCAGTGATCGCAACACCGACTCTCGGACACCCTCACCCCCACGAAGCCACGCCTACCCAGGAATAAGTCATCTAGTGCGACGAGAAGTCGCGAGCGTTCCGGACCCCAGGCACAGAGGTCTCGACGAACGTTTCGTCGGAGCAGTCGCGAGTGTTCTAGGACCCGGACCCCAGGCACATGGCTCTCGACAAGCTCGACCCAGGCAACGTGACGGTCTGCGGCTGGGATAGATTGCGGCAATGCCCGTCACCACCCGCGCCACCGCGGTGCAGGCCGATCGCCTGGTGTTCTGGCTGCCCGACCCGGACGAACTCGTCACCTCGGTCCGGCTCTGGAGCGAGGTGCCGGTGGGCGACGACAGCTTCGTCCGCGTCGATGACGGGTGGCAGCTCGACGTGCCGATCCCGCGCGCGCATCGGGTCGAGTACCTCTACACGCTGCACCACGAGCACGGCCGTGACATGATCACCGACCCGACGAACCCGCGCAGCGTGGACGGCGTCTTCGGTGCGCACTCGTGGCTGCCGATGCCGGGGTATGCCGAGCCCGACTGGCTGGACGCCCCCCGCCTGCAAGGCCACGTGACGCCCGTCCACTTCGACACCGTCGACGGCCTGGTCACCGGTGAGCTCTGGGCTCCTGCGGACGTCTGGCGGGGCACCCCGTTGCCGCTGCTGATCTGTCACGACGGCACCCAGATGGCTCGGTACGGACGGTTGACCGACTTCCTCGCAGCGGCCACCGCGAGCCACCGCACCCCGTTGCTCAGGGTGCTGCTGCTCGACCCCGGCGCGGACCGCAACGGACGCTACGCGGCCAACCCGCGCTACGCCAACGCCCTGGTCGCCGACATTCTGCCGGCCATCAACGCCCAGGTGTGCTGCATTGGCAAGCCGGTGCTGATGGGCCAGTCGCTGGGCGCTCTGGCTGCGCTGCACGCCGCCCGCCGCCACCCCGGCACCTTCGCCGGTCTGTTCTTGCAGTCGGGATCGTTCTTCACTGCCCAGTTCGACCCGCAGGAGCGCGGCTACTCGCACTGGGCCGACGTCACCGGCTTCACCTCCACCCTGTACCGCAACGCTGCTCCCGAACGCATCCCCACGACGTTCGTCTGCGGCACGCAGGAGGAGAATCTCGCCAACAACGTGGCCCTCGCCACCCACCTGGCCGGCAGCGGCGGCGACGTCGGCTGGGGCGAGGTGCCCGACGGCCACACCTGGACGACCTGGCGCGACCTGCTCGACCCACACCTGACCCGACTGCTCATGGAGGCCTGGCGCTGATGGACCGCTACCAGCTCGAACTCGACGCCCCGGGCTTCCCGCACCCCGGCACGGTGATCCGCTACGGCCACTGGGGACGTCCGGTGGTGGTGTTTCCGTCCGAGGCCGGACGCGCCTGGGACTACGAGAACAACGGCATGGTGGCGGCCGTCCAGCCGCTGATCGACGCCGGCCGGATCAAGCTCTACTGCGTTGACTCGTTCGACCGTTACACCTGGTCGGACGCCTGGCTGCCGCTGGAGGAGCGGGCCCGGCGACACAGTGCCTACGCGAGCTGGATCACCAATCAAGTCACCGATTTCATCAGCGCCGACACCCCGGGCGCGAGTGACGCCATCGTCACCGGCTGCTCGCTCGGCGCCTACCATGCACTGCAGTTCGCGCTCACCCGCGCCGACCTGTTTCCGGTCGCCGTGTGCCTGTCCGGCAACTACGACCCGGCCAGCTGGCGCGCGTGGGGCGACCGCTCCGACGCCGCCTACTTCGCCAACCCCACCAACTACGTGCCCAACCTGGGCGGCGACCACCTCGACTGGCTGCGCTCCCGGCTGTTCACGGTGCTGGTCGCCGGGCAGGGGGCGTGGGAAACGCACCCGACCGGTGCGCTGCCGTCCAGCCGGCACATGGCGCACCTCTTGGGCACCCAAGGGCTGAACCACGAACTCGACCTGTGGGGGCACGACGTGTCGCACGACTGGCACTGGTGGCAGCGCCAGATCGCTCACCACCTGCCACGCTTCTGCTGAGGCGGCCGGGGTACTAGGGTCTGCCCATGACCAACGAGCACCACGAAATCGGCCTGCTGCTGGGTGCCGAAGAGGACTGGCCGCGCGCCTTCGAGACCGTTCTCGGCATGGTGGGGCCGATCACCGTGGACGGCGTCACCCACACCCTGACAGCCGAGCGGCTGAGCATCGAACCGTTCGACCTGACCGATCCGGTGCGGACGCCGCTGGTGATCGACCGGCTCGCGTACTGGTACTACCACCCCCGCGAGTGGCTCAAGAAGGCCGCGCTGGTCAACGGCACCTACCTGTTGAACAGCCCGTTCACGTTCCAGTCGATGGAGAAGCACAGCGCCTACTGCGCCATGCTGCGGCTCGGCCTCAAGGTGCCCAAGACGGTGCTCGTGCCCTACAAGAACCCGCTCGACAACGTGCGCTGGGCCTACACCTCGGCCAAGTACAACAAAGGGTTCGACCTCGAAGCGATCGCCGCCGACCTCGGTTACCCGCTGTACATGAAGCCCTTCGACGGTGGGGGCTGGCGCGGCGTCTCGCGAATCAACAACGCCGAGGATCTGCGCAGCGCCTACGACGCGTCCGGTGAGATGTTGATGCACCTGCAGGCCACCGTCGAGTACGACGTGTTCGCCCGGGCGCTGTCCATCGGCCCCGAAACGATGGTGATGGACTTTCGTCCCGACCAGCCGATGCACAACCGCTACCACGTGTCGCACGGCTTCCTGTCGGCGAGTGCCGGCCACGAAACCGCCGCGATCAGCCGCATCGTCAACGCGTTCTTCGCCTGGGAGTTCAACTCGGCCGAAATGCTGGTCGCCGGCGACGAGGTGTACCCGATCGACTACGCCAACGCCTGCCCCGACGTGGCGGTCACCTCGTTGCACTACTACTTTCCGTGGGCGATCAAGGCGCTCGTGCGGTGGAGCGCCTACTGTCTGGTCACCGGACGCAAGGCCGGCGTCGACCTGCACACCGAGCGCTATTTCGCGATCGCGGACGACCCGTCGCTCAGCTACGAGGCCAAGATCGACGAGTACCTCGAACTAGCCGATGAGTACTTCGAGACCGACAAGTACTGGGCGTTCTGCGCCGAGCACCTGGGCCATCTGGACGCCGCCGTGCTCGACTGGGTGCGTTCCGGGGCCTTCGACCGGCTGTTGGTCGACACCGTGCGGGCCACGTACCCGCCGCACGAACACGACACGTTCCTGGCGCACTTCCGCGGCCTGACCACGGCCTGGGCGGACGAGCAGGACTGACGACCGTTAGGTCGTCATCCCGGGGGAGCCACGTCATCCCGGCGAAGCCCCGTCATCCCCGTCATCCCCGGCGGAGCCCGTCATCCCGGCGGAGCCCTTCATCCCGGCGGAGCCCGTCATCCCGGCGAACGCCGGGATCTCGTCCAGGGGCCTTGTCAGCACCCGCCTCCCAGCGAAAGACTGAAAGCGCTCTCACTCAACCCCACGGAGGAACCGATGTCGCTTCCCTTGACCCGTCGCACCGCGCTCGGAGGGGCCGCCGCGCTCGGCGTCGCCGCCCCGCTCGCCCTCACCATGACCCCGGCACAGGCCACGCCGACCCGGCGTCCTCGTGCCGATGCCAGGGCCGCCACCAGCTTTCTGCAGCGAGCCGTGGACGCCTACCGCACGTCCGGCTTCCGGCTCGCGCAGAGCTACCAGGACGACTCCGGGCTGACCGACATCGCCTTCGTCTACGACAACGCGCTGGCGATCATCGCCCTGCTCGCCGCCGGTGATCGGGCCCGGGCACGCGCGATCGGCGACGCTCTGCTGTACGCGATGAGTCATGACGAAACCCACACCGACTACCGGCTTCGCCAGGCCTACCACGCGAACACCTTCGTCAACGACAACGGCACCGTGCACTTCGGCTGGGAGTTCGGCCTGGTCGGCACCGCCGTCGGCGACATGTCATGGGCCGGCATCGCGCTCGCGCAGCTCGCCCGCACCACCAAGCGTCCGGAGTATCTGGAAGGCGCAGTGCGCATCGGCAACTGGATCCAGACCAACACCCACAGCACCACCGGGCTCAAGGGCTACACCTTCGGCGAGACCGCCGGGCTGGAGCAGCACAAGTCCACCGAGCACAACATCGACGTCTTCGCCTTCTTCAGCCTGCTGCGCCGGCTCACCGGACGCGCCGCCTGGACGCGCCGCGCCGAGCATGCCTGGGACTTCGTCGAACGCGTCTGGAACGCCGCCGGCGGCTTCTTCTGGACGGGCTCGGACGACGGCGCCACGATCAACAAGGCCGCCGGCCAGCTACCGCTCGACGTGCAGACCTGGTCGTGGCTGGCCGCCCGGCAATCGCTCTCGGGCAAGGCTCTCGACTGGGCACGCACCAACCTGGTCAGCACCGACACCCCGCTGCGCGCCAACTCGGCGCTGAGCGGCAACTTCAGCCTGAGTGGGGCGGTGTTCGCCTCCGGCTCGCTGCTGGCCGACCCGACGCAGAACATCGGCGGGCAGTCCTGGAACCCGAAGCCGGACGTCGCCGCGGTCTGGCTCGAAGGCACCGCGCAGCTGGCATTGGCGCTGTCGGATCGCGGTGAGCGCGGGGACGCCGACCGGGCGGACGCGCTGCTGGGCCAGTTGTCGTCCGCGCAGGAAACCCTGGGCCAGACCCAGAAGTTCGGCGGCACGGTCAACCCGGGTGGGCTGGTGGCCGCAAGTTCGCCGCTGGATACGGGTTTCGGCTTCGGCTACTTTCCCAACCTGCACGTGGGCGCCACCTCGTGGTACCTGATGGCGATTCTCGAGACGAACCCCTACCGGTTCGTTTAGCGCGCCGTAATCCACACCCAGTTGGCCTTGGTGCCGGTCTCGGCCTGATCGAGCAGGTCGAGATCGGCACCGCGCACCCGGTACAGCGACACGGTCGTCGAGCGCTCGCCTGCGCAGACCAGATAGCGGCCGTCGGGTGACACGGCGAAACCGCGCGGCTGCGGTTCGGTGACCACGAAGTGCGACGGTGGCGTCAGCGAACCGTCGGGGGCCACCGCAACGGCGCCCAGGGTGCTCTCGGTGCGTTCCGAGCACCACAGGTGGGCGGGATCCGAGAAGTGCAGATCGGCGCCCCAGATGTAGTGGTGCTGCAGCGGATCGGCGCCCAACTCGCTGTGACCCAGGTTCTTGGACGGGTCCACGGCCGAGACCGCCTCCAGCGCCGTCAGCGTGCCGTAGTGCCGGTCGCGGCGGTACCGCAGCAGCTCGCCGGAGAACTCGGTGAGCACGTAGAGCTGATCCTGCGCGGCGTTCAGCACCAGGTGCCGCGGGCCGGAACCCTTCGGAGCGTCCACCGTGGGGTGGTGCAGCGGTACCAGGTCGAGGGCGGGGTCCAAGGCGTACTGGGCGATCAGGTCGGCGCCCAGCGAGACGAAGTAGGCGAAGCGTCCGTCGCTGCTGGCGCGCACCGAGTGCACCCGTGGGTACTCGACGCGGCCGATCGGTGCGCTCACCACGCCGTCGTCGACCGCGCAACTGATGCCGTAGCCGCCGCCGTACGAGGCGCCCAACAGGGCCCTGCCGTGGCGGGTCAGCGTCAGGTAGTTCATGGCACCCTCGGGCAGCGACAGGTGCGAACGCACCCACAGCCGTCCGGACGAGCGGTCGAGCGCCAGCGTGGTGATGCCCGGATCATCGCCCTTCACCGAGGCGTAGACCAGATCGCGGTGCGAATCGACGACGAAGGTGGAACAGCCCGGCACGCCTCCGTTCACCGCCAGCCGCTGCAGCCGGCCCTGCGCCAGCGCGAACGAGGTGATGGTGCCGTCACCCGAGTTGGCGACGAGGACGAGCCAGGTGGGGGTGGTCATTTCTCGATCGTATCGGCCGGGCTACTGGGCCAGGCCGTACAACCGATCCCCGGCATCGCCCAGGCCGGGCACGATGTAGCCGTGCTCGTTCAGCCGCTCGTCCACGGCGGCCACGACCAGTGTGCACGGCACGCCGATCGGGTCGACCAGTGCGCGCAACCGCTCGATGCCCTCGGGGGCGGCGAGTAGGCACAGGCAGGTGATGTGGTCGGCACCCCGATCGACCAGGAACTTGACGGTGCCGCCCAGCGAGCCGCCGGTGGCCAGCATCGGGTCGAGAACGTAGCACTGGCGCGCCGAAAGGTCCCTGGGTAGCCGTTCGGCGTAGGTGAACGGCTCCAGCGTGGTCTCGTCGCGCACCATGCCGACGAAGCCCACTTCGGCGGTCGGCATCAGCCGCATCATGCCCTCGAGCATGCCGAGGCCGGCGCGCAGAATGGGCACCACGAGTGGACGGGGCCGCGACAGCTTCTTGCCCTTGGCGACTGTGATCGGGGTGGTGACCTCGCAGTCGTCCACCCGGACGTCTCGGGTCGCCTCGTAGGCGAGCAGGGTGACCAGCTCTTCGACGAGCTGGCGAAAGACTGGTGAGCCGGTCTCGACGCTGCGCAGCAGCGTGACCTTGTGCGAGACCAGCGGATGATCGAGCGCGCGCAGTTCCACAGCTGAACCTTATCGGCCGGGTGTGCGCTGGTTCGGCGGGCATGACACGATGGGAGCCACGACAAGGAGTGCTGATGAGCAGGTACAGCGACACCTCGACCGGCGGGTTGGCCGAAGGCGGCGACGACCGTCCGGGCCTCGACGAACTCGAACCGGCGGTGGAGTTGCTGCTCGATGACGACGCCGACGATGACGACGACGAGGACGACTACCCCGACGACGCCACCGAAGAAGACGTTGATCTGGTGGTCGCGCTCTACCGCGAGGACGGGCAGCCGGTGGCGGTCGCCATCGGCGTCGAGTTGGCCAACGACCTGGACGAGTTGATCGCACAGCTGCGCCGCCTTCCCGGCGACGGCGGCGCGGTCGGCCTGGTGTCGATCGCGTCGGAATTCTTCGTGCTGGTCCGGGTGCGCGGCAAGCACGTGCAGGTGCTGCTGTCGGACGAACTGGCCGCCAACGACTGGCCGATCGCTCGCGACGTGGCCGACTTCTTGGGCTCCGAGCTGCCCGAGGACGACGAGGACGCCGGTCCGATCGGCGATCTCGACATCTTCGCCGACGTGGGCCTGCCCGACTTCGAACTCGAGGCCCTGTGCGACGAGGACGACGATTCGGACGCCCTGGTCGAGCGCATCGTGAAGAAGCTCAAGTACGCGCCGCAGTACCGCAAGGTGGTGCAGGCCTCGTTCGGGCTGTGAGGGTCGTCCGCCGGTGAACCGCTGGACGCCGGCGATGCGGCTCGCCCTCGCTGAGGCCGCGCTGGCCCCGGCGCACGGTGACGTGCCGATCGGGGCGGTGCTGCTGAACCCCTCGGGCGAGGTGGTGGCCGCCGCGCACAATGAGCGCGAGTTGACCGGCGACCCGACCGCGCACGCCGAGGTGCTGGCGTTGCGCCGGGCGTCCGAGACAACGGGCTCGTGGCGGCTGGACGGGCACACCCTGGTGGTCACCCTCGAGCCGTGCACGATGTGCGCGGGTGCGGTGGTGCTGGCCCGCATCGAGCGGCTGGTGATCGGGGCCTGGGACGCCAAGGCGGGCGCGGTGTCGTCGGTGTTCGACGTGGTGCGCGACCCTCGTCTCAACCATCGGGTCGAGGTGGTGCCGGGCGTCGAGGCGCAGGCGTGCGGGGGACTGCTGCGGCAGTTCTTCGAGGCCCAGCGGTGACTCGCGGACTCCTTCGTCATCTCGGCCCCCTTCGTCATCCCGGCCCTTTTCGTCATCCCGGCCCTTTTCGTCATCCCGGCGAACGCCGGGATCTCACCCCCGTCACGCGTGCCGCCTGGGTGCTGGCAGTGGCCACGTCGGTCTGGCTCGCGGCCGAAGCTGCGCACGCCCTAGCTACCGTCAGCCCGGCGAACCCCGTCATCCCGGCCCCTACCGTCATCCCGGCACCTACCGTCATCCCGGCGAACGCCGGGATCTCCACCCCGCCAGAACGGGACACTCTCCTCCTGCTCGGTTGCCCGTCCGACAAGCGCGGACGCCTCTCGGCAATGCAACGCTGGCGGGTCGACCTGGCCGCGCGCAATGCCTCGTCCGAGACCCGGTTCGTGGTCACCGGGGCAGGCGAGGCGGCCGTGATGGCCGCCGAACTGGTGGGTGGGCACGGCGTCGACGCCGAGCGGGTCAGGTGTGAGAACGAGGCGACGACCACGTGGGAGAACATCGCGTTGTCGGCACCACTGATCACCCCGGGCGGGGTGGTGCGGATCATCTCCGACCCGCTGCACGCCCGGCGCGCCGAGCGGTACTGGCGGCTGCAGCACCCCGACCGGTCGGACGAACTGCGCCCGGCCGCGCTGTACCGGTTCGCAGAGCACCCGGTGTTGAAGGTGCTCACCGGCGGCTACGAGTTGCTGCTGCGTGGCCTGCGCTACCGACCGGTGCGCTGATTTGGCACCCGGCCGCGGCTGCCGGATAGAATCGCCGACGGTGGCGTGTCCGAGCGGCCTAAGGAGCACGCCTCGAAAGCGTGTGTGGGTTTTTGCCCACCGTGGGTTCAAATCCCACCGCCACCGCCAGCCGAGGTCCGTCCCGCAAGTCGAGGGCGGACCTTCGTCGTCATCCCAGCTCCGTCATCCCTGCCAGCCCCCGTCATTCCGGCCGGCCCCGTCATTCCGGCCAGCTCCCGTCATCCCGGCGAACGCCGGGATCTCCACCCGCCTTCGTCATCCCGGCCAGCCCCGTCATCCCGGCCAGCTCCCGTCATTCCGGCGAACGCCGGGATCTCCGTCGACGGTCACTCCTCACTAGAGTGCTCGGGTGATCACCGGGGACCTCAAGAGCAAGATCGACCGCGTCTGGGACGCCTTCTGGTCCGGCGGCATCAGCAACCCGCTGGAGGTCATCGAGCAGATCACCTACCTGTTGTTCATTCGCCGCCTGGACGAGATGCAGACCCTCGCCGAGAAGAAGGCACGGTTCAACGACGGCATCATCGAGAAGCCCGTGTTCCTCCAGGGACAAGGGCATTCGCGGTGGAGCCGGTTCAAGAACGAGGCGCCCGAGGTGATGCAGCAGATCATCGGCGAAGACGTCTTTCCGTTTCTGCGGCGGCTCGGTGGGGACGGCTCCACCTACGGCGAACACATGAAGGACGCCCGCTACACCATCCCCACTCCTGCCCTGTTGAGCAAGGTGGTCGACCTGCTCGACGACATTCCGATGACCGACCGCGACACCAACGGTGACCTGTACGAGTACCTGTTGAGCAAGATCGCCTCGGCCGGCGTCAACGGCCAGTTCCGCACCCCGCGGCACATCATCAAGCTGATGGTTGACATGACGGCGCCCCAACCGGGCGACGAGATCTGCGACCCGGCCTGCGGCACGGCGGGGTTTCTGGTGGCTGCGAGCGAGTACGTGCGCGAGCGGCATCCGTCCGTGATGACCGACGCCGCCCAGCGGACGCACTTTCACCGCTCGATGTTCCACGGCTACGACTTCGACTCGACCATGCTGCGGATCGGCAGCATGAACATGCTGCTGCACGGCATCGAGGCGCCCGACATCCGCTATCGCGACTCGCTGTCCGAGGGCGTCAGCAGCGACGCGGACAAGTACACGCTGATCCTGGCCAACCCGCCGTTCGCCGGCTCCCTCGACTACGAGTCGACCGCCAGGGACCTGCAGCGCATGGTGAAGACCAAGAAGACCGAACTGCTGTTCGTGGCGTTGTTCCTCAAGTTGCTGAAGCCGGGCGGGCGGGCCGCGGTGATCGTTCCGGACGGGGTGCTGTTCGGCTCGTCCAAGGCGCACAAGGACCTACGCCGCACCCTGATCGAAGATCAGAAGCTGGACGCCGTGGTGAAGCTGCCCTCGGGCGTCTTCCGGCCCTACGCCGGAGTGTCGACGGCGATCCTGTTCTTCACCAAGACCAACTCCGGCGGCACCGACCAGGTGTGGTTCTACGACGTGCAGGCGGACGGCTTCTCCCTGGACGACAAGCGCAACCCGATCGAGGCCAACGACCTGCCGGACGTTCTGGAGCGCTGGTCGAACCAGGCTGCCGAGGCGGATCGGGCTCGCACGGAGAAGTCTTTCCTGGTGCCCAAAGCCGACATCGTCGCCCAGGGCTACGACCTGTCGATCAACCGGTACAAGGAGATCGTGCACGACGAGGTGGAGCATCGGCACCCGCTGGAGATCATCGCGGACATCGAGAAGTTGGACGAAGAGATCGCGCGGGGGATGCAGGAGCTGAAGGCGATGCTCTCGTGAAGCTAGTTCCGCTCGGTGAGGTCGCGACGATCGAGAGACGAGGTGTTGATCCAGGCGCTTTGCCGCCCGAAACTGCCTATCTCGGTCTGGAGCACCTCGAACGTGGCGGACGAATCATCGGTCGCAGCACCGTTGCCGAAGCGGAGGTGTCCAGCACCAAGTTCCGCTTCTCGGCCCAGCACGTTCTCTTCGGAAAGCTGCGTCCAAACCTCGGCAAGATCAGCCGACCTGACTTCGACGGGGTGTGCAGCACAGACATCCTTCCCATTCGGCCGGGTGGCGACTTGGATAAGAGCTTCCTGGCCCACTACCTCTCCCAACCGAGCATGGTGGACTTCGCAGCGGCGCGTTCCTCCGGCGCGAACCTGCCGCGCTTGAGTCCGATTGTGCTGGCGCAGTTTCCTGTGCCGCTCCCCCCGCTGTGCGAACAGCGTCGCATCGCCGCGATCCTCGACCACGCCGACGCCCTCCGCGCCAAGCGCCGCCAAGTCCTCGCCCACCTCGACGCCCTCCCGCAGGCGATCTATCTCGATATGTTCGGTGACCCAGAACGGACATCGGACAACATCCTTCTTGGCGCGGTAGCCAATTTCGTCGGTGGTCGCAGCATCGTCGCTGACGATGCTGCGTCTGCGAGCGACTACCGAGTGTTGAAGATCAGTGCTGTGACAAGCGGGTACTTCAAGCCTTGGGAATCGAAGCCGCTTCCGCATGGTTATCTCCCGCCCACAGATCATCTCGTTCGAAGCGGGGATCTGCTGATGAGCCGGGCGAACACGGCCGAGCTTGTCGGTGCTGTGGCGCATGTCGATTCGGCACCTGCGAACCTCGCCCTACCGGACAAGGTGTGGCGGTTCGTATGGAAGACAGAGGCCGAACCCACCTATTGGCACGCACTTCTTAGGACACCAGCCATTCGACGCCGGATCAGCGGACTATCGAGCGGAACGGGTGGTTCGATGAAGAACGTCGCCAAAGCAAAGCTCGACGCAATGCTCGTTCCCAAGGTGGAGCTGCACCGTCAACGCGAATTCGCTGAGCGCGCCCATCAAGCTTCCATAGCCCGCGCGACCGCCACCGCCGCACTGGCTGCTGACGACCTACTCTTCGCGTCCCTGCAATCTCGCGCCTTTCGAGGAGCAGTCTGATGGATTCCCAAGTGGCACGAGTTCAGGCTCCGGTGCTGACGGTGATGTCAGACGGTCTCATGCGGGATCGCAGCTAGATCACCGAGTTGGCGGCCGATGCCGCCGGGGAGTGCTGATATTGCAGTTATGCGTACCATGAGGGGATGACCGTACACGCACTCACGACCCTGGACGCCGGTAACCCTGAGGTCAGGTCAGATGCGAAGAACTTGGCCGAACGACTCCACGGTGACACGCCGGTCGAATTGGCTGTGCGCGCCATGCTCGACGATGTCGCCCACGGCGCACGCGTCGTGGTGCTTCGCGCTGACGACGAGGTCACCCCCGCGCAGGCTGCCGACATCCTCGGCGTCACTCGCCAGTTCGTCGATCGACTGTGCGCCGACGGAGTGCTTGCGTTCCGTCGCCTGCCTGGCAGTCGTCACCGCCGGATCAGGGTTCAGGACGTCATTGACGTGGCCGCTGAGCGCGATCAGCGTCGCGCCGGTGGTGACGCGATCCGCGCCGCACTCGGAGAGTGATTGGGTGGCCCGGTTGCCGCGTGTCTTCATCGACACCAGCGAGCTGTTCCCGTTCACGATCATGGACGTACTGCTCACCCAGGCAGAGGACTTCCTATTCACCTGGGTCTGGACCGACGAAGTCCTCGACGAGTGGGAGAAGGTCATCGTTCGCGAAGGCACTCGCACTACGGAATCAGCTTCGTCAGTCACGTCAGCGGTGCGCACGCATTTCGGCCGCTACCGCATCGAACCCGCGTTGTACCAGGACAGGATCACGGACGACCTCTCGCCCGATCCCGATGATCGCGTGCACGCCGCCGCCGCGATTTTCGGTGACGTCGACGTGGTACTCACCCGGAACCTCAAGCACCTACGCACGCCACCTGTTCTGAATGCCGGCGTCAAGGTCCAGACCTCCGACAACTTTCTCTGCGAACTGCTCGCCCAACGGAGGCGCGGAGTGGTCGAGTCGTTCATTCGCGCCGCGGGCAATAGGAGAAGTCCGCCAACAACCCCCCGTGACTTGGCGGCGAAGGTATCCCGCGCGGGTGCGCCTCGGTTCGCCGAACGGCTACTGCCGCACCTGCCAGGCTGAGTAGTCACCTGCGCGTTCACGGCTCGCGCCGAACCAGAAGATCCAGGAACTCGCGGTTGATGAACAAGCGGTCTCGGCCGAGCCGGAGGTCCTGCACCAGGCCAGTGTCCGCCAGCGCGCTCGACGACCTTGTTGATGCGGGCATAGGGCTGCTCGAACCTGCAACATCGGAATGGTGTTGAGCAGCATGGCGGGGTTACTTCTACGGTCAATCCGGGTGCTGACTGCCCGACCGAAGTTGAGTAGATCATTTGAGTTTCTCCAGGGTGTATCAACTCCCGATCGTCCGCACCCTACGATCAGCCTCAGATGAGCAACTTCACGTTTCTGCGCACCACTCTGCCCGGCGCCTACACCGACTGTGCCCGGGCCGAGTCGTATGCCACGTCCGATCCGCGGGCCGCCTGCGTCTATGCGCGCCGGGCCGCCGAGCTGCTGGTGCAGCACCTGTTCACCGTGCTCAATCTCGCGGAACCGTACAAGACCGATTTGGCCGCCCGGATCAACGACCCCGCCTTTCAGCGGCACGTCGGCACCACCATCACCGCCAAGCTCAACTTGATCCGGCTGGTCGGTAACGACGCGGTGCACAAGCCGGCGCCGATCCGTCCGGACAAGGCGTTGAGCGTGCTGCGCGACCTGCATCACGTGATGGTCTGGGCCGCGTTCCGCTACTCGCCGCGCCCGCAGGACGCGCCGACCAGGGCCGTCTTCGACCCCGCACTCGCGGCGAGGGCTCTGCCGGTGAGCCGGGACGAGTTGGCCCGGCTGGCCGCCCGGTTCAGGGCCGCTGACGAAGCACACGCCAGAGCACTCGCCGAGCGCGACGAGCTGGCGGCCGCCCAGGACGCCGAGATCGCTCGGCTGCGTGAACAGATCGCAGCAGCGCAGGCGGCCAACACCCGCATCGACGATCGCGACTACAACGAGGCCGAGACCCGCGACCTGTTCATCGACGTGCTGCTCGGTGAGGCCGGCTGGCCGCTCAGCGACGCTCGCGATCGTGAGTACGAGGTCACCGGCATGCCCAACGTCGAAGGACGGGGGTTCGTCGACTACGTGCTGTGGGGCGCCGACGGCCTGCCGCTCGCGGTCGTCGAGGCCAAGCGCACCCGCAAGAGCCCCGCGGTCGGGCAGCAACAGGCCAAGCTCTATGCCGACTGCATGGAGGCCAGATTCGGCCGGCGTCCGGTGATCTTCTACACCAACGGCTACGACCACTGGCTCTGGGACGACGCCGGCGGCTACCCGCCTCGGCAGGTGCAGGGCTTTCTGACCCGCGACGAGTTGGAACTGATGATTCAGCGCCGACAGAGCCGGCTGCCGCTCGCCGGGGCGCCGATCGACAACACGATCGTGGAACGTCCGTATCAGACCCGCGCCATTCGGGCGATCGGGCAAGCGCTGGACGCCAAACAGCGATCCGCACTGCTGGTGATGGCCACCGGGGCCGGCAAGACCCGCACCGTGATCGCCCTGGTCGAGCAGCTGATGAAGCGCAACTGGGTCAAGCGGACGCTCTTTCTGGCCGACCGCACCGCGCTGGTGCGGCAGGCCGCGAACGCGTTCAAGACGCACCTGCCGTCCGCCACCCCCGTGAATCTGGTCGAAGAGAAGGCCGCGGACGGGCGCGTCTACCTCTCCACGTATCCGACCATGCTCAACCTGATCAACCAGGTGGACGACGCCGGACGGCGCTTCGGCCCGGGCTACTTCGACCTGATCGTCATCGACGAGGCGCACCGGTCGGTGTACGCGAAGTACGGGGCGATCTTCGACTACTTCGACGCACTGTTGGTCGGGCTGACCGCCACCCCCAAGGACGAGGTCGACCACAACACCTACCGGCTGTTCCACCTGGAGGACGGGGTGCCCACCGACGCCTACAGCCTCGATGAGGCGGTGACGGATGAGTTTCTGGTTCCGCCTTGGTCGGTGTCGGTGGGCACGAAGTTCCTGCGTACCGGCATCCGTTACGACGAACTGTCCGAGGAGGAGAAGGACCAGTGGGACAGCCTCGAATGGGGTGAGGACGGGCCGCCCGACGAGGTGGGCGCAGAGGAACTCAACCGGTTCCTGTTCAACGAGGACACCGTTGACAAGGTGCTCGCCACCTTGATGGAGGACGGCTACAAGGTGGCCGGCGGCGACCGGCTGGGCAAGACCATCATCTTCGCCAAGAGCCGAGCGCACGCCGAGTTCGTCCAGCATCGCTTCGACCTCGGTTGGCCCGAGTACGCCGGGCAGTTCGCCCGGGTGATCGTGCACGGCAACACCTACGCCCAGAGCCTGATCGACGACTTCTCGGTCAAGGACAAGGCGCCGCACATCGCGATCAGCGTCGACATGCTCGACACCGGCATCGACGTGCCCGAGGTCGTCAACCTCGTGTTCTTCAAGATGGTCCGCTCCAAGACCAAGTTCTGGCAGATGATCGGACGCGGCACCCGGCTGTGCCCCGACCTGTTCGGTCCGGGTCAGAGCAAGACCGACTTTCTGGTCTTCGACTTCTGCGGCAACCTCGAGTACTTCAGCCAGAACCTGCCCGGCACCGACGGCTCCACCCAGAAGTCGTTGTCGGAACGCATCTACGAAGCCCGGCTAGGGCTGGTGGTGAGCCTGGATCAGGCGAAGCGAGAAGCCGATTTGAGGCGGGACGCGGCCCGCGAACTGCACGTCTTCGTCGACGGAATGACGCTGGAGAACGTGCTCGTGCGGCCGCACCGGCGAGCGGTCGAACGGTTCGCGCAGCGGGAGTCGTGGGTGAACCTCAGCAACGCCGACGCCGAGGAGGCGCTCGCGCTGGCCGGGCTACCGTCCGCGGCCAAGGATCCGGACGAGGACGCCAAGCGGTTCGACCTGCTGATCCTGCGCCGGCAACTCGCCCAGTTGGAGGGCGACGCCGTGACCGCTGAGCGGTTGCGCGGCACCGTCCAGTCGATCGCGGCGGCGCTGCTGGGCAAGCTGGCGATCCCTTCGGTGGCCGCCCAGGCTGGACTGCTCGAATCGGTGGCCGGGGACGAGTGGTGGGTCGACGTGAGCTTGCCGCTGCTCGAACTGGCCCGGCTGCGGCTGCGTGGCCTGGTTCGCTTCGTCGAAAAGACCGGCCGCAAGGCGATCTACACCGACTTCGAAGACACGCTCGGCGAAGCCACGGATGTTGCCCTGCCCTATGCCACACCCGGCACCGACCCTGCGCGCTTTCGTGCCAAGGCGGCCGCCTACCTGCGGCAACACGAGGACCACGTGGCGTTGCAGCGCCTGCGGCGCAACAAGCAGCTGACGTCGGACGACATGTCGTCCCTGGAGCGCATGCTGCTCGAAGCCGGTGGTCGGGCGGACGATGTGGAACGCGCGGCCGATCAGGCCGGCGGCCTGGGCCTGTTCATTCGCGGTCTGGTCGGCCTCGATCGGGTCGCGGCCACCGAGGCGTTCGGGCACTTTCTGACCGACACCCAGTTCACCGTCGACCAGATCAGGTTCGTGCAGCTCATCATCGACGAACTCACTGCCACCGGCGTGATGGAGCCCAATCGCCTGTTCGAGTCACCGTTCACCGATCACGCGCCGACGGGCCCCGACCAGGTCTTCGGCGACAGGGACGTGGCGAGCATCGTCCGGATTCTGCGCGGGGTGAAGACGCACGCGCTGCCGTTGGACGTCGCGTGATGGTGCGGCTGAGATCCCGGCGTTCGCCGGGATGACAGAAGCGGTTCCTTTGTCATCCCGGCGCATGCCGGGATCTCCAGTTCGGGGTGAGATCCCGGCGTTCCCGGGAGGACAGAAACGGTTCCGTCATCCCGGCGCATGCCGGGATCTCCAGCATTGTCCTGCCGATGGACGTCGCGTGATGGTGGGGGTGACGGAAACGGCCCCTTCGTCATCCCGGCGCATGCCGGGATCTCCATTGACGTGGCGCACTGTCCGGTGGACGTCGCATGATCTGGGGTGAGATCCCGGCGTTCGCCGGGATGACAGAACCGTGGCGAGGATGGTCCGGCCGGTGGACGTCGCGTGATGGTGGGGGTGAGATCCCGGCGTTCGCCGGGATGACAGAACCGTGGCGAGGATGGTCCGGCCGGTGGACGTCGCGTGATGGTGGGGGTGAGATCCCGGCGTTCGCCGGGATGACGCGGTACTACAGATCGAGTTGGTAGTACATCGGCTACAATTCCAACATGACCACTTCGTACACCACGATCACGGCGAAGGGGCAGATCACCCTGCCGGCCGAAGCTCGCCGTGCCCTTGGGTTGCGGGTGGGGCAGAAGGTCGCAGTCCGGGTCGAAGGTGACCATCTCGTCATCGACCCTCCCCACGACGTCGGCTCGCTGCGCGAACGTCTGCAGGCCGAAGCGCACGAGCAGGGTACCTGGGGCACCATTCCGGTCGCAGGTGACGGCTGGGAGGCTCGCGCCCACGATCACCGCGCGGACTGACCGTCATGCCTAGCGTCGACACCAATGTGCTGTTGCGGTGGCTGCTCGCGGACGTTCCGGCCCAAGCCGAGCGCGTGGACGAGTTGTTGGCCTCCGGCGAGCAGTTCACCGTTGATGACGCGGCGCTGATCGAGGTGGTGTTCGTGCTGGAACGAGTGCTGCGTCTGGGTCGCAGGAGCGTCGCGGACGCCATCCGCACCGTGATCAGCACCGCTGCCTTCGACCTCGACCGCCAGCGCTGGAGCACCCTCGCGACCGACTACGTCGCCCACACCAAGTTGTCGGTGGCCGATCTGTACCTGGCCCAGCGTGCCGTCGAACGTGGGGCAGTGCCGCTCTACACCTTCGACACCAAACTCGCCGCGCAGATCAATCAAGCCGTGTTGCCCGGGTGAGATCCCGGCGTGCGCCGGGATGACGAATCGGTCCGGCTCAGCTGATGTCGCGCAGGTACTGCAGCACCACCGTGTTGTCGGCATCGCCCAGGCCGGCCTCGGTGAGACCCGTGAACAGCCGGCGCGACACCTCGAGGGATGGCAGGTTGCGTCCGGCCGCACTGTCGTGGGCGAAGTCGAGGTCCTTGACCAAGAACTTGGCCGGTCCGCTGGGGCTGAAGTCCTCGTCGGCGAGCTTCTCGGCCTTCTGATTCAGCAGTTCGGACGCCGCCAGCCCCGCGCCGAGCACCTCGAGCACGCGGTGGGCGTCCAGGCCGTTCTCCTTCGCCACCAGGGTGGCCTCGGCCAGGGCGACCAGGGTGCCGGCGACCACCATCTGGTTGCACGCTTTGGTGACCGCGCCCGCGCCCACGTCGCCCATCAACTCGACGGTGCCGCCGACCACGTCCAGCAGCGGACGCACCCGCGCGAACACCTCGGCGTCGCCGCCGCACATGATCGACATGGTGCCGTCCACCGCCTTGGCCACCCCGCCGGACATGCAGGCGTCCAGCACGTTCACCCGACCCTTCAGCTGAGCGTCGAGTTCACGCATCCGGCTGGGTGAGATGGTGCTCATCACCACCAGGTCCTGAGCGCCGCCCTCGATCAGCGCGGGCAGCATCGGCTCGAGGTAGGGCAGGTCGGGCAGCAGGCAGAACACCACCTCGCGGTCGCGCAACGCCACGCTCGCGTCGGTCGACACCTTCACCCCGGCCTGCGTCGCCTCGGGCACGTCGACGATGTTGGCACCGCTCACGTCGTGGCCCGCGCGGGCGAGGTTGACCGCCACCGGCAGGCCCATGTTGCCCAGCCCCAGCACGCAGATCTTCATGCCCACTCCTTCAATCGGTTCACGAACGCGGGCGCGGCCAGCACGTCGCGGTTCACCACGAAGCGTGGCGCCTGACCACCGGCCACCGCCAGCAGGGCGTCCACACAACTGTTGCCGTTGCCGAGGCTCATCTCGGAGGTCCACGCGAGCGAGTGCGGCGCCAAGGTCACGTTGGGCAGCTTCTCGATGCCGGACGTCGGCGGTTCGCTCTCGAACACGTCCAGGCCCGCTGCCCGGATGCCGCCCGAGGTCAGGGCGGTGATGAGTGCCTGTTCATCCACGATCGGTCCGCGGGCCATGTTCAACAGCACGGCGGACGGTTTCATCGCGGCCAGAAAGGCGGCGTCGATCGCATGGTGGGTGTCGGAGGTGAGAGCCGCCATCACCACCACCGCATCGGAGCTGGCCGCCAGTTCGTCGCGCTCGACCAGCCGGACGCCCAGCTCGGCGGCCCGCTCCGGAGTGCAGAAGGGGTCGTTGCCGATGATCGTCACGTCGAATGGCGCCAGCAGCCGGATGAACTCGCCGCCGGTGTTGCCGACGCCCAGCAGGCCGATCCGCAGCCCGTTCAGGCCGGTGCCCATCAGGTTCGTCCGGGCCTCCCAGTCGTGCTCGCGGACCAGGCGATCCTTGGCCACCAGGTTGTGCAGCACCGCCAGCAGCATCGCCAGGGTGGCCGACGCGACCGGCGCACGCGCCCCGTCCGGGGTGATCGTGACCGCGACGCCGCGATCGGTGCAGGCGGTCAGGTCGACGGTGTCGTAGCCGACCCCGAACCGGGCCAGCAGCAGCGGCCGCGGCAGGTCGTCGCTGAAGGCGGACGCGGGCACTGCCGGTCCGGCGAACAGCACGCCGTCGTAGGGGGCGAGGTCGTCCGGTGCGAACGCCGGCACGTCGTTCGACAGGTACTCCCACGGCACCCCGGCGGCATCGAGCCTGCTCAGCCCGATGTCGCCCCACACATTGCGGTCGCCGTCGAGGAAGTCGCGCGAGACCCCGACCCGGAACGCTCGCCCCATCAGAAGACCGCGATCGGGTTGACCGGACCGCCGGTGCCGCGTGGCACGAGCAGCGGTGCGACGGTCAGCATGAACTTGTACCTGCCCTCCTCGCGGCACGCGATCGACAACTCCTCCAGATCGAGGTTGTCGAGCAGCGGCACGCCCATCGCGGTGATCGCCAGCACGTGGATCGGTGAGCCGATGCCGGGCGTGGGGGCCGGACGGGCGTCGCTGTCGCCGTCACCGCCGAGCAGGCTGATGCCACGCTCGGCGAGCAGCGGCATCGCGTCCACGTGCAGGCCGGCGCTGCCGTCCACGTCGGGGTTCCACGGGCCCAGGGCGGCCCGCCGGGCGAAGTGCCCGCTGCGAATCAGGACGGCGTCGCCCGGCTCGATCCGCACCCCGAGCGCCTGCTCGGCCCGCAGAATGTCGTCGGCGTGAAAGGCGGTGCCGGGTTCGATCCAGTCCACCCCGTCGACGGCGGCGAAGTCGAGCAGCACGCCGCTGGTGACCAGGTGGCGCAGCGAGGCGACGTCGCCGAAGTCGGTGCCCGTGGCGTTGACCACCTCGGCGGAGGCGTGGCCGTCGAACAGTTGGCCGCGATAGGCGATGTGGCTCAGCGCGTCCAGGTGCGACACCGCCTTGCCGTGAAAGGCGACGCCGAGAAAGTCCTTGTTGCAGGTCGGTTCGGGTGGCTCGCGATCACCCAGCTCGACCATCATGTGCAGGGCCGGCTGCGGGTTGTCGATGCCGCTGACGGTGTTCCAGGGCAGGGCGAGCTGCGCGGTGCGTCCGGACTGCACCAGGGCGGCGGCCGCACGCACCTGGTCGGCGCCGACGGTGCCCCAGGCGCCGCGCGCGGGATCGCTATATTGACCCCACCGCTTGAGCTGCTCGAAGATCTCGTCGAACTGCTCGGCAGGTACCTCGGGCAGGGCAAGCGGGTTGGTGACGCGCTCGGCATCCACGTCGGAACTCCCTTCGTTGGGTGTTGGCGTGCTCACCGTAGTCCATTAATCTGTTGTTGATCCAGCATATTGTTCAGAAGGGTTGGAATGGACCGCAGCGCAGTGCCGGCCCTCACGCGGGCGATGAGCATCGTCGACCTGCTCGCCGACGCCGGCCAGTCGGGGTTGACGGTGGCCGAACTCGCCACCCGCACCGGCATCGCCAAGTCGACCACCGCCCTGCTGTGCACGGTGCTCGAGAGCGAGGGCATGGCGCGCCGCTACGACGGTCGGTACCGGCTGGGTCGGCGCTTTCTGGGGCTGGCGGCCGACTATCTGGCCACCGTCGATGACCTCGAGGACTTCTACGAGACTGTGCGCCGGCTGCCGATCATCAGTCGCGAGGCGGCCCGGCTCGCACTGCTCGAAGGCACCGACGTCATCTACCTGGCCCGGTACGAGTCCGCCGGACGGCCCCGCCGCGTCACCGGCGGCATCGGCGATCGCTTTCCCGCCTCGATCACGGCGACCGGCAAGGCCATTCTCGCGACCCTGCCGCCCGATGCCGTCGAGGACCGCTTTCGCGGCAAGCTGTTCCCCCGCTACACCGAGCGCAGCATCCAGTCGTTGCCCGACCTGCTGCGCGACCTCGACACCGTGCGCGAGCGCGGCTACGCCATCGACGACGAAGAGACCAACCTCGGC
This sequence comes from Micropruina sp., assembly GCA_016711205.1. Classification (GTDB taxonomy): domain Bacteria; phylum Actinomycetota; class Actinomycetes; order Propionibacteriales; family Propionibacteriaceae; genus Micropruina. The sequence goes on along the minus strand of JADJTM010000002.1, from coordinate 106,869 downwards.
CAGGTGTGCTACTCGGTGGCCGTGCGCAACGTGCCGGACGAGGTCGCCACCCTCGCGGTCAGCACGACCATGACCCGGCAACGGGCCAGCGAGGTATCCGCCGCCGAGGTGGTCGAAGAACTCCAGCAACTGGCCGGGGTGTTTCGCAATCCGCTGGCCGGCCGCTCGTTCTGAAGGTTGACCCCGCAATGTGACGCCAAGGGTTGCATCACGCCCGTCGGTAGTCCAGAATATTGGTTGCAGTCCAGTATGTTGGCTTTCACTCAGAGTTGAGGACGACCTCATGGCCGATGTTCCCCTGATCGAGATCACGGGCCTCGTCAAGCAGTTCGGCGCCACCCAGGCGCTCAAGGGCGTCGACTTCACTCTGCACACGCACAGCATCCACGCCCTGCTCGGCCAGAACGGCGCGGGCAAGTCGACGCTGATCAAGGTGCTCTCCGGCCTGTACCCGCCCACGTCCGGCGACGTGCGCGTGCGCGGCCACCAACTCGGCTCGCCCGAGGCGCTCGCCTCCATGGCCTTCATCCATCAGGACCTGGGCCTGGTCGAGGCGATGAGCGTGGCCGAGAACGTGGCCCTGGGCACCACCTACGCCCGCCGGGCGGGCCTGATCAGCTGGCGCGAGGTGCGCCGCAGCGCGGTGGCCGCGCTCGAACTCGTCCAGCTCGACGTCGACCCCGACATGCTGATCGCCGACCTGACCCGAGCCGAGCGGTCCCTGGTCGCGATCGCCCGCGCGCTCTCTGCCGATGCCCCGATCCTGGTGCTCGACGAGCCGACCGCTTCGCTGCCCGCGGCCGACTCGTCCCGGCTGTTCGACGTGCTCAAGCGGCTGCGCGAGGCCGGTCGCGGCATGATCTACGTGTCCCACCGGCTCGACGAGGTGTTCGCGATCAGCGACACCGTCACCGTGTTCCGCGATGGACGGCTGGTGCACACCGGTGACATCAAGGCCAAGACGCCGCAGCAACTGGTCATCGACATCGTCGGCAGCAAGCCCAAGAGCTACCAGTCGCGTTTCGATGCCCGCACCCGTCCGGTCGTGTTGTCGGGTGACCGGGTGCTGGCCGGCCCCGCCGGCCCGGTCAGCTTCGAGGTGCACGCCGGCGAGGTGGTCGGCATGGTCGGACTGACCGGCGCCGGCCACCTGCAACTCGGACGCGCCATCGCCGGCGCTTTTCCGACCCACGGCGGCTCGCTGACCCTCGACGGCAAGCCGTATGCGCCGGGATCGCCCGCGGCGGCCGTGGACCGTGGTGTCGGCTTCGTCACCTCCAACCGCATGGAGGAGGGCATGGCGCCCGAGCTGAGCGTGCGCGAGAACTTTCTGGCCAACCTGCGTCCGCGCGGACTGAGTGCGCTCAGCTGGAACAGCCCCAAGAAGGACGCCGCCCTGGCCGACGAGCTGACCACGACCTACGGCGTGCTGCCGAACAATCCCGAGGCACCCATCGCCACCCTGTCGGGCGGCAACCAGCAGAAGGTGATGGTCGGCCGCTGGCTGTCGGCCGAGCGGCGCGTGATCGTGCTCGAAGAGCCGACCGCCGGTGTGGACGTCGGCGCGAAGGCTGACATCTACCGGCTGCTCGAAACCGCCCTGGAGGCAGGCCTGGCCGTCGTGCTGGTCAGCACCGACTTCGAAGAGGTGGCCAGCGTCGCGCACCGCGCCCTGGTGTTCGTGCAGGGCCGGATGACCGAACAACTCGCCGGTGACCAGCTCACCGTCGGCAACCTCACCGCCGCCAGTTCCGGCGCCAACCTACTTTCCGCTCACTGACGAGGGAGTTCACCGCAATGACCACAGCAACCCAAGCGGCGCCCGCCCGTCCGGCCAGGCGCCGTCGCGGGGAGGCTCCTTCGTCGGCACCTATGGACTGCTGGTGCTGGCGGTCGGCCTGTTCGCCGTGTTCGCGATCCTGATGCCGGGCACCTTCTTGACCTCGACCAACCTCAACGCGATTCTCGGGGCGAACTCGATTCCGGCGATCCTGGCGCTGGGCGCCATGATTCCGATCGCGACCGGCAAGTTCGACGTCTCGATCGGCTACGCGCTCGGCATGGCCCACGTGCTGATGATGGTGCTGGTGGTGAACGGGTGGAACTGGGTGCTCGCCGCGCTGGTCGTGCTCGTGCTGCTGACCGTCGTCGGCATCGCCAACGGCCTGCTGGTCGAGCTCGGCAAGATCGACTCGTTCGTCGCCACCCTGGGTACCGGCTCGGTGTTGTACGCGATCACCGGCGCCATCACCAACGGTGCCCGCGTGGTGCCGACCGGCGATGGGCTGCCGTCCGGTTTCACCGACCTGTACGACTCGAAGGTCGCCGGCATTCCGGTCGCGGCCTGGTACGTCACCATCATCGCGGTGATCCTCTGGATCGTGCTCGAGCGGCTGCCGCTGGGCCGCTACTTCTATGTGCTCGGCTCGAATCAGCGGGCCGCCGACCTGATCGGCCTGCCCACCCGGCGCTACTCGGTCTACGCCTTCGCGGCCTGCTCGTTCCTGGTCGGGGTGGCCGGCATTCTGCTCGCCTCACAGCAGCAGATCGGCAACCCCTCCGTCGGTTCGGAGTACATGCTGCCCGCGTTCGTCGCCGCCCTGCTGGGTTCGACCGTGATCAAGCCCGGACGGCCCAACGCCGGCGGCACCATCGTCGCCGTCGTCACGCTGGCGATCGGGCTGGCCGGCATCGGCCAGCTGGGCGCCAACTTCTGGGTGAACCCGCTCTTCAACGGCATCACGCTGCTGATCGCCGTCGGGCTGGCCGGCTGGAGCGCCCGCCGCAAGATTCTGGCCGGCATCGCCGCCAACAAGGCCGTCGACGCGGACGCACCGCCCGCGCCCGGCGCCACCGGCATGCACAGTGCCGAGGCCGAACTGCTCGATACGGCCGGTCCCAGCACGTCCGCCACTCCGGTCGTCGACCCCTCCGCCGACCCCGGCAAACCCTCGTCCACCTCGTAAGAACCAGTCCACCTCGTAAACCCACCGCAGCAAACCCTCAGAAAGGCTCACCATGGCATCACCATTCCGCCGGCCCCTGGCCGCCGGCTGCGCGCTCGCACTCGGCGCCACCCTCGCGCTGGCCGGCTGCTCCCGCGGCTCCGAGGCCGCCAACGCCACCGCGACCGCCGCCGCCACGACGGCCAGCGGTTGCGCCGACGTCGTCGCCACGTCGCAGGCCGCCGTCGACAAGGCCACCGCAACCGACGCCAAGTGGGACGGTCCCACCACCGGCCCCAAGGCCGCCACCGGCAAGACCATCGTGTACGTCGCCCAGTCGATGCAGAACCCGGGCGTCGCCGGCGTGGCCACCGGCCTCAAGGAGGCCTCGGACACCATCGGTTGGACCCTGAAGACGATCGACGGCCAGGGCACCCCGGCCGGCATCCAGAACGCCTTCAACCAGGCCCTCACCCTGAAGCCGGACGGCATCATCATCGGCGGTTTCGACCCCAACACCACCGCCGATCAGGTCAAGCAGGCCAACTCCTCCAACATTCCGCTCGTCGGCTGGCAGTCGCTGGCCACCCCCGGCCCCAGCGACAGCCCCAAGCTGTTCAGCAACATCACCACCAAGGTGGAGGACGTCGCCAAGATCAGCGCCGACTTCATCATCGCCAAGTCCAACGGCACCGCCGGTGTGGTGATCTTCACCGACAGCTCCATTCCGTTCGCGGAGGGCAAGAGCCAGATGATCCAGAAGCAGCTGCAGACCTGCAGCTCGGTCAACGTGCTCAAGTACGCCAACATCCCGCTCGCCGACGTGGCCAGCCGGATGCCGACCGAGACCAACGCACTGCTGAGCAGCCTCGGCGACAAGTGGACCTACTCGGTGGCCATCAACGATGTGTACTTCGAGAACGCCACCGCCGCGTTCCGGCAGGCCGGCAAGACCGCGGCCACCGCCCCGGTCAACGTGGGCGCCGGTGACGGCGACGCCGCCGCGCTGACCCGCATTCGCACCGGCGACTTCCAGGCCGCCACCGTGCCTTCGCCGCTGCGCTCCGAGGGCTGGCAGATCGTGGACGAACTGAACCGCGCGTTCGCCGGTGAAGAGGCCTCCGGCTACGTGCCGCAGATCCACGTGACCACCAAGGAGAACTCCACGGCCGACAACTTCTGGGATCCGGCCGGCTACCAGGAGGCCTTCAAGGCCATCTGGGGCAAGTGATCGGTTGTTACCACCGAACCGAAACGCCGTCCGCGCCCAGCGCCGGGCGGCGTTTCGCCGGGTTGCCGTGGCACTTCCCAGCGGCTGCTACTTTCGGCAGAGTGGAACCCGCGCCGAACAACGCGTCCGCGGCCGGGGGTGTCCGCGGTCTTTGAGCCACAGGAGTGTGTTTCGATGAAGAAGCTCATCAACGATCCGAGCAACGTCGTGCCCGAGACCCTGAAAGGGTTCGCCGCCGCCAACGCCGAGCTGGTCACCGTGCATTTCGATCCCGACTACGTGGTGCGCGCCGACGCCCCGGTGCAGGGCAAGGTGGGCCTGGTCTCGGGCGGCGGTTCGGGCCACGAGCCGCTGCACGCCGGCTTCGTCGGCCTCGGCATGCTGGACGCCGCCGTCCCCGGCGCCGTGTTCACCTCGCCGACACCCGACCCGATTCTGGAGGCCACCAAGGCGGTCGACGGCGGCGCGGGAGTGCTGCACATCGTCAAGAACTACACCGGTGACGTGCTCAACTTCGAGACCGCCGCCGAGCTGGCCGACCTCGAGGGCATCAGCGTCAAGGCCGTGGTGGTCAATGACGACGTCGCGGTCGAGGACTCGACCTGGACCGCCGGACGCCGCGGCGTGGCCGGCACCGTGCTGGTCGAGAAGATCGCCGGGGCCGCGGCGGAGCGTGGCGACGATCTGGACGCGGTCGCCGCCGTCGCCGAGAAGGTGATCGGGCAGGTGCGGTCGATGGGCGTCGCGCTGAGCGCCTGCACGGTGCCGCACGCCGGCAAGCCGTCGTTCGATCTGGCTGAGGACGAGATCGAGATCGGCATCGGCATTCATGGTGAGCCGGGCCGGCACCGGGTGCCGATGGCCACCGCCGACGAGATCACCGACCAGCTGGTGGACGCCATTCTGGCCGATCTGTCGCTGGCGGGCGGCCAGGTGCTGCTGTTCGTCAACGGTATGGGCGGCACGCCCGAGTCCGAGCTGTACATCGTCTACGGCCATGCCCGTCAGCGGCTGGAGGCGGCGGGTCTCGAGGTCACCCGGTCGTTGGTCGGCAACTACATCACCTCGCTGGAAATGCAGGGCTGCAGCATCACCGTGCTCGAACTCGACGATGAACTCACCCACCTGTGGGACGCTCCGGTGAACACCGTTGCGCTCAGAAGGGGTATCTGAATGACGAATCTCGATGTCGAGTGGGCCAAGGACTGGATGCGCCGCGCGTCCGCCAACCTCACCGAGCACCGCATGGAACTGATCGATCTGGATCGGGCGATCGGTGACGGCGATCACGGCGAGAACATGTCCCGCGGCTTCTCGTTCGTGCTCGAGCGCGTCAACGACAACCCGCCCGACGACGTGGCCGGTGTTTTCAAGCTGGTCGCCCAGACCCTGATGGCGAAGGTGGGCGGCGCGGCCGGACCGCTGTACGGCACCGCCTTCATGCGAGCCGCCAAGGTGGCCGAAGGCGACCTGGACGCGGCCTGGGTGGGCACCATGTGCGAAGCCGCGCTGGACGGCATCGTGACCCGGGGCAAGGCCACCACCAACGAGAAGACCATGGTGGACGCCTGGACGCCGGCCATCGCCGCCGCGAACGCCGCCGCCGAGGCGGGCAAGACGGCCGCCGAGGCGCTTCGGGCGGCGGCCGATGCCGCGGCCGCGGGCGCCGAGGCGACGATCCCGATGAAGGCGACCAAGGGCCGGGCGTCCTACCTGGGCGAGCGCTCGATCGGGCACAAGGACCCGGGAGCGACCTCCACCTCGTACCTGCTGGCCACCGCCGCGGACGCGGCCGAAGCCGTCGGCTGAGCCTGGCATGAGCATCGCGTTCGTGATCGTCTCCCACTCGGCCAAGTTGGCCGAGGGGGTGGTCGAGTTGGCGCAGCAGATGGCGCGGGACGTCGAGTTCCGGGCGGCCGGCGGCACCGGCGACGGCGGCATCGGCACCTCCTTCGACCTGATCCTGGGCGCCGTCGAAGAGCTCACCGAGGCCGGGCACGAGGTGGCTCTGCTGACCGACCTCGGCTCGGCCGACATGACCGTCGAGGCGGTGCTCGAGGTGGTGGACGGCGACGTCGTCCACTTCTGCCCCGGGCCGTTGGTCGAGGGTGCGGTGTCGGCGGCGGTCACCGCCCAGGTGGGCGGTGACATGGCCGCGGTGTCCGAGGCCGCCAAGGCCAGGGAGCTGTTCGCGCCCTGAGGTGTTACCTGCCCGTGACGCCGGCTCAATAGAGTGCACCCAGGGGGTTCGTCTTGAGTCTCGACATGGTGCTGCTGGCCGGGGCCGCGGTGCTGCTGGCTGCCCTGGGCGCCGCCCGTTTGTCGAGTTCGCTCGGGCTGCCCTCGCTGCTGCTGTTCCTGTTTCTCGGGGTCGGCGTCGGGCTGCTGGTCGAGTTCGACAACTATGCCCTGGCCCACGATCTGGGTTTCGCGGCGTTGGTGCTGATTCTCGCCGAGGGCGGTTTCACCACCAAGTGGCGCGAGATACGTCCGATTCTGGGTTTGGCGTCGCTGCTGGCGACGCTCGGCATCTGCGTCTCGATCGCCGCCATGACCCTGTTCGGGCATTTCGTGCTCGGCCTCGACCTGGCCAGTGCGCTGCTGCTGGGCGCCATCACCGCACCCACCGACTCGGCCGCCGTCTTCTCCGTGCTGCGTCGGGTGCCGATTCCCGGCCGGCTGCGGGCCACCCCTCGAGGCCGAATCGGGCCTGAACGACGCACCGGTGGTGCTGCTGGTCACCGCCGCCACGGCCTGGGCGCTGGGCGAGACCACCGGGAGCCCGGCCGTGATTCTGGGCATGGTCGTGCTCGAACTGCTCGGCGGCCTGGCGGTCGGTCTGGTGATCGGCTGGATCGGTGCGCGGCTGCTCAAACGCATCGCGCTGCCGGCCTCGGGCCTGTACCCGCTGGGCGCGATGGGCTGGGCGCTGCTGGCCGACGGGGCCGGGGCCCTGCTGCACGTGTCGGGTTTCGCCGCCGTCTACATCTGCGCGGTGGTGCTGGGCAACAGCGACCTGCCGCACCGCAACGCCACCAAGTCGTTCGCCGAGGGGGTCGGCTGGGTCGCGCAGATCGGCCTGTTCGTGATGCTCGGGCTGCTCGCACACCCGGAACGGTTCAGCAGCCGGGTGATCATCACCGGCGTGCTGGCCGGTCTGTTCCTGACCGTGATCGCCCGGCCGCTGTCGGTGTGGGCCTCCGCGGTGTGGTTCCGGGTGCCGTGGCGCGACCAGGCCTTCCTGTCGTGGGCGGGGCTGCGCGGCGCCGTCCCGATCATCATGGCGACGGTGCCGCTGGCGTCCGCGTTGCCGCAGGCCAAGGACCTGTTCGATCTGGTCTTCGTGTTCGTGGTGGTCTACACCACGCTGCAGGCTCCCACCCTGGGCTGGATGGCCCGCAAGCTGGGCCTGACCACCGGCGATGACGCCCTCGACATCGAGGTGGAGGTGGCGCCGCTGGACAAGATCCAGGCCGACTTCATGCAGATCAAGGTGCCGGCCGGCTCACAGCTGCACGGGGTGACCGTGTTCGAACTGCGGCTGCCGCCGAGCACCGTGGTGTCGCTGATCATTCGAAACGGCACCCCGTTCGCGCCCGGTGCGAAGGATGTGATCCGCTCCGGGGACGAGTTGCTGGTGGTGGTGCCCTCGCGGTACCGCTACCGGGTCGAGAGCCGGTTCAAGCAGATCGGCCGGGGCGGACGGCTGTCCAAGTGGCACGAGGACCGCTGAGCGCCCTACGACTTGGTGGGGGACGGCTTCGGCGAGGGTGAGGCGGACGGGGTGGCGATCACGCTGGCCTCGGCCGCGGGCAGCGGCGGCAGGCAGACCGGCCCGTCGACGGCGATCGACTTCTTGGGATCGGTCACGTACCCGGCGAAGTCGTCGCCGAGCAGCACGTCCACCACATGATCGACACGCCCGTCGCCCTGCCGCTTGGCGTTCTTGAAGAAGCCGGCCACCAGCTTGACCTCGGGATCGTCCTTGGAGTTGCCGACCACGACGGTCTGCGCCATGCGCTCGTCGCTGTTGTTGACCTTGAGAATGTAGAAGCCGTAGGAACGCAGCGTGGTGCTGGCTCGCTTGGCCAGGCCGCCGCGTAGGCCCGCGTTCAGCGTGCGGACGGTGACGTGCTTGGGGGTCAGCTTGTTGCCGACGTCGGTCATCACGCACGGTTCGGCCGCGCGCGCAGGAATGGCCGCGGTGGCGTGGCGCAGGCCCCACCAGCCGCCGAAGACCACCAGCCCGAGCAGCACGAGCAGCGTCAGGGGCGTCTTGACGACCCGAACAACTTCACGCAACTCACTACCCCTTCACTGGCTGTTCCTCGAACCAGGGTACTTGAGTTCTACTTGAGTTCGAGCACCCGCGCATGCATGGTCTGTCGCTGCTGCAGCGCGGCGCGCAGGGCTCGGTGCAGGCCGTCCTCGAGGTAATAGTCGCCGTTCCACAGGATGACGTGGGCGAACAGGTCGCCGTAGAACGTCGAGTCGTCCTCGAGCAACTGCTCCAGGTCGAGGATGCGCTTGGTGGTGACCAGCTGATCGAGCCGGATCTGTTGCGGAGCGATCGCTGCCCACTGCCGCTGCACGTAACCGTGCTCTGGGTAGGGACGCTCCTCACCGACGCGCTTGAAGATCACCCACGTCAGTCTAGTGGTGCGCCTCTACGCCTCGCACCGGGAGCCCTATGATCAGGAGCCATGGGTTCCCCGGACGCCGCAGACATCATCAAGGGCTACACCTTCGACTCCGATTCGATCGAGCTGGGGGTGCTGGTCGACGACGGCAACCCGATGCCCGAGGCCACGATCCGCATCTCGCTGTCGATGCTGAACCGGCACGGCCTGGTGGCCGGCGCCACCGGTACCGGCAAGACCAAAACCCTGCAGCTGATGGCCGAACAGGTGGCGCGCGCGGGCGTGTCGGTGTTCGCGGCCGACATCAAGGGTGACCTGTCCGGCCTGGCGCTGCCCGGTGAGTCGTCGGAGAAGCTGTTGGCGCGCACGTCCGCGATCGGCCAGCAGTGGCAGCCGCACGGCTGCCCGGTCGAGTTCTACGCCCTCGGCGGGCAGGGTCACGGGGTGCCGCTGCGGGCCACCATCAGCTCATTCGGCCCGATTCTGCTCAGCAAGGTGCTGGGGCTCAACGAGACCCAGGAGTCGACGCTCGGGCTGGTGTTCCACTACTGCGACACCAACGGGCTGCCGCTGCTCGATCTCGAAGACCTCAAGACGGTGCTGGCGTACCTGACCGCCCCCGAGGGCAAGGCCGACCTCAAGGAGCTGGGCGGGGTGTCGCCGGCCACCGCGGGGGTGATCCTGCGGTCACTGGTCACGCTGCAGACCCAGGGTGCGGACGAGTTCTTCGGCGAGCCCGAGTTCGACACCCGCGACCTGATCCGCACCACGCCGGACGGCCAGGGCGTGATCTCGCTGCTGGAGTTGCCGAACCTGCAGGACCGTCCGGCGATCTTCTCCACGTTCCTGATGTGGATGCTGGCCGACCTGTTCCACGACCTGCCCGAGGTCGGTGACGTCGACAAGCCCAAGCTGGTGTTCTTCTTCGACGAGGCGCACCTGCTGTTCGCTGATGCGTCCAAGGCGTTCCTGCAGTCGATCGCGCAGACCGTCCGGCTGATCCGGTCCAAGGGCGTGGGCATCTTCTTCGTCACCCAGACGCCCAAGGACGTGCCGGACGACGTGCTGGCCCAGCTCGGCTCCAGGGTGCAGCACCAGCTGCGGGCGCACACGCCCAACGACGCCAAGGCGCTCAAGGCGACCGTGGCCACCTATCCGAACTCGCCCTACGACCTCACCCAGGTGCTGCAGGGCCTCGGCATCGGTGAAGCGATCGTGACGGTGCTCAACCCGAGCGGCGCCCCGACGCCGGTGGCGTGGACGCGGATGCGCGCGCCCGAGGCGTCCATGGACCCGATGGACGCCACCATGATGGCCGGCGGCATCGCGCAGTCGGCCATGATGCGCAAGTACGGGGCCGACATCAACCGCGATTCGGCCTACGAGATGCTGACCCAGAAGCTCGAGCAGGGACGAGCGGCTGCCGCGGCCGAGGCTCAGCAGGCGGAACAGGCCAAGGCGGACGCCGCGGCGGCCAAGATCCGCGAGAAGGAGGCTGCGGCCCAGGCGAAGGCGCAGGGACGCGCGCCGTCCACGAGTTCGCGTCAGGCACCCAAGAGCGGGGTCGAGAAGGTGCTCAGCTCGCCGACGTTCTGGAACAAGGTGATCACCGTGGGCGGCGAGATCGCCAGGGGCATGTTCGGCACCGGGCGCACGCGCTGACGCTCACGACAGTTCCGGTGCCCACCAGGCCAGACCGACGCAGACACTCACCCAAATAACTGCCCAGAACCAGGACAGCATCGTCGACCGGCCGACGATGCGCAGAGTCTGCGGATCCTGCTCGGTGTCGGGGTCGCGATGGACCTGCGTGGCCACCTTCCCCAAGAGCAGGCCAAGCGGGAAAAGCGGACTCAGCCATGCAGCTGCCAGTGCCACCCTGCGTTGAACCCTTGGGATTGATGGCGCATTGTTCATCTTCCTCGTCCGCTTCACCTGCTGGTCAGCGCAGCGGGCCGCCACTGCTTTCAGAGTCAGTCGGCGACCCGTATCGCCGGGCGACATGCGGGTCGAGGGCGCCGATGCGAACTTTGTCTACATGACATGGACAACTTTGACAGAGTGTGGCCAAGTGTGGCCAAGTGCGCCTGAGTCGGGCAGAGTTCAACCAGCAGCAGCAGGCGTAGGAGGGGAACACCGTGGCAATCGACGATGACACCGTCGCTCTTGTAGCTCGGCTTCGACGGCTTGGCCTGGAGCCCGCCGAGGTGGAAATCAAGGCCGGCGGTGGTGGGCTACCGCGCACGACGGCCGAGACGCTCAGCGCCTTCGCCAACGGTTCCGGGGGGACCCTGCTGCTAGGCCTCTCCGAGGACGATGACTTCCGGCCGGTGCCGGGGTTCAAGGCCGACGCGATCCGTGAGTCGCTTGCTCAGGCATGTCACGACAAGCTGGTTCCCCCGCTGCGCGTCCCCGTCGAAGTTGTCGAGTTCGAGGGTGCTCAGGTGGTGCGCGTCGACGTGGATTCCTTGGATCCGGTGGACAAACCCTGCTTCGTTGAGGCGAAAGGTGAGTATTACGGCTCGTTCATTCGTTCCGGAGACGGTGATCGACGACTCTCTCGTTACGAAGTAACGCAACTCCTGCTCAATCGGACTCAGCCGACCTTCGATCTCGAGGTTGTATCAACCGCCACCGTCGACGACCTCGACCCCGACCTCGTTGAGGCGACGGTAGCCCGCGCTGCGGCCCGGGCCCCCCGCACCTTTCAGGGCGTCGACAAGCTCCGAGCGCTCACCCTGCTCAGCGCGATTCGAGTCATAGACGGCATCCCACGGCCGACCATTGCCGGCCTGTTGAGCCTCGGCTCCTACCCACAACAGTTCTTCCCACAACTGTTCATCGCCTTCGTCGCTGTGCCCGGGCTCACGATGGGCGAGACGGGTCTAGGCGGGGAGCGGTTTCTGGACAACGTGACGATCGACGGACCCATCCCCGCGCTTCTGACCGAGGCAAGCATCGCCGTCCGGCGAAACATGAGCCGCGCAGCCGTGATCCGAGGACTTGGGCGCGAGGATCGCTACGACTACCCGCTCGATGTCATCCGCGAGCTAGTCACCAACGCGGTCATGCACCGCGACTACAGCCCCGACGGACGCGGCACGCAGATACAGATCGAGCTGTACCCAGATCGATTGGTCGTGAAGAGTCCAGGCGGGTTGCACGGGAACGTCAATCCAGATGAACTCGGCACGTCAGTAGTCACATCCACCTCACGCAACGGGGCACTGGCAAAGCTCCTTGCCGATGTCACGTTGCCCGACACCCGTAGTCAGACCATTGTCGAGAATCGTGGTTCCGGTCTGCTTCGGGTGATGGCAGCATTGAGGCGGGCCGGCATGTCTCCTCCGCAGTTCGATGTGAGCCCGGGCCGTGTGCACGTCACAGTCCCTCGTAACGCCCTCTTGTCGCCGGAAACGATCGAGTGGATCGGAGCGCTTGGACTTGGTGATCTCACCGATGAGCAGCATCTGGCTCTCGCGATGATGCGGAACTCGGGACGCGCGACCTCCGCGATGCTGCGCAGTTGGGGAGTGGAAGCCCTGGCTGCGGGACGAGCACTACGCGATCTCGTCGATCGCGGCATCGCCGAACGAATAGGCGGTAAGCGGTACGCGTCCTACCACCTGCTCACGCGCGCGATGGAGGTGGCTCAGCCGCCGATCAGCCTGAATCTCTCTTCGGGGAGCGGAGTAGAGACCGAACTCGATGCGCTCATCCAGGCGATCCGTGCCGGGTTTGTGACTACGCAGCACATCGCAGAGCACCTGAACCTGACGCCTCGCACCGTTCGCCGGCGCGTCAACCTTCTGATCGAGCGCGGGGCCATCCAGGCCACGCGTCCAAAGCGCAGCAGCCGACAGAGCTACCGGCTGACCCACCCCGAGGAGCAACCGTGATCACCGAAGCGGTGTGGGCCCCGATCACGCGGACGAGCAACCCGAGGCGATCCGGTGGCGATCGAACAACTGGAGAGCATGGCGCCCCGCCTCGCCAACAACAGGGCGCGGCCCGACTTTCGGCATGCGGAGATCCCGGCGTTCGCCGGGATGACGGGAACTCACCGGGATGACGCGAACTCGCTGAGTTCAGGCGGCGCCCATCAGGGCCAGCAGCACCCCGCCGGCGACCACCGATGCGACCTGGCCGGCGGCGTTGGCGCCCATGGCGTGCATCAGAATGAAGTTGTCGAAGTTCTCGCGCTGAGCCTCGCGCTGAACGACGCGGGCCGCCATCGGGAAGGCCGAGATGCCAGCAGCCCCGATCAGCGGGTTGAACGTGCCTCGGCTCAGCGCGTTGAGCAGTTTGCCGAAGACCAGGCCCATCACGGTGTCCAGGCAGAAGGCGATCAGCCCAAGCGCCAGGATGAACAGTGTCGACAGTTGCAGGAACCGCTCGCCGACCATGGTGGCGCCGATGGCCAGGCCCAGGAACAGGGTGACCACGTTGGCGAGTTCGTTGGACGCCGCCCCGGTGAGCCGTTCCACCACCTTGGATTCGCGCATCAGGTTGCCGAGCATCAGCATGCCGATCAGCGGAGTGGCGAACGGCACCAGGGTGCCGACCACGATGGTGACCACGATCGGGAACAGGATGCGGGTGCGCCGGCTGATCGGCCGGGAGCTGTACGGCATCCGGATCGCGCGCTCCTTCGGGGTGGTCAACAGCCGCATGATCGGCGGCATGATGATCGGCACCAGCGACATGTAGCTGTAGGCGGCGACGGTGATCGGGCCGACCAGCTCGGGTGCGAGTTTGTTGCTGACGTAGATGGACGTGGGGCCGTCAATCGCCCCGATGATGCCGATCGAGGCGGCCTGGTTGTGGCTGAAACCCAGCATCAGCGCCAGGATCAGGGTGAGAAAGATGCCGAACTGGCCGGCGGCGCCGAGCAGCACCATGCGTGGATTCTCCAGCAACGGGCCGAAGTCCGTCATCGCGCCGATGCCGACGAAGATCAGCAGCGGGAACAGTTCGTTCGCGACGCCCATCTCGTACAGCACGGTCAGCGCACCCCCGGGGCCGACCAGCGGGGACAGCGGCAGGTTGGCCAGCACGGCCCCGGCGCCGATCGGAATCAGCAGCAGGGGCTCGTACTCCTTGACGATGGCCAGCCAGATCAGCAGCAGGCCGATCGCCACCATGCTCAGTGACTGCCAGGTGACGTTCTGCACCCCTTGCAGCAGGTAGTGCAGCGTGTCGGAGTTCATCGCTCAGTGCTCTTCGAACCGGACGAGCGTCGCGCCGTACTGCACCTGCTGGCCCTCGGTCACGTAGATCTCGGCGATCCGGCCGTCCCGGGGTGCCTTCAGTTCGTTCTTCATCTTCATCGCCTCCAGCACCAGCACGGTGTCGCCGCGGTGGACCTGGGCACCGACCGCCCCGTCGATGCGCAGCACCACCCCGGGCATGGGGGCGGTCATCCTGTTCAGGCCGGCGCCGCCGCCGGACGCTCCCACCGCGCGGACGGCCGGCGTCGGGGCCGCTGCGGTCCCTGCGGCCGCTGCGGTCGGTGTGACCGGTGGTCGCTCCGTCGGCACGGTGCGCGGGGTGATCGCAGGGGTGACGGCGGAGTGCGCCAGGTCGCGGTGATCGTCCAGGGTGACGTCCACCAGCTGCCCGTCGACCAGCACTCGGAACAGGTTCGTGCCGACCGCCTCGACCTCAATCACCTTGGTGGAGTCGTTGACCGTCAATGTGTAGCGTCGCATCGGTTCAGTTCCTTCGGAACGGTTGAGTTTGATGGCTGCGACCCACCGAGACCCACCGGCTGGCGAACAGCTGGCTGCCGGGGGGATGGGCGCGCACTTCAGGGCCCGCCTGCCGGCGCCGGTGCTCCGCGTGGGTGACCACCGCCACCGCGATGGCGGCGATCGTCGCCTGGTCGAGGCCGGTGTGGTCGAGCACGATTTCGGTGCTCCCCTCGGGACCGGTTCGCAGGCTCAGCTCGGGGGTCGGCTCCGGTTCGGGCCGGTCGAGCCGTCCGATCAGCATCAGCACCAGCATCAGGGCGAGCAGCAGCGCGAACACCGCCCCCATGCCGACCAACATCATCTGCAGGCCCCAGGTCAGGTCGTCCCACACGATTCGTCGCCTCCTAGACCGGGAACAGGCCGTGCTTCTTGGGGATCGGGTGGGTGACCTTGGTGCGCAGCACCTCGAGCGCGCGAATCAGGCGGGCCCGGGTCTCGCGCGGCTCGATCACCTCGTCGATCTGCCCGACGTCCGCGGCCTGGTAAGGATTGAAGAACTTCGCCTTGTAGTCGGTGATGAACCGGGCCTCTTCCGCCTTGGGATCATCCGCTGCCTCGATGGCCCGGCGATTGAGCAGCCGGGCGGCACCCTCGGCCCCCATCACCGCGATCTGGGCGCTCGGCCAGGCGAAGGCGACGTCGTTGTTCATCTGCTTCGAACTCATCGCCACGTACGAACCGCCGTAGGCCTTGCGGGTCACCACCGAGATCTTCGGAACCGTCGCCTGGCAGTAGGCGTAGATGATCTTGGCGCCGTGCCGGATCACGCCGCGGTACTCCTGCTCGACCCCGGGCAGGTAGCCGGGGCAGTCGACGAAGGTGACCAGCGGAATGTTGAACTGGTCGCACAGGGTGATGTGCCGGGCGATCTTGTCCGACGCGTCGATGTCGAGACAGCCCGACATCACCATCGGCTGGTTCGCGATGAACCCGACCGACTGACCGTCCAGGCGTGCGAACCCGACCAGGGCGTTGCCGGCGAAACCGTGGTGCAGCTCGAAGACCGAGTCGTGGTCGAAGACCCTCGCCAGCACGTCCTGCATGTCGTAGGCGAGCGCGTCGTCGCTCGGAACGACCGTGTTCAGCGCCTCGTCCATGCGGTCGGCAGGGTCGTAGGGTTCCAGCGCCGGCGGGTCCTCGGCGTTGTTCTGCGGCAGGTAGCTGAGCAGCGACTTGACCAGGCTCAGCGCGTGCTGCTCGTTGACCGCGGTCAGTTGGGCTACCCCCGACAGTGAGCTGTGGATCGCCGCCCCGCCCAGGTCTTCGGCCGAGACGTTCTCGCCGGTGACCGTCCTGATGATGTCGGGGCCGGTCAGGAACATGTTGGACGTGCCCTCGACCATCACGGTGACGTCGGTCAGGGCCGGGCTGTAGACGGCACCGCCGGCGCACGGCCCGAGGATCAGCGAGATCTGCGGTATCACCCCGGACGCCTTCACGTTGCGGACGAACACCTCACCGTAGGCGGCCAGCGACCGGACGCCCTCCTGGACGCGCGCGCCGCCGGAATCGTTCAGCCCGACGATCGGGATGCCCGCTTCGATCGCCAGGTCGAGAATCCGGCTGATCTTGTGCGACTGGACCTCGGAGAACGACCCGCCCAGCACGGTGAAGTCCTGCGCGTAGACCGCGACCCGTCGGCCCTGGATCTTGCCGAAGCCGGTGATCACCCCGTCACCGGGGAACCGCTGGCTCGCCATGCCGAAGTCGGTGGTCTGGTGGGTGGCCAGTGCGCCGAGCTCCTGAAACGACGCCTCGTCCAGCAGGATCGACAGCCGCTCCCGGGCGGTCAGCTTGCCCTTGCTGTGCTGGGCGTCGACGCGCGACTGGCCACCCCCGGCCAGAGCAGCGGCACGCTTGGCCCGGAGCGTGTTCAGGTTTGCGTCCATGGCGCCTGATGCCCTTCTGTTGAGCTTCGTCTTCCGTGAGATTACGTCCGATTCCGGGGGCGTGCTGCCTCAGCCGCCGCACAAGCGTGAAACCAGGACGTAATCTCACGAGCCCTCGGTGTCCCTGCCGACGAAAACGCCCCCACCCGGTTCGGGTGGGGGCGTTTCGCGATCAGCGGGTTCAGTTGCTGAACGAGCGGACGCCGGACTTGTGGTAGCCCGTCCAGGGCGAGACCACGCCGTTGCTGCTGACCCGCAGCTTGATCCGGTGGTACATCTCTTCCTTGCCCAGTTCGGTGTCGGGCAGGACGCCGTAGAAGTAGATGTACTTGGTGCCGGCGGCGCCGAACACCCGGGTGTAGGTGCTGGTGCCGATCGTGTCGTCGGAGAAGGTGTCCTCCTCCTTGCGCTGCTGGTAGACGGTGGCCGTGCGGTTCGCGGCGCAGGTCACCCGGATCTTGTACTGCAGCACCTTGTTGCCCGCGGCGTTGTGGTGGTGGTAGGTGGGCGTGTAGGGCGTGACGGTGCACCCGGAGGTGCTGACGGCCTGGGCCGAGCCGGCGACCCCGATGGCGGCGATGGCGGCGGCGGCCCCCGTTGCGGCGATCCGACGAACGTTCTTCTGGAGGTTCATGGCGACTCCTTTCGTGAGTGGCTAATGCCTGCTTCCCCCTTCGGGCTTCTTGCCCGTGACTCAAGAATCACCCGCTGACCAGGCATGATGCGTCTGGCCCCGGACGGATCTGCGGAGGTCTACCGGCAGGCATACCTGCGCCTTGGCGCGCACGTGCAACGCCCCCACCCGGGATCGGGTGGGGGCGTCGCGAAGGGCTTGCGCCGTGAGCCGCAGGCTCAGTTGTAGAACGACCGCGTCGCCGAGGTGTGCCAGCCCGTCCAGCCGGACACCACGCCGTTGTCGCTGACCACGTAGAAGCGGATCTTCTGGAAGACCTCTTCCTGGCCGATCTCGCCGTCCACCAGGGTGCGGTAGTTGTTCAGCGTGGTGCTGCCGCGCACCGAGAAGGTGCTGGTGCCCAGGTGGTCGTCACCGTTGGGCCAGTCGTCCTCCTCCCAGCGTTCCTGGGTGATGTGGGCGGTGCGTCCGGAAGAGCACGTGACCGCGATCTTGTAGTTGAGCACCTTCACCCCGTTGGCTTGGGTGTAGGCGTACTCCGGCGTCAGCGGCGTGGCCGTGCAGCCCGAGGTCGAGACTGCGAACGCGCTGCTGGCGGCGGCGACGGGCAGTGCAGCGGCTGCGATGGCTCCGGCGACGATCCTGCGGGTGTTGGTCGCGAGGGTCATGACGACTCCTTTCGTGAGTGTTTTGATCTTGTCCCCCTGGGGTGGTTTCCCCGTGCCACAAGATTCCCGTTTTACGCGTGCTGAGTCGTCCGCCACCGGACGGATCTGCGCACGTATGCCTGCAGGCATACGTGGCGGGTTCGCTGCTCGACAGGCGCTACCCGGTGTTGCGCAGCCCGGCGGCGACGCCGTTGACGGCGAGCAGCAGGGCGCGCTGCAGTTGCGGGTCGCGATCGCCCGCGCGCAGCCGGGCCAGCATCGCCACCTGCAGGTAGCTGACCGGATCGAGGTATGCGTCACGCACGCTCAGCGTGCGCTTGAGCAGGGGCTGGCTCTGCAGCAGCTCCTGCTCGCCGGTGATCGCCAGCACCGCCCCGACCGAGCGCCGGTACTCGGCCTCGATGGTGTCGAAGACGTGGTGCAACTGCGGGTCCACCAGGCTGTTCACATAGTGCCGGGCGACGTCCAGCCGGGTCTTGGTGAGCATCATCTCAACGTTGCTGATGAACGTGCGAAAGAAGTGCCACTGGTCGTACATGATGGCCAGCTCGTCGCCGTGGCCGGCCGCGATGGTGGCCTCAAGCCCGGTGCCGACGCCGAACCAGCCGGGCACCACCTGCCGCGACTGCATCCAGCCGAACACCCACGGAATGGCTCGCAGGCCCTCCAGGCCGCTGCCGCTGTCGGGCCGCTTGGACGGTCGCGAGCCCAGCTTGAGTGCGCCCAGCTGGTCCACCGGGGTGGACTGCCAGAAATAGGCCGGCAGGTCCGGATCCTCGACCAGGCCGCGGTAGGCGACGAAGGCGGCGTCCGAGAGGGTCTGCATGGTGGCGTCCCACTCGGCCAGCTGCTCGGCCGGCTGCCGCGAGGTGAGGTGCAGGGTGCTCGCCTCGAGCACCGCCGCCACGGTGAGTTCCAGGTTCTCTCTGGCCAGCGCCGGCAGGGTGTACTTGTCGCTGATCACCTCGCCCTGCTCGGTGACCTTGATCTGGCCGCGCAGCGAGCCGTAGGGCTGGGCCAGGATCGCCTCGTGGGTCGGACCCCCGCCGCGTCCGACGGTGCCGCCGCGGCCGTGGAACAGCCGCAGGTGAACGCCGTGCCGGGCAACAACGTCACGCAGCACCCGCTGGGCCCGGTGGATCTCCCACTGGCTGGTGGCGATGCCGGCGTCCTTGTTGCTGTCGGAGTAGCCGAGCATCACCTCCTGAACGTTGCCGCGCAGCCGCACGATCTCTCGGTAGGACGGCTCGCCCAGCAGCCGGTCGAGAATCTCGCCGGCAGTGCGCAGCTCGGCCACGGTTTCGAGCAGCGGCACGAAGCCGATGGTGGCGAAACCCTCGGTCACGTCGACCAGCCGCGCCTGGCGGGCCAGCAGCACCGCCGCCAGCAGGTCGTCCGGGCCCCGGGTCATCGACACGATGTAGCTCTCGATGATCGCCCGGCCGAACTGCCGGTGCGCCTCGCCGATCGCCTCGAAGGTGGCGAAGGTGCGCGCGCCGTCGGAGTCCAGTGGCGGTGGCGACGGGGCCAGCGGACGGCGCCGCGCCAACTCGGCGCCGAGCACCTCGAACCGCTCCGCTGGGGTCAGCTCGGCATAGGGGCGGTCGAGCTCGCCGACCCGATCGAACAGCTGTGCCAGCGCGTGGTGATGCTTGTCGGCGTGCTCGCGGACGTCCATGGTGGCCACCCCGAGCCCGAACGCACTGACCGTGCGGATCAGGGTGGCCAGCTTGCCGCCGGCTAGCAGTTCGGCCCGGTTGGCGATCAGCGAGGTTCGCACCAGGTCGAGGTCGGCCAGCAGCGCGCTGCTGCCCCGGTAGTCGTGGCCCGGCCGGTGCGGCAGCTGTTCGGCCAGCCGCCGGCGGGTGTTGATCAGCTTCTGTCGCACGCAGTGCAACTTGAGTCGGTAGGGCTCCTCGACGTGAATGCGGCGCACGTGCTCGTCCAGCTCGGGCAGGCTGGCCAGGTCGTCGTCCAGGCTCTGCTGCAGCTCGGGGCTGACCTGGCGCAGCCGGCTCGAGGTGGACACCTCGGCGATCACCGCATCGAGCGCGGTGAGCAGCACCGCGATGCCGACCAGGTGCTGCCGGTACAGCACCTCGAGGGTGGTGCGGGCGGTCACGTTGGGGTTGCCGTCGCGGTCGCCGCCGATCCAGTTGCCCAGGGCCAGCGGGGCGGCGGTGATCGGCAGGTAGGCGCCCTGCAGGGCCGCCTCGTCGGCCAGATCGTCCAGCAGTTCCGGCACCGTGCCGGCCATCAGCGCGGCGGCGTAGAACATCACGTTGCGCGCCTCGTCCTCGACGGTGGGCTGGTCGACCCGCAACTCGTCGGTCTGCCACAGCGTCTCGATCACCTTCGTCAGCCCGCGATCCCGGGCCCGCTCGGCGCGCGGGCTGAGCTCGGCGGGGGTGGCGAGCAACGCGTCGCCGACCTGGCGCAGCTGGGTCAGCGTGGTGCGCCGGGTGGCTTCGGTGGGGTGCGCGGTGAACACCGGACGGATCTGCAGCTTGGCCAGCGCGGTGGTCAGGGCCGGGGCGCCCAGTTCGTCGGCCACCTTCTCCACCGCCCGCGCCAACCAGCCGGTGCCCTCGGGACGCGCCCGCAGGGTTCGGATGCGGGCCACCTGTTCGGCGATGTTGGCCAGGTGGAAGTAGGTGCGGAACGCGCGGATCAGGTTGACCGCGGTGGGCAGGTCGGCGGCGCTGATCCGCTTGGTGAGGGCCTGCTGCGCCGCCCGGTCACCCGCCAGCGCCTCGCGCGACAGCCGGCGGATGTGCTCGATCTGGTCGACCAGTTCGGACGACTCCTGCCGGGCCAGGGTTTCGCCCAGCAGTTCGCCGAGGCGACGGATGTCGCGGCGCAGTTGGGCGTCGTCCGCTTTGTCCAGGGTGCCGGGCGGGGCTGCGGGATCGGTCACGGGACCTCCTGGCGGTTGAGCCGGAGACGGCGATGTCCGGAAGGCAGCAAGGCTAACGGCGCCCGCCGCAGGTGTTCGGGCGTCTCGGAGGGCGGCGGCTCAGCCGATGCCCACCAGCCCGGAGGTGAACGCCAGCGCCGTGGCCTGGGCGCGGTCGCGGCAGCCGGTCTTGAACAGAATGCGCGACATGTGGGTCTTGATGGTGCCCGTTCCGACGAACAGCCGGGTGGCCATCTCGGCGTTGCTCAGGCCCTCGGCGAGCAGGGCGAGCACCTCGCGTTCGCGGGGGGTCAGCAGGCCGACCAGGCTGCTGGGCACGCCGGGACGCGGCAGGGCGGCCAGCGCGGCGAGCACGTGGCCGGCGACCGCGGGGTCGAGCCAGACGTCCCCGTCGTGGACGTGCCGGATCGCGGCCGGCAGGTCGTCCGGGTTGCGTTTGAGCACATAGCCGGACGCCCCGGCGCGCAGCGCCTGCAGCACCTCGGGGTCGCCGTCGAACGTGGTCAGCATCAGCACCGGCGGCGCCGGGTCGCCCGCGCAGACGGCCCGAGTGGCCTCGATGCCGCCGACCCGGCGCATCCGGACGTCCATCAGCAGCACGTCCGGGCGGGTGGTCGCCACCAGGGCGACCGCTTCGTCGCCGTCCGAGGCCTGGCCCACCACGGCTAAATCGGGCTGTGCGCCGACCAGGGCGGCGATGCCGGCCCGGATCAGCGGATCGTCCTCGACGATCGCGACGGTGATCATCGCGGGCCGCTCACCGCGCACCCACGGGCAGCCGGGCCTCGAGCCTGAAGCCGGAACCGTGCGCACCGGATTCGACGGCTCCACCCAGGCCGCCGAGCCGGTCGGCGAGGCCGGCCAGGCCGCGTCCACCGGTGGCGGGCAGTTCGGCGCGCGGGCGTCCGGCGCGGGGCTGGTCGACGATGCCGATCACCAGCTCGTCCGGCCGCCAATCGATCGCCACCAGGCAGCGGGTGCCCGGCGGCGCGTACTTGAGGGTGTTGGTGATGCCCTCCTGCACGGCGCGGTAGGCGGCGACCGAAGCCACCGGATCGAGACTGCGGGGCGTGCCGGTCTGGGTGTACACCAGGTCCAAACCCGCGGCCCGGCCCAGGTCGAGCAGGTTCGGCAGGTCGTCCAGAGTCGGGCCGGAAGGGCGTCCGGCGGCCCGCGGCATCAGCCGCAGCGTGGCTTGGATCTCTTCCATGGCTCGGCGGGCGGTCGCCTCGATGCGATGCAGAGCGTCCGGGTCGCCGGTCGAACCGGCCCGGGCGGCCGCCGCTTGCACCAGGACGGCGGTGATCGTGTTGGCCACCCCGTCGTGCAGTTCGCGGGCCAGCGCCAGCCGCTCGTCCAGGGTGGCCTCGGTGTGCAGCCGGTCCTGCTCGGCGTGCCAGGCGCGCAGCTGACGGCCGCGGGCGCGCACCCGCCGTCCGGCGACCCAGCACGCGGCACCGGCGACGACGTAGAGCAACGCCGCCTGCACCAGGCCGATCCATTTGCTGTCGAACCAGATCGAGTGCGTGACCGCATGGGCGACCAGCGGGACGACGACCAGCCAGCCCCAGCGTGCGGTGCGCGAGCCGGTGTTCGCGGCGATCGCAAAGGTGGCGACCATCAGCCCCGCCACCGGCTGCCACAGCGGCACCACGACGCTGACCATCGCGAACATCGCCTGAACGGCGAACACGGCCACCGGACGCGTCCGGCGATCCCACAGGCTCGCATGCACCAGCACGGTGATCACCACCGGTAGCCACAGCGGCAACTCGCCACCGCCGGCCAGCCGAACCTCGCCGTCCCAGAACAGCAGGTCGACGGCGATCGCGCCGCCGACCACCATGAGGTTGCGGCCGTTGATGGTCATCAGTTCTTGTGGCACATGGACAGCCACGGGAACAGGAAGCACCAGGCGCTGGCCGGACTGGCGCCATCAGGCATGTTCGATGACGGCAGCGGGGCGGTGGTGGCGCTGGAGAGTTCGATCGCCCACATGTCGCTGGTTTCGTCGTCGCCCTCGCGATGCCCGAAGTCCTTGACCGAGCGGGACTGGGTGCGGTTGTTGATCCCGGCCACCCAGGCGAACCCGACCATCGTGGGAGTGGCGCCGGCCTTGAGCGCCGCGACCGTGTCGGGGCCACCCAGCACGACGTTGTCCTTGATCAGGTTCGCCGAGCCGAGCACCTCAGCGTGTGAGGCACCCTGCGGCGTGCCGAAGACCGCCACGAAGACCGGGCCGGTCGATGGCGAACCACCGGTGATCACCGGGCCGACCTGCAACTCCAGGTCCTTGATGATCCTTTGGAACTTCTTGGCCTGCTTAGCCATGGGGGGCTCCTTCGCCGACGAGTGCCCTCAGGAGTACGCCTGCTCGGGAAGTGATACAAGGTCGCAGTTGTGCCCATCCGCGACCTTCCGACCCTCAGAGCACCGGGCTGATGCCCCAGATCCGCGTGATGTAGTCCTTCATCGACCGGTCCGAGCTGAAGAAGCCGCTGCGGGCCACGTTCAGAATCGCTGACCGGGTCCAGGCGTCGGTGTCGGCGTAGTAGGCGTCCACCCGCTCCTGGGCCTTGATGTAGGCGCCGAAGTCGGCCAGCGCCATGAACCGGTCGTGGTGCACCAGGTTCGAGACGACCGGCTCGAAGGTGCGGCCGTCGCCGCTCGAGAACCGTCCGGACGCGATCAGGTCGAGGGTGGCCTTCAGCTGCGGGTTCGACTCGTAGTACTCGCCGGGGTGGTAGCCCTTGGCGCCCAACTCCTCGACCTCGGGTTCGGTCATGCCGAACAGGAAGAAGTTGTCGTCGCCGACCAGCTTGCGGATCTCGACGTTCGCGCCGTCGTCGGTGCCGATGGTGAGCGCGCCGTTGAGGGCGAACTTCATGTTGCCGGTGCCGGACGCCTCCATGCCGGCCAGCGAGATCTGTTCCGACAGGTCGGCGGCCGGGATCAGCCGCTCGGCGAGGGTGACGTTGTAGTTGGCGGGGAAGAACACCTTGAGCCGGCCCTGGACGAGGGGGTCGTTGTTCACCACGGTTCCGACGTTGTTGATCAGGTGAATGATGTTCTTGGCCATGCGGTAGCCGGGGGCGGCCTTCGCGCCGAACACGAAGGTGCGCGGGGTCACGTCCAGGGCGTCGATCGTGCCGGAGCTGATCTGCTGGTACAGCGACACGATGTGCAGCAGCTTCAGCGTCTGGCGCTTGTACTCGTGCAGGCGCTTCACCATCACGTCGAGCATGTGGTCGGTCGGCAGCTCGAGGCCGTCGCGGGCCCGCAACCGGTCGCGCAGCCGGACCTTGTTGGCCATCTTCGCCGCCCGGAACGAGGCCTGGAATTCCGGGTCGTCGGCGAAGGGCGCGAGCTCCTGCAACCGCTCCAGATCGGTCACCCAGCCCGAACCGATGGCGTCGGTGATCAGGTCGGACAGGTGCGGGTTGGCCAGCCGCATGAACCGCCGCGGCGTGACGCCGTTGGTGACGTTGGTGAACTTGTCCGGCCACAGCTCGGCGAAATCGCCCAGCACCTTGTCGCGCAGCAGTTGCGAATGCAGCGCGGCGACGCCGTTGACCTTGATGCCGGCCACCGTGGCCAGGAACGCCATTCGGACGCCGCGGTCGGGGTATTCGGCGACGATCGACATGCGGCCCAGCCGCAGGTAGTCATCGGGCCACTTGTCGCGGACGGTTTCGAGAAACTCGGTGTTGATGCGGTAGATGATCTCGAGGTGGCGGGGCAGCAGGCGTCCGAGCAGGTCAGAGGGCCACACCTCGAGCGCCTCGGGCAGCAGCGTGTGACAGGTGTAGGCGAAACACTTCGAGGTGATGGCCCACGCCTCGTCCCAGTCCAGACCGCGCTCGTCGATCAGGATGCGCATCAGTTCGGGCACCGCGATCACCGGATGGGTGTCGTTGAGCTGGAAGATCACCCGCTGCGGCAGCTCGCGCAGGTCGAAGTCGGGGCCCTGGCCGTCGATGAAGTCGCGCAGCGAGCAGGCCACGAAGAAGTACTGCTGCTGCAGCCGCAACTCCTTGCCCTGCGGGGTGGAATCCTCGGGGTAGAGCACCTTGGAGATGTTCTCGGCGAAGGTCTGGGCACGGACGGCCTGGGCGTAGTCGCCGGCGTTGAAGATGCCGAGGTCGAACGCCTGGGTGGCCTGGGCGCTCCACAGCCGCAGGGTGTTCACCCGGCCGTTGAGGTAGCCGGGAACCATGATGTTGTAGGGCACGCCGAGCACGTTCCACTCGGGCACCCACACGCTCGACTCGACGCCGGCCATGTCGGTGACGGTCTCGACGTGACCACCGAAGTTGACCTGCACCGCCGCCTCGGGGTGGGGAATGTCCCACGGGGTGCCGAGCGCGGTCCACGAGTCGGGCTGCTCGACCTGCTCGCCCTCGACGAAGGTCTGCCGAAAGATGCCGTACTCGTAGCGGATGCCGTAACCGATGCAGGGCACGTTCATGGTGGCCAGCGAGTCGATGAAGCACGCCGCTAGACGTCCGAGGCCGCCGTTGCCCAGGCCCGGCTCCACCTCCTGCGCGCGCAACGTGGCCAGGTTCAGGCCGCAGGCGCGCAAGGCCTTCTCGGCGATGTCGTGGAGGTTGGCGGCCAGCAGGTTGTTGCCCAGCTGGCGTCCGAGCAGGTATTCGGCCGACAGGTACGCGACCGACTTGGGCGAGGTATCGCGCTGCTTGCGGCCCGTTTCGAGCCAGCGGGCGGTCAGGTAGTTGCGTACCGTGTGCGCGAGGGCGGTGTACTGGTCGTTGATGGACGAGCGCGACAGCGCGACGCCGAGGTCGGTGTTGAGTTCGTGCAGGAACTCCTTGACGAATCCGTCCACGGTGGGCGGCGGCGCGGTGACCGGCGCGAGGGCCAGGGCGTGGGTCTGGGGAAACTCGACACCTCTGCGGTGCGGCCCTACCGCCGGGGTTTCGTCGGCCGGAGTGCTCGGCGAGGGCGCGGACGCGGGCAGGCTGGTCTCAGGCATGCGCATACCGTAGCCGTCCCGGGTTGCGCGCAGCACATGTGGACGACGCGTCCGGGTGCGCTATTCTGCGCCGCCGCCGCCGTGGGCTAGCAGCTCGACAGATAGGCCAGCAGCAGGAAGAGCAGGAATGCCACCGCGATCCAGCGCACGACCTTGCCGACTGAGCCCCTGCGCGGGCTGGTGACCTGCCCGACCACGGGCTGAACCGGCGTCACGGGCTGCGCCCAGCGAGCTCCGTCCCAGTAGCGGCGCTGTGGCCCGCCGGCGGGGTCGGGGTACCAGCCCGGCGCAGGCACCTGGACCGGCTGGGCGATCGGCGCGACCGGACGGGCGACAGGTGCGGCGGCCGGCCCCGGACGTTGCGCGAGCAGCGCCTCGATCTCGGTCACCGTCACGTGGGTTGCTTCCGGACGCTGCGCCATCGCCGCGAGCAGCGCGCGCACGTCGTGCAGGACGGCTTCGTCGTGCTCGTCGCGCAACGCCTGCCGCAACTGCCGCACGATGGAATCCTGCTCGGCCGGTGACAAGGGAGTACGGCCCTGGATCGAGGTTCCCAGCAGCATCAGGTATTCGTAGGGAATGGCCGGCGGTGCGGGTAGCGGATCGGGCAGTGGACGCATTTCGTGCTCGCGCTGCTGCACCGCCCGGACCAGCGCGATACCGGCCGACGCCGTCGGGTGCCGATAGTCGATGGACTGGTAGCTGAACACGATGTGGTCACGCAGCCCGGGCAGGTCGCCGAGCTGAATCGGCAGGATCGGCCGGCCCAACTCGCGCGCGTACTGCAACTTCGACAGGCAGGCCGCCGAGTGCAGGGAGTTCTCCGACAACGCGAACACGAACACCGAGCAGGTGCGGATCTGGCCGAGGATCGTGTTCCACCAGGCCTCTCCGCCGGTCAGGTCCTGGTCGAGCCACACCTGGCTTCCGGACGCCTGCAGATTGTCGACCAGAGCGCGCACCGGCGCGGCGTCCGAACTCGAATGGGAAACGAAGATCGTCATGTCGCCATTCCTTGGACCGCGTCTATCGACCTGAACTCAGCGTATTGCGAAAGACCGGCAGCGGGGGTGATTCGGTGCTTTCCGGGTCGGTGAACGCTTGAGTGCGGCGGTTAGGGTCGGTGAATGACGCGCACACACCTGATCGGGGCGGGGCTGTTCGCTCTACTGCTCGCCGGCTGCTCGTCGGCACCCGCGGCTATACAGTCGCCGGCCCCGTCCGCGAGCAGCCCGAGTGCGGCGACCGCCGCCGCCTCGCCGTCGTCCTCGGCCTCGCCGAGCCTGTCGCTGCCGGCCGCGGAACGGTTGCCGGGCACGCCGTTCAACACCCAGATCCTGGGCAGCTTCGACGAACCCTGGGCCCTGACGTTTCTGCCCGGAGGTTTCGACACGTTGATCACGCAGCGCGGCGGCACGCTCGTGCTGCGGTCCGCGGACGGTCGCACCGTCGACGTCGCAGGGGTGCCGAAAGTGGTGCACGAGGGTCAGGGCGGCTTGGGCGACGTGATCGTGTCGCCGCGGTTCGCCACCGACCGCATGGTGTACCTCAGCTGGGCGGCCTCGGGCGAGGGCGGCACCGGCGCCGAAGTCGGTCGGGGAACGCTGGTCAGCGACGGATCGGGCGCACGGCTGGAGGACTTCACGGTGATCTGGCGCCAGCAACCCAAGACCAGCGGCTCGGGCCACTACGGTCACCGGCTCGCGTTCTCGCCGGACGGAACACACCTGTTCGTCACCTCGGGCGAGCGGCAGAAGATGGACCCGGCCCAGGACCCCAGCAACGATCTGGGCACGATCGTCCGGATGAAGCCGGACGGCTCCGAGGCCGAACAGTGGACCCTGGGCCACCGCAACCCGCTCGGCATCGCCTTCGATGCCGACGGCAACCTGTGGAGCAGCGAGATGGGCCCGCAGGGTGGCGATGAACTCAATTTGATCGTGCGGGGCCGCAACTACGGCTGGCCGCGGGTGTCGAACGGGTCGCACTACGGCGGCGGCGAGATTCCTGACCACTCGGCGGGCGACGGCTTCGAGGCGCCCAAGGTGTGGTGGAACCCGTCCATCTCGCCGGGCAGCCTGATGATCTACAGCGGCTCCGAGTTCGCCGACTGGCAGGGTGACGCGTTCATCGGTGCACTGTCGGGCGAAGCATTGATCAGGGTCGATCTGGCCGGAACCAGCGCCGACAAGGGCGATCAGTGGGGCTTCGGCGCACGCATCCGGGCGGTCAACCAGGCGCCGGACGGCTCGATCTGGGTGCTCGAGGACGGTGCCGGCGGACGGCTGCTGCGGCTCACCCTCGCCGGGTGAGCCAGCGCCGCAAGGCGTGGGCCTTCACACCGGATGCGTGAAATTCACTTATGAGACGTTCTGTTCGTTCATCGGCGGGGGCCGTCCGCACGCTTTAGGGTGGATATCACACCGTCCACGTCCGGCTCAGCGTTGAGCCAGGAGGAGCGTTCAGATGACCATTACCGACCCGCTGGTGATCGCGATCGACACCTCAACCACCGCCACCAAGGCCATCATCGTCGACAGTTCTGGACGGGTGCTGGCCACCGGTAAACGCGACATCGCGCTGCACAACCCCCAGACCAGCTTCTATGAGCACAACCCGCTGGACTGGTGGACGACCACCAATGAGTCCATCGGCGAAGCGATCAGCATTCTCACGCCGGCCGAGCGCAGCCGCATCGCGGCCATGGGCATCACCCATCAGCGTGAGACCTTCGCCCCCTTCGACGCCGACGGCAACCCGTTGCGCAACGGCATCCTGTGGATGGACGGACGGGCCACCGACCAGATTCTCGAATACGGCACGCCCGAGATTCACGCCCGCTCGGGCAAGCCCGCCGACATCACCCCCGCGCTGTACAAGATGGCGTGGGTCAAAGAGAACCAGCCCGACATCTTTCCCAAGGCGCACAAGGTCGTCGAGGTGCACGGCTACGTGGTGTTCAAGCTGACCGGGCAGTGGACCTCGTCCGTGGCCTGCGCCGACTCGCTCGGCCTGTTCGACATCGCCAAGCAGGATTACGACGCCGAGCTGCTCGGCATCGCCGGCGTCACCCGCGAGCAGATGAGCGACCTGGTGAAGCCCGGCCAGGTGATCGGCGACATCAAGCCCGAGATCACGCAGGCCTGGGGGCTCACCCAGACCGTGCCGCTGGTGGCGGGTATGGGCGACGGCCAGGCGGCCGGGGTGGGCGCGGCGGCGGTCTCGGCCGACACCATGTACCTCAACCTGGGCACCGCGGTGGTAGCCGGCCTGCATGGCCCCGACTACGCCTACGGCAAGGCCTATCGCACGCTGGCGGCCGGCATTCCC
Source organism: Micropruina sp. (assembly GCA_016711205.1). Classification (GTDB taxonomy): domain Bacteria; phylum Actinomycetota; class Actinomycetes; order Propionibacteriales; family Propionibacteriaceae; genus Micropruina. The sequence continues at coordinate 77,869 of JADJTM010000002.1, read as the reverse complement.
GACTGGTACGACTTCGAGTTGCTGCTCAGCTCGGGCGCGTTCCTGGCCACCTGGTTCCGCGAGGCGCTGGGCAACCCGGCGCTCGGCAACAAGCCCGACCCCGAGCTGGACGCGGCCGCGGCCGAGCTTCCCGTGGGCAGCCTGGGCCTGATCACGATGCCGTACTGGAACGCCGTCCAGACCCCGCACTGGGATCCGGTGGCCCGCGGTGCCGTCGTCGGCTGGCGCGGCATCCACAAGCGCCCGGCGATGTACCGCTCGATCCTGGAGTCGATCGGCCTGGAGATGCGCAACGGCTTGGAGGGCCTGGAGGCCGACACCGGCAACAAGGTCACCCAGATCCGCTCGATGGGCGGCGGCAACCGCAGCCGGCTGTGGCGCCAGATCATGACCGACGCCATGGGCGTGCCGATCACGGCTTGCACCGAGGACGAGATCTCGGCGCTCGGCGCGGCGGTGGCGGCCATGTCGATCACCGGTGTGCACGGCGCGCCCGACATCGCCGTCTACGCCGAGAAGATGGCCCAGTTCGGTGACACCACCGAACCCGACCAGGCCAACCACGAGTTGTATGGCGAGGTGCTCGAGATTCAGCGCAAGATCTACCCGGCGCTGAAGGACGTGAACAACGACATCAACCAGTTCATGAAACGGCACCCCGGCTGATGCGCGCCTGGATGTTTCACGCCCCCGGCGACCTGCGGCTCGAAGAGGTCGAGCCCGGTCGCCCGGGGCCGGGGGAGGTGGCCGTCGAAATCAGGGCGGCCGCCACCTGCGGCACCGACCTGAAGAGCTACCGGCGCGGCCACCCGACGCTGTTCCCGAGCCTGCCGGCCCGGTTCGGCCACGAGTTCGCCGGGGTGGTCACCGAGGTGGGCGAGGGGGTGACCACGTTCGCGCCCGGCCAGCGGGTGGTGGCGGCCAACACCTGCCCCTGCGGTTCGTGCTGGGCGTGCACCATCGGCCGCGAGTCGCTGTGCGAGAACCTGCAGTACCTCAACGGCGCGTTCGCCGAACAGATCGTCATTCCCAAGGCGATCGTCGAGCGCAACACCTACCAGATACCCGACACGCTGGCCTTCGAGGCTGCGGCGCCGCTGGAGCCGCTGTCGACGGTGGTGCACGGCATGGCCGAGAGCGGCATCGCCCTGGGTGACACCGTGGTGGTCAACGGAACCGGTCCGATCGGCCAGATGTACATCCGGCTGGCGCAGTTGCGCGGAGCGTCCGTGATCGCCGCCGACATGTCGCCCGGACGTCTCGCGCAGGCCGAGCAGGCGGGTGCCGTCGCGGTCGTGGACCTGACCGGCCTGGAGTCGGTGGCCGACAAGGCGGCGGCGATCAAGGCCGCCACCCCGCACGGACGGGGCGCCGACGTCGCGATCGAGGCGGTCGGGCTACCCGAGGTGTGGGAGCAGACCGTGCAGTGCCTGCGTCCGGGCGGCACGGCGGTGCTGTTCGGCGGCCCCAAGGCCGGCTCGACGTTCAACGTGGACGCCGTCGCCATGCACTACCTGGAATACAAGCTGGTCGGGGTCTACCACCATGCGCCGCGCTACGTGCAGATCGCGGTCAACCTGCTCTCGACGGGCAAGTTCGACGGCATGACGCTGTGCAGCGAGGTGCGCGGCTTGGAGGCGTTGATCGACTCGCTCGAAGACATGTCGCGCGGCGTCGGCAGCAAGTACATCCTGCAGCCCTGAAAGGAAGATCTGCGATGTTGTTGGCGTCCGAGCGTGCGGCGATCGTCGAAGCCTGCCGGTTCATGCAGCGCGAGCACCTGGTCGTCGGCACCGCCGGCAACGTGTCGGTGCGGGTCGGCGACCGGGTGGCCATCTCGCCCAGTGGGGTGGCTTATGAGTCGATGACCGCCGCCGACGTGGTGGTCACCGACCTGGCCGGGGTCACGGTCGAGGGCGAGCTGCAGCCGTCCAGCGAGCTGCCGTTGCACCTGGCGGTGTATGAGGCGACCGGGGCCGGGGCGATCACGCACAACCACGCCCCGGCGTCCACGGCGCTGGGGTTGGTGGTCGACGAGATTCCCGCCTCGCACTACTACTCGGCGATGTTCGGCGGCGTGGTGCGGGTGGCGCCCTACGCCACCTTCGGCACCGACGAGCTGGCTGAGAACGTGGCGGCCGCCTTGACGGGGCGCAGCGGTGCGCTGATGGGCAATCACGGCGCGATCACCATCGGGCCCACCTTGGCCAAGGCGCTGTCGCTGTTGCCCTACCTGGAGTACATCTGCGAGATCCAGGTGCTTGCCATGGCCACCGGGTTGCCGGTGAAGCTGGTGTCGCCCGACCTGCTCGACGTGGCCGTCGCGGGCATGTCGACGTACGGCCAGCAACCCACCCACTGATTCGCAACGAAAGGACCAACGATGTCGGTGATCACGATTCTGGGCGCCGGAGCGATGGGCTCGGCGCTGGCCACTCCGCTCACCCGGGCCGGCTGGGAAACCCGGCTGTGGGGCACCTGGCTCGACGACCATCTGATCGACGCCTGCGAGGCGGGCAAGCCGCATCCGCGCACCAACGTGCCGCTGGCGCCGGGCACGAAGCTGTACCGCTCGGAGCAACTGGACGAGGCGCTGCGCGGGGCGGACGCGGTGTTCATCGCGGTGGCGTCCGTGGGTGTGCCCAAGGTCACCGAGCTGGCGCTGCCGGCGATCTCGAAGGCGTCGGTGCTGCTGTGCACGTCCAAGGGCTTCTGGACGGACCCGGGCGGCCGCGTCCAGCTGCTGCCGGACGCGATTCGCACCATCGCCGCCGAGAACGGTGCGCTGCTTCCGCCGATCGTCGGCGTGGGCGGCCCGTGCAAGGCCAACGAGGTCGCCGAAGGCAAACCGACCGCCACCATCTACGCCTCGGTGCACGAGGCGACCGCCCTGCGGATGGCCCGCGAGATCAGCACCGAGGTGTACTGCATCGAGCCGACCACGGACGAGCCCGGCGTCGAGGTCTGCGCGCCGATGAAGAACGTCTACGCGATCGCGCTCGGCATCGCGGACGGGCTCGAAGAGGGCACCGGCTTTCCGCACCACAACCTCAAGTCGGCGATCTTCGCCCAGGCGGTGAAGGAGATGTCGATCGCGTCGGTGGCGCTGGGTGCCCGGCCGGAAACGGCGTACGGGCTGGCCGGCGTCGGTGACCTGGAGGTGACCGGTCTGTCCGGACGCAACAAGGTCTACGGCGTGCGGATCGGACGCGGCGAGAACGCGATCGAGGCCCTGGCGGCGATGGAGGCCGCCGAGCAGACCGTGGAGGGGGTGCCGGCTGCCGGCCTGGCGATGACGCTGGTGCAACAGCAGGAGGGGCTGATCGAGCAACTGCCGCTGCTGCAGGCGGTGACGGCGATTCTTGCGGGCGCGGCAGCCCCCGAGAAGCTGGTCGCCGAGGCTGCGCTACCGAAGCGGGTGTGAGGCACCCTGGGCGCTAGATCGCTCGGGCGACCCACGGGAAGCGGCGGTTGACCTGAGGGTCGTAGAGGGGCACGCCCATGGCGTCCAGGCATTGGATGGCGGGGTCCATCACGGTTAGGTCCTTCACGTTGTGGAAGGTGAGCACCACGAAGGTGCCACCGGCGATCCACACGTCGAAGGCGCCGTGGGTGGGGTGACTGAAGTGGTAGGTGTCGGTGCGCCGCCAGGTGCCGTACATGATGGCCAGTTCGTCGAGCACCCGGTCGGTGTCGAGCGGGGCGACGTCCCTGACCCGGCGGCCCTTGATCAGCTTGAGGTAGGTGCGCCGGTCGGCGACCCGGGTGCTGCGACGGCCGTCCGCGTAGGCCCAGAACGCCAGTTGGTAGCTCACAGGGCGCAATCTAGTTGCCAACGCACGGCCCGCGGGGGCGCGACGCGGCGTCTCAGGCGATCTTTGGGAGAGCCGCAAAGACGGTGTGAGTCTGGGCACCCAAGACGGTGCCCAGACTCACTCCAGGGGCTGACGGCCCAGGGTGCCGACCAGGGCGGCGCGGTAGTCGTCGCTGAGGAACCGGTTGAGCTCGGCCCGGGCGGCGGCGATCCGGCTGTCGACGTCCAACCGCTGGCAAGCCTCCGCGTTCTTGGGGTGCGCCGCGAACGACTCCAGGCGATCCACCACGGCCTGCGCCCGATCCCTCGCCAACTGTTGCTTGGAATCCAGCCTGGCCGCGTACCAGTCGGAAGACAGCACGTTCTCACGCTCGAACAGCGAGCGCACCTCGGGGGCGTCCAGGTCGTGCCCCTCGGAGGTGGTGCCGGTGGCCATGATCTCGAGCAGCGCCTTCAGCGGCGGAATCGCCATCGCGATGGTGCCGTCGTCGAAGTAGGCCTGGGCCACCCGGCGATGGGTTTCGACGATCACGTCCATGCTGTCGGCGTAGATGTCTTCGCTCTGCAGTTCCGGACGCAGCATCTCGGGGGTGAACACCACGTGCGGGTGCAGAAAGATGCGGCCGAAGTACTTGCGGGCGAACTTCTGCGTCATCCGGTAGCCCAGCCGGCTGGCCCGCACAAGGTTTCCGTTGTGCTCAACGTCCTCGACCCGTTCCAGACAGCCCTCGGCGATCAGGTTCGTGGCCGAGCGCTCGGCATCGCTCATGCGCGAGAACACCTCGGGAATGAGCATCGAGATGTCATGGTCGACCCGCACGTTGGGGCCCACGTGGCCGGCGCACGACACCCAGCCGTCATAGCCGGTGAGCACGTACGACAACAGAGCTGCGTTCAGGTCGATGATCGCCGGCATCGCGTTGAACGGCCCTTTGGTGAGCGCACCTTCTGAGCCCGCACCGGTGGTCGAGGGCGACTTGCCGGTCATTGAGCTGATGTACTCCATGAACAGTTCAGGCAGTTCCATGTAGTGCAGCGGGTTGTACGAGCACAGCGCGGGCACCGGACCGTCCGGCGGGTTGTTGCGGCGTCCGGCAACCACCACGTCGACCGGGATCGGCAACGCCGCATGGCTGGGCAGCTTGGCCTGCAGGTGCATCGCCAGGTCGGCCGCAGCAGTGGCCGAGGCGTTGGTCAGGTCGGGCCGCTTCTGCAGATACCGCGGGTTCTTCGACGGCTTGCCGCCCACCAGCCGCGGATTGGCCGACGACACCACGTAGCGGGGGCTCTGGTCGTCCGGCTGGTCGGCGAACTCGGCCAGCAGCTCCTGCATCGGCTCGGTGAACGCGCTGAACGCCACGGCGTCGTCGCGCATCTCGCGGGCGTCGAACCGGGTCAGCGGCTCGAAGTTCGACAAGAAGTTGTCGGAGGCCGACATGTCGAGCTCGGTCTGTTTGTCGTAGCCGCGGTGGATGGCGTCGTCCGGCCGCTGGAACAACAGGTTCTCGCAGTTCTGGACGTACTTGCGGCTCAGGCCGATCACCGGCCCAGGGCGCTCGGTCAGGTGCGCCGGGCCCACGATCGAGGAGGTGATGTCGTCCTCGGTCTGCACCTTCACCGCGGGGTTGAAGTCGTGCCGAAGGCCGAACAGCCGCCACGAGCCGTCGGTGTCGAAACCGACCCGCAGCATGTTGACGTTGATCCGCTCACCGTCGAGCCGCAGTGCGTTGCCCTGCCGGCCGTTCATGATGCCGACGGTGAAGTGGCTGCGCCAATCCGCGCCCCACTCCTGGCGGTGGAACCGCTTGACCACGAAGACCAGCTCTTTGACGTGCGGTGGAATGCCCTCCAGCCACTCGTTGTACTCGCCGGTGAAGTCGTCGGACGGGGTGAGCAGCTTGATCACGCTGCCGATCGAACGGCTGTTGGACAGGATCGTGCGGCCGTCGGTGCCGCGCAGCGCCGGGTCGGCGAACCGGTCGGAGTGATCGCGGGTCAGGATCGCTTCGACGGCGTCCATGTCGTTCTCGAAGTCGGCCACGTAGGCGTTGCCGAAGATGAAGGCGTCAGTGATCGCCTTGCTGATCTCGGACTTGCCGCCGCCCGAGACCGTACACGGCTTGTGACAGGACGTGACCGTGGGAACGATCGCCTTCAGGTCCCAATGGGTCAGGTCGGACGGCGACTGCGCCAGCTGCACCCGGTAGCCGTTCGGCCCGAAGTAGGTCCGGTCGGCCCGCAGCCGGATGGACCGCTCCCCGGACGCGGTCTTCCAGGCGACGGTCATGGTGCGCAGCGAGTACGTGGCGCGGGCCGGCACCAGCACCTGCTCGGGGTGCTCCGTGTCGAGCGCATGCCCCTCGGCCTGCCGGACGAACCGCTTCGGGTCGCGGGACAGCACGTCTTCTAGCCGGTAGTCGTCGGTCGCGGACTCGTCGGTGTAGCCGCCGCCGATGTTGTAGGAGGGAAACACCAGCGCGCCACCCGCGTGCTCCTCCTCGACATTGCCGAACAGGTTCGCGGTGTAGCTGATCTGGGTCTTCACCTCCTTCTTGCAGTAGCCGAAGTAGTTGTCGGCGATCACGGTCACCATCACGCCGCGGGCATCGCGAGCGCAGGCCTTGAACGCCTGGCCGCCGTTGTAGCGCTCGTCCGGGCTCGACCAGCACATGCCGTCGCGTTGCTGCCGCTCGGTGGCCTGATCGACGTGGGGAAGCCCGAGTTCCTTCTTGGTCAGCCGGATCAGATGCGGCGCCAGGATCACGCAGCCGCTGGTGCCCGTCCAGGTGCCGGGGTCGAGGGATGCGTCGTTCTCGGGCAGGTATGGATCGCCGCCGTTACCGAAGATGCCCTCGACGAAGTCGAGGTTGGCGACCAGCCCGCCGGGAACGATGAACCGGGTCTCCATCCGGCGCTCGCTGGCATACCCCGGCACGGCCGGCGAGACCAGTGGGCGCATCAGCAAAGAGACGAAGCAGGCGGCCGGACTCTCGGTGCGCGAGAGGTAGGGCAGCACCAGGTCGACCTCGGGCGGCTGCAGCGCCAGGGTGAGCAGCCGTCCGAACACGGCTTTGGGAACGGCGATCTTGTCGTCGGGGATCGGCAGCCCGCCCTCGACTATGTGAAACACGCCGGCGGTGGTGCGGCGGTCGTTGGCCGGGTTGTGCAGCACCCCGTTGGCCAGCCGGTAGCTGGAGAGCAGGGGTGACGAGAACGAGTCGCCGTTCACCGGCAGCGACAGGGCGCGGGCCAGGCCGGGTTCGTCCAGCACCAGGGTGCGCCGGGGCAGCACCGGACGCTCCTCGGCCAGGTCGCCGGGGTACACCTCAGCCAGGTAGTCGTCGAGGAAGGCCTGGATGCGCTGGTCGACCGCGCAGTGCCGGTCGGACAGGCGCCGGCTGAGCTCGCGCTGGCGGGCCAGGATCGGGGCGACCAGTTGGGCGCTGGTGGCCTCTTCGGCCTGTAGTGGGACCGACAGCCCGATCAGGGCGAGGCGCAGGTTGACGGCGGCAGCGGTCACGTCGGTGGGCATGCGTCCAGTGTCAACCATCACTCGGGGCTTGTCAGCAGGTCTCAACCCCCACCCACGACTGTCACAAAGGTTCGCGAAAGCTATTGACCCCGGCGGCTGAGAGCGCTTTCATGAACGGATCATCCCCAAGTGTCAAAGGAGACACAGAAATGCAGCTGTCGTTGCGCGCCCCCCAGAGATCCCACTCCAAAACCAAGCGAAACCGGGTCACGGCTGCGGCCGCCGCGGTACTGCTGGCCACCACGAGCGGGCTTCTCGGCGCAAGCAGTGCGAAGGCGGCCCCCGTGGCCGACGGCTGGACCACCGTCTGGTCCGACGACTTCAACGGTGCCGCCGGCACCCTGCCGGGCCCGGACTGGCAGATCGACGTCGGCACGTCCTACCCGGGCGGCCCGCCGGCCTGGGGCACGTGGGAGGTGCAGACCTACACCGACTCGACCGCCAACCTCTACCAGGACGGCAACGGACGGCTGAACATCAAGCCGCTGCGGGATGCGTCCGGGGCGTGGACCTCGGCCCGGATCGAGACCAAGCGCTCCAACTTCAAGCCGGCCGCGGGGGGCGTGCTGGCGATCGAGTCGCGGATCCAGATGCCGAACGTGACCGGTGACGCGGCGCTCGGCTACTGGCCGGCGTTCTGGGCGCTGGGCAGCCCGTACCGGGGCAACTGGTGGAACTGGCCGGGCATCGGCGAGCTCGACATCATGGAGAACGTCAACGGCATCGACCGGGTGTGGGGGGTACTGCACTGCGGCGTGAACCCGGGCGGGCCGTGCAACGAGAGCACCGGCATCGTCGGCTACCGGGCGTGCCCCGGGTCGTCCTGCCAGTCGGCGCTGCACACCTATCGCTTCGAGTGGGACCGTTCCGTCACGCCGAACCAAATGCGCTGGTACGTGGACGGGCAGCAGTGGCACAGCGTGTCGCAGAGTCAGGTGCCGGCCGACACCTGGACCAGCATGACCAACCACGAGGGGTACTACGTGCTGCTGAACGTGGCGATGGGGGGCGCGTTCCCGAACGCGCTGGCGGGTACGACGCCGACGGCGGCCACCGTGCCGGGGCATCCGATGGTGATCGACTACGTGAGCGTGCAGGCCAAGGGCGGAATCGGTGAGCCGGAGCCGACGGTCACGCCGACTGCTACGCCGACGGTCACTCCTACCGGTGAGCCGACGGTGACCCCGACTACTGAGCCCACGACTGAGCCCACGGCGACTCCTACGGGTGGTTCGTCCGGCTCTGCGTATCGGACGATCGAGGCCGAGTTAGCCTCGGACGCCAAGGGTGCGGCGATCGGGTCGTCGGCGGTGACGGGGTTGGGCAACGGTGACTGGTTGAAGTTCGCGGGTCTCAACTTCGGTTCGGGTGCGGCGGCGAATCAGTTTGTGGCGAAGGTGGCTTCGGGTGCTGCGGGTGGGGTGTCGGGTCTGGTCGAGGTGCGGCTGGATTCTGCGACGGCGCCGGTGATCGGCAGTTTTGCGGTGGCGAACACGGGTGGCTGGACGTCGTGGCGCTCGGTTCCGGCGAACGTCGCCGGGGTGACGGGGGTGCATGACGTGTTTGTGACGTTCACCTCGGGTCAGCCGGCCGACTTCGTCGCCATCGACTCGCTCAGTTTCGCGCGGCCGGGAGGCGCGACGGAACCGGAGCCGAGCGTCACCCCGACCCCAACTCCGACGCCCACTCCCACGGTGACGGGTGGTTCGTCCGGCTCTGCGTATCGGACGATCGAGGCCGAGTCAGCCTCGGACGCCAAGGGCGCGGCGATCGGGTCGTCGTCGGTGACCGGTCTGGGTAACGGGGATTGGTTGAAGTTCGCGGGTCTGGATTTCGGTTCGGCTGCGGCGGCGAATCAGTTCGTGGCGAAGGTGGCTTCGGGGGCTGCGGGTGGGGTGTCGGGTTTGGTCGAGGTGCGGCTGGATTCTGCGACGGCTCCGGTGATCGGCAGTTTCGCGGTGGCGAACACGGGTGGCTGGACGTCGTGGCGCTCGATTCCGGCGAACATCTCCGGGGTGACGGGGGTGCATGACGTGTTTGTGACGTTCACCTCGGGTCAGCCGGCCGACTTCGTCGCGATCGACAGCCTCAGCTTCGGCCGCTGAGCAGTATCTGGGGACGGTTCCTCATTCCTGCTCACTGACACGTCAGTGAGCAGGAAAGAGGAACTGTCCCCGGTTCTTGCTCAGGTGGCCAACCAGGCGTCCACGTCGGCGAGCCAGACCCGCTTGTCGAAGTCGGAGGCCAGGCTGGCGCGAATGCTCGAGCGCGCCAGCTCGGCCAACTCGGCATCGGTGAAGCCCAACCGGGTGCGGGCCAGCTCGTATTGATCGGTCAGCCGCGAGAGGAACAGCAGCGGGTCGTCCGCGCCCAGGGCGACCGTTGCTCCCGCGTCGACCAGCCGGCGCAGCGGCACGTTCGTGGCGTCGTGGTAGACGCCCAGGTGCACGTTCGAGCTGGGGCACACCTCGAGGGCGATGCCGGCGGCGACGAGTTCGTCGAGCAGTCGGGGGTCCTCGGCCGAGCGGACGCCGTGGCCGAGCCGCGTCGGCTGCAGGTGCTCGACCACCTGCCGAACGTGCGACGGCCCCAGCAGCTCACCTGCATGCGGCACTCCGGGAAGGCCTGCGTTTCGGGCGATCCGGAAGGCGGGCTCCCAGTCGGCGGTGACGCCGGCCCGCTCGTTGTTGCTGAGCCCGAAGGCGACCACACCGTTCTCGCCGGCGTGGCGGGCGGCGAGCCTGGCGACAGTGCGGGCGTCCAGCGGATGCCGCACCCGGCTGGCGGCGACGATGATCGCCACCTGCACCCCGGTCTCGACGGACGCGCGCCGGGCCTCGTCCAGGATGATCTCCATGGCGGGCGCGAGGCCGCCGACGAACGGCGCGTAGCTGGACGGGTCCACCTGCAGTTCGAGCCGCCGCGACCCCTCCGCGGCGTCGTCGCGGGCCGCCTGGGCGACGATGAACCGCATCGCCGCTTCGCTGTTCACCACGTGCCGCGCCATGTCGTACAGCCGCTGAAAGTGGAACCAGCCGCGCTCGTTGAACGGCACCAACAGGCCCTCGGCGTCCACCAGGGAGTCGTGCAACGGCATGCCCGCCAGCTCGCCCAGACGACGCAATGAATCGATGCTCATCGAGCCGGTGAAATGCAGGTGCAGATGCGCCTTCGGTAACGACCTCAGCTCGCGCATCGGTCGATCCTAGTGGGGTCGCTTCGGTCAGTCCTCGGTCTTGCGCTGCACGCTGCCCGGGCCGCCGTGGCTGCGCACCCATTCGACGATCAGCTCGTCGCGGGTGCCGAAACGCACCAGGTGGCGTCCGACCACGTCCTCCATGCGCTCGAGCTCTCGGAGTCGGCGCTCAGGCTGAGCAGCAGCGCCCCCTCGCCGGTGGTCAGGGTCAGTTCGGCGTCGGTGAACGTGATGGTGCCTTCGGCCGCTTTGTCGCTCCACGTGCCCTGCGCCTTGCGGGACATGTGCGAAACGAGCTGCTTGGCGTAACGGCCCGGACGCTCGGTGGTGACGGTCGCGGTCGAGATGTCGGTGGTGTCGGTGGTCATCCTTCGATTGTCCTAGTTTTGCTGCAAAAGCGCCAATGAGGCCAGCCAGCCGGCAGGGGAGGCGTCCACCTGATCGGCCGGTACCAGGTCGTGATCGATGTGCAGGGCCATGGCGTGCGCGGCGCCCGCCACGTCGCCGGCCTGGAGGGCATCAAGCAGAACCGCATGATCGGCCCGGCGGGTCTCTTCGTCGGTTGCGTGCACCACGGTGCCGGCGTTGATCGCGCGGCGCAGCGCGTCGACCACGCCGGCGTAGACCCCAGCCAGCAGAGAGTTGCCGCCGGCCTGCATGACCAGGAAGTGGAACTGGCCGGGCGCCTTGTTGCGGTCGATGCCGAAGGGCGACTCGGCCTCGGCGCCGGGAGTGATCGCCCGGTGCATCGCGGCCAGTTGCTCATCGGTGCGATGGAGCGCTGCCCGCTGGGCAGCCTCCATTTCGAGCGCCCGCCGGTAGCTCAGCACGTCGGCCACGGAGAACTCCGCGATGTAGTCGGTGAGCAGGTTGCTGACCGGCACCCGTGAGCGCACGAACGTGCCGATGCCGGGCAGCGGCTCGAGCATGCCGACAGTGGCCAACGCCCGGACGGCTTCGCGCACCGTCGTCTTGCCGACCCCCAGCAGCTGCATGAGTTCGGTCTCGGTCGGAATGCGGGAGTTGATGGGCCACTCGCCCGAACTGATCCGGTGCCGCAAGTAGGCGAGGCTGCGGCGGGCGCGATCCGAGCCGACCTGCACGGCGCACCTCCTTCGGCCTCAGCTCGAAGTCTATTGAGCCGGCGGGGGACCCGTGGCTCAACCGAAGCGGCTCAGGTCGATCTTCTTCATCTGCAGCATCGCCTGGTAGTTCTCGGGCGTGTGCAGGTATTCGTCGAGGTTGGCCGGCACCACCTGCCAGCTGACCCCGAACCGGTCGACGCACCACCCGCACTGTTCGGCCTCGGGCACCGTGCTGAGCGCCGTCCAGTAGCGGTCGATCTCGGCCTGGTCCTCGCACAGCAGCATCAGCGAGACACCCGGCGAGAAGGTGTCGAGCTGTTCTGCACCCGAATCCATCAGCGTGAGCCACTGCCCGAACGCCTGCAGTTCGGAGTACATCACGGCACCCTCGGAGGCCGGTCCGGTGGCCTGCGGGTAGCGCGCGACCATCACGATGCGTCCCTCGGGAAACAGCGAACTGTAGAAGTCCAGTGCTTCTTCGGCCCGGTTCTGCGCCTGCACACCGAACAGCAGCGACGTCAGCACGGACGGCCGCGGCCCGGTCTGCGGGTCGGTGAGAATGAACTGCCACCCCACCCCGTAGCGGTCGGTGACCCACCCGTAGTACGGGCTGAACGGGTACTCGGTGAGCTGCATCATCACCTGGCCACCCTCGGCCAGAACGTTCCAGAGGGCCTGCATCTCGGCCCGTGCATCGGGGTTGGCGGATTCGTCGAACGGCAGGGTGAACGAGATGGCCGGGGTGACCGGAAACTGGGGCCCGGCGTTGATCGCCGTGAACCGGAAGCCGCGCAACTCGAAGTCGATGGCGACCACCTGACCGGCGAACTCGCGCTGAAAGTCGGGCAGGCCGCTCTCGGGATAGTGCTGCTCGTGTAGCACCCGCGAGTCGGGGAAGTGTTCGGTGTAGAACGCCACCGCCTCGGCGGCGTTGTGGTCGAACCAGATGCTGGGCACGATCTTCTGCATGGCAGCGCCTCTCTGCGGTCTCCGCACACGGTAGTGGCAGCCACCGAGGCTTTCACATGGGGTGAGCGGGAATTGGGGACGGTTCCTCATTCCTGCTCACCGGGACGGTGAGCAGGAATGAGGAACCGTCCCCAATTCCCGCTCAAGACTCCAGCAGCACCGCCAGGCGGCGCTTGCGGCGGTTCTCCCGGACCACCCAGGCCACCTCCGGATCGGTGACGTCGAGGGCTTCGAATGCAGCCAGGCCTGCCTCGGGTGCCGCGGCGATCGCCACCGACCAGCAGTAGCCGAGCGCCTGCCGAAGCGTGCGGACGTCCCCCTGCCGCCGCTGCTCCGCGGGCGTTCGCGTCAGCAACCCGGTGGCCCGATCGCAGGCGACGAGCGCCGCGGCGGCCGTCCGAGGGTCTGCAAGCAGGCGGGGTTCGCAGATCGTCGCGATGCCGCAGCGCACCACGAGCGGATCCGGCGAGTTGATCAAGTGTTCGACCAACGTGCGCAGTCGGACGGGATCCGCGTCGCCGATCCGCTGCCCGGCGATGGCTGACGCCTCACGGACCCGCCACCGCTCGTCCGCGGCGTAGTGGGTCAGCAGCTGCACGGGTTCGGGGTCGTCCGGGTCGTCCAGGGCCAGCCGACCCAGGGTGGCCACCCCGCAACAGGCCAGAAACTCGCCCGGGGACGCCGCCAACGACAGGGCCAGCGTGCGGGGCAGCACGTCGGCGGCGGCGTCGATCAGTTCGAGGTTGCCGCGGGGTCCGGGCAGGTTGCTGTGCGCGTCCAGGTAGCCGGGGATCTCGGCGGTGGTCAATCCCCGCAACGTTGCGGCGTACGTTGAGCGCTTGGTGCTCATGCGCCCACGCTAGCGATCAAGGATCGCTAGTGGGCAGCGCGGCCGGCTGAGGCGGTGAGCAGGCCCGCCATCCGGCGGCGCAGTTCGGCCACCACCTGCGGTCCCGGGTCGAACGGCTCGCCGACCAGCACTCGGGTGTCGGTGTCGCGATAGCGCCGGAACAACACCTGCAGGGCGGCGGCGGCGTACTCGCGATCCGCAGGATCGTCGATCCAGCGCACCGCGGGCGAGGCCAGCGCCGTCCGCGAGATCACGCCGCTGACCGCAAGGGGAACCAGCCGCAACCCCTCGATGCCCCGGGTGAGCGCCGAAACCGAGGGCGACCAGCGCGCCAGCCCTTGGGCACTCGGTCGCACCGACGGATCGGCCTCAATGCTCCCGGCCGGAAACGTCAGCAACGCGCCCCCACTGCGCAGATGCGCCCGCGCCCGGCGGACGAGCGCGACCCGGTTGTCGTCGTCCACCCACAGCAGGCGCTCGGCGATCGCCGGCAGTGCGTGCAGAACGGGACGGTCCAGGGCGACTATCCGCAGGTCGCCTCGGCTCTCCAGCGCCAGCACCAGCGCCATCACGTCGGTCAGCCCGGGGTGATTGGCCAGGGCGAGCAGCGGTCCGTCCGCCGGAATCCGCTCCCGGCCGATCGTGGTGACGCGCCGGGTGAAGGTGTGCAGGGCCCACCGCGCACCGGTCGGCAGGCCGGCAGCCTGCACCAGATCGTCCAGATGCTGTACCTGATGGGCGAACCGCCGGGCCGGCGGCCACAGCAGTGCCCGGGTCAGCGGATTGGCCGGTAGTGAGAAGGCACGGACGAGCTCGTCGGAGTTGGCCGCGGTCAGGGCGGCCAGGCGATCCCGGCGACTCATCGCCCCACCCTAGACGTGGCGGACGGGGAGTCAGGATGACGGGGGGTGGACAGTTCTCGACAGGCTCGACCAGCGGAAGCCGGTTATCCCGGCGAGCCGGGATCTCCCCGGCCGCGCGCACCCAGCGCAACCGAGAGCGAGCGCGGAGGAGATCCCGGCGTTCGCCGGGATGACGGGGGAGGCGGGATGACGATTGAGGTCGACCAACGGCGAATGGGCCGGGCTATTGCCCGGCCCACTCCGTGAACGTCCTAGGTCAGCCGACGAACAGTTGGTTGACCTGCTCGTTGGCCGCGGTCAGCGAATCGGCCGTGGCCTTACCGGTGAACACTGCGTCGACCGCCGGCTGCATGATGTTGGTGATCTGCGAGGCGTGGTCGGTGATCGGGAACAGGAACGTCGTGCCGTCCGCAACGTGCACGGTGAACGGGGTGACGTCGATGCCCTTGGCCTTGAACGCGGCTTCGGCGAGCGCGGTGCCCGACGAGATGGCCGGGAACACGGTGCCGGCCTTGCCGACGATGTCCTGGCAGGCGGCCGAGCCGAGGAACTCGACCCACTTGATCGCGGCCGGCTTGTTCTTCGAGCCCGCCCAGACCGAGTCGGCCAGGCCGTTGTACATGCTGGAGCGCTTGCCGGACGGTCCGGTGGGCGTGGGGGCCAGACCCGTCTCGATACCCTTGTAGTCGAACATCTGGTTGATCATCCACGAACCGTTGGTGATCATCGCGTACTTGCCCGCACCGTAGATGTCGGCCGAGCTCTGGCCGGTGACGGCCTCGACGCTGGGCATGTAGCCCTTCTCGATCAGCGAACGCATCCAGGTGATGGTGCTCTGGAACTCGGGCTTGTCGTAGTTGTACTTCGTGCCCCAGGGGTTCTTGTCGGTGATCGTCCAGTCGGTGGTGCCCGAGTACATGCTCCACTGGGTCTGGCCGTTGCCGCCGCCGGAGCCGCCGTCGAGGCCCAGGCCGTACACCTTGACCTTGCTCTTGTCGAAGCCGGCCTCGTCACCGCGCTTGCCGTTGTTGTCCACGGTCAGGTGCGCGATCGCCTTCTCGTAGGTGCCGCCGTCGGTGGGGTTCCAGGTCAGGCTCTGCAGATCGGCCTCGGCCACGCCGGCGTCCGCGATCAGCTTCTTGTTGTAGAAGATGGCGACGGTGTCGAAGTCCTTGGGCAGGCCGTAGCGCTCCCCGTCCTGGCCCACCCACAGATCGGCGAGACCCTTCTGGTAGATGGCGACGTCCACGCCGTCGGCCTCGAGGGTGGCGGTGAGGGACTGCAGCTGGCCCTGGGTGACGAACTCGGGGTACTTGGAGAGGTGGTTGGTGAAGACGTCCGGGGCGGTGCCGGCGACGAAGCCGTTGGAGATGCCGGTCCAGTAGTCGTCCCAGGCGTACTGGGTGATCTTCACCGTGACGTTCGGGTTCGCGGTGTGGAACGCGTCGGCGCAGGCCTGGTAAGAGGGCTTCTGGTTGTTGTCCCAGAGCCAGTAGTTGACCTCACCGGACGCGGTGCTGGTGTCGATCACGTCGCCGCCGGCACTGGCGGTGGTGGTGGGTGCAGCCTCGCCGCTGCAGGCGGTCAAGGTGAGGGTCAGGGCGGCGGCGGTCGCGAGGGCGGCGCCGGCCTTGCGGGTGAAGCGGGACATGGGCGATTCCTTTCGGGGATTCAACGAGTGGTCAAGAGGGGTCGGGCGGACGCGGGGCGTCCGCGGTCGGTGGGCGGAGGGAGCGGGCTACTTCGAGCCGCTGTAGCCGATCGAGTCGATGATCTTGCGGGCGAAGGCGAAGAACAGGATGAGCACCGGCAGCGCGGTGAGCAGGGTGGCCGCCATCAGGCCGGCCCAGTCCGGTGATCCGGCGGGTGTCTGGGACCGGAACACACCCAGGGCCACGGTGAGCACCTTGGTCTGTTCGGTGTTGCCCACCAGCAACGGCCAGAAGTAGTCGTTCCAGGTGGCGATGAAGGTGAGGATCGCGAGCGTGGTGATCGGCGCAGTGCTCATCGGCAGAATGATCCGGAAGAAGATCCGCCACGGCCCGGCGCCCTCGATCGAGGCCGCCTCTTCGATCTCGCGGTTGATGCCGAGAAAGAACTGACGCAGAAAGAAGATCGCGAACGGGGTCATCAGGAAGGCCGGCAGAATCATGCCGGGCAGCGTGTTGAGCAGGCCGAGGTTCTTGATCAGGATGAAGTTCGGCAGGCTGGTGAAGATCGGCGGCACCAGCAGGGCGCCGAGGAACACGCCGAAGACCAGGTTGCGTCCGGGCCAGCGCAGCCGGGCGAAGGCATAAGCGGCCATCGAGCAGAACAGAATCTGCCCGATCGTCACCGCACCCGCATAGAAGAACGAGTTGCGCAGGTACAGCCAGAAGTTCACCGACGCGCCGGATCCGCCCTCGGCGATCGCTTGCTCGGCGGTGCCGAGTCCGAGCACCCGCTGGAACGCGCCCCAGGTGAAGTCGACCGGCAACAGCGAGTTCGGGTCGGAGGGCAGGGATCGGGTGGTCGACAGCGCCGTGCGGATCATCCACAGGAACGGGAAGATCGTCAGGATCAGGAAGACGACCATGACGGCCCACGCTCCGATCCGGCCCGGGCTCATCCGGCGCCGGCGCTGCTTGGCCTCGGCGTCGGCGAAGGCGACTTCTTCAATGGTTGACATGGCCATACTCCTTACGCCAGATCCGACTCGCCCGAGCGCAGCAGCCGTAGCTGCAGCACCGCCAGGGCACCGAGGATGATGAAGAGGATCACCGAAAGGGCGCTGCCGTAACCGAACTGCCCCTCACCGAACGCCTTTTGGTAGATGTAGTACTGGAACACCCGGGTGACGTTGACCGGGCCGCCGCGGGTGGTCACGGCCACCGTGTCGAAGACCTGGAACGAGCCGGTCACGGTGATCACCAGCACCATCGCCAGCACCGGGCGCAGCAGCGGCATGGTGATTCGCCAGAACGAGTTCCACTCGCTGCTGCCGTCGATGGCCGCCGCCTCGTAGACGTACTTGGGAATCGTCTGCATGCCGGCGAATACCAGTAGTGCGGTGTAGCCGACGTGCCGCCAGACATTGACGAATGCGATGGTGGGGATCGCCCAGAACTCGTCGGCGAAGAACGCCGTGCGGTTCATGCCGACCGTGCTCATGAACTGGTTCACGATGCCGATCTGGTAGTCGAGCAGCCAGAACCAGACCAGCGCCGCGATCACATTGGAGATCAACCACGGCAGCAGCATCGCGCCACGCAGAACGGTCGACTGGGTCAGCCGCTGCATCATCGCCGCGATCAGCACCGCCAGGATGGTCTGGAAGGTGATGTTGATCAGGACGTACTCGATCGTCACCGCCAGCGCGTTGTAGAACAGCGGATCGCGAAAGATCTGCTGGTAGTTGGCGAAACCGACCCAGCGCGGGTTGTTGCTGAGCAGGTTGTACTGCGTCATCGAGAAGTAGAAGCCCCGGATCGTCGGGATCAGGTAGAAGACCACGAAGCCGATCAGCGCCGGCAGGATGAACACCAGCGCCGCCCACAGTTCCTTGCGGCTGCCCGGCGGACGGGTGCGCGCAGCGCGTCGCTGACGCGCTGTCGGTGCCTTCGGCTCGGTTGCTGTCGTACTCACCAACTCTCCCTTCGTTGGGATCGAAGCTGCCCCGGTGGCTGCTTCTGGCGATCTGATGACAGGACGCTACACGAGTAGAACAATGGGCGCAATACTCAGGCGAGAGTGAGATCCTGAGGCATGCGAAGCGGCAGGTAGGGGGTGCGCCATCCATGCAATAGGTGTAGATTCCTGGTCCTGCCGTCGATCAGGAGGGGCGATGACGCGTGACGTGCGCTCGGTCACCCGGGCCGACGTGGCACGCCTGGCCGGGGTGAGTTCAGCCGTGGTCAGCTACGTCGTCAATGACGGGCCCCGTCCGGTCGCGGCAGCCACCGCGCTGCGCGTCCGGGAAGCGATGGACCTGCTGGGCTACCGTCCCAACGCCAGTGCGCGTGCGCTACGCACCGGCACCACGCAGACGCTCGGCCTGGTGCTCGGCGACAGCCGCAACCCGTTCTTCACCGAGTACACCTTCGAGCTGGTGAAGGCGGCCGCGGGTCTCGGCAAGCACGTGCTGATCGGCGACGCGCATCAGTACGGCCAGGGCGACCCGGCGGCGATCGTCGAGGCACTGGTCGCGCGCCAGGTGGACGGATTGCTCTTCGCCGCGCCGCACCATGGCTGGACGAGCCGGCTCGCTGCCGCCTCCCCCGTTCCGTTCGTTCTGGTGGACGCGCCCGGGCCGATGCCGGGCGTCCGCTCGGTCGGCTCGGCGGCGCGGGCCGGAGCCCACGAGTTGACCCGGCACCTGATCGCCGACGGCCGGCGCCACGTCGCCCTGCTGATCGGCGAGGAGGGCTTCGGTCATCCCGACCCTCGCGAGGCGGGCTGGCTGAGCGCGCACGTCGAGGCCGCCGTCCGACCCGGCCCGGTGATGCGCACGTCGTTCACCCGCGAGGGCGGCTACGCGGGTACCGTCCGGCTGCTGCAGGGGCAGGAGCAGGTCGACGCGATCTTCGCCAGCAACGATCTGCAGGCCATCGGTGCCCTACGTGCCCTGCACGAGCACGGCCGGCCGATTCCCGGCGACATCGCCCTAGTCAGCTACGACGGCACCATCGAGGCCGAGTTCGCGTGGCCGCCGCTGACCGTGGCGCGGCAGAACGTGCAGGCGATGGCGAGAGCGGCGCTCGACCTGCTCGCCGGCCCGCAGCCGAGCGCCGGGCGACACGTCGAGATCGCCACCCAACTGATCATCCGGGCGTCGTGTGGCTGCCCGGTCGCCACCACCACCGCGTCCGCCCGAGCCAAGGAGAGCTGAGCCCATGCCCAAGACCCTGGACACCCGAATCCTGCTGCGCGCTGACGGGGTGGCACTGCTGCTCGACCTGAGTGTCGGCCAACTGCCCGCCGTCCTGCACTGGGGCGCCGACCTGGGCGAGTTGACCGCGGACGAGGCCGCCGCCGTCGCCGAATCCACCGTGCACCCGATCGTGCCCAACGTGGTGGACGAGCCGGTCCGGGTGGCGTTGCTGCCCGAGCACCGCACCGGGTGGGTGGGGCGTCCGGGGCTGAGCGGCTCACGCGGGGGAGCGAACTGGTCGCCCTTGTGGCGCACCACCGGGTTGCGCATCGACGGCGCGGACCGCACCGGCGACGAGCCGCTGATCACCCTGGGCGCGGGCGTGCTCGAGGTCACGGCCGCCGACGAGGGGGCCGGCCTCGAACTCCTGCTCACTGTCGAACTGACGCCCGCGGGCCTCGTCCGGGCTCGGGCGGCGTTGACCAACCGAGGCGAGGGCGACTATCAGCTCGGCGACCTGGTGCTGGCGCTGCCGGTGCCGCCGGTCGCTCGCGAGCTGTTCGACTTCGGCGGACGGTGGGGGCGTGAGCGCTCGCCGCAACGGCGCGCCTTCACCGTCGGCACCCACCTGCGCGAGGGCCGCAAGGGACGCACCGGACCCGACGCGGCGACCGTCCTGCACGCCGGGGTGCCGGGGTTCGGCTTCGCCGCCGGCGAGGTGTGGGGGGTGCATGTCGCGTGGAGCGGAAACCACACCCACTACGCCGAACGCCTCTTCACCGGCGAACAGGTGCTGGGCGGCGGTGAACTGCTGCTGCCGGGCGAGGTCAGCCTGAGCCCCGGGGCCGGGTACCAAGGGCCGTGGCTGTACGGCTCCTACGGTGCGGGCCTGGACGAGGTCGCGCGCCGGTTCCACCGGCAGTTGCGGGCCCGCCCGCAGCACCCGTCCGTGGAGCGTCCGGTGACCATCAACGTGTGGGAGGCGGTCTATTTCGACCACACGTTGCAGCCCCTGCTGGAGCTGGCCGAGACGGCCGCCTCGGTCGGGGTCGAGCGCTACGTGCTGGACGACGGCTGGTTCGGCGCACGCCGCAACGACCACGCCGGCCTGGGCGACTGGACGGTCTCGCGCGACATCTGGCCGCAGGGCCTGCACCCGCTGGTGAACCGGGTGCGCGAGCTGGGCATGCAGTTCGGCCTGTGGTTCGAGCCCGAGATGGTCAACCCCGATTCGGACGTGGCCCGCGCCCATCCCGACTGGCTGATGGCCACCGGCGACCGGCTGCCGGTGCCGTCGCGGTTCCAGCAGGTGATCAACCTGGGCATCGACGAGTGCTACGCCTACGTGCGGGACGCGATCTTCGCGATCCTGGCCGAGTACGACATCGGCTACATCAAGTGGGACCACAACCGCGACCTGATCGACGCCGGCACGGCGCCGTCCGGACGCGCGGGCGTGCACGAGCAGACCAGGGCCGTCTATCGGCTGATGGACGAGATCAAGGCCGCCCATCCGGGACTCGAGATCGAGTCGTGCTCATCGGGCGGCTCCCGGGTCGACCTGGGCATTCTCGAGCGCACCGACCGGGTGTGGGTCTCGGACTGCATCGACCCGCACGAGCGTCAGCTGATGATGCGCTGGACCCAGCAGCTGATTCCGCCGGAGCTGATGGGTTCGCACATCGCGTCCGGCATCTCGCACACCACCGGACGCAGCCACGAGCTGAACTTTCGCGCCGCGACGGCGGTCTTCGGACACCTCGGTATCGAATGGGATCTGCGCAAGGCGTCCGAGGCCGAGCTGGCGGAGTTGGCCGAATGGATCGCCTGGTTCAAGGCGAACCGCGGCCTGCTGCTGCGCGGCGGCCTGCACCGTGTGGGCTTTCCCGACGAGTCGCTGAACGCGTTCGGGGTGGTGGCGCCCGACAAGTCGCGGGCCATCTACTCGTTCGCCGCGGTGGAACGTTCCGAAGTGGCGCTGCTCGGCCGCTTGCGGTTGCCGGGGCTCGACCCGGCCCGGCGCTATCGGGTGGCTCCGCTGATGGTCGGACGGGCGCCGTCGGGACTACGTCCGCCGCTGTGGTGGGGGGTGGCCCGCGACTGGGTGAACGAACTGGCCGACCTGCAGGCGCACGGGGCGCCGCGGTTCGTGTTCACCAAGCCCGAGCCGGGGGTGGTGCTGCCCGGTTCGGTGCTGATCAACGCCGGCCTGACCGACGCGCCGGTCGACCCCGACCACGTGGTGCTCTACGAGGTCACCGCGCTCGACTGAACGCCAGGCAGGGTCTCGACAAGCTCGACCAACGTTCGTCATCCCGGCGCACGCCGGGATCTCGGACCCCCGCCCAGCACCTACACCGACTCGGGGGGACACCCGCACGACTGCCGAATGATCAGGGTGGTTGGATAGACCTTGCGCTCGACGGTGGCCCCGAGCACTTGCGCCACCGCGTCGTGCGCCATCGCGTCGAAGGGCACTCCGACGGTGGTCAGCGGCGGCACGGTGAACCGGGCGGTCAGCGAGCCGTCGAACGAGGCGACCGCGATGTCGTCCGGAATACGCCGCCCGGCCGCGTACAGCCCCGAGATCAGGCCAACTGCCTGCTGGTCGGCCGCCACGAACACGGCGGTGGCGTCGGGGTACCGCGTCAGCAATTGGGTGGCGGCGGCGCGTCCGCCGGGGGTGGACCACTCGGCATGCACCCGGCAGTCGGGGGTCAGGCCCATGCCGTGCAGGGCGTCCACCCAGGCTCGCTCGCGAATGTCCATCGGTGAGCCGCCGGTGATCAACGCGATGCGCCGGTGCCCGTGCACCTCAGCCAGGTGCCGCACCGCCCCCTGCGTGCCCCCGTAGAAGTCGGGGGAGAGGCTGGGTACGGCGTCCATCGACATGTCGAGGCTGAGCTTGACCAGCGGGATGGTCAGCCGTCCGGTGCGGGCGATCAGGTCGGGCGGCGGTGGGGTGGCGGTGATGATGCCGTCCACCTGGTGACCGGCCAGGGATTCAACCATGGCGGGCAGATAGTCGGGCTGCGCTTGGCCCAGCACCAGCCGAACTCCGCGCTTGGCCGCTGCCCTCTCGACCGCCTTGGCCAGGGTGGCGAAGTACTGGTTCTCGACGTCGGGGACGACCAGGCCGATCAGGTCGGAGCGTCCGGTGATCAGTGAGCGGGCCGCGTTGTTGGGGCGGTAGCCGAGCTTGTCGATCGCCTCGAGCACCCGGGCTTTCGTGGCGGCCGCGACCGGACGAGGCCCGTCGTTGACCACGTAGCTGACCACGGCGCTGCTGACGCCGGCGAGCCGGGCGACGTCGTCGCGGGTTGCGTCGCGGCCCTTGGTCACCCCGCTTCGCGCCATGACGCCCCTTCGCCGCTCGGAGTGGTCACTCTACTGGCGACCGCGGCGGAACCTGCGCTTGAGCCGCAGCTCCGGCGGCAGCGGTGGCGCGGCCAGCCGCTCGCTGCGGCCGCGATAGCCCGCCACCCGTCCGAAGCGGTCGTCGGGGGCCTCATTCCACTCCGCCCGCATGCGGACGATGTCGTCGTGGCTACGTCCGATGAAGTTCCACCACATGAACGATGCCCTCATCGAAGGGTTCGCCGCCGAGCAGCATCACCCGGGCGGGCTCGTCCGTCGGGTTGGTCAACCGAAGGTGATCCAGGCCCGCGTCGCGCACCCCCAGCACGCTGCGATCGAGGCGCACGTCGTCGAAGTCGACGAATCCGGTATCGACCAGCACGCCGTGTTCGAAGCCGGGATCGACCTCCACCTGCCAGGTGACGCCGGGATCGAGAACCACCTCGGCGCCCAGCAGCGGCGTCTGGGTGTGCACCGGTGAGGTCGAACCCGCCAAAGTGCCGGTCAGCACCCGGGCCCGAACCCCGTCCGTCTCGACCAGATCGGGTGCGTGGTGCTGAAACTCGCGCACCAGGCCACGGTCGTGCTCGGGCAGTGCCACCCACAGTTGGACGCCATGCAGCAGGTCCCGCTCGGGGGTGCTCACCTCGGAGTGCGCGATGCCGTGGCCGGAGGTCATCAGGTTCACCTCACCGGGCCGCACCATCGCGTGCACACCGCCGGAATCACGGTGCTCGATCTCGCCCTCGAACAGCCAGCTGACGGTTTGCAGGCCGGTGTGCGGGTGCGGGGGAACGTCCATGCAGATGCCGTGCTCAGGCCCGTAATGGTCGGCGAAGCACCAGGCGCCGACGAACGATCGGCGTAGTGAGGGCAGGGTGCGCCGCACCTTCATGGGCTCCTCGCCGAGCTGGACGACCTTTGGCTCGATCCGTTGGATCTCGTGCGGATCGTGAGCGGCATCGCTGACGCACTCATGCACCGCGGCCCTGGTCTCGGTGTTGCTCATCGCGCCTCCTCGTCCCTCAGGTGTTCAGCCTAGGTGGAGCGGACGACAAGGAACCGGTTCGCCGGCGGGGCAGCGACCGGGAATGGGGACGGTTCCTCGTTCCTGCTCACTGACACGTCAGTGAGCAGGAACGAGGAACCGTCCCCGAATCCTGCTCACCCACTCTGCTGCCCTTAGCCACACTCTGCTGCCTCCACGAAGGCAGCAGAGTGCACGCAAAGGCAGCAGAGTCGAGCGCCTCAGTGCGCGGGAGCCGAGCCCAGCACGTCCAGGCCGAGCTCGCGGGCCAGGAATTGCGCGACGAGTTGCCCCCGGACGCTGTTGCCCTCGTTGTCGAGCAGCGGCGAGAACACGCCCAGGGCGCCCTTGCCGGGCGAGATCGCCACCACACCGCCGCTGATGCCGCTCTTGCCGGGCACGCCGACGTCCAGCAGCCAGTCGCCCGAACTTTCGTACATGCCGGCGATGCTCATCACCGCCAGTGAGGCGCGGGCCACCACCTCGCTGACCACCCGCTGCCCGGTGATCGGGTGGACGCCCCCGTCGGCGAGCGTCGCGCCCATGATCGCGAGATCCTGCGCCGACACCTCGAGGCAGCACTGCCGGGTGTAGAGATCGACGGCGTCCAGCGGGTCGCCGACCAGGGCTTCGGCCCCGCTAAGCAGCATCGCCAGTGCGCGGTTCTGAAAGTTGGTGGCGCGGGCCGAGGCGAGCGTGGCCTCGTCCATGCCCAAGGGACGTCCGGCGAACCGCGACAGCCCTTCGTGCAGGGCCGCCCACCGCTCGTCCACACCCTCGCCGGGGATCGCGCTGGTGGTCGCGATCGCACCGGCGTTGACCATCGGGTTGGTGCGGCCATCGGACGTGCGCTCCACCGCCTGGGCGGAGTTGAACGGCAGCCCGGTGGCGTTGACCCCGACCAGCCGGCGTATCGCGTCGATGCCCAGCGCGTCGCAGGCCAGGGCGAACACGAACGGCTTCGTGACGCTCATCAGGGTGAACCTGGCGTCGCTGGCGCCGACCCCCTGGACGGCTCCGTCCACCCCGGCCAGGAAGATGCCGAACGCGGACGGGTCGGCCTGGGCCAGCGCGGGATAGACCTGGGACAGGGTGCCTTCGTCGACGCCGGCGAACTTCTCGTACGCCTGCCGCACCAGCGCGGTCACGGTGGCCCGGTCGGGCATGGTGCCGGTGGACACGAAGCGGTGCGACTGCTCGTGCTCGGTCAGCGGATGGGAGGGCAGGTACATGGCGGTCGGTCCTTTGCGTGGCGCGGCTGGTCGGCGGTCCTTCACGGCCGGGCACATGCGCGCGCACCCGATCGGACCACTCATACAGTTCGCGGTTCCGTGTTCCCCGTAGTATCCAGCCGTTTCGCCGGCTGTGGGCGGGATACGTGCAGCCGTTGAGCCCACAACTGCCCGCCGACTGAGCGGCTCGCCATTAGGCTCCCGATGGGAGGTTTCTCGATGGGCGATCAACAACGCGCAGACGTGACCGCGGTGACCAGCCAGGGTGCCGACGCGTCGTCCTCCTTCTCGGCGTTGCTGCGCAACCTGTGGCGTGCGCAGGTGCGGGTCACCCGGTCGGCTGCTCACCTGCCGGAATTCCCCGGATCGCAGGTCGACCTGCTGCGGCTGCTGATCGAGGCGGGTCCGCTGACGCCGGCCGAACTGGCCGACCGGTTGCGGCTGGCCCGTCCCACGGTCAGCAACGTGCTGCGCGACCTGCGTGGCAGCGGCCTGATCGAACGCCGGCAGGCTCCGGACGACGGTCGCTCGGTGATCGTCGCGGCGACCGACCGGGCCCGCGAGATCCTGGACACCTTCGCCCGCACTCGGGTGGCAGCGATCGAGGCGGTACTGGGACGACTCGATGCCGATGACCGGGCACGGATCGATGCGGCAATACCGGCACTGGAGCGGCTGCTGGCCGAGTTCGACCGTGAGGGAGCAGAGGCGGGTTCGGCGGCTCCGTAGCGCACCTCAGTAGCTGGCGCGCGCGTCGTGCGTACCCCGCAGAAGCGGCTCGCCAAGGCCTCCGAGCCGCGGGGGAGCAAACCCCACGTCCGCCCTCGCTAGCCTGACTCGCTGCGAACCTCCTGGGCATCGATATGATCCATCCCGAACCCGTCATGACAAGGAAGTCCGATGAGCGATACGCGTGAAACCGAGTTGCTGGCCAGTGTGCCCGATGGTCTGTTCATCGGCGGTGAATGGCGACCGGCGTCCGATGGCGGCACCCTCGACGTGCACGATCCGTCCACCGGTGCGGTGATCCGGCAGATCGCCGACGCGACGGTCGACGACGGCAGGGCGGCCATGGACGCGGCCGCCGACGCTTTTCCGGCATGGGCAGCGACACCCGCCCGCGAGCGAGCCGAGTTGTTGCGCCGGGCGTTCGACCTGCTGCAGCAGCGCAAAGAGGACTTCGCGCTGCTGATGACCCTCGAGATGGGCAAGCCGCTGGCCGAGGCCCGCGGGGAGGTGGGCTACGGGGGCGAGTTTCTGCGCTGGTTCAGCGAGGAGACCGCACACCTGACCGGACGCTACGGCCCCAACCCCGAGGGCACCGGACGCATGATCGTCACCCAGCACCCGGTCGGGCCCTGCTACCTGATCACGCCCTGGAACTTTCCGCTGGCGATGGCCACCCGCAAGATCGCCCCGGCGGTGGCCGCCGGCTGCACCGTGGTGGTCAAGCCGGCCGCGCTGACCCCGCTGACCACCTTGTTCTTCGCCAAGCTCCTACAGGACGCCGGGCTGCCGGCGGGCGTCGTCAACGTGGTCACCACGCATGCGTCGGGACCGGTGTCCGAGGCGATCATCGGTGATTCGCGGCTGCGCAAGCTGTCGTTCACCGGCTCCACGCCGGTCGGCCAGGCCCTGCTGAAGCAGGCCGCGCAGGGCGTGCTGCGCACGTCCATGGAGCTGGGCGGCAACGCCCCGTTCGTGGTCTTCGACGACGCGGACCTCGACCAGGCCGTGGCGGGAGCGCTGGCGGCCAAGTTCCGCAACATCGGCCAGGCCTGCACCGCCGCGAACCGCTTCATCGTGCACTCCTCGGTCGCGGACGAGTTCGCCCGCCGGGTCACCGAACGGGTGCAGGCGTTCGCCACCGGACGGGGCACCGAGGAGGGGGTGACGATCGGCCCGCTGATCGACGACCGGGCGGTGGCGAAGGCGTCCGAGTTGGTGAATGAGGCGGTCGAACGTGGCGCCACGCTGCGCACGGGCGGGTCGGCGATCGATCGGCCAGGCACGTTCTTCGAGGCGACCGTGCTCAGCGATGTGCAGCCCGGCAGCGACATTCTGCGCGAAGAGATCTTCGGCCCGGTGCTGGCGATCGTGCCGTTCGACACCGAGGACGAGGCCGTCCGGATCGCCAACGACACCGAGTACGGCCTGGTCAGCTACGTCTACACGAAGGATCTGGCCCGCGGGCAGCGCATGATCGAGCGGCTCGAGACCGGAATGATGGGGCTCAACGTCGGAATCGTCTCCAACGCGGCGGCGCCGTTCGGTGGCTGGAAGCTGTCCGGCCTGGGCCGCGAGGGTGGCGCCGAGGGCATCCATGAGTACCTGCAGACCAAGTACACGCTGACCGCCAACCCGTTCGGCTGAGCAGTCGGAGCGCGTCGCGCGCCACACAGCGCCGTTGGCTGCTTTCATTCACCCATGAATCGGTTCAAGAACTCATTGAGTCGCATCGTGGCGGTGCCGGGTCGGCTGGTGCGCCTCCCGCAGGAATATCGTGACTTGCACGCCAAGCTGCAACAACGCGCCAAGAAGATCGCCGCGCTCGAGGCCAAGAACGCCGAGCAGGCTGCCGAGATCGTGCGGCTGAAGCGGGTCATCAAGAAGCTCCGCACGGCCGACATGCACCGCATGCTGCCCGAACCCGTGGCCAAGGTGGCCGAAGCGGTGATCGAGAAGCAGCTGACATTGATGTCTGCCCGCCCCCTCACCAGCCTGGTACGAGCGCTGATCGATGTTCAGCTGGCCGGCGTCCCAGGCATCGTGATCGAGGCCGGTACGGCCCGGGGCGGGTCGGCGATCGTTCTTGCCACCGCCAAGTCGCCCGATCGTGCAATGAAGGTCTACGACGTCTTCGGCATGATTCCGCCACCCAGCGACAAGGACGGCGCCGATGTGCACCGCCGTTACGAGCGCATCACCAGCGGCCAGGCCCGGGGCGGTGAGGAGTACTACGGCTACCGCGACAACCTCTACGACGAGGTGACGAACAGCTTCGCCGAGTTCGGGGTGCCGGTGCATGAGAATCGGGTCGAACTGATCCGCGGCCTGTTCCAAGACACCATCGACCTGCACGAGCCGGTCGCGTTCGCGCACGTGGACGGCGACTGGTACGAGTCCACGATGACCTGCCTCGAGCGCATCGTGCCCTGGTTGAGTGTCGGCGGACGCCTGGTGATCGATGACTACTTCATGTGGTCGGGCTGTCGGTTGGCCGTCGATGAGTACTTCGCCGGACGCGAGGAGTTCGAACTGGTGCCAGGCCTGCGGCTGCAGGTGGTCCGGCTCGCCGAGACGCCGACGCCCGCCAGCTGACCTACCCGCGGGATTCTGAAATCCCGACACTCGTCGCGACGTCACCCCGCGACACGCCGGGATCGCAGCCCGCACGCACGGGTGATCTCAGAACGGTCCCGTGCCAGCGGAGCGCTCGGCTCAGCCCGCCGGAGGGAATCACTGTCGGCGCCGTGTGGTTGAGTTCAACCGTGAGCATGGGTGGTTGGCAGGTCATGCATTCCATGACCAGGGACGCGTCGGTGCGCGAGCACCAGCTCGCGCCCGGCACGCGGCGCCGGGTGTTGAGCTACGCCGCCGCCTACCGCACCCAGATCGTCATCTTTCTCGCGCTCACCGTCGTCGATTCACTGCTCGTGGTCGCCTCGCCGCTGATTCTGCAGCGGCTGATCGACGGCGGCGTCATTCCCGGCGATGCCGCCCTGGTGATCCGGCTGGCGGTGCTGGTGGCGGTGATCGCCATCGCCGACGCCGCGCTCACCCTGGTCGAGCGCTGGTTCAGCTCGCGTATCGGTGAGGGGCTGATCTACGACCTGCGCACGCAGGTGTTCTCGCACGTGCTGCGCCAGCCGATCGCGTTCTTCACCCGCACCCAGACCGGTGCGCTGGTCACCCGGCTCAACAGTGACGTGATCGGTGCCCAGCAGGCCTTCACCTCGGTGCTGCAGAACCTGGTCGGCAACGCGATCAGCCTGGTGGTGATCGTGGTGGCGATGGCCTCCCTGTCGTGGCAGCTCACCCTGGGAGCCTTCCTGCTGGTACCGCTGTTCCTGGTTCCGGCCCGCATCATCGGCCGCCGGCTGGCCGGGCTGACCCGCGAGCAGATGCAGCAGAACGCCCAGATGGGCGCGCAGATGAGCGAACGTTTCAACGTGGCCGGCGCACTGCTGGTCAAGCTGTTCGGCGATCCGCGCCGAGAAGACCTGGAGTATGCCGGGCACGCGACGGGTGTCCGTGATGTCGGGGTGAAGCTTGCCGTCAACCGGTCGGTGTTCTTCGTCGCGCTGGGGCTGGTCGCCTCGCTGGCCACGGCCATGGTCTATGGGTTCGGGGGCGTGATGGCGGTCAACGGCGTGCTCACCGTCGGCACGCTGCTGGCGCTGGCCGCCCTGCTGGCGCGGCTGTACGCACCGTTGACGGCGCTGTCGAACGTGCGCGTCGACGTGATGACGGCCCTGGTGTCGTTCGAGCGGGTGTTCGAGGTGCTCGATCTGCAGCCGCTGGTGGCCGAGCAGCCCGACGCGGTCGACATTCCGGACCAGCCCGTGCAGGTCGAGGTCCAGGGCGTCACGTTCCGCTACCCGTCCGCGGACGAGATCTCGCTCGCCTCGCTCGAAGGTGCGGCCACCGGCGACCGACTGGGCAGCGGCGACATTCTGCACGACGTCACGTTCACCGTGCCGGCCGGTGCCATGGTGGCGCTGGTCGGTCCCAGCGGCGCCGGCAAGACCACGATCACCTCGCTGGTGGCCCGCCTCTACGACCCCACCGAGGGTGTGATCCGGGTCAACGGTGTCGACCTGCGCGAGGCCACCTTCAGCTCACTGCACGACCGGGTCGGGGTGGTCACGCAAGAGGCGCACCTGTTCCACGACACGATCCGAGCCAACCTGCTGTACGCCAAGCCGTCCGCGACCCCGACCGAACTGGAGGCGGCGCTGCGGGCCGCCCAGGTGTGGCGGCTGGTCGAGTCGCTGCCCGAGGGGCTCGACACGGTGGTCGGCGACCGCGGGCACCGGCTCTCGGGCGGCGAGAAGCAACGATTCGCGATCGCCCGGTTGCTGCTCAAGGGGCCGGGCCTGGTGGTGCTGGACGAGGCCACGGCCCACCTCGACAGCGAGAGCGAGGCCGCCGTGCAGAACGCTCTGGACGCGGCGCTGGCCAACCGCACCTCGCTGGTGATCGCCCATCGGCTCTCAACCGTGCGCGGCGCCGACCGCATTCTGGTGGTCGACGACGGCCGCATCGTCCAAGAGGGCACGCACCTGCAGTTGCTCGACCGCGGCGGCCTTTACGCCGATCTGTACCGCACGCAGTTCGCCGAGCAGGCGCAGTCGCCCCAGAGCCCGTCCGTCGCCTGAGCGGCGACAGCCGATACGGCGCCACGCGAGGGTTACGACGCCGCGGCGCGCCAATCGATCGTCCACTGCGCGGCGGCGATGTCCATGTGCTCGTAGATCAGGTCGGTCGCCCGGTGCAGGTCGCCCGCATCGAGTGCATCGACGATCGGCGCGTGATGCGCGCGGCCCATCAACTCGATCGGCTCGGTACGTCCGGAGGCGAGCAGCACGATGCGCATGCGGTCCTCCAACGACGTCCATGAGGCGAGCAGGGTGGCGTTGCCCGACATCCGGCACAGCTCCTCGTGAAACGCCAGGTCGACGTCAAGCGCCTCCACAAAGGTGAGGTTGCCGCCGTCGGGGGGCAGCAGTTCGCGCAGTCGTGCCGCGTGCTGGTGTCTCGCGGGGGAGGCGATGATCTCGCGCAGCGCCAGGCCCTCGAGCGCGGCGCGCACCCGGTACACCTCGTGGATCTCGCGCTCGTCCGGCACGTGCACCCGCAGCGTGCCGCGAGCGTCGCCGGCGATCAGCTGGGAGTTCTGCAGGGTTCGCAGGGCTTCGCGGACGGTGCCCCGGCTGACGTCGAACCGTTCGGCCAACTCGACCTCGGTGAGAATGCTGCCCGGACGCAGCTCGCCCGAAACGATCGCCTCGCGCAGGCTCTCGAGCACCTGTTCGCGCAGGGTGAGGCGGTTGACCGCACGGGACTTGGCTTGCACGGGCTCAGGATACCGGCAGCACGTCGCTGATCCGGGACGCCGCGGAACGACTGCTCGGCAACCGCTCTCAGTACGCCGACATCGTCCGCTGGACCAACACCAACCCCGCCGCCGTGCTCGGGATCGATGTGCCGCGGCTGCAGGTGGGGACCGGGGCCGATCTGCTCGGCTTCACCGGGTCGACCCTCAGCCTCGTCGTCAACGCCGGCGACACCCTTGATCCCGGAGGACGACGATGACGATTCTCACCGTCACCCTGAACGCCGCCATCGACAAGCGCTATGACCTGCCGCACGCCGAACTGGGCACCGTCCAGCGGGTGACCCGGGTGTCGGCCAGCGCCGGCGGCAAGGGGCTCAACGTGGCCCGCGGGGCGTTGTCGTGCGGGCAACAGGTGGTGGCCACCGGGTTCGTCGGCGGCTTCGCCGGCGAGTTCGTCACCAGCACCGTCCGGGCCATGGGAATCCGGGACGAGTTCGTCGGGGTGCCCGGCGAGACGCGCACCTGCATCAACATCATCGACTCGGCCGGCGTGTCGACGGAGTTCCTCGAACCCGGCGTGTGCGTCAGCGCCTCCGATCTCGCCGACCTCACCGCCCGGTTCACCGCACTGCTTCCCGACGTGGACGTGGTCACACTGTCCGGCAGTGCTCCGCTGGGTTGTCCCGACGACGTGTACGTCGGCTTCGTCCGCGCCTGCGTATCGGCCGGTCGGCCCGTCGTTCTCGACACCAGTGGCGACCTCCTCGCCGCCGGCCTCGCCGCGGCGCCCACCGTGGTCAAACCCAACCGGCAGGAGCTCGCCGCCCTCACCCACCGCACCCTCGACTCGACCGCAGACCTGGTCGCCGCCTGCAGGCACCTGTGCCAGCTCGGCGCCGAATGGGTGGTGGTCTCGCTCGGCGGCGACGGAGCGATCGCGGTGAACCCCGAGCGAGCCGTCCAGGTGCGGGCACCTCGGGTCGTAGTGCAGAACCCGGTCGGTTGCGGGGACGTCCTGGTGGCCGGACTCGCGTCCGGCCTGGCCGCCGGACTCGACGTGCCCGCCGCGCTGCCCCATGCCGTCCAGGTCGCGACAGCCGCAGCGGCGCACGCCGAGACCGGCACCTTCGACCCAGCGTTCGCCGAATCACTCGACGTCACCACCGCCGACCTCTGAAAGAAGCCTCATGCTCGCGTCCTTGTCGTCACTCGCCCGCACCGCCGCACAGACTCAGGTCGGGCTCGGGGCCTTCAACGTGATCCAGTTGGAGCACGCGACCGCCATCACCAGGGCCGCTGTGCACGCGGGCGTCCCGGTGGTGCTGCAGATCTCCCAAAACGCCGTGAAGTACCACGGCGGCGACCTCACGCCGATCGGCCGGGCCACCCTGGCCGTGGCCGAGCGCGCCGAGACCGAGGTCGCCGTGCACCTGGACCACGCCGAGGACGTCGACCTCATTCAGCGGGCCGTCGACCTCGGGTTCAACTCGGTGATGTACGACGGCTCACGATTGCCCGACGAAGAGAATCGCGAAACCACCAGGCGGGTGGTGGAACTCTGCCACGCGGCCGGGGTCGACGTGGAAGCCGAACTCGGCGAGGTGGGCGGCAAGAACGGCGTGCACGACCCGTCGGCGCGCACCTCTCCCGCGGACGCCGCACAGTTCGTCGCCGACACCGGCGTCGACCTGCTGGCCGTCGCCGTCGGCTCCTCCCACGCGATGACCACCCGGGACGCCAGGCTGGACGTGGAGCTGATCAGGGCCATCGGGGAGGCGGTGCAGGTGCCGCTGGTCCTGCACGGCTCGTCCGGGGTCTCGGACGAGGGGATGCTGCAGGCCATCGCGGCCGGCATGACCAAGATCAACGTCTCCACCCACCTCAACCAGGTGATGACGGCCGCGGTTCGGGAGGCACTGGCCGCCGACCCCGCGCTGGTGGATCCGCGCAAGTGGATGGCCCCGGCCAGGGCTGCCGTCGAAGCCGAGGTGCAGCGGCTCCTGGAGCTGCACGCGGGTAGGGCCGGGGTCTGAGCGATCCTGCCGCCCGACCTGTCGCCGCGGCTGATGGCAGGTGTGCGAGGGTGGTGGTCATGGGTTCGCCGCAGACGCTGAGCGAGGCCGATCGCCGGGCGGTCGCCTTGTGGGCCGCGGATTGCGCCGAGCGGGTACTGGCCCTGTTCGAGGCGGAAGCGCCGTCGGACGGCCGGCCGGCCGACGCCCTCGCCCGGGCCAGGGCGTTCGGCGACGGCGAACTGGACGCCGCCGGCCAGATCCGCGAGCGGTTCGTCGCCGGCCGGGCCGCCGGGGTCGTCGCCGGCCCTGCCGCGGTGGCTGCGGCCCGAGCCGCCGCGCAGGCGTCCGGCGTCGCGCACATGGGGGCCCACGCCCTGGGCGCGGCCGCCTACGCCGCGAAAGCCGCCGGGCTCGCCGCGGGCCGCGACGACGTGATCGATGCCGAGATCGATTGGCAGCTGGACCACATGACCCAACCGGTCCGAGCCGCGCTACGCCGCCTTCCCCTGCTCGGAGCGGACCAGGCCGGCCCGCTCGGCTCCGGCCTCCTCGCGTCCGGGGTGCTGGGCTCGATCATCCGCAAGCTGCAGGTAGGGCTGTCCGAACCCAGCTGACTTCTACCTTGGTCGCAGAGGTATTCGCTGTTGTCACGCAGGCACGTCGGACGTGGAGGCTCTCAGGGGTTCCAGGGCGGCTAGAACCAGGTTGAGGCCGAAGCTGAACTCCTCCGTTGGGTCGTAGCCGGCGGCGATGAGCGCCGCGGCGGACTCGTTGAGGTAGGGGAACTCGTCCGGAGGCAGCTGGGGCAGGTAGACGTCCTGCGTCATGTCCGCGAGCTCCTCGGCGGTGTCGAACGGCAGGCTGGCCTCCTGCAGGGCGTGACCGTAGACGTAGCTGTTGAGCAACCAGTTGGCATGCGTCGCCGTCACGACTGAGAAGCCGGCCGTTCGCAGGCAGGCCGTGACCGCTTCGCGGTGGCGGAGGTTCGCCGGCCCCGGCGATGTCCGCGACTCCATCAGGCTGATCGCCCACGGGTGGCGTGCGAGCACCTGCCGGGTTGATTCCGACTGCCGTCGCATCGCCGACTGCCAGTCGGTTCCAACGGATGGGAGCTCGATCTGCTCGAACACGATGTCGATCATGGCGTCCAGCAGTTCGTCCTTGCTCGCCACGTAGTGGTAGAGCGACATCGCGCCCGCGCCGAGCGCGCCGGCGAGCCGGCGCATGCTCAGCCCGTGGACCCCCTCGCGGTCGGCCAGTCGGACGGCCTCGGCCACCACGCGCTGCTTGCTCAGCCTCGCGTCTGACCCGGCTTGGCGTTCTTCCCTCGCAGACACCTGTGTCCTCGCTCTCGTGACCGGCTTGACAATCGTACAGCGTACGGTCATAGTACAGCGTACGACGTACGGTGTACGAGCGAGCGAAAGCCGCAGCTCGGACGTAAGGGGGATTGAGTGGGAATCGACGAACCATCGAATGGCGGAGCACACGCGGTGCCGGAGGCGAGTCCGGCCGGGGCAACGATGCGGGCCGCCGTCCAGCACCGCTACGGGCCGCCCTCAGTACTCAGGCCGTCCGAAGCCGCGATACCGGTGCTCGGTCGAGGCGATGTGCTCGTCCGGGTGGGCGCGGCCGCAGTACATCCGGGCGACTACTTCGTCATGACCGGGGAGCCGTACGTGCTGCGCCTGGCGTTCGGGTTCCGCCGGCCGCGCCAGGGCATTCCTGGCAGGGACCTCGCCGGGGTGGTGGCAGCAGTCGGGACGGATGTCACCGCGTTCCGACCCGGCGATGCGGTGTTCGGGTGGAGCACCGCCGGAACGCTCGCGGAGTACGCCTGCGTGCCGGCGGACAACCTCGCGCCCGTGCCGGCCAACGTGTCGGTCGTGGACGCGGCAGCGGTGCCCACGTCGGGCATGACGGCCTGGCAGGCGATGCGCAGGATCGCGAACGTTCAACCGGGCCAGACGGTGCTGATCACCGGCGCGTCGGGCGGAGTGGGCTCGTTCGCGGTACAAATCGCCAAGGCGTTGGGTGCCGAGGTGACGGGTGTGTGCAGCACCCGCAACGTCGACTTGGTTCGCTCAATCGGTGCCGACCACGTCGTCGACTACACCAAGACCGACTTCACCCGCACCGGGAACCGCTACGACGTCATCCTCGACAACGTGGAAGCCCAGCCGCTGGCGGCGGTCCGCCGAGCGCTGACGCCCACCGGCACCCTGATCCCCAACAGCGGACACGGTGGTCGCTGGCTCGGCCCCATCGGTCGGATCGTCAAGGCGCGGGTGCTGTCCGGGTTCACCCGTCAGCAGCTGAAGCCCTTCGTGTCGGTCGAGAAGCGCCAGGACCTGCTCGCCCTGGCCGACCTGCTCTCGTCCGGGCAGGTCAGGTCCGTCATTGACCGCACCTACTCCCTCGACGAAGCTGCGGACGCCCTTGCCTACGTCGGGGCCGGCCACACCCGGGGGAAGGTCGTGATCACCGTCTGACGGACCGACGAGAACGATCCAACCGTTACGCATCCGCACAACCCTGCCGCTACTGCGGCGCTGTGACCGCTCCTGACGAAAGAAGAACCGATGACCGACCAAACGACAACCTCGAACACGCTCGCCAGCCCGCCGATCCCCGTGCAGGCCAAGCTCGCAGCCGCCTGGACCAGCCTCATGTTCCTCGTCATTTACATCGACTACTTCCACCTCTACCAGCCCGGCGAGATCGACGAGATCCGGGGTGGCTTCATCTTCGCGTTCGACATCAGCGCGACCTTGATGTCCATCTTCTTCGTGATCATCGCGATCCCAGCCCTGATGGTGATGCTCTCGATGACGCTGCCCGCCCGTGCGAGCCGCGCCACGAACCTCGTCGTTGCGTCGGTGTACATCCCCATCATGGTGTTCAACGTGGCGGGGACGTCATGGGATTGGGTCATCTACTACGTCCTCACCATCGGCGTCGAGGTGCTGATCCTGGCCTTCATCCTGCGCGCCGCCTGGACGTGGCCGCGTACCGCCGCCGTCCCTGCCGGTCCCGCGACCACCGACCTGCGACAGGACGTTCGGCGGTAGGTCTCCGTGCACAAAGACATGTCATCCACCACTCTGGGGCCGCCCGTGCGCCATCCATTCCGAATCGGGATCCCTGCAACTGCGGCGGCGGCTCTGGCCATGATCGTCGCAGTCGCACCACCGACTCTCGCGAGCTTCTGGCCAGGTGCCGCAGGTGTCACGATGCCATCACTCCCGCAGCGGCTCGAGACGGCGACCGTTCGATTCTGGGAAAGCGGACTGCCCACCCTCGGCGAGGACCTCGCCGCAGGTGTCGCCTTCTGGCAAGGCTTCCACGCCATCAAGGCACTTGCGGCAATGGCCCTGCTAGCGGCTGTCACCGCACTGGGAGTCGCTGTGTGGGGCGGCTACGCGCGCGCTGAGGGACGAAAACGCCGGGTTGCGCTCTTGGCCGCCGGAATCCTCGGCGCGCCAATACCGGTCGTCGTCCTTCTCATCGCTATAGCCAACCTGCAAGGAGCAATCGTCCCTCTCTCCTCGGCGATCAGCCTGCTCCCGATCGGTGACCAGTCCTCCGCGAGCGCATCAGCCGTCGCACAGATCAAGGATCAGCTGCAAGTGGGCTCGCACAGCGAGCCGCTCATGGTGCTGCTCAACGACTTCGCCGCCTATCACTCCACCGTCGCCGTGCTGTTGCTTCTCGCGTGCTGCGCACTATCAGCAGTGACCGTTGCTCTCTGGGTCAAACGCGCCAAGACCTCGCGCACGGCCGTCCGATTGAGGCGCGTGCTGACCGCAATCCCCATTGCCTTGCTGCCCCTGATCGCAGGTCTCGCGCTTCTCGCGGTTGCCAACCTCGAAACGGCCGCCGATCCTGTCGGACCCATGCTGGGGTTCTATCTGGGCGGCCGCTAGGAGCGGGCAACGACCCCTAAGCGGGCGATTGTCACGCGATCGATGACGAGCGCGGGTTCAGGAAGGTCGTGATCACCGTCTGACGACCGGACGGACGAGAACGACACAACCCGTGCCATATGAACGCCCAGACCTGCCGCCTCCGGCGGACGGACCGCTCCTCTCGAAAGCAAAACCGATGACCATCCGCACCAAGAGCCCGAATCTGCTCGACGACCCGCCGGTCATCCGACCGCGACGAAGGAGTGAAGTGAAGAGATCACCGAAGAACACCGCCACCACGCCAGCCCGCATTGAGTTCGTTCGAGGCCGGCTCCTCGGTGCCGCGGCGATCGCGATCGCAGTGTTGGTGGTGCTAGAGAACGTGTTGTTTGCAGTAACGGGCGCGCCGACCTACGGCGCTCCGACCGGGGAAGTGCTGGCCTACTACGCGGCCAACCGCGACGCCGTCGCGATCATCTCTGGTCTGGTGGCCCTGTACCTGCCGCTGCTGCTCGTGTTCGTGACGGGCCTGCACGGCCTCGTGGCGAGGCGCGGCGGAGCGGGTGCCGACTGGTCGCGCCTTGCCTTGGCCGCTGGCTCGACGCTGTCGGCCGTCTTCGTGCTGTTCAACGTCACGCAGATCGGGCTCGCGCTCTCCGCCGGCGGGCTCGCTGAGCCGACGTCCGCGTTCGAGCTCGTCTGGCAGATTCATGCGGCGGCGTTCGCGCTGGCGCTGCCGATTCTGGGCACCACCTTCATCGGCGCGGCACTCGCCGCGCACGCGAGCGAGCTGACTCCGGCTTGGCAGCGCCTGCTGGGCCTGGTGGGCGGGGGCCTGCTGCTCGCCGCGGGGCTCGGCAACCTCACGATCGCCGAGGGCTCGGCGCTGATCTTCGTCGGGCTCCTGGGGTTCGCCCTCTGGCTCGTCTGGCTGCTCGTAACCGGCGTGCGCCTCGTCCGGTCGTGACCAGGATCGCAACGGCGCCGAGGTCGCGCCTGGAATCGTACGAGAACGCCAAACCCCTCTTGTGCAGGTGCTTGATGAGTGAGAGCGATTTCGAGACATGTCGCAACAGATGAAGGCAACCCGTGGGATTGCCGCGCAGAACGGCGAGTGGCAGCGATCGAAGAGCGGATGGCCTGCAATAACCGGCCTCTTGCTGCTCAGTGCACTCCCTGTGGTCGGCGGTGTGCTTCGCCTGAGGGATGTGGGCGCCGTCCCCGAGAGCGCACTGCCCTTGGCGTCATCGGTGGCGATAGTTGCGCACATCGTGGCGACGAGCGTGTACTGCCTTCTCGGCGCGTTCCAGTTCTCTCCGGCGCTGCGAGTTCGGCGTGGTTGGCACCGTACCGCCGGCCGTGTACTGATCCCGGCTGGATTCGTCGCGGGACTGTCCGCCGTCTGGCTCGCGGTCTTCTTCGGTGGCCCCTCTGATGAACGCGCACTCGCGATGGTTCGTCTCGTTTTCGCCGTAGCGATGACGTTGTCTCTCGTGCTGGGTGCGCTCGCGATCAAGCGGCGCGACTTCAATGCGCACGGAGCATTGATGACGCGCGCCTTCGCGATCGCTGTTTCCGGCGGTACCCAAGCGCTCGTCGTCGTCCTGTGGGCGCTCCCCTTCGGTGAGGCCGACGTAGTCGCCGAGACATGGCTCGTTGCCGCGGGCTTCGTTACCAACAGTGTCGTGGCGGAGCTGCTCATCCGGCGACAGTCCAGCCGGCGGACGCCCGGGGTGTCCGGCCGTGGTGCGCTCTAGTGATGACACACCGGCGGGAACTCAGCCGCATAACCGAGGCGGACAGTGAGGTGCTCGAGGTGTGCGTCCACGCCGACCAGTGCGGGCACCGGCCGTCAGTGCTGCCGTTGTGGGCTACGGCACAGAGTGCACCGTCGGGCGGGGGAGTATCTGATCGTTGCGAACCAGCATACTTACATTTATGATGTAAATGTAAGTAAAGGGGTGCGGTCATGACGTATGTGTCCTTTCCGGGTCTCGGGGTCGAAGAGCACTATTGGCATGCCGACTCGACCGACACGTTCGCGTCGCGGACCGCGCTCGCGTCCGCGAACGGCCCGTACCTGTCGTCCGTCACGCCACCGATCGCCGAGGTCGAACTGCACTTGCCCGCCGAGTTGGCCGCAGACACTGCTGAGGCCGAGGCGGCGCTGGCCCAGTTCGACCAGTACGCCCGGCTGGTTCTCGGAGCCGACAACCCCGGCATCGGGCCCATGAGCAGCATCCTGCTGCGCACCGAGTCCACCTCCAGCTCACAGATCGAGAATCTCACCGTCGGCGCCAAGCAACTCGCACTAGCCGAACTCGACCAAGCCAAGTCGGACAACGCAAAAGCGGTCACGGCCAACGTGCGCGCCATGGAAGCTGCGCTGCGGCTGTCCGACAACCTCGACGAAGCATCGATCCTTGTGATGCATCGTGAACTGCTGTCCGGGCAGCCCGGCTGGGAGCAGCACGCAGGGAACTACCGCAGCGGGCTGGTGTGGGTTGGCTCGTCCAGGCTCACCCCGCGCGGCGCAGCCCACATCGCCCCCCAACCTGAACTCGTGCCCGAAGAGATGGCCGACCTTGTCCGGTTCATCCAACGCGGCGACCTGCCCGTGGTCGCCCACGCCGCGATCGCGCACGCCCAGTTCGAGACGATCCACCCCTTCGCGGACGGAAACGGCCGCACCGGACGAGCGCTCGTGCACGCCGTGCTTCGCTCCAAGAACGTGATGCGGTCGACAACGGCGCCGATCTCCGCCGGGCTCCTGCGCGAGACCGACGCCTACTTCGACGCGCTCACCACGTTCCGCAAGGGCAACTCCGGCCCGATCATCACCGCGTTCGCCGACGCCTCCCGGTTCGCATCCTCCTCCGGGACCAGATTGGTCGACGACCTTGCCGGCCAGGTCGCTGCCGCACGCAGCCAATTGGCCGGGCTGCGCTCGGATGCGGCGTCCTGGAAGGTGCTGCCGCACCTGGTGGCCAACCCGGTCGTCAACGCGTCATTCCTCATCCACAAGCTCGGCATGAACGAAGTGACGGCCCAGCGAGCGCTCGACCAACTGGTCCGCACTGGAGTGCTTGCCGAAAGGTCCGGGCTTCGGCGCAACCGCATCTACCAACACGACGGCATCCTGAACGTCCTCGACGTCTACGCACAGCGACTCCGCCGGCAATAGCCCAACCCGGGCTGGCCCAGCCGTACGGCATTTGTGCCACAACCCGTGGCACAGAGTCCGGGGCGGTTCCGCCCGGGCCGCTGCGATGACATCGGGATATCGCGATACCGCCGCGATATAGAGATTTTCCGATAGACATCGCGTATCGTGAAATCGCTATACATCGAGGAGGTTGCGATGGCGACACACACGGCCCGGTTACGGTCCCCGGGCGACGTCGGGCTGGCTGTGCAGCAGGCACGGCTGGCGCGCGGCCTCACGCAGACCGAACTCGCCGCGGAACTCGACGTCCCTCAGAGCACAATCAGCGAGATCGAGTCGGGCAAGGCGACGATCTATCTCCGCAGGCTATTGAGCATCGCGCGCGCCACCGGGCTGGAGTTCACGGCAACCTGGAAGACAGACGATGCGCCTCGCGGTTGAGTTGTACGGCCAGGTCGTCGGTGAACTGGAAGGCGACGCGCGCACGTTCGACTTCACCCCGACGAGCGACGGCATCGGATCGTTCGGCACGAACAGCACCGTCCTGTCGGTCACGATTCCGCTCTCGCCGACGCAGCGTCGCGACCATGCTCGGCGGCGACGCAACTGGTTCGCCGAGTTGTTGCCCGAAGGCGCCATGTACGACCACATGATCGCCCAGGCCGGCCTCCGTCGTGATGACACCCCCGCGTTCCTTGCTCGGTTTGGACGCGACGTCGCCGGCGCGCTGCAGGTCTGGGACCTCGATGATCCGACGGAGCCGAAGACGCCGTCAGTCCGCTCGTTGGCGCCGGGCGAGGTTCGCGCTCTGCTCGAAGATCCGATCGGCTCGCCGCTGGCGAACGATCCCCAGTCAGGAAAGTCGTCGCTCGGTGGCGTCCAGCCCAAAGTCGTCCTGGTTCGAACCTCGGACGGCTGGGCGCAGGCGCTCGGGGGTTATCCGTCGACGCACATCCTGAAGCCGCGTCTCGACGGCGACAAGTCGACCGTCATCTACGACGAGGAGTACGGCTCGCGCATCGCGCGCCGCCTGGGCCTCGCGAGCTTCGAGACCTGGATAGAGGAGTTCGACGGCCTACCGGCGCTCGTCATTGAGCGCTACGACCGCAAGAGCGGCGAGCGCGTTCATCAAGAGGACTTCAACCAGGCTCTGGGAGCAAGCAAGAACGAGAAGTATCAAGAGATCGGCGGCATCGTCAGCCTCAAGCGCGTCGCAGACACACTGCGCAAGCACACGTCCGAGGCCGACCTGCAACGCCTGGCCAGAATGGTCGTGCTCGCGGTGGGCATCGGCAACCTTGACCTGCACGCCAAGAACCTCGGCCTGTTGCAGCCGGCAGATGCTGACGTTGCCCTGGCACCCGCGTACGACGTGGTTCCCCAGGCGTACCTTCCGAACGACGGAAAGCTGGCCCTTGCCGTCAACAACAAGTACCGACATACGAGCATCACCCGCGACGACTTGTACGCCGAGTTCACCCTCTGGCGACTGAGGCATGCCCGGGACGCCGTCCGATCGGCCCTCGACGAGCTCTACTCCGTCGTCCAGCAGAGAGCCCACTCGACGGGGCGGCCCCCGAACTGGAGCACACGATCTTGAACTTCATCGACAACCTCCGCGACGGGAGCCCCGTCGGAGGCCGATAGGTCGCAACAAGGCAGCAGCCGGCAAGAGGCTGTTGCGCGATCCGTGTAGAGGCCATCGGCCGCGCCTGAGCAAGCAACTCCGACGAGTCGTCGCCGACCCGAATACGTGCGGGCGCTGCATTCATCAAGTCACCTACTCGTCGGGGGCTGCAGGCACGGGCGGCCAGGTGCGCTGCGACGGCGAAGTGCAGGAGGCTGCGGTTACCCTCGGCCATGACCTCGGCGGACCGTGACGGCTGCTGGATCTGCATACGCACGCCTGGACGGGCGCACAAGCGGTTGACTGGCTGCTCGGCCGCACCTGAGCGCGCTCGACCGCACCCAGCGCCCGAAAGCCGCAGGCCCCCGATCGAGGCCGAGTCGAGCGCCGTCCCATCATTGTCGCTGCCCTAGCATGTTCCTATGCCTGAGCGGTTCGCGACTGTCACCACATACCTCACCGCGCAGACGCCCGAACGACGCTCCGACGTGGAGTCCCTCCGC
Organism: Micropruina sp.; assembly: GCA_016711205.1. GTDB lineage: Bacteria > Actinomycetota > Actinomycetes > Propionibacteriales > Propionibacteriaceae > Micropruina. Next base: position 35,815 of record JADJTM010000002.1, on the reverse strand, counting down.
GCACTCGTACACGAGGCAGAACCCGAACTCATCGAGATCGTGAAGTGGAACTCACCTAGCTACACGCTTCACGGAATCGACCGACTAACGATCAACGCCGCCGGCAAGGGCCCTGTGCGACTGATTCTTCATCTCGGCACTCACCGTGCAGAGAATAGGGACGCCGCGCCGACATTCGGAGGCGACCCCGGCGGGCTACTCACGTGGCACTCCGACATCCGGGCAAGCCTCGTCCTGCCGCCAGCCGACGATCTCCCCTCAGCGCGCGACGCGATTATCGCCGTCATCCGTGCCTGGCTCGCGGACGCGTAGACGAGGCCTTCAGCCAGTGGCGGGAACTACAGGCAATCACGGCTGTCGCTGGGGTACCTACGTCGCGACCCATGCCACCGGGGGATCGGGCGCGGCTGGGCCGACTGCCCGCTCCCGCTTCGGCGAGCGGCTCATTCGTGTCCGGGCCGAGGGTCTCGACCGTCTCTTCCGGCCGATTCCCTCCGGCGACTGGCCCCTGCGCCATCGAACCCGCAGGGCCTCCTGATGGCCCTCTCCGGCTGGGACCGCATCAGGGCTCCTGAACTGGCGCAAGCCACTCGGAATTCGAGTCTCCGTCGACTACTCGGCGGCCGAGTCGTTGGTCTGTGGCGCGTCTGCGAGCAGGCTCGCCTGTCGGGCGAGTTCGTCGTGCACGACCGCTTCGAGTTCCTCAACACTGGGAAGCACCGCGCGGGCATCGTCCGGGAGGCCCTGCCACTGCGCGACGGCGATCGGGGCCGCGCTCGCGGCCAAGGCGTAGCGGACGGTGGATTCGCGCTTGCCGGTGCACAGCAGCAGGCCGATCGTCGGCGCGTGAATAGCTGGTTTGCGCAGCAGGTCGTCCACCATCACGACATAGGCGCCGAGCTGACCGACAGACTCCGCCTCGAACTCCTCGACCTTGAGTTCGATGACGACATAGCGCAGTTGCTCAGTGTGGAACAGGAGCAGATCGATCCACCGGTCGACACCATCCACCGTGAACCGCACCTGCCTACCGACGAACGTCATGCCTCGGCCAAGCTCCATCAAGGTGTCCTGCAGTCGGTCCATGAGCGCGTCCTCCAAGCCGCGCTCGGCCAGCTCCTCGCCCCAGCCGAGGTGCTGGAAGACGTACGGGTCCTTCGTGAGCTGCTGTGCCAACTCAGAGTCCCCCGATCAGAAGGGCTGGTCGCGCCTTCCTCCGCCCAGCCGAACGCGGTCTCGGCCACGATCACGTAGATAAGCACTTCGCGAAGCGAAGGGCGCTTGATTCGCGCGTCCACCGCCGAACAGCGCAAAATTCGCGCGCGCCAGTCCTCGTTACTCCGGGTTGCCTGTCGCTCAGGAGCGCCGACGTTGGACGCGACGGACGAGATGCCCGATGCCCTCGCCGAAGGCGCCGACGACCGCGTACACCACCGCGAAGAACAAGATGGTGCCGAGGTCCTGTCGGGCGATCAGGAACGGGATGGCCGCCATCCCGCCAGCCAGCAGTGGCCGCACCCAGGACGCACCGTGCCGGTACGACTCCACCAGGCACAGCGCAAAACAAGCCAGCGGCCAGTGCAACAGCATCGGACCGACCCCCTTGTAGTCCGCGGTGAGCCGGACGTACCAATCCATTGCCGCCATACGCGGCAACAACAGGTAGAGCGCCAGCAGTAACAACAGCGCCGGCCACGACTTCCGAACTGTGGTGAACATGCATTCCCCCTAGAAGAAGAGGCCGCTGAAGACGGCCCAGAGTAGGGACAGGACCAGCACGAGGAAGCCGACCACACAGCAGAGCAGCAGCGCCGCAGCAGCCGGCGTGAACCGGCGGCGGTGTGCCTGATCCAGTCCGGACCGAAGGCCGCCCAGCTCGCCCATCTCATTGATGCATCGGGCAACGGCCTGATCGTGGTCGAGCCCGGCAGCCAGCTCCTCGTCGTAGCGGGCCAGCAGGTTGGCGTAGATCTCAGCCTCGCTGTCTCGCCGTTCCCGCGGATCGCCGACGTCACGGACGGCCTGGCGGGCGTAGGCCGCCAACTCAGTTACTGGCTTCATCGGCCACCTCCCCAGTGAGCACACCGTCCATGGCGTTCACGAACGACGACCATTCCGTACGCCGGCGGGACAGCTCAGCCATTCCGGCGTCAGTGATCCGGTAGTACCGGCGCCGCCGCCCGCCCGCCTCGCGCCAGTAGCCGGTGACCAGGCCGTCCCGTTCGAAGCTGTGCAGGATCGGATACAGCGTGCCCTCCTTGAACTCGAAGGCACCCCCGGACAACCGGCCGATCCGCTTGATGATCAGGTAGCCGTAGTGGTCGGTCTCGCCGATCAGGCGCAGCACCATCAACGGCAGGGTGCCGCTGAACAGTTCCTTGCCGACCGCCGGTCTCGCCATCGTGACTCCATGCATCGGTTATCTATGCATAGACTATCGAAGTATCCGATCAACCGAAAGATCCCGGTGCCAGACCCGAACGGTCGACAGCGCTTCGGTCACCCGCCTTCGCGCGTCCAGTTTCAGTCCCTGCCTGACCATCGTGGGCTCCTTGTTCGGGGTCTCCTCACCCCTTAAGCCCACCGACCCTCACGATCCGGCACCCACCACCGAACGAATCCCGACCGACTCCCCGAAACCCCACAGACAGGCGTCCCGAGACCATGTAGCCAGTCGCCTATCGAATACCCCGCTTTCGACCAATCTCAACCATCACACACCTCCGGCATGCACGCGCCCGCGCTGCGTATCGACCGGTTTCGCTGCTGCTAATTGACTGATTCATCCCCTGCTTGTTGTAGGGTAGGGCTCATGCCTTACGTCCGCAGGGTCCTGGATGAGGAGCTCGACCAACTCTTCGGGCAGATCGCCGCGATCGCGATCGACGGGGCCAAGGGAGTCGGCAAGACGACCACGGCCGAGCAGCGCGTCCGAGCCGTCGTGCGCCTGGACTCGAAGGCTGTTCGGGAGTCCATCTCCGCGGAGCCGGAGCAGGTGCTGGACCGGGGGCGCCCCATCTTGATCGACGAGTGGCAGAAGGTCCCGGAGGTGTGGGACGTCGTGCGTCGCGCCGTAGACGCAGACGCCGCTGGGGGGCAGTTCCTGCTGACCGGAAGCGCCACGCCCGCACCAGGCGCCACCGCGCACTCAGGCGCTGGCCGGATCGGCAGGTTGCGCATGCGGCCGATGACACTGATCGAGCGCGGCGTCTGCACACCGACGGTCAGCCTGGCCGGCCTTCTCTCCGGTGGTCGCGAGCCGCTGTCGGGCACCTGCCCCCTGCGACTGGCCGACTATGTCGATGAGATCATCGAGTCCGGCCTGCCGGCGCTGCGGGGCCTGACCGGACGAGCCTTGCGCTTCCAGCTCGACTCCTACCTGCACAATGCGGTGGACCGCGACGTCCCTGAACAGGGCCTCGCGGTCCGCAAGCCAGCCGCGATGCTCGCCTGGCTACGCTCCTACGCTGCGGCCAGCGCCACGACCGCCAGCTACTCGCAGATCCTCGACGCCGCCACTCCAGGGGATGTGGACAAGCCGGCCCGTTCTACGTCCATCTCGTACCGGGAGGTCCTGACCAGCCTGTGGCTTCTCGATCCCGTGGAGGCCTGGACCCCGGGCGGCAACGCACTCACCCGCCTGGCCCAGAGCCCGAAACACCACTTGGCCGATCCCGCCTTGGCCGTCCGGCTCCTGGGACTACGCCGGGAGGCCCTCCTCGACGGCGAGGGTCGCCCGGTCGGCCCTCAGTCGGGAACCCTGCTGGGACATCTGTTCGAGTCGCTGGCCACCATGTGCATCCGGGTTCCCGCGCAGGCGGCCGAAGCGCGCGTCGCGCATCTTCGCACGCGCAATGGGGACCATGAGATCGACCTCGTCGCCATCCGCGACGACGGACGCATCCTGGCGATCGAGGTCAAGATGGCCAGCAGCATCGACGACCGCGACGCCCGGCACCTGCGCTGGATCGCTGAACGCATGGGCAGCGACCTCCTCGACGCCATCATCGTCAACACCGGCCCCAATGCCTACCGACGCCCCGACGGCATCGGCGTCGTCCCGCTCGGACTACTCGGCCCCTGATCCACGCGCACAGTGGGCCTGAATGCGGTCACCAAGGACCCGCTAAGGGAACGAGTCGAAAGCAGAACCGGCCCTGACAGGCCATTTAGCCTAGTCAAAGCCGGTTTCAGGTGGCGGAGGATACGAGATTCGAACTCGTGAGGGTGTGAACCCAACCCGCTTTCCAAGCGAGCGCCATAGGCCTCTAGGCGAATCCTCCGCGACGCACGATACCGGCTCCACCGGGCGCAACTCCAACTGAGAGCCCGGAGGCCCGTACCGGCACTTGCTACTCGTTGCGATAGCTGACCTTGCGTCCGTCCGCAGCCGTGTAGGTGACCGCCTTCACCAGCGTCGAGGACCACTCCTTCGTGGTCTCCATTCGGGCGAAGAACGCCACGCGTCCGTCTTGTTGCAGCGGCCCCACGGCCAGCTCCGCGCCAGGCATGTTGAAGGTGACGTTGGGATCGCTGGCCCCCGGCGGCAACACACCGACGGCGATGTGCTCGACTGCATTCTTGAGCCGTGTGCTGCTGGCGTCGATCTTGACCACGGACGAGTCCTTGCGCATCTCGCTGGAGAACTGTCCTTTGCCTCCGAGGGTGGAGTAGTAGCCCACGTGCTCGATGCCGGGTACGTAGTAGACGGTGTAGGTGTCGTTGGTCAGGCCAAGCGTGGCCGTAGACACCTGCTCACCCCCACTGCTGCGCACGCTCCCATCGAGCGAGCGCCAGGTCAGGTTCGCGAGCGGCGAGTCGCTGTCGGCCTCCGTGTACAGCACGAACGCGGTCACGTTCATGCCATCCACCACCTCGAAAGGCGTCGACCACGCGCCAGGATCCTGCTCGAGCGAAGCCTCCAACCACTCGACGCGATCCGCCACCAGGCCGACGGTCAGGCGCTCGTCGACGCGTTGAGCCCGCACGGTCTCGCCGCCCAGCCGGACTGTTGCGAGAGTGTCCCCGGGCGTGGCGGACGGGCCGGCCCAGCCGCCCTTTTTGCCGGTGAAGGTGCCGACACCGTTCTCGACGGCGACGGTGATGGACCGGTACGCCGGCTCCGGCTCCATGCCACTGAGGTCGATGGTCGCGCTCGCCGTCGTCCCCACGGAGACGGACGGGGTCTGCGCCGGGTCCGGAACCCCGTTCTGGGTCCGGGGCAGGAAGCCCGTCCACGCGACCAGGCCCACGGCCACGGCTGCGGCCACGGCCCCCACCGTGCGGCGTTGCGTCCGGGCACGCGTCCGCTCGTGGCCGCGATCGAGCAGCGCGGCCACGTCCAGGTCGTCGTTCACCTCGGACGCCGCGTGCGACAGGTCCGCGCGCAGGCGGTTTTCGAGCTCGGTCATCACAGGTTCCTCCCCTCGGCGGGGGCGTAGGCCGCCCGCAGTGTGGCCAGCCCTCGCGAGGCCGCGGACTTCACGGCCCCCGTGCTGACCCCGAGACATGCCGCCGTATCGGCCTCGGACAAGTCGTTGTAGTAGCGCAGCACGATCACCCGACGCTGTTGCGGCGGCAGCGTTTCGAGCATCCGCAACACCTCGTCGTGATCGTCCACACGACCTTCCGGATCGTGCGGGTCCGCCTTCTCCGGCACCTCGGCGGGGACGGGGCTGCGCTTGCGCCAACGGTCGATGTTCAGGTTGACCACCACCCGCCGGGCATACGCGGTGGCCTCACCGGAACGGACCCGGCGCCAGGCGAGATAGGTGCGCAGCAGGGCCTCCTGCACCAGATCGGCGGCCAGGTCGCGATCGCCGGTGAGTAGGTAGGCCGTCCGCTTGAGGGTGGCCGCCGAGTCCCGGGCGAACCGGGTGAACTCGGCGTCACGCTCGTGCGTGGACAGTCCGAACATGGGGTTCCTCTCCGTGCTGTTCCTACTCTGTTCTACGAGATCCGACGCGGCCGGGTTGCCAAGCCGACCGGGGAGCTCTTGACTGAGTGGATGATCGCGGACGATCCGGCGCAGCCTTTGCTTCCCGCCCCGTGGCCGGCCCGGATCGTCGCGAGCCTGGTCGACCTGCTGGTGATCCTCGTGTGGCTGCTGCTGGTCACCGGGTTCGGCCTCGTGCTCACCCCCTTTGTGGCCGGTTCGAGCGTGCCCGGTCTGCTGCTCACCGACGTCATCGCCTTCTGTTTCACCGTGCTGCCGACAGGGCTGTACCTCACGCTCACCGAGGTCGCTCCGGCTGCGGGCACCCTGGGCAAGCGGATGCGCCGGCTCGCCGTGCAGACAGCTCCGAGCCGGGCGCGCGTCACGTCCATCGCCGTGCGGAACGCGATCAAGCTGGTGCCCTGGCAGCTGGCCCACTTCGCCGTCTCCCGCTTCATCCTCGACGATCAGTTCCAGGTCGCGCTGGCCTGCTACGGGGCGTCGGTGATGCTGGTGATCACCACGATCGCGCTGGCCGCCCGCGACCCCGAACGGCGCGCCCTGCACGATCGGCTGGCCGGAACAAGGGTCGTCGCGCTCGGCCCCTGACTCGCCGGGCAGAGCGTGAGACGCTGACTGCATGCGCGTCGCACTGGCTCAGTTCACCGCCACCACCGAACCGTCCCAGAACCTCGGTGTGGTGCTCGAGCAGCTGGCGCTGGCCGCCGATGGCGGTGCGCACCTCGTGGTCTTCCCCGAAGCGATGATCTGCTCGTTCGCCCGTCCGCGCGCCGAGGCCGCCGAAGCTCTGGACGGGCCCTGGGCCTCGGCCGTCCGCGCGGCAGCGGCAGCGGCGGGCATCACCGTCATCGTCGGCATGTTCACCCCCGGTTCGTCGGGCAAGGTGCGCAACACCCTGCTGGTCACCGGGCCTAGCATCGAGACGCACTACGACAAGCTGCACCTGTTCGATGCCTACGGCTACCGCGAATCCGAGCAGATCGAGCCGGGGGACGAGCTCGTCCTGGTCGAGATTGACGGGGTCAGCGTCGGCCTGGCCACCTGCTACGACCTGCGCTTCCCCGAGCAGTTCAAGGCCTTGGCCAACCAGGGAGCGCGGGTGATCGTGGTGCCGTCGTCTTGGGCGCCGGGGGAGCGCAAGGTGGAGCAGTGGCAGACGCTGGTCGCGGCCCGCGCGCTCGATTCGACCAGCATCGTGGTGGCCGTCGATCAGGCCCTGCCGCCCACGGGCGACTCGACCGCCGGCGCCCGCAAACCGACCGGCGTGGGGCACTCGATCGTGGCCGGCCCGCTGGGGGAGACGCTGCTCGAACTGGGCCCCGAGCCCGAACTGGCCTACCTCGACCTTGACGTGGCGAGCGTCGCAGCCGCGCGCGACGCCCTCCCGGTGCTGGTCAACTCACGCTTCACGGCTCACCTGGGCTGACGTCGCCGCCTTGTTTTCCGCGGGCGCGGCGTGCTCACCGGGCAACGCCGTTGCGGACGGGCGGCGCGACGAGAGCGGGGCAGCGCACCCACCGGCGTCCCCTACACTTGCACCAAGGTCCCCGCGCGGCGGTACCTCGCCCAACTCCCCCAGGGTCGAAAGACAGCAAGGGTAAGTGAGCTCTTCCGGGTGCGCGGGGGCCCCTTCATGTTCCCGGCGGGACGACCGTCCGATCCGGTCGAAAAGTGTCGGGCCCAGCACGTATGGTTCACCCGTGGACGACGAGCGCGACGACGACCTGCTCGACGAGTCCGCCCTCTTCGATGCACCTGACGTGGCGCCGGAGCTGTTCGAGCCCGAGCCGTTCGAGCAGGACGGTCCCGACCTGTTCGCGGTCGCCGACGAGCCGCTTGCCTCCGACGAGCCACCTGACGATGAGCCAGCCGACGCCGGTACCTCGGTCGTCACTTCGTCGCCCACCGACCCGGCGAGCGACGAACCGCCGGTCGATGCCGCGGCCCGAGCGCTGGCAGCCAGCCGCAGGCCCGAGCCCGACGCGGCCGCCATGCGTCGTCCGGAAGCCCCACTGGCCCTCTATCGGCGCTACCGTCCCGACACCTTCGCCGACGTGATCGGCCAGGAGCACGTCACCGAGCCGCTCCAGCGGGCACTCACCAACAACCGGGTCAACCACGCCTACCTGTTTTCGGGCCCGCGCGGCTGCGGCAAGACCACCTCGGCCCGCATTCTGGCCCGCGCCCTGAACTGCGCGAATGGCCCGTCGCCGGTGCCGTGCGGCGAATGCCAGTCGTGCCGCGACCTGGCCCGCGGCGGCACAGGCTCCATCGACGTGATCGAGATCGACGCCGCCTCCCACGGCGGTGTGGACGATGCCCGCGACCTGCGTGAGCGAGCCTTCTTCGCACCGGTCAGCAGCCGCTACAAGATCTACATCGTCGACGAGGCGCACATGGTCACCACGCAGGGCTTCAACGCCCTGCTCAAGGTGGTCGAGGAGCCGCCGCCCCACGTCAAGTTCATCTTCGCCACCACCGAACCCGAGAAGGTGATCGGCACCATCCGGTCGCGCACCCACCACTACCCGTTCCGGTTGGTGCCGCCCAAGACGCTGTCGGCGTATCTGGGATCGCTGTGTAAGGCCGAAGGGGTTTCGGTCGACGCCGCCGCCCTGCCGCTGGTGGTGCGGGCCGGTGCCGGCTCCGTCCGCGACTCGCTGTCGGTGCTCGACCAGTTGCTCGGCGGCGCCGGCGAGGCCGGGGTCACCTACACCCAGGCGGCCGCCCTGCTCGGCTACACCCCCGATGCCCTGCTGGACGAGATCGTGGACGCGTTCGCGGCCGGCGACGCCCACGCCGTGTTCGCCGCCATCGACAAGGTGCTCGAGGTTGGACAGGATCCGCGCCGGTTCGCTGAAGACCTGCTGCGCCGGCTGCGCGACCTGATCATCGTCGCGGCCGTCCCGGACGCGCTCAGCACCGGTCTGGTCGATGTGGCCGCCGACCAGGCCGAACGCCTGCGCGCCCAGGCTGGCGCGCTGGGTGCCGGCGAGCTGACCCGCGCGGCCGAGGTGCTCGCGGTCGGCCTCACCGAGATGCGCGGCACGACGGCACCGCGGCTGCACCTGGAGCTGATGTGCGCCCGGGTGCTGCTGCCCGCGGCCGATGCGAACGACCGTGGGGTGCACGCCCGGCTCGACCGGCTGGAGCGCCGGCTCCAGATGACGGCGCCCGAGTCGATGGCTGCCCAGACCGCGTCCGTGGGTGGCGCCGAGGCGCCCGAGTCGGGGCGTCCCCGTCCGGTGCCTGACGCCGCTGCCGTCGGTCGTGACGCTGCACCCGCATCCGCCGGCGCTGCCCGCAGCGCACCCGATCCGTGGCAGCAGCCCCCGTCCGCTGGTGCGGGCGAACCGCGCGAACGTGCCCCGTCCGACGATGCGCAGGGCCCCCGTCCCGCCCCCGCCGTCGCGGCCCAGCGCAGCCCCGCGCCCGCCCGGTCGACCCCCGCGGCGCCCACGCAGCCGTCGGATGCACCCGCGGCATCGTCCCAGACGCCCAGCGGCGGTGCCCTCACCACGGTCGACTTCCGCCGGCTGTGGCCCGAGATTCTCGACGAGGTCAAGAACCGGCGCCGGTTCACCTGGATCCTGCTCAGCCAGCACGCGCACGTGGTCGACGTGGTCGACGGCGTGCTCAGCCTCGGCCTGAACAACGCCGGCGCCCGCGACAGCTTCGGCCGCGGCGGCAGTGAAGACGTGCTGCGCGAGTCCGTCCTGCAGGTCACCGCCACGCCGGTGACGATCCAGGTGGTGATCGATTCCACCGGCGCGGACGAGCCCGCGCCGCCGGCCACCCCCGGGCCGGCCGAGAGACCAGCACCGCTCGCCCGCAACGAGCGTCCGGCCGCCGCCGAGCAGGCGCGCCAGAACATCCGCACCACCAGCACCCAGCTCGAACCGCCGCCGCCCGAAGACGAGCCCAGCCGCGACGACCAGTCGATCGCGGAAGAATCCGCCAACCACGACGAGCTGCTGGCCAAGCACCTCGGCGCCGAGTTGATCGCCGAAGAAGACTGACGCACCACTAGGCTGATCCGGTGCCCCATCGATTGGAGAACTGATGTTCGGCGAGCAGGGATTCGACATGAACGCGCTGCTGGCGCAGGCTCAGGCCATGCAGTCGCAGCTGGCCCGCGCCCAGGAAGAGCTGGCCGCCAAGCAGGTGCTCGGCTCGGCCGGCGGCGACCTGGTGCAGGTCACCGTCAACGGCGCCGGTGAGCTGCTGGCGGTGAACATCAAGCCCGAGGCGTGGGACGAGGACGACCCGTCCACCCTGGGCGATCTGATCGTCGCCGCAGTGCGCGACGCCAACAAGAAGGTCGCGATCCTGGCCGAGACCACCATGCCTCAGCTGCCGGATCTCGGCGGCCTCACCGGTCAGTAGGCCGGCCCGAGGTGTTCGAAGGCCCCATCCAAGACCTGATCGACGAGTTGGCCCGACTGCCAGGCATCGGGCCCAAAGGCGCGCAGCGCATCGCCTTTCACCTGCTGACCGCCGACAAGGCCGACGTGGACCGCTTGGCCGACTCGTTGCGGCACGTGGCCGAGAACGTCCGCTTCTGCGAGCGGTGCTTCAACATCTCCGAATCCGAGACCTGCCGCATCTGCCGCGACCCGCGTCGTGACCAGACCGCCATCTGTGTGGTCGAGGAATCCAAAGACGTGATGGCGATCGAACGCACCAACGAGTTTCGCGGCCTCTACCACGTGCTGGGCGGCGCGATCTCACCGATCGACAACGTCGGCCCCGGCGACCTGCACATTCGCGAACTCGTGATCCGGCTCGGCGACGGCACCGTCACCGAGGTGATCCTCGCCACCGACCCCAACCTCGAAGGCGAAGCGACCGCAACGTACCTCTCGCGGCTGATTTTGCCGATGGGTGTGACGGTGTCGCGGCTGGCGTCCGGGCTGCCGGTGGGTGGCGATCTGGAGTACGCGGACGAAGTGACGCTCGGCCGGGCGTTCCAGGGCCGGCGATCGGTGGGCGATCCGGCGGGCACCCGTGGCTGACCAGGCCGCACCCGCAGCGAAACCCCTTGCCGAACGCACCTACGAGTTTCGTCCGCCGCCGACGATCCGGCTGATCAGCTCCGACCTCGACGGCACCATGCTGTACGAGCACCGCACCATCACCCCGCGGGTCCGCGCGGCGTTGGACGCCTGCCGCGAGGCCGGGCTGCTGGTCGTTCCCAACACCGGACGTCAGCACCTCAAGCTCGCCGCGCTGCTGCACGAGGCGGGCGGTCCGGTGGGGCTGGCGGTCACCAACAACGGTGCGGTCGGCGTCGATCTGAGCTCTGGCGACATGCTGTTCGAAGAGCTGATCGACCCGGACGCGCAGCTGAACCTGGGCGAACGGTTGAGCGCCGAACTGCCGGAGGTGCGGTTCTGGGCGCTGCGTTCGGGCGCCCGCGTCTCGGTGTTGCAGCACGGATACCGCGATTTGATGACCGAACTCGAGATTGTGCACGGCGGCCCGATCGGCGACTCCGGTCCGCTGCCCGAGGTGCTCGGCGAGCCGTCGATCAAGCTGATCGTGCGGCATCCGCAGTTGCCGCCGCACCACCTGCTGAACGAGATCCAGCGGCTCGAACTGACCGGCTTTCACGCGACCACATCCGGCGCACCCTTCGTCGAGGTGCAGGGGGCGGGGGTGACCAAGGCCACCGGCATCGGCCGGCTCACCGCGCTGCTGGGGGTCGAGCCGGCTGAGGTGCTGGCCATCGGTGACGAACTCAACGACGTCGAGATGATCCGGTGGGCGGGTTACGGGGTGGCGATGGGCAATGCCCTGCCGCAGGTGAAGGCGGCAGCGGACGCGGTCACGGCCGCCAATTCCGCCGACGGCCTGGCCCTGGTGCTCGAAGCGCTGCTCGCCGTTAGCGAAGTCACAGCTTCTTGACAGTTGCCTTCGCGCGATCCGCACGCACTATGGAGTGCACAACGAGGCAGAAGGAGAAGCGGTATGGGTCCCAGGGGTGGTGGTGGCGGAGGCTTCGGCTTTCTGCACGTGATCGGCGGTCTGATCAGCATGGCGTTGTTCTTCGCGCTGCTGGTGCTGCTGGCAGCGCTGGCGTACAAGCTGGCGGTCAAGAAGGGCTGGGTGCGCAAGCCTCGGCAGCACGGACGCGGCCCGTTCGGGCATCGTGGCGAGCCGGGCGGCCCGCAGCCGCATCAGCCGCACGACGCGCTGCGCATTCTCGATGAGCGGCTGGCCCGCGGCGAGATCGAGATCGAGGACTACAAGGCGCGCCGCGATGCGTTGACCGGCAACAGCTATCCGCCGTTCCAGCAGCCGCCGCGCCCGGAGGACAGCGCCCCGCCCGCTCCGCCGGCCGCAACGCCGGCTCCGCATGCCCCGGATGCGCCGGTCACGCTGGTCGACGAGCACCCGCCGCACGTTCCTCCGCAGCCGTAACCTCCGCGTCCCGCGCGCGGGCGGCTGACCAGGTGCGAGATCCGTCCCCGACCACGGGGACGGATCTCGCGCGTTTGGTGCGAAGGTGGTGAACGGATCAAGACCCAACGGGCGTGAACGTCACTCGTGCCGCTTCGCGGCGATGGCCTGTGCGATCCGCACGATGAGTTCGTCCGGCAGCGGCTTGTGGTGGGGCAGGTTCACGCTGTCCTTGCCGGAGCGGTAGGGCGCCACCTCGCTCTCCAGCGGCTCGTCGAACACGGGTACCGGGTAGAGGCCGATGTGCTTCTTCCAGCCGGCGAAGTGCAACCCGTACCGGGGCCCGAGCATCACCGCGGGCATGCCGTAGCGGATCAGTTCGGACGACCCCGCGAAAGCCTCGTTCAGAATCGTGCGCACGCGGGTGAGCCGCTGTTGCACGTCCGCCGGAAACCCCGCGATGTACTGATCGACGGATGCCGGTTGTTCGGCCATGGCTCGTCCCCCTCTGTACTGGATCTGTGACTTCAACTCAGGTCAGATCACTCGATCGGTGCAGCGCCGCGCTCACCGCAGCCTCCGGCGGCGGCAGCAACACCCGCACGCGGCGATGCTCCCACACCGGATCATCGGTGCCAACGGGCTGCGAAGTGCGGCGATCAGTGCCGGTGGCGGCATCGGCTGACCGCTCGGGTAAGCTTCTCGACTGTCGCAAGGCAATGATGGGGCCATCACCCCGGAGCTGCCGAAAGAACGGCGTCCGTAGTCATCAACTGGCGGGCGCTCACTAGAACCGGCCGCGGCGAGCAAGAGCGGGTCGTCCGTCGTGGCGGCCAAGAAGGGTGGTACCGCGGGGTTCGCCTCGTCCCTTCGTCCTGGGCCGGTTCGTCCGGCCGAGACAGTCGACGAAGGAAGACCGATGAACGAGTATCGCCCGGTGCCGCCGCAGGTGAACCTGCCCGCCATGGAGCACCAGATCCTCGACCTGTGGCGCGACCAGAACACGTTCGAGGCGACCCTGAGGGCTACCCAGGGCCGTCCCGCTTGGACGTTCTACGAGGGCCCCCCGACCGCGAACGGTACCCCCGGCACGCACCACATCGAGGCCCGGGTGTTCAAGGACGTCTTTCCCCGGTTCAAGACCATGCAGGGCTTTCACGTCGACCGCAAGGCCGGCTGGGACTGCCACGGCCTGCCCGTCGAGCTCGCCGTCGAGGCCGAACTCGGCTTCAACGGCAAGCCCGACATCGAGCGGTACGGCATCGAGGCCTTCAACGCCAAGTGCCGCGAGTCGGTCAGCCGGCACGTCGGCGAGTTCACCGACCTCACCCATCGGATGGGCTACTGGGTGAACTTCGACGAGGCGTACCAGACGATGGACCCGTCCTACGTCGAGTCGGTGTGGTGGGCGCTGAAGCAGATCTTCGACGCCGGCCTGCTGGTCGAGGACTACCGGGTCGCGCCGTATTGTCCGCGCTGCGGCACGACGCTGAGCGACCACGAGTTGGCCCAGGGCTACGAGGACGTCAGCGACCCGTCGGTCTACGTGCGGTTCCCCGTCACGGCCGGGCCGTGGGCCGGCAAGGCGTCCCTGCTGGTCTGGACGACCACCCCCTGGACGCTGGTCAGCAACACCGCGGTCGCCGTGCACCCCGACGTGACCTACGTGGTGGCGACCAGGCTGGGCGATGATCCCGAGACGCTGGTCGTCGCCGAACCGCTGGTAGCCGCCGTGCTCGGCGACGGTTGGCAGATCGAGGCGACGCTCACCGGTCGAGACCTGGAGTTCTGGACGTACCGGCGTCCGTTCGAGCTGATCGAGTTTCCGGACGTCGTGGGCGGCACCCACTACGTGGTGCTGGCCGACTACGTCACCACCGAGGACGGCTCCGGCCTGGTGCATCAGGCGCCCGCCTTCGGCGAGGAGGACATGGCTGTCTGCCGCGCGTACGGGTTGCCGATGCTGAACCCGATCCGTCCGGACGGCACGTTCGAGCCCGACATCGACCTGATCGGCGGGGTGTTCTTCAAGACCGCCGACGCCACCCTGGTCGCCGATCTGGTGGAGCGCGGGCTGATGTTCCGGGTGCTCGACTACGAGCACAGCTACCCGCACTGCTGGCGCTGCCACACCACGCTGCTCTACTACGCCCAGCCGTCCTGGTACATCCGCACCACCCAGATCAAGGACGCGCTGCTGCGCGAGAACGAGGGCACCAACTGGTTCCCCGAGACGATCAAGCACGGCCGCTACGGCGACTGGCTGAACAACAACATCGACTGGGCGCTGTCCCGGTCGCGTTACTGGGGCACGCCGCTGCCGATCTGGCGCTGCCCGAACGGCCACCTGCACTGCGTCGGTTCGCGCGCCGAACTGTCCGAACTGAGCGGCGACGATCAGACGGCGCTCGACCCGCACCGTCCGTTCGTGGACGAGGTGACGTTCCCGTGCCCGAACTGCCACGAGACCGCGCACCGGGTGCCCGAGGTGATCGACGCCTGGTTCGACTCGGGCTCGATGCCGTTCGCGCAGTGGGGCTACCCGTGGGTCGAGGGCTCGAAGGAGAAGTTCGCCGACGCCTACCCGGCCGACTTCATCTGCGAGGCGATCGACCAGACCCGCGGCTGGTTCTACTCGCTGATGGCCGTCGGCACCCTGGTGTTCGACCGCTCGTCGTACCGCAACGTGCTGTGCCTGGGCCACATTCTGGCCGAGGACGGCCGCAAGATGAGCAAGCACCTGGGCAACATCCTGGAGCCGATCCCGCTGATGGACACCCACGGGGCGGACGCGGTGCGCTGGTTCATGGCCGCCGGCGGCTCGCCGTGGGCGTCGCGCCGGGTGGGGCACACCACGATCACCGAGACCGTGCGCAAGGTGCTGCTGACCTACTGGAACTCGGTCGCCTTCCAGGCGCTGTACGCACGGACGAACGGCTGGTCGCCATCGCGGGACAAGCGGGTCGAGAGCCCGCACGTGCTCGACCGCTGGCTGGTCTCGGTGCGCACGAGCCTGGTCCGTGAGGTGACCGCGGCGCTGGAGAACTTCGACACTCAGCGCTACGGCGCGCTGATCGCCGACTTCGTGGACGACCTGTCCAACTGGTACGTGCGGCGCTCGCGTCGGCGCTTCTGGGAGGGCGATCCCGGCGCGCTGCAGACCCTGCACGACACCCTCGACGTGGTCACCAGGCTGATGGCGCCGCTGGCGCCGTTCATCACCGAGCGTGTCTGGCAGGACCTGATCGTGGCCACCGATGCGTCCGCGCCCGCGTCGGTGCACCTGGCCTCGTGGCCGCGTGCGGACGAGGCGTCGGCCGATCCTGACCTGGACGCGTCGATGCGGCTGACCCGCCGGCTGGTCGAACTCGGACGCTCCGCGCGTGCCGAGGCCCGGGTGAAGACCCGGCAGCCGTTGTCGCGGGTGCTGGTGCCGTCGGTGTCGTTCGCCAAGCTCGGCGACGAGTTGCGGGCCGAGATCGCCGCCGAGCTCAACGTGCAGCGGGTGGAGTCGTTCGCCTCGGCCGGTGACCTGGTCGACTACTCGGCCAAGGGCAACTTCCGGGCGCTGGGACGCCGCTTCGGCAAGGACACCCCGAAGGTGGCGGCCGCGATCGCCGCCACGGACGCCGCCGCGCTGGCCGCCGCGCTCGCTGCCGACGGGGCCGCCACGGTGGATGGCATCGAGGTGAGCGCGGATGAGGTGATCGTCTCGGAGCGTCCGCGCGAGGGCTGGTCGGTGGTCAACGAGCAGGGCGAGACCGTTGCTCTCGACCTGGAGTTGACGCCCGAGTTGCTGCAGGCGGGGTTGGCGCGCGAGGTCGTCCGGTTGGTGCAGGAGCGGCGCAAGAGTTCCGGCCTGGAGGTTTCCGACCGGATCACCCTCGCGTGGGCGGCCGAGGGTGACCTGGCCGAGGCCATCCGGGCGCATTCGGCACTGATCGCGACCGAGGTGCTGGCCACGTCCCTCGTCGAGGGCGAACCGGGCGCCGGCTGGGCGAAGGACGACGACCTGGGCCTGGCGTTCGCGATCGCCAAGGCCTGAGGTCGGTCGATCAGCGCTGGTCGGGTCCCGGCGTGGGAGGCAGGTAGACGGAGTTCGCGCGTCGTCGTTGGCGCATGTTCTGCTTCAGCGCGGAGAGCACGGTTCCGAGCACGATTGCAGAGATCAGCAACGGCCAGAACGATGCTCTGGTGAAAACGATCATCAGGATCGCGACCGGCCACACCACCTTGGCCAGGGCGCCGATCACGGTCTCCAGCGCTGAGGGCGGCGGCACCCGAACGGTCTCACCCGGCACGATCACGTGACCGGTCACCGGCGTGTCCTCCCGCGGCTCGGGATCCGGCAGGAATTCGGGTTGCTCCCAGCGCGGCTCCTGCTCGTCGCTCGGGGGATTGCTGGTCACGCACCCATGCTAGACGCGTCTGTTGATTCCGGCGCAGCCGCGATGCGCTGATGTTATGATGCGGTGATGCGCACCACGCTGGATCTGGACGAGGCGGTGCTGGCCGCCGCTCGGTCGCTCGCGAACGCTCGGAAGATGTCGCTGGGCGCTGCGGTGTCGGAGCTGGCCCGCCGCGGCCTGGGCATCGACACCTCGCAGCGGGTGTCGGCCGATGTGATGTACTCCGGCCCGTTCCCCGTGCTGATCGGCGACCCGACGCACCTGGTCACGTCCGACTTGGTGGACCAGTTCCGTGACGGCGAGTGAGGTCGAGCAGCCAGGCTGGCTGCTCGACGTCAACGTGCTGGTCGCCCTCACCCTGACAACCCATGTGCATCATGCGCAGGCGCATGCATCGCTCGGTCGACACCGCGGCACCTGGGTGACCTGCCCGCTCACCGAGGCGGCGCTGATCAGGTTGCTGCTCAACCCGAAGGTCACCGGTCGCTCATTCGCCCCTGCTCTGGTGTTGCAGATCGTGTCGGGATTGAGCCGAGACCCGCGGAGGCGTTGGCTGCCCGACGATTCGTCGCTCGCCCGCCCGGTGATCGACACCGCGGTGCTGGTCGGTCACCGGCAGGTCACCGACCTGCACCTGGTGAATCTCGCCGCGACCGCCGGCCTTCGGCTGGCGACCTTCGACGCGGGCATTCCGGCCGGGTTGTTCGCTCCCGACCGGCGCCACGTGCTGGTGTTGCCGCAGTAACCTGCGCCCGTCCGGGCTTCACCCCGTGACGGTCAGCACCGTGCCCAGCTCGGCCGTCGAGTCGCCGCCCACGTACACCTCGATCTCGGTTTCGTCCTGCACCCAGTCGCGAGTGACGGCGCTCCAGTAGCGCAGCTGGTCGGGGCCAAGATCGAAGCTGACCGTCGTGGACGCGCCCGCCGCGATCGCCACCCGTTCGAAGCCCTTCAGCTCCCGGATCGGACGGCTGGAGGTGCCCCAGCGCTGATGGATGTAGAGCTGCACCACCTCGTCCGCATCGACGCCGGAGGTGTTGGTCACGTCCACCGACACCTGCACCGTGCCGCCGACGCCGACCGATTCCGCGGACAGCCGCAGGTTGGCGTACTCGAACGACCCGTACGACAGGCCGTGCCCGAACGGATACAGCGGCGTGGACGGCTCCTGCCAGTAGCGCGAGTGCGCCTCGGCCGGCTGGAAGGTGCGGTAGTGCGACAGGATCAAGGGCACCTGACCGACATGCCGGGGCCAGGTGAAGGGCAGCTTGCCGCCGGGGGAGACGTCGCCGAACAGCAGCGCCGCGACCGCGTCGCCGCCCCGGGTACCGGGGTACCAGACCTGAAGAATCGCCGGCACGTGCTCCTGCGCCCAGCGCAGGTCGAGCGGTCGTCCGCTCATCAGCACCGCGACGGTCGGGGTGCCGGTGGCGACGATCGCCTGCAGCTGCTCCAGCTGGCGTCCAGGCAGCTCCAAGGTGTCGTTGGACGCCTTCTCGCCGATCTGGTTCTGCCGCTGGCCGATCACCACGATCGCCACCTCGGCCGCCCGCGCCGCCTCGACGGCGGCGGCCAGCCCGGCCTCGTCGTCGTGGTCGGCGGCGGTGTGCTCGACCACCGAATCCATGTTGTCGAACATGGACGGGTACAGCCGCTCGGGAATGCCGACGCCGGCCTCGAAGGTGACCTCGACGCCGTCTCCGGCCCGGGCGCGAACACCGTCCAGAATCGTCACCGTCTCGTCGGCGTCGTAGCTGAACACCCAGGGGCCGAGCGTGTCGCGCTTGGAGGCGGCCAGCTGTCCGATCACTGCGATCTTCTTCGCCTCGGGCGTCAGTGGCAGCGCCCCCTCGTTCTTCAACAGCACGGCGCTGCGCTCGGCGGCGAGTTTGGCCTCGTCACGATGCGCCGGTGCGCCCAGGATGGACTCGACCGCGGCCTCGTCCACGTACGGGTTCTCGAAGACGCCCAGGTTGAACTTGGCGGTGAGCACCCGGCGGACGGCCTCGTCGAGGGTCGCCTCGTCGACCAGGCCCTGCGCCACGGCCTCGGGCAGGTGGGCGTAGGCGGGGTCGTCCATGATCATTTCGAGATCGAGGCCGGCGTTCATGGCGCGCGCGGCGGCGTCGGTCAGGTCGCGGGCGAAGTGCTGGGTGGCCAGCGAATTGACGGCGTTCGCGTCGGAGACGACGAAACCTTCGAAGCCGAAGGCGCCGCGCAGCACGTCGGTGAGCAGCCACTTGTTGCCGGTGGCGGGCACGCCGTTGAGGTCCATGTAGGCGCTCATGATGTTGGCCGCGCCCGCTTCGACGGCGGCCCGGAACGGCGGCAGGTACACGTTCCACAGCTCCGAGTCGGAGATCTCGGAGTCCTCGTAGTCGCGGCCGCCGCGGGCGGCGCCGTAGCCGGCGAAGTGCTTCGGGCCGGCCAGGATGCTCTCGGGGCCCAGATCGCCCTGGAAGCCGCGGACGTGGGCCGCGGCCACGACCGCGGCAAGCGTGGGGTCCTCGCCGGCGCTCTCGATGATGCGGCCCCAGCGCGGGTCGCGGCTGATGTCGATCATCGGTGCGAACGACCAGTGAATGCCCACCGCCCGGGACTCGCGCGCGGCAACTCGTTCGCCGGCCTCGATCAGGTCGGGATCCCACGAGGCGGCCTGCGCGATCGGGACCGGGAAGATGGTGCGGAAGCCGTGGATGACGTCGAAGCCGAAGATCACCGGAATGCCGTGCCGGCTGCCCTCGACCGCCATCCGCTGCAACCGGTTGGCCGATGCGGCGTCGCGGACGAACAGCAGCGAACCGGCGCCGCCCGCGGCGAGCGCCGCCTCCACCCGGCGCGGCGACTCGAGAAACTGGTTCGCTTCCGGGGAGTCGCCTTCGGGAACGTCCTGCCCGAAGGTGCCGAAGTAGAAGTACTGGGTGACCTGGCCCGCCTTCTCTTCCAGCGTGAGCCTGCCGAGCAGGTCGGCCACGCGGTCGGCCACCGGCAGGGCGGGGTCGCGGTAGGGCAGGTCGGTCATCAGTTCTCCTTTGAACGTATACGGGTTGCGGGATTCAGCCTGCCAGGGGTCGGGGTGGCCCGCCACCGGATCGGTGATCGCGCTGTCGAGATCCTGATCCGGTGGATTGGGTGTTGGCGGAGATCCCGGCGTTCGCCGGGATGACGAATGGGGCGAAGTCGGTGTTGGCGGAGTCAATACCCGGCTCAGGCGACCGTGACCGCGTCGGCCCCCGTCGACGCCCGCGCCACCAGGAAGGGCTGCAGCACCACCCGCTCAACGGCGCGCGAGGGGTCCTCCGCCTCTTTGAGCAGCAGGTCCATGGCGAGGCGTCCGAGCTCGAACCGGGGCTGGGCGATCGAACTGAGCGGTACCGCGGCGCCCGCTGCGAAGTCGATGTCGTCGTAGCCGATCAGAGCGATGTCGTCAGGCACGCGCAGGCTGCGGGTGGTGGTGATCGCCTGTAGCAGGCCGAGCGCGAGCAGGTCGTTCGCGGCGAACACGGCGTCCGGACGGGTGGTGGCCGCGCGAGCGATCAGGCGTTCGCCGGCCACCCGGCCATGGGCCAGGGTGAGCCGGTCGGTGGCGACGAACTCGAGGGTCACGTCGGAGTGTTCGCCGGCGACCTCGGCCGCACCCGCGAACCGGTCGGCGACCTGACCGAGCGATAGCGGGCCGCCGACGAAAGCGATGCGGCGCCGTCCCATGTCGATCAGGTGCTGCATGGCGAGCCGGCCGCCCAGCCGGTCGTCCACCGATACCGAGCTGAACTCGCCGGCCACGTCGCGGTCGACCAGCACCGCGGCGATACCGCCTCGGCGCATGCGCTGCAGCCGCTTGGTGACCTGGCCGACGGGGGAGAGCAGCACCCCGCGCACCCTTTGCTCTTCGAACAGGTCCAGGTACGCCTTCTCTCGGGCGACGATCTCACCGCTGTTGCCGACGAGCACGGACACGTTCGCGTCGGCACCCCAAGCCTCGGCGCCCGCCGCCACGTCGTTGAAGAACGGGTTGGACGAGTTGAGCACGATCACGCCGACACAGTTGCTCATGCCGGCCCGCAGTTGCCGGGCCGCCTCGTTGCGCACGTAACCGAGTTCGTCGATCGCGGCCATCACCTTGGCCCGAGTGGCGTCGGTGACGGTGTCGGGACGGTTGAGCACGTTCGAGACCGTGCCGACCGACAGGCCGGCGTGCCGGGCGACGTCCTTCACGCTCGCGGCCATCGAGCCTCCTGTGGGCAAGCTGTTGTGAAACGGATCAGTTGTCTTGACCCTACCCAAGAGACCCTCTAGAGTGTGGAATGAAACGTTTCATCCAGGCGCGTGGCTCAATGACGGCAGGACGGCCAGGATGCTCACCACCAGCGTGACCCACGCAGGTTGAAAGGAACCCGAATGGCCATCGATCAAGCAACGCTCGACACCCTGGCGACCCTCGCGATCGAGGTGCCGTCGTGGGCGTACGGAAACTCCGGCACCCGGTTCAAGGTGTTCACCCTGCCCGGCGGGCCCCGCGACCCGTTCGAGAAGATCGACGACGCCGCCCAGGTGAACGCGCTGACCGGCCTGGCGCCGGCCGTCTCGCTGCACATTCCGTGGGACAAGGTGGACGACTGGGACGCCCTCGGCGCCCACGCCAAGGATCGCGGCGTGCGCATCGGCACGATCAACAGCAACGTCTTTCAGGACGACGACTACCGACTGGGTTCGCTGTGCAATCCCGACCCGCGCGTCCGCCGCAAGGCGATCGACCACCACCTGGAGTGCATCGAGATCATGCACGCCACCGGCGTCCAGGATCTGAAGATCTGGCTCGCCGACGGCACCAACTACCCCGGCCAGGACGACCTGCGCGCCCGCCAGGACCGGCTGGCCGAGGGCCTGCGGGCGATCTACGACGCGCTCGGCGAGAAGCAGCGCCTGGTGCTGGAGTACAAGTTCTTCGAGCCGGCGTTCTACCACATGGACGTTCCGGACTGGGGCACCTCGCTGACCCACTGCCTGGCGCTGGGTGAGAAGGCGAGTGTCTGCCTCGACACCGGCCACCACGCGCCGGGCACCAACATCGAGTTCATCGTGACCCAGTTGCTGCGGCACGGGCGTCTGGGCTCCTTCGACTTCAACAGCCGGTTCTACGCCGACGACGACCTGATCGTGGGCGCGGCCGACCCGTTCCAGCTGTTCCGCATCCTGTACGAGGTGGTGCGCGGCGGCGGTCTCGACCCCGAGTCGGGGCTGGTGTTCATGCTCGACCAGTGCCACAACATCGAACCGAAGATCCCCGGCCAGATCCGCTCCGTGCTCAACGTGCAAGAGATGCTGGCCCGCGCCCTGCTGATCGATCGCGCGGCACTGTCGGCGGCACAGCAGGCCGGCGACGTGCTCGGTGCCAATCAGGTCTACATGGACGCCTTCTACACCGACGTCCGGGCCGACCTGAAGCAGTGGCGCGAGTCCCGCGGCCTGCCGGCCGATCCGATGGCGGCGTACGCCGCGTCCGGCTACGCGCAGCAGATCGAAGCCGACCGGGTCGGTGGAGCCCAAGCGAGCTGGGGCGCCTGAGCGCTCATCGCTCGTCTAGCCCCGCTGCAGCGGTCGTTCCTACGTGGGGACCATGGTTGCCGCGGAGTGGGGGGCACCCCGTCCCGCCCCGGGCAGCCTCACCGGCTACGCAAGCTCCGCCGGTGAGTTGCCCGACGCCCGACCACACCCTGACGGGGTGCCCCCCACTCCGCTTCAAAGTTGCGGACTATCGCCGGTCGAGCCTGTCGAGCCCCCCCGCCCGGCGACCCGGCGACCCGTCATCTCGGCGACCCGTCGACCCGTCATCCCGGCGAATGCCGGGATCTCCGCGCCGAGTTCCGCTGGTCGATCTTGTCGAGACCACGGGCTGCAACGGTGCTCGGTTGGTCGTTTGCGCGGGCTCGCCCACGCCATGACGCGGAAGCTCCCGCCTAAGGAGCCCCCGGCACCTGACATTCTAGAAATGAAACGATTCAATCTCTCACACAGGAGTGACCTGATGGCCAACGTGGCAGTCGAACAGCTGATCAGCCGGAGCAACCGGCTGGGCGCGGACCCCAAGAACACCAACTACGCCGGCGGCAACACCTCCGCCAAGGGCACCGAAACCGACCCGGTCACCAATGAGCCGGTCGAGCTGGTGTGGGTGAAGGGTTCCGGCGGTGACCTCGGCACGCTGACCCCCGCCGGCCTGGCCGCCCTGCGGCTCGACCGGATGCGCTCGCTGGTCGACGTCTACCCGGGCATCGACCGCGAGGACGAGATGGTCGCCGCCTTCGACTACTGCCTGCACGGCAAGGGTGGCGCGGCGCCGTCCATCGACACCGCGATGCACGGCCTGGTGGACGCCCCGCACGTCGACCACCTGCACCCCGACTCGGGCATCGCGATCGCCACCGCCGCCGACGGCGAGGCGCTCACCACGCAGATCTTCGGCGACCAGGTGGTCTGGGTGCCGTGGCGTCGTCCCGGCTTTCAGCTCGGTCTCGACATCGCCGCCATCAAGGCAGCCAACAGCCAAGCCATCGGCTGCATTCTCGGCGGCCACGGCATCACCGCCTGGGGCGACACCTCGGATGAGTGTGAGGCCAACTCGCTGTGGATCATCAACACCGCCGCCGACTACATCGCCGCCAACGGCAAGGCCGAGCCGTTCGGCCCCGTCCGGGCCGGTTTCGAGGCACTGCCCAGGGACGAGCGGCTGGCCAAGGCCGCCGCGCTGGCCCCGACCCTGCGCGCGATCGCCAGCCACGACAAGGCGATGGTGGGCCACTTCACCGACGCCGACGTGGTGCTCGACTTCCTGGCCTCGGAAAACGCCCCGCAATTGGCCGAACTCGGCACCTCGTGCCCCGACCACTTTCTGCGCACCAAGGTCAAGCCGATGTTGCTCGACCTGCCCGCGAGCGCGTCCGTCGAGGACTCGATCGCACGCCTGAGCGAACTGCACACCGCTTATCGCGAGGACTACGCCGGCTACTACGAGCGCAATGCCACCCCCGACAGCCCCGCGATCCGCGGCGCCGACCCCCTGATCATCCTGATCCCCGGCGTCGGCATGTTCAGCTACGGCGCCAACAAGCAGACCGCCCGGGTGGCGGGCGAGTTCTACGTCAACGCGATCAACGTGATGCGCGGCGCCGAGGCGCTCAGCACGTACGCCCCGATCGACGAGAGCGAGAAGTTCCGCATCGAGTACTGGGCGCTCGAAGAGGCCAAGCTGCAGCGCATGCCGAAGCCGAAGCCGCTGGCCACGCGCATCGCGCTGGTCACGGGTGCCGCGTCCGGCATCGGCAAGGCGATCGCCGAGCGGCTCGCCGCCGAGGGCGCCTGCGTAGTGATCGCCGACCTGGACCTGGCGAAGGCCCAGGCCGCCGCGGAGGGCATCGGTAACGCCGACGTCGCGCTGGGCCTGGCCTGCGACGTCACCAAGGCTGATCAGATCCAGGCCGCGGTGGACGCCACCGTGCTCGCCTTCGGCGGCCTCGACATCGTGGTGAACAACGCCGGACTCTCGCTCAGCAAGCCGCTGCTCGAGACCACCGAGGGCGACTGGGATCTGCAGCACAACGTGATGGCCAAGGGCTCGTTCCTGGTCAGCAAGGCGGCCGCCAAGGTGTTGATCGAGCAGAAGCTGGGCGGCGACATCATCTACATCAGCAGTAAGAACTCGATCTTCGCCGGCCCGAACAACATCGCCTACTCGGCGACCAAGGCCGACCAGGCACACCAGGTGCGGCTGCTGGCCGCCGAACTGGGCGGGCACGGCATCAAGGTCAACGGCATCAATCCCGACGGGGTGGTGCGCGGCTCCGGCATCTTCGCCGGCGGCTGGGGCGCCTCGCGCGCCGCGGTCTACGGGGTGGCCGAGGACGACCTGGGCAAGTACTACGCCCAGCGCACGCTGCTCAAGCGCGAGGTGCTGCCCGAGAACATCGCCAACGCCGCGTTCGTGCTCTGCACCTCGGACATGTCCCACACCACCGGTCTGCACATTCCCGTCGACGCGGGCGTTGCTGCGGCCTTCCTGAGGTGATCCGGTGGTCACCCAACGTTTGACGGTCGGGGCGGTCGACCTGGGCGCGAGCAGCGGCCGGGTGATGGTCGGCCACCTCGCCGACGGCCGGGTCGACCTCGAGCAGGTGGCCCGGTTCGGCAACGGCGTCGTCGAGCTGCCCAGCGGGCTGCACTGGAACCTGCTCGGCCTCTACAGCGCGGTGCTCACCGGACTGCACGACGCGGCCGCGCAGCACCCGCTGGCGTCGGTCGGCATCGATTCGTGGGCGGTCGACTACGGCCTGCTCAACGGTGCGGGCACGCTGCTCGGCGAGCCCTACGCCTACCGTGACGCCCGGACGTCCCGCGGCGTCAAGACCGTCCACGGCACGATCGGCTTCGACGAGCTGTACGGCCGCAACGGCCTGCAGTTCCTGCCCTTCAACACCCTGTACCAGCTGGCCGCCGAAACCGGTCTGACGGGTGCCGGGCCGCGCGACCCTCAGCACCTGCTGCTGGTGCCCGACCTGCTCGCCTACTGGCTGACCGGACGGCAGGTGGCCGAGTACACCAACGCGTCCACCACCGGTCTGGTCATCGCCCGCACCCGGCAGTGGGACCGCGAGCTGATCGCCCGCCTCGGCTACCCGGACGGACTGTTCCCCGAGTTGATCCAGCCCGGCACGCTCATCGGCGGGCTGCGTCAGTCGGTGGTGGAGGAGGTCGGCCAGAGCGTGGACGTGGTCTCGGTGCCCAGCCACGACACCGCCTCGGCGGTGGTCGGGGTGCCGATGGACCCCACCCGCGCCGCCTACGTCTCGTGCGGCACCTGGGGTCTGGTCGGCGTCGAGCTGCCGGCGCCGGTGCTGACCGACGCCGCCCGGCGGGCCAACTTCACCAACGAGGGCGGCGTGGACGGCACCATCCGGTTCCTGCACAACGTGATGGGCCTGTGGGTGCTGTCCGAAACCCTGCGGGTGTGGCGCGCGCGGGGCGCGTCCGCCGATCTGGGCACGCTGCTGGCCGCCGCAGCCGAACTGCCGGCACCGGAGCACCTGATCGACCTCAACGACGAGCGGTTCCTCCCGCCCGGCGACATGGCCACCCGGATCGGAGAATGGCTGCTCGAGCGTGAGCGGCCGCAGCCGGGTTCGGACGTGGCGATCGTCCGGTTGATCGTCGAGAGCCTGGCCGAGCACTTCGCCGCCGCGGTGCGTAGGGCGGCCGAACTGTCCGGGGTGGCTGTGGAACAGATCCACGTGGTCGGGGGCGGCTGCCAGAACCGGCTGCTGTGCCAGTTGACGGCCGACCGGTCCGGTCTGCCGGTGATCGCGGGCCCGATCGAGGCGACGGCGCTGGGCAACGTGCTGATCCAGGCGCGGGCCCATGGCCGGGTCGGTTCACTGGCTGAGATACGTGCGGTCGTGGCGCGGTCGTTTGACCCGATTCGCTACGTTCCGCGCCGCTGAGGGGCAGACTGGCAAGATCATCCTGCAGTCCCGAACGGGCCGCAGCCCGACCGCAGAGGAGGACGATGAGCGTCCCGACCGGCACCGTGGCCCTGTTCGCCACGTGCATCAACGACATGCTGTTCCCCGACACCCCCAAAGCCGTGCTGCGGCTGCTGGAGCGGCTGGGCTGCACGGTCGACTTTCCGCTGCAACAGACCTGCTGCGGGCAGATGTTCACCAACACCGGCTATTTCACCGAGGCGATGCCGTCGGTGCGCAACTTCGTCGACACCTTCGGTGCCTACGAGTGGGTGGTGGGGCCGTCCGGATCGTGCATCGGCTCGGTGCGCGACCAGCATCCGATGCTGGCCAAGCGCCTCGGTGACCCCGGGCTGCAGCGCGAGGTGGACGCGATCGTCGCCAAGACTCTCGACCTGTCGGAGTTCCTGGTCGACGTGCTGGGCGTCACCGACGTCGGCGCCTACTTTCCGCACACCGTCACCTACCACTCCACCTGCCATTCACTACGGGTGACGAAGGTCGGCGATCGGCCCTACCAGCTGCTGAAGGCGGTCGCGGGGCTCACCCTGATCGACCTGCCCAACGCCGACCAGTGCTGCGGCTTCGGCGGCACCTTCTCGGTGAAGAACCCCGACACCTCCGTCGCGATGGGCACCGACAAGATGCGTGCCGTGCTCGACACCGGTGCCGAATACCTGGTGGCGGGCGACAACTCCTGCCTGCTGCACATCGGCGGGCTGCTCAGCCGCAACAAGTCCGGCGTCACCCCCATTCATCTGGCCGAGATCCTGGCCCGCACCGAGGACGACTATCTGGTGCAGGCGGACGGCGCAACCACGAAGTCGGGAGGCGCGCGATGAGCCCTGAACGCACCGAGACCGTGCAGGACACCACCGTCGTCCACGAGCGCCGCACCCCCGCCCCGCCGCCGGTCACCCTGATCGGCATGCCGAAGTTCCCCAAGAACGCCAAGAAGGAACTCGCCAACTCCCAGCTGCGCACCAACCTGCGGCACGCCACCACCACCATTCGCAACAAGCGGGTCAAGGTGGTGCAGGAACTGCCGCACTGGGAGGATCTGCGGCTGGCCGGTGAGGCGATCAAGAACCGCACCCTGCGGCACCTGGACACCTATCTGCTGCAGCTGGAGGCGTCGCTGACCGCCAACGGCGCGATCGTCCATTGGGCCAATGACGCCGCCGAGGCCAACCAGATCGTGATCGACATCACCCGCAGCAAGGGCGCGGACGAAGTGGTCAAGGTCAAGTCGATGGCCACCCAGGAGATCGACCTCAACGAGGCGCTCGAAGAGGCCGGCATCGCCGCCTGGGAGACCGACCTGGCCGAGTTGATCGTGCAGCTGGGCCACGACCGTCCGAGCCACATTCTGGTGCCCGCCATTCACCGCAACCGCTCCGAGGTGCGCGAGATCTTTCTCGAAGAGATGGGACGCTACGGCACCCCGCCCCCCGAGGGACTCACCGATGACCCGGCGATGCTCGCCGGCGCGGCCCGGGTGCATCTGCGCAACAAGTTCCTGCGGGCCAAGGTGGCCGTCAGCGGGGCCAACTTCGCGATCGCCGATTCGGGCACCCTGGTGGTGGTCGAATCCGAGGGCAACGGACGCATGTGCCTGACCCTGCCCGACACCCTGATCTCGATCGTCGGCATCGAGAAGACGCTGCCGACCTTCGCCGATCTCGAGGTGTTCATGCAGCTGTTGCCGCGCTCGTCCACCGCGGAGCGGATGAACCCCTACACCTCGATGTGGTCGGGCGTGCGCGAGGGTGACGGGCCGCAGGAGGTGCACGTGGTGCTGGTCGACAACGGCCGCACCAAGGTGCTGGCCGACCAGGTCGGACGGCAGGCGCTGCGCTGCATCCGCTGCTCGGCGTGCCTCAACATCTGCCCGGTCTACGAACGGGTCGGCGGCCACGCCTACGGCTCGGTGTACCCGGGCCCGATCGGGGCGATCCTCACCCCGCAGCTGCGTGGCACCGCGTCCGAGATCGACCAGTCGCTGCCGTACGCGTCCTCGCTGTGCGGTGCCTGCTTCGAGGTCTGCCCGGTCCGGATCAACATTCCCGAGGTGCTGGTGCACCTGCGCAACCGGGTGGTCGAAGAGCACCACGGCCCCAGCGCATGGGGCATGGGCATGAAGGTCGGCGGCTGGGTGATGGGCAAGGGCAACCGGTTCGGCATGCTCGAGAAGGGCGCCGAGCTGTTCGGCGCCGTCTGGCCCGGCGACAAGGTGGGGCCGATCCCCGGCCCGGCCTCGGCCTGGCTGGGCGCGCGCGACCTGAAGAAACCGCCGACCGAGACCTTCCGTGACTGGTGGGTCAAACGCGAGAAGGCCAAGCGCTCCGGCGATTCCGGGCAGAAGGACGCGTGATGAGCAGCAAAGAAGCCATTCTGGGCCGTATCCGCTCAGCCCTGCGCGACGTGCCGAACGTCGCGGCCGCCGACGACGTCGCGGTCAACTGGCAGTACGGGCAGCGTCCGGCCACCGCGACGGACGACCTGCTGGGGCTGTTCGTCGAACGGGTCGAGGACTACAAGGCGATCGTCAGCTGGGTGGTGCCGAATGAGGTTCCGGTGCGCATCGCCAACGCCCTGACCGACCACGGAGCCACCTCGGCGGTGCTGCCTGCCGGCGCCCCCGCCGAATGGCACGAGGCGGTCGCCGCAGCCGGCATCGCGGTGGTCACCGACGATCCGGTGCTCAGCCACGCCGAACTCGACGCCACCGGCGGGGTGGTCACCGCCTCGCGAGTCGGCATCGCCGAGACGGGCACCATCGTCCTCGACCATGCCGCCGACCAGGGCCGGCGTGCTCTTTCGCTGGTGCCGGACCTGCACGTGTGCGTGATCCGGTCCGACCAGGTGGTCTCGGACGTGCCCGAGGCGGTCGCGCGGCTGCAGGCGTCCATCGACACCCGGCAGCCACTGACCTGGATCAGCGGACCGTCCGCCACCAGCGACATCGAGCTGAACCGGGTCGAAGGCGTCCACGGCCCGCGCACCCTGCACGTGCTGCTGGTCAACGAGTGAGGCGCGCGCCGCTCAGCTGAGCGCGCGGGCCAGCCGCCGGCGCATCCGGTTCGGTGCCGCCAGCGCTTGGCGGGCGGCGCGCCGCACCTGATGATTGGCGAGCAGCAGACTCAGATCGAGCCGGGCGCCGGGCAGACCCAGCCGGCCCAGCCGGCTGCGGGGGATCAGCGCCCGGTAGCGGTCGGGGTTCGTCCGCAGTTCGTCGACGGCGATGCCGCGCAGGTCGTCGCAGGTGGTGGGCTGCATGCAGTAGGCGAGGGTGGCGACCAGCCGGCTGACCCCCTCGATGCCACCCACGGCCTCGGTGGTAACCCGGCGGGGTGCCTGCCCGGCGGCGAGGCTCGGTACCAGCGCATCCACCAGAGCCACCGGAACGCGGTTGCTGTTGGCGAAGGGGGTCAAGCGTTCGGACAGCAGCGCGGTGCCGACCTGGGCCACCGGCAGCCCGTAGAACGCGGAAGCGGTCAGCAGTGCGGTCGAGAAGCAGCCGATCACCACGGCCGGCCGAAGGCGCTCGTACAGCACCTCGGCCAAGCAGGCGGTGCCGACGAAGCTCAGCCGCGCACCCTCGGCGGCGGCGGCCGCGGCGAGGTGCTGCTGCCAGTGCCGCGGTGCCGTCGGATGCGGCTTGAACACCAGCTCGCGGTGCCCCAGGGCGACCGCACGGCGCACCATGTCGACGTACAGCGCCCGCTCCTGATCCTCGCTGATCAGTTCAGCGGCCGACAGGTACTGCCCGACGATCAGGGCACAGCCGGACGGCAGGTCGTCCGTGGGCGGGGTGGCGGCGCTGACCTCGGCGAGAACGGAGGTGAACGCGGCCGATGGAATCGCCGTGCCGGCCGGGCCGTACTCGCGCGCGACCAGCGGTCGCAGGCCCGCAATCAGCTCCAGATACAGCACCTGCGCCAGGCGGGTGCCGATCTGGTCGCCGAGAGTGCGTCGGCTCGGCCCGTAGGTCATCAGCCCATCGGAGTACAACCGGATCGGTGCGTCCAGAAACAGGCCGGCCAGCGCGAGGGCGGGCGGCGCCTGGATCGACTCCAGCACCAGTTCGAGCGGCCCGTCGCCGAGGTTCCACGCCTGCCGCAGCAGCCGTTCCCACAGGGTCGCGTCGGCGGCCCGCGGACGCCAGTCGGTGGGATGGAACGGGTGGACGATCTCGTTCCACGACACCACGGCGTCGAAGCGCCGAGCCAGTTCGGCGAACCCGGGCTGGGCCTGCGGGCCCGGCTGGGCCTCGGGAGTCTCGGCGTTGTTGCTGATCACCAGCACGCGACGGACGGGGGCGCCGAGCAGGCCGGCATCGACGGTCGCCGCGAGCGTGGCGGCGCCGTACAGGGTGCTGGCGACACACAGCTGGATCACGCGACCTCTTTCAGATAATGGGGGTTGCGACGCATCCGGGTGAGGAGGGTGCGTCGTCGGGGTGCGCCCGCCGTGAGCGCCTGGTCGAGCAGGTCCTGGGGCAGGCCGTCCAGCGCCTGGATGCTGCGCCGGATCAGCTCGCGCTGCAGTGCCGGGGTGAGCCGGGCGCGCTTGATCAGGTGAAAGTTGATCAACGCGCAGTAGGCGTCCACGGCCTTGAGCAGGAGGGGTTCACCGGCCGGATCGGCGGTCGTTTCGTCGACGACCTTCTGCATGGCGTCCAGAAAGTGCAGCTGGTAGGGGCTGGAGATGTGGCTCAGCGATTGGGTGAGACCCTGCCGGTAGAACAGGCCGAGCAGGCCGACCGTGGCGAATGAGCGCGCTTCGCGATGCATACGCCAGATCCAGTGCCGGTCCTCGCAGGTGCGCAGCGATTCGTCGAAGGTGAGCAGCCCCTGCGTGGCCAGCCGGCGGTGCTGAATACCCGCCCAGGCGTTGGGATAGTCGACGGACGTCGATCGGAACGGCGGAGCGATCGCGCTGCGCGGGTCGAGCACCACGTTGCGCCGGCTCTCGGGCGAGCGGACGATGGTGCGCCGCCGGCCCAGCACCCGCACATGGTCGGTGCGGACGAAGTCGCAGCCGAGCCGCTCGATCACCCGGACGAGCTGGCTGAGGTAGTCGGTGCCGATCCAGTCGTCGGAATCGAGCCAGACGACGTAGGTGCCCTGGGCGCGGGCCAGTCCGGTGTTGCGGGCGGCGCTCAACCCGTAGTTGCGATCGTGGTGGAGCACCTCGCTGCCGGGCAGGTCCGCGACCAGGTCGTGCAGCACGCTAGCGGTGTCGTCGGTCGAGCAGTCCTCGACGAAGACGAACTCGAAGTCACGGTGCAGGTTGCCCTGAAGGCTGCGCACCAACGTGGGCAACTGAGCCGCCACGTTGTAGCACGGAATGATCACCGACAACTTCACTACCTTGGCTCCTTATGGCGGCGGTGCCTCCCGTTCACGTGCGGACGCCCCCACGTCCAGACTCGACCGATGCTGTCGGTTGCTTGTGACGAGCCTGCGACAGCCGGGTGACGAGTTGATGAACTCCACGGCAGCGGGCCCCCCGGACGGCCCGGACGTCGGTCGTTGTTCACCGACAGGGTGTCCGCCGTTGGCCATCGTGTCGGACGGGCTGCCTAGCTTCGAAACATGACCGCAGGACGCCTGAGCATCATCCCCGCCGCACCGCGGGTGTTGGTGCTGGCCGACACCGACAGCCGCTGGAAGTGGGGGTTCCTCACCGCCCAGCAGCTGTTCCCGACCGCGAAACACAGCGGCCTGCTGTTGGAGACCGCCGCCGCTCCCTCGACCCGCCAGCTGGCCGACACCGGCGTGGCGCTGCGGCCCGACCTCGTCGACGGCGTCCCCGATTTCGTCGAACTGCACGAGCTGGACGACGTCGACGCGCTCGTGCTGGCGCTTCCGGGCGGAGCCGTTCAGGCCGTGCTGCACGGGCTGGCGCGCCGCTGGCCGCGGCCGGGGCGGCGTCCGTTGGTGATCAGCGGCTACGTGGGCGTGGTGTACGAGAAGCTCGCCGAGGGGCTGCTGCTGCGGGCCGGATCGGACGTCATCCTGGCCAACAGCCCGTGCGACGCCGACGAGTTCCGCCGGCTGTTGGCCGGGTCGGGCTCCGACCCGTCGGTGGTGCTCGAGACGGTGCTGCCGTTCCTGGGCGAGCCCGATTCGTCCGGTGGGCACGAGGGCCCGTTCACCGTCACCTTCGCCGCCCAGCCCGGGGTGCCCGGCCCGCGCGTCGATCGCGCACTGGTGGTGCGC
This sequence comes from Micropruina sp., assembly GCA_016711205.1. GTDB lineage: Bacteria > Actinomycetota > Actinomycetes > Propionibacteriales > Propionibacteriaceae > Micropruina. Next base: position 3,309 of record JADJTM010000002.1, on the reverse strand, counting down.
CGGCTGATCAAGCACGCCCGGATGCACCCCGACCGCGAGGTGCTGATCAAGGTGCGCGGCAAGCTCGGCGAGCAGACCACACACGTCGAGCGCTACCCCTATCAACAGCTCGGGCCGCGGCTCGGCATCGACCGACCTGAGAATCTGCAGGTCGTGCACGGCAACATGGGCGAGGTGCTCGACCGCACTAACCTGCTGGTCACGGTGTCGTCCACGGCCGCGGTCGAGGCGATGCATCGCGGCATTCCCACCGCGATCCTCACCGATTTCGGGTTGCAGGAACGGCTCGGCAACCACTACTTCATCGGCTCCGGCTGCCTGGCCAGCTTCACCCAACTGGACGCCGGGGCGCTGCCGACGGCCGAGGTCGCCTGGGCGCGCTCGCGCGGCATGGGGCCCAGCGACGCCGTCGATCAGGCCCGTTCGGCGCTGGTTGCGCGGCTGGCCGAACCCCTGCGGCCGCGGCTGCGTCCGTTCTATGACATGGACAACGCCTCCGGCATGCTGCCGCAACTGCTCGGCCGCTACGCCATGGACGGCCACGGACACGCCCTCGAGGCAGATGACGACAACTTGACCGACCTGCCGAGCGCGGTGCGGTCGCTGGTGTCGCGGGCCGCGCGGACCGCGTACCGGCAGGGCGTCGACACCGTCGCCCCGGCGCTGCGGCGATTGGCGAACATATGACTGCACTGGCGGTGATCCCGGCCCGCGGCGGCTCCAAGGGCGTCCCGGGCAAGAACGTGGCCCCGGTCGGCGGCGTGCCACTGGTCGTCAGGGCCGTTCGCGCCGCGCAGGCCTCCGGACTGGTGGACGTCGTCGCCGTCTCGACCGACGACGATCGCATCGCAGCCGCAGCGGGCAGCGCCGGAGCGCTGGTGATCCGGCGGCCGGACGAGCTGGCCGGCGACCAGGCGTCCAGCGAAGCGGCGCTGCTGCACGCGCTGGACACCTTCGAGCAGCTCACCGGCCAGGTCGTGGACGTGCTGCTGATGCTGCAGTGCACCAGCCCCTTCATCACCCCCGACGAGGTCGCCGGCTGCGTTGCCGCCGTGCAGAACGGGGCCGACACGGCCTTCACCGCGGCGCCCAGCCACGGCTTCCTGTGGCGGCACGACCCGGACGGCAACGCGGTCGGCGTCAACCACGACAAGGCCACCCGTCCGCGCCGTCAGGACCGGGTGCCGGAGTTTCTCGAAACCGGGGCCGTGTACGCGATGAGCGCGGCCGGCTTCCGGCAGCACCGGCACCGCTTCTTCGGCACCACGGCACTGATCGAAACGGATCCCGAGCGGGTGCTCGAGATCGACGAGCCGGCCGACCTGGCCCGGGCCCGCACCCTGGCGCACCTGCTCGACGCGCCGTCGTCCGTGCCGCGACGGGACGAGATTGACGCCGTGGTGCTCGACTTCGACGGCACCCAGACCGACGACTCGGCGCAGGTCGGCTCCGACGGCAGCGAACAGGTGCGGGTGCACCGCGGCGACGGCCTCGGCATCGCCGCCCTGCGCCGCGCAGGTATTCCGGTGCTGATCCTCTCCAGCGAGGTCAACCCGGTGGTGCGCGCCCGTGCCCGCAAGCTCAGCGTCCCGGTCATCCACGGCGTGGACGACAAGGGCACCGTGCTGCGCGACTGGTGCAGCACCGAACGCATCGATCCGGCCCGCGTGCTGTACGCGGGCAACGACGTGAACGACCTCGGCTGTTTCGAGGTCGTCGGCTGGCCGGTCGCGGTCGCCTCCGCTCACCCGGTCGTGCGCGATGCCGCGCGGCTGGTCACCTCCGTGCCCGGAGGGCACGGGGCCGTACGTGAAATTGCCTCTTGGATCCTCGGAAAGGAACTCACCTCATGATCCACACCCCTACCCGTGAACGCCTGATCGGCGATCGTCCGGTCGGCCCGGCCCACCCGGTCTACGTGACCGCCGAGATCGGCCTCAACCACAACGGCGACATCGCCACATGCCTGCAGCTGATCGACGTGGCTGTCGAGGCCGGCGCCGACGCCGTCAAGTTCCAGAAGCGCACCCCGACGGTCTGCACCCCGCGCGACCAGTGGGACGTGGAACGCGACACCCCGTGGGGCCGGATGACCTACATCGACTACCGGCACCGCATCGAGTTCGGTGTGGATGAGTACCGGGTGATCGATCAGTACAGCCGCGACAAAGGCATTCAGTGGTTCGCCTCACCGTGGGACGTGGCCAGCGTCGAGTTCTTGAACGACTTCGACGTGCCGGCGCACAAGATCGCCTCGGCCTGTCTGACCGATGACGATCTGCTTCGCGCCTGCCGCGCCTACGGCAAGACCGTGATCCTCTCCACCGGCATGTCGACGCCGGCGCAGATCCGGCATGCGGTCGAGGTGCTGGGCAGCAGCAACGTGGTGCTGGTGCACGCCACGTCCACCTACCCGGCCGAGAACACCGAGCTGAACCTCCGCATGATCAACACGCTGGGCACCGAATACCCCAACGTGCCGATCGGGTACTCCGGCCACGAGCGCGGCCTGCAGACCACGGTCGCCGCCGCCGCGCTCGGCGCCTGCTTCATCGAGCGGCACATCACCCTCGACCGCACCATGTGGGGATCCGACCAGGCCGCCTCGCTCGAGCCGGCCGGCCTCAGCCGGCTGGTCCGCGACGTCCGGGTGATCCAAGAGGCGCTCGGCGACGGTGTCAAGCGGGTCTACGAGGGCGAGTACGCGGCCATGCGCAAGCTGCGCCGGGTGCCCGGCGTGGTGGCGGACGCCGCGACCCGGGTGGCCTGACAGAGCCATGGCCAAGAAGCACCGCAAGCACAAGCGGGACACCCTCGCGCTGGTCGAGAGCCCCGCGCAACTGCTCAACGTGATCGAGTGGGCGCATCACCACGGGTCCGAGAAGCAGACCAGGCTGGCTCTGCTGCCGCCGCGCGAGGCGACCACCCGGCTGCAGCTCGAGGCGATGGCCGACCTCGCCCGCGACGCCGGGCTGGCCGCCACCTGGTACGAGCCGCGCAAGTCGGCGGCATCGCTGGTCGCAGTCGCCTGGGAACTGTTCCCGCGGCTGGCCACGGCGAGCCGGCTGGTGGTGGGGGATCCGTTCTCGCGGTTCGTGCAGGCCGTGCTGCCGCTGGCCGACGTGGCCGAGGTGGTGGTGGTCGACGACGGAACCGCGACGATCTCGTTCATCTCGCAGCTGGCCCGCGGTGAACGGCTGGCGCGCTGGCATCTGGTCGAGACCGGACGCGACGTCGTGGTGGACCTGCTGTCGGATCACGCCCGGCAGTTCTTCACCCCCTCCTCGCGTGACGGTCGGCGGGTGGAGG